>NZ_CP170991.1:0-147500 GCF_043099735.1 Nostoc sp. C117
CCTATTAAAACCAGAAGGAGAGAATGTATTTTTCTTTTTAGATCCGCCATATTTTAGTGCTACCAAATCAAAGCTATATGGTAAAGATGGTGACTTGCATACCTCATTTGAACATCTGAGATTTGCTGAGATTTTACAAAAATGTCATCATCCTTGGCTAATTACCTACGATAACTCACCGAAAATTAGGGAAAATTTTCAATGGGCTAATATTTACGAATGGGAATTGCAGTATGGCATGAATAACTACAAGCAAAGTGCTGCTGCCACAGGAAAAGAGTTATTTATTACTAATTATGGAGTTAAACTTTCTTTGGAAAAAAAAATACAAAATCAGAACCTTATTAATCCAGGTTTGCAGTTAAGCCTCAATCTTTCAACTTAACTTTGATGAAGGCCAATTTTCCGGTAGGATAGCTCCCATGCCTTTCAACGTAGCTACACCCTACAACATATAAAAGCCATAGCTATGACAACCTCTCCAATCGCTGCACAAGAATCTTCTGTTAGTTGGTATATCCTGCTGCAACAATTAATAGATGGCCAATCATTGTCTCGCGCTCAAGCTGCTGAATTAATGCAAGGTTGGCTAAGTGAGGCTGTTCCCCCAGAGTTATCAGGGGCTATTTTAACAGCGCTGAACTTTAGAGGCATTTCTGCCGACGAGTTGACCGGTATGGCTGAAGTATTACAATCTCAATCAAAACTGGGGACTGGGGACTGGGGACTGGGGACTGGGGAAGAATCTACTCAATCCCCAATCCCTCTAATTGATACCTGTGGCACTGGTGGAGATGGTTCATCAACCTTTAATATTTCCACAGCCGTTGCATTTGTCGCCGCAGCATCTGGCATACCCGTTGCTAAACATGGCAATCGTTCAGCTTCAAGTCTCACGGGGAGCGCAGATGTATTGGAAGCCTTGGGTGTAAACTTGAGTGCATCTAGTGACAAGGTGCAAGCAGCACTACAAGAGGTAGGGATCACTTTCTTGTTTGCCCCTGGTTGGCATCCAGCACTCAAAGCGGTTGCCTCATTACGGCGGACTCTCAGGGTACGAACGGTGTTTAATTTACTCGGGCCGTTAGTAAATCCTTTGCGTCCAACTGGGCAGGTGGTGGGGTTATTTACTCCCCAACTTTTGGCAACTGTTGCTCAAGCATTAAACAATTTGGGCAAGGAAAAGGCGATTGTGCTGCATGGGCGAGAAAAACTGGATGAGGCTGGGTTAGGAGATGAAACTGATTTAGCGGTGTTATCAGATGGAGAAGTGCAGGTAACTACGATTAATCCCCTAGATTTGGATGTAACACCTGCTCCCATTGGGATGTTGCGGGGCGGCGATGTGCAAGAGAATGCGTTGATTCTGAAGGCAGTTCTTCAAGGTAAGGGAACTCAGGCGCAACAAGATGCAGTCGCCTTAAATGCGTCGTTGGCGCTGCAAGTAGGGGGAGCAGTACCTTTCCTCGATCACGCCCAAGGCATTAAAATCGCTAAGGATATCCTGCAAAGCGGGGCGGCTTGGACGAAGTTGGAGCAGTTAGTTGAGTTTCTGGGGAATTGATTTGCGATCGCAATTGCGGGCGAAATTCCACCACATTACGCTTAATGGTGACATCGTAGTTCCCAAAAAAGTCATGTCCTAGCAGTCCAGTTTCTAGTTCTGCCCCAGCGATGGCTACTGGAACTTTATTCACAGTAACGCCGCCAAGTGCCATTGAATCAACATAGCCCACAGGAAATTCTACAGATCGAGAACTGGCAGTGTTTGCCTTAGCTCTGCCCACTGGGACTATTCCCAAGGAATTTGCCATTTGTTGGGTAATCACAGTACCACTAGCTCCCGTATCAACAATCATCTCAAACTGTTGCTGCCCGTTGAAGGTGACTTCCACAATTGGCGTACCACCAGCCCGCCTTTTAATAGGGGCTGTAAATACTGCTTGATCTGGAATCACCACTGCTGATGAAGAGATATCTGGCTTTGATGGTAGCAGTTTTGTTTGTACAGGAATCGATACAGGTGAAGTGAACTTTGGTGTGGTTGCTATTTGGGGAACCACAACTACTATTTTTTGAGGTTCTTTAACTGCCACGGGGCGAGGATTCGCTTTGTGTTTAGCGTATTTGATTTGCCGCCGATATTCTGTGATTTTGGATTGAGCGAAGGCAAATTCTGGGGTTTTTCGCTGGACTTTTTGCATCAGGGCGATCGCATCCTGATATTGACTCGCCACCAAATTCCAATCATCTGGAGATTGAGCAGATTGGCTGATACTCCAAGCGCTAACAGCTTTGTCTAGCCCCAGTTCAAAAACACTAGGTTCATTTTCAGACGGCTCTAGCGGCTGTGCTTCGGGGGTAGCGGTTGGTGTTGCTGGTTCGACAGTGGTAGGCTTTACTGATGCCAAATCCCCAACTGGCGCGGGTTGTTCATTGCGACCAGTCGTAGTGTTTCGTTTGTCTTCACTACAGGCAACACTCAAAACCGCTAGAGCGCATAATGCAAAAATCAGGGTTGCACGGGAAAAAAAAGTCGAACGCATAATTAATATTAACTGCCCAAGCTTCTCCAGATCCACTGTCACGTACCTATTTAAAGATTTTAAATCTTTGATTTTTAATTTTTAATTAATGACCTGAAAACTTATAGTTGTCCAACTTATGGGATAATTAGCGACTGGGGAATAGGGACTAGGGACTGGGGACTAGGGGGAGATGAGGAGACAAGGGGACAAGGAGATAAACAAAACTCCTAACTTCTAACTTTTAACTCCTAACTCCTAACTCAGCACTCAGCACTCAGCACTCCTAACGCCCCATGCCCAATGCCCAATCTATCGCCTATGCCCCTGTCTGACGCAATACCAGCTTTACTTGTCCTGGCAGATGGAACCACTTATCGCGGTTGGTCTTTCGGTGCTACGGGAACCGCGATCGGAGAAGTGGTATTCAATACTGGCATGACCGGCTATCAAGAAGTACTGACCGATCCTAGTTACTGCGGTCAAATTGTCATTTTTACTTATCCTGAATTGGGGAATACTGGCGTCAATCCTGAAGATGAGGAATCAGATCGCCCTCAGGTGCGGGGTGCGATCGCCCGCAATATTTGTCACCGTCCGAGTAACTGGCGATCGACACAATCCTTACCTGATTACCTCAAACAAAACCAAATACCAGCTATCTATGGAATCGATACCCGTGCCCTTACCAGGAAAATTCGGATGTTTGGAGCCATGAACGGTGGCATTTCCACAGTTATTCTTGATGAGACAGAATTGCTAGAGCAGGTGCAAGCAGCTCCGAACATGGCAGGATTAAATCTGGTTCGTGAAGTTACTACCACGACAACTTATGAATGGTCAGATCCCACACTTCCAGCTTGGGAATTCAACCCAGAAACTGCGAACAATATTGGGGAAACCTTTACTGTTGTTGCTCTTGACTTTGGCATCAAACGCAATATTTTGCGTCGCTTAGCAAGTTATGGTTGTCGCGTGATTGTTGTACCTGCTGATACACCACCTGAGGAAATTCTCAATTATAATCCTGATGGTGTCTTTCTTTCTAACGGGCCTGGCGATCCTGCTGCCGTCACCGAAGGAATTACAACTGCCAAAGCACTGCTGCTGAGTCAAAAACCGATCTTTGGGATTTGTATGGGACACCAAATTTTAGGTCATGCTTTGGGAGCAGAAACCTATAAACTCAAATTTGGTCACCGTGGTTTGAATCAGCCTGCGGGTTTAACACAAAGGGTAGAAATTACCAGCCAAAACCATAGTTTTGCTCTAGACCCAGATTCTCTACCAGCAACAACTGTGGAAATCAGCCACTTGAACTTAAACGATCGCACCATTGCTGGGGTACGTCACAAATCTCTACCTGTATTCTCCGTACAATATCACCCTGAGGCCAGTCCAGGACCTCACGATGCTGATTACTTGTTTGACCAATTTGTTCAAGCTATGCGAACAGCACGTCAAGCTGCAATAGCCGAAGTGAGGTAAAAATGGGGAAGGGGAATAGGGACTAGGAAAAAGTTTCCCAATCCCCAATCCCCAATCCCCAGATTGTAGACAACTTGCTCAAAAACCATCTATACTTGAGCGTTCACTTTAACTTATTGAGGAGGGAATTATTGCTGAGCCACTGAATCTAACCGTGAGCCTGAGGGGCACTCGTGAAATCCGGGATAACTGTCAGCTATTCCGCCTCACAGGTTTGTTAGATGCTTTTTCTGAGCCGACATTTCGCAAGGTACTTGAGAGCAAGATTGAAGAAGGTCCTAAGCATATTATTTTGGATCTCTCACAAATCGACTTTATTGATAGCTCTGGCTTGGGTGCTTTGGTGCAAGCAGCCAAGAAAGCTCAAAATGCCGATGGCACTTTGCAAATTGTCACGAATGCCCGGGTAACTCAAACGGTCAAGCTTGTTCGCCTAGAAAAGTTTCTCTCCTTGCAAAAATCAGTTGAAGAAGCCCTAGAAAACGTCAAGTAGTCTTGATTGCTAGACCTGAGAGATTAATTTTGTTATCCAAATTCAACTTCGGATAACTTAATTTTTAAAACTTCTGGTGAAAACCTCTCTCCTTGTGGGAGAGGCAAAAAGCCAGCCTAGCTATTATATTTAAAACTGATTAGAGATAAATAATATATAAACACGCAGTCATTACAGATGCAAGTATTGACTAAGGTTTAAAATAAACACTAAAGTGGACAAGGTTTTCGTAAAGTTATGAACCTAACAAATTAATTATCTAAAACTGTCCTTCATAATTGTATAATCGGGGATCGTTTTTTAGTAAAGAAATATAGCAGTCTAGTCAATTTTAAAGTGAGCTAGTAAATAAAAAACTCTATCTTATTTTAAACACACAGCATAATAAGTAAGCGAAATTTCATTGACATTAAGGCGATCCGAAATGTCAAACAAATTTTAATCAAGAAGATAAAATTTAGTAAGTAGTTTTGATAGTGTTGCTTATGCTAGGTATACTAGCATGGCATACTTCAGAAAAATCAATCTTTGCGAAGAATGCCTGCCAAATTGAGCCATTAAAGGAATGATTTATTTGTGAAGTCAAAGGAGGAAGACCTACTAGATGGACAAGATAGAGCTACTAAAGAGAGTTTATCTTGGACTGAAGCGCTCTTGGCAAACACAGCTCCATTATCCCAACAGATTTCTCTTTCACAAGTACAACAAATCTCTCCCACAGCTTTAGCATATTTGGGGGATGCAATTTATGAAATGTATGTTAGAATATTCTATCTACTACCACTACAGCGGCCAGAAACATACCATCGTCTGGTAGTGGCACAGGTGAGAGCGGAAACACAAGCGCTACATTTGCGATCGCTGACTCCTCATCTGAGGAACACCGAATTAGAAATTGTCCGGAGGGGTCGAAATGCCGCTACAGGACGCCCTAAGCGACTCGATCCCCAAATTTATCAACAGGCAACTAGTCTAGAAACCTTAATTGGCTACCTATATTTGACCGATTGCCAGCGTCTAACCGAACTCTTGGAAATACTTCATTTAGAGAAAGAGTGAAAACTCAATCTCAACAATAGTAAAAGCAGTAGAGTAGGTCTGGAAAATTGATCTAATCAGGATGCCCACTATACGCTATATCCTAAAACTCAAATGTCTAATCAACCAAGAAAAATCAAGACTTCTAGCGAACCAAATCGTGGACAACCCGTAAAAATTAAGGGTAAGCGTGTTGTTACCAATCCAGTTCGCAACCCCAGAAAAATAGATAGCAACCCCGTCTCTGTGCCTAATCCGACTCGCAATCCCAGAAAAATAGATATTAACCCCATTTCTGTAGCTAATCCAACTCGCAATCCCAGAAAAATAGATAGAGATAGCAACCCGACTTCTGGTAACTCCCGACAACGAAATAGCAACTTCTCTCAGCCATCTACACCTACAGAACCGACAGAAGATTGCGATTTAATCTATGGTCGTCATCCGGTATTAAGTGCATTGCAAAATGAGCGCGGTCTCAACCGCATCTGGATTACTACACGTCTGCGCTACGATCCCAGCTTTCACCATTTGCTTTTGCAAGCGAAGGAAAATGGCACAGTTATTGACGAAGTTGAACCAAAGCGTTTAGACCAAATCACTAACGGGTCTAATCATCAAGGTGTGGCAGCACAAATTGCTCCTTACACCTATATCGAATTACCAGATCTAATTGAACAAGCAAAATCTGTAACCGATCCCGTAATTATTGTGGCCGATGGAATTACCGATCCCCAGAACTTGGGGGCAATTATTCGCACTGCCGAAGCCATAGGCGCTCAAGGATTGGTGATCCCCCAAAGAAGAGCTTCTGGCATCACTTCCACTGTGGTCAAAGTTGCAACTGGTGCTTTGGAAAATTTTGCTGTAGCTAGAGTTGTCAACCTCAGCCGCGCCTTAGAAGAATTAAAAGAAGCTGGGTTTTGGATTTATGGCACTGCTGCAACTGGCAGCGAACCTCTACACACAGTCAATTTCACTGGACCGATTGTGTTGGTAATTGGTTCTGAAGGTGAAGGTCTGGGTATGTTAACTCAACGCTCCTGCGATGTATTGGTGTCAATTCCCCTACAAGGCAAAACTCCAAGCCTCAATGCTTCGGTAGCAGCAGGTATGGCACTCTATGAAGTTTATCGCCAGCGATCGCTAAATACGCTGCACTTAGACAAATTACAAAAAATGTCTTTGAAAAAATAACCGTAACAGAGTATAAAGAAATGTAAAAGATAATAAAGCACCATATCGTTTGACACCCTGTAGCACGTTTATAAATTGGCGAAAACCATGAAAACCATTTGGCATAACCTCAAGGAAGTGTTAATTAACACGTTCGACAACTTTGGCTTGGCTTGGTGGGTAGAGATTGTGACGCAGAATCCCCGTTGTACGTACTACTTCGGACCATTTCTGAGTTCTTCGGAAGCAACACTGGCAAGCGTTGGCTATATAGAAGATTTAGAGGTTGAAGGAGCGCAAGGGATTGTTGTGAGTGTCAAGCGCTGCAAACCCAATACTTTAACAATCGCTGAAGACTTGGGGGAAAGATTTGACCGCAAAGTACAGCCTGCCTTTGGCGGTCAAATTTAAGTTAGTTAGGCCAGAGAATAAAGAGGATGGGGGGACACGGGGACACGGGGACGCGGAGAGGTAGAGAATTCCTTGACCACATTTTTGCGTCTCACCTTCTGTGCCTCTTTTTTCACCACGTCACACCGTATTAAAGTCACCGCGTCCTTTTTGTCAATAGTCAAAAACTTGCAAATACTTGGACTATTGACGACCAATTACTTGGGGATATTTTTTCAGCCAAAGGTCAATGTCAGTTAGCACCACCTGGGGAATTTCCCACGGAAATAGATGTGCGGTATTTGGGTAGGACTGCCAGTGACAGTTATTCAGGTGTTGAGCAGTTTGTAAGCTGGAATCAACTGTGATATGACGGTCTTGTTCACCAGCAAGTACTAAACTGGGACATTGAATTTGTTCTAGATCTGGAAGCCGATTATATCCTGATTGAATTGCACTATAGAGGGCGCGAGTAGCAGCTGGAGAAGTTTGTAAATAAGCTGGTACTGCTTCCTTGGCGATATAGTTGTAAGCAATAGATGTATGTTGTTGAATTAGATAGCGAAAAAGCGATCGCTTGCCAAAAGTTTCAATATTCCATTGCCAACCCGGTTTTATATAATTCACTAGGCCAGCAACGCCAGTATATAAATTATCTTGCCAGGTGATAGGCGGATGACTCCCACGGGGTTTTGCGGCCGTCGCCACCAAAATCAGACCCGTAATGCGCTCTGGCAAACGCAATGCCAGTTCCATTGCCAGAATGCCGCCAAGTGACCATCCCAATACTAAGCATTTTTCAATTTTAAAGCGGTCTAGCAGCGCTTCTAAGTCGCTTAAATGGTCATTCATATTAAAATTACCATTCCAGCGACTTTTGCCGTATCCACGTAAATCAGGCGCAAAAGTTTGGTAGCGTTTTGATAAATGATTGGTGAACACAGAAAGACTACGACCAGAACCAGGATGACCATGTAGAGCTAAAATGGGAAATCCTTGACCTTGGACATCAACATTGAGACTGGTATGAATGTGGCGATCGCTCATTATTCGCCGTTCTCCTATTTACCAAATAAATGTTCTAAAATATCTTGACTTTCATGTTTTATGAATGAGTATAAGCTGATGCGCGTCTAAAGTATATAAACACTCTTGATGGTCGTTGACTGTTGACTGTTGATTGTTAACGGTTATCAGTCATCAGCTAAATATACAAATTAAATGCGTAACAGCTTACCAAGAATACTAGACTATTTATAAACCTGGCTTCTGGCTTTTGAGTGCTGAATTATTATTTAAAACAAAACCTTCAATTCCCCATGATGTTAAGAAATTGGTTCAAAAACCATTTGGGGGATCAACACTTCATCTTCTAATTGTCCAATACCCAAAAAGCGGGTCTCTTCATCATAAACTCGCACGATTCCAGAAACATCGAAAGTTAGAGAAATTCGCTGACCTTGACACCACTTTTGAGCAGCTATTATTGGTACAGTAACAGATGACAAATGTTGTAAAGCTGCATCTGCTAATATGGGTTGAAATGTTCCAGCTTGTAGTTGTGCTTCTAAATCAGTCAACGTGAGACTATCTGTTAACTGAAAACCACTGCTTTCAGTACGGATTAAAGCCGCAAGAGTACCACCAGTTTCTAAGATTGCACCTAAGTCACGAGCGATCGCTCTAATATATGTACCACCACCACAGGCGATCGCCACATCCAATTCCGGAAAATCGCCTTCCCGCCACTCCAAAACTTCTATGTGAAAAATTTCGACAGTCCGCACTGGTACTTCTACTATTTCACCTTTACGTGCTAAATCGTAGAGACGTTTTCCATCAACTTGAATTGCACTGTAATTTGGTGGTATTTGCTCAATTTTGCCTTGAAATTTTGATAGTACAGTTTTCACCTCTGACAAACTCAATCCCGGACAAGGTTGAGAAGTAATGATTTCACCTTGTAAATCATCGGTTGTAGTACGCACACCTAAACGAATGGTGGCTTTGTAAGCTTTGGTTTCTGGGAGATATTGTAATAGTCTTGTGGCTTTACCAAGGGCGATCGGTAAGACTCCTGTAGCTGCTGGATCTAAGGTTCCTGCATGTCCCACACGCTTGAGGCGTAACAATTTTCGCACCCGCGCCACACAGTCGTGGGAAGTCCAATCAAATGGTTTGTTTAAGTTGAGAAAACCTTGAAATAACACAAAATTAATACTTCCACTCTCTAAACTTGATTATTAAGCACTAATACAGATTAAACGGGATCAAAGTATGTTCTAAGCATTTTACCGAATAATATACAAAAAACGCAGATAACCGCGAAGATGATCCGCAAATATCACATTGCCAATTATAAGTTCAAATACATAAAACTATAATTGAGAAAAGTCATAATAAACTTAACAAGACTTTTTATTATATCATTACCCCCGACAATTGCTTTTTATCAATATCAATAAAATGAAAAAGACAATCTTGACTAGTACATTAATTCTTTGCTCTATCTTTATTGCTAGTTGTGGTGATTCTCAGCAAAATCAATCTAATCAACCAAATACTCCAACGGCTAAGCAAATTAATTCTGAATCTACTTCTGCAAATCAACCAAAAGTAGATAATCAGGAAGAGAAGAAACAAACTAATAATTCAACATCATCTGAAAAGACACCTATTAAAAATAATAAACCTAATCTAATTGAGAATAAAAATCCGACTTATGGCACTATTAAAGACATGCAAAATGGCGACTTAAAATGCTATGTTAGTCTCATTGATGGCAATGGTAAATTACATGAAGGTATTGGTGCAACATTTGAGGTTTGCGAACCAGATAAATACATCAATAAAAACGTATCTTTATCTTATGAATTAGAAAATGTTAATGATTGTCAAAGTGCTGAACCTTGCGGCAAAACAATCAAAGAATGGCTTATTAATAAAATAGAAATTCGAGATGAAAAATCACAAAATTCATCTCTTTAATGGCAGCTTTATGGATAACTGCTATAAACCCTAATGCTCTTCGATTAAGGTATTTATTACTCGAATATCCGTCAAAGCTTCCTTTTTTAGGGTGGCTTTTTTTCCTTGTTTAGTTAGCCCCTTTTTAAGGCCGAGTTGTTTGATTGGATAAGGTCATGATTTTGTCATAAAGAAGCGATAATATCCTTATGGATTCTGACTCCTAAATTATTAGGACGAGGAAAGTTGATCCATTGGTAACATCTTCGGTAAGGTAACTGTAACTTTAGTTCCTTGTCCCACTTGACTGAATAAGCTGATATTACCACCATGTAATTCTACACAACCTTTAGCGATCGCCAGCCCTAAACCTGTACCAGGAATTGTATCAACGTTACTTCCGCGACTGAAGGATTGAAAGAGATTTTCTTGATCTGCCATCGGTATACCAATTCCTTGATCTTGGATGGAAAAAATTACTTGTGATTCTTTGCCAATGAGGTGGAATTCCACAGTACCTCCATCTGGAGAATACTTAATTGCATTAGAGATTAAGTTAATAAATATTTGCTGTAAAAGTCCGCGATCGCCACAAAAGCCCTGACTATTTCCACTAATTTTAAAAATCAATTCGTGGCGATCGCCTGCTGTTTCTCGTTCTTGTTCGATCAAATCGGAAAAAAATTCTAGTAAATTGAGCGGGATTGGTTGAAATTTGGGCTTCTCCAGTTCAAATTGGTTAACCAAAAGCATATTATCCACAAGTTTGGACATATACCTGGCTTTCTGTTCAATAATTCCCAAAAACCTCTGTTGTTTAGACTCATCCAATTGCTGGCTATGTTTTACTAAAGTTGATGCGGCAGCCAGAATTGAAGTTAACGGCGTCCGATACTCATGGGAAACCGTTGTGATAATTTGGGATTTAAATATATTAAGTTGCTTTTCTTTGGCAAGGGCTGCTTGAGTTTGGGCTAGCAATTCCGCTTGTTGGATGGCGATCGCTAGTTGTACTGATACTTCATTGAGCATCTGGGCATCCTCAGCTTGCCAATGTCGTTCCCCCGAATTATGGTGAGCAATCAACAAACCCCAAAGCTTGGGAGTTGGGTTGCCATTATTGCTGAGATTAATCGGAACTACCAGATTTACCTTAGTATTAAATTGCTCTTTGATGCTGACACAATTACATAACCCAAGCTCATAAGTATAAGGGATTGGGGATTGGGAACTTGTACTAAGCGTAGCCGTTGGCGCAGCCTCTCTAAGAGTTGTATTGGGGATTGGAGATTGGGAATAAGACGCGGTGAGGGGGAGACGCGATGATGTGCTGAAAGAAGAAGACACGGTAAGAGGGAGACACGGTGACGCAATCAAAGAATTCTCCGCGTCCCGGCGTCCTGGCGTCCCCGTATCCTTCTGATCTCCAGCCCCTAGGCGATCGCACAGGGCTGCGGGGCTTGACTCAACTGAAGAGGCAACTATCTGACCGTTTTTATCTGCATCGAACTGATAGACCATCACGCGATCGCATTTGAGAAGTTGCTGCACCTCTGCTACAGCCGTATTCAAAATTTGCTCTAGGTTAAGAGACTGGCGAATTCGCAGAGCAGTTGTAGCAATTAGGCGCTGGCGCTCTTGAGTTTTACTGAGTTGGGCTTGCAAACACGATTGCTTAATAGCATTGCGGACTGCTAGTTGCAGTACATCCTGTGTCACGTGGTGCTTTACCAAATAATCTAAAGCACCCCGTTTCATTGCTTGCACAGCCACCTCTTCATCACCACGCCCTGTCAACATAATCACAGGGACAGAAGTCTTAAATATCTCCTGCTGCATCTGATCGAAAAGTTCTAACCCACTCTTATCAGGTAGGCAAAAATCCAGCAGAATGACATCACAATGGTTTTTTTGACACAAAGCAAGTCCGTCTTCTGCACAGTCTGCCTCCAAAATTTTGTAGGACTGGTGCGGATCTTTTAAAAGATATCGACGATAAATTTTCCGATCTGCTGCACAATCATCGATTATAAGTAGCGTCCATGTGTCCAACATATTAAGTATGAGGATCGGGGGAGCTATATAGATCCCTTTTATCCAGATTGTTTATTGCATAATTCTAAAAATAATATAAAATAAATATAAATAAAATCTAAATTATTAATTAATACTAAAATAATCTTGGTGAGTGAAAAGGCAGTAAGAAAGACAGAAAAATGGGCACAACGAATCTCAGACAGACAAACAAACACTCTGACCCAAAAACAACAATGTCTCTGTGCCGTTTGAGCCGTCTTTTTTGTTATCCCTTTGTTCCTACTGCCTCATCAGCAGAAAAGAAACAAATTAATCCAAGACTGGCGGCATATTTGCTTCAAGCCAGTAGTCCACAAATGCCTGGATTGTCTTTTTTAGTTCCTGAGCATCCATCGGCTTTACCAGATATCCATTTGCGCCCTTTTGGTAACACAATTCAATATCTTTGGGGTTAGATGATGTGGTAAAAACAACGATGGGGATTTCCTTCAAACTCTTGTCTTGCTTGAGCCGATCTAAGATGTCACGGCCATCAATACCGGGTAAATTCAGATCGAGCAAGATCACAGAAGGTCGTAATGCTACTGGAAAGTTGCGTAGGTCTTCGCCCTTACTGTAGGCATCGCTCCTTTGTTGATAAAGGAACTCTAAAACCTCATCCCCATTAGTACAACGATGTATGGGGTTCTGGACGCACATGCGCCGCATCAGACGTTGTAGCATCCGAAAATCTTCATTGCTGTCCTCAACAACGAGTAGCGGTTCATGAAGTTTTTTTGTCATTACTTGGTCTTAAAAGAACTTAACAAAAATATATATTTGGTGACTATCTTAAACTATTTCGAGCGTAAAATAAAATATTGAGCCAACGCCTACGGTAGATTCAACCCAAATTTGCCCGTTATGAAGCTCAACAATTTTCTTAACAATAGCTAACCCTGCACCTGCTCCTCCACCGTATTTTTCCTGGGAATGGAGCCGCTTAAATAATCTAAAGATGGTTTCTCGATGATGTTCTGGAATGCCAATACCGTTATCGCGGATGTAAAAGATTGGGTATTGATGGGTTATTCCTCTTGTCTCCCTTGTCTCCCTTGTCTCCCTTGTCTCCCTTGTCTCCCTTGTCTCCCTTGTCTCCCTTGTCTCCCTGCTCCCCTGCCCCTCTGCCTCTTCTTCCGAAACGTAGCCAATCTCAATCCATTGCTGTGTTTTATCGTTGTATTTGAAGGCATTACCAATGAGGTTACTGAAGACTTCGTTGACGAGAATGCGATCGCACTGAACTATGGGTAAAGGTCGAGGAATGCGAATATCGACAAAGTGAGAGTCTTGGCGACTAGCACGAAAAACTTCAATTACTTGGGTGACCAATTCATTGAGGTCAGTTGCTTGCTGACGTAGTTGTGCTTGTCCTAGTTGCGAAAGTCGCAAGAGAGCATTAATCAGAGTTTCCATGCGTACAGACAAGGATACTACTGTTTGCAAGCACTCAACCCCTTCATCATCTAATACTTGGGCGTAGTCTTCTAGCAGGACTGTGGAGAAGTTATAAATGCCCCGTAGAGGTTCCTTGAGGTCGTGGGAAGCAGCGTAGGCAAAAGAGGCTAATTCTTGATTGCTGCGCTCCAACTCTAAGTTAATTTTGGCTAACTCATCCGCCTTTGAGAGTACAATACCAACGATCGCATGATTTAAAGCGATCGCACTTTCAAGTTCACAGGTTTTCCAAGGTAAAGAAGTTAATCGAACAGTTTCTTGCCATTCTGCAAAAGATTTTCGCACGGACAGGGTAAAGCTACCATCGGTTTGGGCTTGAATAAATTGGTTGGGATTACCTGCCCAGTGTACCGTTTGGATGACTTCAGGACGAAACCAAAGAATGTAATAGCGTTGGACTTTAGAAATTCGCAGTAGGAGTAAGCCGCTAGCAGTATCTTTAAATATCAACGCTTCTGAATACAGCTTTGGTAAAGAATCCGTAGAAAACAGATTATCACTAACTTGCGTATCCGCCCATTCAATCAGCGCTCGAACTTGATGAATATTCGGTGTTGTCCCCACCAGGGTCATTTCATTATCCAAACAAACCGCCGCTCCTGAAGCACTTACAAGATCGAGCAAGCGCATTTCCGGTTTAATTAAAGCATCAATAAAATTGTCTGCATGAGAAATGGACTCTAGAAACTCAGACTGTAGGGATTTGAGTTTTACTTTATAGTCCCATTCCGAATGACTAATTTTGTGCGCTAATTCTGAAGAGACAATTTGTCCCAAAAACTCGCACATTTTCCGAACTTCGTAAGGAATAGACTTTGGTGTTTGATGATGGCAAGATATCAATCCCCAAAGCTTTTGTTCTTGAATGAGCGAAATCACCAAAAGAGCCTTCACTCCCATATTTTGATGATATTCAGTACAACACCAATCAAAACTCCGTAGCACAGAGTAACTTAAGTCAAGATTCTGATGTGTTGTCGGATTTTGAGTTGGAAGTAGTTTGACAGGTTCCACAGTCAAATCGGGGATGAATCGCAGAAAGCAGCGTGTATATAATTCCCTCGATTGGGCTGGAATATCGGTAGCGGGATAGTGGAGTCCTAAATAAGGTGATAAATCTTCTCGTTTGACTTCTGCAACCACAGAACCCGCTTCTGACTCGTCAAATTGATAGACCATCACTCGATCGAGACCGATGATTTTTTGGACTTCTTGTGCCACTACATGCAAAAATTCGATTAAATTGGATGTGCTTTGCATTTTAGCGATCGCTTCACCCGCTAAAGCATAAAAACCTAAGAAACTCAACTCCGATTCTGAGTTTGCCGTCGGTTCTAGCTCCAAAATCACAGCCTCTTCTGTACGATGAGCAATAGCATCGAAGTATCGTTCAGCATTTTGAGTATTTATTAATACTTTAAAAGCATTAACACTGCCAATTTTTTTCACCAAGCACTGCTTAACAACTTCCACTTGCCGAGAGTCAAGTAAATAGCTCAGGGGTTGACTGAGCAAATCTTCTGGCTCTTTGCCTAAGTATTTTTGGGTATTGTTGCTTACTTGCACTATTTCTAGCTGAGTATTGAGTGCTAGTAGTACGCCATGAGGTTGAATAGAGCCAGGTATATGAATTGGTTGGCGATCGTGGTTAATCAGGGCAGTAGCTTGGGCTGTAGTATATTCAGACTGGCTCATAACTGAACTTATGTAAAGCTGATTTTTACAATAACGCAATTAAATGTCATATTTCTTTAAAGTATATGCCTATAAGTATAAAGGCGATCGCATATCAACTCTGCTTTACGACTTAGGGACAAGAGATTCCCTAATCTATTTAAAAAAGGTGCTTTTAAGGCTACAGTCACGCAAGTCTCTTGACCTGCACCTTTATTGCATCGACCTGCACCTTTGATGCATGAACCTGCACCTTTATCAATATGGTTTGGTTAGGGCTTTTTGATGAAAATTCTAAATTACAAAGACGCGATAAATCGCCGTCCCTACAATAATCAATCCTTGGTAGAGACGGCGATTTATCGCGTCTCTTGGCTTAACTGAACCATATTGATCTATATTTATGATGAAAACTCCCAACATTATCTGTTGAGAGTTGCCTTCTTTAGCTAGCAATTTTGCATTACAACTAGGTCAGATGAATTAGGCCAAATTTGGGGTCTTATTATCTATTAACTAGATATTCGCTTCGCTGACGACACCTAATTTCTCTTGAATTCGAGCTTTAGCAGCTTTGAATTCAGTAGCTAGTTGCTCAGTTTGCTCACTACTCAAGTTGTTACGAATTGCAGCAAACATTGTGCTTTCTTCTTGACGAATATGATCGCCAATAGCATCCATTAGCTCTTTGACTTTTTCTTTGAATTGGGGTGAAGAAGGGCTAAGAGCCTTAATTTCCTCTAATGCTTGCTTCGCATGAGCTTGTTCATCAAACAATTCTTGGGTGTTATCTTGACCGTAGAAAGGACGTACTCTGGGGTAGACAACTTCTTCTTCAGCTTCAGCGTGAGCAGTTAGATCCTTATAAATTTGACCGAAGTACTCTTGGATCTTTTGTGGATCGTTGCTTTGTAGTAATTCGGTGAACAAGGTATTTACCTTGTTATGGTCGAGGCGGATGACATCTTGGATATTTAGATCCTTTTTATCGCTGTTTTGGGTGACAGCACTACCTACTACACCACTAACTGCGGCCATAGCATCTTGAACACGTGCCCAAATTCCTTGATCTGCATCTTGTCCAGTGAATTCACGGACACCCAGAATTTCCAAAATGCCTTTGAGTTGTTCTTGGTGAGCGCGGTTCTCAAAGTTAATGGTATTCAAAGGTCCAATTGCTAGCAACACATCAGCACCAATTTTTTGAGCAGCTTTATGAACTATTAAGCCACTCATTACTAATTGATGTTTCAGCAATTCATGCTGAGATACTTTTTCATACAGGCTTAACTCAGAACCTTTGAACAATTCACGAGCTTTTTCAATGAATTCTGTAACAGTCTTTTTGGGTTCAGCCTGAATGCCATACTGACCAATTACTGTTTCCAAAACACCAAGGTTTTTTTCATCATCATTTATAAATTTTTGGATGCGATCGGCAATTTCAGAATCTAGTCCTTGGTTCAAAAGTTGTTTCTCATTTTCAATTACCAACTGTTGAAGTGCTTTGATACTTGCCAATTTTAGAGCAATAGCATTGCGTTTGGTGTCATCTAAAGTAGATACCATTCTTAAGTTCTCCTCGGCAAAGTGTTCGTAATGATTACTGATATAACCTTGACACAGAGCTTAGGGAGATTCCATCTTTCTTTTGAGCGATCGCGTTCACGACTATGGGTAGAGAAACAAAACTTTTTCTTAGAGAAAAATAAAGCGATCGCTTCAATTTATGGTTGCAATCAAATCAAGCAGTTTAGTATGACATTCAAATTGAATAGATTACCTATTTGAGAGCAATCTATATCTTTAGAATGAAAATTAACATCAAAAAAACTACTTCTTATTCAAGAGGGCAAAATCGTAACCAGTTCCACTAGAACAAGACTCACAACGCTCAATTTTGACTAGCAAAGCTTCTCCTTGACGCTCACCATTAGGCGAAAACTGAATCATTCCGGTTGCTCCGGATGTTGAAAAATTGGGATTAGATAATACCCTTTGTAATCCTTCGCGGGTACTATCTTCTTTTAAGCCAGCAATAATTGCTTGGAGTGCATCATAAGCTCCCGCTGTTCTCTGATTTACTTGTGCATTCCAAAGCTGAAAGGCCTTTTTTGCAAAGGGATTATCTTTATTAGCATTACGATGCCAATACACAGGTAATACCATTCCTTCAAGATCCTTGCCATTTTGTAAAGTTGTAGCACTGTACATAGTTTCAGAAGCAAACAGTGGCTTTCTACCTTTAACCTCTTGTGCTACCTTGGTGGCAAAGTATATATTTCTGATTGAAGGCATTAGTAAAAAACCACTTGCATTTTCTGTTTCGATGGCTTTATCCACAAAAGCTTTAGGGTCAAAATTCTTATCGGCTAAATTGCAAGGCGTACTAATAACGTTGCTGCCATATTTTTTGATAGCTTGAGTGTACTGTTCTACAAGTATCTGATTTGATGAAGAGGTTGAATTATCTCTTGAAGTACGAACATCGCCACAAATAGCAACATTTCTTGCTTGTCGAGCAATGTAGCGAGAATGAGTATCTACTAAATTAGTATATAAAGGATTTACATGAAACAAGTAATTACGTGTAGAACTATTAGGCTGACTATTTACTGTATTATTATCTAGTTTTTCGGGATTTTCTGCTTGATTTGGTAGCTCAACGGGTAAGATTAAAACCAAACCTTTCTCTTTATATATTTCTGCTTTACGTCTCACACCCACGGCAGCTACAAAGCTTTTATCTTGAGCTAATTCATTATCTAAGCGTGCAGAATCTTCTCTATTATCAGCACTTGCAATTACAACTTGTAATTTTTTACCATTAATTCCTCCTTGGGTATTAACTTCATTTTGAGCTTGAGCGACACCGCGTAAAATCTCTTCTGCTAAACTAGGATCGAAATTAATTGGTGCGACGATCGCAACTTTTATAGCTGACGAATTATCTCGTGCTATTTTGGCATTGTTTAAATAAATTAAAGTTTCTGGATCGTTGCGATTATTTTTCAGAGAATCAGTAAATTTTTTAACGGCAGTACTGTAATCTTTTTCAGCAAAAGCTTTAACTCCATCTGTTTTTTCAGGGGATGTTTGCACTTTTACCAAAATCCTTGTACCCAAATTCATTAGTGAAGGCTTATTTGTAAATGAAGATGAAGTTTGCGTGGGGTTTGATGATGTTGTGACGATAGTAGAAGAAACTTTGCTAATTAACCATAAAATAGCTGCTACCATTACCCCAGCCAGACCAAGAGAAATAAGCAGTCTCAAGTTTTCTTTTTTATTTGTCATGAATAATTACCAAGATTTTAAAAAATTTATCTGAAATAAAGAAATTTATGACAATTAAGCAAAACCAAAAAATTAAAGATATTTAGCAATCAGTTTGTTGATTATTTCAGACAAACCCACAATAATAACTGTCAGCAAACCTGCCAGTATAACTAGCAATCCTACGAGCAGTAGTCCATTTAAACCAGCGTTGAGAAGATTATTAATTAGGAGATTTCTGAAAATAAAGACAACAAGTAAATTTGCGATGATAGCAATAACAATTAAATAAGTTTTTTCTAGAAGTGGGCGAGATTGAATAAAGACTAATCCTCCTAAAATTAGCAACCATAATCCAGAGCTAATCCAAGTAGTTCCGAGAAAACTGATAAGTGCGATCGCTAAAAATGAACTACCCGATCCAGCTATTATTGCTCCAGACAATAATCGACTGTTAGAGAATTGCGGTAGATATGGAGTTGATGTATGTTGATTGTATGGTTGCGATCTTGATGGTAGAGTAGGTGGGATAACTGTAGGAGCTGATGTATACCTTAGCGGTGGCAACTTCTTCAAGTCTTGTAAGACAGCCTGTGCAGATTGATAACGCTGTTCGTGATTTTCTTGTAGGGACTTATTAAGAATCATCTCTAATTCTTGACTTATGGGTTGCGTTAAATGCTGCCGCCAATTAGAAGTCCAACCATAGCCTTGTTTCATCCACAAACTCGAAGGAGATATATTAGTCATCAGATAAAAGCAAGTTATTCCTAAACTGTAAATATCACTGGAAAGAAAAACTTTACCTGCTTGCATTTGCTCAATCGGTGCATAACCTAATGAACCAATAATTGTCCCTATTGTAGTGTTTGTCGGTTCGGTATTTTGCTTTGCTACCCCAAAATCAATTAGTACTAATTTCCCATCATTTTGACGGCGGATAATGTTTTCTGGCTTAATATCTCGATGAATTACTTGTTGCTGATGTATATCTACCAGCACAGATAATAAATCATTTAAAAAATCTCGAATCTTGGCTTCATCAAAAACTCCCTGCTGTTTTAACTCTTGCAACAGATTTTGCCCTTCAATAAACTGCTGCACTAAATATAGATATTCAGCTTCCTTAAAATATGCATACAAATTGGGAATTTGCAGATGTTCTCCTAGTTCTTTAAGACGTTTGGCTTCGCGTTCAAACAACTCAGTCGCTTTTTTATGTGCCTGACTACCCTGACTGCCATAAAATTGACTTAGAACCAGCTGCTTAACAACACATCGTTCATTGAGCTTGTCTATATCTTCTGCGATATATGTGCGTGCAAATCCTCCTCTGCCTAATGGTGTGATGATTCGGTAACGATTTCTCAACAGCGATACCAACTCTGTGCCACAACTGAGGCAGAAATTTGCCCCGTCAGGATTTTTGGGATTGTCGCAATTAGGATTTAGGCAGCAGACCATATAATTATCGCTGTCATTTCATTAGTTTTTAGGATATACCTTAAATTCACTAGAGGCGTTACATTGTAAAGTCTCTACATAGATAATGACGTAGGCGTAGCCCGCACTTCGGCTCATTTCGACTACGCTCAAATCGAGCGACTTGCACTGAGCGGCGTCGAAGTGAGTCGAGATTCAGTGACCCTCGTAGACATCGTTTCTTGCTCTGCTAAACAATTGATCTAGCTCTACATTGTGATAATTCCGTGTAAGTTGAATATTTTTGTAGAGATACCCACCCCATTTTAGTCAATAAAAACCAGGCTTGGCGATCGCTTCTCTTTAATCCTAAACAGGAAACAACCTGACTTTTAGCAGCCAGGAACTTCATCTATTTTGGTCAAAGACGCACTTTTCACCAAAGCATTTCAATGACTAAATTCCTCTATGCGAATCAACCCTAATTTTCAAAAGTAATACTGCCCTTCCGGTAACACCTGTTTGTCACAGACGCTTTTTTTATGCAACCAATGCCGTAATTACCACATATCTCCATTGTGGGGTTTACAAAACTCCCCGCAATTGTGACGATTACGCTAGAATTATTAAAGGTTCTTTACAGAATTTGCCGATCGTTCCCAATTCTGTTAAAACAGCCTAGCATTCAAATGTAAATCTTATAAACACCCTCTAGAGTTCACCAAAAGCTTCTATGACGCTCCCAATTCGCAACGTCGCCATTATCGCCCACGTTGACCACGGCAAAACCACGCTGGTTGACGCACTCCTCAAACAATCCGGCATTTTCCGCGAAGGCGAAGACGTTCCGGATTGCGTTATGGACTCCAACGCCCTAGAACGGGAACGGGGTATTACTATCCTGTCCAAAAATACAGCAGTTCGCTACAAAGAAACACTAATTAATATTGTTGATACTCCTGGACACGCTGACTTTGGTGGTGAAGTCGAACGCGTACTCGGCATGGTTGATGGATGTCTTCTGATTGTCG
The DNA here is from genome assembly GCF_043099735.1 of Nostoc sp. C117. NCBI lineage: Bacteria > Bacillati > Cyanobacteriota > Cyanophyceae > Nostocales > Nostocaceae > Nostoc > Nostoc sp. C117. The sequence continues at coordinate 21,015 of NZ_CP170991.1, forward strand.
ATGCCAATGAAGGCCCTATGCCCCAAACCCGCTTTGTACTGAAAAAAGCTTTAGAAAAAGGGCTACGCCCCATCGTTGTAATCAACAAAATTGACCGTGGGCAAGCTGACCCCCACGTTGCTGTTGATAAAGTATTAGATCTGTTCTTAGAATTAGGGGCAGATGAAGATCAGTGTGATTTTCCTTATCTGTTTGCTTCTGGTATGGGAGGTTTTGCTAAGGAAACCTTGGAAGCCGAATCGGTAGACATGCAACCTCTGTTCAACGCGATTCTGAAACACGTTCCAGCACCAGTAGGCGATATCAACAAGCCTCTGCAATTGCAAGTCACAACCCTAGATTATTCTGAATATCTGGGACGGATTGTCATTGGCAGAATTCACAACGGTACTATCCGCTCAGGACAGCAAGCTGCTTTAGTTACAGAAGATGGCACTATTGTCAAGGGTAAAATTACCAAGTTGATGGGCTTTGAAGGACTCAAGCGCGTAGATATGCAAGAAGCGACGGCAGGTTATATTGTCGCGGTGGCTGGTTTCGCTGATGCTTATATTGGGGAAACGATTACTGACCCCAATGAACCGCAAGCTTTACCACTTATTAAAGTGGATGAACCAACCTTACAAATGACCTTCTGGGTGAATGATTCGCCTTTTGCAGGCCAAGAAGGTAAGTTGGTGACATCAAGACAAGTGCGCGATCGCCTTTTCCGCGAACTTGAAACCAACGTAGCTTTGCGTGTGGAAGAAACCGATTCTCCCGATAAATTCCTCGTTTCCGGTCGTGGCGAATTGCACTTGGGTATCTTAATCGAAACCATGCGCCGGGAAGGCTTCGAGTTTCAGGTATCTCAGCCACAGGTAATTTACCGTGAAGTTAATGGTCAACCTTGCGAACCTTACGAACTCTTGGTGTTGGACGTTCCTGCTGATGCTGTGGGTAGCTGTATCGAACGCTTGGGACAACGCAAAGGCGAAATGCAAGATATGCAACCAGGTAGTGGCGATCGCACCCAGCTAGAATTTGTCATTCCCGCCCGTGGCTTGATTGGTTTCCGGGGTGAATTCATGCGGATGACTCGTGGTGAAGGTATCATGAACCACAGTTTCTTAGACTACCGTCAACTCAGTGGCGATATTGAAGCCCGTAACAAAGGCGTTTTAATCTCCTTTGAAGAAGGCGTTTCTACCTTCTACGCCATGAAGAACGCCGAAGATAGAGGTTCATTCTTTATCACTCCTGGTACAAAGGTTTACAGAGGTATGATTGTAGGAGAACACAATCGTCCCCAAGATTTGGAACTAAATATCTGTAAGACCAAGCAGTTAACCAATCACCGCGCTGCTGGTGGCGATGAACTAGTACAACTGCAAGCACCCATAGACATGAGCCTAGAGCGTGCTTTGGAATACATTGGCCCCGATGAATTGGTGGAAGTTACACCCCAATCAATTCGTCTGCGGAAAATGTCGAAAAAGTTGGCGAAGCGGTAAGTAAAGCCATAACTTAATTAATTTAGAAAGCCCGCATTAGTGGGCTTTTTATTTTGTTATCTAGTGCATTTTGTTTAAATTATTCCGTATCAAATAGAAGTGCAATCTAAACTGCATTGACGTTATATGTGAAGTAATTTTAGGCATTCTATAAATAGAATTTGCTAATTAAAATTCTTGACAATATAACTTGTGATGCAGGGGTGCTGCTTTGTTTGGTAGATCGCACTCAGCCTCAGCACAATGCTTATAGAAATTGCAGTGATGCGTTTGGCAAAGCCTCTCGTCACAACCTGGTCATGCCTGACAGAAGCCATGTATCTTGCCTTGCATCGTGGCGCCTGGCAAATGCAAAAACAGTTAGGGCAGCTTCTTTTAGATAAACTGCTGACCGTTTATGAGATTCAGGAGAGTGATTAGGGACTAGGGAATTTTTTTAATTCTAGCCCCTAGCAGCTTACTTCACAAACTGAGGCATAATTTCGGCAGCAGTAAATATTCCATAGATGCCGCGTTGATGCAATTTTCTACCAGCTTTGAGATAGCCGAAAGCAGGACCGCAGACATTAGCTGCCATGCTGGTTTCATCTCCCAAGGTCAAGGTATGGGTGGAAATTTTACCTTCAAAGGTGCGTCCTGTTACTTTAACGTTGGTACTGAGGGGCTTTTTGGGATTGCGGGTATCGACTACACCACCAACTGTAACGCGATCGCGTCCCACTATTCCCGCTACTTCTAACATCACATCATCGGCGTGTTCCATATTTTCTAAGGTAAGCACACCATTAGTTTTATCTAGCAGTGCTTCTACTTCTGCGTCAGTCATCGCCCTAGCAATTTCCACTGTGTAACCAGGCATATGGCCGATATCTTCCCGAACAGTAGCGCGGTAAGCCTCCCAGTTGGCAATTCCCACCCCAAAAGTAATTTCTACTTTATGAATTTCGGCATAGCTTTGGGCAGCTATTGCAGCGGCGGCGGTTAACAGTCCAGGCGTAGCACCACAGCCTGTCATGTAAGTAATTCCCGCTGCTTGCAGTTCTTCTTTCATCGCCAGTAACTGTTCTACAGCACTGGTGCGCTTAATTGCATCCACTAGCACCCCGCGCCAACCGGATTCGATAAACTGCTTGGCAACAGAGGGAATAAAATCATTTGGTAAGTTGGGTAAAGCTAGAAAATATCCATCTACTGGTTGAGCTATTTCGATTAAATCTTGAATACTACGATTTGTTAAAGTACCAACTGGCTCTAAATAACCTACTGAACCTTGTGACTGGTAAGTGGCGATGCATTCTTCAGTATTTAAACCCTCAGCAGCGTAAGCGTAGCCTTTTTGATCTGCCACTGCGACTAAAATCATTTCGTGTTTCCCAGCAAGTAGCTTGGCCGCTGCTTGTCCTAATCCACCAAACCCCAGTACTCCGACGCGGATTGTTTTGTTCGCTTGTTCTGTATTCATAGTCAATTTTTTGAGTTGAGTTAAAAGCCATCAACTGAGATGCTGATGGCTATAAGCTAGCTATAGAGGTTAATTATCATTCATTATCCTGGGTTCTTACATTCCCAGTGTTGTTTTTTATCAGAAATTCTTGGTTGATGGCTTGGGCTGGAAATATTACTGGCAAAGCAGCTCACTGAGATATAGCAATCCGATTTGATTCTTGCATCACTCGTAGAAATAAGGGACTGGAGAAGGTGGGGTTCCCTCTGGGGATAAGGGGTAATGGGGACACTTCTCTGCGAGAGACTGTGCCAACGACAAGCTCAGTGCATCGCTGGGGACTGGGAAGAAGGAATAAAGGTGTGCTGAGTTTTGTTCAAAAATCAAATATGAGTCCTATAGAAACAATAAAACTGAGTGTGTTGTTATACAATTTCACGAAATTATTGATAAGCTAATCGTCATTCATTTTTCCCGAATGATTCCCTTGTAGTAAGGGCTTCAGCCTTGCTTTTATGCAACTAAAATGCCGATTAGCTTAGAAATAAATCACTATTATTGCTCCCCCTGCAAGAATCTGTATCAATCTTAAAGTGAAACGGTATGAGGGACTGACAAATAAAAAAATATCCCACTGCTCACAGTCAACACTTCGGCTCATTTCGGCTCATTTCGACTACGCTCAATGACCAACGCTCAAATCGAGCGACTTGCACTGAGCGGCGTCGAAGTGAGTCAAGATTCAGTGACCACACTCAGCAACTTTAAGCGGTTGTTTTTATTTCTTGGAGTTCCTTTAGTTTAGGGTTTCTTAGCCTCTAACAAAAATGGGTTTAGAAGTGCTTACGCTCCTCTAAACCCATTTTTGAGATCCCTGCTCCTAAAATTTAGCTGTGCAATTTAAGTTTAGGGAAGATTTTTTTTGTTTTTCTTCTGGAGTCCGAAAACACCCAAGCCTAATAATCCTAATGCTGCGGTTGTACTAGGTTCAGGTACTTTTTTCGGTTGAGGTGCAGGAGGTTGATAGTAAGGTGGCGCTGGCGTAGGTGCAGGTGCTGGCGCAGGTGCGGGTGCTGGCGCTGGCGCAGGTGCTGGCGCAGGTGCGGGTGCTGGCGCAGGTGCGGGTGCTGGCGCTGGCGCAGGTGCTGGTGCGGGTGCTGGCGCTGGCGCAGGTGCTGGTGCGGGTGCTGGTGCGGGTGCTGGTGCGGGTGCAGGTGCTGGTGCAGGTGCTGGCGCTGGCGCGGGTGCTGGCGCTGGCGCGGGTGCTGGCGCTGGCGCGGGTGCTGGCGCTGGCGCGGGTGCTGGCGCTGGCGCGGGTGCTGGCGCTGGCGCGGGTGCTGGCGCTGGCGCGGGTGCGGGTGCTGGCGCGGGTGCGGGTGCTGGTGCGGGTGCTGGCGCTGGCGCAGGTGCTGGTGCTGGTGCTGGCGCTGGCGCAGGTGCTGGCGCGGGTGCGGGTGCGGGTGCTGGCGCTGGCGCTGGCGCAGGTGCGGGTGCTGGCGCTGTGGCAGGTTTTATACTAGTTTCATCTAGTGATGTACCGTACTGAAAGCGGATATTGCCAATCTTAGTGATGTCAAAGTTGGAGTTTAGCCCTGATAGCAGAAAAGTAGCTGAACTTTGAACAAAAGTCCCCGAACTAACGGCTGGATTTGCGTCATTAGCGTAACCACTGATGATGCCGTAATTGAATTGTTGTCCACCACCACCTTGAAAAATGCCTAAGCCAGCTGTACCCAAACCGTAATGTTGGTCAATACCAGGAAGTCCTCCAGTATTACTCGTGTTTGGCAATTTCCATTCATTTAGAGCTAGAAGATCGACATTCTTTGTAGTGGTGGAACCTGCGCTTGAGGTTACTGTCGGAGCCAGAGCCGAAACTAGCGATAAGTTGTTTAGGGGAGAACCAGCATAGTCCCAGAAGACTGATGTCAGAACATCAGAAGGGTTTGAGATTCCTACAGAAGAATTGTTAGTCAGGGTTAGTGACAATAAACCATTGTCTAGGAAATTAAAGAGGACTGACGCTGCCAGAGGATCATTAGATTTGTCGTAGGTATTGGTTCCTGTTGCTGAAAAACTTATAGACCCCAAACTCTTGGGTGCTGGCGCAGGTGCAGGTGTTGGCGCAGGTGCTGGTACAGGTGCTGGTACAGGTGCTGGCGCAGGTGCTGGTACAGGTGCTGGCGCAGGTGCTGGTACAGGTGCTGGCGCAGGTGCTGGTACAGGTGCTGGCGCAGGTGCTGGTACAGGTGCTGGCGCAGGTGCTGGTACAGGTGCTGGCGCAGGTGCTGGTACAGGTGCTGGCGCAGGTGCTGGTACAGGTGCTGGCGCAGGTGCTGGCGCAGGTGCTGGTGTCGGTGTATTTTTGTTGCTGTTACTATTACCGTTGCCGTTACCATTGCCGTTACCGGCCTGTGCTTGAGGTATTTGTGATCCTAAAGCCAAGGTGAATGATAATAGACCACAGCTGATATAACCAACTATTTTTTTTGAATATGGTTGAGACATGTAAATCAAACCTCTTTGTCTTAAACAAGATATGGAAAAGCTTCCAAGATAATGATGTTTATACGAGCGTTATTGACATCATTCACTGATCCAAAATGGCACAAAAAAAAGAGACATACTACTGTTTATTTAAAGCTTCATCAAGAATTTAATAGCACAATAAATAAATGACTTATCTACGATTAATTTACAACGTTAAAGTGTTTATACTAGGAGAAACATTTTGATTAAATTACGTAATATTTCTAGTTTTAATTGGTAAACAAATCTTTACTTTAAACTTATAAATAAATTACTTAAGTAATTTTGATAGACTATTTATAATGCAATGAAAGATATTACCTAGAAAGTCGATTGACTATGAGTTTGCAATAAATTAGGGAAGGCGATCGCCTTCCCTAAAGTTAAAATATTCATTGTGGTAGTATACAGTGATTATACTTATTTTTATTATCTACGCACCCAGCCATTGATAGTAAATCGACTATCTGCAAAAGCTTGAGAGGGACAATTAACAGGCAGTACTTCGTGCATATAACGGCTGAGGAAGAATACAATGCTGTTGTTCAGAGGTTCGATTGTTTTGAATGTCTCAGCATTTACATATACGTTATTTTCGATTTTACTGTCGTATATCAGCAACTCGCCACCAGAAAATGATTTTGGTTCTTGATAAAAGTAATAAACGTATGTTAGTTCTCTAGTAGCAGTATCTGGACTCCCATTATCATTATGAATTTTGTAATAGTTACCATCATTATGTGCAGTTAGTTGGCTTTCAATTTGTGATACAGAAAAGGATGGTAAGTTTAATTTGCTTATGATATCAGGAATCATTGCTTGAATTCTCTTTAATATCAGTTCGGAAAATTCAGGGAATGAATAGACAACCATTGATTGGCGATAGTTAATATCCTTTGTGGAAGTATTACTTGGCAAAAAAACTGACTCTTTTTCCAGAACGTATTTGAGTAAGTCTTTGTGTTCTTGTGGTTTAAGAAAATTATCTATTTGTATATAATCAGAAGCCAAAATATAATCATTTTGCGGTTGTATTTTGTCTGATTGCTGTACAAAAATTGGGGGTTCTGTAACCACGCCTACAAGATGTTCGCTCGGAAAACACAAAACCGAGCGGCCTTCATTGATGGGAATTTGGAATAAATTCTCTAAATCAGATTCTTGTTTGTAGGCACGAGCTACAATTTTTGTTAAAAGACTATTCAGTAAAGGTGCATCTGATTTTAAATAAACGGTGTATTGATGTCCTCCAGTTAAAAGAAGCTGTACTTTGACATCTTTCGACTCAAATTGCTGTGAAGCCAATTGCATAAACCTTGTTTTCTATGTTGTTAATAACGGAGATAATTTTAAAAATTCTTCTGAAAGGCTTGATACAGTACTTATAAAATCAGTTAAGAATAAGTTCAGAGCTTAAAGTCTTATACACCTTTAGACTTTATTCACCAAATAAATGTAATCACTGTATCAGTTACAAACAGAAAAATACCATTAATCAATTGTTCTAGCACGTCTTTTGTAATATTGTCATTCAGCAAATTCCACATACCTCGATTAAGCATCAGTAATATTATGTCCGCTTGAATACTTATCATTTAGACTAACGCTGAGACAGGAGGAGGCAAAGACGAGGCAATACTGCTCGGTTAAGCAATTTTTAACTCGGAATTGGGTTTGGGGAAAAGGTTAAAGGGAAAAGGTTAAAGGTTTTTTCTTTCCCCTTTTCCCCTTAACCGACAAGTATTGAAAGACGAGGAGATTTCAATAAAAAATGCCGTATTTATGTTAAATAAGGCATTCTAAACTAGAAATTCAAAATTTCTTTCGGTATTTACCGAGAGTCAACCGCATATTCAATCAGCTGTGCAAGGCGCTGGCGTAGGGTTTCTAATCCCAACCGCTGACTTGCTGAAATAAATACTGCGAGGGGAAATTCTTCTCTAGCTAAAGCTAGTGTCTCACTGTTAGCTCGATCGATTTTGTTAAAAATAACCAGTGCTGGACCAGGAGTTATTGGCATTTGTGCCAATATTTCTCTGACTGAACGAATATGACGCAACCAAGCTGGGTGAGATAAATCGACTAAATGTAGCAGCGCATCGGCTTCTGTCACTTCCTCTAAGGTGGCACGGAAGGCATCCATTAAAGATGTAGGTAGTTCGTGTATGAACCCTACTGTATCTGTGATCAGAATTTCTTGAGGTTCATCACTTTCGCCATGAGGAATTACTAAGCGGCGGGTAGTAGGATCGAGAGTAGCAAATAGCTGATCGGCTGTATAAACTTCTGCGTTAGTCAGAGCATTTAACAGGGTAGATTTGCCAGCGTTGGTGTACCCAACCAAGGCTACTGAGGGAACTTCTTGATGCTGTCGTCGCTGTCGTAAACGCGAACGATGGGCTTGTAACTGGTTCACTTCTTTTTGCAGCCGGGAAATACGCTGCATAATGGCACGCCGTTCGGTTTCCAGTTTAGTTTCACCAGGACCACGAGTCCCAATACCACCACCTAATCGGGACATGGTACGACCTCTACCAGCCAGTCGAGGTTGCATATATTCTAACTGTGCTAGTTCTACTTGCAATTTACCAGCACGGGACTGAGCGCGTTGGGCAAAGATATCCAAAATTACTTCGGTGCGGTCAACTACGCGAACGCCAATTTGTGCTTCTAAATTGCGGACTTGAGAGGGTGAAAGGTCGCGGTCAAAGACGACGAGATTGACTCCTAATGTTTGGGCAGTTAGGGCAATTTCTTGCACCTTACCTTCGCCTACTACTGTTTGGGGATGAATGCGCGATCGCTTTTGTTGTATTGTCTGCAATACATCTCCCCCAGCCGTATCAACTAAACGGGCTAATTCTGCTAAGGTGTCTTGGAATTGTAAGGGAGTCATTTCACTAGTCATCAGCCCGACAATCAGGACGCGATCGTGGTCTGCATCTACTTCCTGAGCAATAAATTCTCGTTGGAATTCTGCTTCCAGATTTTCCACCAAGTCTACTAAATCTTGCTCAGCCAGATCGTCTAAACCAAGAGGTGGCGATATATTCCAAGCTGGGGATTGGCTTTGGCTCTGGTCAAAGTTCAATGCAGCAGGACTAGTAATCAAGGTGCGAGACTCTTGAGGTATTAGATGAGCTAGATAAGCTTCTTTGACATATCCAGTAGCACCACCTCCCCGCCGTGTAAATCCAGTCCCAGTGATGTTTAGTACTACTAGAGCATCTAAACGCTGTAGCGCCATAGCTGTCAGTGCCGCTTCATTGGGAGGTTCTGGCTTAAGATGGGTGGCAATACAACGAATACCGCTGAGTCGTTCCGCACCATAACGCGGCAATTCCATTGGTGGAATTTGCGTTTGACGCGGTGTACCTACGCCGACGCGAATCACTTGTCCGCGACGGTTGATGTAGGCGCATACAGGCTGATTGACTTCTGTGCTAATTGCTGCCAGCCGCTGGGAAAACTCAGACGTAGTGATGCGATCGCCTGGTATGCGCTGGTGATAAAGCCGCTGTAGTTGCTTCAGCTGGCTACTCTTTAGACCTTGGAGATTTCCAAAAATAGTCTCTATAGGCGTTTATGACCAGTTAAATGGCCCCCCGAATCCTGATTATCTTTATTTTACAACAGAGTTTAGGCTGCAAACTTTCTCCTATGAGTGCTGTTAGCGGTAGCGGGGCGTTTAGCCCGTGCTGAGTAAGAAAAAGAGTACTCAGTACTTTTGCAGTTGGGTTTTTGCCCCGCCCCTTGTGGGCGGTCTTTTAACTCAGTACTCAGAACTCAGCAATCTTCAATTAGTGATTGCATCGTTTAATCTACCCGTATAACCATAAGCAGCTTAGTATAGACTAAAAGCATTTTTTGAGGAAAATGGTAGAGAAAATCACAGCTGTGTTTAATGGCAAAGTGTTCTATCCTGCTGAACCGATCGCACTACCAACCAATACCCGTGTGCGAATTAGTATTGAAATTTTACCGCCTCATGAAGAACAAACGGCATCATTTCTGCAAACAGCGCGATCGCTCAACCTCGAAGGATCGCCTGACTGGTCTGCCAATATAGATAAATATTTATACGCTAAATAAACTTTTCATGCATTCTGAAGTCTTTCTAGATACATCATTTGCTATTGCCTTATCTGCACCAAGCGATCGCTTGCATGACCGTGCCTTACATCTGGCTAAAATGTTACAAGCAGCAGAAAGCCGTTTAGTGACAACACAAGCAGTCATGTTGGAAATTGGTAATGCCTTATCCCAACTACCTTATCGTCAGGCGGCGATCGTATTATTAAATTCTTTAGTAGCAGATTCTAAAGTAGAAATTGTCCCGCTTTCTCAGGAAATCTACGAACGGGCTTTTCAGCTTTATTGCGAACAAACTGAGAAAGAATGGGGATTTGTCGATTGCGTGTCTTTTATTGTGATGGAATATAGCGGAATCACTGAAGCATTAACTGCTGACGAGCATTTTCAACAAGCAGGTTTTCGAGCATTATTGCGAGAAAATTTGCCGTAAATTGGGGACTAATGATTCAGAAATTTAAAAGTGGCGAAGATTCTGATGAAGAAGCAGAAATAGAACCGATTCCGAAAAACCTCAATCCTGGTTAGCTCAGAATGGGGCAATTTATAACCTTTAGAAAAATAATGTAAGAGCGATCGCATTTAGACAAAGTTGAAACAATATGTCAAACTTCGACAGATTTTTGATAATTTCCCATTTCTGTAAATCTCATAAAACACCTCTGGCAATGTCCATCTATCCACAACGCTGGAATTTTAAACCTTCCACCGCAGTTAGGACATTCTGAAAGTGAATGTAATTTATGGCGACCGCACCCCTGCTTTACCTTCAACTGCCACTCAATTTTGTGACAAGGAGACTCAGTATAACAAGATGCACATAACCTTATTGGCTCAAGCTTCATCCCTACTTGAGCAGGAGGTAACATCTGCGTTAATCTATCCGCCTCAACTCCTACTACAGTAGTCAAAGCCTCCAACTGTCTTTGCGATCGCTGTCGAACTCACGTTATATTAAAGTAAGTAGCGATCGTATCTAAAAGATAGTTTTACATACTACTTGAGTGACAAATAATTTGTTAATTTCTGAAAATTTATGATTTTTCCAGGTTTCTGGTAATTGACAAGTAAATTGTCAAATATCTGGTATTTGACATCTAATTACTGAATAACAACTTAGATCGTTATAACTGTCTTAAATAGGAGAAACCTTGACTAATCCTTGCTATATCAGGGGTTTAGATATTTATAATATTGTGACAATATTTTGTTAAATTGACAAATAATTAGTTAATGTACAAAAGGTAACGAGCGCGGAGGGATTTGAACCCCCGACCCACAGAACCGGAATCTGGTTAAGAACGATATAACTAGCATTTTCTCAGTTTTCTCTGACTTCACTAGGCAAGTTGAGAGAAAGATGAGAGAAAATCATAAGCAAGTCACACCAAGCGATATAGCCAATCATCTCATAGGTTATGAACGTTTGCTAGACTTCTTTAAGGAAGCACAAAACCAAACACCTAAAGGAATAGGACTCAAAAAAGACAGTAAAGCTAGTGGTACTTATATCCTTCTACAATTCAAACTCGGTGATAAGCGTGTAGCTAAAGCGTGTAACTGCGCTTTTACGATGGATGGGATAGCTAACGCACTCAGAAAAGCTAAACAAGTTAGTGAAGCCTATCGTTATTGGTTTATATGCTTCTGTTTTAGGTATTAAAGTAAGTACAGCAGACTTTAACAACAAAGGTTTATATCATTTTAGACAGCAGCAAGTAGTTCATAATGGTTATCAATTTTGGATTAGCACCTATGATAATAAGGATTTGAGAAACATACAATTTTATTTCATTGAGTCAGAATTAAGACAAGCAGTAGGTAGAGCAAGACCTAATACTGAACCCGCTACGGTAAAACTGTTCAGTAACTACCCGTTGCCTGAAGCTTGTATTAATGATGAGGAAATAGAAGCAGGTCAATCAAAGCTGCAAATAAATAAGGATTTAGCAGCTAAAAAATTAATCAATTCTTTAGAAGAGTATCTGTTTGATTTCGATTTTGAGGAGACTGATAATATCCATAGGAGAGAGTTAGTAGTATCTAATTAAGTAATATTCAGGTTATTACAGGGAAGATATAAAAAGCGGTATTAAGGGTTTTTTAGAAAAGACTAAATACTTTTATACCTTGTAGATAGTACTTCCTTGTCCTGAGCAATTATCATCAATGTGCTGATATACTTCTAAGCATTTTTTATCATACACTTCGGCTGAGTAAGTTGAGAAACCTAGAGAATAATTACTGTTTTGAAATATTGACAATACCACTAGCTTCTAAATGGTAAAACAGGGTAATGAGCCTATCCCTTCTGTTTTCTTGAAACAAGCCATCATTAATACCTGCCCACAAACAACTAGGAAGATGTCCTCTTAGTGCAATAGTGTCAATATGATAATAACAATCGTCTGAATTACGCCAGAAGTAGTTACCATTCTCATTACGGGTTCTCCATCCTACTGATACTCCAAATTTATCTCGTATTTCACCATTAAATTCTTTAGTTCCACCTAAACTTTGATAGATTTCTTTTTGCACTGAAAACCCAAATTTTCCTTTACTGTAATTTAGCCAAAGCTTATCAATTGTATTTAAATCTATAGCTGGTATTTTAACAATTTGTTCGTTATTCAACTCTGTATATGCTCTAACATACTTCACGATATGAAGTATATAAAGTCTTTTATCATAATTATTAACTGCCAAACACATGAGTTTTGCTGTTTCTATATCAGCTTCTTTCCATTTATTTTCTGCTAATAGTTTCTTCAAATTACTATAATCTACACCCACAGATGATTCCATCAATGCTATAAATCTTTCATCATTTTTTAGGTTCTCAAAGCTCGGACTAACTTTTATTATTTCTTGGGACTTTTCTGGATTTAATGTTATGGCTTCTTTTAGATTTTCTAGAGCAAGTTCTGAATCACCCATACATATTATACAGGCAGCTTTCTGTATAAAACACTGATATATATAAGGACTAGAAGAATAAATTGATATAGCTGTATCACAAACTTTAATTGCTTCTTGGTATCTCTCTAATTTATTGAGAGAAAAACTTTTTTCACTTAAAATATTAAAAGTATTATAACCTTGAGAAATAGCATTATCACATAGTAAAAGGACAGGTTCATATTGTTGATAAAATTGTAAAATCCTTATTTTGTTTTCCAAAGCAATTATAAATTCATTATTAATTTTAAGAGATTGTTCCAAGGCATTAATTGCTTCTTCAGGCTTACCTAATAACTCTAAAGCATAACCTTTATTAAGCCAAGCTACGTAATGATGAGGATTTAAGTTGATGGCTGTATCGTAAAAATTAATAGCTTCTATAATATTTTTATTATCTAGATAATTGTTTCCTTGTCTATTAACTTCTTCCGATTTTAGAAAATATTGATATTCAATAAGGTTTGTTTTATATAAACTATTAATTAACTTAGAAATATCCTCATAACAATTTTGGAATAAAATTTTGAATTCCTCATCTAGTTTTGTTTTCGCTATATCATATTTATTAATAATCTCTTCCATTCTCTTTTGTTCCTTATTACCGGCAAACCACCCTCCAACTGCACCACCAATTACACCCCCTAATCCTGGTATAATAAGATTACCAATTACACCCCCTACAATTACTTCTGTAAATTTTATTCTTCCTGTAAGACCATCTACGGCTCCTTCTACGGCTCCTTTAAAGAAGGCTTTTAACTCGTTTGTTTCTTCAGGAAAATTAAAATTTAAAACTTCCTGTATAGCTTTTTCCATCTGTTTAATTGCATTTTTTAGATTAGAAAACCTATAACTTGAAATATCATAAAATATTCTTTCTACTTGGTTTATATCTAAAGTGATACAGAACATATCTTCTAATGTTTTTACAATTTGCTTTTCTATTTGCCTTATGGACAGCTTGATATCTTCTTCTAGAGTAGAAATATTAAACGCATTCACTATCCCATGAATTGTATTTTCTTCTTCTTCAGCTTTGAACCTAACTGATAGAGGTTCATATATTCTATTTTGTAGAAATTCATAATATAGATAGTTTGATAACTTGACATAATCTATATTTTCAATTTGTCTAAGGCTTACATTTATAATATCTTTAACTTCAGTCTCATTAATTGAGACTAAAGCTAAAGATTCTACTGTTTTTTCTGAGTTGTTAGTTAATAAATTATAGTTAATTTCTTGATGCCATACTGGAAAGTCTTCATTAGTTTGTTTGCCGTATACTATTAATTTATTAATAGATTCGATGGCTAATAGTTCCAATTCATTAATTAGTATTGGAACTATTAATTGTTGATTTATAGCTTCTTCTGCTTCTAGCATTACTCGCAAGCAACTATCTTTTAAATTTACTTTGGCTATAATGCCTTGATTTTTTAAGCACTGATTTATCACAATAGTTATTGATTGAATATCACCAGATTTAGCCATTTTCAATAGTTCTTGTCCTGGTGCTTCTACTAAATCAAATAATTCATGCCAATCAAAAAATACTTCTCCCGGTCGTTTTCCATAAACTTTAATAGTTTTGATTGCAGTAGCACCCAAGTGTTTGAAAGACTTACGGAAGTATTCAACTATAATGTGTTGTGGCGGCAATTGAATTGCTTCTATAAGAATTTGTAAGCAGTTATCTTTTAAATCAACTTGAGCAATGATACCTTTAGGCTCTAGTTGTTTGTTTATTATAGTTGCAATAGCTTTTGGATTACCTTGTGTAGCAAGTTGCAGTATATTAGGTTCTGGTTGCGACATAAACACCTATTTTTTAAGTTAGATTTTGCCTTACATCTTATTTTTCCCAGTTGCAGTCGTTAAATAACGCATGGAAAGTATAAATTAGACATTTTCTAACAGTTATGTCTTCTTATTAATTAGGAGTCCCGTTTCCTTTAGATTCCCTAGCAAGCATAAAAAGTTGGATAAAAATATACTGAAGTATGTAAGGTATGCAACTTTTTGCACACTAAAGTACATACAAATATAGGTGATAGTACTTTACCGCAGAGACAGCACCATTATGAAATAAACTTGATTCACAAAATATTAAAAAAGTCAAGTTTGGTATTAATTATATTAAAAATTTTCTAGCAAGTTCTTAGGAATTATTAGAGATAGGTTTTATAAATAGCTTATAACCAAAAATTATATTACTAAGTCTGACATATAACTTTTCTGTATTGCAGCTATCCGTCGCAATTCTGTCTCATAGGGTAGATTGGTTTTATCCCGTGAGAGAAAACTGAGAGAAAATGACCTCTCGATTTTGTGGTTAGTCTTGTAAAGGTAACGAGCGCGGAGGGATTTGAACCCCCGACCCACAGAACCGGAATCTGTTGCTCTATCCACTGAGCCACGCGCCCTCATTAATAGAAATAATAGCACGTTTGCGATGGAATTTGCCGATCAATTGCCGATCGCTTAAAGATAATCGATGGGGTTGACCGGTGTACCATTGCGACGAACTTCAAAGTGGAGGTGAGGCCCAGTTGAGAAACCTGTGGAACCAACAGCACCGATAGCTTGTCCACGTTCAACTGTTTGTCCCTCAGATACATACAACTCGCTGGTATGTCCATAGAGTGTAGTTATGCCATTACCGTGATCGATAATTACAGCTCTCCCATAACCACCATACCAGCCAGCAAAAATTACTGTGCCCGAATCGGCTGCTCGAATTTTACTACCATAGCTGGCTGCAAAATCTAACCCGGCATGAAAGCGACGATAGCCAAGAATAGGGTGTATCCGCCAGCCAAAGGGACTGCTAGTAGGAGCATCGCTAGGATATGCCATTACACCAGTTCCCCGAATGATGATACTTGTTCGGCTGTTGGTTTTTGTTTGCGCTTCAACTCTGGCTCTAGATTCTGCAACCTTTTGCTGAATCAAGATTTCGAGATTTTTCGATTCCCTTTCTAGCTGATTTTGGGCGGCTTCCAAGGCGAGGCGATCGCTATTAAGCCGTTGAATCAATTCTGATTGTGATTGCGCTTGGGTTTGATAATCGGCTTTTTGTGCCAGCAGTTGCTCACGAATCAAAGCAATTTCGTTTTTTTGTTGTTCTACGTCTGTTTTTTGTTTATTTATCAGCTTTGCTTGGGCGTTGAGTTTTACCAAAATTTTTTGGTCTGCTTGATACACTAACTTCAACTGATGACGACGGCTGATAAAGTCGCTGATATTTTGACTTTCGAGCAAAACTGCCCATCCAACAGAAGTAGGCGATCGCTGGAGATACCGCAATCGTGCTACTGTTGCTACTTGACGGTCTTCATAGGAACGTTCCGCCGCAGCTAAATCAGTTTCCAACTGTTGCAGGCGTTGAGTAGCGAGTTGTAATCGTGATTCGCTCTCTTGAATATAGCTATCTGTGGTTTGGACATTTTGCTTTAAACCAGTCAGGTGTTTTTGCGCCTCTTGCTGGATATTTGTTAAGCGATCGCGATCGTTAACCACACTCTGATGCTGCTGGTTCATTTGTTGCTGCTGTTGTCGCAGAGTATCAATAGACTCTGTAGAGTTTGCAGTTAGTGGAATTAAAGCCAAACAAACCCAACAAATACAGCAAAATACAGTACATAAACCATAAAAAATCTGCTTTTTTCCTAGAAATCGCGTTCTCATAGTGTGAAGCCCAAGCATAACGATGCTTTCAAACACTATGAGGATTATTCCCAAAATCTGATTCACCCACTCCAACACTATGTATAAAATTGGTCTGCCAAGTTCTAACACAAAGATTCCAGCTATGTCAGCATTGAGCAACTAACATACACAAAAAAATTCTTCTAATTACCTTAGTGTTTCAAGACTTGACGTGGTGTGATTTTCCAATTTTTAGAGATATTGGAATGCAATGTCTCTGCAAACGCGATCGTTAGTCCTTGAATTTCTGCTTTTTCTACTTACTAAGTTTGACGTTTGACAATAGATGTTGAGTCTATTAATATCTATTTGTTCAACATAACTAACGCTCTTCTAATAAACAGAAATATTTCTTTACAATCCATTACGAGCGATCGTAAACAGCTTTTATTACTCTCGTCAGATGAAATTTAAAATAATTATGTCTAATTCATTGAATAAAGGTTTTGTCAATCCTGATTTAGATATATTTTATTCTGAGTTGAGGTTGGTATACGACTCATATCTGATTTTGGAACAACAAGTAAAGTAATCAGACAAAATTAATTACATAAGTTTATCCAAATTATTTTAGGATGTTTTCAACAGAGACAACGGACCATTCCTAATCCCTAACATATTCAAACGATGACTAAGGCGACTAGAAATAGTTAAGTATTATCGGATATTTTGCCAGGTATATATAATAGAATGAATTAAACTTTCATCCAATTTATTTAATTCTTCTAGTTGTGCAGTTTTCTCTTGATATACATGAGGTAACGATTATCCTCCTACTGGTAAATTTGCAAAATTGGGATGCTCCCTACTTACCTGAGAAAATAAAACAACAATATATTATATTAAAATATGTTAGTTTTTTTGATTCCCATCAAAAGTCCTAAAATAGCAACATCATGGACAGAATTATCCAAGATGTTTGAAAGATGTCTACGCTCAGTCTGTAATCAAACTTCCTCAAAATTTCAGGTTATTGTAATCTGCCATGAAATACCCGACATTAATTTTCATCATCCCCAAGTAAAATATATCAAAGTTGATTTTCCTATTCCTGGCTCAACCTTATCTGAAAAGATGGTTGATAAAAGAAAGAAACTTGCTGTTGGACTCTTGGCGGCTAGAGAACTAAAGCCAACACATATAATGCCAGTAGATGCTGATGATTGCATCAGCAAAAGAATAGCAAGTTATGTTGCTGAAAATCCAGAAAGTAATGGTTGGTATATAGACATTGGCTATGAGTATGAAGAAGGAAGCAGCAAAATTATAGTTCACAAAAAACAATTTTATAGATTGTGTGGAACGTCGAATATCATCAATTACCGCTTGTTTAGTTTGCCTGAAAAAGTAGTGGGCGATGAGCCTTTGACTGGGCATGACGATTTTCTAGAAGGACATCCACTTGCTAAGAGATATTTAGCAGCGCAAGGAACACCTCTTGAGCCATTACCTTTTCCAGGGGCTATTTATATTAAAGATAAAATACGTGAGGGTACTTGTATGCAAGAATCACTATTTACTACATTAAAGCGTAATCCGAAACAAGCTTTACGAGGTATAAAAAAAACTGTTTTAGCTCCGTTTATACAACGGAAACTTACAGATGAAATTCGTGCTGAATTAAATCTATACCCTTTAAGTAAGTACAGTCAGCGAAAAAAAGTGATTATATAAAGAATAGATGGGGATGAAGGAGACAAATCAATTCAAAATTCAAGCATTTTAGAACTCCTGTCTCCTCTTGCCAATGCCTCATGCCCCATCACCATTAATTATTAGCTTTCCAGCTTGCCAAGTCAGTTAAAGAGCGATCGCGATAACGTCCATAACGCTCTTGTTTACTTTTGATTTTCGCACCCAGTTCCGGAAAAATGCCAAAATTGGGCGGCATTGGTTGGAAATGCTTCGGTGAAGCAGAACTAATAAATTCAAATAGCGCCCCCATCATTGTTGTTGGTGGTAAAGCCAAAGTTTCTTTACCCAAAGCTAGCCGCGCTGCATTAATTCCCGCCAAGCAGCCACCCGCAGCCGCAGCCGTATAGCCTTCAGTACCAATCAATTGTCCAGCGGCTAATAATGTCGATCGCTCTTTAAATTGCAAAGTCGGATACATCAATTGAGGGGCATTAATAAAAGTGTTGCGGTGCATCACTCCCAGCCTCACAAATTCAGCTTTTTCCAAACTTGGAATTAACTGAAATATGCGCTTTTGCTCGCCCCAACGCATATTAGTTTGAAATCCTACCATATTCCACAGTTGACCGGCTTTATCTTCTTGTCGCAACTGCACCACAGCATAAGGACGTTCTCCGGTGCGAGTATCTGATAATCCCACTGGCTTGAGGGGGCCGTAGCGCATGGTATCTTCCCCCCGATGTGCTAGTTCTTCAATGGGTAGACAGGCTTCAAAAAATTTTGCCGTTTCCCGTTCAAAACCTTTGAGTTCTATTTGTTCAGCTTTGCAGAGTTCTTCCCGAAAGTGCAAATACTGCTCTTTATTCATTGGACAGTTGAGATAAGCGGCTTCACCTTTGTCATAGCGTGATGCCATAAAAGCAACGTCACGGTTAATAGATTCTCCCACAATAATCGGACTAGCAGCATCAAAAAAGCTGAGGTATTCCATACCGGTAAAGCGGCGCAAATCTTCTGCTAAATCAGGGCTGGTTAAAGGGCCAGTCGCCAAAACCACAATTCCCTCAGGAACCGCAGACACTTCACCCCGGCGGAACTCAATTAAAGGATGATGTGCTAAAGTTTGAGTCAAGTCTTGGCCAAATTGTCCCCGATCTACAGCTAGCGCACCCCCCGCAGGGACAGCGTGTTCATCAGCTTTTGAGATGACAATCGAACCAAGTTGGCGTAATTCTTCGTGCAATAATCCAGCGGCGCGATCGCTTGCCATTGCCCCAAAGGAATTACTACAGACTAATTCTGCCAAATGTTCTGTATGATGAGCAGGACTAAAGCGTTTTGGCCGCATTTCATGGAGAATTACCGGCACTCCAGCTTGGGCTATTTGCCAAGCGGCTTCTGTCCCAGCTAGTCCACCTCCAATTACTTGTATCGGTTGTGTTTCCATAGTTAAATTTTTAATTCCCATATCATAAGTATCACAGAAGTAAAATTAAATAGAGATAAACTCATCCTTCTGTAAAGACCATCAAAGTCTACAATTAAATTCTTGACTTAATTCGGTTTAAATGTTCTGTGATTAGAGAAATAAAATCAAGATAATCAGTCATCTATGTAAGAATCTGCTGTAAATTTAAAACAAAACCAAGGAGAACATCTTCACCCGATAAACTTGTCGGAGATTGTAAAACTTCCGGTGCGTGATTGGGGCGATAAATGATTACTTGTGGTTCTTCAGTACATAATATGCTTAACTAATAGGTTAAATGCCAATTTAACAAGCATCTAACTCGGAAATTATCAGGTTCTTCAGCACTTGTTATGCTAAATTGTTAGCCAAAAAGCTTAATAAATAAAAATAATCGTATCAGCTATTGAGAAAAAACTTTGACCTAATTGACTTATAAAGCATATTTGTTGTTAGCTGTAATTACAAGAGAAATATTTTTTTGTGTATTTACAGTCATGAATAGGAAACAAAATATTAAAATCCTAACAGCGCTTCTTGATTTAAAAGATGTGAAAGTTATATCTCATCGGATTCATGAGGGGATAGGAATGATTTTACAAACTGAATCAACAAAATCATACAGTAATTGTCCTCGCTGTGGTACAAAAAGCCATAGATTACATCAAAATCATCGATACGTTGTTAAAGACTTACCTTTTGGAGAAAAGCCAGTATTTTTAGAAATAAATAGGAGACAATTCAAATGTGAAAAATGTGAAAAACCGTTTAGTGAAAAGCTAGATTTTGTAAGTAAGAAAAGAACTTATACAAAACGGCTAGCAGACAAGATAATACAAGATGTTGTAGAAAATGATATCCATAGTGTAGCAAATAAAGGGATAGTGACAACAGAAGAAATAGAAAGAATGTTAAAAGATGCCTCAGAAAAATTATCTGATAACAAACCTGATTTTATAAAAAGGCTTGGAATTGATGAAATAGCTCTAGTTAAAGGCAAGGGTAATTACTGTGCAGTATTAATAGATTTAGATACATCTAAATTAATAACTTTGTTAAGTGGGCGCACACAAGAGGTAGTAAAGAAAACCCTTATAGAGTGGGGAACTGAGGTTTTAGCACGAATTGAGGAAGTGAGTATAGATTTGTGGGTAGGTTACAAAAATGTAGTAACAGAATTAATGCCCAATGCTCAAGTAGTAGCAGATAGATTTCATGTGATGACACAAATCAATAAAGAACTAGATACACAAAGAAAACAAGAGAAGCGGAATCTAGAAGAATTAGTTAAAAAAGCGCAATCATTATCAAAAAAATCTAAGTACGAAAAAGTATTGTCGGGACTAAAAAATAGTAAATACGTTTTATTGAAAAATGAGTCAGACTTAAATGAAGAGCAGATAAACAAACTTTATGAAGTGAAAAATTTATCTCCTATTCTCAAAGAAATGCATGAATTAAAAGAAAAAATTAGAAAGATTTTCAATAAGACAGATAACTGGTATCCGGGAGTTTTTAAACTCGGGATGTGGTTAGCAAAAGCTAAAAAATATTTTCCCAAGAGTAACAATACTATTATCCGTTGGTTTGATGAGATTATTGCTTACTTTGATAATGGGACAACTAGTGGTGTTGTGGAAGGCATTAATAACAAACTTAAGCTAATTAAACGTTCCGGCTATGGATTTAGAAACTTTGATAATTTCCGAGTTAGATGCTTGTTAAATTGGCATTTAACCTATTAGTTAAGCATATTATGTACTGAAGAACCGCTTATTTTGTCTGTTCCAAACTCCTAAATCGAGATACAGTTCAAAATTACGGTTTCCTGTTTCTCCCCCGGTGGGTGACATGATAATTAATTCCCCTTCAGCAGTTAACTCTAGTCGTAATTCTTTATTTACAGCGACAATTTGTGCAAATTCCTCATCAGTAAATTGCAGATTAGGAGGTAGTTGTAAGGTTAAAGCAGTCATAATTAATTGCGCTCCACAAAAATCCTAGTTGCATCAAACCCATATGCTGGTAATAGCGAAGATTTAGCCTCTACCTCTACTTTAGGCATAACTACACCCTTTTCTCGCCAGTATTGGAGCTTCCACAGAGTGCAGCCTGTGATTTCAGCAGCTTGTTTACTCGTAAAAAAAGTTTCCTACATGAAATCATTTTATGCACGTACTCAAAACCGACTCTCGGTTTATTAGTCAAACAGGACAGTTTTATGCGAGTGCGATCGCCCTCCAACCCAGCAACTGGTGTATAAAATGCGCCGCTTAGCGGTAGCCTAAGAAATATCAAACAAATGGTAGAAAAATGCTTAGTGTTATCAAACCTAAACAAGTTGCAATACGTGGAGTAAGCGTAGCCGTCGCAATTTTTTCTTTCAGCGTCTTATTTTACAGCCAAGTTGCTTCGGCAGCACCCCTACGCAATAAAAAGGGAATGGTAGTTTCAGCCAATCCCCTAGCGAGTGAAGCGGGAGTTTTGATGTTACGCAAAGGTGGTAATGCAGTTGATGCAGCCGTAGCCACAGCCTTTGCTATTTCTGTAGTTGAGCCTTTTTCGGCGGGAATTGGCGGTGGCGGATTTTTGCTGATGCACTCTGAGAAAACTGGCGAGATGAAAGCGTTAGATTTCCGCGAACGCGCACCCCTAAAAGCCACAAAAAATATGTATCTAGACGCACAAGGAAAGGTGCGTCCCAATGCAAGTACTAATGGTTATTTGGCCGTAGCCACACCAGGAACGGTAGCGGGGCTTTATGAAGTGCATCGTCGCTATGGTAAGCTTTCTTGGCAAGAAGTAATGAAACCTGCGATCGCACTTGCTAAAGATGGCTTTGTTCTTGACGATGCAGCAACTTGGCATTTTCTGGAAACAAACCAGTCTGCCAAGCAAGCACTTCTGAAAAATCCAGGGATACGGGAAATATTCAGTCACAATGGGGAATTTTATAAACCAGGGGAGAAGCTAGTGCAGCGTGACTTGGCAAGCACTTTAACAGCAATTTCCCAAAATCCCCAAAGTTTTTACACTGGAAGTATTGCCGAGGCGATCGCTGCTGATATGGCAAAAAATAATGGTTTAATTTCTCTAGAAGACCTCAAGGCTTACAAACCAATTTGGCGGACTCCAGTTTGTGGAAATTTTCGTCAAGCTAAAATTTGCTCAATGCCACCACCATCATCGGGAGGCATTCACCTCTTAGAGATTTTAAATATTATTGGTGACACCGATTTAAAATCTTTAGGATGGCATCATCCCGACGCTATACATTTAATGGTAGAAGCAATGAAAATTGCTTACAGCGATCGCTCAATATATTTAGGCGATCCAGATTTTGTCAAAGTTCCTGTACAACAACTAATCAGTCCAGCTTACGCCAAAAAACGCCGTCAAGAAATTAATATGCAAGTGGCTCGACCCTCCAGCGAAGTCAAGCCAATAGATTTGAATTCAAAATGTCTTCGTCTCTCCTCATCCCCTTGTCTTCCCCATGAATCTACAGAAACCAGTCATCTGACTGTTGTGGATGAAGAACGTAACGCCGTCAGCCTGACTTTCACTATTAATCTCAGTTTTGGTGCTGGTGTAGTGACACCGAAAACTGGAATTATCCTCAACAATGAGATGGATGATTTTGCTGCTGCGCCAGGAGTACCTAATGCTTTTGGCTTAGTTGGTAACGATGCCAACAGCATTGCACCTCGTAAAACTCCCCTATCCAGCATGACTCCCACAATTGTCACAAAAAATAATCATTTCCGTATGGCAGTCGGTGCCCCTGGTGGTAGCACTATCATCACCCAAGTTTTGCAAGTGATTCTGAATGTACTGGAATATAACATGGATGTTGGCGCGGCTGTTTCTGTACCACGCATACATCATCAATGGCTTCCAGATGAGTTGCGAGTGGAATCTTGGGGTTTGGACACTTTAACTTTACAAGACTTACGCCGTAGGGGGCACAAGATTAAAGAAACTGCTCCTTGGGGTAATGGTAACGCGATCGCAGTTACAGCCGATGGAACTCTAGAAGGGGCAGCCGATCCTCGCGGCGAAGGTTCCCCTAGAGGCTGGTGAGGGTGATGAAGGACGCGGGACACGGGGAAGACAAATGTAAATGTCCAATGCCCAATTCCCAATTCCCAATAACTATTGATTTTGAATTTTTGACTCTGCGTAGCTACTACCGCCAAATTCATTTGCCCGTGCGCTAGGTACTAATGTCCAGCCTGCTTTGAGAAGTTTTTGATAAGTTGCCCAACCTTTGGAACCACCTGGTATTTGATAATCTGGGACTGCAAAATTTCCAAAAGCTGTGTAGGGACGCCAAGGTTGACTGGGTTCTGTCTGCAAATACAAGATTTTCTCTCCGTCGCCACCAGACTTAGATAACCAGCACATTTGTCGATGCATTGCAAACTCCTTTGCTTTTAGCTAACCACTAATGCATAATTACAGATATTTGTCAAGTATTACCTCACCCTTGTGGATATTTTTTGCCTAATACTTTAGACGAAGTGTTAATTAAGTTATATCCACTATGGGATAATTACTTACCAAAGTCATACCCATGAGGAAAGCCGTGAGTAAAATACAAATATAAACGGTTTTCCCTCACTTTCTAGGATGAGGTTTTTCTCATGTTATCCGCGTTTTTGATGATTGTATGTAACAAGAACTACTATTCTGCGGAGGTTGACAATGAGACTATATGACAAAGGAGATTACACAAATCGCATTCAATAGTCAATTGTTATTTAATAACCTGAAATAACCTGAAACTTGGGTTACTAGAAAACTGGAGCATACAATTTATCGCCAACAATCCCGCGAATTGTCTCTACAAGTTGGCTATATGCAAAGTCAGATAAAACTGGTTTTGCTCCTTGTAACTCAATTGCTTGGTCTAAATCAATCCATGACTTGCAGCCGCCGTATTTGGCGTAATAAGCGATTTCTTGCTTTTGGGGTAGTTTATAAGTTCGTAAGAGCAAAATATATAGAGGTTGACGTGGTTTCCATTTGAGGCGATCGCTAATAAAATGCTCGTTCCAAATATGAAAAGGAAGTAAAGCGTTGACAATAGACTCGTCACTAACTGGCAAAATCTCGGTAATTTCAGCCCAACTACTGACGGGAATTGTATCTGGATGCCATCCTGATGTTACTGGATAAACATTATTGGCATACTCAGCTTTGAGCATGAAAGCTTGTTGATGTTCATAAGTAGGATAAAGCAAAATCTGCTTGTGGGCAACTTGGAAATGCCCATTCCGTTCATGAATACCGCCTTTGCGGAGCAACATAATTGTTCTGCCAGTTTCCAAGGCATTTACGGCCACTGCCCATTCTTTGAGAGCATGAAAAGTTGTAGTCAATTCCATCACATCTACTATATGTAATTCTGATTTAATTTCAAACTAAGAACGATAAAGTATGAACCTGTCTAAGGGAATGAATTAGGAAACACTCTTGATGGTCGTTGACGGGTTTTCAGTCATCAGTCATCAGGTAAATGTACAAATTAAATGCGTAACAGCTTATCTACGACTGTCTACACCTACGTTAGGGACTTCTGATGTACAAATCACACCGATTCTGATGCTAACTTAGCAAGTTGGTAAAATAATCCGCTTTTAAGTTGCATAATCCTTAGCCTCAGAAATACACAGGAACGGATACAAAAGGAGACGTAGGAATGCAATTTGAATGATGATTATTAGCTTAAAAGAATGTGGGTGGGAATTGAGGACACTCTGAGGGAATTTTTGTTGAAGCTTTCTTTGATATCCGTCATTGTGTTGAGTATTTTTTATTTGTCAGTCCTTTAGAACAGAGATTGCTGACAGGGAAATTTGCCATCAGCCATAAATTCGACCCAGCAGATAACCCTGCTCAAAATAAACTGTTTTAAGGGGACAATTTTGAACTTGCTCAACCAGCGCTAGAAAACTCCATCCTATAGCTCTTCTTCATAATTGTACCGTTGCTCAGTTAGCTTTGGCATGGTTAATTGCTCAAACCCAAATAAATGCCTAGAGGTATAGTTGTTTGTGGTCAGCTGTCAATGTGCGGGGTGCATTATCCCCAACAAGCACTAGACAACGCTTTAGCCGCCAAATTGGTAGAAATTGATGCTATTGGACTATGGTTAGCGATCGCTTTGACAACAATCCAATTATGTGGGATTTTTGACAATACAGCTTAGTGAACCAACTTCCATCCCTCAAAAATCCCTTTAATTGTCTTCAAAAAAGGGGTAGTAATCAAATTTTGGGGTCTAAATTGCAAAATCTAACAAAACATCAACTTTAGTAAACTAAGGGTTGTAACTCAGCAATTGAGTGCTAAGTTAAATAGCAAGACACCAAACAAAACAAAAAGGGTAAATGACTTAGTGTCTCCTGTCATCAACCCAAGTAAGCTTCAGCATATCGACAAGTGGCAACAGTCTAATTGTAGAAGACAAAGCCAAATCCCAAAGCGGAAAAACATGGAAATGCGAAGTTTGCTCGTTACTCTGTCCACCTTAGTTATTAACCTTCAGTTAGTTAATTAGTTTAACAATTTGAATCCTGTAAACTCGATAAAACCTGGTCAACCTTGACCAGGTTTTTGGATTTGATTCCGATATACTTATTTTCAATATTGGAACTGCATTAGCCAGTCTGCAAACATCATAGGAGCAATGCTCTAATAATGAGATGAGTAGGTTCTTGAGCCAGGGGAAGAGGAAGAAATAAATGTATAAGCAATCTCTAACGCTCGTAAAAAGTACTCAAATTTTGTCTCTTTACTCCCCCTGCCTATTTCACGAGGATCTCACTTTTTCGCGTTGCTCTGAGCGTTAGTGGGAATTATCTTGACTATGTATGAAGTTGCTTGATATTAACTACTACTTATAATGTTGTAAATATTTTAACTCTATAAAGTTTGCGATTAAATTTGTTAATTGGCTTGACATAGCTTGTAGCAGTAGTAAAATCAACTTTAAGTTACACAAAAATTGCCTGAAATTCAGAGCAATCAATTGGCTTGACTGTAACAAATACTACCAATAGGTGATGCGAGTATTCATTATCTACCGGAGAGTGCTATTCCGGGTTACGATGATGACTAGCGATCCCTTGATTTAAATATCGATATTGAATTGTTGAAATTTTATGGACCATAGTCCACCAGATGGCAGTATCAACCTCCTCTGATCTGGCGAGGAAGTCTCCCAGCGCGGGGGAGATATTAGGAGGTATGTATCATGCTCACACAGGATATTCGCGATGCATTGATTGATGCTACCGATTTAAACCAGTTGAAATGTGATTTAAATCGTTTACAACCAGTGGATGTAGGGGAATACATTGCACAATTACCCGAACAACAACGAGCGATCGCATTTCGTTTACTCAACAAAGGTCAAGCAATTGATGTATTTGAATATCTGCCAACACAAGTGCAGGAAGAATTAATTAATTCCCTACATGATGTACAAGTTGTGCAACTTGTAGAAGCGATGAGTCCTGATGAACGCGCAGAATTGTTTGATGAACTACCAGCAGGAGTGATCAAACGACTGTTAAAAGAACTCAGTCCAGAACAAAGACAAGCAACAGCGACAATTCTCGGTTATCCCGAAGGCACTGCTGGGCGAGTTATGACAACGGAATATGTCCGGTTACGTCAAGGATTGACTGTTGGTGAAGCCCTAAGTAAAATCCGCCATCAAGACGAAGATAAGGAGACAATTTATTACGCCTACGTCACCGATGATAACCGGACACTGGTGAGAGTAGTTTCACTGCGCCAGTTGTTGTTTACCTTTCCCGATGTTTTTATTAAAGATATAGCTAGCGATCGCGTCATCAAGGTGAGAACGGAAACTTCCCAAGAAGAAGTTGCCCAAATCATGAAGCGCTATGACTTAATTGCAATCCCCGTAGTCGATCGGGAAGACCGATTGGTGGGTATTGTCACCATTGATGATGTGATGGATATTTTGGAAGAAGAAGCCACAGAAGATATTCAAAAACTGGCGGGTGTAAGTGGTGATGAAGCTGCTTTATCGTCTCCTTTGCTCACCATCCGCAACCGCTTGCCTTGGTTGTTGGGGATTATGGCATTGTATATTGGTGCGGCCAGTGCGATCGCCCCTTTTCAAACTGTAATTTCCGCAGTGCCAGTTCTAGCAGTCATCATGCCAATTTTTTCTAACACTGGTGGTACTGTAGGCATTCAAGCATTAACCGTGACAATTCGAGGCTTGGGAGTGGGTGAGGTGACACCCAGAGACACGGGAAAAATTCTCCGCAAAGAAATTTTAGCTGGTTTAGGTACAGCCCTAGCTTTAGCCACAACGATGATCCTGCTTTCCTTAATTTGGGCGCGACCCCAAGAGCGATGGGTAGCTTTAATTGCCGGCATGGTCATGGCAACTAATACAATTGTGGCAGTGACTCTTGGTACTTTACTGCCAATGGGTTTGAAACGTTTGAAACTTGATCCTGCCTTGGTTAGTGGCCCATTAGTGACTACAATGCTAGATACAATTGGGTTTTTAACATTCCTCAGCCTAATTTCTCTAGCTTTAAACGTTTTCCACTTACCAACTTAAAAGGAGTGCTGAGTGAGGAGTGAGGAGTGCCGAGTGAAGAGTTAGTATTATCTCCTCCGCCCCTTTGCCCGCCATCTTCCTCATCTCCCCTATTCCCCAGTCCCCAAATATGCCTACTACCACCTGGAATCGTCATCACGTCCTTTCTCTAGCTGACTTCACAGCGGCTGAATACAATACTGTTTTACAAACTGCTGCCAGTTTTCAGGAAGTTTTATCGCGGCGCACCAAGAAAGTACCAACGTTGCAGGGACAGGTGGTGGCGAATTTATTTTTTGAACCTTCTACCCGCACCCGTAGTAGTTTTGAATTAGCTGCCAAACGCTTAAGCGCAGATACATTGAACTTTGCCGCAGCCACATCTTCTATGACCAAGGGAGAAACAATTCTCGACACGGCGAAAACCTATTTGGCTATGGGAACTGATATTATGGTAGTCCGGCATCGAGAGGCAGGAGTACCAAATGCGATCGCTGCGGAAATGGATCGTTTAGGTGTACGAATTAGTGTCCTCAATGCTGGTGATGGTCAACATGAGCATCCCTCCCAAGCACTGCTAGATTTATTTACCATTTGTAGATTAATTGACCCAAATCATCCGCAACTGGAACTTTTAAAGGGTAAAAAGATTGCCATTGTTGGAGATATTTTGCATTCTCGTGTAGCGCGATCGAATATTTGGAGTTTCATTGCTAGTGGTGCCGAAGTACACATAGCAGCACCTCCCACACTTTTACCCAAGTTATTTGCCGAGTTTATTTTGGAGGAGTCAGGGGAAGACGACACGGCGACGCGGCGACCCGGCGACGCGGAGAATAAAGAGGATACGGGATTACAGGGACACAACAGTATGGTTAAAAACGAAAATCTCTCCGCGTCTTCTTCCACTCCCCAACTATTTATTCATTGGCAACTAGAACCAGCTTTACAAGATGCCGATTTTGTGATGACTTTGCGCTTGCAAAAGGAACGGATGACAGCTCATTTACTGCCAAGTTTGCGAGAATATCATCAGCTATTTGGCATTACACGCACAAAGTTGAAACTGTGCAAGCCTAACGTCAAAGTTTTGCATCCAGGTCCCGTAAATCGTGGTGTCGAAATTAGTTCTGACTTAATGGATGATCCAGAATTTAGTCTTATTCAATCGCAAGTTACCAGCGGTGTCGCCGTTCGTATGGCACTGTTGTATTTATTAGGTAGTGGCAAAACTTAATTAATAAAAAGATAGACTCAAGCCAATACTTGTCGGTTAAGGGGAAAAGGAAAGGGGAAAGAAAAAACCTTTAACCTTTTCCCAAAACCAAATTCCGAGTTAAAAATGCTTTACCCGAGCAGTATTGAGACTCAAGCTAAATCCTGGCAATAGATTTTACCCAAAAGATTTGCCTGCATTGCCTCTTGCCGTTTTTTAGTGCCGTCGAACTCACGTAATATTAAGGTTATTGTTAGCTTTGGGCGAGGAATGATTAACGTATTAATTGATAATTGTTTTTAATAAAAGTACTGTGCAGCAACTATCAACCCAATTCTTCTGGTGTCAAATAGCGATCGCTCTATCTGTCATAGCATGACAGATTTTTTGAGAACGTCTAACTTAGCTTCAAAAACCAACGTTATGATTGTTAATGCATTAATTGAGCTTGGGTCTAATAATAAATAAGTTGGCACAAATAAACCTCGATACTACGGAGACGATCGATCGCCTCTGTTAGATCTGTCAAAAACCATTGAATTATAGACTTTGGGCATGGACACTTGACTGTTACTTAGGTACTGTATCCAACCAGAATCAGCTGTTGTACAAACTTCTACAAGGGTAATTGAAGTGACTAGGACTAATTCAGACTTTCTTAACTCCAGCGATCCGGCGATCGCGGAGTTAATCAATAACGAACTACAGCGTCAACGTGACCACTTGGAGTTGATTGCTAGTGAAAACTTTACCTCCGCCGCTGTATTGGCGGCTCAAGGTTCGGTACTGACAAATAAATATGCCGAAGGATTACCTGGTAAACGCTACTATGGTGGTTGTGAGTTTATCGATAAAATTGAGCAACTAGCGATCGAGCGTGCTAAACAGATATTTGGTGCTGCTCATGCCAATGTACAGCCCCATTCCGGCGCACAAGCTAATTTTGCAGTCTTCCTATCCCTATTAGAACCAGGCGACAAAATTATGGGGATGGATTTGTCTCATGGCGGACATCTAACCCACGGCTCTCCTGTAAATGTCTCAGGTAAATGGTTCCAAGTTAGCCACTACGGTGTCAGCCAAGAAACAGAACAACTTGACTATAACCAAATTCGGGAGCTGGCGCTAAGGGAGCGTCCAAAGCTGCTGATTTGTGGTTATTCAGCTTATCCACGTATAATTGATTTTGAAAAGTTCCGTAGTATTGCTGATGAAATCGGCGCTTACTTACTGGCGGATATTGCCCATATAGCAGGTTTGGTTGCCAGTGGTCTTCATCCCGATCCCATTCCTCATTGTCATGTAGTGACAACAACTACACATAAAACACTACGTGGGCCAAGAGGTGGTTTAATCTTGACTGCCGACGCAGAACTAGGTAAAAAGCTAGATAAATCTGTTTTTCCTGGTAGCCAGGGCGGGCCATTGGAACACGTCATTGCTGGGAAGGCAGTAGCTTTTGGAGAAGTGCTAAAGCCTGAGTTTAAAACTTATTCTGCCCAAGTGATTGAAAATGCTCGTGCTTTGGCAGAACAACTTCAAAATCGGGGTTTAAAGATTGTGTCTGATGGCACTGATAATCACTTAATGCTGGTGGATTTACGTTCTATTGGGATGACAGGTAAGCAAGCGGATCAGCTAGTCAGCACGGTAAATATTACTGCTAACAAAAATACTGTTCCTTTCGATCCACAGTCGCCATTTGTGACTAGTGGTCTAAGGTTAGGTTCACCAGCAATGACTACGCGGGGCTTGGGAGTAGCAGAATTTACCGAGATTGGAAATATCATTAGCGATCGCTTGCTTTCTCCAGATTCCGACGAAGTTACCCAAGATTGTCGCCGACGGGTGGCTGTATTGTGCGATCGCTTCCCCTTATACCCTCACCTGGAAATTCCTGTACCAGCACTAGCATAGGGCAAAACAGTTCCGAGTTCTGAGTAGTGAGTTCTGAGTAAAGAACTGAAATTCCCCACTCAGCACTCACTACTCAGCACGGGCTAAACGCCCCACTATCCATGTACAACAATCCTAAGGGGCATAGAGCATGGTTATTCTTCTTTGTCCCCAGTCCCTAAACCCAGTACCTAATCCCTAATCCCTAATACTTCATACTTCGGCTTTGCGGTAGTTGAGCGTAGTCGAAACTCAGTACAAGTCCCCAGTCCCTAGTCTCTAATCCCCAATCCCTAATCGAATGAGTGCAGAAATTATTTGTGTTGGTACAGAATTGCTACTAGGAGATATCCTCAACGGCAATGCTCAATATTTGGCGCAACAGTTAGCGCAGCTAGGTATTCCCCATTACTATCAAACAGTGGTTGGGGATAATCCAGAACGGTTGAAGCAGGTTATAGAAATTGCTATTTCTAGAGCGCAAATTCTCATTTTCACTGGTGGTCTTGGACCAACACCAGATGACCTTACGTGTGAAACCATCGCCGATTTTTTTAAAGCTCCTTTGGTAGAACGTGCTGACATCATCGAAGATATAACCCAGAAATTCGCTCAACGCGGCCGGGTGATGTCACCAAGTAACCGCAAGCAAGCTTTGATTCCCCAAGGTGCAGAAATTTTACCCAACCCCACGGGAACAGCACCCGGTATAATTTGGCAACCCCGTCCCGAAATCACCATTTTTACCTTTCCCGGTGTTCCCAGTGAGATGCATCCGATGTGGGAAGAAACAGCCGTCCCATTTCTCAAAAGTCAAGGTTGGGGTAAGGAAACTATTTACAGCCGGAGTTTAAAGTTTTGGGGTATTGGTGAATCTGCTTTGGCGGAAAAGGTTGCTTCTTATTTAAAGCTGCCAAATCCCACAGTAGCGCCTTATGCAGGTAAGGGAGAAGTAAGATTGCGAGTTTCTGCTAAAGCCAATTCAGAAGCCGCAGCAGAGGCTTTGATTGCACCAATTGAAAAACAAATTCAAGAAATCGCTGGACTAGATTTTTACGGTGTTAATAATGATACCTTGGCTTCTGTTGTCGGTCAGTTGTTGCGTGCATCGGGGGAAACGCTTTCGGTGGCAGAATCTTGCACTGGTGGCGGACTGGGACAAATGTTAACTGAAATTTCTGGGAGTTCTGATTACTTTTGGGGTGGAGTAATTTCTTATGACAATTCGGTGAAAGTTGGATTACTAGGAGTTAACCCAGAAGATTTAGATAAATTTGGGGCGGTAAGTACTATCGTTGCAGAGCAAATGGCTGTTGGGGTTAAAACTCGACTTTCAACAACTTGGGGATTGAGTATTACTGGAATTGCTGGACCCAATGGAGGAACAGATGCCAAGCCAGTAGGTTTGGTTTATGTCGGTTTGGCAGGACCAAAAAATGAAGTAGCAAGTTTTGAGTATCATTTTGGTACAGCACGAGGACGCACCCTAATTCGTCATGTGAGTGCGAATGCAGCATTGGATAATTTACGGCGGAAGTTGTTGACGAGGTAGGTCACTTAAAAGCAAATCTAGCCGTTAGTATAAGTAAAACCAGCAAGATTTCGAGGATGATTAGTAAATAGAAAAGTCAGGCACAATAATTTAACTAATTCTGGGAGTTTATATCGTGTTCCTACTGATATAGAAGAGTTGCTGCGTATTTTGGTGGCGATAGTTGGGTGCTGAAAAAGATGGTGATGTCTTCCTTAGTACTGATGAGAATCTTACCGATAACCTATTTCAATTATTCCCACTCACCAATTCATAAGTAATATCTGATACAGTTAATTTCTAATCATCAGCCATACTATGCCTACCCATCAGCACAATCAATCACGGGATCGCTTGCTGTATTCTTCACAGTTTGTTACAAAAGTACAAAGAACTTCTAGAGACTAACAATCACATGTTCGGCGGACTTACTGGTTTACAAGATCCTAAAGGCACTGATTGGGGAGAGCGGATGCTCAACACAGTCGCCAGCCAAACGATTCGCCACCTGTTTACCCAAAGCGAGTCAGTAGAAGTCTTTGTGCGCTGCTACCCCTCCAGCAAGCTATTGCAAGGCAGCATTGATAGCTTTAAAATGAGTGGTCGTGGCTTGGTGATTCGGAAAGACTTCGCGGTTGAGGAGATGTCATTTGAAACTGATGCGGTGGCTATTGATTTTGGCTCCGTTTTGAGTGGCAAACTCAGTCTTAAACAACCTACTCAGGCGATCGCTCAAGTGATTTTATCAGAAGCGGGCATTAACCAAGCCTTTAATGCGGAACTAGTGAAAAAGCGCCTACTTAACCTCACCGTACCATCACTGACAGAATTATCTAGTGGTGAACCAGTCTCTTTTACGGAAGTCCAGATAAAGCTATTGCCAGAAAATCGCTTACAACTTATAGCAAAGGCAGATTTAAACAATGGTGAACTCATACCCTTGAGTATGATCCTAACTTTAGGTATTGAAAGGCGCCGGCGAGTTTCTTTCAAAGATCCGAAAATTGAACTTGAGCAAGTGCCAGAAGCACAACGGGAAATTTCGCAAACCTTGAGTGTGGCACTTGTAGAAATTTTAGATAATATGGTTGACTTAGATCGCTTTGACCTTGATGGAGTGAAAATGCGGCTGAACCGATTAGAAACTGAAGGTCAAAAACTTATTTTCAGTGGATATGCTGAGATTGAACGTATTCCAAGTAGCGCTTAAGCTCATCATATAAAAAATGTTAGGGTCACAACAACGTTGTGACCCTACTTAATTCAAAACAGCTAGAAATTTTAAATTCAATTCAAAATTATCTATCTTCCAACGCCTACATATTGGAATCCAGCCCGCACCATTGTTTCGGGGTCGAGGAAGTTACGACCATCGATGATAACGGGATGAGCCATCAATTTTGCCATTTTTGCATAGTCGAGAGTGCTGAACTGTTGCCATTCGGTCACTAATACCAATGCATCGCAGCCATCAGCTAGTCTTTCAGCATCGGTTTCTACCAGCACACCAGAAAGACCATGACGCATACCTGTTTGGGAAACAATGGGATCGTAAGCTTTGACTTTGGCTCCTAGTCGGTTGAGTTGTTCAATTAAGTTGAGTGCTGGAGCATCGCGCATATCATCAGTATCGGGCTTAAAGGTCAGACCGAGTAGCCCAACAGTTTTACCTTTGAGGATTTTGAGAACTTGCTGGAGTTTCTCCAAAGCAATCAAACGCTGGCGTTCGTTGACATTGACGGCAGATTTGAGTAATTCAGCTTCATAACCATAGTCATCAGCCGTGTGAATCAAAGCTGAGACATCTTTCGGGAAGCAAGAACCACCCCAACCAATACCAGCTTGTAAAAACTTGTTACCAATGCGGGAGTCTAAGCCAATACCTTTAGCTACTTGGGTAACATCAGCACCGACGCGATCGCAAATATTAGCAACTTCATTAATAAAACTAATTTTAGTAGCTAAAAAGGCATTAGCAGCGTATTTAATCATTTCCGCTGAACTGAGGTCTGTTGCCAGAATTGGTACTGGGGGTAAAGATGCATCGGCAGCGAACTTACGTTCCACAATTGGGGCATATAGTTGTTGCATTAAGGCTACTGCTCTTTGACTATTGCCTCCTAGTACAATGCGATCGGGGTTGAAGGTGTCGTAAACTGCTGAACCTTCGCGCAAAAACTCTGGATTACTAATTACATCAAACTGGGCTGGAACCTCAGGCAATTTATCTTCACTTGACATCCCACCTGCTGGTACTAATGTTTTTTGACGTTCAGCAATACCATCTAGAACAATCATCCGCACCCAGTCACCTGAGCCAATGGGTACTGTAGATTTATTGACAATGACTTTATAACCACCGTTAAGATTTTCCCCAATACCACGGGCTACAGCTTCAACGTAACGGGTATCACTTTCGCCAGTAGGCAAAGGTGGTGTTCCCACGGCAATAAACAGAATTTCTCCGTGGGCGACTCCAGCGGCAATATCGGTAGTAAAGTGAATTTTTTCTGTTTGAATGGCAGACTGCATGATTTCTGAGAGTCCTGGTTCAAAAATTGGGGACTGCCCAGACTTCATCAATTTAACTTTTTCTTCGTTGTTGTCTACGCAAATTACATCATGCCCAATATGAGCTAAGCAAGCACCTGTAACTAAACCAACGTAACCAGTACCAATTACGCAAACACGCATTTTTAACTCCTCGCTTTTTGAGCGTTAAATTATCAAACTTACACACTGAGAGGAAACACAGCCACTAAAGTACGGGCTACTAAATTAGGATTAGCTTGCACGAAAGTTGAGAGCGGTGCTTAGGAGGCTGAATTCTTGATATCGCTGTTAATGCGATCGCGGAAATCTTCTATTGTTAGTTTTAACCCCTCTTGCAGAGGAATGGTAGGTTCCCAATTTAACCAAGTTTTTGCCTTGGTGATATCAGGCTGACGACGCCGGGGATCGTCAGAAGGTAATACCTCAAACTTAATCTGTGCATCCGGGTTAATCATGTTTTGCACTGTTTGGGCTAATTGTAAAATCGTATATTCACCAGGATTGCCCAGATTTACCGGGCCAATGTAGTCGCTATTCATCAGGCGGATGAATCCTTCCACCAAATCGGAAACGTAGCAAAAACTCCGAGTTTGGGAACCATCACCGTACACAGTTAAAGGATTACCCCGCAAGGCTTGAACTATAAAGTTACTCACCACTCGACCATCGTTTTCTAACATTCTCGGTCCGTAGGTGTTGAATATCCGAACAACTCGAATATCAACTTTATTTTGCCTATAGTAATCAAATGCGAGGGTTTCAGCGATTCTTTTGCCTTCGTCGTAGCATGAACGTATGCCAATGGGATTGACGCTACCCCTATACTCTTCGGGTTGGGGATGAACTTCCGGATCGCCGTATACTTCACTAGTGGAAGCCAAGAAAAACCTAGCTTTCACTCGCTTCGCCAGCCCCAACATATTCAGTGTCCCCATCACGTTAGTTTTAACGGTTTTGACTGGGTTGTATTGGTAATGTACTGGAGAAGCAGGACAAGCTAAATGATAAATTTGATCCACTTCTAAGCGAATTGGTTCGGTAATGTCGTGGCGGATGAGTTCAAAGTAGGGATGACCTAACCATTTCAGAATATTGCGTTTATTACCAGTGTAAAAATTATCCAAGCATATTAATTCATGCCCATCGTTCATTAGTCGGTCGATGAGATGGGAACCAATAAACCCAGCACCGCCCGTCACCAAAATTCTCATAGTTTCTCTGTTACTTACAAATATTTTCAGTAGCTATTGCATTTACATTTAGATTACCCATCTTCAGGACAAAAATACCAAGGTAAAAATGAATAAGCCTCAATCAACAATAATTACTAATTTGTAATTCTTAATTAAACTGATAGCGAATCTAAGCCGATTATTCGCGGGTTGATCGGAGGACGCAACCACGAATGCTCGTACCTTATGGACACGGTTAGGGAGTCCGAGACTGTCATTAGTAATTACGAATTACCAATCTTTAAAGTGTATTCTTGAGCTTACTAATTTTGTACAGATGTAGTTTTGTGATATTTGTACCTGTTTCTTTAAGAATTTAACTAGAAAAATAACAAACTTCGTCAGAAAATTGTCGTTTTTTTATCTAAAATTCATCAAATCTTCAATAAAATAAAGTATTTATACGGTTGTTACAAAATAAGGCAGGAGAAAGAGTCTGTTTTACTGCTTTTAGTACAGCGGGATGTAGCCAATTCTGACTTATGAATTATGTCCTTTGTCATACGGCAGATGTCATGCTGGTAGCTGTATTAGAGATAACTACATTTGTTTGAGTGCGCTGTGGTTCACCAAGCATGACAATAGAGCAGGTGAGTTGTCTGGCTAACTCAGTAGTGACATCGCTGATGGCTAACCCTCCAGGGCTAGTACGATTACGTATAAAAGGTAAAACGACTAAATCATATAATCGTGCTGCTTGCAAAATTGCTTGAGCAACATTTTCATGAGCAATAATTTGAATTTCTGGGGTATTGGGCAAAGCCAATTTAGAGACTAATAAGGAGAGATGCGATCGCCTCCAAGCAATTTTACTGGAACTGGTGCGGCGATCGCACACATTTAGTACAGTAATGTGGCTCTGATTAGCCTCTGCCAACATCTGAGCAAATTGTACAGGCTGTAATATGGGTGCGGTTAAATTTTCTACTGGCACTAAAATGCGCTGAATTTTTTTTGGTGATTCTACCAAACGTGTAACTGCTACCGGGCAATGAGCTGCCCAAAGCACACCATCAATGACATTACCAAATAACAGCGCTCGCAAGCCAGTACGTTTACCCCAACCCGTCAGAATTAAACTAGCTTTTTGTTCGCGGGCGGCTCTGCTAATTCCCTGAGCAAAAGCATCATCAATTCGCAGCACTGATTCTGCGGCTACACCTAAGGCTCGACTTTGGGCGGTGGCTTTTGTTAATAATCGCTCACTTCGTTCTAGAGAGGCTTCTAATTGGGGTGCATCCATATGAGCAGTAGCAGTAGCGATCGCTAGCGGTACAATTTTACCCTTTGACTGATGTGCCAATAGCGCGGCCATTTCAATCAAATACTGCTGGGTTTGAGGATTATAGACAGGTACAACTATAGTAAAAGCACCATCTGTTTCCGGTGTATCTCCATCGGATAAAGTTGTTGGTGATGGATCTGTCGCTAGTGAAGAAGTCAAACCGACAGCTATTCGACCAGTTATAAACGGTCCCAAAGTTGATGTGACGAGCATTAAAACAATAATGCTGTGTAATATTTCTGTTGAGAGTAACTCAGCGCGATATCCAACTAACGTTGCTGCTAAGGTTATACCAACTTGGGGAAGTGATAGCGACCACATTGTGAGCATTTCTCGCCAGTTATAGCGGTAAAGCAATTTTGTTAAAAAAGCTGCGATCAATTTACTGGCAATCAAACCAACTATAATTAATAACGTTAACTTCAGGGTGTTGGGGTTCTTCAAAAACGTTGGTAAATCGATTAGTAAACCAAGGTCAACAAAGAAAATGGGAATCAACAGAACACTGCCAATAAACACCACCTTTTCTTTCACTGGCCCTTCACCCACAGCTTCATTTACCGCCAAACCGACTAAAAAAGCACCAACAATTTTATCTACTCCGATCAATTGAGCGCCCACAGCAGCGAGAAACACAGAAAGCAATACAAATAAAAACTTGTTTCCTTCATCGTCTCCGGAACGCCGAAAAAATTCTTTACCAGCCCAATCAAATCCAGCGACAACAGCAACAGAGTAAATTGTTAACCAACCCGACAAGGTGAGTAGTTTAGCTAAGCTGAATGCCCCAGGATGACCGACAGCTACACAAACAGCTAGTATTAGGATTGCGCCAATATCTGTAAAAATCGTAGCTCCAATGGTGACAGTAACAGCTTCATTATTGACGACTCCCAAACGAGTGATTATGGGATATGCCAAAAGGGTATAGGAAGCGAATAAAGAGCCAATTAAAATTGAAGTGTTCCAGCCATAGCCGATAATCAAGCCTAGTAAGATTCCCATAAGTAGGGGTACACTGAAAGTCAAGCTAGCAAACCCAAAGGCACGACTTTTCCTTTTGCGGAATTGTTCTAGATCGACTTCTAGTCCGGCGACAAACAGCAAGTAAATTAACCCAATGTCTGATAGTAGGTTAATCATCGGTGAGTCAGACTGAAATATATTCCAGCCCGAAGGTCCAAGAACTAGCCCAGTAAAAACCAAACCCACCAATCCTGGTAATCTTAGTCGCTCAAAGATTATGGGTATAACTAAAATCACCACCAGTAAAATAGCAAAGGAAATAATTGGTTCCTTGCCAAGAAGTTGGGAAGTTGGTTCCAGAGCAAGAACTTGTAATGTGAGTTCCATAGGTAGGAATTGAAGGGGCTATGGTAAAACTGCGATGACCTTTGGGGCGATCGCTTGATTGATATAAATGAATGTAGAAGCCACTTGAGGAAAAATCAAAAATCTTAATTTACACTAAACTAGACAATTGTCTAACAACTAACTACCTACGGGTGGATTTGACTCAAAATGAACCGCAAGCGATCGTAGTCGTCTTTCAGTAACACGCTCAGATTTCGCCCAGCTTTAATTAGCCATTCTCGGTCAGCTTTGCGTAACTGGTATACATCTCGAATGGCAGCTGCGGTCAAGGATTCTATGGGCGCACCATTGATACAAAGGAGTGTCCGTAAAAAATCTAGTTCTTCAGTAAATTTAACGATCGCTTCTGGTTCGCACCGATAAACAGCTTGATGAATTTGCGGAGGACGGGGTGGTAGATACTGATATACTCTTCGGTTATAACTTGGATTTTGTGAAGATAGTTCAAATCCAACAATTGCAGATCGAAATTCGGTTCTGAGCATAGCAAAAATCTGGGGTTGTTCCTCACGTAAGTCTTGCAAGGACAACCCCAAAGCTCTAGCGCGGTGTACGGAGTCTATAGGCATGGTCGTGGCATAATACACCACAGCGTAAACGATATTCCCCGATTCTTCATCCACAGCACAAACCCAACTACCAAAAGGCGGCATCGAGGGAAAGCTCAAATCCTCCGGTTCTAAACACTGAGCCAAAAATTCGGTAGTAGTAGTTTCAATCACCTCCGCAAAGTGGTTAGGGTGGCGATCGCTTCTGTCAAACTGTGGTAAAGGGAGGCGCATGTGAGTGCTGAGTTAGGAGTGATGAGAGTTAAGAGTTAGGAGTGATGAGTTGACAAATCCTAACTCCTAACTTCTCACTCCTAATTTCTAACTCCTAAGTAATCTTATTTGGCTTTTTTACGTCCAGCTGTAGTTTCTACAAGTTCCAATTCCTTCAGGCGGAAGGTAACTAATTTATCCCAATTACCACCTTCAAATAATACGGCGACCTTACCATCACTCACCCGTTGAACGAGTCCTTCAGAGCGATAATAGGTATCTGCGGGATTGTTGACGCGAACAGTTGCTCCAGGCAGAATCATCTTTTTAGCCTCGCTTGTTTCCTGTTAATAGCTTAATACTTCTTAATGGGCATTGGACATTGGGTATTGGTGAGGAAGGAGAGATCTGTCAACGACAAATGACTAATGAAAAATAACGAATCAATAATACTTCTGTCTTTGACGAAAATTTGCTACCGATTCGACTATTCCCAAGGAAATGAAGTTGGTCAGCATAGCAGAACGCCCGTAACTCATCCAAGGTAGGGGAATTCCTGCTACGGGTGCTAAGCCAACAGTCATACCAACGTTGACAATCACCTGAAATACAATCATCGACAAAACACCAATAGCCAACAAAGAACCAAAATTATCTTTGGCGGTTTGAGCAACATGCAGTAAACGGAAGCAAATGAGGCAGAAGACAAATAATACTATCAAACAACCAACAAAACCGAATTCTTCGCCCACTGCAGAGAAAATAAAGTCTGTATGCTGTTCAGGTACGAAATTCAGTTGCGTCATTGGACCTTTAAACAAACCCCATCCCCAAATTTCGCCAGCACCAATGGCAATGCGAGATTGAATCAGGTGATACCCAGCGCCTAAGGGATCGTGATCGGGGTCCATGAATACAGTTAGTCGGTCTTTTTGATAGGGTTTGAGAATATGGTTCCAGGCAAAAACTCCTAATTCGCCGCCTAGTATATTCAGACTCCAAGCGCTGATAGCACCCAAACCAAATCGACGCCAAGGAAGAGTTTGCCAGCCCACAATAACCATAGCAAGTGACCAAGCTATCCCTAATGGACCAAAAGATAGTTCTTTAAATAAAACTATCGGCTTTGCTAAAGGCCAAGATATACTCAACAAGATGGCAGCAACCACAGGAGAAATCATCAGAATTAACCAACCTGGGTTGGCATTTGCCCAATACAGCATTCCGACAACGATCGCCCCAAATACCAGTGATGTTGCTAAATCTGGCTGTAGAAATACCAATCCCCAAGGGATAGCAGTAATTGCCAGAACGCGGAAAACACTTTCGAGGTTAGAAGCGGTACGTTTATGTAACAAAGCTGCTAAGGTGATGATGATACCGACCTTGGCAAATTCTGAGGGTTGTACATTAAAGCCAGCAATACTAATCCACCGCTGCGCTCCTTTGGCGCTGGTACCAGCAATCAT
Organism: Nostoc sp. C117; assembly: GCF_043099735.1. Lineage (NCBI taxonomy): Bacteria > Bacillati > Cyanobacteriota > Cyanophyceae > Nostocales > Nostocaceae > Nostoc > Nostoc sp. C117. The sequence goes on from NZ_CP170991.1 coordinate 62,258, forward strand.
CACGGCGATTAAGCTGAAGTTCGTCAGTCCGTAGATTACCCAGTGCCACTGCATTAAGATTTCATAACGGGTACGAGCTAAAAACACGGCTATCAAAACGCCGATACCCGCAACTAACCAGTGCCACCACCAATCAGTTACCGGCTGTTTCAGTTCTGTACTGAGAATCATAGTGCCGCCAAAAATACTGACAGCAATCGGTAAGCAAAATAGTAACAAATCTACATATTGCCAGGGCTTAACCCAAGACTTCCAGCGAATTTTGGGGAGCGATCGTTTTAATAACATTGTGCCAGTTTAGACTTTAGCTTTAATTGTTGGGGATTGGGCAAAAGAGTGCTGAGTTAAGAGTTTTGTTTAGGGACTTCCAGAAAATAAATTATCCCATTTTCATCGTGGCAGATTCTTTCTCCTCTGCGTCCTCTGCGTCCTCTGCATACACAACGATGGAATATTTTTTTACTTGGAAATCCCTCATCTCCCTCATCTCCCTATGCCCAATCCCTAGTATTCCCAGACAACAGCCCAAGAAGCAGGTAGAAATTAAAATTATGTCAAAGCTGCAACCGATACTTTACCAGCAATTGTAAGGGCGATCGCTTTTAATGCTTTTGCTGAAGCTGAATCTGGATCGCCAACGACTATTGGCACACCGCTATCACCACCAACTCGTGTGGAAATTTCTAGTGGTACACAGCCCAAAAGTGGCACTCCTAATTCAGCAGCGGTTTTTGAGCCACCGCCCGAACCAAAGATATCATACTGCTTATCTGGTTGATCGGGGGGTATAAAATAACTCATATTTTCCACGATACCCAATACCGGAACGTTCATCTGTTGGAACATCCGCAATCCCTTACGAGAATCTAAGAGTGCTACGTTTTGCGGGGTAGTAACAATTACTGCTCCTGCCATCGGTACTGCTTGGGTTAAAGTTAGTTGAGCATCTCCAGTTCCCGGAGGCATATCTACAATCAAATAATCCAGATCTCCCCATTCCACTTGATAAAGAAACTGGCGAATTACACCATTTAGCATTGGTCCCCGCCAAATTACTGGTTGATCTCGGTCAATCAAAAAGCCCATTGACACTAATTTAACGCCGTGATTAAAAGCAGGTTCCAGGATCTCACCTTTTTCGGTTGACCGCACAGTAATTTGGGCATCCGCTAGTCCCAGCATAGTGGGATCGTTGGGTCCGTAAATATCAGCATCTAGCAAGCCGACTTTCGCCCCAGTTTGTGCCAAAGCCACTGCGACATTCACCGCCACAGTGCTTTTACCAACGCCACCTTTACCACTGGAAACAGCAATGATATTTTTTACCCCAGAAATTCCAGTTCGGTCAGGTAAACTTTTTTGTTGTGGTGTTTCTGCCGTCACTTCTATGCTGACATCTGTAACACCTGGTAGCTTATTGACAGCTTTTTTACAGTCTTCAACAATAAATTCACGTAAAGGACAGGCGGGAGTAGTTAAGACCAAAGTGAAGCTAACCTTCCCACCATCAATTTTGACGTTGCGAATCATATTCAGTTCTACCAGACTTTTCCGCAGTTCTGGGTCTTCCACTGGTCGCAACACTTCTAAGACAGAGCCGGAATCAAGCACATCGTACATAAAAAATTCAAAATTCAAAATTTACCGAAGTTCTCATCTAAACAAAGCCAGAAGTTTCTGACTAATCTGAAAATGAAGAAATACAATCGTAGTCAGCATCTTAGCTATTAATGGGATGCAAATAAAAGCCAGAGCAGATTAGTATTATCACTATTACTGCCGTAATAAAACTTAGGAAATTGCATTATTGCCTAATAGAATCTTAACTTTCTTTAGGGATTGAAGATTGGGGGCTGATTGAGAAGAAATTTTCCCAGTCCCCAGTCCCAATTCCTAAAAATCTAAACAACTATCATTAAGGGATTTTTTCTTAGTTGATACTGCTGGTAATGCCGTCTTTTCTGCTGCTTCAACTAAAGAGCGTGCAACCCGGTCTACATAAGGACGAGATAAAGACCAAATCAGGGGCGATAACCAACCGCGTAGGGTTACAGAATAAGATAAACAAGTACCACAAACCGTTGACTCTACTTGGTAAGTCACTCGTTCTTCTATCCCCGGAATTGCCAGCACTCGGATACTCAGCATTTCTCTCGGATTGACGCGCTCGACAAAAATTCGGATGGGAATCGGCGAAAAGCGTGTTACAGCCTGAAAAATTAATCCTGGTTTTGGTACTAATCCATAGGGGACATTAGTACTTTTAAGTAGGGGATGCCAAGAAACATCTGTTAAATCAACTACTTTTTGCCACAGTTCATCTACAGAAGCAGAACTAATCTCTCGATACGTCCGCACCAGAGAAGCGCAAAACCGACGACGTTTGCGGTGGATGAATTTGGATAACCAACCTTGCATTTTCCTAATCCTCCTCCTCGCTAGACACTTTCTGGTAACTTTAGTATTTTATAAAACTACGGTTAACCCTTAGATCAAAACTTTCTCAAAATTGCTTTCAGCATACTAAGGCAATATTTGGTGCAGATCCCAACCGCCAACATGATAATATGGCGCATAAGTTTTTAGCAGACCAGTCAAACCCTTGATACCTCAAGGTCGAGACAAAAGTCTAGTGTTTATAGCAGAATATTTCCATTAAAAATTTCAAAAAAAACTCAGTCAATATACAAGCCTATACGCATTTGAGGGAAAATAACTCTAATGATGCCCATCAATCCTATAAATACTTGACCAGTAAGAAAAAAGCCGGTTGGGTAAATAGAGCTTGATTGGTGCGGTGTGTTTCCCCAAATTTTTAAGATGAGAAATTTGTGGCTTTCTGGAAATTGTAATTTAGGTTCGGGAATCTATGTTGATCGACTCGCAAAAACCAACTGTAGTAGCAGAATTATCGAAGTCTTTGCCACCAACTGACTCTCAAGCCAGAGTCAGTCAGTTTATGAAACAGCTGCAAGACGAAATTACGCAAGCGTTAACAAAACTAGATGGTGTGGGCAAGTTTCTCGAAGATAGTTGGGAACGTCCAGAAGGGGGTGGAGGGCGATCGCGCGTGTTGCGCGATGGTGCAATATTTGAACAAGGTGGCGTAAATTTCTCGGAAGTTTGGGGCTCCCATTTGCCACCCTCAATTTTAACTCAACGTCCGGAAGCCGCAGGACACGGTTTTTATGCCACGGGGACTTCAATGGTGTTACACCCGAAAAATCCTTACGTGCCTACAGTCCATCTAAATTATCGCTACTTTGAAGCGGGGCCAGTGTGGTGGTTTGGTGGCGGTCTGGACTTGACGCCCTATTACCCTTTTGCCGAAGATGCGACACATTTACACAAAACATTAAAACAGGCTTGTGACCAACATCACCCAGAGTATTACTCAGTGTTTAAGCGATGGTGTGATGAATACTTCTACCTCAAGCATCGAGATGAGACACGCGGTGTAGGTGGTCTATTTTTTGATTACCAAGATGGACAGGGTGCTTTATATCGCGGTCCCAATCCCAATGGAGACGCGGCGATTCATAGCAACAAAGTAGGAGAGCCAGCGCCACGTAATTGGGAAGATTTATTTGCTTTTGTGCAAGATTGTGGTAGAGCATTTTTACCAGGTTACGTGCCAATTGTAGAACGGCGACATGGAATTGAATATGGCGATCGCCAACGAAATTTTCAACTCTATCGCCGAGGACGGTATGTAGAATTTAACTTAGTTTACGACCGAGGCACCATTTTTGGTCTGCAAACCAACGGCCGCACCGAATCAATTCTCATGTCCCTACCCCCCCTAGTCCGCTGGGAATACGGCTATCAGCCAGAACCTAATTCCCCCGAAGCCGAATTGTATGAAACATTCTTAAAACCTCAAGATTGGATCAATTGGAAATATTAGACAGTAGGGAGTAGGGAGTGGTGAGCCATCATAACTTTCCCTAATTTACGCAATTCTCCACTCCCTCTTGAATTGGCTCAGTGAAACTACTCAAGGTAAGCACCTAGCATAAAAAAGTGACAATTTTAGCTGGAGTTTGTTAATCTCAAGTGGCAGCGTTAAATGATTCTGTAGTTAGTTAATCTTTAAGAGGAATGCCACGGGGAGGGCTTTAGTGATTCATATAGACCAAAAAAGTTATACAACCCAAGACGGGAATACCGTTATTGTCTTGACACCAGCAGGCCGACTAGATATTACAACTGCTTGGCAATTTCGCCTGAAGTTACAGGAGTGTATTTCCAAACTCAGCCGCCATGTAGTTGTAAATCTGGGTCAGGTCAATTTTATTGATAGTTCTGGTCTCACATCTTTGGTGGCTGGAATGCGTGATGCTGATAAAGTCAAGGGTAGTTTCCGGATTTGCAATGTACATCCAGAAGCCAAACTCGTGTTTGAAGTGACAATGATGGATACTGTATTTGAAATCTTTGAAACTGAAGAGGAAGCTTTAGAAGGTGTACCTCGTAGTATCGCCAGCTAAAAGAGTGCTGAAGGGAGTAAAATAACTCAGCACTCAATACTGATTTCGCTTGGTGTAGCGATAAGGACCCAGAATTGCTCCCCAAGTTGCTTGTCCAGTTGCTTGGTCAATTCCTTTGTCGTAGCTATGAAATTCTGTTGCTGTGGCTTCAAAACCCAAGGAAACTTGGACGGTATTACCAAGATAATTGAAGGTACAAGCAGTTTCTGGTGGTGGGGTAGCGGTAAACTTGTAGCGATCGCCTACTAGTGTTTGTTGAGTAACTATCAAGATACAACCTGGTAGTAAATCTAATTCACTTGGTGAAAGTGTATTCAGTAGGGCAGAGTTCTGACCTGCGCCTCTTAATGCATCTGGATTTTTAGGCATATAATATTGCACTTCCAGAGGTGCATAAGAATCACTTCCGTGACGCAACCGAATAATTCGCTGGCGGTAAGGTTGATCTAGCTTAATCACATTAGCCTGTTCCGCAAATAGGGTGATACTATCTTCTGTGAACAGATTCACTCGTCTTTGCCACAGACACAGGTGGACATACCAAACCGGTTCTGCTATGGCTTGTTCCCGATTATCAAATTCACCAGCTAGGTACTCACCTAAAGCAATTAACTGTGGCGAGAAGATCATAAATGGAATAAATGAATTATTTAAGGATGATTATTTCTAATTAGTTGTTTAAGCCAGAAAGTTCTTAGCCCTTGTGGCTACTACTTACAAAGTACTTGTGAATTGTTTATATTGTAAATGAAACCGTCACTAGCCAAAACCTAGCCTTGGCAAAGTAGCCTTTAAGCGAGAAAATAAAGATACGTCGCCCTTAACATTTTCTTTGTGAATAACGTCCGTACTGTCTCTGATACAAAGCGAACTTTCTACAATCTGCATACCCGTCCGATTAACACTATTTATCGGCGGGTGGTGGAAGAGTTGATGGTAGAAATCCATTTACTCTCAGTAAATATCGATTTTAGCTACAATCCAATTTATGCCTTGGGCGTCGTCACTACTTTTGACCGCTTTATGGAAGGCTATCAACCAGAACGGGATAAAGAATCAATTTTTAACGCCTTATGTCAGGCCATAGAGCAAGACCCGCAACGCTATCGACAGGATGCCGAAAGATTACGAGTTTTAGCTAAAAGTTTGCCAGTTAAAGATTTAATTGCGTGGCTAGGCCAAACGACTAACTTAGATCGAGATGCTGACTTACAAGGACAATTGCAAGCGATCGCCAATAATTCTAACTTTAAATACAACCGTTTGTTTGCAATTGGTGTATTTTCGTTATTAGAATTATCAGATCCCGAATTAGTCAAAGACGAAAAGCAACTGACTGAAGCACTCAAAGCGATCGCTGCTGGCTTGCACTTGTCTGATGACAAATTCCAAAAGGATTTGGAACTATATCGTTCTAACCTAGATAAAATGGCTCAAGCGCTGATAGTAATGGCAGATATGCTTTCGGCCGATCGCAAAAAACGGGAACAACGCAAACAACAATCAACTACCCCAGTTGCTCCCCCAAGTTCTAACGAATAGTCAAAAGTTAAGAGTGAGGAATTAAAAGTTGTCAATAACTCCTCACTCCTAACTTTTAACTCTATAGCTTTATACACCCAATATTTTGTAGATTAAGCTGTTAATTAAAGTCAGTGCAAATGCACCAATAACAGCACTCCAAACACCATAACGTAAGCGAAAGCCTTCGACTAACCAAGCAGCAATACTAAAACAAACCACGGCTATCATAAATGTGAAAATGCTGGATAATAAGTCCAACGTGAGTAAATTTGGTACTGCAAAAACGAGGCTTAGAATAGGTCTAACTATTGCTGTCACAATACCAAGCACTGCTGCGGACAAGAAGGCTTTACCTGGAGTATCAATTTCAACTCCTAAAGGTAATTTACTAATTATCAACAAGCTGATAGCTGTTACTATCCAAACAATTAAAAGCGTCACAATATTCATGCCACAACCCCTGAAACGTGAATGGCAATTGGCGATCAATTAGTCAATCTACCTATGGAAAAATCTTTCAAACTCAACCAATTATTTGTAAATTAACAGAAATTTTTTCTCTAACCGAATTTTATTCTGGATATCTTTAGCTTTGGGAAAAAGCTTGAAGCAGGAGTGAGCAAGAGGGACAAGGAGACAAGGGGACAAATCAATTCAAAATTCAAAATGACGCTCTCTACGAGAGGCTAAAAGCATAGCTTGCAACTCTTACAGAGTAAGCGGACTCGCTAACGCTGCGCTAACAAAATTCAAAATTAAAGAACTTCTGCCTCCTGCCTCCTGCCTCCTGCCCCATGCCCTTATCTCATCTTTTTAGAGTAGATCGCCTTGGTTGAGGAGCTACAGGTGGTTGTGATGCTGGTGGGTTGGAAATACTAGGATTGATGTCTTGCCCACTTGGAGGTGGCAAGGGGACAGAATTAGGCGCTAAGGGAAATGTAGGAGTAAGACTGCCTTCGGAATTGTTGTTTGGAAGTGGTGCTTCGCCAGGGTTAATTGGGAAAGAAGGGGCAGGAGGCTGATTGAGTGAGTTTGTGGGTGATTGAGATGGTCCAGGAATAATTCCCAAAGAAACGCGATCGCCCCCTACTTGGCGCAGCAAGTCTAATGTTTCAATTACATCATTGTAAGTTGCTGTCCGCGAAGCATTTAAGACCACAACGGAGCCGGGGTTAGCTTGGAGATATACTTTTAACCTTTGTGCTAAATCTTCACGTTTTACAGGCTGTTTTTCTATGTAAGTGTTGCCAACAGCATCGATAGTGACAATTTGACTGGCAGTTGATGCCGTTATCCCAGATCCAGTACTAGGGCTGACTTTAGGTAAATCAACATTTATTGCCTGTTGGCGCGTAAATTGTAATGCCGCTAACAAAAAAAACGTCAAGATACAAAAAACGACATCAATTAAAGGAATGATTTGAATTTGGACTTCTTCAATTGGAGTATGTAGATTAACTTTCATTTTTTCACTCTAAAACCTGGTTTTGAAGTTGAATTTTTGATTATTACTCAGGTAAATTCGGGGGTGGAGGAGGTTCAGGAAACCTATTTTTCCCTGGCTTGCGAGGTGGAGTGAAATTTTCCCGCACAATTGCTGATGTACTATTACTAAAGTCAGGCGGGGACTGGCGGTAGAGTAATTCCAACTCATTTCCGGCCTTACGAAAAACTTTGACTTGATTGACTACAAAACTTTGAAATAGGCGGTAAAATACCAAACTAATGATTGCAACTATTAGTCCTGTTGCCGTACTAATTAAGGATTCACCAATACCAGTAGTCACTCCAGCGGTAGATTCAGTTCCCAAATCGCCAATGCGAATTGAGCGCAAAGAGTGGATTAGACCCAAAACTGTACCCAATAATCCTAGCAGCGGCGCCAGAGCAATCACGGCTTCTAAAAGTTTTTCGCCCCGCCGCATTCCTGCTAATTCATCTTCGGCTGTGGACTCCAGTGCTAGACGGAATGTTTCCACATCAGCTTTGCCCAAGTGTAAGGGGGCATAGAGAAAACGCCCCACAGGCTGATGGGTTGCAACTCTGGCAATTTCGGCAGCTGCTTGCCAATTATCATGGGCAGCATCTAAGACGCGATCGACTATTTGCTTTTCTTGAGTTAAAATTCGCAACCAGAACCATAAACGCTCGAAAATCACACTCAAAGAAAAAATCGACAGAACAAGCATTGGCCACATTGCTGGCCCGCCCTTGTAAAACAAATCTAAAATATCCACTGTTTTAGCTTCCTCCCTCCATAACTAAAGCAACTATCCCCAAGCATTATTAATTTTAGAGATTAATGCACAACTACCGTAATCGTGAGTCAAATTTCAGCATAGTTATATTGGGCATTAGGCATTGGCAAAACAGTTCTGACTGGTAGTTAGTCTTATCTCCTTGTAATTGGTAGCGTGGTAGCGTCTTCCAGACCAGATGGGACGGTTATTCCCACCAGAAATTAAAAAGATAATTTGTCAAAATAAAAAATAACTAGAGGTTCAAAATATGAAATTTTCAATTCAATCAGTTTATACCTGGTATCGCAATTTGCTTCGTAACCCCAAGTACCGTTGGTGGGTAATTTTAGGAACATTAGTTTATTTGGCCAGCCCAATTGATTTTATCCCAGACGTTTTCCCCATCGTCGGACAGATTGATGATGTTTTCTTGTTGACCCTGCTAGTTAGTGAGGTATCTGGCCTAGTGATTGAAGGCTGGAAAGCTCGTAAGGGCGATCTAAATACCGAAGCACCCAATAATACTCCAGAGGGTTCTACCTCTGCTGCAAGCACCATTGATGTCGATGCTGTCTCAGTTAAGTAGTTTTAACAACAAAATAAAATTTAATAAACCCCTGCTTTTGGCGTCTGAAGTAGGGGATATTTTTTTAACGCATAGCCACGAGTTTAAAAATCTTTCACAAACTCAGTCAAGAAACGGAAAGCCTTCAAAATATAACTAGCGCAATCTCTAGGAGAGGTGTTGTAAAACGATCGCCACGCACTCGCTTTATCTTCATCATAGCGATCGCTGCGTTGACTATGATTCTCTAACCACGCCAATCGTACTGCGTGTCCAATTAACACATCCAACACGATATATTCTTCGATTTGCAGCTTGGGATTATTGGCGGCGATCGCAGCTAATTCGATTAATGCTTCAATATTAACTTGGCGATATTCTGGAGCTTCGATTTTATTCAGCAAATGCTCAACTAACAAGGCAAAATTTCTTTCCCCGGCTGTCATTTCCGACAGCATGATGTCACTATCTAAACGATTGCGGCGCTCTAGTTTATCGCCAATTACTAGACCTTTGCAATGCTGCATTAATAGCCAAACTTCTTTAAAAAATTCTTTTGGTACGCGCCCCGTCGCACCTTCAGCTTGGCGAAACCGTCGCCAACCCCCCGGCGGCACTTCTATTCCTTCGGCGATTCCTGGTAATACTACCCAAGCAATATCACTTTCTTTTTGTTTGACGTGCAGTGATTCTTGTTGGCGTAACAGGTTACTCATGCCAGTATATCCAGTTAATACCTGACGCAAGCGCATTTTCACTTCAAAGGGTGAAAGTTGCATTAGGTAATCGTAAGCTTCATCTTGAGTAACGTGTAATTCCCGCGCTAGTTCGCTGGTTATCAACAGGATGAGATAGCCTACTCTCAGCGTTAATAGCCCCTGGAATAATTCGGGTTCTGAGCGAATTAAGATACCAAGATAGATTAAAATTTCTTGAGTGAGGACGCGATCGCGGATATCCTCACGACAAAAATGATTAATTTTATCGGCAATTTCATCGTGGGACATGGGTACGGTAATCAAGGACGCTTCACTGTAAGCTTTACCCACAGCAATTTGCTTACCCCTTACCAAAATACTCGTTACTGCATCTGATAGGCTGATATCAACCATCTGCCGTAACCCCGCAGCCCGACGCACTACTGCCCAAATGCCTAAATCTCCAGCTTTGGTGTAAACTTCATCGAGTAAATCGCCTACAGTGACAGGATATCCTGGACCACCATACCCGGTATCAAATTCCATCCCCTGCAAGCGAATTAAAGTTTGTAATAACTCAATTTGCTCATAGATATTTTCTGATGAGCGCAAATAAGAAAGTAATAATCCGAAGTTAGTTTCATACTCCATTTGAAATTCTTGGGTATGTCCTAAGCGCCAGTTTTTCTCAGGATGATAAGCTAAATAATAGCAACGTGGGCTAGCATTTTTTACTGGCGATCGCGAGAATTCTGCATTGGGGAGAAAATCAATTCTTTGGATTCCAGCTGTTAGCATTAGCTGATTTAGCCGCCCTAATTTCACTCGCACACCATTACAAACACCATCTTTCAGTTCTTGCATCAATTCTAGTAATGCTTCCGAACCGATTTCTAGCATAGTGTGCGTTAACATTAAAGTGAGAGTAGGACGCCCTAAATCGCTCCAATATTTTTGAATGTAAGCTAGTTCGCTTCTAATTTGATCTAACAGAAAATGGTAATCAAGGGTTAAGTAAAACTGTTGAGAATCGGAAAATGAAGGTAAAAATACAATTGTTTCACCGCGAATCCGAAAAATTCTAGATGTTGTTAAACTCCTCAATCGCCTGACTGGACGACCAGTTAAACCAAGTTTATCATTACGTCCAATTTGAGTATAAATAGCTGAAAATTCTCCAGCTTTTCTCACCTGAATTGGTTCTACTTGGGCTGGTGTTTGTGTTTCAATTCCGTGAACTTCTAGTTTAGCTTGTAAATCTTCATCTTCTGATAATAAAGCAATTTGTACCAATGACTCGCGCTGTTTTCCCACGCACAAATGTCTTCCCAAAGGATCGATATCACCAACCGCCAGTAAACCCTCACTCAACATTTGACTGAGAAAATATAGACTTTGCGCCCAGACCAAGGGAATATTTTCATTAGGTAAACGTAGTTGCGTTTGGGGTGCTAATTTTTCTGCTTCTATGTTTTCTGCTGGAACATAATAGAGTTCTGGTAGTAAACGCAAACCATCTTGTTCTATAAGTAATGATTCTAAAAGATTTTGGTATTTTTTAACTTGTTCTTGTTCGCCGCGAAATAATCCATCTAAAACTAAATAAGTGAAAAATAACGGCCATTCGCATTCAATATGCTCAAATTGCTTGAGTTCCCACGGTTCGTAATGTAAACGTTGATGATCTTCTAAAACGGTTTGGTGTCCATCACGCAGAAAGCGTTTGCAGCCGTATTTACCTGCGAGTTTATTGATAATATCGTTTAAAGTGCGATCGCGTAACTCCAAATCTTCCACTGCAAAAGCAGGATAACTAATAATACTTAACAGCGCCGCATCAATTTCTTTGGAACCAGATTCTCTCGGTAATAGCGATTCTAAAGTAATGCGGGCGCGGGCGATTTCATCTGGTAGCACATGAATTACCGATGCTTGACTACCACGCACACCAAACAAATCCAGTCCATTGATAGCTTCTAAAGCAGCTTTGGCCATACCTACAGAACTGGCATTTAACTCAGCACTACCACGATTAATTTTATTACCACGTTCCCAAATGCCATAATCTGGAGTGCGGTAAGCTCGTCCAATGTAGTAAACCAAATTTTGGACGAAATTTACTTCATCAATGGTATAAGTTATTTGCAATCCCGCAGCCGTCATTTGCCCCAACATCAGCAAAAATATAGATGTGGCATCAAGTTGCAAATGTCCCCATTCATCATCACCAACAACAATGTCACCAGTCGCGGTATTATATTTGGCGTGCAGTCCATCTAGTAGCGACTGAGTATGTTTAAATGTCTCTACTTTATGAGCCTGTCGCATCATCGCAAATAGTAACCCGCGCATCAATTTAATGACACTGTGTTCTAGTTCATAGGTGCGTCCTTCATCGTCGTCAATCTTGCGGTATGCAAGTCCTAAACCCCAAACTGCCAAAATGCTATAAACATTGTCTCGCACCCAGGCATCAGTATAATCGCCGTGGGCTGTAATCGCTGTACTCGCAGGTAGCAAACCAGTAATCGGATTTTGGCGAGTCAGGATGATAGTTTTAATTTGCTGGTAGTAATAGTCCAGGCGAGCTAGCAATTTGGTAGATGTTTTCATGGTTTGGTTCAGAACTACTTGCAAAATTTAACCCTGTGACTGTGAAGTAAATGACTTAAACCAAGCCAGAACAAGCTCTGTAATGCTTGATGGAACAACAGATGAGGGTGGTGTAAGTTTATTATTATCTCCTGTTAATAGGTTTCTGGGTACTTAATTTTAGTGATTTTATTTCGGCGTGGCACTGGCGAAATAGTGAAAAATTGGGGAGATTTTTGGGTGTGGTCAGAATTACGTGCTATTGAGTGCAATCTGGGAGATATGAGCTAGTATGCTAGTATAACAGCAGATTAACTTTTTTCATCATGGAAACTCGAATTAACAAACGCACCCATAGCGATTACACTCAAAGTGCTGCCTATCTGCCCAAGGATTTAGTTAAAATTTTCAAACAGCTAGCTCTTGAGTTAGAAATAGGGCACAGTGAGGCAATGGAAGAAGCTATCAGAATGTGGTGTGATGCGGCAATCAAAAAAGTAAGTCAACCTTAATGAGGTATCCTACACCCAAACAAAATCTGATTTGTTTTATTCTCTGTCAAAACCTCACAACATTTCTACTACCTATCTTTATAGTCAGATTAGATGAACGAACAGGAGACATCTATATCTTGGCTGGTGATGAAACAGGTATTGTAATTAACTCTAATGGTGAATGGAGATACGACGAATGACCAAGCCTAAGTTTGCTGCAATGAGTAAAATAGAGTTAAAACGTTATTTATTAGAGAATCGTAATGATACAGAAGCTTTTCACGCTCTAATGGATAAAATTAACGCTGAACCTAACCCGAAGTTTTATACCATAGATGAAATTGGTGAACTGGAAAAACTAATAGAAGCAAAACGGACACGAGAAAATCTCTAAAAATTACCTTTATCAACTCGCTTAAACAAAGTTATGAAGGATGAATTTTTCTCTTATGGGCTAAACAGCAATGCTTCCTTACCTTGGATAAAGCTATCTGAAGATGAGAGAAAAAAATATTTATCGCCATTAAAACTGTTTAAAGTTTTGCGATCGCATAATTCAGCTAACGCTATCACAAAGATTGCTATTGATGAATCCCAAGAAATTTTTGCTTGTTCATCAGCAGATGGAAAAAAGAAGTTTTGCAAGAATTTCCAGGTGAACACGAAACAGAAATAAGCTCATTAGCTATAAGTAATAGATATTTGATATCTGGAGATCATGATGGAAATCTTAAACTTTGGCAATTTACTGCCTAATAGACCATTTATCCATTTATAAAGTAGATCTCAAGAAGTTAATATCCGAGGGTTCATGGTCTTTTGTTGATCCCCCTAAATACCCCTTAAAAATACGGTAACCAGAATTAAAGTCCCCCTTTTTAAGGGGTATTTAGGGGGAGCTAGAACGTTTTGCTACCAACAACACGACTTTTCAAACACCTCTTAAACTCAATTAAAACTCTGAGGAATTTCCCAGTAGGGAATAAAATAGAATAGCAAAATATCCTGCTGGGATAACTTAATGAAAAGTTATAGATTTTTAAATAAAATTACCATAGCTACTATCATAGCTGCCCTTTCTTTTTCCTGTGAATCCAATGTTACTAGAAAAAATGAACAGGCAAAAGCAACTGATAAACCTAAAGCACAACCAAATATTGTCTATGGTGACTTAATTATCAAAGAACAATTAGATTATCTGATGATTCCAGTTAATCTCCCAGACCAGTATGAAGATGAAAAAAGTAATTTAACGTCTTCACGTTCTTACGAAAGAAATAACAAATTGTCTAACTTCATATTTTATCGCAAGCAAGATGGTGAATCTCATCTTTTATTGAATAAAAAAGCCATTATTAACTCCTTCGATTTATTGGAAGTCAAAGCAGTCAATAAGCCAACCACAAGAGTTTGGTTATATAAAATAGTTGACCAAGATACAAATGCAGATAAAAAAATAAACGGCGAAGATGCTATTATTGGCTATCTTTCTGATGTATCAGGTAAGAACCTCCAGCAAATCACTCCAGATAATACCCAAATAATTAATTGGGTGATTGTTCCCAGCCAAAATGCAATTTTTCTAAAAATTCTCAAAGATTCAGATAATGATAAAAAATTTACAGAAAAAGACAAGACAAATTTTGTTAGGGTTAATTTAGATAAACCCGCTATGGGAAATGAGATTATTAGCGATCAAATAGAGCAAGAAATTAAATCATACGTTTTTAAATAATTTAAGGTAATTCTCTTGCAAACTCAAATTTAGCTATTTTTAATAAAATCAGGTGAAATTGGGGGAAATTTGCGTCTTTGTAAAGGAGTTAAGTGCTTCCCAAATTATTTGTGAGATTTTGCATCTCTATATACCTAAAGTTATTGCTCACAGATTCTTAATTTTAATACCATAGGAATATCTTAGGGAAGAATAGATAATCTCTGAGAAATTATCTATTCTTCCCCTCGCAAGAGGACACAACTATAGAATTTTGGGACACTAAAACCATAGAAGTCAAGAGCTTGATGACTTTTAGAAGTGTCGGAGGTAAATAAATATGAAACCAATATTTTTGACGGCAGCAGCCTTACTCACCACGCTATCTTTAGCTGCACCCATTCCCGTCAAAGCTGAAAACTCCGCCCCTGTCCGGCGCTTGCTGGAAACTAGAGAATGTTCTGGATGTAATTTAACAGGAGCAAACCTCAAAGGCGCTCATTTGATAGGTGTTGACCTGAGGAATGCAAATTTAAAAGGTGCTAATCTTGAAGGCGCTAATTTAGAAGGTGCTGATTTAACTGGTGCTAATTTGAAGTCTGCTAATCTCACAGAAGCATTTGTGAGTGATACTATCTTAAATAATGCTAATCTCACCAATGTTAATTTGAGTAATGCCCGTTTATATAATAGTGATGTAAATGGTGCTGTTTTGGCTAATATTGATTTAACCGGTGCTGATGTGTTTAATACTGCTATAAGCGTTGGTGGTGAATATTAACGAGCAGTGAAGTAAAAGTACAGAGTTAAATTTAACTCTGCACTTATTAGATTTTATTCACCAGTAATCGACAACTCATTAACCCAGATTTTTGGACAAACTCCCCCTGGTGTTAATTCTGCCTCTTTTTCTACATAAATAATTGACTTCAAAAGTTCTAAGAAGTCGCCAGCAACGGTTGCTGATTCAATACTCGTCCTCACACCCTTGTTAACTAGCCAACCATCAAACGGCAAGGAAAAGGAACCTTGTAAGGATTTAACTCCTGCATGGAGAGCTTGTAAATCATCGATAAAAATGACATTTTCAGCAGTTTCTAAACTAAACTCCTGTTCAGGAGTTGCAGTTGTAAAAACATGATAAAAATTTGGGCTGACGCTGACTTTTGCGCCAATACTGGCATTACCTGTTGGCTGAGCATTTAATCTTTTGGCAGTGCCGGCACTGTGAAGAAAGTTTTTTAAAATACCATTTTCAATCAGCGAAATCTGACGAGTTGGAGTTCCTTCACCATCAAAACTTTCTGCGCCTATATTGGCTGGATGAAGTGCATCATCATAAACCGAAATTAAAGGAGATGCGATTTGCTTACCTAAATCATCAGCAGTAGATAAACTTTGGTTGTCCAAAATACTTTGGGCATTGAATAAGTTAGAAAAAGCGCCCAACAAACTTAAGAAAGCTTCCGCAGAAAAAACTACTCGATATTTACCAGTGGGAATTTTTTCATAGTTCAAGTGGCTGATAGTTTTCTCGGCGGTTTCTTTGATACAACCATTAATGTCTAGATTATCTAAACTGTAATTGATTCTAAAAGCGCCTCCACTACGAGGTTTTTTTCCTTCTTCTTCAGTTTTGCTGTAAAGATAAACTGATGCCAAGGAATGAGATTCAGTTCTGAGGCGCCGTCGCTATTGAGATAAAACCTGTCAATATCTCTTTGAGCTAAATTATTATATGGCACTCCTTTAATTGCTGGATGCGCTGCTAGCAATTCTTTTTCAGCTACCAAGAGTTTTTCTATCAGTTCAGCAACAGGTGCTTGGGGTGTCTTATCCTGAGGTTTATTGGGGATAGGAATAGTAGCTTCAGGACTAAAATCAGGGACATTTTCTTTAACACCAAAAAAACTGGCTTCGTAGGCAGTTTTCAAAGCTAGTTCTAATCCTTTGGGATCTACATCTGTGGTGCTGGTTACACCCATTGTATTATCTTCATTCCAAACACGAACAGTCACACCAGAGCGATTTGAGGCTTTGACTTGTTTTGGCTCACCTCGATCTACTTGCACGCTAGTATCATCTACTGTTGAGCCATAAATGTCAAATTTTTTAATGCCAAGCTTGTGAGCATTTTCTTTAGCATGATTTGCAATTTCAGTGATATTTGGCATAGTCAATTTTTTATTTTGGATATTAGATTTTATTTTGGATTTTATTTTGGATTTTGGATATTAAACTGTTCCACATAAAAGTTGCATATCTTGGGCGGGCGAGACGCCCACCCCACAATAAATATACAATTTAATATTATGCAAACTAGATGTGGTTTAGCTTATGACTTAATATTTTTGTCGTAGTGTTTTTTTGACGCAGCATCCTGCACATTCACAATCCAAAATCCAAAATCTAAAATCCAAAATTTTTATCGCCCACCGACGGTAATTGAATCAACCTTAATGTGTGGTTGTCCGACTGTGGTGTAAATACTGCCACTGACGGAACCACAAAAACCTGGTGCAAGTTCTAAATCTTGGGAACACATGGAAATTTTATTCATAATTTCCTTGGCTTCACCGATTAAAATTGCTCCCTTTAGAGGTTTGGTAATTTTGCCATTTTCAATCAAATAAGCTTCATCGACACCAAAGTTAAATTGACCTGTAGCACCAACGCTACCGCCACCCATTTTTTTACAGTAAATGCCTTTATCAACAGAGGCAAATAAATCTTCAATGGTGTAATCGCCAGAATCAATATAAGTATTACGCATCCGGCTAGCAGCAGCAAAAGTATAGTTTTGGCGACGTCCACTTCCAGTTCTGGGGTGTCCGGTGCGTGCGGAACCTGTTCTATCTGCTAAGAAGTTTTTGAGAATGCCTTTTTCAATTAAGAGGGTTCTTTGAGCTGGCATACCTTCGTCATCCATGTCAATTGTCCCGAAGGCATTTTCCGATCGCCCTTCATCCCAAGCTGTTAAACTTTCGTGGGCAATTTTTTCGCCTTTTTTATCAGCAAAGGGTGAGGTATTACGTTCAATTTGAGTGGTTTCTAGCAGGTGTCCGCAAGCTTCGTGGAAAATGACCCCACCAAAGTGATTGGCCATAATGATGGGGTAAGTTCCTGATTCTACATAATCTGCATAGAGCATTTTTCCGGCAGATTCGGCGATTTTTTCGGCGGCTTGTTGATAATCCCAAGTTCTTAAGAAGTTAGCATCGCTAGTGTTACCAGCGCGATCGCCAATTGAGGTACGATTAGCACCATCAGCACATAATAGGTTAAATCCTACTGACTGGGTGAGGCGAATATCACGGGCAAAAGTACCGTCACTGGAAGCGATTAAGACTTCTTGCCAATCCCGAAAGTAGCTAGCGCGACGGGATTGCACGTGGCTAGCTTTTTGCTTTAACTGGGCAGTCCCATCAAGAAGCACTTCTCCCATTTCTCGGATAGAGCTACATAGTGGTAGCCATGCATCTTTGCCTCTTTTAGTGGCGTAATCTCTCAGTAATTCCAGGTTGATTTCTGGGATGAAAGAACTAGGTGCAGGTAATTGCAATCCCAAGATAGAAAGACCTTTTTCTAAGGCTGCTTTCAAACCAGAAAAAGAAAGGTCATTAGTGCTAACGTAGCAGTCAGCTTTGCCGCGAAATACTCTAACTCCGGCGCCTGTAGACAAACTCGGTGAAATACTAGTGATGGCGTCGTCTTCTGCAAGAGAACTGATATAATTACGACGCTCTAAAAATAATTCGATGAAGTCAGCACCAGCGGCGCGTCCTAGTCCCAGGAGGGTAGCCAGAGGGGCTTCCCAGGTTTCATCGAAACGCTCTGGTGTGGAAGAATATTGTAAGGTGGGAAGTTGATTCGAGAGAAGTAGCGTAGTTGTAAGCATGGGTAGCCTCGTCTGCTGGCGGAATTCAGAGATTTGACTGAAAAATCCTGGTGTGTTCACTCTAGCAAATTTACTCAACTGCCATCTTGACCCATTCTGGAAAAAGTAGCTTGTTAGGTTTGCTAGAAGTGCGCGTTCGGGCAAGTTTGACGGATTTGTCATGTCTGCCCAAAAGACCTCTCCCTGGTTTTACTACGCAAAACCTGTCCCTCTCCGAGTCGGAGAGGGACAGACTTGAACTTTAGTTCAAGGTAGGGAGAGGTTTTTAAATCTTCAGTGATGAGACGAACGAAATAGATGACTATGTTCAGGATGATATAAACGCGATCGCCCTGTTGCGCCAGAAAGTGCTGGACTGATGATATAAAGTGTAGTGCGAATTAGTTTTTCTTGATCGGTACAGTCTGCCATTTGATTCAGGGGGACAACCCTAATTTTTTCATCAGGCCATCCAATGCGAAAGCAAATCGCTACTGGGGTTTCGCCTGAGTAATGTTCGAGTAATTTGGCTTGAGCATTTTCCACATGACGCGCACTTAAGTATAGACAAAGGCTAGCCTGATGTGCTGCCAGAGTTGCTAATTCTTCAGTTGGTGGGACTTCTGTACGTCCGCTGATGCGTGTCAAAATAATCGTTTGGACTAAACCAGGGACAGTCAATTCTACTTTCAGTTTGGCAGCAGCGGCTTGAAAAGCACTGATCCCAGGTATAACTTCAAAAGGGATATTTGCCTCTGCGAGGAGGTGCATTTGCTCGTGGATGGCGCTGTAAAGGCTGGGATCGCCAGAATGGAGACGTACTAAAGATTTATGTTGCGATCGCACCCTATCGATCATAATGGCCAAAATCTCTTCTAAAGTCTGATTTGCTGTTTTAACAATCTCCGCATCTTTTCGGCAAAGTTCTAAAATCTCTTCGGGTATTAAAGAATCAGCAAATAAAATCACATCAGCAACAGCCAGTAGTTTCTGCGCCTTAACTGTTAATAAATCAGGATCTCCAGGGCCTGCCCCCACAATGTACACAGATGGTTCTATTGGATATAGTGTTTTTTTATCAGTCAGATTTTCTGTATATTCACCTTTAAAAGAACACACGGCAATTCCTCAAAAAACTTTTTTGGTATTTTCTCAGTATCTTTCCGGATTCACCCTCTTTCCCTAGTAGAGAGTAATGGTAGATGCACCCTGGTTAAGCCCTAGAGAATACTCTGGGGCATTTTTTATTTTTAGGCATAGGGCAAAACAGTTGTGAGTGCTGTTAGCGGTAGCGGGGCGTTTAGCCCGTGCTGAGTTAAGAGTTAGTATTATCTTCTCTGCCCCTCTGCCCCATCCCCGTGTCCCTCATCCCCTAATCTCCCCATCTCCTCTAGGAGTAGGAACTACATCAGGCAAAGGACGTTTGAGTAAGTAAAGCCAAGCTAATCCAACTAATCCCAATAAAATTCCCAGACAACTGACGACTTGTGCCATCCGCAAAGGTCCTAGCATCAAGCTATCAGTACGAAATCCTTCAATCCACAGGCGTCCTAAGCTGTAGGCTGGCCAGTAGACTAGAAACAGCGTGCCGACTTTCAGGCGTCGCTTACCGGCTACAGACCGGAAAAACAAGGTTATTAGCAGCGTAAACACCATTAAATCCCACAGAGATTCGTAGAGGAAGGTGGGATGGAAGTAATCAAAATTAATATATTCCAGAGGACGACGTTCTGTTGGAATATATAGCTTCCAAGGTAAATCTGTAGGATCGCCAAAAGCTTCAGAGTTGAAGAAATTGCCCCAACGTCCGATCGCTTGCCCTAAAATCAGCGAAGGCGTTACTAAATCCGCCAATTGCCAGAAAGAAACTTGCTTGATTTTGGCAAAGATTAATGATGCCAAAACCCCACCAATAATCGCTCCATGAATGGCAATACCTCCTTCCCAAATAGCAAAGATTTTTTCTGGAGTTGAGGCATATTTTGACCATTCAAACAAAACGTAATATAGCCGTGCGCCAGGGATTGCGCCAATTAACAACCAAAAGAACAAATCGCTGAGCAACTCAGGATTAACATGACGACGCTTTGCCAAGTTCTGGGAAAGCATAACGCCGATTAATACTGCTGTGGCAATCAACAAGCCATACCACCGGATAGTTAGTGGTCCTATTCTCAACAGAATGGGACCGGGAGAAGTAAATTGAAACGCCAAGGGCAAGGTAGAAAAATCCAGTGCCATGAAAAATTACCTAGAAGAGTTCGTTAACTACCCATGTACTTTGCTAAGTACTTCTTACGTGTCGAATACCGAATTACCCTGAAATCCTTTACAACATTAATTGTGGGGATAAAAGTAGAAATCCAGCATCCACATTTAGGAGTCTAGTTCCTAACGCCTAGTTGAGCATAACTTGTGTCACCAGAACAATTGACTTTAGCATTCTGACTCAGAACACAAGATGATAGATTTGAGTAAGTTACACAAAACAGTTTCGATATAATCACCTAAATAATTTTGATATATCATTGTGATTGCGATTTATCCTGGTAGCTTCGACCCCATTACCTTGGGACACCTTGACCTCATTCAGCGCGGTAGTCGGCTATTTGAGCGGGTAATTGTTGCTGTACTGCGGAACCCTAATAAAATGCCACTTTTTAGTGTTCAGCAACGGCTAGATCAAATCCGTCTTTCTACACAACATTTACCTAATGTAGATGTGGATAGCTTTGATGGTCTTACGGTCAATTATGCCCAAATGCGACAAGCACAAGTTTTACTCCGGGGTTTACGGGCTGTGTCAGATTTTGAAGTGGAACTGCAAATGGCGCACACAAATAAAACTCTTTCTACTCAAATAGAAACAGTTTTTCTCGCAACCTCAAATGAGTATAGTTTTTTAAGTAGTAGTGTGGTAAAAGAGATTGCAAGGTTTGGTGGCTCTATCGATCATCTCGTTCCTCCACACATTGCCCTAGATATATACCAATGCTACAATCACAACTCTCCAATGCTGAACCCAATCTCAACGGAAGCAATCCCCCCCCTCAAGAGTATCTCGATGGAGAGGGAAGCATAGATATTCAGGAGGAACTCAACCGCCTAGAGGAACTAGTTCTATCTAGTCTCAGGATTCCCCTGACAGGACGCACACTGATTGATGAAGAAAAGCTGTTAGATCAGCTTGATTACATCCGTTTAGCTTTGCCATCACTTTATCAAGAAGCAGCAGCAGTTCTCCAACAAAAGGACGAAATTCTCTTAGAAGCAGAAGAGTATGGCCAGCAAGTTGTTGAAGCAGCTCAAGCAAAAAGAGCGCAAATTTTAGCTGAAAGCGATATTATTCAACAGGCACAGCAGGAAGCTGAACAATTGCGGCGACAAGTGCAACAAGAGTGTGAGGCAATAATGCAAGAAACTCTTGGAGAAATTGAGCGCAAGCGGTATGCTTGTCAGCAAGAGTTAGAGCAAATGCGACAAACTGCGATCGCTCACGCTCAAGAAATTGAAGATGGTGCTGATACTTATGCCGATGGTGTCCTCCAAAATATTGAGCAGGATCTCAAAGAGATGTTGCGAATTATCACTAACGGACGGCAACAACTGCAAGTTGACAACCTAACGCAGCGCAATTCACCTCCTGGCAATAAAAGATAGAGGTTCTGAGAAAATGGGCAAGAATTATCAGTTGGGTTTTGCTATGGCTTAACCCAACAATTTTTATTATGGAAAACTTTTAATTTTCTATACCTAATTGGTAATAGGTTTAAAATTTTGGCTTTTAATTAAACAGGATTTTTCAAAAATGCTTACTTTGGCTCAAGTTAACTTTGGAGCAAATTCAGCTAGTATACTGGGAATTATTTATTTGCTTTTAGGAGTAGTTTACTTGATTTTTATGGTATTTTGGCTAGTCAAACGTGGAGAAAGACTTACGAGTTGGGCTTTAGCACTTTATATTATCCAAGCGATATTTACGCCAATTATAATGTTATTGTGCGGGTTTATTTTGGTTTTTCAAGGCTGGCGGTTAGATCCAATTCTTCAATTTGGGCAATTTTTATTGAGCTTATTAATTATTTACCTGATTATCAAAGATATTGTAATTAATGCAATTTACAGAAATAGATGATTTTATAATTTGGTGTAGAGACGTGAAATTTTGCGTCTCTACCAGGAATACAGTATTTTTACACAAGATCCTTACAAAGTATATGTAAAATCTTCTACTAGCATACCGGGAACTAAACTACCTCCTAGTTGGCGACTTTCATAAGTTCCTACTTCGGGAATAAATTCTTGAAAAGTGGTCAAATCTATGAGGTTTTCTCCCCAGAAGCGATAGAGACTTTCATCAAAACGTAGGTTTTCAATGGGGGCGATAATTTCTCCGTTTTCTACCCAAAAACAAGCATAACGGGTCATACCTGTAATTCTACCAGTTGGGCGATCGCTCCAATTCAAATAATGCAAATTCGATACATATAAACCTGTATCTAAAGTCGGAAGAATCTGCTCAAATACTAATTTTCCCGGAGTGACTTCTGGCGCTCTTAACATCTCTGAACTATTAGCACCGTTGGCAGTTTTGTGATATTCTTTAGCAGTACGAGAATTCACCAGGCTATTTACCAAATATCCTTTTTCTATTATAGGTAACTCCGGTGCAGCTATTTCTCCTAATTCATTAAATCGCGGAACTAATCCCCGTTGAAAGTTTTCTTTCAAACTAAATTTTGGAGAAAGTTGTTTTTCTTGACGCGATAAAGCAGCTAAAGAACTGTTTCCTTGTTGGATGTCAGCTTCGCTTACAGATCCCCAAGAAAGCATCGTTAATAAATCAGCAACAGCAGCTGGTGCAAAATAAGTTTTGTACTGTCCCCTTGGTAATTCTTTAGTTGGACGAGCAAGCAATTCTATTTGCTTTTTAGCTTCGCTAATTTGGGCTACATATGCATTTTTATCCCAATCGCTACCTGCAAATGTACCTTTAA
Source organism: Nostoc sp. C117 (assembly GCF_043099735.1). Taxonomy (NCBI): domain Bacteria; kingdom Bacillati; phylum Cyanobacteriota; class Cyanophyceae; order Nostocales; family Nostocaceae; genus Nostoc; species Nostoc sp. C117. Next base: position 85,449 of record NZ_CP170991.1, read on the forward strand.
CAGCTTGTCCAGTTGTCATGAATAAAGAATAATCTAAGCTAAAAGAATCAGTAGCAAACCAGTGTTTTTGTCCGCTGGAATCACCATAAGCTTTAACTACGACTCCCCCAGCGTATATACCAGTAAAATCTAATTCGGCAACCAACTCCAGTAAAGTTGCTGCTACTGTTTCCTCTGCCAATAAATTACCAGAATGTATTTCTCGACTGGTATTATTTCCTGATGGCAAAACTAGATAAGGATCGATGGGTAGTAAAATCAGTTCGTCACGTAGTTCTTGCAAAGCAATATATGATAATTGCCAGTCTACCTCCCAATTTCCCGTAAAAGGAAACAGCCGAAAACTGCTGCGTTGATCTTTCATCAAAGTCAGTTCAATCCAACCATCAGCCACACAACCAGTTTGTCGCACTTTGGCATGATTGAAACGAGTAAATTGACTTCTTTCGCTGCTTAGTTTCACAGTAAATTGTTCATTGTCTACCTTTTTAATCAGTAGAGTTTCAATCAGTTGATTAAAGCTGACTTCTAATGCAGATAATTCCTCAATTTTCATGGATATTTCTTAATAGGGAATAGGGAGATGGGGAGACTTGTACTGAGTTTCGACTACGCAAAAATCGAGCGTTCGCGTAGCGTCTCCGTTAGGAGAAGTCGAGATTCAACTACCGCGGTGCTGAAGTATGGGGAGATGAAAGGACAAGGGGACAAGGAGATAAACAAAACTCTTAACTCCTAACTCAACACGGTCTAAACGCCCCGCTAACAGCACTCAGCACTCAGAACTCTTTCAACTTCCTCCGCCAAAAACTTCGACATTAGCAAATACACAAACAGGTGAACCGTGTCCTACGGAAATAGATTGATTTGGTTCTCCTTTGCCACAATGAGGAGTACCATACATTTGCCAGTTTGTGGCATCTCCAACTTTAATTAAACTATGCCAAAACTCTGGTGTGGTAGCCCGATAATTGGGATTGCGGAGGGTTTTGGTAAGTTTACCATTTTCGATTAATTTAGCGTACTCGCAACCAAATTGAAATTTATAACGGCGATCGTCTATTGACCAAGATCGGTTAGATTCCATGTAAACGCCATGTTCTATGCTGCCAATAATGTCTTCAAAAGTGCCGTTTAAAGGCTCTAAATTCAAGTTTGCCATGCGATCGATCGCTGGCCGATTCCATGAAGAAGCACGGGCACAGGCTACTCCAGGTACACCTGCTCTGGCTTGACTCTCCAGACTGCCTAAACCCCGTTGGAGTACACCTTCTTTAACCAAATATTCCTTTGTTGCTACAGCACCTGTATCATCAAAGCGATAGCTGGCAAATTCACCACGGACGGTGGGATCAAAGGTAATATTCATCAGTGGCGAACCATATACTAGGTTGCCAAAATCACTTTTATTAATGAAGCTGCCCCCAGCATAGTTTCGCTCATCTCCCAAAATTCGGTCAATTTCTAGGGGATGCCCGACACTTTCATGGATTTGCAGCATCATTTGGTCTGGTGCTAAAACTAAGTTGGTGCAGGTGGTTGGGCATTCTTCTGCTGTCAAAAGTTCTACTGCTTGTTCCCCAATTTGCCGCACGCGATGCCATAGGTTGTCTTGTTGTAAAAGTTCTAGTCCGCCTTGGTAACAGTTTGCTAGGGAGCCGTTATGACTGCGCTGCTGTACAATTGCTCCATCCTGAGCAGTAGCTCCGTAATGAGTGCCTATAGATAGAAATTTTTGATATACTTCTGAGCCGTTGCTACTGACAAACCAAGATTCTCTCTCGGTAGTGCCAATATTGGCTATAGTTTGCACAATTTTGTCATCAACCTTCAGGGTTTGGCAAATGCGAACTAATAAATCGTTGATTTCTCCTGGACTCAAAGCATCGAATGGCTGAAGGAATGGAGATTGATATTCACCAACGACTTTGGGGCGCTCACTTTCGCGGAAGGGATGTATCCACCATTCGCTGGCTGCTAGCGCATGGTTGTAGGCTGTTTGGGCAGCAGCTTGTAGGGATGATAATTCTAGGGAGTTAGTAGCTGCATAGCCGATACAGCCATTAACTAAGACTTCCAGCATGGCTCCGACTGTGAAAGATTTGCCGTTGACTTGGGGTAAGGCATCACGGACTAAACGGTTAGTAGAAGTCTCTTTGACGGCTCTAATACCAATCCAATCAGCAGGAATATCGAAACTAGCGATCGCTTTTTTTAATTCAGACCACATAATTTGGGGAATGGGGAATGGGGAATGGGAAATGGGGAATGGGAAATGGGGAATTTTACCCCTAGTCCCTACTCCCCACTTTTTCTAATTCCGGTGCCAGCGTGTACCATCACGGCTATCAATTAGCGTAATACCTTGTGCTTGCAGTTCATCACGAAGGCGATCGCTTTCGGCAAAATTCTTGGCAATACGGGCTTGTTGTCTTTGCTGAATTTTCACCTCAATTTCGACATCACTTAAACCTTCTATTGTAGAAGTTCTGACTTCTGGCTTGGCTTCTAAACCCAATACTCCAGCCAAGGTAACGAGTGTTTGCCATTGACTTTGTAACTGATCTGGTGATGTTTCTGTTTTTCCTTGATGCACAAGGATATTTCCTTCACGGATTAGTTCTTTCGCTAATTCAAACAGCACTGTTAATCCACCAGGAAAGTTAAAGTCGTCATTAACAAGTTCTTGGAAACGTTCAATATAGGGATTGGGTACTGGGTATTGGGTACTGGGTATTGGGATATTCCCAGTCCCTAAATCCCAGCCTAGTTTTTCCCCATGTTGATAGCCGAAGAATAAACCTTCTTTGATGGTGTGCCAGCCGTTGGTTGCTGCGGCGATCGCTTCGTCGGTAAAATCTATGGGTGTGCGATATTGCGCTGTCAGTACAAATAACCTTACTGCCATCGGGTCAACTCCCCGATCCAGCAGTTCTCGAATCGTGATAAAGTTGCCCAAAGATTTGGACATTTTTTCACCATCTACTTTCACCATGCCGTTATGCAACCAATAACGCGCTAGGGGTTTTCCGGTGACAGCTTCAGACTGGGCAATTTCGTTTTCGTGGTGGGGAAAAATTAAGTCAGCGCCACCAGCATGAATATCTATGGTATCGCCCAGGCGATCGCGCACCATTGCCGAGCATTCTATATGCCACCCCGGACGACCTGCACCCCAGGGTGATTCCCAAGCTGGTTCTCCCGGTTTTGCTGCTTTCCACAAGGCAAAATCAAAGGGATCTTTCTTTTTCTGATATTCTGGATCTTCGAGGTTGACGCGATCGCTTTTCCCCGCTTGCATATCTTCTAACTTGCGTCCCGAAAGCTTGCCATACTCAACAAACTGTCGTACCTCATAATACACATCGCCGTCGGCGGGGTAAGCAAAGCCTTTATTTTCCAAGTCATGAATTAAGCGCTGAATGCCGTTCATCGTATGGGTAGCACGGGGATACTCATCAGCTTCTTTGATTCCCAAGCGTGCCATATCCTCAAAATATGCTTTGATAAAGCGATCGGCTACAGCCTCCATTGATGAATTTTCTTCCCTCGCTCGATTGAGGATTTTGTCATCAATATCAGTAAAATTTTGAATATAACGTACTTCATAGCCGATAAACTGGAGGTATCGGCGTACTACATCCCAAACAATGCAAGCTCTAGCATGACCCAAATGGCAGTAATCATATACCGTCACGCCGCAGTAATACATCTTAACCTTGCCTGGTTCGACTGTTTGAAACGGTTCTTGACGACGGGTGAGGGTATTGTAAAGAGTTAGGGTCATAATCAAGTAATGCTGAAATAGAGAGATAAGCAATAATAAGGTAAGCAGCTAGGATGACAGTCCAGCATCCCTATGCTAGTGTTTTCTGGACTATCTGCGCTACATTACTATTTTTGATTTTTTTGATAACAGCGCTATGCAATCAGCAGTTACTTCCGAATCCCAAGCAATGGATACGCCTAAACAAGGAATGCCAGTAACAATTATTACGGGTTTCCTCGGTAGTGGCAAGACAACTTTACTTAATCATATTCTCAACAACCAACAGGGTTTAAAAACCGCTGTTCTCGTGAATGAATTTGGTGAAATTGGCATCGACAACGAGCTAATTGTTTCCACTGGCGAGAACATGGTGGAACTAAATAATGGTTGCATTTGCTGCACTATTAATAATGATTTAGTAGATGCAGTTTACAAAGTTTTAGAACGCCAAGAAAATCTCGATTACTTGGTAGTAGAAACAACTGGATTGGCAGATCCATTACCAGTAGCTCTAACATTTTTGGGCACAGAATTGCGAGATTTAACTCGCTTAGATTCGATTATTACTGTGGTAGACGCGGCGAATTACAGCCTAGATTTATTTAATTCTCAGGCGGCATATAGTCAGATTGCCTATGGTGATGTAATTGTCCTGAACAAAGCTGATTTGGTTGATGAAGCCACTTTGACTGAGTTAGAGAGAAAAATTAACGAAGTTAAGGAAGGAGCAAGAATTCTCCGCACAACGCGATCGCAAGTGCCGCTTCCCTTAATTCTCAGCGTCGGTCTGTTTGAGTCTGATAAATATTTTGACACAGTGGTGGATGACCACGATCATCACGACCACAACCATCATGACCACGATCATGACCATTCAACATGTGGTCACGATCATCACGACCATGACCACGATCATCACGCTCACAATCACTCCGATCATTTAGAAAATGATGGTTTTACTTCCATCTCTTTCCAGAGTGATAAGCCTTTTTCCATTAAGAAATTTCAGTATTTCTTAGATAACCAGCTACCTTCAAATATTTTCCGTGCGAAGGGAATTATGTGGTTTGATGAAAGTCCAAAGCGTCATATTTTCCACCTTTGTGGTAAACGTTTCACCTTGGATGATGATGATTGGCAAGGTCAACCCAAAAACCAAATAGTACTGATTGGTCAAAATCTGGATCGTGAGGCTTTAACAACTCAAATACAAAACTGCATTTGTCTACCTTCTACCAGTCGCGGTAAAGGGTTTGGCAAATAAAAGTAGAGACCTAATTAATTGCGTCTCTACAGAAATTAAGAATTAAAATTGTGTACTCATTCCCAGGTTTATCCCTGGGAATTTGTTTTTATTGGTTCAGATATTACAGCAGTTTTCTTTGTATGAAGTACAAAGCTACGGTTTGGAGGCAGGATAGCGCAGCGTAAACCCTTCTCTAGGAGACGCTCTGCATGAACGAACGGCATAGCTTCTCTACGAGAGACTGCCATTCTGCATCTCAATTGATTGGCAAATTGCCATACTATATATTAATAAATTTTGCAATGTGTTCCAGTTTACACTAGGTTAAGAAAATTCACCGCTACAATCGATTTTAGGCTTATTTTAAGTCTGTAAAACCAAGGATCTCTATCAAACTAGTGATAATTTTTTGAAACATGCAAACAAGAAATTTAATTACATCATTTGCATTAGGTATGACATTAACAGCAATATCTGTAATCCCATGTCATGCAGAAACAATTACACCCAACTTATACAATCTCAGTGGTCGTAATCACGCAGGAAATAAAATCAAAGTTACTTACTCAACGTCAAGCATTACTGCTAAGCCTCTTTTTAGCTATCAAGACCAGCAACAAACATTAAATTTTTCCGGAGATGAGATCCGGACTGCGGAATCGGAAATTGGCACATTAGTGACGGTAACTATCCAGAGGACAGTAGATACTGGTTCTACTACATTTAGCTTGCTCATACCTAGGGTAAATTTAGGACAGAATTATAAATCTGCCCCAATTGAAACTAAGGGAATCACAACAGTTAATCGCTTTTCCGTAATTCCTGCATTTAATCTTGGACAAACACAGACTTACACAATTACTCCTTTGAAAGGTACAGCTCAATCTGTAGCGTTTTAACTAGAATACGCCTACGTTGAGAACTGTAGTTTTTTAATTAGGGTAAAGCTTTAATGCGTGTTATCATCCAGCGAGTTAAATCATCTCAAGTTATCGTTAACGGCGAAATTGTTGGCAAAATTGGACAGGGGCTAAATTTGCTCGTGGGTATTGCTAATACCGATACTGATGCTGAACTCGACTGGATGGTGCGTAAATGCTTAGAATTGCGGTTGTTTCCTGATGAAGAAGGAGGCGATCGCTGGCAAAAATCTGTACAAGAAATTGGTGGTGAGTTATTGGTAGTCAGTCAGTTTACCCTTTACGGTGACTGTCGCAAAGGGCGTCGTCCTTCTTTTGACCGATCAGCCGCTCCTCAAGCAGCAGAAGATTTATATAATCATTTTGTGACCAAGTTAAAAGACAGTGGTGTACAAGTGCAAACTGGTAAATTTGGGGCAATGATGCAAGTGACAATTGAAAACGATGGTCCTGTAACTTTGTTACTTGAGAAAGAAGCAATTTAAGTACATATACTAAAAATATAAAAAACTCCCTGACCTTAGCCAGCCAGTTACCCGCCGCTTTCAATGAATGAATAACAGCAGCCTCTAGACCGTGGTGTTCTAATTGATGAGAGAATATTAAATTAACCATCACAAAAGTTTAAATTCATTCATCATGGCGAAAATCCAGTTTTCCAGAGGTGTTGACGAAGAAGTGGTTCCAGAAGACGTGCGCCTAACGCGATCGCGCGATGGTGGACAGGGTACAGCAACGTTTATTTTTATAAATCCAAAAATTCTAGACCAAGGTGGTACTGACGATATTACCGGGATGTACTTGATTGACGAAGAAGGCGAAATAGTTACTCGTGAAGTTAAGGCTAAATTTGTTAACGGTAAACCGGAAGGATTAGAAGCACTTTACGTCATGAAATCTTCTGAAGAATGGGATCGCTTTATGCGCTTCATGGAGCGGTATGCAGCTCAAAACGGTCTTGGACTCAGCAAAAATGAGGGGTAGAGCATAAGGCATTTGGCATCATAGGGCATTGGTTAATTGTCATGCCCTATGCGTTATTCTTGATGCCCAATTACTCATTATGAAAATTTAATAACTTTTCCATGATACAACAACCCCACCCAGACTCGGCTGGAATTACACTAACTTGTGCTGTGGTTACTGTCAGCGATACACGCACCCCGGAAACAGACAAAAGTGGTCAGCTAATTCAGCAGTTGCTCGTTGATGCTAATCATACCGTGGGAGCCTATACAATTATCAAAGATGAACCAACAGAGATTCAACAGCAGATAGAAGAGCTAGGTAAAAGCCCAAATTTGGATGCTGTAATTTTCAATGGTGGCACAGGTATTGCGCCGAGAGATACCACCTACGATGCAATTGAAAAGTTATTAGAGAAAACCTTACCAGGATTTGGTGAGCTATTTCGTTTTTTAAGTTATCAAGAAATTGGCTCGCGGGCGATCGCCTCTCGCGCTGTTGCTGGTGTTTATCAAAATAAATTAATCTTTTCGCTTCCCGGTTCCAGTAATGCTGTCCGGTTGGCTATGGAAAAACTAATTTTACCTGAATTGACTCACTTGATAAGTCAGATACGGAAATAAGCTGATGCGCGTCTAAAGTATATAAACACTCTTGATGGTCGTTAACAGTCATCAGTCATCAGGTAAACGTACAAATTAAATGCGTAACAACTTAGAGACTGGTGTTATGGCCACCAGTCTCCACTCTTCAGCTAGGACGGTTATTATTCACCGTTGGTATTTCACCACCAAATAAAGGATTAGAGTTTCCATCACTAGTGTCTGCAACAATGGAACGCATCCCTTCTAAAGTTGCAGGAATACTCCGGGGGTCCATAAACATAACCTTACTGCTTTCGCTACTGCCAATCTTCGTACCCATTTCTAGATAATTTTGGGCGAGTAAAAACTGCAAAATTTGCTGTGCCTTTGGTTCAGTTTTCACCGTGTTGGTGATAATTTGCAGCGCCTCGGCGGTTGCTTGGGCTTTGAGAACTTGTTGCTGGCGTTCGGCTTGAGCTTGCAACACAATGGTTTTTTGTTGTGCTTCCGCTTGCAGAATTGTCGCTTTTTGACGCGCTTCTGCATCGAGGATTTGCGCCTCAGCTTTACCTTTGGCGCTATTAACAGCAGCTTCGCGATCGCCCTCGGAAGTTAAAATCGCTGCGCGTTTGCGTCGTTCTGCCGACATTTGCAATTCCATCGATTCTCGTACCGCTTGAGATGGTATGATGTCTCGCAGCTCTACCCGTGTCACTTTCACACCCCAAGGATCGGTAGCAACATCCAAATCTTGTAATAAAAGTTCACTGATGTGGGAACGAGCAGTAAAGGTTTGATCTAACTCCAATTGCCCCATTTCCGCACGGATTTGAGTCAGAACCATGTTTACCATTGCCGACTGGAGATTTTCTACCTTATACCAAGCTTTTTCCATATCAACAATGCGCCAGTAAAACACTGCATCGACCTCAATACCAACGTTGTCACGGGTAATGCACTGTTGGGGAGGAATATCTAAGACTTTTTCGCGGATAGTTTCTTGGTAGACAACTCTATCTACAAAAGGGATAACAAAGTTCAGTCCTGGTTCGAGTTTTTTGTTATAACTACCCAATCTTTCCACCAAAGCTTCATTACCCTGATTGACGACTTTCACAGATCCCGCTACGGCACCACCACCAAGGGCTAAAAATACTAGTAAAAAGAACTGTTCCATTGTGAATCTCCTGATTTTAAATATGAAAAAGAGAGTGGGGAGATGGGGCGGAGGGGCATAGGAGATAATGCTAACTCCTAACTCAGCACTGCTAATGCCCCATTCCCAACAGCTAAGAACTCAACAAATTTTCTGGTATCACAATTAAAGTGGTACCTTCTCTCCTAACCACATAAACTCTTTGATGGGGCGCTATGGTGAATTTGTCATCATCACATCGGGCTTGCCAAGAATTTCCCTCATACAGCACTCGTCCTGTTTTCCCAGGTGGAATTTCTGTTAGGGTTTCAGCGATGACTGCATCTTGAAGTTTTGATTTGCGTCGTCGCGGTTGGAAAAACCGACGAGAAAGCAGAATTAATGTTGTGGAAAGCAACAGCCAAACCACAATCTGCAACCATACACTTCCCAAACCCACTCCACATAGTAGCGCCACCACCAAAGCGCTAACTCCCATCATGAAGGCGACAAACGCCGATGGTAAGAACAATTCCATTAAACATAGAACTGCTCCTGCAAGAAGCCAAATTAAAGTAAAACTTGGCATGGCGCTATCCTAAAACTCTACATTGACGTAAATGCATTTATACGATTAGATACACCCAGACGTAAGCTATTGACATAAAGCAAAACTTGGTATTTTTACCAATAATTTTGATAAATTTCAGTAACAAGGTGTAGCCAGTGGTACACAAGTCCAGTCTATTCTAGCCTTCAACTTGTTGACAGCTAAATTTAATCGAAATTCATGAGTTGATTTATTTGTTTCTTGAATTTATACCCTTATGATTTTTACTCAACGGATAATTTATTGTATAAATCCAAATTGTAATGACCCGATTAATCCTGAGGGAAATGATTTTTGTGTCAGTTGTCAAACTCCCCTAGTTCACCGCTATCTCTGGGCTGTTGGTTCTTTGTCTGCCAAAATTCCACCAAACACAAAGGTAGCAAATAGATATGAGGTAATTGAACCGCAAGTTTGGCTAGATACTCAACCAGGATTACCTCCAGATGTACCTGAAGAATTACCAAAAGAAGTAATTCCTTATTTACGGTTATATCAAGAATGGTTACATTTGCCCCAGGCTTATGGGTTTGCTCACGATCTTGAGGAAGGTGTTGCTGATATCCTGTTATTGGAAAATGTGCCCATAGATAAAATGGGACATATTTACCCAACTATTGCTGAGGCGTGGGAGGAAGCAACGGCGGTACGACAAGTTTATTGGCTGTGGCAAATTTTCCAGCTTTGGACACCTTTATCAGAATTGGGGGTAACCCAGAGTTTATTGGTGCAAGGTAACTTGAGAGTTGAAGGCTGGCGTGTGCGACTGTTGGAACTTGTAGAGACATCTTATGAAACATCTCTACAGAAGTTGGGACAGTTTTGGCAACCTTGGATAGCCTCTGCAAAAACATCCATAGCCAAAGAGTTACAAAAAATAGTCGAGCAGATGTGTGAAACTGAGGTGGAGTTGGATGCTATTACTACTCAACTTAACAATTTACTACTAGCATCTGCGGCAGAGTTGCCATTGACTTTGAAGGTTTCAGGTTCTACAGATGTTGGACCAGTAATGGTACAAAATGAAGACAGTTGCTATCCCAATACTGTTAGTCAATTAGATGACACCTTATTGCCTTATTTGTCGATTGTTTGTGATGGTATTGGTGGACACGAAGGTGGCGAAGTTGCCAGTCGGTTAGCAGTAGAGTCTGTGAAGTTGCAAATTCGTGTGTTATTGGCGGAGGTAGCAACACAAAGTCAACTTTTATCACCAGAGTTGTTGCAAGAACAACTAGAAGCAAGTTTGCGGGTGGTGAATAATGTGATTTCTGCGCGCAATAACGAGCAAAAACGCCAAGGCAGAGAACGTATGGCGACAACTATCGTTATGGCTGTGCAAATTCCCCAAAGAAGTCAAGCGTTAGCGTACACCTTGGGAGAAGCAAGCTACGCGCAGCGTCTCGTAGAGAAGCTTACTGAAGGTATCGCTACATCACAATCAAACAATAGCCATGAACTATACTTAGCTAATGTTGGCGATAGCCGCGCCTATTGGATTACTTCTCAGTATTGTCATCTACTCACAATAGATGATGATGTCGCAACGCGAGAAGTACGCTTAGCGAAAAGCTTGTATCGAAAGGCACTCTTTAGACCAGATGCTACTGCCATAACTCAAGCATTGGGGACAAGAGATGCAGAATCCTTGCGTCTGAGGGTTCAGCGCTTCATTGTCGAAGAAGATGGTATACTGCTGCTGTGTTCTGATGGTTTAAGTGATAATAACTTGGTAGAACAATCTTGGCAGGATTATGCAAAACCTCTATTAAGAGGTGAACTTACACTTGAAGATGCTGTTGGCAACTGGATTAACCTGGCAAACGAAAAAAATGGGCGTGATAATACATCGGTTGTTCTAACTTATTGCCGTGTCTCTCCAGAATACATAGCACCTGTTACTCTCACACCGCCAGTAGAAAATCTAGAACCAGAACCAGCACCAGAACTAGAACCAGAACCGGAACTAGAACTAGAACTAGAACTAGAAGAATCACAAAAAGAAGAACCAACCTCTTTTACAGATAGTTCGCAAGCATTGCTAGATTTGCAGCTAGATTTGGATATTTCAGAGGAACCAGTAATAGACCCAGAAATTCCACCAACTTTAATTGAAAAACCGAAGCGAGATAAACGTTTGGTAATGGTGGGGGGAGTATTGGCGTTGCTTGCGGGTGGTACAAGTTTGGGATTATTTGCTTGGTGGCAAATTAATCCTCAAGGATTCCAGCAAATGTGTCGGCAACTTCCTCCAACAATACAGCAAATGTGTTCGGGTGGGAAATAAAGCGATGTCTTCGACGGTCACTGAGCGCAGCCGTTCGCGGAGGGTCTCGCAGAGAATTGCGGGCTACGCCTATGCACTACACATAACTCTACATCACAATGGCAAAGGCGATCGCTAGCTAGTAATATTACGTGAGTTCGACGGCACTAAAAAACGGCAAGAGGCAATGCAGGCAAATCTTTTGGGTAAATGTCAATTGAGGGTTTTTTGGGCAGATAGATGTAAGCAGCCAAACCAGCCATCAAGTTGACCAAAAAGTTAAATACACTACGACGCCCTTGAGTGTTCTATTTGACACATATTTTTGAGATGGTCATTGACCGACTCGGCGGACTGCTCGCTTGCCTAAAAGAATTTTATCAATCATTATAACCAAATACCTTATACCAAGTTCTGTTATTTTTTCACGAATAATTTAAAATTGCCGTCTAGAACCCTTAGACAATAGAATCATAATTAAAAATTACGAATTACGCATTGCGCTACTATTGGTAAGGGTTACGGTCTTTTGATTCACGTAATTAGACAGACACTATAGCAATCATAAATGATTCATAAACAACAAGACTCCTGACTTCTCAAAGAAGTCAGGAGTGTGAGTTTGCTATTTTCACAAATCAAATAGAATTTCTATAGCGATTTTGATAGTAATCCAAAATCTGGTTAACTCGTCGCCGACTTTCTGAATCAGAGTTTGCTGTCCACGAAAGCCTTAAGCCATCAATTTGACTTTGATTGTAATCAAACTGTTGGGATGACTGGGGAATTAAATCTACTTCTACGCCTTCCACTTGACGTAAATGCGCTGCTATTTCTCTATAAACTGCTAAAGGCAAACCAGTAAATTCAATTTTTTCCTTAGTCACCATCTTTTACGAAGCTCCCACATTAACTGTATTTGGGAGGGGTGTTGTCCCTAAAATAGAGTTGCCATTAGCAGATGCAGCTGATGGCGTTGAGTTGACAGCCCCTTCCCCTACCATTTTGGCAACTTCTATACCATATTGTTCCAAAATGACAATCGGGTTGGAGCCTCCATTCATTTCAATGCGTTTAATCAGTACACCGTTCGCTAATCGCTGTCCTGCTTCCACATAACGACTTGTCGGTTCATCTGGTACTTTGATAATTGCCTGTGGTTCTTTACTAATGAGAACGACACCACTCACAAACACTGCTTTTGCTAAGTCAGGTTGTGGTGCTGGTGGTAATACAGATACTAAAGTTGGGTTAGGAACAACTTGAGGCAAAACCTTAGGCAAGACTGAAGTCAAAGTAGTATTAACTTTTTTCGGTACAGAAGCAATATTATTTTTCTTTGGATTTAAAGCTATGGTTCTTGTTGGAAGTTTTCGGACTGCTAGTGATGCAGTAGGTAGCTTAGGTACTATGGGAATAGGTCTTCCAGATGTTTTAGGTATTCCAGTAGACGTCTGCCCAAAAATTTGTCCAAAAGGGTCAGTCCGGTTTTTTGATACCAAAACTAACCGTGCCCGTTCTGTAGGATTAGTAGATTGAATTAAGTTAAGACTTGGAGAAGAAACTTGTGAAACCTGTTTGGCAGGTATGACTGGATTTTTAAAGGATTGAGCCGCTGGTGGCGAGTTTTTCGCTATTTTGGGAATCGGCGCGGGATTGATGGCTTGTGGTGTCTCTTCAGAAGCACATCCAGCGATCGCCAAGGTTAAAATAGCTGCAATTGTAATTGTTGAATTTATGCCCATGAGTCTTTCTCAAAAGCCATTGGAGAATTGAAAACTGGAAATCAACATGCCTGAAATTTGTATTACAGGCAAAGCATGTTCCCTTTATAACCTAATTTTCTGTTTTTCAAGGGTTATTTTTCGCACCATCAGCCCAGCATAATTGCGGCTTAAGGTTTGGTGCTAGTTAATCCTCTGCCACACCCATTAGCTGTTTCATCAAATCTAGGCCTTTCTTCACCCTACGGGAAACCGTTACTACACTGATTCCTAGATGTTCTGCAACTTGTTTTTGTGTCAAATCCTGCAAAAATACACATTCTAGGACATCGCGGGTGCGTTGTTCTAACTGAACTAATGCTTGTTGCAAGCGAAGTTGGTCTTCTTGTGCTAGTTGAAAGCTGCGATAGTGAGGATCTGGAACTAATTCTCCTAAACAAGTAGAGCCTTCTTCACCATCTTGGATTGGTACATCTAAACTCAAGGGAGCGCGATTAACCCATGCTAATTTAATTTCTTGCCATTCATTTGGAGAAATTTCCAATGCTGCTGCTAATTCGGAGTCTGTTGGTTGGCGATTATGTTTTTCACGCCAAGAACGTGAAATTCCTATTGCTTGCTGTTGCAGCGCTAACCACCTCCGAGGAATTCGCACAGTGACGCCTTTATCTCGAAGATAGTGTTGAATTTCACCCCGAATATAGGGAAGAGCGTAAGAACTGAAGGCGTGTCCCTTAGAAAGTTCAAATCTTTCAATAGCTCTAATTAAACCCAAACATCCAACTTGGAGCAAATCATCGTAGGTTTCATGACATTGATTTGTCCAGTAGTGAGCTTCTTTTCTCACAAGTCCAAAATTGAGTTTTACCAGTTGATTGCGAATATTTTCGGAGCGACATTGCTGATATTCTCGCAACAACTGCCAAATTTCATGCTTTAGTTCATTGGTGGCTGTGGTAGTCATAGCACCGGGTTTATTGAGCAAATAAAGAATCAAGAACTCGCGTTTATAGTTATTTGCGATCGCTCACTAAATTAAGTAAAATATCGTGCTGTATGCCCTAGCAAATCTATGGTAAATAACAGATATTTCTCTCCAAAATTCCATAAATTGCTTGAGAACCAATCAATATTTCAATGAGCTAAATCTGTGAGTATTTATTTAGTTGTTTAGTTTGGGTTTTAATCTGTAGTTTTTTTATAACTACATAGGAATAAAATATATAATTAATCACTAAAGATCAAACCGAGATTGTACTTAATTTTATTTATTGATTCTAAGATGAACTTTTAGAAACAAAACTATCGTATTCAGAATTTTATTGGATAATTAAAAATATAATTTACAGTAAAATTACATATAAATTTTAAAGACATTCATTTAATATTTAAAAATTACTAAATAGAAATCACAAATTAGTATGTATATTTACGCAAGCAATAAAAAAAGGGCGTTTTGCCCTTCGTTGTAGTTATTTATAACTATTTCGTAAAAACCTAATTAACCTCGCTTTATTTAGGAGGGTAATTAAGTTAAATTTTCTGATGAAACCTGATGCTTCCAGAATTGCAGTTCTGAATACCGGTCAGTTACGTAACTCAAAAGGATTTAGCTACGATTTTGATTCAACTCGGCCGTAGAATATACCGCGAATCTTAACTTCTTTAGGTTCGCCAGCACCTAAATCGGTATCAGATGGCTGTTCGCTCAGGAAAGTACCAGCAATTTCACCACTACTGCTATCTACCTTAGCTATTTGCAGAGAAATCTTACCATTGAGATTTTCTGCGCGCTTAACATTAGTACGGGTGAGTTCTTCATCATCCGCTTGGGCAGGGAGAGCAACGGCGTTATCATAGCCACTAACGACACCACGACCTTTGGGATCTAGGAAGGCTGCACCACGATAGGAAGGAACTTTGAAAGTGCCTTCAAAGTCCGTAGAGGTGTTGATACTGGTCAAACTGGGTTGGGTTTGAGCCACCAAGTTTTTGATAGTGAAGAGGAAAGGTACTCGCTCACCACCTGGGAGTTGCACAGTGATGGCTTGGAAGTCAAGACCATCAGTTTCTGCAAAAGTCAGGCTATTATCTGAGTTAATTTTCAGGTCGCCTTGTACTTGGTCAATGGTGGAAGTGTATCTGGTCAACAATTTGCCAGCAACAAATTCTGCTTCTTGGCGTTTGTTACTAGGTTCTTCTTTGACGAAGAAACTGGTTGGTTCCAAGCAAAGTTCTTTGATGGTATATGACTGGCTAGAATCAAGGGGAATAGAACCACGGCTTGTTTCTGTTAGTTGAGGGCATTTGTTAGCCAAGCCAGTGCCTCGAATTTGTTCGTAAGTGAGTACATCCCTACCACTACTAGCAGCAGGAGCATCACTACAAGCAGTTATTAGCCCCAGGCACAAAGCCAAAAATGCAACAATTAAAGCGCGATACCTCATGGTCAACCTCAATCTCAAAAATTAATATCTAAGTTGTAAAACTGCATGGAAGCTTTGAACTCTGACGATAAGCCGCTACTCTGCGCTCAAACTTTTCTTTGCTAAAGGTCTTGCTCTCTTGAGTTTGGGGTGTAAACCCAGAATCAAGTAGGACACTCCACCCATTTTGTATGTGTGTCACTAAGGGAGCAAAAAGCCAGCAGTTTTACTGTTGATGGCATTTGCGAGAGTTGGACGCGTGAATGAGTAAGCCTCACACAGAGCGGCATCAATGCTTGCCTCGAAGAAAGTTGTCTCGAAGAAAGTTGTCTGCTTCACACATTGCTCTTGCTTGTGACAAAAGCAATGTCGCCCAAGTCATTTTGTATTATGTATGTGACGCTACTACATACAGCCCATTGTTTAATGGGTAAATCAGCCAGATCATACGATTTTTTTTAACTCAAAATCAAAGTACTCTAGTCTCAAACAAGAATGTTTTGCTCCTATCTAGCTCCAGTAGAGGCTATGTTAAACGGTACTGCGCTCTTGTAGGAGCGATCGCAATTGCTTTTCATAAAGATACAAATCTAGTTATATTCACCTTGATTACGGGAATGGGGACACGGGGAGTTGAGAAAAAACTTGGAAAAATCCTACAGAAGATTTGTCTACTTGTGTAAGATGACAGCTAATGAATCTAGACTGGCTGGGAAACTAGGGAAAATTAAAAATCTCCGGTAAATTTGAGTTGACCTCATTTATACGGAAAGGGTGGCATGGATAATAACAAAACTATTGAGGCAGAGAAGTCCTGCTTTAAACTGGAAGCAATCTCAACTGTGGTGTATGATGCAGTTGCGAATTGTGAAGGCGAGACTGTAGCTCTTTTAGCTTTGCTGCGAGAATTAGAGCGGTTACACCGAGAGATCCGAGATGGGATTTTTCAAGAGAGTTTGCCTGTTAACCGTCGGCAACTCTACTCACTGCTGAAAGATATTGAGTCAGAGGGAGGCTGGCCTTATATTGAGCGTATGAGATTACAAGCACTTTTAACGAATTTGCCACCAGAGCCGACCCCAGAAAATAGTCTTGAGGAGTTGGAGAGCGATCGCTCTTTTGGTTAATTAAATCAAAATCAGCTAGACCAAGAGTTATTGGTCATTTTTTCCATCAACTCTGCCCCCTGCCCCTTTGCCTAGAATTTCCGGTTTATACCATCGCAAAGACGGCGATCGCGTTCTTCCAGATTGCGGTTGTGCTTGAGGTAATCACCTACCCAATCGCAACCACGAACAAGCAAATCATCAAGATCTAAATTCCACAAAATTATTGTATTGTCATCACTAGCTGATGCTAGTGTTTGACCATCTGGGCTAAAGCTGACACTTAATACTGGGGCACGATGCCCATTAAGACTTTTAATTAATTTGCCTTCACGGCTCCAGAGTTTCACTGTGCCGTCCCAACTAGCTGCGGCGATTAATTTACCGTTGGGACTAAAAGTTACGGCGTTAACGCTATCACTGTACCCCTTTAATAAGGTTTTTAACAACGTACCATCCCGTCGCCAAAGTTTTATAGTGTTATCCCAGCTAGCAGACGCCAGCAACTCGTCAGTGGGACTAAAGCTAACACCCAATACCCAGCTTTCATGGGGAGAGAAAGTTTTCAGCAAAGTACCATCTCGCTGCCAAAGTTTGACTGTTTGATCGTCACTAGCAGAGGCTAAAACCTGGCCATCAGGGCTGAAATTGACGCTATTTACCCAATCTTTATGCCCCACTAAAGTTTTGAGTAACCTACCTTTACGGTTCCAAAGTTTTACCGTTTTATCTTTGCTTGCTGATGCCAAAATCTCACCATCAGGGCTGAAACTTACACTCATCACACTATCAGTATGTCCGTGGAGAGTCATGATTAAAGTACCGTCAAGCCGCCAAAGCTTTACAGTTTTGTCATAACTTCCAGAAGCGAGCATTTCACCTTTAGGGTCAAAACTGACACTAGGAACTTTATCTGTATGTCCTACTAAAGTTTTGTAGAGTCGGGTTTTCACCTCACCATCACTGGCGTCTCTTTGCCAGAGTTTGACGGTGCGATCGCTACTACCAGAAGCTAGCATTTGTCCATTGGGACTCCAAGCAACGCTCAAAACTCGATTCTGATGTCCTTGGAGAATAGACGGTGTTGGGGCATCTAAACTCCACAGTTTCACTGTTTTATCAAAACTTCCCGAAGCGAGCAATTTATTATTGGGACTGAAAACTACGCTAGCAACACCATCATTATGTCCTTTGAAGGTTTTGAGTAAGCTGCCATTAATACTCCAAAGGTTTATGGTATTGTCTTCACTTCCGGAAGCTAACTTTTTACCGTCGAAACTAAAGCTTAAACTCCATACTGTATTGGTATGTTGTCGTAAAGTTTTGTAAGGAACAAAGCCAAAACTGTCAGTATTGGTGCTGCGATCGCCCCGCCAAAGTCTCACTGTTTTATCTCGACTTGCGGATGCCAAAAATTTACCATCAGGGCTGAAAGCAACCACAGTCACACCCTGCTGATGCCCGTACAAAGTTGTCACTAGGCTGCCATCCCGTCGCCAGATTTTCACTGTTTTATCGTCACTTGCGGAGGCAATGAATTGACCATCAGGACTGAAGGTTACCCAGTTAACCCACCCACGATGTCCCTTTAGTATTTTTACCAGGCTACCGTCTTGATGCCAGAGTTTTATGGTTGTATCTTTACTGCCAGTGGCTAATAACTGGCCATCAGGACTGAAATTAACGCTGTAAACCCAATCTCCATGTCCTTTTAAGGTTTTAGATGGTTGGGGATAAAATTCACCTGTAAGCGGGTTTTTACGCCAGATCTGGACTGTTTTATCGAGACTGGCTGAGGCTAGGGTTTGACCGTCAGGGCTGAAAGTGACGGCGCTTACCGCGTCGGTATGACCTTTGAGGGTTTGGAGTAAGGTTCCGTCAGGACGCCAAAGTTTTACCGTTTTATCTCGACTCCCTGATGCTAGCAAGTGACCATCTGGGCTAAAATTTACTCCCCAAACAATATCGGTGTGCCCTTCTAAGCGGTTGACCTCTGTTACCCCATAAACTGCCTGTTGGAGGGCTGTGACTACCCGCATTCGGGTATCTGGTTGGACAATTTCTGACTGTCTAAGTCGTCTCCAAGCCCGTAAACTTTCTAGTAAGGCATCAAATTCTTTATTAGAGGCAAACAAAGCTTCGCTAGCAGCAGCGATCGCACTAATTTTCAAGTTGCTTTCACTGCGTTCAGCCCGTATCGTTTGGCGAAATGCTGCTCTTTTCTGTAAGTCAGCTTGCCACCATAATGCTGCGATTGTTCCGCCCATAATTGCCAGCACTGCCCCTGCCATTCTTGCTTCTTTTAAGCGCCTTTGCAACACCAAATTGAGTTCATTTTGACTAAGTTTTTGGGCTACTTCTGCTCTAGTTTTTTCCAGTTTGATTTTTTCTAATTCGGCGACAATTCCATAATTGTTCTTTTGGCGGATTGGTTCAACTAAATAATCGTGAACTAGCTGATAGCGATCGCCTAATTCTTGTCTGACTCGCAACACCAACCCAGAACCTACTAATATTTCTAAAATCAGTTCCCCAACTATTTCAAAATCTGATATTGTCTCAATATCATGGTTATTAACTAATGCAACGGCTAAATCCGCTTTAGTTTTTAACGGTCGCGTACCTTTTTCATCAGTTAATTCAAATAATAATTTCCAACTTAACTCTTCGTTTTCTTGACCGCAGTCTTTGATAACTTCGCCAAGCCAGCGTTCTACTAATTTTGTCGAGCCACCGCAAAGCTTGTATTGTGCGAGTGTATTAATGTTTTCTATTTGCAGTTGAGCGCCAACTATTTGTAATTCAATTGGATGTACTTCGTCTAGTTCTCCTGTTAAATCCTGCACTAACCGATTAATTAATTCATCACTCAGTTCATAATGTGAACGTTGAGTAAGAGTATGAATTATCATTTTAGCATCCTGGCTAGAGAATTTTCCTAAATAGTAGCGAATATCTTTATCCAGAATATTTTTGTTAATTATTCCTAAATCATATAGTCCAATACTATTTTTTTGGCTCAGCCTTTCAAATTCTAATAGATAATGTAAATAATCTTCTCTTAATGAAAGAATAATCTTTACAAATGGGATATTCAAACATTCACTAAAGAATTTATAAAATTCTATTCTTTGTGCTGAAGAATTACTCACAAAGAAAAATTCTTCAAACTGATCTAATACAATAATTATTGTATGATTGCGTTCGGTTGCCAACCGAATTTTGTCGATCAGTATAGTAGGTGTGAAGTTAAGATCGATAGATATTCCTGTGTGTGTCAGCGCTTGGTTTATACTACTAACAAAAACTGTAATCCAATCAGTATAAATAGACAAAACAATAGGTATAGGAATCCGTCCCCCAATAACTTTTCCTCTCAATGCCGGCACTAAGCCAGCTTTGATAATTGAACTTTTACCTACACCTGATGGACCATAAATAACGGTGAGTTTATAGTCAGCACGTGTAATTCTTTTAATCAAGCGATTGACATCTTGTTGTCGTCCAGAAGCAGATATTTCTTGGGCAACTTCCTCTGGAGTAAACGGTCTTTTTTCAGGTTCTAATGCTGGGTTAATTTTGGAGCGTTGCGGCTGCAATTGACTTGCTCCAATAAAGGCACGAAAGCCATATTGATGTTCTATTTGAATTTTTTCTTGCTTGAGCTTAAAGGCTTCTATATAATCATGACGCTCAAAAAAGTAAAGCGATCGCAATTCTTCTAAAATCTCTAAATAAAGTGATGGCTGATGTTGTAGCTCACAAACGACCCTCGCCCATTCCAGATTATTGATTGCTTCTTCTCGCTCACCTAAGTGCCGTTGTGTACGTGCTAACAAGAGAAGATACCAACTTTCTTGTCTTCGTATTCGCAAAGCGTCTCGCAGAGAAACTTCTGTTTCTTCTTCACAGATAGAAAGTGCTGTATTCGCTAATTCATGAGCTAGTACCCAATTCGATTCAGAAGCTGCCACATTTGCCAAAAAACCATAATTTTGAGCAATTTGTGCTCTAGTTCCATAAGTTTTATGTAGATTTAATGATTTTTGCGCTAATTCTTTTAATTCATCCCAAGCTTGTAAACGTTGTAACATTTCACAAGCTGGTGAAATAAATTTAGCAACTAAATCTTCTCTTTGTACCTCTTTTAATATTTCCAGACATTGTTTAAACCATAAAAGAGCATGTTGGCAATAGCTCCTATTCGCACTTTGGTTTAAGTCTGCCATCCGTCGATAACATAGCCCCAGGTGAAATAGTACTATTGCTTGCTTGAGTAAAGACGAGGGAGAAATCAGAATCGAGGAAGAAGGGGAGAAAGGAAGAGGAGGAGATAAGAGTAATTGTTCGCTTACTTTCCCTACTTTACCAGTCTCCAATTGTGTAACTCTCTTTGTTTCTTGTTGCCACAAAGATATGCTTTTTTGATAATTGGCTAAAGCAGCATTAATTTGATCGTTGGCGTATTTATCCCGCCCTAAAACAAATTCTAAACTAGCTTCTAATCCTGGTGTTAATTGAAAGCCATACAGACGTAATAAATCATTACGCGCTGATTCTATCTCGTGGCGATGTTGTGACTTGGGATCTAAATCTAAAGAAGCATTAGATAAAAACGTTTCGGCACCTGCTTCTAAAACTTTAGCAAATAAAGATTCTGCTTCTTGATGAATCAAAGAAATTAAATCTGTTTTTGCCATTTCAAATTTAATCGTGGTTGCAGCCCAGCTTTTGAAATCAGGAGCTAATCTGGAAAGCAATGATGCCACTTCATCTTGTAGCCACAATACTACGGGAAATGGAAAAGTCACAGCATAGATATCTCGTGCTTGGTTGATGCCTGTAAGTAAATTTTCTAGGTCGATAACTGACTCAATGCCAAAAACCATCACAGCTGATGGCAAAGAGTCTGTGACAACCAGAGGATTATCTAAAAATAATTCTGATACTATTGTGCTGTGTAAGGAACTAGTTGATGGATTGAGAAAAATTTCTCTGATATTAATGTCTTGGGTGCTAGAGCGAATATTATCTAACATTTGCTCCCGTAATTGCCCATAGTTACAGCGAACTAAAATTAGGGCAAATTGACCTTCCGAAAGTGCGATCGCTCTAATCAGTCTTTGCAAAGTATGCTGATTTTCTTTGGTCATGGGGCATTGGGCATTGGGCATGGGGCATTGGGCATTGGGTATGGGGTATTAGTCATTAGTTATTAGTCGAAAAACCAATGACAAATGACTAATGACTAAGGATAAAGAATAATTGACTTACCCAGAATTTGTTATTTGTTTTGTTGCCAAGCCAAAACTTTTTCTGTTTCTGCTAGGGCTGGACTGATACCAAACCAGCGCCCCTGAGGATCGCGATATTCAAACAGATACATGCTTCGTAGTAAGCTTTGGTAGTCAGACTCACCTTTAACTCTCTGCTGTTGTACTACTTCAAACAATAATTCCCATTGAGATTCATCAATAGCTAATAGCAAATCATCGCGGTAATCCTTAATCACAGCTTCTAAGCAATCCTGAGAAAAAGGTGGATCTTGTCTTTGCAAGCAGCTATAAAGTAAACCCAATAAGTTACGAATGTGACCACCACTAACGCGACATAAACGATCCAAAGTTTCAGAGCGATCGAATAATTCTGTAATTAGTAAAAGTCTTGCACTCAAAGGAACTTCTGGAAAAGCTCTTGCTAGGACTAGCTGGCGCACTAAGGATATCCCTGGTTCGTAGTCACTACCATCTCTTTGCCGCACCAAAACCATTGGTAATACCTTCGGGGCAATTCCTCCCCCTAAGCGATTTTTCAGTGTCTCGTACTCATTAGAAAAAATTAATGCTAGGGGAATTGTGTAAACTAGATGGCATTTGAGTCGGCGTAACTGTTCCCCTCGGTCGATGAAAAGATACTCAGGTTGCGATCGCCCAGATGCTAAAGGACGCATATCCACTCGATCTAAGTTATCTACAATCACTACCAGTCCTTTTTGACCCCGTAGCTTTAGCTGTTGAACAGCTTTTTCTAAAATTTCTTCGTTAATCGCTTGCAAAATACTGTTGGTACGTGGTTCCAAATATTGCCTCAGTTGATTACGCAACTGGTTGCTATCTTTGGTTTTGGCAGTAATTTTGGCAATACCCAAAGATAACTCTGCTTCTGCTGCAAGCTCTATGGGGCTTTGCAAAAAATCGCCTACTTCTTTAAACAAATTAGTAAAGTAGCCAGGTTTGAGTTTGATACCAATTCCTTCTAAACTAACACTGACTTGACGAGCTACACTCAGCAAAATATCGCTGACATCAATATCCGCCATATCTAAGTCTTGACTGGACTCAAAATAAACTACATGAAATCCGGCCAATTCTAGTTCTGTTTTGAGACGTTGCAACTCTGTAGATTTACCACAGCCAATGTGACCTGTAAATAACTGGCAGGTTGGCTCATCCGGAGAAATACGGCAGATCGTCCGTTGCAATTCTTCAACAATCTTGCAACCACGTACATCAGCAAAGTCTATATAGTACTGCCGATCTATGACGTTACCTATATTTAAGGTGTAGCTGGGATTACATGCTTTATAAAAACGTGACAAATTTAATGTCGTTCTCATGTATGTTGAGGTGTATGTAGATGTGTATGTAGATGCAGTTTAATTCGTATTTTTTATACAAATAATCTCTAGCCCGCATTTAAGCACACGGTTAATTTGCAAGTTGGTAGTGTCTTGCAATGAACAAATCTCGTCGCTCAAACGCTACGAGTAACCGTCAGTATATGGTAGAGATTTAATTGACCCTAATAACGTTAAGCATATCTGTCCTTTTTACACCTGCTATTAAGGTTTTGACAATCTCTTCTAGCTCCTGCTTGAACAGAAGAACACAGGGGGAGGGGGAGACAAGGAAAAAAAACCTCTTGTCCTAAGTCGTCTCCCCTTGTCTTCTTCGCTAACCTGGCACAAATCTTTATGCTTAAGTTTTTAAGTGCAAAAAGCTACTAGACTGGACGATTATCAGTTTGGATAGCTGATGAGGTAGAACTGGTATGAATTATAGCAAGGTATACAGAAATTCAGTAATACTTCGTTATCATTTCACATTGTATTTGTCAATCAAACAAAATCATAAATATCATTTATTATCATTAGGAAAAAATCTTCGATCAACACTTGTCAAAAAGACAACAGTCAGTTAAAAATGAACACCGGAAACTTTTATAACAACGATGACTAGCGCCAAGATTTTTGTGTAGTTACTGTAAAGTGTTACTAAAAATAAAAAAACTCTTGAAAAGAGCGGCTAACAGATGCCGACAGTGTTTACTGAGATTAATCATGATACCAACAAATCAAGGAATTTGGACTGCAAGGAAAAAGGGGTTTCAATGGCTGGCATAATATCAGTTTCCCGCACGGATTTAGCCCAACGTCGTAAGAAATTGCGTCGCCAACGACAGATGAAAATTATTCAGGCTATTTGGCGAACCTTTGCTATTACTGGTTTTGCAGGTGGATTGTTCTGGGTGGCAGTCCAGCCAATATGGATGCTAAAAGCTCCCAAACAAATCGTGATGAAATCAGGCAATAAATTACTTTCACAGGAGACAAGTCAATCGCTTTTGGTGCTATCTTACCCCCAGTCTTTGTGGCGGATTCAACCATCGGCGATCGCCAACTCTTTGGAAAAACAACCAATTATTGCCAGCGCAATCGTTAGACGCCGCTTATTTCCTCCTGGATTAATCATTGATATCCAAGAACGAGTGCCTGTGGCAGTAACTCAAACTCCAACAGTGCAAAATCAGGGCAATAGTAACAAAAAAGTCACAATCGGCTTACTAGATGCAACTGGAGTCTGGATGCCGTTAGAAAAATACACATCACTGAATCCCACCAGGAAATTACCCGATCTCAGAGTTATTGGACTGCCACAAAAATACTGCCACGACTGGACTCAACTTCATCAAGCTGTCAGCCACAGTCCAGTGAAAGTGATGGAAATTGATTGCCAAAATCCAACGAATTTAATTTTGAAAACAGAATTAGGAAATGTGCATCTTGGCGTTCCAGGTTCCCAGTTATCTGAACAAATCAAGGTACTAGGCCAAATGCGCCATTTAGCAGCAAAACTCAAATCTGGCGAAATGGAGTATATTGATTTGAAAAATCCTGAAATTCCATTAGTACAGATGAACCAAATAAATCCCAAATTAACTCCCAAAACCCCTGGAAATATCTAGGATGTTTGATATATTGAACGCTCCTAGTAAATTAAGAAGCTTTCTGCTGATAAATATATTTATTATTTTTAGTTTTCTCGCAAATCGCAGAAAAATCGGCATTAACTTCTAATTAAAATGAGAAGATCGAGCATAAAATCTTCATTGGGTGTCAAAGACCCCCAATTGCGACCCTAATATCTAGATGGTGGGGTGCAAGATGTCGGATAAAGAGGGCATATCGCGTGAAAAACGCCTTATGCCCACAGATTCTTTCACTGAAGACAATGCACAAAATAAAAAAGTGTTTGATTTTTTTATTAAGATCTGACTCACGAGCAGAGGACAATCATAAGAACGGTTTCCATCCCAATCCAAGTGCAGAGCCACAAACAGTATAGTTTTGGTCTGTTGAGGACACTTCCAAAGACAGTTGACCAAACTTTCAATCTGTGAAAATGCTGCTAAAGTTGCCTAAACTTTACTTCTAGGCAATCAGTTTTGACTCATCTGTGCTGTAATCTCTATTAGGTTACAAACCCTTCTCGGAAATTTTAGTTTATTGTCGGCATAAGCAAACATTCTCGTAGGATAGAATATTGGTCCAACAAAGTGTCCATTTAAACTCCCCAAATAACAAATTAATCAGGTATAGTCTGACAAGCAAATTATTCCTTGCTTCCAGCTTCAGGATAAGTAAGTATCAGGTAAACTTTGTGTCTTAAGTTGCAATCATGGCCAATGGTTAAATCTATTAACAATATTGTTAAGGCAGATCGGACCCCCTATGGTGTGTCTTTAGAAGTTATGCCATCCGCAGAGAATAATGAAGAGATTAATGTCTGGCTGAAGTTTTACAGAATACTTTTAGATACATGTAAGTATTTAAATATAGTCAATATGATTATGCAGAAATTGGTGTTACTTAAATCTATGTATAGTAGTGTGGCTATATTTGACTACGTAAGATGGAATTATGCTGCTCTAAAATTGGCTGTGCGATCGTCTGCCTTAAAACCTTATCCCATAGTAGCTTTTCACACAGCCAATTCTGTTAGGGTTGCCAGTAGTGAAAACAATAAAGAACACTGCCACAATATTATGGCAGTGTAAAACTATAGTTGACTCTTAGTTGAATAACACCTGAAAAAGTCGTTTATCTACCCTTTCACAAATCCAATGACACTTGATAATAACCAAGGACTTAGCTATAAAAATTCCCAATCTACGGGACAGCCGGGGTTCTCTCTGGCAGTTAACTCGACCAATCCCTTTAATAACTCTGGGTTAAACTTCGGACAAAATCACGATAGTAAGAAAATTTCTGCGGAAAATAGCCGAATTGGTGAGATTGTCCCTGGTCGGGTCGCCAATATTAAAGTGATTGGTGTCGGTGGCGGTGGTGGTAATGCTGTTAACCGCATGATTGAGTCTGATGTCTCTGGTGTAGAGTTTTGGTCAATTAACACTGATGCTCAGGCTCTTACCCTAGCAGGCGCTCCAAGTCGGTTGCAAATTGGACAAAAGCTAACACGGGGTTTAGGAGCAGGTGGTAATCCTGCCATTGGTCAAAAGGCGGCTGAGGAATCACGAGATGAAATCGCCACGGCTTTAGAGGGCGCAGACCTAGTATTCATCACAGCTGGGATGGGAGGTGGGACTGGTACAGGTGCAGCGCCGATTGTGGCAGAAGTAGCTAAAGAAATGGGCGCTTTGACTGTTGGTGTGGTTACACGTCCATTTGTTTTTGAGGGACGCCGCCGTACCAGCCAAGCAGAACAAGGTATTGAAGGACTAAAAAGTAGGGTAGATACACTAATTATTATCCCCAATAACAAACTGCTAGAAGTGATCCCCGAACAAACCCCCGTGCAAGAAGCTTTTCGCTATGCAGATGATGTGCTGCGTCAAGGGGTGCAAGGAATTTCCGATATCATCACGATTCCCGGTTTGGTAAACGTTGACTTTGCTGATGTTCGTGCTGTGATGGCAGATGCGGGATCGGCATTGATGGGAATTGGAGTGAGTTCTGGGAAATCTAGAGCTAGAGAAGCGGCGATCGCAGCTATTTCTTCACCGTTACTAGAATGTTCTATTGAAGGTGCTAGAGGAGTTGTATTTAATATTACTGGTGGTACTGATCTGACTTTGCATGAAGTGAATGCCGCCGCAGAAGCAATTTATGAAGTAGTCGATCCCAACGCCAATATTATTTTTGGAGCCGTAATTGATGACAGACTCCAAGGTGAGGTAAGAATTACCGTAATTGCCACAGGCTTTACAGGTGAAGTGCAAGCGGCGGTACAACAAAGCGTAGCAAACGTTCGAGTAGCACCTAATACTCCAAAGCGACCAGCAACACAGCAACCCCCAGTTAATCCTTCAACCCCAACTGCAACCCCAACTCCAATCCCAGAACCAAAAGAAAAACTTGGATTAGATATACCTGATTTTCTGAAAAACCGACGTACACCAAGGAATTAAGGGATTTTGAATTTGAGATTTTAGATTAACTTAACAGTCTGAGATCGGTTGAGCGCTGTATAAAATCTGCTAGTTCCAGGGTGTTACCAACGGCAGGGGTAAGCAATCCGTTGCCATCCCCAATTTTACTAATTGGTAAAGAAACTTCTCAAAGCTACTTACAGAATAAACTTGGGCAGGAATTTGGTGATTTCCATGTCTACTTATGCTTTTGTCAAAAAAACACAGGAAGACTTGCCCAACTTAAAGATGTATGGGCGTAACCTGTTTTGGACATCGGTACATATACCCCTGCAAGCCATTAAAATAATTCTTAATTTCTAAGATACAAGATTGGGTTCAGCCACAACGAAACCCAACACCAAAAATTCCTAGTTTTGTTGGTTTACCTACCGGAACGCCAAGGCATAGCAAAGCCTCAACTCAACCTACAAAGATTTTTATTTTTTGAGAGTAATAAAACAGCACCAATTAGGGGTATGTTCTAAATCTTAGAGACCCTGATTTTTGGCATGAAGTTTGGTGAAGTTGTATTAGTTGTAGTTAGCAAACATTAGAAATCGGGAAACCTGGAAGTAAAGCTTTACCCGATAAATAAAAAATAATGGATAAACAGCAACTAATAAAACTGTTAATTGGTGATTTTACTTGGCAACGACTGGTTAAATCTTTAATCTTTATCTATGTATTTTTTTCTGGATTTGTATATTTTCGTGCAGACAGCATGATTTTTTTATCTCAATCTTCTAGCTATCAAGATTATCCAGAAATTCTCAAGTTAGAAAGTGGGGAAGATACCAAGATTTCAGCTATATACTTATTGAATAATCAAGCTAAATATACCATTCTTTATTCTCATGGTAATTCCGAAGATTTAGGAGATATCAAACAGATACTAGAGAAATTACACCTATGGGGTTTTAGTGTCTTTGCTTATGATTATCGGGGTTACGGTACTAGTGAAGGAGAGGCAACAGAAAGGAACGCATATGAAGACATCAATAGTGCTTATAATTATTTAACCCAAAATTTAAAAACACCACCTGAAAAAATTATAGTTTTGGGGCGTTCGGTTGGTGGTGGTTCTGCGGTAAATTTAGCAATGCGAAAACCAGTAGCTGGTTTAATTATTGAAAGTTCCTTTATTTCAGCTTTTCAAGTAATAGTACCTTTTAGGATTTTACCTTTTGATAAATTTCCTAACCTGGATAATATCAAAAAAGTTAAATGTCCGATATTAGTGATTCATGGAAAAGCTGATGATATTATTCCTTTTGCTCATGGTGAAAAGTTATTTAATGCCGCAATATCTCCAAAACTTTATTTGTGGGTTGAAAAAGCAAACCATAATGATTTATTCTCGGTAGCTGAGGAAAAATATCGTTTAACTTTGCAGGAGTTTACTAACCTGATAAAGGCAAATCAGCAATTATCTCCTCCCAGTAAATTCTAATTGCGATATCAGTTCGATTTGATTAGTGAAAAAATCTAAGTAAGCCGTACCTAGCAAAAGCATTTGAAGAGGTGCGTTACGCTTCCCTAACAGACCATACATG
This sequence comes from Nostoc sp. C117, assembly GCF_043099735.1. Lineage (NCBI taxonomy): Bacteria > Bacillati > Cyanobacteriota > Cyanophyceae > Nostocales > Nostocaceae > Nostoc > Nostoc sp. C117. The sequence continues at coordinate 114,464 of NZ_CP170991.1, forward strand.
TATTTCAAAAATCAAATAAATAGGAGTTCTATTTGTCATTTAAGGAAATAGTTTTTACTTTATTAGATTGGCATGGACGTTTATTTCAGGCATTCATAGATTCCTGAAAAACCGATATCAGTATATTTAATTTGCAGATTTATGACTCCGAAATGAGTTTGTTTCAGCATTTTCACTAGATTTTTTATCCGTTCAAATTATGCCATGTTCAAAGCTACAACATAAATACTGAGGCAGAGTATTTTTTCATTTGTTATGATTTTCTAGTGAAGGCAAACTACTGAAGTCATTCTTTTACAAAATCGATACCTTACGTAGATGCGTGACTCTGTAGTATCTAATTGTTGAACTTATAGTCAACAGAAAAATGTTTAAAAAAGAATTCATAAGTCAGAATATATTAGGATACTCATAAACATTCCTAATCGATTTTTGGCGAGTAAAATTATGATTTTGTAAGGCTTCTGAATCCCTTTATTCATTTACAAATCATACATACTTGATGCTGAATTCTGACTCCTGAATTTTTTTGTAAACCTAGCAGGGTGCCCGAATAACTACCAAAGCCAACACCTGATAAAACCAGACCACCGAAACAGTTGAGCGATGAATAGTTTGTTTGGTAATTGGGCCAGCACCCTGAGAAAAAATTTCCTATTGCTGGTTATTTCAATGGTGTTGCCCACGTTTGGAATTAGTAATTCTGTCTTGGCAGCAGAGCATATTTATGCATCTTATTCCGCTCTAGAGCTTTCCATTTCAGTGAAAGCTTTAGAAAACTATGCCAAAACAGGTGTAATTGACGATGATTTGGCAGCATATCAACAATATTTACCTCTTGAAAAGCTTCAGGAATTGCAGCAGATTTTACTCAACCGAGTGAAAGTTAGCCCGGTAGTAGTTTCACAGCTTCTCTACACACCAGAAGGAGAATTTTTGCTCCATCGGTTAGCGCAAGTTGTTAGAAGCAAATCTCCTCAGCCAGAACCAGGATTTGAGGCTTTGCGATCGGCGCTAATTTTAGCCTCTGGTGAATCAGGGGGTTTGACACTTTTGAATGTTTTGCGTAAATATCCTAGCAACAGCATTCACCTTGATGTAGCGCAGACTTTGGCAATAGCTACAGAACTGGATAAACTTGTTAATCAAACCCATGAAGCGATCGCAGTTGTTTCCCAAAAGTCCAAAATAGAAGCTGCTAGCATCCAACAACCTAAATTCTCACAATTACCTAATTTAGAGATTCCCGGAAGGTTTAAGTCAGAAAAATATACCCTGAATCTTTTTGACTCAAAGCGCAATCGGCTTTTATTAACTGATATTTATCTTCCTAAACTCCAAACTTACGCACCCATAATTGTGATTTCTCATGGCTTGGGTTTAGACAGCAGCAACTTTCAATATTTAGCCACTCATTTAGCTTCCCACGGATTTGCTGTAGTTGTTCCTAACCATCCTGGTAGCGATACCAAAAAATGGCGTTCCCTATTGAATGAACACGCCAATGAACTAGCACAACCAAGTGAATTTCAAGACCGACCTTTAGATATTACCTATATATTGAATCAATTGGCAAAAGCTAACCAATCGGATTCACGGTTTAAACATCGGTTAAATGTGCAAAATGTTGGCGTATTTGGTCAATCTTTGGGAGGCTACACAGCCTTAGCTTTAGCGGGCGCTAAAATAAACTTTCAGCAGCTAAAACAAGACTGTCAACTAGCAGCACTTGAAAAAACCTGGAATATGTCTTTACTGCTCCAGTGTCGCGCTTTAGAATTAACTGTTAATAACTCTAGCAAGGATTATAACTTGCGCGATCGCAGAGTTAAAGCAGCGATCGCAGTTAATCCAATTACTAGTTCTATTTTCGGCAAAGCAGGTTTAAGTCAAATTAAAACTCCAGTGATGATTGTCAGCAGTAGTGATGATACTGTTGCACCAGCTTTATCCGAGCAAATTCTACCTTTCTCCTGGCTTGCAAATTCAGATAAGTATCTTGTCATGCTTGTAGGTGCTACCCACTTTTCCACCATTGGCAATGGAAACCCTGCAAATCAACAAGTAGCATTACCTGCTGAGATGATTGGTGATACTTACCAAGCGCGTCGTTACATGAATGTTTTGAGTTTACCTTTCTTCCAAACTTATGTTGCAGGAAGATCGCAATACACTCCTTATCTAAACGCCGCTTACACTCAAACTATTTCTACTCAGTCTCTTGGTTTGAGTCTCGTTAAGTCATTGAGTACAACTGAATTAGCACAAGCACTAGATCTTAAAGGAGGTAAACCCTTAAAAAAAAAGTCCCTAACACCATAGTCAGCTTCGGATTTTGGATGTTGGATATTGGTGTTTCATTGCTGAATGTGATGATTTTTATTTAACAAAATAGCAATGGGGTAAGGGCGATCGCTTTTTGACCTTTTTGGAACTAGACCAACAACTACAGCAAGAAAGACAACGAGCCGAGAAAGCTGAAGTCCAGTTAGAAGGTCTCCGTGCTTTACTACAAGAACGGGGAATTAATCCAGAACAATTGTGACCTATTCAGCTATTAAAGGTTCGTCATTGGCAATTTTACAAATCACCATAATGTGTGATTTGTGTTTGTCGGTATTATAGTGAACAAGTTGCAATCCAGCTTGTTCTATCTCTTGCATAAGTTTAGGTATTTCGGACTTGTGATGTCGCCAAATAGTAATCTCTTCACCTTCTGAGATTTGAATATTCTTATCTATGCCCATAGAGTTGAAATTTATAGTGTAATTATGATGGAGTTTCATGTTAGCAACTATGCTATCTGTCGCTAAATCATATTTTCTCAGAAGCTCACAATCTTCAGATCTAATTCCGAACTTCTTTTGAATCCATCCATATACTTCTTCTACATGATACTTGCAACCACCTCTCACTCTTCCATCCCATTGAGAGTTAGAACCAGTTTCATTAGTGAATACTAGAAAATCTTTTTTCCCCATACTATCTCTAAAGTTTTTGAGTACTTTAGCTCTATTTTGATGATTGCCAATAGTAACGCCTAAGTGAAAAATTATTTTGGCTCTGTTGTCATTTCCAAGGGTAGCTTGATTTTCTAACAAAATTTTAGGTATACAACTATTTTCTATGTCAATTGTGGAACTTTTAAACTCGATTTTTGGAAACCAATTACTAAAATTTTTTCTGGATAAGTTAAGTAATTCTTCACTAATATCTAAAGCAATATATTTATTAATTCTACCCAATTTATTAAGTCTACGGATAAATTTTTTAATAGGATATGAATTGCCAGCTCCTACATCGACAATGTTGACTTTTTCGTCGGTTTGAGTATTAGCATTAATGTATTCAAAATTATTTTTCAAAAGGTCAATCTCTACATTTGATGTTCGATACCATTTAGGAATAATATATTTTAAATAAAAGTCATCCCAACTTTTTGCGCCTCTACCTTTATAAGAATACTTGAGAGGTATTTCTCGTTTGACTTCTAACCCATGAATTATTGCTAAAACTTCTTCTGTAGAAAAAAGAGAGTAGAACTCAGAACTTGGCTTTGCTGTGCGAGCGATAGAACCAGGGATATTGGACGGAAGTTGTGAATTTATCTGAAGTTTTTTCGCCATTATTTCTGTTCTTTAGTTTTTTAAGTATTTAGATGGATTAGCTAAAATGTTTCCCAAAAATGTATCTTCTCATAGAGATGTACTCAAATTGAGAATTTTTACCACAAATACAAAAGTTTCGCTTTAATATTATTTCTTTACGAATTTGAGTCAAACAAAAGTACAAAAGTTTGCTCAACTACCCAGCATTTGGCAAATAAAACAAATCCTTTGATTTAAGAAAATTAGTTTTTTCCGTCTTTTAATTCGCGTCGTGCAGCTGCTAAAATTAGTCGTTGTTCAGAACGGGCGATCGCCTGATATGTTCGCTCGACTGCTTCGGGTTCTACGGAAATAGAAGTTATGCCCCATTGTACTAAGCGATCGATGATTTCTGGATACAGGGCTGGTGCTTGACCGCAGATTGAACAAGGTATACCATCAGTTTTCGCCATTTGGATGAGTTGAGCGATCGCACTCATAACTGCTGGATGACGTTCATTAAATACTTTTGCTAGCTGTCCTTGTTCGCGATCGACTCCTAGCAGCAATTGGGTTAAGTCATTTGTACCAATGGAAATTCCGCCTACACCTGCTTTGACGTATTCTGGCAATAAAAACAGTACGCTTGGCACTTCTGCCATTATCCACAGTTGAAATTGTGATACTTGGGTTAAAAGAGCTTGCTCAACTTTGCGACGGCAAAAGACAAATTCTTCTACAGTCCGAACAAAAGGTAACAGAAGGTTGACATTAGTGTACCCCGCTTGCTGTACACTCGCTAAAGCTTTAAGTTCTAACTCAAACACTGCGGGATTTCTCAGATAACTGAAAGTGCCGTGTTCACCCAACATTGATTGTGATGATGATTGTAAGCTATCACTCAATGATGGTAAATCGTGCGATCGCCAATCCAAAGAACGGTAAAAAACTGGTCTTGGCGCAAAGGCGCGGGTAAACTGGATAATCTCCTCAGACCAACGCTCTAATAATTCTGCCTGACGTCCACCTAAAATCCAACTATTAGGATGTTGCCCATCTAATATATTTAGTACCATCAATTCTGAACGCAACAATCCTACTCCGTCCACAGGCAAGCTTTTTACTTGCTCTATCAAGCTAGACTGACTCAAGTTAACCAGCAGTTCGGTAGCAATCATAGGTAGATGAGAAGTAAGGGAAGGAGACGAGGGAGATGAGAAAGATGAGGAGGTATTTAGTTCTCTCTCTCCCTTGTCTCCCCCATCTCCCTTGTCTCCCTCTTCTGTGACTTCTCCTTTTATCCGATAAACTTCTCCTCTATCGCCATCAAGTAGCAGTCGTTCACCAGTTTTGATTAAGGTTGTAGCAGATGTTGCGTTTACTACTGCTGCGATCCCTAATTCTCTGGCAAGAATTGCAGCATGGCTAGTTAATCCTCCTTGTTCCGTGATAATACCAGCAACTTGTTGCAAAAATGGTAACCAATCAGGTGTGATTGTTGGTACTACTAAAATTACTCCTTTAGGGAGTTGTTGGGGTTTCTGCTGGGAATTAATCATTACTAGGGCATTTGCCACAGTACGTCCTCCGGCCGCGCCTAGTCCCCTGATGAAGTGTACGTGGGGAATTACAGATTGGGGAGTACTAACTTGTGTTAAGTAGAGCTTACCAAATGTAGTCTTTTCAGTGATAGTCCATTTAATGGTGAATATTTTACCTAGTTCACTGACTAATTGAGTTCCCAAATCAATTATTTGTTGTAAATATTCTTCTTGTAAAGCGTACTGTTTTTGTTGGACTTCTTGAAGTATGTAGGTAACCAAACAATTGTTCTCTGCTGTTAGCACTGTGTCTGGCAGAGGCTCCAAAGAATTTTCCGGTACTGCATTATCAACGTGATAAGCTAGCATTTTATTTCCTAATTGTTGCTCTAAGATAACTCCTGTTTCGTTTTGAACGTAGTAGACATCTGGCAATACTTCGCCTTGAGCGATCGCAATTCCTAATCCCCAAGTAGCTTGAATTTCCCACCCAGAGGAGTTGGCTCTGAGCAACCCACTGGCGATCGCATTTTCAACAGGTTGTACTAAAACTGCCAGATTAATTTGTTGCAGGTTAATTCCTATATTCTGCCAATACAATAGACTCCGAGCGCGAAATATCTGGCTCCAAGTACGCTTTAATGCCAAAGCGATCGCTTCCTGTTCGCAATGGCAAAATACCGATTCCATTAACCCAGATATATTTTCCATAGCTGGTGTCGTATTTAATACTGATAGGCTAGGTCGAAGAATCAAACAGGTAGTTTGCCATTGCGTAGCGGCTGTGAAAATTGTACTCACCCATTGCTGGGGGACAGTCGCAGTCAGAATTTCTTGGCGCAAGCGGGCAGCTACTTGCTGAAGTTGACGCCAATTAGTTACATCTAGGTGTAAGGAAGAATGGGGTAAGTCAGCAACTAATGACTCTGAACTGTTGAGATTTTCCAGAAATTCTCGTAAAATATCCGCTGAAACGACAAAACCAGGCACCACCGGATAGCCACGTTGGATAATCCTGCTTAAGTAAAACGCTTTATTACCTACTTTGGCGCGGTCTTGTAGTTTAATTTGGTCTAGCCAGTAGAGTTTGTCCACTCAATTTGTTAATTGTCAGTTATGTTATTTGTAGCCATAGTCTTTAGGAGGTAGGAGGTTCTAGAAAATATTCTTGCTGGAGCCAAAAGGGTCTGAGTGCAAGAGGATCTCCTAGAGAAGCCCCTAAATTTATTTAGGAAAAACAAAAAAATATGTATTACAAGATCTGTGGTGAACAGCGGACCCAAGTTGGTTTTATTTTGTAAGCAACTGGTATTAGCCTAGCGGTAGCAAGGTAGAAGCATGACCGGAAGGGCACAAGAAGTAATTGTCCTGATTACATCCCATAAATAAATTTAAGGTGATTCCTCCTGCCTCCTGAAAATTTTTCTTCATTCCCCTCCCTTCCCTAAAATTAAGAATTTAGTTCTTTGATCGAATTGTACATGGCGGTATCATATTTAAAGCGTATGGGTTAAATCTATAGCAGTAGTAAATCATTCGTGAGAATTTAAGATAGTGGCAACATTCCTGTAGTGTAGTTCTACGTCAGATGCTACCCTACACAAACGCTGAGAGCCAACAAGTGGTCAAAGCCGCCCAACACACTAACGCTCCCATGTTTTGGGCTATGGTGTATACACAAGTCTTCTAACATTGCTCCATAAGCTTTTGATTCCTCCAATCCTGGTAGAAAAAGGGGCAAAAACTTCTCAAAGTCTTCCCATTTATCCGACAATTTAGGATAATCAACAATCATTTTGATTTGGTAGAGAGATGCATATACATTGTAGAAAGGATGCTTTGGGGCAAAGGCTTTAGCTGGAGGATAAATTTTCTTACAAATCATTTATGATTGCTATAGCAATTTAAGGTAAAATTTTATAATTCAGTTAATTTTAGTTGAGAAAAACCTATTTAGAAACTCTCACAATTCATGAATTCAAATGGAAACTTAATCATTGTCAAAAGTTCTCAATTAAAAGCGATCGTTTAAGAATGAAAACATATAAATTTATTGCTGAAAATAATACTGTGTTGTCAAATAAATTTTCAAGAGTTATATAATCAAGTAATGCTTTTAATCTTTGTATAATTTGATTCCGGATTCTTTTTAAAAGCTATATTATAAATTAACATCCTAGATATAATTATCAATACGAGAATAAGCCTTGCCAAACGTTTACCACCTTGCAACTAATGATTGGTTGAATATCAGTTTCAGGCTATGTATTGCATTGCTGATTGGAGGAATTATCGGCTTAGAACGGGAAATTAGGCACAAACCAGCCGGTTTAAGAACTCATATGTTGGTGAGTTTGGGTTCAGCAGTGTTTACTATGATACCTATGCAAACAAGTGTAATCCAGACGAGTCCGGATGCACTTAGCCGCGTGATTCAGGGGATTGCAACCGGAGTAGGATTTCTTGGTGCCGGAGAAATTGTGCGCCAATCTTCCCAACAATCACAGCAACTTGAAATTCACGGACTCACATCAGCAGCAGCTATTTGGATTTCTGCTGGTTTAGGAATTGCTGCTGGTTGTGGTTTGTGGCAATTAGGATTAATTGGTGCTATCCTCAGTTTCTTGGTTCTTAAGGTATTTAAAAGATTAGAAAAACCTCATTAGTGAGTCATTTTTTTAGTAAATACAGCAGTTTGTAAGTAAGTGAGTTAGAAAATGCAAGACTCAAAATCAGAATAAAGAGTTTCTAACTCCTGCCTCCTGACTCCTTAAATACAACTTATAACGCCCGTAGTTGCCGATTTCGCACGCGTTCGGGACTACCAGTAGGAATTGCCGCAATTAATTTTTGTGTATATTCTTTTTTGGGTTCGTGGTAGATGCTTTCGGCTGTGCCTTCTTCAACAATTTGACCGCGATTCATCACTAAAATGCGATCGCTCATAAATTTTACTACACTTAAATCATGAGAAATAAAGATATAAGTTAGCTGAAAGTCTGACTGTAATTCTTTGAGCAGATTTAACACCTGCGCTTGTACAGAAACATCCAGTGCTGAGACTGATTCATCGCAGATGATAAATTTAGGATTTAATGCCAAAGAACGGGCTATACAAATCCGCTGGCGTTGACCGCCAGAAAACTGATGAGGATAGCGGTTAACTGCATCTGCACTCAATCCCACCCGTTCTAAGAGTTCGACTACGCGCTGGCGTCGTTGTTGCTTGCTTTTGCCAACGGCGTGAATTACCAAAGGTTCCATCACCGCTTCCCCAACCTTCATCCGTGGATCGAGTGAACTGAAAGGATTTTGGAAAACTATTTGCATTTCCCGCCGCAGTTTTTGCAATGCTTCTCCTTTGAGGTTAGTAATATCTTGTTTTTCAAAGATAATCTGACCACTCATAGGTTCAATTAATCGCAGCAAGGTTCTGCCAAGGGTAGTTTTTCCACAACCAGATTCTCCCACCAAACCTAGTGTTTCTCCTGGCTTGACATCAAAAGAAACGCCATTAACTGCCATTGTGTAGCGTTTTGTACCACCAAATACTCCCCGCACTGGAAAACCAACTTTTAAGTTGCGGATTTGTAGCAAGGGTTCCTTATCATTGAAATTTGCCAATCTTGCAGTAATCTCTTCAGTGGTAACTTCTATGGGTTGTATGGGTTCTTTTGCTTGAATTATTACTTGTCCCGTTGGTGTCTCTTCTGCACTCATGTAGTCGGAAACGGTCAGTAATTTTTGGGGACGACGGTCAAGTGTGGGGCGACAGGCTATCAAGCCTTTAGTATATGGATGCTGAGGACTAGTGAAAATTTGTTCAGAAGCACCAAATTCGACAACTTTACCTTTATACATCACCGCTACTTGGTCAGCAATTTCGGAAATTAACCCCAAGTCGTGGGTGATAAAAATCATTGCCATATCACGGCTTTGCTGCAATTCTCGGATTAACTCCAAAATAGTCGCTTGTACCGTCACATCCAAGGCTGTGGTTGGTTCATCAGCAATTAAGATTAATGGGTTGCAAGAAATTGCCATTGCAATCATTACCCGTTGCAACTGACCCCCAGAAAGTTCATGAGGGTAGCGTTCCAGCATAGCTTCTTTGTGTTCTTTAACCAACTGTGCTAACTTTGGCGCATCTGGTTTCGATAAATTGGCGTTGGTTTGATGCCAAGTTTCGGTATACTGCTGCTGGATATCTTCATCGCTAGGTAAAAGTTTGACTTCTTGCAAACCTGCGATCGCAATTTGTCGTGCTTGGGCTGGTGAGACATTTTGATGTCGCATAATCGCTTCTGTTAGCTGAAACCCGATGTTATAAACCGGATTAAGCGAACTCATCGGTTCTTGAAAAATCATCGCAATGTCGCCACCCCGATGTAACTGCATTTCCTCAGGAGGCAATTTTACCAAATCAATAGGGTTGGCATTATCCTGGGGACGAAACAAGATTTCACCGTCAGTAACTATACCAGGACTCTGCAATAAATCCATCACAGCTAAGGCCGTCACTGATTTGCCACTTCCCGACTCTCCTACTATTCCTAGAGTCTCACCTCGATGCAATTCAAAGGAAATACCATCCAAAGCTCTGGCACTATTGCCATCACTGGGAAATTCAACTTGGAGATTGCGAACCTCTAGGACAGTTTCTCTCATAGGAGTTGGGTAGGAATATTAACTGAAAATCCAGAAACATTTGCCGCTACAGCGCCTAACAATATATCATATTTTTGCTTAAACTGGCTAAATGTAAGAAGCTGAGGCTTTGAATTTAGAGATGAAAATAGAGTTAGTAAAGGTAGGATTTACTTGATTAGGAGGTTCTATGATGGCTTTACAAGAAATTTTATTGATTCTATTGAAAGTTTGCCCACAGAAGATCTAGAGTATTTATTTGAGTTTCTTCGCCAGCAAAAAATTGAGAATCAACGGGTTGAAATTTTGGCTAATGCTCAGTAAGTTATGCAGACTTTTAAGGATGGAACAGTTCATAGAAGAAGCGTTAATGATTCGATCTCTGATTTACTAGGAGATGATCGTGGAAGTTCTGTGGAGAAGTACATTGAAGCGGTCTTTTAGGAAGATTACAAAGAAAAACCCCTCAATTAAAGAATCAAATTGTTAAAGTATTAAGGCTTTTGGCAGACGTTGCATTTACACCGTCTTTGCAGTCTCATAAGTTAACAGGATATTTAGCAGGTTTGTGGTCTTGTTCTGTTACTTATGATTGGAGAATTATCTTTAATTGATCTGATACCAATTTAACGTCAAGTTGCACATATCTTGATCCCCCTAAATCCCCGTTCAAAAGGGGGACTTGAATAGATGTTTTTCTGGTTCCCCCCTTCTTAAGGGGGCTAGGGGGGATCGAATTATATGCAGCTTCATAAAAAATTGATCTGAGTATTATAAATTATTAGAAATGCTGATTTTATTGATTGATATTAGCAGCTATGATGAAGTTTATTAAATTCTAAAATAGAGGCTGAAGCTTGGATTTAGAGATAAAAATTCCTATAGTTAACTGCTATATAGCTAAACTCAGCGATGTCTCATGACAAGATACAAAGCATCAACGCAGACAAAAAAATAGCACATCCTCAAGGATGGCTATATCAATTGCCTAATTGTAATGTTAGTTAGCAAACTGAATACATACTCAACTACCAACTTTAAAACGGAATATCGTCTGGATCTGGTTCTTGCTCTTTCACTGGTGGATAATTGGTTCGCTCATAATTTGCAGGTTGGGGTATGGGTTCGTAACTTGGCGCTGGAGGAGTAACGCCCACAGGATTTTTCGCCGGGGTAGGTGCTAGGCGTTGTGACTCATAAGTGGGAATATTGGTTTCTGGTGGACGAGATGCTGATGGTTGTCGCGGGGAAGTTTCAGTGAATGATGGAGTTGCGGTTGCTGAAGGCAATGGATCGGTATTAAAACTACCTCCAACAGATTGAATTTGTTGTACTGTTAATTCAGCACGTTTTTCTTTAAAACCTTCTTGACGCTCAACAGTAATCATACCTAAACGTCCTACCAAGATGACGCGATCGCCTTGATGATAGTTTTGCTGAATTTCTGTAGCTAAATTGCCCCAGCCGACAACTTTCAGGGTAGCTGGCACATCTTCTGGTTTCTGGGAATTGGGAAACTGTACTAGCATTTCCGTGACTCCCAGATTATCTGCTGTGTAGCGCAGTTGCGGCTCATTAATAATTTCCGCCATCAAAACGCAGCTGTTCATTAAAATTACTCCTGACTGCAAAAAGTACTGAATTCAAAAAGAGGGTTTTTTTAGTGCCAATTAATATCTAGATAAGCTGATATGCGTCTAAATTATATAAACACTCTTTATAATCGTTTTTAGTTATTTCTAGCATAAAAGCCAAGCGATCGCTTTGAACAGTATAAGTATGCCGTTCGCTACTTTCGCCTGACTACGATGAGCATTGAATTCTGCATTTGAGTAGTATGATTGTACCACCCATTGAGGAAATAGCAAAAATTATTGGCAAAAATTAAGTTTTGACGTGAACTGGAAAAACACCCAACGCAATTAACCTTGCTGGGAGGTCGCGCAAAATGGGTAAGCGCAAAAATGCAGGTGGTATAAATGTCCGATTTGAGGTGAGAACGGGGGCAAATACCCGCTTCTGGACAAAAGTTTGAAATGCCTGAACAATGCGTGTCGGTAACTCCCGTTGATGCTGTACTTTTGCTAGGTCGCTAAGTTGTACTTGTCGGTTCTTAAGCGGTTTGCTGAGTACATTCGCCGCGACGACGGCATCTTGAATGGCGTAATTAATGCCAACTCCACCCACTGGAGACATGACATGGGCTGCATCACCAATGAGTAATAATCCTGGAAGATACCAGCGTTTGACGCGGCTGGACTCCACTGAAAGAAACGCTACTTGCGACCAATCATGTAAATTGGCGATGCCTTGCTGGAATTCTGGCACCACTTCAACAATAGATTTTTTTAATTCCTCCAAACCCGCAGCTCGTAGTTGTTGATAGCGTCCTTTGGGAATAACATAAGCAACTTGCCACTCATCGCCACGGTCAAGCATAGCGATGATGTGACCTTGACCAAAGCGCCCCATTCCCCCCTCAGGGTCTTCTGACTGACGTGGTAGGCGGAACCAAAGGATATCCATTGGCGGTGAAGTTTCGATTGACTCAAATTCACCCAGGTGTCGCAAACGTGAATGACGACCGTCTGCACCAACTGTCAGTATTGCCCGGATTTCATGCCAGCCACCGCCTCCCCGATAGCGGACACCTTGAATCACACCATTTTCCGTAATTAGTTCCTGAACATTTGCACCCATCAGCAGATGAAAACTAGGATATTTTTGGGCTTCTTGGGTGATAAACTCCAGGAATTTCACTTGGGGAAGCATTGTAATGTAAGGGTAGTGGGTTTTCAGATGACTAAAATCTGCAAATGTGACAGTATCTTCAGGAGTTTGAATACTAATTTGCCGCATTTTGGTATGGGGGAGTTCTAGCAAAGCTGCACTTAGTCCCAATTCTTCCATAATTTCCATTACCGATGGATGAATTGTATCACCGCGAAAATCGCGATCGAAGTCTTTATGTGCTTCTAATAGCATCACAGAAATCCCTTGACGCGCTAACAACAGCGCCAATACCGCTCCGGCTGGTCCTCCACCGACAATGCAACAATCTGTGGTTTGTATGTCTACAATGTCATGGACAGGGTTAATGCTTGGATCTTGGGAAATATTTTTAGGTACATCGGTAGTCATAACAACACCTCATTAATCGCCCTAAAATTTAGGGTAGTTTGCTTTTAATAGTGCAAACCGTTTTTTTAACTTTTCGTATTTACATATAAGGTGTATTATTATGGGCGCTAAACTGTCATTAGTCCAAATTCAATGCCCAATGCTCCACGCCCAATCCCCAATGACAATAATTAACAGTTGTGTCCCAAGTTATTTTAGAAAACGTTTATAAAAGTTTTTCCTCGCGTAAAGGGGAAAGTGTTACCTCACCAACTCAATCTCCTCTGACGCTTGGGGAGAAAACTGATGCAGCGCCAGATCGTCCCGGAAGTCTCAACGTCTTGCGGCGGATTAATCTGACGATCGCAGATGGGGAATTTATGGTTTTGGTAGGTCCTTCTGGTTGTGGTAAAAGCACCCTACTACGGTTAATCGCCGGGTTAGAAGTGATGACTGGAGGCAATATTTGGGTAGGCGATCGCTTAATCAATGACTTACCACCCAAAGAACGCGATATCGCAATGGTGTTCCAAAATTACGCCCTCTATCCTCATATGACGGTGTATGACAATATTGCTTTTGGGCTGCGCCGTAGAGAAAGCAGGGGAGAAAATACTCCCTATCTTCGGACGTGGGCAGAAAATCTTTTTGTAGGGGCAACAAGAAAGTTACCTAAAGGACTCCGTTATATTTCTGACAAAGAACGGGGTGTAGATGAACAGGTGCGTAGTGTTGCCCAATTGTTGCAAATCGAAACATTACTGAATCGCTTACCAAAACAGCTATCTGGGGGGCAAAGACAACGAGTTGCATTAGGAAGAGCGATCGCCCGTGACCCCCAAGTATTCTTAATGGATGAACCGCTTTCTAACTTAGATGCCAAACTGCGGGCGGAAACCCGCGCCCAAATTGTCAAATTGCAGCGCCAACTGGGGACGACGACAATTTACGTTACCCACGATCAAACAGAAGCGATGACAATGGGCGATCGCATTGCGATTATGTCTGAGGGTAAAATTCAGCAAGTTGCTTCTCCCTTAGAACTTTACAACCGCCCTGCCAATCTTTTTGTCGCAGAGTTCATTGGTTCACCACCGATGAATTTTATCCCTGTAGAATTTCATGCCCCGCAGTTGATTACTCATGCCCAGTTGCGTTTTACCCTTCCAGAAGTTTGGGGAAAAGCTTTACAAAAATATGATGGGAAAACTCTAATTTTAGGCATTCGTCCAGAACACTTAAACTTGAGTATGCCTGCCACCAAAAATTTACCAGTACAAGTAGATTTAGTAGAAAATCTTGGTAACGATTCCTTTCTCGCTGTTAAGATTGCCGAACCGGGAGCTAAACCTGCTACTACAGCCAATTACTTACAAGTACGAATACCACCAGACAGATTTGTACAACCCGGTGAGCAACTTTGGTTATCTCTAACCCCAGAGAAGATTCACTTTTTTGACCCGGAAACTGAGTTAGCAATATTTCCCTAAAATTATCCGCGCCTAATTGGTAGAATACGCACCCTGGATTGGGCTTGGTCAACAGTAACCAATGCGCCTGTCTCTAGTGACGACTCAAACTGATTCAGGGCTGAAATAACTAGATTTTCAATACTATTCGGCAAAACATCCTGAGTACGAACCTGAATGACACTGGGAGTATTAGCACCTGTAGCAGCTAGTAGGGAACCGAAGTCTAAATCGTGAGTAAAGACGATATATCCATTAGTTCTTGCCCACTCCATAATTATTGAATCTTTCTCACAGCGATCGCCAATGCTAGACCAGTGGACAGCAGAGATATTGTACCTTTCAAAAACCGCAACCCAATCAGGAGAAAGGTTCATATCAATCAAAATTTTCATGCACTTCTGAGAGGAACTTCAATCTCTTCAGCCCGCCATGCAGCGTAGGCAAGTGCTTCATAAATGTCGGCTTCTTCGAGGTAGGGATATGCTTTGAGGATGTCACTATTACTGTGTCCAGATGCCATTAAGCCAACGACAGTACCAACGGTGACACGCATTCCGCGAATGCAGGGTTTGCCGCCCATCACTTCAGGATTGCGAGTAATTCTAGTGAGATTTTGCATAATTGTTGCAGAGTAGGAGTAGGGTTATTGGATTGACCATTCTAACTTTCATAAGTGCGATCAAATTTAATTGAGAATCAATCTTCTTGAGAAAGAATTAAATTTAGAATATTCATTTCTTTAGACTGAAATAATTGATTTTCATTAAATAGGTTTTTCCCTAATTTATCCATTGCACCACTATTGAAAACTACGTAAGGAATATTTTGATAATTAGAGTCAATGGGCAAAATATTATATGCTAAAGCAAGTGTAGAAACGTACCGAGCTAAAATATCCCGTAAAGAGACATTATCAATTCTTCTCTCATTTTCAAAATAGTCTTCAAAAGCCTGAAAAGATAAAAATGTCTGTATCGGTAAAGCATAATAACGTTCTGATGAAAGAGAAGTTTGGGTTAATTTTTGTGAGCGTTCTAATTCACTAAAAATTGTTCTAGTCAAGTCTATTAAAGAATAAGCAGCACTAATAATTTGTTTTGGATATTTTCCTGACTTTACTAAAAGTTGCAGTTGTTTAATAAAAGCTTCATTTCGCTCTCGGTCGAGAATTTTTTCTAAGTCAATATAATTAGTTTCTTTAACTAGTTTCTCTGATAAGGGTACAATGAGTAAACTACCTCTAACGTATGTTTTCTCAATTGGTGGCAGACTCAGCAAATTATCAAGGCTAGTCTCGATTTTTGATAACAAATTAAATCCTATTGAAACATAGGATACCTCTTTATTTTCAGAAAGTGATTGTTTATGAGAATAAGGGCTTATTTCAGTTTTTTGAACAGAAAGCAATTCATATAAACTTTTCTCTATATTTTTCAATATATTATCTCCGGGTTGTTTTTTAACCTCTTTCTGAATTTGCCGTAATAAAGTAGCCAATGTACCAATAAATGTCTCCCTTGCTTGGCTAATTGCTTTACCACCAATAGGAATCATGACGTATCGTTTTCTCCCGATTTCCCCTGACCCCATAATCCGGGTCATAATAGATGCTTTCAGGATAATCAGAATATTTAATACATTCAGACAAGCTTCTTTTAATGAGAGAGTCGTAAGTTTTTCTGATTCAGCAGCACTTAAAGTTTTTCCATTATCATCTACTTTTTTTGGGTAGTATATCGCTTTATCAGACAAGTAAAAATTTAAATATTTACTACCCATGTCAAGTTCACCACCTCGCCCACGGTAAATTACTTGGATAATTTCCATCAAATTTTGCTCAATTTGAAAGCTAGGTATCTGCACAAGAATATACTTAGTTTGGGGGAAAGATAAACCGCGTGATGCCGAAGCAGTCATAAAAACTACTTTAACTGTATTTTGGTATTTCTGAATTTCAGCTTCTTCTTTATCTGATAAACTGGCATGTATTTCTAAATATTCTTGATGCAGAGTAAAGCTAGGTCTTACCTGGTAAATTTTAGTAATTAATTGCTTGAGAGTATCTTTATTTTGGATATAGACTATAATCTGTCCATCATTTTCATCTAGCAATTTTAAAATATCTTCTTCAATTTTTTTAGCTACCTTAGTATCTAAAGTAAAAGTTTCATCTGTAATGTTCTCCGAGCTTAGTGACTGGATAAATATGTGATAATTAAATATCAGCTTATCAGCAGGATAAGAATTTGCATTTATCAGACTTGCTGGTTTACTCAAAAATTCAAATTCATTAAAAGATAAACATTGACCAATTGAATCTGAAACTTGTCTAACAAATATTCTATCTCCCTGAATTTGATTTAGAGAAAGATGATTTTCAACTACGTCTTGTATAGTCAGTGATGCGTCAGCAGTAATCACTTTCACATTAAAGCCGTATTCAGGATTTAACAAATCATATTCTTCAACAAAATCTAAAACCCCGTGTAGGAAAGCAACTCCCTCTTGCGAACCTGTAATTTCGTCAATCATAATGAAAATATTTTTCATGCGACTGGCGATTTCTTTCATCTTCTTTGAAATAATCCCAGGAGGCTTTTTGGAAGAATTATAAGCACTACTAAATATTCTGCCAAAATGCTTTAAAGTATTACCGTAGAGAGTTTCCTTTAAAGACTGCATTGAGGCTGTAGCAATAATATTATTAGGTAAATCAGGATTAATGATACAGGTGTGAATTGCTTCACATAAACTTGCTAGGACTCCAACCTCACGGGGTTTTTCTACTTGTACCAAGTTATCTGTACGTCTAACCAAGCGACTAGGAAAGTCAGATGCTTTGTCTTTTAAAGCTTTAGCATCTAGAAATTTTACTTGCCTTATTTGATGTTCGTCAGTCAGGTTATTATTATAGTACTCAACAACGTAACCTCCATTGGCATCATCAAGAATTCTTTTATTGGTATTAATACAAATTAAATTATCCGAAACTAATTTTAAGCTATTTTCCTCTGTAAATTTATCAATAATATCTCGGTTAACCTGAATTCGAGGACTGACGTATATTAGGAGTGAACCCTCATGTAAGTGGTCAATAATTTGCTTTGCAACTGCTGTAGTTTTACCAATTCCAGGATTACCCGTCAAAAATAGCAATGGTATTCTAGAATCTGCAAGCGCTCGATGTATCAACTCTGCATGAGCATTTCTAAATTCTGTTTCTTTTAGGTGTAGCGATCGCTTAATAAATTCAGGTACAATACCGGCCGTATTAAAAAAATCTTGCCCTGCTTCAAATACTTCAGTATTTTGAATATACTTTATTGTATCTTTTTTTGTTTCAACTATATCTTTGACAAACCTGTTGCCATCTTGAAAGTTTCTAGCTGCATTACTTTTAATGACTTCAAGTAACGTGTTGCGGCTGTCATTAATATCTTTGTCACTCTTATTTTTATATATTTCATAACAATTTTTTAAGATTTCCAGACTATTTTCAGCATTGTCTTTTTCTTTAGTCAAAGCAATACCGTTAATCATTCTGTCACTATAGCCAAAGCAATTAAATTTAACTGCATCAGTTCGTGATATTTTACCTGATGACAGCAGAAATTTATAAAAACTCCAAGCATAACTAGAAGCTTGGATAACCTTCACTGCTTCCTTGTCTTTAGTCTTGAAAGCACAGAAGAAGCGAGTCAATTCTTTAGAATATATCTCGTTAAGTTTATTATTATTGTCGCTACTATTTCCAGTATCGATACCGAGTCCACAAAAACTAGACTTGGAACGCACATAATTTAACTCAGTATTTAATGATTCTACCAGACTTTGAATGTTATTTAAGTCAGTTATAGAATGAATAGCTGAAGTTGTAAAAGTAGATAAGTCTACAACTAAAATTCGATACTTACCCATATACCGCAGCAATAAGAGAGTATCTGCTTTCAGAAACTCACCTCCATCCATATAACGACTGATATCTACGTTTTCAAATCCCTGAATTTCTAAAATTTCCTTGTAGCAGTCAGGAGGATATCTTTCTAAAATTTTGATGCCAAAGGCATTTTCATTGTGGAAATCACACTGAAAATAGATAATTTCTATTTTGCTTTTAGTTAGCCAGCCAGATGCTTCTATATATTCTCGCACAAAGCTGTAGCCTGAAGTCCATCCTTTTTGAATAAATAATTTTATCCAGTCACCAATAATTTCTTGATGAGATTTATCTATAAAATTATTAGCTATAGCCTTTTGGATATTATGCAAAGATAACTTACTTAAAGGCTGAAGATAAACATCGCCGTAGGAATTTTTTAACTTGGAATGCTGAAAGTAAGTTAAAATGCCGATATTAAAACTTATTTCAAATACTCGACCTAAATTAATGCCTAAATCATTTCCCATAAAGCGCACTCCTAATTTCGGTCAAAAAGGCTAAGTTATTAAACTTAACGTTCTTCACGGAGTAAGTATAAGTAGATATTTTACCGATACCTTCGTCACCAATTAGCTTACTATAAGGGTTCAGCTTGAGAGCAATACTTCGATTTACTTCGTATCGAGAAAAATGAAATAAAGCAATGTATTGTAAAATCGTCTTTTGTAAAGGCGAATCTTTATCTAATAACCCTTCTATAATATCTTTCGTATCACCTACGTCATAAATATTTAATAAAGTACTGTAACAAACTACACTATTAAATATAGTCCGCTCTTTATCTACAGAACGACCTGTAAAGAGGTTGAGAAACACTCTGG
The DNA here is from genome assembly GCF_043099735.1 of Nostoc sp. C117. Taxonomy (NCBI): domain Bacteria; kingdom Bacillati; phylum Cyanobacteriota; class Cyanophyceae; order Nostocales; family Nostocaceae; genus Nostoc; species Nostoc sp. C117. The sequence continues at coordinate 133,592 of NZ_CP170991.1, forward strand.
TTTTTTGGCTTTTATCCACAGATAACTTCTCTAATTCTTCAATATCAGGAATATAAAAAGAATCAGCTTTCCCTTCAACCAAGTTGATAGCAGGATAGTTATCCATAAATATTGGATATAGCTTGATATCTGGCTTACCTGCTTTGAGATCCTTAACTACATCCTGAGACATGAAAAATAATGAATCTGGGTCTGATTCCAATTTAGTTATACCCAAACTCCTAGTATAGGGAGCTTTCGCTATGTATAAAAAATGTCGATAACCTTGTTTGTAAAGTTTACTAATTTCATCTCTGACAACCTCTGATTCAGTAGATATTTTAGAATGAGGTTGATTATCTGCAAATGTTTTGATAGGTTCAACCTTGACTGCTGTATTAGATACCTGATTGATAACAATAATTTCGCCATATATATTTGAAATTCTGACAGGTTTATCTTTTTCATCCCAAACTGCATCACTCAACCAGCTAGAAACAACAATAATTGCTAATTTATCCAGTTGAGCCTGATAACCTTCTTGCAACTCGAAAGTTTTAGGAATCAAAGCGTACAACGATGACAAGGCATTTTGTACTTTATACTTATTTATTGTTTTAACGTTAATTCCTTGAGCATCAGCCATACAATCTCGACGAAGAATATGTGCTAATGACTTTGATAAAGAATTGAGAAAAGCTTCATCTTCTGTTGTTTTCTGAATATCTTGAGAATGAAATCTAAAAATTGGAATAAAAAGTTTTTCTCGTATTTGACTATCTAGACTAATTTGCTCTCGACAAATACTAATGCACAAGTAACTTAATAAAGTGAAGACTTGCTGATATATAGTTGCTTCTGGTGATTGAGTATTTTTAAATATTTCTTCTCTTACTTTCTTGGACTTATAATAAATAACTATAATTTTTTCTTTTTCAAAGTGGTTCTTATATATTTCACTAGATATAGGTTTACCATCTTTCTCTCCTATTGGAGAAAATATTACAGGTAACGCTTTAATACCTGTGATATCATACTCCATCGAGAAATTTTGCTTATCGCTATCTGTAAAATAGCGAACATCATCAAAAGTAAAACTGACAGATAATGAACTAAGAGATTGTTCATTTACAGTAGGTGGTAAAACCTCCACATAAGCCAAAGCTTCTTTAGCTCTAGCTTTCAACTGTGATTGGTTTTGCTGATTTAAGTCAAGTTTCAAAAAACTACGATTATTGATAATTTTTGAGACGTTTTTTTGCAAAATTTCTTTATTAATACATAATTGTACTCTTTTAGAAAAAGATGGCAATATTTCTTTTTTCTTAAGAAATGTTTGCAGCATATTTCTTAAAGCTGCTAATTTTCGTTCGACTTGCCAAACATCCTCTTTCAATATTAAACTATTAATTTTGATTAATAAATTTTCGATTTCCTTATCAGAAATACCGACTTTCAATTTATTTAAAATATCGTCCTTAAATTTAGGAGTAGGATCGTAATCTTTATCAGGTATATCGCCTTCTTCATCAACAGCAAAAACGAAATAATAAAGACAAGCAATTTTCAAAACCTTTTCTTTAAAATTCTTGGCTTTTGCAGGATCTTTTAGTTGGTCTTTATGACGAGGACTGGTGGGGTCAAGTTCAGTCATATAGTAATTGACGACTGAATTTTCATGATAAGAATTTACAGAACCATTGAGCTTTAATCTAACACCCAAGTTGAATTCTTGGATACCTCTGTCTTTATCTATACTTTCTCCTATCATTCCTTCATACTCAGGAATAATAGGCAAGATATCAAAGGCATTTGCTTGAGAAAAAGCTGTCCTGAGATTAACAGGCTTATCAAGTAAATAACTTACTTCATAATCGGCATCATCTAAATCTGGATCGTTGATATAATTTATTAATAATCTCAGCCGCTTAATCAATGTTTCTAAACATTCAAAACCCTGTGTATTGGAATTATGTAGATTATTTTTGGCACATTCTATTCTCAAATAATCCAAATAATCTATTTTGATATCTCGTAGTAGTCTCGGCAGAGATTCAGTATCTACTATTTTTTGAAATTCAGTAAGTTCAGATTCTTTTTTCTCTGATATATCGTCTAAAATTTCTGTCAGTTGTTGCCAATCTTGTGAATCGGGTCTAGTTATAGTATCTATGTAGCTTTTAAGACTCTCTAAAAACCTACTCTTGAAATTAGATATGCCTTCAAATTTGACGTTCAAGTGATGAGCTTTTATGACTGACTCTGTACCCCTGCGCCTTTTTTGAGCCAAGCTATTCTCAATAACTAATCTCTGAGACGTAAAACTATAAGAATTGTTAAAAGGATATTTAAATGGTAAGCCAGCTTCAGCGCTAATAAAATCAGATAATGGTGTGCAAAGATTGTCTAAGGAAGATTGAGTTTCGTTTTCTCCACAAGCAGTAACAAGTTGTCTTCTCAATTCATCTCTAATGGCTTGGATTTTAGAATAAAATTCTGTTTCCAACTTAAAATTGACAGTTGCTGCTTTAATACCTATATTCTGCGTTAAAGGACTTTGTGGACGTAGGTTGGTATTGGTAGCAATTTTATAGGCAATATCATAAGCTGAGATTCTGAGTTTATTTCTATCTGGAGAAAATTTAAATAGTGGTTTTTGTTTAATTAATTCTAAAACTGTGTCTAGTAATGGAATGTAATCTAATTTTGCTAAGGGATTTGAGCTTTCCTCAATAGAATGTCTTGATGTTGATGTCATGATGCAACCACTGTTTAGAAATATTTCAATTTTGTGACTTACCCTAAAAGATTGATGCGCTTAAACAGCAGCCAACAGAGTAAGCTAGCAGAATAAATTCTGAGTTTGTAAGACTTATCTTATAACCCAAAAACTTTAATTCAGCCATATCGTTAGTTTTGAAGACTTACGCTTATCTGGTGAATATTATAGTATGAATGTACCAAAAGATTATTTTTAGAAAAAAGTTTAAAATTCTTAATTTTTAGTAAACATAGTTTATTAATCAATTTGGTAAAAAAGTGCTTTCAACTGTAAAGTAGCGATGCCTACGGCGGCAAGCTACGCACCTATTACACCCTAAAATTCCCAAATGCGTAGCCGTAAGGCTTGTCTTCAGACATCGCACTTCTGTATCTTACTAATTTATAGAATTGCTAAAAGATAGTACAGATGCTTCTACTAAATGCGGATGGTGGTGTTGCCAAAAACTCAAAATCTCTTCACCAACCTGTTGAGGATAGAAGTAGTGAAAAAAATGATATCCTTCTGGGCATTCCCAGAGCTTATCTTCTGGCTTCAACCAATTTAACCAGTCATGCAATACAGTTGAGTTGACTACCGGATCAGTCTTGCTATCACACACCATCATTGGCATAGAAACTCCACCTTTGGGTAAATAAGCCAACTTAAATAAAGAGTGTGACGAGGGAGATTGTTCTAAATCTTTATCTAAGGCGGCTACTAACTTTTTAGTGGTATGAGGTGGTTGATTTCCAAATAGACTGCGAACAGTAGTTGCTAAAACTAGCTCACGGCTGATATTAAAAAGTTGTCGTTGAAAGTAATAGTGAGCTTGCCAATTGTTTGCCGGTTGAGCAGCTACAGCCAGCAGAGTTAGCGATCGCACTTTTTCGGGAAATCGCCGCGCAAAGCTTAAGGCGATCGCACCACTTATCCCATGACCGGCTAAATGCACGGGGCGATCGCAGCATTCTAAAAATTCATACTCATCAAAAGTGGAAGCAGCAATTCTCATTTTGAAATAAATAGGGTATTAATCGCCATTTTGAAATTGAAAACGTAGCATAAAATAATTAGTTTTTCAGGGAAAGGCGACACCGAACAGATCGCCGCAGACATCACTTAAAAAATTGGCTTCATTAATTAAGTATAAATACTCATGTATTATGGAAATTGCCTGAAACCGAAGGGTAAATCCAGGAAAATAGTTCTGTTTTTAGAATATAGAACTCAATTAAAATAACAATTTATAATAGTTGTCGAGCTTTGGTAAAATTAGTGAATTGAAAAATATTAATTAATCAAACTACTCTAAGATGATTCCAAAGGTGGCAACTCTAGAGATTCCTGAATTAATGCAATTTTTACGGTCATCATTACATGACATACCCGATGAGAGAAAGCCCGGAAATAATACCAGATATCAGGTAGAAGATGCAGTGATGGCTGCCTTTTCAGTCTTTTTTACTCAATCACCCTCGTTTTTAGATCATCAACGTTTGATGAAAAGCAATAAGGGGAAAGATAATGCTGAAAGTTTATTTTCAATTGAGACAATTCCGGGTGATAGTCAAATAAGGAATTTGCTAGACCCAGTTCCATCTGCTACGATATTTAAGTCTTTTCAAAAAGTCTATGAATGGTTAAATAGAAATGGAGTTTTGAAAAAGTTTCTCTACTTGGATGGAGAAATTTTAATAGCAATAGAAGTTACAGAATATTTTTCATCTAAAAAAATTAATTGTCCTTATTGTAATTGCCGTAATCATCGAAACGGAACTACAACTTATTTTCATGGCTGTGTCACACCTATTGTGGTTTCTCCTAATCAAAAACAAGTGATTAATTTAGAACCAGAATTTATTAAAAAACAAGATGGGCATCAAAAAGAAGATTGTGAAAATGCGGCTGTTAAAAGATGGTTGAATAAGAATCATCAAAATAAATATGGTTATCCTGTAACCCTTTTAGGGGATGACTTGTATTCTCGCCAACCTGTTTGTACCTTGGTGCTACAACAAGGTTATAATTTTATTTTTGTTTGTCTGGAAACGTCACATAAAACTTTATATGAATGGCTAGAATTTTTAGAAAAAAGTGGAGAAGTTACAACTGTTGAAAAGAAACAATGGGATGGCCGAAAAAATCTAATTTATCGTTATCGTTATGCTTCTAGAGTTCCTTTACGAAATGGAGACTCAAGTCTCGAAGCTAATTGGTGCGAAGTGACTGTTATTAATGAGAAAACACAGAAAATTATCTACAGAAATAATTGGATAACTAATCAAGTGTTGCCGGTTTGAGTACCGTAAAATAGACCAATTTTTTTCGACATGTTGACACCTAATATATAGTTTGACGATTCTCTTTTGGAGACATTGGGCGATCGCAATGATTTACGCAAGGATAGCTATTTGCCTTGTACGTAAGCTTTAGACAAGTTCGTGGAACTCAGAAAAATCAACACTTAATGAATATCTATATCAATAAATCTGAAAATATCTTACCAGACTTATTAAGAATTTTTTTTTATTTGTTAAGAGTAAACTTTTGTAAAGTACTTCAGGAAACAAACTGAAAACTAGATGAGGCAATCCCAAACCCTTGCGATCGCTTCACTGCGTTTGGAATAACATTGTGTAATTAATTCTGTCCGACTACTTAAATATCTGCTAGTTGCGTAAGTCCTATATATATCAACACAAACTAAGTGCCTTACGATCGCCTCACAAAAGATTCCCCATGATTACTGATTTCAAAAATCACATCGGTAAAGGAAACTAGAGGGAGTAAGTTTTGTGTGCATTTATGAAATTAATCCAAATACTAAAAGTAGCTGTAATTCCTGTTTTAACTCTATTGAGCTTGTTCTCTGCATCAAATAAAGCACTAGCTGACTATTTAACTAGTCAGGGTTCAGGAGGTAATTCCCGTTACGAATTATGGTCTACCGATGATAATAATCATTACTATTTGAAAATCTGGTCATCTGAAGCAAGTCCAAACAGTGAACCATACTACACAAGTAGAGCATTCACCTCTACTAGAGAAGCTTTAATTTATTTTGATTGCAAATACGCTGGTAAGGATTTACCTGAATGCCCGAATGTTCAATAATAATTTTTAACCCTTCTCAAAGAATCCTGGGAGGGTTAGCCATAGGAATTATATTTAATTTGTGAAAATTCGCGGTGTCCAGATCCCCGACTTGTTTAAGAAGTCGGGGATCTAATTTTCACGAATAATTTATAAATATAAATTACCTATATTTTTGGTCAATTTTTAATATTTTAAGTAAACTACAGAGGCAAATGTGAAACCCTACTTTCCTTCCGATAGTTAGGCGAGCGATCAAGATAATTCGTAATTCATAATTAAAAAATTCAATTACGAATTACGAATTACGAATTACGAATTACCAATTACACTTCGGCGGGTTGATATTCTTGTTGTCTTTCCACAAACGACTGGACGCGAGTGCGGTAGTTTCTCACAGTCTCATCTACCCATTCGCGATCGTTACTATTGGCATATAAATGCACTAGTGGTTCACTGGCATCTGGTAAAACTAACAGCCAACTGTCATCATAGGGTTGACAAATTTTCACTCCATCGATTAATTCTAGGTTTTGGGCTGGGTGAGTTTCCACCAAGTAGCGCATCAAAGCACCCTTAGCTGTCCACGGGCAGCGTATTGTATAAGTTTTGTGAATTACACGGGGCAATTCCGATCGCGCCGCAGCAAGCGATCGCTCCTGTATCGTTAACATCTCAATGATCTTGGCAATGCAGAACATAGAATCAAATCCCGGATGCAGTTGCGGGAAAATAAAACCAGTTTCTCCACTACCTCCCAACACCACATTTGGATTTGTCTGACACGCCTCCATCAAGGCTGTAGGGTTGGCTTTGGTGCGAATCACTCTGCCATCGTGGCGGCGGGCGACTTGTTCAATAGCACTAGAAGCATGAACTGGGACTACTACTGTACCTCTGGGGTTAGCAGTTAATATCATGTCTACCATCAGTGCTGTTAAGATTTCCCCACGAATTGCGTAACCTGATTCATCAACTAAAATTAGCTGTTCGCCATTCGCCGATACTTGCACACCAAAGTTAGCTTTTAATGCTTCCACTACATGACCTAACTGAGTCAGCAGTCCTTCGCGATCGGTTATTGACATGGCAGTTTTATTGACACTGGCATTCAACACCACCGCATCAGCACCAAATTTATCTAACATTTGGGGTAAAACTGCCCCCGATACAGCATAAACATAGTCAATTACGACCTTTGCGCGACTATTGCGGAGTGTATGAACATGTAAAAGTTTCTCAAAAGCAGTGCAGTAGCGGTCAATGACTTGGCTGGGGTAAGATACATCACCAATTTCATGAATTAGCGCCCGCCGCATATCTTCCTTAAAATAAGCCCCTTCAATTTTCTTTTCTAGGGCTTTGGAGATATTAATGCCCTTTGCATCCATGAATTCAATCAAAATGTAGTCAGGGCGATCTGGGTGTACGCGCACATGGATACCACCAGCTACCGCCATTGTCGGTATAACTGTACGGGCGATGGGAATCGCTGTAGCATCGAGGTTTTGAATATCAACGCCTACTGACATTAAACCCGCAATGAGCGATCGCGTCACCATCCGAGAGACATTACGCTGGTCGCGGGAAACCGTTACCTTAGAACTAGGTTTTAAAGTAGAACCATAAGCAGCTCCCAATTTCACAGCGAATTCTGGGGTGATGTCAATATTCGCTAATCCTTGGACTCCACGTTGACCAAATAAATTTCGCTGGGCGATATTTCCCCAAATCAAATTAATGTTTAAAACTGCACCTGACTCAATCTTTTTACTCGGCCAAACACGGACGCCAGGGCTAATTTGAGCTTCTTCTCCCACCGTAGAAAGCGAACCGACAACAGCAGCTTCTAATACATGAGCCCGGCGATCTACACGAGTGCCACGGGAAATTACACAGGCAGAAAGGTGTGCTTCCTCGCCAATAAATGCCCCATTCCAAACTATGGGACGTTTGAGATTAGCATCAGCGCCAATGGTGACATTATCGCCAATTACGGTTCCTGCCTCAATTTGGACTCTTGCACCGATACGGCAGTTGTCACCAATCACAGCTGGTGTTTCAATCACAGCCGTTTGGTCGATAAAAGTATTTTGACCTACCCACAATTCATGGGAAACTTCTCTGTAGGCAAAATCCAGTTGCACTTTCCGATCTAAAGCGTCATACTGTGCCTCCCGATAAGCATCTAAGTGACCGACATCGCACCAGTAACCTTGAGCAATGTAACCATACATTGGCTCATCTTTTGCTAGTAGTAAGGGGAATAAGTCTTTAGAAAAGTCACATTCAGTGTTGGCTGGGAGATATTCCAAAACTTCTGGTTCGAGAATGTAAGTACCAGTATTGACGGTATCGGAAAAAATTTCACTACTAGAGGGTTTTTCTAAAAATCGCCGAATTCGCCCTTCTTCATCAGTAATTACCACCCCAAATTCAATCGGGTTGGGAACTCTGGTTAAAATCAAAGTAGCTTTTGACTTTTTTTGTTTATGAAATGCGATCGCTGCCGTTAGGTCAAAATCTGTTATGCTATCGCCGCTAATGACTAGAAAGGTTTCATCCAGAAGTTCAGCAATATTTTTCACGCAACCCGCTGTACCCAAAGGCTGATCTTCTTCGACAGCATAAGTCATTTGGACGCCAAAATCGCCACCATCTTGAAAATAGTCTCGCAAGACATCCGGTAAATAATGCAATGTTGCAATAACTTCTGTAATGTGATGTCTTTTGAGGAGATTGATAATATGTTCGGCAATTGGTCGATTTAAGATAGGTACCATCGGTTTGGGCAAATCGCAAGTTAACGGGCGAAGCCGCGTTCCCGAACCACCTGCCATCAGTACTGCACGCATAAATTCTCCTTAACTCTTACAGTCTTTGCTGCTAGAAAACGTCTCTGATATATTTTGTTCTTCTTTCTCTAGTCTCCTATGGATATTGATATTTGAGGAACTTCCACAAGACGCATCTACGGATAAAGTATATTTACTCATTACACCAAGTTTATAAGATCCAAGAAAATGATTAATCTCAAATTGGGGAGTTGAAATTATGACTCAAGCTTTACGCAAACTACTTACATTCGATGATTTTGTTGCCCAATATTCCGAAAACCCACACAAACACTATGAATTATATGATGGAATAATAGTCGAAATGCCACCACCTACTGGCGACTATGAAAAGATTGTAGGATTTTTAGTTGGAGAAATAGTTGCAGAATATAAACGTTTAAAACTGCCTTATTTTATTCCTAAGAGCTGATTCGTAAATAAAATCTAAAGAGAACAGAGCCTTGTTTTACTCAGACTATAAGCTAAATCAATAACATTTACGTTATTGTTGATGAGCCGTCTACCCGCAATTGAGAACCAAGAGCGCAAACCCTACCCAAGTGATTTAAGCGATGCCGAATGGTTAATTCTCAAGCCTCTTTTACCCAGACCCAAGGGATTTGGGCATCCGGTAAAAGTAGATGTGCAACTCTGTAAGCATTTTGGGTTCCTTTAACAACCCCATAGTGTTCATAATCTCTATCCTTCTCATCTTTACAGAGGTACACAACTAAATCATTAGGACGTATTACATTGCCTTTCTTGTCACAAATATCAGGCTCTCTATCCAGAAGTATTATTAGCTGTGAAACTCGTGCTACTTGGATATCTATAATTTTCAGCAAAGGGTCTGACCACTTTTAGTTGTAATCATTGACACACTTTTGGATTTCTTGATATTTCTGTATTACCCAGTTCTGATGTTTTTGCAATCTGTGAACTACTTAGAAATGCCAATCAGTATTAACCGTATCAAAGTTTCTATCAAATTCTATTTCTAGAATTTCAGCAATAGTTTCACAAGTTTCAATAATACTTTGGTCTTTTGTATGTCTGCATATTTGACTAATTTCATAGCATATAGGGCAGCCTTACACACCCAAGATCCAAAACGGGTTTTATATCTAGCAGTGTCCAGTGATATTTACGAGTGGTTTTTTATAAGTCCATTTATTCAGGGACTCGTTGAGCAAAACCAACTTCTGTTGTTGATTTACAATATTGATAGGGAGGTAATTCAACAATGGTTAGCATCAATGAATACCGACGACATATCCAAAACCTGCTAACAGAACGCGCCAAACTCGTCTGGGACGATCGCATCCAAGCCCAAACTATTTTCGATACCGAAGGCGACCACTACCAACTAGTCTACGTTGGTTGGCGCGGCTAAAACCGACTGTACGGCACAGTCCTTCACCTCGATATCATCGATGGTAAAATTTGGATTCAACAAGATGGCATCGAAGTTGGAATTGCAAACCAGTTGGTTGAACTCGGTGTACCCAAGGAAGACATTGTTTTAGGCATTGATCCTCCAAAAATGCGACATTACACCGGGTTTGCAGTAGGATGATCCGCCTCATTATATTTAAAGTACAATCCTCATACTTAAATCCAACCACTTTGATTGAGTAATTGGCGCACTACTAGAAATATAATCCACACCCGTTTCCGCGACAACGTGAATCGTCTCCAAAGTCACATTCCCCGAAGCTTCAATTTTCACCCGGCTATCCTGCTGACGAATCAACTGCACCGCCTCACGCATCATATCCAAAGACATGTTGTCCAACATAATAATGTCAGCGTTGTGGTGCAAAGCTTCTTTCACCTGCTCTAAACTTTCCGTCTCCACCTCTATAGTCAATGGATAAGGAATCTGAGAACGAATACGGCTAACAGCTTCTCCAATTCCCCCAGCCGCCGCAATGTGATTATCCTTAATCATCACCGCATCATCCAACCCCATACGGTGATTAATCGCTCCACCCAAAGCAGTCGCGTACTTTTCCAAAAGCCTCAGCCCTGGTGTTGTTTTACGCGTATCCACCAACCGAACTGGTAAATCAGCAATTTTCTCTACATATATATTAGTGAGCGTCGCAATCCCACTCAACCGCATAACCAAGTTGAGAGCAACCCGTTCCCCCATCAGCAACGCATCCAGCGAACCCTGAATCTCAGCTACTATCTGTCCCGGCTCACATTTTGCACCTTCAACCGTCACAGCTACAAAGCTCACCTTTTCATTCAAAAGCTGAAACACCCTAGCTGCAACTGGTAAGCCAGCAATTATTCCTGGAGCCTTAGCTATCCACTTGGCTGTTCCTGCTCTGACACCTTCCACTAATAGACTATTTGTAGTGCGATCGCCCCGGCCAATATCCTCCAACAACCAGCCACGCAACAGTGGATCTAAAACTAGCCAGGGTGGCAAAACACCAGAATTACTCACAACTTTATTGCTTCCTTAGTAACTTCCACGAATACTATAGCCTAAAACCCTTACTCTCTAAGGCTTATAGCAGACGAAGAAACACTCCCAAAAAATATTTTGGAAAAGTAGTTGACAGGTTAAAGGAGGTTCGCTATATTGAATAAGTGCCTGAAGCCGAGCGAAAAGAAGCGACGCTGCAAGGAACACCGAACCTTGAAAATATTATAGTTTGAAAGCCATTATACAACAAGTGGTTAGCGTCAAGAAAATAAAATAACTAAGCTGAAGTTAAAAAAGAGCAGCTATAGAGCTAAAAACAAACAAACCAAAACGGAGAGTTTGATCCTGGCTCAGGATGAACGCTGGCGGTATGCTTAACACATGCAAGTCGAACGGGCTCTTCGGAGCTAGTGGCGGACGGGTGAGTAACGCGTGAGAATCTGGCTTCAGGTCTGGGACAACCACTGGAAACGGTGGCTAATACCGGATGTGCCGAGAGGTGAAAGGCTTGCTGCCTGAAGATGAGCTCGCGTCTGATTAGCTAGTAGGTGTGGTAAGAGCGCACCTAGGCGACGATCAGTAGCTGGTCTGAGAGGATGATCAGCCACACTGGGACTGAGACACGGCCCAGACTCCTACGGGAGGCAGCAGTGGGGAATTTTCCGCAATGGGCGAAAGCCTGACGGAGCAATACCGCGTGAGGGAGGAAGGCTCTTGGGTTGTAAACCTCTTTTCTCAGGGAAGAACACAATGACGGTACCTGAGGAATAAGCATCGGCTAACTCCGTGCCAGCAGCCGCGGTAATACGGAGGATGCAAGCGTTATCCGGAATGATTGGGCGTAAAGCGTCCGCAGGTGGCTGTGTAAGTCTGCTGTTAAAGAGCAAGGCTCAACCTTGTAAAGGCAGTGGAAACTACACGGCTAGAGTGCGTTCGGGGCAGAGGGAATTCCTGGTGTAGCGGTGAAATGCGTAGAGATCAGGAAGAACACCGGTGGCGAAGGCGCTCTGCTAGGCCGCAACTGACACTGAGGGACGAAAGCTAGGGGAGCGAATGGGATTAGATACCCCAGTAGTCCTAGCCGTAAACGATGGATACTAGGCGTGGCTTGTATCGACCCGAGCCGTGCCGTAGCTAACGCGTTAAGTATCCCGCCTGGGGAGTACGCACGCAAGTGTGAAACTCAAAGGAATTGACGGGGGCCCGCACAAGCGGTGGAGTATGTGGTTTAATTCGATGCAACGCGAAGAACCTTACCAAGGCTTGACATGTCGCGAATCTTGATGAAAGTTAAGAGTGCCTTCGGGAGCGCGAACACAGGTGGTGCATGGCTGTCGTCAGCTCGTGTCGTGAGATGTTGGGTTAAGTCCCGCAACGAGCGCAACCCTCGTTTTTAGTTGCCAGCACTTCGGGTGGGCACTCTAGAGAGACTGCCGGTGACAAACCGGAGGAAGGTGGGGATGACGTCAAGTCAGCATGCCCCTTACGCCTTGGGCTACACACGTACTACAATGCTACGGACAGAGGGCAGCAAGCATGCGAATGCAAGCTAATCCCGTAAACCGTAGCTCAGTTCAGATCGCAGGCTGCAACTCGCCTGCGTGAAGGAGGAATCGCTAGTAATTGCAGGTCAGCATACTGCAGTGAATTCGTTCCCGGGCCTTGTACACACCGCCCGTCACACCATGGAAGCTGGTAGTGCCCGAAGTCATTACTCCAACCTTTCGGGGGGAGGATGCCTAAGGCAGGACTGGTGACTGGGGTGAAGTCGTAACAAGGTAGCCGTACCGGAAGGTGTGGCTGGATCACCTCCTTTTTAGGGAGACCTACACCCCTCAAATATCGAAAACAAACAGTGAATAGATATTGAGATGGTCTAACCTAGGTCGGTCGCTTCTTACTTGTTGAAAACTTTCAAACTATGATTTGGTTCGATATGGGCTATTAGCTCAGGTGGTTAGAGCGCACCCCTGATAAGGGTGAGGTCCCTGGTTCGAGTCCAGGATGGCCCACCTGAAAGTAATTAGTAATTTCTAATTTGTAATTCGTAATTAACTACGAATTAAGAACTAAGAATTACAAATTATGATTTGGGGGTTTAGCTCAGTTGGTAGAGCGCCTGCTTTGCAAGCAGGATGTCAGCGGTTCGAGTCCGCTAACCTCCACCTGTGGCAACTGCCAAAAAAGTCTAAAACAGAGAATAAAATTCAGCAACATGACTAATTAGTAGTCAGACTGCTGGGTTAGAACTCAGCCAGAACCTTGAAAACTGCATAGTAACGCGAAAAAAGCAGGCAGACACAGGCATTCTTTATGGATGTTGAGTGAATGCAAATGTAGCAAAAGAGAAAGTGGTCAAGCTAATAAGGGCTTACGGTGGATACCTAGGCACACAGAGGCGACGAAGGACGTGGTTACCGACGAAATGCTCCGGGGAGTTGGAAGCAAACAGAGATCCGGAGATGTCCGAATGGGGCAACCCTATGTACTACCTGCTGAATATATAGGCAGGAAAGAGCCAACCCAGCGAATTGAAACATCTTAGTAGCTGGAGGAAGAGAAATCAAACAGAGATTCCCTAAGTAGTGGTGAGCGAACGGGGAAGAGCCTAAACCAAGAGGTTTACTTCTTGGGGTAGTGGGACAGCAATATCGAATCTAGCGGTTAGATGAAGCAGCTAAATACTGCACCAGAGAAGGTGAAAGTCCTGTAATCGAAAACTTAAGGATAGTAGCTGAATCCCGAGTAGCATGGGGCACGAGGAATCCCATGTGAATCAGCGAGGACCATCTCGTA
>NZ_CP170991.1:152500-3862500 GCF_043099735.1 Nostoc sp. C117
GGAGGTAAAGAGACTAACCGCAGCATCAAAGTCATTGGCATTCATGTTGTTGATGTAGCCCAGCACCGTAGGATTGTTGATGCCCTCAATGCTGACCTTAGTCCGAAATGCTGGTGCCGTGGGAGGAGCTACGGGTTCTGAAACTTTTTTATAACTACCAGGAGCGTTGGGGTCAAATCCCATGCTAACTACGGTATTGCGGAGGATAGTAATTTGTTGACCTGGATCGGCACCTCGGATTGCTTCCAGCACTTCAGCCGCTTTAGGAGAAAGTTTGTACCCCTCTGGAATCGGAGCGACAATTCCCTGAGCCATCCATTCTCCTAACTGATACCAGAAGCCCAACTTGATATTTACGGTGAAGGATGCATAGGAACGACAGATGGGAGTATCAGTACGGTTAGCCAAATCATACATGACTCGGGTTTGAGCTTCAAAAGGCATTTGCTTGATTTGTTCCATAATGCCTTGAGCGAGGATCATGTTGGCAGCCCCAGGAGCCGCAACTGTGATAGATTTACCCATTTCTGTATAGGCAAACCAAAGTAATGCTAGTTGATCTTCAGCATTGAGCTGATTAAATGATTCGATAGTAGCTGGAACAATGTCAGCAATTAAGGTGCCGGGAAAAATACTTTGAGCCGACTGGAGGGTAAAAGACATAACAGAAATTCCAAAAAGAAAATTACAGTTCTATCGAATGTGAAAATCAAATGTGCAAACAAAGGAAATGCGTTTAGCTGTTACCAAAGGTACTTAAAACTAACGAGGACGCAAGCACAGTTGCGATCGCCTACGCCATCGCTCTAGTGAAGGCATAGTAATTTTGCGCCTGTTTAGTCTGATACTCAGTAATGAACAGCTATTTAGAAACCACTATTTGACACTGGTTTCACGCATTTTTTTGATTTTGTATCTTTATGTAAAGAAACATAACAAGTTTGTTACAAATAAGCAATACTTTCTCAGCTATCTATTGATAGTTTTTATTTATATGAAAGATGAGTTTTACTTAAGTAAATTATACATAGGATCTGTTTAGGACATTTCTGTATGTGTTACTTACAACAGCAATGCCATCGCCATCCAACTTTCACGACTGTATATACCTGACAAATCATAAAGACCCTACCTGGTGAGTACGGTTATTACTACTTTTATTTCTATATCAACTTATTGCAAAAAATATTTATAGTAATTTACATTCTTTTATATATAAATAAAAACAACGAGCAAAAAATAACAGGTAGAGACTTCTCTATTAACGAAAGGGGTCAAGTTAATGGATTTGCTATTGACACCAAAGTTTATGTTGTCGATGCTTCTTCAGATGCTGGTTTTACCGAATATACGGAAAAAATCGACAGACGTTTACCAATGCTTGCTTCACTTATACCTCTCGAAGTTATGGACAGACACGGTTTAATTGGATGGGTAACTAGCCATTAGATCGCACACTTCAAATTTACGAATTTTCCTCAATTGACGAATAGAACTATTTAGAGGCAAACTATGAAAGCTGATTTTGATTACCCTAAACAGGATTTGATTACACCAGTTGTTTTTAGACCTAATTTCAACAACTTTCTTTGAGACTATCAATACATATCAAGCCCGATCTTTATTTTTCACTGTTGGTAAAGACGACAACTGCGTGGGACAATCAATTGAATTAGGCAGGTTTGTCAGTAATCTCTTAATTGCTGCTGGAGTAACTGGAATTATTTGGACAATTTATTTCAGCCACT
Source organism: Nostoc sp. C117 (assembly GCF_043099735.1). NCBI lineage: Bacteria > Bacillati > Cyanobacteriota > Cyanophyceae > Nostocales > Nostocaceae > Nostoc > Nostoc sp. C117. Next base: position 154,249 of record NZ_CP170991.1, read on the forward strand.
TAGTAAGAGCAAGTCTATTAACTTATTGTCTGTAGTAAGTTAAACTGAAGTCTTGGCTTTAGATAACAAGACTTTTTTCACTGTTTAATACATCTAAAGAATTCTCTTAGCTTGGGAAAAAATTTCATGTTAATTGGATTTATCAAACTTCCTAATTTATCCCGTTATTGTGGATATGTAGGTTTAGAAGTTGCAGAAATTGTTTCCAAACATCTTGCTGTTCAAAGTAAAACCTATGTAATTCAAAATAGAAGCATATTAATATATCAGCTTTTGAAGTCGGGTCTGGATTCTCATACAGCAAATCGAACTATTACTGTACTTATATCGAGTCCGATTTTGCAATCAACCAATAAAAATCAATGTGCCTTTATGAGTGTTGAGTGCTGAGTTTAGAATTTAGAGTTTGGAGTTATTAGTCCTCTCTTTTCATCTCTGGTATATGTTTTGCTTGAGTATCTAGTCTCCAAGTCTCCAAATTCAACGTAAGCAACGAATCGCTTCTAATAAACCTCTAGCTTTATTCAACGTCTCTTCGTATTCTTTCTCTGGTTCCGAATCAGCTACCAAACCGGCACCAGCTTGCACGGTAACCGTGTTATTATGCACCACCATTGTGCGAATTGCTATAGCACTATTTAATTGTCCTTCAAAATCATAATATCCATAAACACCGGAATAAACACCGCGACGACTAGACTCTAACTCGTGGATAATTTCCATTGCCCTAATCTTAGGTGCGCCGCTAACTGTACCTGCTGGAAAACAGGCTTTGAGTAAATCCCATGCTGTTTTATCAAGTGCTAATTTACCCACAACGTTACTGACGATGTGCATTACATGGGAGTAACGTTCAACTACCATTAATTCATCAACTTTGACGCTACCACTTTGGCAAACACGCCCCAAATCGTTTCGCCCTAAATCAACAAGCATCACATGTTCGGCAATTTCCTTAGGATCTTGGAGTAAATCCTGAGCTAGATCTGCATCTTCCTGGCTGGTTTTACCCCGTGGACGGGTTCCTGCAATTGGACGTACTGTGGCGATCGCTCCACCACCATCTGGATCTGTTTCGGCTTTTACCATGACTTCCGGACTGGAACCGATGATTTGCCAGTCTTGGAAGTGAAAATAAGCCATGTAAGGCGAAGGATTTATCTGACGTAGAGAACGGTAAAGGGCAAAAGGCTCGCCTGTGTATGCTGTTGATAATCGCTGGGAAATTACTACTTGAAAGATATCACCTGCTTTGATGCGATCTTTTGCCTTTTGGACACTGGCACAAAAATCAGGGCGGGTAAAGTTACTCTGATACTCCTGTGCCCCTCTGCTCCCCTGCTCCTCTGCTCCTTTGCTCCCAGGTGGATTCCATTCCAATCGAGTTTTTTCCGGCGATAGGGGTAGAGATAGCTTTTCCAGCATTTGGGCGACGCGATCGCAAGCTTCTTGATATGCTGCCTGTAAATCAACTTTCGGGTTGCGTAAATCAGCGTAGGCGATCGCCCAAATTTTCCGCTTTACCTGGTCAAAAATCAATAGGTGGTCTACCTGCATCCACAACCCATCAGGGATATTTCGCTCATCTGGTGGATGAATTGGCACACGCGGCTCTATCCAGCGAATCAATTCATAGCCCCAAAACCCAAACAACCCGCCAATTCCTGGCGGTAGCTGTGGTAATTTCACTGGGCGATAAGGTGCTAAACATTCGGCTAAAGCTGTAAAAGGGTCGCCGGGAAAAACCACCTGCGAACCATCGCGGTTTATTTGTGTCGTGCGATCGCCCCTTGCTTCCAAAACCCACACTGGATCGCAACCAACTAAACTATAGCGTCCCAGTTTTTCCCCGCCTTCTATGGATTCCAACAAAAAGCTATAGGGCTGACCTGCACAGACTTTATACCAAGCAGATACGGGCGTATCTAAGTCCGCTACCCATTCTTGATATACCGGAACGAAGTTGCCTTGTAAAGCTAGCTGAGAAAATTCAGAAAAATCGGGGAATACCATAAATACTTAAGGGGTTGGGCATGGGGTATAGGGCATGGGGTATGGGGCACAAGAGGCAGAGGTGCAGAGGGGATGGGGGGCAGAGGGGAAAGACTTGGTGTAACTTCCCCCTGCTCCTCTGCTCCTCTGTTCCTCTGCTCCCCAATGCCTAGTCCCTATACATCGTGGGTAGCTTTACCACTGAATTTGAGTTGTGCTGGATTAGGGTTTTTCCCAATGCTGCGTGGGACATAACGCACTTTTTCACGGCCTTCATTCACTTTTTCAGGGAAGACACCATCAGCAGGATGAATTGCAGTAGTTTCTCCATTGGGTAAAATCCGGTAGATTTTGTAGTCTGTAATCTTGAATTTCCGGAGTTGACCACCCAAAGCGATGCCTTGTTCTTTCCGAGCTAAGTACAGGAGGTTTTCGCCTTTGAGCATAGTGGCAGCACCACCTGTAGGCAATTCAAATACTTGCTCTTTGGGGCTAGTCCAAGTGATAGCGTACTTTTCTTCCACTTCTGCTTTCTTTAGCAAGCCACCAGTGCTGCCAGCAAATAGCGGGGTTTTTCCAGAGAGTGTTTCTGCCATAAAGATTATTCTCTCAACGTTTTTAGGGAATCCTAACACCGCAACCAGGATCATATTGCGATCGCGTCATAGACTGTAACAGTTTTTAGTCTTTTAGTCATAGGTCATTAGTCCTTTGTTAAAAACCAATCCCCAATACTTCGGCTACTTCGTCTTTGCGGTAGTTGAGCGTAGTCGAAACTCAGTACAAGTTTGCTCAGTACAAGTCCCCAATCCCCAATTCCTATTTACTCTTGACTTTCGTCCGCTTTTCCTCGTGGCTATTATGAACAATTGGGATGGTGAAGTGAAACTGACTACCCTGATCTTTGCCACTTGATTTAGCCCAAATTTCCCCACCCCAGCCATTGACAATTTGACGGCAAATTGCCAAACCAAGTCCAGTGCCGCCAGTGGTACGACGGAGCGCTCCTTCTTCTTGATAGAAGCGGTCAAAAACTACTTCTAAGCGATTCGGCTCAATGCCACGTCCTGTATCCGCCACGATGACTTCGACCATTTGATGGCTGTTACGAGCTTTAATGGTGATTTCTCCTTCGGGTGGCGTAAATTTACAAGCATTGTCTATGAGTTTTGCCAGTACCTCTACTAGCCAATCACCATCTGCTCTGACCAAAGGTAAATTTTGGGCAATTTGAGTCTTAATTTGGGGCGGCTTTTCCGTTGAAGAGCGGCTGCGAATTCGGCTGAGGGATAAATCTATACATTCTTGTAAGCTGAGAGATTCTGGATGCCATTCCACCCGACCGCTTTCTAAGTTGGAAAGTGTGAGGAAATCTTGTACTAGTTTTCGCATTCGCTCTGAGTCAGCAAGAGCAGTGTTGAGCATCACCTGTTGTAACTCTAACGGCATATCTGGCTCACTAGCGAGACTTTCTAGGCACACTTGAATGGTGGATAGAGGGGTACGAAGTTCGTGTCCAGTGATGGCTATGAGGTTGCTGCGGGTGCGGTCTAGAGCTTCTAGCTGTTGATTCAGTTCTTCTAAATTGGCGTAAGCTTCGGCTTGGATGAGAGCTGCTCCCACTTGGGTGGCGATCGCTTTTACCAAATCCAATTCTCCGGGTTGGCACTCGTGGGGTGGCATTTGGCAGTAGTGTAACTCGACAATACCCAATAATCGACCTTGATAAAATACTGGTTCCATTAACCAAGAACGAATAGCAAACTTTTTGGCAATCAAGGAAAGTCCCGGCGAATTGGTCACACGAGGGTCAGTCAGTGTATCTGTAACACAAACACCTTCATCTTGTTGCATTATGTCCCGAAATAAGGAATTGTTTTCTAACTCCCAAGTTTGTCCACGAACAGATAAAACACCAGCAGTTAAAAACTCGTGTTCAATAATGGCTTGGCTATCTGTGGCTTGAGCGCGGTAAATTAGACAGCGACAGGCTTCTAGATGTTGTCCTAATTCTTGTGCTGCCACTTGGAGAACTTCGTGAGGGTCGAGCGATCGCCGAATCGCAGTACTAATGGAGTTGACTAACCGTTCTTTGCGTGCTTGGGCAGTAATTGAACGGTAGGCTTTGTGCAATTTGTACTGACTAGCTTGCAAGTAAGTTACTAACCGTTGCACAAAGGGATCTGTGTCAATATCACAAGCATATTCGTTGATCTGTTCTGCTCCAAAGTAGCTTCTAGGTTGCCCAATGCCAAACCTCTGGTGTGCCTGCTTAATTTTCGTTGCCAGCTCTGGTCTGTAAACTAAAATCCTCTCTAACAGCAATTCGGCTGCTTTGAGACTAACCCCCCTTTCAGATGTCCAAATTCCCTCAAATCTTCGCGCTGTATCCATATCCAGACTAGGGCTTACCTCTGGTAGTTGCTTGTTTTTAGCAATAGAACCAAGGTTTTCTCGGCAAACCAAACAAGTCGCATAACTGTCAGCAATTACAACTAAATGCCACTCCTGACTTAAGCCATCGTCTGGCTCAAAAGCTATCTTTTCGTAGTGTTCTGAACTGTTGATGAAATCAGTTTCTGGAGCCGACAATACGTATATTTGATTACTCCGCAAGGCAAGTCGCTGATAGCGATGAGCTTCTTGGCGGTAGAATCTCTCCCGCTGGAAACTAGCAATTACAAGGGGTTGAGCTAAAGTCGCAGCCAAAACTTGATCTTCCATCGCGTGGGAGAGCGCCGTTAATGAAGCCTTAAAATATAGCTGGGGCCGCAAGTAGGGTAGGGACTTTAGCAGATCACTCAGCACTGAAGTCGAAATGCTCATGAATTATCGTTAAACGCCCAATCTCAACAAGATCCACGTCACAGCTGCATTGTACAAATTCCAACGGACTCTCAAGTTAAATAGACAGTTTCAATATGTAAACAACGCTAAAAAGCACTTTTTGCTCAGGCAAGCGCAACACTTTGTTACCAATTAGCAGGAGTGGGTGCAGCTTTATTTACAAAATTTAAAAGCCTTGAGTGGCAAATAGAGAAACAACGGCAATGCATTTGTCTTTCGCACCTTGGTATAGCGTAGTCATTTGCCATAGCCGTTTTGTTGTTTACCCAAGTCTTTTAATCCATTGGCTGGCATTGTGATGTTTTAAATAATAGACCACTAAGCCCAATATTATATATTCTCGACTAGGTTTACCAAATTGATCAACAGCAGTTAAAGCCTTGAGTTTGTCGCTAGAGGTAATAATCACAAATTAATTACCTCTTAGCAAGACGCTAAAACCAATATATATAGTTTATTGGGTGGCAATCGCCACCCAATAAATAAAGTCGGAATTCTTAAAAGGAATTCTTGAACGCAATAAAGAGTGCTGAGTTCGGAGTGCCTCGGCTAAGAGTGCGCCCACAAGTGGCGGGACAAAAACCCAAGTGCGAAAGTACTGAGTACTTCTTAATTCACTCAGCACTCAAGAGGGGCTAAACGCCCCCCTACCCATGTACAGCACTCAGCACTGAGTCGGATAAAGACCTGTACCAGAATCTTTGGCTGATGACACCAGAAAAAATTTTATTGGATGGAAGAACTTTATATTCCTGCTGAACAACTACCTATCCCGGAATGGCCTTGTGTTGTGAGTGAAAGACCACAGCCGAAACTAACGCTTAAAGATGATGATTTATTTTTGATTGCAGATACCATAGGGAATATTTCGGGCTGTTCCCTCAACGATAGGAACCCCAGTATAGGATTATTTTGCTGTGATACGCGATATCGCAATCGCTTGGAGTTGCAAATTGAAGGGCGATCGCCTCTACTCTTAAGTAGTAATATCCAAAAAGGGTTCTCACTCTCAGTTTTGTGTACCAATCCCAGAATTGACGAACGCCTAAGAGCCGAGACTATGGGAATTCACCGGGAAATGGTACTCAATGGCGCACTCTTTGAAGAAATAGAAGTATCTAACTACAGCACAAAGACCGTTATAGCAGTTCCCTATCGAGTGAGGTACAGATTAAAGCAATAAAGTTCCTGTGTAGTGGGCATCCCGAAGCGCCCTTGTGTACTTCACCAGAACAGGAACCGCTATAGCCCTCTTCTGTCACTCTCCGAGATAAGCAAGTAGTAACAAAGTGAAATTATCCAGAAGCATAACAGGTTTTAAATTGATTCATTGCACTAATTAATTGATTGAATCCCAGCAATAATTTAGAATTTGGGAAAATATGTATCCAGGGATAAATTAACCAAAATAGTAAGAGTGGTTGGGCAATGAGACGCAGATTATTTAGAGTATTTTTCCATCCGCATTCATGGTTCCATTGTTGATGATTAGAAAAATCAACATCACTATTTTTTTGAACCTCAGCTTCAATTTGACGAGATTTATTTAAGCTTAAGAAGGCTGGAGAATTTAAACTAATCATTGTGTACACACAAAAAATAATTTCCCACCACCTTTCTATATGTTGAAAATTTGTGAACCGATAATCTGTCCAGCCGAGTTCCTGTTTACACTGTCGAAATCCATATTCTACCCAGGTTCTTAATCCATATAAATCGCCTAAAGTTTTTTTGAGTTTTCCTTGAAGATTTGTCATCACAAATGTTGTAGAATTTTCTGGCATGGTTTCTGGGTCAGTAGTTATTTCCCAGTAAGTTATGGCTCTTTTTTTACCATAAATTATTTCCCTAATGTATCGGGTTTCTGATTTTTGATTGCTAAATGTTCTTTCAAATTTACACCACTTATTAGCCCTAACGCTTTGTCCTGCTGGCAACCAGACTCCATGATTACTTCTTATTGCTACGACATAATCTAATTTATATTCAGCTACTTTTCTAATAAATTGGCTACTTTCACCATATAAACTATCTGCCAGTACCAGTTTAATGTTAAAACCTGATTCAATTAATTCTGTAATGATGTCTGACGCTAACTCTATTTTAGTTTTATATTTATCCTCCTCTTTTAACGTTCCTTTGGGTTTGAATACTTTTACAGTTAATGGAAACGTTATATTAGAATAAACTCCATAGGCATTGACTGAAACTATTCCATTATCGACTTTTCCTACACTTCCTAGATATTGCCTGGCTACATAATCAGTCTTTTTACCTTTTTTTCTATCTCCGGTTTCATCTATTACTACTGTAATCGCATTTCCATTTAGTGCTTTTTTAAGTTTATTTAATCTTAGTTGTTTTAATTTATCTACTGACCAGTCTGAATTGGCTAAAAAATGATGTAATGACTGTGCGGAGTTTATACTTACGACTTTCGCTATCTCTGGTAATGATTTTCTTTTAATTTGTGACATTATTCCCAGATGTAAATATTTGAAGCATTCATAATTTCTTACTTCTTTAAACAGGTCTTTATACTCTGCACAATATTCATCTATGGTCGCAACTGTTGGGTGAGCATCTCTTGCCAAATGTTTCAAAATTTGTAATTCTACATCCATTGCCCTACTTACCTTTCAGGGTTTTCTTTTTTTATTCTTTTATTTAGAATAACCGGAAAGTGACAGAAGAGGGATAGTTTTGAATTCAGCATCAGCTTTAATGCAGATTTTGTCGATTTATTTGAAGTTCGGGGTTCTGAAAGAGAAAAACGAGATAGGCTTTTACATCTAGTGGAACCTACGGCTGAGGAAGAATCTTTAACATTACCCGCATTAGCTCAGATAAGAGTACTTTCAATCAAGTGATTCAGCGAGCCGAGCAAGATATCTACCTGCCTCCTACCTTCTTCAAAAATAAAGGCGTACTTGTGTACGCCTCTTTAGCCGATTCATTTGTTGAAAAGTTTTTTCAAAATAGCTTACCTAAATACATTTTAGTTAAAAGAGCTTGAGAAATTATTGGGGTCTAAATCAGTAGGAAATAAAACAATTTCCTTTCCTTCTAGGTTTGCTTTCTGGTACAACAAAATGGCCTTTTGTAAAGAACAATATTTAATTGGCACCCAGCCATTGCTATAAAAGTAGACAGTCACTCGGCTCATTGCATACTCTTTCAACGGTAGTGGAAGGTACCAGGACGAGTCCACAATTTGAACCTCAGTTGTTGAGTCCATGCTTTGAACCTCAGTTGCTAAGTATATTTACCTCATCCATCACTTCCACTACTTTCACTTATCCAGTTAATTTTTAGTAACTATCATAAGTAATAAACTAATTTGTCTGAAAGTTGGATCTTTAAGACATAACCCGTAAAAGTTTTAATTTTCTCGTTTAGCCCTTCTCTTCGAGATGCCCAATGCCCAAAAATTAAAATCCTGCCAAATGATGTGAAGGTTTCAAACTCAGGGATGATGAGCAATTAGCAATTAAATTGACAAAATCACACTATAAAGAGTGATATTTAAGCGATAGATAGCGCTTGTAAAGGATAAAGGGCATGATTAAATCTTGGATGGTGATTGGGGGTGTGGCTTTCTTAGTTGCTCTGGCGGCTAACGTGATTACGCCAGGCGATCGCCAATGGTTCAAGCGCTTACAAAGACCGAGATGGCTAACTTTTGAGGGCGCAATTCCCATTATTTGGACTGTAATATTCATTTGTGGTGCTTGGTCGGCTTATATTGTCTGGGAAAAAGATCCAGGAACCACCTCAACTTGGTTGATCATGGGTTTATATCTGCTGTTAGAAATTGTCACCATTGCCTATACACCTGTAATGTTTAGACTTCGCAGCCTAAAAGTGGGCACAATTCTCGGTGGCACAGGTTTTATTATTAGTGCTTTATTGATACTTGCAGTCTTAAGTATTTCTGTTTGGGCAGGACTGTTACTAGTTCCTTATTTTCTCTGGAGTCCCATTGGAACTTATACAACTTGGCAGATGATGAACCTCAATCCTCAAGACGCCTAAAACAGACATTTAGTAATCCTCTATAACTACAACTTCATTGTCAAAAGTCCAGAGTCAAGATTAAGTTTTGACAGTCTTGAGGAATAACTATGCAATTGAAATGCATATTAGCTTACCCCAGGACAGATACCTGTCTTTTTTATTTCTGAGTATGCCAACGCTTGTAGCCGTGGAAGTGTAAAAATATATATGTAAACTTTATTTACAAAGTCACTTATGCCGAAAGCAATTTGGAATGGGGCAGTTTTAGCCGAAAGCGATAATACCGTAGTTGTGGAAGGCAACCATTATTTCCCATCTGACACAATTAAAAAAGAGTACTTTCAAGAAAGTAACACTCACACGACTTGTCCTTGGAAAGGTGTCGCTAGCTATTACAGTATCGAAGTTGATGGACAAGTCAACAAAGATGCTGCTTGGTATTATCCCAGCACCAAGGAAAAGGCTAAGAATATTGAGGGCTATGTCGCCTTCTGGAAGGGTGTAAAAGTTGAATGAATGAGGTCAATCGATAAATAGCTAAACGGTGCGTTATGGTGTTAACCATAACGCACCCTATCAAAACATGATTATAAACCAATACAGTTTAGATAAACCCAAAACCGTCATGGAGAGACGCGATTTATCGCGTCTTCTTCAAATACGAATTATCTCCACTAATCACCTTTAACCCAACCGAATTGAATTATCAGTTTTTAATTAGATGCTGCTTTTTCCGTGACATTACGAATTATTTCATCTAATGTTTGGAGTAATTCTTGCTCGTTATAAGGTTTGGAAAAGTAGGCTCTCGCACCTAATTGCATAGCCAGTTGGCGATGTTTATTACTACTACGAGAAGTTAGCATAGCAACTGGAATATTTTTCGTATCAACATCTGAATTTACGCGACCTAAAAAACCATAACCATCAAGGCGAGGCATTTCTATATCACAAATTACTGCCTCGACTCTCAATCCATTTTGGAGTTTATCTAAAGCATCTTGACCATCTTTAGCTTGTTCTACTTGATACCCTCCTTTTTCCAAGGTTAGAGCTAAGAAGCGGCGAACATTAATTGAGTCATCTACAATCAAGATTGTGCCTTTAAACTTGGTAGATATTGCTGATATTTTTTCTTCGTCAAATATCAGGAAGGGTGTCTTTAATCTTGCTGATGGTAATTGAGTACCTCTAGAAGTCTTCTGATTAGTAGCAATCCAATAAAGCAATTCGTTGGTATTAACTAGTGGTACTACTCTACCATCACCAAGAATTGTGCAATTACTAAAGCCATGAGGCAAAAGTATATTTCCTTCGACTTGGCGGATAGCAACTTCTTGTTCACCCCAACAACGGTCTATTTGTATTCCTACCAGTTGATTATTACCTTTAACTACTAACACGCTGTTAGTATTAATTGCTGCGGGAGTTTCCAGTTCTGAGCTATCGTAACGCAAGCAATTAAATTCTAAGTAGCGACTCAAGCGAATTAGTGGTAACATGCTTCCTTGCCAATTTAGGACTTCGCTACCCGCCATTTGGAAAACTCGGTCGTTTTGGAGTAAGGATATTTCGGAAATGACATCTGTGGGAAATGCTAATAGCATTTTGTTGATTTCTACTAGTAGCACTCGTGCGACAGAAAGTGTAAATGGAACTGAGAGAGTGAAGGTAGTACCAACTCCTGGTTCCGTATCAACTTTGACATCTCCTCGAATGATTTTCAAGTTGTTACGAACCACATCCATACCGACACCGCGACCAGATAATGTTGTCACTTGATTGGAAGTGCTAAAACCTGGTTCAAAAATTAGTGATAAAAGTTCTTCATCACTAGCGTTAGCGATGAGAGAAGCATCCAATCCCATAGCTAAGGCGCGGCTGCGAATTTTCTCTAGAGAAATGCCCCAACCATCATCACGTATACTAATCAGCGTGCGATTACCATGATGAGCCGCTTTAATTTCAATCAATCCTTGTTCTGGTTTACCAAGAAGATGACGGGTAGAATGGTCTTCAATACCATGATCGAAGGCATTCCTTAATAGGTGCATTAAAGGCTCGTTCAAAGCTTCTAAAATGCTGCGTTCAATTAGAGTATTCCCACCTTCAATTTTTAAGTGTACATTTTTTCCATACTCTACATTTAAGTCACGTAAAGCTCTAGGAAAACGATCGAGTAAATCCGATAGCGGCCGCATCCGGATATGATTGAGTTTTGTTTGTAATTGTTTTGATGTTTTGTTAATTTTGCGAGCAATCTGGTCTGTATCATCTACACTTAATTGCACATCAGTTGAGACTTCCTGCACCTGAACAATGGTTTCCATAACTTCCTGCGATCGCAGATTTAAATCGTTATAACGATCCATTTCTAAAGCATCAAATCCCCTTTGCGCGTCTGGTGTATGGTTATTTTCAAGTATTTGCCCAGTCACAGGCATGGCAAATTGAGTAGAAATTTTATCGTAAGCTGTACGTAGGTCTTGGTTTTCTCGGTCGAGAGTTTGTACTCGCTGGTTGAGATTACGAACAAGTTTGCGTAATCTTTCTAATTGAGCATTTAATCCATTCCGCTGAACAATTAATTCACCAAATAAATCATTAATTTGTTCTAGTTGTTTACTAGGAACTCGAACAGTATTTTCTTGAGTTTCCCGTTCTTTAGCAACGCCGATTTTGGCATCTATAGTATTACTTTCTATTGCAAAGATTGTACTATGTTCTGTAATGTTGACAGCATTAACATCATCTGCAAATTCTGCATCTAAGAACGTAAAATTAGCAGCAATTGTTTCATCTTTACTCTCAGTTTCTGTAGATATTGAAACTATTTCTGTCTCCAGGATATCTGCGTCAGTTCCGTCTGTCCCAAGAAACTGTTCTATTACTTCTGTTTTTAATATTAGCTGGGATTGGTTAGAACTAGCAAATTTAATTTCTGTAGGCAAGTTATCTAATTGATTTGTCAGTACTAAAGCTTGCGATCGCCGCCATGCTTGCAATGCTAACTGAGCGATTTCGGGAATGCGATCGCTGCTAGCAGTAGCTAATTGCTGTGTTACTGACTCACAAAGCTTGCTAAAAGCCCCTAACTGGAGCATTTCCCCCAAACCGCTCAATTCCGCTGCCATGATGGTAACTTCTTCTTGCAAACCAAGCTGTGGGGTATTTGCCAACACAGACTCTAAACGCTGCAAACACTCTTCTACTTCCGTTTCAAATAGCAAAGGAATGACATCTTGCCCATCTTCTGGGGATAGCATCGTTGTAGCATCTTCAGGGGTGGGGTCACCCAAGCGATCGTGCAACTCATCAAAAATTGGGTAACAAAAAGTTGCTAACCACTGCTCCTCGACAACATTTCCTTGTGAAAGCAATTCGACAATTTGACGCAGCCAATCAACTCCAGATAGCAATAAACTTTGCAACTGGGTATCAATTTCTAAAGAATTTTTTCGAGTTTTTAAAACTTTAAAAGAATCTTCCAGACGATGGGATAAATCACTAAGCGATCGAAATCCCATCATCGCCGCGCCACCTTTGATTGAATGAGCGGCTCGGAGTGCAGCATTGATTTTATCTAAATCAATGTGGTTACTCGTATCGATTTCTAGTAATACCCCTTCTAGGGTATTCAAATAATCAGTTGCTTCTTCCAGAAACTGCATCTGGATTTCTAACTCTTTGTCATTTAACATGCTTTTTTGTCCTTAGTCATTAGTCATTAGGTTAAGGCTAAAGTTATTTGTCAAAGTCAATTTTTTTTAAGGAACTGCAGAGAACACAGAGAGAATAAAGAGCAGGAAGATATGCTTCACGGAACTGTATTGGATCATTAGTCATTAGTTAGGACTTATCTTTTAACCAATGACAAATGACGAACTTAGCTAACCTTGAAAGTTCCCACAGTCTCTTGCAACTGCTGGGAAATCTCCACAGTTTGTTGCAGAGATTCAGAAATCTGAACAGAAGAATCGCTGGTGCGTTGTGATACGGCAGCGATATCTTTCATCAATTGGCTAACACTTTGTGATGTTTCTACCTGAGATGCAGTTGCAGTGGAAATCGACTGCACTAAGGAGTCAATTTGACGCGATACATCCAAAATCTGACTTAGACTTTCCTTTGCCTCCTCTACAATTCGAGTACCTTCCACCACTTGGCTAGTTCCGATTTCCATCGCCTGAACCACTTCGCTGGTTTCTCGTTGGATGTTCTCAACAATTTCTTCAATTTCTTGGGTAGCAGCGGCGCTGCGGATTGCTAGTTCGCCGACTTCTTCGGCAACTACGGCAAAGCCTTGACCTTCTTCACCCGCACGCGCTGCTTCAATCCCGGCGTTAATGGCGAGTAAGTTGGTTTGAATGGCAATTTGGTTAATTAAGGAAACCACGCGAGAAATCTGTTGAGAAGACTCACCGAGGCGCTTGACTTTTTTAGCAGTTTCACCAACGGTTTCTCGCATAGAGAGGATGTTTTGTACTGTTAAATCCATTGCGTGTCCACTTTGAGTAGCGCTAAGAGCAGCATGGTTAGCAATAAAAGCGGCTTTTTCGGCACTTTCGGCTACAGCTTTCATCGATTGGGTCATTTGGTCAACAGCATCAAGAGTACGGTTGATTTCACCAGCTTGGGTGAGTGCTTCTTCTGCTAGTTGGCGGATGGCTCCTTCGTTAGAGCCAATGGCAGTATTTACTTGAGTAGCAGCTTGTTTAACTTGGGTAACAATATCCCGCAGACTTTCGATGATGGAGTTAAAAAAGTCAGCAACAGTACCTATTTCCCCGGCTGTCACATCTGCACGTACTGTCAAGTCGCCTCTAGCTGCACCTTCTATGTCATCAAGTAATTCTAAAAGTTGTTGTTGCAGTGCTTCGTTTTCTTGCCGTTCTTCATGAGAGCCTTTAACTACAACATTCTTGACTTGTTCTATTTCGCCTAGTAGCTTGGCTTCTTCTAATGCATAGCCGATTTGCGTTGCTATCTGTTGAAACAAGTTAATTTCAGGCTGTTGCCAAACTCGAGGGGTTTCACAATGATGAGCAATTAATAAGCCTAAAAGTTGGTCTTGAACAATAATCGGTGCGATCAAATTAGCTTTGACGGCAAATTTTTCTAATAGTTGAATGTAACCATCGGCATTTCTCAACTTTTGGTCTTGATAAATATCAGCTATTGCTTGGACTCTACCATCTCGATAAGTTTCTATATGGAATTTCTGAAAATACGAATGGTCGATTTGCACTCCAATCATTTCTGACCAATTGCCACTTACTGATTCCGCGACAACGACACCGTCTTTATTATCTGGACTCAGATAATAAATGATTACTCGGTCTGTTTTTATAGCTAGTTTAACTTCTTTAACTGCTGCTTGAGAAATATCTTCAATTGTGAGAATTTTCCGAATCTTTAGGGTAATATCTGCTAGTAATTTTGCCTCTTCAACATCTAGTTCGTGTTCGTTGGCCAAGACCTGTAATTGTTCAGCCATCTGGTTTATATTCGCACTCAGTACCCCTAATTCGTCTTGTCTTTGTGTGTCCAAACGGGTATTCAATTTTCCTTGAACTAGCTTTGCTAATGCTGCACTTGCATTCAGAATTGGCTGTGTAGTTAATTTAGCTAACCGAGATGCGATCGCTGCGACAATCAAAGCTGTCAATCCAGTACCAATTGCTATAATCCACAACAATTGTCTTTGCGGCTCAAAGACAATTGCTGTGTCTGTAGAAAGAAGTACCTGCCAGTTTAAATCAGGTAACCCTTCTAAGTTAGTCGATGGAACATAGCTAACTAATTCTTGTTTTTTATAACTTTTGGGAACTTCAATAAAACTATCTACTTTTTTTGCTGCTAACAGTTTAGCTAAATTACGATATTCTGCCTTCGCTTCTTTACCCAATAAATTCTGTTGTGAACTCAAGAAAACTTTTCCCGAATCATCAATTAAGTAGTATTGTTGGCCTTTAATTCCATAATTTTTGATGACTTCATCTAAATATTTTACAGGCATACGCGCTCTGACTACGCCAATAGTTTGATTCCTGTTTGTATCTTTAATCGGTGCAGCTATGTCAATACTTACTATACCAGTACTTTTTGCTGCTTCTGGATTACTAATAACCGGAGCATCTTTTTGCAGAACCTCTTGAAAATAGTTACGGTCTTTCTGGTTTTCTGGAAGTTCGCCTGTAGATTGAACAATTAAGTTGCCTTGACGATCAAAAAGGGCGACACTATCATAAGCTTTGTAAGCTTCGACGATGCGATTAAAAACTGCTTGCTTTTGTTCATTACTTGTGCTTACACTAGCTTGATAGTTTGTCAAAAATGGCAAACTAGATATGACTTGGATATCTCCATAGCGTCCCAACATAAAACGGTTAACTTTATCGCTTAAACCAGTGGCTTCGGCTTGTTGAGACTGGGTAATTTGCTTAGTAATGGATTTGTTCGCAAAGCTAAAAGCGATCGCGCCTATGCCCAATATTGGTATTGTACCAATGGCGATCGCCAAAATTGTTGCTTTCGTAACTAAGCTCAACTTTGTCAAATAGTTAATAGCCTGACTCAAAGAAGAATTACTCACAGTTTCAGTAATAGACTTAGCTGGAAGCTTTACTCCACTACCAATAACTTTTTGAGATGAAATCAGCGATGCTCGATTTTGAGGACTACTACCATTATTCATGTCAGTTTTATTAAACATAAGATTAGTTCTCCTAAATATGTGAATAAAAACACTATAGAAAGAGTTCAATAATTAGAAGTCAGAATTTATTTTATTCTTGTACGAATAGAATATTCATAACTATTCTGACTCCTGAATTCAACTCTAATCACTGCGGAGAATAGAAGACTGGACAATAGCCTGAGAATCTAATACAAGTAATATTTCTTTTTGTTGCACAACACAGCCACATAAATAAGGCACTAAGCTAGATGCCACTTGTCCTATAGGAGAATGAATCTCATCAGCAACAAACTTAGTTGTACCTTTTATTTCTTGTACAACTAACCCCAAAAGCATTGATTCCACCCGAATCACAATCGCATTATACTGACGCACCCGATAATCGAGAGATTCTAAATTCAGCATTCTTGGCAAATCAATTACCCAAATTATCCTACTCCGCCAATTCATTAACCCTAATATGCAGTGGGGCATATTCGGCATTGAAGTAATCGATTCAATGGGTACAAGAATAGCTTCTTGTGTATGCTTCATTGATAAAACAGCAGCAGTTTGTTGATTTAGCTGGAATTTCAAATAACCGTCTGCTAAGTTATTTTCGGCTGGTTTGGGGGAAACTAAAATTTTTGTACTAGTCATTGGTTCAAATTACCACTGATTTAATAGTGCGTAGCAGATGATCGCGGGTGTAAGGTTTAGTTATATAGGCATCTGCACCTTGTCTCATCGCCCACAAACGGTCAATTTCATGATTTTTAGAACTACAAATTACAATCGGCACTTTTGCAGTAATTGGATTTCTTCTGAGGGAACGACACAACTCAAATCCACTCATTTCTGGCATGACTACATCAGTAACGATCGCATCTGGTTTTTCTAACACAGCTTTTTCTAAAGCTTCTTTTGCACCAGTAGTTTTGATGACGTTGTAACCACTTTCTTTGAGATAATGGCTCATTAATTCCAATTCACTGGGAGAATCTTCAACAATTAGAATTGTGCCAAGTAAAGTCAGGCTCACTATAAAATCTCCTAAAAAGTAAATTAAAATGATTAAATTTTACTAAATTAGCCCAGATGTTTAAAAACCATTTTTAGCAATTCTGATTGTGTAAACGGCTTCGTCAAATATCCTGATGACCTGACCATTTTAGCTTTTGCTCTATCAATAAATCCTGTCCTGCCAGTCACCATGATGATAGGTGTACTTTTAAAAGCCGAATGTTTTCGTAATAATGAACATAGTTCATAGCCGTCTAAACTTGGCATTTCAACATCTAGCAAAATCAGATCTGGCTTACTCCGCAGAATTTGCATTAAAGCTTTGACTGGATCGTTGATCGTTACAACAGAAAATGTGTTTTCATCCAAAAAGTGCTTAATGGAATTCAACACTGTTTGACTATCATCAATACAGGCAATTGTATATAAGTTTTTGCCAACAGGTAACTGAGTCGTTTTATTATTATTTTCAGAAATATCAAAATTGATTTGTCTCGGCGATTTTTGCCCAAGTTTTATTTGCAACTGTGGCTGAACTTGAGACAGTTGTGTTGTTGGCAAAACTTGAGAATTTCCACCAGCAGGAATTGATGACTGAATATTTTGCCGATTTCTTAACTGCTTTTGACAGTGTTCGACAAGTAATCGCAAATCCAGACGACAGAACTTTGGTAGTTCATCTAAAGAGTTTTCTGGACTAAATTCATAGCTACCTTCTTTTAAACACAGAAATGATTCCAGTACTTCTTTTGCTAATTCGTCTATCAGGGTTGCTGCTTGCACAGGGGCGATCAAATTCTGATTGACTAACCAGCAAATAGCTTGATAATCTGGGTTTAGTATTGATTGATGTTCATTCTTTGTCTCAAACATCAACCGCATCTGTATGCGATTAGCGCTGTTGAGAGCAGGAATTTGCTGACTCAAGCGCCGCAAATGACTATCGAGCCGTTCAAACAGTTTATCCGAATAGGAGGCATAAGTAAGTTTACCGTCCTCTAGATAAATTGACCAAGAAACTATCCCTGTAAATACGCTTAAGCAACCTGTAGCACGCCGACTGGTTAATTGTGCCAACAGAGATAGCGGATGTAGTTTTTGGAACAACCTGTAGTTACCTATAGGAGTTGTGCTCATTTTGCTTTTACTCAGCTAAATTCGATATGTGTAAGCTAAATTCGTGCAGAGTTCTTCCACAATGAAAGTTAAGTAAAAGGCTTCAATATTTTGTAATTTAAAGTACACAAATTTTGCCTCTAATATTTGTGGTGAAACTCAACGAAAGTCGCATTATTTTCAAATGCTCAAATCTCAGTAAATTAGTAAATTGTGATTAATTTACTTTCTGTTACTGAGATTTATAGACATTTTTGAACAATAAGACATAGAAATGTCAAGACTAGATGAAGCCACTTTCCATTGAGTAACCCCATTCTGACCACAGGAATAATACTGATTTTCTTAAAATAATATATTTGAACTTCTGTATTTACACTTAAAATAAATTCAGTACTTCAGCATTTAAATAGTAATACAAGCCACTTTTAATTAAGTATTTCAGTGAAAAGTTAAGTAAAAATACTGAATAAATAAAAAATAATAAAACACATTTAAAAATTCTAAATCCAGGAATAAAATATTTAAGTAAACTTTAACACTAGTAATTACCTGTAGACCATTGAGTAGAGGTATGGATTTGAAACTCGGCAAAAGAACAAGGGTAGTAAATACTTAGCAGTATAATTGGGGTTTATCTATGATTTACGCGTTAGGGAAGAACCAAATTAACTGAATAACCCTTTTAATTAATTTGCTTTTTTTCTTTGAGGTACTGGATAATACCCTGAGCAACTGCCTCAGCCATTTTATTTTGGAAATCTGTGTTGTTCAATAAAGCAGCATCTTCTTTATTATCGATAAAACCCGTTTGTATTAAAATTGAGGGCATAGAAACATTTTCCAAAATAAATAAATGATCTCCTGCTTTTACTCCTCTATTGAACAAGCTGTTCCGAATACTTTGGACAATCATACTGCTCACTAACTGACCCAAACGTTGACTATTACTATTATTAGAAGTATATATTTCAAAACCATTAGATTGTTTATTAAACATGTTAGCGTGAACACTAACAAACAAATCAGCATTAACTTCTTTTGCCTTTTCTACTCTATATCTTAAGCTTGAAGTAACGGTAGCTTTTGAAATCGTACAGTCACTGTCACGCGTTAGCAAGGCTTGTACACCATTTTTTTCTAAAATTGTTGCTATCTTTTTGCTGATAGGTAGAACTACATCTTCTTCCCGAAAAAAGCCTAAATATCCTGTGTCTGGAGGAATACCATGTCCAGGATCAATCATCACTAAAATTCCCTTTTTGGGAAGAGAAGGGTCTGTTCCAGTAGCTGAGGCAAGATGGCAATTTTGCAAAGCTTTCTCTAATGCAGGTGAACTTGGTGTAGGTGAACTTGGTGTAGGTGAACTTGGTGTAGGTGAACTTGGTGTAGGTGAACTTGGTGTAGGTGAACTTGGTGTAGGTGAACTTGGTGTAGGTGAACTTGGTGTAGGTGAACTTGGTGCAGGTGAACTTGGTGTAGGTGAACTGGGTGCAGGTGACTTGCTCTGCAAACGTTGATGATTCCAGAGCATTGGTAAGAACACACCGCTAACTATTGTCATAACCCCTCCTAAGCCAACCCATCGTAAAAACTTTTGTTTTTGAGCGAACAGCAATTTTGGGGTTGCTTCAGGTGGTGTCGATGAACCTGTATCTGGTTCAGAAGTTAATGACCTGCCTCCACTTGGGGAAGGCACAGGCACAGGAGTTGAGATTGGAGGTTCAGAACTTAATGGCTGACGTCTGGCAATCCTTTCAATAGCTTCAATTGCATCCCAATCACTACGGGATACAGCTAAAACTCTCACCCATAATTGTTTTGCTAATGAGAAATCGCCTCTGTTTTCAGCTTGAGAGGCTTGATATTTTAATGGCTCTACATCTCTAAGTGTGGCAGTTTGCTCTAATAAAATAAAATACATTTTATAAGGTGGTTCTGCCTGGAGATAAGGATTTTGTGCTGGCTTTCCATAGCGAGAATTCACAGCAGGAACTTGGTAATCTAAATATTGTGCTAAACGCTCTACAGTCGCACAATTAGATTCTCCCTGTAGTCCCAATCCTTCTAATAGTGAATGTGTAAATGATCCATGTTGCAGCTGCTCAATTTCCCAAGACTTTTGGTTAGCTGTACAGGAATAAAAGGTGATGACTCCTTGATACTTTTGCTCCCCAATTCCCAATCCCCCCCGACTACTTTCATCTCGGCAAGCATCCAAAAACAATACCACATTATCAGCACCACTGCGCCTCAGTCTTTGAGTTATAAAATCAACAGAAATAGCAGTATGTTCTATGTCTCCTGGGTCACTATCTGAGAACATTAAATAATCTCGATCTTTATATCGATTGCCATGACCAGCAAAGAAAAACCATAAATTATCTTCTGGTTTTAATAAAGGAGATTGAATATTTTCAAACTGCGCCCGTAAGAATCGCCGCACATGGCCAAAAGTAGGTTGAGTGGGAATTGGTGGATTTGCCGCAATTGGGGGAGAATCATCAGTGAAGAGGAAAACGTGATTAAACTTGGCTTCTTGTTGAAACCAAGCTGCCATTACAGAAGCATCTCGCTTGGCAAAGTTTAGCGATCGCAGATTCTCATAATGATTAATTCCAATAACAATCGCCCAATTCCTACCCATATTCAAGTACCAATTATTTCCGCTTAAATTTAAAAGTCATTGCTCCTTTTCCCCCGGCTTTACCACCACCGATGCCAAACAAACTGATTTGTCCTTCGCCATTGACTTCTACAGAAAGTTCCACCTCATCAAGCTGTATCTTAGAATCTGGTTGGTCAGCTTCATCAAGCATTTCCCGCATTGCTTCCAGAAACCCCTTCATTTCCTGCTTGAGTTTAGTGACCTCTACTTTGTGTCTAGTAATTACTATTTCGCCTTTTTTTTGGCTCACAACTATCTCTTCAGTAGTTTCAACTCCGAGTAGTCCTCCTCTATCACCACTGCTTCTTGCTCCACTATTTCTGAATGTTTCACTAGTTGTACTTAATGTTTGCGCCGTTTCTTCAGTAACAATCCAGATTGCTTTCGGGGTAGAATTTTCTGCTGACATAAATTTAATTATTGAAATTATTCTTGATTTAATATTATTCAGTAGTAACACGTAAACTAGCAATAGGGAAGAACAAATTAGTCAATACGAACGCAGAAATGGCTAAAAATTGGGCGATCGCGATCGGCAACCCATTGGCATTAACCAGTACAACAATCTCCAGCACCTAAACAAAGACCAATCATTTGTATCAGGCATTTCGTGAAATGGTATTGGCCGTTTCAAGGTAAACAACAAAGATACGTTGTTTCAGTGCTACCATACTGAATCCTCTACTGACATTTTTTTTTGGCTTTTTGAAGGTTGAAATAATCAATCTTTGTTTCAAATTTCACCACCTTGAAAGGGCTAGGCGAGGACTCTTTAGCCCTCGACACTTTAGCCTTTTAGCCCATCAATGATATTTTTCACATATTTCGTCTGCTATGACCCCTGCAACTGTCCCAGGTGCTGCATAACCTTCTCGCGTCCCTTGATTGGTCTGAATATAATAATTACTGGTTTCACAATTCACTACAAAGATTGCGCGCCCAAACAGTTTAGTTTTAACTTCAGCACCATGTACTTGGTCTTTAATATAAACAGATTCATCATTTATGTATATTGGATTCTCTTCATCGTCGTAGCCAGCAACATACCATTCTGCTTTAGCTTCAAGAGGAAAAATTAGAGGAATAGCAATAGCAGTCAACAAAATAAATAAATGAACATGCTGCTTGTTCGGTCTTTTCAGAAGTATAAAAAACATCGCTTTTGCTCTGATAGTAATAAGTGAACTACTACAAAAGAAATTGTTGGTATTCCAGTATTAGCCATAAATATTTAACTAACTTAAGCGAGCTTTACACAATATTTTAATTATCTATGTTTAGCGAGCCAATTTCCTGTATAATCATCATTTTTAAATCACCGATCGCTATATAAATAAAAAAGGGAGTAAGGAGCAATCACACTAATTACCACCAAAAATGATTATTCTCAGGCTTAATATCACGCAATAACAGAGCGATCGCCAAGTTAAACAACACAGACAATAATCTTCTTAAGTCTGGCAAAATCTAGCTCTTGACTGAACCTTACGTACTTACGGGTAATGATGAATTTTAGCTAATACAAAAACTGCATGAACCTGTTGGCTCATACAGTTTTTGGCAATTATTAAAGTGCGGATGAAAGGACTTGAACCTTCACTCCTTTCGGAACTAGAACCTAAATCTAGCGCGTCTGCCAATTCCGCCACATCCGCATCAGTTTACTATATTACCATAAGAAATTATTTTTGGGAATAGGTACTTCCAAATAAAAAATATCCCACTATTCACAGTCAACACTTCGGCTCATTTCGACTATGCTCAATGACCAACGCTCAAATCGAGCGACTTGCACTGAGTTTCGACTACGCTCAACTACCGCGGCGTCGAAGTGAGTCGAGATTCAGTGACCACAGTCAACAACTTCAAGCGGTTGTTTTTATTTCTTGGAGTTCTTATAAGGAATAGGAAATGGGTATGAGCGAAGATAAAGAGATGAATTAATAACCAATGCCCAATGCCCAATGCCCAATTACATAACCGCAACCCGAGGCAGACGATGCTTAAACCCACAGAGAATTTCCCAAGAAATAGTGTTTAATTTTTCTGCCCAATCGTCTGCTGAAATTTTTTCTTCTCCCTGTTCTCCAAGCAAGGTGACTACTTCTCCTTCTTGGATATCGGGTATAGCACTGACATCTAGCATCAACTGATCCATCGTAATTGTGCCGATTTGCGACACTCGTTGACCGCGAATTAATACCTGCATTTTGTTGGAAAGATTACGAGGAACACCGTCGGCATAACCAATTCCCACGACAGCTAGGCGAAGTTCACACGGGGCAATAAATTGATGGCCGTAGCTGACAGGGGTTCCTGCGGCAATTGTTTTGACTTGGGTTACTCGTGCTTTAAGTTGCAAAACGGGTTTGAGGTCGATCGCATTTTGTAAATGCGGTGCTGGGTAAAGTCCGTAAACCGCTAAACCGACTCGCACAATGTCGTAGTGGAATGCCGGATCTGTAAGTGCAGCCGCAGAGTTTGCCAAGTGCAAACACGGTGATTGAATTCCCATTGCTTTGATTTGGGCGATCGCTGCCTCAAATCGTCTATGCTGTTCTTCCATTCCCGTAGTATCAGGATCGTCTGCTGTTGCCAAATGTGAATAAATGCTGGCAATAGAAAGATGTGGTAACCGCTGGACTAATTGCACAAATTCACCAGCTTGTTGCCAATTAGTTCCTAACCGCGACATCCCGGTATCTAATTTAATGTGTACGGGTATGGGAGAACCATAGTTCATGGATTCTAAAATATCAGAAAATACTAGAGCTTGTTTCGGGCTGCACAGTGTGGGCTGAAGATGCCACTGAGCGATCGCATGAATCTGCTCTAGTGTATGAGTCGCGCCTAAAATCAAAATGGGGGCTTGAATCCCGCCTTCTCGCAATTGAATAGCCTCTGGAACTGTAGCAACACCCAGCCAACTAGCTCCAGATTTGATTGCAGTTTGGGCAACAGTTACCGCTCCGTGTCCATAGGCATCAGCTTTTACAACTGCCATCAATTGGGTGTGCGGTGATAAAAACTGCACCAATTTCTGTACATTATGGGACAACGCTGCTAAATCAATTTCTACCCAGGCTCTTTGCGAAAACCACGCGTAGGTGTCGCACTGTTGATTAGAAACTACACCAGGGATTTGTTTGCGACTTAACATTTGTACGGACTCCTATCACACCACGGCTAAACTTCCAAGTTATCTATCTATACACGCTCCTAAAAGCGATATCAGATTAAACAGGAAGTTTAACCTTCACTTGGAATTGATACAAGATGCTGGTAAAAAAGAAGGAGCAGGGGAGTAGGGGCAAAGGGCAAAAAAGAGAATAAAAAATTACCTCTTTCCCCGATACGCAATGCCCCTCAGGAGTGCTAAGTAGGAAATTTCATTTCTTTACTCAGAAAAGGCTAAACGCCCCGCTACCCCTAACGGAGCTATTTTGCCCAATCCCCCCGAAAGTATAATTAATTCTCATTTCCCTAGCAGGATGTATTTGTGTTAAAATTTATGTAAAGCTAATACCCTGAGCGCAGATCAATGGGGAAAGTTTTAGTCTTAAACGCTTCTTACGAACCTCTCAATATAACGAGCTGGCGTCGTGCGGCTGTTCTGTTAATCAAGGGCAAAGCAGAACGCTTAGAACACAACGGTAAATTCCTTTATTCGGATTTTCCATTGCCGACCGTAATCCGGTTGCGTCATTATGTTCGCGTTCCTTATAAAGAAATTCCTCTCACGCGCCGAAATATCTTGCACCGTGACGGTCATGCCTGTCAATACTGTGGTTATACAGGAGATGAGTTGACCTTAGATCATGTAATACCGCGATCGAGGGGCGGAGGTGATACTTGGGAGAACATTGTTACAGCTTGTGTGCGTTGCAATGTAAAAAAAGGCAGTCGCACTCCCCACGAAGCTCATATGCCTTTGCGTCACCCTCCCCGCCAACCTTATAGCAGTCTCTACTTCGAGGTCAGCAAACATCTCAAGAGTGGACTGCATAAAGAGTGGCAAAAGTATGTTATAGGACTTTGATATGAGGTAGCCTAGTAGTATGAAGAATTTACAATATATAGTCGGGTTGCCTTCCTGCTTGGTTTTGGAACAAGGCTAAAACCGAATTGCACAGATTTGACTTTGACAAATTCTTTGTTGATTGGGGTCTCTAGACAGATTTCAGATACCCTCTTGGGCACAAGCAAACATAGCAGTCTGATGAAATCCAAGCAAAAAATACAACAGACTTTAACTATACCTCATAAAAGTGGTAAATAACTGGGCTTCGTTGGCAAATATGTGAATTTTCAACTGGTAGCAGCAGTAACAAATCTTTGATTATGGTATTCGTCTACCACAGCTTGAGTAGTACTAGGCTATGAGAAAGCAGGGGGTTAAAGACGAAATAACTAATGCCCAGTGCCCCATACCTAATGCTCCATAATATTAATTGCTCAATAGTCAAAATAATGAGACTATTGAAAATAAGATTATTTCAAATATCAAAGACTAACTCTAAAGTATTAGATGGAAAGTATACCCTAAGTAAGATAAATTTTGAAAGCCAGCTATGAACTTTGAATAAAAATCTCTCTAGTGAAATTTACAGACAATAAAAAAGGTCATAAAAGACGTTTATGCTGCTAGAACGAGCCAAATATACAAAACTTCTATTTTCCAGCATCAATATACATTCTAGGGGAATTAGTTGATTGGTGAAAAGTTTTACTGACAAAAAATATACTTAGATATATAGTGCTATCTCTTGATATTTTTGCGAAGATCAAAATAATGTGCCTAAATTCAGGGAATCACTGATTGTAGTGTTTCTGAATTGATGGAACCTCACACTTTAAAAAAAGTTCCCTATGTACTTGAACTCTCCCATTACTCAATTTAAGAGTTTGTCATTGACCACAGAGCCAAACCCAGAAGAAGCTGACATAGAGAAAGATCCAGTGGAAGCTACACTTAAGAGTCCATCATTACCGCCATCACTAAGTGAAGGAACTATCTATCTTAGTCAACGCGGTAATTCTCTGGCACAACAAAAGTCAGAAGAACTGCAAAGAACTCTGCTAGCGCACCGACACGATCGCCAGCTGATAATTCTACAAGATTTTCCTGACCCTGATGCCCTTTCTTGTGCCTGGACTTATCAGTTAATTGCTCAGCAATACGATATCAAATCTGAGATAATCTATGCTGGTGCTTTGAGCCACCAAGAAAATATTGCCTTGGTAAGGTTGACTAATTTACCGATTCAACGCTGGACACAGCAAACCTTGAAAACCAAGGATTTGTCATGTTATCAAGGTTTTGTATTAATTGATAATCAGGGAACTACTTCCCAGCTATTATCAGCGATGCAGCATGCGAAAATTCCATTAGTGGTGCTTATTGACCATCATAGTTTACAAGGTGAACTCGAATCAGAGTTTGTTGATATTCGTCCTTATGTACGAGCGACGGCAACAATTTTTACTCAATATCTCCAAGCGGGATTACTAACATTAGATAGCAGCATAAATCAACATGTCAAATGCGCTACTGCATTGATGCATGGCTTGCGGTCAGATACAAATCGGCTGATGCAAGCGCAAGAAGAAGACTTTATGGCAGCGGCATATTTAAGCCGATTTTATGACGCCCAACTGCTCAATGCCATTTTACAGGCGAATCGTTCTAAGCGGGTGATGGATGTGATCGAGCGATCGCTCAAAAATCGCATCGTCCAAAATAACTTTTCTATTGCTGGTGTCGGTTACCTACGCTACGACGACCGCGACGCCATCCCCCAAGCGGCTGATTTTCTCGTCACCGAAGAAAACGTCCACACTGCTGTAGTTTATGGCATTGTTCACGACGAAGACGAAGAACTAGAAATAGTCATTGGTTCCCTAAGAACTAGCAAACTTACCCTAGACCCTGATGAATTCATCAAAGAAGCCTTTGGGCAAGATAGCACAGGGCGCTTTTTCGGTGGTGGAAGGACAAGCGCAGGCGGCTTTGAAATCCCGATGGGCTTCTTATCTGGCAGCAACGAAAATTCTGCCTATGCAAAAATGAAATGGGAAGTATTCGACGCTCAAATTAAGCAAAAACTACTGAGGTTAGTGAATCCTAGAGACAACCCGATTCAGTCTGAGTAGAGGAAGGTGAGGAGATGAGGAGAACTCCTAACTTATGTAACAGTCAAATTGTTTGGTCAAATAGCATTCCTTCCCGACTTTTTAGAAAAGTCGGGAATTTGGGTTTTATTAGGGAAGCTGAACTGATTGTGAATATAGTTCGTGCCTAATGTTAAGAACGGTTGGCACAAATAAACTTAACCTGCGCCTACCCATTTATTTACCAAGGAAGAGCGCCATGAACTCTATAAAACTCCAAATGTTACAAACCCTGTACGATCAAGATTTTTATGCTTGGGTAGAGCAGACCGCAGAGCTTTTACAATCGCATCAGTGGGACACGCTGGATTTAGAACACTTAATTGAGGAAGTGGTGGACTTGGGTAGGAGTCAACAGCGAGCGTTGCAAAGTGCATTGCGGTTAGTCTTGTCGCATTTGTGGAAGTGGAAGTATCAACCGGAACATCGTAGCCACCGTTGGCAAGTGACCATTACTCGTGAGCGACTAAATATAGATGAATTGCTGCAAGAAAGTCCTAGCTTGTGGCGTTTTTTAAATGATACAGAGTGGATAAATACTACCTATCAAAGAGCGCGGCGAGAGGCAATGGTGGAAACTAATTTATCAGAGGATAACCTTGCGATCGCCTCTCCCTTTTCTATTGATGAGATTTTAGACTTAGACTTTTATCCTAACGCTAACGAATAACTATGTAGAATTTTTGTATAAGTGTAGATATGCCCAATATGATGAGGAGTTAATTGAACAAGCCTTTAAAGCAGCCTTTCTTTTGCTATGGAGTACTTTTGAGGGAGCGTTAAGAAAGCGAGCAGTTGATGTATCGATTCCTATTGAACGTTTCCCAGTTATAGGCTTACTTAAGCATATGTACTCTTTGGGAGAATTATCAATTTCTCAATTTGACTTTGCTCAGTTTTGTTTTGAAGCTTGGAATAGTCTTGCTCATGGATATATTCAAAGCCCATATTCGGGAAATGTGCTAGAGTTTGATACTTTGGTTAGTGAACTATTGACAGAATGGACACCTGATGATCAAAAAGAGTTATTAACAATTCGTGCCTCACGCGAGTTTTTGAATTCTGTAGTGAATGATGCTCTCGCAAAGGCGCAAAAAACATATCCACTAGTTGAACCTGCCTCTCAGTCGCCAGACTTTGACTTGATAAATGATAGCTTTATTGGGATGTGGAGCGATCGCCAAGATTTAGCTGATAGCACTGCTTGGGTACGCGGTGTTAGAGACAGCAGTTAATTTATTGTGGTCTTATCGCCTCATTCATGGCTTGCTCATTGCTGATAGTCTGATTGCAGCTACAGCAATAGTGGGGAATTACCCGGTTATCACAAAAAACCAACGGGATTACAGATTTATTCAAGGTTTAAACCTATTGCCATATCCATAACACTTAGAATGTCTAACGCCGCGTTGCACGGCACAGATAGCAGTTCAACGAATACGTAATAATGATTAAGATTAGGATAGGTTGAGTTACACCAGACGTAAATCCTAACTAAGCACGGGTTACACCCCGTTAAGCTACAAAACTAAAAGTATGGAACTATATTTAATTCGTCATGGCATTGCCGAAGACAAAGGATTAGGCATCAAGGATGAGGAGCGCAGCCTCACCAAAGAAGGAAGGCAAAAAACCGAGAAAGTTTCCCAGAAACTTATTAAATTAGGATTAAACTTTGATTTGATTCTCACGAGTCCCTTAGTGAGGGCAAGGCAAACGGCTGAAATCCTCATCGCAGAAAAACTAAGCTCACAATTAGAGGAATCTAGCCACCTTGCTCCTGAAGGTGAAATTTCTAGTTGGCTCAAAGATTGGTTAGAGCCAAGAAATTATTCCCAAAATACCCAACTGGCGCTGGTTGGACATGAACCTGGTTTGAGCAATTGGGCAGAAATTCTCCTATGGGGGGAAGTCAAAGGAAGCTTAGTCTTGAAAAAAGCAGGTATGATTGGGATAAAACTACCAGAAACAGGTTCTCCTTTGGGTCGTAGTCAGATGTTTTGGTTGACACCACCCAAGTACCTGCTGTAACAGTTTTTCAACATTTCCGATTGTTGTAAGAATGGCTACTGTTATGGCGACAATAATTTCTGGTAAGTTAGCTTGATCAGATATTTCAACAAATAAATGGTGTTGCCATGATGGTGTGCGAATACAAGCCTGGTTTAGAAGGCATTCCCGCCGCCCAATCAAGTATCAGCTATGTTGATGGGCAAAAAGGAATACTAGAATATCGTGGCATTCGGATTGAGGAATTAGCAGAAAAAAGTACATTCTTGGAAACTGCTTATCTCTTAATCTGGGGTAAACTGCCAAGCAAGGAAGAACTGGAAACATTTGAGCATGAAGTTCGTTACCACCGGCGGATAAAATACCGCATTCGGGACATGATGAAATGTTTTCCAGAAAGCGGCCACCCAATGGATGCCTTGCAAGCCTCTGCTGCTGCTTTGGGCTTGTTTTATTCGCTCCGCGATTTACATAATCCTGTCTACATTCGAGATTCGGTGGTGCGCCTGATAGCCACAATTCCAACGATGGTGGCGGCGTTCCAACTGATGCGAAAAGGCAATGACCCTGTGCGTCCGCGTGATGACTTAGATTACTCCGCCAACTTTCTGTACATGCTCGATGAGAAAGAACCCGATCCTCTGATGGCGAGAGTTTTTGATATCTGCTTGATACTTCAGGTTGAGCATACAATGAATGCTTCTACCTTCAGTGCTAGGGTGACAGCTTCCACCTTGACAGACCCTTACGCTGTGGTTGCTAGCGCTGTGGGAACCTTGGGAGGTCCCCTACATGGTGGAGCTAATGAAGAAGTAATTCAGATGTTAGAAAAAATTGGCTCTGTGGAAAATGTCCGTCCCTACATAGAGCATTGTCTGGAAACTAAATCTAAGATTATGGGCTTTGGACATCGTGTGTATAAAGTCAAAGATCCACGAGCCATAATTTTACAAGGACTAGCAGAGCAATTGTTTGAGAAGTTTGGGCATGACAAATTCTATGACATTGCTCAAGAAATGGAACGAGTGGTAGAGGAAAAACTCGGTAGCAAAGGGATTTATCCCAATATTGACTTTTATTCCGGTTTAGTGTACAGAAAAATGGGAATTCCCACAGACTTGTTTACGCCAATATTTGCGATCGCCCGCGTTGCCGGTTGGCTAGCCCACTGGAAAGAACAGCTAGCAGAAAACCGCATTTTCCGTCCTACCCAAGTTTACAACGGTAATCACGAAGTTCCTTATCTGCCCATTGAGCAAAGGTAAATGGGCATGGGGCGTTAGGAGTGCTGAGTGCTGAGTTAGGAATTAAGAGTTACTATTATCTCCTCTGCCCCTCTGCCCCTCCGCCCCTCCGCCTCCTCTCAATGCCAACCATAAGTAGAAGTTCTCATCTCGCTTCAGGGTGGTAAAACCATCCAAGATATACTAGGCATGGGAATTGGCAACAAATCTTCAATCAGGCGTCATCTCGGCAGAAATTATTAATAAGTGAATTTACAGGTATTAATTAAAGTAATATTTGTAACTCACAATGACTCATGTCTTAAAGAGCGGAAACATGAATTCAGGAATTGACCTCCAAGGAACTTTTATTGAATCCCTCATGGATTTAGGTGTACCAGCAGGAACAGCCAAAGCAATTTGGATGCCACTGCCAATGATACTGATGTTGATTGGGGCAACAGTGGGGGTATTAGTCGCTACGTGGCTAGAACGGAAAATTTCCGCTGCCGCCCAACAGCGAATCGGTCCAGAATACCAAGGACCTTTCGGCTTACTGGTGCCTGTAGCGGATGGTCTGAAGCTGGTATTTAAAGAAGATATCGTACCAGCCAAGTCTGACCCCTGGCTGTTTACCCTTGGCCCAATTATCGTTGTGATTCCGGTGTTTCTGTCGTTCCTGATCGTCCCCTTTGGACAGAACATCGTAATTAGTAATGTGGGTATGGGCGTATTCTTGTGGATTGCCTTGTCAAGCATTCAACCCATTGGCTTGTTGATGGCTGGCTACGCATCGAATAATAAATACTCCCTCTTAGGGGGCTTGCGGGCAGCAGCGCAATCTATTAGTTATGAAATCCCATTGGCGTTGGCGGTGTTAGCGATCGCTATGATGTCTAATAGTCTCAGTACTGTTGATATTGTTAACCAACAATCCGGCTACGGCATCTTGGGGTGGAACATTTGGCGTCAACCAATCGGTTTCCTAATTTTTTGGATAGCCGCCCTAGCTGAATGCGAACGATTGCCCTTTGACTTACCCGAAGCGGAAGAAGAACTAGTCGCAGGGTATCAGACTGAATACACAGGCATGAAATTCGGTCTGTTTTACCTGGGCTCCTACGTTAACTTAATCCTTTCTTCTTTACTGGTAGCAATTCTCTACCTGGGCGGTTGGGACTTTCCCATTCCCCTCAACCTCATCGCTGGTTGGCTGGGAGTTAGTGAAGCAAATCCTGTGTTGCAGATAATAACTGCTTCTTTGGGTATCACTATGACCGTGTTCAAAGCCTATTTACTAGTGTTTGTCGCTATCCTACTGCGGTGGACAGTACCACGGGTACGGATTGACCAACTGTTAGATTTAGGATGGAAGTTTTTGTTGCCAGTTGGTTTGGTTAATCTCCTATTAACCGCTGCCTTGAAACTAGCCTTTCCCTTCGCTTTTGGTGGTTAGTCATTAGTCATTAGTCATCAGTCATTAGTACAAATGACTAATGACTAAGGACAAAGGACAAGGGACAAATAACGCTGATAGCTTAAAAAGAGAGAGTGAAACACAATGCTCAAGTTCCTAAAACAAGTTGGTGATTACGCCAAAGAAACAGTACAAGCTGCGCGTTACATTGGTCAGGGACTTGCTGTCACCTTCGACCACATGCAGCGGCGTCCGATTACCGTACAGTACCCTTACGAAAAACTGATTCCTGGCGAACGATTTCGCGGTAGAATTCATTTTGAATTTGATAAATGCATCGCGTGCGAAGTCTGTGTTCGTGTTTGTCCAATTAATCTGCCTGTAGTAGATTGGGAATTCGACAAAGCCAGCAAAAAGAAAAAACTCAATCACTACAGTATTGACTTTGGAGTTTGTATCTTTTGCGGTAACTGTGTGGAATTTTGCCCAACTAACTGTCTATCGATGACAGAAGAGTATGAGCTTGCCACTTACGATCGCCATGAATTGAATTATGACAACGTAGCCTTAGGTCGTCTGCCCTACAAGGTAACAGATGACCCAATGGTGACACCACTACGCGAACTAGTTTACCTACCCAAGGGCGTCCTCGAACCACATGGACTACCAGCAGATGCGGCACGTGGAGGTGCGCGTCCAGAAGACCTAGTAGAACAAACAGAAAAATAAATCTAATTTGTCATTTGTCCTTCGTCCTTTGTCTTTTGCAAATGACTAATGACTAATGACTAACGACCAATGACCAATGACCATTGACCATTGACTAAGGAAAAAACAGTGAATCTAGCAGAAGGAGTACAGTTAGTATCACTTGGCATACTGGGTGTGATGATGATTGGCGCAGCCATTGGTGTGGTGCTGTTCGCCAACATTGTCTATTCTGCCTTTATGCTAGGCGGCGTCTTTATCAGCATGGCGGGAATTTACCTGTTACTGAATGCTGATTTTGTTGCAGCTGCACAAATACTGATTTATGTTGGGGCGGTTAACGTGTTGATTTTATTTGCCATTATGTTGGTAAATAAACGGCAGAATTTTGTGCCATTTCCTAACTCGTGGGTGCGGAAACTACTAACAGGTATAGTTAGCTTAGGATTGTTTGGCCTTTTAAGTACGATGGTGCTGGCTACTCCTTGGGCTTACTCAACTGCTCCTGTGGTGGGTGGCGAAAGTTCTATCATTTTGATTGGAGAACATTTCTTCACTGACTTTTTACTACCTTTTGAACTTGCTTCCATTTTGCTGCTGATAGCAATGGTAGGGGCAATTATTTTGGCACGTCGTGAATATTTGCCAGACCAACTCACACGATCCGACATTGGGCAAACTGTTTTGACTTTGCCAGAACGCCCTAGAGAACTGGTATCAACAACTAGCGAACCAAGAGAGTAAAATTTGCGACTGCGATCGCAAAGAAAAAGCCCGGTTTTTTCAGAAGGAATACCCAGATTCATGCAACTCCAGTACTTTTTATTATTAGCAGCGGCTCTATTTTGTATCGGTATCTACGGTTTAATTACCAGCCGCAACGCTGTGCGGGTGCTGATGTCGATTGAGTTGCTGCTCAATGCTGTTAATCTGAATTTAATGGCATTTTCCAACTTCCTCGACTCAACATTAATTAAGGGTCAGGTTTTCACAGTATTTGTGATTACTGTGGCCGCAGCCGAGGCGGCGGTGGGTTTAGCGATCGTGCTGGCCATTTATCGCAACCGCGATACCGTCGATATGGAGCAGTTTAATCTCCTGAAGTGGTAACTGTGCGTGCAACTAAAGCAGGTAATCATTGCTTATAAAGCGCGGGATGCCCGGAGTAAACAATGGGCAGAAATGTGCGCGAAACAACTAGAAAATCGCCAGTGCCAAGTGTTGATGGGACCTAGCGGGCCGAAAGACAACCCTTATCCAGTCTTTTTGGCTTCGGCGGGTCAACCAATAGATCTCGCTTTGGTACTTGGTGGTGATGGTACTGTTTTAACTGGTGCCAGACATTTAGCCCCGGCTGGCATCCCAATTCTGGGAGTGAATGTGGGAGGTCATCTGGGGTTTTTAACTGAGTCAGTGGAAGAGTTTCAGGATACGGAGAAAGTTTGGGATCGGCTGTTTGACGATCGCTATGCAATCCAACGCCGGATGATGTTACAAGCTGCGGTGTATGAGGGTCATGGGTCTAATTTAGAGCCAGTCAGTGAGCGTTACCTGGCTTTGAATGAATTTTGCGTCAAACCTGCTTCCGCTGACCGAATGATTACCTCAATTCTCGAAATGGAAATCGACGGTGAGGTAGTCGATCAATACGTCGGAGACGGTTTGATTATTTCCACTCCTACAGGTTCTACAGGTTACACCGTCTCTGCGAATGGCCCCATTATGCACGATGGGATGGAGGCGATTACCGTCACTCCTATTTGTGCAATGAGCCTTTCTAGTCGTCCCCTCGTTTTACCCCCTGGTTCTGTGGTGAGTATTTGGCCTTTGGGGGATTATGATTTAAGTACCAAACTGTGGACAGATGGGGTGTTGGGGACTTCAATTTGGCCGGGACACCGGGTTGATGTGCGGATGGCAGATTGTCGGGCTAAATTTATTATTTTGCGCGAGAACAATTCCTACTATCAAACGCTGCGGGAGAAGTTGCTGTGGGCAGGTACGAGGGTTCACTACAACAATAATCACCGTAATTAATTAAGTATTTTAGAGTGCATTTACCGCAGATTCTAATGGCGTAACCGCCTGTCGTGAGCGATCGCTACACTCAACCCAGGTATCAAAATTAAAATTATCCCAGCCCCTGGATTTATTTAGGGGCTTTTTGCCTTAATTGTAACAGATACAAACCTGAAAACCAAGATTAAATTAGGGTTTTTTAATTTTGAATTTGAATTGACATGACTTGCATTTATAACCTATATCAAAGGAAAATTTTGTATCTTATTGCCAGATTTTTTTGGTATTAATGTCGATAATAAAAGCACTCTATCCCGAATCCCAAAGAGTAAAAAAGCTATAGGATTTTTCTGGAAAATTACCTCAATCATAAGCTGATTTGTTACGCATAAAAGTAGTACATTTCCCTGATGACAGCTGATAGTTTAGTGATGACCGATAGATAACCGTCAGCGATTATAAAGAGTGTTTATAAAATTTAGACGCATATCAGCTTACTTCGACAGATTAATAAACTATGTGAGCTATTCATATAGCGTCTAAATCCTAGTAAGATATTTTCGCAAATCTAAGTAGGAAGATAGATGGAAGTTTCTGGCCGCAACATCAATTACCCGCTGAATCCTCCTCCTCTTGAAGATTTTCCTGTGCTTCAAACTAAAAAATATATCCTACGGCTTGCTTCAACTGAAGAAGAATTAAAATCAATTTTTCGGTTGCGCTTTGAAGTTTTTAATCTTGAACTAGGCTTAGGATTTTCTACTTCTAACTTTACCGAGATGGATCGAGATAAGTTTGATAATGTTTGCCATCATTTGATTCTCATTTGCAAACAGACGGGTAAAACCATTGGAACTTATCGGATGCAAACTTATAGAATGGCTTCTCAAAGACTAGGCTTTGATGCTGCCGATATATTTAATCTTAATGCAATTCCTGATTCTGTGCTTCAGGCATCAGTAGAAATTGGGCGTACATGTATAGCTAAAGAATACCGCAATAGTCAGGCACTTTTACTACTCTGGGAAGGACTAGCAAATTATCTCATTTGGAGTAGAAATCAATATTTCTTTGGTTGTGCATCATTACTAACACAATCTCCTTGGCAAGCTAGTTGCGTTTATGATTATTTTCGGCAGAATGGCTTGATGCATCCGAGTATTTTAGTTTATCCCAATTCACCATTTTGTCTAGAACTGCCTCAAAATTTTCCAAATTCATCTAAAATAGAAATTCCCAAAATTTTGCAAGCATACTTAAATATTGGAGCTAAAATATGCAGTCTTCCGGCTATTGATAGAGATTTTAAGACTATTGATTTTTTAACTATATCTAATAGCAAGGATTTTTATCGATGGGGTTACAAAATTTGGTAATAATTAATTATCTTTTAAGTAAATCAAAAATGAGTTGACACTAATTACTAGGAATCTGGAGCGATCGCATTAACTTCAACTTCAATTAGCATCGCTGGCTCGACTAATGATTTCACTTCTACCATAGTTGAAGCTCGTGGATTTTCTCCAAAGAATTCTTGATGCACTTGTCTAAATTTAGCCTAATAGCTAATGTTGGTTACAAACATCCGAGTTCGCACAAAATTCTCGAAATTACTATAGCATTTCCTAAGCAACCTAGGTACAGCTTAACCTCATCCCGATAAAACTGTACTTTATCAAGATGAGGTTTTAAGGTGTATTTCACTAATTTGAACTCTCCTGTATCTCAGTTTCATAAAGAAACCGATTTTTGCGGTATTTGATACAACCTTTTGCACTTGTTTTCAGAGTTAATAGAAGAGAGAAGTTTATTATCATTTGTCAAAATAATATGACTTTAAAAGTATAGTTGGCGATATCTTATGAATACACTCAGATCTCTTTTTTAAGGATGTCTGCCACAAGCTACATCTATGTACATCATGAAGTAAGATAAGCTGGGTTATTTTAAAACAATTTTGGGAAACATATTTATGCGCCACCTCAAATTTGCTCCGAGTTGGTTGCGGTTTTTAATTATATTCTTGTTAGTGATGAGTATATTGTTTCGCTTTTTTAACCTTGATGGCAAGGTTTACTCACATGATGAAACTTATACCTCATTGCGGATTTCTGGTTACACGATAACTGAAGCCAAACAGGAACTTTTTAATAATCGTGTCATTGGTAAAGAAAGTTTTGCCAAATTTCAAGGTGCAAATCAAGAAAAAAGCTTAAATGACATAATTATGTCTTTAGCAAGAGAAGATTCTCTACATCCACCGTTGTATTATATAATCGCCAGATTGTGGATGGAAATCTTTGGTAATTCGGTGACAGCAATCAGAAGTTTATCTGCCTTCATTAGTTTGCTGGTTTTTCCCTGTATTTATTGGCTATGCCGAGAATTATTTAATGTGCCGTTATCAGTTCCTGGGATAGCGATCGCACTTACAGCGATCTCTCCAATTCACCTAGTATACGCCCAAGAAGCACAAGAATATATTCTTTGGTTAATCAGTATATTGCTATCTAGCGCTTCACTATTGAGAGCAATGCAGTTGGAATCCCAACATCAAGATCGGCTAACAAAAGAAAGACAGCGGCCAGATATCTTCGCTAGTTGGAGCATTTATGCAATAACTTTGACCATTAGTCTTTATACGTTTATTTGGAGTGGATTTATCGCACTTGCTCACGGAATTTATGTAGCGATCGCTGCGAGATTTCAAGTGACTGAAACTGTCAGAGCTTATCTGCTAGCCTCGCTGGTAAGTTTCTTAGCCTTCATGCCTTGGATAACAATTGTCATGGGTCACTTTTTCAAATTTCTGATTTCCGGAGAGAAGACAACAACCCAGTCATCTTTGATGCCGATCGTTCCATTTTTGCTGATGCAGATCAGCCGGATTTTTTTTGATATAAACCTTAGCTTAGAAAATCCTCTAGTTTATTTAATTACACTAATTTATTTAACTTTGGTAGGATATTCAATTTATTTTCTTTGTCGTACCAGCAACTACAAAGTTTGGTCGTTTATTATTACATTGATTGTAGTCCCAGGACTGCCCCTAATATTAGCAAACTTAAGCGCTGGAGGTATACAAGCGTTTACTGAACCATATTTAATCCCATCTTATTTAGGAATTCAACTAGCTATTGCTTATCTACTGGCTACGCAATTATACAATGGTAGCTTTTCACGCCGGAGTATTTGGCACATCATCATGACATTGCTGATTATTTGTGGTTTAATTTCTTCTAAGGTGAGTTCCCAAGCAGAAACTTGGTGGAATAAAGGTATGAATTATGGCAATCCCCAAGTTGCTCAAATTATCAATCAGAGTAATAGCCCACTTTTAATTAGTAATATTTTAGACAATAATTATGGAAATCTCTTTTCTCTGATCTATCTTTTAGAACCAAAAGTGCGATTTTTATTGGTGAGCAATCAACAAATTCCTAAAATATCTAATGAATTTGCTGATGTTTTTTTACTTAATACTTCAGAGCAGTGGCACGAACTCATAGCAAAAAAGTATAACTTCAAAACAGATATTATTTACTATGACAATTATTATTTTGTTTGGAAATTAACTAAACCTGGTAATTCCCGCCGACCTAATAGCGTACATAATAATAAATTACCCTCTAGTTTATAGTGTGGTAATGTATTATGGGGTTACTATTCGATTTTTGAAAAGATATGTAAGGTGTGTTATTCACAGCGTAATGCACCATTTATCAGGATTTAGGACGTTACTAATTTTTTCATAAATCAAACCGAATTTCCATAGATATTAAATATTTTTCCCCACAGAGCAAAGAGTGAGTAATTGTCTACAAATTATGATTGTAAAATTTAGTTATGCACCATCTAAAAATTGCTGAAAATAAGTTGCGGTTTTTGATTGTTCTTCTCTTAATAACGGGTATATTTTTTCGTTTTTTCAACCTCGATCTGAAAGTTTTCTGGCATGATGAAACTTTCACTTTATTGCGGATTTCTGGATATACCAAAAATTTAGCAAAACAGCAAATATTTAATGGGCATGTAATTACTAAGGAAAGCTTTGCTAAATTTCAAAGCATTAATACAGAAAAGGACATAATTGATACCATTAGATCTTTAGAAACAGAAGATCCACAACATCCTCCATTGTATTATTTAATCGGTCGGCTTTGGGTACAAATTTTTGGTAATTCGGTGACAGCAATTAGAAGTTTATCTGCGTTTATCAGCTTATTAATTTTTCCCAGTGCTTATTGGTTATGTCGAGAATTATTTAAAGGACAGTTATGGGTATCAGAGATTGCGATCGCACTTATGGCAATTTCCCCTATTCAGCTAGTATACGCCCAGGAAGCACGAGAATATATTCTCTGGCTAGTCACCATATTATTATGCAATGCCTCATTGCTACGAGCATTAAGGCTCGAATCAACATATCCAAGACTACGCATATTAAATTGGGGAATCTATGCCGTAACCTTGGCGATTAGTTTGTATACATTTTTATTGAGTGGATTTGTAGCAGTTGGTCATGCAATTTATGTAATTATCATTGCCAGATTTAGGTTAACTGGGACAGTCAAAGCTTATTTTCTAGCATCGCTAGCAGGATTTTTAGCTTTCATACCTTGGATATTGGTTCTAATCAATAACTTTTTGCAATTTAATACTTCAACAGCTTGGACAACAACACATCTACCCTTAGAGGTTTTAATTAAATCTTGGCTGCTACAGTTAAGTCGGATTTTTCTGGATTTAGACTTTGGCTTTGAAAATCCCTTTTGCTATATAATTACACCAATTTTTTTCACTTTTATTGCATATTCTATTTATTTTCTCTGTCGAACAAGTAACTATAAAATCTGGTTGTTTATCCTGACGTTCATTCTAATTACTGCACTACCGTTAATGGTACCAGATTTGATTTTTGGCGGTATACGCTCACTTTCGGAACGCTATTTATTACCTTTTTATTTTGGGATTCAATTATCTGTTATTTATCTATTAGCTACTAAACTAAATAATCAGAGTTTTTTACGTCGAAGAATCTGGCAAACAATTACTGGACTACTAATTATTTGTGGACTAGTTTCTTACGGGGTAAGTTCCCAGGCAGAAACTTGGTGGAGCAAGGTTATTAGCTATGGTAATCCACAAGTTGCCAGAATTATTAATCAAACCGATCGTCCACTTTTGATTACTGATGCGTTTGGAATTAATTATGGAAATATCTTTTCTCTGAGTTATATTTTAGAGGATAAAGTCAAATTTGAATTACTAAATAACCAAAATGTTCCCAATATTCCTGATATATTCACTGATATTTTTTTACTAAATCCTTCAGATATCTGGCGTCAAAAAATAGAAGCTACTTACAAGTATGCAAGCAAGGTTGCATATAGTGATAATAATTACTTGCTTTGGAAATTAGTTAAGAATTCAGAATGACTATAAAATTAATAACCTGTTACCTGATGACGGTTGACCCTCAAGTGTCAATGATTATAAAGAGTGTTGATATAATTTAGACGCATTTAGGACTAATAATTTGATTTTTTAAAAGATATGTAGGCTGTGTTAGCGACAGCATAACGCACTAAAGCCTTACGAATGAAGGCGTGTTACGGGTTTTAACGCACCCTACAGTACCTGAGAATTATCTATAAATAAAAAAATAAATATTAAACAGATTCTCAGCTTAAATTAATTTTGGTAATCCCATAATGCTTTAAATTGTCGTTAAAGATTAGACCTCTTGCAAAAGTGCTTTTTGCAAGAGGTGGGAAAAGGGAAAAGGTTAAAGGGGAAGGTGGGGTCCCCTCCCCTTTTCCCGACTTCTGCAAGAAGTCTATTAATTTGAGGACACTACATTTATGAGGTGTGAGCATTTAGCCATTATTTATGAGAATTGTTATTACATTTATCAGAAAAATTTTCCAATTATGAATCCTAATTTTTTATTCATATTTTAGGTTTTATTTACCAATAATTTAGCGAAAGGTGTTGTATGCAATTCACAGATTTTCTTGGTCTTTTACATCCAGCGATCGCAGTTATATTTGTGTTTCCACTCATAGGTATAGTGGTTAATTTTGCTTGGCAAACACGCCAACGCAGATTGCAAATTTTAGCCGGAAATAAGAGCAAAATTCCTCCAGTGGTGGGTCTAGAACATAAGCAGTTAGGTGAATGGCTAACAAGTGCAGTTGTCGGATTAACTTTAATTGGATTAAGCTACGCTATTGGCAAAAATATTATCAAAAATGACTTGTGGAATAAGACACCTTTTCAAGTTATTTTTATCCTGTTAATATTTGCTGCAACCATCGCCTCTTTAGTATTTCTTTATCGCGCTAAACAACGATTATGGCGAGGAATTTTCGCCACTTTAACTGGTGCAGGTTTAGTAATTTTAGGCTGTCAGGATGGAGTCTATCGCCTCACCAGTGAGTGGTACTGGTCACATTATTATATTGGGATTAGCGCAGCACTGCTGATGATTTTTTCATTAGCAATTTTTCCAGATATTTATCAAGATAAATCTAATCGCTGGCGTACCATTCATACGATTTTAAACACTATTGCTTTGTTGCTATTTATTGGACAAGGTATAACAGGAACGCGAGACTTACTAGAGATTCCCCTGAGTTGGCAAGAACCTTATATTTATCAGTGTGATTTTGCTAACAAAACTTGTCCAACCTCAAATCCTCCAGCAACAAAATAGGCGGGGTAGAGTGGAAACTGAGGAAATTTTCCCTTGATATCATATCCGTCTAATCACTTGTCAAAAAAATTTTCCACGCCAG
The DNA here is from genome assembly GCF_043099735.1 of Nostoc sp. C117. Lineage (NCBI taxonomy): Bacteria > Bacillati > Cyanobacteriota > Cyanophyceae > Nostocales > Nostocaceae > Nostoc > Nostoc sp. C117. The sequence goes on from NZ_CP170991.1 coordinate 194,939, forward strand.
TCTAAATGACAAGTATTCAACTGGATTTGATATGAAAGCTTACCACATAAAAATGAGTGGATATTTGTGGCTGTTACGCCAGATATCCACTCTAAACTTACTGAATTCAACTCACCACAGAATTCCCAGGAAACGACTCAAGCTTGAAAAATTTCAAATCAATTAACGCGACTCAGTTCCTTGATTGGGGCTGCCTTGCACAGTATCATTCTCTGGCGCTTCTGGAGTAGCGGTGGTTTTGCCATCGCTTTTTTCAGCATCACCAGTTTTGCGGGTACTTTCGTCAATGGGGGTTTGGTAGCCACCAGAAGAAGAGGGGGTAGTAGCTTGATTACTAGATTTTTGTTGTTCAGCCATTATTAGATTCCTAATCTTTTAGTCTTGGCTTTATCTTAAGAAGATTAGGCATGTGAGGTTATCTATCTAGAATTATAGTTATGCTTGATATACCTCTCTGCCGAAAGTATTATTTATTACTAATAATGTGTCTGATTGATGAAAATTGACAAATTAGAGAATTTGTTACCCTGAGAAAGCTACCAGTCTCTCAGGTGGCAGTTTCGGTACTTTAATTTGATCAATAGACCAATGGAAGCACTTTATCTGAAATTCCTAGTGAGTTACTCACTGCGATCGCTAATTCAACTAAATAGGCGGAAAAATCTCTGGACATAGGACGCTGATTTACTTCTTGACCTTTGCTCCAAGCACTGACTTACCGAAATCTCCAGTTCAAACATCAGGGGCTTTTGAACTTTGTCAATTTCAACTTTGCATTTCTTCTCGAATTGTTTTTTATCAACTTAAATTTTCCATATCGCACTGCTTATGAAGCCACGCGGATACATGCTTGTAGGTTTTTTCCTGAGTATTCTCCTAAGTTTAGTCCCATTTTCAGGTAATTTTACTATTGCAGCAACACCAACAGCAGTTGCACCTGTATCTCCCATCTCCTTCACCAAAGGAGTACAAAAAACCTTATTGGACAATGGTTTAACTGTGTTAACCAAAGAAGTCCATACCGCTCCTGTGGTGAGTGTACAGGTTTGGTATAAAGTCGGTTCGCGCAACGAGGTGAAGGGAGAGAATGGTATCTCCCATCAATTAGAACATTTGATGTTCAAAGGCACAAAAGACCGTCCAGTGCAGTTTGGACGCTTATTTAGCGCCTTAGGTAGCCAGTTCAATGCCTTTACTGGTTACGACGAAACAGCTTATTTTGGCACAGTACAGCGAGACAAACTCGAAGCCTTGCTGACATTGGAAGCCGATCGCATGGAAAACTCCTTAGTTGGAGCTGAACAACTCAAAAGTGAAAAGCGGGTAGTGATTTCGGAGTTACAAGGGTACGAAAATTCACCAGGTTATCGTCTAGATCGGGCAGTGATGCGAGCTGCTTTTCCTAATCGAGCTTATGGCTTATCGGTGGGAGGCACAAAAGCCGATGTAGAGAAATTCACGGTGGAGCAGGTGCGGAATTATTACCAAACCTACTACAGTCCAGAAAATGCTACCTTGGTGATTACCGGAGATTTTGCCACAGAACCTGCACTCAAAGTTGTAAAAGAAACTTTTGGTAAGTTGACAAAAAGACGACGCGGGGACACGAAGAGTCCATTAACAGCATCACCGGATATCCCAGTTTCCGCGTCTTCTTCATCTTCGTCAGTTGCGAAAAAAGCACCTATTGTCCTGAAGCAACCTGGAAGTGCAGCACTATTGCAAGCGGTGTATCCTCTGCCAGATCTTAAACATCCTGATGTCCCAGCAATTGATGTAATGGATGCCATTCTCACAGGTGGACGCAGTTCTCGGCTTTATCAGGCGGTGGTAGAATCTGGACTCGCAAGTTCAGTAAGTGGTGGTGCTGCGGAACTCATCGAACCGGGTTGGTATGAAATTGATGCTACGGCGGCTCCAGGTAAAGAGCTAGGGAAAATTGCCCAGGTAATCGAGGAATCTTTGGCAAAACTGCAACAACAGCCAGTTACTGCCGAAGAATTGAAGCGGGCGAAGACGCAATTGCAAGCTTCCTATGTACTGGGTAACCAAGATATTACTAGTCAGGCTAACCAGCTGGCATATAACCAAACTGTGGCGGGGGATTATAAATTTATTGAAAAATATCTCGCGGCGATCGCCAAAGTCACTCCAGCCCAAGTCCAGAAAGCAGCAAAAACTTACCTAGATCCGGCTAAACAAACCATTGGCTTCTTTGAGCCGACTCAACCAGATGGTAAACCTGGGACTTCCAGCGCTGGTTCTGGTCGCACAGTGGAAAATTTCAGCCCTGGTAAACCTGTAGATCCCGCAGAACTGGCGAAATATCTCCCAGCTACCACAGCAGCTACAGATTCAGCTAAACAATCGTTACCAGAAGAGTTTACCTTGAATAATGGTTTGCGAGTTTTGCTATTAAGCGATCGCAACGTTCCCACAATTAATCTCAGCGGCAAAATTGATGCAGGTAGCGAGTTTGACGGTAATCAAAAAGCTGGATTAGCAAATTTCACTGCAACCAACTTAATGAATGGAACGCAGACTAAAGATGCTCTCACCCTCGCAAAAACCTTAGAAGACCAAGGAGCCGGTTTAGACTTCAGTGCTAGCCGCGAAGGCGTAAACATCAGTGCTGAGGCGCTATCAGCCCAGTTACCCACTGTAATTGAAACTCTCGCAGATGTAGTGCAACATGCTACTTTTCCTCAAGACCAGTTGGAACTGAGCCGTCAACGGGCATTAACAGGTCTCAAAGTCCAGTTAGATGACCCCAATGGACTGGGACGGCGGGTATTCCAGCAAGCGGTTTATCCAGAAAATCATCCATTCCACAATTTCCCCACGGAAGAGAGTTTAAAAGGTATTACTCGTGATGATTTGCTTAGTTTCTACCAAGCACATTACCGACCAGATACTACAACGATCGCCTTAGTCGGAGATTTCGATCCAGCTAAGGTAAAAGCATTGCTAAATGAGCAGTTTGGCAAATGGCAAGTTAAAGGTAAGCCTCCTGTTCTCAAAGTACCAACGGTACCATTACCGGAAACTTCCACGCGTTTAAACAAAGTAATTCCCGGTAAAGCTGAGGCGGTTACCTACATCGGTTACAGCGGTATTTCTCGGAAAGATCGGCGTTTCTATCCGGCGTTGGTGCTGAATCAAATATTGGGTGGTGATACCTTAGCCAGTCGCTTAGGTACAGAAGTACGCGATCGCCAAGGTTTAACCTACGGTATTTATAGTGCTTTTGCTGCCGGAATCAACCCCGGTCCCTTCTTTATTCAAATGCAGACTGCTCCTGGAGATGCCCAAAAGGCGATCGCCAGTACTATTGCTTTACTCAAACAATTGCGAGAGCAAGGAGTAACTGAGGCGGAATTAAACACAGCCAAACGCTCAATTACTAACAGTTACCCTGTAGATTTAGCCAATCCTAGTAATGTATCTAGCATGATTTTGGATAATGCTACCTTCGGACTTTCACGAACAGAAATTCGAGAATTTCCCGAACAGATTCAGGCAGTTACTATGGCTCAGATGCAACAGGTAATTCAGGATTTAATTAAGCCAGAAAATTTGGTAATTGTCACCGCTGGACCTGGAGATACTGTAACTAAGGGTAACTAAGGTAACTTCAAAAAATAAAATAAACTATCTAACAGGGAGAAGAGGATGACAAGGTTAAGAGATTAGGGGTTCAGATAAGCCCAAAAGCCTCATGTAGAGACGCGATTTATCGCGTCTTCAAAGACAATTTATCTACATCAATAACCCTTAACCTAATCGTATTGGGTTAGGGGAGATAAAAACTTTAGGGTACTAATAGAGACAAATTCAAAGACCTACGCTGTAAGGTTATAAGCTGAAGCTAAATTGACCGATATATTTAGAACTGGATAGAATTTTCACCTTGCTCAATGCCAAAATCATTTTTTACTGGTGAATTCTGAATCCCCAATTATTATTATTTTTATTCTTTATGATATTCAATATTAGTTATCTTTGTATTCTGCATCAAGATACTAAGAGCTTTCTTTATTTTCTTGTTCTTCTTTTTTCTCTTGGACAACTTGAGTCGCATATATTTCGACATCTCGCTGAATAATCTCTTCTACTTGACCAGCAAAAACATTAAATGCCTGATCGTGACTTGTATAATTACGATAAGGACCTGTTAACTGTGAAAATTGCCATCCTTGGGTTTTTAAAGATTCCACTGTGCGGCGATAGTGTCGCCAGCGTTCTCCATAGTGAAAAAATTCTTCAACAGCAGCACTAATAGCAACTAATTGACTGATTACAAAAGTCGAGCCAATAATTAAATTCCTATAATTGATATTATTTTCAGCATTATCAACCTTAAATGTAGTATGAATATTTAGACTTACCAAACCTGGGAGAATTACCCCACCAATAATAGTTGTTAGCCGCCAAAAATAATAGCGATCGCGTGAAAAATTCGCTTTACCTTCCATCCAGAGTACTTGGTCTAACCAGCGCGATCGCAAAAAATGTCTTTGTACGTCGCCTAAGTTCATTCCAGCAAATAATTTATTAAAATCTTCCTTTAAAAATTCTTGATAACTATCTTTTTTTGCCATATTCACTCCTTGGTAGAAAGTAAACCCTTAATGATTTCCCCTAAGTTAGCAATTCGCTTCTCGATGTCGATTAAGTCAATATATTGCAATTTACCAGATTTAGCTAACTCTTTAGCTCGATCGTCGGTATCTTTTCCAACCAAAGCAGCAGCAAGTTTATCTGCGGTTCTACCACTACCAGCGATCGCCACAACTAATCTACCAGTATTAACGCTAGAAAACGCATCCTTAAAGGTAATTTCGCCACCATTCAAAAGTACTGTAACCGAAGGTGCGCCACTAGCCAACACCGTTGCAACTTCAGATATCCAAGGAGATTCATCGCCCCAATCACTACCAGGAACTAGCAGAAAATGAGTATGGTTTGGTTCTAGCGGTGTCGAATCTGCAACTTCTAATTGATTGGGTAAAGTCACTTTGCTTTCGGGTGTCACACCAACCAAAGCAAATTTAGCACCTATCTGGGTACGCGCCTCACCCATTAATCGCATAACTCCCACATCCGTACCCCCATCCACCACATAAGCGCCCAAAGTTTCAGCGATGGGGGCTAAAACTTCCACAAATAACCTTTGAATGCGGAGATAGTCGGTTTCACTGATGTTACTTGCACCTCCCACCACTACTAAAACAGGACGTGAATCACTAAGTCCTATTTGTTCTAGAGCATTTGGCAATTCTGCTTGCTGATTAACTCGAATAGCTAATGCTGTTTGTCTGCTGTCGAAGGTAAGCTTTAAACAATTTTTCATTTATCCAAAATACTGACTGGCTAAGTTTTCCAGGGTAGAGCTTTGCAGTCATCTTCGGCAAGCGTCGTATTACGCACAGTCAATTAATCATGGCATACTTTCTAATCTTGGCGTTGGTAAGTGGAAGTATGAATTTTCTAGGACTTACGCAAAATTATGAAAAAACGAACCGTAAATGACACAAAGGACACGGAGTAATAAGAGTTTAAGAGAGTTTTTGCGTAAGTTCTATTTTCATCACGCAGAGGCGCAAAGTAAGGAGAATAAGCACGGGTTTTCATCCCCTTTAGGGACTGACAAATAAAAAATATCCCACTGTTCACTCACAGTCAACAGTTAACAGTCAACAGTCAGCAACTTCAAGCGGTTGTTTTATTTCTTGGAGTTCCCTAAGAAGGACGCCACGAATTAAATGCCTAATTAAAATCCTCGTTACAAAACGTAATTGCGAATTGGTTTAGCCCTTAATGCGATCGCAATGGTAGTGTTGATCGTAAATTGGCTCACACCATTGTATGGAAATTGTTAATTTTGAATTTTGAATTCGGAGCGAAGCGACGTGACTGCTGCTGTCTTCTTAGAAAACGTCTACAAATTTTACAACAAAGTACCTGTAGTTAATGACCTGTCATTCAAAATTGAAGCAGGGGAAATATTTGCTCTACTTGGCCCCAATGGTGCGGGTAAATCTACCACAATTCGGATGCTGACTACACTCACCAAACCTTCCCAAGGACGAATAGAAGTAAGTGGATATGATGTGGTGAGCCAACCAATGTTGGCAAAACAGAGTATTGGTGTAGTCTTGCAGCAAGTCAGTCTCGATAACGATTTAACTGTCTGGGAAAATATGGAGCTGCACGGGAGACTACACCACATTCGTAACCCGCAGCGACAACAATTAATTAATCAATGGCTAGAGTATGTTGAGTTAGCAGAAAAACGTGATAATTTGGTCAAAACTTTATCTGGGGGTATGAAACGACGGTTGCAGATAGCGAGAGCATTGTTGCATCAACCACAAATTTTGTTTTTGGATGAACCAACGGTAGGACTAGACCCCCAAACCAGGCGACGCCTCTGGGAAATTATTCGGGATTTGAATAAGCAGGGGATGACGATGTTACTAACGACTCATTATATGGATGAAGTCGAATTTTTATGCGATGCTTTCGGCTCTACCAAACCAGGACGCATCGGTATTATGGATGGCGGTAAGCTGATATCTTTGGGAACTTTACAACAGCTGCGTTCTACTCACGGTGAAGGTTTGGTGATGAAACAATTAGGTGTGTCTGAAGTGGGAAGTGATGGCGCCCGCAACTGGGAATATTTATTTTTCCCATCCTTGGAAAAAGCAAATATTTACTTGAATGAACAACCCGATAAAACCGGAATGATGGTACGTCCCTCTAATCTGGAAGATATTTTTGTCGAATTAACGGGACGCCAGTTAGATTAACAAAGTTTGGGGGTTTAATTCCCCTGCTTGTACAAGCAGCACGTTTTAATAACTAATTAGAATCCCAGTTACAAAAAGTAATGGCATTAGCGTAACGGGGCGTAACCCATTGTGTTAGCGAGTCATCTCCCAAGGGGAGACACCAAGGGCGAACGAGCGTCACGAGCGTCACGAGCATCATTGCGAATTGGTTTAATCTCATCCTCCCAACTGTCGCAGCATGGCTTCTACTCTGTCTATACCAGCTGAGTCATTGCGCCGACGATACAAGTCACGCGCTTTTTGCAGGGCGCTGTTCGCTTCTTTGGCTTGGTGTCGCTGTTTATACATCGAACCCATCAATTCATAAGTTTGGGCATTGTTTTTATCCAAGCCGAGTGCTTGCTGATATGCCCAAGTAGCTGCACTATAGTCTCCCATACGCGATTGTGTCACAGCTAATCCTAAATAGGCGTTAACGTTATTACGATTGAGCTGTATGGCACGACGGTAACCTTCTTTTGCCCCAGCAGTGTCTCCCAAATTTGCTTTAATGTAACCGACAGCGTAATAAAAATCACTATTGTTAGGGTTAATGGCGATCGCTCGACGATAAGCTGTTAATGCCGCTTGGTAATTTCCTTGTTGAGCGTATAAGTAACCAATACCTGAGTGAATTTTCGCATTTTTGGGATCTAGGCTAGCTGCTTGCTGATAAACAGAGATTGCGCCTCCATAATCGCCTGTATCAACTAACCTCCGTCCTTCCTCTAGCAATTGCTTTAACTCTGCACTTTTCGTTTGTGCTACTAATACCTGAGCCTGAGCGATCGTCGGTATGCTAAAGGTAAAACATCCTAATAACATCACACTAAACACAAATGATGTTGGCTTGTACACAGTAAATTTCCTGAAATTTTAGAGGACTTTTTTCTTGTACATTAAAACAAAAATGTGGACTTTTGAAAACTGTATTTTTTCGCATTAATTAAGATGTTCATAGTTCATTTATTCTTAACTTTACAATTAGCCTACACAACAGAGTTTTTACTGAAGCGTCAAGTGTCAGCTATCAATGAGCAAAGCAAATTTTTCTAGATATAAATCACTACAAGAGCAGAAACAATACTATTTTCTCAGTGCTTTTACTTATTAAGTAAAACACTCACATGTGTCTCACTTAATCATCAATAAGCGATACAGCAATATTTTAGAGATAGCTCAACATTCATAGATATTTGTGATTTTATTGAAAAATTTACTGAGTATGTATGGAATTTTCTCAAATTTTTAGTATTTTGTCCTAGCTTAGGTAAACCAATATTCATTCATAAACATACTTTTTTGGTGATTAGACGATAAGATCGATGCAACAAGCAGTTATGTTTCTGAAAGTCTTGTTTATGGTTAATACCAATTTAACGTGAAGTTGCACATATCTTGATCCCCCTAAATCCCCCTTAAAAAGGGGGACTTTAATAGATGTTTTTCTGGTTCCCCCCTTAAGAAGGGGGGCTATGGGGGATCGAATTATATGCAGCTTCATAAAAAATTGGTATAAGTAGAGCAGCGTGAAGAATTCAAGGTTTGTAGTGAACGCGAACAGCGTCTTGTAGAAAGGGCTTTAGCCCTGATTTGAGGACTTTAGTCCTCTCTTCGAGACGCTGCGCGTTCAGTACGAAATAATCTTAAGATTTTTTACATTACTCAATCTACTTTGATTTATTCTCGTTTACTTACTTAAGACAATACTACAAAGCAGAATGGCGATCGCTTTTCTTAATCGTCTGAGGTATGGCGATGGAATATATCTACAACACAGACTAGTTTTGTAGGTATAAATTCCTGATAATCCCTAGTTTAATTAGGTTCACCTTCTTAATAAATATCAACAGATATAATAAGTAGGTAGCGATAATTAAATATAAAATTAAATCTTAATTCGTAGTGAGCCATTCAGCCCTTCTTCAGGATTATCAGAGCTAAAGTCCTTATTAGGGATTTCCAACTAAAAAAATATTCCATCGTTGTGTATGCAGAGGAGAAAGAATCTGCCACTATGAAAATGGGATAATTTATTTTCTGGAAGTCCCTTACAAACTTTAATTTATTTACGCTTAGCTACTTATTCATGAGGCTAATTTATGATTATAACTACCACTGATGTGATTCAAGGAGCCGTTATCGAATCATATTTAGGTATTGTGACCGCAGAAGTCGTGTATGGTAGCAATTTTTTGCGCGATTTTTTAGCCAGTATTCGGGATATTGTTGGTGGACGCACAGGTAGTTACGAGCGTCTATTTGAGCAAGGTCAACGCAAAGCACTAGAAGAATTAGAACAACGAGCGCAACGTTTAGGAGCAAACGCAGTAATTGGGATTGAAATTGATACTGGTACAATTAATGTCGATCAATCAGGAGTTCTATTGCTGATTACTGCCACGGGTACCGCTGTGAGAACACGTTAAAATAATTCCTAATGGGCTACGCCCCGCTACGCTAACGTAATTCGTAATTCGTAATTATGCTGGATGACTCTCTAACCAAGCTACGCCTTTGTTAATGACTAATACTTCGACTACGCTCAGTACAAGTGACTAATGACTAATGACTAATTTACCATTTCAGATATGCAGCTTCAATTCCCTGCTCGCGTCGAATTTTGCTATCTTTTTCAAACCACTCAATTAGTTGTTGTGTTGTTAAATCTTCAATAGCAACACTGTATTCTTGAGCAATATATTTTAAAAGCTTAAGTGATGAAATTGTCAATCTTGTTAAGAACTTTTCGGAGGAAGATAACAAAGCCGCGTCTACTTTTGCTGATTCTTCCAGACTTAAAAATTGTGTTGATGATTCTTGTGGTGCTACATCCATAAATGTTAAATGTTGTCTCAAATTTAATTGATTATTAGGGGGTAAGGGAGACGAGAGAGAATAACTCTTGACTAATAACTAATGACAAATGACTAATGACTAATAACTAATGACGAGCTTGTACTAAATACCCACAACGATGTTCGCCGTTAATAATCCAGTGGGTGCGTTCTACGGTACAATCAGGTAAGACGGCAGCAAACATTTCTAATTCGTGACCACAAATGCTGGGGAAAGATTCAGCAACGTTGGAAATGGCACAGTTATGCTCGATGAAAATAAAGCGATCGCCTTTTGAGGAGTCATTGACATCAACAGGGTGATACTCCGCCATAAAGCCCTCAGCTTTTCTCAACTCTACTAAGTTGGCTACACGTTCCCGGAGTGAATCGCCACCTACGCGATCGCGATATTCTAAAGCTTTACGTTCCCACTGCTTCTGTAAAATGGATGTGAATTGATCGTGTCCCACGGTTTCTGCTAAGGTATCCAGCAGCGAAACAGCAAAATTACCGCTGGCATCACCAAAGCGATCGTTCATAGTTCGATGTAGGCGATCGCGTCCCTGACGACTCAATTGATAAACGTGCTGCGGACGCCCCATTCCGGCTTCCACTGCTGTGGAATACAAAACGAGTTCCTCCGTCTCCAAATCTTTAAGATGACGACGAATCGCTTGCTTGCTAACATCTAAAACTTCAGCTAGCTCAAAAGCCGTTGCTTGTGAGTGCTTGTGGAGATATTCTAGAATTTCTTGCTTGGTTGAGGACTGGTTGATAGTCGCCATGTTCTCTGCGAGACGCTGCGGGAACGTCCCAAAAATTTCTCGAAAAATCTGACCGAGCCGATTTTGGATTTTAGATTTTGGATTTTGGATTAAAAAAGTTTTTTGGTACATGCCCCGATGCCTCTTAAGCTGTCCACCACAGCGGCTCCTTTTTGTGGGTAGAACAAATTCAAGCATAAGCTCGATAACTCGTTGGCCGTCAATCTAAAATCCTTGACCAAAGTACCTTTACGGCCTCTTTCAATCCAAAATTGCAAATCTAAAATCCAAAATTGTTTGACTTTGACAACATTGTTGTTGTTAATTTAGCGTAAAATGAAGATAACTTAAACAACATAGTTGTTGTTTTACTCTCCACCACCATTCTAGCAGCCGTGTAACCATTCCGTAACCCGTGATGGGAATCGGCTAGGGAATAGCTCTTCTCCCATCCTGAAAGAGATTTAACCGAACACGAGAGATTATTACCGATGAGTGCCACTGTCAAAACCTTAGTCAACCAACCCTACAAGTACGGCTTTATCACCGACATTGAGGCCGACACGATTCCGCGTGGACTAGACGAGGACGTTATACGCTTGATCTCCTCTAAGAAGAACGAGCCACAGTTCATGCTGGACTTTCGCCTCAAGGCTTATCGCCAGTGGCAAAAAATGACAGAACCAACTTGGCCAAATGTCAAGTATCCACCAATTAATTATCAAGATATCATTTATTACTCAGCGCCGAAACGCAAGAAAGAAAAACTCAACAGTTTGGATGAAGTCGATCCCACTCTGCTGGAAACCTTTGAAAAGCTAGGCATTTCCCTATCTGAACAAAAGCGACTGGCAAACGTTGCTGTGGATGCGATTTTTGATAGCGTTTCTGTCGCCACTACATTTAAAGAAAAGCTAGCGGAAGATGGTGTTATTTTCTGCTCGTTTTCGGAAGCGTTGCAGGAACACCCAGAATTAATCAAAAAATACCTGGGTAGCGTTGTTCCTATCGCTGACAACTATTTTGCTGCCTTGAACGCTGCCGTATTTAGCGATGGTTCCTTCGTTTATATTCCCAAAGGCGTCAAATGCCCAATGGAACTGTCTACCTACTTCCGCATCAACTCCGGTGACACGGGACAATTTGAGCGGACTTTGATTGTCGCCGAAGAAGGTAGCTATGTTTCCTACCTCGAAGGTTGCACCGCGCCAATGTATGACAGCAACCAGCTACACGCCGCTGTGGTGGAACTTGTCGCTCTGGACAACGCCGAAATCAAATACTCCACCGTCCAAAACTGGTACGCTGGAGATGCTAACGGTAAAGGCGGTATTTACAACTTTGTCACCAAGCGCGGTTTGTGTCAGGGCGTAAATTCCAAGATTTCCTGGACTCAAGTAGAAACGGGTTCGGCAATTACTTGGAAGTATCCTAGCTGTGTGTTGGTGGGTGATAACTCTGTGGGTGAGTTCTACTCGGTGGCGCTGACAAATCATCAGCAGCAAGCCGATACAGGCAGTAAGATGATTCACGTCGGGAAGAATACCCGCAGTACAATTATTTCTAAGGGAATCTCCGCAGGTAAATCCAGTAATAGTTACCGGGGTTTGGTGAAAGTCAACCCAACGGCGAAAGGGGCGAGAAATTATTCTCAGTGCGACTCGATGCTGATTGGGGATAATGCTCACGCTAATACTTTCCCCTATATCCAGGTGCAAAATAACACTGGGAAGGTGGAGCATGAAGCTTCTACTTCTAAGATTGGGGAAGATCAGTTATTTTACTTCGCTCAACGGGGTATTTCTTCAGAAGATGCGATTTCGATGATGATTAGCGGTTTCTGTAAGGATGTTTTCAATCAGCTACCGATGGAGTTTGCTGTGGAAGCTGATAAGTTGTTGAGTTTGAAGTTGGAAGGCAGTGTTGGATAAACACGCTAAGCATTGCTGAATACAAAAATTTACCTCTGCGCCTCTGCGTGAGATATTCATATTTTTATTCAGCAACGCCTGTGTTTATCTGTCGAAGAATAACGAACCGCGAAGACGCGAAGAGCGCGAAGAAAGAGAAAGAGAAGATGATTATTGAAAATAGTGAAGTTGTGCTGTCGGTACGGAATTTGACGGCTAATGTTGATGGTACACCGATTTTGAAGGGTGTGAATCTGGAAGTCCGATCGGGTGAAATTCATGCGATTATGGGACCGAATGGTTCTGGTAAGAGTACTTTTTCTAAGGTGTTGGCTGGTCATCCGGCGTATGAGGTGACTGGCGGGGAGGTGATTTTCCAAGGACAAAATCTGCTGGAGTTGGAGCCGGAGGAACGCGCAAGAAGTGGTGTATTTTTGGCGTTTCAGTATCCGTTAGAAATTCCGGGTGTGAGCAATTTAGATTTTTTGCGGGTGGCGTACAATTCCCGGCAAAAAGCACGGGGTTTAGAGGAAATAGACGCTTTTGATTTTGACGATTTAATTGAAGAAAAGCTGGATGTGGTGAAGATGAATTCCAGCTTTCTCAGTCGGAGTTTGAATGAAGGGTTTTCTGGTGGTGAGAAGAAGCGAAATGAAATTCTGCAAATGGCGCTGCTGGAACCAAAGTTAGGAATTTTGGATGAAACTGATTCGGGTTTGGATATTGACGCGCTCCGAATTGTGGCGAATGGCGTAAATCAACTGTCAAGTCCAGATAATTCGACACTTTTGATTACTCACTACCAACGGTTACTCGATTATATTGTGCCTGACTTTGTGCATGTGATGGCGCAGGGGCGGATTATTACGAGTGGTGGTAAGGAACTGGCACTGGAACTAGAGTCTCGCGGTTATGACTGGGTGCTGGAAGAGTTTGCAATAGCTGAGGTGGGTGTGTAATGAGTATTCAAGTTTCTCCCAGCACAATTTCTAATTCGGATGCAGTCAATTTGACATCTAGTTTGTTGGATAAAGATGCTTATTTAACTGGATTGTTAAATCAAGTAACTGCACCAAAAACAGAAGGATGGTTGCAGGATTTACGTGAAGATGCTGCTAGTTGGGTACGCCACTCCACTGTTCCCACTACCCGCCAGGAAGAATGGCGATTTACTGATTTGTCATCTCTGCGACAAGTCCAATTTAATCTAGAGACGCAATCAATACAAACTGATATCTCTTCGCTGATTCTAAAAGAAGCGGCTAATAGTCGTTTGGTTTTTGTTAATGGCGTTTATGCGCCGGAGTTATCCGCAGTCGCAGATTTACCGGCTGGAGTGGTGGTGAGTAATTTGGCTGGCTTAACTGTGGTTGAGCAGGAAGGTGTAAAGCAGTATTTAGCTCAAGCTGAAGGAGCGCAGGAAGTTTTTACGGCTCTCAATACGGCTGGGATAACTGATGCAGCTGTGGTGTGGGTGAAGAAGAATGTGGTAGTTGAGACGCCAATTCATTTGGTGTTTGTTGCGGTTGCGGGTGAGAGGGCGACTATTTCACAGCCGCGTTGTTTGGTGGTGGCGGAAGGTTGTTCGCAGGTGAGTTTGGTGGAGGAGTATGTGGCAGGCAAGATGCCTACCCCACAAGAAGGGGGAGTTTATTTTACCAATGCGGTGACGGAAGTTTGGGTGGGTGACAATGCTGAGGTGAGTCACACTAGGGTTGAGCAAGAAGGTGCAGAGGCTTTTCATATTGGGAAGACTGCGATCGCTCAGTCCCGTAATAGTCGATATACTTGTCATGCCATTACTTTTGGCGGGAAGCTATCGCGGCATAATTTGGAGATTTTGCAAACTGGCGAGCAAACCCAAACTACTCTCAATGGTTTGACGATGATTTCTGGTAAGCAATTGGCGGATACTCACAGTGCGATCGCTCTGAATCATCCTCATGGTACAAGTAAGCAATTGCATAAGTGTATTGTAGGCGATCGCGCTCATGCAGTATTCAATGGCAAAGTTTTGGTTCCTAAGCCAGCGCAACTGACAAATGCAGCTCAGTTGAATCGGAATTTGCTACTATCAGCAAAAGCCAGGGTTGATACTAAACCCCAATTAGAAATTACTGCCGATAACGTCAAATGCGCTCACGGCGCAACCGTCAGTCAGTTAGAGGATGATGAAATCTTCTACCTACAAAGTCGGGGAATTGATGAAAACGATGCTCGGAAGTTGTTAATTAACGCGTTCGCTGCTGAAGTCATCAACCAAATACCCGTTCCCTCTCTCAGAAACATATTACTAAACACAGTCAATAGTCTCAAGTCTCTGACTAATGACTAATGACTAATTACTAATCTACCAATGACTTTCACTACTACTAAAACTCTTGCCGATAAAGTTCGCGCTGATTTCCCAATTTTGCATGAGGAAGTCAACGAGAAAACCCTCGTTTATCTCGATAATGCTGCAACATCGCAAAAGCCTTTACTCGTACTAAATACCTTACGAGATTACTACGAGCATTTTAATGCCAATGTGCATCGGGGTGCCCATACTTTGAGTGCGAAAGCGACCGATGCTTATGAAGGTGCTAGAGACAAGATTGCTAAATTTATTAATGCTGCATCGCGTCAAGAAATCATCTACACCCGCAACGCCAGTGAGGCGATTAACCTAGTCGCCTACAGTTGGGGAATGAATAATTTGCAGCCAGGAGATGAGATTATTCTCTCGGTGATGGAACACCACAGTAATATTGTACCTTGGCAATTTGTCGCTCAAAAAACGGGTGCAGTTTTGAAATTTGTGGAATTGACGCCAGAAGAAAGTTTTGATTTGTCACAGTTTAAAAAGCTGATTTCTGACAAAACCAAACTGGTGTCAGTGGTGCATATTTCTAATGCTTTGGGTTGTATTAATCCAGTAGCAGAAATTGGGGCGATCGCTCACGAATATGGTGCTAAATTTTTAGTTGATGCTTGCCAAAGTGTTCCTCATTACCCCATTGATGTGCAGCAAATAGATTGTGACTGGTTAGTAGCTTCCGGTCATAAAATGTGTGCGCCAACTGGGATAGGATTTCTGTATGGCAAGTTGGAATTGTTAGAATCAATGCCTCCATTTTTTGGTGGTGGTGAGATGATTGCAGAGGTGTATTTAGACCATTCCACCTATGCAGAATTACCACATAAATTTGAAGCCGGTACACCTGCAATTGGAGAAGCGATCGCCCTTGGTGCTGCAATAGACTATCTTACTAGCATCGGCATGGATAAAATTCACGCCTACGAAGCTGAATTAACAGCTTACTTGTTCCAACAACTAGAGCAAATTCCCCAAATTAGAATTTACGGCCCCAAACCAAACGCTCAAGGAGAAGGTAGAGCCGCTCTGGCATCATTCACAGCCGGAGAAGTCCACGCTAACGACTTATCTACATTATTAGATCAAGAAGGCATCGCCATTCGTTCTGGACACCACTGCACTCAACCATTACACCGCTATTTAGGGCTTGCGGCAACCGCACGAGCAAGTCTATCTTTCTACAACACCCGCGAGGAAATTGATGTTTTCATCAAAGCATTGAAGGAAACTCTAGATTTTTTTGCTGGGTTCTCTAGTTAACAGTAGACAATGTTTAGATGCTGATTGCTCTGGACTGTCTATGACCAATTTCAAACCCCACAAGATAATATATATGACAGCAGAACGCTGGATGTAGAACCTGAAATCGTTCTAGTAAATAAGTCAGTCAGATCGTGTGACCCAGCACCAGGGACAATTGTGTTGGGTATTTTCTTGATTGCTTGACTCATTTAGTCATTACCATTTCTAGTATTGATATTACCGGGGTTGAGGATGCCCGTGCTAAAATGTCCGGTTGCAATAGCACATATAGAGTCATTGCCAGCTCCGGTATCAATGATGCCATTATTGTAGACACCTGTTCGGAATTCCCTTGCTAGTTATAGTGTAAAGCAATACAGCACTTCCGGCAGCTATGAGGTACATCCTCAAATCTGAAAGCTTTGATAAGAGAGGGCAAGGAGAAAAACTGTATTGCATAATAGCCGGAAGCGCTGTAATGCGATCGCTATTTGGAGGTATTGTTAAAACGTAAAAGTAGTCCGAAGTACACCTACAGTCGTAGTCTCATTGTTGCTGTTACCTTCTGGATTAAAGAGAATAAACGCACCAGGGGTAATGCTGATATTATCGCTAACTTGAAGGCGGTAATAGGCTTCTAAATGGTAAGGAGTTGCCCGATTCTCGCCTGTGGGGGTAAGTTGAGCAGAACCACCAGTATCACTACGGAAAAGCGGCTGACCAAAAAGAATCCCAGCAGTGTTTCCTGGCTTGAATAAATCTCTGAAGTGAATTCCCGCCATCCAACTTGTAAAGGTGGTGGAAGCATTCACGCTATTGGAAGCAGCATCAACAAATATTGCTGCACCGTAACCAGATAGGGCTATCTTGGGAGACAATCGCCATGTTACCGTACCCCCAACAGAGTTGAGTGTGACCGGTGTCCCTGCTCCAATCCCTGCTAAAGCACCGATATCACTACTAATTAATCCTGTAGCCAAAATATTGATTTCGTGATAACTGTGGGCATAGTTTAAACCAATATCCAGAGCGGGACTTGGCTTGAAGGTTAACTGTGTGGCAATAATACTACTACCACTAAATAAACCTGCTCCCAAAGGTGTAGTAGAAACTCCTGGTAGTGCCTCAGCCGCAGATTTTTCGGGTAAATTGGCATTTACGCTGCCGTATAAAGCTCTTAAATCCAAATTTGGCGAAATATTAAAAATAAATCCCGCCGCCGATGCTAAACCAGTACCCGAAGTTCCACCAGAAACTCGTAGCACAGGATTCAAGCCGGCAAAACGAGATATTGACTCTTGTCCTTCACCATAAAAAGGCGTAATTGCTGGGAAAGCATCTGATGTTTCCGCCGCAGTTCCTGCAAACAAGGTTAATTTATTAGCGACAGGAAAGATATACAGCAATTTGTAAAGCTGAACACTGTTTGCGCCAACACCCGACAAAGTATTGACATTTAACCCCGGAAATTGTGGCTCAAAACTGGTACGAGCGCTACTTGCACTTAAAAGCGGCGCAGCTAATCCTAAACTTTGTTGTAGGCTACCCTGTCCATCGGCTCCACCCAAAAAGTTATAAGCTTGCAATCCAGTAATTAATGAATCTTTACCAGTGAAGCTAGTGGTGAGATTTAACCGCACTCTATTGACTAGGATGATGTTCGAGTCGCTATTATTAGGAGCGCCACCGCTAGCACCAACACCAGCAATAATTACCTCACCATTAAGTTTGGTTGTAGTAGAAAACTGATTTGCTTCCAGTTCTGCTGTGCGAGCTTCTACAGCATCTACTCGACCCCGCAATGTTGCTAATTCCGCCGCAAATTGTTCTTGTAGTTTCTGCAACGTGGCTAAATCTTCTTTCTTGACCAAATCACCAGTTGCAGTCGCAATCAGTTCGTTGATTCGGTCTAAACAAGCATTTAAGCCAGCAGCAAATTCATAGCGAGTCATCGCCCGATTACCGCGATAGGTTTGATTGGGATAACCTGCGATACAACCATAGCGCTCGACTAAAGATTGGAGTGCCTGAAAAGCCCAATCAGTCGGCTGTACATCAGATAATTGGGATACAGATGTTACTTGTGCAAGTTTGTCTGAAGATGGAGATGAACTTGCAGATTGTGGTGTGATTAGCTGCTCAGACTTAACAGCATAATTTACTTCTAAATTTTGATTTTTTTGCTGTTGATTGACTGACGAGAATTTTTTTTGATTCTCATTAGCTATCAGCAATTTAGTCGATATATTATTTCCTAAGTTGCCTGGATGAAAATCATTTTTTTGATGGCTGCTATCATTTTGATTAACAGCTACGTTTTTATCTGCAATTTCTAAATTAGGAAGGGCTTGCACAGGTGACAACCCGGCAATTAAACATAAAAATCCCATCCCACTAGCAGAAGCTAGTAGATATTTTGCCATGAGAACTCCCAATACATATAATAGGGTAAAAATTAATTGCGATTTTGAAATTGATTGATAAGTAAATTTAAAGTATATTTAGCAAGAAAATCTTGTTAACCTGAAAATTTTGATATCAGGATTTTTTCTGAATTTACTTACCGAAAAATCAGTTTATCTCGCAAGTATTAAATTATAGTAAATACTATTTTTGGAAAGAATTAACAAATAATGATATTGATAGTTCTTATAATTACTATTGACAAAGAATAATTACAAAATTATGATTTTATGATAAAGAATATAGATATTGAGCCGAGATTCGAGGCGGGCGGCCGCATGATGTCAATAAGCAAAGTCTATTGATAGTAGACTTTTTAATGTCATTCACTCTTGCTTATTGCGAAATTTTTAGGCCTTGGCGTAGCCCAACCCAAGCATCGCTTTGGGGCTTCAAAAAGAATCAAACGCGAAAGGAAAGATTTTTTGGTTGGTTCTTAACCTTCGTTGCGATCGAGAGTAATATTTAGATGCCTTTGCCCTGTGGCAAAACCCAAACCAAGGTTCAACCTGGCAATCTGTCAAGAAAAAACTAAGTTTATCTCAATGAGCTATTAGTACTAGTTAATAAAGCGATCGCTCCCCACAAAATCAACTCAAAGAATCTGGATCTATCCCCAACCTTCGCAACTCCTGTGCCAGCCTTTGAGCGCGTTGTTCAGCAGTAGTAGCGCGTTGTTCGGCAGCGATCGCCACTTCTTCTGGTGTTGGATATCTAACTCCTTGTTGGTTATACCAATACAACCAATCCCGTATGATTCCCTGATAGGTTCCCCGTTCATAACCAATTGCTAAACCTATCTCTGATAACCAAACAGGATTTCCTGGCTGCAATACATATTCCCCATTTACTAAGCGATAAACTTCTAAAGGCGCTTTTCTACGGCGTTGAGGATTGTAAACAACATAATACAAAATCTCCATCTCAGCATAAAGTTTCTTTTTGCTAGTATATTCCCCCCGCCGTCTGTGAGAAACAACTTCCAACACCATAATTGGCATCACCTTTTCTTCCCACAACACATAACTTAAACGCAAATTTTCATCAAAAACTCGCTCGACTCCTAAACTTAAAAACCCATCGGGTACAATCGGCGGTAGTTCGGGATCGTAATATATCCCCATATCAACGCCAAAAAACCAATCGATTCGGCTTGTCCACAGCCAAGCTAAGATAGCTTCTAGCAGCCCAGGAATCAAATGTTGTAGTTGATTATCCACAGGTTCATCGTCAGAGTCAGGCAGATCCTCGGCGGAGGGTAAGCAGTGTAATGGGTTGTAATTTAACATGGTGGGTGTGATGTCTAAGACGAACTACGCCTACGCACATTCATACGCAAACTTATAATATTGATGATATCTATCCACCTCTGACTTTTTCTTGCGATAATTCCCAAGGGGGACGCGCTCCTCACTGGTTAGTAAAAGAGGCATAGATGACAATCAAACGGTTGATTTTAATTTTTATAATGACGCCAATAGCAGTTCTGTTGGCAGTTTCGTCTTTGTTCGGTAGTTGGCAAGAACCTCAGTTTCAAAGTCGCCTAGAACTCTACCAAACCAATATTGCTCTACAAGCCCAAGCTTGGCAATCAGAAGATAGCAGAGATGACAGGGATGACAGTCTCCAGGCAGTTCGGGAAGCGATACTTGGCGAGCAACCCCTAGAAAGCGCTACAAAGCAGTATCAGGAAGCGCGTCAATCTGTTCAAACTAATTTGGACAAAGTTAACAATAAACTTGCACAGTTGCGCTCTCAATCTGATATAGTTGCCACCCCTCCGAAACCTTTACCAGATGTTCCTTCTGCTACCAAAACTTCTCAACAAGCACAGCTAAAACAGTTACAGCAGTCCCTCAAAGAACAACAAAAATTACTAAGCGAATTAGATCTGCGCCTGGGGATTTTACAAGCGCAGCAAGGACAAACAGATATAGCCCTGAAAACGTGGAGTGAATTACAACAACGCTCAGATATCACTCCAGAATTTGGGCAAACTGCTGCTGTGTTGAGTGGACTCTGGAGTAATCCTCCCCGCCTACTACCAAATACTCAACAACCGATTCAAAAGAATTTAGAAGGTTGGTTTCGCTCTACAGCTTTAGTTAAGTTATACCAACTTCAGCAACGACAAGAAGCGCTATCAGCGGTTAAAGCTGCACAACAAGAAGCTTCTGCTCAAGCAGTAATCAAATTAGCTGTTATTGGTACTATTCCCACTTTAGCAGCGTTAATCGGTCTAATACTACTAATTTTCTTATTTGGTCAACGCTTACTCAAAGGAAAAGCCTCTTTATTAAGTCAAAATGGCGATTTACCTTGGTCAACACCTTGGGATATAGAAACGGTTTTACAGGTTTTTGTCGTCGGCTTTTTCTTTATGGGACAACTTTTTGTGCCCATACTGCTATCGCGGCTCCCAATCTCCCGTCCCGTCGATGATGTGCGACTTCAAGCTTTTTCTGTTTTAGTTAGTTACTTACTGGTAGCATCAGGTGCGTTATCGGTACTGTA
This sequence comes from Nostoc sp. C117, assembly GCF_043099735.1. Classification (NCBI taxonomy): domain Bacteria; kingdom Bacillati; phylum Cyanobacteriota; class Cyanophyceae; order Nostocales; family Nostocaceae; genus Nostoc; species Nostoc sp. C117. The sequence continues at coordinate 215,867 of NZ_CP170991.1, forward strand.
TTTCTCTATCAAAGACTTTTTTCCGTTACCAGAATTTTGGTTTCGCTTTCGTTTTCAAGATAACTGGTTTTTGTGGGGACTAGGGGGCTATTGCGCTGCTTTACCAATAGTTGTAGTAGTATCTTTAATTAATCAACAGCTGTGGCAAGGACAGGGTGGTAGTAATCCTTTGTTGCAACTAGCGCTGGAAAGTCGAGATAGCATAGCACTTGGCATATTTTTCTGCACAGCAGCGATCGCAGCTCCATTTTTTGAAGAACTTCTGTTTCGCGGCTTTTTACTACCCTCTCTAACTCGTTTTTTACCCGTGTGGGTATCAATTCTGGTTAGTAGTTTGTTATTTGCGATCGCTCACCTCAGCTTGTCGGAAATTCTTCCACTCACCGCATTGGGTATTGTCTTGGGAGTAGTTTACACGCGATCGCGCAATCTCCTCGCTCCTATGCTCCTCCACAGCCTCTGGAATAGTGGTACACTGTTAAGCCTGTTTATTCTTGGTAGTAATTAATACTGTTAAATACTGTTGCCAAAAATGGAAATATCTGATTTTATCTCCATAGGTAGCAATAAATTACTGGTTACAATTGGTTTTAAGCATAAATGCTACCTAAAAGCCAAATTTAATAATCCTGTTCATAGACAACAAACTATCTAAATTAAGCATTTATTCTCATCTGGGTGATTTTAGCCGTTTTCGAGATATTAACTGCTTCACTAAGCTATTTGTGTCTGTAATTAATTGGATTGCAAATTTTGTTTGCAGTGCTGTAAATAGTAGCTGATAACTAAAAATCGGTTACAATTATAACATCTCTAATACCCACAAAACCAATAATCCTTATTGCTGCTGCGATCGTAAAAAACTCCGGAAATAATACTGATGGACTTGTAAAAAGTGGTATGGTCTATCAGTTGTTACTGATTTATTGAGGTTCATTCTTCTTAAGATAAATCTCTTGCCTGAAAATCTGCAAAATTGCCGCACGAGAATTTGCGCTCAAATCAACCACAGCCCTCAACGAGCGGCAGATTTTTCGGCTATGTTGAAATACATTTGATGTTTCATATTTCCAGCGTACCCTGTAGAGCAGAAGCACGCTGATTTTGATTATTAATTTTTGAGGCTTACTTGTACTAAAAAAATTAAGAATCTATTTATTAAACAAATAAATTTACTGGTTTTTATTACAATAAAAACTTTATTTTTATACCTCACTTATTCAGGAGCAGCACTCATATGGCAAATCTCAATCCCAGTCACCCAAGAAAACAACTTTTAGCAGGTTATTGTGGCATTATTCTTGGAGCCTTTGGCGTTCATAAGTTTATTCTCGGATATGCTCCAGAAGGCTTTATCATGTTGGTGATTTCTGTAGTTGGGGGTTCTTTTACCTACGGCATTTCCTTATTGATTATGCAACTTGTAGGTTTAATTGAAGGCATGATCTACTTAAATAAGTCCCCTGAAGAATTTGTAAATACTTACTTTGCGAATAAGCAGGGTTGGTTCTAGAGTTATTAATGAGCGCTCAGGGACTTCCAACTAAAAAAATATCCCATCGTTTCGGCGAGCAGGGGAAACAGGGGAAGAATCTAACAATCATCTTCTCTCCCAAAATTGAATAATTTAATTTCTGGAAGTCCCTCAAGCCAAGGACTAAAATAATTCATAATTCGTAATTAAGTTTTGCAACCTGGATTTAGTAGACCCGCCACAAAACTTGCTCGTTTTTGAAGCAGGGGACTTAAACCCCCAGAATTGGTTAAAGTCCTCTCTACGAGACGCAACGCCAAGACTACGAACTAATTTATACATCTAAGTTGGTCTGGAAGTTCGGAGTGAGGACTTTAGTACTTAAAAAATCAAGGACTAAAGTCCTTACTACATACATATACAAGTATCAAAATTAATCAAAGAGAGTAATTAGGTTTATTTATCTATAGCAGCAGTTATACAACTTTTCTACATTAATTCTTATTGATATGGTGATTCTCAAACCTAAACAGCTTAGCTGGGCGATGTTTTTGTTGTTGGGTATAGGGTATTTCAGTGTTATGTCTCATCTGGAAATCAACTATTTATTGAAAAATCTAATAGTCCTGATGCCAATCCAGATTGCGGCTGTTATCTATGTAACTTATCTACGCTGGAACCGTCGTTGACGCTCAGTGCAGTACGATAAATTAATAAATTTAATATGGTTGACATTAAGTCATAGTTCCAGATTTCGCCTACGCTCGAATTAGAGACGCTTTTAGTCAGGCGTTGAATTCCCGTAGCGAACCTAAACACTTGCCATGCAACTTGTCCCCAAAACTAAGCTAGCCCCAGAATTTGCCCCAATTTTAGAGAAAATTATTCTAGATGTTGGGGGTATGAAGTGTGCTGGGTGTGTGAATGCAGTTGAGCGACAGCTAACCCAACATCCAGGAGTCAAAAGTGCCTGTGTGAACCTGGCGACAGAGGTAGCAGTTGTAGAGTCAGAAGCTGGTGCAGTAGATGCAGATGTACTAGCACAGCAATTAACAGCCGTTGGATTCCCAACTCAATCCCGCAAAGCTAGTGGTACAGTCGCAGGTGAGAAATCTACTTTACCAGACCCAGCAGAACGACAACGCCGAGAAATGCGCTCTTCACTGAGACAGTTGGCGATCGCTGCACTATTGCTGGTATTGTCGGGAAGTGGACATTTTGGTAATATTGGTAGCTCAATCTTACCGATATTGAATAACATCTGGTTCCACTGTGGATTGGCAACCATCGCTTTACTAATTCCCGGTCGCCCGATTTTCATCGATGGTTGGCTGGGTTGGCGGCGAAATGCACCTAACATGAACACCCTAGTGGGATTGGGAACCCTGACAGCCTACATTGCTAGTTTAGTAGCGCTGCTTTTTCCCCAAATGGGTTGGGAGTGCTTCTTTGACGAACCAGTAATGATGCTGGGCTTTATTCTCTTAGGAAGGACATTAGAGCAACAAGCGAGAGGTCGCGCCGCCGCGGCATTTAGACAATTGCTAGCACTCCAACCACAGATAGCTCGGTTAATTGCCAACCCAGAGAAAGCAGGAATCGGATCTGCTAGTGTAGAGATTCCCGCTGAACAGGTGCGAGTTGGGGAATGCTTACAGGTGTTGCCGGGTGATAAAATCCCCGTTGATGGTGAAGTGGTAGCTGGTCAAACAACGGTTGATGAGTCAATGTTGACTGGGGAAGCAGTCCCAGTGAGCAAGCAGGCGGGAGACATGGTAATAGGCGGAACACTCAATCAATCAGGAGCGATCGCCATTCAGGCAACCCGTATTGGAAGTGATACAACCTTAGCTCAAATTGTTACCCTCGTAGAAACTGCCCAAACCCGCAAAGCCCCGGTACAAAAATTAGCAGATACAGTAGCAGGTTACTTTACCTACGGGGTGCTAACGGCATCTGTATTAACATTTATTTTTTGGTACTTTTTTGGTACTCATATCTGGACTGATGTCACCATATCTGGTGGCATGGATATGATGAGCCACTCCCCACTCAGCACTCAGCACGGGCTAAACCTTAGCTATCCGCTAACACCACTCTTAGTTAGCTTAAAATTAGCGATCGCTGTAATGGTAGTAGCCTGTCCCTGTGCTTTAGGACTTGCCACACCAACAGCCATTCTTGTCGGTACAGGTATGGGCGCAGAACGCGGTCTATTAATCAAAGGTGGTGACGTTTTAGAAAAAGTACACCAACTAAACACCGTAGTTTTTGATAAAACCGGCACTTTGACCACAGGTAATCCCATCGTCAGCGATTGTCTATCAATTGAGGGACTGAGGAAGAAGCACGAAGGGAGCAGAGGAGCAGAGGAGCAGGAGAAGAATAACAATGCCCAATCCCTAATACAACTAGCTGCAGCCGTAGAAAGTGGTACTCACCATCCCCTAGCAAAAGCCATTCAGCAAGAAGCACAGCGCCAACAGTTATCTGTTCCAGAGGCTGTGGACTTTCATACGGAACCAGGACTGGGGGTGTCCGCCGTGGTAGAAGGCACTGTTGTACTGTTGGGTAACTGGGACTGGTTGAGTTGGCATGGAATTGCCATTAGCGAAACCGCACAACAGATAACAGAGGATTGGGCAACAAATGGTAAAACGGTGGTTTACGTCGCAGTTGGGGGAATTTTAGCTGGACTAATTGCTGTTTCTGATTCCCTCAGACCAGATGCCCGATTGACCGTAGACAAGCTACGTCAAATGGGCTTACGGGTAATGATGCTCAGTGGCGATCGCCAAGAAGCAGCCAACGCCATTGCCAAAGAACTAGGATTAGATAGCGATGACGTAATCGCAGGTGTTCCTCCAGCTAAAAAAGCGGCTGTAATACAGTCTCTTCAGTTACAAGGGACAAGGGGACAAGGGAGACAAGGGGACAAGGGGACAAAGAAAACTCCTCACTCCTCCCTCAGCACTCAGTACTCAGCACGGGCTAAACGCCCCGCTACCGCTAACAGCACTCAGCACTCAGTTGTCGCAATGGTAGGTGATGGCATCAACGATGCCCCAGCTTTATCCCAAGCAGATGTAGGAATTGCTTTACACTCAGGGACAGATGTAGCGATGGAAACCGCTGAAATTGTTTTGATGCGCGATCGCTTAAACGATGTCGTCGAATCTATTCAACTTAGTCGCGCCACATTCAACAAAATCCGCCAGAATCTATTCTGGGCTTTTGCATATAATACAGTTGGTATTCCTTTAGCAGCAGGTGTTTTGTTCCCTAGCCTTGGTTTTGTTCTGAACCCATCGGGTGCTGCTGCGTTAATGGCTTTTAGCTCTGTTAGCGTCGTCACAAACTCAATATTATTACGGCGGTTGGCTCATCACAGATAAAATGCTCTCTTATATGTAAGATTTGTATCTACAAATCTTCCATATTCTGATCTCAACTTAAATTGAGTCGGTCTTCAGGTTTCTGCCAAAGCTATTATACCTATTGGAGTACAACGTCCATCTTCTACTCTTTCAAGGTATTATGCAATTGTGAAATTCATCCCACTACTAAACTTTCCTGTGGAACGCTTCTTTACGAGACGCTACGCGAACGCAAACGGTATAGTGGGGTAATTGCCGAAATTAGTTAAAGCTTATTTAGATCGCCACCACAGACGATGGTGCGTGAAAATGGCAAAATACGATATTAAACAAATTTTGATTAATCAAAGTTCCAAGCATTTGTCAATGGCAGCAGAAATCAATGAAAACCATCTACTAATTATTGAAGACGATCAAGGTCGCAAAGAATTTTCTCTGGAGCAGCCCGTCTATTCTATTGGTAGAGACCGCGAATGTAATATCCGTTTGATGTCACAATTTGTCTCTCGTCGCCATGCCACATTAGTGAGATTGCCACGAGAGCATAATAGTCACAGCTACTATTACCGAATTGTAGATGGCGATGCCAAAGGAAAGCCTAGTTCCAACGGTTTGATGATTAATGGACGCAAGATACCAGCCCACGATCTAAAAAATGAAGACGAGATTGTTTTTGGTCCTCAAGTACGTGCTATTTATTACCTCTTAAGAAACACTCAGCGTTTAGGGCAAACTGATTCGAGTGAGTATGACATTACATTAATAAACCCCGGGATGACCGAGGATTTCGAGGATCTAGGAGACTGAATTACAACTCCTAAATTAGAAAGCCCACGAATAAAAGTCTCAGAATCCCACAGCTTAGAGTTGTGGGAGCATTAACATAAGCATCAAAGCTATCCTGCGAGACTTTCAATCAAATGCCAATGACGGCTACTTTCGATCGCCTGTTTGATAAGTTCAAACATTTGTCGGCAGTAATTATCTAATTGGAGTGGCAACTCTTCATTTTTAATCACAATACTCATCCGGGTTTCTGTTTCAGTACTTTTTGATTTATCAATCAGTATTTCCACTGTCACTAATTTAGAAAAAGAAACATTACCAGGAAACTCACGAGCGATAATGTAATCGCCCATATGGTATTGAATATCCAATTGACAGTCCTGTAGAAGTTCTACAAGTAACGGCAACAGATGGTCACTCGGAACAGAAACAATAAATGAACAGGTATAGCGAGCCATAATAGCCCCACGCCTTGCAACACTCCGTCCATCCTATAATACCGAAGCATCTAAACAGCAATTCATTAAAAAAGCAAAGTTTTTCATTTTTTAGCTCAACCAGTACAAGATATACAATCAGATCTGTGTTATGTTCTAACGCAGAAAACTAGTATATTTACCTGATGACAGTTGACAGTTGACTATGACCGATAGATAACCGTCAACCGCCAACGATTATAAAGAGTGTTTATATAATTTAGACCCATATCAGCTTACCCATAAGAAAAGTGCCCCAAGCTGAAAAATTGATAAAAAACTTTAAAATAAGGGTTTGGCGGAGGTAAAAAATGAAAGTAGCAATTACTGGGGCAACAGGATTTGTTGGTAGTCTTTTAGTCAAACGACTTCACCGGGAAGGTCATAGAATACTGGTGTTAACTCGAAACACTGGTTTTGCTCAAAAGGTTTTTCCATCTGGGGCTTTCCCAAATCTAGAAATTGTTGCCTATAAACCTACTACATCAGGTTCTTGGCAAAGTGCGATCGCACCTTGTGATGGTGTAGTTCATCTAGCAGGAGAACCCATTGGTGAGGGACGCTGGACAGCAGAACGTAAACAAGAAATCCTCAATAGTCGAAAGCTAGGCACACAAAAAATCGTTGAAGCAATAGTCAATGCTAACCCCAGACCAACAGTATTAGTGAATGCTTCGGCTATTGGCTACTACGGCACCAGTGAGACAGCTACTTTTGATGAAACAAGTTTATCTGGTAAGGATTTTCTCGCCCAAGTCTGTCAAGCCTGGGAAGCAGAAGCTATAAAAGTAAAAGATGCTGGTGTCCGGCTAGTAATTCTGCGTTTTGGCATTGCTTTAGGTAATGGTGGTGCCTTGGCCAAAATGATTCCGCCTTTCCAACTCTTCGCCGGTGGGCCTATTGGCAGTGGTCGCCAGTGGTTCTCTTGGATTCACGTAGACGACTTAGTTAACCTGATTCTGCAAGCTTTAATTAAACCCCAAATCGAAGGCGTATATAATGCCACTGCCCCTAATCCAGTCCGCATGGGAGATTTGAGTCAAACGTTGGGACAAGTAATGCATCGTCCTTCTTGGTTACCCGTCCCTAGTTTTGCCATCGAAGCCCTTTTAGGAGACGGGGCTATAGTAGTTTTAGAAGGTCAAAAAGTCTTACCCAAGCGCACCATCGAAACAGGCTTTGAGTATCGATATCCTAATTTACAATCAGCACTCACACAAATTCTTGCATAGAGTGGGGACTAGGGACACTTCTCTGCGAGAGGCTGCGCCAACGACAAGCTCAGTGCATCGCTGGGTACTGGGGAGTGGGGACACTTTTCTGCGAGAAATGTCCCTAGTCCCTAGTCCCTAATATCCTTACGACTATCAATACTTGTCGGTTAAGGGGAAAAGGGGAAAGGGAAAGGGGAAAGAAAAAACCTTTAACCTTTACCCTTTAACCTTTTCCCCAAACCCAATTCCGAGTTAAAAATGCACAAAGCGAGCAGTATTGTGACGACTATGGATTAGAGAGAAATTTTTTGGAAACCCAACTGATAATACCGCTGAGAATGGCACCACCCATAAGAATGCCAATTGCTGGGTTAAATAAAGGTTGCCACAATTTATGCCATAGATCCAAACCCAGGTTTACTCCAGCAGCATCACCCATCGCAGCGATCGCTAACCAGGCAAAACCAAACAAAACTAAAAAAACATCTGCGACTAAAACCACGTTTAGCCAATTTAACAATTTATCTTTCATGATCGGGATAGGGACTGGGGACACTTCTGTGCGAAAGGCTGCGCCAACGACAAGCTCAGTGCATCGCTGGGGACTGGGGACTGGGCATTGGGAGTCTCGGAGGGGTAGGGTGGTGGGCTGAAATTCTCTCTCCATCTCCCATACTTCGACTTTGCGGTAGTTGAATCTCGACTCACTTCGACGCCGCTCAGTGCAAGTCGCTCGATTTTTGCGTAGTCGAAACTCAGTACAAGTCTCCCCATCTCCCCAGTCCCCAATCCCTACTCCTCAAACAGCCATTTTTTGACTTTTATCAAACTTTGCCAATCTGGTTTTCTGCTTAAACCGTCTTCAATACTACTTTTTATTTCGTCTGCCCATTCTTCATTGACAAAAATTAACTGTTGTGCAAAGTCAATGTGTTCCCGCAAACCTTTTTGTCCTGTTTCCAGCATTGCTAAGGCAAGATTGACTCTAGCCTGGGGGTCTTGTGGATTTAACTTGACAGCTTTATTAGCAGCTTTGTAAGCCAAGTTGGCTTTGTCATTGAGTAGATATAACCACGCCAAACAAATCCAAGCAGCACTAGTTTTCGGGGCGCGATCGCACACTTCTTTAAACACAGGAATTAAAGAATCTACTGGTTCTCCAGCTTTATAACGTTCTAAACCTGTATCAAACAGGGATTCAACTGTTTGAGTCATACTAAATTAGTCATTAGTCATTGGTCATTAGTCACTTGTACTGAGCGTAGTCGAAGTATTGGTCATTAGTCATTGGTCATTTGCAAAAGACAAATGACAACTGACAGATGACAATATTACACCCCAAATGACTTGCCGCAACCGCAAGTTTGGCTAGCATTGGGGTTTGTAAATTGGAAGCCACCGCCAATCATTGCATCGCTATAATCGAGCATCAAGCCGTAGAGATACAATAGACTCTTGGGATCGCATACAATTTTGAAGCCGTCATAGTCGAAAACTTCATCCTGAGGAGCGATCTTGCTGGCGTCTTCAAAATCCATAATATAAGACATCCCAGAGCAGCCACCCTGACGTACTCCTACCCGTAAGCATAGGTCTGTGCCTTGCTTCTCCTGAAGGGATTTTACCTGGCGCAATGCGGCTTCACTCAACAGAATTCCGCGTTGTTGAGCCTGAGTTGCTTGTGTCATCTGCTTTTCAACTCCTTAATTAGTTTAAGGCTTACCCTGTGTAGGCTTATTATTGCCTCTGGATTCCCCTTGGTGTTTTTGTTTTCATTCTAACGGCTTAGATGTCGCTAAGTGCCAAATTGTAAACACTCCGTTAAAAGCGACCAAAGATTTTTATTCTAGAATTGAGAGACTCAATATATTTATCGATTCTGTATTTTTGGAGTTCAAGCCTTTTGGCAGCAACAGAAGCAACTAACCTTCAGGTGCAGCCATGAAAATTTTATCCGAGGCGAGCCATCCCCAAAAGTTTACTGCCAAATTGCTTCTTTTGATTAAGTTACTCTATGACAAGTTTTAATCGCTCTACCAGTCGTCGCTTGAAGAAATTAACTCAAATTCCTTCTGTATGGGAGGGCGATCGTCGTCCGCTGTCATCACCAAGCCAGCAGTCAGACTCAGAGGCAAAGGGAGAATGCATTCTTTGGGTAGATTACTCCCAAGGTATTGTTCGAGGAATGGATGTGGTAGCTTCAGATATCGGTCCGGAAGCAATAGTTCGTACTCTCATGCGAGCAATGGAGCATCCCCATAGTCCGGCAAAACCTGCCAGACCGCAAAGAATTGTAGTCAAAGACCGCGAGATCCAATTTTACCTGCGAGGGGTGTTGCAAGATTTGGATATCGCCATTGACTATGCACCAGAACTACCTTTAATTGACGAATTGTTTCGTGGGTTCGCGGATATTCTCGATAGTCAAACCCCTGACTTACCACCACAGTACGCACAAATTTTGCGAGAGAAAGCATTTGCAATTTGGCAAGCAGCACCTTGGGAATTTTTAGAAGAACAGCAAATTTTATCAATAGAAATTAACAAGTGGGATGTTGGTACGCTCTATGCCTCCATTATGGGAATGCTGGGAATGGAGTATGGGATTTTGTTTTATCGCTCAGAAGAGTCTCTAAAGCGTTTCCGCGCCGCAGTTTTAAGGGATGAAGAATCACAAGAGCGTTTAGAAGAAGCATTCCTCAAGCAAGATTGTCTGTTTCTCACTTTTGAGAGTGCTGATGAAACCGACGAAGATGATGAGGATTTAGATGATTTGGCAGATTTGCCACTATCAGATATTGACCCCACCTTCGGTAATATCCACCCCCTAGAAGGATTGCGGTCTGTTTTGTATGAGGAGGAAGCACTTGTAATCTTTGTAGCGATCGAAAGCTTAAGCCGCTTTATTCGCGATCATCGACGCCAGCTACATTCTGAACCCTTCCCCACCCTCAGCCGTCGCTATCGCATTTCTCCCCCGCAGCCTTGTGAAGAATTAACTAAATCTCTGGCTGTGACAGTCTCTACGATGCCGCAGTTAGCAGCAGAATTAGAGGAAATGGCTGGTTTTGGTGTTGATAATGCAGAAATTGACGATCTTGGATCTTCAACTTTCCAATCATTGCAAGATGACTTGATACCAGAAGATTCCTTCCTCAGCTTAGGTGTGGTGTCGTGGGAAATGTTGGAGTACTTACGTAAAGGAGTTAATTACCATAAGGCAGATGAAATCAAACAAGTGGGTGACGGTTTGCCGGTGATTTTAATTCAAACTTCCCGTCCCAAAGCAAAGATTGTAATTGAAAGAATTGAAGCAGCAGGTGGACTGAGAGCAATTTGCTTTAATCCCGGCGCAGATCCGTTTGATGGCGATCGCTACGACCTCGGTTTATTACAAACTGAAAATGGTGAATTGTTCCTATTTGGTGAATTTTTGGATGAAGATCCGATACATGTAGAAGCCCGAAAAAAATGGAATCAGCGCTGTAAAAATACTAAGGGCTACTGTGGTTTAATTATTGCTAAAGGACTAACGGGAGCTTCCCGTGGTAATCCCCAGTTACGAGATATGATGGCTTTGTTTGAAGGGCGATCGCTTTCACCTAAAGATTTAGGGATTGGTACTCTCCAACTCATGCCCCAACTTAAATTTGAATAGTTGCATTCACTAACTTGAATAGTGCTGAGTTTTTAAGTTATGAGTGCTGTTAGCATTAGCGGGGGTTTAGCCCTTGCTGTACATGGATAGCGGGGCGTTTAGCCGGTGCTGAGTTAAAAGTTTTCCCCTGCTTTGCTCCCTTTTTCTTCGATGGTGCTGAAAAATTTTTTATCAGAACTGCCTTCTACTTAGGACTAATTAGAAGTTTGCTTTATCTAAATTTCATGAAGTATCTGTATTCTGAAAATTTCCAGTATTTTAATCTATACCAAAAACGTATAAATCATTACATTTTAATTAATATTATCTATACATTGCCTTTTAACTACATCTAGCCAATGTGGTTAAACATTGAAATATTTTTTAACAACTTTCTGAGTTTAGTATCTTGTTATATATCAATATTATTAAGCAAAAGCTCAAGAACATAGCTTTTTCTTCGTAAGTTTTTTATAAAGAATAAAAACCTAACTATTTTCTGTTAAATAAAGATTCTTTAAAGTCCTGAAATAATGACTATAATGAACACAGTCAGTCAGTATATTTATATATACAATCATGATTTCTAAAGGATAATAAACAATAAAAAATAATTGGATTTCAAAACTTTATTGCCTATAATTTCTCTTTTAGTTTAGATATGGCAAAAAAAATACTGTCGAATGTGTAACACCATAATTGGCTAAAAATGATTTCTATCACCTCAAGATAGATAAATATAATGAATGGACAAACAGTTTGTTGAGTTGACAACAAACTATATCCCTAGAGGGAAGAGAAAAAACATCGAAAAAATCATTCTATCTTTACGGGTCTTTAGTATAAAAGTATGAAACAAAACTAGAATATTATTATAGATAACAGTCAATTAACATCACATTTTTGGGTTTATTGCTCTGTGTAATATTACAGATAATGCTGTCAAATTTTATCAGTGAATCTTAGATATTTACATCCCAGTAAACTGAGAATCATGCCTTCTTGTGACTACAAGATTGGCAGAAAAAATAAATCAGTTAAATCAATAAAAACCAAAATTTATAGCCCTTAAAGTGACTCTTAGCTTATTGGTTATAGTCATGTGTGCAGATTGATGTTTGTTGTGGAGCGATCGCTTATTTACCTGTTTTTAAGTGGTTATTCGCTAGTTATATATATCATTCTAACCCGCGTCCCGGTAAGCATTTAAGCGTAATAATGATGCTAAAGCTTTATTTTCAGGTCTTATATCCAGATGTTCTCTCCAAGAGCATTCGCTAAGCTTGGCTAACACAGAAGGTAAAAAGGATTTGATCGAAATTAATTTTGTAAATCTTGATTGAGTCAACAGTAGGTCTCTTACATTGCATTTATTAAATTTAATTGTCAGGGTTTACTGATGCTGTTAGTGGGGTTATTATCTTCAAAAGCAACTATGTGATTTTTCTACTGTGACAATGGTAACAAAAAAAGTGTAGTTTATTGATTTTTTTAGAAAATGATGAAACCTTTGACAAAACGAACAATCTTAATATTAATGGTATTACTTGTTTCCTGACACAAACTCTGATAATCTTATCGTTTTCCTCTTTAGTTTAGACTCTTTCGGTAATGCAAATATACAGCAAATAGCATGATAATGACAAACAAAAAATGGGCCGTAAAACGTATAACTGTCAATCTCGCAACACAGGAGGCAGAAAAACTAGAAAAATATTGTCAACAAACAGGTAGACCTGCAACTGATGTGATTCGTGAACTGATTAGAAGTTTGCCTATCTCCGAGGATAGCAAAGATGTAAACAAGTAAGAAGACGCTTTCACTAATTACCAGATAACTGCTTTACCATCAAAAAATAGCAATGATATTTTTTTGAGTCCGCCACAATGGACAAGACTTTGTTTAATCGATACAGACGCGATTTTTCTCGCGTCTGGTCATATAACGAGACTCAAAGGAGCGATCGAGGAAGTTTTAGTATTGACCTTGCTTAGCCTTGATATGCTGGTGAAGTTGATATTAAGTGGCAAATTCCGACACCAACCCAGTTACAATCTGTAAAGAAACTGAAAAGGAACGACGGAATGCGCGTTGCAATTGTAGGTGCGGGACTGGCTGGGCTAGCAACCGCAGTCGAACTAGCTGATGCTGGTTGTGAAGTAGAGATTTTTGAGTCTCGTCCGTTTGTGGGTGGTAAAGTTGGGAGTTGGGTTGATGGAGATGGCAACCATCTAGAAATGGGGTTGCATGTATTTTTTGGGTGCTACTACCAACTATTTGACTTAATGAAGAAAGTGGGGGTGTTAAAAAATTTGCGCCTCAAAGAACATACCCACACTTTTATTAACAAAGGAGGCCGGACTGGGGCGTTAGATTTTCGCTTTTTTACAGGTGCGCCTTTTAATGGCTTAAAAGCATTTTTCACTACTTCTCAACTATCGTTGCAAGATAAATTGCAAAATGCGATCGCTTTGGGTACTAGTCCCATAGTTCGCGGATTGGTAGACTTTAACGGGGCGATGAAAACCATCCGCAACTTAGATAAAGTTAGTTTTGCCGACTGGTTCCGCAGTCATGGTGGAAGTAATGGCAGCATCAAACGCTTATGGAACCCCATTGCTTACGCATTGGGATTCATTGATTGCGAAAATATGTCTGCCCGTTGTATGTTAACCATATTCCAGTTATTTGCAGTCAGAACTGAAGCTTCAGTTTTGCGAATGCTAGAAGGTTCTCCCTATGAATATTTACATAAGCCCATTCTGGAATATTTGGAAGTTAGAGGCACTAAAGTTTACACGCGCAGACAAGTCCGGGAAATTCAGTTTACAGAGTCAGACGGAAAAAGCCGCGTCACTGGTATAGCAGTTGCCCAAGGTGATACAGTAGAAACTATTACCGCTGATGCTTATGTTTTTGCCTGTGATATTCCAGGAATTCAACGCATCCTACCCCACGAGTGGCGTAAGTGGTCAGAATTTGACAATATTTATAAACTTGATGCAGTGCCAGTCGCAACGGTGCAGTTACGCTTCGATGGTTGGGTAACGGAACTGAACGATGGAGAGCAACGTAAACAGCTAAATCATGCGGCTGGAATTGATAATTTATTGTACACAGCTGATGCAGACTTTTCTTGTTTTGCCGATTTGGCGTTGACTAGCCCTGCTGATTATTATCGCCCAGGACAGGGTTCTTTGTTGCAGCTAGTGCTAACACCGGGAGATCCGTTTATTGCACAAAGTAATGAAGCGATCGCCCAACATGTCCTCAAGCAAGTTCATGAACTGTTTCCCTCATCGCGGGAACTAAATATGACTTGGTACAGTGTGGTAAAACTTGCTCAGTCTCTCTACCGAGAAGCGCCAGGAATGGATGCGTATCGTCCCAACCAAAAAACACCAGTAGATAATTTCTTTCTTGCAGGGAGCTATACTCAGCAAGACTACATCGACAGTATGGAAGGAGCGACTATTTCTGGACGGCGTGCGGCAAAAGTGATTTTGGAAACTTTGAAGAATTGACTAACCGCGTACTCCTGCAAAAAACTAAGCTACGCGCAGCGTCTCCTAGAGAAGGAAGAAGAGAAATGTCAGATTGGTTAGAGCATACTGTACAGATAGAAGTAGAAGTTCCCATAGATTTAGTATGGAGCCTCTGGTCAGATTTAGAGCAAATGCCTCGCTGGATGAAGTGGATTGATTCTGTCAAGATTATGCCAGATAATCCAGATATATCTATTTGGAAATTGAGTAGTAACGGTCTCGAATTTAGCTGGAAATCCCGAATTATCAAAGTTATTCCCAACCAAATTATTCAATGGGAATCTATTGATGGTTTGCCGAATCAGGGAGCAATTCGCTTTTACGATCGCCACAATAATAGCATTGTGAAAATGACTATTTCCTACGCCATCCCTGGGATTATTGGCAAAATTATGGATAACTTATTTTTGGGAAGGATAGTTGAATCGACGATTCAAGCTGATTTGGAAAGGTTTAAACAATACGCGCTAAATGTTAAAGGTAATTGATATTGATATAGATAGCAAAAACAGGCTTCAATAGTGGAATTTCCGGTTTATTCGGTTTCATGCGATCGCCTTTCTTCACCAGCCACTCCCCCGATTGGGATCGCGGCGCTATCTGTTTCACCCATTGTCAGCTTTTAGCCTTTGTTCAAATTCATCAACAGCTTGAATTGAATCTGAAATTGAAATTTAGCTGAGGTATTGCGTGTTAGTCGCCCGACTTTGGTCACTTGGGAAAATTTTATGATTTACGAGGGTTAAAAAACTACCAAGTTGGGTCGCTAAACAAATTAATCGTCAATTCATCGCGTGGTGGTATTGCGGTGATACAAGCGCGAATCGTCTCTCCATCTTCTAATTCCACGGTGCAAGCGTGACAAGAACCCATCAGACAACCAGTGGGAATAAATACTCCAGCGCGGTCTGCTACATGTAACAGGGATTCTCCCACTTCGGCATCTACTATGACATCATCTGGTAAAAAGCGGACACGAACAATCATCGCTCTTATGAATTTAATTTAGTATTGTCGTTTGTCACTTGTACTTCGACTCCCTTTGACTTCACTACCTCGGCTACTTCGGCTTTGCGGTAGTTGAGCGTAGTCGAAACTCAGTACAAGTTCGCTCGGCACAAGTCAGGGCAAATCGCTCAGTACAAGTGACCAATGACTAATGACATTTCAAAGCATTTTACCTTAAGACAAAAACGGACTTAAGTCTAAATGGCTTTCAACTTGAGTGGCTAGGGAATCCAAAATCTGCTCCCGTTGTTCTCGGTAGTTAGCTACACCTGTGGGTAAAGATTTTAAACCCCGTTGTTGACGGAGACGATTTAACCAAGCCCGTCGCCAAGGCCCATTGTCAAAAAGCCCATGTAGGTAACTTCCCCACACTGATTGACAACTATCCACTAACCCTAAATTAACATCGTCAAATAGGGCATGGTAAGATTGGCTATCTATGCCTTGCTGTTCAATGCGCGATCGCCCTTGGTGGATTTCAAAGCCATTAACTGGCAAGCCCTGTTGTGGATAATTCGAGGTAACTTGGCGTTGACGGGCGATTTTCTGTCCTGTAATTACAGTTCTGATTGGTAAAAGATTTAACCCTTGAAATCTGCCCGCTTGTCCCTCTATTCCTTCTGGATCGGCGATGATTTGTCCAAGCATTTGATAGCCGCCGCAGATGCCTAAAACCGTTCCCCCAGAAGCAGCATAATGTTGAATAGCTTCTGCCATACCGCTTTTTTGTAGCAGTAGCAAATCAGCAATTGTGGTCTTTGTACCTGGGATAATTACTGCATCTGGATGTCCTAAATCTTGCTTCGGACTCAGAAATCTCACAGAAACTGACGCCTCTGATTCTAGTGGATCAAAATCGGTGAAGTTGGCAATTCTGGGTAAGCGGATGACGGCAATATTGAGGTCAGTGTGGGCTTTGCTCGATTGACGTTCTAACAGGTCAAGGGAGTCCTCCGCGGGAAATACTTCTTCTAAATAGGGTATAACACCGACAACAGGAATACCTGTACGTTCTTCTAACCATTTTATTCCCGGTTCTAAGAGCGATCGCTGTCCTCGGAACTTATTAATTACGACACCTTTAATTAAAGCGCGTTCATCCGGTTCCAATAACTCTAGAGTGCCTACTACATGGGCAAAAGCACCACCGCGATCGATATCAACTACTAACATGGTTGGTGCATTCAAATATTTTGCCACCCGCATATTAGTTAAATCTCGGTGCTTCAGGTTAATCTCCGCAGGACTGCCGGCACCTTCACAAACGATCAAATCAAATTCTGTTCCTAAATGCTGTAGCGATTCTTCAATTGTCCGCCACCCCAGGTCAAAATATTGCTCGTAGTAATCTGAGGCACTCACTTTACCAACAGATCTGCCTTTGATAATTACTTGGGAAGTCATATCTCCTTGGGGTTTCAGTAAAATTGGGTTCATTTCTACCCAAGGTACTACTCCCGCAGCCCAAGCTTGTACTGCTTGGGCATAGCCAATTTCCCCACCATTGGCAGTCACATAAGCATTTAAAGCCATATTTTGACCTTTAAAAGGAGCCACTCGCCAGCCACGCCGGGACAAAATACGACAAATAGCAGTAGTTAAAAGTGATTTCCCTGCGTGGGATGTTGTCCCCACCACCATAATTGATTTCATAGTCAGTATTAGGTTTTTAAGTTATAGGTTATAGGGTGAAATTTTAGGGCTATTGGGTATGGGGCATTGGGCATTAGGAGTGCTGAGTTAGGAGTGTTGAGTTAAGAGTTAGGAGTTTTGTTTATCTCCTTGTTCCCTTGTCTCCCCATACTTCGGCTTTGCGGTAGTTGAGCGTAGTCGAAACTCAGTACAAGTCTCCCCATGCCCAATGCCCAATCTTCACCAGACTTATGGTAAAGACTTCATGAAGGAGTGTGATGTTTCCGTATATATTGTTCCCTTTGATTCGCTAATCCTAACTCTTTAGTTTTGTGTTCTAAAAGGGTAACCGCAACCAACGAATCACCGCATCGGATAAACGATCGCGCCATGAAGGATTACGCCAATTTTTTCCCTGGTATTTTTCTATCAACTGGCGTCCCAAGGGAGTGAGGCGAAAACCATCTGTAATTCCCTGACCATCAACTTCTCGCCGTAATACACCAACTTGAATTAGCCAGCCCAAGGCGTTGTCAGACGTTAATTCCGATAAAGGGCGCTTAGTATAGCCCTGCTTAAATCCATTTTCTACGGCGATCGCACTCAATGTCACACTTTGATGTCCCATAACTTCAAATAAAGATACATTAAAGGGCGAACAAATTAGCGATCGCTCCGCTCTTTGTATTGTGCTGGGAGTATAGACAAAAGTTTTTGGGTTTTGGGAATCTACAGGAGGCATTGTGTATAGGGAGAAATTTTTCTTTTAATAAAGATTAATTTAACAATATGTTTTTTCTTGTACTAAATACCTTATTTAACCAAAATTGGCTGCCTAAAATATAGTTATGCTATTTTTTAGCAATTATATTTAAACATTATAAATTAATGTAAAATTTCAAGTGCATCAACAATCTGAAACAGGAAAGGTTAATTATGCCTCTAGCAGTTGGTACGGATGCACCTGCATTTACCGCCAAAGATACAAACGGCAACACGGTTTCTTTATCTGATTTTGCCGGGAAGACAGTTGTTTTGTATTTTTACCCCAAAGATGATACACCGGGCTGCACTAAACAAGCCTGTAGTTTCCGGGACGCCCAGTCTAAGTATCAAGGTAAAGATGTGGTAGTGCTGGGAGTCAGTGCAGATGATGAGGTCTCCCATCAGGCATTTACCCAAAAATATAATTTGAATTTTCCTCTACTAGCCGACAGCGATAAATCCCTCATCACAGCTTTCGATGTGGATGGCGGTGGTTATGCCAAGCGCGTCACCTATGTAATTGACCCTCAGGGCAAAATCGTCCATGTTGACGCTAGTGTAAATACCACAACCCATGCTGAAGATATTTTAGCTGCACTTGGGTTGTAGTTTTTAACCTGATAACTGAGAATTTTTTAATAGTCTTAGCCCCAAGCTTCTGAAACTTGGGGTTCTTTATTTGAGTTCAGTTACCGGATGCTGGTGTAACTGGTGTAACTAATGACGGTGTAACGACTGGTAATGTAATCCTTGGGAAACTGGGGGTTGCTTGTTGTTGTTGACCTTGAATTAGTTTTTGTTGTCTTGCTTTAAAAGCTGCTGCTGCCGAGTCTAATTGTTCGTTGTGTTGGTCATAATTCCAGTTGAGAGTCCCAAAATTCGCCCGATGAATCAGATCGAGCGGGTTGAAATTGTCTGAGTTTGAGCGCGAGAACGGATCGGTATTTTGGTCTGTTGAGCTATTAGTGGGAAAAGCATCCTGTGGACTGCTGACTTGAGCCGAACTGGGTTGAGCCAGGAGCAAGGAAGCAAAGCTGATTCCTGCAACGGTAACCACAAAGAGTCTAGTAATTTGTAAAAATGGTTTTTTCATGGGGTTTTGACCCTTAAATTGCTCTATTTTATCTTAAGCAAGAGTCCGACGAAGTTGGGGTTGAATACTGACTAAAGCCACAAGTGCAAAGCCAAACAACACTAGCAATGCTCCGCCAAAACTAACATTACCCCAAGGAGCTTGCATAACTACACTATCTAAAGTCCAACTACTGTGGAGATAGAGATAGCGAATGGGTTCGATCGCATAGCTGAGAGGATTCAGAGTAGCTACAACCTGCAACCACTGCGGCATAAAGGATAGAGGAGCCAAGGCAGTGCTAGCAAATAACAATGGTAGGTTAGTGACGAAAATTACTGCAATCAGTTCTATGTGTCCGGGTAAGGTAAAAGCCAAACCGAGGGAAATAGCTGTCACACCCAAAGCGAGGAGAAAGACAATTAAAGCGATCGCACCTAAACCAGCGGCATCAGGTAAACCAGCACCTAAAAACGCTGCCGCTGCTACAATCACCGCGGCTTGCAGTAAACTTTGGCTAATGATAAAGATTGCCGAAGCAAAGACAATAGAAAAGCGTGATGCTAGGGGTGCCACTAGCAAACGATTTAAAAAGCCGAACTCGCGGTCAAACATGACAGGCAAACCAGCATTTAGCGCTCCAGCAAAGGCTGTAAACACAATTACTCCAGCAGCCAAAAATTGACCGTAATTTGTCGTACTACCAAACAAGCCCTTAGGTGCATTTTGGAATAAAGCGCCAAACAGCACCAACCACATCACCGGCTGAATAATTCCCGCAACTAATGTCGAGGGACGGCGTTGCAATTGAATAAACAAGCGACGTGTTAAAGCTAGTGTCTCTTGTACTAATTCACCAAAAAAGTTAGAAGCAGGGTTAGCATCTGCTAGCGGCGATGTTAGCGGTTGCCAATTGATATCAGATTTAGGAGTAACACTCATAATTGGGAATTGGGAATTGGGGATTGGGGATTGGGGATTGGGGATTGGGGATTGGGGATTGGGGATTGGGGATTGGGGATTGGGGATTGGGGATTGGGGATTGAGCATTGGGGATTGAGCATTGGGGATTGAGCATTGGGGATTGAGCATTGGGAGTGGGGAGTTCTTATTCTCCCTCTGCCCCTCTGCCCCTCTGCCCCTCTGCTCCCATGCCCCACTCCCCATTCCCTATCTCATATTCTGCTTTTTCTCAGCTTTCGGATCGCGAGTAGCAACGGCTGCTAGTTCTGCATCCATTAGTGTGCGTCCGGTGGCGGCGAGGTAAACGTCATCGAGGCTGGGGCGAGATTGGGCGATGCCAAATATGGGTAAGCCAGCAGTATTCAGGGCTTGCTGTATGTTAATCAGCACATCATTTTGGGGTGTCACCACCAAGTTGAGAGAATTACCTTGAGCGCTGTTGATGATGACTTCTTGGACAAACGGCAAAGGTTGCAGCAGGTTTTTGGCTTTTTCCGCTTCTTCAAAGGGGGAAAACTCCCGAATTCGCAAAGTGACGCGATCGCCCCCTACTTGATCTTTCAATTGTGATGGTGTGCCACCAGCAATCACAACGCCGCGATCGATAATTGCCACGCGATCGGCTAAAGCGTCAATCTCTTCTAAATAATGGCTGGTAATTACTACCGTCGTCCCAGAGGCGCGTAATTTTCTCAGGAAATCCCATACCACAAAACGGGTTTCTATGTCAAGCCCGACGGTTGGCTCATCCAAGACTAAAACATCCGGTGAATGGAGTAACCCAGCCGCCAAGTCAAGGCGCTTGCGTAAACCGCCAGAGTAGGTTCCAGTTTTTTTGTTGGCGTATTCTTCTAAATCAAGTAAATCTAATACTTTCTCAATGCGCTGTTTGGCTACTGCGCCTGGAAGGTGATAAAGTGCTGCTTGCAATTGGAGCAGTTCTTTTCCAGTCAACACTTTATCTATAGCAACTTCCTGAGCTACATAGCCTAGTCGTTGTCTCGCCAGTTTGGGATTATCTAAAACAGAGATGCCAGATACTTCAATTTTGCCAGCATCCGGTGTGGTGAGTGTACACAAAGCACGCAAGGTAGTAGTCTTGCCAGCTCCGTTGGGGCCAAGTAGACCAAAGATTTCTCCTGATTCTACCTCAAAGGAAACATCCTGGACGGCGACCACTGTGCCGTAGCGTTTTTGCAGATTTTGAATTAAAACGGCGGGAGCCATGACAGCTTTTCCCCAACTATACAAATCTCAATAAAGTCTATCTCTATTTTAGAAGGTGTAGAGCAAGGATATAAGCAATTCAAAATTCAAAATCCAAAATCTAAAATGTTCGCCTAGTGTCTCCTAGAGAACAAAATCTATTTTTGTGAGTCATCGCCAGAGAAAAATCAAATTTTCACCACTTTCAAAGTTTTGAAGCTTGTATCATTACAACCACTGATAAATCCTCCCATTGCCTGGATTTGTTGCAGATAGTCAAGCGCAGGTTTGGTAATGACTTCTCCCGGCATTAACACGGGAATTCCCGGAGGATACGGACAGACGATTTCAGCACAAATGCGATCGCTTGTCTGTGTTACAGGCAATGTTTCACTAACAGCAAAAAAAGCTTCACGGGGAGACAAGTGTAAATTAGTACTCAAGGTTCCGACAAAATCCTGCCAAATATAGTTTTTAACACTCAATTTGGTTCGGCGATATTCTTTGGCAAGGATGGTAAAACTTTGCACTAATTGCTCAATATCTGCTTGGGTGTTCCCCAAACTAATAATAAAAGTCAGGTGTTGCAGTGAAGCGAATTCAGCGGTAACGCTAAATTTTTCATCCAAAATTTCCTCTGCTTCAAATCCGGTTAAACCTAAGTTAGAAACAGTGACAGATAGTCGCGTTTTGTCTAAAGCTACAAAACCGGGAGATCCCCCCAACCCCCCTTGAGAAGGGGGGCTTAAAACCGATAAGCCAGGAATTTGGGTGATTTTGCTTCTAGCTTCTTCAGCAAGTTCCAAAGTGCGAGACATCAGCATTTTTCCGTGGAGTGCCATTTGCTGACGCGCTGCATCTAGAGAAGCTAAGAGTATATAACTAGGACTGGTAGACTGTAGAAGCTGTAAAGCTTTACTAATGCGATCGCTATCTATCCTGTTACCTTGGATATGCAACATTGATGCCTGTGTCATAGCACCAAGTACTTTGTGGATGGATTGGACAGTTAAATCGGCACCTGCGGCTAAAGCTGGAGTGGGTAATTGGGGATGAAAGGCAAAGTGTGCGCCGTGTGCTTCATCTACCAGTAGAGGAATATTGTGTTGATGTGTGATGTTGGCGATCGCCCTTAAATCTCCGCAAACACCGTAATATGTGGGGTAAACTATCAACACTGCTTTAGTGTCGGGATGTTGTTGGAGTGCAGATTCTAGGGCATTGGGCGTAATGCTATGGGCAATATCTAAAACTGGGTCATATTCAGGATTGAGAAAAATTGGTATAGCACCAGAGAGAATTAAACCTGCGATCGCCGAAGAATGTACATTTCGAGGCAAAATAATTTTATCGCCTGTGCCACAGGTAGCGAGAATTGCCGCTTCAATCCCACAGGTAGAACCATTGACAAGGAACCATGTTTGCGAAGCACCAAACGCTTCAGCTGCAAGTTGTTGTGCTTCTTGAATAACGCCTTGGGGTGCAAAGAGATTATCTAAATCTGTTAATTCGGTTAAATCAGCGCAAAAGACGGCTTTACCAAGTAAATCAGCCAAAGGTTGAGAAATTCCCTCACCTTGTTTATGTCCTGGAGTGTAAAAGGGAGCGTGAGGACGGGCTGCATTGGCTTTTAAGGCATCTAACAAAGGTATTTGGTTTTGATTGAGCATTTTTGAAAAAACAAACCGTCAATCGATTTTGGATTAATGAAAAAAGTTAAACTTTTGGATACTATAGCGATTCTCACTTGGGTAAAATACGCCCGTTCGTAGGGGCGCACAGCTGTCATTGGTGTCAACTTCAGCTTAAACGCTTGTCCCACGTACCTTTTACCCCCCTTAATCCCCCCTTATAAAGGGGGGAAAAAGAAATCTAGTTCCCTCCCCAATACATACGGGGAGGGTTAGGGTGAGGTGACGCGGTGAGTAACCGTAAGTGAATGAACTCGATATCACCTCTTCACAAGGGTTTCGCGTTAAGTTGACACCAATGCACAGCTTAGCGCCCCTACAGCGTATTGCATCCAAACGAGAATCGGTAGCGAACATGGCTGTGCCCCTACCCGTGTACTTCATTTACCTGAAATACGCTGTAAATTATAATTTTCATGAACAAAGGCATCGTTTTCATGAACAAACGCATCGCGTTCATGAACAAACGCATCGCGTTCATAAACAAAGGCATCGTTTTCATGAACAAAGGCATCGTTTTCATGAACAAACACATCGTTTTCATGAACAAAATTATTTGATTAAAACAGCAATACTTTTTCTGCCAGATGCTACGGGTAACTTGCTTCTCCATCGGAGTACGTTAGCCAGTAGTGGCGTGACAAGACTAAAATGTTGCAAAAAAATTGTAGGTTGGGTTGAACGAAGTGAAACCCAACACCGAGATCAACGTTGGGTTCTCACTCGGTAAGCCCAACCTACTATACTTTAAATAATTAGCTTCTTACTGCACGCTCTTTCACCCATTGTTTTAACAGAGGAATTTCAAAATCATATCCTCCATTGATTTTGTGTAAAATATGATAACGCAACAAGCGGGTTAATACTTTTTCAGCAATTTCAGTAGTTATAGGTAATAAAATATCTGTTCTGGCAACTTGTAATAATAATTCTTGACCAATTACCATTTCTTCTGGTGTAGTTCCTGTAAATTCTGTCCAAATATTTGTAAAATAAGGCTGACCAGAAGTAAATGCGTCATTAATAGAAGCTTGCAAGAGTTCAGCAGTAATCAAATCAGTATGGTTAAAGTTAGCTTGATTCACCATTGATGCGCCCAATAATTGTAGGCAGTAAGGGTGACAACTGGTAAGCTTTAATACTTCTTTTACAATGTCTGCATCGTAACGCAGTTTAAAATCTGGATCTGGATTAAGCAGTAATTCCTCGGCTTCGCTAGGTTCAAGATAAAGCATTTCTATCGGGACAACGCTGATAAAATAGCTACTCCAATTCGGGCCTAATTCTTCTAAAGTTTGCACCCCAGAAAAGAGAAAACCGAGTTTTTCATAATGTTGAATTAAGTGGCGCAGTTCGTCAAATAAACGTATAGTTATCTGTCCCTTTTGGATGGCAGTACCGATTTTTTCAAATTCATCAAGGTTGAGAAGGATGCGCCGTTCTCCGATTTGGGCAAATGCTTCATCAAACCAATCTTCTAAAGTGGTATAGGGACTAGCTTGAAAATCGGTGCGTTTAGGAATGTTTGGTAATTGAACGCCTTGACTTTTGCAGTCTTTATGAATTGCCCGGACTAAGCCAAAGCAAAAGTCAGATTCGTTGGTGGTAATGGCGGAACTTTGCATATCCACAAATACGGGGAGAATATCACTGGGAAGCAGACGGGGAAAGTTATACAAAAAGGAAGTTTTACCACAGCGACGAGGGCCATGCAGCACAAGGGTAGGTCGGTCACGGTCTAAAACTCGACGGACAACTTCATTGGCAAATCTCTGACGACCTTTAAACAAGTTTTTTTGGTCAAGTCGCACCGGATTTCCATATTGGAACGGGTTGATTAGTTCGCCTTGAGAGAGTTTGCGTTGTTCATTTTGTTCCAGTTCAAGAACCCTTTGCCACTCTTCCAGTACAGGTGTCCAGCGTTTGATGGCTTCGTTTTTAAGTCCGAGAGAGGGTAATTGAGATTGTAACCGCTCAAGCTTGTTATTGATTTTTTCTAATCCTCGTTCTCGTAGGTGTATATTTTGATTTTCAAGTGCAGATTGAATATCTTGATTAATAGTTTGCAAGCGAGAAAGAAGGATAGAAAGTTCGGGTTTAACCTTTGGTAAAGGTGTTTCTAGAACGGGGCTGTCGCTGTCAAAATCGAGGTGATAGAAGGGGGAAATCAAAAAGGGTAATATAGGATGGTCTGAGTTGGCAGTAAAGATTAGTTCTGGAATACTTTTAATTTGCTTGAGTTGATCGGCGACAATTTGTGGTAAGGCATTTTGCAGGGTTATTTGAAATCCTGGTAAAGAAAAAGTTTGCGTATATTGAAAGATTGTTAAGGCTTGTTGAGGTCTTTCACGAAATTCAGAAACAAGAAGTTGAGCATGATTAGGTAAAGGTATCCACAGGAGTTCGCTAGTGTAAGGAGGTAATTGAAAAAGTATTTTTGCTGTTTGGGGACGGAACCACCTAATTGTTGAATCTGAAAATCTAAAAACTTTTAGTAAAGCATGAGTAAATATATAATAATTAATAGAGGTAAAGTAATAATCAGGAAATATTCTGTAATAGCTGACTAAGGTTACAGGAATAATTAATGCTGAACGCCATCCTAAATTTTGGGCAGAAAGAGCTATTAAAATCACTGTAGTGGTGATAAAAACTCTGTTGGCTTTTGCTGGTGCAAGAGCAAAAGCGATTAAACTTGCAACAACCGAAAACCAAGTAAGCGGTAAAGTAGCAACTCCCGCCACGACGAACGCCACGACTCCCGCCACGACGAACGCCACGACGAACGCCACGACTCCCGCCACGACTCCCGCCACGACGAACGCCACGCCTCCCGCCACGACGAACGCCACGACGACCACCATGACGACCGCTACTTCTCCCGCTACTTCTCCCGCCACTCCGACCGCCACTCCGACCGCCACTCCGACCGCCACTCCGACCGCCACTTCTCCCGCCACTCCGACCGCCACTTCTCCCGCCACTCCGACCGCCACGACTCCCGCCACGACTCCCGCCACGACGACCGCCATGACTCCCGCCAGGACGACCGTTACTTCTTCCGTCACGACTCCCGCCACGATGACCGCCACGACGACCGCCACTCCAACTGCCACGACGACCGCCACGACAACCGCATCATAACTATTTTTTATGCTTTCTCTTGCTGAAAATAGGACAAAGCCTGTCATTCCACTTATTAACAACAGAAACAGCCAGTTTTGAGTTGCTAACCACGCTCCTAACATCACACTGATTGTTCCCCCCACCACCATCACATTACGAGCAAAGAAAAGATGTTCTTTTTTTAACAGTTGCAATATTAACCAAACAGTTAATGATATAGATACTCCAAAAACTGCAAGACCTATCCCCATTTGAGGTAAAGGAGGTAAAACTTTAATAGCTTCTATTAAGCCCTTTAACCAGCTATCAGGCTGATTTAATACAACTATGAACCATAACAAAGGGATAACCAGTCCTAAAGGTAAAAATAAAACTCCTGTCGTGTAAGCAATTAAGATTACAGAAGGTAACTGTAACCAATCTAATAATTGATGACGCTCAATTAGCTTTAAAATCAGAGGGGTATTAAAAATAAATAATAGTAATAGATACTGACTAAGAAATCGTAAATTTCCGAAAACCAAAATATACAAAAAACTTGTGTCTGGTCTGCGTCCATCTTTTTCTTTTTGAGGCAACCATTCATTGATTCTTTGCTGAACCCTTGAAGGAAAAAACATTGCCCACCAAAATAGTTCCCAAGTTTCTCGCAAAAACAGCAACATTTTTTATATTTAATGTTTGAATCTTTGGCTTATTGTTTTATCTTTGACCTTTCACAAACTCTGCAAACACACTGCTAAATAAACCCCCATTCTTTCGTAATAACCCATGACGCTGAAGCCTATCTAAAATTGCCCAATGATCGAGAATAAGTAAATTACTCTCTCCCAACTCATAACGCAATGCTAAACGTTCAACTTCGGTTAAATCTTTCCAAAGTTCTTCAAAACGAGGCTTGGTTTGAAAATTAAACTCATTTTTAGCTATTTCTTGATTACTGTTTTGCCACAACATCGCCCCCGCCATCTGCACATAATAGGGCAACCCTCCTGCTAACTCATCCACCCATTGTAATACCGCAGAATTAGGCAAAAATTCTTTCTGTCCTTTCTGGATGATGTTTTGCCAAGCTTCCTCCTCTAATGCCCCTAAAATAGTCGTACTGAAAATATTAGCAAAGGGAGAACCTAGACTCAAAGTTTCGTAAACTTCATTAAGAGGGCGTTTGCTGGCAATTACCATTGTTAATAAACCTGCACAAGCCTTAGAACGCCAATCTTCTCCCCAATCCTGAAACAATTCCAGTCTATCTTTTTTACTAGCAATGGCTTCAAACTCATCCAATAAAATAATTAAACGATACCCTTCATCTACTAACACCTGTAAGCCATCTTCTACTGCAAAGCCATCTTCATTATCTTCCTTTAACCAAGGAAAATTCCCTGTTAGTTTGTGAATCCTTCGCCTTAAGCCTTCAATAATCCCCTCTGGAGTATGAAATTTACCATTCGTTAAATCTAAATCAACAACTAAAGGCTTTTGTTCTGGCGAACAAAATTCGCTGATTCTTTCTCTGATATATCGCAATAGGGAGGTTTTTCCATTGCGCCGCAATCCTACCAAATTGACACATTGAGGACTAATCGCGCCAATGCGGTTTTTAATCTCTAAAATCTCTTTTCTCCGTCCATAAAAACGTTGTGGAGAAACAGGAGAACCATATTCAAATGGATTATCACTTTTGGGCTTTAGCTGATGAAATTGTTTATTAAGTAAGGCAATTTCGGGAAACTGTTGCACAATAACTTGAGCCGAAACTGCCCGTCCCCCTAAATCGTTACTCTCATCACGGGAAAGATGCACAATTCCACAAACTTTACCTGTGAGTAAATTTAACAAAGGCGAGCCACTAAAGCCTGAGATAACTTGCCCTTGCTTTAATTTATAGAGAATAATATCCTGTTTAAAACTTATTCCTTCATATTTAAAACTTGCTGAATCTCCCTGCGAATAATCAACTTCGCTATTCTTGGGATAACCGAAAATATATAAGTCATCGTTGGTTTTCGGTTCTGTGTCATCCAATTCAACACAGGGATGATCCAAACAATCCTCGTACAGTTGTAAAAGCGCTAAATCAAGGGGATATTTGTATGATTGCGTAACCTTAGCTGTGTAATTCTGGTTTCCTGCTTTCCAGAATACTTGCACAGGGTTATCTTTCACAGATTCGACCACATGGGCGCAGGTGAGAATCCAATTCGGTGCAACAAAGAAACCTGTTCCCTGACTACTGGCAACATTTAAACGCACTGTACAGCGTTGTAAATTGTCTTCGTTACCCATTAATTGCTCTCACGTAGCATCTTTGTAAAAAGATTACCACAACTGTAATACCAATTTTCTATGAAGCTGCGTATAATTCGATCCCCCCTAGCCCCCCTTAAGAAGGGGGGAACCCGGAAAAACATCTATTAAAGTCCCCCTTTTTAAGGGGGATTTAGGGGGATCGAGATATGTGCAATTTGACATTAAATTGGTATAAGACAATCAACTGTTATTTACTCCATTCCATCGTAATTTCCAGGTTAGCTGTGCCTGTTCCTTTGACAATTAAAGCGGTTAGTTGTCCTGACTCAACTCCAATTTGTAAACCTAGTTTGACACTAAATTTATCTGGTTTGACTGTCTCGCTAATATCTTTTAATGTACCTGCGACATCTTCAGCAATGGATTTAATAATTTCTGTTGCTTGTTTAAAAACTCTGGTTTCAGCAGAAACAGGTTGTTCCCCTATAGGCGTAACTTCTACTTTAATTATTTTGCCGTCGGAAAGTTCAAAGGAAATAATTTTGGTTTTATCTGCCATACTTCATTCTTTTCTGTTAATTTTTCGTGCAAGGGTATTTCTAAATAATGAGAATAAGGTATATGGTATTTTTACATTTTTCGGGCGCGATTAATTTGGGTCTGCCAACGATTCATAATACAGCAGATTGCAAGTTGGTGAAGTACAGATAATCGTAGGTGGACAACATGTTCATTGGTGTCAACTTAAGCTTAAACGCTTGTCCCACATACGTTTTACCCCCCTTAATCCCCCCTTGTAAAGGGGGGAAACAAGAGAATCTAGTTCCCTCCCCAATACATACGGGGAGGGTTAGGGTGGGGTAATTCGAGGACTGGTATTAATTCGATAACTTGTGTGTATGCCATAGCCAATACATACGGGGAGGGTTAGGGTGGTGTGACGCGGTGAGTAACCGTAAGTGAATGAACTCAATATCACCTCTTCACAAGGGTTTCACGTTAAGTGAACCAAAGTACTTGTCTTGTGAATCGTAGGCTCTTTGAGAGGGGATTATGATGTACCTTATGTGATTAATAAATGCTGTATAACTTTATATACGTAGTATATTATTAGCGTAGGCGTAGCCCACTGTAGATATCGCCCTTTAGAAAAAAGTTTTTGGTTTACTGTTCAGGATTGAGAAAGATTGCTATTGCACGCAGAGGCGCAAAGGACACAGAGGAAGAAGAGAATCGTTACGCACAATGCTATGCTTGCGTTAAAATGCGTAAGTCCTGTGTAGCTGACTAGATGAGGCCTTATCATCAAATCCCAATTTTCGAGTGCGGTGAACCGCTAATCAAGATTCCTTTAGAATTGTTTGCGGTAGAATCTCCCCATCCTTATGAAAAGTTAGGTGCGCCTTATGGCGATCGCTCTCCCTATTATCTCCGCCAAAGCGCTATTGAAAATTTGATTCAAGCGCAAAGTTATCTGGAGATTCTGCATCCCAAGTGGCGGATTCAAATCTTCGATGCTTATCGCCCGATCGCAGTTCAGCAGTTTATGGTAGATTACAGCTTCGCCCAAGCAGTCAAAGATAGGGGACTGACTGGGGTGGAGTTATCACCAAACCAACGCCAAGAGATTTGGGAAGCGGTTTATGAAATTTGGGCTGTACCGAGTTTGGATGAAAAAACTCCCCCTCCTCACAGTACTGGTGGGGCGGTAGATGTGACGCTGGTGGATGATAGTGGGGAAATAGTAGATATGGGTTCGCCCATTGATGAAATGTCAGGGCGATCGCATCCCGATTATTATGCTAATGGCGATCGCCCTGAAGCACAAAAATATCATGCTTCCCGTCAGCTATTGCAAGATGTCATGTTAAAAGCCGGCTTTCAACGCAATCCTAGAGAATGGTGGCATTTTTGTTTTGGCGATCAAATGTGGGCTTGGCTAACGAATCAATCCAATCCAGGTAATCTTATCACTGCACGTTATGGGCGTCTTGTATAGATGGACTAATGCAAAAGCGAAAAGCTGGTTGACTAAAGGTGTAACTTGAGTAGTGTTTATACTAATAGCGATCGCTCAAGTTAGCGCACTCATACTTACTGATCTATTATACTTACAATGCAACTTAAATGCTGATTACTTAACTGAGAATAACATTGCAGACGTATTTTTATGTATTCAAGTATTTTGTAGGTTGTATATTATTACTAGGCCAAACAGAAGTGTAAATTTCTAAGTGTTTTATTTTTAATAACCGTGGAAGAATTTCTGGAAGCTGTGGAAAGAATTCTACAAGATAAGCCTCTCGGTTTAATTGAACGATTTGTACTTTACCAATCTTGGTTGGGCAAAACTTATGATGAAATGGCAGAGGGAACAGATTATGGTAGCGACTACATAAAGCAAGTTGGCTCTCAAGTGTGGCAAAATCTTTCTCAAGTAATTGGAGAGAGAGTAACAAAAAAAAATCTGCATCTAGTGTTGAGGAAATACTGGAAACGTATAGGTTGGGACGAGAATCAAGGACAACAAAAGCTCAAGAAAAAATTCAGATTCAGAAGGATTTCTCTAAATTTATCTTCCCCAAGCAAAATGGACTTTCCTGGCAGTCCTGTGCCATTAGGTTCTAATGTTTATATTAATCGCCCTCCAGTAGAAGAACTTATTTGTAGTGAGGTCGTACAACCTGGCTGCTTAATCCGAATCAAAGCACCCAGGAAAATGGGAAAAAGTTCACTCCTTAATCGGATGATTGCTCATGCGAGAGAGCAAGGTTATCAAATTGTCTATTTGGACTTTCAGGAAGCTGACGAAGATATTTTTGCTTCCTTGGATAAATTTTTGCGTTGGTTCTGTGTAAATGTCAGCAGACAGTTAAACCTTTTTCCCTGTCTAGATGATTTTTGGGATGTGGAAATGGGCAGCAAGGTCAGCTGCAAAATCTATTTTCAAGCATATGTGCTACAACGCATCGATCGCACTGCTTTAGTCTTAGCTTTAAATGAAGTCCAGCGGGTTTTTGAACACCCTAATATTGCCCAAGATTTTCTCCCAATGTTACGATTTTGGCACGAACAAGGAAAGCACGATCGAACTTGGCAACAACTGCGGTTAGTTGTAGCTCATACCACAGAAATTTATATTCCCCTCAATCTCAACCAATCACCTTTTAATGTCGGGATTACAATTACACTGCCACCTTTTACCTTCAACCAGGTACAGAATTTAGCACAACGTTACGGACTGGATTGGGCAGCAAAATCAGAAGGAGCAAGACGCCTTGCACCGCTACAAGCAATGGTAGGAGGACATCCTTATTTAGTTAACCTGGCATTTTATCATTTATCTCAGGGGGAAATGACCCTAGAAATGTTACTCAACACAGCATCGACACCAGTGGGAATTTACACTCAACACTTACGAGAGTTGCTCAGCTTACTCCAACAAGAACCACAATTAATTTCAGCGATGCAACAGGTAATTGCAACAGATGAAAAAGTAGAATTAGATGCGATCGCTGCTTATAAACTAGAAAGTATGGGTTTAATTCAACTAAAAGGCGATCGAGTTTCCGTGATGTGTGAGTTATATCGTCTTTATTTTAGCCAACAGTTAGCAAGGCACTCAAGAGGGTAATGATTCTGGTAAACTCTTGCAGAGCTTTAGAACAAATTCTAAATTCAAATTTTTAATCAAATGAATAATTATCGATATCAAGTTGGAGGTACGCTCACCAGTGATGCCCCTAGCTATGTTAAGCGCAAGGCAGATATAGAACTCTACAATGCCTTGAAACAGGGTGAATTTTGCTACATTCTTAGCTGTAGGCAAATGGGCAAATCATCACTAATGGTCAAAACAAAACATCGTTTGCAACAAGAGGGCTTTCGATGCGCCACCATTGATATGACTAATATTGGTTGTGAAAATATCACACCAGAACAGTGGTATAAAGGAGTTGCAGGTGACCTATGGTTAAGTTTTGAACTGTTAGGAAAAGTCAATTTAAAAGCCTGGTGGGAAGAAAAAAAAGATATCTCTTTAGTTCAAAAACTCAGTCAGTTTATATCAGAAATACTGTTAACTCAGTTTTCTAACGAAAGACTATTTATTTTTATTGATGAAATTGATAATATTCTTAGCTTAGATTTCCCTGTTGATGACTTTTTTAGCTTGATTAGGTTTTGCTACAATCAACGAGCAATTGATCCAGAATATAATCGGATTACATTTGCAATTTTTGGCGTTGCTACACCTTCAGACTTAATTTCATATCGAAACCATACAACCCCGTTTAATATTGGTAAAGGGATAGAAATAAATGGTTTCAGACTTGAAGAAGCTCAACCATTAGCTCTAGGACTAAATATTAAAGACAATCATCCCCATAAACTTTTACAAGAAGTATTAGCTTGGACAAAAGGACAACCATTTCTGACCCAAAAACTATGTCGGCTACTGGTAAGTTTATCTCAAGATGATGTCGGTAGAAAGCTAAAAATTCCTCTTGGTACAGAAGAATTTTGGATAGAAAATGTAGTGCGATCGCACATCATTGAAAAATGGGAATCACAAGATGAACCAGAGCATTTACGAACTATTCGCGATCGCATTCTCAGAAATGAACAATCTGCCGCTAGATTGCTAGGAATTTATCAGCAAATCCTCCAAGGAATTCAAGTGCCCGCAGACGATAGTCGAGAACAGGTAGAACTATTACTGTCTGGTTTGATCGTCAAAAAGCAAGGTTTTCTGCAAATTAAAAACCGCATTTATCAAGAAGTTTTCAATTTAGAATGGGTTGGAAAAAAATTAGCCAACTTTCGCCCCTACTACCAAACTTTCAATGCATGGGTAGCTTCAAACCAAAAGGATGAATCTCGCTTATTGCGGGGAAAAGCTTTAATTGATGCCCAAGTTTGGGCAAATGGCAAAAGCTTGAGCAACTTAGATTATCAATTTTTAGCTGCTAGTGAAGAATTAGATCGGCGAGAAGCACATAAAGCATTAGAGGCAGAACGTGCTAGAGAAGTAGAAGCACGACTTGCAGAACAACAAAAAAGGCTAGCTCAACAGAAAAGATCTTCTAGAATAGTCACACTTTTGCTCGTGGGTATGACAATCAAGTTAGTAATTTCTATCGCGTGGGGAGTATCGCTTTTACGAAAAATTGATGCTCTGCAATCACGAATAAAATGTCCTCAAATAGAGCATCAAACCAAAGTCAAAATAATTTGTCATTAGGCTTGGGGAATTGGGAAAAAAGAGGCAGAAAGCAGCAGTTCTAAAATACTTGAGTTTTGTTAGTGCAGCGTCTTGTAGAGAGCGTCATTTTGAATTTTGAATTTATTTGTCTCCCTCCGCCCTCCGCGTCTTCGGCTAAAATGCTGTTATCCTCATAACTACCAACGCAGAACGCCTTCTAAAAAAGCGATCGCTATGCTTCAGTATCCCCATCTCGAACAAGCGCTTAAATATCACTTCGGTTACGACCGATTCCGCCCCGGACAACGGCAAATTATCGAAGATGCGCTGCAAAATCGGGATTTAATGGTTGTGATGCCAACTGGTGGGGGGAAATCTCTGTGTTTTCAACTACCAGCATTGTTGAAAAATGGACTAACTGTGGTAGTGTCGCCGTTAATTGCTTTGATGCAAGACCAAGTAGAAGCACTGCGAAATAATAATATTAACGCCACATTTCTCAATAGCAGTTTAAATGCTTACCAAGTGCGATCGCGGGAAGAAGCCATCCTCAGCGGTAAAGTAAAATTACTCTACGTCGCCCCGGAACGTCTGTTAAGTGAAAGGTTTCTCCCGTTTCTCGATTTAGTTAAAGAAAAAATCGGCATTTCTAGCTTTGCGATTGATGAAGCGCACTGTGTTTCGGAATGGGGGCACGATTTTCGTCCAGAATATCGCCAGTTAAAATCTCTCAGGAAACGCTATCCTGATGTTCCTACCGTCGCCCTCACCGCCACAGCAACCGATCGCGTCCGTAGTGATATCATTCAACAACTAGGATTAAAGCAACCTAGCATCCATCTTGCCAGTTTTAATCGTGAAAACCTTTATTACGAAGTCCGTCCAAAAACTAAATATGCTTACGCTGAATTATTAGAACTAATTCGAGAAACTGAAGGTTCAACAATTATTTATTCTTTAACTCGGAAAAAAGTTGATGAACTCACGTTTAAACTACAAAATGATAAAGTTGTTGTTTTGCCTTATCATGCCGGATTAACTGATGAGGAACGTAGTAGCAATCAAACGCGATTTATTCGAGATGATGTGCGCGTTAT
Source organism: Nostoc sp. C117 (assembly GCF_043099735.1). NCBI lineage: Bacteria > Bacillati > Cyanobacteriota > Cyanophyceae > Nostocales > Nostocaceae > Nostoc > Nostoc sp. C117. The sequence goes on from NZ_CP170991.1 coordinate 250,393, forward strand.
GGTGGCAACAATTGCCTTTGGAATGGGAATTAATAAACCCGATGTGCGGTTGGTAGTTCATTTCGATCTGCCCAGAAATATAGAAAGTTATTATCAAGAATCTGGTAGAGCAGGTAGAGATGGAGAACCATCTCGATGTACAATATTTTTCAGCTTTGGTGATGTTAAAACAATTGAATGGAGTATCGATCAAAAAACCGATCCTCAAGAACAGTTGATTGCTAAACAACAGCTGCGACAAATGATCGATTACGCTGAAGGGACTGATTGTCGGCGAACGATTCAACTAGGTTATTTTGGCGAAAGGTTTCCTGGGAATTGCGGGAACTGTGACAATTGTCGTCATCCCAAACCCATGCAAGATTGGACAATTGAAGCCATGAAATTTTTATCTTGTGTGGCGCGTTGCAAAGAAAGGTTTGGGATGTTACACATAATTGATGTGTTGCGGGGAGCAAAAAAAGACAAAATTATCCAATACGAACACGATAAACTTTCTACCTACGGTATTGGCAAAGATAGAACTGTAGACGAATGGCGAATGTTGGGGCGATCGCTTTTACATCAAGGGCTACTAGAACAAACTACCGATGGTTACTCAGTTTTAAAACTAAATGCCTTAAGTTGGGAAGTAATGCGAAAACAGCGTACAGTTTCCCTAGCTGTAACCACAGTGGAAAAGATTACCTGGGAACAGGGAAGTGAAAAAGCAGAAGTTGCAGAAATATTATTACAGAAATTGCGATCGCTCCGTAAACAATTAGCTGATGAGCAATCTGTACCACCTTACGTCATCTTCCACGATTCCACTTTAAAATTGATGGTACAAGTTCAACCCCAAAACTTAGCTGAATTTGCCAAACTTTCTGGTGTAGGTAGTCATAAACTCGCTCAATATGGCGAAAAGTTTATTACAGAAATTCGCGCCTACCGCCAAGAAAAAGGTTTGAAAAATAAATCTGCTACTTCTGCTTCTGTATCCTCTCCCAACTCATCTTCTTCTTACACTGAATTGCAGACATTACAATTACATCAACAAGGTTTAAATATTGCTCAAATTGCCCAAAAACGCAACCTTAGTCCGGCAACAGTTAGCAATCATCTAGAAAAACTGATTGAGAAAAATCAGCCAGTTGATTTAAATCAATTAGTACCTCTAGAACATCAACAAAAAATTTGGCAAGTTTTAGAAGTACTCGGTGATATTTCCCTCACTCCCATTAAAGAACAACTAGGTGAAAGCTACACTTTTGATGAAATTCGCTTAGTACGGAGTAAGTGGCGGCGCGAAAATCGTAAGTGAAAAATGCTGTAAATGCTTGTCTATGAAGCCAAATCAAAAATTTGTTGTGCAGTTAAGTTGAATTGGGGAAATATTGGGGAAACAATGGTCGTATTTGCTGTAAATGGAGTCATCTGATATTCTCCGTCAACCAAGTTACAAACAAAAATTGTCGGTTGCTTGGGGTTACCAATGAACTTTCTCGCTCCCAGTGCTGCATAATCGATAATCCAATATTCTTCGATGCCCATTTGTTCATAATCTCGAACTTTATCGTAGTAATCGTCACGCCAATTAGTTGAAACCACTTCGACGATTAATTTGACAGAATCAGGATTTTGAATAATCGATTCGCTTTCCCACCGGGGTTCATCCCCAAGAACTTCTTTATTTAAAACGATGATATCTGGCTCGTAACCTGATTTTTCCCGTTTAGGTTTGACGATTGATTCTCTGGGAATAGTCCATATGCCTCCAAAGCCACTCTGCCTGATAATTATCAATAGTTGCTCAATCAGGGAACCTGTTAGATTTGAATGTTTTCCCTTTGGCTTGGGCATTTCGATAATTACTCCATCATGCAGTTCGTATCGGACTTCTGAATTTTCGGGATACCAGCTGATAAATTCATCGAAGCTGTATAGTTTGGGTTCGACTTGGACTTGAGTCATATTATCGAGCTTGTGGGCGTTAAGTGCTTGTTAAGAGAAGGGCTACACACACTTGAGTAATTTTTTTGATTAATTATTTATCAAAACAGAATTCAGGAGTCAGGAGCCAGAATTCAGAATGAATTTTGTGCGACTGGCGGATGAATCAAGGGGTTTAAGACCCCCACTAAATCGAAGATTTAGTGGTCTTCAATCAGTGGCGGGTCTGAATCCCCTACTGATAGCGCAGCGTTAGCGAGTCCGCGAGCGTCTTGATTCTGACTCCTGAATTCTGACTTCTGAATTCTGAATTCTTCTTCAAGCATCAAATGTTTTTCTAATTCTTTAACTATTCTGGCTCCTGTAGCAAGATGCTGTAAGGTATTTTGACTCCTAAATTGTTAATATTTTCTAATTAAATATAAGAGTGAGATTCCAAGAGTTAGGCGATGAGTGAAAAATTACTTTCTGCGAGTAAATGGCGGCGCCAAAATCGCAAGTCAAAAGTTAATTGGTCAACGGTCAACAGCTAACAGTCAACAATTACCTTAAAATACAAGAGTAAGATTAAAGGAGTTAGCTGATGAGTCAGATCCTTAATACCGGAGTACGCTGGACAATTCACGATGTGGAATTATTACCAGAAAATGAGGGGACGCGCTACGAGATAGTTGATGGAGAATTATTTATGACCAGGGCACCTCACTTTAAACATCAGCAAACTTGTGGCAAGATTTTTCGACAACTTGATGTTTGGTCAGAGTCTACTGGTTTAGGAGAAGCTGTAATCAACCCCGGCGTTTTGTTTTCAGAATCAGATAATGTGATTCCTGATGTGGTTTGGGTTACTAAAGAAACCTTGGCGCTAACATTGGATGAAGCGGGACATTTAACTGGCGCACCAGATTTAGTAGTCGAAGTTTTGTCTAGCAGCAACGAAGACCTAAGACGAGATAAGGAAGCAAAACTTAAACTTTATTCTACCAGAGGAGTAAAAGAATATTGGATTGCTGATTGGCGATCGCGTAAACTAGAGGTCTATCGACGCGAAGATAATCAACTTAAGTTGGTAGCAACCCTATTTAGTAGTGATATTATAATTTCTCCCTTATTACCTGGTTTTAGCTGTACTATAAACCAGTTATTTCCTGGATAAATTTTAGGTTTAATGGAACAACAAATCCCAAGTAATGGATTAACTAAAGCCCAGGTACTGATTATGGCGATCGCAGCTGGTGTCTGTGTTGCTAACGTTTATTATAATCAGCCAATCCTCCAAGATATTGCATCATCTTTTCGAGTCAGTGAAAGCGAAGCGGGTAGCATCTCTGTGCTTACCCAAGTTGGTTACGGTTTGGGGCTTTTCTTTTTAATTCCCTTGGGCGATAAAATCAACAAGAAAAAATTAATTCTTTGCTTGCTGGTATGTTTGTTTTGTTTGTTGATAGCCATGACATTTTCACAAAACATCGTCCAAGTTTGGATATTGAGCGTAGCGATTGGGATTTCGACAGTCTCTGCTCAGATTATTCTTCCTTTAGCAGCAAGTATAGATAGAGTAACTACAGGCCAAACCGTAGGTAACATTTTTACTGGTATATTAATTGGAGTTTTAGGAGCAAGGGTTTTTAGTGGATATATTGCTGAATGGTTGAGTTGGCGTTATGTATATGGATTTTCGGCAGTAATGATTTTAATTGTTATTGTCTTACTCCAGATATATTTGCCTAATGTTAAAAATGAATTCAAGGGTTATTATTTGGAATTATTAAGCTCAACAATTCAACAATTTAAGCGGTTTTCGTTATTAAGAGAAGCGTCTTTAATTAGCGGTTTATTATTTGGTGTCTTTTGCTCATTTTGGACAACGCTGACTTTCCATTTAAGCGGAGCGCCTTTTAATTTTCAATCTGACACAATTGGGATGTATGGCTTCGTGGCGATCGCAGGTGCATTGATGGCACCAGTTTTTGGTAAGCTGGCAGATCGAGGTAACTCCCAACGTTCTTTGACTATCGCTGTATCGATGGTGATTGCAAGCTTAGTGATTGCGAAAATTGCTGCTAATTCTGCAATAGCGATCGCTGTTGCTGTATTGTTAGTAGATGTAGGTGTACAGGCTGTCCAAGTCACCAATGTCGCCAGGATATACACTCTTGATGCTCAATCGAATAGTCGCATCAACACAGTTTACATGACTAGCTATTTTATCGGCGGTGCTGTAGGTACTAGCATTGGTTTACTATGCTGGAATCTTGGTGGCTGGAATTTGGTGACTTGGCAAATGTTAGTTTTTACTTTGCTCGCATTTTTTATTATCGTCAGACCTAAAACTACAGCAACAATAAAGAAATAAAATAAAACTCTCGTTTTGGAATCAAATATCGCCTTGCACCACTAACTATATTTTCTCCTCATCAAGGCGATATCTAAAAACAATCACCTAAGAAAAACTGGGAATTTCCGAGTTGGAATCTTGTGAAGTTACAGCAGATGGCGATGGTACAGCATTCTCGTTTTTGGCAGATAGAATTACAGATACCAGCTTAGGTAGCGCTAAACAAGCAACAGTATTTAAAAGCGTTAGGAATAAACCATCTATCAAACTCATGTCTAATACTCCCAGGTGAAAAATTTGTATTTACTATAATTCCTAGTTTGAAGCAAAATTAGTACAATTACATAAAATAAGATTTTGAATTTATTTTATTGAATATAAGTTAATTAAATATATTTTTATACTATGCTAACTATAGCAATCCCCTTTTATTTGTAAATACCGAGGGGCTTAGATCCCCGACTTCTTGAAGAAGTTGGGTATCTTTTGTTCGTACTTAGTTAGTTGGGTAACTATATTTGAGAATGCGTAAGCCCTCTAGTCGAACAGCTTCAGGATATAAAGCTTTGTAAATATTGCAATTTGGAGATTGAATATCGTAACGACCTGTAGCCTTAAATGTAGCTAGAGGACAACCACCTGTACACCAATATTTCCACTCACATGTCCGACAACCTTCTTTTTCTTCAACTGACAAATTTTGAATACCTGCTTTATCTTGTCGGATAACAGTTAAAGGATCTTGAGCGTCAATAGAAGATACAGTTTTATGTAGCTGCATTTGGCATTTGGCAATTTGCCCTTTGTAATCAAATACAAGATAGCTTTGTCCAACTCCACAGGTTCGTTTATGAGGAGACGATAAATTAGCGCGATCGATTAATGAACCTAGCAAACTTCGATTAGGTAATTTCAATTCAATAACTTTGAATGCTGCCAACATTCCCTCAATTAGCCGAGATTCTTCTAATTGTAAGTCTTCGTAAGAAGCCGATAGTTCATTTTCACGATAGAAATTTAGACTAAAAGGTAGATTATATTCTAATATCCATTCTATAAGTTCGGGTAATCCTTCTGCATTCCGCCCAGTAACTGTGATAGAAATATCTGGTATCAGACCATTTTGCAAAGCAATCTTAATACCTCGTTCAACATCTGGAAACGATCCCTTTCCACCTGCATAACTTCTTTGAATATTGTGGAAATTTGCTAATCCATCTAGTGAAATCATGAGACGCAAATTTAATGTTTGCAACATCTCAATCATCTCAGGTGTAATCAATGTTCCATTACTGAGAACAACTCCATCTAATATAATGCCTCTCTCTTGACTCAGAGATTGAGCGTATAAATGGAGAGACTTAATTAAAGGAGAGCAGAGTAATGCTTCTCCTCCTGCATACTTCAGGTTGACACGGCGATAACGATTTAAGGTAGCAGAGCGAAATGTAGATTCAATAGCTGCTCTACCTATATCTATTGACATATCATTTGCTAAATGCGGAAGATAGCAGTAATCGCATCTTAAGTTACAGCGATCGGTGATATGCAACCATGCTGTTAAAGTTTCTGGAATTTCATTTAGGTTCAATAAACAATTATTCTTAGGTGCTATTAAACGTGCTTTATATAGTTCCTGAATAGCTGTCTGTAAGTCTGTTGAATCAATATTAAGATGTCCTATTTCAATATCATCTAATTTATGAGATTTGGTAAATTGATCTAGTAAATCTATTGCTGATTGATTCAGAACTACTACTTTATGATGAGTACTATAACAGATAGAATAAGTATCATCTAGATTCATTATCTGTGAGTTAGGAACTCTCATTAACTCTGTCTGTAACATCCCCAGAGATAATCGGATATCTGAGCTTAATTCTGTTAAAGGGGATAAGTCACAAGCACAATCTCCTCCATCACAATCGCATTGCCCGGTTGGTACGTAAGTAGAATTAAGAGAAACTAAAATTTGGGGTCGATCGCTTTTTTTACTAAGCATGAAAAGATGGCTATTTTGTGGCACGTATTCTAGTGAGAAACATTTGTTGATCGCACCATTCCTTGAGAGCTTTATGATCTCTCCACTCAGATTTGAGTTGCTGAATTAGAGTTTTAGAAAGTTCTATAGGCAACCGTTCGATTTTCTTTTGGAGTAAATTTAGCTCATGTTTGATCGAATATGGACCGAAACCTCCATGCTGGAAGATTTTGGGTATTCCTTGAGCATATTTACTAAAAGCAAAATCGTAGTTAGCTTGTTGAAATGCAACATCACCTTCTATCCGTAATATACGGCCAAAGTATAGTTTATGGGTATTTTCATAGGATTGAAAGCGATCGCTAAGTTCTCGTGCATACTCGGAAATATGCTCGTAGGCTTTGGCATAATAATCAAACTCAGCTTTACCTACAAGGCTATCAATGGCAAATCGCGTGTCATTGTACTCTAAACTAGTCTGATAAGAGCGATCGTTGAGTTTTAGAGCTTGTTCTTGCAGAGAGCGATCGCACTTTTGAAACCCAAGATGCCAATAGACACTGGCAATTTGATGCAAAATTCCAGGTAATTCCTCTTCCAGTCCATATTTCTCTGCCAGTTTCAGGCTTTTTTCTAAAGCATCTTGAGCTTGACTTAGCAAATTGAGATCCCACTCTACCTGTGTCACATCCCAAACGGCTTCATTTATTACCTCAGCACTAAACCACTGATTTAAACCTAAACGAAAATATGCCCTACACAATATTTGATTATCGTTTTCTTCATTGTCGCAACGGCTTAAGGCTCGTTCAAGTAGCTGTTTAGCTTTAACATAGTTACCATTATCAACTGAAATAGTCGCAGAGGCAATTTCGGCGTTGGCTATTTCGCGTTCACTCTCAACACTCGACCACATATCAATAGCAGCCTTAAAACACTGTTCTGCCTTGACGTAATCTTTTTGTTGTCCGTACAAAAATCCCAAGTTATTCTGAATACTAGCCATAACTTGAGTTAAACCTTTGTCAGGAGTGTCAACTTCCATTGCAGCATCCCAACCTAGTTTGTAATATTTTTCAGCTTCCTGAAAGTTGTTGAGTTGTCTATGCAGATAACCAACTTGGTTAGCTACGCCAGGAATAGCAGATGATAGCTTTTTGCTTTCAACTAGAAATAAACACTGTTGCTGATATTTTAAAGCTTCGTCATAAAGATGTAACTTGGCATTTAGCATTCCCAAGACATTGTAAATATCTGCTTGATAAGAAGAATTAGAAGATTGTTCAGAAAGCATTACCTCTAGTTTTCTCACCTCATTTTCTTTCGTATTCTTGTCTCTAAGAGCGTGAACAATTTTTGATTCAAAAATAATCAGTTTAAATTTTTGCTCTGGGCTTATCTGCGATTCAAACTGTTTGGCAATTGCCAATAATTGATTGACAAACCCAAACTTTTTCGATTGGCGGCGTATCCTATCAGTAACTTCGTGCCAAGTTTCAAAGCCCATTGTCGGATCGGCATACAAAGCATTCCAAAGCCATCGGGTAGTATTGAATTCCCGCAGTTGTTTAACTTCTTCAATTAGAAACTCGATATTAGCAATTTTAGGATAATTATCAGAGGAACGTTGAAGCTCCAATGTTCTTTTGTCTGGACCTAACTGATAATCTTTTTGCTCGAAATATTTAGCAGCAATCCGACTATCTCGTTTTCTCCATTCCTCATCGGGGTCAATCTCTGTCCATACATATTTCTCAACCAAGTCTCGCACAATATCATGCAATGATATTTGAGAACCACCTATTACTGGTTTGATAAAAAAGTAACTCTGTGCATCAATAAATAATTTTTGAGCATCTTCCAGAGATATTTCTAATAAATTAGCAATATCAGAGCTATTTAATGGATAGATACGTGAAAGTAACAAGGTTAAACGATCCATTGATGTCTGAAGCTGGGTAATATGTCGAACCATCTCAGCTTCAAATCCACCAGTTTTTTCCAATCTACTGGGAATAGTTTCTATCTCTTCACTTTCTAACCAATCTGGTATAACTTCCCGATAAGCATACTCTACTCCAAATTCAATCATAATGGGGCTACCACCAGAAAGAACTATGATTTTTTTAACCAATTCTTGTCCGAGAGTAAAGTGAAGCTGCTCCTCTTTGCAAACAATATATCTCTGCACATCCTCATGAGTAAATTCATTTAATTCCAAGTAAGTTAATTCTTCTTCTTGGAATGACTTTTCCAGAATTTGCCGCGCCATACTAGGGCGACCTGCTAAAATAAATACGGCATTCTCTAGCTGATAACATAAATTGCTAATATACTCCCAAACTTCTTCTCTTCGCTCTGGCTGTCCTAATTTCTCAACCGTATCAATGAGAAATACTAGCCTCTGCTGCTGAGATTTTCGATTAATTTCATCAACTAAAAACTTTTCAAGTTGTCTCCGTTCTTGTTCGTATGCAATTTGACTGAGGCGGTTTTCATCTTCTCGCAGTTTTCGTAACCGGAGCAACCATTCTTGATATGTAGAATCATATAATTGTTTGGCGATTTGAGTGCATAAATCTTCTGCATCTTTAAAAACAGGGATATCGCAATCAATAATTTCACTTGTCCCAATGTGAACTTGATTTAGACGGGATTGTAATGCACGAAGCAACCAAGTTTTGCCAATTCCACCTCTACCCTCAACCAAAACTACATGCAGATTAGGCTTCCGAACAAGTGAGATAATTCGATTGAGATGTTCTTCACGACCAACAAATTCTAATTTAGCTAGTTCAGACATAATATACAACTCCTATTTAATTTAATTGAATTTTTTAAAAAACTCAATACACATATTCCTCATTCCCTAGTTAATTATTTTGAATAGCTTCATCAAGCCTCTGCATTAAATATCTATAGGGTGTATCATTATATTCGTCATTATGGAGATAGTAATTAACAAGAAACTGAAATTCCCAGTCGTTTTCCACTTCAGACTTCAGCGTATAAAGAAACTCATGGAATTGCTCTTTATCTGTATTACGAAATAGTCCCAGAGTTTCTTCAACAGTTTCATCGAAGAAAGTTTTGCGGAGTTCTTGTCGATAAGCCAGACTATTAGCACCACAATTGATAAATCCAGCGTGTTGCTGAAGACTTTGAAAAAAATACTGCATAGACCAAGTACCCGCAACCGCAGAATTATTCTTTGATTTCAGTTCATGAATATATTCCCAGCAGATTTGAGCCGCTTCACTACAAAGCTCTTGAAAGTTCTCAGGCGAACTTTCTCGGAGCAGACCAATAACTAGTACCCGCCGGGTCATACCATCTTTGATAATCGTTTTGTCACGAGTAAAAATAGATGTTTTTGTCAGTTCAGCATTTAATTTAAAACTATCATCACTGAAAGGTAACTGAAATCTCCGAACGGCTTCCTTTAATACCCAAGTGCCATTTAGTATGGGAAATATACTCAACTTTTCTATAGATTCGTATAGATGATTATTTTCTTTTGTCAAGCTTTCTTTAATCTGATCTCGACACTTTTTGAGTTTTTTTTCCCATAATTGCTTACCATAACTGTTTAAAAACAAATTAACTGTGTAACCGCCGCCTCGATAAACTTTTAGTGCTTCAGCAATTCCCCCTGGATGTCCGCCAGTTAAATACAATAAATGTCCTGCTAGTAAAGCAAGACTTTCAGAAGTCATCTCAATGGGTTTGAGATATTTTGTTGCTGTATCTTGAATTACTTCCCAGTTAAAAGGAGAAAGTGTTAGTTTCGGAAAAGTCCGATCTAAGGGAAGATCGATCAGACATCGAGCTGCAATCACAACTCGAATTCTCCGGTAATTCTCTTTAAAGAATTGTAATTCTTTCAAACATTTTTCAATTCTCCAGGCAAATTCCCTAAAATCATTAAAAATTTCATTTAAACGCTGCTTTTGTGGGGCACTTCCATCGAGATCGATTAGTAGCACAATACCTTTTTTTCCCTGAGATTGCCATCTAGTAGCCCAATTTCTATGCAATAGTAAGCCTAAACGCTCTCCCCAAATTAATTCATGCCCTTCCGGGATTTTCAGATTGAGAGAAGTTGCAAATCGTTGTTCTAAATCTTCAATACTTTCATAACTAGACATAGAAGCATAAGCACAACACCATTGTAATTCTTGAAAACGCACCATTACTTGTTTGAGAAATTCGGTTTTCCCGTAACCTTCAGGTGCAGTTACCAAACGATAAGGAGGAGAATTCGTGGCTGTAATTTCCTGAATTGCAGCATCTCTATTAGTAAATGGAATTTTATCAGGTTCAAATTCTAGAGATTCTTGATTTAGCTGATTTAATTCTGATTCAGCTTTGATCATCTCATTGAATTTCTCGTCAACTTGCCTTCGCAATTTATTTTGATCTACATCATTAATTGTCCACCCTATTTGCTTGCTGAGACTTTCAACCTCAGTTTTTAAATTGGCTATTAACTGCTCTAGATAGTTTTTTCGTGAATCTGAAGAATTATTCATTGTATTTAGGTATTAAATTAATGGCTTATTGTATTAAGTTGGCTTTCTACTTGCTCAAGTTCTTGTAACATGGTGTCGATTTGGCGTTGGAGCTTATGGCGATCGCTCTCATTAAGTGTATAGTTGAGTTGATTGTAAGCTGCCTGATAGTCAGTACTTAGAACGTCAAACCGTTGTTGCAAAGTTTTGATTTGGAGTTCTTTTACTCTACTGGGAACAGTACGGCTATGTGCATTTGATGATTTCGACCAGGCAATTTCATCCCATGCATTAATTAATACATCCACAGGAATCATAAAAGCAGTTTTGATATCTTCTCGCTGCTTCTCCGCCGCCACAGCCATCCCAACGACTCCTACAAGGGTTTCATCCCATATAGGGGCACCACTAAAGCCTTGTTCTACCCTGTAGCCAGTTACCTTGCTATCTTCGAGTTGCACCCATCCCTTACCTTGTACGTCTCGCAACACCCCTGTACCCCAAACGCCATCATTGTGTCCGCTAGGAAAACCGAATATGCGGAAAGGATGCTCCCAAATATTGCTAGCTTTTATTAGCTGGATAGGTTGAGCTTCTTTAGGTAAATGCCCTTCTATTTGCAACCCGGCAATATCTTCAGGCTCAGAAGTTGATGCATTGCTGACAACAGGTTGCCAAAAAACAACTTTAGCTTTTAGTTTTTGTCCCGATGCAATTAGGGGGAAATCCAAATAAATATCATTACTAGGAACTTCAACAATATCTTCTGGTAAAGATAGAGCTGAGGTAACAACATGAGCGCATGTCAGGATGTAATTTTGAGTTCGTCCAGAGACTAAAAAACCTACACCAACTACCGCCCCATTAGGATAAAAAATCCGGGCGATCGCTGACCTAAAAGTTTGAATATAATTATCTGTACTCACTACCATACTATGCCTTGTCTTGCTTCCATTTCAAGGTAATTTCGTAGTTAGCTTCACCACTTACAGAAGTAAAAATTGCACCGGCAGCAGCATTTAACTTAATACCAAATTTAACCTCTACCTCATCGGCAGGTGTATTAAGCTGACTCAGTTTAGTGATAATTGCTGAAGCTACAGGTTGTATTTGATCTAAGACATCCTCAAATTTCTTTTTAGCTTCAACTACCATTTGCCCTCCCTCTGGTCTGGCAACACGTGTCAGAGCATTGGTATTTTCTGGTTCATCAACTTCAGCTAAAAACTTTGTGCCATCGTTGAGAGAAAACTCTGTGATTTGTTTTCGATTCATAGTCAGACCTGTTATTTTGACCTAATAGTTTAATGCGTTGACCGTCAAAAGAGTTAGCAGGAAAATTTGTAATTATATTCTCATTTAATGGTTAACTCGTTAAATACTTATCCAGCAATTACTGACTTTCTCCTCCTATTTAATTCAGCTTGCACCAAAATTATCTCCATCGATAATTTATTGATTTACAGACCATTGGTAGTCTGTTACAAAAGTTCTTAAAGGTTCGTAGTCAATAATTTAGTGTTTAATAATACAAGGAATAAAGTTCTTACTACCAACATATATCACTATCAAAATTAATCAGACAGACCGCTAGGGATCTGAAAGCCTCTTATATTATTAAGCACTGAAGTGCTTAATAATATAAGGACTAAAGTCCTTACTACAAACTTATTTATCATACTTAGTGATAGGTCACGAATACTGAGTAAATTAAGAAATACTCAGTACGGGCTAAACGCTCCGCTACGACCTAACTCAGCACTCTTCATCCAGTTTCGTTAACTTGACAGCCTACTAGAAGTTGGTGAAGTTTCTGAATAAACTGACCGAGTGATTGCTAATTGGGCATTACAAGCTGCTTTACTGTCATGCAATAGATTTAATAATTGTTATATTAGTTATATCTGTACCTTGACTTCAATTAGTAAATATACTTACTAGGCTAACAAATTACTTAAATCTAAGTAAGTAGGTAAGAATAAACTAAACTATATTACGTAATGTAAAATTAATTAAATTTTTTCGTAGTGGTGAATTCGTAGTTTGCCCTGTCTTTGCTAAAGGGCAAACTACGAATAGTATTAAGAGATTTTAGTAGCTGTTAGTAGGAAGTTTTCAGTAATTTTTACTGACAAACATTCCATCAATAGGGAGAACACTTAACACAAAAATCAGGACTGAATTTACAAAACTGACTGCCTGTCAATGAGTAAGCTGTACAATAAGGAAAACTGGTAAGTTCGACTCTAGCTGTTTGCAATTTGGAACCATTTGGCAACTTTTCAGTAAGTTTGGTTTTATTAGCCAAAAGAATAGCAAAAAGCTTAGGCAACGCCATGCAAGCTGCAATGTTGAGCAGCGTTAGCAGTATAGCGTCTATAAAATTCATAGGTAATCATCTCCTGTGAAAAATAGGCGTAGGCATAGCCTGTTGTAGACATTGCTGTTTTGAACTGCAAAGACAATCTATAGCTTGCAGTCTATGTAAATTAACTTTAACATAAATTTTTGTAAATATAAACGTGGAATTCCTGAAATTATCATACACAGAAGGGAATGTGGATAATCAGGAGAGTTAATGTAGCGTAATAACAAAATAAGCTGTAAAAACAATCGGTTTAAAATCTTTAGGTAAGGTGTTATGTCAAAAACCCAAACCGCGTATTCTTTTTTATCTAATATCACTGAACAAGAACGCCAAGCATTAAGGCGGTTGGTAGATTATACCAATGTAGAATCGTTACCAGAAGTTTGGCCTTTAGCAGCTGAGAAATTTGGTGATGTTGTCGCCCTCCGCAGCCCTCACTCTAAACCAGAAGCAGTGATTACTTATACCCAGTTAGCCAAGCAAATGCAACTATTTGCTGCTGGCTTACAAGCGTTGGGAATAAAAGTAGGCGATCGCATTTCTCTAATTGCTGACAACAGTCCCCGATGGTTCATTGCCGATCAAGGTATCATGACTGCGGGAGGAGTTGATGCGGTGCGTAGCTCCCAAGCCGACAAAGAAGAACTGCTGTTTATCATCGCTAATAGTGGCAGCACAGCGATCGTAGTTGAGGATTTAAAAACACTTAAAAAACTCCAAGACCGTCTCAACGATCTACCAATTCAATTTGTCATCTTACTTTCTGATGAAGCACCACCCAGAGAAACAACCTTAAAGGTGCTGAACTTTACCCAGTCGATGGAAATTGGGGTAAATCATAATTTTGTGCCAGTCAAGCAAAATGGTGACGCCCTGGCAACTTTAATTTACACCTCTGGCACTACGGGTAAACCTAAAGGTGTAATGCTGTCTTATAGCAATTTGATGCACCAAGTGATCAGTTTTGGAACAGTATTGCAACCAAACGTGGGCGATATTGTTCTCAGCATTCTACCTTCATGGCACAGCTACGAGCGAACTGTTGAATATTACTTATTATCTCAAGGTTGCACCCAAGTTTATACTAACTTGCGCTCTGTAAAAGGAGATTTGAGACAATTTAAACCTAACTATATGGTGGGTGTACCCCGTTTATGGGAATCGATTTATGAAGGAGTGCAAAAGCAATTCCGAGAACAACCAGCCAACAAGCAACGCCTAATTAAATTTTTATTAGGGATTAGCGAGAAATATATCAAAGCGCAGCGAGTTGCTCAAGGATTGGATTTAAATAATCTTCATGCTTCAGGCGGTGAACGATTAATAGCCAAGATCCAAGCATCTATTTTGTCACCTCTGCATAGCTTGGGAGAACGACTGGTTTATGCCAAAGTGCGGGAAGCCACAGGCGGAGAAATCAAGCAGATGATTAGTGGCGGGGGTGCGCTTCCCAAACATATCGATAACTTTTTTGAAATTATTGGCGTGCAGATTTTGCAAGGTTATGGCTTGACAGAAACTTCTCCTGTCACCCATGTGCGTCGTCCTTGGCGGAATTTGATTGGTGCATCAGGGTTACCGCTCCCCGCAACCGAAGCTAAAATTGTAGATCCGGAAACAAAAGCACCTCTACCATTAGAAAAGCGAGGCTTGGTATTGTTAAAAGGGCCGCAGATTATGCAAGGCTATTATCAAAATCCCCAAGCGACAGCCAAAGCAATTGACGCTGAAGGTTGGTTTGATAGCGGCGATTTGGGTTGGCTGACACCAGAAAACGACTTGGTGTTGACTGGCAGGGCAAAGGATACGATTGTCTTAACTAATGGGGAAAACATCGAGCCACAACCGATTGAAGATGCCTGTTTGCGATCGCCCTACGTCGATCAAATTATGCTTGTCGGCCAAGATCGGCGTAGCCTGGGAGCCTTAATTGTCCCCAATGTCGAAGCCATAGAAAAATGGGCAGCAACTCAGAATCTGACCCTGGACATACAAAGCGATCGGGTTGCTTCCTCATCCACTCAAAAAATTGACCTAGAGAGTAAAATGATCCAGGATTTATTTCGCCAAGAATTAAATCGGGAAGTGCAAAATCGTCCAGGTTATCGACCGGATGACCGCATTGGGTCGTTCAAGCTGATTTTGGAACCGTTTTCTATCGAAAATGGCTTGATGACCCAAACATTGAAAGTTCGGCGACACGTCGTCATGGAACGCTATCGCGATATTATTGACGGCATGTTTGCCTGATGATTCCACCTGCTAACTGTAAAGAGTGAACGTGAAATGTTTATGGATGCCTCCAAATCTAATTTGCTACTCAAACGCGTCGTCAACGTCAAAGTTATTGTTACTCCCCTCTGGAAAGAGGAAGTACAACAGCAGCTACAAACGCAGATCAACCAACTTGACCAGCAACTACAACAACTAGACGTTGAAGGACAAAGAGCGATCGGCGCAATTCAAAAGCAGAGTCTGCAACCACCTGGACCTCAGACCCTCCAACAAATTGACAATATCCAACTCCAAGTCAATCAAAAGAAAAGTGAATTCCTGGAGCAGAAAAATCAGTTGCTGCAAAACCTCCAGCAAGTACAATTTCTCCAGCAAGATCAAGAAGTCAACCAATTCCAAATGGAGGGCTTTTTCAAAGTAGAAACTGGAGATAACTTGATTAGCAAAATGCAAGTTGAAATTGTTCTGCGCGATGGGGTCGTAGAAGAAATTCGCGGCGACATTTAAATTTGTCATTTGTCCTTTATCATTTGTCCGTCGTCATTTGTTTTCTGACTCATGACTAATGACCAATGACTAATGACATATGTGATTTAACTTTGTGTTTGGATGGCTTCCAGCCCAACATTCCACCTGGGAGCCAGCCCAAACAATTTGCCAGACAGGAGGTGAACTAATAAAAAGCGATCGCCCAAAGGTGGTCATCTCCACTCGATATTTAACTCCATCAACAGAATCATTACCCTGGTTGATTTGTGTAATTGTCACCAAGGCCTGATTTCGTTGCGGATAAACTACTTCTACCTTTCGGGTTACTTGAGCTGATGCTATATCGTCGAAGGCATTTAGGGCGAGAGTAGCAGGATCGCTACCTTGAAGAGATGAGTTGAGCTTTTGTAGAGGTATAGTTCTATAATCAGAACGCTCTGGGTATGCTAAAACTTCTTGAGACTGATGCATTGCTGCCACCTGCTGGGTTTGGCCATTACTAGTCTCAACAATCGGTGCAGAGGGCTGGTGCTGGATAATATAAACTCCAGCCCCAGCAGTGGCAAAGATACCAAGTATCACAATTAAAAAGAATTTCAACTTTGCCGACATAAAAGTAAAGAGGAATTTCAAATAGGTTTATTACCAATTTTGAATTCTAGATTGAACTGCATTCCACATACTCTATCTGTAATCTCGCTTTTGTCTCTTAAGCAGTAGTTATGAGGAATATAAATAGCAATCCCATTTAATCTGTGAGAAACTCGTAGTGGTTTTTGCAAGTCAACGACTAAAACTAGATATTAGCTAACCCTGTATGGGGATAGCTCTGTATTATAGACTTCTAAGCCATATTTAGGTTCCTAGAGTCATTGCTCATTTGTCAAGAGTCAATTAATTCTGGCATACCCAATGCCCCATGCCCTTCAGGAGTGGTGAGTAGTGAGTGCTAAGTGGGGAATTTCAGTTCTTTACTCAAAACGGGCTAAACGCCCCGCTACCGCTAACGGAACTGTTTTACCCAATGCCCCATGCCCAACCTAAAATATAAACGGTCTAAAACTCTCCCACCAAGATACAATTCGATCTGACAAAAGCTGTTAAAGTCCATAAACCATTGATTCCCAAACCACCCTATGAGCATTCACGAAGTATTTATGCCGGCTCTGAGTTCTACCATGACTGAAGGCAAAATCGTCTCCTGGGTGAAATCGCCAGGGGACAAAGTGGAAAAAGGCGAAACAGTGGTGGTTGTAGAGTCAGATAAGGCAGATATGGATGTAGAAACCTTTTATGAGGGCTTTCTTGCCCATATCATAGTTGAAGCTGGTGAAACTGCCCCGGTAGGATCTGCGATCGCCTTCATCGCCGAAACGGAAGCTGAAATTGAAACTGCCAAATCCCTCGCCAATTCTGGCGGTGCGGCTGCTACCACCTCTTCCCCTGAACCAGTTGCTGCCACAGCCTCAGCCCCAACACCTGCCTTAGCGTCTCAAAACGGGTCTAACCACAAAGAAGGAAGGCTTGTAGCTTCACCCCGTGCCCGCAAGTTAGCCAAAGAACTCAAAGTTGATTTAACTACACTTCAAGGCAGTGGTCCCCACGGTCGCATTGTCGCCGAAGATGTAGAAGCATTATCCAATAAGGGCAAACAACCCGCCCCGGCCTCTGTTGCCCCAACAGCACCCGTACCAACCAGTGCCCCTGTTGCACCCCCAGCACCTCGGACACCAGCACCCGCACCAGTGGTAGCGGCTGTTCCTGGTCAAATCGTACCTTTAACTACCTTCCAAAATGCCGTAGTTCGGAACATGGTAGCCACCATATCCGTGCCCGTTTTCCGTGTCGGTTATACAATTACTACCGATGGATTAGACAAACTTTATAAACAAATTAAATCCAAAGGCGTGACAATGACAGCGCTATTGGCAAAAGCTGTAGCGGTGACATTGCAAAAACACCCGTTGTTAAATGCTAGCTACTCAGACCAAGGTATTGTTTATCATTCTGATATCAACATTTCCGTAGCTGTGGCGATGGATGATGGGGGATTGATTACACCTGTGCTGCAAAATGCAGACGCAGTGGATATTTATTCTCTGTCGCGTACTTGGAAGTCTTTGGTAGAACGTGCGAGGGCAAAACAACTACAGCCTCAAGAATACAATAGTGGTACTTTTACCCTGTCGAATTTGGGGATGTTTGGCGTAGATAAATTTGATGCGATTTTGCCGCCTGGACAAGGTTCAATTTTAGCGATCGGGGCATCGCGTCCGCAAGTAGTAGCAACACCCGACGGTTTATTTGCCGTGCGCCAACAAATGCAAGTTAATATTACTTCCGACCACCGTATTATTTATGGTGCCCATGCTGCGGCCTTCTTGCAAGATTTAGCAAAATTGATTGAGACAAATCCTCAATCTTTGACACTGTAGTTTTGCAAAGACACCAAATTTAAATGTTAGCGCTATCAGCGAACAGCAGTTTTTCGTAGAGTAGCGCTAACATTTAATAATACCTATACTTAAATTTTCACGTCTAACTGATAAGTAGGTAGGCATAATTAAAGGGATTTTCTGTACAATAAAACCATCCTCCATTCCATTCTCTAGATTGCTCTAGATTGCACTTTAAAATTAGTTGTTGAGTATTGAGTTCAATTAGACCAATAATTGACGTAAGTGTTTATCTTACCATAATTGGAGCAAACCTTTGCAGTACTTAGGGTATTAGACGCATATCACCCCTTCAGAGCATTTTCATGTCTGCTTCAAACTATTTTTATGTTTTATAACTTAGCTAAATTAAGACTTTTTTTGATTTGCTTCTACTAGTTCATTTGTTCGCATTGAAAGGGCTGGCTTTAATTAATCCAAGTTACTAGTTATATACTAGCAGCTAACCTACAAGGATGCGTTAAACTTTGTTAAATCGCAGCTTTTAAATCGTGCATTATGGCACATTTGATGATGTAATATACCGATAAATTGACGCATCAGGCGATCGGCTGATTTGCATCTAAATTGGTTAAATAATGAGTCCTAAGAAATGACAAACGATCGATAACTGAGGATAGCAAAAACATGACTGCAAAGAAACTTTTAATGCTCATTGGGGACTATGTAGAAGACTATGAGGTAATGGTTCCTTTCCAAGCTTTGCAAATGGTGGGACATACAGTCCATGCAGTTTGCCCGAATAAAAAAGCTGGGGACAAGGTGCGAACAGCAGTTCATGACTTTGAAGGAGACCAGACTTATAGTGAGAAACCCGGCCATAATTTCACTTTAAATGCTGGGTTTGCCGAAGTAAAAGCTGAAACCTACGATGCCTTAATTATCCCTGGAGGACGGGCACCAGAATATATCCGCCTCAATCAACAGGTGCTAGAAATCACTCGTCACTTTGCTCAAGCAAATAAACCGATCGCTGCTATTTGTCACGGTTTACAGTTATTAGCAGCTGCTGATATATTACAAGGCAGAAGATGTGCTAGTTACCCTGCTTGTGCCCCAGATGTCAAGAGTGCTGGAGGTATTTATGTCGATATCTCTGTTGATGAGGCTATAGTTGACGGTAACTTAGTAACAGCACCAGCTTGGCCTGCTCATCCTCGTTGGCTGGCAGAATTTCTTACACTCCTTGGAACTAAGATTGAACACCAAGACCTGGCTACAGTTTTTTAAAGACGATGCAGCAAAAATATTTTGGTTCAATCTCTGGGGCAGTTTACTTCACTACTCTCTGCCCCAAAAAAGCTCATTAGTGGCAAACATAAATGACAATAGACCACTGGCGATTATATATTTTGTTAATGTAAATAAATGCAGTAAAAACTACTTTTTTTTAATAGATTGCCGTGTGTTTAATTTGCCGCTAGGATGTCAAGAGTAGATAACTCATCAAATCTAAATTCATGCGCCTCATAACCCAGGTTTAGGAAAAATTCTTAGTGGATGAAATACTGATTAACATGAGATGAATAAAGCAATATGAAATTTTGCACTAGGAATTTTAAATTTCTTAGCAGTAAGTGAAGCTATAGTGGATTTAGCAATGCTGCTGTTGATGTGGCTAAGGTTAGTCCTGCTGCCAAATTATTTTAAGAATTAGTTTAGAAACGCACTCTAACTCAATGACAGGCAAAAACGCAAGACATAATGCATTTCTGCGGCTAGTGTCTGGTAATGGAGCAGCTTTTGAAGCGGAATCTCGCTACTCACTGCCCCCCAGTAAAGAAATAGTAATTGGACGCGACCCCAGCTGCCAAGTTGTCTTGGATGCCATGATGTATCGAATGGTATCTCGTCGTCATGCTGTGGTTCGTCCCCTTTCTTTATCTCCAGATAGTAAATTTAGCTGGGTACTTTGTGATTTAAATAGTGCTAATGGTACTTATTTGAATGGACAACGTTTGTATGAATGTCAAGAATTGCACCCAGGCGATCGCATTTCTTTAGGTTCTGATGGACCGCAATACGTTTTTGAGTATGAGTTGACCTCCCAAACTCCGGCAACGACTGTTAACCAAGTTACACCACTACCCTCGGCAACCAACCATCACAACCACACCCAATTAAAGCAGCCTGATTCTGTTAGCTTCACTCAGCTTTTTCCGATTATTTCTACTGGTAAAGATTTAACTCGTAAAGCTTACCTCGTACCAGGAATACTGACTGTAATCTTCGTAGTGCTGATGTTTGCTACAGTCGGTCGTCCCCAAGCAAATCAAGTAATCGTCGCTACTTACATTGCCTTCGCTGCCTACTATTTTGTTTACCAACTTTGCGGTAAACAGAAGCCTTGGTGGGTGTTAATGGCTGCGGCAATGGGTACAATGCTGATTTTGCTCAGTCCAGTATTGGACTTATTTATTTTCTTCTTTCGCGGCATCCTACCTGGAAACTTGCCCTCATCCCAAGAATCTACCACCTTTACAGAATTGCTGGTACGGATGTTTTTTGGTGCTGGGTTAATGGAAGAATTACTCAAAGCATTGCCTGTATTAGGAGCCTTTGCCATCGGTAGAATGTTGTCTTCACCTTGGCGCGAAAGCATAGGCGTTTGGGAGCCTCTAGATGGTATTCTCCTGGGAACGGCTTCTGCTGTGGGCTTCACTTTATTGGAAACCCTCGGTCAATATGTACCGGATATCACTCAAAATGTCACGCAACAGGTGGGTATCGGTGCTGCTGGTCAACTGGCAGGATTACAACTGTTGATTCCGCGAATTTTAGGATCTGTGGCTGGACACATGGCTTACAGTGGCTATTTGGGCTACTTTATCGGTTTAGCTGTCCTCAAACCTAGTAGAAGTTGGCAAATTCTTTCTATTGGTTATTTGAGTGCTGCTGCACTGCATGCTCTCTGGAATGCTACCGGATCGATTAATGCCTTGCTGTTGGTAATTGTTGGAGTGTTATCTTACGCATTTTTGATGGCGGCAATTCTCAAGGCACGGGCACTTTCACCAACGCGATCCCAAAATTTTGCTACCCGATTCCTTGGTCCGAGATAACGAATACCTGTTACTTTTGAATATCTATGTCTTGGGATAGATGGTCTCATTCTCAAAATAGCGTATCGTTATGCTACATTTAGCATCGCTTGACTTAAAAATTAAGAGTTAGTGGATGTTTAAAAGAGCAAGCTAATACTAGCAAATAAATCTACCTGCTCCAAAAATCCCATCCTATTTAATCATTCAAAAGATAAATAGCAGACTGAAGTTATGATTCAGATTTGTACCTGTCGATTTGAGTGAGAGCGTAGTAGGCGATCGCCAAGCTAATCTTTGCTTGCTCTATTTCAGATAAATTTGTCCACTCTCTATTATTAAGCTTAGTGATGGTAGATGCCGGATTATGCGATTCGCTACTTCGCATAGCATAAGCAAAAGGACGAGCTAAGACTAAAAGATCCTCTGTTTCCCAACTTGGTAGTACTGCCTGAACGCATTCAACTAGTTGTTCGCCCCTTAATTGGTGAGGTGAAAATATCTCAGCAGCTTTGGTGGCAATTGTGTTAAGCAATGTCTGTGGAATACAGGTATAAAAAGCACCGCGTAATGCTTCTTGCAGATTAAGCACTAATGACTGTTGGGGATTATGATTATCGGTTTCACTAGGGGAGATAGCAGACCAAAGTGTATCTAGATGATTGAAAAAATCTGGCGATCGCTTTGTTAGTTCTTCCTCTAGTAAATCTTGTATCCCAAACTGTTCTTCTAGTTCTTGAAAATAAGCTTCTGACTCTTCATCTGCTGGATTCCAAGGATAGGTAGCATCGTCTGGTTGTAATAACGCTTCTAGTAATTCTAAATCTACTTGAGACTGCAAAGAGGAGAAAGTGTCTGAGCCGTTGATTTTTTTAGTCATTTTTTATTGCCTCACGATTATTTGGTGGTATTGACAGCTACAATTGCCGAGAAGAGATTTCCGCAAAAAAGTTGATTTTTTCTCTTGGTAAAAATAGATTTTCAAGGCTGATTCTCAAGACCAAAACTGGTTTCTGCAATCACTCTACAAGGAGTCTTCAATAATAAACTCCCAGGTTTCAGCTCTAGCACTTCCAAACTTTAACTGCATTCCCGATTTCAGCGGGACTTCCTCCCGGAGGATTTGTTGCCAACCATTAGGACCTAAAAACCATGTTGTCCCGTAGGTGGAAAAATCTTGCAAATAATAAGTTCGCACCAGTGTAGCATCAGTCAAAGTATTGCGGCAAAAGATTTCGGCGTGACGTTTAGAAACAGATGGTTCGGGAATGACAATATCATTATCTTTGGTGCGACCAATGCGAGTAACTCCATAACGTAATAACCAGCTTTTATCTTTTGAAGAGAGCGATCGCAAACTTGCACTAGGAACGACAGAACCTACATCAGGAATGGCTGTGTCTGGTAATTCGGTAATTCCTTCATCAAGGTTTTTAACGAGTTCGCCATTAAAATCTGGATGCAGGTAAAGAACAGGCAAAGTCCAAGCAGGTTGATTAAATCTATATAATGTTAATAATTCTTTCCTAGCCTGTGTCACAGCTTCATCAATTGGCTTATACAATCGCAAAGCTTCAGCAAAGGCTTGAATAAAACTGTGGCTTTCGCGATCGGCGATTTCGTCGCGCATCCCTAAAACTGCTGGTACACCATGTCGAATCAATACTTCTGACAAACTGCTAGCAGGTATCGCTTGATTATTCATAGCAGCTGGTTGCGCTCCCCAACAGGCGTTAAAAACGGCTAACTTCACACCAGTACGGGTCAATACTTGGGCTAATTCTATACCATTAAGGGTCATGTCTGGTCGCAAAAACAGTAACCCACCGTCTGGATCTGGCAAACCGTGTCCAGCATAAAAGAAAACATTGTATGCTTTGGTTTCTAGTTCTTGAATCAACTCTTCTGGAGATGGTTGCAAGAGTTGATTTACCATACAGGGGGCATATCTTTGGGAATTGCTATCTACTGGGGTATCTAAAAGAGTTCGCTGTAAAATCAGCGCTTCTTCTTCTAGTTGCAGCTTTTCATCGTGACCTAAAACCAACAAAATACTTAAAACCTGGTCAGTTCGCAAATACGGTAAGGGGTCAACTTCACTGCTAGTACGACTAAATAACAAATCTTGGGAAAGAGACATAGCCGATTGACCAGGTTCACGCTGCATAATTTCCCAAGGTAGAGCAATGAGATCCGGGTCGCGGATTTCCAGTCGAAAGCGCAAACGTGTATGCTGTCCCATTGCAATCCCGCGACTGCGTTCCAGACTACCAAGAATTTGGCCATCGAATACCCAGCGCCATAAATTCATTCCCAAGTATTGCATCAGACGACTGCTGTGGGGACCAACGATCTGACCTAAAGGGGATGAAATCGCATCAATGGGTAACGACGGGTTGCTTGTTTGAGATGTTGAGTTTGGGGAAATATCTAAACGACTATGACCAGCAAACATTTGCTGCCATTCTTGCCATGCTTGAGTCAGTTCAACAGGCCACACACAGTCACGTAAAACATAGCCACTGGGATAGGGAGCCTTGACCACCCAAATAGCGAAGTTGTCAGTGCCAGTATTTAAGAGACGGGCGATCGCCAAATTCAGGGATGGCATGGATTCATAAAACTAAAAGCTAAAAACAAATAATTTCAAATAACAATTCTCCAAGGTAAAAATTTTTTACTTTTTTACCTTGTCAGTTTTTTACTCTGGTTGTTACCTGTTATTATTCCAGGTTTTTACTAGTTTATCGAGTATTTGACTAAGTTGGACTGGTCTCATCTGGTTGAGTAACTGGGGGTTGGTTAACAGTTCTACATGGATTTGGTGTCGATGATTGTAAAACAGAGACTCCAAAACTCTTCAGTTGGGAAAATTTAATCAGTACCCTTTCGCCTGTTTTTAACACCGGTTTTGATGATGATGGTGCTTGAGAGGGTGCTGGAGTTGGCGTACTTTTATTTGTACAAACTCGCACAAGTACTAAAAAATCTCCAGATGCAGGTTTGGGATTTGGTTTGGTCTCAATAACTTCTAAAAAACTTTTAGCAGCAAGCGGTTGGTTCTCTCCCAAGGGGATTTGATTGTTGGTTTGAATTACCCAGCCAGGAGCCAGGTTAACCAGGGTTCGGGGTGGTTGTGTGGCGATAACAGTAGGGTTTGGAGTCGCTGTGGGATTGGATGATATAACTGGAAACGGGCCTGATTGCGATCGCAGTTGTCTAACGAACAATCCTACAGTACCTGCTGCTAGTACAAATAACAACAGAACTATCCACTGTAGGGGGAATTGGGAAGTTTTTGTTGGCAGACTTTCCTCGATGACCTGAGTTTTCTGGTTTGGGCTACTGATAAGGGCTGCATCTGTGGCTCTTGATGCCAAATCAACAGTTTTTGCTGAGTAACTCTGGGGAATGACTGCTTTAACGGTGATTTCTGGTTCCCAGTATTGGACTTGATAATGTACTAAAGCGACGGTGACATTATCGTGTCCGTTCTTCGTATTAGCGATTTCGACTAATCTATCTGCAACATTTGTGATGTTTGTTTCCCCAAGTAAAATGGGCAAGATTTCTGTTTCCCAGTACTCTTCTACGCGATCGAAATCACTCAATCCATCGGATGTGAGCAGAAAAATTGCATCTTCATCGAGCATAAACCTTGCAGAGGTGGGATGCAATGAAGTGCTAGGACCCATCCCCAAAGCCTGGACGAGTGAACCAGCAGAACTTTGTTGCACGGCTTCTCGGTAAATGGCATAGCCTAGGCGCACTTCGCGGGAAGCGACATCATCATCAAGGGTAACTTGATAACAGCCCTGGCGTGTAATCCAGTAGGCACGACTATCGCCCACATGGGTAATGTACATTTCATGAGCAACTGGCAATGCCATAACTAAGGTTGTGCCCATGCGCTGACGCCCTTGGCGATTTTCAGTGTCATTACGCTGACTAATTTTGTCATTAGCCATGGCCACTGCTTTTTCTAAGTCACTCAGCAGCAGTGAAGGATCTATGTGGTCGTAGGGAACTTTCGTGAGTTGCTGTACCTGCTGTTGAATTGTTTCAATAGCTAAATTTGATGCGACATTGCCGCCTTCGTGTCCGCCGATGCCATCACAGACAATTGCTAAGGCTGTGGGCTGGGGTGGTTTGCTCACCAGGGTGCCACTGTGGGGGCTACAGGCATCTTCGTTACGTTGGCGACTCGGCCCGGTATCGGTTTTAGTGATAATTTTAATCGTGGGTGTTTGCGATCGCCCTAATTCTGCCAATCCCCGATCTAAAACTGTGATTAATTGTTCGGATGAATGAATTTCTCCCTGAATTAGGGAAAGGCTAATGCGATCGATAAATTCAGTAATGGCTGGTTTGGCGTTATCGATCAATTGCTGCCAGAATTTACCTAATTCTGGCAATTCTGGTGATGTGTCGGTGTCGAAACGCAATTCCAATAAACGTACTAATGAGCCTTCTACCCGCAATACATAGGAGTCAAGTAAGCTAGAGGCTACACCTTCACTTGCCAGAGGTTGCCACAAATGAGCTATCTGCCACAACCAATTGAGTTGGCGCATTGATGTAGCGTCACGCCAATCTGTGGTTAACTCGTTTCCTAGATCCACTTGTTGAGTTGTGCGATCGAGCAATAGTGGCGGTTTTTCTAAAAGTAAGATTTCTTGCCCTGAGAGATCGTCAGCTAGGGCTAGGACTCCATATACTTGCGGTACGTGTAAGCGGTAGGGAATGAGTCTAAGGTAAGCTCTGGGAATATGTAAATTCTCTAACTCTGGCGTTAGAGTTAATAAACCAGGCTTTGTATCTAGGAGAACAAATTTATCAACGATTAAATAGCGATCGGCTAATATTTTTCCAGGGTTGCCCAAACTCAGACCATCCACCGCAGCCCAGAGATAATTTTTGGGTAGGGGCGTAGAACATCGCTGGCAAAACTTGTGAGTCAGGGGGTTGGCAGCCTGACAATTTTCATTTGGACAGTAGAGCGTTGCCGCGTCATTTTCCATAGTTTTCCCACCGATCGGAGATTGGCAATTTCTTTAACAGCATTAGTAGGGACAATCTAGACCGCTCACCTTTCTTAAACTTGACATATCCAGACTTCAGATGATGATTCTAGCTGGTGGTTATCAGCAGGTGCTAATACTTAACTTATCTAAAGAATACGCTCCCAAGTCAACCCTACAGCCTCATCATAGCTTCTATTGCTCTGTGACTCTCCATCATCAAAGCAACTAACTCCAACCCTGTCACCAAAGCATAACTCAAGCATAACTGCGCTATTTGCTTTTATTAAATTACTCCATTTTCAATAAGCAGATTAATGTTGGTATTTATCTAGTTTATAAGTAGGATAGCAATAATTAACTTTAATTAAGAATTAAGATAGGTAATATACAAGGTCTTAATCCAAACTGTCATATTTTTTCATCGGGGTTGTCCGGAGTCAGAAATCAAGAGTCCAAAAACTAAGTTTGACTTTTGACTCTTGACTCCTGGTTAGCACTGGTCACTCTGATGATGGGTTTAGCGAGTTTTCTAGTAACTATCTCGCTTATTACTTGTCATCAGTTGCAACTTGGGGGATTCCCATACTGTAGTTTGTAACACGGGCAGAGAGATTGTAGCTGATTTCGCCGACTTGCAGGAGCGATCGCAGATAATGCTCTAAGTCTGACCCAACACGCCGTAAGTTATAGTCTGTGAGGTCTGCCCCACTAGATGCTTCTACTAGTTCATCAAATTTTCGATAAACCTTTTGCAGCGCATCTTCATTCCAGTTGAATTCGTTG
The DNA here is from genome assembly GCF_043099735.1 of Nostoc sp. C117. Lineage (NCBI taxonomy): Bacteria > Bacillati > Cyanobacteriota > Cyanophyceae > Nostocales > Nostocaceae > Nostoc > Nostoc sp. C117. The sequence continues at coordinate 277,551 of NZ_CP170991.1, forward strand.
TCTGGGTCAATATCTAAGGTTAAGACTTGATTGCTTGGAACCAGTTCGCCATCCCGGTCAATTTCAGCCGCAAAAATGCGGATATGCCGGGTTGTGGACTTGAGCAGCATTGGGTTATCCATAAAAGGGTGTAAGATTTGGGTGAATTACACTGAAATTATTGTAAACGCTATATTCGAGCTTGAATGCTCTTAATTTACAAGCTTTGAAGGCAGTTTTAAAAGGGTATATTACATCGGCATAAGTAAAAATATTGCCTGTACTGATTACTGCTTTTACTTGTGTTAGTAATTGAAGTCGCAACTAATTACTAGTACTGACAGTAGGCTTATGATTTTCGCACCAGAATTATTGGGTAGAGTATTTTATCTAGTGAAGAGAAATATTCTCTCAGTGCTATGCTACTAGTGCCCACTGCTCAGCTTTTTGTAATCATCAAGTCTAGAAGACAGTAAGATAAGGTCTTTTGCGGGAATAATTTGATCTGTGTACATTTTTAATCCAGAACAAAAATTTTTACCATAATAACTATTTCGATCAATTTCTCCTAAATTTTCTCTTGAAAAAAACGTACATCTAGTAATTTTACGGAAGAGCGCTACACCGACCTCTGGCTTTAATAAAAGTAAAAAAGTTAAGCGGTTTTACTTACGTATAAACACCAAAAATAAAGTAACAACTCAAACTGTTATTGACGTTCATATAAAGTTGATGTAAAAAGCTTTAAAAAGCCCGGACAACTTCTTACAGAAACTTTATTGTGTAGAATCTTAAAAACTGAATAATAGTTATGGCTTACCATAAGCTACATCTAGCAGAGTCACATGAAAATCGAGACAGTAAAAATTTGACTTGAAAACAAAACACAGGAGAGTGAAATGGAATACAAAGGTGATTGATGAAGAAAAATTCTTAATTCAAGCACTTTGGATTCAAAAAAGATATAAAGAACTTTTGCTGGACATCTACCTCCTTACCCTCATGACCACCAAGTAAAGGAATCTCAATAGCTATGAACTCCAAAGCATTACCACGCCAGATAACCAATCTCGAAGTAGGTGTTTATGAGTGCGAAATACATCTCAAATTCCGGTTGATTGAGGAAAAAAGTCTTTTGGGCGATCGCGAGCAACTTTTACAGGTGCTACTCGATGCTTTGACCGAGGGTTCTGACGATTTTCTGGAGACTCTGCAAGCATCTGTTAAAGCCCAGGAAGTATCAGAGTTCAAGGCCTCACCTCAAATGCGACGTCAGCTAATGCGCTTGCGTAATGCTGCTGAAAATCCCCCAATTTAAAGGTGTAATTTAAGTAGTGAAAAATCGTGAATTAGGTATCAAATCAAATAAGAATCTCATACCCCGGTTGCAATAAAAACTAAGCAGTAAGTAGAACTCATAAAATATCGTGATTTCTACTTTGTGAAAGTCTTATTTAGCAGCACAAAGTCTCAGGAACAGTTTCCTTCATAAAAAACTTTGTAGCAAAGGTTACTGGTAGAATCTCAAAGCCAATTCAGCCGGGTGCATTTTACCGAGTTTTTATTAAAACATTGTAGGAAAAACAAAACCCTGTGTCTTTATAACTGGGGCCTTGAATAACAGGCGCAAATCAAATAAAACCCTAAAAACCAAAGTAAAAATAAAGAACCTTTCTTTTTGCTTTACCTAAGTGCCTGATTTGCTGAAATACTTATGCTTTATCTATTACTGGTAGTAGGTCATCGTTTAGCAGCCGATTACCTATTACCAATCATCCAGGGGCAAAAATCAATTCAAAATTGTTTGTGTAGCGTCTGGTAGAGAAGAAAAAGACAAATGAACAGGGGACAAGGAGATAAACAAGACTTGTAATCTAACACAGGTTAAACGCCCAGCTACTGCTAACGGAACTGTTTTACCCCCATGCCCCATACCCAATACCCAATACTTATTTAGCTAGTCCGTGTTCTAGAGCAAAACGAACTAATTCTGTACGGCTATTAGTGCCAGTTTTACTAAATAAACGGCTAACGTACTTTTCTACGTTGCGGACGCTGGTTTCTAAGCGGCGGGCGATTTCTTTGTTCATCAACCCTTCAGCGACCAAGTTTAAAACACTTTGTTCTCTGGGAGTCAAATCAATTTTGAAAGGGGCTGGAGATTGGGAAATCGCATTTCTTTGAGTTAACAATGCCTTGATTTGGGCTATCTGATTGGCTAGTTCAGCAATATCAGGGGTTTCAGAATCATTTCCTGTAGTTGCGGACTTAGCGGCGCGACGGGCTAGCAAGTTTTCGACTATGGCGACTAACTCATCTGGGTCAAAGGGTTTGGGTAAATAGGCATCAACACCAGCATGATAGCCCTGGATGCGATCGCCTGTCATACCTTTAGCAGTTAAAAATACTACTGGTAGTGCTTGGAAACGGGGGTCTTCTCGCAGTTGCTTGAGGAATTGATAGCCATCCACCTGGGGCATCATCACATCGGAAATCACTAAATCAGGTGTATTCAGCTGCATCCATTCCCAACCTTCAAGGGCGTTACTGGCGACTTGAACGCTGAAACCGCTCTCTTGCAAATAATCTTTCACGGCTTCCCGTATCCCTGGTTCATCATCTACCAGTAACAATTGTGCTGACATTTAAAATTCCCTTGAGTTTTTCTTTTTCCAATTTAGCGAAAGTTGGCAGTCATTGAAAACTTCTGAGTTCTCAGCAACTATTCTCCTATTCCCCCTCGTCCTCCCTATATCTGAGTTACTCAAGGAAAGCAGGTAGAAATTTATCGAAAAGCAAAGAAAAAGGAAGTTCTAATTTCCCCAAACCAATTATCAGGCAACGAGATACTGTCTCTGAGATATAGAGATTAATAAGCTGATGTGCGTCTAAAGTATATAAACACTGTTGATAGTCGTTAATTGTTGACTGTTGACAATTAACAGTCATCACTCATCAGGTAAATGTACAAATTAAATACGTAACAGCTTAGTTTTTATACAAAAATAATTAAGACTAATTAGTAACTGTTCCCCATTTTGGCTAATACACGCGATGTGCGACTTATTTTTGAAACCCCACTTCCATTCCTCTCTCCGTTTCGGAGAGAGGCTTTGATACTTGCTCCCCAACGCTAGTAGGGAAGGGGTTGGGGGTTAGGTCTGAGAGAAAGTTGCACACGGCGTTAATACAGCAAGATATACAAAAGGTTAAAAATTTTCACTAGCCAAGTATTAGCGTAAAAATATACAATTATTGTGCTTGCTACGTAGATTCTCTGAAAGAGAAAATCTTAGCCTCCGAGTAGCATTGAAACCAAAGTGAAACAGATATGGCAAGCTCAAGAGTAAAGTCATCACAGATATACTGTTGTTTCGCTTTCTATTGATTCTTTTAAGTTATTTAAGTTTTGACAGTTAATGATGAACATACGACGTTTAGCTTTGATTGGTGTATTTTCTGTAATGCTTCCTGCACTCAGCTTGAGTGTCAAACTACCAACTGCTAATGCTGGAGTTTATGGACAATACAAAAACATTAAGCTTCCTTTTGCTATTGGTTAATCTCGTCCTCTTTAAGTCAGCAAGCCGTATATCCGTCTTAACCACACATACAAAACTTATGAGCTTTATAATTTCTCTCTTAACTAGTCTGATTGCAATTCTCGTTTATCTTAATACAGGTAGAATATCTGGTGAAAGGTCACGTTTAGCAATACGCACAATTACGATATTGATTGCTAGTATTGCAGTACTAAATTCTATTTCTCGGCTTTTGGTGATTGTCCCACCAGGCAATATTGGTGTCGTTAATTTCTTTGGGGAGATTTCCGAAACTAGTCTTAATCCTGGTGTCCATTTTTTGAACCCTTTTAGCAAGGTGTTGAATTTTTCCACTCGCCTTAAGGATATAAAGGAAAACGTAGATGTAACATCCCAAGAAGGTTTGAGCCTAAATCTTGATGTTAGCCTTCAATACAAGCTCGATGCTCAGAAGGCAGCTACAGTATATAAAACAATTGGAACTGATGAAAGACAACTGGTAATTTCTAGATTCCGTTCAACTGTCCGCGCGATCACTGCAAACTACCCAGCCAGTGCAATTTACTCCACCAAACGCCAAGAAATCGCCCAAAAAATTGACCAACAACTCACTCAGGAGATACCTGCGTTGGGTTTCATTGTTGAAGAAGCTCTTTTACGAAATGTCAAAATGCCTGATACTCTACAAGCTGCAATTCAAAACAAACTCAAGACAGAGCAAGAAAACGAGCAGATGAAATTTGTTTTAGAAAAAGAGCGTCAAGAGGCAGAACGAAAGCGTATTGAAGCTCAAGGCATAGCTGATTCTCAAAAAATTATTTCTGCTGGACTCACGAATCAAGTATTGCAATTACGAGCGATTGAAGCCACAGAAAAGCTAGCTCAATCTAATAATTCTAAGCTTGTAATTATTGGTTCGGAAAAAGGTGGAGTGCCGATTATAATCCAGCCAGAAACAGCAAACTCAAAACCCTAAAATTTCTTTTCTGTTGAACTATTAATTTTTTGTATCTGCATTTAACCTAATCCTTGCTGTTGCAATAATGCATTCGCCCAAGTAATATCAGTTTCTGGAAGGGATGGAACTGGTTCTTGAGTGTAGTCTATAGCCAAATCAAACCCAGCGCGATCGTATACACTGTGCATCAATGCTTGTAAATCTACTAACGGTTCTCTATCACCTCGACGTAGAGGTAACAAAAAAGTTGGAATCTGCTCTTGCAGTCCAATCGTAATTGAGGAGCAATTGCATCAGCGATCGCAATAATTAATCTACTATGAACTTCAGGCCAGAGTTCCGGATTTTCTAGGTAGGGGTTCATCCCTGGAAACGGTGAAGGCATCAGCTTAGTCCAACAGGATTCTTAATGCTGATTCTAGCAATCTGCTTTGTCAGCGCGAAGATGTTTTCTGTATGCCGTAAAATTTTCACAGTAAAAAAGAAAATTTTCACTGAAAACATGGAAAATACACAAAGCTGGTATATTGTCAAGCGTTCTGCTGGTAATTGTGAAATAGTCTCTAGCGACCAAGTACAGGAGAACAATCCAGAAATTATAGAACAGTGGGGACCTTTGAGTTCCGAAGGAGAAGCGATCGCTCGTCGTGTCGGACTAATTAGAACTGGGAAGTGCCAACCAGTTTGAGTAGGGAATGGGGAGATGAGGGGGACAAGGGGACAAGGGGATAAACAAAACTCCTAACTCAGCACTCAGCACTCCTAACGCCCAATGCCCCTTGTAACTTGTCATTTTTCTGCTGTGGGTGTGCCCTTAGCAGTAATTTTTTTACTTATCACTTCTACTGCTTTCGCGAATTGGGGATCTGCGAGGGTAGCAAGTTTGTCACGTTCGTGAAGCCACAAGTCCTGCAACTGCTGTTTGGTCAAATCTACCTTCACATCTGGCTCAATGCCTTTATGATTGATATCTGTACCGTTGGGGGTATAATAATGAGCAATTGTTACCGCTAATCCTGAACCATCTTCCAAGGGACGCACTGATTGCACCAGTCCCTTACCAAAGGTTTGAGTACCAACTAAAGTAGCACGCTTATTATCCTGCAAAGCCCCTGAGAGAATTTCGCTTGCACTAGCTGAACCTTTATCTACTAGCACAACTAAAGGTTTGTTTGTCAAGGCTCGTCCGTTTGCCTCTTCCTTTTCTGCCTCTCCTTGGCGTTCAACGGTAGAGACAATCTTACCTTTATCTATCCACATCCGAGCAATATCTACACTAGAGAAGAGCAAACCGCCTGGATTACCACGCAGATCTAAGATGTATCCAGCTACCTGTTTGCTTTCTAAATCTTTAATGGCAGTTTGCATTTCTTTACCAGCATTAGCGCTGAACTGGTTCAAGCGAATATAGCCAAGGTTACCTGCTGGAGTGTTCTTTTGGGAATATTTAACTGGATGGATTTCAATTCGCGCCCGTTTGATGTCAAATTGTTTTGTCTGACCGTCACGCTGAATAGTTAGGCTGACTTGGGTTCCTGCTTCACCCCTAATCAAGGATACTGCCTGATTGGTATCCATCCCCTTAGTATCTTTGCCATCGATTTTGAGGATGACATCTTTGGCTAAAACACCAGCTTTAAAGGCTGGTGTATCTTCGATTGGTGCAATTACAACTAGTTGCTTGGTTTTTTCATCCTGACTAATCGTGATACCAATACCTGTAAGCTCTCCAGAGGTATCAACTTGCATATTCTTAAATTCTTCTGGGTTCATAAATCGGGTGTACGGGTCTTCTAGCTTTTTGAGCATTTCCCGAATCGACTTATAAGCTTCTTCTTGATTACTGTAGGACTTGTTCTTCACATACTCGTTACGAACAGCCTGCCAATCTACCTGATTAAAAGTACCGTCTACATATTGACGCTCAATAACTTGCCAAACTTCATCTACTAATTCTTTAGGACTTGCTTTAAATAAAGCCTGACCTCGTGAGTGAATGCCAAGGCTAGTTACAGCGATCGTAGAGAGTGTCACTGCCGTAGCAGCCAAAACAAGCCTATTTTTTGTAATCACCATAATGACAGCTGCGTCAGAGGGAAAATTTATAGTCAGTATGCTCAATCTAACACAGGGTATTACTGTAGAGGTCAAGCATGTATTTCTAATTTCAACAAAATACTTGACAATCAGGCGATCTTGGTTGTCATCTATACAAAAGTTTTAAGAATTGGGGATTGGGGATTGGGCAAAAGAGTTCCGAGTTCTGAGTAAAGAAGTGACATTCTTTACTCAGCACTCAGCACTCAGCACTCTCTACTCTTCTTACGGGTCTACCCAGCGTTCATCTCCCTTAATGAGGTTAATTAATTCCTCTACACCTTTGTCTTCTGGGACTTTTTTAATTTCCTCTCTGCCACGATACAAAGAAATATAACCAGGTGTTTTACCAACATAACCATAGTCAGCATCCGCCATTTCTCCCGGTCCATTGACAATGCAACCCATAACTGCAATGTCTAAACCTGTTAAGTGTTTAGTGGCTTCTCGGACTTTGTGCAGGACTTCTTCTAAGTTAAACAAAGTCCTTCCACAGGAAGGACAGGCGACATATTCCACCATCGTTTTCCGCAATCCCAAAGCTTGGAGAATGCTGTAGCAGACGGGAATTTCTTTTTCTGGTGGTTCTGTAAGTGAAACACGAATTGTGTCGCCAATACCATCAGCGAGTAATGTAGCAATACCAGCGGTGGATTTAATCCGCCCATATTCGCCATCACCAGCTTCTGTAACGCCTAAATGTAGGGGATAATCCATACCTAATTCATCCATGCGCTTGGCGATGAGGCGATAGGCGGCTACCATTACTGGTACTCGTGAGGCTTTCATGGAAATTACCAAGTTGTGGAAGTCCAAAGATTCACAAATGCGAATAAATTCTATGGCAGATTCCACCATTCCTTCAGGTGTGTCACCGTAGGTAAATAGCATTCTCTCAGCAAGAGAACCGTGATTTACCCCAATTCGCATAGATTTACCTTGGTCACGCAAAGAAACTACTAGGGGTTCTAGAGTTTCGCGGATTTTATCGCCAATTTCGTCAAATTCGGCTTTAGTATATTCGGTTCTATTGAAGTTTGGCTTTTCAAAGACATACAAGCCCGGATTAATCCGCACCTTCTCTATGTGCTTAGAGACTTCCACTGCTATTTTCAGTCCATTGTGATGGACATCAGCCACAATGGGTACGTCTTGGTAAGTTTTAATTAATTTTTGTTTAATTTCTGCTAACGCTTTAGCATGAGCCATACTTGGCACCGTGACGCGGACAATTTCGCAGCCAATTTCGTGTAGACGACGAATACCAGCTACGGAACCATCAATATCAAGAGTGTCTTCGTTAATCATTGACTGCACCACAACGGGGTAGCCACCTCCAATGGTGATATTACCCACCTTTACGGGACGGGTTTTACGCCGCTTGATAGTTGTATCAAAGGTAGGTTGACTTGATGTAGGATTTGATGTGCCGAGTGTAGACAGAGTTTGCATAACCTGATTAGGTAAATTTGCTGTAGCTAAAATATCAGATTTGATAAATCCTGTTTCCCAGATTGCCACAGCTAGTGGCTCTTTTGGACGATTGGAGAGAAAAAAATCGAAAAAGTAAGCTGAGATGCGTCTAAATTATGTAAACACTCTTTATAATCGTTGACAGTTGACGGTTGACGGTCATCAGTCATCACTCATCAAGTAAATCTACAAGTTAAATGTGTAACAGCTTAGTAGGAATTAAGTGATGAGTTCTACTGGAGTTTGACTATAAAGCTGTCTTACTCAAGCCTCATAATCTGCTGCTTGATTACGATAAATTAAAAATCTTATCTAAAAATTCACATATTGGGAAATAAATTAATCAAGTCTGTTTGGCGATATTTGCGGAAAAATTCCATGTCAAGGGCATAATTGAGGATTTCGGATATAAGACTCTTTTTAAAGAAATGTAAATTATAAAAGAAGACCTGTAACAAACTTGACTAAATAAGAGATAAAAATCCGTTAGCTTAATGAAACCGAGAAATGTAATTCAGGCTACATAAAAATGCGCTTAGAGCAGTTGCAAGCCTTTCTAGCGATCGCCCAAACCGGCAGCTTTCAACAAGCAGCGCGAACATGTGGTGTCACACAATCGACGATTAGTCGCCAAATCCAAGCATTAGAAGCAGATTTGGGGATAGAACTGTTTCACAGAACCAGTCATGCCAAACTGACGCTAGGAGGCGAACGTTTGCTACCCCGCGTCCGCAAAATTTGCCAAGAGTGGCACACTGCTACAGAAGAATTAGCTGATTTAATCGCTGGAAAGCAGCCAGAACTTTGTATTGCAGCGATACATTCCCTATGCGGTTCTTATTTACCGCCAGTGTTGCAAAAATTCTGTCATGATTATCCAGATGTCCAATTGCGAGTGACTTCATTAGGAAGCGATCGCGCCTTGAAAGTCCTCAAAGATGGATTGGTAGATTTAGCAATTGTGATGAATAATCGCTTTTTAACCACTGGCAGAGAAATGGTGGTGGAAGTCCTTTATGATGAACCGATAGAAGTCCTCACCGCAGCCAATCATCCCCTAGCCCAATATGAATTCGTCCCTTGGTCGGAGCTAATTCGTTATCCCCAAGTGGTTTTTAAAGATGGTTATGGAATGCAGCGTTTAGTACAAGACAGATTTGAGCGAATGGAGGCTAAACTCCAGGCGGCTTTAGAAGTAAATACCCTAGATGCCTTTCGGGGAGTGGTACGCCAAGGTGAATTAATAGCTTTGCTACCTCAATCAGCATTAGTAGAAGCACGCCAAGACGCTACCCTAGCGATTCGTTCCTTAGCTAGCAATAATACTGGTGGTTTAGCAGATAGTTCTAGTTTGACTCGGCGCGTAGTTATGGTCACAACTCAAGACCGTCTGCAAATTCCCCCCATCAAGCACTTTTGGCAACTAGTCCGAGAAAATATCCCATTGCAAATTGACCAGCAGCGATCGGCTTGTTAAGTCAGTAAACCAAAAAGTTTTTCCTGAAGAGCGATCGCCTACGCCATCACTGCTAGTGGTCTGTTTTTTTCCAGAAAGTACTCTTTTAGGCAAAGGTAACTTTCTGGATGAATGCTACTAAAACCTTGACTAAGACTGTGGAACCCACACAGAAACGGAACCAGCACTGCATCGAAAATCAGCCCAGCCCTCATCATTCGTTGTGACAGGTTCGCTGATATGTTCAGTAATGTCAATGTATGTGCTGTTGGGTTGCCCAACTTCCATCCACTTACTCCCTTCTCCTCCATTACTCAGAACAACCGCTATACCGCCAGGATGTTCTTCATCTCCTAAGCGTGTCCAGCCGATTGTATTAGCGTGATCGAAGTAATCGTATTGGTCGCCATAGGCATAGGTTTGACGAACGTGCAAAAATTTATCAATTATCCATTTATGACTATCGAGCCAAATCTCATGCTCATTGCCATCGTTGCCCGTATCCTTGTAATTAGCACCATAGTAATCCGCATAGAAGATACAGGGATAACCATCACTTCGCAGTAGAATCAAGGCATAAGCCAACGGTTTAAACCAGCCTTCCACTACAGATTCCAACGACTGCAAGGGTTGAGAATCATGGTTGTCAACTAAGGTGACGGCTAAAGCAGGTTGCTGTTGCACCAAGGTGTTATCAAATATCTGCCGCATATCGTAGTCATTGCCTTGTTTGCTGGCAGCGCTAAAGTTATAGTGCAATGGCGCATCAAACAACATCACATCGCCACCGGTGACGCTAATGAAATGGTGCAGCGCTTCAACTTCATAAGACCAATACTCACCGACGGCAAAAAGATCGCGACCTGCCTTTTGGCGACAGTGTTGCAGCCATTCGGGGAAAAAGCCAGCTCTAACGTGTTTAACTGCATCAAAACGAAAGCCATCTACATGAGTGGTTTCTACAAACCACTCACCCCAGCGATTCAACTCTTCGCGCACTTCTGGACTTTCCATATCCAGGTCGCATCCCATAAGATAGTCGAAAGCGCCTTTTTCCAGGTCAACGTTGTCATCAAATTTTTTATCTTTAAACAGATATACTGCGTTCTCACCTTCGTTGTAAACGTTGTAATCAACTGCGTCGAAGTGCCACCAGTGCCATTCCATATCAGAGTATTTGCCTTGGCGACCTGGAAAGGTAAAGTGAGTCCACACTTTAATTGTTTGCATCTCACCGATGGGCTGGTTGCGATCGTCTGGACTATAGGGCGTTGCTTCCACCTCTTCGGGTTCGTCTGCACCTAACTTGTGGTTAAGGACAACATCAGCATATACTCGAATGCCAGCAGCTTTTGCTGCCTTAACAGCAGCGATATACTCGTCTTTTGTGCCGTACTTTGTCCGAACCGAGCCTTTCTGGTCAAACTCGCCTAGATCGTACATATCGTAGACTCCGTAACCGACATCGTAGCCACCCCCTGTTCCTTTGTATGCTGGGGGTAGCCAAACAGATGTAACACCTGCATCAGCTAACTCTTTGACTTTATCTTTAAATTCATTCCAAAGATTGCCATCTGGAGGGATATACCAATGGAAGTACTGCATCATTACACCATTCAGTTGAGCCATATCTATCCCTCTGGTTAAATATACGATGAATTGTGATTTCGGACACAAAGACTCTACATTAAGTTTTATTTTTTGTCTTTCAATAGAAACAAAAGTCTACTAAAAAACTGCGCTCAACTCATATTGTTTTCTTCTGTGGCTGACAGTTCTTCAACTAAGTTTTTCTGGAGTGCTTCCAATACTGCGATCGGGTCAGCCGGTTCCTGCATCGATTTCGCTTCCGAATCAAGCCGATTTATCACATCAGGCAAATCGGTACGGAGTTCTTCTAATAAAGCAATAATCTTGGCAATTTTTTGCTCGGAGAGCAGGTTAAGCTGTAGCATCAATTGCGCCCGTTGTTCGGCAAAGTTTTCTTGGCGAGTTTGTCGTACCAGTACTCCGGTTGAGATCACCAATGACGCTGCGTCTAAGCCTTGACCTGACCAGCTAAAGGAGGGTAGGTCGAATGGCAAAAAGCGATCGAAAAAACTGCCAAAAATCCAGATAGCCAATATGACTAGCAAACTATACATAAATATCGATCGCCCAAAGAATCTTGCGATCGCTTCTAGTATCCGCTGATGGACCGGAATATCTCGAACTTCCTGGGCATGAAGTGAAATAATCGCTTCAATATTTTTTGCAATCGGGTCTGGTAATGGAGCCACGATCACTTGATTTCGAGAAGCTTTCTCTTTGAGTTTGTTACCACCTGAACTGAAGTGTCTGTTGGCTGTGTCGTCTGCGTCATGGGTCATGCACCAACTCCTGAGTCTAGATGTTAATCGATTATTGCTTATCTTCTGATGCTGTCGGCAAATAGATCTCAAGAAGTTGAAAAGCTGATTACACCACGATCCAATCATAGTGTATGATATGCTACACACTACTTTCGATATTTAATTTTTTGAAATCTTTCAGAGCAGTAAACTACGTAGATTTGATTAGCGCTCTGAATTTTTCAAGACAGGCATCGCTCTTTGGGAAAAACTTTTTGGTCTACTTTAAGTGTCATTAGTTATTTTCAGAAAGGACAATGGACAAATGACAGTAGACAAAGAGAGAAGTCGGAGCGTCGGCTTCCGGCGAGCTGAACTTCTCCTAAGGGAGACGCTACACGAACGGAGATAAAGGACAAATGAGCAATGTGTTTAGGGAATTCCTGCAAAAAGTAGGTAGCGGAAACCACACAGGCGAGAATTTAACTCGCGCCCAAGCAGCCACCGCGACTAAAATGATGCTACTGGGTGAGGCTACACCAGCCCAAATTGGGGCATTTTTGATTGCTCATCGGATCAAGCGTCCCACGGGGGAAGAGTTAGCAGGAATGTTGGATGCCTATGATGAACTTGGCCCAAAACTGCAACCAATTGTCTCTGAGCGACCAGTGATAGTTTTGGGCATCCCTTACGATGGGAGAACGCGCACTGCACCAATTAGTCCGGTGACAGCTTTACTACTCGCCGCAGTTGGACAACCAGTGGTAATGCATGGTGGCGATCGCCTACCAACTAAGTACGGTTTACCGTTAATAGATATTTGGCAGGGTTTAGGAGTAGATTGGACTGCCCTACCTCTAGCAAAAACCCAGCAAGTGTTTGAGCAAACGGGAATTGGCTTTATTTATCTACCTCAGCATTTTCCTTTAACTACAAGTATTTGGGAGTACCGCGACCAAATTGGTAAACGCCCCCCTTTGGCAACAATGGAGCTAATTTGGTGTCCTTATGCGGGAGATTCTCATATAATTTCTGGGTTTGTTCACCCACCAACAGAAGGGATGTTTCAGATAGCTCTAGGGCTGCGGAGAGTAACAAAATTTACATTAGTCAAGGGATTGGAAGGTAGTTGCGACTTACCACGCGATCGCACTGCAATCATTGGCTTATCTTCATCGGTAGCAGGTCAAGAGATAGAAAGATTGCACCTTGTACCTCGTGATTACGGCTTTACAACCAAGAACGTACCCCTTGGAACTACTGAAGAATTGGTGGCAGATATTCACGAAGTTTTGGCAGGTAAACCAGGGGAATTAATGCAAACCGCTTTGTGGAATAGCGGATTTTATCTTTGGCGGAGTGGTATTTGTCCAAATATGCCAGAGGCTTTAGCTAAAGCCGAAGAATTATTAACCAATGGTATGGTACGAGGTAAACTCCAAGAACTCATATCAATTCAAAATTCAAAATGACCCTCTCTACGAGACCCTGTGCGTAGCTTGTTTATCGGAAAGAGTAAGCAAAGTTGCTCTAAGCGTTGGCGCAGCTTCTCAAACGCGAGTGCGTCTCTCCTTCTCTCAAAGAAGAGACAACTGCCAAGAGAGAAGAGAAAGTTTTATGCTGAGATAACAAAATTCAAAATTAAGAAAGCCTCATTAAATCTGGGTTTCCTTCTTTTGTATTTGTCACATTTTTTTTCAAATTGGTATCAGCTAGATATTAACAATTCAAAATTGAAATGAAATGTATTTGTGTCAGTTAAAACTCAAGTGTTCAACATCATAATTAGTAAGTAATTATGAATGACTTGAGTGTAGGGAGGTGTAGCCGATGACGAATTATTTACTCGGTAACTCCTGCAAAATAGATTTTTGTTCCAACCAATCCTTACCCACTTGGATACTGACATCGGAGCCAAGGTTACCAGTACTTTCCACGCGCACTTCTCCAAATCCCAAAGTGTTCCGAATTGATTCGGCACTGTCACCATCTCCTTGTTGAGCGACAACGTGAGTTACCTCTAGAGGTTCACCCCATGCCTTGGCTATATAGATGTTGCGATATCCAGATTTTTCCAAGGCTCTAATTAATGGTTGGAGGTTAGAGCGATCGCCACCTGTACTATCTTGAATTGCTATACGTAAAGAGCGGGGGTCAGCCGCAGTAGCCAGCTGTTCCTGTTGTGATTCTAAACCAAAGTGCTGAGCCATTAGTTTGGTAATACCATTTTTATTTGGCAACCAATAGCTAGCATCAAACTCGCCCTTCTCGCTAAAGCGACCTGGTAGCATTAACATCTGCATATTGGAGCGATTTGTCCGTACCCCAAAACCCAATAGTGCTACTAATTCCTCAACAGTCAAGTTAGTGTCAATGTGTTCTTTAACTACATCAAGAACTTTAGGTAATTGAGCTACTGTAGCTGGGTTAAGTGTTTGATCCATCAAAGCACGGATGACCATTTGCTGCCGTTGAATCCGGCCAATATCTCCGAGTTCGTCATGGCGAAAACGTAGCAATTCTAGCGCCTTATCGCCGTTGAGATGCTGCTTACCTGCCTTCAAATTGATGTACAAATGTTGAGAATCATCTTGGTACTTCATATCTTTAGGAACGTAGACTGTTACGCCACCCAAAGCATCAATTAACTTGGCAACTCCGAGAACGTTAATCCGAATATAGCGATCGATTCCCGCCCCACCCAAGAGATTACTGACGGTTTTAGCAGTCAAAGCTGGTCCACCATCAACATTAGCAGCATTAATTTTTTTAACCCCATACCCTTCTATTTCTGTGCGGGTATCTCTGGGAATAGAAAGCATAATTATTTTTTTCGTCTCCGGATCGAATTTGACCAAGAGCATTACATCAGAAAGACCATCAAAGGAGTTGACTTGGGGAAGGTATTTGAGATTTTTGGTGTCAGCGGGAGGATTTTGGATATCCGGGGGTAGTACGCTCATTCCCATCACTAACAGATTAACCGGGCGAGTTAATTCTGAAAATCTCAGCACGCCCCCAGAGATGCGATCGCCATCAAAAACCGCTTCATCCTTTGGACTGAGTTGGGCTTGCTGTAAAGGCGTACTAGTCAAAGACACTGCTAACAAAGCCCCCGCTGTTGCTGACACCATTGCAATCCCACTCATCCCGACCCAAAACCAGACCCAACGGCTGGATTTTGAGTTCTGGGTAATTTTTTTTCTGGACTTTGACGCTTTTCCTGATTGGTTTTCTTCCGCCGAACTTCTTTGAATGGTCACAGACTTCCTCACACTTATTCACTAATCAAATTCGGTAAATTTGCAGACTAAAAATATGCAGACAAATCAACCCATAATACCTAACTCTTAATTATTAGTGCTAGCTTTTTTAATATAGTGTCAACGACAACACTTATAGCAGCATTTTTTCTTCTTTTGGGTAAATCTGGAGATGTTTTACTGAAGTATGGCAATAATAAACTAGATTTGACTAGATATGTGAAGAAATCAATTGTAATTTTTTAAAAAATAAGTAAAAACACGGAAAATTTCTCATCCGATAAAATTAAGATAAGTACTTTCCAACTACTCGTTCTGCTAAAGTACTAAAGCCTGGTAAACGGCCAGATTTACCCTTTGTCAGCCGCAAAATCAACCAAATACTCACTAAAAAATAACCTGATGTGAGAAAGGTATTAAGGATAAATAAACGTAGTGTCAAAAAATTTGAACTTGCTGCTCCGGTAGACAATAATAGATATCCTAACAGCCAAGTGAGTGCCAAAGTAATAGACAGACGACTAATAGCAAGTTGTTCCCGATTACCCTGGCGGTGATAGAGAGCCCACAGAGATGGAAAAAAACCGATAATCGGAATTAAGTGTAAAAGCAACTGTGTTTTGGGCATAGCGGACTTGTACTGAGCATCTTGCCCTGAGCGAAGCCGTTCGCGCAGCGTCTCCGACAGGAGAAGGGAGCCGAAGTATTGGCCATTGTCAGAAGATAAGGGAGAGACTTCTTCAATAATTCTTCTTTGTCCCCTTGTCCCCTTGTCCCCCTTGTCCCCCTTGTCCTCTTGTCCCCTTGTCTCCATTACCCACTCTCCAGTCTCATTTGGTTGATAATTTTCCATTGGGTTTAGTCTAACTCCTAAATTAGAAGGATGAATAAGACTCGTATAGTCAGAGATAATAGACTTTAAAGAAAGATTTAATCTTGTTCTATTCCGCAATCAGCTGAAAATGCAGACACGCAAGCTACTCGACTGGTGGCAAACATTTACACCAATAGCGCGAATAGGGGCGATCGCCCTATTCGCTCCATTGCTAGTTCTCAATGGTTGGGCAATTTCGGTATTTTTTAATTATTTCCATTCCCTGATAGTCATTTTAGTCGGAGCCTCGGTGCTAGCATTTCTGCTCAACTACCCCGTCAGTTGGATGGAGCATCGTGGTGCAAAGCGAGAGCAAGTTGCTATTCTAGTATTTCTCTTGGCTTTATCGATTTTATTGGCGTTGGGTGTTACACTTTTTCCTCTGGCTCTGACCCAAGCTCAACAACTCGTGGCTCGCTTGCCAGAGTTAATCGACTCTGGACGCTCTCAGTTAATGATATTAAACGAAAAAGCTGAGACTTTTGGCTTACCCATAAATCTCGATGCTTTGGTAGTGCAAATAAACGATCGCGTCAAGGGAGAATTGCAAGCGATCGCCGGACAAGTTTTAAATCTGGCTGTGGTCACATTTACTAGTCTGTTAGATTTTCTCTTGACGATGGTTTTGACTTTCTATCTTTTACAGCATGGGGGTGAACTTTGGCAAAGTTTAGTAGAATGGCTACCCAGTAAATTTCGAGATCCTTTCTCGAAAACAGTGCGCTTGAGCTTCCAAAATTTCTTTATTACCCAGTTGATTTTATCAACCTGTATGGCTTCAGCCTTGATTCCTAGCTTTTTGTGGTTGAAAGTACCATTTGGTCTGCTATTTGGTCTAACTATTGGCATCATGGCTCTCGTACCCTTCGGTGGTTCTGTGGGTATCGCCTTAACTACACTATTGGTAGCGCTCCAAGATTTCTCAATGGGTGTGAGAGTTCTAATAGCAGCAGTGATCGTACAACAAATTCTCGAAAACTTAATTGCTCCCCGAATTTTAGGTAGCTTTACTGGTTTAAACCCAGTTTGGATATTAATTTCAGTCTTAACAGGAGCAAGAATTGGGGGACTATTAGGTGTAATTGTGGCAGTACCCACAGCGGTAGTGATCAAGACCACGTTAAGCGCCTTGCGTCTTGGAGGGTTAACTAGCGAAACTGACGACAGCACTACAGGGGGTATAACTGCATCTATTGCAGCAAACGAGTCCCCCAAAGCTGAGACCAAAAACACTCTCAGCATTTCGGAAGCGACATTACCTTAAGGAGGCAGGAGGCAGGAGGGATTCAAGACTTCATCTTTTGAATAGTTGACATCAGGATTCCTTGAAACCTATCAACTTCCTCCAAAATAGGAGTAAATATTTCCGGGGATGTCAATCCAACTTCTTTAGCAATAATCAACTGGGTATCGAGTTCTGGAAGCGAATTCAATACCGTTCGGATAAGGTTTTTTGATTAAAATCATCGATCGCAAAGACGCGATAAATCGCCGTCTCTACAAAGGATTGATTATTGTAAAGACGGCTATTTATCGCGTCTCTTGCCTTAACCGAACGGTATTGTTATACCTCCTGCCTCCTCATTGCGGCTCAATAATTGAACCCATAAACAAAATGCTTCCCGTCTGATTATCTCTAATCGCACAAAGGAAGGGACGGTCAACAATCATTCGGAATGGTTTTGGTTCCTGCCTCAAAGATGTTGCTACTATTCCCACTGAAGTAGCCGCTGCGGCTTCGGTGCCTTCTTCGTTTACTTCGACAAAAGTTTTATGCTTAACTTGGCTAATGGCAAAATTTTTACCCATGCCGGAAAAATTAGCTTTGTTACTGAAAGCTTCCTCCATGCCTAAAGCTTTCAAGGCATTGTTAAGTGTAATATCGTATTCCGTTTTAAAGCGGGGTAAACGAATAAAGCCTTTTTGGTGGTTGAACTGAGTCATCCATTTTTCCCAGTTCTCAAAATTCAAGTTTTGGGATAAGGCTTGGAGATTAGAGTTTTGTTTGGGTAAGAAGATATAAAAACTGACTTTCCCATCTTTACCGTAAGGTAAACTAACTGCCTGGAATTGTTCGTTTTCATAGTATTTATAGTCTCCCTCTTGTGACATCATTGGGTGTTGTTTTTGTCTGCCAGATGTGAGGTGAAAAGGGTATTGGGAGGTTTGATTTTTGTCAAATTCGTTACTCCAATTCCCTTTAAAATATATGGCATTAATCAGAAACAACACTTGATTGGGTTCTATTTTTTCAACTATCTGATTGATTTTGCCGCTAGTATTGTCTTTTACCCAGTTATTTATAGTACTGGGTGCTGTAGGATCTTGGAAGTTTAAATTGCTAACTTTGGCTTGATAAAAATCCTGGGTTCTCTGGAGAAAATCTGGCTGAAATTTCACATCTTGATTTGCCCAAAGAGAGTTAGCAATCTTGAGTTGCACTTTTGCATCCCGATTGTCTAAAAGCTGCTTTAATGTCTCTGCGTAATAAGAGTTTATTTCTGAGAGATTCATCCCCTGTAATTCCAGGGTTTTTGTCATTGCTTGTTGAGTCGAGCCGCTAGCGCCATTGTAGGTCATTGCTAAAGCGATCGCGACACTCGAAGGTGAAATAAAAACATTCTTTTCACTACCATCACTTTTCAGAACTTCTGAAAAGAGTTTGAAACCAAATTTATTGTTAGATTCAACGATTTTGGTATCAGTCTTGAGTGTTTTTTTTTGCAATGGAGTTTCTGGCTGAGGTAAACTAGATTGGGCTAGGGCACTTTTATTACTATCGACCTGAGAACAGCCTAATACACTCAATAGTACAACACTTGCAGCTGCTAGAGCATAACGTCTACCTAAGCTAACACCGTAACGCCTTTGCAAAAAATTTTCTTTTGCATCGCTAAATTTCTGACGAATCATTCTACTACCTCACTTGCCAAAAATTGTTAATTTGTGTCTCAGGCTTGACGTAAGCACCATGTCAATGATTAACTATTGCACCTGCTGCAATATAAAAACTGCACTGTTACAGTTTTTGTAACAGCAAGTGAATGGCTCAGAGAAATTAAACACAACTTTGAGAATTACAAATTCTCAATTTCAGCTTGAGGCGGCTATGCTCCTATGTTGCTAACGCTTCTCTAAGAGAGGCTGTAAGAGCGTTATGCAGTTTGGGGAAACTCCGCAACACCCCGACTGCTCTGGGTGTTTTTCCAAAATCAGTTATGAGTCTTATATAAATGTATTTTAGACTACTGCTGTGGCAAAGCAAAAATGTTGTATTAGATTTTGTAGGTTTGGTCAAAAGATGAGACCGAACCTACATGTCTGGCAAACATTTTCAAATTGGTATGACTTCAGAATTCTGAATTCTGTTGTATGAAGTTTCTCAGTTGCATTAGACTTGTTGCAGAAGTCGGGAAAAGGGGAAGGTGGGGTCCCAAGAAGGGGATAAGGGGCGGGGGAAAGGGGGAAAGGTTTTGTATTTTCACCTTCCCCTTTAACCTTTTCCCCAAACCCACCTCTTGCAAAAAGCACTTTTGCAAGAGGTCTATTGAATACCAGACTTTTATCACAGATGAAATTTGTCGATTGCTACTTTAATTAATAGGCACAGTCCACCAAGCTAACCCATAAGATTGAGTCGCTTCATTTAACTTTTGACGAAACTGGACACGGATTTTGTAATTCCCAGCAGTAGCAACTGGGCAGAAAATATGCTCTAAACTATCAATTTTACTGATTGAGGAGCAAACAACACCAGCATCAGAATTTTGAGCATCAGCTTTTACCAGGTAAAGGTCAAGATTATTTAAACCGCGATCGCGAAAGTTTTCACCCACATCATATTGCTGGTTTTTATTGCGATCGTTGAGTTCTACCAATCGATCCCAACTCAGGGTAATAGCGACAAAACTACCCTGCTTTAACGGTTTTGCTAAAACATAGTCAACAGAAGCTCCAACATCGATTGTGCGATAATCCCAGCCAATAGCCGGTATCACCGCTGATGGTTGCCATTCGCCAGCATTAAATTGCTCATAAGCGCGAAATGCGTTCAAATGACCTGCTCCCATTTGAGCATCCAAAGGAATATTTGGATCTTTATAAGCATCAGAAGCTAGCCAGTCTTGATTTTGTTTATCAATTAGCGTCCGTGTCATTCCCAAGCGCAAACCATTGCCGCTATCTTGGATTTTATCTGCTGAATTGAGCAATACAGCTTTCATCACTTGATGATGCCGAGAATCTATACTCCAATGGGGTTGTTTTCTTCGTATCTCTCGATCGCCAAGTTCTTGTAATAAAGCAACAGTAGCGGTAACTTGAGGTGCTGCAAAACTAGTGCCCGTAACCTTATTAGATTTGCCATCGGGATTAAGTAAGGTAATGTTATTACCAGGAGCAACTAAACTAATCGCGCGACGCCCACCAAGATTAAATTCTCTTCCAGCTAATCGCCCGCTCACTCCTTGATTAGCACCCGCAAGATTGGCAACATCTACTTTATTAAAAATCCCCCCCCTGCGGGATGAGAAAGCCACGTTGATTCCGTTAAAATTATCTGTAGGAATAGGAATACCACCTTTTCCTTGGTTACCAGCGATCGCATACAAAACATCATGAACGCGACTAGACCAGTCAACACATAAGGTTAATAAAGCATTGCCATCTAAAGTTGCCTCTGGTCGAGGATCGCGGCTCAGAGGTTCACCAAAGCTAAAGTTAATCGCACGGACATCGCCACCATTTTGTAGCGCTATGTGCTGGGCTGATAAGCACTCTTCTGGTTGACCCATGTTTTTAGTAGAACCGACAGCAGACGAATACAGTCGCGCTCCCGGAGCCACTCCCGGTATAGCTTTGTCTTGACTCACCATTACACCAGCAACATTGTAAGCGTGAGGATCGACACTGCTATTAGACTTAGCTGGTCCATTTCGTAAGAACACCCCTGCTAAAGATATGGCACGGTTTTTAGACACTGCCTTATCCCACCCAAACATTCCTGGTCTGCCAATTTCCACTTGACCAATAGCAATCTTGCGACCGATTAAATTATAAGGATTTTGGTGTAGCTTCAAAGCGTCAATGCCGTTAGTTCCCAAGGGAGAATCTAAAGCTGAAGCAATAACCGGCACACTTAGACACGAAGCACTCAATCCCCAAATTATCCAGGTTAGTTTTTTAGTCATTTGTTATTTGTCATTGGTCATTTGTCATTTTTTATCGGGTATGGGGCATTAGGAGTGTTGACTGATGACTGATGACTGAGGAGTTATTATTCTCCCCATACTTCGGCTTTGCGGTAGTTGAATCTCGACTTCTCCTAACGGAGACGCTACGCGAACGCTCGATTTCCGCCTAGTCGAAACTCAGTACAAGTCTCCCCATCTCCCTCATCCTCCAGTCAACAACTCCCCAAAAAAAGCCGGGATCAAAGTTATGAGATCTTGCTCAATATTTGGTTACAATGCTTACAGACGAGGACGCTTGAAAACCCACTAGCCATGACCCAAAACCTATCTCAAAAGCCCATTGTAATTTCTCCATCTATTTTATCAGCCGATTTTAGTCGCCTGGGTGACGAAGTTCGCGCCATAGACGAGGCTGGAGCGGATTGGATTCATGTTGATGTAATGGACGGTCGCTTTGTACCTAATATTACGATAGGTCCTCTGGTTGTGGAGGCGATTCGTCCTGTTACAACCAAGCCACTTGATGTCCACTTGATGATTGTAGAGCCAGAAAAGTATGTAGAGGGATTTGCTAAGGCGGGTGCAGATATTATTTCTGTACATTGCGAGCATAATGCTTCTCCGCACCTGCACCGCACTTTGGGGCAAATTAGAGAGCTTGGTAAGAAAGCTGGAGTTGTACTGAATCCTGGTACTCCTCTAGAGCTAATTGAATATGTTCTGGATCTGTGCGATTTAGTACTGATTATGAGCGTTAACCCTGGCTTTGGGGGTCAAAGCTTTATCCCAGGTGTAGTACCCAAAATCCGCAAGCTACGGCAAATGTGCGATGAACGCGGTCTTGACCCCTGGATTGAAGTGGATGGGGGTTTGAAGGCAAATAATACCTGGCAAGTTTTGGAAGCGGGAGCTAATGCGATCGTTGCTGGTTCAGCTGTATTTAACACCAATGATTATGCAGAGGCAATTAAAGGAATTCGGAACAGCAAACGTCCTATCCCTGAATTAGCTAAAATTTAATTCATTTCTGAATTAAATTTACTCTACAAAAAGTAGGTTGGGCAATTAATTTGCCCAACCTACTTTTATTTACAATAAAAAACCGGAAGCTATTCAAGTTTTTAACTTCCAGTAATTGCTATATAAATTGAAAGTTTATAAACTACAGATAATCCAGGTTGGGAGGACTAGGATTACAATAGTTAAAAGAGAAGCGTATGTAGCTACTAGTTCTACCAACCCTAACAACAATTTAACCGTAACTTTTGTATTTCCGTTCTTGGTGTTGGTGCTAAGCGTTTGCTTTATTAACTAAAGCAACACCAACCACAATATAGAAAGTTTTATAAGCATCACTCCCACCGTATGCATTTCGGTGTAAGCTATATAAGGTTTGGATTGGGGGAAGCCACCTCTCCAAATAATGTTTGCTCTGACTTTCTCGGAAAAAGAACCACCAGTAGCAACAGTTAAATTGTTTGTCTTGGTATAGAAATTATCTACTCTATGAAATACTGACTACTTTTATAATCGATTTGATGTATTTCATCTTTAGAACTAATCATTGATTTTATTTTTTAAATTAACTTGCTTGCCAAGCATCACCTCTATTTAACTGGAAGTTGTTATTTTTAGTTTATCAATCTTATCAGTATATATTTGCCATTTTGGCAGATTTATGAAAAATCTGCTGTATGTAACAATCCTGAATCATTCATGAGAAACAAATGCCCGACTTTTTTGAGAAGTCGGGGAACAGGGGATTGCAATTATCACAAATCAAATAGGATTCAATACTTGTCGGTTAAGGGGCGGGGGAAAGGGAAAAGAAAAAACCTTTAACCTTTTCCCCAAACCCAATTCCGAGTTAAAAATGCTTTACCCGAGCAGTATTGAAATGACCTTGCTGTATACAGCGGATTTCAAATTGGTGAATTAAGTAAGCTAAGTCTGAATGGGAGCTATAAAGCATATTTTACTTCTGTTAGCTCCGCGGGCTTAGCCCATTATGTTTTTTAGCTTATTTGTGATTCTATTGATTGATATTTGTTAGTTTACTGTGCCAATCTCCGATCTAAACTACCAGCACGGATTTCTGTTTTTTGCTTTCCAACTACTTCAAGATAAGGTTTATCTTTAATTTTGGTTAGCGAACTTGATGATACATTACTCTCAGATCTTGAATCATTGGGTTGTTTAAGCAATTTTATGTTTTCACTTTGCTGTTTGTTTATCCTGCTCGCTTGAGAGTTTTCTTTGAGCAATCGATTATAGGTACGATATGGAATGTAATGAAGAGGATTATAACCAGCAAAACGCAGCATTAAAACACATGCCCAGGAATACTTTCCGGCAAGAATTGCTTCAACTACTTTATCAAATTGTTGAGCCTTCATTGTCTGATCTAAGTTACTACTAATGCTAGCAATGTCTTGATTCATAGTGTTTAGTTCTCTTGGGTAAAGTAAACTAGTTCGGTTTCTGCGATTGTTGCTGTTTCTGTTGAGGCTTACAAACTGTACTAGCCTTTTTGCAGCTGTTTAATCACTTTGGGAAAATGATTCAGTAATGGGGCGGTGTTGGATGTTGATGAGGGAAAAATTCATCAACAGCCGCGTACATAAGTTTCCCCAGTTCTGATTGTCTTCCATAGCTTAAAAGTCTCGGCGTAGCTATTGGTAGATGCAGTTTTGTCCTCTTAAACTTTCTCAACTCCTAATTGAATAAATTTTCTCTAGATAATTGATTGTATAAACTATTACAAATATTTTCAGGAGTTTCCGGTAAATTTCCAAATTTTTTAGACTAAATATAAAAAATCTTTTTCCTTGTTAATTAACAGCACTATTTGTATTTATACTATTTTTTTTCGTTAATGTCATCTGCTAGATTAGCAGATTTATAAGCTAAACTTACTGAGCATACTAGAATATTTACTTGTGTCTTGTGCAAGTTTTACTTTTGTCACTCTCTGCTAATTTTTGAGGGGTCTTACCCCTCATACAATATCAGTTGAAAGCTATTATTATTGTCTAGAGTCAAGCAGATATTGCTTTAAATGCAATTTACAATAACTTCAATAATTAGGAGTCTACACTGGATTACGAAAAAATATAATTCCTATGATTTTAAAAAAATTGATATATTTCCCAATAGATAATATTGTTTAATTATGCTCATAAACCTTTCTATACAAGGTTTTTGTGATAATAATCTATAGTTTTTTTTATGAGAATTTATAAATTATTTATGATTATTTATTCAGTAACTAGAAATAGTAATTCTTAAAAGTTACTTTTATAAAAAAATATCATATATAACTATTTCTAATTTTTTAAATAGAAATAATCTATAAAAATTAAATAT
Source organism: Nostoc sp. C117 (assembly GCF_043099735.1). Taxonomy (NCBI): domain Bacteria; kingdom Bacillati; phylum Cyanobacteriota; class Cyanophyceae; order Nostocales; family Nostocaceae; genus Nostoc; species Nostoc sp. C117. The sequence continues at coordinate 302,081 of NZ_CP170991.1, forward strand.
TTATTTAGGTAATTTAAGAGAATACTTAATTATTGGCAATACTAATTAAACCATGTATTAGCAATAAGAATTATCTGGAAAATAAAGTAATTATCTAATTCGAGAATCTATTAATTTAAATCAATAGATTAAGTCTAGTAAATACAGATTTGTTTTTGAAAAAATGTTGAAATAGACTACTATTCGCTATTTTTTAAAAAAAATTAGTTGTTAATTAAGATACCTGTGTCCAGAACAAACATATAGTCGTCATAACAAATTCTGGAGAGACGGTGGCAGATGATGAATATGCAAGGTATTGACTAATTTGGATTAAGTTCTGTTGAAATTGGCGTTCTTGCTCAATATATTGAGTGCTAGTTGCTCGATCCAAAATCAGAATTGTTGGGTTCTGAATCTGTAGGCGATGCATAGACCTACTTAATTCTTTCTTATAGCCACACAAATAGATAATAAATTGCTTGCCAATTAGCTATCGACGGGTTATGATATGAGTCCAGCTTATTAAGGTTTGGCAAAACTACTAGAACTTCGTATTGAGGTATGTCTGGTCTATGCCGACGTATGTAAAAGCGTCAGATTGGAATATTCTCAGCTTTTTCCTGAACATAGCTTGGGAAATACTAGCAATATTTATGGCTAAAGCTATTAATACTTGCATTTTTTGAAACAGTAGTCTTGAATTCTCAATCTTTCAACTCTTACCATTACTGAAATTTTTCTTCACTTCCGGAAACACTCGGAAAATAAAGTCGTAAATATAGACTTTGCTTTCTCACGTAAGGAGGGAATAGGGAATAGTGAAAATAATAGACTCACACTGAGTTAAAAATATTACAGGTATTCTGTTGACTTTTGAAGGTAGTTTTGATGACGCAGTGCCGGAGAGAGGAGAGTTCAGAGAAGTCTTGAGTGTTCACAAACAATTTAAGATTGCTGTGGAAACGATAATCAGTTATCAAATATTCATTCAGACGAAATACTGCGCGTAGAATTCTTAGACTCTTTGACTACCATATCATGTCCGGTTGAAGACTTATCATTATCGCTGAGACGGGGAGAGATTTTAATAATAAGTGATTACCCGGACTTGATATTATTTGAGAGTTAATTAATCATTAAGTAAATTCCCCAGATTGCCATTGGCCGCAGGTAAGTGCTGGCGCGAAAAGTACCAGCTGGGGTGATAGCTTCAGGGGTGCGAAATTGCAGCCCATTGTTGTAAATTTGCTGCACCACAGCTTCTGTCAACTTCAATGCTTCATCCTTCATTCCCATTTGCACGAGAAAAGCTGCTAAGCCAAAGTTTATTCCTGTCCAAACTTCCAGGGGATGGGTAGCTTTGGGGTTTTCTGGGGAACCGTCAGGACGAACACCATTAGCAGCACCAAATTCACCATCGCAGAATTTTAAGAAGCAGGAATGATAAACGGTTTTTAGGGCACAGAGGGCGCGATCGCTTGGTACAATATCAGGTAATCCTAGTAATCGGGCGTAGAACTGTCCGCACAATTGATCTGCCATTACCACATCGGAACCACTTTCACTATCCAGGCGGTAATATTGTCCATTCCAGAGTTTCTCTTGATAGATTGGGCGCGATTGTTTCAACCAAGCTTCATAGGTGGATTTTTGCACCTCCAAGTTGCCGCGATCGCCAAGGTTGTGATTTAATAAAATTTCGCTAATGGCGATCGCAGCTTCTAATGCTGCTAACCACAATCCTCCACAATAGGCGCTGACACCTTGCAAGCGCCAATCATCAAAAGTTTGATCTGGCGCGCCAGAATTTTCCGGAATCCCATCGCCATCTAAGTCAAAAGTTTTCAGATAGTCTAGAGTTTGAACGATGGCATTCCAACAATCTGCTAAAAATTCCACATCCTCAGCGCCAGTGAGCAGAAAATCTCGGTATACTTGCAATACAAAATCGCTACCTAAATCTTTCCATAAATTACAGTCTTGATAGCTGGTATAGTTAGTTTTCTCCCAAACGTGTTCGTTCGGTGCGCCTAAATCGTGGGGTGTTGCACCAGCAACTTTACGAACTGCAATGGGGCTTTCGGCTTTGATAGTCAAGTAATAGCCAATTATTCGCGGAGTATCATCGCCTTGAGGAATCGCCCTTGCAAATGCTCGCATCACTGACTTTTCCAATTCTGGAAACAGCATCAGCAGGGCAAAAGAGCCATATAAACGCACATCTAAACTTTCATACCAGCGGTAATCTAAGCACTCTAACACCGCAAACTGACCTATGGGGTCAAGTTCTGATGCTGCACTCCAGAGAGTACCACCACTGGTTAGGTCGTAAAGCTCATTAAATAATGCCATTTTAAACCAGTCGGGTAAGTCTTGGCGATCGAGAATGGGTTGTTGCCAACTTTGAATTTGCGATCGCCAGTTTTGGTATTCTTGTAAAGCAGTAGAGGCGATCGCCCAAGCATTGTTACCAGCTTTTCCAAAAAAGTCTGTATATCTGCGATAATAATTAACTCCAGCAGCAAACTCCGTGATGGGCAAATCCCAAGCCAAGACAAAGGGTATTTCTAAAGTTTCGCCTGGTTGGAGAGTAAAACGAAGTGCGATCGCACCCGCTATTTGTGTATTTTCTGTGACCGGACTAGCATCTAGATAATTGGGCAAAGAGCCATCTTGGGCAAAGCTCTGCCATATTTCCTCACCCGTACCAACAGAATTCCAGCGGGTGTGGTAAAATATCTCTGCTTGGGGATGCTTCAGCGTCGCAATACACCAAGTTCCATCTCCTTCTTGTAAAGGTTCGTCCCCACCAACCCGACCGAAGAGACAACCAAAATCTTGTGTATTTTCAACAATCTGGTTGTAATTTCCTTGGGTTTCTCCCCACCGTGGTTGGTACTCATAAACCGGACTACCATCATCGCGCACCCGCACTTGAGGAGATTTGAGGGCGTTAGTAAACCAACCTACCATATTTTCCCAGGTAAGCATGATGCTGAGAGTCATAGGTGCATTTGTGGGGTTGTGAGCATTCCAAAGGAACACCGCCACAGGGTAACTAGTTTCCTGGTAATTACCTGCCCATACAGGTGAAAACTGCTCACAAGTCAACTCTGCTTGAAAAACATTTTCATACACAAACCAGCTACGGGGATACAGGGCATGATATTCGCCAGTTTGCTGCTGTTGATTGGGAGATTGGGCATTGGTTCTTTTTTGTTGCTTATCTGCTCCCATGCCTCTACTTGCTGGATACCATCGCCACGCGTTGAGACTACCATCCTCAGGTGCTTGGGTAGATAAAGCGTAGGCTTGGGAAGATGTACCAGTGGACTCAAATACACTGAATTGACAGACAGGGACGTTTTTGAAGATATGCTCACCGCCATCAATGTGCCATAAATTAAAGTCTCCCCGTGATGAACGACCGATGCAACCTGCACCAAAGCCACCTAAGGGCATACCATGCCAAGGACCATCATCAATATTGCTTGGGTAGCGGACGGTATAGGGCTTGTCCCAGCCTAAACCGATGGGACGATTCCAAGTACAAGAGGGAATTTTCGGAGAGGGTTGATTTCTCATCGCCTGATGTCACAGCGTGCAGTTACGTCAATGAAGACTAGCGCGATGTGCGATTTTTATCAAGTAGGGTTTTTCAGGGCAGAAAATTAGGCAGTCCCTGGCGATCGCAGAAGCCGAAACTGTATAAGGTAAGCTCAAAGTCAGTGTGAATAGTTCGTGTCTCCTTGGTTGATGATTACAATCAGGCGAATTCCTAAATCGGTTGTGCTGAATTTCCAAAGGAATTCTGAATCTTTATAAGGGAACTCAAAGAAATAAAAACAACTGCTTAAAGTTGCTGACTGCTGAGTGTTGACTGCTGAGTGTTGACTGTTGACTGTGAGCAGTGGGATATTTTTTATTTGGAAGTCCCTAATAGTTTCCGAGTCCAGAAGATCGGCAGGTTCCACTCACATAAACTCCTGCTGAGTAAAGGACTCGGAACTTTTGGTAGAGTGTTCACACTGAAAACTTAGGCGTGAGGAGGAAAACAATCAGTAAAGCTCAATATTGGCTTGTCAGTATACTAGACCAGATCGATCGCCTTGCGATTACTAAATCATTTATTCGATCTGGTTAGGCAGAAGACAGCAATTGACATCATTCAAACAGACTTTGCCCCACTGTAAAGCCCAGCGGACAAGAGCTACTCGATTATCTGTCTCAGTCTTGGTAAGAATGTTACTGATATGGTTGTCAACTGTACGCTTGCTAATTTCCAGTTTCCCTGCAATTTCTTGGTTAGTTAAGCCAGCGGCCACTAAGTCGATAATTTGCAGTTCTCTGTCTGACAGACTAACGGGGGTCTCAGACTTGCCACCAGCCATGACTATTTCTATCCTCCCTTGGTATATGTACTCAATCGCTCTTTCTAATTCTAGAAGATTCTTCTGTTGGTAGGGGTTTCAAGTGTTAGCAGTCAGACAATTGTCAATATTTTCTTTTGATTTGAAATTGCCATCGATCTAACGAAACAAATTTATATGTAAAAAATCTAGCATATTTAATATTTAAATTTGATAAAATTACTGAGATAAATCAGGCAGATATTATGAGGATATATATGCTAATGGAGTAGTAAAAATTGCTATTTCATTCTATGAAGGACTGGCGACAGATTAGCAAAAATTATTGTAGATTTTATACTGGAAATTCCTAATCCAAAATCGAAACCTAAAATCTAAAATGAAATGAGCAATCCCCGTGTTTTGTGCATTGGTGAAATTTTGTTTGATTGCTTAGCCGATCAATTGGGGCTAAAGCTGGAAGAAGTTAAATCCTGGACTCCCTATCCAGGAGGGGCACCAGCTAATGTAGCCTGTGCTTTAGTCAAGCTGGGGACGCCAAGCGGCTTTATTGGGGCTGTTGGCGAAGATGAACCAGGAAATGCATTGGTGAAGCTATTAGAAGATGTGGGTGTAGAGACAATAGGAGTACAACGCCATCCCACAGCGCCAACGCGGCAAGTTTATGTTACACGGGATCTGGCTGGCGATCGCACTTTCGCTGGATTTGGTCAATATGATACCTCTGAATTTGCCGATACTCGTCTGCAAGCTAAACAATTGCCAGATTCACTCTTTCAAGAGGCAGATTTTCTGGTTTTGGGTACTTTGGAATTAGCCTATCCTGAAAGTGAAAAGGCAGTTCACCGCGCCCTAGAACTAGCAGAAAAATACGATCTAAAGATTGTGCTAGATGTCAACTGGCGTCCTGTATTTTGGGACGATCCAAATATCGCTCATCAAAAAATTCCAGATTTATTTAAGCGAGTCGATTTTCTCAAGCTCTCCAAAGAAGAAGCCGAATGGTTATTTGAAACCACAGATCCGGGAGCCATAACTTACCGTCTCGCTTCGATTGAGGGAGTACTAGTAACAGATGGAGAAAATGGTTGCACTTACTGTTTAGGTGAAAACGAAGGCAAATTACCTTCATTTTCCATTCCTGTAGTTGATACAACTGGTGCAGGAGATAGTTTTTTAGCAGGATTTATCCATCAGTTGAGTCAGAATGGTATCCACAGCTTGCGGGATGCAGAAACAGCAAAACGTATCGTTTCTTATGCCAGTGCTGTTGGGGCACTGACTACCATTAAAGCAGGTGCGATCGCTTCCCAACCCACTGCTGCTGAAGTCGAAGCTTTTTTAACCACACATCAACTTTAGGAAGTAGCACAACTAGCGAGAATATCAGCCTTTGGTGGCTGATATTCCCAACTAGAAAATATCCTCTGTGGGAATATTAAATCTCTATATTTTAATTAGCTGCATAAATAGCACTGTTAGTACATATAAGTGAATAGAAAGTACAGATTAGCTTACTGGTAAAGCATTATGAAAAACATCACAAAATGGCTTTTGGGCTTGGCAATTGTTCCTGCAAGTTTGGTATTGGCATCTAGTCATGCTAAAGCTGGTCAGATCGCTGGTGAGTGGTTCTTTGGTCTCTGGGATTGTAATATTGATGGTAGACCAGCCCAAATGCAGTGGAAAGTAGTCGATGACTCACAAACTAGTTGTAGTGGTGATGTTTGCTCTACTACTTCTGGTGTCCGTCTCCTTGGTCGGTTTAGCGATAACGGTAGTGCGTGGGTTCCTCTAGGAAAACGTTTTTCCAGCACAAAAAGACAGGATTTAGGTATTCGTTATTTAGGTGCAGAACAAGATAACTGGTATCTCAAATACAACAGTCATACTAAAATTGCAGATGGTTGGACGACATGGCGGGGTAACCGCTACCCACTCCAATGTCGTAATCGTAGATAAATATTTGTCAACAAGCGATCGCCAACTTTGAGTATTAAGCACGCCGCACCGCGTTTTTATGGGCTAATACTTGATTTAGCCTGAGCTTGCTGCCACATAGTATCAACAGTTACAAACTCATAACCTTGTTGTAGCAGTTGCGGAATCAGAATTTCGATTGTAGCTGCAACATCTTGTCCACCGCAAACACCATCATGCAAGACAATCAGCGAACCATTTTTGACCTGCTGCATAATTCGTTGTACCACGGTGGTGACACCTGGTCGCACCCAATCTTCTGGGACAACACTCCACATCACTGGGCGGTAATTCCATTGAGAAAATAATTTTAAAGTGGCTGGTGTAAATAAACCGTTAGGGGGACGGACATCCCGCACTTGTTCGGGTTGGAGGTTGCAAGCATTGTAGATAGCAGTTTGGGTTTTTTCTAAACTCTCCTTCAGGTCATTTGGGGAAAGCATGGGAAAAGAACGATGATCGTAACCATGCAATCCGATCCAGTGTCCGCGATCGCTCACAGCTTTAGCAATAGCTGGTGAACGGTTAACGCAAGCACCTAACCAAAAAAAACTCGCTGTAATTTTGTAGCGGTCTAAAACTGCCAAAACTTCCGATGTGTATTGGGGATGAGGTCCATCATCGAATGTCAGGGCGATCGCTTTAGAATTGCGATTTCCATTCCAAAGGCACTTGGGAAAACTCGGCTGGAGAATGCTGTAGAAAATTGGGAATAAGGGAGCAAGTTGCATTTTGCGTTTATTTATGTTGCTGACGAAATTGCGATCGCACCCCAATACAGTGCCTCAATATTCTAACCAAATTGGATGCTGTGGCAAGCGATCGCTAAATGCCAGTATTATAGTTATCTTGTGAATCTCTAAATGTTTCAATCCCTAATAGGGATTTGAGTTAATTGCAATTACCCTCTTCCTTTGCCGAAGTTAATCCCGTGGTTTGGTCGTTTCAATCCCTAATAGGGATTTGAGTTAATTGCAATTTCATCTGCCCAGTTGTCTTGATAAATTACTAATGTTTCAATCCCTAATAGGGATTTGAGTTAATTGCAATTCAACTTGTTCTGTATCAAGATGGTTTATCCAGTTTCAATCCCTAATAGGGATTTGAGTTAATTGCAATTATTAAAAGCTGAAATAGACTCTAAATTAGAAGAGTTTCAATCCCTAATAGGGATTTGAGTTAATTGCAATCCTCGGCTATCTCAGAGATACGAGTATCTTGATTGTTTCAATCCCTAATAGGGATTTGAGTTAATTGCAATCTATTTTCACTCCAGCATGAAAGCAGATATCAGTGTTTCAATCCCTAATAGGGATTTGAGTTAATTGCAATTTTATGGGTAGTTTTGCGATCGAGCCAGGGGACACAGAAGTTTCAATCCCTAATAGGGATTTGAGTTAATTGCAATTTGTGCCCACCACCACCACCAAAGGACTTGGCTACTTGCGTTTCAATCCCTAATAGGGATTTGAGTTAATTGCAATATGAGGCGATCGCTAAAACAAGTAAGCGGCGATTGTTTCAATCCCTAATAGGGATTTGAGTTAATTGCAATTCAATTTTGTTTTTTAATGGCATAATAAATAAGATGTTTCAATCCCTAATAGGGATTTGAGTTAATTGCAATAATGCCTTCTGTCACCTCCTCATCTGTTAGCTCATCGTTTCAATCCCTAATAGGGATTTGAGTTAATTGCAATATTGCTGCTCTTAGTGCCGTAATTCGGCTATCACCAACGGGTTTCAATCCCTAATAGGGATTTGAGTTAATTGCAATCTTGGCTATACTGCAACTGCTTCTGGAAATATTAGTGAAAAGTTTCAATCCCTAATAGGGATTTGAGTTAATTGCAATGTGAATATCTCATTGATTACTGTGCTGGAGATGAGTTTCAATCCCTAATAGGGATTTGAGTTAATTGCAATAAGTGGCTCACCTCAGAAGTTATCCCAGCTATCCGCAAGTTTCAATCCCTAATAGGGATTTGAGTTAATTGCAATATGGCTACACCTTTAGACGCTTATATCGGTTTTGGTTTCAATCCCTAATAGGGATTTGAGTTAATTGCAATGGGAAGTCAGCCGATCAAGCCGGAAAAATCACTGTTTCAATCCCTAATAGGGATTTGAGTTAATTGCAATTGCTGGCGTCTGAAAGGCTTGTTGTATTTGGTTTTCAAGGTGCAGTTGCGCGAATGGGTCGATGATAACACAAGCAATAGTAATAGCACAAGATGCAAATCGCTGAAAACCAGTCTGCATAAGGTGCGCGGATGGTTTAGAAGTGCGATCGCCTTCAAACTCTTGTATGGATGGAGCTTACAGCTTTTTTTGTTCCTACTAATTTTCTACACCTACCCATCCGCGCATTTGCCAAAGAAATTAGTCTAATTAGCGAGAACTCGCTCTATTAAAATAACATCACATACTTCTACACTAAACCTCTCCCCGAAACGGGGAGAGGCTTTGACCCGAATTTCTCACTAATAGAGTGGGGAGGTGTGGGAGGTGCTGCGTTGCACAAAGCGATCGACATGAAGCGCCCATTCTCAATTCCTCCTCATTCTCCCTACACCTCTCAATTTCTCGCTTGTGAGAAATCCAGGTTTGATTCTTGCTCCCCAACGCTAATAGGGAAGGGGTTGGGGGTTAGATCTGAGAGAAAGTCGCACACGGTGTTAAATAAGATCCCTGATGTCTTAACTTGGATTGATGTTTGAAATAATTTTGCTCAAAAACGGGAAAACTATGGTTACTTCCCTAATGGGAAATTTCCATAAAAGCCCTAAATAGCAAAATGCTCAAAAAATCTCTGCTTAACTTTTTAATTTTGCCTGTTTCTCTAGTCCCTTGGCTGTGTGCGGGAACGCTTTTTGATTCCCAAGTTAATGCTTTACCAGGGCAAAGTACAGAAGAGGTAGGCACTTGGATTAAAGCACATCCCACACTGCGCCCCAGGAATGGAGAGCAATTGTTTGTCCAAAAGACTGATACAGCTGCCCAACGGTTCACTTTTCAAGCGTCGGTTTTACCTCCCGGTAGAGTAGAATTTTCCAAAGACCGTGGGACAATTCGCAGTGAGCGCATTGCTATGTATGATGCCATTAACGGCATGACATTCGATCGCCTCCAAGAATCTTTGCGGGTGATTTATGGCTTGGAGATTTATCAAGACTACGATCGCGCCCAAGTCGTGTATCAATATCCCAACCAAAAGGTAGTTAACTCAGCGCGTCTTGCGAAAACTCCGATTCGGGAAGCTTTAAAAGGAGAATTACGAGTAGGCGATCGCTATGTCTATTGGGTAGAAATTGCCCAACCCAAAACAGGCAAAGCTTTTACCGGTCAAATGACAATTTTGCTCAAAACAGACCTAGACAAGTTGGAAAATGAACTGCAAATTCGATAATAGGCATTGGGCATTGTGGAGATCTTCTTTTTTGTCTCCTTGTCCTCTTCCCCTCATACCTTCTCAAACCCAACAACAGCTAGAGTTTGCCATGTACCCGAAAAGATACTTTCAGCTGCTAAGGAAATTCGTAACAAATCTTCCTTGAGTAGTGGCGGCCAATCAATGCCGACTTTACGTCCAGCAGCAAATAGCTGTTGTGCTTTGATGCCTAACTGATAAAGCGCCAAAGCCAGTTCTCGGTCTAGAGTGGGGGCATCTTTAAGGGCTTCAAATACCACTTTCAATGCCAACAAAATTGAGGTGATCTGACCGGGTACGGGCGGTTTCCCATGTTTCATTCGCTCTAACAGGGCATCTGGGTAATCCTGGGTTGTGATTGTCTGATCTATGAGGAGTTTCCGAGCTGTTTCGTAATTCATGTAAAAAGCTTAGCGTAGAATTTAGTTCAGCAGTAATACTTAATTCAAAAGTTATAAAACTTGCTGATGGTTATTTATAGCAATCTTATTTGATTTGTGAAAAGATAGGCTTGGTAAAAATGCTTGATAATTTGCGATGCTCTAGCTTAACCAGATAAACTGAGTAGAATACCTTTGAAAAATACACCTTTTTTGGAATCATAAGCAAAATGATATCACCGAATTTACTAGAAATTGAGCGTTCTATCCGTTCATTGTCTGTAGAAGAGCAACTTTGGCTATTAGAAAGTATTGCTCGAGAAATCCGAGAAAATGAGTATACAAAAGATAAAATTGCTGAGGAAAAACATCCAGAAGAAGAATTGGTAGTAATAGCTAATGAACCACCGATTGAAACAAAAAATTCTTCGATAAATGATGAGTTTGCCAGTTCGGAAATACTCTAAAATATGCAGGAATAAAATTATGAGATTGCCAGACTTAAAAAGTCAAATATACAAATTATTGGTAAGCGATCGCTGAGAATTACTTGGGGCGATACCCATTCATTCCAAAAGCATCTCAAACCCCGCCTAACTAGTGCCCGAAGATTATAGTAGATCTGAATCCCTGGGCTACTGAAAACAAATACAACCAAACAGTCCTGAAATAGAGGTAAATGAATTTAGCAGAAAACTTAGTGAAAAAATACCAAAAATAACTTACCTATCTAATAATCTTTTTGTTTGATAGATTTTTCTTTCAGAACACTTTACTATTTAACTCAGTTATGGTACTAAAGTGCGGGAAATACCCTGCTCTGATGTTCCCGATTAATAAGTCAATAGGGGCAATCTCGCAAAAACAAATATCTTGAGTGCTTATTACATTGTTTGAAGTTATGTAGCCTTTTGATTACGGCCTATCAAGCACTGCGGTAAACTATGCGTTGATTATGATTCTTTCGCAGAGAAGAACACTCGAAAGGAGCCGTTTTTTCAATGTCTCATACCGTAAAAATCTACGATACCTGCATTGGCTGCACCCAATGCGTCCGCGCTTGCCCTACTGATGTACTTGAGATGGTTCCTTGGGATGGCTGTAAAGCTGCTCAAATTGCCTCCTCACCCCGTACAGAAGACTGCGTGGGCTGTAAGCGTTGCGAAACAGCTTGTCCCACCGACTTTTTGAGCATCCGGGTTTACTTGGGCGCTGAAACAACTCGCAGTATGGGTCTAGCTTACTAAAAAGCTGAGTGCCGATCGGAGTGCTGAGCGCTGAGATAAAAAGAAGTAAATCACAAATACAATTTTTTGATTCTTCACTCGGAACTCAGAACTCGCAACTCGGCACTCCAGACTTTTAAGAGTCTCAATAGGAAGCACCTTTAGCTTCGTAAAGTGGACACTGCCCACCTTGCGAAATCGTAATTTTAGATTGGGAATAAAATCTCTGGGTATCTAAATCCTAAAAGCCGTATTTGTACCATCAGGTCAAAAACTGATGGTGAATCCGCTGTAAAAGCCCAAAATCTATAACAATACCTAGTGGTAGAGGGAGTAATTTACTCCCTTTTTTCTTTGCAAAACGTCAAGTTTGTGCTAAACACTATACTGGATTTAATCATCCTGAAAAAAAGTGGTGTGAACAATGTGCGGAATTGTTGGATATATAGGCACTCAAGCAGCGACAGACATTTTACTGGCTGGGCTGGAAAAACTAGAGTACAGGGGCTACGATTCTGCTGGAATCGCCACTATTTGGGAAGGTGAAGTAAATTGTGTGCGGGCAAAGGGCAAACTGCATAACCTGCGTTCTAAGTTGGAACAAATAGAAACCCCTGCTCAAATTGGTATTGGGCACACTCGCTGGGCGACTCATGGTAAACCAGAAGAATACAACGCCCATCCCCATATGGATAACGCAAAGCGAGTGGCGGTGGTACAAAATGGCATTATCGAAAATTACCGCGAGTTACGCGAAGAACTCAAAGGAAAAGGACACGAATTTCGTTCTGAAACTGATACCGAAGTTATCCCCCACCTCATAGCCGAATTTTTAAAGAATCTTCCCCCTTCATCTCCCTCATCTTCCTCATCTCCCTTTCTAGAGGCAATTCGTCAAGCCGTTAACCGCTTGCACGGAGCATTTGCACTTGCAGTTATTTCTGCCGACTACCCCGATGAATTGATTGTTGTCCGCCAGCAAGCGCCTTTGGTAATTGGTTTTGGGCAAGGGGAATTCTTTTGTGCATCTGACACGCCAGCGATCGTTGCCTACACCCGTGCAGTGCTACCTTTAGAAAATGGCGAAATTGCCCGTCTCACTCCTTTAGGCGTTGAGATTTACAATTTTGCTGGCAACAGATTGAAAAAACAACCCCGATTGCTCAACTTCAATCCTGCAATGGTAGAAAAGCAGGGATTCAAACATTTCATGCTCAAAGAAATCCATGAGCAACCAGGGGTAGTAAGAGCGAGTTTAGACGCTTACTTTAATCCAGCCCAATCTACTGAATCACCAATCAATCTTGGTTTACCTGCTGATTTATACACTGATTTAGAACAAATTCATATTGTGGCCTGTGGTACAAGTTGGCACGCAGCATTAATTGGAAAATATTTACTTGAACAATTAGCTGGAATTTCAACTCAGGTACATTATGCTTCTGAGTATCGCTATGCACCATCGCCTTTAACATCTAATACTTTGATTATTGGCGTTACCCAATCGGGTGAAACTGCTGATACCCTAGCAGCTTTAACGATGGAAAAAGAACGTCGCCAAGGGAAAGAACCCAAATATCAAGCGCGGCTATTAGGTATTACCAATCGACCTGAAAGCAGCCTCGGTCATCTAGTGCCGCATGTCATCAGTACTCTAGCGGGAATTGAAATTGGGGTGGCGGCGACAAAAACATTTACTGCTCAACTTATGGCATTTTATGCTTTAGCTTTAGATTTAGCAGCTCGTCGTCAGACGGTTTCAAAAGCCACATTAGATAAAATTATTAATGGGTTGCGACAAATTCCCAAAGAAATTGAGGCAACTTTAGAAACTCAGGAACGTTTAACCGAACAGCTAGCCCATGAATTTGCAGAAACCAAAGATTTCATTTTTGTGGGAAGAGGAATTAACTTTCCTATTGCTTTGGAAGGGGCATTGAAATTAAAAGAAATTAGCTATATTCACGCCGAAGGATATCCGGCTGGAGAGATGAAACACGGTCCGATCGCACTTTTAGATGCGAAAGTACCAGTAGTGGCGATCGCAATTCCTGGTAGTGTATACGAAAAAGTTATTTCTAATGCTCAAGAAGCCAAAGCCAGAGATTCTCGGTTAATTGGCGTGACTCCCGTCAACGATGGCGAAGCTGCGGAAATCTTTAACGATCTTCTTCCCATCTCTCATGTAGAAGAATTACTTTCTCCGATTTTGACAGTAGTTCCTTTGCAATTATTGGCTTATCATATTGCCGCCCGTCGCGGTTTGGATGTCGATCAGCCTCGTAACCTTGCTAAAAGTGTTACTGTAGAATAGTATAATTTTATACATTAGATTAATGTATAATGGCTTCTGAAGAAGTTCTATGGCTTGCAGAAGCCATTTTCATGGCAATGACTATAAGTATAATATATTTATTAATACTTAAGTAAGTACTCGCTGGATTTGCAGTAAAGGGTAAAATTATCCAAATGCGATCGCAAAAACCCGAATGTATATTTTTACAACATCTTTATACTACAAACAAGTCTGTAAAAGTTTGAGCCGATAACATCCAAGTTAATTACATCTACCAACATCATGAGTGAAATCCACCTACGTCAAATAAAGTCATACCTTCAAAAAACATTTAATGGTTTGATTGACTTATCAGATTATCAAAATAAATCTGAAACAGACAGAGAGTTAGTTTTCTTAACAAGAAGTCTAGCTGCATTTACTTTGATGGTTTTAGCTAATATCTCTCCTCAAGAAGCATCAAAATCGATAGTTGATGGGGGACAGGATAATGGAATAGATTCGCTTTATTTTGACAGGCGAGAAAAAATCATGTATGTATTACAGTCCAAATGGAAACAAGACAGTAAAGGTAGTGTTAAAACAGATGAGGTAATGAAATTCACTGATTTAATTTTTACCCTGATTGCTGAGACAGTACCTTTCTACCACGGCCATGAGTTATTTTCTGCGATCGCCCACTTTGAACCTGAACTTCATAAGTTAATTACAGTTGTAATTCATACTATTGCAGGTATTCGCAGGGAAGGCGTAATTCAGCTAACTAAAAATTCTAGGCTTCGGATTCGGCTACCACTAGATCAAGTGCCTTTGGTTTATCCCTTTAACAGGTAAGCCACTGAAAATTGGCAAGCATACAATTCGCTTAGGAATTCCTGAAATTCATTTGCTTGAGTTCTTGAAGATGTTGGGAAGGTGAGCGATCGCATAACTCTTGGCTTTTGCTTCTAAATCTTCTCGGAACCAAAATTCTTCTAAAACTTTTTCTACAAAAACAAAACCCTTTTCCTCATTTGTTAGCGGACGGTAATTGAGGTAAGGTGCGTAACCTGTATTGTAAGTATTGCCTTCTGGTTTGATTTCTACATATTGCATGCGCCGTGATACTAAACGCCTAGAGCTATTTAGCTTTTGAGTAAGTAGTTTATGTTAAATTTAATTTTGTCAAACTACTACCTTATCTCTCAACCCCACACCTGTATTACTGCTCCATCTTTTATAAAAAGAGGGTTAAGAGCTGTTTAGGATATTTGCATGGGTGGGTTAAGGTTCAGTATTTTCCGAAAAAATAATATTTTGCAAACTGTAATATTATTACAAAAGTATTGCGTTAATAATTGAATAGCTGTATTGTTAAAAATGAATTTTCTAAAAAGCCTAATTCAGACAAATTTCAAGTGTATTGAAAAAAGCATTATCTGTTGAACTAACTTGGCAGATCGATATTATTAACTTGTGATTTAAAATGACTAAATTTAGCCGTTGCAAATCTTATTATTAGTTGGTTCCGTTAGTTATCTTATGTTAATAAATATATAGGTTTAAGAAACTATATATTACTTGCAACAAAAAGTTAAGATTATCAAAAAACAAGTTAGTTTTGCCACAATTTAAATCTATAGTCAACGAAAGTTAATGTTTTCATTATGACTTGTTCGCAGTTTTAAACCTCAAATGGCAACCAGTGATGTCAGCCAAATGAGCAGCTTTTATCTCCTAGCTTCTGCCTCTTCCTTCTTGCCTTCTCACTTCTACTTATCTATTACATAAACTGAATTCAATAATACATTGAGGAGTTTTACTACCAAGAAGTTTTACGTGTCATTAAACAACTTCAGTTCATTAGAAATGATTATCATTGAAACTTATGATTTTCACAAACAAGTTTTCTGACCTACACAACTCTCAAGCCGATACATTGAAATTAGAACAAGAGTTGCAGTTTAGCAAGTTTTTAGTGGAAGGTTTAACAGATCCAGTTTTCTGGATAAGTTCAGATGGACGGATTATATATGTCAATCATGCAGCTTGTAATTTTGTAGGTAATTCCTATGAGGAATTACTTTCTATGACCATACATGATGTAATATTAGACTTTTCGTTAGAAGTATGGTCAAACTGCTGGACAAGTATTAAACAACAGGGTTCCTTATACTTTGAATCTGTACATCAGACTCAAGAAGAGCAGTGCTTAACAGTGGAAATCACTGCTAGCTATATGAAATATGAAAGTAGAGAGTATGCTTGTATCTCGATCCGAAATATTAGCAAACGCAAACAGGCTTCATTCACTTTGTCTAAAGTTAATCAAGTATTAGAGTACAGAGTACAAGAGCTTTTGACCAAAACCAAATATTTCAATCAGCAATTATCTCATGAAAAATCTCAGTACAAGTGGGTAAAGGCAAAACTAGAGAATTCCCTTTCCTTACTTCAAGCGACTCTAGAATCTATACCCGATGGTGTTATTGCTATTGGATGTGATGGAGATATTATTAGCTCTAATCGGAAGTTTCTTCACATGTGGAAAGTTCCCGATTGTATTATTAGTTCGTGTAGCTATAAGCAATACCTAGCATTTTACAAAAACCAAATTAGCAATCCAGAAATATTGTGCAGAGATATCCAACAATTGAATAGCCAAAACGATTTTGAAAGCTATGATATTCTGGAATTGAAAGATGGCAGGTTTTTTGAACAATATAGTAAACCTCTGTGCCTGAGTGAAGAAATTATTGGAATAGTATGGAGTTTTCGAGACATCACTGAACGTCAAAACGCAGAATTAGAAAATCGTCGAATTCTAGAACAAGAAAAACAAATTGCTGAAGACAGAGCGCAGTTTGTCTCTATGGTTTCTCATGAATTCCGCAGCCCACTGAATATAATTTCCTATTCTACTAGTTTATTAAAACGTCATAATCACCACTGGAATGATGAGAAAAAACTCCAGTATTTGCAGCGGCTTCAAACAGCAACTGAACAGATTAATCAATTAATGGATGAAGTTATTCTCATTGGGAGTGTGGAAGCTGGAAAGCTACAGTGTGAGCTAAAAATGCTTGATTTAAACTTATTATGTCGTGAGATATTGGCAAAAATAAACCTGCAAGCAAACAATCCCAGTGCAATTAACTTTGTTACCAAAGGTAATTATAAACTAGTGTGGGTAGATAAAAAATTGCTACAACCAGTTCTGATGAATTTACTTTCAAATGCACTGAAATATTCTCCAAAAAATACTAAGGTTGATTTGATATTATCCTACCAAGATGAAAAAGTTATTTTTCAAATTAAGGATAAGGGAATTGGCATTCCACTAGTAGATCAACAACAGTTGTTTAAGCCATTTTACCGAGGTGGTAATGTAGGTGATATACCAGGTAATGGACTAGGGTTAGCAATTGTCAAAAAGCTTTTAGACTTACATCATAGTCAAATTGACATGGTGAGTGAAGTTGGTAAAGGTACTATTTTTACAGTTACATTACTATTAAAACAACCACTATAGCAATCTCAACTATAGCGATCCTAAATGAGTTACGAAGAAGGCATATATTGTTTGACTTTGGGAAAATCAAATTTTTGATGATTAGTAAAGAATTTGAAGAGCCACTTAAAAACAGGGAAAGATTTACATACATGCTAAGACTTTCGCAAGAAATTCTTAGCTTGGAACCAAACATCTTCTACAGGATTTTGTTCTGGGGACTTGGGAGCGAAGACATATAGGACTCCTATTTGATTTTTGAACAAGGCTCAGTACGTATCTATCACTTTTATTCCCTATTCCCCGAACCCTGTCCTCTGTCCACGCAAGTAAATTCAGGAATCAAACTGGATTTTTATATATTAAGAGACTTCTACTAGGGAAGCTAAAAAAGCGCTAGTCTCGCTGAAAGAAAAAGCATTGTCATTGAGTTTGGCATCAGCTAATGTAAAAAGACCGATGGACTGGTAAATGATGAAAAAAATCTTAGTAATTGAAGATGAGGCGCAAACGCGAGACATTTTAGTAGAAAGTTTAGAAGCAGAAGGTTTTGATACCATTTGTGCAGAAAATGGCCGTGTTGGTGTGAAGAAAGCACAAGAGTACTTACCTGACTTAGTGATTTGCGACATTCTAATGCCAGAACTTGATGGTTATGGTGTTTTGATTACACTACGTCAGAATTTTTTGACAGCAAAGATTCCGTTAATTTTTTTGACTGCTAAAACTACTGATGTAGAACGTTGCTATGGCATGAATCTAGGAGCAAATGCTTATGTTACTAAACCTTGTACAGTCGAGGCTTTACTAGCAGCGATCGCTAAAGTTTATCAACTTTGCACGGTACTCAAATGAATACAATCTATGAAATAGTTTTTTTCCGTAATTTTGATCGTTTTGATTGAGTAATAATTCATCAGTTAACATCAGAGCTAACTATGACAAAAGTTTTGGTTATTGAAGATGAGGCACAAACTCGGGATATCTTTCTAGATAGCCTAGAGGCAGAAGGTTTTGAAGCCATCGGTGCAAACAATGGTCTTGTTGGTGTGCAGAAGGCGGTAGAAAATTTACCAGATTTAGTGCTTTGCGACATTATGATGCCAGAACTAGATGGTTATGGCGTTCTCTCGACTCTGCGCCAAGACCCTACCACAGCTATGATCCCCTTCATTTTTCTGACTGCTAAGGCTACTAAGGCTGAACTTCGCCAAGGTATGGAGTTGGGAGCTGATGACTATCTTACTAAACCCTCGACGGTAGAGGAATTATTGGGAGCGATCGCCACTCGACTGCAAAAACAAGCAGCAATGAAGGAGTATTACGCGGCGCATTTCCCACAAACTGTAGTTTCACCTTTATCTGAAACTCCAAAATCGGTAAATTCACAATCGATATTTCCTTCTGACTCTCATCTAAGCAAAGTCTTCGAGTACATTGAAGCAAACTACCATCAACCAATTAGCTTGCAAGATGTGGCTCTTGCAGTTGGTTACTGTCCTGCTTACTTAACTGACTTAGTACGTCGTCATACAGGACAAACAGTCAATCATTGGATTGTGGAACGTCGGATGGTAGCAGCACGTACCTTATTGCTTGAAAGTAGCTTGTGTGTGAATCAAATTGCTGAAACAGTCGGCTATCAGCATGAAGGTCATTTTTTCCGCCAGTTTCGCCAATATCACAAGACTACTCCCCAAGCTTGGAGAAAAGCAGAATTATTAACGATTAAAAATTCCAAATTCTTTACCTAGCACTGCTTAGAGAGCTTCTTATAACCATTTAGGCAATAAAAATACACACTCGATCGCGTAGTGAAGAGCAGCAAATCTATGATTTGCTGCTCTTTAAAGCGTTTATTCAGGTGCTTTGAAAATTGAAATCCATTCCAATACTTGTCCGTTAAGGCGAAAAGGGGAAGGGGAAAGAAAAAACCTTTAACCTTTAACCTTTACCCTTTACCCCAAACCCAATTCCGAGTTAAAAATGCAAAACCCGAGGAGTATTGAAATCGATTCTGAATTGTGTTTTGGTAAAAACTAAAAAAACGTGAGTCTTATACAAAGATTGTGCATTGAAGTCGTTAGTTACCTTTCTTAAGCTGCTAAGGATGAGGAGCAGTAAAAGAATTTTGGGATTAAAGCTACCTAAGCTGATGCGCGTCTAAAGTATATAAACACTCTTGATGGTTGTTGATGGTTAATGGTTAATGGTTAACAGTCATCAGTCATCGCGTAAATGTACAAATTAAATGTGTAACAGCTTATTGATACGGTTATGTAAAAAAATTTATACCTAATGAAGCATTTTCATCGTTTTTTTTACCCTCCAGCTTGGCCGATCGCTGCTAAAATTTCGGCAGCATTGGTTTCGGCGGCGTTGATACCGATGAGCTTCATTTCCTATTACAATCTGCGACAGAGCTTAGATAGTGTAGAGGCTGGAGAATATCGCAAATTAGAACTATTAGCTACTAGTGTTGCTAGTCGTCTCGATCAATTAATTATTGATATTCAGCGAATTGTAGTTCAAGTTAGCAGCGATCGCAATGTGGTAAATTTTCTCGCTGCTAACTCCTCTGAAGAACGAGCAGACTTGCGTAATGATATGCAACAAGCCATAGAAAACGTCTTCCGCTCTAATCCAGACTTTGATGCTATTTTTATCATGGATAAAGAGGGACGTGCTGTTGCGGCTACCGATCCTAAATTTATTGGTCAAAATTACGCTTTCCGTGAATATTTCCGCTCTAGTATCCAGGGAAAATCCTATATATCTAGTATTTTGGTGGGTAAAACGACGAAACGACCAGGAATGTTTCTCTCCCACCCGGTGCGATCGCCCAGTGGTGAAATTGTTGGAGTATTAGTCCTCAAAATTAGGGGATCGGATATTTGGGCGATCGTCAATGCCTTGCAAGTAGGCTCTCAAAGCTACGGATTTCTCATTGACCAACAGGGAGTAATCATCAGTCATGCCGATCGATCTCTGCTGTACCATAGCCTCATCCCTCTGTCTCCTGATATTTTAAAGCAGATTGCCGCCGACAGACGTTATGGGCTGGAGCAGATTCAGAGCTTGAACATTGCAGAGTTGCAAGTGATGGTGAAAGCCAAACAAATAGGTCACGCAACCTATCGCTTTCCACCCCAAGAAATGCCTCGCATAGTTGGTTTTGCACCTTTAGCAGAACAACCTTGGGTTCTAGGAATCAGCCAACCCAAGGCACAATTTGCTGCACCATTGAACCGTCTGATCTGGTTGCATGGCAGTAGTTTGGTAATTGTGGGTGGCATCACAGCGATAATGGCGCTACTGTTAGCCAAAAGAATTTCTCGACCGATTTATGCGCTTACAGAAGCAGCTCAAGCACTAGAACATGATAATTTTGATTCTCATGCCTTGGAACTAGATCGGAGTTTGGCGAAATCAATTCATAGCCAAGATGACATCGGTCAATTAGTGCGTGTTTTCTTGAAGATGGCTGAAAAAGTCAGAATGCGAGACCAGAAGTTGAAAATGCAAGTCCAAGAACTTCGCATTGAAATTGACGAAACTAAAAGAGCTAACCAAGTTGCGGAAATTACGGAAAACGAACACTTTCAGCAGTTACAAATCAAAATTCAAAAGCTGAGAGAACAGACTGTAACTCTCAGGGAAACTGAGACAGAGTACTACCAGAGATTGCAGAGTAAAGTCCAATCTTTGAAAGAGCGATCGCTAAATACTGAGGTATAGATCATGTCATCCGACGACGAACTGATATCACGGGAGGAAGTGCTGGCGGGTTTACCTGCTAGACGAGCGAATACGCTACTGTTTTTGATCGAGAGTCGGACGGCGCAAATAGTGGCGCGATCGCTGGTGGAATTTTCCTTAACAGATCAAGCTACCAACGAGCGTGATTTAGCTTTTTTAGAAGCCTTTGCTTTGGGAAATGCCCCACCAATCCACCCCACGATTCAGCACTTAGAACGTTACGCCAGTCAGTGGGCATCTCTAGTACCAGAAAACCCCAAACTGAAAGCGGCGATCGCCCATGCTTTGGGACAGAAATACGCTTTCACCGAGAAAGTAGTACCTCACATCCGCGCCGCTTTGGGTTTGGATGAGAAAACGGTACAGGTGGCTTATTCCCGCTTTTATAGAAAACAACTGTTGACTATTTTTGCATCCCAATTGCCACTAATTGAACAGTGGCGCTGGATGAGTGCAGCGATCGCCCAAAGTCTTGAATCTCTGCCACCCTTCTGGCTAGCTTCCATACTTACCGTTGCTTTAGGGCTTCCCCAAGCCTTCTTAGCCTTGCCCATTGCGGTGGCCGATGTTGGTCCCTTCGTTACCATTGCCTTTTTGCTGATTATTGGTGCTATCAACATCTTGACGATGGCTTGTATGGCAGAAGCCGTTGGGCGTAGTGGTGACTTCCGTTATGGGAATTCTTTTATTAAACAATTAGTATCTAATTATTTAGGAAATGCAGGTTCATTCATACTTTCTATTGCAGTTGGTATCCGGGTTTTTCTGATTGCATTAGCTTGTTATATTGGTTTGTCGGTGACAATGGCCAGCTTTACACCCATACCGGCAGCATTGTGGGCAGCATTTCTCTTTGGTGCAGGGTTGTATTTGCGATCGCGTAAATCCTTGAACTTCACCGTCGCCTTAATGGTATTTTTGGCAGTAATCAACGTCAGTTTGTTGCTGATCCTTTCACTGCTGGCATTCGGTCATATTCAACTAGAAAATTTATTATATATAAAATTGCCCTTTCTTGATGGTCATTTCCAACCGGGGATACTACAGAGGATTTTCGGTGTCAGCCTGATGCTTTACTTTGGACATGTGTATGTCGGGGAATGTGGCAAACTCATACTTCCGCGTGACTCTAGCGCCACCTCCTTGATTTGGGGTAGCATTGCCGGAACTGGTTTTTTGACTATGTTGTTTTGCATTTGGGTGTTAGCAGTTAATGGAGCGATCGCCCCCCAATTGCTAGCAGGACAATCAGGCACCGCTTTAGAACCACTAGCAAGAGAAGTAGGTTCCATCGTCACAGTTTTGGGTGCAGTTTTAGTCACCCTACTTTTGGGAATGGCTTGGCTACGTAGTTCTAGTCTTCTAGTCAACTTAGCTAAAGACTGGTTGCCAGCCCGACCGAAATCTGTATTAAGCTTACCTCGCCAGCAAGGAATGTTAATATTACATCCCTCTGGAGAATCCAGTCAGATTCCCCATATTGGTTTAACCTACTTGGGACAATCAGACAGTCAATCTAAGTTCCGTGTAGATATTCAGTTAAGCGGCAAAGTTGACTCTGTAGAAATTGCCATCGCTGAACATTGGGATATTAAAGAACTATTCAATCAATTCCCCGACTTACGCAAGTGGGATACCCGCTTGGCTCTAGAGGTGAAGTCAGCTAACCAGGATAGAGTTTGTCTACAAATCATTTCACCTATGCTCTTAATTTATGAAGGAGGCTTAAAAGCTGATACCGGAAATTTTGCTTTTGAGCATCAGAGTCAGACGAAAAAGTTTTGGACAACCTTGCTCAACCAACGTCGCTTCTTCTTATCCATCAGCCCCTTACTCCTAGTTTTTCTGCTGACAGAGTGGCTTTTCCTAGCTGGTGTCCAATCCTTTACCAATATACTCGCTTTCGCTGGTATACTTGGCAACTCTCTTGTTGGTGGTATTTTCCCAGTTTTATTATTAGTTTCTAGTCGGCGCAAAGGCGAACTTATACCCGGAGTAGTCTTGAAGATTCTCAACCATCCTTTATTCAGCGTCGGTGTATACAGTTTATTCTTAGCCATCCTGCTCATCCACGGCTTATTTATCTGGCAAAATTCCCTAGCGCGGATTACTGCATTGTCCGTTGCTGCACTATCCTTTGGAGCAACTCTGGTGATGAAAAACTATGGAGCCTTTGCTTCTCGTGTAGTTGTAGAACTACGAGAAGATCAACACTTGGGAGGTAGTTCGGTATTCACAATCACCGCTGGCGGACAACCAAAAATCGCCCAAGTGCTGCTGGGATATGCTGATGGCGAACAACATCACCAAGCAGCCACAATTGAGATTCCATCACTTTCAGCCCTGCGCTATGCCACCTTTGGGTTACCAAACAAGCAAGAAAAAGAACTTAGAGTGTGGGCACATACAAGCAACTCGAAAGTTGACTCTAAGAGTTTGCCCGCCCTTGTAGAAGTCCAAAATGGAGACAAGAATATGCAGTTTAACTTGCAGTTATCTAACGGACGAGTTTTATTGCCCTTGAGGGGCGATCGCTGCTGGTTAAAATTCACCTTTCCAGAGTTAGGAAAATAAGGGAGTGGGGGAGATGAGGGGGATGGGGGGCGGAGGGACAGAGGAAGCAGGAGGAGAATAACTCCTAACTCACCACGGGCTAAACGCCCCGCTATTGATGTACAGCACTCAGCACTCCTAACGTCCAATGGCCAATAAATAATTAATTACGAGGTAATATATGGCAGAAATTATCGCAGTTCATTCATTCCGGGGCGGTACTGGTAAATCAAACTTGATTGCCAACATAGCAGCTACTATGGCGCTTCAAGGACAACGTGTAGGCATTATTGATACTGACATCCAATCACCAGGGATTCACGTTATTTTCGGACTCAACGAGAATAAAATAGAACGCGCACTCAATGATTATTTATGGGGACAATGCGATATTAAAGACGCTGCCTATGACGTGACTGATACTCTAATTTCAGAACAAGGAAATGCAGGTACAGTCAAGGGTAGGCTTTACCTAGTACCTTCTAGTATTAAGGCTGGTGAAATTGCCAGAATTCTCCGTGAAGGATATGATGTAATCCGACTGAACGATGGTTTTCAGCAACTTATTCGCAGCCTGAAACTAGACTACTTATTAATAGATACACATCCAGGGCTGAATGAAGAAACCTTGCTTTCCATAGGTATTTCTAATGTTCTGATAATTCTCTTACGTCCAGATAATCAAGATTTCCAAGGTACTGCGGTAACAGTAGATGTAGCTCGGAAGCTGAGAGTGCCAAAAATGATGTTGGTAATCAATAAGGCGCTACCAAGCTTAAACTTTGCAGACTTGCAACAACAGGTTGAGAAAATTTACAACGTCCCAGTCGCTGGGATTTTGCCCCTTTCCGAAGAAATGATGCAGTTAGCAAGCATTGGTATTTTCTCCCTACGTCACTCTGAACATCCCATCAGTCAGACAATTGCAAGGATTACCGACCAGATTGCCGGTTTAGTGGTTACTCGTTAGTTATTGGGCATAGGGCGTTAGGAGTGCTGAGTTAGGAGTTATTCTCCCCCTGCTTCCTCTGCCCCTCGATCACTGAATCTCGACTCACTTCGACGCCGCTCAGTGCAAGTCGCTCGATTTGAGTGTTGGTCATTGAGCGTAGTCGAAATGAGCCGAAATGAGCCGAAGTGCTGCCCCTCATCTCCCCCATTCCCCACTCTCCCCGATCGCCTATGATTCAACAATCATTTCGTACTGATGTCCTCACCTACTTTGGAGCCACTGCCACAGAGGCGGAAGAATTATTGGTATACAATCAAAACGTTTTCGATCGCAACACATTAACTCATCCTCTGAAATTTCCCCTGACTTCTGAATTTTATGTGGCTGCTTGGGAAGAATACGCCCTTGCAGCCAGAGTTACAGGAGTATTTGAGGTACTCAAACAACGACTCGTTCAGTTCCGATTCCCCATTAAAGAGGGTATTAGTCAAACTGAAGCGTATCTTTCTGCTACTCGTCGGGGTGTTGCTGCCGATGAAATCCCTGAAGCGACTGGTTTAGTTTTACAAGAACCTGAAAAACTCCAATTAATACTGCATCAAAGCTTGGCTGGCATCATACCAGTATTACTAGCTGGAAACCGACAAGACTTTGTTTCTTTGGTACAAGCGCTGACAAAGCGAAATGAACCCCAGCCAGTCCCTGCTTCTATGGGAGCTTGTATAATTAGCGGATTTAATAACTGGGATCGGATTCGTCAGTATCGCCAAAAATGGGAGGCAGAAAATCTTGCTAGTTCAGAAATTAGTTGGGCAAAAGAATTTCAACGGTTGATACCACAAAAGCAACTTTATCAAGATAAGTTCATTATTTTGAGTGATGGCGCTTATAGCAACGTTTCAGCCAGCAAAATGGGACTTGAAGAATCCCAATGGCAGCAGCTATCACTAACAATTCGCCTGGAACATGAATGTACGCACTACTTTACACGCCGCTTGTTTAACTCTATGCGGAATAATATCCTTGATGAGCTAATTGCCGACTACAGAGGCATTGTAGCTGCTACAGGGTATTATCGAGCCGACTGGTTCTTGCGATTTCTCGGCTTAGAGTCGTTTCCTGATTACCGAGAGGGAGGTAGATTGCAAAATTATCGAGGTAATCCACCACTTTCCGATGAGTCTTTTAAAATTCTCCAGGCATTAGTGAAAGCCGCTGCCGAAAATTTGCAGCGCTTTCATGCTGAGTATGCACAGAAATTAACTGATACTAATATTCAACCCTTGATGTTAACAGCATTGACTTATTTAACATTGGAAGAATTAGCTTCAAAAAAAGCGAACTCGCTTATTCAACAACACTTAGATAGATTGCTGAAGACTTCGTGTGTAGAAACGCAAAATAATAGTACTGAGCTTCGCCCCGCTACGCTAACGTCCTACTTCTGACGCTGCGCGAACGCTAATGTGTTTCTACAATAATCAAAAATATAAAATTCAAAAGAGGTATTAGTTATGACAGAAGTTTTGCTCAAAGAATTAACTACCAGTGACATTGATTGGATGATTGCGTCAGGTCATCAACGAGAAATAACTCCTGGCACTATACTAATCCAAGAAGGAAAAGTTGCCGATTGTTTGCACATTTTGCTAGATGGTATTTTAACAGTTAGCATTTCTCAACCAGATAATAATCCTTTAACTCGTGCTTTTGCAGCTATTGAAGGAGATGAAGTCTTCAGTCGGGAGATTGCGAGATTATCTCGTGGTGAGGTAGTAGGAGAATTTCCCTTAATAGGGACTCATGTTACAACTACAACTGTGAAAGCTGTAGAGAAATCTCTAGTAATGTCAATTTCTCAACAGAAATTGGCAGTAAAATTGCAGCAGGATGTTGGTTTTGCTTCGCGTTTTTATCGAGCGATCGCTATTATGCTTTCGGATAGGCTCCAAAGCACTATCAATCAACAGGGACGTAACAATTTAACCCAAGGTCAACCTTTGAGAGATGTCCTATTTGTATTAGGAGGATTACATGATAGTGACATCGATTGGATGACGACTTGTGGCCAAATCCAAAAAATTCTTGCTAATACCGTACTTATCCGTGAAAGAGGGCTTGTGGATGGGCTGTATATTCTTTTAGATGGAGCAATGTCTTTATCTATTGATGAAAATGAGCGTAACCCTTTAGCACGTGCTTTTGCTGCTATAGAAGGTAGTGAAATTTCTGGTAGAGAAATAGCCAGATTATCCAAAGGCGAAATCATCGGCGAAACACCCTTCATTGATGGTCGCCTACCTTTGGCAACGGTTAAAGCTATCGAAGATTCAATTGTTTTATCAATTGAACGACAAAAATTAGCAGCAAAGTTACAGCAAGATATAGGATTTGCATCTCGTTTTTATCAAGTTATTGCAACTTTGCTTTCTCAAAGATTGCAAGGAATGTTGAGTCAGCTTGGTTATGGTAGACGCGTTTATAGTAAAGGTTTACCGTTGGCGAAAGATATAGAATACGAGGATGAATTGAATGATAACGTTTTAGACCGTGTGGCACTAGCTGGGAAAAGATTTGATTGGATGTTGGGGCACTTAAAAGTAAGTTGAATTCATCGAGATCAAAAGGTCGCTGAACAAATATCCTAGTTTAGATAAACTAGAGTCAATTTATAGTGGCAGGAAGCAAAACGAAAAAAATCATAGTTTTACCCAAAAATTGTGCATTGTAACCTTAGGTTATTTTTCCTAATCTATTAGTTATTAATAGGAGGAAATTATATGTCTATTGAAAGCGCAAAAGCTTTTTATCAGAGAGTTACAACAGATGAAGCTTTCCGCACTCAAGTTGAAAGCTATCCTATTGAAGAACGTGGAACTTTCTTGCAAGCAGAAGGATATGCTTTCACTGAAGAAGAATGGGAAACTACTAGCGCCGAGATGTTAGAGGCAAATTCCACTGAGGAATTAGACGAAGCTGAATTAGAGGCGATCGCTGGTGGGATACAAAAAAGCTGCTATCCAGGTCCTGTAGCTTTATACGGTATATTTCCCATCCCATACGACACAATTTAATACTGTTTGTACTGCTATCAATATCAATCGCTGAAATTACCAAAGCTACTGCGCGTATTACAGAAATGTGCAATAGCCTTTGACTTACCAAGCCAATACCAAAACGCTGGGCAAAACCATGTCTGAAAAGTACCGTAGAACTAGTTATGCCGTTTGGGAAATCACTTTAAAATGCAACCTTGCTTGTAGTCATTGTGGTTCGCGGGCAGGACAGGCACGGCATGAAGAACTCTCCACTGAAGAAGCTCTTAATCTTGTTCAGCAGCTAGCTGATGTCGGGATTAAAGAAGTAACTCTCATTGGAGGAGAAGCTTTTCTGCGCCCCGATTGGTTGGTAATTGCGAAAGCCATTACCCAGGCTGGTATGGTCTGCGGTATGACTACCGGAGGCTACGGCATATCTCTGGAGATGGCACACCGGATGAAAGAAGCAGGAATTGCTAAAGTTTCTGTTTCTACCGATGGGATGGAAACAACTCACGATCGCCTCCGAGGAAAAAAAGGCTCTTGGAAATCTGGACTCAGAACCATGAGCTACCTCAAGGAAGTTGGTATTCCCTTCGGCTGCAATACCCAAATTAACCGTCTGTCTGCCCCGGAATTTCCTCGCATCTACGAGCATATCCGCGATGCAGGTGCAGGAGCATGGCAAATTCAACTGACTGTGCCGATGGGAAATGCCGCAGACAATGCAGATATTCTTCTCCAACCCAGCGAACTATTAGAACTTTATCCGATGGTCGCTCGTGTCGTTCGACAGGCTCATCTTGAAAGAGTAAAAGTTGCGGCTGGTAACAATATTGGTTACTACGGCCCCTACGAACGCTTGCTGAGGGGACAAGGTGATGAATGGGGATTTTGGCGGGGTTGTGGTGCTGGGCTGTCTACTCTAGGATTGGAGGCAGACGGTACGATTAAAGGTTGTCCCTCATTGCCAACAGCTGCTTATGCTGGTGGTAATATCCGCGATCGCTCTTTGCAAGAAGTGATTGAACAAGCTGAAGAATTGCAGTTTAATCTCAATGCAGGTACCCCCGAAGGAACAGCTCACTTATGGGGATTCTGCAAGACTTGCAAGTTTGCTGAATTGTGTCGCGGGGGTTGCACTTGGACAGCACACGTATTCTTCAATCGTAGAGGCAATAATCCTTACTGCCACCACCGCGCTCTCGAATTGGCAAAGCGCGGCATCCGGGAACGGGTTTACCCCAAAGTTCCAGCACCGGGGATTCCCTTCGACAACGGCGAGTTTGGCATTATTGAAGAACCGCTTGACGCACCTTGGCCGGAGAACGATCCACTTCACTTTACTGCTGACTCCATCCAATGGCCAGAAGCTTGGCAAAACAAACCAGAACTTTCTTATTCTGTAGCAAGATGAATCATTTAAACGAAGAAAGTGATGAAAAGCTTTTTACAGTTCAGGTAGAAAGTTTATCTGAAGACATGTTAATTTCTCAGCCTCTCTTACCTCGCTCTGGTTGGCAAGATCAACAAGCTTTTTTAAAAGCAATAATTAGAGCTAAACAAGCGTTAGATATGGCAGAATTGACTGCCATTCTTTGGCAACCTAAAAATTCTTCCAAGCATTCAAATTCAAAATGAAGAGTTTACATCAATGAGTAAACTTATTTACCTTTGCAGATTCTGTTAGATAAGCGATACTTGGTGCTTCGACAGTACCCCTTACCACACCAAAAACAAAACTATCACTTACTTCTGGTTGTCGACTGGGATACAATGGCAACTTATACTAATTCTTTATGAAGCTGCATAGAATTCGATCCCCCCTAGCCCCCCTTATTAAGGGGGATTTAGGGGGATCGAGATATCTGCAACTTCACATTAAATTGGTATTAGGTGAGTAAACTAACTTTTCTAATGAATTATTAGAAAGCTTCCCAACTTCTAAATCTATAAGGTGTTCGAGTTATATCGAACACCCTAAATTAATAATTAAGATCCAGTTCTAGATCGCTTTAAAACCACAAAATTTTTGTTAGGTATTCACTCGATATTCTTCATAAGATGGTGGATTCTGGAAGTGCGATTAAACCAATCGTTGGTTCAATAATTTTAATACCACTAATCCCACCTGCTACTAACATCAAATCTAATTCATTCAATTCTTCATTAGAAGAATTAACTGGCACAACTAGATGTTTGATGGTTTGTGTGTCTTCATAAACAGAAATTCTTAAAGTATCAGGTAAGTCTGTGCCTATTACTTTTTTAATAGCGGCTCTCGGATTTTGTAGCAGTTCAGTTTTGAAATCTTCATCTTGCCAAGCCCGTTCTATTACTGCTTTAAATCCATAGTCTGATTTAGCTAAATTACCTAATTGAAGTTTTGATTCTAATGGCAGAACCAAATTTTTTAATTCCAAACTGTCTTCGTGAGCTTCAACTGTAATCGCATCAGAAATCTCAATACCCATCTCAGACAAAGTGAGTTTTGGATTTGCAATGAAGTTACTTTTTAGTTGTTCATCTGCCCACAAACGCTCTATAAGAGCTTCATAAGATTTAATTTGATTTGCCATTGTTTGCGATCCTCAAAACTAAAAAAATCATAGGATTTAATACCCATATTTTTAATGTACAATTGTGATTTGCACTTAAAAATATTTACATACTTGTCAACTAATGTATATTTGCTGATTTAATTATTTACCAGCAGTTAATTAGAATTCAAGTATTTGTAATGAGTTAATAGTATAGATTGCAGATTAGACCTACAATGCACAATATTTTGCTTAGACTGACATTTTTTTGTCTGCTCTTTGCAGTAATCATAAACCTATAAATATTGATAATACCTACTTAACTTTACGCATCTGCTACTTTCTGGAGAATCTTAGATGAGTAACCGTTATCCGTCACCATTTGCGGACAGCGATAACAAGCAGCTTTTCCTTCCTGCTGCCACCAACGGCAACTGGAGCGAATCTGGCAAGCTGGCAGTGTTTCCACAACAGTTGGTAACTGCTGAACAATACGCATAGCTAACCGACAGTCTGAACCATCAAAATGCTTACAAGCATCAGCTTGGCAAGACGATGCTATCCGGAAAATTTCTGTAGGTTTAACTGAGTCTGATAAAGCCAGAATTTCCTCTGTCACTGGCTGAGACTCTGTTAGATAAGCGATACTTGGTGCTTCGACAGTACCCCCCACCACACCAAACACAACAGTATTACCTATTTCTGGTTGTCCACTGGGACATAATAGCAACTTAGCTGAGTCAACTACTTGTTCTAAGGAATTGGTAGCTGCATTATCTCTTGTTTCAAATTTATTGGATTGGGTAATTGGATGAAGAGGCTGGTTTATATTTTCAAATAGGCTTTTCCAGCCTCCGGTTTCATAAAGGGACTGTGACTTTTTCCAAGGACTAATCGTCTGACGTGCTTCAATAGCTCTTTGTTTAGCATGAAGGGTGGCATTTTCTAACTCTTCTGATTCAATGCTCTGAGGCTTTAAGATATGTTGCTTGTGAGATAAAGATATTGATTCTTCCATAGAGTTTAATTTTTTATATCTATAAATTGAAACTAAAGTTTACTTTTACTGCCAACTTTTGAAGTCCTAGGGAGTTCGATATCACTCGAACTACCTAAATTGATAAATGAGAGAAAATCTATTTGAATGAATTGAAAAACAAACAACTTCTGTACATAGAGTGTTTACTCAATATTTGCAATAATACCGCTGGTGTGTCCAATACCACCTGCAACCATCATCAAATCTAATTCACTCAGTTCTTCATTAGCATTATTAACTGGCACAACCAAATGTTTAACAGTTGGGGTATCTTCATAAACACAAATTATGAAAGTATCAGATAAATTTGTGCCTGTTACTTTTTCAATTGTGGCTTTGGGATTTTCTAGCAGTTGAGATTTGAAAGTTTCATCTTGCCAAGCTTGTTGTATTACTGATTTAAATCCAGGTGCTGATTCTGCAAAAGTACCTATCTGTGAGTCTGACTTTAATGGTAAAACCAAATTTTTTAATTCTAAAGTATCCTCATGAACTTCAACTGTAATCGAATTGGAAATATGAAGACCCATCTCAGCTAATGTAGCTTTTGGGTTAGCAATAAAGTTATTTTTTAGTTGTTCGTCAGCCGATAAACGATCTATAAGAACTTCATAGGTTTTGATTTGATTTGTCATTGTTAATTCCTCTGTGAATTATAAAACAATAGGATCGTAGAGACTTAAGTTTTTCAACGTGGAGATAGAATTATCTAGCATTACTTGGCAGCTTAAAATATTTTAAATCGCATTAACAATGCACAATCTTTTGATTTTACTCCCATTTATTTAGTCAATTGGTTAATTGCAAAATAAAATCAGGATATTTAAATAAACTTTTTATTATTTTTTATATTAAGAATAATCTAAAAAAAAGAGAGTATTTCCCAAAAAATATGCATTTTATCTGTAGTTTAAACTCTTTAAAGTAATGATGGTAGGTTCATAACTAACCAAAATCCAAGATTTAGAGATATCATACTTAGAGGTTCTGAAAAATGTCTAAAGCACAATTGGAAACGTTTTACCAAGAAGTTTTACAAGATAAAGCTTTACAAGAAAGATTTAAACCACTTACTGAGCGTGAAAATGTAGTTGCATTAGTTATGCAAATTGGGCGAGAAAGAAATTATAACTTTAGCATTGAAGAGGTAGAAGCAAAAGTAGACGAGTGGAATACTTATGATTCCGAACAAGAATTAAACAATGAACTCTTGGAAAGTATAGCTGGTGGTATTACTGTTAATGGAATCTGCTTTAGTTGGAGTTTTAACTAAAAATGAATATGAGAGCTATGAGGCTTATTGTTTCTGCATCCTAGCTCTTTGTTTTATTGTTGGCTATTAAAAAAAAATGTACCTGTTCATAATATATGCCAAATAAAAACCCAAAATCTCAGATGAATTTTCTTGAGAGTGAAAGCATAAATATTGACGAAAATGGACAAATATTAATTAATGAAGCTACACTGGCCAAAATGAGCATAATCTCCAATGTCTTCTTAAATAGGAAGTATTTTAACTTATTTATATTGCCTACCGAACAGTGTAATTTCCGCTGCACCTATTGTTATGAAGACTTTTCATTAGGACGAATGAAGCCAGAGACGATTCTGGCAATTAAAGCATTTCTTGATAGGCGTTGTACTGATTTAAATTATTTGCATATTTCATGGTTTGGTGGAGAGCCTCTAATTACTAAAGATATTGTCTTGGAAATTTCAGAGTATGCTATATCATTAATGAAAAATCATCCCAAATTGCATTATATAGGTGATGTCACAACCAATGGATACTTTTTAGATTATAAAACTGCTGTGGCTTTAGCAGATGTTGGAGTTCGCCGTTATCAAATTTCTCTTGATGGACCTCGTAATGTCCATGACAAAAGTCGAATTCGTGCCGATGGTGGTAGCACCTTTGACCGAATTTGGACAAATCTCCTAGCAATCCGCGATAGCTTATTACCAGTTTCCATTTTGCTGCGTATACACTTCACAGTTGATACTCTTGAACTACTCGATCCACTCCTAGATGATATTAAAAAAGAATTTCTTCATGACTCAAGATTTTCTATTTTCTTCAAAGCAATTGAGCGCTTAGGTGGAGTTAACGAAGACTCAATAAAAATATTTTCAGAAGCAGAAAAAGAAAAAGCTATTCAATCTCTACAAATCAAGTTGTTTGGTAAAGAAGTAGATTCATCGCCAAATAAGACCTTAACATATAATCCTGTTTGTTATGCCTCACGGCCGAACTCCCTCATAATTCGTGCCAATGGTGATGTAGGAAAGTGTACTGTTGCTCTATACGATGAACGAAATAAAATTGCAACTTTAGAATCAGATGGAACACTCAAATTAATATCTGGTCGTCTTGCTCCTTGGCTGCGTGGTATTGAAAGTATTGACCCTGCGACATTAGCCTGTCCGCTGGTTGGTCTTCCCATAAATAACGAAGCTACTTCTAAGTCACAAGAAACACTATTATCTAAGTAATAAAACGTATGCTATTGGTGGTTTCAATAATTGTTAGAGAAATCTTAAACCAGAAGCGCAATCTATTTCGTAAAGAATTCTTAGAGAATCTATGTGATGACGTTAGGTTCATAACTTGAGAGTGCAGAATATTATATGTAACACTACCATTTTAGATGGTGTGGCGATCGCGGCAAATTTGAGTGGATGGTAGGACGTACAGTTCAGATAAGACAAAAACACTTGTAGAGACGGCGATTTATCGCGTCTCAAAAATCCAAAATTTTGCCAGCCAGTAGCTGAACCAAGTTAATTCACAGTGGCACAAAGCAAAACGAAAAAAATCATAGTCTTACCCAAAAATTGTGCATTGTAGTTTTACTTTGTGTTTAGTAATGTATGAAGTATTAATTAGGAACAAATTATATGTCTACTGAAAGCGCCAAAGCTTTTTATCAAAGAGTAACAACAGATACCGCTTTTCGCAGTCAAATTGAAAGTTCTCCAATAGAAGAACGTGGAACTCTCTTACAAGCAGCAGGATATTATTTTACTCAAATAGAATGGGAAGCTGCTAGCGCTGAAATTTTAGAGACTACCTCAATTGATGGGGAACTTAATGAAGCTCAGCTGGAGGCGATCGCGGGCGGACGAATATTCATGCCTCTGTACGGTTTACCAACTGAGTTTTATTAATAATGGCTACATCAGCCTAGCACTGTTGAAAACTAGATTTAATTGGATGCTAAGCAGTTTAAAATTTAAGAGTAAGTTAAAATTTTTGATGTCAGGAAAGGAGAAATGACTCCAGAAGTATCAAAAATGCTAGTGCATATTGTTGCTCAAATCAGTATACTCTTATTGGTTTTAAGCGTGCGTCAAGTTCAAGGAATTTCATGGCGAGATCTTGGCGTCTTTTGGCCAAAAGGGCATCAAACTGAACGATGGTTAATTGCTTTTATTGGCTTGTGTGTAATACAGGAAATCATCTCACGGATAACTGGCATTGGAGAGAAACAGTCATGGGGGGAGCAATACTCTGTGTCTGTTATTGTATTACGAGTCATTGGGATTGTTGTATTAGCACCGATCGCCGAAGAATTATTTTTTCGAGGTCTCCTATTTGAACGCATTCGAGCAACTTCGCTTGGTTCAATCGGAGCTGTTGCTTTGACATCTGTTTTCTTTGCACTCGTTCATATACAGTACAAGCCCTTGGAAATGGCATTTGTTCTTGTGGACGGACTGTTTTTTGGACTGACACGTTATGCTACTGGCTCACTGCTTGTAACGTGGTTATGTCACAGTCTAGGAAATCTTTATGCAGTCTTGCAACTGTTAAGAGGCTAGAGTCTATTTTCAAACTAATTGAAATA
This sequence comes from Nostoc sp. C117, assembly GCF_043099735.1. Classification (NCBI taxonomy): domain Bacteria; kingdom Bacillati; phylum Cyanobacteriota; class Cyanophyceae; order Nostocales; family Nostocaceae; genus Nostoc; species Nostoc sp. C117. Next base: position 336,964 of record NZ_CP170991.1, read on the forward strand.
CGATACGGCTTTTCTTAGTCTACTGAGGTACACCTTAACCTCACCCCGATCGAGCTGTGCTTTATCTCCCCTCTCCTTAGTAAGGAGAGGGGTTGGGGTGAGGTTTTCAGATGTACCTCAATAGACTGGGAAATACGACATCAATATACTCATATCCCCTAGCTGATAGTTTTTTAAGGGTTAGCTAGGGGATTTTTCCTGATTTTTTCAAAGAATATAGATATTACCTAAAAAAACGTTAGTCTATCTAAAATTTATATATTGTTATTGAAGAATTAGTCCTATAAGTTAATCTAGTGAAGCAAAATGGGTTCAATTATTCTTTAGTTGAAACTACAACTGAAACCTAAACAAATCTACAACTACAAGGAAAGTAAAATGTCTCTTGAAAGTGCAAAAGATTACTTAAAACAGTTCTCTACAGATGCTGATTTTCGTGCATCTCTCGAAAGTGCAACCACCCCAGAAGCTCGCAAAAGTATTATTAATGCAGCAGGGTATGACTTCTCACGGGATGAAGTTCAATCACTAGCGCTGGAAGCCACACAAGGACAACTGACTGAACAGGAACTTGAAGCTGTGTCTGGTGGCAGACTGGTTGAGTGGGCTGGTGTAGTTGCAACTGCCATAGGTGCAATAGCCGCTGCATTTTAATCAAAAAATTAAAGCCATTACTTATGCATCGTTGGGTCAGTTAGCGTAGAGACTACCTTAATTACAGGGTGCTGCTGTCTAAAATTGACAGCGGCATTCTACATCTTATGGCTCATATCTGGAAAACAGAACTAAGGCAGATTTATGATTCAGCATAGTTTAGAAGAAGCGAGCGATCGCGTAACTTCTATTAATTTCCGTAGCAGAACCTACCAAGCCGCAAAATGTTATTGGCATGGCACTCATCGTAGCGCTTCACCGGAAGAAACTCTAGAAAGAATTCGACCCTATTTTAAATCTGTCGGTTTAACCCGACTTGGCAATATCACACATTTAGATTGTATTGGCATTCCAGTTACTATTTCTATACGCCCTAATAGCTACAGTATTGTTACATCTTCTGGTAAAGGAACTACCTTAGAGGCAGCGCTTGTTTCAGCAGCAATGGAGTCTATTGAACTTCACTGTGCTGAAAATATTAACATCCATGAAATTCACCTTCCTTATGCAAAATTGGGAGGTGATTACGATGTAATTAAATTAGAAAATATGGCTCTTCGTCCAAATTCACTGTTTAACGTAAATTGGACAGAGCAGTGGTATTTGGGTTGGGATATTGTTAATCAAATTGAGGTAGCTTGCCCAGTTCAAGCAGTCTCAATGGATTATAGAATTTTAAGCAAAAACTTTAAAAATATAGCCTCATTTGATGTCTGTTCTAATGGTTTAGCTTCTGGTAATCATTTTTTAGAAGCACTCTCTTCAGCTTTGTTTGAAGTCATTGAACGCGATGCTGTTACCTGTCATATAGAAGCTGCTTTAAGAGTTGGATACCAAAAACCCAGGGTTCTTCCAGAAACAATACCCTACCCCGCAGTACAGAAAATGCTGGCACAATTAGAGGCTGCTAATGTAGTTCCAGTTTTATACGATTGTACAGTTGATACTGAAGTACCTGTTTACCTTGGTCATTGTTACGACAAGAACGAATGTTATGTTCCTAGCGGCTACGGTTATGGTGCCCATCTTGACCCCGAAGTTGCTATGCTGAGAGCTTTAACAGAAGCTGTTCAAAGCCGCGCTATACTTATTTCCGGCGCACGGGATGATTTATTTCGTCAGTATTACACTGCGATAAAAGTTAATAATAAAACTCAGAATCAGGGCTGTGAATCGGATAAATCAACAACAATAGATGCCAGAATTCGTAAGTCAGAGGCTACTAGCACCTTTGAAGGAGATATTAATTTAGTTCTGCAAAAACTCAAGCGAGTTGGTCTAGATCAAATCATAGTATTCGATTTAACTCCACCAGAATGGGATATAGCTGTAGTCAGGGTGGTAGTTCCAGGATTAGAAGGATACTATCACAAAAACTATCTGCCAAAACATAGAGCGATCGCTTTTGCCAAGAGTAAGAAATATACTCAAATTAATTCACCATCTACGCTTGTTTATAAAGAAATAGAAGCTCATCTCCCTGCTGGAGGAATATCTTAAACTATGAAGAAAATTGTGATATTTTTGGGACCATCGTTGCCTGTTTCCGAGGCGAAAAAAATCTTAAATGCTATTTATCTTTCTCCGGCAAAGCAATCAGATTTAATGAGTGCTGTAACCACATATAAGCCAGACATCATCGGTCTCATTGATGGTGTCTTTTTCAATAGCCTTTCTGTTTGGCACAAGGAGATTTTATACGCCATCGAACAGGGAATAGCCGTATATGGTGCCAGCAGTATGGGGGCTTTACGGGCAGCTGAAACTGCTGCATTTGGAATGGTTGGGATTGGCAAAGTTTACGAAATGTATGCCAGCGAAGAAATTATTGATGATGATGAAGTTGCTCTGATTCATGGACCAGAAGAAACAGAATATCGACCTCTATCAGAAGCAATGGTCAATGTCCGTGCAACATTGCGCTATGCAAAAGAAGAAGGCATACTTTCTCAAAGCTTGTACGAGCAATTGCTCGCACTTGCGAAGTCAATTTATTTTCCCGAACGGACTTTTTCAGCTATCTTCCGTAAGGCAGCATCTGTAGGTATATTACCAGAAAAATTAGACGAAGTAGTACAATTTGTCAAGAAACATTATGTAAATATCAAGCGTCAAGATGCAATTTTACTTTTACAAACACTTCGAGATCGACTCGATGGACCATCTCAAGTAAAACCAAACTTTACTCTTGCTCAGAATCATTTATTCACAACTCTTTATAATCGCGATCGCACAGTATTAAAGGACAACACAACTATCTCTTTCGGAGATATTGCTGAGTATGTAGCTTTACATTCAGCTGACTTCGACGACACTAATTTTAACGCATTAAACAGAGCCTTAGTACAAGTTTTAGCTAATATTCTGGAAATTAAAATTTCTCAAGAAGATATAGATAAAGAGATTAAGCGTTTTCGCCTGAAATACTATTTAAATGAAGATTTAGCATTCACAAACTGGTTGGACAAAAACGATCTTACACTTCAAGAATTCAATCGTATAATGTCGGAAATAGCTAATTGTCGTCACTTACAAAAATGGTTGATTGGTAGAAAAGCTCATGAAAAAAATGTAGGTATTCTGATCAATGAACTGCGATTACAAAACCGCTATGAAAAATGGGCTAATGCGACAGTTAAACAAGAACAAATTTTTCAAGATAACTGTCCAGATTTTACCGAAAATAACTATGACAACGTAACAATGTCAGAGTTGGTGATAGAGCATTTACGTTCCACTGATTGCCGGATGAATATTAATTATGTAGATTGGGCAAGTGAAGCAGGTTGTATAGACATCAATTGTCTGAAAATGGAGCTTTTGCGCTCACGCTTAACCAGAGAAGTATTGCAAAAACAAGCTATTAACATGGTGAATGTCAAGCCAATTTCTCAGGATTAGTCCAAATGCAACCGATCCATATTCTCCGACCATGCCGTACTACTGGGATGATTTCAGCCCATGTTTTCGATGAAATCTTTGCTCGCAATCTGACACCAGAATTGCAGATTCATCCGGTTCCTCTAATTTCTTGGTGTGATGAAATTCTTGGTTATGTTAGCTCACCTTTAACGCTCTCAGAGGCTGCCCAAAAATTTGCAGCAGCAACTGCTCAGTTTGATTTCTTGTGTCCTAGTTATGAATGTATTGCCCTAACCCCACTGTTTCTAGCATTACGTAATCGAACACGATCTCGAATCAAATTGTTACTTATTGCTCATGCACCAGGAGCATATTTGCTTGAGTGGATACTGCTGAGACCATTATTAATACCAGGTGATTTGATTATTGCTCCTAGTGAAAGTGCTAAGGCAACTATTGAGTTTCTCTATCCAGAACTTACAGAATTTATTCGAGTGATTCCTCACCCAATGCATCCTCTAGCAAAACAAACTGGAGAGCTGCAACGCATTGTTAGTCTTGGTCGCATCCACCCTAGTAAGCTCATACATCGTCAGATTGAAGCAATGGAAGTGTTGCGCCGTCGGGGATATCGATCGCTGAAGTTGCAAATAGCTGGAGGACTCACTGATGGAGAATCAAAGGACTTACACCAGTATGCCCGTTCCTTAGTTGCAAAGATTCACCGCAATCAATTAACGGATTGTGTCGAGTTAGTTGGGTTAATATCCGGCGATCGCCATAAAGCCGAATTTATCTCCAATGCTTCCATGATGCTCAATCTCTCTGTTACCGTGGAAGAATCTTTTGGCAAATCTATTGTTGAAGCCCTTGGACTGGGAGTTCCTGTGGTGGCAAGCCGCTGGAATGGCTTTCCAGAAACAGTAGGATCTGGTGGAGAACTCATACCTGTTTGTGACTTTGGGCCAGGCTTATCAGTGGATGTCACAGCAGAACAGATTGCTGATGCGATGGAAAGATTGCTTAATTCACCTCCAACCCCAGAAATCTGTTGCGAACAGGCCGACAAATTTAATCCTGCAATTGTCAAGCTTAAGTATCGCATTGCTTTAGAAGAAGCAATGAATTTTGTTTCTTTGCAAGATTTTCCCGATCCCTTGGCTGACCACTCCCTGAAGGCTGTATCAATTGCTGGGCTACTGAGTGTCACAGCGCCTTTGCAACTCTTCTATTGGCATGAACTATTCAATTTTTATCTAGAAGAGTGCGATCGCATTCGCCGTCGTTTAGCTGGTGAAGTGGTCTTAGGAGAGTCTTCTTCTGAATGGTTACGTAATATTTTATTCACAGGTACGCGCAAGATACTAGAGTGTTTTCTTGGTGGATTGGATTACTCAGCTTATATTACAACTCCAGAGTCAGTTTCTTATACAAACTCAGGTATAGATTTAATATCCCGCATTCTGGCTGGTAGTGGGACAAAAGCTACACTCAGTTCACGACTAGCGTGTTTATTACCAGTCACTCAAACTGGTCAAACTGAATTATTGCAGGAAGGTCTAAATCTCATCCAACAAAACAGCCCAGATACTCCAACAATCGAGTATCTAAAGACAGAAATAGAGCGGCAGAAAAACAATTTTGCCGCAGCTTTTCAACTTTGTAGCAAAGAGTTGGATGCTCGATTATGGGGTGAATGGACAGCTCCTTACCTCCGCCAACTTGCCCGCATTTGTCGTGAATGGAAGAAGCCTGAATTAGCTCTTCCTTGGCTCAAACAATGGCTAGAGCAGTTTCCAGATTCTCCCGATTCAGGTCCAGTTTGGCTAGATTACTGCATTAATGCATCCGGTGCTGGCAAAAACTTTCTCACTGAAGCTGAAGCAGCATTTGCTCAAGCTAAAAATTTGTTGGGCGATTCCCCCACATTGGAGAAAGTTGCAAAAATTCTCCAGGAAGCAACTAAGTTTTATCAAATATTTGTTTAAAAATAGGTGATTTAGATGACTAAAATATTTGGGATTGGATTGTCAAGAACTGGAACTACAAGCTTACATTATGCTCTAATGAGTTTAGGCTACAGTAGTGTACATATGCCTATAAATATGGCAGAAATAGATAGTCATGATGCGGCTAGCGATACTGGTGTGAGCTATATGTTTGAGGAACTAGATCGACTTTATCCAGGCTCCAAATTCATCTTGACTGTAAGAAATCTGGAAAACTGGCTAGAGTCTTGTGACTTTCACTTTAACCATAGAATAACACCAGAAAAACTTTCTCCCACCCATACAGAATTCCTCACCAAGGTGAGGATGAAACTTTATGGAACAGTCTACTATCAGCCAGGGCTTTTTAAGGAAGCCTATCAAAGGCATATGCAACGAGTTGAAAACTACTTTGCTCATCGTACTCAAGATTTATTAATATTAAACATTTGTGCTGGAGATGGCTGGGATAAACTCTGTACTTTTTTAGGAGATGCTACTCCTAATAAATCCTTTCCCTATGTCAACCGGACTTTTGAAATTAGTAAATAAATACATAATTAATCGTGCAAAATAAATTATTTAGTTAGCAGCAACTGACTGAGAATATACCATCCGCTGATTATTTTGCGGTGAGAGAAAGCCTACTAAATAGATCGAAACAAGGAACACAACTTAAATCGATATCATGACCCAGAAACCCAGTATATTCCGCAAAGAATCCCTGGAACGTCTATCTTCACCTGAAAGATTAGACCAGCTAATGCAGGTAGTCAGCCCTAGAAGTTGGCTACCTCTTGTCGCCTTGGGTTCCGTTGTGGGAGTAGCCCTTATCTGGAGCATTTACGGTCGCATTCCCATTACTGTCCAGGGTCAAGGGGTACTGATTTACCCCAGCAACGTTGTGCCATTGCAATCAAAAAGTGCCGGACAGTTAATGACTTTCAATGTCAAAGTTGGAGATGTCGTCAAAAAAGGGCAAGTACTGGCGACGATTGACCAAAGCGAACTTCGCAAGCAATTGCAACAACAACGGAGTAAACTAACGGAATTAAAATCACAAGATTTGGCAGTTGGCTCGCTACAAGGGGAAAGACTAGAACAAGAAAAGCGATCGCAACAACAACAAAGTCAGTATCTCCAGCAACGTATACTGGAACTGCGAGCAACAACGCCTCTTCTGAAAAACAAAGGCAATACCTCTATTGGACAGCAACGCCAAGGCTTAGAACAGCGCTTCCGCCAAGCCCAAGCTTTAAATCCCGTTTTACTCCAGAGGATGGAAATCCGCAAACAGCTATTCAAAAAAGAAGGGGCGATTTCTGGTGATGAAGCACTCACGGCTGAACAAGAATATTTGCAAAACCAGGAAAAAATTGTTGATATTCAAAATCAGTTGAAAGAACTGGATGTAAAAACGACGCAAACAGAAAAAGATTATCGGGAAAACCTCAGTAGCATTTCTGACTTACAAGCTCAGTTAAAAGAACTAGATAGCAAACAGGCTTCTGTGGCTCAACAAGACCTGGAAAATGTCACTGCCCGCAAAAAAGAGATTCAAGATGTGAAGCGACAAATTGCCCAATTAGAAGTGCAATTAGGCAATGATAGCCAGATTATTAGTCAATATAGCGGACGTATTTTAGAAATTACCCTGACACCAGGACAAGTTGTCAACGCCGGAACTCGTCTAGGAAGCCTTGAGGTGGAAAATCCCAAAAGCAAGCTAGTTGGGGTTACCTATTTTACGGTTGCTGATGGCAAGAAAATTCAGCCGGGGATGACAATTCAAATTACCCCCCAAACAGTGAAGCGGGAACGCTTTGGTGGCATTGTGGGTAATGTCACAAACATTTCCCGCTTTCCCATTACCAAAGAAGCTGCGGCTAATGAGGTGGGTAATCCAGAAGTGGTGGAAGGTCTAGTATCTCAACAACAAGGTCTCATACAAGTATTTTCTGACCTCGATTTAGATACCAAGACACCGAGCGGTTATAAGTGGTCTTCCTCCACAGGTCCGTATATGAAAATTTCTTCGGGAACTACGACTTTTGTACAAGTCAGGGTGGAAGAACGCGCTCCCATCACTTTCGTTTTACCTATCTTGAGGTCTTTCAGTGGTATCTACTAAATCTACTTTAGTAACACCGTTTAATCCTTGGCAGTATTTGCAACAATTACTGCCACGCCGAAGCATTCGGGTAAAAACGCCTACACTTTTGCAAATGGAAGCTGTAGAATGTGGTGCTGCGGCTTTGGGAATTATTCTGAGTTATTACGGTCGAGTTGTACCACTGCCACAACTGCGGCGAGATTGCGGAGTTTCCCGCGATGGTAGTAAGGCATCTAATTTGCTCAAAGCTGCTAGAAGTTATGGTCTAGAAGCTAAAGGGTTTAAAAAACAACTTAAGCAACTGTGGGAATTGCGCCCTCCTTATATTGTTTTTTGGAACTTCAACCACTTCGTTGTCGTAGAGGGATGGAATAAACAGCGAGTTTATCTCAATGACCCCGCAACAGGGCCGCGTCATGTATCTCTACAGGAATTTGACGAGGGGTATACGGGAGTTGTGCTGGTGATTGAACCAGGCGACGAGTTTACTAAAGGTGGTCGCAAACCCAGTATGATTTTATCTCTGTGGTCAAGGCTACAGGGGGCTGGAGATGCTTTAGTTTACTCTTTAGTTGCGGGATTTTTCTTAACAGTGGTTGGGTTGGTAGTACCCGTGTTTAGCCAAGTGTTTGTAGATGACATCTTGGTGGAGGGACGGCAATTATGGCTGCGTCCTTTGCTTGTGGGAATGGCGATCGCTGCTACACTCCAAGGATCGCTAACATTATTAAGGTTGCGCTATTTGCGCCGTCTAAAAATCAAACTGGGTGTAGGCATGTCCAGCCGCTTTCTCTGGCATATCCTGCGGCTACCTGTTAGCTTTTACGCCCAACGTTTTGCCGGAGAAATCAGTAACCGGACGACTTTGAACGACCAAGTTGCTGATGTTCTGGCAGGAAAGTTGGCAACGACAATTATTGATACTTTGATGGTGGTTTTTTATGCCTTAGTCATGGTGCAATATGACTGGGTGCTGACTTTAATGGTGGTCGGCTTTGCTGCTGTGAATGTCTTAACTTTGCAGTGGATTTCTCGACAACGGGTAGATGCTAATCAAAGATTAATCCAAGAGTATGGTAAAGCGGCTGGGTTATCTATTGCTGCACTTCAAAGTATTGAAACACTCAAAGCATCCGGGTTGGAGTCAGATTTCTTTTCTCGGTGGTCGGGTTATTATACCAAAGCTCTCAATTCTCAGCAGGAATTAGGAGTCACAAACCAAACATTCTCAGTATTACCCACACTTTTATCCGCCCTTTCTTCGATGTTTTTGTTGGTAATTGGTGGTTTACGGGTAATGGATGGACATCTCAGCATTGGAATGCTCATCGCCTTTCAGGGTTTAATGTTAGGTTTCCAGCAACCTGTTAATAATCTCGTCAACTTTGGTACTACTCTCCAGGAATTAGAGGGGAATTTGATTCGGCTGGATGATGTGCTGGATAATCCCATTGGGGAGGCAGAGGAGGCAGGGGGGGCAGGGGAAGTAAATTCTTCCTCATCTCCCTATCTTCTTCCCAAATTACAGGGGTATGTGGAGTTGCGGAATATTACTTTTGGTTATAGCCGCCTGGAAGTGCCATTAATTGAAAACTTTAGTATGTCAATTAAGCCAGGACAGCGAGTAGCTTTAGTGGGTGGAAGCGGTTCTGGGAAGTCTACTATTGCCAAACTAGTAAGCGGACTTTATGAATCTTGGGCGGGAGAAGTTTGCTTTGATGGTAAACCTAGAAATCAAATTCACCAACAACTGCTTACCAACTCTGTGGCAATGGTGGAGCAGGAAATTTTACTGTTTGGCGGTACGGTTCGAGATAATTTGACCCTCTGGGATACTACTGTACCAGATAAGAACCTAATACGGGCTTGTGAAGATGCAGCGATCGCTGATGTAATTCTCTCTATGTCTGGAGGGTTTAATGCTGAACTCATAGAAGGTGCTGCTAATTTAAGTGGCGGTCAGCGACAACGCTTAGAAATTGCTCGCGCTTTGGTGAATAACCCTTCGATACTTGTCATGGATGAAGCCACCAGCGCCCTAGATGCAGAAACAGAACAAATCATTGACCAAAATCTCCGTCGTCGCGGATGCACCTGCATAATTGTCGCTCACCGATTAAGCACTATCCGCGATTGCGATCTAATTATTGTTCTAGAACGCGGAAAGGTTGTACAACAAGGCACTCACAAAGAATTATGGCAAGTTGACGGCGTATATTCGCGGTTAATTCGCACTCAAGGGTAAGCGGTGGAAGCATGAGAAAGATGAGGAAAAGAATTAGAACTTAAAGTTTCAAGCTCAAAGGCGCAACTTCGAGGTTCAAAGGCTCAACTTCGAGGTTCAAAGGCTCAACTTCGAGGTTCAAAGGCTCAATGTTGAGGTTCAAAGGCTCAACGTTGAGGTTCAAAGGCTCAATGTTGAGGTTCAAAGGCTCAACGTTGAGGTTCAAAAGCTCAATGTTGAGGTTCAAAGGCTCAATGTTGAGGTTCAAAGGCTCAACGTTGAGGTTCAAAAGCTCAATGTTGAGGTTCAAAGGCTCAATGTTGAGGTTCAAAAGCTCAAACTCCCTCATTACCCTTGATTTCTCCCCCTTCCAAAATGCTAATACACGGTCAAATTTACATAATTAATGGCAATGAACCGATTCTACTGAATGACCCTTCTAGAGTTTGGGTGATTCAGTCTGGCTCTATAGCTTTGTTTGCTGTCACACTCAAAGATGGCGTTATCGAAGGAACTCGCCGTTATCTATGCAGTATTAATCAAGGCGAAGCACTTTTTGGAACTGCTCATCAACAGTGTCAGATTTTAGCAGTTCCCATTGGAGAGATAGAATTACTACAAGTGCATCAAGAATGTTTTCGGCAGTTAGTAGCCAATGCAGATGCAAGAGTGTTTGCTTGGATAGAAACTTGGCTGTTGCAACTCGGTGGTGTATTCTCCCAAGTTACTATGCCCAAAATTGAGGTGAAAGCTAAGGAAGAAGTACGATTTTCCTTAAATAATGGTCAGACTTTTCAGCCAGAAGTGGGTGTCACCTGTTGGGTACAACTTGAACAAGGAACTGTTCGCTTTTTGGGGTTTGAGGAAATCACCTTAACGCCAACTACTGCAACTTTTCCCCTGACTGACAAAATGTGGTTGGAAGCTGTAGAGGGAGTTCAACTTACAACTAACACTACCTGCGAACTTTTAAATCCAGATACGCTGCTGGCTGGGTTATCTCAATTGCATACTCAACTCTGGCAATGCATCAATATTATAGATGAGCAAGAAGCACAAACAGAAATAATGCGGTTGCGCGATCGCCAACGCCTAAATCGTCAAGTCACAATGGAGGCTTTAGGCAAACTAGCATCAACGCTAAATCCTCAAGACGGGGACTTTTTCTCAGAAGGTACACCTTTGCTGGTGGCTGCTGGTGCAGTAGGTAGAGTGATGGGGATAAAAATTCGCCCCCCCTCTCGTTCGGAAAATCTGAAGCGGCTCAAGGAACCTTTAGAAGCAATTGTTCGAGCTTCCCGAATTCGGATGCGGCGGGTGCTATTGCGAGATAACTGGTGGGAAAAGGATTCTGGAGCTTTAATCGCCTATACCCAAGATAACCGTCCAGTCGCCCTACTGCCGATTTCTCCAACTCGTTATGAAATTTTTGACCCGGTTGAACGTACTCGTGTCCAAGTAGATGAACAGATAGCTGCAACCCTGGCTCCCATTGCTTATATGTTTTATCGCTCTTTGCCAGATAAAGCACTCCAAGCTATTGATATATTTAAGTTCACACTCCAAGGACAGAATCAAGGCCTGTTGGTAATTATATTTAGTGGCATTGCCGTGACGTTGCTGGGGATGATTACACCTTATGCCACCTCAATTATTATAGATAATGCAATTCCCGATAGCGATCGCGGATTACTACTACAAATCGGCTTAGGTTTGCTGGTTGCAACTTTGGGTACAGCTTTATTTCAGCTAGCCCAAGGGTTTGCTCTGTTGCGGATGGAATCGGCTGGGGATGCTTCCACCCAAGCGGGGGTATGGGATCGGTTGCTCAATTTGCCAGTGTCATTTTTCCGACAATACACAACCGGGGATTTACTCTCTCGCATCACATCGGTGAGTACCATTCGCCGCCAACTCAGTGGGAGAACTCTGATTAATTTGATTACGAGTTCGTTTGCGCTGTTTTATTTGGCACAGTTATTTTATTACAACTACAAATTAGCTTTCATCGCCGTTGGAGTTGCAGTAGTTGCGATCGCTGTTACTACCCTCTCTGGTATGCTGCTGTTAACCAAAGTGCGCCCGTTATTGGAAATCCGGGGTAATATTTTTGGGCAAACAGTACAGCTAATTAATGGCATTTCTAAACTGCATATTGCTGGCGCCCAAGAACGCGCCTTCGCTGCTTGGAGTAAAAACTACACTCGGCAAATTAAGCTGGAACTGAGTACACAAAGTATAGAAGATGCCGTTGTACTGTTCAATACAGTCATGCCTACACTCACTTCTGGAGTACTTTTCTGGTTTACAATTAAACTGCTGGAAACTCCGCCAACTTCAGGAACGATTGAATTATCTCTTGGCACCTTCCTAGCTTTCAACACAGCTTTTGGTAACTTTACCAGAGGTACCACAAATCTGAGCAATACAATTACAGAAATTTTGCAAGTCATCCCCCAATGGCGGCGCACACAGCCAATTTTGGCAACTATCCCAGAGGTAGATATGTGCAAAGCCGATCCTGGGAAGCTCATAGGGAAAATTACTGTAGACCATGTTACCTTTTGCTATCGCAGTGATGGCGCACTAACTTTAGATAATGTGAGTATCTCTGCCGAACCAGGAGAATTTATTGCTCTGGTAGGGGCTTCTGGCAGCGGTAAATCGACGTTACTGCGATTACTACTGGGATTTGAGACTCCCCAAGCAGGTAGTGTTTACTACGATGGTCAAGATTTATCTGGGTTAAATGTGGATGCGGTTCGCCGACAATTGGGTGTAGTTTTGCAAAATGGTCAGCTAAATTCAGCTTCCATTTTTGAGAATATCGCAGGTGGCGCACAGATGACCTTAGATGAAGCCTGGGAAGCAGCGCGGATGTCTGGATTTGCTGACGATATCACCACCATGCCTATGCAAATGCATACTGTAGTCAGCGAAGGGGGTAGTAATCTTTCTGGAGGACAACGCCAAAGGTTGTTGATTGCTCGTGCTTTGGCATTAAAACCCCGGATTTTATTTTTTGATGAAGCCACCAGTGCCCTTGATAATAAAACTCAGGCCATTGTGAGTGAAAGCTTAGATAAATTACAAGTTACCAGAATAGCGATCGCTCATCGACTTAGTACTATTCGTAACGCTCACCGCATCTATGTACTCCAAGCAGGTAGAGTTGTCCAACAGGGAAGTTTTGAGGAACTAGCTGCTGTTGAAGGTCTATTTGCCCAGTTAATGGCTCGGCAGATGGCATAGTTCGGGATTGATACCAATACTTCTCGGTTAAGGGGAAAGGGGGAAAGGGTAAAGGGAAAAGGGGAAAAGGGGAAAGGGGAAAGGGGAAAGGGGAAAGGGAAAAGGGGAAAGGGAAAAGGGGAAAGGGAAAAGGGAAAGAAAAAAGCTTTAACCCTTACCCTTTACCCTTTTCCCCAAACCCGATTCCGAGTTAAAAATGCAAAACCCGAGAAGTATTGGGAGTAGGGGGACAAGAGGGACAAGCTAGCAATATCTCTCCCTTGTCTCCCTAAAGCGATTGATTAGTATTTTATTTGTCAGTCCCTCAAAGGGTTGTTTTATTTCTGAGAGTTTCCTTATTGCCCATTTGATAAGGGCAAACAAACGCTGAAACAAGTTCTACCTGGCTCAGACTCAAATGAGAGGGTACCATGATGGCGATTTTCTACAATCCGGCGAACAGTTTCCAAACCGAGTCCTGAACCATGCCCCACTGATTTGGTAGTGAAAAAAGGTTCAAAAATACGGGTTTTAATTTCAGGTGGAATTCCACTACCAGAATCAATGATGTCAATATGAGCAAAGCGATCGCAATGCTGTGTTGTAATTTCTAACACTCCCTTACCAGCCATTGCATCAATAGCGTTGTCAATTAAGTTCGTCCACACCTGATTCAATTCGCTACCATAAGCAGGGATTTTCGGAAGATGTCGATCGTAATTGCGTTGTACTTCGATGCCACCCTTGAGTTGATAAGCAAACAATCGCAATGTATCTTCTAAACCTTGATGCACATCAACTTCTTGCTGAACGCCTCGATCGAGGTAAGCATAAGACTTCATCGCTTGCACAAGTTCGGAAATTCTCTCGGCTCCTCGCAAACCATGTTTAATCATTGATATGACTTCAAACGAAAGCGATAGCCAGTGCAATCCCATTTCTCGCAATTCAGTATTTTCATTACGCCAACGTTCCATGAGATCGTCTAAGGTTTCAACCTCAATGCCACCTTGCGCTAAAGGTTCTGCTAACTTCCATGCTTGCTCTACGCCATAATCTTCTAACCATTCCAACAATACTGTTTCGCGATCGCTTAGGGTCACCGGATCGAGACGATTATTTAAAATCGTATCATGACCGCGATCGCGCACTCTCAACCAGTTTTGAGTATGCGCTTCCTCAACATTCCGTTGCCCATAAACTAAGTTCATCCGTTGTAGTTCTAGGATAGCGGCTGGCATTTCCCCTAAAGTCCGAACGAGTGCTGAGGCTGGGTTGTTCAGTTCATGAGCTAGACCGGCAGCAAGTGTCCCTAAAGCTGCCATCTTTTCCCGTCCCCGAATAAAGGACTCTAGTCCCCGAAGACGACGTTCCATAATGCGGAAAACCATCCGCTCAAAATCACGACATTCATGCAGCAGTTTCCGGAAGTCTTCTCCTTCAATTTTATACAGGTTGCAATCTGTCAATGCCCGAATTGTCACAGGTACAGGTTCATCTGTAAGGACTGGAATTTCACCAAAAAAAGATGGGGCTTTATGTTGCCCAATGGGAATTTCAACTCCTTCACTGCGGCGAGTAAGATTAATTTTCCCTTTGACTAAGATAAATAAGCCGTGTCCCGGATCTCCCTCATGCACCAATACTTCTGCGGCACGGAGTTCAACTGTTTGAGCGCGATCGCAAACCCACTCTAATTGCTCTTGAGAAAGCTGTTGAAACGGTTCTAAGTCGATCAATTCCTCAATACACAACATCAATCAACCTCCTGATTTTCTCTTGCTCCAGCTAAACATTGCTCAAGTAGCGATGAACAAATTGAATGGCGATGGAACCTTCTCCCACACCGGATGCTACCCGTTTAATCGATCCATAGCGCACATCTCCGGCTGCAAAGATGCCAGGAACACTGGCTTCTAGTAAGAAAGGAGAGCGTTCCAAAGGCCAACCTCGAGGAGATTTGCCATTATGCATCAAGTCCAGCCCTGTGATGATAAACCCTTGAGCATCGCGTTGAATCACACCATCGAGCCAATCAGTTTTCGGGCTAGCACCAATGAAGATGAAAAGCGATCGCGCCAGCACTGTTTCAGTTTCTCCACTCTTGGCATGAGCAATCACAATTGCTTCTAAATGTTCGTCTCCCTTAACTTCGATAACGCTGCAACTTGTGCAAACTTTGATATTTTCAGTAGCCGCAATTTGGTCAATCAAATATTGGGACATACTTGATGAAAGTGACTCACCACGCACCAACATAATCACTTTGCTGGCATACTTAGAAAAATACATTGCTGCCTGTCCGGCAGAATTTGCCCCGCCCACTAAGTAAACCTCTTCATTGCTACAGGCGATCGCCTCAGTCATGGCAGCACCGTAATAAATTCCTGCCCCTGTGAGCTTGTCGGCTCCTGGTACAGTTAGCCAGCGATAGGAAACGCCGGTCGCAACTAAAAGTGCATGGCAACTAATCTCGCTACCATCAGCCAATTGTAAAACCCGATAAGGATCTTGCAGCTTAACCCCTGTTACGACTTGAGGAGTGAGAATTTCCACCCCAAAACGTCGCGCCTGAGTAACTCCCCGTCTGGCCAAATCGCTGCCGCTCAAGCCAACAGGAAACCCCAGATAATTCTCAATGCGAGAACTCGTTCCTGCTTGTCCACCTGGTGCTTCACGCTCAATTAAGACAGTACTCAGTCCTTCAGAAGCCCCATAAACAGCCGCTGCCAGTCCAGCAGGACCACCACCGACGATGGCCAGGTCATAAAAGGGTCGTTCTGCCTGGGTTTGCAATCCAATTTTCGCGGCAATCTCTAAATTAGATGGTTGGATTAATCGAGAACCATCGGGAAATATTACCAGGGGTAATTGCTGTCTGCCATCGGCTTGGGCGTATTCCACCAATTTCGCTGCATCCGGCTCCAGTTCAATATCCAACCATCTGTATGGAATTTGGTTACGCGCTAGGAAGTCTTTCACCTGATGGGAAAAAGGTGACCAACGATTACCAATGACTCGAATTCCTTCAAAAGGTGGGCGAAATCCAGCTAGCCAGTCATCGAGCAAATCATCCAAAACCGGATATAGTCGCTCTTGTGGTGGATTCCAGGGCTTAAGTAGATAGTAATCAAGTCTGGCACTATTAATCGACTTAATGGCTGCATCCGTATCTGCATACGCCGTTAGCAAAGCACGTTTCGCATCAGGAAAGATGCTTTTTGCTCGTTCAAGGAACTCCACACCTCCCATTTGGGGCATTCTTTGATCGACCAAAAAGAGAGCCACTGGTTCATTCCGCAATTTTAGTTGCTGCACCACATCTAGAGCAGCAATACCCGAATCTGCCCGGACAATGCGGAAGCGATCGCCATACTGATGTCGCAAGTCTCGTGATACCGCTTGCAACACTTCTGGATCGTCATCGACGGTTAAAATCGCAGGTTTCGCCATAACTACTGTTACTTAACAATTGCAGTATCTTGCCGTTATTTCAAAAATCAGCGTTGCATAATGGATGATTTTGGAATTTGGATCAAAAATAATCCCCGTGTCCCCGTGTCTTCGTGTCACCCTCAATCATCCCATTATTCAGCAACGCCGAGAATATTTTGCTAGGAGACATAAAAATATCCTCTCCCTCTTCTGCTCTCCTTCAGAAGACTTTTCAAACATCCTCTAAATTATATAAACACTCTTTATAATCGTTGAGAGTTGACGGTTGACGGTTGACGGTTGAGGAGGATTGACGGTCATCAGTCATCAGTTAAATGCCTAACAGCTTAGCATCACTTATAGTTAAGCTCAGTGATTTTTCTTTCAACCATCTGTGAGAGCATATTATCCTATGTCTGACTTCATCAATGAACCGATACCAGAATTGAGAAATCCCCAACAAACGTTTCATTCTGGTGACTTAAATTTAAGAATCGAAGGAGAAGTAGTACCTGTAGTAGATGTCCATCTGGGACAACAGCAATCAATTTACTTTGAACATCATATACTGCTGTGGAAACATCCCAATGTTCGCCTTGGTGTTAAAGGTTTAAAAGGGGCAGCCAAGCGTTTCTTTGCCGGGCTGCAAATTTTTATCAGTGAAGCACATGGGCCAGGAAATATTGCTTTCTCTCGTGAAGCTCCAGGACAGATTGTGGTGCTGCAATTAGAGCGCGGACAGACAGTGGATGTGCGCGAGCATCAGTTTTTACTTGCTACCAGCAATGTTGAGTACAGTTTCTTTTTCCAGCGAGGACTAGCGAACCTCTTTTTCAGCCGGAGTGGCGGGTTATTTATCGATCGCTTTATTGGTCACCAAGCAGGGGGACTGCTTCTAATTCACGGTTACGGCAATGTTTTTGAAAAATACCTCGCTCCTGGAGAGATGTTAGATGTAGAACCAGGAGCATGGTTGTGGAAAGACTCATCAGTAAAAATGGAGACAGTAACCGCACTGCAATCTAGTGGCGGTATCTTCGGAGCTATTGGGGTAATGCTTGGTGGCATTTCATTCACTCTTAACCGTTTTACTGGTCCTGGTCGCTTAGGATTGCAGTCTATGACTTATCACCCTCCTGCATCTGAGGGTGCAACTCAAGTCGGTGGTAGCAGTAATCTGGGTTAAAGCGCCCTTAAAAAATACAAGCGAATGAAAGTTGTATAGTCTGCTGAGCGATCGTTATCAAAAGGGGATGGAAACTTCTGCTATGTGGGCTGTATAGAATAATGTTACCAGCCATTGAGAAGAGCGATTCCCCTCCAATTCTAGGAACCCTAAAAATGGCGGTTACAGAGAAATGTTACCAAAATTTTTATGATAACTCTTCAACAATCACCCTCACTTAGAGCAGTATTTCCACAAAAAATCGATACCAAAAAATCTACTAAGCTGATGCGCGTCTAAAGTATATAAACACTCTTGATGGTCGTTAACTGTTGATTGTTGACTGTTGACGGGTTTTCAGTCATCAGTCAAATGTACAAATTAAATGCGTAACAGCTTAAACGCCAAGAAATTTACGAATGAAAATGTATATACTGCAATTATCAAGCAATGAGTTTATTATCTCCTGGTTTTAGACCTACTAGGAGCTTTTTATTTATTATTTAAGCTAATAATCATTCAAATTGCATCCCCGCGTCTCCTGCTCTTACCTGTGTCTTTCTGAGGCTAAGGATTACACAACTTCAAAGCGGATTAGCCGATCTCAGTTAGTAGATATATCACCAGAAGTAACAGCATTCATCCTCAAGGCTATTAATAATTGGGTCTGTTGGTAGATGGAAGGTGAATGTTGGGATTGCTATTGTATATTTGTCAGTAAAAAACGTTGCTCAAATAAAAACAATGAATATTCTTGCTTGGATTGTTTTAGGTCTAATTGCTGGTGCTATTGCAAAGGCTATCTACCCCGGTCATCAAGGCGGCGGATTTCTCGGAACAATCTTATTAGGAATTATCGGTGCTTTTGTTGGTGGTAGTTTGGGTATATTCTTCAGTACAGGAACCTTGGCATTAGCCGCTCCCACACTCAGCATTACTGGTATTGCAGTAGCGGTTCTTGGTGCAATTGTTGCAGTTTTCTTGTGGAATTTGCTAACTAATCGCAGTGCAATCTAATAAATTAAATTGGAACTAATAGTAAAAATCAGGGAGTTGATTTCACTATATTTCCTCCCTGAACTGAAATTAAAAGAATAGTGTCCACCTAAGTACAGACAACAGGTAGGCGCTATTTTTTTGTTGAGATGTCTGCAAGTTCACATCTAAATTGGTATTAGACTCTTGTCATCAGTCTAAGAGGATGTTTGAAAAGTATTGGGCGAATAAAATTCGCTACTACACAAACAAAGTCCGGCGACCTGGACTAAGAAAAAATCAATAGTTTTTAACCTGGATCGGTAGGTTTCGTCTGTGTAGCCGGGACTTCTAGCCGCCCGGCTAGTAATAAATTAGACTTTTCAAAGAACCTCTAAACAAAGATGTCTTTACAACCCCATAACCGTGCGATAATGTGCTTCGATTTGGGCGACGGTTTTAGATTTGCGTTTTGTCTGCCATTGACTACGGTTAAATAATTCTTGCCGTAATTCATTAACATTAACTGTTGTCACCTTACCATCGGCAATAATTTGCTTACCATTTACCCAAGCACTATTTACAACATTATTAGGACGCCCTAAAACTAACAAACCAATGGGATCTGTACGTGGAAGTAAGGATAAATTAGTGAGGTCGTAAAGTACTAAATCCGCTTGTTTCCCAACAGTTAAAGAACCGAGTTTATCTGCAATATTCAATCCTTTTGCACCTCCTAAAGATGCCATTTCTACTGCTTGTCGCGGTGTAATCCAGTGTTGATAATCGAAGTCTGTAACGTTATGTAAAATAGAACCAATTTTAATGGCTTCTAGTAAATCTTGAGAGTCATTGCTAGAGGCACCATCACAACCAAAAGTTACATTTACTCCCGCTTGGCGATATTTTAAAATCGGGGCAATGCCACTACCTAAACGCAGATTACTTAAAGGATTATGAACAACTGTAGATTGAGTTTCGGCAAGGATGGCGATATCAGTATCATTTAACCAAACGCAGTGAGCTAGTGAAGTTTTATTGCTCAAAAACCCGATTCTCTGTAAATGTTCCACCGCAGTACAGCCGTACTTCTCTTGGGCGAGTTTTTCCTGTGCCCTAGTTTCCAGTAAATGGGAGTGACGACAAAGATCATAGCGATCGCTTAATTCAATACATCCCGTAAACAAATCGTCAGTACACAATTGTATCCCCGTTGGGGCAACTAAAATACTCACCCCCTCATCTGGGCGATGAAACTGTCTCACCGCTTCTGCAATAATTTCCAGTGTTGCCGCAGTTGAGTGATAATAAGCTTCATGATTTTGGGTTGATTCCCCAGATGGTATCCCTGCGGTGAGGGATTCATCTTGAATCAGGGGGGCGATAAAGGCGCGAATTCCCACTTCTTTGTAAGCGCGACTTGCAATAGCGATGGTTTCTAATTCAAGTCCCGGAATCAATACCAGATGATCTACAACACTCGTTCCGCCGGAAAGTAAAGTTTCCACCGCCGTTCCCAAAGCGCTGAGATAAACCTGTTCAGTGTCAATGGGAGCAAAATCATACAGTTCTGCCAACCATAATTCTAAAGGTAAAGTTGACATGATTCCTCGCTGCCACATCTCCGAAGAGTGGGTGTGGGCGTTGAAAAAGCCAGGAAGCAGCAGCTTATTTTTACCATCGATCGCTATACCAATTAACTGTAGATTAGGGGCAATAGCTGCGATCGCCCCATTGACAACTTGCACATCTACGGTTATGTAATCATCACCAGTAGCAATCAAAACATTTTGAATAGTGAAAGTTCCCATATTTAACCTTGATTAAGTAATCTGATTTTGGACTGAATTTCAAGTTACAAAATAGAAAATGGTGTTGTGTAATTTTATGAATTTACCGTTACGGACATTGGGAGTTGCACCAAATGCATGGACAGTGAATGATGCGATCGCAGATATCACTCGTCCTCAAAAGATCCCACAACCCGTTATCTTAGCAACAGAAACAAAAACCCTGCGCCTAGACTTGGCAAAAGCTGCTATTGTCGTCATTGATATGCAAAACGACTTCTGTCACCCTGACGGCTGGTTAGCGCATATCGGCGTTGATGTCACTCCAGCGCGTCAGCCTATCGAACCTTTAAACAACTTACTTCCAGAACTCCGTGAGGTTGGTCTTCCAGTCATTTGGATAAATTGGGGGAATCGTCCCGACTTACTCAACATTAGTGCTAATTCTCGTCACGTGTATAATCCCACAGGAGAGGGTATCGGATTAGGCGATCCACTGCCAAGCAATGGTGCTAGAGTACTGATGGCAGGTAGTTGGGCGGCGGCTGTGGTAGACGAACTAGAAAAGCTTCCCGAAGATATTTGTGTAGATAAATACCGCATGAGTGGCTTTTGGGATACACCCTTAGACAGTATTTTAAAGAATCTGGGAAAAACGACACTATTCTTTGCTGGCGTGAATGCCGATCAATGTGTGCTGACTACATTATGTGATGCCAACTTCTTAGGATATGACTGTGTATTAATTAAAGACTGCACCGCCACAACATCACCTGAATATTGTTGGTTGGCGACATTATATAACGTCAAACAATGTTTCGGTTTCGTCACCGATTCCCAAGCAATTTTAACAGCACTGAATCAAGAAGAGCCAATCAATTAACGAGACGCGATTCCTCGCCTCTCTAGAAAACAATCCCTCTCTTTTCTTGACGCCTTTGCGTGAGATTATTTTTCCTTCCATATTCACGACAATAGAATAACTATCACAATTCAAGATTTCCATCAATAACTTCCGAGAGGATAAATAAAATGCACGCTACTCGTTGTGTAATTCCGATTATCAAATCTCCCAAAGATTATCAGGTATATCGCATCACTCCCCAGGACACTAATCGGTTAGCGATTATCTTCGATTCCACCAATGCTAATACATCCTTAACTTGCTGCATAGAAATCTTTGATGCTGGCGGACAAACACCACCAAATCGCCATCAGTGGGCGGTGGAAATGTTTTTTGTCCTCAAAGGAGAAGGAATCGCCATGTGTGACGGCAAGATTGCTAATATCAAAACCGGAGATAGTTTATTAGTGCCTCCCACAGGAACGCATTTGATTAAAAATACAGGTAATACTCGCTTGTATACCCTAACTGTAATGGTGCCTAACGAAGACTTTTCCGAATTAATTCGCAGTGGCACACAAGTAGAATTAGATGCAGAAGATATGGCAGTACTTGGGAGATTAGATGCTTTAATGCCTTGTTGAACAAAAATACAAAATAAAGAATTCAGTAGGGTAACACAGCTGTGTTAAGCTGATGCGCGTCTAAAGTATATAAACACGGTTGACTGTTGACTGTTAACGGTTAACAGTCATCAGCCATCAGTCATCAGTCATCAGTAAATTGGTATAAACTGCCAAAGCGATCGCCGTTGGCAAAATCCGATGCTCTTGAATTTGAATTCTGGCATGAAGTGTTTCTGGCGTATCATCTGGCAATATTGGTACTGCCGCTTGCATCAATATTGGACCGCTGTCCATTTCTAAACAAGCGATATGCACCGTACAGCCAGTAATTGTCACCCCCGACGCCAAAGCTTGTTCTACAGCATGAATTCCTTTAAAACTAGGTAACAAACTCGGATGTATATTAATAATCCTGTTAGGAAAAGCATCAATAAATACTGATGTTAACAATCTCATCCAACCTGCCATAATCACCCATTCCACATTGTACTGGCGTAATGTCTGCACAATTTTCTCGTCAAAGTTTTCCCGGCTTTTGTAATCGCGGTGATTTAATAAGACAGTTTCTACACCTCTATTGGCTGCTCTTACCGCTGCTTTAGCCGAAGGATTATTATAAATCAAAACTTGAATTTGGGCATTTAGCTGTCCATCTGCGATCGCTTGGGCAACTACATCAAAATTGCTGCCATTTCCAGAAGCCATAATTCCCAACTTTAAAGGAACGCTTTGTCTCAACTGGTAGCTAGAAATATTAGGAGAAATCAGGCTAGCAGTAGCATCAATTGGGTAATTATTACTCATAAAACTTGAAAAAAATGCAGATTACAAAATTCAGGAGTCAGAATAAGGGAACTCGAAGAAATAAAAACAACTGCTTGAAATTGTTGGTTGTTGACTGTTGACTGTGGTCACTGAATCTCGACTCACTTGGACGCCGCTCAGTGCAAGTCGCTCGATTTGAGCGTAGTCGAAATGAGCCGAAATGAGCCGAAGTGTTGATTGTGAACAGTTATTTTTTTATTTGTCAGTTTCTAACTAGTTGGACAAAATTCCCGATTACATATTCGGACACCCTGGTATGTTATCACCAAGCAACAACCGTGCCAGACTGGGTAAAGCTTCACCATAGGTAGGATGAATGTGAACCGATCGCTCTAACAACTGCCAAGTTCCTCCTGCTTCCATCAGGGATAAAAATACATGCACCAATTCAGCAGTTTCGTACCCCACCAGGGTTGCTCCCAGGATTTTGTTTGTGTCAGTGTCGATTACCATCCGATAAAACCCAAGGTCATGTCCCCACTCAATGGCACGGGCAATTTGGTTCATGGGTAACGTCACAGCACGCGCGTTGATGCCTTGTTTCTGAGCCTGTTCTAACGTCATACCGACTCGCCCGACCTGGGGTTCTGTGTAGACTGCATAGCCAAGGACGCGATCGCTCCGTGTCCGGTTTTCTCCACACAAAATTGCTTTTAAACGGCGATAGTCTTCCCACGACACATGGGTAAAAGCAGGTTGTTTAGCAGCATCCCCAATGGCATAAACTCCAGAACAGGAGGTATGGAACTGGTCGTCAATTTTAATAAACCCTCGCTCGTCTAGCTCAATTCCACTGGTGGCTGTATTTAATGCACTTGTATTGGGTTTCCGGCCAATCACAACCAGCAATGCTTCTCCCTGGAGTTGTTCGCCACTGCTCAGGGTCAGGCTAAACAGATTATTCTCATGGGCGACGTGATTCACATTGACTCCAAAATGCAGCCCAATTCCATCCTGCTTTAATGCTTCTGCTAAGACCTCGCTGACCTCAGACTCTTCTTGCCCAAGAAGGCGATCGCCCCGCACAATTAAATGGGTTTGACTGCCCAAACGCGCTAGTCCTTGTCCTAATTCCAAGCCAATATAGCCGCCTCCAATCACCAGTAAACGGGCTGGTAAGGTGTTCAAGTCAAAGAAGTTGTGGTTGGTCAAGTAGGGAGTTCCTGCAAGTCCCGGAATGTCAGGAATCAGCGCTGATGTGCCTGTATTAATGATTACCAGAGGAGCTTCAAGGGTAACATCTCCCCCTTTGACCGTCCGTTCGCCCACAAAAGAAGCTTCGGCACAAATGACTTTGACACCCGCAGTCTCCAATCGCTGGCGAATCCCCTGATTAAAGCTGTTGCGGATTCCCCGAACTCGCTCCATCACAGCGGGAAAATCCACTTCAACCTGCGTATGGATGCCTAACTTCTTACTTTGGCGCGATCGCCCTGCTGCATGAGCCGCTGCTAAGAAGGCTTTGGACGGAGTGCAGCCATAGTTGATGCAACTACCGCCTAAAGCATCCCGCTCAAACAAGACAACCTTACGTCCCTCATTGGCAAAGTCAGCTGCTAGTGGAATGCCTCCTTGACCACTGCCGATGACAATGACATCTGCTGTTTCCATCAGCGCTAAACTCCTTGAAGATAGTTTGCTTTGATAAAAAGGATTCAGAATTCAGAATTCTGAATACTCTACCCACATTCGCGCACCGTCCCATAGGGAAGGGATAGAGTTTTAAAGCGAGAATATTTAATACTAGTTTCGCCCACGAGTGGCGAAAGCGCGTAGCGGGACAAAGTACGGTTTTAAATCAATATTCATTTGAATTCTGAATTCTGCTGTATGACATCTAAAGCTAGCGAAACCCACCCGATATGTACAGCGTTTCGCCAGTAATCCAAGCTGAATCAGAGGAAGCAAGGAAGACAACGGCAGGGGCGATGTCCTCTGGCTGGCCAATGCGACCCAGGGGTGTTTGCACTTCAGTTTGTTTGCGACCTTCGCTTTCGGTAATTCCTGCTGTGTGCGTACCTTCGGTTTCCACCAAGCCAGGATTGATGGAGTTTACACGAATCTTGCGGGAACCCAACTCTTTGGCTAGGGATTTGGTGACGGCATCAACAGCCGCTTTGGTAGCGCTATAGATTGAGGCATTCGGGGGTGTCAGGGTGCTGACGACCGAACTTATATTGATAATGCTGCCACCTGCCGAGCCAAAGTGTTTGATGGCTTGTTGTGAGCTGAGGATTAATCCCAGAACATTCAGATCGAATTGCTTGTGGAAATGCTCTTCCGTGATGTCTTCAAGTGGCGAAAATTCATAAATTCCAGCATTGTTGACCAAAATATCAAGTTTGCCGAATGCTTGCTGTGTCTCTGCAAATAGATGTTCAATCTCTGCTTTTTTGGCAACATTTGCTTGGACTGCGATCGCTTTGCCGCCTTTGCTGATAATCTCGTCAACCACATGATTGGCTCCTTCTTGGCTGGAGGCGTAGTTGACGACAACGCTTGCACCTTCAGCGGCCAGATGTTTAGCGATCGAGGCACCGATACCTTTAGACGCACCTGTAACGACTGCAATTTTTCCATCTAGTTTTGTCATGCCTGTAATTCCTGTGGTTGTTGGGTTTACAAATAACTGTCTGAAACAAGTGCGAACCGAATTAAGAATACACCCATTCCGATTTTTAACAAAGTTTGCAGGTTTAATACCAATTTAACGTGAAGTTGCACATATCTTGATCCCCCTAAATCCCCCGATAAATTGGGGGACTTGAATAGATGTTTTTCTGGTTCCCCCCTTCTTAAGGGGGGCTAGGGGGGATCGAATTATATGCAGCTTCATAAAAAATTGGTATAAGTCCCCTGCTTCAAGAAGCAACTTTTTTTGTGTCGGGTTGTGTCGGGGTTTATGTTAAAAAACGTAATTGCTCTCTTCGTAGCGGGGCGTAGCCCATTGCGAATTGGTTTAACAGAGATGTCTCACTTTAGTTAAGATACCAGTTAACTTAGGACTTAGACACTTTGCGACCTCAACGAGTAACGATAAAGGCAGCTAGAGCGATCGCGACAACATCCTCCGCAAGAGCAGAAGGAACTGCGCCAATCCGTTCAATGGCGGCTATCCGCACCGCCCTACCCCCATAGGTACCGACCAATGCGCCCACAACACCAAAGAGCGCCCCAACGGGGGCAAAACTGCTGTTTGCTCCGGTGATTAGCCATCCCACAATGCCGCCACTGATAATCCGAGCAATCAACGCCGGGGGACTCGTGCGAGAAGGCATTTGCGGCAGCATGTCGCCAATCAACTCAGCCACTGCTAGTACAGCCAGAACGATCCCGATAATGCCGCCACGTGCCAGAAATAAAGCCGCAGGAGCTGTGAGCGATCGCAGTCCCGCAACTAACCCAAGGAAAAATGCAGAAATCAATGTCACGAACATAAGCACTTTGTCCATCGATTGCACTCATAACAAAGGAGAAGGTAACCACTTTTTCTCCTAAAAAGGACGATCGTTACTATCCGCTGTATATATTTATGTAAAATCCCTAACTTTTGTAGAGACACGATTAATCGCGTCTCTACTCCTAAATTCTTTACTGATAAATATTACAATAAATGTGAGCCAACTGGACATTGAATTTGCTGAGATTTTTGGTTCGAAAATATAGGACGAAGTGGTGGTTTATTTGAGGGTTCATCAGTTTCACAAATACCTGTAATTGCCATCGCCTGACCTTTAACTGTTCTGTTAAATACAATACCTGTATAGCTTTTTAGTTGCGGTTTTTTAGCAGCAGCAGTACTAATTACAATTTGGGCTTGTTGAAATGACGGTACTATTCTGTAATGGTAATTTTCGGTTTCCGGTTTAATCCCTAGATTTAGTTGCTCAAGAGTACCGAACTTTTGATTTTGTAAATAATAAGCCTGTTGAGCGAGGTTGATGCTAGCAATAACTTTTTTCGCTTCAACTTTTGGATCGTTAGTTTGTTGATTTTCGGCTTCTGGGTTGATGATTTGGATATTATCAGGCAATGTCGTCCCATTAGAAACTTTTTTGAATAAAGACGCCTGTGAAGAAAAAGCCGTGGGTCTAGGTTTTCCGGGATTAGTTCCATCTAGTTGTAACCGCATCTGACTATTAGCAGTAAATTCAAAAATTGTCAACACCGGTTCTTCATTACTGGAGATGATTACATCTAGATGCATCGGTTGTGGCGTTGGGTTAATGCGATATTTAAATTCGATCGCACCAGTATCTTTAGAATCGGGTATGAGGAGAAATAACTTGTTTTCTGGTGTGAAAATAAAGGTTAGGCTGGTAGAAGATGACGGGTCTTTAGTTTCCCATTGCCCGAATAATTTCTGAGCGATGGGGTTTGTGTCTGGTGCTGGTTGAGATTGAATCTGTGTTGGTGCGATCGAGGGTTGAGCTAATACAGTTGTGTCCACTGTCATTAATAATGCGACAAAGACGCTTGAGGTAAGCATCTTACTAGCAATTTGGAATTTGCCAAAGTGAGGCAAGATTGCAGGCATTTGCATCAGAACCACTAAAATGACAGTATCTTAACAGTACTTTTGTGTAAAATCACACCCCTTTAATATTTAATACCCGACATTGCTATGAAAACATCTCGTTTTTCTCGTATGCAACAGCTCGATAATGACACAGTAGCTGCCTGGATTTTTCTTACACCTGCGCTGATTTTGCTAAGTATCTTTATTATTTGGCCGATCGCCTATTTGTTTTATCTGAGTTTCACCGCCGGCAGTTTCACTTCAAAAGGTATTTATTGGATAGGGTTAAAAAACTATTGGCGTTTGTTACTTAACTCTGATTTTTGGCAAGTTCTTGGTAACACCATTTATTTTACTGTTGCCAGCATCATTCCCAGTTTAGTTATTCCCTTGGGATTGGCAGTGCTATTAAACCGTTCCATAGCCTTGCGGGGAATCTTACGAAGTGCCTATTTTCTACCTTCAATTATCTCTCTTGTGGCAGCAGGTTTGGGATTTCGCTGGCTGTTTCAAACATCAGGGCCAGTCAACGGATTTTTAGATATTTTTGGGATTCCCCCCATCCCTTGGCTAGCAGATACCTTTTGGGCAATGCCAGTAGTGATTTTAATGAGTATTTGGAAACAACTTGGCTTCAATATGGTGGTGTTTTTAGCGGGGTTGCAAGCAATTCCCCCCAGTCGTTATGAAGCAGCAGATTTAGATGGCGCAAATGCTTGGCAACAATTTTGGTATATTACACTACCGGGGTTGCGTCCTACCGTCATATTTGTAACAATCACCACCGCGATTTTTACATTGCGGAGTTTTGAGCAAGTTTACGTGATGACTGGTGGTGGTCCATTGAATTCAACTAATTTACTCGTTTACTACATTTACCAAGAAGCGTTTGCTCAATTTGATTTTGGTTATGCCGCCGCCGCCGCAACAGTGCTGTTAGCAGTCACTTTAGTACTGGTGTATTTGCAGTTACGAACTTGGGGAGAGGAGTAATACTGTTTCACTTTAAGATTGATAGAGATTTTTGCAGAGGAGGCAGGGGATACAAAGATCCAATTGAAATGACCATTCCCTTAGAAGAAAAGAGTGGGGAAAAAGGTATTTGACTTGCTTAACTTAATATGACTTTAGTAATACTAAAATTGTGACTTTATTCCAGTGCAAATTCGTATTTATGATTTTAAACTGAGAACAATACAGGAAAGAAATTAAGTTGTGTAACAAGAAAAACTTAGTCTATATCCTAAAGATTAAGTCATCAATTATGTTCATCGCTTAGAGAGGAATACTGTAGACAACTTTAGTAAATTAATTGATGGAGATTTGAACATGAAACGTATTCTCTTAGGCACATTACTTGCTCTACCATTTGCAATTTCTTCCTTGCCATCACAGGCATCCGCAGCAGAGATTATTATCAAGCCTAATTTTCACAAACCTGTTGTTGCTGCTCGGTATCAACGAAAGTTAATTCCTGCACACTGGGAAACAGTACGACGTGGTAATAAGTGGATTAAAATTCGAGTTCCTGCTCGTTATGTAAATGTAAGAGTTTAATCTATCTAATAGAGACTAACAACTATACTTAAGTTGTTAGTCTCTATTTGCTAAAAAATAAAATTTTTGTAGGAGAGCCAGCATGGTCTTTTTTGTTTTCACATAACCTGATGCACGTCTAAAGTATATAAACACTCTTGATGGTAGTTGACGGTTGACTGTTGACGAGTTTTCAGTCATCAGTAGACCTCTTGCAAAAGTGCTTTTTGCAAGAGGTGGGAAAAGGGAAAAGGTTAAAGGGGAAGGTGGGGTCCCCTCTGGGGATAAGGGGCGGGGGAAAATACAAAAACTTTCCCCCTTTTCCCGACTTCTGCAAGAAGTCTAGTCATCAGTCATCAGGTAAATGTACATAGTTTTATGCGTAACAGCTTAGGAGTTATTTGCCTCTGGCTCTGCCTACAGTCACATAATTGGCGTTGTATCAGCTGGAAATTTCATGTTAAAACTAAATGGTCTCTAAAACTTTGTTGGCAAATAAAACCTATAGAGTGAATAAAGTAAATTTAATTAACATGAACATATATCAAATTTTTCAATATTCTCGATTTTTCAAAAAAATTCTTATATTGGTATATACAATTACTTTAATAACAGGCTGCAATTCAAGCCATGCTCAAGAACAAAGTATATCTGAAGAAAAAATCGTTAATGGTGATAATTATCGAGAGCTACAAAACCAAGGAAAATTACGTACATACTATTTTTATACCCCAAAATCTTATAATCCAGACCGCCCGATGCCGTTAGTTTTAGTGTTTCATGGAGATAATAGTAGCGGTCGGTTGATAAGTAATATAACTCGCTTTAATGAATTAGCAGATCGAGAAGGATTTCTTGTTGTTTATCCAGATGGGATTGACCAAAAATGGAGCCTTAGAGGTAATGCTAAAGGAAAAGTAGATGATGTTTTGTTTGTCAGTGCTTTAATCGATCGCCTTCAGCAGCAAATCAATATTGATAGTCATAAAATTTATGCCACCGGTTTTTCTAGAGGTGGAATACTTACCCAAGCACTGGCTTGTAAGTTATCGAATAAAATTGCTGGTTTTGCATCAGTAGCTGGTTCGCTCCCTGTTAGACTAAAACCTAATTGCCAGCCTCAAACTCCGATATCGATATTAATGATTAACGGTACAAACGATCGCGATGTACTTTATGAAGGTGACGATCGCACTCAACGAGGAGCGTTGGTTTCTATCTCAGATATGGTATATTTTTGGCGATCGCACGATCGATGCACCTCATCAAATCAATCTCCGCAGTTTTCTGAAGATAAAGTGAAATCCTTTGTCTACAGAGGTTGTAATGACAACTCAGAAGTTTTGCAGCTAGCGGTAGTAAACGGCGGACATTTCTGGCCTGGTGGTGTTTCAAGTGACGAGGCCTTAAATAAATTCAATGCTAAGGTGGGCTTGAACGCCACTGAAACAATTTGGAAATTTTTTCAAGGTCACAATTTGCCTTAATAAGCTGTTATGCATTTAACTTGTATATTTACCTGATGACAGTTGACTAATGACTGAAAACCCTTTAAAAGTCAACAGTCAACAGTTAACGACCATCAAGAGTGTTTATACAATTTAGACGCATATCAGCTTATCAATATTTCCTGACCTATGTCAGCATTTTTTGTTTTAAAAAAGGCTTTCAGAGCGTATTTTCAGGTTATTGACGATTTTTTCGGAATTTATTTCTGATTAATTATCGTTTTTATCTGCATTTGGGGTGTACTCTCGATATACAGTAACTCTCGCGATCGACCTTTGAGATAAATTACACCCAGAGGTGAATACGATGAAAAATTATGCTGACAAGCAGGGATTTATCTTAAATCAAATCACAAATAAATGCTTTCCACGACAAAATTTAAGTGGATATGACTTACGTGAAATTGACCTGAAAGGGCTGGATTTAAGCGGTATTAACTTTATAGGAGCAGATTTGCGTGGAGCAAATTTATCTGGTTGTGTACTGAGTCGTGCTAATTTAAGTGGTGCAAATTTAATCCAAGCTAGTTTACATGAGGCTAATTTATATGAAGCCTCTTTGTGTGAAGCTAATTTAACTAATGCTGACTTAAGACAAGCAAATTTGTGTGGAAGTTTTTTATGGCGGGTGAAATTAAGAGGTAGCAACCTTTGGGGTACTTCTTTATGTGCTGCGGATTTGAGTGAAGCAGATCTAAGTGAAGCGAAATTAATTGAAGCATCACTGATTGAAGCCAACTTAGTGAGAGCAAATCTCACAAGAGCAAAGCTATGTGGGGCAATATTACTAGAAGCTAATTTAACTGAAGCTAATTTAAGTAGTGCAGACCTGACATGGGCAAATTTAACTAAGACTAACTTGAGTAAAGCAAACCTCTACCAGACAAACATGATTTATGCAAAACTACGAGATACTATCATGCCTGATAATACAATTGAACAACCTCAGATAGTTATTAATTATTAGTCATTGGTCATTGGTCATTGGTCAGGATCGTAAAGTTAGGAACCCCAATGCCTAATTCCCATTTACTAAAACTCACGTTGTGAGAAAATAACAATGGCGATCGCTAACAACATAGCACTGTATAATAAGCCATAGCTAGCATTGCCAATCAGTGCCATTGTATCAGGTAGTGCTAGCAAACCATAAACAGCGTCATTTTTCAAATCTAATCTAGATAAATCGGGCAAAATGAGAAATAAACCTTGAGTTAAACGTTCCATCCCAAGGTTGTGGCTAAGACGCCCAAGTTGTACTATATCTTGGGTAATATTCCCGATTAAATACACTGCAAATGTTAAAAGAGTAGCCAGTAATGAAGCTGTAAAAACACCAAAGACAATAGCCACAGAGGTGATTAATGACAACTGCAAAAATAAAAAAATTGCTGCAATTAAAATACTTGCTGTTGGATGATGAATATTACCAAATTGTAAAAATACCAGATAAATTGCTGTCATTATTGTGATCAGTACGGCTAGGACTGCGGATAACCCCAAGTACTTGCCAACAATAATTTCGCTGCGGCTAACAGGTTTAGCAATTAATACTAAAATAGTGCGTTTTTCAATTTCTTTATTAACTAGTCCCGTACCAACAAATATTGTCACAATTAACCCGATCGCATTCATCGCGGCCATGCCAAAGTCTAAAAACATTTTGTCTTCGGTAGTAGCCGCAAATTGAGGAAGGATACCGAAGGCGATCGCGAGTATCAAAGCATAAAAACCAATAATATATAAGATGCGATCGCGGATCGCTTCCTGAAAGACATTTTTTGCTAATACAAAAATTCTGGTTGTCATTTGTTATTGGGCATTAGGAGTGCTGAGTTAAGAGTTAGTATTATCTCCTCCGCCCCTGCGCCTCTTCACTGCTGCGGAGGGGGCGATCCAATGATAAATTTATTCAGGCGATCGCATTCAATTTCTCCAACTGTAATTTTCTCTCCCGGTGTGCTGCTTGATGCAACTGGTTCAATCCGACAAGATTTCTTTAAATAATACCCCCGTGGGTTATAACTTGGTCCTAACCAGAGACTCAGTAAATCTAATATATACCCAGACTTAGTATTGGCTACACGGGGTTCAACACGCCATAATTTTTTTTCTTCATATTTTGCGAGGTTTTTTTGAATTATTCCGTTACCCAAGCTTCCTACTCGCTGTTTTGCATCTAGCAACCATTTTTCGACTTCTGACCAAGGTTTTCCAGCTATTTGCCCTTCTACTATTGGTTCAAGTTTGTCTAAAATAATAATGCCATTTGGTGGTACTTTGACTGGTTGTTCAGTTCTGACAACAAAGGTACTACGTCTAAAACTATCTGTCTGCACACTGGGATATTGTTCTAACCAATTATTCATCACAAAATAAAACTGAATCCAGCAACTTAGCAACATACTGCTAGCAACTAAAATTATGATTTTTTGGCGGTCTTCTGGCTTAGGAATTTGAGCTTTAGCGTCTGTGTCACTTCCTTCGATAAATTCTGGTATTGCCGTAATTAGTGCTGAAATTGTCGGCCAAAAAACAATTGTTGTTGGTGTAATTACATCCTTTTGACTTCCAAAGGCAAAAACACTAACTAAGAATCCAGTGATTACTGCTCCTACTGGCATAAAAGTACCAGGAACCCTCAAAGGATCTTCAGTTGTATACCAAGCTGTACCAGCAATTAAAAACAACCAACCAAAAAATGCAATTATATCTTTTATATAACCTGTAGCAAAATATGAAAGCATCCAAGAGAAAACACTCATATAAATAAATGTTTGCCAAGAATAAGCTTTTGGTGGAACTAATATCTTTCTAATTCCTGCGTAAAGCCCTTCAGCAAATTTTACAACCCCAAATAAATCTTTAAATAGCGTATTCATATGTCTCCATACACCTGATTAATCAATATTTTTGCTCTGAATATAAAAATTGAGTTTTTGCTACTTTGAGCGTACTAATAAAATTATGGTTATTGCACTATAGCTCAGAGAATTTGCTATCAATATAGTAGTAACTATATTTGTATTTTGTAAATTACCACTACTGAAAGTGCGCCATTTACGCCTTTGAAATACTTCAACTTCCTCTTCTTTTTTAGCAAAGGGCTCCTTTAATAAGGAGAAGAGTAAAACTTTCAAGAGGAAAAATTTAATTATAAAAGTCGCAAAGAAAATTACAAAGGCAGTTAAAATTATTAAAGTTTGTGTATTAGGCGATTTAAAATTATTAAAAAACATATAGTTAATTAATTCTGATTTTACCTCTATTGGCAACATTGGTTCTGAGACAAAAAATATCAACCAACCAATGACACTAGAAAAGAGATTAAGAGAAATGGCATAAAAAGTGCTAGTTTTTTTGTCAAATTTTAGCCGTCTGTTTAAAATATATGCTTCCACAGGGATAGCAATCAGTACAAATAAAAAGTCAAATAGAACTCCACCTATGGGAAAAATTCTGGGAAGCATCCAGTTTTCAGGCATAAAAAGTTGAGGGTAAGGTTTAGCTGTAGAGAGTATAACCGGGATAGTGAGGATGATGGGGGAAATTATCGCATTGTTATTAGTCGTTTACCAATTCAGTTTTGAGTGCTGATGTTAAGCAATGTGTAAGCCACCGAGATTAAGTATGCTTTGGGTAAATACGGAAACTCTAGGCTATGGGGAGTAAAAAGGCTGGCTGCTAATAAATAGTACACCAACCTCAAATCATCCTTATATTATGTAACGACCTTTTTTCCACTGTGCTGACTTCTACCTCCTAGCTTGACAGTGCTGTTAACAGTAGCAGGGCTTTGAGCCAGTGCTGAGTAAAAATCCCAGTCCCCAGCGATGCACTGAGCTTGTCGTTGGCGCAGCCTCTCGCAGAGAAGTGTCCCCAGTCCCCAGTGATTCTTACTTGTTTCATCGGGACTCCTTTGTTCTGGCGAATTTATAGATAACATGAATACTCAGCCATCACTCAGTTTGCAATACTTAATGTTTGAGAAACTAACAATTCGTATATCATGCAATTGTGATTTCCAGTACATTTTTTTTTTGGTGTATTGTGTAAACTGTATCTGCTGAGTCAGATTGCTATAGAAATTTATGGTATCTCAATCCACAACTAGCAACATCCCTAGTTTTGCTGTCGTATTAACTTAACCTCTCATTCGTTTTCTGCAAGCAAATTTGGTTCTTGGAAAAGTAATTTCATCATTACATTCAGTATCGAGTTTTCTTCACTCGTAGCTTTTTCATATCTGCTTCAGGCATATCTGATGCAGACATGAGAACTCATGAGTATACATCAATCAACAATAGCGATCGCTAACGCACCATAACAACAAAACAAAAAAGCATATGAATAAAACACGTAAGTTTCGTTTAGGTGCATTCATTCAAGCTACTGGACACCATGTTTCTGCTTGGCGTCACCCTGATACACAAGCCGATGCTGGTTTCAATTTCGAGCATTACAAGGAAATTACCCAGACTGCTCAACGCGGCTTATTCGATGCAGTTTTTCTCGCAGACAGTCCAGGCGTCTGGGGTGGCGCTCCCGAAAGTCAGAAACGTAATGGTAAACTTGTCCATTTCGAGCCAGTCACCCTGTTTTCAGCCTTGTCGTCCGTCACCCAAAACATCGGCTTTATTGCTACCGCCTCAACTACATACGAAGAACCCTACACCCTCGCACGTAAATTTGCGTCTTTGGACTATCTAAGTAACGGTCGGGCGGGGTGGAATGTAGTCACCACAGGTAATGAAAATGCCGCTCTTAATTTCGGCCTGGAGTATCACCCAGAACATAGCCAGCGTTACGAACGCGCCGAAGAGTTTGTAGAAGTAGTGAAAGGACTGTGGGATAGCTGGGAAGACGACGCTTTTATTCGTGACAAAGAATCTGGCATCTATTTTGATGAGAACAAACTACATATACTCAACCACAAAGGCAAACATTTTTCTGTAAAAGGCCCTTTGAATGTCGGTCGTCCACCCCAAGGCTACCCCGTGATTGTCCAGGCTGGAGCCTCAGAAGCCGGACGGGATTTAGCTGCGCGTACAGCTGAGGTCATTTTTACCGCGAATCAAACTCTAGCCGATGCCCAGGAATTTTATGCTGATGTTAAAGGTAGATTAGCAAAATATGGGCGATCGCCAGACGATCTAAAAATCATGCCTGGGGCTTTCCCCATCATTGGCCGTACCGAGTCAGAAGCTCAAGAAAAATACGAATTCCTGCAATCGTTCATCCATCCCGATGTCGCCTGGGGTATTTTAAAGAACTATTACAAAGGCGTCGATTTGTCGAAATATTCCCTAGATGATTTAGCTCCCGAACTCCCCAGCGACACGAACAACAATAAAAGTCGTCTCAAACTAGTCAGGGATTTAGCGACTCGTGGGACTCTGACGCTGCGTCAATTGTATCTCTCTCTGGCGACCGCACGAGGACATCGCACCATACTTGGTACTCCTGAAACCATTGCCGACCAACTAGAAGAATGGTTCAACAACGGCGCCGCAGACGGCTTTAATATCATGCCGCCTATCCTACCTACAGGGTTGGATGAATTCGTTAATTTAGTCGTCCCCATCCTCCAGAAACGCGGACTTTTCCGTACCGAATACGAAGGCAGTACCTTGCGTGAAAACCTCGGATTGCGTCGCCCTGACAATCGTTTTGTCGCCAAACAACTAGAGCAAAAATTGGTCTTAGCCTAAAGAATTTTTCACCAATGCTGAAACCACATTTTTTAAACCGCACTTTCTGTAGATCGCCACCGAAGAGGGAGGAGATGGGGAGACAAGGGAGACAAGGGAGACAAGGGAGACAAGGGAGACAAGGGAGACAAGGGAGACAAGGAGATAAAGAAAACTTCTAACTCTTAACTCAGCACTCCTAATGGCCAATAAAAAACTTGTAATTTTTTGAAGGAAAAACATGACTGAATATAGCCGCTTGAAGACTTCACCCTCTGCTGCAATCAGAGCAACTCTCGATTATCCAGTAATTGACACCGACGTTCATACCAATGATTTCACCCCAGCTTTTGAGGATTACATCGCTAATTACGGCGGTACGAAACTTGTAGACGAATTACGTAAGGCGGAAGCTTCTCGTCTCAATTCCAAGAGCAATGGTAAAGATTGGTATCAACAAACCCCTGAAGAACGTCATAACAATCGGACAATTCGATCGCCTTGGTGGGCAAGAGT
This sequence comes from Nostoc sp. C117, assembly GCF_043099735.1. Taxonomy (NCBI): domain Bacteria; kingdom Bacillati; phylum Cyanobacteriota; class Cyanophyceae; order Nostocales; family Nostocaceae; genus Nostoc; species Nostoc sp. C117. Next base: position 373,465 of record NZ_CP170991.1, read on the forward strand.
CACCCGTAACACCCTAGATCTCGCCACTTACACTCTTCCTGCACTGCTGTATGAACGTCAGGCAGAGCAAGGATCGGATTATTCGGTGCTGTTTCCGAATAATGTCTTGGCACCTGTTGGCGCAAGTGCAGAGAACCGTCAAGCACTGCAACGGGCGGTCAATCACTATCATGCTGATATTTACCGTCAATATAGCGATCGCCTGACACCTGTCGCCGGTATCCCATTGAATACTCCGGAAGAAGGCATTGAGGAGCTAGAATTTGCCGTAAAAACACTAGGTTTAAAAGTAATTAACATTACTGGCGGTGTGAAACGGCCGATTAAGGCGATCGCTGAGAAATATCCAGCGGATAAATTCCCCGAAATCGCCAAGTATGCTTCCTACATGGATTTTTACGGATTGGATAGTGAGTACGACTACGATCCCTTCTGGGCTAAGGTCGTTGAACTAGGTGTACCTGTTACTACCCATTACGGCAGTCAGGGTTGGACTGGACGCTCTTCCATCAGTAACTACATGAACAACCACATCGGTCACTTTGCCGATGGCTCCCAAGCATTTGCGAAAGCCTTGTTCTTTGGTGGTGTGACCAAACGATTCCCACAGTTGCGCGTCGCCATGCTTGAAGGTGGTGCAGATTGGGGTGCCCACGTCTACATTCATTTGGTCGATCGCTTCTTGAAGCGCAATCTCAAAGGACTGCAAAACTACAACCCAGAACTGACCAATGCCGATGAGTTGTTCGAGTTGTTTGAGCGTTTCGGTGGCGAAATTACTCAAGGACATTCCCTCACCAAAGAGGAATTGACTAAGAGTTTATTGGGTTCTTCATTCAGCCGTCATAGCCGTCAGCCAGTTGGTAAAGAACTAGAAGATTTTGCCGCAGCTGGGATTGAAACAATTGAAGACATCCGCGATCGCTGGGTGAATAGTTTCTTCTTTGGTTCCGAATCCGACGACCGCACCATCGCCGCCGCATTCAACGATAAAGCCAATCCGTTGGGTGTGAAAATCAACGCCATCTATTCCTCAGATGTTGGTCACTGGGATGTACCCGATCTCACCGCCCCACTGGCTGAAAGCTGGGATCTCGTTAAAGAAGGCGTGATTTCCGAGGCCGACTTCAAGTCCTATGTATTTGCTAATCCCTACAAGTTTTACACCCAAGCCAACCCCGATTTCTTCAAGGGAACAGCAATTGAATCCAAAGTAGGTAAGAGCGAATCTCAACAAGCAGACAAGAACTTGGTCTTAGCCTAAAAGGCGAGATGAGGGAGATGAGGGAGCAGTGAGTCTTTCCCCTCCCGCCCCTCCGCCCCTTCTACCCCCATGCCCAAATCAAATTAGGAGTGACAACTATGGCTATTGAACAACGATCGCATGATACTAGCAATGGTTCATTGCCTTATCTTTTTTCGGCGGCTTCTGCCGATGCCAAGAAACCTGCGCCTTTGGTGCTATTTTTGCACGGAGGACGCGATCGCGGGACGGATCTGAATGTATTGCTGAAATGGGGTCTACCTCATTTCGTGGATTCATCCAGCCCGTTACCTTATGCCTTTGCAGCACCCCAAATTCTGGAAGAACAGACCTGGGCAGAACGAGAATCAGATGCGATCGCTTTACTCGATCATCTCATCGCCTCTGAGCCTATCGATCCTTCGCGTGTAATCATAGCTGGATTCAGCTTAGGCACCGCTGGGGCTTGGCATATCGCGGCTTCTCATAGCGATCGCTTTGCCGGTCTGGTAGCAGTATCCGGTCGCGTACCTAAAACATTAAGCGAAAGTCAATTAACAGCACTCAAAAATATTCCCATCCACATATTCCAAGGCGCACAGGACAAAAACCTGTCAATTGAGGACGTGCAGCATGTTGTCGATACCTTGCGCGGAGTGGGTGGAACAGTAGATTTTACAGTCTTACCTGAAGGCGATCATTTCATTGCAGACGAGGTATACAGCAACCCGAAATTACAACAGTGGTTGGTTTCACTCAGCCGCCGTGAAACTTCTGTAGTTGCCTAAAAAACTTCCAAATAACAAAATACTCAACTACTTGCTTCTTTTGGGGTGGGCGTCTCGCCATTGGTGTCAAGTTAAGCTCAAACTTACTATGTCAATAAGCATTTAAGCTGAAAAATTTGGTTTGAAAGGGACAAAAAACGAACTTTTTCAGGGACTATTAATGCTTTGTTTATTAGCATCACTCCCAACTTGCGTATAAAAGTCAGAAAAAAGTTCACCTTTATACTTCGTTCCTGACAAAACCTATCGTTGACAAATGGGTTTTAACCTTAAGTTGACACCAATGGCAAGATGCCCACCCCACAAGATTGGATAATTTATTTGTTGGAAGTGCCTGGGGACTGGGGAAGAACTTTTACCCTAATCCCCATGCCCACTTGCCCTGAGCGACTCGTGCTGAGTTTCGACTACGCTCAACTACCGCGGAGCCGAAGTAAGTCGTTCGCGTAGCGTCTCGCAGAGAAGGGATGCCCAATTCCATGAACAACAAACACCGCTATGACCTTAGCAACCACTAAACTTGGTAAAACCGGATTGGCTGTTTCGCGCCTGGTTCTAGGCACCATGACCTTTGGATTCCAGATTGATGAAGAAACTTCTAGACAGATCCTTGACACCAGCGCTGATGCTGGAATCAACTTTTTGGATACAGCCGATGTTTATCCCCTTGGGGGTGGGCTTACCACTGCTGGCCGCACCGAAGAAATTGTTGGGCGATGGCTCAAAGGCAAACGCGAACATTTTATCTTAGCTACTAAGTGCGTCGGACAGGTTGGCCCTGCGCCTTGGGATCGGGGTGCTTCCCGCAAACATATTCTGGATGCGATCGATGCTTCCTTAAGACGACTGCAAACCGATTATATCGATTTGTACCAATTGCACTCCGATGATGCCTCAACCCCCATTGATGAAACCCTAGAAGCGCTAGATACGGTAGTTCGTTCTGGTAAAGCACGCTACATTGGGGTTTCCAACTTTTTAGCTTACCGACTCAGCCGTGCCTTGGGTCGCGCCGATGTGCGAAATCTGACTCGCTTTGTCTCGATTCAGCCCCGGTACAACCTGTTGTTCCGGGAAATTGAGCGGGAACTATTACCCCTGGCGCAAGAAGAAGGATTAGGTGTAATTTCTTACAATCCATTGGCGGGCGGTTTGTTAACTGGTAAACACAGTCTTGCTCAAGGGCCGACCTCAGGTACTCGTTTTACGCTGGGTGCTGTAGCAGAACGTTATCAAGAACGCTACTGGCGCGATCGCGAGTTCAATACTGTTGAGGAATTACGCACAGTGGCGGATCTGGCGGGATTGTCGCTGACTACTTTAGCTGTGGCTTGGGTTCTGGCTAATCCCATTATCACCGCGCCTATCATTGGCGCTAGCCGCCCAGAACAGCTTGTTGATAGCTTTAAGGCTTTGGAAGTAAAACTCGACGACAATTTGAAACAAAAACTAGACGACATCACCGCCGAATATCGCAGGGGAGATTCTCTTCGTTAGGGTTTCACAAATTCAGACGCGATGAATCGCGTCTCTACAATTAGGGCTAATCTGAACTTTATTGAATTTATACCAATGATTAAACGCCGCCGTTTTCTCAATGTTGCTACATCAGGTATATCTGGTTTTTCTCTGGCGTATCTGTTAGGAAGTTGTAGCGAACAAAGGCAACAAAATGCAGCAAGTAATACTACTGTTATTTCTAGTTCTCTGAGTATAAAAACTAAAGTTCTCCGCATGGGGTATCAAAGTGCAGGGGATCTTGTCCGAAATCGAAAAGTTTTAGAGAAGCGTTTGGAGCCAATGGGAATCAAGGTGGAATGGGCGCAATTTGTCCAAGGTCCCCAACTCATGGAAGGAATGGCTGCACGAAGAGTTGACGTGGGAGCAGTGGGGGAAACGCCACCGATTTTTGCTCAGGTGGCTGGATCGGACCTGGTTTATGTCGTTGGTACACAAAGAAATGCTACGACAGGGAAAAGCAGTGTTATTGCTGTACCTCCAGAGTCTCGGCTTGAGAAGTTTGAGGATATTAAGGGACAAGAAGTTTATTTTCAAAAAGGCTCGGCATCGCACTATTTTATTTTGAGAGCCTTGCAATCAATTGGCTTGACAATCAAAGATATAAAAATCAAAAGTATACCGACTATCGAGGCGCGGGCTGCTTTTCTCGAAGGTCGAATTCCAGTTTGGATGACAAGCGATCCCCACTATGCGATCGCCGAAAAAATGGGTCGAATTCGAGTCCTGAGAGATTCTGTTGGGCTAGATTCTCCTGGTGCCTACTATATTGCTGACAGGAAGTTTGCCGAACAAAATCCTGGCGTGCTAAAAATTATCATTGAGGAGCTTAATAACCTCGATAAGTGGGCAGAGGCGAATCGAGATGAAGTTGCCAAATTGATGATTAGTGAACAAAAACTTGATGAGGATGTGGTAGCAAGGGTAATGTCTCGTCGCACTTACGCAGGACGCAGAGGCCTAAGTCCCGCACTGATTGCAGAACAGCAACGTGTAGCAGATTTATTCTTTCAAGCGGGTGTCATACCGAAGAAAATTAACATTGAAGATGCATTACTTGCGCCTGATTTGTATGCTGCAATCACACCACCAGAAATTATGGTTTAGTGGTTGATCGCGCTAATGTTGCTTGGTAGCTATTAAGCACTTCAGTTCTTAATACAAGGACTAAAGTTCTTACTACAAACTTATTTAGAGAAACAGCACTCAATTTAACGCCATCGGGCGGCTAAATCAGCCGTCCATTTCTGTTTTGTACAACCTAAAACAATGCTACGAGAGCAACTTTCATGACGAAAAAGGCCAGAAAATCCCCATCCTTTCAACGTGCTGCTAATGCACCAGAGTTACCAGATACTCCATTTCGGTTCATTTGTCATTTTGTCGGTCATTTCCGTTGGTGGTACGTGGTAATGGTGATTCTGGAGGGACTTCATGCTGTCTGTGGCATTATGTTACCTTATGCGATCGCCCAAATCATGCGAGGCGTGACTCAATCTGGTGGACATGGCACGCCAATTATGGAAGTAATCAGCCAACCCCTAATCTTGTTCATAGCCTTGAGTATTGGTGAAGTACTATTTGGTCGTTCTGCGGGACTCTGCCATACTATCCTCCATCCTCTCCACCGTCAGCATGTCACCAGATCCTTATATGCCTATTTGCAGCATCATTCTCACCGCTACCTCAGCAGTAGTTTTGCTGGAGCTTTAGCACATCGCATCACCGAAACTTCTATGGGTGTTACCCAGACACTAGCGATGCTGATTACTGACTTTATGCCTGTTGTCATCGTGTTTAGTGTCTCCACTTTTTTGCTTTATCATGTTCATCCTCAGCTTGCTGCTTTCGTGGGAATATGGGCGGCACTATTTATCAGTATTTCCTTTTGGCTGGCTACTCGCTGCCGTCCTTATGCCCGAAAGGCGGCGGCTTTTAGAAGTGAAACCACAGGGATGATTGTTGATTCTGTGACTAATCTCAGCAGCGTCCGACTGTTTGCACGTCTGGGCTTTGAAAGACAATATCTTAACGATCAATTAAGGCGAGAACTAAAAGAGGTAAGAAAATCCAATTGGTATTCTGAGCGAGTCCGCTGGTTTCAGTTTGCGTCGGCGGGAGTTCTGAAAATCGGCACTCTGTATTACTCACTCTCACTTTGGAGTCGTGGGCAGATTGCTGTGGCTGATTTTGTTATGGCCACTAGTTTATCGTTGTTAATCATTAGTGAAGCACGTAATTTGAGCCGCCGCTTTCTGGAATTTTTTGAACATGTGGGCAATGTCGCCAATGGCGTACATACAATTATTCAACCGCACGAGTTGATCGATCGCGATCGCGCCATCACTTACCCAATCACCCAAGGGCGCATCGAGTTTCGGCGAGTCAATTTCAGCTACTCGGCTGGAAAAAAAGTGTTTGAAAACCTTTCTGTCACCATCGAAGCCGGACAGCGTGTTGGATTGGTGGGTTTTTCTGGTTCGGGAAAATCTAGTTTTGTCAATCTGATTTTGCGTCTGTTCGATCCACAATCTGGACAAATTTTCATTGATGGGGTCAATATTCAAGATATGACTCAGGATGCTTTACATGCCCAGATCAGCTTGATTCCCCAAGATCCATCTTTGTTCCATCGCACATTGCTGGAAAATATTCGTTATGGGCGACTGGAAGCAACCGATGAAGAAGTCATCGAAGCGGCGCGCACAGCCTACGCTCACGATTTCATCGCCCAGATGAAAGAAGGTTATCATTCGCTGGTGGGTGAACGCGGTGTCAAACTGTCTGGAGGGCAAAGGCAGCGGATTGCGATCGCGCGGGTAATTCTCAAAGACGCGCCGATCCTGATTTTGGATGAAGCCACCTCCAGTCTCGATTCAATTACCGAAAAAGCGATTCAGGATACTCTAGACTTAGCAATGAATGGCAAAACTGTGATTGTCGTAGCTCATCGGCTGTCCACCATTGCCCATCTAGATCGCATTCTGGTGTTCGACCAAGGTCGGATTATCGAAGATGGCACTCATACCAAACTGTTAGCACAAGGCGGTGCTTACTATCGGTTATGGAAAATGCAAGCAGGTGGATTTTTGCCGGTAGGAGCTAATAATTAGGGTATAGGGTATGGGGCATTGGGTATTGGGCATGGGTTAAAACAGTCAATTTTAAAAGCTCAATTCGCCCAATATTATAGGGCGATCGCTAACTCTGGTTACATCTTAATAATAATGATCGTCAAATCGGGAGGACGGAGACGAGTGCCGCTTATATCCGTCCTCCCAGCCCCTACACGATAATCATTTTTAGTAAAAAAATTCGATTATTAAAAGTGACGCATAAACTGGTTCTTGGCAACTTTTGGCTCTTTCTCTAGAACAATTAGAAAATCTCGCTGAAGCTTTGTTAGATTTTCAGGCGATTGCCCAAGGGGCAACGGCAAAGCCAAACGCAGATTTAGAAGTCTGGTTTAGTAAATTAGACATCTTTGCAAATTAAGCAAATTAATTATGCTTTCAACCCAACCCTTGTAGAGACGTGGCAGTGCTACGTCTCTACATTCTTTTTCACTCATATGTCTAAATAAAACTTATTTTTTGGCACTCTTGGTGGTTCGTTATTTATGTCCATTTTATGCATTGCCAAAAAATATATCTTGAGTGTGCGATCGCGTCCTAAATTTCTATACTTGCAGATATATATCAAAATAAACGCTCTACAAATTTATATTTCTATCAACCTATATCACTCATATATCCCAGTTTAAATATTAACTTATACCTTGTTCTTTTGTAAAAAAAGCTTCATTATTTAAGTTGAAAAGCACATATTCATAACACCATAAATGATTCAAAGATAGGAGAATATCGTCCATATCTTTTGGTCGTTCACATAAACATATCTGATAATCATCTCAATCTAAATCATGTTGGAGTTCGACTAATATAATGTTACAAGGATGGATTCAAATTATATTAACGCTACTAATTGTAGTAGCAATTACTCCGTTTTTTGGGCGCTATATGGCGCGCGTCTACCTAGAGCAAAGTACTTTTCTCGACCCCATTTTAAATCCGGTTGAGCGACTGCTTTATTCTTTGGTTGGGGTTAGAAACAAAGAAAATATGACGGGTTGGCAGTATGGACGGGCAATCTTGTACAGCAACGTAGCAATGGGGTTGCTGATTTTCATGATTATCATGAATCAAGGATGGCTGCCATTAAATCCCAACAAGATAAATGCCCCAACGTGGGATACAGTGCTGCATACGACGATTTCCTTTATTACTAACACCAACCAGCAGCACTATTCTGGTGAAACTTATATGAGTTACGCCAGCCAAATCTGGGGACTTGGTTATCACATGTTCACCTCAGCGGCGACTGGTTTGGCAGTCGGAATTGCCTTTATTCGGGGATTGACTGGTAGATCTTTGGGCAACTTTTATGTAGACCTAATTCGCTCGATTACCCGAATTTTGCTACCTATTTGTATTGTGGGCGGGATTGTTTTGATTGCCCTTGGTGTGCCAGAAACCCTAGCTGGTGTAGCTGTATTCCCCACTTTGGAAGATCCTAACATTAGTCAGGCGATCGCTCGTGGTCCAGTTGCCCATTTTGAAATCATCAAGCAATTAGGGGAAAACGGCGGTGGCTTTTTCGCCATCAACTCGGCACACCCCTTTGAAAATCCCAACGGATTTTCTAATTTAATTCAAATTGTCGCCATGCTGGCGATTCCCACTTCCCTAATTTATACCTATGGCGTGTTTGCTAACAACATCAAGCAAGCCTGGTTAGTTTATGGCATGGTGGGTGTAATTTATCTAGCGTTTATTATCGTTACCGCCATTGGAGAATACAACGGTAATCCGGCTGTGAATGCCTTGCTGGGAAGTCAGCAACCGAATTTAGAGGGTAAAGAAGTCCGGTTTGGTTGGGCGCAATCTGCACTATTCGCAACGAGTACAACTGGCACCATGTGCGGCGCTGTCAACAGTTTACACGACTCATTCATGCCCAACGGCGGTTTTATTACCCTTTCCAACATGTTCCTGCAAATTATTTGGGGTGGACAGGGTACAGGAACCGCTTACCTGTTTGCTTACCTGATTCTCGCAGTATTTGCTACGGGGCTGATGGTGGGACGCACGCCAGAATTTCTCGGACGCAAAATTGAGAAGCGCGAAGTCGTCCTGGCTAGTTTCTTGATTTTGCTAGTTCATCCCATTTCGATTATGATTCCCGCAGGTATCGCCCTAGCATTTCCCGACCAACTATCAGGAATTAGCAATCCCGGCTTCCACGGTTTTGCTCAAGTAATCTATGAATACGCCTCCGCTGCTGCTAATAATGGTTCTGGGTTTGAAGGCTTAGGAGATTCACAACCTTCGCCATTAGCGATCGCCACAGGCACCAAAACCACAGCCACCGCCCTGTGGTGGAATCTAAGTACCTGCTTCAGTTTACTAGCAGGACGGTATATTCCTATTCTGGGTTTACTCTTCTTAGCAGATAGTATGTCGCGTAAACAAGCTGTTCCCTACACAACTGGGACATTGCGAACCGATACCGGATTATTTACAGGCGTTACCGCAGGAGTGATTTTAATCTTGGGCGCACTTACATTCTTCCCAGTATTAGCATTAGGCCCCATCGGCGAAGCCTTTTTTATCGGCAAAGGTATTGGGTAGGGAGTGGAGGACAAGGGGACAAGGAGACAAGAAGAATTAGATACTCATAGGACTTATGCAAAAACTCTCTAAAACTCTTATTCCTTTGCGTCCTTTGCGGTTTGTTTTTTGATTCTTCTGCGTAAGTCCTGACTCGTTCATCCACCTCTGAACTCCGTTAATCCACCTCTGAACTCCGTTAATCCACCTCTGAACTCCGTTCATCCATCTCTGAACTCCGTTCATCCATCTCTGAACTCCGTTAATCCACCTCTGAACTCCGTTCATCCATCTCTGAACTCCGTTAATCCATCTCTGAACTCCGTTCATCCATCTCTGAACTCCGTTAATCCACCTTTGAACTCCGTTCATCCATCTCTGAACTCCGTTAATCCACCTTTGAACTCCGTTCATCCACTTCAAAGGCTCATGCTCAAAATCTAATATATGCCAATTACTACTGATTCTCCTGCGTCCCGTGTTCCGTCGGGAACTCGTGACTCGCGTAAGCACACCCCTAAAGCAGATATGCGGGGACTTTACCAAAGAGCAATTCGTGAGTCATTTCTCAAACTCGATCCGCGAATTACTGTGAGAAACCCAGTCATGTTTGTTGTTTGGGTAGGAACAATTGTCACCTTTCTAGTGACTCTTAACCCAAATTTGTTTGGTACAGTCCAGGCAGATGTTAACCAGCAACGCGTGTTAAACGGGTTGATTACCTTTATTCTCTTTTTCACCCTGGTTTTTGCCAACTTTGCCGAAGCTGTCGCGGAAGGACGCGGTAAAGCTCAAGCTGATTCACTGCGATCCACGCGATCGGATACGATCGCTAATAAAATCCTCCCCGATGGTTCCATAGTCCAAGTCAATTCTACAGAACTGCGGCGGGGCGATTTAGTCAAAGTGATTGCCAACAATATGATTCCCGCCGATGGGGATGTGATAAAAGGCATTGGTTCAGTCGATGAGTCTGCGATTACTGGGGAATCTGCGCCTGTATTGAAGCAACCAGGTACAGATATTGCTAGTTCGGTGACAGGAGGTACACGCTTACTCTCCGACGAGTTGACAATTAAGATTAGTGCCGATCCTGGACAAGGCTTTATCGATCGCATGATTGCTCTCGTAGAAGGAGCGCAACGCACCAAAACTCCTAACGAGATTGCCTTGACGGTATTGCTAGCAGTACTAACACAGGTGTTCTTAATTGTAGTGGCAACTATGCCGCCATTTGTTAGTTACATCGCCACTTTTATTAGTACTGTATTTGGGGATGAGGCCGCAAACAGTCTGCGGGCAGGTGCTAGCGTTGCGATTTTAATTTCTTTACTGGTAGCTTTGATTCCCACAACTATCGGGGGTTTGCTCAGTGCGATCGGTATTGCTGGGATGGATAGAGTTGCTCAATTTAACGTCATTGCAACCTCTGGGCGAGCAGTAGAAGCCTGTGGCGATATCAACACCTTGGTGTTAGATAAGACAGGGACAATCACCTTAGGTAACCGGATGGCTGACGAATTTATTCCCCTGGATAATCATTCAATAGAAGATGTGGCGCGAGTCTCCCTAGCTGCTAGCTTATTTGACGAAACCCCGGAGGGCAAGTCAATTGTGGTTTTAGCAGAAAAGTCCCAGGCGGAAGTAGACTTCAATCTCGACAAAGCCGAAGGTGTGGAATTTTCCGCAAAAACCCGCATGAGTGGCACAAATCTACCCGATGGCAAACAAGTTCGCAAGGGTGCAGTTGATGCCATTAAGGGATTTGTCCGTTCTCGTGGCGGCTACGTTCCCGATGATATAGACGCAGCTTATGAGCGAGTTTCTCGGTTAGGGGGTACACCCTTAGCTGTTTGCCAGGATGACAAAATTTACGGTGTCATTTACCTCAAAGATATCGTGAAGCCTGGTTTGCAGGAACGATTTGACCAACTCCGCCGCATGGGTGTTCGTACCGTCATGCTCACAGGTGATAATCGAATTACCGCTTCAGTGATTGCCAAAGAAGCTGGAGTTGATGATTTTATTGCCGAAGCGACTCCAGAAGACAAAATCGAGGTGATTCGCTCCGAACAAGCTCAGGGTAAACTGGTGGCAATGACTGGGGATGGTACCAACGATGCGCCAGCCTTAGCTCAAGCAAACGTGGGTGTGGCGATGAACTCTGGGACGCAAGCTGCCAAAGAAGCTGCTAACATGGTGGACTTAGACTCAGATCCCACTAAACTGATTGACCTAGTAACTATTGGTAAACAGCTGCTAATTACCCGTGGAGCATTGACAACATTTTCGATTGCCAACGATATCGCCAAGTATTTTGCCATCATTCCGACTATCTTTGCGGCAGCTGGAATCGGCGCACTTAATATTATGGGACTCAAGAGTGCCCAATCGGCGATCGTCTCGGCGCTGATTTACAACGCCTTGATTATTCCGGCATTAATTCCTTTAGCACTTAAAGGGGTAAAGTTTTTGCCTCTTTCGGCGGATCAATTGCTACGTCGTAACATCTTGATCTATGGTCTTGGTGGGATCGTTGCTCCCTTTATTGCCATCAAACTGATAGATATTATTTTGCCTTTGTCATAAAGATTTTTTTATCTCACGCAGAGGCGCAGAGGCGCAAAGGAGAGCGCAAAAAAACCGGAGACAGAAGGTGATTTCCAATCCAAAATCCAAAATTTAAAATTCAAAATCGTATTAGTTATGAAACCCTTTCAGCTGCGGCGCACTATTGCTACATCCCAAGTATTAGAAGAAATAACTGAAATCTGGTGTCAATGGCGTAGACAAAAGCTACCACTGTATTTGTTCTTGGCGATGTGCTTCAACCTAGTGGTTGCACCTGTAGTTTATGCTGCCACAAGTCAACAACTAACCCGCAGTCAATCTTGGGGAGTGGGACTGTTAGGACTGGTGACACTAGGACTTTCTATCTATTTATTTTTTGTCATGTTTGTACCGGAGAAATTCTAATGAGTTTTGCACGCGAAGCCAGTAGAGCTGTTCGTTCAACCCTGGTACTCTGGGTAATTGGAGCGATTATTTATCCTTTTTTGATGATTGCCATTGGGCAGATTGTATTTCCCTTTCAAGCAAATGGGAGTCTACTGACAAATAGTACAGGTCAAGTTGTGGGTTCGGCGTTGATTGGTCAACCTTTTACTAGCGATCGCTATTTTAACAGTCGTCCCAGCACCACTAGCTACAGCACCGCCGATCCCAAAAAAGACGATGCAGGAGTTTTGCAAACCGGAGTTTCCGGTGCTAGTAACTTAGCTCCCAGTAATCCCGCATTACTAGAACGCATCAAAGGTAAAGATGACCCAGATCCCAGCAAAAAAGTTGAAGGTGATTTGAATCGTCTGAAAACAGCAGGTATCCAACCGACTGGAGATCTAGTCTACACCTCTGGTTCCAGCCTTGACCCCCACATTACCCCCGAAGCCGCCAAGGCGCAAATTGCCCGAGTAGCCAAAACGCGCAAAGTTCAGCCAAACCAACTCGAAACTTTAATTTCTCAAAACACCGATGGTCGCTTTCTCGGCATCTTTGGCGAACCTGGAGTTAACGTTTTGAAGCTGAATTTAGCTTTAGATCAAATCAAAGGATAAACGCATAGGAAATTCCTATTTAAATCCCAAGATTTAGATCCCCGACTTCTTTAAGAAGTCGGGGATCTTGTTTTTCACTAATTATTTAGCATTTGTATAGTAGGATTCCTATTTCAGTAGGGTGTGTTAGCGATAGCGTAACGCACCATTATTAAGGTTTTGGTGCGTTACGGACTTCATCCTAACTCACCCTACAATACTTAGAGATGTTTCGCAAACACGTCCTTTGCGCCCTTTGCGGTTCGTTAAAAAGAGTATTTTTCACAACTCATTTAGGATTGGTATATCCATTATATATCTCTAAATATATACTGCTATAACTAATAAAAGAACGTATTTTTATTTTTTTTAGATAATTTATATATGACCAAAATATACTTTCAATTAATATATTTTTGTGTAAAGTATTGGACAATATTATTAGAGTTCAATAAAAACGTTTTGTGTTAAAAAACAAAAGAGCTTTAGAACCAAGCCTATTTGGTGTTTTAATTCAAGCAAATAGTATTTACTGTGGCATTCATTTAACTGAAATTCAGTTACCTGATAAATGTGCTTTTTTGGGAATTTTAAGAGAAAACCAAGTCATTTCCGCAACAGATAATCCGATTATTTTTGCTGGAGATTACATTTTAGCGATCGCAACTCATCCCATGATGGTTCCTGCTCTGAAAGTTACTCTCAAAAAAATTCATTCTCTTTACTATTCCGTTAACAGTTGTTTATTAGAAGCTCGTCCAATAGACTGCCAATCTGTGAGTTCCGAAAATTCCGATGTCTTCACAAATTTTACTTCCAGATATTCTTAGACGGATCAATGGCAAATCTCTTACAAAAGCTGGGATACAAAAAAGAATTCAGGAGTGAGAATATTTAAATAATTAGGAGAGCATTTGATGAATAAATATAATAAAAGGCTTTGAATATGCATAATGTTGAGCTTTTAAGATTTTATTTATTCGCCCAAAAAAGCATTAATCAGTCCACCTTGATTGAAGCTAAAGCGACTGGAACAACACATGATGCTATAAAACCACAGCACGGAGACATTCCCTTTTTAGCAGTCTTTTTGGCTCATATTTCCTTCCTCCTTGTTTGGGGAATTGTCGTTTATCTTGTTTCATATTTCTGCAAATCACTAGAAAATGCAACACAAAATAAAGACGAAATAGTAAGTACCAAACATTTAGACCAACATCCCTGTAAAAATTGCCAATTTTTTAACAATAATTATTATCTGAAGTGTGCAGTAAATCCATCTACTACTCTAACCAAAGAAGCGCTAAATTGCTCTGACTACAAATCTTCAATAGAGTGATTTTATTTAACTTCAGTTCAGATTTATAAATCTCTTCTTCCGACCCTTGATTCCAATGATATTTGTCTTTCTTCCCTTCCTGATTAATCAAGGGAATGATTTGCTTCGACAGCATATGATTAAACAAGCTGAAGAAACAAAAAAGTGTTTTGGGTGTAATTTATCAAGAGTGGATTTATCAAAGGCTAACTTACAAGGAATTCACTTGCGATCGGCTAATATTCAGGGAGCTAAGCTCAAAAATTCTGATTAATTTGAGAAAAGTCAACACATTTATGAAACCAAAAGAAACGATATTTGTTATCCCCACTCATCGACTAAGAGATGTAGCACAGACTATCGAAAAGTATGATGAGAATTTTTGGGCAAATGGTCATGCTTTAAAAATTATCGTCTTTGATGATTCCAGTATTGCCAATCATGAGAAATATTACCCCCTTTTAGAGCAGACTAAGACAGTCAATGATGTGTTTTATGTTGGCCCCCAACAGAAAGAAGAATTTATTACCTTTTTAAATGAAAGACTGCGCGATCGCAAGCTTGAATCACTAGTCAAAAACTTATTTCGGCCTAGTTATGGAGGAAATCGCAACTTCACACTCATGTATACCCTGGGACATTTAATGGTTAGTGCAGATGACGATATGCGGCCAGATGCATTAATTGAAACTAGTCCAGAGTCTTTAACAGGCGATGAAATATGTCGAGGTAAATTAATTAAGTCCAGCCAAGAAGGCGGTTTTGTCCATAAATCTTTTGATTTACTCACAGCTTTTAGTGATGTTCTCGGTCAAAAAGCTAGCCATGTACCAAAAAATTTTGAGGCTGGAGAATTGGTTATGGATACAGCGATGGACTTAGAAACCAATACCACCAAGGGTTACTTTAGGGAAAACAGCCTCTTGTTGCAACCGGGAAGAGTATTGAATAATGCGATCGTCAAGATTGCCCAAACTTTTCGTACTGGAACTAATGATATTGATACACTTGATTTCGTTCATATGTATCTTAATGATGAAAATCAAATTAGTCCAAATGACCTGAATGACTTTTATATTCTCACTAATTTTAGACCTGTTATTACTAACAAAAACTGGAGAATGGATTGTGGAGTAGCTGGATATGACAATCAGCTAGGTTTACCACCCTTTTTCCCTACTCGCCTCAGATTTGAAGATTATATTTACAGGCTTTGGATACAGCAAGAAGGTATTGTGGCTGCACACGTTGATGCTGTCCAAAACCACATTAGAAATAATTATATGCGTAATCCTCTAGCTAGCGAACTCTTTAACGAAGAAATATGTAGTCTACTTAAAAGGAAGATTAAAAGCAGTGTTTATCATCTTGATGAACTGGGAATTAACTTTGATTATTCTGGTGAGGTAACTTTACAAGACTCTGAGGAAATTCTCGAAAAAATTTCTGCCATCCATACTCAGGTAGTCAAAGCCTCACTATCTACCCCAAATGAAGAACGTAAGCAGTCCCTCCAGTTGTTTGCAGCGAACCTGTCGAGAGTATTTTATGGATTTGAACCAGACTTTTTTCAGCAAAATGTTTCCAGAATTATCGACGATGTTATTAGTCAATTTCATGGTTCTCTCGAAATATGGCCAACTCTAGTGGAAATTTGTTACTTTTACAAGGATAAAAAGGATCTACCGCAAATCAGAGTCAAAAATAAGAAGATAAAGTCTAGAAATGGCGTAAAATCTAGCGAAATAGCAGGATAAAGGCTTTTTATTTCGCAAATAAAGCATTGACTAAAGTTTACGATTCTTCATCTATAAAAATTTTCTGAGACATAGCTTAGAACACTACAATCTGGTAAGATTTCCAACAAGTAGAATAATTGGTTGTTCTCTTTTCTTGAAGCCCCTAACTTCAGGTCTTTTTTGGAAAGGAAAATAAAAAATGTCTCATTTATTGTGGAAAACTCTGGTACTAAGTCCAGTAGTTTTGGGAGTGACGGTATTGGTTTCCGCTAGGGCTATGGCTACTGAAATAGCAAGCTCTTCTGAAAATGCAAAGGCAAAAGCTGTTCAGACGGAGGCATCAGAAGCTATTGGCGCTTCATTATCGATGCAAACCAAGCAACCAACTGCGGATCTATTTTTGGTTGCCCAAGCAAAGACTGATGATAATAAAGTCTTAGAACAAGTTAACCACTACAGCAGCGAAGGCAAAAACCAGAATTCGCTGTCTCAGGTCACATCAGTTTCTCAGTTTTCTGATGTACAGCCGACTGACTGGGCATTCCAAGCGTTACAATCCCTCGTGGAACGCTACGGTTGTATTGCAGGATACCCAAATGCTACTTATCGTGGCAATCGGGCACTGACCCGTTATGAGTTTGCCGCAGGTTTGAATGCTTGTTTGGATCGGGTTAATGAATTGATTGCCACAGCAACTGCTGACTTGGTGAGAAAACAGGATTTGGCGACTCTCCAGCGTTTGCAAGAAGAATTCTCGGCGGAACTGGCAACTCTGCGTGGTCGAGTAGATGCTGTAGAAGCACGTACTGCGGAACTGGAGGCACATCAGTTTTCGACTACCACAAAATTGGTAGGTGAAGCGATTTTTGTCGCTACTGATATATTTGGCGGTAATACTGGCGATGCTAATAATACTGTCTTCCAGGATAGGGTACGTTTAGACTTGCAAACCAGCTTTACAGGTAAAGACATTTTACACACACGTCTTGCAGCCGGTAATGCACAAGCCTTTTCACTAAGGGATAACGCTAATGGGGTTCTCAATAGTGCTGAAGGTACACAAACCTTTCAAATTGGTAGCAGTGGTAACAATGGTGTCAATATAGACTGGTTGGCGTATTACGTACCCATTGGTCCTGTCCAAGCTTACTTTGCGGCTACCGGAGGTATTCATAGCGATTATGTAGCCACTAACAACCCTTACTTTGAAGACTATGACGGTGGTAATGGTGCGTTGTCTACCTTTGCTTCCGAAAGTCCCATCTATCGGATTGGTGGTGGTGCCGGTGCCGCATTTACTATACCTTTTAGTAGCGGTGGCAGCTTTTTCAAACCAAGTTCATTGACTGTCGGTTACTTGGCATCAAATGCTAATAATCCTGGAGTCAATCAAGGTTTGGTGGACGGTAACTATGCAGCTTTGGGACAGTTGAACTTTAGTATTGGCGATCGCTTGGCGATCGCTGCTACCTACGTTCACGGCTATCACGGTGCTGGAGGCGGTAATTTATTCGATTTAGGTGGTGGTTTGGCTAGTGCTAACCGGGTTGTAGGCACCAATCAAGCTAACACCCTAAGTACCCTAAACGCATCTTCCAGTAATTCTTACGGTATAGAAGCAGCCTTCAGACCTAGCGACAAGCTGTCAATTAGTGGCTTCATTTCTTACCATGATGTCACAGGCTTCGGGGTTAATGATGATTATGAAGCTTGGAGTTACGGTCTTGGGCTAGCCTTACCTGACTTCGGTAAAAAGGGTAACGTTTTAGGCATTTTTGCTGGTGCAGAACCTTATTCTTTCAACCGACCGGGCTTTACTGGTAATGATATACCCTATCACTTTGAAGGCTTCTACAAGTATCGCGTATCAGATAACATCTCAATTACCCCTGGTGTGATCTGGTTGACTTCTCCTGGTCAAACCAGCGGTAACGACGATGCAATTATCGGTACTCTGAGAACAACTTTCACCTTCTAATACCAATTTTTTATGAAGCTGCATATAATTCGATCCCCCCTAGCCCCCCTTTAAGAAGGGGGGGAACCAGAAAAACATCTATTAAAGTCCCCCTTTTTAAGGAGGATTTAGGGGGATCAAGATATGTGCAACTTCACGTTAAATTGGTATAAAGGTTAATTGAAACAGTGGTGAGTCACCAAAGTTAAACTCTTTGGTGGCTCAATTTTTTATTTGTCATTTCTCACCAGGAATAATATCAAGTGTGGGTAATCACTTATTATTAAAATCTTATCCAATACTTGTCAGTTAAGGGGAAAAGGGGAAAGGGAAAGGGGAAAGAAAAAACCTTTAACCTTTACCCTTTAACCTTTTCCCCAAACCCAATTCCGAGTTAAAATGCTTAACCGAGCAGTATTGAAATCTTATCTTCCTACGTCCCCCCGTATTTGCATCATCCCTAGTCTTCAACCGAACATGATAAAAAACTATGACAAAATCATTACTTTAATTCAAACGATTCGATCATTGTCTTGGCTGTTGGTAACAAGCGATCGTAATCATCTATTGCTGCTGAATAGGTAATAATGTATGCTTGATTGCCCTTTAAAGTCCATACTTGTAAATTTTTTAAATTCTTTTTTCCATCTTTACCGCTGAAAATCAATTGATTAGCTCGTTTATTAGCTAGAGTAGTTTCACTGGAATTCACAATAGTTGCATCAGATAAAGTATCTTTTACTTCCTTAATAAATAAATCTTGCGATTCGTTTAATGTGCCAGAAAAATCTTCAACAGTTATAGTCAAAAGGTCTTGAAACTTATCTGCATCAGATTCCTTAGGTGGTAAAAAAGTTACTAATTCTTTAGTTATCAGGTTTGGTGTCTCTTGAATTTTCCAATTTTTGGGATATTTTATCTTTATCCCATAAGTAGAATCTTCATATGTCAAAAAGTCTTGTGTAGGACTTTGTAATTGCACTAACAATAGACTGAAAGTGGCAAGTGCTGCGGTGATTCCTACACCGATAAAAAATTTCTTAGGTCGTTTATATGGCAGGGTATTCTGAATAGTAGTATCTGGTATTTTCGCCACCATTTCTAAAGCTTGCAATGCCGATTTAGCTGTTGGGTAACGCTGACGGAAGTCGTATAGCACCATTTTGTCTAAAATTTCTGCAAGCTGCCGGCTCACTTCTATTTGGTTTCGCCAATCAATTTCTCCTGTATTAGGGTTTCTTGGTAGTCCTTGAGTGCCAAAGTCAGCAGGATTAATCCCTGTTAAAGCTTGGATACCAATAATTCCCACTGCATAAATATCGCTACTCAATTGTGGAGTGCGATTAGCTTGTTCGCTTGGCATATAACCATAAGTACCAATGGCTACTGTGAAACTTGTTTGTCCTTGAGAATTAGCCATCTGGGTACTAATTTGTTTAACAGCCCCAAAGTCGATGAGTACGATCTTATTATCTATTTGTCTTCGTCGAATATTGGCAGGTTTGATATCCCGGTGAATTACATTGTTCTCATGGACAAATGCTAAAACTTCCAGAATATCTGTTAGAAGTTTAATAGTTTCAGATTCACTCAACTGCTTACCGAGAGGAGGTATTTCTTGAGTAATGTCGTGACCTGGAATAAATTCCTGAACTAAATAAAATTCTTGATTCTCTTGAAAGTGAGCCAATAATTGAGGAATTTGGTCATGCTTTCCTAAAGTTTCCAGGGTTAATGCTTCCTGGTCAAACAAACGTTTGGCTTCCCCTAAAGTGTATGCATCGGTAGATAGTGGTTTAAAATGCTTAACAACGCATTGCGGATTCCCAGGTCTTTGCATATCTTGAGCTAAAAAAGTCTTGCCAAATCCCCCTTGTCCTAGTTGGGTGAGAATTCGGTAGCGTCCACCTATGGTTTGACCCTGCATTAAATTCCCCCTTACTCCTGGAATTACTCACTGACTAATTTTGTTAATCTTGATTTTTGCACATAACTGACTGGCGCATTGGGCAAAAGAGTGCTGTTAGCGATAGCGGGGCGTTTAGCCCGTGCTGAGTAGGGAATTTCAGTTCTTTGCTCATAACTCCCGGTTCGCCCATTTTTTCCCAGGGTGGTTTCATACGAAAAAAGAAAAAGACATAAGTCTTGATTGATCGTTTTTTAGCATGGCTTTTTCCCTCTCTCCAAACCTCTCCCCCACGGGGGGAGAGGCTTTGAAACCCAGTTTTAGTTTTTCTCTGCTTGTATGAAACCACCCTGCGGTTCGCCCATTTTTTCGGGAGTTAAAAGAAAGGCTACTCAGGAGTAAAGGATTGACCACCAAGTTGAGTATAAATAGTAGTCCGGAACCCAAGAAAAACAAGAATACGCTGCTGTAAAGGAGAAAGAGCAGTCATTCGTTTTTTGTCAGCGGTCGCGTAAAGATTTTTCTTCTGTTTCTGCGATTACGAAAGAACGTACAACTATTTGTCGCTCATTCCAAGTCAATTCATTACCATCAATCTTTGTTGTTTGAGAAATATCTATTTCAAACCCTTTCCTACGGGACGCTGCGCGAATTGATGTACTTAGGAAGCTTCGATATCTTGCAGTTTTGCTACCATTTCCGCACGCGCCGAAACCTTCAATTTACGAAACATCCTCTTCAAGGCTTGCTTGACGGAATTTTGCGTAATCCAGAGTTTTTCCCCAATTTCTGCATTCGTTAACCCTTGAGCCACTAATTCGGCGATTTCTAACTCACGGACTGTTAGAGGATTTGCTAACAGTGAATCGAATATTTTTGGTTTCGTCCGTAGGGTGGCCATTTTGGCTGATAAATGAATGCATAAAGCGCTCAAGTCAGCTAAATCGTTGCCATTAAAAGCGGGATTCCCCTTGTCGCGGGCAAGATTAAGCGTTCCAATTAGACGCCCATCGCAAACAATTGGCCCGGTCATGACGTGTTCGTGGTCATGGCGCGAGCAAAAATGCTTCCAGTCTGCTGGAGATAATAATAATTGCTCATGAGCAGGAGCGTGACGCTCAACGACATAGCGCCCCACTGGATTGTTCTCTAAGCAGACTGCCGGAATCCCCGGAACATCAATTTCAGCGGTGAGGTGTTCATCTAGGAGATAGATACCTGAATTTTGCACGCCAAAATGCTCGCTAATTTTATCCATGAGAGTGAGTCTTAATTCTTGCTCATTTCGGATATTAGCGATCGCATGAAATACGGCGTGGAGAGAATTAGTCATAAGTGTACCCAGTTGGGGACTATCCAAGCCTCAACAATTACTTCTATGCTAATACCAAGGAAACTAAAACGCTAATTTACAGTAGCGACTAGGAGAAGCACATGACAGTTACACAACTCTCTGCTCAGGAACTTTTCCGGGCTGCTTATGAGAACCGCTATACTTGGGACAAGAATTTTCCCGGTTATACCGCCAATATTACCTTTAAGCATGATGATAAAGTCTTCACAGGCAAAGTAATTATCAGCGCCAATCTCAAAGCCGAAGTTTTGGACGTAGATGACGAGTCAGCAAAGCAAGCAATTCACGGCCAAGCATGGGAAATCGCAATTCACCGCGTTCGTCGCAGCTTTGAAGATACCCACAGCGCCAATACCTTTAAATATGGCAAGACTGACGAAACTGGTGCAGTTGAGCTGTTAATGGGTGGTAAGGCTGAGGGTGATAAATACAAAGTCCGGAATAATGAGGTGTGCCATGTTCACCGTCTCATTCACGGTACTTATGTGACAATTGACACCTTTAGTAGCCACGACACTGGCGAAGGTTATTTATCTCATACCTATGATTCTGTATACCATGATCCCACAACCGGGGAACAAAAGGGTGGCAGAAGTGAATTTATCGATGAATATGAAAAAGTTGGTGACTATTTCATCTTAAATCGTCGGGAGATTCACACTGAGCTAGAAGGAAAAGTTTCTATTCAGGAATTTATTTTCTCTGACATCAAATTGTTGGAGCCTGTTGCTGCTTAAGCTGTGTTTTGCATATTAAATAAAAGCGATCGCTCTTTCTTTTAAAGGAGCGATCGCTTTTATTTGTTGGTGTTTTCGCTTCATGGAGATTGAAAGGCGATCGCTTTGGATATAATCAATATATAAAAACTAAACTCCTACTATTTAGTAGATAGTAAATAAAATGACACAGCTATCTTCTAATCACACACCGCGTCGAGGAAGAGTTTTTCCAGAGCGGCAACTATCACCTGAAGAAAAAGCACGACGCAAGGCTGAAGATGAGATATTTTATCAGCGTTGTCGATTAATATTTGACAAAGTACAGCCAGAATTAATCAAAGAACATTACGACTGGTTCATAGTTATTGAGCCTGATAGTGGAGAGTATTTTATAGATCCCAATGAAGATGTTGCTAGACAAAAGGCTCGTGAAAAATATTCGGAAAAAATGCGCCTTCTCATGCGTCTCAATGAGAGAGGAAGTTGTGGCAGAATATGATTTTTGGAGAATTTAATAGTCAAGGTGAGTTAATCTTTGAAATTGGTTTAGTTACATCTGATGAAGAGATTATACCAGTTCATGCAGTTCTCGATACGGGATTCACTGGTTGGGTAGCACTTGATAACCAAGATGCTCTAAGTTTAGGGTGGATTCTTAATATAAATGAACAACGGGATATGCAAACAGCATGGGGAGAAGCACGGTTTAATCTTTATGAGGGAACCGTGCTTTTAGATGGAGAAGAGTTCACCATAGAAGTTCTAGGTGGAGATGAACTTGATAACATTCTCCTGGGTGTGCGTTGGTTACAGACAAAAAGACTAGTAGCAGATTTTCCAGCAGGAATGTTGACATTAGGGTAAAGGCGATCGCTTCAGATACAATCATATATAATAGGACTTACACCACTGGCACAAATAATGGAGAGGTAAGGTAGTACATCAGACAAAACTTGAATTCAAACCAAGGACAGACGAATATCTGGTTGTTTAAATTGCCGAACCAAAATAGTTAGAATTTATAGGTCAAATTGTCAGTTTTTTAGCTGGTTTCTGCATTGAAGTGGCAAAGTATTGATGAGTTAGATCTGCC
The DNA here is from genome assembly GCF_043099735.1 of Nostoc sp. C117. Classification (NCBI taxonomy): domain Bacteria; kingdom Bacillati; phylum Cyanobacteriota; class Cyanophyceae; order Nostocales; family Nostocaceae; genus Nostoc; species Nostoc sp. C117. Next base: position 396,362 of record NZ_CP170991.1, read on the forward strand.
ACTGGACAAGAGCCTTCAACAAGTTTCATATTAATGATTTTTGCTTCTGAAATTGGAACTTTCAAGAACCTAGCCATAGAGAGAAGATTAGAGTGGTTAACGAGACTGAACGTTACATTCCCTCAGAAGATGAGTATCTTCAAGCATTTTACGCTATTTATAATGAATTGACTCCTGGACATCAAGCCATATTAGATAAACTGTATCGGCATTGTTACTTTATGAAAGACAATCGCCGATTACGTACTTGGGAATTATCTGAAGCAGCGGGATACGATGGTGAATCTGCTGGTCAAATTGGTATTTTAGGTGCAAAATTTTGCAAGTTTTTTCGACTAGAAAATAAAGAGTTTGAATATCCAGCACTAGCAATAGTTAATTGGTTTGAAGATGAAACAAATAGACATTGGTATATCGAACTAATTCCTGAAGCAGCTAGAGCATTCAAACGATTTCGCCTTGAAAATTTTAGACCTTAGGCATTGACAAGAAAATGATAATATACAATAGTTTCTCAGATATATATACAGCGCTATTAGCTGCCAGTTGAACAGTAGTATCGTTCCCCTAATTTCCATAGCTGAAGCGTAACTATTAGAAATAAAATGCCTGCCATTGGAGAGACGTAACAAAACCACAAAGGTACTAAAAATATATCTTGTTTTTCTAGCACTGCAAGTAGAGGAAAATAACTTACACATGCAAGGGGTATCAAGAAAGTCAAGAATCGCTGGAACCACTTGCTATAAATTGCAAGAGGATATTGAGCCGTTTCAACTCCTCCATAAGTCAGGATATTCATAACTTCTAGTGATTCAATAGTCCAGAATGTCAGGGTTGCTTGTATGATAACAATACCAATAAATAGTGCAATTGTACCAATAAATGAAGTGCCCAAAAGCCAGAATGTTTTAAGACTAAAAGAAATGTGGAGACTTAAAAGGGACCACATCATAACCACAAATCCTTGAGAAAATCTGCCGATTCTTTTCAAGGTAAATTCTATGCCGAGAAGTTGAAGCACCGTCGTGCGCGGACGAAGAAGTAAACGGTCGAAATCACCGTTCTTAATTATTTTTCCAAATGAATCAAATCCTCGTGCTAAAGCATCAGCACAGGCAAAAGAAATATTAACCATTCCATAAAATAGAGCAACTTCACTCAGACTCCACGTACCAATACTATTAAAACGAGTAAAAAGTGCCCAAATTCCGAAAAATTCCACCGCAGTTCCTAAAAGATGTCCTACAACTTGAAGTATGAAGGACACTTTGTACTGCATTTGCGATTTTAAAGATACAGAAATATATCGAAGATACAGAAAAAAATCATTCATTATAAATTACAAATTATTTGCTTATCCGCCTTGAATTACAAGCTTTTTTACACCACGATTCACAAGTAAACGCCCAACAATAACTATGATAAATATCCATAAAGCTTGATGAAGTAATACATTAAATAGCGCATTTGGTAAAAGATTACCAATGAAAAGACGAAAAGGTTGGTCGATAAGTCCTGAGAAGGGAAGTGCATTTAGGAAAGGCTTAATCCACTCAGGAAAAAGTGGTAAAGGAACAATCATCCCAGAAAAAATAATAATAAAATTCGGCAGGATACTATTAAGTCCTTCGCCAGAAAGTGTCCACATCATTGATACAGTCAGAAGCATAGTTAATGCAGACGAAAGCAGAATTGCACCAATCAAAGAGAGAAAAAAGGCAACAAAAGCAGCAAAAGACGGGGGAAAAGACAGCGAAGAAAACCTTAGCAGAGGACAAATAAAAATTGTGACGCCAAGAAGAGGAATAGCGCGAAGAATAACGGGTGCTGTGCGAAGCGCCAAAGCACGAGTAAACCAAAAATTATACAGGTCTGTAGGTCGTAGAAGATCGTACCCTACCGCACCAGATCTGATTAAATCTTGAATCTCGCGATCGCCTGACCAAGGAACGATCGCCATCAAAAAGGCTTGTCCAAGCCACACATATCCCACAGCCTCCTGAAAAGTCATCGGTTGAGGAGAGGTTGTATGAGTGAAAAACGCCTCTATAACCATAACTTTTAGAAACCCCCAAAACATCTGAGTTGCAACCCCTGCCAAAGCAGCAGTACGATACTGTAGCAGCATTGCAAATCTCGCAACAAACAATGACCAATATGCTTTCATCCTAATACCAGAATTCAGAAGTCAAACAGGCTTAAAATTTTTGTAGCAAGCTTTTAAAAATATGTCTTAATGACAAATAACCAATTACCAATAACAAATTAATCTAAAATTCCTCCTGAATTTGCATAGAGTTCAGCAACTATTTCCTCAATCGGTGGATTTTCCACAAAAAGATCCGCTACTTCGTGTTTTGAGGTAACTTGACTAATGAGAGATGCAGCAGAAAGCTTAGTGGGATCGAAGGCAAGAGTTACGGTACGACCTTCTTTAGAGATAATACTAACTCCTTCTTCTTCAAAGAAGAAATCATCATTTATTAAGTCTATTCTTAAGTACCGACGCGAGGAAACTTGAGAACGCAACGTTGCCAAACTTCCATCACAAAGAATTTCACCGCCGCCAATAATAATAATGCGATCGCACAATGCCTCAATATCATCCATATCATGAGTAGTCAGGATAGTAGTGACTTGATGAGTTTTATTCAGCGTTTTGATAAATTTTCTGACTGCAAGCTTTGAAACCGCATCGAGTCCGATAGTCGGTTCATCCAAAAAAAGAATTTCCGGTCTGTGCAACATGGCTGCGGCAAAATCACATCGCATCCTTTGACCAAGGCTTAATTGTCTCACAGGTGTCGAGAGAAAACTCTCAAGACTAAGCAAATCAATCATTTCTTGGCGTGTATTTTGATATTCTGAATTAGGAACACGATAAATATCCCGCAGCAAATCGAAAGACTCAATTACTGGTAGATCCCACCAAAGTTGCGATCGCTGACCAAACACTACACCAATACGACCAACATGGCGAATTCTATCTTTCCAGGGAGTTCGCCCGTTAATTATGCATTTTCCGCTTGATGGTACTAAGATACCACTTAAAATTTTTATGGTAGTCGATTTACCCGCTCCATTTGGACCGATGTATCCTACAAGTTCTCCCCGTTCCAGCGAGAATGAAACTCCTTTCAAAGCATGGACAATTCTGGTTTTTCGATCCACAAGCCCTCGGATTGAGCCGAAAAATCCAGAGGAGCGTTCAGACACAAAAAAAGTCTTTTTCAGGTCTTCAACAAGAATTTGAGGCATATATTAATTGTTTTAAGCTTATCTCACCTCTAAAAAGGGATTTTAAGTTGACTGGTGACTGGTGACTGGTGAATGTTAACTTTTATCTGACTTTCTTTTAAGTGAGTTAAGATAAGCATTTAATTTAGGAGATAGTCCATCAATAATTGGTTTAATAATATGTATTTGTTCTTGAGTCAAAAGTTTCCGCTTATAAGCAAGTCTTAACCAGTGCCTTGTTTCATTTAAAGAACCTCTAGCAATTTTTATAAATCTTTGATTATCTTGTAAATTATAGCGACCATTACCCTCTGCAATATTAGCACCGATACTATCTGCCGATTTGACAATTTGTTTGCCAATAGTATCTTTTGCGAAGTAATCCCATTTCTGTACAATAAACCAAATTTCATTCCCTAGATTTTCTGATAATTGATAAACTCACAAATTTTGAAAGGTTTCCATAATTCTTGAGAGTTGAACTTGACAGTCAACCGCTAAACTAGCCTAATAAAGCATTCACCGCCAACACTCATCAGTCATCCGTCATCCGTCATCAGTCATCAGTCATCCATATTACAATTTAGGTGTTCCCACTTATTGGGAAACTGAATTCAATGGAAATATGACTAAGCTAATTGACTACGAAGAAGCCAGCGACGAAGTACGTGCAGTGTATGACGACATCCGCGCTACACGTCAAAATGACTATATCAATAATTTTTGGAAAGCCATAGCTAACCATCCTCCCACCTTGCAACAAACGTGGCAAGCGGTGAAGCAAGTGATGACTAGCCCTGGTGAAATCGATCCATTGATGCGCGAACTGATTTATATCGCCGTAAGTGCAACAAATGGCTGCGAGTATTGCATTGCTTCACATACGGCGGCGGCACGTGCTAAGGGTATGAATGATACCATGTTCGGGGAAGTAATGGCGATCGCAGCCACTGCCAATATGACCAATCGCCTCGCCAACGGCTATCAGATTCCGGTGGATCAGAAATTCAAAACGTGAGAATATAGCTTTGTTGATGCCTATTTAAGAATAATTATTAATATGCCAAAGGTTCAAGTTAATGGGATTGATTTGTTCTATGACATTAAGGGAACAGGTGAGCCTTTGCTATTAATAGCTGGCTTTCTCTGCGATCATGCCTATTGGTCGCTGATTATGCCATCGCTAATTTCCCACTATCAAGTCATTCGCTTAGATAACCGAGGGATGGGGCGAAGTTCTGCTCCCGAAAGTCCCTATAGTATTAAGCAAATGGCTAGTGATGTTGCAGCGTTACTAGATCGCATCGGTATCGAAACGGTGCATTTAGCAGGTCATTCAATGGGGGGTCAAATTGCCCAAGAACTAGCGCTAGCATACCCTGAAAAAGTACAAAGTCTAATGCTACTTTCATCGTTAGCAAAAGGTGATAAATTATTCAACAGTATTATCGAAACCTGGGGCGACCTTCTAAAGAGTGTAGACTTGAAACTCTATGAAAAAGTCGTATTACCTTGGATATTTACAGATACCTTTTACTCAATTCCTGGAATGGTCGAAGGTTTAATCGAATTTGCCATTAGATATCCCTTCCCTCCTGCGACTTATTCACTTTATTATCACAGCCAAGCCATGCTTGACTTTGATACAAGAGATCGTCTCCAAAAAATTCATTGTCCTACCTTAATTCTGGTTGGTAAAGAAGATATTCTAACTCCGCTAAAGTTTTCTCAGCAACTTGCTCAAGGTATTCCCAACGCTGAACTTGTAATCATCGAGCGTGGTGGTCATGGCTTCTTGATTGAGTCATCCGATTCTGTCGTTTCAGCTATGCTTAACTTTCTGCGGAAGTTAAAGCCAGCTTATACCAATTTTGGATTTTAGTTATTTGTGATTTGTAAGAAAATATTTTACAGCAATTTCCAAGTCAAGGAGGTAGAGAATGTTGGACTCCAAATCAGATCTAAACAGTTTCTATCTCTGCCAAGCACGTAGCCAAACTGTATAGCTTCGATCTCATTTTTTGCATTATATTAAGTACAAACTCAGTTATCAGTACTCACTAATAACTTCTAATGGCTTACTAAAGCTAGCATTTACTACCGTTATTGCAATGCCTTGTTTACTTAAAATTGTTGCAGTTTCTAGAGATCGATAGCAGTAGCAAGACCCTCAACACGATATTTCATTTATTAATAATAAAAAGTTAAGCTATATGCCCAATATGGTTAAATTTTAAATAAATAGTAGTAGTAAAAATTATAATTTATTTTTTAATCAAAAATAAATCGAACTACATATTTAAATTTCCTTGTATATATTTTTATTAAAATTTTTGTAGCTATATTTTTAATAACAATATTGATTCCTGATTAAAGTCCTTTGATAACTAGTAAGTGTGGTAGTATGCTAAGGGAATAAATCATATCCCAAATATCAAAATAATCAGCATAATCAGCGCTTTTCCTGTATAAATTACAGGTCATTCGGTAATGAATGTAGTTTGTCAAGATAAATTATGAATCGTAATAATATCGATAAGGATCGTAAAGTTACGTCAAGGGCAAAGCGTGTTGCAATAAATAGTTTTATAATTTTAGCTGCTCTAGGCGATGCTTACTTAATCTGGGCACTTTGGCCTAAAACTTGTCCAACAGGTCAAGAAAAAATGAATAATTCATGTGTGGTAATTAGTTCTAGTAGTAACTTTGCAATTTCTCCTAGACCTACAGTTTCTTCCCATACTTCCATTCCTTTTTACCGTACCTTGGCAGAAGTACCTAACATTCCCCAAGGAATATTTAGATACGGTGGTTCTACAAGTTTTGCTCCACTAAGGTCTCCAGAAATAACAGCGCAAATTCTCCAATCTCATCCAGAATTTAAGTTAAGCTATGCCGCTCCAGCCGTAGTAAGCGAACCTGGGTCTGGTAGTGGCATAAAAATGCTTTTACAAGGTCAATTAAGTTTTTCTCAATCTTCCAGACCTGTAAAAATACAAGAATTTCAAGAGGCGAAAACAAAGAATTTTCAGCTGGAACAAATACCTGTTGCCATTGACGGAGTTGCTTTTTACGTTAATCCTAATTTGTCTGTTTCTCGTTTAACAGTGTCTCAAATTAAGGATATATACACTGGCAAAATCACAAACTGGAACCAAGTAGGTGGTCCTAATCTGCAAGTTACTCCTTTGAGCCGGAACCCAGAAGATGGGGGTACTCCTGAATATATTCAAGAAACAGTTCTGGTGAATGAATCATTTACCGTATCTGTAAAACCCTATGTACCAGACACTACAACAGCGATCCAAAAAGTTTTCAAAACTCCTGGCGGAATTAGTTATGCTACTGCTTCAGAAGTTTGTAACCAATCGATTAAGCCGCTTTCCATTGCGAGAGAGGCTAATCAAAATTTTGTGTCTCCTTGTGTTGGAAAGCAAGTGAATAAAATTGATTTTGCAAAAGATGTTTACCCACTAGTGAGACGGCTTTTTGTTGTCATCAAGCGAGATGGCTCTTTGGATGAACAGGCAGGTATGGGTTACGTTAATCTACTCTTGAGCGATGAAGGTCAACAACTAGTAAATCAAACTGGTTTAGTACCTATTCGTTAAAAGGTTTTAGTCGCCTTTTTCTTAACTAGTTAGTGGAACTTTGGTATATTAAGCTGAGAGTGAAGCTTTAACTTGACCAAAACGGCGATCGCGTTTTTGGTAACTCAGCAAAGCCTGATGAAATGCTTCTGTGTTAAAATCTGGCCAAAGAATATCGGTGAAATACATTTCTGTATACGCCATTTGCCACAAGAGAAAATTACTTAACCGCATCTCTCCGCTAGTACGAATCAGTAAATCTGGTTCGGGAGTATTTGCGGTGTATAGGTGTTTTTCTATAAGACTTTCATTCACTTCTTCAGCACTGAGTTCTCCTTGTTGTATTAGTTGGGCTATTTGATGACATACTCTGGTAATTTCGTTGCGACTACCGTAGTTTACGGCAACAGTAAAATGTATTGCTTGATTGTTTAATGTCTCTGCCATTGAACGTTGCATTTCCGTTTGCAGAGACTTGGGTAAAGCCGATAAATCTCCAATAAATGAAATTCGCACTCCTTCTTGATGCATTTGTGTTAACTCGCGGCGCAGTAATCGCTCAAATAAAAGCATCAAAAAATCTACTTCTTCAACGGGACGCTGCCAATTTTCTGTTGAGAAAGCATACGCTGTTAGGGCTTTGATTCCCCAATGTTTGCAGCAACGTAACAGTTCTTTGAGGGTTCTTGCTCCTTGGCGATGTCCGGCGATGCGCGGTAATCCTCGACTGGTTGCCCATCGGCCGTTACCATCCATGATGACTGCTATGTGTTGGGGTAGGTTTTGGGGGTTTAAATCGGTGGGTAATTGTGATTGGTCATTTGTCATTTGTTATTTTTCCTTTGTTTTTACTAATGAGTAGTTTCAAATAATTCTTGTAAATACTTTGGTGTGAGGGTGTTGTTCCAACTCCATAGGCGATGCATTGTGTGGGTGAAAGTGAAGAGGAGAGTTGTTTTGTTAGTCAATGACCAAGCATTCCAGTTGAGTGTACCCATCATGCGGCGCAGAGTACGCATGAGGTTGTTACGCTGATAGTTTGGTGATCGCGTTTTCATCAGGGTGCGTCCAATTCGCAACAGCCCTGTATCAGGAAAAGCCCAGACTCCAAATCCCCAGAATTTGGTCATGTGGTTGATTTCGTCTTGTGCAAGTTCTTCTAGAACCTCTTGAAGTGCGCCTGTGGTGTAAGCCATCAGCCAAAGATAAAGGCAGGTTGCACCATATTCTGTAGCGATGCGGTGTAAGCCGTGGCGATATAGGTCTTCGTAAGGATCATCTGTAGGAAGGTAGCCTCTAACAGTGCGATGTTTGGGGGTAATTTTCTCGCCGGTTAGTTGGGTGTAGACCTTAATTAATGCAGGTGTATGCTGACGTTCTTCTTTTTCCCACAAACCAAGTTCTAGGAGGTTGTCATCTTTGGCGACTGTTCCACCAACAAAACGAGCCATCTGAGGATGCAATTTTGCCAAATACTGCCGACTCGTTTGGGTATAGCCACGAATGGGGGCTTCTGTATCCATCGCACCTATCAAGATAGATAAAAATACTTCTGGATCTATGCCGATAATTTGATTGCGGTTAATTGTTTGCCAATCAATGGGTTTCCAGGGACGTGGTTGGGGATTAGCAAACTGTATTGGTAAATCTTGCAGGCGATCGTGTAGTTTTTCGGCTGCAAGATATTTGTCTATGAGGGAACGAAGGCGATGCTGTATTTGGAAGTAATCAGGAGAGGCATAGCTTTGACCTGCTAAATCTTCTGTAAGTGGGCTGAGAGTATTAAGCATATTTTTTATACTTGATTTTTTCTCTATGCCCAATAGCTTAAGCGATCGCAATTTCTTTTGTCAGTCGGCTGAAGTCGGCAGTTTTATGTGATAGGGTTGCAAAAGTCGGGGAAAAAGTTGGTTATAGAAAATTTGGGTTTCAAACCTCGCCCTTCTAAGACGACTTTACAAAGTTAGAAGAGAGAATTGCAGAGAATGTAGCGAAATTGTTAGAACAAGGGTAGATAAAAGTTGAGTAACAGGATAAATCATGAACGCTTATAAAACATATATCACTATTGCAGATCCAAAGCAGTTAGTATTATCTGATTTACCATTTAAAGCAGGACAGAGAGTTGAGGTGATTATTTTGACAGACGATAATCAAAGAGTTACTTTAGCAGAAGAATTAAAAAATTTATTCAAAGAAATACAAGGGATACACGCAGATAACCCCTTGACTGATGAAGAAATAGCAGCAGAAATTGAAGCTTATAGACGGGGAGAATGAAAGTTATTATTGATACTAATATCGTAGTCTCTGCTGCTATAGCTGATAAAAATCCAGAGACAGTAATTTTATTTGTGATTGCTAATTCTGCTTTTGAGTGGGTTGTATCGGCAGAGATTATCGCAGAGTATAAGGAAGTTTTAAAACGTCCTCGTTTAAAATTAACTGAGGCACAATATGAAAGATGGGTTTATTTAATTGATTCAGTGACAACACTAATTGATGTGGATGTGGAGGTTGATTTCCCCAGAGATAGGAAAGATACAAAGTTTTTAGCTTGTGCTATTGCAGCAGGAGCAGATTTTTTTATTACAGGTGATGCTGATTTTAATGAAGCGCAAACTTTGTTAAACACAACTATTATTTCTCTGTCTTTATTTAAAAGGTTAGTTTGTGATGTGAGGGAATAACACACCGTAGAAAACTTTGTCCCATAGCCTAAGCGATCGCACTTTCTTTTGTCAGTCGGCTGAAGTCGGCAGTTTTATCTGATGGAGTTGCAAAAGTCGGATTTAATTGTCACATTCTAGTTCAGAAATGATTTATATATTATTGACAGAGTAATTAGAATCGAGAAAACGATGCTATGAAGTTATATTTTAAGCATGAGGCTGAATCTGACTTAGGAATAGGGATTGCTTATTTAGAATTTGATGGTGATTCGGCCTCCAGGCAAGTTGAGATTTATGGGGATAAATGGTTTTTATCTAACAGAGTTTATCATCTAGAAACTGGAGGAATGTCCTTGTGCGATCAACCATTATCAGAAGCTGACTTAGGAATACAACATAAAATATCACAAAGTGAGTTTGAGCTTATTTGGAGTGAAGCTCTTAAGAAGAGTGTGTGAAATAACTAAAAATTATTGTCAAAATAGCAATACTTTTAAAGCACTAAATTGGTTTTGCTCTAGGCAATATAATCGCCCTTCAATTTTCTGGCAATTCCCCAAATTGTTGACGATAACGCTCAAGTTGTTTTTGCGCTAATTCAAGCTGTTCTTCTGGAGTTTGATAGCGCTTACCTTGTTGGTCATACCAATACAAAGCCTGACGCTCGATATTACCAGATAGGTATTGCCCTCTACCAATTCCCAAACCAATTTCTGGCATCCAAAAGGGTTCACCAATTTGTAATTGATAGCAACCATCTACTAAACGATAAACTTCAAAAGGTTGGTGACGATCTCTTTGCCAATACTCTGGATTATAAATAATGTAGTACAGTACCCCTAACTTGGCATAAATGTCTAATTTCTTGTCATATTCTTCACCCGGAGTTAAAGAGACAATTTCCAAAGCCAAGATAGGTACAATGTAGTCTTCTTCCCACAAAACATAGCTTTTACGAGATTTCCCTGCCTTACGGCGTTCTACACCCAAGCTCAAAAATCCGTCTGGTACAATCGGCATAAGTGGACTAACGCCTGTGGTATGGTAAACGCCCATATCCACGCTGAAAAACCAGTCATTACGATTTGCCCAAATATATTGCAGCAAGAAGAGAAGCAGGTTGGGAATAAAGTTCTGGTCTTCGTTATCCACAGGGGTATCGTCTGAACAAGGAAGTTCAGCACTGCTAGGCAGAGATTGACGGGGGTCTGATTTCACCATGAGTAATGATGGTGCTAGAGTGACCTACAGCTTTTATTTTATTAGACGAGAACACTTTATATATATTGTCGCTTTTGAGCCAAAGTCAGGAAAAAGGTCGGATTTAGAGTCAATCTTAATTTTGGCTTGCCACTGCGATCGCAAATAGAATTTTAAAATCCCCGAACTTTCTCAGAGTTCAACGGAGAGGGGGGGATTCGAACCCCCGTTGGGTTTCCCCAAAACGCATTTCGAGTGCGTCACCATGAACCACTCGGACACCTCTCCAACTATTAATTCGCAGATTTGAGATTTATTATATCTAGATTCAAATCTGGCGAAAGTAGGGAAATTTTATTGTATCCCCTTTAATATTATAGCATTACGCTTAATCAAGCGATCGCCAATATTTGAGTTGCTGCAACCCAAAGCATTTTGCTGTAGACATCACACAATTAATTGATTTACTGTCACATAGCTAGAAAAATAACAGTATACAATTTGCTTGTGCGTAGCTTTTGTTACTCACTCTCTGATTGCAATCTCAACCACTGTCACAAAAGCGATGGCGCCAAATGACTCAATATTACGTCAGTGCGATCGCACCTATGGAGGTATTGATTTTTTGTGATTGCGATCGCCCAGGCATAACAGACCATTTATAAAGTAAATCTTAAGTAGGGTGTTTTAGCCGCCAATATCATGTTTTTCGTGACAATCTAGATCAAAATATACGCCTATACACCCTACGGTAATTTTATTTTCACTTTATAAATAACCTTTGAACATTTAAATAAATATTAACAACAAAACAAATAAATTAAAATAATGTCAACGAATTTGATGGAAAAAAATATCAAAACCGTCAAAAAATAGGGATAATTTTGAGAAGACAAAAACAATAAAAACCATTTATTTGGATAAAGTTTGATGTCAATAAACTCTTCCAACTTCAGGGGAGAATTCAGCAAGTGAAGACTCCGGTGTTATAAACCTGAAAAGGAAATGAAAGGAACTAGGTATGGGGCATGGGGCATTGGTTTCTCCTAGTCCCCAGTCGCCAATACATAGAGAAAAAGTTAAGCGCGAGGACATGGATTTAGTATGGCAAATAGTAGTGCAATCACCGCAGCACGACGCTTGAGTGAAAAGTTACCTTCACCGCTCAAACGTTTGGCAGATTTGGCTTATAACTACTGGTGGAGTTGGAGTGGCGATCGCATTTCCCTATTCCAAACAATTGATTCCCAAGAATGGGAACGCTGTGGGCATAATCCAGTGGCGATTTTAGAGTCCGCAAGTTACGACCGTCTGACTCAATTAGCAGAAGATCCATTTTACTTAAAGCAGATATCCGCCCTCGCACGTGAGTTTGACCAATACATCAACCAGCAAGATACTTGGGTCAGTCGAGTTGCACCGCAAGTATCTGCATTGCGTCCTATTGCCTACTTTTGCGCTGAGTTTGGTATTCATGAATCCCTACCTGTTTACTCTGGTGGCTTAGGAATTCTCGCCGGGGATCACCTGAAATCATCATCAGATTTGGGTGTACCGTTGGTTGGTGTTGGCTTGTTGTATCGGCAAGGTTATTTTCGGCAACGCTTGAACCGTCAAAGTTGGCAAGAAGATTATTATATTGATAATCCTTTTGGACAGATGCCCTTGGAGTTAATTAAAAATGAGCAAGGGGAACCGATAATTATTGAGTTACAAGTTCGCCAGCGGGTTGTGAAAGTGCAAATCTGGCGAGTCCAAGTAGGGCGAGTCACCTTATATTTATTAGATAGCGATCGCCACGATAACGATCCCATTGACCGCTGGCTAACAGGACATTTATACGGCGGTAACTTGGAAACCCGCATCGCCCAAGAAGTCGTCTTGGGAATTGGTGGTGTTCGCGCCCTAAACGCCTTGGGAATTGAACCTTCTGTTTATCACCTCAATGAAGGACACGCCGCATTCTGTACCTTAGAAATTGCGCGGTTAGAAATTGAGCGGACTGGTAAATCTTTCTACGACATCGAAGCCAAGGTGCGGAACAGTTGTGTATTCACCACCCATACCCCCGTTCCCGCCGGTCATGATGTCTTCTCACCCGATTTAATCGATTCTTTCTTTGCCAGCTATTGGCCGCAATTGCGACTTTCCCGCGAACAATTTTTGGCATTGGGTGCAAGACGATTGGGCGATCCTTGGGAACCCTTTGGGATGACCGTTTTAGCACTGCGAATGTCTCGTGCTTGTAATGGCGTCAGTGAATTGCACGGTCAAGTTTCTCGTAAAATGTGGACAGTTCTCTATCCGCAGCGATCGGAAAATACAGTACCCATTGGTTATATTACCAATGGCGTTCATGCACCCACTTGGACTGCACCTTTGTTAGGCGACTTATATAACCAATATTTGGGAGAAGACTGGAAAAATCGCGCCGTCGATCCCAAAATGTGGGCTAAAGTTGACGACATTCCCGATGAAGAACTGTGGTCACGACATCTCATCCTCAAAGAACGACTAATTGCCTTTACCCGTTTTAAAGTTAAAAAAGCGCGGGAGTTGCGTGGCGAAAATTATGACCTCATTCAAGCAACAGAAAGCTTACTCGATCCCAATGTATTGACCATTGGATTTGCCAGACGCTTCAGCCCTTACAAACGCGGGGATCTGATTTTGCGCGATGCTCAACGCGCACTGAAGATTTTTGGTAATGCTCAACGTCCAGTACAAATTATCTTTGCTGGGAAAGCGCACCCAGCTGATGAAGAAGGTAAGCGGATTATCCAGCGGTTAATGGAGTGGTGTCACAATTCCGGGATTATCAACCGAGTCGCCTTTATTGAAGATTACGACATTTACACTGGTCAAAAACTGGTGCAAGGTGTGGATGTTTGGTTAAATAATCCCCGCCGTCCGTTAGAAGCGTCTGGTACAAGTGGGCAAAAAGTCTGTTTTAACGGCGGTCTTAATTGCAGCGTTTTGGATGGCTGGTGGTGCGAAGGCTATCAAGCAGGGCCAGATGGCAAAGGAATTAACGGTTGGGCAATTGGTGAAGATGCGAATACTAGCGATCAACAATTGCAAGATCAGATTGATTCGCGATCGCTTTATCAGCTGTTAGAAGAAGAAATTGTTCCTCTATACTATGACCAAGATGCTCAAGGTATTCCGCACCGCTGGGTAGAGATGATGAAAACGTCCATTAAGACAAATGCGCCGTTATTCAACACCGACAGAATGATTGCCGACTACGTTACGCAAGTATATGTCCCAGAGATTTCTAAAACTGTGGAACCGATTTTAGCTAAAGTTCTCTTGTAAGGGACTTCCAAAAAATAAATTATCCCAAATTATACTAAAAACGGGTTGGAGCTTTACTTTTAAAATGGCTAAGACATTAACAGGCAAAAGTCCAGCAATCATCTGTTTTTAGTATATTTGCAAATTTGTAGCCTCTCACAGCTGTGCATGGGTGTCAAATTGGCAGCACCCACTTTTAAGAACGAATTAACATTGGATCATAAATTTGGCACTCTTGAACACCATACTTGCCCAGAATCAAGCTAGCGCCATCGAGTTCATTATCTGTGCCACTAACTATGAGTATGTAATTTCCTTGCTCAATTTGCTCGTTGTAAAAACGTGCCCACTCATCTCCGATTCCTAGTCTCACAGCGTCAAAGCGGTCACTTATAATAACACCTATTGATCCAACCAATTGAGGAAAATCTTTACAAATTAAGGAAATCTGGGTTACTGGAAAACCTGCCACAAACATATCGTTAATTGCCGCTTCAGCATTATCTATGTGACTAAAGTAATTAATAGCATACTTGGTCAGAATTGCACTTTTATTAGGAATGGCACTAGCAGAAGTCATCGGCATCAAATAATTTGTACTTCCATTCTCACTGTTGAGATGCTCGTAAATGCCGAACTCTTCAATACCCCAACGCTGTAAAATTGCTTGTACTGTAGGAATTTCTAAAGATGTACAATCGACAATTATTAAATATTGTCCATCTTCTACCCGCTGGTTATATGCTATGGCTTGCTCTTCCGACATTCCCCAACCAACTAATGCACCAGCAAAAGTCCCAGTAGCAGCACCAATACTTGCTCCCACGAGGGTTGTAACCAAAGCAGTTGCCGCTGCCCCAGCCAGCATTATTGGCCCAACTCCAGGGATTGCTAAAGTCCCAAGACCTACCAATAAACCAGTCAAACCACCAACAGCACCCCCTGAAAGTCCTCCTACTGTTGCACCTTCGTCAGCTTTATCACCATTAGCAATCTCATGATTGCGCTCTGCATTCTGTACAACTACAGATACTTTCTCCATCGCCAAACCAGAATCTTTCAATTCATGTAGCGCTTGTTCTACATCTCGACGATGAGTAAATACGCCTACAACGCGTTGATTTTGACTTAAAACCATTATTATTACTCCTTAGTGGCAGGGAAAATTAGTCACCTGTAAATCTAGTATTTCAGCAGTTGTAATCTTAAATACAAATTTGTTTAAATGAAATTCATCTTAAGTAGTAAAATATATTTATAAATGCCGCGATCGCTACGTCCCTAAGACTTAATTAACTCCTCCTCCACAAGATAAAAAATAAATTCGTACTGTATTTATGGCAACCCAACTTAGCCAAGCCAAATCTCCAACAGAACTGGTAATCTCTTGGGAAGCCTTACCCAAAGATTTTCAACTAGAGGATGAACCAGTGGAGAATACCGGTCAGCCACTTTTGGCTGGTGCTTTGCGTGAAAGCCTAGAAATCAGTGGATTCATCCAACCTCAGATGTTGATAACTTCAAACTTTGGTCTTTGTGCCACTATCAACGAGCAATTTATTGCCAAAGCACCTGACTGGGTTTATGTGCCGTCAGTGAATGAAGTGGTGGATAATCGCAAAAGTTATACACCCAATTTAGAAGGGGATATTCCGGCGATCGCGATGGAATTTTTATCCGATACCGAGGGCGGAGAATATTCAGTCAAGCGAACTTATCCGCCCGGAAAATGGTTTTTCTACGAGCAAATTTTGCAGATTCCCATCTACATAATCTTTGAACCAGATGGCGGTTTATTAGAATATTATCAACTAGAAAATAAACGCTATGAATTAAAGTTACCTGACGAAAACGGTCGCCATTGGATTGATGTAATGGGCTTATTTTTGGGAACTTGGCAAGGAACAAAAGAAGCTCGCACTGGTTATTGGTTACGCTGGTGGGATCGAGATGGTAATTTATTACCTTGGGCTGTAGAACAGATTGAACAAGAACGCCAACGCGCCGAACAGGAACGCCAGCAAAAAGAACGACTGATTGCTTATTTGCAATCTCAGGGTATTGACCCCAATAATTTGCCTCAGTTTGAGTAGGACAATTTTTGTAGGAGTAATTAATTCATGAATTGCTCCTACAAAAATTATGCGATTTTGCAAAACAAACCAGTTTAAAAATTAAGCAGTCAGAATATAAGGTGACTCGATCGCCGCTACACGACCAGCATCTACCAAAGCTTGATATACCATCACCGCTACCTCAGCGCGTGTTGCATCGCGGGTGGGATTGAGTTGTTTGAGATTAGGATGATTGACAATAATTTCCTTTTGAATAGCCTTGATAATTTCATCCTTAGCATAATCAGGAATCTTTGCCTGGTCATCAAAAGTTTTGATGGTTGCTGTACCATCACCAGATAAACCTAATCCATTCACCAGGGAGACAATCACTTGCACGCGCTGGATATTTTTATTCGGGCCGAAGGTATTATCAGGAAAACCAGAAAGAAATAAACCTTGATACGCTTGTTGAATTACCTTGGATGCCCAAAAATCTGGTGCTACATCTTTGAATTTGGTAACTGGCCGGTTTGGCGACGGGTCGAAAGCTTTTACCAGCAATGCTGCGTATTGCGCCCGTGTCATTGTCGCATCTGGTTTAAATGTGCGATCGGGGAAACCGTTAATTATCCCCAATTTGACTAATTCCCGAATAAACCCACCTGCCCAATGATTAGTAATATCAGTTAATTCAATATTAGTCGTGGGTGTTGGCGTGGGAGTGGGTGTTGGTGTGGGAGTGGGTGTTGGCGTGGGAGTGGGTGTTGGTGTGGGTGTTGGAGTGGGAATGGGTGTTGGCGCGGGAGTAGGTGTTGGCGCGGGAGTGGGTGTTGGAATGGGTGTTGGTGTGGGAGTGGGTGTTGGTGTGGGAGTGGGTGTTGGTGTGGGAGTGGGTGTTGGTGTGGGAATGGGTGTTGGTGTGGGAGTGGGTGTTGGAACCGAACTATCTATAAACTCTAAGTTTCCAGTGACTTTAGTCCGGTCAATTGTATTTCCCACAGAAACCAGCTTGTTGGAACTGGCATTTTGTAAATCAAATTTACCGTTATTGCGTAAAGTATTACCCCCTGGATTATTGGTAGTGCCAATATCAGGTAGGGCACTTGCAATAATAGTCAGACCATCATCAGTGTTATTTTCACTGAGATTATTACGCAATACGGGACGAGCAGTACCAGAGATAACAATCCCAGAACGGTTTTCAGAAATTTTGTTGTCTACAAGTATAGGTGATGCGTTATCACTAATGGCAATACCAAAACCTGTTTTGAAATAGGTATTACCTTGAATTTGACCTTTAGAATTTTTAGCGATCGCAACTCCATTGGCTGCATTCTCACTGAACACATTACCTAGAATAACTGGATTAGCCTCACCTGTAGCAAATACTCCCTCCCGCTTACAGTTTTTGAAGGTGCTATTAGCAACTGTAGGGGCAGTTGATTCAATCCAAACACCACTACCACGACTAGCCAAATTTGTTACAGTTACTCCCCGCAGTTCCGCTTTATCCAGCAACACAAATGTGACATTTTGACCAGCAAAAGTACGGCTCAGGTAATTACCACTACCTTCAATCAGAATGTTATTGCCTTTGTTAGCTTCATTACCCACCACTGTCACCCCAGATGGAATCGTTAGCGGAAAAACTTCACCACTAGCAGCATTGTAATTACCATCTGCTAGTTGAATTTTGGTGCTATCTGTCGCTACCTTAAGGCCTTGCGTAATAGTTTTGAAAGGGGCTTGTTGGCTACCTGGGTTGGTATCGCTGCCTGATACTGGATTTACGTAAAAAGTTTGAGCCATATTTATACTTTAATAAAATACATAGCTATCCTAGCGCTAACCATAAAAGTGGGTAGTGTTTGATGCATTAAGTAACTTAAAGTACTTCTCACTACAAAGTTAAAAAGTTATGCGAATGCTTTTGGATTGGTTGTGTGTAAAAACTTGGGTTAATAAGGTAAACAGGTCGCTTTAGCCTTTGACAAACCGCAAAAAGTTAACTGAAAAATCTACCTAAAAGTCCTGAAAAATACATCCGTTATTTTGGCTTTTCTCTCAATGCGTAAGTCCTATATTTTAAAATGCAGTTGCTCTGTATTTCAGCGCCAACTACTGTTATTCGGTCTTTGATGTTTCTCTTTTCAGATGTTTTAAGGAATGTCTTAGTGATTTGATGTCAGCCTCGTCCTCTTCATCCTGTTCTTCGTTTCGTTTCCGCTTAGCCGGACGTGGTGCCTCTATCTGTTCATCAGCATCCTGTTCACCCCCCTCTGATGTGGGTTCATGAGTTTGTGATGCCTCTGCCTCTATCTGTTCATCAGCCTCCTGTTCGCCCTCCTCTGATGTGGGTTCATGAGTTTGTGATGCCTCTGCCTCTATCTGTTCATCAGCCTCCTGTTCGCCCTCCTCTGATGTGAGATCATCAATTTCTGATTCCTCTATCTCTTCATCAGACTCCTGCTCTCCGTCCATTTCTTGTAATATTGTTATCTGCTCTTGTACATCACTACCGTTGATCAGAATGTCATATTGTTCCGGTTGCAATCCCATAGATATTCTACTAATTACAGGCTGAGTGTTACCCTGAAAGTATGCCTGTTTAAACATTGTAGAATCGTTATCGAAGAAAATTTCGATCAGTTTTTCCACCAGTTTTACTTGTGTTGCATAAGATTCAGTTACTATTGAAAATCCCAAAGATTGTAGTAATTTTTGCATAAATAGGTCGGTTAAACCCTCATTAATTGATGCGCCTAACTGTAAAAAGTTTAAGCTTGAGTATCTATGCATCAACTCATGAACATATGTTTCAGTTACGTTATCAAATGTACTTTTTCGTAGATATATAGTCCTATTAGTTCCGCCAAAGAACGATGTAAATCCGTTAGAGGTATCAGCTTCCCTCAACATGGCTACATTTATCTTAAAGTATGAATCAAAGGAATTGTCGTTAGCAGAGCTAAGTTCATTTAATCTGTTATTTACTTCCTCGCTAAACTCAGCTACCTCTCCGTCATGTTGATATTTTAATTTGAGTTCATTGACGAATGCTTCTAAGAAATCACTTTCTCCTAAGACACTAACATTGTCTGCGCTGTTGACCCCTTCTGCTTGACGTTGCTGAATATATTCCCCAAAGTCTTGTGAATTTGCTAATAGATTGTCTACAACTGTTGCAAATGGGATAATATCTGGCAAAAACTGATTCCATTTATCTTCTGGCTCATCTTCATTTATTTGTCGATCTTCATACTCTCGTAGTTTACTTTTAAGTTCTTCTATTGTTAAGGGACCTAACAGTAAATCTAACGACTCTTCGGATTCTGCTCCTCTCATTTCCAGCCATGCATCGTAATATTCTAGCCAATCTTCTGACAAGTTTTCTCTTGCTTCCGTATCTGTGATCCTCTGGATGACTTTTGGTTGTGTTTGTGATATATTTTGGTCTTGATTTAGCCCTTCACCCTGGATAAATGGTACTTTCGGCTCTTGCATCAGACCGAATTTATTTGTCTGCATTTCAATTTGTCCACTGGAGTCCGATCGTTGCAACACTTTACCTTTCATGCGTTGGGCAAACTCACTTTTGGGTTGGCTCATACTCACGCTCTGACTAGGTATGGGTGTACGCTGGACAACCTGATGTGCGACTCTATCGGCTTCCTGTTCGTACTTATCACCAGTCTGTCCAATAATTAGCTTCCGCTGAATCCTTTGCGGTTCTCGATTATAATGCGGTGGAAATATGGGAATTTCTGGCAAGGTAGTTAGTCTGTTAGTCTCGAAATCGTTGTTTACAAACTCTTGCTGCTGTCCGGTTCGATCTGAGTTTGACAACTGCACGGTTGGTATCTGTGTTGGTTGTTTAACCAGAGGTGTAAACGGCCTTGAGGTAAACCCAGAGCTTGATTCTACTGTTTGGCGATCCTTGACTGGAGATTTGGAGACTTTTTCAAATGCCATTATGAACCTTTCCTTAGTTGATGTCCAATGATATGCAATACTAATTGGTTAAACATTTTTAACTTGGAATCTGGCTTTGGGAAAAGGTTACTGGGTTTAGGTTAAAGGTTTTGGATTTCCCTTTTGCCAAAAAATCGACAAGTACTGCAACGATATAGCTCCACTTACCCAGAAAATGCTTGATTCCTGGCAATGTCATTGAGTTTTACTTATGCTTTTGATGGGAGCCCCTCTCAAAAATACAATTATTTGCTTGATAGTGCAAGACTTTCTCATGACTTCAAGCTTCCAAAAAATTCCTTTTTCCTAAAACAAAAGTCCCTTTGATTTTAGTCATAGGGACTTAGTTAATGATTGGACTTTAGACAAAAATCAACAGTGGGGGCCTTATTTAAACTATAGTCTTTCCCCCTTGCTCATCCGTTCTTCTATTTCTTAATATGGCCACTTCCAATCACGAATTTCCGGCACATCGTCGCCGTATTTCTGAACGTAGTGCTTGTGTTCAATCAGCTTACCTTCCATTTGCTGTTTCACATAAGCTGCCTTAGATCCTAGTTTGGGTACGCGATCGATTACATCAATTACTAAATGGAAGCGATCTAAATCGTTGAGAACAACCATATCAAAGGGAGTGGTGGTAGTTCCTTCTTCTTTGTAGCCACGTACATGGATGTTTTTATGATTAGTGTGGCGGTAGGTTAGGCGATGAATCAGCCAGGGATAGCCATGAAAGGCAAAGATAACGGGTTTATCGGTGGTGAAAATTGTGTCAAAGTCTTTTTCACTCAAACCGTGGGGATGTTCGGTTTTTGGCTGGAGTGTCATCAAATCGACTACATTCACTACTCGCACCTTTAAATCCGAGAAGTGCTGGCGCAGGATGTCTACAGCCGCCAAGATTTCTAAGGTGGGAATATCCCCAGCACAAACTAGCACTACATCTGGGTCGCCGCCTTCGTCGTTGCTTGCCCATTCCCAAATGCCGATGCCTTTGGTGCAATGCTTAATGGCTGCATCTATATTGAGATATTGCAATGCTGGCTGTTTTCCAGCAATGATGACGTTAACATAGTTGCGGCTTTTTAGACAATGGTCAGTTACCGACAGCAGAGTGTTGGCATCGGGGGGCAAATACACGCGGACGATCTCGGCTTTTTTGTTAAGTACATGGTCGATAAAACCGGGATCTTGGTGAGAAAAACCATTATGGTCTTGTCGCCAAACGTGAGAGGTGAGTAGGTAATTGAGGGAAGCGATCGGTCGACGCCAAGGAATATGTTTGGTAGTTTTCAACCATTTGGCGTGTTGGTTGAACATAGAATCAATGATGTGGATAAATGCTTCGTAGCAAGTGAAGAATCCGTGACGCCCGGTGAGTAGGTAGCCTTCTAACCATCCTTGGCAAGAAGTTTCGCTGAGAACTTCCATTACCCGACCGTCGGGGGAAAGGTGGTCATCTTCGGGGTAAATCTCGCCTTCCCAAACCCGGTTTGTAACTTCTAATACAGGGTCTAAACGATTTGATGCTAATTCGTCGGGGGCGAAGATCCGAAAATTGCTACTTTCTTGGTTAAGTCGCATGATATCCCGCAGGAATTTGCCGGTCACTTTGGTAGCTTCGGCGATCGCCTTTCCTGGTTCAAGAACATCTACAGCATAATCTCGAAAATCGGGCATTTTCAGGTCATGCAGCAAAATCCCGCCGTTGGCGTGGGGATTGTCACCCATACGTCGATGCTTTTTGGGGGCTAGTTCTGCTAGTTCAGGAATCAGCTTACCGTTAGCGTCGAAGAGTTCTTCTGGTTTGTAACTCTTCATCCAATCTTCTAGGAGTTTCAGGTGTTCTGGCTGTTTGGCTATATTACCAAAGGGAACTTGATGCGATCGCCAATAACCTTCGGTTTTTTTCCCATCCACTTCCTTCGGTCCTGTCCAACCTTTGGGGGTTCGCATGACAATCATCGGCCATTGGGGACGTTCTGTAAAACCATGTACGCGGGCTTCCCTTTGGATACTTTGAATTTCGGCGATCGCTGTTTCTAGAGTCGCCGCCATCTGCTGATGAACATCTGCGGGATCGTCACCTTCAACAAAGTATGGTTTGTAGCCGTAGCCTATAAATAAACTCTCCAACTCCTCACGGCTAATCCGTGCCAGCATCGTTGGGTTAGCAATTTTATACCCATTCAGGTGCAGAATCGGCAGAACTGCACCATCACGCACAGGGTTAAGAAACTTGTTGGAATGCCAACTAGTCGCTAAAGCACCTGTTTCCGCTTCACCGTCACCAACAACAGCAGCAACAATTAAGTCAGGGTTATCAAAGGCAGCACCGAAGGCGTGAACGAGGGCATAACCTAATTCCCCACCTTCGTGGATCGAACCAGGAGTTTCCGGTGCTACGTGACTGGGGATACCACCAGGGAAAGAGAACTGTTTGAAGAGTTTCTGAATTCCTTCAGCATCCTGAGAAATGTTGTGGTAATACTCGGTGTAAGTGCCTTCTAAGTAAGTGTTGGCTACCAGTCCAGGGCCTCCATGACCAGGCCCAGCAATATAGATTATGTTGAGGTCATATTTTTTAATCAGCCGATTTAGATGAACATAGATCAAGTTCAGCCCTGGTGTAGTTCCCCAGTGCCCCAATAGTCTGGGTTTGACGTGTTCTAGCTTGAGGGGTTCTCTTAGTAGCGGATTATCGAGTAGATATATTTGCCCAACGGAAAGATAGTTAGCTGCACGCCAGTAGGCGTTTATCTTCTGTAATTCTTCATCTGTTAAAGGCTTTGTTTGTGGAGTCGTTGCTAATGTCATAATCGACACTCCATTCCAAAAGGTTTTTCATGGATTCATCCGCAACTAATCTTACCTGTTTTCCAGATGATGCACACCTAACCCATGAGGAATTTTTACAGCTTTTGTGACTAAATTTCTTTGTTATGGACATAGGATGGCAGGGCGATGTCTACAACTGGCTATAACTTATGAATTATGAATTATGAAATATTACTCCGTTTAAAAATCTGTTGAACAGTAAAACTTAACTCGGGAAATGTTCGGAACTGAATACGGTCTGTTCCTCGAAATTTGCTAACTTGATATCACTCTCATCCAAAGAACTAACTAAGATAGTTGGTTGTTTTGGTTTCCCAATAAACTCTCTACCGCCTAAAGCAGCATAATCAACAATCCAGTATTCAGGAATTCCCATTTCTTCATAATCAGCGTATTTTTTGAGATAATGATCGCGCCAATTTCTACTAACAACTTCAATAATTATAGGAATTGATGCAGATTGACTAACAGTAGATTCTTTTTTCCCCAGAGTTTCATCGATCAAATTAGGACGATTCAATAACAGTATATCTGGCGAGTAACCTGATTCATTTTCAGGTAGTTTAACTAATGCTGTCTTGGGTATGAAGTAGGGAAGATTTCAAATGATACATTCTCTAGTCAGTTCAAAAGCTAAGAAGCCTGTTATTTCTTCACGATCTCCTACAGATTGAGGCATTTTAACAATGATTCCGTTGTGCAATTCATAGCGCTCATTTTCTGGCTTCCACTGGACAAATTCTTCAAAAGCTACGATTTTTGGTAAAGCTTGAGTTACGTCGCTTTGCTGAAAATTCCAAATTCAAAATTAATAATCTCCCTTCAATTAATCGCCTAATTATTAATTTCCAATAACCCAGGCGGTGGTGTAATTTCAATCCGACCAGAGGGTAAGTCTACCACTGGGGCGATCGCTTCCACAAATGGAATCAAAACAGTCTTTTGCTTTTTGTCATCTGTTATTTGTCCTTTGTCAGTAGTAAAAGATGGGTATAATTTTACTTCTAACAAATCATTGCCAGCGGGGATGATATCTACCACCGTACCCACGAGTTCGCCAGATGCTTGCATGAAGACTTCTAAACCAATCAAATCGAGGACATGATATTCATCTTTGCCTAATTGGGGGCGATCGCTTGCTGGTACCATTAACTTACAACCACGCAAAGCTTCCGCCCGATCGCAATTGTCCACACCAGCTAATTTAATTACATACAAGTTTTTGTTACTGACATAACGTCCAGCCAACAATTCGATTGGTTGCGGTTCTGTATCACCTGAACGCAACAACCAACGTTTTCCCGGCATCTCAAATCTTTCGGGAAAGTCTGATACAGGATAAACCCGTAATTCTCCAGATAATCCTTGAGGGGCAACAATCTTACCAATTTCTAGCCAGTTATCGAGATTGGGGATTGAGGATTGGGGACTAGGGACTGGGGATTGAGCATTTTGAATTTTTGAATTTCCTCCTACTATCTTCCCCTTCTGCTTCTCTGCCCCTCTGCCCCTCTGCCCCTCTGCCCCTCTGCCTCCAATCTCTTTATTAGCTTCTTCGTGTTTCATTTCCATTTTTCCTATTAGGCTGTCACAGCGGCACGCTTATAAGCTTCTTCAGCTACTTTTGCTAAACGTTGCATAGCGGTGGCAATCTCCTCATCGCTGCCGGTGAGGCTGATGCGGAAGCATTGGTGCTTGTGCGCCCATTCTTCCTCTAAACCGGGGAAGAAGGTACTTCCAGGGACGATAATCACACCTACTTGCTTTAATTGCTGGTAAAATTCCCAATCAGTGATAGGTAAATCTTGTAACCACAACCAAGCAAAAATTGCTCCTTCACCGCGATGGAGGAACCAAGGTAAATCCTTGGACATCGCTTGTTCTAAGCTGGTTTCTAAAACGGTAAATTTATTTTGGTAAAACGGACGGATGACAGTGTGGGAAATTTCCACTAAAGCACCGGAATTAATTGCAAGAGCTGCGATCGCTTGGCCGTAACGTGAAGAATGGAGGCTCATATTTGCCTGGAAACACTCCAGTACCTCAATCCATTTTTCATCGCCAATAGCTATACCAAGTCTTTCTCCTGGTAATCCCGCTTTCGATAAACTCATGCAGTGGAGAATATTATCACCAAACACTGGTGTCATTTCGGTAAAGTTTAAGGCTGGGAAGGGGGGCGCATAAGCCGAGTCAATTAATACTGGCAAATTATAAGGCGCAGCTAAGGCAGCAATCTTTTTCACTTCATCATCAGTCAGGACATTACCAGTGGGATTACAGGGGCGAGAGAAGAGGACGCAACCAGTGTTTTCTGTAATCGTAAGTTGGCTAAAGTCGGGGCGATATTTAAATCGGTGGGCAGGTTCATCAATATCGAGAGTTGGTTTGTAAGCAGTTAAGGCTTTTGGAACTAAGCAAATACCGCCATAACCTGTGTAGTCAGGACTCAGGGGTAAAACGATTTGTTTTAATTCGCCGCTAGGGGTGTAGCCACCGAAGCTATTAACAGCATAGAAGTAGAGGGATTGACTACCGGGGGTAATGAGGATATTGCGATCGCTTAAGTTTAACCCGTAGCGTTTGTTAAAGTCGTTGGCGATCGCTTCAATTAATGGTGCATAGCCCTGACTCGATCCGTAGCGACAAACTACCTCACCATATTCTGGACTAGCTAAAAGCTGTGCAGTACAATCTCGCCATAATTGTTCTACCTCTGGCAAAATTAACGGATTCCCAGCACTCAAATTAATAAACTGCTGCCCTGCACCAGCTCGTAATGTTTCGATAATATCCTTCATGATCGCTCTCACTCCAGTCAGGTTGGACATTTGAGCGCCAATTTGTGTTAGGGCAGGGTTCATAAGCTGTAACAAAATTTATTAATTGAAAAATGGACAAATTATTTGGAGGTTGCTGCTGACATCAAGTTTACATCGTTGCCTAAACAGCTGTTGCCGCCTTTAACCAATCTAGCTAGAGAATGGTATTTTAACAAAGTAATATTCAAGGGTATTGGGAATGGGGAGACTTGTACTGAGTTTCGACTACGCTCAAATCGAGCGACTTGCACTGAGCGGCGTCGAAGTGAGTCGAGATTCAACTACCGCAAAGCCGTTGGCGCAGCCTCTCGTAGAGAAGTATGGGGAGAGAATTTAACCCCACCACCCCATGTCCTCACACCTCCCACACTCTTAATGCCCCATCCCCAATAACAAATGCCCTCCCCGATATAAACTCAAATAAGCTCATTGACAAACTATACAGGAGGGCTGATGTTGCAAGTTAAAGCAGCAGTAGCTTACAGTGCAGGTAAGCCGTTGACTATTGAAACTGTCGAACTATCTGGACCACAAGCTGGAGAAGTGTTAGTCGAGGTTAAAGCCACTGGGGTTTGTCATACTGACGCCTATACCCTTTCTGGTGTTGATCCCGAAGGTTTGTTTCCGGCAATTTTGGGACATGAAGGTGCTGGTGTGGTGGTTGAGGTAGGTGCTGGTGTCACCAGTCTCAAACCAGGGGATCATGTGATTCCTTTATACATTGCGGAATGTCGTCAGTGCGAATATTGTCTGAGCTTCAAAACTAATCTCTGTCAAGCCATTCGCCTAACTCAAGGACGCGGTGTTATGCCTGATGGCACTAGTCGCTTTAGTATTGATGGGCAGATGATTCACCATTATATGGGTACATCTACTTTCGCTAACTATACGGTGTTGCCGGAAATCTCCTTGGCAAAAATCCGGGAAGATGCCCCATTTGAGAAGGTTTGTTACATTGGCTGTGGCGTGACTACTGGTATTGGTGCAGTCATTAATACAGCCAAGGTAGAACCGGGAGCAAATGTCGTGGTTTTTGGCTTGGGTGGGATTGGCTTAAATGTCATTCAAGGGGCGCGGATGGTGGGAGCGAATATGATTATTGGGGTGGATATTAATCCCAACAGACGCGCCTTAGCCGAAAAGTTTGGCATGACGCACTTTGTTAATCCCCAAGAAGTAGAGGGTGATTTAGTTCCCTATCTGGTTGATTTAACAAAAGGCGGTGCTGATTATAGTTTTGAATGTATTGGTAATGTCAAAGTGATGCGTCAAGCATTAGAATGCTGTCACAAAGGTTGGGGTGTCAGTGTGATTATTGGCGTTGCTGGTGCTGGAGAAGAAATCAGTACTCGTCCTTTTCAGTTAGTAACTGGCCGGGTTTGGAAAGGTACGGCGTTCGGTGGCGCTAGAGGGCGTACAGATGTGCCAAAAATTGTTGATTGGTATATGGAAGGTAAGATAAATATTGATGATTTGATTACCCATGTGATGCCCATTGAGCAAATTAATGATGCTTTTGATTTGATGCACAAAGGTGAATCAATTCGGAGTGTAGTGACTTTTTAATTGGAATTTAGTTAGGGAACTCCAAGAAATAAAAACAACCGCTTGAGGTTGTTGACTGTTGACTGTTAACAGTGGGATATTTTTTTATTTGGAATTAGCTTAAAGTACGCGATCGCCCTACAATGTAATTTGGGCAAAGGAGCGATCGCGCTTATTCTAGATATTTGTAAAATTAAGCAAGAGCGATCGCATGGTGGCGAATATGATCTTCAATAAAAGTAGAGATGAAATAATAACCGTGGTCATAGCCTTCTTGATAACGCAAGTTTAGCGGCTGATTAACATCTGCACAAGCTCGCTCAAACACCTCTGGCAGCAATTCTTCAGCTAAATATTTATCCGCAGTCCCTTGGTCAATGAGAATCGAACTGTGATATCCTAATTTTCTGACTAATTCACTAGCATCATAATCACGCCAACTTGCTTGATTACTGCCAAGATAACCATTAAAAATCTTTTGACCCCAAAGAGAACGCATAGGTGCAGCGATCGGTGCAAAAGCTGATACTGATTTGTAGAGCTCTGGGTTTCTCAACGCACACACAAGCGCCCCATGTCCCCCCATCGAATGGCCGAAAATACCTTGTTTATCCACTTGGGTAGGGAAATTTGCGGTAATTAAAGCAGGTAATTCCTGGACGACATAACTATACATTTGGTAGTGTTTGCGCCACGGTTCTTCTGTAGCATCAACATAAAAGCCCGCACCAGTACCAAAGTCCCAGTCATCATCCTCACCTGCAATGCCAGTATTACGCGGACTCGTATCTGGTACAACCAATATCAAACCGTACTCAGCCGCAAAGCGTTGCACTCCCCCTGCCTTCACCATAAAATTCTCTTCGGTGCAAGTCAACCCAGAAAGGAAATAGAGAATCGGTACAGGTTTTTGAGTTGCTTGTGGTGGTTGATAGACAGCAAAGCGCATTTCACCGTTACAAGTAGAAGAGGGATGACTGTAAAAACCGAGTTTGCCACCAAAGCTTTTATATTCTGAGAGGAGGTTGAGGTTAGGCATTTTGTATTCTCTTTCCTGAGCGATCGCCAAAGACAAATTATTTTAGCCTAGATTAATATTATGTAGATAGCGATTGCACCTCAATCAACCCTGCGACTAGGTAACTTAGTCCCACACCTTTTACAAAATCCAGCATCTAAGTCATGGAAAGCCAAACCACAACCTAAACAAACTGTTTCTACCTGATTTGCAGTTTTTACCACGCGCTTAATTAAATCTCCCACTTGCCAAGGAATCAGGGCAATTCCTGTAAAAATCATCAATACTGTTAGCAAACGCCCTAATTCAGAAATTGGAATAACATCGCCAAATCCGACAGTTGTCATTGTGACAACTGAGAAATAAAATGCATCTAAAAATGTACCATAATTTTCCGGATTAACTGGATGCTCGACCTGATAAATTAAACCAGAGTAAATAAAAACAATTGCAAATAATGTAAATAATATTCGCGTAAAAATCATCCCATCTTCGGTACTGATACTAGCGAATAAAAATTTTCTATCTATAAATCTGATTAATCGTAAAATCCGAAACCATCGTAGTAGGCGGATAAAACTAATATCGACCATTCCTAGAAAAAATGGCAAAATCGCCATTAAATCAATAATTGAATAAAAGCTAAAAATATACTTAAGTTTGTTTTCTGCACTCCACAGTCGGAGTGAATATTCCACCGCAAAGATAATAACGATCGCAATATCAGCTACATTTAACTGAAACCGCATATAATCAGGAATATTGTATGTTTCTACCACAAAAATTCCTGATGATATTAGCACCAAAGACGCAAGTGTTAAATTAATCGCTTTACCTATTGGCGTTTCCAGATCTTTTAAGTAAAATTCTGTGTCTTGTCTACTCAATAACATATTCGACCATTAGCTAACTCTTAATTTCCAGTTATAGCATTAGAAATAGGATATTATTAACGATTATCCTTATGTTAACCTCAGCTTATATATTATGAACCAAGAACATTTTATGCGTTTAGCATTGGCAGAAGCAAAAGCAGGAGATGCGCCTTATGGTGCAGTGATTGTCAAAGATAACGAAGTTGTAGCTGTCGCTCATAATACTGTGAGGAGAGACAACGATCCATCAGCTCATGCAGAGATTAACGTTATTCGCAGTTTAACAGCTAAACTTAAAAACCCCTCTTTAGAAGGTTATAGCATATATACAACTGGCGAACCTTGTCCAATGTGTGCAACTGCTTGTGTTTGGAGTGGTTTATCAGAAATCGTATATGGTGCTTCAATTCAAGATTTAATAACTGTAAATCAATCGCAAATTAATATATCTTGCGAAGAGGTGATTGCTAAGTCATTTAGAAATATCAAAGTCACAAAAGATGTTTTAAAAAATGAATGTTTGGAATTATTTAAATAAGATATACCAATCCTAAATCATTTGTGAGAAACAAAAGTCCCAACTTCTTAAAAAAGTTGGGTATCTGCGTCTTAGAATTCTCACAAATCAAATAGAATTGCTATAGGAATCATATTTAATTTCTGAAAAAATCTAAGTATTTGTAGTAGTCTGGCACAGCTAAATTAGATGTAGGTTGGGTTGAGCAACGCGAAACCGAACATTGATCCGAGTGTTGGGTTTCGTTCCTCAAGCCAACCTACAATTTATTTTGCAACAATTTAGTCTTGACACGCTACTACATGTATTTCTACGAATATTTCAAAAATCAAATACTAGTCCTATAGAGAGATTAAAATTACGAATTACGAATTACGAATTATTTAACTTGGTTCCTTCAAATAGGATAAATATGTATTTGCCCAAATAGCAGCTTGAGTGCGATCGCGCAAATTTAATCTATTTAAAATATTCGTAACATGATTTTTTACCGTCCCCTCAGAAATATAGAGTTCCTGAGCAATTTCTCGGTTACTAGCGCCTGTAGCAATTAATCGCAAAACCTCTTTTTCTCTGGGAGTGAGTTCAGCTAAACTAGATGGTAGAGGTGGTGACTGGGTTGGTGCAGGATGAGAAAATTGAGTCAATAGTTTTTTAACTATTCCTGGGCCTAATTGAGTGTATCCTTTATAAACAGCACGAATAGCAACAGCCAATTCTTCTGATGGTGTATCTTTCAACAAATAACCCATTGCTCCATTTTGCAATGCTGCTGATACGTATTCATCATCATCAAAAGTAGTGAGTACTAAAATCTTCGTTTTAGTAAAACGTTTTTGAATTTCTCCCGTAGCTGCAACTCCATCCATAATCGGCATTCTGATATCTAGTAGTACCACATCTGGCTGAAATTGAGCAACACAATTAATCGCCTGTTCGCCGTTTTCTGCTTCTCCCACTATTTCTAAATCTGGTTCTAATTCCAATAACGCTCTTAATCCTTGACGAATTAAACTTTGGTCATCTACCAGCAAGACTTTAATCATCATGTCAACCTTGTTAAGGGAATATTAACTGTAATTTTGCAACCAGAACCAAGAGCGCTATTAATGTTAAACTCACCTCCAAGTGCTAAAGTGCGATCGCGCATACTATGAAGTCCAAAACCAGTAGTATTTTGCTTGACATCAAAACCTCTACCATTATCTTGAATAATCAATCGTAAATTACCTCTTGTCATAGTCAGTTCTAGTTTAACCTCTGTTGCATATGCATATTTAGAAATATTTGTCAAAGATTCTTGAGTAATGCGGTAAATAGCGGTATTGATTTCCGGTGGTAGAGAATATTCAATGTTGATTTGATAAATTGGTAAAATCCCATTGGAGCGATGAAAATTTTCTGCAAGACTAGCGATCGCCTTTTCTAAAGATTGCTCTTGCAAGGGATTAAAACGCATAGTAGAAACAGATTGACGAACATCTTTTAGCGCTTTTGAACCTAATTCCTTTGCTGTTGTAAGAAATGTTTCAGCTTTACTTGGATTAGATTGCCATAGTTTTAAAGCAGTTTCTAGTTGCAGATTTAAAGCAGTTAGAGAATGTCCTAACGAATCATGGATTTCACGCGCAATGCGGTTTCGTTCTTCTAAAGTAGCTTGATTTTCAATTCGCATAGCATATTGACGGAGCTTTTCATTAGCGATCGCTAATTTTTCTCGACTATGCCGTTCAGATAATACTGCATTCATCATCAACAATACAAAAACTAAACTTAAACCGAATCCCAATGACCAGTTCAAGCTCAAAAATCGAAAACGTTCTTGCGCCTGTGGTGAAGATTGAAAACTAAATAACTGATATTTTAATTGTGTAGTCAGGAGAAATAAAGTAAATGATAGACTGGTAACAAATAAACGCCCAGGTAACTGAAAAATGAAACAACTACGAGTAACTAAAATTATGTAAAGAAATGGAAAAAGGCGAGCAAATCTCTCGCCAAAAAGTCCAGTCATTAAAATTAATAAAATTTCGCTAATTGTGTAGATTACCTTATTTACTTGGTTAGTTCTAGGTAAGCATAAGCCCATTAACGCAAAAATAACTAGACTATAAATTGACAATTCTGGCAATAGACCACAAATTGATAAGTCTGGAAACATCCCACAAATTGTTACTTCTGTAGGCTTAGGATGAAATCGCCGTAAAGGAGGTGGTATAACTGCTGTTAAAGCAGTAATTGCCAGCAATATCCATTCTAAATAAAGCAGAGACGGAAAAGGATGTTTTTTAATTTGAATTAGAGGATTCATCAGTCGCTTTCCTCCATTTATGAATGAGTTTGGAATACAAAAACATTAAGTTGTTGGCTGGGGAGCATCCCAATGCAAGCTTAAATCTTTTCCCTCATCTCTAGCCCCTCTCCCAAACATGGGAGAAGGGGTTAGGGGATGAGGGCTATCAAGGTTTTTGCACATTTGGGATGCTCCCGTTGGCTGAGTAATAAACTAAGAATAAATTCTAAATATTAAAGCATTTTATAATAAACTAAATAAGAAATTATCAACTAATTATCATCAAAATATTCACCCGTAATTCTCGAATTTTAACTTTTAGCTTTTGATTTATAACTCCTGTACAGATACAATTAATCTTATCTCTACTCTTAACTCTTAACTTATATTATTGTCAGTCACCTTAGTCATAGTTGAATCATGACTTTAGTCATGGGTGTAACCATGACTTTCTCCTCATGTAACTATTGAAGATAAATTCTTATGATGGTGGCATCCAACCAGGAAAAACCACGAGATAAGTAATGAAACTCAAAGCATTATCGCTAGTTGCTGGAGCGATCGCCCTAACTTTAACTGCAACCTCCTTTGCTGTTGTAGCTCAAACAGCTTCTCCTTCACCCGTGCTACTTGCACAAACTCCACAAAAAGAAAGGGGTCCTTGGAAAGATTTGGGTCTAACAGATACCCAAAAAAGCCAAATGGAGGCAATTCACAAAGCTAGCCGCGCTAAATTTGAAGAAGTTTTGACGCCAGAACAAAAGGCCAAGTTACAAGCAGCAATGGAAGCGCGTAAAGCCCAGCGCCAAGCAGGTCAAGGACAACCAGGCCAGCACCGAGGCCGAGGAAAGGGTTTTGGTGATTTAAATCTGACTGAAGCGCAAAAAACCCAAATGCGACAAATCCGGGAATCAGAGAAACAACAGATTCAGGCAATCTTAACCCCCGAACAGCGGCAAAAACTAGAGCAATTCCACCAAAATATGAAAGAGCGTCGTCAACAACGCAATTCCCAATAAACTTTAATTTTGGAAACATATAGTTACTCAGTACTGGGGTGGGCAATGCCGCCCATCTCATCCCAAAATAGATTATTTAGATTAAAATGCAATCCTCTGCGGCTTACTCCAATTCCATTATTCCCTTGCAACAGGTATTAGATTTACTCGATCGCATCGCTAAAATACAAGGGCGAGATGTTCCTCCAATTGTGGAAATAGAAAAATTGCGTTTACTCCCTACTGGCACTTTTGGTAGAAGTTGGGCAGATTTCCTCAATGAACACAACCTAAAACCTTTCACTACAGGTAGCCGCCGTAAGCAACTCCATGACGGCGTTCACATCCTCACGGGCTATGGCACAGACCTGATGGGTGAAGCAGAACTACAGGCATTTTTATTAGGAACAAAATTTAGCATAATTAACTTTATGCTTGGGTTAGGATTGTTGCGAGCCATCCATAAAAACTTAAACTCTCAACAACAATTTAGCTGGGATAGACTCTGGCAAGCATACCAACGTGGTCTTCACTCCCACTTTGACCCAGATAATTGGCAACCGGAAATACTGTGGCACTTACCCTTGACTAATGTCCAGGCATTATTTTTTACAATCAAAAATTAAAGCAGAATTCAGGAGTAAGAATTGGTGAATTCTCAACTAAAACAGGCTTTATACCTGTTTTTCACCAACTTCAAATCTGCTCTATATAGACTTCTTGCAGAAGATGGGAAAGGGGATAGAATTTTTCCCTTTCCCTTTCCCTATTTCCATGCCCAATGCCCTTCAGGAGTGCTGAGTACTGAGTGGTAAATCCCACTTATTTACTCAAAATGGGCTAAACGCCGCGCTACCGCTAACGGAACTGGTTTGCCCAATACCCAATGCATAGACTTTCAAGCTAATTATGAGTTATGAGTTGATCGAAACTTCTAACTTTTTCAAAATGTCCAAAGAATTCGCAATTGGTAGTAAAGTCCGTGTTGTGGCATTACCGCCCTATGTCAAAACAGCTGAACCTATGCCCATGCTGCGCCCTCCCAACGTGATTCATATTGGCGAAGAAGGTATAGTCCTTGACCGCAGACCCGGTGGATATTGGGGTATTCGCTTTCCTAAGGGAGCTTTTCTTCTAGATAGCCAATACATCGAAAGCACAGATATCCCTCCCAAATCTGACTTAGAGTAAGATTAGCAGCAAGCAAGAATGTAAACTTGTGTAAAGTTGTGATTCTGGTTTGCACCATGATTTCCCGCCGCACTTTTTTTAGCATATTATTTGCCAGCTGTATTTTTCTTATCAGCTGGCTGAATTTTACCCCTGCTGCTGATGCTCTTGGTGGTAAACTTCCTGCAATTAATCAACCCGCACCAGAGTTTACTTTGCCAACCAACACTGGTGATGGCAAAATTTCCCTCTCTGATTTTCGCGGGAAGTGGTTAGTTCTGTACTTTTATCCTAAAGACTTCACCTCTGGTTGCACCATAGAGGCTCGTCGTTTTCAGCAAGATTTACCCCAATATCTCGAAAAAAACACCCAAATTATCGGCGTCAGTGCCGATGATATTGATTCTCACGCTAAATTTTGTGATTCAGAGGGACTAAAATTTCCCCTATTGGCTGATACTGATGGGTCAGTGAGTAAAGCTTACGGTTCATGGCTGGGTTTCTTATCTATGCGCCACAGTTTTATCATCGATCCTCAGGGCGTTTTGCGTGAGACGTTTGTCAAAGTCAACCCCACTATTCACAGTTCAGAAGTACTAGCAAAACTAGAAAAGTTGCAGTCGGCAACTTCTTAGAAGATTAGTCAAAATCAAACGTACATAAATAAGAAAGATCCCCGACTTGTTTAAAAAATTGGGGATCTGTGGCGTACATTTACCCGATGAGTGATGACTGATGACTGAAAACCCGTCAACAATCAACAGTGAACAACCATCAAGATTGTTTATATACTTTAGACACGCATCAGCTTAGTAAGTACTAAAGTCCTGACTACGAACTTAATTACCCATCAATTTAAACTTGATAAGTTGCTAGCTATTAAGGCACAATAAACCCATATTTTCTGAGTATATCTTTGGCTGGATTAGTAGATAAAAACTGGACAAACTCTTTGGCAGCAGAAGGGTTTTTACTACTTTTGAGGACAGCGATGGGATAAACAATGGGTGAGTGATATTTATCATCAGCAGCCACTACAACTTTTACCTTCTTAGAGATTTTGGCATCAGTAGCATATACTAAACCCGCTTCGGCATTACCACTTTCTACTGCTGCCAAAACTTGACGCACATTGTTAGCAAAAACTAATTTGGGTTTAAGGCGATCGTAAAGTTTCAATTTCTTTAATACTTCCTGCCCATATTGCCCTGCGGGTACGCTCCTCGGTTCACCGATCGCAATTTTCTTAATCTTGGCATCTGTTAAGTCGTAGAAGCTACTGATACCAACAATATCGTCAGCCACAATTAAAACGAGACGGTTATTTGCTAGGTTGGCACGAGTACCCGATACGAGGAGTCCTTTTTTTTCTAAGGCATCCATTTGCTTTTTCCCAGCAGAAATAAATATATCGGCTGGGGCACCTTGCTCAATCTGTTGCTGTAATGCACCAGATGCCCCGAAATTATAATTAATATTGATATTTGATTTACTTTGTTGGTAGAGAGGCTTAATTTCTTCGAGGGTATCTTTTAAGCTGGCAGCCGCAGATATCAGTATGTCGGTGTTTGACTGTGCGATTACGGGAGAAGGCGTAACCAAAGGTAATCCAACTGTTAGGAGCAATCCAATAATTGCAATACCCAGGAAGCCAAAAATTTGTCTTCTTTTCATGGAAAAGGCGTTTGAAAGGTTTTTCAGAAAATTGATACTAGATAGAATAGTACCAAAAATACCAAAAAACAACCAACTATATCGGTAAAAATCTCATTAATACCAAAAGCTGTAGTATTCTTTTAAGGTTCAGGGCGATCGCTCTGAGCGTGACTTTAATTACAAGCTATCGCTAACCCCTTGCTTGCAAAAGCGATCGCCGTAATTAACCGATGATATACTCAGACAATTATTCGGGGTTTTCAAGCTAAGGGTTTATTCGCGGAAATGGAGACGGCATAAAACAGCCTATAAATTACGAATTATCTTCAATTATCTCCAACAACTGCGCTTCACTTAGCTGCATAATTCCCAATGAAAGGGCTTTTTCCAATTTGGAACCGGCATCTTCCCCTACTAGCAAATAATCTGTTTTTTTACTGACTGATTCAGTCACTTTTCCCCCAGCATTTTGAATCAACGCCTTGGCTTCATCGCGTTTTAAGGTTGGTAAAGTACCCGTAATCACAAAAGTTTTCCCGGCGAACTTTTGATTATTATCGCTAACTGTTTTTGTAGACTCTGGGGCAGTAAATTGCAATCCTTGTGTCTGCAACCGTTCTATTAATGTTTGGTTGGCATCAATCCGAAACCACTGATAAACAGATTGAGCAATTTCAGCACCAATACCGTAAATGCCTTCAATATCTGATTGCTTTGCTGTTGCCAACTGTTCTACAGTGAAATACTTCTGAGTCAATAATTGGGCATTCACACTGCCAACATGACGGATGCCTAAACCATACAATACCCTTGACCAAGGTTGATTTTTCGATTGAGCGATCGCATCTAGCAATTTCTCTGCCGATTTTTTCCCCATTCTTTCTAATGCATATAACTTGTCTGCTGTCAACTCATATAAATCGGCAACGGAATGCACTAAAGCTTTATCAACGAGTTGATATACCAGTTTTTCTCCCATACCTTTAATATCCAAGGCATCACGACTTACCCAGTGTTCAATGGAACCTTTGAGAATCGCTGCACAAGAAGCATTGACGCATCGGGTTACGGCCTCACCTGATTCTCGCACCACCTGTTGATCGCAGACTGGGCAATGGGTCGGCATAATAAAGGGTTCGGTGTCAGCAGGACGAAGTTCTTTAATTACCCTGACGACTTCTGGGATGATTTCCCCAGCTTTGCGGACAATAACAGTATCGCCAATGCGGATGTCTAATTGAGCAATGCGATCGCTATTATGTAAAGTAGCGCGAGAAACTGTTGTCCCAGCCAATTGCACAGGGCGCATCTCTGCTAAAGGTGTTAACGCCCCCGTTCTCCCGACATTCACAGCAATATTTTCCACACGGGTGGGTGCTTCTTCAGCTGGGTACTTCAAAGCTACTGCCCATCGGGGGAATTTCTGTGTAAAACCTAGCTGTTCCTGAAGTTTAAAAGAATTTAACTTTACTACTACCCCATCAGTCATATAGGGTAAATTCAGCCGTTCCGTATTCCAGTATTCATAATATTCTGCGACTTCTGCTATGGAAGCACACAATTTATGGTTGGGGTTGACTCGAAAACCCAGTTTTTCTAACAACTCCAAGGCTTCCCATTGGGTATTAGCAATACTGGCGTCATCTCTACCAGGAATATGCAAGGTGTAGGCAAAGAAATCTAATCGCCGCTTAGCGACAATGCGCGAATCTAGTTGTCTGAGTGTACCTGCTGCGGCATTACGAGGATTGGCAAATAATTGTTCACCTGCTTTTTGCCTTTCTTCGTTAATTTGTTTAAACACTGACAACGGCAAAAAAGCCTCACCTCTTACTTCCACTTTTTCGGGAATTTCTAAGCCTTCAAAATTCAACCGCAGAGGAATTGAGCGAATTGTCCGCACATTTTGAGTGATATCTTCACCTGTCGCCCCATCGCCCCTAGTTGTACCTCTGACTAGAATGCCATTTTGGTACGTCAGAGCCAAGGCAGAACCATCAATTTTGAGTTCAGTGACATATTTTACTGAGTCTATTTTAGGTACTTGTCGCCGCCAACGCTGATCCCATCCTTGTAACTCATTGATATTAAATGCATTCTCTAGACTGTATAGGGGAATATTATGGCGCACTGAGGTGAACTGAGTTGCTGGTTTCTCACCTACGCGCTGAGTGGGGCTATCAGGTGCTGTTAATTCTGGATACTGAATTTCCAGTTGTTGCAGTTCTCGATATAGCTGGTCGTAGACTGTATCTTCCATAATAGGAGCATCTAAGACGTAATAAGCATAGCTGGCTTGTTGTAATAACTGGCGCAGTTCTTCTATGCGCTTTGCTTCAAATTTAATCTGTGTCATAAGAGTTTTTGTAAAATATCTAGGAATAAAACTTAAAGACGATAAAACCTGCTTATGGCAGGTTGTGGATACATCGCCTTAGGCTGATAGTCGAGTGGCTCTGGCTTTACATGACAAAATCTACTTTTCTAGGTTACTAGGTTTAATACAAATACTCGCATCCATCGGTAGAGTTAATATAACAATCCGATTTGATTCCTGACATCACTTGGGTGCTGAGCTAAGCACAGCGCAAGCGCGATAGTTAGGGAACAGGGTTGGGGCAACAGAAAAGAAGATAATAGATGTGTACCTAGTAATCTGTCGCATTAATTTTGCTGGGTTTGTAGTGAGTGATTTATCGCTCAATTTTAAGCACTGAAGTGCTGACTACAAACTTTTATAAATCTTCAAAACTTTTGCGACAGAGTACTAGTGGTTCATCGCATTAATTTTCTTCTGGAAGCTTGAAAATTCTCCGCGTCTCTGTGTCCCCACATCACCCTATGAACCCTAATGAAAAGTCTTCAACCGCACATTATATGACTTGGTGCTAATTGAAAACCACCAAATTTGCAATTTGGTGGGGGTCTAAAAGGAACTCCAAGAAAAAAATTATCCAATATTGCGGGGTGGCCAACATAAGCGCCCATATATGGCGGGCAAGATACCCACGTCACAATAAATAATTGAATATTTTTATTTGTTAGTCCCTAAATTGATTTATTCAGACGCTCACCGACTTTAATTTGCTGTAAGTGATTAAGCGAAATTAATCAAAAAGCTTATACGTCCATATTAATAATGAACGGAATCGAGTCAAGCATACTATTAACCGCTTTAAACAATTTTGTTCTGAGTTACTTGCTACGATAAACAAGCACCGAACTACTTATAAATGCTGGCGATCGCAGCTATTATCCTTTGGTTATAAGTTTGCAAATACGCTCTAGTTTTCAGAGGATTTATCCTCATTAATAGCAAGAGAACGAATTAACTCCCTAATGACATCGGTTGCTGGTCTTCCTGTCATCGAACAGTATTTTTCAAGCTTTTGTGCCTCCTCTGATGCGAGATTGACTGTAAATCTTTTAACAGCCCATTTTTTATTCATAATTAGACAAGCTCTGTTTTGAAACTACTTCTCTAATATCAATTCTTTAAGCTGTTACTACAATGGTATAATCAATGAAATTGCGTTCAAGAAATAATGAAGCAAAACGGTATATTTTCTTGATTAATAGTGAAGAGATAAATTTTATTATTAAATGTAAAGTTTAGCTAATTTAACTGCAATTATTGTGAATCTAATATGAAATTAGTATTCAACTATATCTAGGTAAGTCCGCACTAATATTTGAAGCTATATTAATAAACTTAAATGTAATCTAGCCATTGCATAGCGCAGGTTTCCGACCCTCGATAGCATTTCCTAACCTAGGCTAACAGATTGCGGCAAACCTTAGCTTTGCTTTGACTTTCTGCAAAATCTAACATCCAAAATTCAAAATGGTATGGTCTACAAACCCATTGAATATAGAATTAGACGGTCATGTAGCTCATCGGGTAAAATATGCTTTACTAATGCTCCGATTTTGGCGTCTTGTCCAATGAGATAGCGTGTCTTGGGCTTCTTGGCAGTCAGCGCATGGATAACAGCTTGAGCGACCATATCCGGAGAAATGCCTTTAGATGCAATAATCTGCATTTTCTTACGTACAATATCCATCGCCTGACCGTAGAGATTTTGTGCTGATTGCGACAAATTCTGCTGTCCGATTTCCGATTGAGTTAGGGATTTATCCCAAATTGGGGTAGCAATAGAACCAGGTTCAATAATTGAAATCGAGATTCCCCAAGGTCGTAACTCCATACGCATCACATCAGTGAGTGCTTCTAGGGCAAACTTTGACGCATTGTAAGCGCCTAAAAACGGGGTAGGACTTCTACCAGCAATGGAACCCATATTGACAATTCGACCGCGACTTTGGCGCAATAGACCAAGAAATGCTTGTGTTACAGCTAGTTGTCCGGTAACATTCACTTGCATTTGGTGTTGAAATTCAGCGATCGCTAATAATTCCAAGGGACCTGGAACAGCAATCCCGGCATTATTGACTAAGCCTACAATCCCAGCATCACCAACTGCATTTGTTACCCGATCGACTACAGAAGCGATCGATTCAGCATCAATAACATCTAAAAAAACCGGAATTAGTTTTGGCGAAGCTTTTTGCTTGAGTGTTTCAGCATCAATATCTTGACGCACACCAGCAAAAACAGAGAATCCCAGTTCGTCTAAAAGCAAAGCACATGCCTGACCAATTCCTGTTGATGCTCCTGTGACTACGACCGTACCTTGATAATTTCCTGCAACCATTAGTTTTCTTTCAGTATGGGACTGCTGTAATATTTTTATCTGTCCGAATTACGAATTAAGTAGGTAGGCGTAATTAAACATAAGATCAAACCTCACCCTCAATCCCTCTCCTTACTAAGGAGAGGGAAGCCGGAGGTAGGGTGAGGTTTTATATTTAATTTGACCAACTTACTTAGCCTCAATCTTTACAAATGCCAGAGCGAAGACAATCTTCAGTTTGGTCATCTCTAGCCGACATTTGCCACGGCAATATACCTGAGGAGGCATTTGTGCTGTAAACCATGAAAGCAGCTACTATAGAGTACTGGTTTTTGACATTTATCACGTCACTACCATAAGCAAAACCTATACCAGCATTGGATAAATAAACAGGCAATGCCATTAGACCAATGCAAATTGTCCGGTTCATACAACCTCAGTTAAAAATTTCCAATTACGCTAGATATAGATGCCACCTTGATGAACCGGAGTTGAAAAACTGAGTATTGTACGTTGATGTTGTGTTAATTTACTCAGTCCTACTAGCCGCAGAGACGTGATTTACAAATTATCGGTTCCACCTATTTTCAGGTTAGGCATAGCCTACAAGATGACTTACTACTAACTTATGCAGATGTCAACCGAAAAAACAGGACAAAAAACCCACAGGACTCAAAAACATATCCTGGTAGCTGCATTCCCCGGATAAAATAGTTAAGAATGCTCAGTTGTGAGTGGGGAGATGAGGGACAGGGAAGGAAAACGGGACAAGGGGATAAACAAAACTCCTAACTCTTAACCCAGCACGGGCTAAACGCCCCGCTACCGCTAACAACACTCAGCACTCAGCACTCAATTAAATGTTGCCTAGTAACTGACTCATGACGCCTTCACAAGACGTAGATACTGTAATCTCTCCTGATATTGACCCAGAAGCAGATGGCAACTCAGAAACAGATCCTTTAGATGAGTTGCCAGATGAGGTCGAAATGTCCATTTTCGACCACCTAGAAGAGTTGCGACAGCGAATTTTCTTTTCGCTGATTGCTGTAGCGGTGGGTATTATCGGCTGTTTCTTTGCCGTTAAGCCAATTGTTCAGCTACTTGAGCTTCCAGCACAAGGAGTAAAATTTCTTCAACTTGCACCTGGAGAATATTTCTTTGTCTCCCTTAAAGTCGCAGCTTACACTGGTTTGATACTTGCTAGTCCTTTAATTCTTTACCAAATTATCCAGTTTGTGCTTCCCGGATTAACTCGCCGCGAACGCCGTTTACTGGGACCTGTGGTTTTGGGGTCAAGTATTTTATTTGCAGGGGGTTTAGTATTTGCTTATTTGCTTCTTATCCCCGCAGCTTTGAAATTTTTCATCAGCTACGGAGCAGATGTAGTTGAACAACTTTGGTCAATAGACAAATATTTTGAATTTGTGCTGTTACTGTTATTCAGCACTGGTTTAGCATTTCAAATTCCCATTATCCAGCTCTTACTCGGTAACTTGAATATTGTCTCGTCTGAGAAGATGGTTTCTGGTTGGCGTTACGTGATTATGGGAGCAGTGATTTTAGGAGCTATTCTCACACCTTCTACTGACCCCTTTACCCAAAGTCTTTTAGCTGGTGCAGTGCTGGGACTTTACTTTGGTGGAATTGGACTAGTGAAACTTACAGGGAAATAACATATATTACGATCTGGTTTTTAGCCTAGGTGTAGCCCACCATAGACATCGCTAGTTTTTTATCTGAACTCAGTAAATCGCGTTATTCTCTTTACTTCCATCTACGAGGCGTTTAGCACGTTTATGCTCATACATTAGCTTGTCAGCCTTTTCTAGCAGTTGTTCTAGTGAAACTTTTTCATTTAAAGCACATTGGGTAGCACCAACACTTATGGATAGTTGATATGAGTAATTATGCTCTTGATTAAAGCGATCGATATTTGCTTGCAATCGAGGATAAAATTCATCTGTATTTTGGGAGCAGACAGGAATAAATATGACAAACTCATCTCCTCCTAGACGGGCAATAATATCCGAATCACGGAAGGATTGCTTTAGTAATTGAGCTGTGTCAACGAGCATCTTATCTCCGATTTCATGTCCTAGAGAATCATTAATCTGCTTTAAACCATCTAAATCAACAAACAAAAGACAGCAGAATATTGGTGTGCGTTGGGCAATTTTGAATTGCTGATTTGCTAGCCAAAAGAAACCACGGCGATTATATAGTC
This sequence comes from Nostoc sp. C117, assembly GCF_043099735.1. Taxonomy (NCBI): domain Bacteria; kingdom Bacillati; phylum Cyanobacteriota; class Cyanophyceae; order Nostocales; family Nostocaceae; genus Nostoc; species Nostoc sp. C117. The sequence goes on from NZ_CP170991.1 coordinate 439,043, forward strand.
CTGTTAATTCATCAGTTAAAGATAGTTGCCTTACCTCTGATTCAGCCTTCAGACGTTTCTGAATTTCATCTTCTAGACGTTGATTTTGCTCAATAAGTTGTTGATGTTGCTGTTTGATAAGTAGCTGATTTCTGACTCGCATTAGCACTTCAAGTTCTTGAAATGGCTTGGTGATATAGTCTTGTCCACCCAATTCAAAAGCCTGCACTTTATCATTAATTTGGTCAAGGGCACTAATAAAAATAATCGGAATTTGATCTGTTTTTTTTGATGCTTTCAACTGTTGACAAACCTCATAGCCATTCATTTCGGGCATATTAATGTCAAGCAGAATCAGATCCGGCGGATGTCGTTCGGCGGCTTGTAATGCCATTCTCCCGTTAATGGATTTACGGATGATGTAACCCTGCAACTCTAATATTTTGGCTAACAACCGTAGATTATCAGGGGTATCGTCCACGACAAGGATATTCGTTTCTGAAGGGGATTTAAGTAAATTAGCCATGAGGATAAGGAAAATGGGAAAAATTCTGAATCAATTACGAATTACTCCTTAACCCTTGTTCGCGTAGAAGGGTATCAGACCATACAGCATCTTCCGGTTTTAGAGGTAGTACTGGTTCTTTATTATAATCGATTGCTAAGTAATATCTGGCACGATTATATATGCCATGCAATAAAGATTGCAAATCTACAATAGGTTCTATATCTTCTGACTGTAAAGGTAATGGAAATATGGGAATCGTTTCTCTAATGCTAAATCCGTATAATTTAGCTTGAGGACGTGTTTCACTTCTGCTAACAATAATTTGATAATCTGTTACAGGAATTTTCCCTAAAACTGACATGGGTTTTCCAGTTCTGAGTAAATCAATTTCGACTAAGTGAGAAAGACTAGCTAAAACTTGTTTGCGTTTCAGTTCATAAGCTTTTCTACCTTCGCCTGGGCGTTTATTTTTAGGCGATAAAATTTCGATAGACGTTATCACAAAACCTGTAGAAACTTCTCGAATTTCTAAGTATTTTTCTGTAATATGTTCAGGTAACGGTATCATCACCGTGATGCCTTCTGACGTTTCTGTTTGGGTAGCAGTTGATGAGTATTGCTGCGGTAATTTTTGTTGAGAAAAAACAGAAACATCAGGGATAGCAACTAATATAGAATCGGAGTCATCACTTAAATAAGTACGTTGTTCAATTGCCACTCGATATTGTGGGGGAATATTTTGCTCAATAGTATCTGCGATCGCTGTTATCAATCGATGATGTACTTCTGACCAAAACACAGGATTTTCTAAATAAGGATTCATTCCGGGAAATGGATAATTCATAGTTCTACTATCCTGAAATGAGGAATTAGGATGATTCTAAATTAACGCTTCTTTTACATTCCTTAATCGCTTTCCTAAGTTTGGGTGAGATTGGCGATCGCTTCCAACTCAAAGTTATCCACCAGATATTTTAGAGTATTGGCAAGAATTTGCTCCTGGTTGGGGATTTGAGCGATGAGATTGTAGAGTTCGGCATCATTGAGATCCAAAGCTGCTTGATGCACCTGAATAATCCACTCTGGCGACATTACCTGTAAATCTTTGGCTGTTAGGGATTTCTGAATTAAAGTTTGCTGGTCTAACCCCGATAAAGCTTCTTCGCGGTAGCGGTAGCGGACTCCTAAGTAGTGGGCAATCTTTTCAAATAAGATAGCTTCTATAAATGGTTTGTTGATGTGGTCATTGCAGCCTGCTTGAATGCTGGTGTTGTAGTCTTCCTCAAAGGCATAAGCCGTTACTGCAATAATCACTACCTCTTCGCCTACCTCCCTCCCGCGAATTTGCTGGGTAATTTCGTAGCCATCCATCACGGGCATTTGAATGTCCATTAAAATCAGGTGGGGATGCCATTTTTCCCAAAGAGCGATCGCTTCATTTCCGTTCTCGGCGGCACTGACCTCGAACCCAACTGATTCCAATAGCCTGATGAGCAACTGACGATTTTCTTGAAAGTCTTCCACCACCAAAATGCGATAAGTGGGTTGTCCGGGTTCTAGACCGATAACAGTGCGAGTCGTTTCCGGCGCGATGATATCTACTGAGTTGCCCAGATTCAGTAAAACTTCACAAATAAAAGTTGACCCCTGATTTAGGGTGCTTCGGACTGTAATATCACCACCCATTAAACGGGCAAACTGACGGCTAATTGATAAGCCCAAACCTGTCCCTTGAGTATGACGACCTCGTTCTGTTTGCATGAAGGCTGCAAACACAGTTTCCAGATCGGACTGAGCGATACCACATCCAGTATCTTCAACTTCGATATGAAGGGTGATGACTGGTTTGGAATCATTGGTCTCTCTTGAATCAAGTGAGTTGATGCTGCCCACTTTCCCAGTCAAAGCTTCTAATCGCAGAGTGACACTACCTGTTGTCGTAAATTTGATCGCATTGCTTAATAAGTTGAGTAGAATTTGGCGCAGTTTTGATTCGTCACCATACACATAGCGAGGAACGCTGGTATGCTGCTCTACGATCAAATCAATTCCTTTTTCTACAGCTTTGAGAGCAAGCATATCTCTGATGGAGTGGATTAGTTGCTGCAAATCGAAACAATTTTCCGTTAGCTGTAACTGACCCGCTTCAATTTTCGACATTTCCAATACATCATTGATCAAGGTTAGCAGGTGTTCTCCACTGCGGCTAATGATGTCTAAATCTTCCTGAAACTCAGATGGAATCTTGTCGCTACGGTTCATCAACTGAGTAAATCCCAAAATGGCATTGAGAGGAGTCCGGAGTTCGTGGCTCATTTTTGCGAGGAACTGGCTTTTGGCACGGTTGGCGATCGCGGCTTGTTCTGCCGCTTGCTCTAGAGCTATTTGGGAAAACTCTAGCAGTGCCAACATCAGCGTATTTCGCATCTCGGTAGCGGCTTCTAGTTCGGCAATCTCCCAAGGCAAGGAAGTTTCTCTCACAGTTTCCTTCCACAGTTCAAAGGACTTTCGGGGACACAATTCCATCTCTCCAATTTGATTGATTGTCACCGTATCTTGAGGGTTGCCCACCCAATTCACTGTCTGGATTTGCTCTGGTCGAAACCAGATCATGTGGTAAGACTTTTGTTTAACATGATTGAATAAAATTGAAATTGCGAGGATACCGCTAGCTCGATCTTTAAATGCCTTCGCTTCTGGATATAAACGTGAGAGCGAATTGGTAGCAAACACTTGTTCCCCCTGATGTTGCACCAACCATGTCACTAAATCCTGCACTTGGGCGATCGATGGCGTTTGACCAACTAATGTCAGATGACCATCAAGTGAAATCGCTGCTCCTTGAGCATGAACTAGCTCCAGTAATTGAAAAGTATTTCGGCTCAACACTTGCTCAATAAAATTGGACTCTTGCAATAATGTCTTTTGCAGTTGATCCTGAATCGTTTTCACCCGTGTTCGGTAAAAATGCAATTCTTGTTCTTGCTTATGCACCAGTTCAATTGAGGCAAACTGTCCTAAAAATTCACAGGCTTTGCGAGTTTCATAATCCACTAGTTTCGGGCTGTAGTGGTGACAGGCAATTAATCCCCAGAGGCGTTTGTCATCGAGCAACGAAATTGTCATCGACCCAGCAACCCCCATATTCTGTAAGTATTCAATGTGATAGTGAGACACTCCTCGTAACACAGAATTACTCAGATCGAGGGGTGTATCCGTCAGAGGATGGTTGCGGGGAATCAGGGGGATTGGGGTGTAATTGATATCGGGAATGAATCGCATCCACTTGTGGCAAAACAACTTGCGGGCTGGCGCGGGAATATCTGTCGCCATATAGTGCAGTCCCAAGTAGCTTTCTAAATCTCTCTGTTTCTGCTCTGCAATCACTACACCACTATCGTCTGCCTTAAAGCGGTAGATCATCACCCGATCGAACCCAGTCATTTCTTTGACATCTCTGGCAAGGGTTTGAGCCATACTTTTCAGGTTAGTGGCATTACGGAGATTGGCGATCGCCCCTTGTAAGCGGTGATAGAACTGGGTTGAATGGATTCTGTTGCTGGATTGCTGAGGTTCTAGTTCCAGGATTAACCCATTTACCATCCGGTACATCACACCTCTAAATGTCTGATTTTTCCGTTGCCAATCAGTCTGGGCGACCCGCCGCCGCGTTTTTAGTTGAAACGGATTGCAAAGCTCCAAGTTATCTTGAGCTAGATACCCAGCAAGTCGCTGCACTTGATCGCCAGAAAACAATCGTTGCAATGGTTGACCCAGCAATGCTTCTGCCGAAATCCCAAAAAACTGTTCCACATTTTCACTAATCTGCAAGATTCTCAGGTGTGGCTCTTGCAGCATCAGCAAGATTCCATGCGGCTGAATATAACCGGGAGCATACACCGATTCATCACTGCACATTTCTAACGCCGTAAGTATTGAAGGGGTTAGCGAGGAGAGTGAGATCGGATTTGGTGACTGCATAGCTAAGATAAGCGGTTTTGGAAATCAATAAAGTTGTGAATATTAAGTTAAAAATTCAGACAAGGATAATTACCTGGAATTAGTTTAATTAGCTATTACCAGAGAGGAAAAAAGAAGAAAAACTCGATCATAATATCCATTCCGAAGAACGTTCACCCAAATCTAGAGGAATGCTGACAGCTTTACCGAGTCTGGGGCGATCGCGTGTTTGGGTGATAAATTGTTGTACTTGTGTTGTTCCACCCAAGGCGTGAAGATAATTGGCGATGCTATCAAGATGCTCTTGGTACTCAGCCTCACTCAAGGGAAAAGAAGCTTGCTCTAAATATTTCCACATTACTTGCAAAAATATCTTTCCCTGTGCCCGTCGAAACTGCACATCGTAAGAATATCCCCACTTATCAAGCAACATCTGGCGTAATTCCTGTCCTGTCATAGCTTTTCTCAATCAGATTTTACATTTAGTTATGATGTTAAGTTCCGTGACTCCAGTATGATAAGGATATAAAGAAATGTAATGCTAACAGAAAAGATGCTAAATATATCTTGGAACAGAGAAGTATGGCATCGTTGTGAGCGCTAGCATTTCGACTTAGACAAGAGTTCCTCAAGTACAGTACTTTTGTCAAAATGCTTAATAAAATACACAAAGAGCGCGTAGATTATGGCTCAATTTTCTGAATCAGCAGACGTGCCCGATATGGGGCGTCGTCAGTTCATGAATCTGCTCACTTTTGGGACTGTCACTGGAGTAGCTCTGGGTGCATTGTATCCCGTTGTCAATTACTTTATTCCACCTGCTAGTGGTGGTGCTGGTGGCGGTGCAACGGCAAAAGATGAGCTAGGTAACGATGTTAGTGTCACTAAATTTCTCGAAAACCGGAATGCAGGCGATCGCAACCTAGTTCAAGGACTAAAGGGAGATCCAACCTATATTGTGGTAGACAGCAAAGAGGCGATCAAAAATTATGGCATTAACGCCATCTGTACCCACTTAGGTTGTGTCGTTCCCTGGAACGTTGCTGAGAACAAATTTAAGTGTCCTTGTCATGGTTCCCAGTATGACGAAACTGGTAAGGTTGTTCGGGGTCCAGCACCGCTATCTTTGGCTTTAGCCCATACCAATGTAAACGACGACAAAATTGTTTTGACCCCTTGGACTGAAACCGACTTCCGCAACGGTGAAGCACCTTGGTGGTCTTAATCAGTGCTGAGTTATGAGTGCTGAGTTCTGAGTCAGGGAGTGAGGAAGTAGAAGAGCAGAGGGGTAGAGGAGATAATCATAACTCCTAACTCCTAACTCCTAACTCAGCACTCACCACTCACCACTCAGCACTCCTAATGCCCAATCCCCAATGACCAATTCAATCATTGCCCTTACAGAGATGAGAAATGCTTCCATAATGGCGAGGTTAACTCGCAGTGCTAGAGCAATGGTAAAAATATTGCTCATAGCGATCGCTACTGTGACATTTTACTTCACCAGCGATCTAGCCCTTCCCCAATCAGCTGCCGCCTATCCCTTTTGGGCACAGCAAACCTATCCTGAAACCCCCCGCGAACCAACCGGGCGGATTGTTTGTGCCAACTGTCACCTAGCAGCCAAGCCGACAGAAGTGGAAGTTCCTCAATCAGTGCTACCTGACACTGTGTTCAAAGCTGTGGTGAAAATTCCCTACGATACCAGCGCCCAGCAAGTTGGAGCCGATGGTTCAAAAGTTGGCTTAAACGTCGGTGCTGTGCTGATGCTACCCGAAGGCTTTAAGATTGCTCCAGAAGACCGCATTTCTGAAGAACTTAAAGAAGAAGTCGGCGATACTTACTTCCAACCCTACAGCGAAGACAAAGAAAATATTGTCATCGTCGGACCTTTACCCGGTGAACAGTATCAAGAAATCATCTTCCCAGTTCTTTCTCCCAACCCCGCAACCGACAAAAACATCCACTTCGGTAAATATTCAGTTCACGTAGGTGGAAATCGGGGACGCGGACAAGTTTATCCCACTGGCGAAAAGAGCAACAATAACCTTTACAATGCTTCCGCCACTGGTACGATTACCAAAATTGCCAAAGAGGAAGATGCAGACGGTAACGTTAAATATCTGGTGAACATCCAACCAGAGTCAGGTGATGTTGTCGTTGATACAATTCCCGCAGGACCAGAATTGATTGTTGCCGAAGGACAAGCAGTTAAGACTGGCGATGCTTTGACCAATAACCCCAACGTTGGTGGATTTGGTCAAAAAGATGCAGAAATCGTACTGCAAGATGCCGGCAGAGTCAAAGGCTTGATTGCGTTCATCGCTCTTGTGATGTTGGCTCAAGTTATGTTGGTGCTGAAGAAAAAGCAGGTTGAAAGAGTCCAAGCTGCTGAAATGAATTTCTAAATTCTCTTCTAAATCATTATTTACAGGACAGGCATCTTGCCTGTCTTTTTTATGTGTTATGTCAGGTTCAGTTAAACATTTATAATATGTGTAGGTTGGGGAACCACTGCGTTGGGCGGGTATGCTGACTTGTAGCACGTGGCGTTTGAAGAACGAAACCAACAATCCCTGTTGATACTGGGTTTGACTGCTGTTCAACCCAACCTAGATTCATAGATTTTATTATAATTAATTAGTGCAACTTGATATTAGCTGATGTAGTTATACATTAATGACTACATTTACTTGTAATGGCTGGCAATTTACGGTAATTACCTATGAAATTAAATGAGGTTGTCCCGTGGGGTAGAACTCTTGAAGAGTACAAGCTGATGTTTGCCTTATCAGATGCAGACCTGAATATGAAAATTCTTGGGTGTGGTGATGGGCCTGCCAGCTTCAATGCTGAAATGACAGAACTCGGACATTCAGTTGTGTCTATTGATCCTCTCTATCAGTTTTCTGCTGAACAAATAAAACAACGAGTTATAGAAACTTACGAGCCAGTCATAAAGCAGGTTAAACAAAATTCAAGCAGCTACATTTGGAATAACTTTCGTGATGCAGATGAACTTGGTTATGCCCGTCTAGCAGCGATGGAGAAATTTTTGTTGGACTATGAAACTGGTAAAACAGCAGGGCGCTACTTACCGCTATCTCTACCAAATCTAGAACTAGCTAACAATCAATTTGGGTTATGTGTGTGTTCCCATTTACTCTTTCTTTACTCTGAGCAGCTATCACTCGATTTTCACATCGCATCTATTCATGAACTCTTGAGAATCTCTCCAGAGGTGAGGATTTTTCCATTGTTAAAACTTGATGGTGAAATATCACCTTATATTGAGTCAGCGATCCAAACTTTTTCCAGTCAAGGATTTGATGTAAAGATTCAGCCTGTTGCTTACGAATTTCAAAAATGCGGCAATCAGATGTTGAAGATTATGACCAGGGTTAATCTCTTATAGGACAGGCAAGATACCTGTCTTTTTTTATATGTTATGGTTCTAAGTCTATTTATGAGACTCCGAGCTTGATATTTAAAAGTATATGTACTTAATCAAAAATTCTTACTTGTATTAACCTATAGTCACTTTTTGCGGAATCTGTTATAGTTTAGTTGTAAGTTATAACAGTTGTTATAACAATAATATAACTTCTCATATCAAATGTCTGGTGTCTAAGTATTACATTTAAATGGGTAACATCTTCCTACTTAGGAATTAGCTAATGACTATAAAAATTTACCCCATAACTCATGCAAAGGTAGGAAATCAAGATGGGTTTCGCTTACCTCGCGCATTCTCTAAGGATTATCCCCATTTAGCTAATGCTTCAGGTCATATTGAAGTGCTATCTGATAACACGTTCTTAGTTAGATTAGAAACTGATAATGTTGATGAAGTTGATGAAGATGAGGGTATTATGATGAGCCTTTTTCTTGACTTTCTGATGAAAGATGCTATGCAAAATCCTTCTAAACTCGTTCCTTATACCCAAGAAATGAGCGATGAAATGGATGATTTACTAGCTGATGTAGTTATAGATTAATGGCTGCATTTACTTGTAATGGCTGGCAGATTTTTTTCTACCCATTGTTTAATGAACAATGGGTAGAATTGCGTAATAGGGTTCGTGTTTTAAAAAATGAGTTACCTAAAGAAGAATTTATTATACATTCAGATGTCAAATTATTAAAAGCATTGAATATTGGCATTAAAGAAAAAATTACTCAAGATCCTTTTGCTGGTCAGTTTGCTTTGCAAAAACCTTTGCAAAAGTATAGTCGTCTCAAAAAAATGGGGTTACCTGAAAGATATAGATTATTTTTTAGAGGATTTAAAAAACAACAAATTATTATTATTCTTTGGTTAGGTTTTCCTCGGAAAGAAGGCGATAAAAACGATTGTTATCAAGTTTTTACAAAAAAAGTTGAAAATGGGGAGTTTCCTGAAAGTATTGATAATCTTCTTGCAGAATGTGAGTTAGAAGATTCTGAGGATTAAAACGATGCTTGGCAAAACTTGAGTTTTGTTTTCATCACCAAGAGAATCTCAACAAGAATCCGCTGACTCCGCTTCTTGTTCCATCATCTGAATGTAAGACTTTCTACAAACACCCCCCAGACCGTAAATAAAACGTAATTATTGGCTGAAGAAAGGCGATAATACTTAATCTACGACCACGAGGCTTTGTTTGTTCTAAGCGTTTTTGCTCACCTCGCTGGTAAATTCAACTTGATAAAAGATAGGGCGCAAAAGTCCTCTGCTTTTTCACTAAAGATGCATCCAAAAAAGAAGTACTATAGCTTCTACCACACAGATATTATTCGCTATCTATAAGTCTCTTGACTGAGGAATTAACAATGATGTAGATGACACTGTTATCATTAGCATCATTGGGTGTTGAGACTCTGGGATCTGATGTCCCTTGACATTATGGAAAGGGTCAATTTTCAAACTTGGACTATCAAAATTTTTTATTGGCATCACCTTACCGGAAATGACGTGATATGTCAGAAGTTCCTGAAGCTTATTAATATTCTGAAGCAATGTCTCTACAATATCTGGTGGAAGTTTGGCAAAAGCTTGTTCTGTGGATGCAGAGGCAATAAATGAGTCAATACCTTTGAGGGTATCTATCAAATTTGCAGCTTTGATTGCATCAACTAAGGTGCTAAAAGAACCAGAATTAACAGCAGTATCAACAATATCAACCATTGATCTCACTTGGTTTTACATAACTTGGTAACTATTTTTTAGTATGACACCCTAACGTTGGAAATCGTGTTTAAGCAAGCGGTTGAATAGCGTATAAATTGTATGATATGAGCAAAAAATTTAAATAATTAAGATATATAGCAATCCTAAATGATTAATTAAATTAATGATTGCAAAACATCCTTGGGTGAAGACGCGATTCATCGCGTCTCTACAACAAACAATCAATTCTTTGTAGACACGGCGATTTATCGCGTTTCTGGCCTTTCAGACAAAGGGTTTTAAATTTTGGTGGTGGCTTTTATCCACCGCTAGAATTTGATGATTTTGTTCCCAATCCCCTTGACTTCACTTTTTCAAAACTATCTGAAAGGAATTTAAATATCCTGTAATAGTTTTAGCTAATGTCTTTTGCTGCTTTTTCGTCGTTATCGCCATTACTTGATATAATCTTCCTTCAGCAACATACATTCTACTTTTAGTGATTTTTCCTCCAGAATTGATATACTCAATTTCTTTGCCAGGATGATTATTTGAACTACGAATATTTCGTTGACTAATTAAATTACTTTTCGTAGTTTTCAGAGCCATATCCCGTGCATTATTCAGTACAGCTTGGGGGTCAGACATTTCTCCATAACTGTAAGGAAAATCATTGTAAGTAACTACATAAGCTACTTGCTGTTTTGGTGGTTGAGCGACAAATATTTCTAAGTTAATTTCCCCCATGTAAGTTTTTTGGAATTGGGTTTCTCTGTTGGGGCTTCCTGGCATCAAAATACTAAAGCGCCCATCTGGAGGAGTGAATAATTTCCATTTTGGCTGCACCGGTTGAGAAACAGTTGGTTTAGTAACGGTGGCTGGAGGTTTGGGTTGACGCGCTTCCACTAAAACAGAACCACCACAGATAAAGGTGGCGGCGATGAATGGCAACAGACTTTTAACTGTCATATTTTTTGCCTTTTGAGATGCTAATCTCACTGATGATGCCAGCTGTTATAACCTAGCAGCACATAAAGCAGCACCTATTAACCCGACTTGCGAATTGAGAATAATATACAGGGGTATCTGTTCCAAGAGCGATCGCATTCTGCCCTTTTGGGTGAAATTGAATAAGAAATCGCTGCTTTCAATTAAAGGCAGGATTTTGGGCGCAATCCCCCCAGCAATGTATAAGCCACCGTAAGGTAGGAGTTTCAGGGCGAGATTTCCAGCTTCTGCACCATAAGCGTTGATGAATAATTGCAGAGTTTGTTCACAAAGGCGATCGCGTCTTTCGACTGCGGCTGTACCAATAGCAGCACCAGGATCGACGCTTTTCTCTTCCTGTCCCGCTTCTTGTTCCCAAGTTCTGACGATTTCGGCGATGTCTGGTGATTCTGTGGCAAATTTGCGATCGCGCAAAAATTGGTAAATTGAGACAATTCCCATACCAGAAACCACCCGTTCCACAGAAATGCGCTGGATACGATGTTTTTCCAGCAGGTGTTTCAACAATTGAAACTCAATCTCGTTTCGAGGTGCAAAATCAACGTGTCCACCTTCTGAGGGAAAAACTTTATAGGAGTTTCCCTGTTTAATTAAAAATCCTTGTCCTAAGCCTGTACCAGCACCAATAATGGCAATGGGCGCTTCGGCTTGACACTGGCCAACTTGTAACGTGTGCAAGTCTTCTGTTTCTAAACCTAAAATGCCATAGCCAATGGCGGTGAAGTCGTTAATCAAAGAAATTTGGGGGATACCCAATTCTTGTTGTAGACGTTCCGTATCCAAGAACCAGATTAAATTGGTCAGCTTCGCAGTATTTTCCACAATGGGACCGGCGATCGCAAAACAAGCTTTTTGTGGTATTAATGTGTTAGCTTTAGCCAAAAACTGCTGCACTATCGGCACTAAATCCGGAAAATCTGCACTATGATAACTTTCCTGATAAATAGTATGTAAGCTTTGTGAATCAGATGCTTCAACCAATCGCAAAATAGTTTTCGTTCCGCCAATATCTCCTGCAAGTAATAAAGTCAAGTCGCTTACCTCCGAATTCAAAATTCAAAATAAACAATCCCCATCAATGAAAAAGCATGATTTAAAATACCTATCCAAAGATATTAGGCAAATCGAATAACTTTCTCTATGTGGGTCAAATGGGAAGTATCTCCCTTTAGTTCTAATAACCATTCTGGTTCTTCGCGTACCACTTTTACCAGCGAACACAGAGAAGCCTTAACTTCTGTTTTGGCAATTTCCCCCACTAACCCCATTGCTCCCCCCAATACCGATGCACCATGTGCCACTAACAAAATATCCTGTGGAAAGAACTCAGTAGCTAAACACCTAGCGGTTTGTCCAGAACGTTCCCGCACTTTTTCGTGAGTTTCAGGATAATTGACGGCGATGCGCGAAGTGTAGCCAATGTCGATTCTGGGGAATAATTTTGCTAAGGCTGGAGTTGAGAGTCTTTCGGGTTCTTCTGTCATCCAAGCTGGATTTAGCCATTCACTCAAGCCTGTTTCGAGTTTGATTGGTAAGTCAAGAATTTCTGCAACTGCGTTTGCGGTTTGTACGGTTCTCAAGAACGGAGAAGCAAAAATATGACCAATATTTTCACCTTCTAAGCGCCTTGCTAACTGCTGCGCTTGGACCATACCATCATCAGATAACGGTGGATCGTAGCGTCGTTCTGCGGTAAGAAACCAATCAGGGTTTACGAAATCGAGGCGGTTAGCGTGTCTTGCGATCCAGACTATTTGACTCATACGTTTAAATATTTAAGCGAATTCTATTCGCCGCTAAAGAAATATAGATATCTGCAAGCAGGGCTGCAATTATTAAATTATGACAAAAATCGTAATAATTTTTAATAATAGTAATGATTTGGAAAAGTTATCAGTGCTGTCAATCTAGTTTTACTCAGAGAATTTTAGAAAATAAAGCTATAAGAATCGTAAATTTTTTTTAAAATCTAATGAGAACTAATGCGATAGACTACTAGCTTCGTCTCTTATTTAAAAGTCGACTGAAATTTTTATTTGACCAGAGTGATGGAATAGCGCTAAAACAAAAGTAACACCGGGAGATTCTCTGAGTCACTCTAAAGTCTATATTTACAAAACTTTCACCAGCTAATGGTATTCAATCATCTTGCGGGGCAGGGGATCAAAGAAGGTCGCATCTTCGTCATAATTTCGCAATGACTTTGTCAATAGGATATGTAATATTTAACCCACATCAGTATATTCATATTTAATAAGGTAGGATTAATTGCCTGTTCCAGTTCTCGAAATTTCCCTCATACTCTATGGTCTACAAAAATTAGCGTGCAAGAAGGCTCTTACCTTCATGACGAGTACTTTTTAGACACATCAGATAACCGTAGGCTAAGGTATTTTTTCAGAGTCAGGGTTGGAGCTAAGTTTAACAAGATAACCAGGAGCAATACTATCCTTTATCTCAGTAAAGCGATCGCTCAGGGAGCAAGAGTCTAAGACCCACACCAAAATCTCTTATTTGGTGGACTGCAATTAGTGGCGGCTTCAGACCCACACCATATTGCATCGCTTCTAACTTAAAAGTGCTGAATGCTGTACATAGATAGTGGGGCATTTAGCCCTTACTGAGTAAAAATACCAGTCCCCAGTCACTCTTTTATCCAAGGCTTTTGAAACTTGTGTTTCATCGGTCTACCTCCTGGCTGCTTCACAAAATAGACCTCTTGCAAAAAGCACTTTTGCAAGAGGTGGGAAAAGGGACTCATGTTAAAGGGGAAGGGGAAAATACAAAACCTTTCCCCCTTTCCCCCGCCCCTTATCCCCTTCTTGGGACCCCACCCAATACTGCTCGGGTAAAGCATTTTTAACTCGCAATTGGGTTTGGGGAAAAGGTTAAAGGGTAAAGGTTAAAGGTTTTTTCTTTCCCCTTTCCCTTTCCCCTTTTCCCCTTAACCGACAAGTATTGGGACCCCACCTTCCCCTTTTCCCGACTTCTGCAAGAAGTCTAATATATACCAATCATCCTGTAGCTTGTATGGTAGGTAAAGCTTGCCAGAGTATAAAAAACTGCCAGAAGTATTGTAAAAAAAGATGGTTCGACCCTTGAAGGAGCTATGGAAGTGGAGGAAAATAAGTCATTTTTTAGTCTGCAAAAAGTATTAATTATGTTGCTTGTCTTGAGTGCGAGCGCGATGATACTCATCAAATCAAGATCCTCTGAGGCTGAAAGTACAGAGAATAGAAATGTAAACAATCTACCAATCAAAGTTGGAATTCAGCAGCAGCTTGAAGAACTAAAATCGACGATGCTTAAAAGTTGGCAACAACAAGCACAAATAAAGGGTCTCTCTTATGCTGTGCCACCACGCTTTCAAGGAGCAATAGTTGATGCAGCAAAACTTACTCCCGAACAGAAAGTAATTGCCCTTACCTTTGATGATGGTCCATGGCCTGAGAGTACTGCCCAAGTACTAGATATTCTTAAACAAAATCAGATCAAAGGGACATTTTTCGTCATTGGGCAGAACGTGAGAAATTATCCTACCTTACTGAAGCGGGAGATTGCTGAAGGTCACGTAATTGGTAACCATACTTGGCATCATTGGTATCAATTCTTGAATCCACAAGCCGCTGCTTATGAAATTGACCACACAGCAGACCTGATTTATCAAGTCACAGGGATTAAAACAAATTTGTTTCGCCCACCAGGAGGAATCATGCACAATGGTGTGGCTGATTACGCTAGAAATAGCAAATATGCCATCATTCTCTGGTCATCTGACTCTGTAGATTACTCGCGTCCTGCTGTACCAAAATTAATTCATAATGTGTTCAAAGAGGCTAAGCCAGGTGGGATAGTGCTAATGCACGATGGTGGTGGTAATCGCTCTAAAACTGTGCAAGCCTTACCAGAAATTATTGCTAACTTTCGGAAACAGGGCTACACCTTTGTGACTATCCCTGAACTTTTAGAAATGCAAGATAAAGATCAAAATCTAATTGTAAAGAAAAAGTAATTGTTATAAGAGAAAACAGGAGGCAGTCTCGATGAAACAAGTTTCAAAAGCCTTGAATGAAAGAATAATTGGAGACTGGTATTTTTACTCAGCACTCAGCACTCAGCACTCAGCACTTTCAAGTCAGAGGACAGTAGGGAAGAAGTATTAACAGAAACTTTAGGTCTGAGTATAAAACCCAGTTTGTTTTTAACAAAGAATTGTATCAACACGCATATTGTAAGATACAAAGCCTCCTTGCTTCAATATAGCGTTTTAAGCGTGGGTTCCTCATTGCTCCTGAAAAAAACCGTCCAAAATTCAGATCTGAACGGAGTTTTTATATTTTAAACTTGATGCTGACTTAGTTCTCTTAGTGATTGTAGCGATCTCAAAACTACAAGTCAGGAGGCAAAATTACTTGATCGATCGCGTGCAATACACCGTTAGTCGCTGTGATGTCAGCCTGAGTGACTTTAGCATCATTAACAGTCACACCAGTAGCAGAATCAACTTTAATGTTAATTACACCACCTTCAAGGCTTTTAACTTCACCAGACTTCAAATCAGTAGATAATATCTTACCGGGCACAACATGGTAAGTTAACAGCTTGAGTAATACTTCTTTGTTTTCTGGTTTCAACAAATCTCGCACTGCATCTGGTGGCAATTTGGCAAAGGCTGCATCTGTAGGTGCAAAAATAGTTAAGTTATCTTTGCCCTGCAAAGCATCAGTCAATCCTGCTGCTTTCAAAGCCTTGGTCAAGGTTGTAAAGGAGGCATTTGACTCTGCTAAGGCTAACAAATTTTTGCCTTGAGTTTCACTAGTTCCTGCTGGTGGAGGTGTAGTCGGTGTCTCTGTAGATGGTACTTCTGTTGGTGGTGTGCTAGGTTTCTCTCCGGGGATAGGACGTGGAGTACGGGGTGGAACTTCACCAGGTGTAACAGTACCACCACGGTTATAGGGAGGCTCGTTAAAAATACTTGGTTTGGGATTAAGCGCACCACTACCCTGAGCTACTTGTTTGCGTTTGCTGTTACCCTTTTCTATTTCTGAAACAACTGTAGCCGGTGTATATTGAGCATTTGCTTGAAGGCGTTGACCTCGGTTATAAGGCGCCTCATTGAAAATACTGGGGTTAGGATTAAGTACTTCTTTTGCTTCAGATGGTAAAGTAATGAGAAGGCTGAAACTACTAAATCCTGCTATGCCTGCCAACGTTGTTAGCAATTTGCTGTAATTTGTCTTCATAAATTTTGTTTGTTTTTTTGTCCACAGGTTACATAAAGATTTATAACATTTTGTTATGCACAAAATCTAACCTACAGATATAAGTAACATTTTTTCTTCAGAAATACTTGTGGTAATGAAGTTAAATATTTAACTTTGACTACTGATTAAAAGTATTTAATAAAAAATATATATAGCATGTATTTAATTTAAAAAGAATTCAGTAGTCACAATTTACTGCGCTAAAAGAATTTAGAATACGCTATAAATAAATGATCTTATTGGCGTATTCATAAGGTTTGTACCAATGACAGCGCCAGTAGAGACGAAGAAATTTTTTAAGTCGATGTTTCTTCAAAAGCCCAAAAGTGGCTGGTGAAGTTTCAGTCATTAAAATACATCTCAAAAAGTTTGAAACTCTCTGTTTTCAATACTTCACTTGATTCATCCAAAAATATATCCGAAGGATAATTTGGTATGAAATGTTAGGTTTATTTATAGATATATAATAAATTTATTTAAATATTTTATATTCTTATAATGAATCAAAAAATAATATTTTTAATCGATAATTTGCTAGAAATCAAGCATGAATTTAATCTGATTATCAAATAAATAGACAACTCAGCAACTAATGTCAATTAAATTTACTTTAACTAAAGTTACAATTGTAAAGTTAATAAGTTGACCAGTTACAAGGTATACAATATGCTGGAATTATACCAATGGGAACTATCTCAATACTCAGAGAAAGTGCGCCTAATTCTAGATTTTAAAGGACTAGATTATCGCAAGATAGAGGTTACGCCTGGGATTGGACAGGTAGAACTGTTCCGGTTGACTGGTCAGAGACAAGTGCCAGTATTAAAGGATCGTAATAAATATATTGTGGATTCTACGGAGATTGCTAAGTATTTAGACTTAGAGTATCCCGATCGCCCTCTAATACCACAAGATGCCAAAAAGCGAGGTTTAACTTTATTAATAGAAGAATGGGCTGATGAATCCATCGGCATCAAAGGTCGAAAAGCACTGTTTGCGGCCGTAAGTCAAGATCAAAATTTCCGCAAGTCTTTATTACCGACCTCAACACCAGATATATTTAAAAGTCTAGTTGAAGGAGTACCTAGTGACTTACTGACTTTGTTCGGTATTGGCGTAGGTTATAGTCCAGAGGTGATACAGTCAGCGATCGCATCTTTGAAACAAGACTTAGAAGCCTTAACATTATTATTGGCTGATAGTCCTTATTTAACAGGAGATGAGCCGACTTTAGCTGACTTTGCAGTAGCAGGTTTGTCCATATTGCTGAAGTTCCCCTCTGGCCCTTATTTAGACTTACCAGCATCTATCAGAGGCAAAGGACTGCCAATATTAGCCGAGAATCCTGATTATGAACCCTTTTTCACCTGGCGCGATCGCCTTTACGCCCAATTCCGCAAACCTTTAATTAGTACCACTCCACCAACAGGAAGTGCGCCAACTTCGATTCAGATTGATTAGGGAATAGGGACTGGGGAATGGGGACTGGGGAGATGAGGGGCACAGAGAGGAGATAATAACTAACTCCAAACTCCAAACTTCTAACTCCAAACTCAGCACGGGCTAAACGCCCTGCTATCCATGTACAGCACTCCTAATGACAAATGACAAATGACAAATGACAAATCAGATGAATTCGAGACAGCCATTAGGTTCGGTTATTCAAGGTTCTCTGACTGAAGGGTTAGAAGTGCGATTGCATCCTGACATTTCTGTGGAAGATATGCGAGTGGGTAAATTTCTCGTTGTCCAAGGGATGCGATCGCGTTTTTTTTGTATGCTGACAGATGTGGCATTAGGAGCTGCTAATGCGCGGATTATTGCTAATCCCCCCAGTTGGGAAGACACTTTTTTACGCGATGTTTTAGCCGGAAGTGGTACATACGGTACGATCAACCTCGCACCGATGTTGATGTTCACTCCCGAATCGGAAGAATCTTTTTCCCCAACTAATGGCAAATCAGCAAATCCTTTCGTCCCATCGATGACGGGTTTGGCTTCATTTGTGCCACAAACAAGTACGACGATGGAATTGTTACCTGTTAAAACAATTCCTAGCCACTTTAGTCAAGTTTACGAAGCCAGTGTTGACGATTTTCGCCGGGTGTTTGGTTGGGAAGATGACCCCCAAAGGCGCAATTTCTCCATTGGCAAACCTTTAGATATGGATGTGCCGGTTTGTATCGATTTAAATCGCTTCGTGGAACGTAGTAATGGGGTTTTTGGTAAATCTGGTACTGGTAAATCCTTTTTAACTCGGCTACTTTTAGCAGGGGTTATCCGTAAAAATGCGGCAGTAAATTTAATTTTTGATATGCACTCTGAATATGGCTGGGAAGCTGTTGCAGAAGGTAAGAATGTCAATACCGTTAAAGGTTTAAAGCAATTATTTCCTAGTAAAGTCGAAGTTTACACCCTCGACCCGGAATCAACAAAACGCCGGGGTGTGCGTGATGCTCAAGAACTTTATCTCAGTTATGAGCAAATTGAAGTAGAAGATATTAAGTTATGTAGTCGAGATTTAGGACTTTCTGACGCCGCCTTGGATAACGCCAATATACTGTTTAGCGAATTTGGCAAGTCTTGGATTGTCCAGTTGTTAAATATGAGTAACGAAGAAATCGAAATGTTTTGCGACGAGAAGCGCGGACACAAAGGCTCGATTATGGCATTGCAGCGCAAACTCCTGCGGATGGACAGTTTGAAGTATATGCGAGCGGTTTGCCCCCAAAATTATATTAGTAAAATTGTCCAATGTCTGGAATCTGGGAAGAATGTTGTGATAGAATTTGGTTCCCAGTCTAATATGCTTTCTTATATGTTGGTGACCAATATGATCACCAGACGTATTCACGAGCATTACGTTAAAAAGGCAGATAAATTTCTGCAAAGTAAAAATCCTAGCGATCGGCCAACACCATTGATGATTACCATTGAAGAAGCGCACCGTTTCCTTGACCCAGCAGTAGTCCAAAGTACTATCTTTGGCACTATTGCCCGTGAGTTGCGGAAATATTTTGTCACACTTTTGGTAGTCGATCAACGCCCATCGGGGATAGATAATGAAGTTATGTCCCAAATTGGGACTCGGATTACCGCTCTGCTGAATGATGAAAAAGACATTGACGCAATATTCACTGGTGTATCTGGTGGTAGCGGACTGCGATCGGTGTTAGCAAAGTTAGACTCTAAGCAACAAGCCTTAATTTTGGGTCACGCTGTTCCTATGCCAGTAGTGGTGCGTACCCGTCCCTATGACGCAGCTTTCTATGAAGAAATTGGTGACCCCGCCTGGGAAGAAAAATCTGACGCAGAAGTATTCGCCGCTGCTGAATTAGCCAAAGCTGACCTTGGATTTTAAATATTGGTCATTTGTCATTTGTGCTTGGTTAAATGATGAGTCTTAACCAATGCCCTATGCTCCATACCCAATTAGTAACATCCCTCCATTATCACAGCAAATTAAGTTCGGTTATCCGGCTAGTTTTTCGCAACAGAAGAGGGGGTTTTGGCGTCACTATAGATGTAGTAAGTAATTTCAAGGAAGTTTCAAATTTTTCTCCCAAACGGACGATTTTGAATTATAATTTCAAGCTTTATCTTAAGATACTTTACTATCCGGCTGATTTATCGTATTATAAAGCTAAGTAGAATTCATACCGACTTCGGATTCTGTCGTTACTGTCAGTAAGTACCTAAAATAAGAATTCTCAAAAATAACCCAGCGTGCTTATAAAAGATTCAAAAATTTAGGGAAGGTAGGGGGAACCTATATTAGGGGCTTACCGTCTTGACAACGGCTCTATCAATTGATTAATTCTTTTTGGTAGCTCCTGATGTTCCATGATATTTGTACTACCTTTTTCAATTAAATTTTAGTAAGAAAACATACATTGTGTTTACGGAGTAGAGGAAAACGCACCAATGCCTACTGTGAATACCCAAACGGAAAACCTCAACACGAAATTTACGGCTGATATGGTGCGAACCTATCTCCGGGAAATTGGTCGTGTACCACTGCTAAGCCGTGAAGAAGAGATTGTCTTCGGGAAGCAGGTTCAACAAATGATGACGCTGATTGACGCTAAAGAAGCTTTGGCGAAGAAACTGCATCGTGAACCGAGTTTACCAGAATGGGCTGACCACGTTCACCAATCTGAAACCGAGGTGAAACAAACAGTAGCCCAAGGTAAGCGTGCTAAGCAAAAAATGATCGAAGCGAATTTGCGCTTGGTAGTGGCGATCGCCAAAAAATACCAAAAACGCAACATGGAGTTCCTGGATTTGATCCAGGAAGGAACACTCGGTTTAGAGCGCGGTGTCGAGAAATTTGACCCAATGAGGGGTTATAAATTCTCAACCTACGCTTACTGGTGGATTCGCCAAGCGATTACCCGTGCGATCGCCCAACAAGGTCGTACTATTCGGCTACCAATCCATATTACCGAGAAACTGAACAAAATCAAAAAAGTTCAGCGCGAGTTGGCTCAAACTTTGGGGCGATCGCCTACTCCAGCTGAAATTGCCAAAGAACTCGAGTTAGAACCGGCTCAGATCCGCGAGTATCTGAATATGGCGCGTCAACCAGTGTCTTTGGATGTGCGAGTTGGCGATAACCAGGATACTGAGTTGCAAGAAATGCTCGAAGATGACGGTCCGTCACCAGAGTATTACACCAACCAAGAATTCTTACGCCAAGACTTGAACAACCTGTTAGCAGAACTAACCCCTCAACAGCGAGAAGTTGTAGCTTTACGCTTTGGTTTAGAGGATGGTAACGAAATGTCATTGGCGAAAGTGGGTGAGAGATTGAATCTCAGCCGCGAACGTGTCCGTCAGTTAGAGCATCAAGCTTTGGCTCATCTGCGTCGTCGTCGTGCCAATGTCAAAGAATACATTGCTAGTTAAAACTAGAGGCGCGGATTCTCGCGTCTCTATGTACACCACCTTGGTGAAGCGCCTCCTGAATTCAGGGGGCGATTTTTTATGGCGATCGCCCCCAATCTAATACCATTTCTATATCATGTCCGGTTGTGCTATTGCTGTGATTGGCATAGGCGCACCATTTTGAGAGCGATCGATTCACAGAAAAATCATTATTTAAAGCTATTTATCTACAAGCTTTCAGATTATGAACAGAATAAAATATATTACTTTTGTATTGCTATTGATACTCTGTTTTTCAGTGACCCTTCCAGCTTCTGCATCAGTATGTAAGAATTACGATGTCTACGATGGGGTACGCCTACACCACCAAATTTGTATTCTCAGTATTAACAGAAGTGCCAAAAATTATTGGGAATACAGAGCAGCAGTTAGTGTAGATGGAATAAAAACACCCATTGAGGTTTACAATTGCCGTGAACGAGTTAAAGTTCAACAGGATGGAACCCTTTTACCTTTTGGGCAAAAAAGCCCTGGTGAAATGATATGCAGCTTTTTTAATTCTTCTCGGCAGTAAACACGCGCCAGATAATCAAGATCGTAAAACCCAGGTACGCTAACACGGTTAGCCATTCTTGCCAGCTATCAAATGTATTGTTCATTAGTAAAAGCTGTATTTTCCTCATCGGGTTGGAAATAAAAGCCACTATCAAAATTTTTCGCTAATTTTCCGGAATTAATAATACTGGAGTGGTATTACATATCAGAGCATCAAAAATTATACTGAACTTCTATAACTAAACCTTCGGGGAATATAACCCCATTGTTTCAAAAGCCTGGTTTTTATGACCGGGCTTTTGATATTTCTTGAAGAAGAATTCACAAGTCAGAATCAATTAATCAAATTGTTTTAACTCTTGCCAAAACTCTGCTCAAGATAGGGTTGCATAACTAGCTGTGCAACCCTATTGTATGCTTTAATTAGCTAAAAATAGTTGTAAGTACAAGAGTGGACTTACTTCGCCTGAATTGGTGTTAGAGCTACACCTTTGTAATAATGTCCCAAAATTTGCAGGTGGTTCACTCCTTGCCGAGCCAAATTGTACGCTCCCCATTGACTCATACCCAAAGCATGACCAAAGCCAAGTCCTTGGAGGACAAAACTACCATCAGCTCCTTTGGTGACTTTAAAGCGGGTACTTTTTAGCTTCAGGGCTGTCCGCACTTGCTCGCCCTGTAGCACTTTGTTACCCTTATTACCAACAATTCTCAAAACTTTGACACTGCCAAAAGGTGAGAATGTTTCTGGAATCATCGCCGTTACATTGCCTAATTCCGGAAATTTAGCGCTAATTTCACTGGGTGAAAAGGTTTTTACCCAATTACACTCGCTGATATTTTGGTCGTAGTCTTGAACAGCACGTAGGTAAGGCTCGTTGCTTCCCCAAACATCTTCCACGTTTTCAGTATGTCCCCCAGAACAAGCGTGAAAAACTGAGAGAATAATTTTATTTTTGTAAGTTAGTACTTGCCCTGCGGTTTCATCAACTGCTTTGTAGGTGGAAGGAGATTCACTAATGACACCTTTGTAAATTTGCCAGCGATCGGGGGTGTTTCCTAAATCGTAAACGGGATTATTTCGCTGTTTTTCTCGCTCGTAAAGGGCATAAGTCCGAGCGGCGATCGCCTGGGCTTTTAGTGCTTCTTGAGGCCAGCTAGTATCCATTTCGCCACCAAGAACGCTGTATAGATATTCTTGATCGTCAACCCAGTTAACAGCAGTTAAGCCTTTATCTGTGGGGACAACCAGAGTTCTACCACGATACCAGCGATCGCCAATATAAACAAATCCTTTACCTGTTGGCTCAATCCAAAATAAACCAGATTGCCATTTATCTAAAGCCACTCCCCCAGGAACCGCTTGAGCAAAAAATGCACTCATTGCCGGCAACTGTCCGAGAGTCCGGCCAGTACTATCCTTGACAATCCCAGTTGTGGAACTGCCGACTTTTACCTGATTAACTCCCCTTTGAATTGCTATGCGGAGGATTACAGACGCTTGAGCCGGGGCAACCAAAGCTATCCACAAGAGGACACTTACCCACCAATGACGTACTTTCATCTGGGAAAATAAAAAGCCTAAGTAAAGTTGGAATTTCATGTTGGTCATCTAAACGATCGCATTAGTATCTGTTTGACGCTCTAAATTATGGCGTCTACTATTTAAGATGAGACACTTCTCCAACGCAGGAGGTTGCCACCTCCTACTAATTATGCATTTTGATTATCGAAGTTGAGTGATAGCCCTTTGAGGAGAATAGACTGATTGCTGTTTTCAGAATCTGTTCAGTTGTTGCGCGACAAATGCGATCTTTTTCGGCTGGCGTGCGGGGCATTTTCGTTACTGGCTAATTAACATAGAAATCTCAGAATCCTCTCTAAGTTCAGTAAACGCTAGAGACAAAGCTGCCTTTTTTGCTGGTTGCGATCGTTGCTCTTAACTATAGTCGATGTTATCACTGAAATCTTCAGTCAATGAAAAATACTGAGTTAAAACGCCTTGCTAGGCGTGCTGAATCGGTCAAAAAAAGAATTAAAGGAGGTCAAGCGAAAAGCCATTTTTAGTAATTATTTATACTTTAATGTTTAAGTAATTGCTATGGTAAGTCTTCGATATACATGGAAAATCCGGAAATACTACTGAATAAAAGAGTATTAATAGCAACACAAAAGTGACATATTTTATCCTGTTCATAAACGATCATTAACACTACATTATGGGAAATATTATTAAATTTTCAAAGCCTTTGAATTGCAACCAAAAAAAATTTTTGAACAGTCTTGGATTGTACGCTCCTTTGCAGCACTACTGCTCTTTGGTCAAGTCTGGCTGCATTTACTCCAAGGAAAAACCTACTATCGCAAGATTCTGCAACATATGGTAACTGCAGGACCAGCTTCTATATCCCCAGTTCTGCTTGTGGGCTGTTTTGCCGGAATGATTTTTACTATTCAGACAGCGAGAGAATTAGTAAAATATGGTGCAGTCAATGCTGTGGGAGGTGCTTTTGCCTTAGCTTTTTGCAGAGAATTGGCTCCAATTTTGACCGCTAGTATTATGGCGGGACAAGTAGGTTCTGCTTTTGCAGCAGAAATCGGTGCAATGCAAGTGACAGAGCAAATTGATGCACTTTATATGCTCAAAACCGACCCAATTGATTATCTAGTACTTCCTAGAGTGATTGCCTGTTGTTTGATGGTGCCTTTGATGACAGTTTTTGCTTTAGTTACTGGCATCATCGGCGGAGTTTTTGCTGCTTCACAGTTTTACCAAATTATTCCCGAAACCTTTTTAGAATCAGTCAGAAATTTTTTAGAACCCTCAGATTTGTTTATCATTTTGCTTAAAGGGTTTATTTTTGGAGTGCTAGTTGCTGTCATTGGCTGTAGTTGGGGATTAACTACTAAGGGGGGAGCAAAGGAAGTAGGAGAATCAGCAACAAAAGCAGTTGTTACTAGTTGGGTATCAATTTTCATTATGGATTTTTTCCTGTCTCTACTGTTGTTTGAAAACGTTGCATTTTGAAGAACAAAATTCTCAGGTTCTCTAATAACTTGGGAATCTTATCTGTGAGGACGCTTGGGTATAAAAATCTTCTGAATTCTAGATTTTTAATCTTTATGAATTACTGATGATGGCCTTTACTTTATAACGTTTAGTGAAATTTCAGAATTTACTAACTTGTAAATGAGCGCACCCAAAGACAAACCTGCTAATGAAAAGATAGACGCACTCCAAAAAGCTAGCTTTTTCTGAAGACCTGCTGTTTGAAAGTCTATCCTGACTAATATACTCGCCGAAATAATAAGTAAAGTATCAAGGAATACCCGAAACCAGGCAACCATAATAAAGAACAAAAAAGCTGCTACAACCGCAACACCAAAAGATTTGATATTTGATTCAAACAAAATACTGTAGTAGTATGATACTTTTGGCCAAGGAGTTGTCAGCGTTAATATTAAAAGCAAGATAGCAACTATAATCACTACCCAAATAAACATACGAGGATGTGTTTCAGATATTACCCAGCCCAAAGTACTGTAACTAAGCAGTACTAGCGCCAGGGACACCCAAGGAACTCTTTTCAAAATTAACATGGGTTGATATTGCCAGTACGGGGCTAAGGTATTATTTCATCACTAAGTCGAGTAACTAAAGGCTCGATTTGACTTCAGGGCTTACTAAATCTATGATAGTTGTCCTTTGTTAAGAAGATCCTTGTCTAGAACAAATTTTTCACCAACTGGGTATCAGCCGGATGATAAATAAGAAGTTCTTGCAGATGAGCAGATGAATTTATCTAGATTTTGACATCATCGCTTAAACTAGTGAGTCTATCATTATATTTTCCACAGGAATCAGGTTTGATTCCTAAATTTGCTGGCGTGGATAGGGTTGGGGGTTGGGGGAACAGAAAAAAGAGATAGATACATAGTGAGTCTTATTCAACAATCAAATAGGAGTCCCATATAGCTTCTATCAATAGCGTGTCAAGCTTTTGCCAAGCAAGGCAAACAAGTTTGTAGAGAATTACTGCACAAAATAGTTAAATATGTTGGTAAAGATTTGTAAACTATTAGCAGCCGAGTAGCCGTGTGTCACATCTTATTCAGGAATTATCATGAGACAACTAGTTATTGCTGAGCGCGTATGCCTCATTGCTCATATCGTGTCAAAAGCTTTTGGACTGGTAGGGATGCTACTGGTCGTACCTAATGCCGAAATAATTTTAAACTTATCGCAGGTTGGAGAAACTGCCATCCAGTTAAGTATGGCTGGCGGTGGTGTAGTTGATATCATATTGGGAACAATAGCTGTCAGTATTTATGCTTATAGAACTCTGGGGTTAGTAACTTGGCTGGCATTTATGCTTCCGGCTGTGTTTATCTCTTTAGGAAGTGAATTATTGGGAACCAGCACAGGTTTTCCATTTGGTGATTATAGCTACTTGAGTGGCTTAGGTTATAAAATTGGCGGGTTAGTTCCTTTCACAATTCCTTTGTCTTGGTTTTATGTTGGGCTGTCTTCTTACTTAATTGCGAGGTCTGGTTTGAAGGTGGCTCAAAAACCGAGTTTGGGACGCCATATTGGTGCTATAGCCGTTGGTGCCTTGCTGTTCACTTGCTGGGATTTTGCCCTTGAGCCGGCGATGAGCCAATCTTCTCTACCTTTTTGGTATTGGGAGCAAGCAGGAGCTTTCTTTGGAACACCTTACCAGAACTATGCAGGTTGGTTTGGCACTAGTACGGTGTTTATGAGTGTAGCAGGATTATTGTGGAGAAACACCTCGATTAAATTAGAGCGATCGCAACTCAATCTTCCTTTAGTAGTTTATTTAACTAACTTTGCCTTCGCCGCCGGACTGAGCTTGGCGGGTGGTTTCTTCATCCCTGTATTGCTTGGCTTTGTATTAGGTGTAGTTCCGGCTGTGGTGCTGTGGTTAAGAAGTTCAACCACACCCGCTCAAGTTGTTGTTGAACCAGTAACTCAAGAAGTCTCAGTAGCAAATGTTAAAGTTGCGTTGAAATAAGCCGATGAATTAGGGACTGGGGACTGGGGAGATGGGGAGATGAGGGAGAATAATAACTCCTAACTCCTAACTCAGCACGGGCTAAACGCCCCGCTACCGCTAACAGAACTGTTTTGCCCAATAACAAATGACAAATGACAAATGACAACGCTTTGATAGTAGAAAGCGCCATCTCCCTTTTATTACTACTTATCCAACTACCAGCAACAGGGATTCTGCTTTCGCGCCTGGTAAAGGGACCAAGACGCCATCCCCCAATAGAACCGCAACAGCCGACGCTGGAACTGTTGGGTAGAGTTAGCGTTGTGGTTCCCACCCTGAATGAAGCACTTCGCATTAGCCCTCTATTGGCTGGTTTAAGTCAGCAAAGCTACGAAGTTCGGGAAATTATTGTTGTAGATAGCAAGTCCACTGATGGTACTCCCGATTTGGTAAAGGCGATAGAGCAGAAAGATCCACGTTTTCGCTTGATGACAGACGATCCCTTACCCTCTGGTTGGGTGGGGCGTCCTTGGGCGTTGCATAATGGTTTTCTACATAGCTCAGAAGCCAGTGAGTGGTTTCTAGGGCTAGACGCTGATATCCAACCACACCCAGGTTTGGTTGCTGGTTTGGTGAAGACGGCTGAAGCACAAGGTTACGATCTGGTTTCTCTTTCACCCCAATTTATTCTCAAATATCCGGGGGAATGCTGGCTACAACCGGCTTTGTTAATGACTCTGCTTTACCGATTTGACCCAGCAGGAATCTATACGCAGCAGCCAGAACGGGTGATGGCAAATGGACAGTGTTTTTTGTGTCGTCGCTCTGTTTTAGTGGCGGTGGGTGGTTATAGCAGTGCGAGTGGTTCTTTTTGTGATGATGTCACCTTGGCGCGAAATATTTCTATTCAAGGTTATAAAGTAGGCTTTTTAGATGGTGCAAAAGTGCTGAAAGTACGGATGTATGAAGGGGCAATGGAGACTTGGAAGGAATGGGGGCGGAGTCTTGACCTTAAAGATGCAACTTCTCGTTCTCAGTTGTGGGGAGATTTATGGCTACTGTTTGCAGTCCAGGGTTTACCACTTTTAATCATCCTCACTTACTTGTTAATTTCTCCCCCACTTTCTTACTCCCCCACTCCCCTACTTGTCTTACTGGGACTGAATTTGTTTCTGGTGGTGATTCGCTTTGCTATGCTAATAGCGATCGCACCTTCATACGCTCGCCAAAGTGCCAAAGGTAGTTGGCTATTCTGGCTTTCTCCTTTAGCCGATCCCTTAGCTGTGCTACGAATCTTCTTATCTGCATTCAGCACGCCACGCGAATGGCGGGGAAGAAAATACATATGAGTGGAGAATGGGGAATGGGGCATTGAGAGTACTGAGTGCTGATTTAGGAGTTGGTATTATCTCCTTTGCCCCTCCGCTCCCTCATCTCCCCATGTCTTCACTCCTCTTCACCTCCCACTTGATCCCCCCGTTCTAGTTCCCAAAGAATTTGATTTCCTTCACGGCGTACCCGTGACACGATCCAATTTCGCCAACGCCACTGATCCCCTCTACTAGTGACAGCGCTGGCGTGGACATCCATTAGATCTGCTAACTCGGAACTAGTAATTAAATAGCCTTTTTCGGAAATTTCGTCAGCAATACGCAGAGTTTCGACTAAGTTGCGAAGTTGGAAAACCCTCATTTCTGGGGGCTTTTCATCGGTTGTGGCCGTAACTGGCCCAATTGATGGTTCCATAACGATTATTTCTGGTGCAGAAGTAGTGACTTGGTGGGTATTTTGGTTAATTATTCTAGAGTTTTTGTCATAATCAGCTACTTTTGCTACATTTATTTCACTTGTTGAAGGTAAAGTTTTATAAAAATTTGTGGGAGATAGTTGTTGTAGAGAAGGGATTTTACCACTAGCATAGGTGCGAGCGATCGCATCACAACGTTCGTTCCCTATGTTACCAGAATGTCCTCGGACGTGTTGCCATTTTACTTGTCGGCTATTGAGTTCATCTAAAGTTTCTAAAAGGTCTTGGTTTTGGACGGGTTTACCATCTGTTTTTTTCCAGCCTTTCTTTTTCCAGCCGTTCACCCATTTAGTAATACAGTTGATTAGGTATTCGCTATCAGTATAGAGGGTGATAGGTTCGGCTTGTTGAGATGTTTGCAGAAATTGCAGGGCGGCGATCGCGGCTTGCATCTCCATTTTATTATTAGTGGTGTGGGGGGATGCATCGCCCATTTCGTGAATTGAGCCATCACTGAAGTAAACAACAACACCCCAACCGCCAGGGCCAGGGTTACCAGTGCAAGCGCCGTCTGTGTATATGCTTTGGATTGTAGGTTGGGTGGACATGGTTAGGATATCGAAATAGCAGAGGACGCTAAGGGAAGAGTTATTAGCGGCGAAAGCGGAGGCTAATAAAGATTAGCACAGCAAAGAAGATGCATAAAGAATAAGTCACAATATTGCATCCCTTCTACCTCCTGCTTTCTTCACTATTAAATTGTCCAGTGCCATTTCTGGTGTTCTGTATTCCATTTTACAGCGACTATTTCTGTTGGGGGATTGAGGCGATCGCCATTTTCCTGAAACTCAATAATTCCCGTGACTCCCTTCACTTGTTTTTTCTGTTCTTTGAAATATCTATTCATGCTTATTAGTAAGGATTGGCTATCTTCAATTGAAGATATTTCTAAAACTCTCAAAATTATTAACACCGAGTCAAAAGCTGTTGCACTCCGCCAAGTTAAGTTTTCTTCTCCCCATAATTGAGTGCCTATTTGACAAAAACGCTCCCCTAGTTTATTTTCACTATTGCACCCGTTTTTCTGGCTGTGCCAATGCCAAGGAACACAAGCTATAATTTTGCAATCATCTGCATTGAAAAAATTATATTGACTTTGCTCATGAATCCAATGTAAAACATTCTCATGATAGAAAGTTGCTGACCCAGCTATTAGACAGTTATTCAATTTTAATCGACTAATCAGCCCAGCATTATCGAGAGAATTAGGTTCAATTCCTCCGTCAGGAATTATGATAATAATATCAACACCATTTTGTTTAATTTCTTCAAGATAATCTTGAATATTATAATATTTATCGCTAATATAATTACATTCTTTTAGCAAAGTAAATTGTTCTTTGTATTCTGCTAGAATATTCTTGATATTGTTTCTGTATGAAGTGCTATAACTACTGTTTTTGTTATAGATAATAGCTATTTTTATTTTACTTTTACCTAAAAAGTTTTCTATTAAGTAATGAACTAGTTGGTTAGCATTAATACTATCTTGAGTAGTCAATCTAAAAAAGGATAAGCTTTCACCCGCAGATAAATGAGAAAGTTCATTAGATGTACTACTAGAGTTGACTAAGACTAGTCCATTTTGAGAATACAGTTCTAGTGCTTTTTTGGTAATTTCACTTGAGTAATGACCAATAATAGAAATCAAGTTTAACTGTGGTGCTAAATGAGCTAAGTTTTCCGCGGTTTGGTTGTGTGGGGCATATAAATTATTAGGGTCGTTGACAATTAGAATCCGCAAGGCTATTTGATTATCTGTATTATTTAAGCTAAAAAATATATTGGGTTTAATCTCATCTAAATGTATCTCTTTTTCTAGAGAAATTTTTTCAAAGCTTTGAAGATTGACTTGGAATTGAATTTGAGCGATTCCTCGTAAAATTTCGGCTGCAACGTGACCCTGATTATGATAAAAGGGAACAACTACAGCCAGAGTATAAATTTTAATTTTTTTCTCTTGTAAAAAAGTTTGCTTGTATTCAATTAAACAATTATTAATGTAAATTAATACTTCTGGATTACCTATTTGATAAATTTCTATTTCTTTTTTCCAAGCCCAGATAAAGCACTTTAATGCTTGATAATAAAGTCCTTGCTGATAAAATTTTGTTCCCTGAATTTGCAACTCAATAATATCTTGATTTGGTGGATAAAGAAAAATTTGTCTACCAAAACTTCCTTGAAAGTTGTCATTATTTAATTGAGGAGCAGTATTTAATTTATATCCTTGATTAGGATGTAATAATAAATTAATCAGCTTAACCCAGTTACCAGCGATCTGCTCTTGGTCAAGTTGCATCAGTTCTGCTATTCTCGGATAAATATTATTACTCAGTCTATCTCTAATTTTTTGTTCAGGCAAATCTAAAATTTTAGCTATATGTTGTCGAGAGTTCCCCAATAGAGATTGACAAATAATCTCTTTATCAAGTTCACTCAGTTGTTTTTTGTTAGAAACTGTCTCTAATTTTTGAAAGAACAGATCGATGTTAATATTTAGCTGTTCGATAACTTGCTGACAATTGGGACACATAATAATAGACTTCTTGCAGAAGTCGGGAAAAGGGGAAGGTGCTATCCCCTCTGGGGATAAGGGGAAGGGGAAAGGGGGAAAGGTTTCAATACTTGTCGGTTAAGGGGAAAAGGGGAAAGGGAAAGGGGAAAGAAAAAACCTTTAACCTTTACCCTTTAACCTTTTCCCCAAACCCAATTCCGAGTTAAAAATGCTTTACCCGAGCAGTATTGGGAAAGGTTTTGTATTTTCCCCCGCCCCTTATCCCCTTCTTGGGACCCCACCTTGCCCTTTAACCTTTTCCCTTTTCCCACCTCTTGCAAAAAGCACTTTTGCAATAGATCTAATGTATTATCATCTTTTTTTAAGAATAATCTGATTTGGAGTTCAGTTAATACTACGGATGTAGAAATAATTATATACACATGTTGATAATTATCTGGCTCACTGAGTCAGGGGAATTATAATTATAAATTCCGTACCTTGACCAAGTGCCGAAATGCATTGTAATTCCCCGTGGTGTTTTTGGGTAATAATCTGGTAACTAATAGATAAACCTAACCCTGTACCTTTGCCAACTGGTTTAGTAGTAAAAAATGGTTCAAATAAATGTTGTTGTACCTCTTCTGGAATCCCCAAACCATTATCGGCAATGCGAATAACTACTTGCTTTTGGTTAGTGAGTTCAGTGTGAATCCGAATTTGTCCTTTGTTAGCGGCAAATGACAGATGATTAATGACTAATGACTCTTCCAAAGCATCGATCGCATTTGCCAAAATATTCATAAATACCTGATTTAGTTGTCCGGCATAACATTCCACTAATGGTAGTTCGCCGTATTCTTTAATAATCTCAATTCCCAGATAGTTAGATTTAGGCTTGAGGCGACTTTCTAAAATCATCAACGTACTATCTATACCCTCATGGATATTCACAGCTTTCATTTCTGCTTCATCTAAACGCGAAAAGTTTCGTAGGGATAAAACAATTTGTGTGATTCTTTCGGCGCCAACTTCCATAGAAGTTATCACTTTAGGCAAGTCTGCAATCAGAAAATTTAAGTCGATCACTTCTATTTGCGTTTGAATTTCTGGGGTTGGATTCGGATAATATTTCTGGTATAGTTGCAATACTTTGAGTAAATCTTGGATATATTGATTGACAAAAGTGATATTGCCATAGACAAAATTAACTGGGTTGTTGATTTCGTGTGCTACACCTGCAACCAACTGCCCCAAACTAGACATTTTTTCACTCTGCACTAGTTGAGATGCTAGGTGTTTTGCCTCTTGGCGCAATTGTGCTTCTGAGAGTTTGCGCTGGGTAATATCGTGGAGAATCACAACATATTCCCGAAAATCCTGATGGGGTCGGTCTGAAATAGAAACTTCCAAGGTTCTGTTTTTGCCATTGCAGAGTAGGGTTTGTTCGCTACGCTTTTGCCACTCGTCTGGATAGCAAGTTAATTCCGGTAGCCATTTGTTGAGGTGATTTCTCAACATTTGAGATGGGTAGACACCAAAAAAAGATTCAATTGCGGGGTTAGCTTGACGGATAATGCCTCGATCGTCCACAACTAAAATACCATCTTGGGCAACAGTAAATAGGTGTTCGGCGGCTTCTCGTGCTTCAGTAATCGCTACTACTTGAGGTAAAGTTGTCCAACAGGCGATCGCTACTCCCACAAATGCTACTGTCATCAGCAACACCACAAATATATTCTCACCGCCAGCACTACTGACTTTATTAAGTTTGACACCAAACAACCAGCCAATTCCCACTGCACTGCACAACAGAAAAATCAGAATACTCACTTGAAGAATTACTGAGTCTTTGATGATTACCAAAGGGGGCGTCCGATATCGCCGTATCCACCAACTGAGATGAAATGGAGGAAAAGCAACACGGCGGATTATTGCATCAATTCCCATCACACCAAAGGGAAATAATAGCCCAATGAAAAAATCTAACCAACCCCAAGCCAGCCCACCCACCAACAGCACCACAACTTCTAATAGTAGAATTCCTAGAGATATGCGGGGGAATAAAACTTCTGGGCGATCGCGTCGTAGCCAAAGCCCAAAATGGAATAACATAAAAGATACAAACCAACCAATATTACCAACGGCTACAATCCTTGCTACATCTCCCCAAAACAAATAAATCAGGCAAAGTACCAGTGTCAAAGTTAGTGCTGGTACAAACACACCCCGACGCGATACCACTGAAAATACTGGTGAGATGTGCTTATCTAAAGCAAGCTGATACAAAATTCGCGGGCAATTAGAAACCACTGTTGCCGAACCTAATAGACATGCAGCTACTAGCAAAAAAGAAACACTGACAGCAGCCGATTTTCCCCAGAATGGCTCAGAAGCGGCCACCAGATTCAAAAAAGCATTGTCTTTGAGGTTTGGATCTGTTGCTAACCGCATAATTACCCAAGATCCCCCCAAAAATATCGGTGGCATCATCCAAGCAGCGATGTCTAGAAAATGTAGTGTTCGGGTAGGGTAGCGGCTATCGGCGACAAAGGAAGAAGCCGTTTCACAACTGTAGGTTGCATAAGTGACGAAAAAAAACCATTTTGCCCAATCCACAAAGCTCAAAGATGACCAATTACTAGGAAAAAACCCAGGACTAACCGGAGAAAATGCTAACCAGCCAAGACCTTGCACACAAAAAGTAATTAGCAATCCAAAGGCTGGAATGACAAAAAATAAATGTAAAATACTCAGGGCGCGAGTACCACTAAACGCCACTATAAAGGGCAACAGTGTAAAGCTAATATCCAGGAATATGTCTGGACACGCAATACCCAGCGCCTCTAAATTCAGTTTAATTAAATCTCTCAGGACGATTGTATTAACTGACAGGTAGGAAACCCAATTTAGCAGGTATCCAATGGCTGCATAGCGAGCTAGTCCTGGGTAGTTTTGCAGCAGCTTAGTCGTATAGTTAGGTGTTCCTCCAGCCACATCGATAAAATGCATACCCAACCGTTTTACTTGATAGTTGAGCAGCATCCCGAAAATCACCGCAGGTATCCAGACAAAAATAGCCTGGGAACCAAGAGCAGCA
Source organism: Nostoc sp. C117 (assembly GCF_043099735.1). Lineage (NCBI taxonomy): Bacteria > Bacillati > Cyanobacteriota > Cyanophyceae > Nostocales > Nostocaceae > Nostoc > Nostoc sp. C117. Next base: position 472,772 of record NZ_CP170991.1, read on the forward strand.
TGAATTGCAGGAACCAATGCTGTCCATGAGATATGAGCTGTTAAACCGAAGCCCCAACTTTCAACAGCACTTAAGCTTCTGGTCAAGCGAGGGTGAGAAGGTTGGCTCAATGGGAGATGAGCAGGATGGGGCATGATTGGCAGTGCTGGGTGGGATACTATAGTTAAGCTTATTAGCTAGAGTTCCCATCTCCTAAATGTTCTGAACAAAGACTTTTAACCCAAAGTCAAAATATCAGGTAAACCACAATGATTAGCGGTATTTTTGAAAATTGTGTTGGCTCAAAGGATATTGAAGCTACTCTGAAATATTGGACTGAATTCGGCTATCGAGAGGTGAATAGGGGAGATTTTTCCGCAGAACAGGCGGGATTACTCTACGGTCATGAGTCGGATTTAACATCACTGCGACTACAAAATGGCAACTCATCGGATCATGGACTGGTGCGGGTAATGTGGTGGAAACAACCCCGTAATCAAGGTCTAGGTTATACCTTGCCAGTGGTGGAGGGTAGCCGATGGTTTGCTTCTCTAACTCAAGATGTTTATGCGATCGCCGATGCTTTTACTGATGACAAAGCCAACGGTGGAGACTGGATTTATACAGAACCAGTGCGCGGCATTGAGTTTGTAGGCAATGCGGGGACAGGATTATATAATCGCTTTGTCGGTGTCCGGGAAATGTTTGTTATTGGCTTGGAGACGCGACAGGCATTTTTCCAGCGATATAACTACGATCGCCCCGGTTATGGCACTATTAATCAGAATTCTGGGCTATTAGTCAGCGAGGGGACTCACTCTAGTTTCATCACTTCTGACCATAGGCTCACCTCTTTTTACACAGAGGTTTTTGGACTTGTGCCATCAGAGAATAATCCCAAACAGTCTGGCTATAAAAATACCGCGACTCGGCAGATTATGATGCTTGATGAAGGGCAAGAATTTTATCTTTCAGTTTTTGCTTCCCCTAAAACCAATGTCGGTGTTTTTCAAGTCTATACCCCACTTTACCCCACTCCCGATCGACGCAAATACGCTCAACCAGGTTCTTTGGGGATAAGTCTTTTCACTTATCAAGTTGAGGATATTAGGGCTTTTCATCAACGCGTCATCAACAGCAATGCTACTAACGTTACACCTATTGTTCCTAACGAATTTGGCGAACCTTCTTTCGGATTAGTTGCACCAGATGGGATGTACTGGGTAATTGTTGGGGACTGAGGGGCAAAGGAGAATAATTAATAAACGATGCCCCAATAGGATTTGGTTAGGGCTTTTTGATGAAAATTATAAATCACAAAGACGCGATAAATCGCCGTCTCTACAATAGTCAATCCTTCGTCTTGACGGTAATACCCAATCGCCAATGTCCAGTCCCCAATAATTAAACTTCTCTACCGTCTGTATGGGAAGAAGTTAAGGGCAATAGATAGCCGTCTGGTCCAGTCAAAGTAAATGTATTGTGGATTCTGCCTGTTTCGATCTCAGAAACAGTCAGTCCCCACTCGCTAAAAGCTTCTCTGGTGGCAAAAACATCATCTACCATCAGATCGAAGGGTGTCTTTGTTCCAGGAGCGATCGCCTCTGGGCTTGTTCTTAAAACTAAGTGGGTTCCTCCCCGTAATTCTAAAACAGCTACTTGTTCTGATTGGGCGATGGGTCGTAGCCCTATTTTGATGAAAAATTCGCTAGCCTCTAGTACATTACTCACATACAATCTCACATGACCAATTGCCACAGGAGGACGGGTATCTTTTTCTTTGGCAATAGTTTCTGATAGTGACATATCTTTCAATCCCAAAATATTTACTTACCGCTCAATTTTGTTCACTTTGTCAGGTTTGACATCTCCCAAATCAGCTTGGTCAAATTCAGCATTTTTGGGTAAATTTATCTGAACATTCGATATAGTATCTACTTCTATTTTAGCATTTTGAAACTGTCCATCTAAAATATGTCCTCCAGTTTTCCGACTTGCAGTTATAAAATGAAAATGATAGCCGTTAACATTGACTCCTTGCATATATTTTGGTGTCCGAAATCCCACTAAAGTACCATTTACATTCCTTAATTCAAAAACTGATTGTCTTTTAATTGCATCTGCCAAACGAGGATAGGGTGGGGTTTGTTTAGGAACAGTTCTAAATTTCAGATAAGGAAAATTACCTTGAATCCGAATGGCATAAGGATAATTTTTCGTTGGTAGGCGTTGGTCTAGCGATCGCTGCAATTCCTGATAATTCACCTGTCCTTTTAGATGAATTAGCTTTTCTGCTTTAAAAAAGGTGACTGTCGCAAAAGGGCTTATCATTGAATCAGGAATAATCGAGGCAACTCCATCAGATTTTACCTGGTAAAACTTGCCATCTAACCCAATCATTTCTCCATCTAAATAATTGACTGTTCCCAAACCAAAATCACCATATTTTTTCAATTCCTGAAAATTAGTAGTTCCCTCATAAATTCCTACTGATAGAGCGCTAATTGTAGATGTTTGAAATAGGGTATTAGATAATGTATGTTGCTGAGTTGCTCCTGGTAAAATCACACCTAATAATGCAGTAATACTTAAAATAGCTATCAACAAATAACGCTTGAGTTTCATCATATAATAAAGATAAAAGTTATTAATTTTGTATTCCTCTGTACTATGCAAAAGAATTAAAAGATACTCAGACAGCTTTTCGTTGTACGTAGAGTGGTGCAAGAGTTGGACACAAATCAAATCCCTGACTTCTTTGAGAATTGGGTGATTTGTCATTTTTCAAATTGGTATAAGTTAATAATAGAGTTGTTTGAATGCAAGAGATTAAAAAATGAGAGTTTGGCTGGCCTGCTTTTTCGTATTGTTTGCGTTGGCAGAATTCTTTGACTGGTTGAAAGAATTCAACTTGCCATTGCCTATCTATATTTTGGGTGGGGCTTTTTTAGCTGTTGCTTCTAACCACGACAAGATTTTTGGTTCTTATTTCAGCGATACCAGTATGGAAGCATCACTCGAACATCCCCAGTTGGATTTAACTACCGCATCTACTGAGCCTATTTCCTTGGCAATTGCCAGTTCTGTTGAAGATGCTCAAACAGCAGAAAAAAATGATTAAGTTGATACTCACTGCTGATTCAAGACGGGGATTTTTGCTCAAGCGGTTGCTAACTACTTTCCAAAGAGCATTCTCTGCTGAATATTTCGAATCAGCAAGTAAATTGCTACATTAAATTAGAGCTATTTACTCAATTTAGGCGATCGCCACAACGTTGTGATTAGTGGACTATTAGAAAAACTCCGTGTCCCCTTGGCCAAAGATCGGGATTCCCGTGAAACGTCATTCAGCAATAGCTGGCTGCAAATTATTTTGGTTACCAGTGTGGGAGTTACCGCCTTAATCTGGGGAGTTCGTGAACTCAAATGGTTGCAGCCTTGGGAATTAAGAGTGTATGACCAAATGTTGCGATCGCGTCCGGTAGAAGCACCTGATGAACGGATTTTACTGGTAAAAATCACTGACGACGATCTTCAACGCGAGAAATGGAATCTGTCAGATACTAAAATCAACCAGCTGTTAAAGAAAATAGAATCCTATCAACCGCGTATCGTTGGTTTATATCTTTTTCGCCCAGAACAGAAAAATTTAGCGGCAAACACTGAAAATCAAGATAATATTATCAGCACTTGTTTGTTTAGCAGCGTCGGTAGATCGGAAATTCCACCACCGCCGAATTTTCCTATAGATAATGTTGGGTTTAGCGATGTGGTTCCTGATAATGAAAACGACCAAATTCTTCGCCGCAGTTTATTATTTGCTAAGTCTACAGATGAAAAATGTACAACACCAGTTGCATTTGGTACATTAATTGCAATTAATTATTTAGAAACGCAAGGAATTGAATACCAACTAACAAATAACGGTGATTTTAAGTTAGGTAAAACCATTTTTCCACGTCTAAAACCTAATTCTGGTAGTTACCAACATTTCGATGCAAGTGGCTATCAAATACTATTAAATTACCGTCACCCGAACTATCTTGCCCATGAAGTAACCCTCACACAAGTTTTGAGCGATCGCGTTAATCCCAGTTTATTCAAAGACCGTCTGGTAATTATTGGCAGTACCTCAGCTAGTCTGGCTCCAGGTAGCTTGTATACACCCTACAGCAGTTTACCAGATCAACCAGCCAGAATGCCCGCTGTGTTGATTCATGCACAGATAGCAAGTCAAATCATCAGTACAGTATTGGATGGGCGGCCTTTAATTTGGTACTGGCCTGACTGGGTAGAACTGATTTGGGTGTGGGGTTGGTCGATTTTAGGTAGCACTTTAGCATGGCGGTGGCGAAATCCCTTGCTTTTGCTAATGCTGGGAGGCTTAATTCTACTTGTGTTGGTGGGAATCTGTGCGATTTTGTTTCTTCAAGCCGGATGGGTGCCGTTAATTCCCTCTGCACTAGCCTTAGCGATCAGTATCCTCAGTGTTATGGCTTATACTAATTACCAAAATCAGCGGCAAACTCAGGTAATTATTCTACAAGTTGAAAAACAACAAGAAGCGATCGCCCAATTAAATGTACTCTTAGAAGACAAAACAGCAATTCCAGATGCGGATCTGGAGTTTCCTCTGACAATAGATTCACCAGAAAATAAATCTGGTGATTTGCTTTTGAGTGGACGTTACCAAATCTCAAAAGTTCTAGGTGCAGGTGGATTTGGTCGCACTTATTTAGCACAAGATACTCAACGACCAGGTAATCCAATTTGTGTAGTTAAACAATTAATGCCAGCCCGTCAAGATACGAGATTTTTGCAAGTTGCTCGGAGATTATTTCATAGTGAAGCAGAAATTTTAGAAACTTTGGGTAAGCACCAGCAAATTCCCGAACTGCTTGCTTATTTTGAAGATAACCAAGAATTTTATTTAATTCAACAATATATTGAGGGTCATACTCTGAGTGAAGAATTACCACCTGTGCAAAATTTGCAAACTGAATCATTTGTAATTACAATGCTTCAAGAAGTTTTAGAAGTTCTGGGATTTGTCCATCAACATCGAGTGATTCATCGTGACATTAAACCGAGTAATATTATTAGATCTGCTGAAGATAATCGGTTAGTATTAATTGACTTTGGGGCTGTGAAATTGATGCAACCACCCAGTAGCGAGCAAACAGAACTAGCAACAGTAGCGATCGGAACGCGGGGTTATGCGCCTCCAGAACAATTTGCCGGTCATCCCCGCTTGTGCAGTGATATTTATGCTTTAGGAATGATCGCCATTCAAGCCCTAACTGGGATATCACCGCAAGAACTCCACCCAGATCCAGAAACGGGTAATATGATGTGGCGTCAAACAGCACAAGTCAGTGAAGAATTAGCGGTGATTTTAGATAAAATGGTTTGCTATCATTTCAGCGATCGCTATCAATCAGCCACCGCAGTTTTACAAGATTTAAAACGTATTTCAAATAATTGAATTAAGCTATTATTAAAGGAGAAGAATAAAAACTAATAATTATGCATGAATTTGCAAGTCAACCTAAAACATTAGATGAAGCATGGGAACAAGGTATAGAGCATGGGTTAACTCAAGTTGCATTCAATATGCTGCACGAAGGTATTGATTTAGCCTTAGTAGCAAAACTAACGGGGCTACCACTTCAAAAAGTGAAAACTTTACAAGTTAGCGACTCAATTAATTCTCAAATATTAGTAAGGGATTTTCTAGAATTGAGTGAGTCGTCACTAAACAAAATTTGGCTTAGCCCAGAGGAAGATGATGCTTGGAAGGATTTATAGAAAACCTTGGGAAAGGATATGTAATTTCAGTACCTTTTCCCTTTTCTGATGCATCAATAGAACTTACGCAAAAACTCTCTGAAACTCTTATTTCTTCTCTGCGAGACGCTGCGCGAACGTTTCCTACTCTGCGGGAACTCTGTAGCGCAGTCCGGTAATTCCCATAAATTTAGGCTTTTACTTTTCTCTTTGTTTGATTTTCTACCAATAAAACTGCTATGACACCTATTGCATAAGCAATTATATCCTTCCAATCAAATGTACTTCCCAAAGCAATAGCCAGAAATGTATATTTTTGCAATCCCAAATTATTTACAAAATTAAAATATTGGAGGATTTCAATAGTACAAGAAAATGCAAAAACTGATAAAGCAACAATAGATGAGTGTATATTCCAAAAACTTTTGACAAAGCAATAAATTAGTATAACTACTAAAACATCGCCGATAAAAGGACGGATGAAACTGTCGTTGAGAAAAATAGCAATACATACCTCGATTGAAAATAGTATAAGTGTGAAGTAGAAATATTTTTTATTAAAAGAAAACATGGCAATACATCACAACCAAAAAACATCTATTTGACTATGACACATGATAGAGTAAAATTCAGAATTATGGAGTCAGAATACAGAATCAGCAAATTTTTTCAACCTATCTAAGTAACTCGGCGCAAATAATCATTACTGGCTCGTAGTTGCGCTTTAGCGCTAAAGCGCAACTACAAGCCAAATACAGAGATTTGACTTTTCATTACATAGTTTGGTTTTTTATCGCCGACTTACTTCAACTATGCAGAATACCGCTAAGCAAGCAAAGAAAAAATGCTTAACTGAACTGTATTGAGTTATAACGTATAGGAGTATAAATAATTGATAATTTTCTTAACTCCTTTTAAAGTTACTCTTCGACAGTTGTCTTGAAAATCTTCTACATCCGAAGTAGAAACACACCACATCGTATTGTTAATCTACTTATAGACTATTCAGGAAACAAAGCGATGTTCAAAGTTTTTGCTGACAGGGGTGGTACATTCACAGATATTGTTGCTGTTACTAATAATCAAGGAATTATAGATGGACTCTCAAGACATCCTGAGCGTTTTTTAATTGTTCCTTTGCCTAATCACCAATGGATTATAGTTTATAAATTACTTTCAGAAAATCCCGAACAATATCAAGATGCAGCCATTCAAGGCATTCGGGATATTATGGGTATTTCTCACAATGAACCTATTCCTAGTGAAGCAATAGAAGTGATAAAAATTGGGACAACAGTAGCAACAAATGCACTGTTGGAAAGAAAAGGCGATCGCCTCGTGCTTCTAATTACCAAAGGGTTTAAAGATGCGCTGCGAATTGGTTACCAAAATCGTCCTAACATCTTTGCTCGTCATATCATTTTACCAACTATGCTATATGAGCAAGTGATTGAAGTAGATGAACGTTATGATGCCAAAGGTAATGAGTTAATTCCTATAAATATTGCCAAAGTTAAACGTGATTTAGAAGCAGTTTACAACACAGGAATTCGAAGTTGTGCGATTGTTTTTATGCATAGCGATCGCTATCCAAAACACGAACAACAAATAGCCCATATTGCTCAAGAAATCGGCTTCACCCAAATCTCTGTATCTCATCAAGTTAGTCCATTAATGAAATTAGTCAGCCGAGGAGATACAACAGTAGTTGATGCTTATTTAACTCCGATTCTGCGTCGTTATGTCAATCAAGTAGCGAGTCAGTTACCCAAAGCCAAATTAATGTTTATGAAATCTGATGGCGGTTTAGTTGCAGCCGAACAATTTCAAGGAAAAGATAGTATTTTGAGTGGACCGGCTGGAGGAATTGTTGGCGCAGTTCAAACTAGTAAAAGAGCAGGTTTCGAGTTAGTTATTACCTTTGATATGGGAGGAACAAGTACAGATGTCGCCCACTTTAAAGGAGAGTATGAACGACAATTAGATTCAGAAATTGCTGGGGCGCGGATGCGAGTTCCTGTATTAGCAATTAATACCATTGCGGCTGGCGGTGGTTCAATTCTTTTTTTTGATGGTTCTAGTTATCGTGTCGGTCCTGAATCTGCTGGTTCAAATCCCGGACCTGCTTGTTATCGTCGTGGCGGTTCATTAGCAGTTACTGATGCCAATGTGATGTTAGGTAAAATTCACCCACAATATTTTCCTTCAGTCTTTGGAATTAATGGCAATTTACCTTTAGATAAAGATATTGTCATTCATAAATTTACACAATTAGGACAAGAGATTGCAACGGCTACAGGTAATCATTGTACACCCGAACAAGTAGCTGCTGGATTTATGGCGATCGCAGTGGAAAATATGGCAAATGCAATTAAAAAAATCAGCCTGCAACGCGGTTATGATGTTACACAATATGTACTGTGTTGTTTTGGCGGTGCAGGTGGTCAAGTTGCTTGTTTAATTGCTGATACTTTGGGGATGAAAAAAATATTTTTACATCCTTATGCTGGCGTTCTATCTGCTTATGGAATGGGATTAGCTGATGTCCGGGCGATTAGAGAAGGAGGAGTTGAACAACCTTTAACTCAGATATTAATTCCTCAATTACAGAACTTAATGGAATATTTAGAAACCCAAGCTAGAAGTGAAATAAATGAAACACATAGTCAAGTAGAAGTAATCCAAAAAGTAAACTTAAAATACGAAGGTACTAATTCTACATTGATCGTTAATTTTGCCGAAGAGGTAGCAGTGATGCGGCAAGAATTTGAGACTGAACATAAATCACGCTATGGTTTCATTCAATTAGAGAAAACCTTAATTATTGAATCTGCTTCAGTCGAAGTAATTCAAAAAATGGATACTCCCGAAGAACCATTAATTAATCGTACTCGTTCTTTAGATGAAGTTCCCAAACCTATTGATATAGTCAGGATGTTTACTGCTGATAAATGGCATAATACACCTGTTTATCGGCGCGAAGATTTACAACCCGAAGATAGAATTACTGGAACTGCAATTATTGTCGAAAAAATTAGCACGATTGTAGTTGAACCTAACTGGGAAGCAAGATTAACTGAGCGCAATCATTTAATTTTATCTAGAAGATAAAGAATAAGGGCGGCAAGTCAATCTTAAATAGGAATGATGGTGTACTGCGATAAATTACCATTTCAAAATTTTTGTATACATCCTCATAGCAAAAGTTGGTCAAATATTGATATTGATGAGTAGTATATGAATTATAAACCGTACATTCCCATTCCTCCAGAACTAGAACCTTATCGGGACAGAATTGAAGCGACGATACGGCCTTTTATTGAAATCACAATTGAAAATAATGACCGGGTAGATTGGTGGCAAAGTAAATTTGGTGGTTTGCCTTATTTACCAAAAGGTTTTGATTATCCAAAAAGTTCCGAAGGTGACTATTTATGTTTTATTGCACAGATTAATTTTGCCGAAGTACCTCTATTGGAAAGTTTCCCAAATCAGGGTATTGTGCAGTTTTATATCAGTTATGAATTCCCGTATGGTTTGAACTATGACAATCAAACAGACCAATCTGAATTTAGAGTTTTATATTTTCAAGAACCAGACTTGAATGTAGAAAATATAATCACAAACTTTGATTTTTTGCCTAAAATAGAAACAAATATTATTGATGGCTGTTGTAGTTTAAATTTTACTCGAAAATATGCACCAATAAGTTACAGTGGCATCAATGAAATTGTTGGGGATGATTATTTTGACCTATTAGATACTAATGAAGGAATATTTGACGAGTATATAAAGCTATCATATTCTTGCCGTAGTAAGATAGGTGGTTATCCAGATTTTGTGAGAACAGAATTGATTTATAGTGTTCATCTAGAAGAAAAAACGACAGAATTTTTGCGAGAGGCAATTGAGCAAGACCCAGAAATTCTTTTGTTTCAAATGGCTAGCGAATCTAATGATGTGTTAAGTATTAACTGGATAGACGGTGTATGTAATTTTCACATTTTAAAAGACGACCTTAAAAAATTAGACTTTAGCGATATTGTCTATGACTGGGAATCTTAAAAATATAAACAGTCCATGCTAATATAGATCGCAGTGAAGTTGATGTCTGCGGTATAGTTTCCGCAATATTTCATGCTAATTCAAGTTTTTTATGTAGAGAGCCAAGTAGCTCTGCTCAAGGAGGATGGCTGGTGTTAATAGTTCCAGCCAGGAACGGTTAGACGTTGAGGCTACGCTAACCGAAATTAAAAGGCTCCAATTTGACCGCGCACATCGTGACGCCTCTGGATTGTTTTACATTGAGGGTGTGCGTAACTTTGTAAGAGTAATTGACAACGGTTTTGATATTTCGGCGATCGCGTTTAGTGAGAAACTACTCACAGCACCTCTAGCACGGAAGTTAGTTCGGCAATCTCGGCGTTCTGGTGTTCCTTGCATCAGCCTTACACCCGAACAGTTTCGACATGTTTCCCAAAGTGAACGCGCTTCTGGAGTTGGTGCAATTGTTCGTCAGCGTTGGTTCAAACTGGGTGATATTTCGCCACAACCTGATTTGTGCTGGGTGGCTCTTGAAACTGTTCGTTCGCCAGGAAACCTCGGAACCTTGATTCGCACATCAGAAGCCGTTGGCGGTGCTGGGTTTATTTTTATCAAAGATAGCGTAGATCCCTTTGCTCCCGATGTTATTCGGGCATCTATGGGTTCGCTCTTTAACCAGAAATTTGTACGCACAAGCTTCTCTGCGCTTCGTCATTGGGTACAGAACCACCGCTGTCCTGTCATCGGTGCTTCACCAGATGGGATGTCTGAATTTCATCAGTTTAATTATCCCAATTCCACTCTTCTTTTCCTGGGCGAGGAGCGCCAAGGTCTAACCCCAGAACAGCGAGACTTATGCCAGCATCTTGTGCGGATTCCGATGGTAGGTGCGGTTGACTCCCTCAATCTTGCTGTGGCTGGTAGCCTCTTAATGTATGAGGTTTATCGGTCAAGAACATAATTAATGTGTGAAGTGACACCCAACATCAATCAAGTGTTGGGTTGCACTTTGTTTAACCCAACTTACTTACATCAGCAAATGTTGAGTAATTCATTCAATTAAAACAAATAGGAATTAAAAATGTACACAACATCTCAACCCGATCCTGTTCGTTTAGAAATCTTTAAAAACCTCTATCAATTTATCGCCGAACAAATGGGAATTGTTCTCCAAAATACGGCAACATCTGTGAATATTAAAGAAAGGCTAGATTTTTCCTGCGCTATCTTTGACTCTTCTGGATTATTAGTAGCAAATGCTCCCCACATTCCTGTACATTTAGGGTCAATGAGTGAAAGTGTTCGCAGTTTAATTAACGATAAAGTTGACACTCTAAAACCAGGAAATGTCTATTTATCTAATAACCCCTATAATGGCGGAACACATCTACCTGATATAACTGCAATTACCCCTGTTTTTTTAGAAAGTAGTGAAAATAATTCACACCCCATACCCATCTTTTTCGTTGCTTCTCGCGGACACCAGGCTGATATCGGTGGAATTACTCCTGGTTCTATGCCTCCTCACAGTACGACAGTTGAAGAAGAAGGAATTATTTTTGATAATTTTCTCTTAGTTGAAGAGGGAGATTTTCGAGAAACAGCAGTAAGACAGCGCCTTGTAAATCATACTTATCCTGCTCGTAAACCTGACCAAAATATAGCTGATTTAAAGGCACAAATTGCCGCCAATGAAAGGGGAGTTCTTGAACTCCGTAAAATGGTTTTACAATACGGACTTGAGACTGTTCAAGCTTATATGACATTTGTACAAGCCAATGCTGAGGAGTCAGTGAGAAAGGCGATCGCCGTTCTCAAGGATGGTTCATTTATTTATGAAATGGATAATGGAGCGAAAATTCAAGTTAAAGTGACGATTCACCCAGAAAATCGCAGTGCTACGATTGATTTTACTGGAACTTCTGGACAATTAAATAGTAATTTTAATGCTCCCAAAGCTGTGACTTACGCGGCGGTTTTATATGTCTTTCGGACTTTAGTTGATGATAATATTCCTCTCAATGCTGGGTGTCTCAATCCTCTAGAAATTATTATTCCGGTGGGCTGTATGCTGAACCCAATTTATCCAGCGGCAGTAGTAGCGGGTAATGTAGAAACTTCTCAAACCATTGTTGATGCTTTATATGGCGCTTTGGGTGTGATGGCTGCTTCTCAAGGAACGATGAATAATTTTACTTTTGGAAATGAGCAATATCAATATTATGAAACTATTTGCGGCGGTTCGGGAGCGGGAATTGATTTTGATGGAACTGACGGTGTTCATTCACACATGACTAACTCCCGTTTGACCGATCCAGAAGTTTTAGAAACTCGTTATCCTGTACTTTTAGAAAGCTTTAGTCTTCGTCCTGATAGTGGTGGTAAAGGCAAACATTCTGGCGGAAATGGAGTTGTGCGCCGCATCCGGTTTTTAAAACCGATGACAGCTAACATTCTCTCTGGCCATCGCCTGGTTCCTCCCTTTGGATTAAATGGTGGGGAAGTAGGAAAAGTTGGACGCAATTGGATACAACGTCACGATGGAAATGAAGAAAGTTTAGATAGCACTGGAACGGTGGAGATGAATGTTGGGGATGTTTTTGTGATAGAAACTCCTGGGGGAGGTGGATTTGGTATTAATTAGTGTCAGTGCGTATCGAGCAAAAATTTGGGGTTGCTGATTTCAAATATGAATTAGTCTCACGCAAAGGCAAGGCAGCGCGGTCTTCTCCCAAGGGGAGACGCCAAGGGCGATAGCGCAGCGTTAGCGAGTCCGCGAGCGTCTGGGGGTTTACCCCATGAGCGACTGCCGCGCAAAGGCGCAAAGAATCGTTGTTTAGTTATATTGAAAAATGTCAATTCATACTCTGATTCAGCAACGCCAAAAATTTCATTCCATGTATTCCTTGAAATCTTCAAGGGGTTCGTCAAAATCCTCAGACATCCAAACCTGTCCTTTGGCACTGCCAGCCTTAGCCGGACGGCGCTTCTGTACTGGTTCCAACAGAGTTAGCTTCACAACCGGGTGATTATTCTTGTAAATAACAATTTCTTCACCTTGCAACGCTACCTCTACCAAATCAACTAACTCTGCTGATGCATCTGTTAAAGAAATTTGCACGATCGCCACCTGGAAATGCTATATCTCTATTCTATGCCCGATGTCGATATGGATTTAGTCACGCAGAGACGCAGAGTCACAGAGAGTAAGAGTTGAGAATATTTTATTTTTGAATTTCATATTTTTTTAAATCCCACTCTCAATTTCTCTCTGCGCCTCTGCGTGAGAGAAAAAAGACCTTGTATCATTTTTCAATTTCCGCCGTAATTTGCAAATTAGTAAACTTCGCAGCTTTTTTACAAAGAATTCAGAAGTCAGAAGACCTTGATTTTCCAATCATTCTTACTTCTGACTCCTGAATTCTTTGAACTTGCTTCGGAGCTTTGATTTCAGTAAATAGCTGAATCGCTTGATAAAAATTTATTTCGCTTTCATCAGGTCTTAGCATCTTTTGATAAGTTAAACCCAATTGAAAATAAGCTTCAGCTAGATCGCATTTTGCACCAATTTTTTCTAAAAGTTCGATTGCTTCTCTATGATTAGTAAGAGCTAATTCAAAATCTGCTTGTTGTCGATGGATTTCTGCTAAAGCATTAAGTGTTTTGGCTTTTACCTGCATGTAGTGACTTTCTTCTGCAAAGGTCAAAGCTTGATGCAACATTTGATTAGCTTGGTAAAACTTTCCTAAATTAACGTAGGTTTGCCCTAAAAGTTGGATAAAATAAGCAAACCTCCCTGTTTGTTCCAACAGATTTTGGTTTGTTATATTTTGATAAACTACATCTGCTAATGCAGAGGAAGCATCACCCAAACCTAAATAAGAATATACCAAAGCTAAACACACTGAAGCTTTTTCCGACCAACGATGATGCTCGGTATTTTGAGCTAGGTAAATTACTTGTTGAAATAACTTTACAGCAGCCTCTAATTCCCACAAATCTATTTGATAAAGACCAATACTTAATAAAGAATCTACTTCTAGCATCCTCAGATAGTAAACTGTATGCTTATGTTCTGGCTGAAGTACAAGTGATTTGAGTGCTTGGGTTGCTAGAGTAATAGTCTTTTCTTGACAGGCGATCGCTTGACTAATTTTACCTGTTATCCAGTAAAAATCGCCCAATATATTGTAAAGTTCGCTGAGATTTTGGTGATTTTCCAGATTGTTAACAACTTGATTAATTGCCGTAAGTACAGGTTGAATAAAACCCATTCGATACAGCGTACTTCCAAGAGGTAAAAATTGCTGCCATTGATTATTTCGGCTTTGAAGAATGACCTTACCTGCTAACTCAAATTCCTGAATTTCTATGTAGTGATAATATGCTTCTAACGCTTGCAGTGCATCTTTAAAAGTTTCAATTTGTTGAACGCTAGCTGTCCAAAATTCTGCGGCTTTGTGGTTGGCAACTTCCCATTCATCGCTGGGACGCAAACGAGCGATCGCTTCTGCACGAATTACCGGATGTAGCCAATATTTCCCTTTATCGCACTCTATCAAAGACCGATTTCTTAAGGAAGTAATAATTTGCCGATGTTGGTCAGGTGGAACATCCCAAAGTAAACAAAACAAACCTTGAGATGAGATAGGTATATCTTGATAACGATAACATCCCAAACGGCAAAGCAGACGATATGCTTGGGGGTCAAGAGCTTGCAAGCGATTAATTTGACTAACAGCTAAATTTTTTAAGTCGGTTGCAGCTAAAGGATCGGCATGATTTTCCTGCCAATAAACAGCCATATCACCATCAAAATCCTCTTGAATCGAACCACAGAGAATTCCCATCGCTTTAGCATTACCGCCATAGGTGCGATGCATGATTTGCAAAGTTGGCGAGTTGATGGCTAACCCACGATTGCTAAAAAATTGTTGCCATGCACCTCGATCCAAACCAGGAAGCCGATAGTGATTGACATTTAGCCCAGGTTCACAAAGGCGATCGCGGCTAGTAATTAGAGTCACAGATTGCACCCTAGCATCAGCCAAAACTCGTAATAGTTCCACATAGTTGCGGTGAGAAGAAATTAATCTACCTTCTCGGTCTAAAGCAGGTTCCAGATTGTCAATTAACACCCCAATCCGCCGATTTTGCAGTTGGCGCTTGAGTCGTGCCAAAGTTACGCCAAATTCTACCCCAGGTTCTTCATGAAAATCTTGTTTGAGCCATTCCTCTACTACTCGTTCGGCGGGAGTGATGTTTTGCGTTTCCTTCGCCATCAACAGTTCCAAAACCAACTCAAACTCCTGGTGGAGATATTGCTGCGCTAGAGTAGTTTTGCCTAAACCGCCTTCACCTTGAATGACAATAACTTTCGACCCCTGATTTACCAAAGTATTCAGGTGAGCGATCGCTTCTGTTCGTCCAATAAAATTGGTATCCTCTAATTTTGGGGCGGCGTGTGGCGTTCTGGAGTAATCAATCAAACTGGATATCGCATTAGTTTTTCTCAGAACCCTTTCCAAAGTAGCGCGACAATTACTTTTGGTAATCTTCTGGCGCAGTACCAAAGAGAGTAACTTCCATAACTGAGAACCAGCATCCTTAGCGTGTCCTTCCGTACAACCGTAAGAATGAGCAATCTCCAAGTATTTCCTACCCAACCAAACTTGCCCAAGAATAACTTTTTGCAAATCGCTCAACCGTTCCCCGGTCTGAGCAGGAATTATGGTGTCTAACCATGCTAATGCTGCTTGGGCGTCCATTGTGTAACGACTAGGGTAGCTCAGACTTTATTCACAACTATAAATCACTCTACAGTTGTACTTGTCAAGTTTTCGGATAAGATTCTGTAAATCCGACTTTTTTCCCGACTTTTCCAACCTTGGCTCAAATGAAGGAGGTAGGAGGCAGTCCCGATAAAACAAGTTTCAAAAGCCTTACTTTGGATGAAAGAATGACTGGGGACACTTCTCTGCGAGAGGCTGCGCCAAGGACTTGCTCACTGCATCGCTGGGGAATGGTATTTTTACTCAGCACTCCAGCACCATCATTACTTATGGTGAAACTCATATGGATTGGCGTAAATTCACACTGGTTCTTGGGATTAGTACTTTATTCTCAGCATCAACACCAGTTGTCAGTGTTTCTGCTCCATGCAAAAGCTTTGGTTGCAACACATCTCCATCGGGGCAACTTTATCATCAAGCAAAGTCTATCACTGTGAAAGTTTTATCAACAGATTTCTTAGGCTCAGGAATTCTGCTGGAAAAGCGAGGTTCTAATTATAGAGTTTTAACTAATGCTCACGTATTACAAGCTGGCGATCGCCCCTATCGCATTCAAACACCAGATGGTACAATCTATACAGCAAATTTACCTAAAAAATTAAACTTTGGGAACAATGATTTAGCTTTATTACAATTCCACAGTAAAACTAAAATCTATGCTGTGGCTTCTATTGGTGCTTCTCCAGTCGTGGGAGATGAGGTGTTTGCTGGGGGGTTTCCTGCTACAGAAGAAAGCTCTCAAGCCAAAGGTTTTACCTTGACTACAGGTAAGATTTTATTGGTACTACCCAAACCTTTAGAAGGGGGCTATCAGCTAGGGTACACAAATAATCTCGAAAAGGGTATGAGTGGAGGGCCACTATTGAATCGTCACGGTGAGGTCGTGGGTGTAAATGGGATGCACGCTTATCCTCTGTGGGATGCTCCTTCTGTTTTTCAGGACGGCTCCAAGACAGATGAAGAATTACATAAAATGATTATTCGGCTGAGTTGGGCTGTGTCAATGGAAAAGATACTCCATCTGACACAAAAATCTACAAAAACTCCACATTTTTCCGTGTTAAATAAGGCTGATTAGAGGTCAGATAATGAGGCTCAATGGTAGATTAGCAACAACAATTATCGGGGTAGCGATCGCATTTGTACAGCCACAAATTACTCTGGCGCTATCTACAGTAGAAGTAGCGAAGCTGGCCAAAGCAATTACTGTGCAGATTCAGAATAAAACTGGTTCTGGGACTGGGGTAATTTTGAAAAAAGAGGGCAAGACTTATACTGTCCTCACAGCTAGGCATGTCATCGAAACTCAAGCTCAATATGAAATCCTCACCCCAGATGGTCAGCATTATCCACTTAACTATAGCACCGTCAAAAAGTTGCCAGATGTGGATTTAGCCATTGTGCAGTTTACCAGCAGTCAAAGTTATGCTGTGGCTAAAATCGGTAACTCAGATGAAGCAACAGAAGGCGCAGTAGTTTATGTAGCGGGGTTCCCACAAACCACAGCGGCAATTTCCAACTCAAGTTACAGTTTCCTTGATGGGAAGATTACTTCTAATGCACGTCAACGCGACGGTTATGCTTTGGTCTACACCAACAACACCTTACCAGGAATGAGTGGTGGCCCAGTATTGAATGATAAAGGCGAACTAGTGGGAATTCACGGTAGAGCCGACATGACCGAGAACTTTGAAATCTCTGATAAAAATCCGAATATTATTATCAAATCAGGCTTTAATCTGGGAATTCCCATCAAAATCTTTACTAGCTCCAAAATAGGCAAGAATTTAGGAGTGACAACCCAAAATTCATCACTAACACAAGTTCCGTCAACGAAATTTACAGAACCTTCTTTTACTGCTCCGGTTACGGGACGACCTCCCACAATTAATGGTTCTGGGGGAATTACAGGGTTTGGTTGTCCTGGCAGACGTTGTTGAAATAATTTGTAATTCGTCATTCGTAATTTGTAATTACATATGTTGTATAAAATAATCTTGATACTTCGAGTGTAATTAATATGTTTCAAAGGGTTTTAAAATCCAGTTTTTTGGTTTTATTACTGGTTCCAGTGTTGCTCAATCTTAGTCATAAAAGGGCGATCGCTGAAACCTCAATCGGAGAAGATCAACTCGATACTGTGAATGGAATGCCTTGGGCTGGTCACAAATTGCCTTTTGATGCAGTTGTGGATATTAAAGATAGTCTTGTCAATTCACCTTTGGGAAAAGTCGTAATTGAGCGCCACGGAGAAGATGAATCTGGAAGTGTATTTAAAAGTCCTTTTGATAGTCCCCGCCCTGGAAGGTTTGTATTAGTCTCCTTATGGGGTAGCAAAATTGAAGGGTGCTTTGTGAAAATGATCGTCCAATCAGCTCCTCTTGATGGTAAAGCTAATTTGGAAGAACTCGTTCCCAAACTGATCGAATTAGGAATTGGCGATCGAATTCTCCAACTAACTCCACTGCCAAATATCAAGCCAAGAGGCTTTTCTGGACAATACACATATACCGTATATGAAAACAATACAAATTATGATCGTTCTAGTACTTGGTATATGACAGACACTTCTTTTGCAATCAATGCTGATGCTGCTAATATGCTCAGAACTGCACCTGCAAAGGAAATCCGTGGGCGTTTAACTTTTGTTAATGGTGATACTAAAGTATTTCCTATTGGCAAAGCAAATGTTCAACGTTGGCAGGAAGCATATAGTTTTAATAATTCTTGTACCGCACCAAAATAGAGGTAGACAAGAAAAAATATTTGAGTATTTTATAAATTGCATGATAAAATTTTCTTACGCGATCGCCCCAGCAATTATTGGAGCATCAATCGTCCTTGTGCAACCCCAATTTGCTATAGCTTTATCCTCAACTGAGGTGGGTAAAATTGCTAAAGGAATCACAGTATTAATTGACAATAAAAATGGTTCCGGGACTGGAGTAATTATTCAACAAGAGGGCAAGAATTATACTGTTCTCACTGCGAAGCATGTAATCGAAACTCAAGCTAAATATGAAATTGTCACCGCAGATAATCAGCGTTATTCACTCGACTACAGCAGTGTGAAAAAGCTGCCAAATGTCGATTTAGCTGTTGTGCAGTTTACCAGCACTCAAAGTTATACTGTCGCTAAAATCGGCAACTCGGACGAATCAGCAGAAGGGACAACAGCTTATGTAGCTGGTTTTCCGCAAGCGACAGCAGCAATTTCCAACACAATTTACAATTTCACTGATGGGCGAATTACTGCTAATGCTTCCAAAGCTCTGCGTGATGGTTATGCTTTAGTCTACACCAATGTTACCTTACCAGGGATGAGTGGCGGCCCGGTATTGAATGACAAAGGCGAATTGATAGGAATTCATGGTAGAGGAGATGAAGCAGATATAGAAACCTCAAAAATAAATTCCACAATTGCTTATGTCAAATCAGGTTTTAATTTGGGCATTCCCATCAATACCTTTTTGAGATTGTCAACTCAAGCAGGGGTAGATTTAGGCGTTACTCCTCCCAGCACAGCAACAGCACCAAAACCAGACGACTTTTATATTCAAGGTGGCGATAAGTACGACAAAGGAGATTTTAAAGGTGCGATCGCCGATTATACTAAAGCAATTAGCCTCAATCCTAAATATCTTGATGCTTACAATAATCGGGGTCTGGCACGTTATAACTTAGGAGATTTCCAAGGCGCAATTGACGACTATAATCAATCACTGAAAATTAATTCTAAAGACGCCGACTCCTACAATAATAGGGGTCTGGCTAATTCTGCCTTAGGAGACAAGAAAAGTGCGATCGCCGATTATAATCGAGCCATAGAGATTAATCCCAACTATGTGTTTGCCTACAATAATAGAGGGATTGCTCATAATAGCTTGGATGATAGCAAAAGCGCGATCGCAGATTTCAACCAAGCATTAAAACTTAATCCCAACTACGCCGAAGCTTACGCTGGACGGGGTATTTCCTATTATCAATTGGGGGATAAGAAAAAAGCGATCGCTGATTTTTCTACAGCTTTACGAATTAATCCCAACCTTGCTCCGCCTTACGCTAGTCGGGCAATTTCCCGCTTTGAGTTGGGTGACAAGAAAGGAGCAATTATCGATTTTAATCAAGCTTTGCGGCTCAATCCTAACTTTGCTCCAGCCTATACGGGGCGGGGGATTGCCCGTTATCAATTGGGAGATAAACAAGGGGCGATCGCCGATTTACAAAAAGCAGCTAATCTCAATTTAGAACAAGGTAAAATCGATGATTATCAACAACTTTTGGAGTTAATTAAGAAGCTTCAAAGATAAGCTCATAAATTACATCAGTCCTAACAACCGCCTCAGAATTAATTCTGAGGCTCATAGCTAAAGTCTTCTAAAGAAGACTGAATAAAGATAGGAGTCCACTTGCAATACGGTTCGGTTAAGCCAAGAGATGCGATTTATCGCGTCTTTGTAATTTAGAATTTTCATCAAAAAGCCCTAACCGAACCATATTGCAATGCCCTCTAACAAATATTTGTGCAAACAAAGTTAATTACATCTGCAAGCCCAGACTGAGTTTTCAAATTAGTAAAAATAAAAGGTTTATTGCCGCGCATTCTTTTAGCATCTCGTTCCATAACAATTAAATCTGCACCAACATAAGGTGCAAGATCGATTTTGTTAATGACCAACAAATCAGATTTAGTAATGCCCGGACCACCCTTGCGGGGAATTTTATCACCAGCCGCAACATCGATGACATAAATTGTTAAATCCACCAATTCTGGACTAAAGGTAGCAGCTAAATTATCACCGCCACTTTCCAAAAATACTAAATCCAAATCAGTAAAACGTTCTTCTAACTGTTCAATTGCTGCCAAGTTCATTGAAGCATCTTCGCGGATAGCAGTATGAGGACAACCACCAGTCTCTACACCCAAAATGCGATCGCTAGCTAAGGCCTGAGAACGGACTAAAAATTGAGCATCCTCCTGAGTATATATATCGTTTGTCACCACAGCAAGCTGATATTGCTCCCGCAATCCCTTGCACAAAGCATCCACCAAAGCTGTCTTCCCCGAACCGACTGGACCAGCAACTCCTACTCTAAATGCGTTCTTTGTCATTTGTTATTTGTTATTGGGTATTGGTTATTCTCCGCGTCTTTGTGTCCTCGCGTCCGCACATCCCATTTAACTCCTAAACAACCTGGTATACTGCGTTTCATGCTGCATACTCGCTAGGGATAAACCCCAACTACAACAGCTGAGTTGATCGTCTTCTAAGGTCAGGATTTCTAAAGCCATATTACTAATTAAAGGTTGCAAATCTAGCAATAACTGCTGTCCTGCTGTTTGTCCAAGGGGGATAAGTTTGACGCCGGCTGTAATCAAATTACTTGCCCAACTGTGCAGATATGCTAATAATCCGGCTTTGATATTAATTTGCCAATGACTAAGGGCGATACCAAAAGCGATCGCATAATTGCAAGGATTACCCACAGCATTAGTAATAGGTACTATCTCCGGTTCTAGTTTACCAAGTAATTGGCTCAGCGATCGCCCCATTTGCCAACTACAAGTACGTAATTCTTCTGTTTCCCTAGCAGCGGATAACCAGAGATTCCAAGAGCATAGAGACTCAATATCACCTATTTTTGCAGATTTATCCGCTCGTACCATCACTGCCGTTTCTAATCGAATTGCCCCGTAAATTAATTGTGACTCTAACCAATGTTTCAGATGTTTATGGTTAGTAATGATACCATTTTCCACCAGCGTTTCCAAGCCTTCAGAATAGCTATATGCTCCCACAGGCAAAGCAGGGCTAGCCATCTGTAAAATATTCAAAAAATGGCTATCAGTGAGCGTGGTGATGTTGTCCATAAGCTCCCAATTCTGGCTGAAACGGTAAGATTTCTTCTTTAACTTCTAATCCTAGTTGTTCCAACATCATCTGTAAAACAGAATCTGAGGATAAGCGTAAATAAGTTGGGGTAATTTCTACAGGTACATGGCGATTTCCCAAATGATATGCTGCCTTTAGTAATAAAAGTGATGTTTGGGCAAAGGCAGTTATCACTAATTCTGGTTTGGCACTAATTCTGATTAAACTATTCTGGGTTTCTTCTTGGAGAATATCGCCATCGTGTAAGACAGTTCCTCTAGGTAAATGCAAAAATACCACTTTCCCATCTTCCGTTTCAAAGCGATGACGACTGCGGGTACGTTCTTCTGCTGTTAGTGCCAGAGTTAAGGTAACTGCTGCATCATAATTAGGTGGTTTGAGTTGGGTAAATGTCAACATAAGAGTATCGCCTGATTTAAAATCATCGACTCACGAAATGAGACAAAAGACAAGAGTGATACCAATTAAAAATTTAATTTCAGAGGTGGATTCATCAGGTTCAAAGACTAATAACCCAAGTTGCGGCTTATCAAATTTGGGGCGTATGTTCATGATTGATTCAGGCGCTCTGTCACTCAAACCAGCCTACTTTTGTAATACCAATTCAATTAATGATTGCAACATACCCTTGATTCAAGACGCGATTCATCGCGTCTTTACAAATGGTCTCAATTTTGCCCCATATATATACTGAAAGGAGTTGTCGTAAGGTTCAAATAATTCGTAATTCGTAGTTCGTTAATTCATTACTGACTGGGCTTCTTGATAAATTATTTCCTGGAATTGGATCATATCTTTTTGTGGGTCAGCGTGACTAACTTTTACTAATATCTGTTCGCCTAAGTTCACAGAACGCTTGAAGACCATTGGTAATTGCAAGCCTAAATCTTCTAACAAAATTAGGGCTAAATTGCTGTCTTCCCGTAGCCACATCAATACTGTTACCTGCCAAACTTGCTCGGTATGACGGCGCAAATACTCTAGAGCATAATATCTATTAGTTTGTCGTTCCACCATTGTCACTTCTTGGGTGATGCTGGTGACAGTCATCATCACTTCTTTCAGTTGTTCTGCTGAGAAGGGCAGAACTTCACCCCGCAAGTGGGCTTTAAGTTGGAAGTGGGTAAGCAAGTCACTGTAGCGACGAATGGGAGAAGTTGCTTGCGTGTAGGTATCCAAGCCCAAACCGGCATGACGCAAAGGCGTAATGCTCATTTCACTCTTGGGCATACAACGACGCATGGCGCAAGCGCGAACAAATCCGGCTGGTAGCTGGAGTAATTCTTCGTCTGGAGGTAATTCCGGTTGTGGCTGACCGCGAAAGGGCAGAGGTATGTTATTAGCTTTACCGTAACGAGCCGCAACTTCACCGGCAAGAATCATCATTTCTGCCACTAGTTGCCGCGATGGCGAATCATCTAAAATATCAATGTTGATTTCGTCACCTTTGACTTTGATCGTCGCCTCCGGCATGGTGATGCTAATGGCTCCTTGGGCATAACGCCAAGTTTTCCGCCGCTGTGCCCATGTGGCGATCGCTTCAATTTCTGGTTCTGCTTGTACCCCTAATTGCAGCATTTCATCGACATCTTCGTAGGTGAGGCGATAAGTCGGCTTAATCAAGCTGGTATGAATGCTGTAATCTTCTACTACCCCAGTTGTACCTAAAACAATCCCGAAACTGAGAGCGCAACAAATCCGTCCCTGTACCAGACTCATTGGTCCAGTTGCCAATATCTCTGGAAACATGGGGATCATTCCCGTAGGTAAATAGACTGTACTACCCCGCTTTCTGGCTTCTAGGTCTAATTCATCTTCTGGCACTAACCATCTAGTGGGATCGGCGATATGTACCCATACGCGTTCCCGTCCATCTGTGAGTATTTCCCAACTCAGACCATCGTCGATTTCTGTGGTAGTTTCATCATCAATGGTGTACACCTTCAGTTGAGTTAGATCTAAGCGGTTTGTATCTGAGTCAATCGGCGGGAAATCCAAATGTTGTTGCGCCACTTCTAATACCTTATGAGGAAATTGAATCGGAATTGAAGAACGACGCAGGAACAAATTTTCATGAGGACTCCATAAACCCAAATCTACCAACAGTTGAAAGGCTCCTTGGGGTGTTGTCGGCCGTCCCAGCATAGTCATAGTTTCTAATACTGGAGCGCTGGGAGGATAGGCGCGAGCGAGAGAGTCATAGTTGACTCCCATTCGCATGGTATCAGCAAGCAGTGCTGCATATTTTTCTAGTCCTTCTAAGCGCTGGCGATCGTGCCGCCCCCACTCAACTGCTTCACCTTGGAGCGCCTGCTCTACCCGAATTAAAAATTCCTGCTGTCCCTTAGCTTTGAGTGCCTCTACTTCCATCTGGTGCTTGCGTTCTGCTACTTGAGCAGCAGTTCGGGCTTCGTAAGCGTCTCCTTTTTGCTTGAAATAGAGTTTGTCGTCTGATAACAAGCAATAAGCGGCGTAACAATAAGGCGCGGCTGATTCCGAAAATAGCAAATTTGCCATTTGGTCTGGGGTAATTGTTTCCCCATCTTCAACCAATAATTCCCAAGCCACTTCTAAGCTAGATGGATCTAAATAAGGCTTGACCTGCTCTAGAAAGCTGACAATCTCTGAAGGCTTGTAGGTCTGTCCGTTTACGGTATAGGTTATTTGTCTTGGCGCGAGGCTGTGGGATTGACCACGTTCGTCTACCACAAACCAGCGGGTTTTACCGTCTGGACGTTCTACGATGCCCAGACGCCGATCGCCTTGAACCCTAAATTCAACTAGCGTCCCCTTCTCCACAACTCTCGCACTCTAGTATTTTTAGATTTTATTCACACCTTTGTTGCGCTGATAGCACAACTTGGATTTTGGATTTGATAACTGGTGTTAAATCCTAACTCCAACGGTTTTTTTATGCAGCAATCTATTTTACACTGTCTGATTCAGATTTGAGATTTTGGACTCAGAAAGACAAAGCCAGATGTTTATTTCAATGCAGCTTCTCTTTGATAATCCAAAATCCAAAATTCCAAATCCAAAATTGTTTTAGCCTTCTGCGTTGATAAATGGCAACAAAGCCACAATCCGCGATCGCTTAATTGCTAATGTCAATTCTCGCTGTTGCTGAGACGTAAGCCCAGTAATCCGACGTGGCAGTATCTTGCCCCGCTCGGTGACAAACTTACGCAACAAATCAACATCTTTATAATCTATCGGTTCTCCTGGCTTAATGGGAGAAAGGCGACGACGGAAATAGCTCATCTCTACTTAATTTCCTTGTGAACGGTATGTTTATTGCAGTGGGTGCAGAACTTTTTCAGTTCTAGCCGGTTAGTGGTGTTGCGGCGATTCTTGGTACTGGTATAACGTGAAACACCAGCAGAACGCTTGTCTGAATTTGTCCGACACTCGGTACACTCTAGTGTCACAATTATGCGGGCACCTTTACTCTTAGCCATAATCTTACAAACAGTAAAGCCTGAAGAGAATTAACACAAATGACTATTTTATCATCTTACGCCGTATATTTTCAACTAATCTTTTGATTTTTATATCCAGCGAGTAGCCACGACGGGACGAAACGATGAAAGTTCCACAATAGCGATCGTGTAAGGCCTGCTGCATCTGAGCATCAGAAAAGGCAGTACCACAATCAATCCCTAAGGGAAATACTAGCAGTATAGCAGTGGGATTGGCTGTAATGTTGCTTAAGGCAATTGACACTAAAAGCGCACCCAAACCAACGATCGCCTCTCGCTTCACTAGCGCCTGTAAATCTGGGATTCTGCCCATAACTTGTCCATCATCGACTTCCAACACCTTTAAATCGAATGCCCAACGCCCTAAACTTTGCCCTTTATTGTTGTATACCAGCAACACCCGCAAAACCAGCCAAAGTATGACAAAAACTAAGATTTCAACAAATTGAATCCCGATATTGCTGCTTCCCAGTAGGGAACTAACTAACCAGACGACAAAAAAATCTAGCCCCAATGCCATACCTCGCCGCCCAATATCAGCCTTGGGATAGTGTTTTTGCGGAACTCGTTCGATGGTCATACAAAGTTAAGTATTTTTATTTAGGGGTGGAAAAATAATGATTACTGGTGTTTTTTAGATTAAATTGTTGGAGAAACTTAATTTTAATTAATTTAGGAGTTGTATCTATGACACATTTGTTTAATAAAACAGCTATTAGGATCGTGACCACTACAGGTTTAGTGTTAGCGATCGCCATCACCACTAATGACCTAACTCGGGCTGCTGAATTCAAGTTTAACTGGAAAGGAGACAGTGGTTATTTAGCTAAAGGTTCATTCAACTACGATACAACAACTGCTCCCAACATTATTTCGGAAGCAGGTTTGGGAACTACGAAGAACTTGCAGTCGCTCTCAATTTCCTTCTTCGATCCGTTGAATAATCTCATAAATAGTTTAACTCCAGTGGTTAATGGTGTATCTAACTACAGTTTTTTGAGATTCAACTTTAATAACACTCAAGAGCAAATCTTTGGTCCATTTGATGTTGGCAAGGATGATAACCTTTCTGGTGACACGTGGCTCAATAATAATCTGGCACTCATAGATGAAGGTTTCAGTAATGAGGTTCTCACTAAAGAATTTGGTTTGAATAATAGAGATGCAGTAGGCACAAAACAAATACTAGATTTAAGTAACGATTCAGTTCAGGTATCCAAAGTACCCGAAGGAAGCATAATTATAGGTTTACTAGCAGTGTGTAGTTTGGGATTTACCCTCAAGCAGAAAAAAACTAATCCAATACGGCGTAAATTCCGCTACTATCTCAATTAATCAGTGGCTCAAAGAACTGGTTAAACCAATTCGTAATTCCGTTTTGTAACTGCGATTTTAATTAGGTATGAAAACTTACTGCCTGTAGAAGTATGGGAATTAAGCCCCTAAACTTTGTTACATTGAAGGATCAAGAAAAAAGCCGGAGGCGATCGCTATGCGATCAATCAGTGATGCACAAGCAATTATCTTAGATTTAGTGCAGCCGTTGGATAACCGACGAGATACAGAAGTTGTCGATTTATTAGCAGCCGATAGTCGAATTTTGGCAACACCTGTCACCAGTCCCCTAGATTTTCCCCATTGGGATAACTCGGCGATCGATGGGTATGCAGTCCAATACGAAGATGTGCAGGACTCTAGCGCCGAAAAACCAACCCTCTTGGAAATTGTTGAAGACATTCCGGCGGGGTATCAGCCCAAGTCTGCGATTGGGCCAGGACAAGCGGCGCGGATTTTCACAGGTGCCCTGATGCCAGTAGGTGCAGATACTGTCGTTATGCAAGAAAAGACACGCCGAGAACAAAACCGCGTTTTCATCTTGGCTGCGCCAAAACCGCAAGAGTTTGTCAGACATAAAGCATCTTTTTACCAAGCTGGGACACAACTATTACCAGCGGGTATTAAATTAAATGCCCCAGAAATTGCGGTGTTAGCAGCAGCACAATGTTCGCAATTAAATGTTTACCGTCGTCCGCGTGTGGCAATTTTTTCTACTGGTGACGAGTTGGTAACAGTTGATGAATCATTACAACCAGGGCAAATTGTTGATTCTAACCAGTATGCGCTGGCAGCTTTAGTCAGAGAAAGTGGGGCAAAACCATTAGTGTTAGGCATTGTCAAAGATGAACCAGTTGCCCTTGAGAAAGTCATGACTCATGCCATTGCGATCGCTGATATAGTTATTTCTTCCGGTGGTGTTTCAGTGGGAGATTATGACTATATAGACAAAATTCTCGAATCACTCAAAGCCAAAATCCACATTAGTGCTGTAGACATCAGGCCAGGTAAACCCCTCACTGTCGCCACACTCCCCGTTGTCCCTAATCCCCAACTTCCCTACTCCCTACTCCCCACTCAAAACTCAACACTCTACTTTGGTTTACCAGGAAATCCGGCATCTGTATTAGTAACTTTTTGGCGTTTTGTGCAGCCAGCCATCAAAAAACTTTCAGGAATTACTGGAGATTGGGAACCAGTCTTTCTGAAAGTGCGATCGCATCATGAATTGCGATCGGATGGTAAGTGTGAAACTTACCTTTGGGGTAGATTGCATTTAATTGATGGAGTTTACGAATTTCACAAAGCTGGTGGTAGTCACAGTTCTGGTAATTTAGTTAATTTAGCTCAAACCAATGCCTTAGCTGTTCTACCAGTGGGTAAAACATTAATTTCTCCCCAAGAAGAAGTGCAAGTTTTGCGGCTTGGGTAAAGGGGACAAGGGGACAAGGAGACAAGGAGATAAACAAAACTCCTAACTCAGCATGGGCTAAACGCCCCGCTATTCATGTACAGCACTCCTAACGCCTAACGCCCCATATCAAAATATCTGCTCAAAAGCCTCAATCAAACTGTTAACTTCGTCAAGGGTGTTGTAATGTACCATACTCACCCGAATGATTCCACCTTGGGACGCTAACCCTAAATATTCAATTAGCCGTTTAGCATAAAAGTCTCCGTAGCGAATTCCGATATGATGTTGGTCAACTTTTGCCGGAATAGTTGAGCTATTGATTCCATTTACGACAAAAGATATAGTTGGCACACGGAATTGGCGGTCAGCTTTTGATTGACCAATCACTCGCACGTTAGATTTGCTGTTGAGGTAATTCAGTAGGCGATCGCTAATCTTTTCTTCATGTATGCTAATTAAATCAAATGCTTGCACCATCTGATTTCTCAAATCAGGCGCAGTCTGATTGTCGTAGTGCAGTTGTGCTAACTCACTGAGATAATCACATAAACCCAACATGCCATAACTTAATTCAAAATTCACATTTCCTAGTTGGAATTTATAAGGTATATCTGTTTGTTCAATAAAATAATGGTTGAGACCAGGCAATTTTAATAAATGTTCTTCTTTTCCATAAAGTAAGGCATGATGTGGCCCATAGACTTTATAAAAACTTAAAGCATAGAAATCAACATCTAAATCTCGAACATCAACTAATCTGTGTGGTGCATAAGCTACGCCATCGACACAAATCATTGCACCGCGATCGTGTACAAAGGCAGCAATTTCTTTAATCGGATTAATAGTCCCTAGAACATTAGAAGCATGAGTTAAGGTTACTAATTTTGTCCGCTGACTCATTAATGGCTCTAAATCTGCTAAATCAAGTTCCAAGGTATCTGGGCGAATTTGCCACATTTTAACCTTTATTCCTTGTTTTTGCAGAGCAATCCAAGCACCAATATTAGCCTCATGGTCACAATTAGTAACAATAATCTCATCACCAGGTTTGAAGGTTTGACCCAAGCATATTGAGAGAACTTTCAACATCATTGTAGTAGATGGACCCATCACCACTTCTTTAGGAGAATTGGCGTTAATAAAAGTAGCTATTTCCCTAGTTGCTAAAGCTAATCGTTCTCCTGCAAGTTGGGAAACTCCATAAGAAGCTCCTAACTGAACATCAGAAGTCAAGAGAAATTCGCTAATTCTATCTACTACTTTTTTGAGAGTTTGCGATCCGCCAGCGTTATCAAAAAAAGTCCATTCACCAGCTAGGGCAGGAAAATATTGACGAACTTTATCAATATTAAGGAGCATGGTAGAAATCCTCTAAATAATGTTCTTTACCCTAGCCTACCTTTTAGCAAGTCGCCCAGAGAGCATCTATATCCTTTTTTATTTAACTGGCATATTATTTTGAGTTTGTAGTGTACCCCTCCAGGGAAGCAAGCTACGCGCAGCGTCTTGCAGAGAGGACTTTAGTCCTCAAAATCAGGGCTTCAGGCATTAGTACAAACTAAAAGTTTTAATTTTTTGTGACACTTGCGTAAGTCCTAACTTACTTAAGAGACCATTTATAAAGTAAATGTTAAGGGTAAATTAGGCTTTCTCAAACCCTCAAACTCCTAGACAACTAGGACACACTCTACTTAATATTTACTTTATAAATAGACTCTAAGCAATCAAGCTTTTTGATTAAAAACGCATTGGGTATGGGAAAAAGAAGATGGGGAAAAGGAATGTTTGATTGTTTAGGGACATCCAAAAATTAAATTATCCATTTTTCAGAGCGAAGACCATAATTGTATTCTTCCTCCTCTGCTCAAGAACAGCTTGCCAAAGAGATTGATTATTTTTTTATTTGGGAGTTCCTTATTGGCGTCGCTGTGTCTCTCACTCTCCCTTGCTTTTTTCTATTTGTGCCAGGTAATACCTTGTGAGTCGGCTATAGCCTCATCGTTTATCGCAATTCATTACTGTCATACAGTAATGAAATGAATTATACTTTTTGCGTTTTAAGTAACAAGTATTAGGCAGACAACTCTTGTATCCCTATCCATCCGCTAATTGATTGGCGTTGGCTTGCGTAGACAGTACTATTGCTACGTTCTGATTTTTGAGATGTTGTAAGTATTTTCCCTATGACAGCCTCTGCAAACGAACTAGATTCATTCCAATTATAAACAGGCATTTCTTGCCAGCAGTGGCGACAAAACCAGTAAGTTTGTCTACCGCGTACATGTTCTAAAAGTAAGCCAGAACAGCAAGGACAGTAATTCATATTTTTCAAATCCTGTTAATAAAAAGGTTATTGCAAATTAGAGCAGCCAGTTGACAACTCCCCGCTTACTTAAAACAAAGTGTTTATATTTTGACTATAGTGTCAGAATATGAGTAAGTTGTGAGGAAATTTAAAATACTTATTATTTTTATAATATTTATACATATTTATTGAGTAATGACCACAGGTTATTTAACTAAAATGAAGGCCTTGTCACAACCCAAAAAATATTCCATTGCTATATGCCCAATTTGTAATGATTCCCTCACAACTTCCTCAAAATGTTTTCCTAAATTGAGACTGTAGATAACACGTCGGCAAAATGGGGATAATCCTGCTGATGAATATTGTTAGGAAAATTAATCATGAATTAGCGATCGCTGGACAGATTACACTAAATCAGTTAGAACAAATCGCTGAGGAGGGTTATAAGTCTATACTTAACCTTCGTTTGTCCGACGAAATGGGTTTACTGCTTAATGAAAAGGAGAAAACCGAGCTTTTGGGATTATACTATTTGAACTTCCCGTTAAAAACTGAAGACATTAATTATCAAAATATGCTCCAAATATTTCAAGCTATTGTTGAGTTACCAAAACCGATTTTAATGCATTGTGATAATTCAATTCGTTCAGCCACAATAGTATTACTGTATATTGCCATCAAACAGGGTATGACATTTGAAAAGGCACTAGAAAAAGTTATTAATTTAGGGTTGATATAGCGATAAATTATGAGTCATAATTCAATCCAGTTCAGATAAGACCAAAACACTTGTAGAAATAGTGATAAATCGTTTCTCGACAACCAAAGGTAGAGAGCATGATTTTCGTATATTTAAAAAGACTGAAGTCAGGTTAGAAGAAAACAGTGAGTGTTTACGAGATAAAGGTTATCAAGGTATTTAAAAACTACATAGCAATAGTCGGATTCCCAAGAAAATGCCTCGAGGAGATAAATTAAGTTATCAGGATAAAAAGAGAAATCAAGAATTAGCCAGAATTTGAGTTTTGGATGACCATGTAAATCGTCATCTGAAGGTATTTAAAATTTTTGTCTCTTACTTAAATCGCCGAAAAAGATTTAGTTTAAGGTTTAATCTGATTGCTACTCTCTACAATTACGAGCTTTCTCTCCCCCAAATGAAATCTTCCTGAGCGACTTGTGCAAGAGGTCTAAAAACTTCCTGAATTAGTATGATTTTTCACATCATCTGGAAAAAGGGACAGGGTGTGGGGTTTAGACTTTCATAATTTCCCTTACACCCGGATATTGGAAATTAACAATAGACCTCTTGCAAAAGTGCTTTTTGCAAGAGGTGGGTTTGGGGAAAAGGTTAAAGGGGAAGCAATACTTTTCGGTTAAACCCAATAATCTCTCTTTTGGTCTGGGTAAAGGTTAAAGGGTAATGGGGAAAGGGAAATTCAAACCCTTCCCCTTTCCCCTTTCCCCCAAAACCCGAAAAGTATTGAAAGGGGAAGGGGAAAATACAAAACCTTTCCCCCTTTCCCCCGCCCCTTATCCCCTTCTTGGGAACCCACCTTCCCCTTTTCCCGACTTCTGCAAGAAGTCTAATTGTTTTGGTCAATCTTTTTTTTATTAGACTGATGCTGAAAAGCCTTGCAGTCGCTTCTTCGATGTCAAATGTGTTCTATATCAACTCCATTTCTTGCAATCCTTGGCGTAGTCTATTCGCCTCTTGGGGATTATACTTTTCATGAAGGGCAATCGCTTTTTTAAAAGCTGTTAAACTTTCTTGATGATTGCCAACTTTCAGCAAGACTACGCCTAAATTTTGATACGCTTCGGCATAGTTGGGATTTAAGCTGATTGCATTTTGATAACAAGCGATCGCATCTATAAATAAACCCAATGCTTTAAATGTCATCCCCAGATTATAATGTCCAAAAACAAAACTCGGATCAATTTTCAACGTTGCGGCGTAAGCAGTTTTTGCACCATTGAAATCTCCTGCTGCTTTGAGTAAGTTACCCAGATTGTTGTATGCTCCTAATTTGAGGATCGGATAAATTGGCAATTTAATGGCCGCTTGATAATGAGAAATAGCCTGTGGTAAATTTTTTAAGCGGCTGTAGGCAATACCCAAATGATAGTGGAGTTCATACAAAATATCGTAATTTTCGTCGTTACCTGGGTGAGTTTCACTCATCTGCTTTAATCCTCGTCTCAACAACTCCATCCCTTGGGAAATTTTGCCAGTTTCCACATACAATGCTCCTAATTTACTGCAAACATAGGGGTCATGAGGATGAGTAGCGAGAAATCCTTCCATTGCCGCTGCGGCTTTGGCATATTTGTTATTTTGAGCGATCGCACTTTTTTGATATCCTGAATGGAGAATTGCGACACCTGGTAAATAGCCTACCTGCCAATGTGGTTCTTTGGTTAAAATTGCTGACACGCTATCATCCACCAAGGCATGGTAAGGACGGTCAAAGCGAATATCTGGATGATTGCGGAATAATCTCGAAACGAGAGAATAGGGAGATTGTTCTGCGCCAACTTCCTCGCGGACAAGGTTGATTAACAGATATTCGTCTCTAGCGATCGCGTCTCGCAATAGCGGTATAATTCCTGGCGTGAGAGTTTCATCAGCATCTAAGACCAAAATCCAATCACCACTGACATATTTTAAAGCAGCATTTCGAGCAGCACTAAAGTCATCGCACCATTTAAAATGATGGACTTTTGCACCCAACTGTTGAGCAATATAGGGAGTGCGATCGATTGAGCCTGTATCTAACACTACCATTTCATCTACCACTTTGTTCACACTGCTCAAGCATTTAGGCAGTGTTGCAGCTTCGTTTTTCACAATCATGCACAGACTCAAACTCATAAGCTAATCGTCATTTAATTTACTGTCTTTAAAATTGGCAATTGGGAATTGGGTATGGGGTAAAACAGTTCCGTTAGCGGGGCGTTTAGCCCGTTCCGAGTTCCGAGTTATGACTCCCGTTCGCTCATTTTTTAATGAGTTAGGAAAAGTAGATAGTCAAAAGTATACCAAAGGACATATTCCTAAAAAGACTCCATTAGATATATGTTCGCACTGATGGCTACTGAACCCATAATCACAAACGAACGAGTCGATGATATACCTATACTTCTAACTCAAATAGAGCGTATGGGCGTACAATCTCTAATCGATAAACATTTTCCCAGACACGGAAATTAGCAAGATGTTGGCAAATACACGGCTAGAGATTAATCAGCAAAAAATTTCTTTAAGTCATCAAATACTTGGGAGTGAAGATGTATGAAGAAAACTCTAATCTCCGGCAAGATATTAACAAGTTAGAACGTATTAAACGCCAAATAAAACTTCGTTCTTTACCTGAATATGCACCTGACTACTTAGGTAGTATATATGAATCTGAAATTATTATTTGGGCTGGGGAATCTAAATACAGGATTTCTATATCTTTAGTATCTGAAGATGAACTTGATTGGTTAGCTACTGAACTAAATGACTGGTTAGGATTACCCATTGATAAAGCATAATTAAATTTAAGTTTGTATCTAAAAATTGAGAATTGCGAATTGTTATTACATCCCCTCTCCGCTGTGAAGAGGGGTTGGGGGTGAGGTTACGCCGGATAAATCCGCAAACGCCGATTTGGTTCTTCACCAAAGCTGTGCGACTTGAGTCGATAATGTTCTACCAACTCATGTTGCATTTTCCGAACTTGGGGAGAACGCGGTAATAACTCCACTGGCTGTCCCTTAGGAATTACAATTTGCTCTACAGCAAGTCTGGCTTCTTCGAGGGCGTCCATCTCGTCATCGCTAGCACTGTGCAAAAACAGTTCTAGTTCTCGGTCGTCGCCCATTTCTGGATCGTCGAGATTCAGCAACCGCCGCAAGCCACGGGTAATTTGCGGAATGGTGCTGGATTTAATCATGTGGATAGGCACATGACGGGCTTTGGCCATTTGGCGTAATTTGGCGTGGTTTTTGACGTGCGATCGCAGTGCTAAAATTGCGTCAGCACTATCTATATCTTTTGTCAATACCACAGGTAAAGTTAAGACGCTAATTACCTGTTCCAGTTGGTGGCGGCTGACGCCATAGGGATAAATATGCAGGGGCAAATCTTCGCCATTTGGTCCTGCGTGCCTAGTGGCACCCAAATCAATGGTTTCTGAATAATTGAAAGATTCATCCAACAAGCGGTCAAACTCGCTTCGCCCAGTCACCCGCTCCCGCTCTACGGGCAACTGGGGTAGTGCTACCATTTGTCCAGATGAACGCCAGCCATTAGACTGTCGCGCCGATCCGAAAGATTCTTCCCCTGTGGTTAGTTGTCCACCACGACCGTTAACAACAGCTAACTGCCGTGTAACAGCGATTTTGCCCTGGTCATCAACGGTTCTGGTTTGTGGGCTAGCCTGACGCCCCCGCAACAAATTATCTACTGTGTCAGCAACACTTTCGTGTATTGTCCAGCGTTGGCGTTCCAACATTTCCACAGCAATTTCAAAGGTAGGAGGGGCTTTACGCTCCAAAACAGTCTTTTGAGAGCCTCGGCGTCTGGCTTCGTCATCTCCCAGAGTCACAGCTTGGATACCCCCAACTAAATCAGCCAGGGTGGGGTTTTTAATCAGGTTTTCAATCTGATTACCGTGGGCAGTACCTACCAGCTGTACACCCCGTTCAGCAATGGTACGAGCCGCTAAAGCTTCCAGTTCTGTGCCAATTTCATCAATGATGATGACTTCTGGCATATGGTTTTCCACTGCTTCAATCATCACTTGATGCTGTTGATCTGGATGAGCTACTTGCATCCGCCGAGCGCGACCAATGGCGGGGTGAGCAACATCACCATCCCCAGCAATTTCGTTGGAGGTGTCAATAATTACTACTCGCTTGTTGAGATCGTCCGCCAAAACACGGGCAATTTCCCGTAACGCAGTAGTTTTGCCCACACCAGGACGCCCCAGCATGAGAATCGATTTACCCGTTTCTACCAAATCGCGGATCATGCCGATGGTTCCGAACACCGCCCGACCGACGCGACAGGTCAAGCCAATAATCTTGCCAGTGCGGTTGCGGATGGCGCTGATCCGATGCAAAGTTTGCTCAATTCCTGCCCGATTATCTCCGCCAAAGATTCCAACTCGTTGAATGCAATCATCTATCTGTTCTTGAGTAACGGGTGTTTCGCTCAGATACTCGGCTTGATTAGGAAAGCGAGCTTCTGGACGACGACCCAAATCTAAGACCACTTCCACCAAACTATCTAGTTTGGGATGACTCTCTAGTACTTGTCGCAGGTCTTGGGGCAAAATGTCTAATAACTTTTGGAGATCGTCTGTAATCGTCATGCTTTCTATGGTGACGGAAACAACGGTAAATCGATACTTTCAGCTTTTAATTGCTCTCAAATGCTCACGTAATGCTCAAATATCCTACTTTCGGTATTTGAGGATGATTTTTTGGTATATTTTCATGCTCATCAACCATACTTAACAAATGCTCATTTCCTCTTTCCTGACAACAGAATTGAGAGAGTAAACATACTTCTATCTTAGAGCGATTAACGCTTCTGCTGTGATTTGATCTGGGAAACAAGAGAATGGGCTAGCTCTACAGCTTGCCAAAGTAATACTTCATCTTCTTCTAGGCGAAGAGTCGCCTTAACAGTGGTGTTACTTACCTCCTTATTCTCTAACTGTTCGAGAATCGGTGACAGCAGTACACGGGCGTAGCTACCGTAGGCAATGCCGGAAATAGAGGAGGGGGGAGACAAGGGAGAAATTCCCTCTTGTCCCCCTTGTCCCCCTTGTCCCCCTCTCTTCAGCAATCCCATTGCCTTTAACTTGGCAGCAGTATAGCTATTCGTGCCGCCTGCTAACTGCACATATCCGGGTAATTTAGCTGCCAAAACTTTTTGCCCTAATTTCACTGCTGCTATTGTGGTGCCATCGCCAATATCACCGCTCATGGGGCGACCGTCGGTTTGCCAAATTAAAGCACTCTTGAGTGGGGTAATCAGGTCATACAGTGCTTTCAGGTAGTCAGTCATTCCCTCGCCATCGGGACAACTGATGGCTATTACCTTTAGTTCATCGACCCACGGTGAAATTGCTTGCCACAATCGTTCAAATTCTGCCAACCGCCCGACTTGTGTATGGATTTCTACGGCATCTACTCCCGTTGAGATTACCAATGGCGCGATCGCTCCCGGCGTTGACATATATGAACTTGTATAAATTATATCATATGGACAAACTGGTATACAACGACCACAGCCGTAGCATTTTTCCGCTATTACTCCTGAAAAGTCTTCTTTTATACTGTTAAACACGATTGCTTGTGCTGGACAAATCCTTTGGCAGGGTCTAGGGCAATCGGTAGGGCACTGTGTAGAATTAAATTCTGCTTTCCGAAAATGGGGATCTTCTCCATCATTCAAGCTGACCATCAAAAAGGGTAAGTTGCCTTTGTAGCCAAAGCCTCGCTTTTGGGCATCTTTAGTCAAATCTCTAGCTGCTTCTAGCCCTGCTTGAGCTGCTGCAATCACTGCTGGATCAGCTGCGACATCTATGCAGTCAGCACCCGCCAAAGTATAGGCTAAGGTTAAACTTCTGACTGCTGGGAGATGTTGGAAACTGGCTCCGCAGATGAGCTTGAACCAGTGACCTTGTTTGAGAGATTGTAAAGGAGCGAACAGATTGGTCACTTTTCTATTATGCGACTAAAAATAGTAGTCTGCGATCAATAAAATTGGGCAAGGGGCGTTAGGAGTGCTGTACATGAATAGCGGGGCGTTTAGCCCGTGCTGAGTTAGGAGTGAGGAGTTGTGTTTATTTCCTTGTCCCCTTGTTCCCCTCATCTCCCCTACCTTTCTTTCTTAGGAGGTCGATATACATGAGAGTCCATTCAATAACTGTATTTTTTGTCGAAGACTCTGCTGAAGACAGAGCTTTATATCGACGCTTGTTGGAGCGGGACGATCGCTACACTTACAATATTTACGAATTTGAGTCTGGGCATGAGGCGCTGCAAGGTTGTCAAGGACAAATACCGGATCTGATTTTGTTGGATTACCAATTGCCAGATTTAGATGGGCTGGAATTTCTCACTGAGTTACAAAGGCAAATCCCCGGCAATCAAATTCCAGTAATTATATTGACTGGGCAGGGGGACGAAACCATCGCTGTGGAAGCCATGAAAAGCGGGGCACAAGATTATTTAGTCAAGGGAAAACTGACTAGTAAAAGTTTGCGCCGAGTAGTTCATGGGGTAATCGAACGAATGCAGCTAATGCGGCAAATCGAACAACGGCAGGAACAACAACGCCTAGTAGGAGCGATCGCTCTGAATATTCGCCAATCTTTGAAGCTTCAAGATATCCTTGCCACTAGTGTTAAAGAAGTTCGCCAGTTACTCAAAGCCGATCGGGTAATAGTGTATCAAATCACACCTGAAATGAGTGGTAAGGTTGTGGCGGAGTCGGTGTTACCTCAATGGACACCAAGTTTAGGCCTGGAAATTGAAGATACCTGTTTTCAAGAAAGCCAGGCACAAGAATACCACCAAGGAAAAATTTGGACAGCGGCGAACATCTACGAAGTGGGTTTAAGTGACTGCCATATTCAAGTTTTAGAACAGTTTCAAGTAAAGGCGAATTTAGTTGTCCCTATTCTGGTAGAAAAGTCTGGAACTTCAGCACTTTCTCTATGGGGGCTTTTTATTGTGCATCAATGTTCTGCTCCCCGGGAATGGCAGACATTTGAGGTAGAATTGCTCAAACAACTGACACTTCAACAAGCGATCGCCATTCAACAAGCCCAACTCTACGACCATCTGCAAACTCTCAACACTCAGTTGGAAGCCAAAGTACAGGAACGCACTGCTGCACTACAGGAAAGCGATCGCCGATTTCGCGCTATCTTTAATAATACTTTCCAATTCACAGGTTTACTAACACCAAGTGGCATTCTTCTAGAAGCAAACCAAACTGCATTAAGTTTTGGTGGACTGAAGCTAGAAGATGTTGTCAATCGTCCCTTTTGGGAAGCACACTGGTGGACAATTTCATCGGAAACCCAAGAAAAATTAAAACAAGCGATCGCCCTTGCAGCCAAAGGGGAGTTTATCCGTTATGAAGTTGATGTTTTGGGGGCAAATAACCAAGTAGCAACAATCGATTTTTCCCTGCGTCCGCTGCAAAACGAAATCGGTCAAGTGGTTTTGTTGATTCCAGAAGGGCGAGATATCACTCAACGCAAACAAACAGAACTTGCCTTGCATGAGCGTGAGCTAATGTTGTCCTTGATTGGAGATAATCTGCCCAATGGCGCAGTTTATCGAGTAATTCGGGAACTGGATGGTAGCGATCGCTTTTCCTACCTGAGTGGGGGAATTGAAAGACTGATGGAAGTCAGGGTAGAAGATGCACTTAGAGATTCATCTCTGCTTTATCGTCAGTTTATCCCAGAAGATATCCCCCGCCTACAGGCAGCCGTTGAAGAGTCCCGCCTGAATTTGTCTGTGTTTGATATTCAACTGCGAATCCAAACGCCCAGGGGTAATCTGAAATGGTTCCATT
Organism: Nostoc sp. C117; assembly: GCF_043099735.1. NCBI lineage: Bacteria > Bacillati > Cyanobacteriota > Cyanophyceae > Nostocales > Nostocaceae > Nostoc > Nostoc sp. C117. The sequence continues at coordinate 511,397 of NZ_CP170991.1, forward strand.
TTCGTTCTACACCACGTCAATTGTCTGATGGGCGTGTGGCTTGGGATGGACTGGTAGTAGATGTTACCGACCTTAAGCGTACCGAAGAAACACTACGCAAGAGTCAAGCTTTGCTAGAAGAATCCCAGCGAGTTGCTCGCCTTGGCAATTGGGAATTTGAACTTGCTAGCGGCAAAATTACCTGGTCGAAGGGGCTTTTCGACCTCTTCAATCGAGAACCCGCACTTCTTGAGCCAAACTATGAAGAAAATCTCCAATTGTATCATCCTGAAGATGGGAAGAAATTGCACCAAGCTGTTGAGCGAGCGATCGCCACAGGTGAGTCCTATAAAGAGATTCTCCGTGTACCCCAGCCAGATGGTTCTCATCGCTACTTCGAGGGCATTGGACATGCAGAATTTAACGCCGATGGACAGGTGATTCGCCTTTATGGTACTGCCCAAGATGTGAACGAACGAGAAGTTGCCCTGGGCGATCGCCAAAAAGCGGAAGAAACCTTGCGCCAAAGTGAAGAACGTTGGCAATTAGCGATCGCCGGGACTAATGAAGCAATTTGGGATTGGGATATTTCTACGAATCAAACCTTCCGATCTGCACGTTGGTTCAGCATCTTAGGATACGAACCCAACGAAATTAGCGATCGCGATGATGAGTGGAGTAATCGCATTCACCCTGATGACTATACCAGAGTGATGGCTGCACAAGAAGCTTATTTGCTCCAGCAAGTTTCAGATTATAACGTTGAGTATCGTCTGCGGTATAAGGATGGCAGCTACCTATGGGTTAGATCCCGCGCCAAAGGTATTTGGAATGAGCAAGGAAATCCAGTGCGATTGGTGGGTTCACTTGCGGATATCACCGAATACAAACAAGCTCAGGAAAAACTCCGACAAAGTGAAGCACAGCTAGCCACGACTCAACAGATCGCCCATGTCGGCAGTTGGGAATGGAACTTAGAAACGAAAAAGCGTTGCTGGTCAAGGGAAACTTTTCGTATTTTTGGTCTAAATCCAACTCAAAGCGAACCGACCCAGCCAGAATTCCTCCAGATGGTTCACCCAGAGGATCGCGAACTGTTTCAAACCAATTTTGAACGCGCCATCGCTCAAGAAATTCCTTTCAATATTGAGTATCGAATTGTCCGACCAGATGGCTCAGTCCGTTACCTTGAGGCTAGAGCAGAGATAGCTTACAATCCTCAAGGACAAGCAGTTAAGCTGTTGGGATCTATTCTAGATATTACAGAACGCAAACAAACTGAATTAGAAATCACCAAAAGCCGCGACCTGCTAGAAGCTGTTTATAATGAGTCTGCTGACGCGCTGTTTTTGGTGGATATAGAAACATTACTCACCACTGAATGTAATGAACGAGCAGTGAAGCTATTTGCAGCCTCTAACAAAGCTGAACTGATTAATATCGAAGTTCATACACTGCAAAAACAACACTTCACTCTTGATGAGTTAGACTCCATAACCGAAGAAATTAAACAGCAAGGGTTTTGGAGTCGAGAAATTGAATATGTCACCAAGCAAGGGAATTCCTTTTGGGGAAATATTGCCGCCAAACAAATTACGGTTGCTGGCAATGTGATGAATTTAGTACGAGTCACAGATATTACTGCGCGTAAACATGTTGAAGAAGAGAGTCAACGGGCAGAAATAGCCCTGCGAAAAAGTGAAGAAAGATTACAATTAGCACTTGAAGCATCTGGGGATGGTTTGTGGGATTGGAATATTCTCACTGGAGAGGTGTATTACAGCCCCCGCTATTTAGAAATGCTCGGATACGGGCTTGATGAACTTCCCCAGGATTTGAGTACTTGGAACCGATTAGTTCATCCAGAGGATCTGCGTTGGGTAGAGCAAAATTTAGCAGAACACTTAAAGGATAGTTCAGTACCTTACAAATTTGACTATCGACTCCAAACTAAATCGGGCGAATATAAATGGATTGCCAACTACGGTAAAGTTGTTATGCGAGATGAAGAGGGTAACCCTCTGCGGATGACTGGTACTCATCGGGATATCAGCGATGTCTACGATGAGCTTCGCTTACGCAAGCAAGCCGAAGCAGCTTTAGCCAAAAGTGAAGAACAACTGAGACTAACGTTGGAATTTAACTATATCGGTACTTGGGACTGGAATATTCAAACAGGTGAAGTTATCTGGAACGACAACCATTTTCGCTTGCTGGGGTTGGAGCCAGAAAGATCAACAGAGAAGTATCTACTATGGTGTAATTCTATTCATCCAGAGGATGTTGACCGAGTTGAACAGGCTTTATTCAACGCCCTAGCAGAGCATATTAATTATGAAGCTGAATATCGTGTAATTTACCCCGATCGCAGTATTCACTGGCTGACTGGCAAAGGACGCGGTGTTTATAACGAAGCAGGGGAAGCTATACGAATGTTAGGTGTAATTATTGATATCAGCGTTCAGAAACAAGCAGAGGCAGCCCTGCGAGAAAGTGAAGCCCGGTTCCAAGCATTTATGAATAACAGCCCGGTGCTGGCCTGGATCACCGATCCAGAGGGGCGTGTACTTTACTTAAACCAAACATACTTGCGAACATTTAACTTACGACCCGAACAGGTGATCGGCCAATCCATTTATCAACTCTACCCAGCTGAAATTGCTCAGAAGCATTTCGATCACATTCACACAGTTATACAGACAAATCAGGTACTTGAGCTAATCGAAGTTGCTCCCCGACCAGACGGTAGCATTGGTGAGTTCTTGGTATATAAGTTTCCCATTCTGGGATTGTCTGCACAAAAGTTAGTTGGTAGGGTGGCGATTGATATCACAGAACGGAAAATTCTGGAGCGAGAACTGGCTCATAAACAACAGTTATTAGATGCTTTTATCAGCAGCGCACCCGTTGGTCTGACTGTACTCGATCGCCAACTGCGTTTCACATTGATTAATCAAGCATTAGCAGAGATGAATGGGATTCCGGCAGCAGCACATATTGGTCAGACTGTATGGGAAATTATCCCTAATTTGGCGCCACAGCTAGAACCTGCCTTTCAACATGTTTTAACCACAGGTAAACCGATTCTGGATTTGGAAATCAGCGGCGAAACTGCCAAATTCCCTGGTGTGAAAAGGACTTGGTTAGCTTCCTATTTTCCCATTCAGTCTGAAACCGAGCAACCAATTGGCATCGGTATTGTAATTGTGGAAATAAGCGATCGCAAACGCGCCGAACAAATGCTAGAACTGCAAGCAGTAATTACCCGAAACATGGCTGAGGGACTTTGCCTGGTTAGAGCCACTGATGCCATTATTGTCTACGCCAATCCTAAATTCGAGCAGATGTTTGGCTATGATACTGGTGAATTAATTGGTCAGCATGTATCGATTGTGAATTATGGCGATCGACATACTACACCTGAAGATGTAAATCAGGCGATTAGGAATGCTGTTTTACAACATGGTGAAGCCACTTATGAAGTTCATAATGTTAAGAAAGATGGCACTCCCTTTTGGTGTAGTGCAATTTGTTCTGTCTTTGAACATCCTGAGTATGGCAGCGTCTTTGTCGCTGTCCAACAAGATATAACTGAGCAAAAGCAAGCAAAGGAAAAAATCAAAGCTTCCCTCAAAGAAAAAGAAGTATTACTCAAAGAAATTCACCATCGTGTGAAGAATAATTTAGGAATTGTCAGCAGTTTGCTACAAATGCAGTGCAGACGTACACAAGATCCTCAGGTAACTGCAATTCTGCGCGATAGCCAAAACCGCATTGCTTCTATCGCCCTAGTTCACGAAAAGTTATATCGCTCTGAAGACCTCGCTGATATAGATTTTGCTCAATACATCCCAGATTTAACAACTCATTTATTTGATTCTTATAACGTCAGTTCCAGCCAAATTCAACTAAAGATTCAAGTTGATAATGCTAACCTCGACATTGAGGCTGCTATTCCTTGTGGTTTGATTATCAATGAACTGATTTCTAATGCTTTGAAATATGCCTTTCCTGATAATCGTGGAGGAGAAATTGAGGTTAAGTTTTATCAAGAATCAGAGTGTACCTTGATACTCATTATTCGAGATAATGGTATCGGGTTACCGGAAAATTTTGATACCAAGAAAGCTAAAACGCTCGGTATAACTCTTGTCCAGGGTTTAGTCAAACAGCTGAGGGGAAAGCTGGAAATTCATTGTCACCAGGGAACACAATTCAAAATTAGTTTTACAAACAGCCGGACATAAACATGATGAACACCCCATCAAACACATCGACGAAAGAAACAGTTAGAGTCCTAATTGTTGAAGATGAATATATTCTTGCTATTAACTTACAAGAAAACTTAGAGTCTCTGGGATACACTGTTTTAGATATTGCCGATTCCGGACAAATGGCTATTGAAAAAGCAACTGAGTTGCTCCCTAACTTGATTCTGATGGATATTCGGTTACGGGGTGAAATGGACGGTATTCAGGCAGGAGAGCAAATTTGGCTTCGTTTGCAAATTCCTATTATCTACGTTACAGGCCACTCAGATAAGAGTACTGTGGAGCGGGCAACGCTCACATCCCCCTTTGGATATATTCTTAAACCCATCAAAGAGCAAGAACTCTATGTTGCCATACAAACAGCACTCAATCGCTACAATCGCGAGCAATTTTTGACTTCTGTGCTTCGAGGTATGGGTGATGGGGTGATTGTAGTAGATACTGAATTACATGTTAAATACATCAATCAGGTAGCTGAAGCTCTGACAGGGTGGCAATGGGATGAAGCCAAAGACAAAATGTTAACTGAAATCATTCAACTCATTGACGAACAAACTCAGATGACTGTAGAAAATCCAATTATCGCCGCCCTCCAACAAAAAACTGTTATCTATTTAGGCAGTCGTGTCTTACTCGTTAGTAAAAACGGGACAACTGTTCCAGTAGCTGATAGTGCCACTGTCCTAAGAAATAATCAGGGTCGAATTACAGGAGCCGTACTAGTTTTTCGGGATGACACGCGACGACGGCTAATTGAAGAACGCAATATCGCTACTGAACGTGCTAAACAATTAGAAATTCAAGTGGCAGAACTAGAAAAATTAAACAAATTAAAGGAAGATTTTTTACTAACTACCTCTCATGAAATGCGAACGCCATTGTCAAACATCAAAATGGCAATCAGTGTGCTAGAAAATATTTTAGATCGGCAGCCCGTTTTAAATGCAGATACACTTGTTAACTCTGAGATTGCCGGTCGTTATCTAAGCATTATGCGTGACCAATGCGAACAAGAATTAGATTTGGTAGACGATTTGCTGCATCTGCGAATGATTGATGCAGATGCGTATCCATTGGAATTAACTTTAATTCAACTCCAAAACTGGCTTCCTCATATTGTCGAGGCTTTTGAAGCACGTGTTCAAGATAAACAACAGATGTTGCAAATTAGCATCCCTCCAGATTTACCACCTTTAGTTTCAGACTTGGCTAGCCTAACTGAAATTATCTCAGAGTTACTCAATAATGCTTGTAAATACACTCCTACTAATGAACAGATTAGGATAAGTATCGAGATCGTTCATATCACAAAAAATCTCATAAATAAAGATACTGAATCTAGCCAAGCAAATAATCTTCAAATTCCCTTTTTTCAAATCACAATTAGCAACTCTGGGGTTGAAATTTCTCCAGAAGAACAATCTAGAATATTTGACCCGTTTTACCAGATTTCAAAAAATAGGAGACAAGAACAATCTCAAGTCTTTGACCAGATTTATCAGGTTGGCCAGAGAGATCGCCGCCAATATGGTGGCACAGGATTAGGCTTAGCATTGGTTAAGAGATTAGTACAATATCTCCAAGGCACTATTGAAGTTACTAGTTATCAGGGCTGGACAAGTTTCATAGTTCAACTGCCCTGGAGCTTCTCAAAGTAATTACCAAATATCTGACACAACCAATTAATCAACTGTTAAACTCAAAGTGTGGTGAAAATTCAAACACTCAACAGTAATTTAATGTGATTTTGATCTGACTTTTCACGGTATGTGGAAAACCTCTCTCTAAATCTCTCTCCTACAAGGAGAGAGACTTTGAATTTTCCCCCTTCCCGTTTCCGGAAGAGCAGGGTGGTTTCATACAAACAGAGAAAAACTAAAATTGGGTTTCAAAGCCTCTCCCCCGTGGGGGAGAGGTTTGGAGAGAGGGAAAAAGGCTGGAGACAAAACGAGAAATCAAGACTTATGTATTTTTCTTTTTTCGTATGAAACCACCCTGCTTCCCGAAACCGGAAGGGGGCTAGGAGGTTAGGTCAATCGTTAGCTTTTCCACATGAGGTGAAAAGTCAGCTCTACAGCATGGTCTATTTGTCGCATTCTTTTTTCAAATTGATATCACTTTCAATTAACGCTCAGATTGTTTGATGGGAATTTCGATCGCAAATTCTGCTCCTTGTCCAATAACTGAGTTACAGGTGATTTTTCCTTGGTGTTTTTGGACAATGATTTGATAGCTAATGGACAATCCTAACCCGCTACCTTTGCCCACTGGTTTTGTAGTAAAAAATGGATCAAATAAACGCCCTAGCAATGACTCTTCTATTCCAACGCCATTATCGGCGATCGCAATTTTGACCATATTCGAGTCTACCATCTCTGTGCAAATCCGAATTTGGGGCATGGGGCATGGGTCATTTCCATCATCCCCTTGTTCTCTTATTCCACCATCTCTCCATTCCGGATTACCCCTTATCCCCACTCCATTTTCTAAAGCATCAATCGCATTATTCAACAAATGCATAAATACTTGATTTAGTTCACTTGCATAACAGGTAACTGGAGGTAAGTTACCATAATCTTTAACTACAACAATTGCCAAGCGATCTACTGTTTCCTTCAATCGATGCTGTAACATTACTAAGCTGTTTTCAATACCTTCATGGATATTTACCTGTTTCATGTCGGATTCATCGTGTCGAGAAAAATTTTGTAGTGCCAGTACTATTTCCCGAATGCGATTAGAACCTCTATACATTGCACCTATTAAATTTTGCAGATCGTTAATCACAAAATTTAGGTCTATGTCTTTGGCTATTTGCTGAATTTTTACTGTGGGTTTTGAATATTCTTGTTGATAGACCTCAATTATATTTACTAGGTCTTGGACATATTGACCAGCATATTGGAGATTCCCATAAATAAAACTGATCGGGTTATTAATTTCATGAGCAATTCCAGCTACTAACTGTCCCAATGCTACCATTTTTTCGTTTTGAATTTGTTGAACTTGAACCGCTTTTAAATTGTCAAGAGCCTGTTGAAGTAAAAAGTTTTTTTCTTGTAGTTTAACTTGCAGCAAACGTAAATTAATCTGATTTTCAATTCGCAACACAACTTCTGCTCCATGAAAAGGCTTGGCAATATAATCTACACCGCCAACATCAAAAGCTTTTGCCTTATCTACAACATCATCAAGGGCACTAATAAAAATCACTGGAATTTCGCAAGTTTTATCGTCAGCTTTGAGTTGTTGACAAACTTGATAGCCATCCATACCTGGCATATTGATATCGAGCAAAATAACATCTGGCAAAACCATTTGACAAGCAGTCAGTGCCATTTTTCCATTTAAGGCTTTGCGAACTTCAAAGCCTTGTGCAGTCAACATTGCCGACAAAAGTCGCAAATTATCTGGGGTATCATCTACCACCAAAATATTTCTTTTATGATGGTTAGTTTGATTTAAATCCATTATTTATGAAAAACTATGTTTATGAGGATTAAGGATAGTAAATGCTGATTTGAAATCACCCTGACAATATTGCTCAATTTCGCCGAAATAGTTATATTTATAGTTTAACTTTCACAGTACTTGGAGAGTTTTACAGAAAATGAAAGCTATGACCCAGTTAGGAAACTTGCGAAGCTAAAAGCCCAGTTACAGCAGTATACTAGATAGCACGCACAAAGGATCTAAGCGAAAGTCAATAATAAAGTTTTTCTGAGGTGGTATTTGATAACTACCATTGAGGTAATGCGGCAAGTAACTTCATAACTAGTTGTTCTTCTATGGGTTTCGAGAAAAGATATCCTTGAGCAAAATTACAGTTTAGACTTTTCAGTTGGGCTAACTGTTCTTCGGTTTCGACGCCTTCAGCGATCGCACTCATTCCCATTGAGTTGGCAATACCAATCATCGCTGGTACTAAGCCCATATTTTCTTGGTTTTCCTGCATCCGTTTGACGAATGACTGGTCAATTTTCAGTGCATCTAAAGGAAAACTATGCAAGTAACTTAAAGAAGAATATCCTGTACCAAAGTCATCCATAATTAATTTTATTTTACGCTGCTTTAGTTCTTGAAGAATTATTTTAATTGCATGAGTATTTTCCATAATTACACTTTCTGTAATTTCTAATTGTAAGTATTCTGGATTTATTTTGTTTTCATAAATTATTCGATCAATTTGTTCTACAAAATTGGGCTGTGAAAATAATCTTGCACTCAAATTTACACTAATAGTTAAGGGTTCTGGTATTACTGGATGATGTTGCCAGATGCTTAGTTGATGGCAAGCTGATTGTAATACCCACGTATTAATGGTATTAATCAAACCTGTTTCTTCTGCCACCGGAATAAATTCAATCGGAGAAACTAAACCGCGAATCGGATGTTGCCAGCGTACCAAGGCTTCAAAACCAGAAATTCTACCTGTGGTTAGCGAAACAATTGGTTGATAGTAAACGAGGAATTCTTGTCTTTCAACAGCCCTTCGCAAGTCATTTTCTAACTCTAAAATCTGAATGGCTTGCTGATGCATCACTGGGTCAAAAACGTGATATTTTGCTCTTCCTTGAGCTTTAGCGCGATACATTGCCGTATCAGCATCACGTAGTAAATACTCTGGACGGTCGTAATCTTTATTGCCCCAACTAATACCAATACTGGCATTCATAAATACCTCGTATCTTGACAGTTTAAAAGCAAGTGATAGCTGTTGGAGAATGCGTTCGGCAACCTGGATTGCTATATTGATATCTGTGATATTTTCTAAAAGAATGCCAAATTCGTCGCCGCCTAATCGTGCTAGGGTATCAATAGGTATCAGACATGCTTGCAGTCTGCGGGCAATGGCTATCAGCAATTCGTCTCCTACTAAATGGCCCAGTGAATCATTGATAACTTTGAAGCGATCGCAATCTAAAAAAAGTACGGCAAACTGATAACTAGATTCTTGTTTAGCACGAGTTAGAGCATTTTTTAGTTGCCTGATAAACAAAACTCGGTTTGGTAACCCAGTCAGTGAATCATGCAGTGCTATATCTAAAATTTGACTTTGTAATTTCTGGCGGTAAGCAATTTCTTGATGGAGTTTTTGCAGAGCATTTTCTAGCTCCCAAGTACGTTCTTTGACCCGATGTTCTAAATCTACGTTTAGTTTCAATATTTCTAAGCGCGCCGATCTCAACGCTAGTTGATTTTGCACCCGCACTAAAACTTCTTGAAACTCAAAAGGTTTAGTGATGTAGTCTACCCCACCGACTCTAAAGGCTTTAACTTTGTCAAAAACATCATCCAAAGCGCTAATAAAAATTACCGGAATATCGGCTGTTAGCTCCCAAGCTTTTAACGTTTGACAAATTTCATAGCCATCTACTTCTGGCATCATAATATCGAGCAAAATCAAGTCAGGTAATACTGCTTGAGTTGCTGTCAATGCCATTTGCCAGTTCAAGGCTTTACGAACGTTATACCCTTCCCTTGTCAATATTGAAGATAAAACCCGCAGGTTATCTGCCATATCGTCAACGATCAAAATATCTTTTTTATAAGGGTCTAAATGCTCGTAATTCATTCTATGTTTGTTCTAGTTAATTCCATGATTTTCTCAAACTGATAGTTATTTGCTAAATCCCTGAAAATTTGGATCGCTGGACCCTTATCTGATGGAATTTGCGTGAGTAATTGTAAAATCATCTCATCACTACAACTGGCTGCGGCATAGTGTATCTTTTGGAGCCATTCAGGCGGCATCTGGGATAAATGGCTCAGGAGTTCAGTAACACTGCTAAACATCTGTGTAGATTGATCGACAACTCCTATGTTTGTGGTTTCTATTCGGCTGGTATACTTTACACCTAAATGTTCACTCAGTTTTTCTAATAATACTTCTTGGGTGAATGGCTTGCGAATAAAATCATCACACCCAATGGATAAAGTTTTCTGACGTTCTTCCTCAAAGGCGCTAGCGGTCAGTGCAATAATAATGGTGTATTGATTGGAGCAGTCTTCGGTTTTTCCAGGGAAGTTATAATGGGGAGCTAGGACTGTTAGCATTGGATCGCTAAAAGATCGATTTGCCGTAGCAAAGGGCTGACTCGCACTCAAGTGAGTAGGAAGTAGTGTTTGACTTTGCGAACTGGCCTCAGTTGATAAAGGTTCTTCCCTATAGACCGATTCTTGAGATTTAATAATTCTTGTAGCTTCGTAACCATCCATAACAGGCATTCGCATATCCATGAAAATCAAGTGTGGTTGCCAAGATTCCCAAGTTGCAACTGCTTCCATACCATCTGTAGCTTCCCTGACTTGAAAGCCCATAGATGTAAGAATTTTAACTAGTAACAGACGGCTTTCTTTGGAGTCATCAACTACTAAAATCCGGTATGGTTTTTGAGTAGCTGCTAAGGCGATAATTTGGTATTTATTTTGGTTTGTGGGTATTTCTGTGGGACAAGCTAGAGCAATCTGAACATCAAAGGCAAATGTACTCCCTATACCAGGAGTGGTGCTGACAGTAATATCTCCCCCCATTAGTTGCACGTATTTGCGGCTAATGGCTAAGCCCAGTCCCGTCCCTTGTTGGGATTTTCGGCCAATTTCAGTCTGCTCAAAAGCCTCAAATAGCAAGTCAATTTCTTCTGGAGCAATACCACAACCTGTATCTTGGATCTCAAAGATTAGGGATTGGGCGGATGCAGCTGGCGCAAAGAAAGAACTCTCTGTGTCCTCTTCGCCAGTTCCTAGTCTTACCCGTAATGTCACATTTCCAGTATCAGTAAATTTGATGGCATTTCCTAAGAGGTTGAGCAATACTTGACGCAGTTTATTTTCGTCTGTTGCTACATATTGAGGAAGGTCTTGTCCATATTCAAATAGTAGTTTTAGGTTTTTAGATGTAGCATGTAAATTCAACATTTCTTCTAAGTTCTTCAATAAATGAATTAAGTCAAAGCTACTCAAATTTAATCTGATTCTACCAGCTTCAATTTTGGACATTTCTAAAATGTCGTTAATTAAATTGAGTAGGTGTTCGCCAGCACGATTAATAATTGTCAAGTTTTTCTGATGTTCGCTAGATAATGAATAATCTCGGCTCATGACTTGCGTAAAACCGAGAATGGCATTGAGTGGGGTACGTAATTCATGGCTCATGTTAGCGAGGAATTCGCTTTTGGCGAGGTTTGCGGCGGCACTTCGTGCTGCTTCCCGAACAGCTGCTTGTTGCTCCTGTGCAGCTATTTTTTGCGATTCAATCAGTTCTTCTTGGGTGATTTGTAATTGCTCAATAACTTGCTGAAATTCGTCAGTACGTTTTTTGACTTGAGCTTCTAAGATGAGATTATATTCTGCTAATAACTTTTCTGCTTGTTTGCGTTGACTAATCTCAAAAAATGTGGCGATCGCAAAAGCAAGATTTCCTGATTCATCATAGATTGGTTTCCCTAAAACTTCAATGGCAATAATCTTGTCGCAACGGCGAATTTCCATATTATCAATTCTGCTACTTTCGCCTTGCAATGCCCTGAAAATAGGCATCCGATCCCTAGGATAAAGTTCATCTGTGCCGGCAAGATAAGCCTGATATACCTCTGACAATTGTTCTGCAGGAATTTCAGATCTTGTCGCTTTACCAAGAATTTCCTGACCAATTTTATTTGTGTAATAAGGGTTACCTTGAGCATCTATAATAAATACACCCACGGGCATAGCTTCTAAAAATTGAGTCAGCCGACTCTGACTTTCAGATAGCGCCTCATTTAAAACTTGCATTTCGGCATTCTTTCCTGCCAACACACTAAAGGATACCTCGAGTTGCTTGGCCATAGTTTCAAATGACTTAGCTAGTTCTCCTAGCTCATCAGAGCGGTGAATTTCTGGTATTTGCTCCCATTCACCTTTAGCAATTTTCTTCGCCAATCTGTTTAATAGCAGAATCGGCTTAATTACCCAACGAGCGGTCAAAATCCCAATTTCTGTAGCTACTAAAAAAGCAATTATGCAGAGTATGATAGTGGTGCGAGTATTGGCATTAATCTGCTCCATAAATTCCCTTTCTGGGATGACTGCTACAATTAGCCAATCCAAACCCAAATCATCCTTCCAAGTTTTTACCTGCACAAAATAATCTATTCCATTGGTGGTAAAGGTTAGCTGTTTTTTCCCTGCAATAAACCCAAGACTACCAAAGTGTTTAATCAACGACTGTGTGGTGAATCTAATTAAAGAATTTTTACTATCTAATGCTGATAAACGTTTTCCTTTACCATTAACGATGGTATAGGGTGGATCGCTAGTAGAAGAAGCTACTATTAATCCAGAACGCTCTAAAATAAAAGTTTTACCTGATTCTCTAATCTTTAACTTGGCTAAAAAAGTGCTGATTTGTGACAAGAGTAAATCAACACTAATTACTCCAACAAATTTGCGATTTTTATCGTAAACAGGATAACTGGAAGATATGGATAAAATTTCTGGTTTATCTTCCCATTGATAAATTTTACTCCAAACTGGTTTGCCTATATTCACTGCATCTGCATACCAAGCTTCTACGCGAGGATCGTAACTTTTGACTTCTTGCAAATGGCGGCGATTTCCTCGATTATCTGTAGTATAGACATAAAGTTTCCCTACACTATGCTTTTCGCTAACTTCATTAATCAAGAGGTTGCCATTATCTAGACGTTCAACACCGATAAATTCACCTTTGGGATTGGCAAAGCTGTTGTAGCCAATATTAAAAACCTGCATTTGTTTCCAAAAGTATTTTCCGGTGGTTTGAAAGTCAGCAAGCTTAAGCAAATTTAGCTCAATTGCATCTAAATTAATTTGATTTATTTGCTTCGGAGTTGTTAAATAGTTATCAAGATGCTGTTCAATGCGATCGCAAATTTCATTTTCTAATTGAGCAGCAAGCTCTTTTACCGCTTTTTGTCCATTTTCATAGGAAAGATAGCCCACAAGTCCTACCGCGCCAAAAATTTGCAATATGAAGGGCACAATCAGAACATAGCTAAGGGGCATCTTGGCATACACTTTGCCAACTAAGCGATTTAGATATTTGACGGGCTGAAGTTTGGATAACATTGTTTTTTGATTCTTCCCCAGCTTTTACTGGGGGAAATTTTGCCATATTAGCTACATTCCTTATGATGACAACTACGGTGTGTCATAGAATCAGCTATGACATCTTTTATATACTAAAGTATAAAGAAACACAAAATCTTTATTTTATATACTTGTGTCATTGGGTGAGTTCCTCCAACATCTAATTTTCAGACTTGACGATTACACCTTAATTTGTTGAATTTTGTCTGGGAATGTATCAATAGATTACATTATTTGGGAAAAACCGAAATTTAACCAATAAGCTACAGTATGCCATTCTAAAATTCAGGTTGCCATTAGCACCCAATCCTAAATTTAATTTTTAATTACTGATGTCTTGATTTTCCGATCTTAAAAGCTCTCGGTGTGTGCAAAAATTTAGATTATAACTAAAACAATTTTTAAATTTTCATGTAAATACACAGTAAAGATCAAAAAAATAAAAAAATTTACTTTGTATTTTTTATTGTGACAAAATATTAATTTTGTTGTGGAAATATCTCCACTTCATCGCCGATTTGTAAAATTTTTCCGGCTGATGATGCAGGTAATTGTGTATTCACACTTAATCTGTAAAAGTGCTGAAAACGTGATGAAGCAACGTATTCTGGTAACGTTGCTTGTCGCTGCTTCACAAATATTTTTTGAAAGTTTAGATAACCTTCGCCCAAAAAAGAATCACGTGTTGGAACTATACAACGCTGACATGGTTTAACTCCAAAAAACTGCACATCTCCTACTCGAAAGGAGACTAAATCAGTTTGTTCGCCAAATAGCCGATCTTCCCAAAATGGTGGTACACCATCAATCTCAATGTTTGCACGCATTCGGCGACGTATTTCATCTACACTTAAGCCAGGAAACCAAGAAGCGACTTCTGCCAAGGTTGCTGTACTAATTACTGTTGGGCCAGGTGAGTCTGTATCGTCAGGAAAGCCCATCAGAGAGTTTTGTCTGAATGTAACAGCAAACCCAAAAAAATCACTCAAAGTTGCTTCAAGTGCTTGTTGTTGTTGATGCAAATTAAAAACTTGTTGTGAGTTGCTAGGGGGGATTTCCAGGGAGATCGTTCCATCCGATCGCCCAGACGTGTTTGGGTAAGACGCGCGCAGTAAATGAATTTTGGCATGACGTTTGCTATTGACAAATCTACCCTGTTGATCAAAGATAGCAAACTCGCGGTCATGCTCTAGTGCGCCGGTGGCAAGAACTCTGGCACTTTCAACTTCAACACCATCCAGTGACTTAACCGGATAAAGTAAAATTTTAGCTAGGTAAGGCATCATAGCAATTTTAGGACTTAGACAAAATATCCTGCTTGCCTATTTTTCACTATTTTGTTGGAGTTGGGAAGGAAAGTTTATACTCTAATTGTAAAAGGCGATCGCCTAGGATAAAGTGAGCCGATCGCGCGGTTGTTAATGAAAAGCGATCGAGGTGAGAGTAGAAGTTGGTTTACCCAACTGATTATCAATAGTTTTTTTTGCTCGTTCTAAAGCTTGACGTAAAACTCTTTGACCAACTCTAGAAACTAACCTGACTGTTGACCATATCATTCCCCTCGCTCGTGGCGGTTAAAACGATATCAGCAATCTACAAACACTCTGTTTCACCTGCAATCAGCAAAAAACCGACAACATTGAGCCCCAGTTTAGACGCCATTTTGAATTTATATGGATGCAATACGTTCATGAGGCGCACAACTAGCTGTGCGCCCCTGCTGTTATGTCAACTGATTTGAAATCATACTGACATCAACGGCTAACTTTTTACCCAACTTGAGCAACTGTCGGCACTGATGAGTATCTTCTTCATTGCCGAGGGTGGTGTTGCACAAAGGTATTATTTGACTGTGCAGAGAACTAAAATATAGTTCTTGGGATCTATGTAGAGAAATATGTATGTTTAATTGATCCCCGACATCAATCAACCGCTCCAAGAGTTGGATCTCTGCATTAAAGCTACCATTAGCATCATGCAATAATTGCCAAAGCGATCGCGCAATTAATTGTTCTAACATCTGTTTGCCGTCGGGAATATTCAGCTGACAACGCAGATGTTTGGCTTCGGTGGCGATCGCCTCTAATTCTACTATGTGATTCCAACTCTTTTGGGGATCGCTGATATCTTGCTCAAGCGATCGCAATGTCATCAAACAGCGATGCCCTAAAGCTATTTCCGCTGCTACCTGCAATTCTTGAGGTACTGCAATTTCATCTCGATGAAACGCCATCAACACACCATAATTATCACGGTAGGCTTGGGTATAAAGCTGTCCTAAACGCGTCAGTGTTTCTTGACTCAAAAGGCGCATAATCCGGTGGCGTTCTTCAGCAAAGAGATTTTCTAGGCTGAAAGTATCTTCCCCAAATAACTGCGTCATCGCCAAGATCGTATGAGCCGCACTCGCTTGTTGCAGTGCGCCAAACAGCTTTTCTTTTAATTGGCTGTAGTCACGCCGCCCGGTAAATTGTTGAATGCAGCAGTGAAAATCCCAGCCTCCCAAATGCAGAACCGCAAATACCAAATGTTCGCTTTCCCAAGTAATTTCTGATACCAGCTTTAAATTACCCACAGCCAGAGTTAGCGATCCCATGCGTTGCAGTTGGTAATCTAACTCATTGGCCGCGTAGCAATAAACTCGTTTTTGGGAAGGATGATGGTGTTTGTCACCAGCATCTTTTCCAGATAGGGAATTGCGCGTCTCTGCTGGTTTGTGATTCGTAAACAGGGAACTAATGGCGTAATGGGCTGCTACTTGCTTAAAACCAACTTGGGCCGTTAGCACTAATTGTCGATAAATTTCCGCACCATGTTTGAAGCTATCCACATTACTGGGTGCTAAGCCCAGATGTTTGAGGAAGCCTTTTTCTAACTGCACACCAGCTACTTCCCCCGCCAATTCCAAAGCACGGGCGGCGTAGCGGAGAATCTGTGTCCCCTCTGGACGAGAAATTTCTTCAAAAAACCAGCCACAGCTAGTAAACATCAACAAAGCATGACGTTGCATTTCCAACAAGCGTAAAGCGTCTACTTGTTCGGCGGCTGTGAGTTTGTGGGTTTGATGGCGGGAGAGAAAACGGTTGACATTGGCAGAAGAGCGATCGCGCATCACTTGAATATATTCATCTCGTGCTTGCCAGGGATCGCGGAATAACTCTCTACCATGTTCTTCATACACCTCAATTAGCTGATCCCGCAGCCAATTTAAAGCATCCCGCAACGGACGACGCCATTTTTGATGCCAAACGCCACCTTCTCCACCACAACCGCAGTCATCCTGCCATCTGTCTACACCGTGAGCGCAACTCCAGGCTGTGACTGACTTTAATTCCACTTCCCAACTAGGAGAATTTAAGCTCAAGTAGTGGGCGAAGTTCGTCACCGTCCAACCATGTTGAGGAAATTCTTTTGTAAAGGCGTAGGCTAAAGTTTTCTCAGTTCCTTTTTTGTGATGTCCAAAGGTTTCCCCATCTGTCGCCACAGAAATCAACTGTGCTAAACGATGATCCCCACGTACCGCCGAACCGATACGTCCAGCAAAGCGATTGGAATTATAAACGACATCACTAAAGCCCATGTCCCGCGATATGGGACCATCGTAGAAAAAGATATCAATGTAGGGTAATCCTTCGCTACTCTCATCTTTGGGGCTATCGGGGATCGTACTCAGAGGTGAAGTTGAAGTGTCTAGTGTTGGCTTCAAATAACAACGGTAGGGACGGGTAGCATCAATCTGACTACCGCCGACTTCAATCCATTCGGGATTCGGATGATCTGGAGTCTGAGAGGGACGACAACGCAACGCTTGAGAAGGTGCAAGGATTACAAAGCGAATACCTTCAGCAACCAAAGCTTCTAAGGTGGCATAATCCACACCTGTTTCTGCTAGCCAGATGCCTTCGGGATCGCGGCCAAAACGAGAACGGAAGTCTTCTTTACCCCAGCGAATTTGGGTATATTTGTCCCGTTCGTTTGCCAGAGGCATGATGATGTGATTGTATACTTGCGCGATCGCATTGCCATGACCATGCAAACGTTGACTACTGTTAGCATCAGCCTCCAAAATCCGCTGATAAACCTCCACATCGTAGCGTTCTAGCCACGACATCAGCGTTGGACCAATATTAAAACTGAAATGCTCATAATTATTGACGATCTCCACCACTTCGCCTCGGTCATTTAAGACTCTGGCAAAAGCATTCGGGCGATAGCATTCCCAATGAATCCGCTCATTCCAGTCATGGAAAGGTGCAGCGCTCGGTTGGCGTTCAATTGCGTCCAGATAAGGGTTTTCCCTTGGTGGCTGGTAAAAATGACCATGCACCGTCACATAAACACCATTAGCCTTTCTCAGGGGATCGGTCTCGTGAGCGTTCTGGGAATCTGAATGTAATGTTAACGTTGAGCCAGAGCTAACTGGCATTTCAGCAGCAGAAGTCATGTATATTTATCCAAAACAAAAACTTGCAGTTGCACCGATAAACATTGTGCATAAACCTTTCTACAATGGCTTTGACACAAAATCCGGTATAAACGACAACTATGGAAATACAACGAAATTTTTGAGAAAGCTGTTTTAGTATAGTGGGAAATCTGCGTTATTGCACAGCCCTTTCCTGGAAGGCTTGAAGTAATTGCCCATTCTACAACGCCTGAGTTACAGGTTTTCTCGTTGGCAGCGCCAATGAAAAATTTAATTGTCTTTTAATATATTAAAACCCATTTTTCGTGTAAAATTCTGAATCCACTTCATACTTTTGCAACAGAAAATTACGAAAACTTCTTAGATGGCAATATTATTTTACATAAAATCCGCAGTAGTGAACTGAAAACAGTAAAAATTCTGAATTAGTCTATAGACGGTTGAGAGTATCCTATGGAAGTGCCGAATACTGGGTTATAGAGGTAATTCATCAATTGCTCCTACAACTCTCCGATAAGATACCCTAAATTCAAGACAAGAAATGTCAACTAAAAACATTATTCTTCTGGTTTTATTACTGTTTATCCCGGTTTCTGTAGCAGCCCACTTTCTGGAATGGGGAGAATTGATAGTTTTCATTACAGCCGGATTAGCGATTTTGCCCTTAGCGGCTTGGATGGGGACAGCCACAGAAGAAATTGCTGTAGTTGTGGGACCATCATTGGGGGGCTTGTTAAACGCCACCTTTGGCAATGCGACGGAACTAATCATAGCCCTAGTAGCACTAAACGCTGGATTAATAGATGTAGTCAAAGCCAGTATCACGGGATCGATTATTAGTAACTTACTACTGGTGATGGGTTTTTCCATGCTTTTAGGAGGACTGCGCTACAAAGAACAGACATTTCAGCCAATTGTGGCGCGGGTGAATGCGGCTTCGATGAATTTGGCGGTAATTGCCATTTTGATGCCAACGGCGATGAATTATACCTCTGAAGGAATTAACGAACAAACACTGCAAAATCTTTCTATTGCTGTTGCGGTAGTATTAATCCTGGTTTATGCCTTAACGCTGCTATTTTCGATGAAAACCCACTCTTATTTATATGATGTGGGTGTAGCGGAGACAGAAGAAGAGGAAATCCCTCATACGAAACCAAATATGATGTTATGGGTTGGCGTACTGCTAGTATGTACTGTGCTAGTGGCCATTGAGTCAGAAATGTTAGTTGATTCTCTGGAAGTAGCTACATCTCAACTAGGTTTGACGGCGCTATTTACCGGAGTGATTTTGGTTCCTATAGTGGGTAACGCGGCTGAACATGCCACAGCAGTCACCGTAGCGATGAAAGATAAAATGGATCTTTCCCTTTCGGTAGCAGTGGGCTCAAGTATGCAAATTGCCCTGTTTGTCGCCCCAGTGTTAGTTATCGCCGGGCGAATATTGGGTCAACCAATGGATTTGGATTTCAAACCTTTTGAATTAGTCGCTGTGGTTGTGTCAGTGTTGATTGCCAACAGTATTAGTTCTGATGGTAAGTCTAATTGGCTTGAAGGCACCTTATTATTAGCTGCTTATACAGTGTTGGGGTTCGCTTTTTACTTCCATCCTGTGATGGAAAGCATGGGTTAGGTAACTTACAGCGCGATCGCCCTCAGTTTAACTCAAAGCGATCGCTCTTGATTATGGATAATGACATGTTTTATTACATTCCTTAGCGTGTCAATGAAGAAATTTTAGAAAAGATTAAAACAGCAGCATTTTGCAGTCCTCCACTACCAGAGGGAATAAAGGTGTCAATGAAAGCTCCAGTCTGGGCATCGTAGCGTAAAATGCTATTGTTGCCAAAGCTACCAACATAGAGGTTACCATCGTATCCACCAAACATCACACCAACTGGGCATTGTAGGCCACCACTACCAGGGGGAATAAAGGCATCAATAAAGGTTCCAGTCTGACCATCGTAGCGCAAGACACTATCAGTGTTTTCACTGCCAACATAGAGGTTTCCATCTGGTCCAAAAGTTAAAACAGAAGGAATAGATAGTCCACCACTACCAGAGGCTACAAAAGCATCAATGAAAGCTCCGGTCTCACCGTCATAGCGGAGAATGCTGTTGTTGACCCTACTGCTCACATAGAGATTATTGTCTGGGCCAAAAACTAAACCAGAGGGTTGGTTTAGTTCACCCCTATCAGAAGGGACAAACGTATCAACGAAATCTCCAGTTTGGCCATCATAGCGGAGAACACTATTACTGTTCATGCTGCTGACGTAGAGGTGATTATCTGGCCCAAAAACCAAACCAGTAGGGGTATTTAGTCCACCACTATTAGAGGATACAAAGGCATCAATAAAAACTCCACTCTGACCATCATAGCGAAGGACACTACTATCACCAAAGCTACTTACGACATAAAGGTTATTATCTGGCCCCAAGGTTAAGCCCACAGGGGTGGACAACCCGCCACTGCTACTGGGAACAAAGATGTCGATGAAATTTCCAGTCTTTTGATCGTAGCGTAAAATACTTTTGTTACCAAAACCACCAACAAGTAAATATTCTGGAGACTGTACAGAAGTTAAAGAAGTCATAGAATGTATCTCACTTTTTCAGTAATCAGCTAAATATTTGTACTGATAACAAGATTTTATTGGGCACAGTATTTGCGGAAGACAAGGGTAACATTGTGTCCACCAAATCCCAGGGAATTAGATATTGCTACCTCCATTGGTAAAGTCGTTGCGACATGAGGTGAATACTGAAGGTCACACAACGGGTCTGGATTATCAAGGTTAGTAGTTGGTGGAACCTGGTCGTGGTAAACAGCCAAGGCTGTAGCAACAGCCTCAATGCCACCAGCAGCACCGAGTAAATGACCAGTCATTGATTTGGTAGAACTAATGACTGTGTTGTAAGCGTGTTCGCCTAAAGCGGTTTTGATCGCCTGAGTTTCTACTGAATCGTTGATGGCTGTACTTGTGCCATGAGCGTTAACATAGCTAACTTGCTCAGGATACACATTGCCATCTTTGAGGGCAAGACGTATTGCTCGGCTAGCTCCTTCGCCCATTACGCTAGGAGTAGTCATGTGGTAGGCATCACAAGTCATTCCATAGCCAACAATCTCTGCGTAAATATGAGATCCTCGCTTCAGGGCGTGCTGGAGTTCTTCTAGTAACAATATGCCGGCTCCTTCACCGAGAACAAAGCCATCCCGATCGCGATCGAAAGGACGACTGGCGCGGGCTGGATCGTGATTACGTCTGGAGAGGGCGCCAGCAGCAGAAAAGCCTCCTACAGTCATTGGCGTAATGGCAGCTTCAGTTCCACCACACAACATTGCTTGTGCATAACCTTGCTGAATCAGGCGAAATGCATCGCCGATCGCATTGGCGCCAGCGGCACAGGCTGTAACTGGACAAGAATTAGGCCCTTTTGCACCAACTGCGATCGCTGTTTGTCCAGCTGCCATATTGGGAATAAACAGAGGGATTGTAAACGGTGAGATTCGTTGAGGCCCCTTAGTTAACAACACTTCGTTTTGTTCTTCTAACCAGTCTATACCTCCTAAACCACAGCCAATGATTACACCAACCTGCTCACAATTGAGGTCAGTAATTGCAAAATTAGCATCAGTAAGCGCTTGCCGACTGGCACCAATAGCAAATTGAGTAAAGCGGACAGTACGTTTTGCCTCTTTTTTATCCAGGTAATCTAGTGGATCAAAACCCTCAACTTCAGCAGCAATTTGTGTTTTGTAATTACTGCTATCAAACTGTGTAATATGGCTAATGCCATTTTTTCCAGCCAGTAGACCGTTCCAAAATTCAAGTGCTGTGTTGCCCACTGGAGTAATTGCACCGATCCCTGTTACTACTACCCGCTTCTTTTCGATTAAACCTCCATGTTCCATATTTCGTTCGTTCTCCTATAAACGACAAACTAGTAATTCGCTATTCCGAGAAAAGTTAAATTTAACTATTATTAATTTTGAGTGGAAATTCTAATTCCTGGCTTGCCATCTACCAAGGTTAGAAGTAAACCACATTTACCCTGTAAATCAGAATTCCAATAATAAATGGGAACTCCAGAGCTACAGGGAAAATCTCTAACTGTTTGTGGTAAATCGTTAAAAGTAATATTTTTCTTTACTAAACTGGCTGTTGAAAGAGCTTCGGCTAGAATAAACACCGAGCCGATTTCACTCAGTCTTCTACTTTCAAGTGAAATAATATTTCCCAGCTGAAGTTGATGTAATTCTAAATCTGAAAGCTGCAATCCTAAAAGTTTAATATATTTTTGAATTTCCTCTGTCTCTACAACTTGGTGTGTTTCTTGTATTTCCGACATATCTTGTAAGCCTCTAAGAGAAAAATATTAGTTCGTGTCGTTGATAAATCTTTCTTGCCAACTTCAAAGGCCTGCCCAAAAACTTGAAATTTATAGATTCACTCATATTGTCAAATGAACCTTTGGATACTTATCACTCTAGAATAGACAAGTTATGCAGTTCCAGAAAAAAAATTTTAGATCAACAGATTGAATAGTCTCTTTAATATTGATGTCGGTAAAAAAATAGTCACTACGCGTGCAAATCAAATTAGCGAACTCTCCGCAAAGTTACCCGAAACTTCTAGTTAGAGACTATTTATAAAGTAAATTTCAAGTAGGGTGTGTTATGGCTTGAACCTAACGCACCGTATTATGTGGTAGTGCGTCAGGCGCTTAAATTATCCTTTTTATAACCAATAAATAACGAGATATATGCCTAATACACCCTACTGCTCTGACAAGGCTAAAATCTTCTATTAGATTTTGTCGGTTGGGTCGTTCGCGTCAGATCGCGCAGCGAAGAATGAGACCCAACACCCCTATTAATGTTGGGCTACCCTGCAGGAAGCAAGCACTGATGACTGATGACTGATGACTGAAAACCCGTCAACAGTCAACGACCATCAAGAGTGTTTATATATTTTAGACGGGCATCAGCTTATCTGCAAAGTCAACTCGATGTCAAGATAAAAAAGGATATTTTGCATAAAAGGTAAATGTAACTCTGATGAGTACTTAGCTATTCAAAACCTGGTTTCTCATAGCTTAAATACAGAAACCATGTTTGGAGTTGGTGATTATCTTAATAACCCAAGTTGCTTTTGATGCTATTCAAATAAGCAACAATTGTTACCTTTGTAATCACAAAACAAACAGGTTCACTTTGTGTTGGCAGAAAAAGCCTTTCCATAGATTTTAGACGAATTCTATTGCTTGTATATTGAAGTTTTTAACAGTTTAAAAATACAGGAGATTACTTATGAGTGACCAAGAAATATTTAACAGAATCCAAGCTGTAATTGCAGAGGAGCTGGCTAGTGAAAAACAAAAAATAACGCTCAATGCTAATTTGATTAAAGATTTAGGAGTAGATTATTTAGATTTATTGGCAGTGTTACAAGCATTAGAAGATGTTTTTGCGATCAAAATTCCTAAAAATGATGTAGAGCAATTTGTAACAGTGCAGCAAGTCGTTAATTACATGGGTCAGAAAGTTGTTATTTGAGTTTTACTTATGATCGATAAAGACACTAAATTGGCATTTGTTCAATTGACGGGTGTAGGTAAAGCGATACCTGACCAAGTTTTAACTAACGATCATCTAGCAACCTTGGTAGCTACTTCTGACGAATGGATTTCAAGCCGAACAGGAATTAAGCAGCGAAGAGTACTGGCACCTGGGCAATCTCTGACTAAATTAGCAACGATCGCAGCTCATAATGCCTTGCAACAGGCGGGACGTTCAGCTTTAGATGTAGATCTTTTAATCTTGGCAACTTCCACTCCAGAGGACTTATTTGGTGGAGCAACGCGAGTACAACAGGAATTGGGGGCGGCTCGTGCAGTCGCTTTTGACTTGACAGCTGCTTGTTCCGGCTTTATTTTTGCCCTAGCTACTGCCAGCCAGTATATTCAAACGGGCAAATACCAGACTGTATTGGTTATCGGAGCAGATGCATTATCTCGTTGGACTGATTGGACAGATCGGACAACCTGTGTCTTGTTTGGAGATGCTGCTGGGGCTGTAGTTCTGGAATCAGCCGCCACACCGGGATTAATTGGGTTTGAGTTACGCTCTGATGGGATAGGATCTGAAGATTTAGCGATCGCTTCTCAAACAGAGCCAATTCCATTGACAACAGGGATAGCTGCTAGCCGCGCTCACTTCTCAACCCTGGCGATGAATGGATCGCAGGTATACCGTTTTGCTGTTGCGGCTGTTCCCGATCTCATCCAAAAAACTCTTCTTCAGCATGATATTTCGCCAGAACAGGTGAAGGGTTATTTTCTTCATCAAGCCAACCAACGCATTCTTGACGCCGTTGCTCAACGATTGAATATTCCTAGCGAGCGAGTGGCAACTAATGTTGCTCGTTATGGTAATACCTCAAGTGCTTCAATACCATTGGTTTTAGAAGAATGGAGCAGTAGCGATCGTTTACAACCTGAAGACTTAATTGTTCTCGCCGGATTTGGTGCTGGCTTGAGTTGGGGAGCAATGGTTGCTCGCTGGGGTAGATTTTGATGTTCCTGCGCTAAACCTTTTTAAATTCTTTCTTTGTGTCCTACTCTGCGGGAAGCCACTCCGTGTATATGCGTCCTTTTCCCAAGGGGAGACACTAATGCAAATGCGGTTCGTTTTTCTTTGTTGTACTTAAATATGGTTTAGCGCATCTTCATACAGAATTGGTATTACTTATATTTATTGCATAAATGCCATAGCAACAAGTGATAGATATTAAAGCTACAAGGAAAGAATAAACCTCTTGTACTCTTGGCATTAGTGAACTGCTAAAAATTGTAAATTCGGCTGTGAATGACAAAAGCCGAAAAACAAAATGCAATCAATCTAGCTTGAAGTTTCAAGGAAGCATTAAATGTCTACATATTTAAATTATCCTGAACAAAAAATGCAGAATTTCGCCACTTTAGTAGAACTTCTTCAATACAGAGCAAAGCATCAAGGTAACCAAAAAGCTTATATTTTTCTACAGGATGGAGAAGTAGAAACAGATTACTTGACTTACGAACAGCTAGATAAACAAGCAAGAGCAATTGCTACCGAACTACAGTCCTTGAATGCAGTCGGTGAACGAGCTTTACTACTGTATTATCCAGGTTTAGAGTTTATTTCAGCTTTTTTTGGGTGTTTATATGCTGGGGCGATCGCAGTTCCGGCTTATCCACCCCGCCGCAATCAAAAAATGTCGCGGTTACAGTCAATTATCTCTGATTCCCAATCAGCGATCGCCCTCACATCAACTTCTTTATTGGCAGATATTAAGACTCGCCTGAGTGAAGAAACAGAATCAGCGGCAATGGATTTGTTAGCCACAGATAGTATTACCAAAGATTTGGCCTCTGATTGGCAAAAACCAGAAATTAGCAGCGATACTTTAGCTTTTCTCCAATACACTTCAGGTTCAACTTCAACGCCGAAAGGCGTAATGGTAAGCCACGGTAATTTACTGCATACATTGGCGGATCTTCATATTGGTTGGAACCACACACCAGAAAGTGTGATGGTAAGTTGGCTACCCACTTTCCATGACTTAGGACTGATTTATGGAGTGCTAGAACCGTTACGCTTTGGGTTTCCCTGTTATTTGATGCCTCCTGCTTCCTTTCTCCAAAAACCTCTGCGTTGGCTAGAAGCAATCTCGCGTTATGGTGGCACTCATAGCGCTGCACCTAACTTTGCTTACGATCTATGCGTAGATAAAATTTCTGAGGAGCAAAAGGCAAAGTTAGACTTGAGTACCTGGAAAATGGGGCTGAATGCTGCCGAACCTATTTCACCTCAAACACTTGAGCGATTTATTAAAGCATTTGCAGTTTCTGGTTTTAACGCAGATACTCTCTGCCCAGGATACGGTCTTGCCGAAACTACACTTAAAGTCTCTACAGTTCATTGTGACAAGCCAACTGTTCTGTTTCATGTCTCTGCTACAGATTTTGAACACCATCGTGTGGTTACAGTTTCCCCTGATTCGGAAAATTGTCAAACCTGGGTTGGTTGTGGTGAAGTCGCTTTAGATACAAAAATTGTCATTGCTAACCCTGAGCTACTAACTCATTGCGCCCCCGATGAAGTGGGTGAAATTTGGCTTGCAGGTAGCTGTGTAGCCCAAGGTTACTGGAATCGTCCTCAAGTTACAGAAGAAACATTCCACGCTTATTTAGCTGACACTGGGGAAGGGCCTTTCTTACGAACTGGAGATTTGGGCTTTTTAATCGATGGGCAACTGTGCGTTACTGGACGACTCAAAGATTTGATTATTATCGGTGGTAAAAACCACTATCCCCAAGACATTGAACGCACAGTTGAAGCTTGTCACCCAGCATTAAAACCAAACTGTGGTGCAGCATTTTCTGTAACCGTTGGCTCTGAAGAACGTCTGGTAATTGCTCAAGAAGTAGAACGCAGTCACTTACGAAAGCTCAATGTTACAGAAGTGATGAACGCGATTCGGAAAGCAGTATCAGAACAACACGAACTGCAAGTTTATGCAATTGTCTTGCTGAAAACTGCAAGTATCCCGAAAACTTCTAGTGGTAAGATTCAGCGCCGAGCTTGTCAAGCTGGTTTTTTGGCAAATACTCTAGATGTGGTGGAATCTTGGCAGGAAAATGCAGCGCCACAATTACCAACAAATAAACAGCCAGCAAATATTAGCCAAAGCAAGCCTGTTGTTGCCCAACCGAGAAATCAACAGAAGTTGCAAGCAGCAGAAGAGATTGAAAACTGGCTAGTAGCGAGGATTGCCGAAAGACTGGGAATCAGCGCCCAAGAGATTGACATTCAGCAACCCCTAGTTGAATATGGCTTGAGTTCCTTAGCGGCTGTAGGTATTTCTGGTGAATTACAAGAATTGCTGGGACGCTCACTGTCTCCAACGCTGTTATATGATTATTCGACTATTGAAACCCTCGCTTTATATTTAGGTGGTGTAGATACAAAAATTAATCAACCACAGACTAATCAATTACCTACAGATAAAGAAGCGATCGCTATTATTGGTTTAGGCTGTCGTTTTCCTGGCAGCAAAGATATACCGAGCTTTTTGGAGTTATTGCGTAATGGTACTGATGCCATTACCCAAGTATCATCCTCACGCTGGGACAACAGTATATTATCAAACCAAGTTCATACTACTTGGGGTGGTTTCATCGAACAAGTCGACCAGTTCGACCCACAATTTTTTGGAATTTCTCCCCGTGAAGCTGAGTTAATGGACCCCCAACAACGGTTACTGTTAGAGGTAAGTTGGGAAGCTTTAGAAAACGCTGGACGTGCCCGCGAACAAATTGCTGGGACTCCAACTGGGGTCTTCATTGGTATCAGCACTAATGATTATTCTCGATTGCTATCTAAATATTCCAATCCCACAGATGCTTACACTGGTACTGGCAATGCTTTTAGCATCGCGGCTAACCGCCTATCCTATCTGCTAGATTTACGAGGCCCCAGTTGGGCAGTAGATACAGCCTGTTCTTCCTCTCTGGTGGCGCTGCACCAAGCTTGCCAAAGTCTGCGTCAAGGGGAATGTAATTTGGCTTTAGCTGGTGGGGTAAATTTAGTCCTGACTCCTGATTTAAATATCACTTTCTCCAACGCCGGCATGTTATCGGCTGATGGACGTTGCAAAACTTTTGATACTAGCGCTAACGGTTATGTACGTGGAGAAGGTTGTGGTGTCATCGTTCTCAAGCGCCTCTCAGATGCCGTTCGGGACGGAGACAATATTCTCGCTGTGGTTCGAGGTTCAGCAGTTAACCAAGATGGTCACAGCAATGGACTGACTGCACCTAATGGCTTGGCGCAACAGGCTGTAATTCGTCAAGCGCTGCAAAATGCCAAAGTGCAACCTGCACAAATCAGCTATGTAGAAGCTCATGGGACTGGTACCTCTTTGGGAGATCCTATTGAGTTCAATTCTCTGGCTACAGTCTTGATGGAAGACCGAACTCCACAACAGCCGTGCTTTATTGGCTCAGTCAAAACTAATATTGGTCACTTAGAAGCGGCTGCGGGAATTGCTGGTTTGATTAAGGTGACACTTGCGTTACAGCATAAAGAAATTTTCCCTCATTTACATCTGACAACAGTTAATCCTTTAATTGCCACAGAAGGAACACCATTAGCGATTCCGACGCAACTGCAACCCTGGAACCTTAATAAAGAGCGGCGTTTAGCTGGTATTAGTTCCTTTGGTTTTGGTGGTACTAATGCTCATATTATCTTGGAGGAATATCAAGCTCCTGCCCCAGTTGAATCGAAAGTTAAACGTCCCCAACATATTTGGACTATCTCTGCAAAAAGTGAAACAGCTTTACGGGAACTGGCACAAAGACATTCCGCTTATCTACAGCTACATCCTGAGACATCCTTGGCAGATAACTGTTACACGGTCAATACTGGAAGGTCGCAATTTGACTTGCGCCTCGCTGCTGTTGCAGAATCTACTGAGCAATTACATACACAATTAGCTGCTTTTGCTACTGGAAATCAAACTGCTAATTTGTTAACTGGACAAGTCGATAAAAGCCAGCGGGCGAAAATAGCATTTCTCTTTACTGGTCAAGGCGCACAGTATATTGGTATGGGTCGTGAACTTTACGATACCCAACCCACATTTAGAAGTATTGTGGACGAATGCGATCGCCTTTTGCATCCCCACCTTGGCAAGTCCATCCGAGAAATCTTATATCCAGTAACAGAAAATTCTCTCTTAGATGAAACTGTCTACACCCAACCTGCTTTATTTGTTCTAGAATACGCCCTTGCCAAATTGTGGCAATCTTGGGGAATTACTCCAAAAGCCTTGATGGGTCATAGTTTGGGTGAATATGTTGCAGCTTGTATAGCTGGAGTCTTTAGTTTAGAGGATGCTTTAAAACTCATTGCCTCTAGAGCAAGTTTGATGCAAGGTTTGCCGCAAGATGGAGAGATGGTTGCCGTGTTCGCCTCTGAGGCACAAGTAACAGCAGTTATTGAACCTTATGCACAAGAAATAGCGATCGCATCCGTTAATGGTACAACTAATATTGTCATCTCCGGCAAACGGGAAGCAATAAATCAAGCGATCGCTCTTTTCCAAGCCCAAGGCATCAAGAGCAAGAACTTACGTGTTTCTCATGCTTTCCACTCACCTTTGATGGAGCCGATATTAGCTGAGTTTCAACAGATAGCTAGTCAAGTTAGTTACTCTCTGCCGCAAATTAACATTATTTCCAATGTTACTGGCGAAATTGCCACCGCAGAAATTGCCACTCCCGAATACTGGTGTCGCCATTTACGGCAAGCAGTCAGATTTGCTGACGGGATGAAGACTTTAGAACAACAAGGTTACAATGTCTTTGTGGAAATTGGACCAAAACCAACTTTATTGGCAATGGGTCGCCACTGTCTACCCGAAGCATCTGGAACTTGGTTAGCAAGTCTGCGTCCAGGGCAATCAGATTGGCAAATTCTTCTCCAAAGCTTGGGAGAACTCTATGTGCGCGGTGTCGCTATTAACTGGTTCAGCTTTGATGGAGATTATTCTCGGCGACTGCTACAACTGCCAACTTATCCCTTCCAAAGACAACGCTATTGGGTAGACTCGCTAGATACAGCACGCCCAACTCAGGTAGAAACTGCTTTTAAAGATTGGCTCTACCAAGTGGAATGGCAACCCCAACCCCGCACAGTTGTAGAATTAACAGCAACTCCAATAGAATCTCGCGGATATTGGTTAATATTCACTGACAAAAACAGTGGGGTGAGTTCAGCACTCACAACTTTGTTAGAAAAACGCCAAGAAACTTGTATTCAAGTTTTTGCTGGTGCAGTCTATGAAACTACCAAAGCCGGAAACTGGACGATTAACCCAACCCAACCAACAGACTTTCAACGCTTATTGCAGGAAGTACAAGAAAGTAATCATCTGCCATTGCGTGGGATTGTCCACTGTTGGAGTCTTGATAGTACAGCCGTAGCAAAAACCACAATTGATTCCCTCCAAGCCGACCAAATCAAAAATTGTGGCAGCATCCTCTATCTAGTACAGGCATTAATTGCAGCTAAAATTAGTTCCTCACCACGGTTGTGGTTAGTTACCCAAAATGCACAACCTGTAGAATTATCTACCAACGCCCTTGCAGTAGCTCAAGCACCAGTATTAGGACTTGGGAAAGTAGTAGCCTTAGAACATCCAGAAATTTGGGGAGGAACGATCGATTTACCTCCAACCAACTCAACTGAAGCCGCTAGCTACTGTTTAGAAGCCCTGCTGCAACCAGAATCGGAAAAGGCGATCGCTTTCCGTAATGGACAACGCTATCTCCCTCGCTTGGTGCGGAGTGAAAGCGCATTAGCCCAGACAAAATCTCTCAAAATCCAGTCTGACGCTACTTATTTAATCACAGGTGGCTTTGGTGGTTTAGGACTCCAACTAGCAGAATGGATTGTCAACCAAGGCGCAAAGCACCTCGTATTACTAGGACGCAAAGCCCCTTCATCAGCAGCAATGCAACAAATTAATGCATTACGCGAAGCTGGTGCTGAGATTATTGCAGCCCAAGCTGATATATCTCAAGTCAAGGATTTGCAAAAAATCTTAGTAGACATTGGCCAGAAATTACCACCACTCAAGGGGATCGTTCACCTCGCAGGAATTCTCGATGATGGGACATTGCTAAAACAAGATTGGCAACGTTTCGCCAAAGTAATGGCTCCCAAAGTTGCAGGTGCATGGAATTTACACTCTCAAACGCAAAATTTACCTTTAGATTTCTTCATTCTGTACTCATCTATTGCTTCCTTACTCGGTTCTCCTGGTCAAGGAAATTACTCAGCAGCTAACACTTTCTTAGATACACTAGCCCATTATCGGCAGTCACAAGGTTTGCCAGCAATGAGTATTAACTGGAGTCCTTGGGCTGAGGCTGGAATGGCGGCGAATTTAGGTGGTAGTGCTGAAGAACGTTGGACGGATGTAGGAATTAACGTTGTTTCAATGCAACAAGGATTACAAGTCTTTGAACAATTGCTGAATCAAACAACTGCCCAAATTGGTGTATTACCCATCAATTGGTCGAAGTTCCTGGAGCAATTTCCAACTAATGCCAAACCGCAATTTTTATCTCAGGTAATTTCAGGAAATACCAGCATTCAGACTGAAGATAAATCTATAGTCGAAAAACATCAAATTTTAGAACAATTGCAAGCAGCACCTCCCAAACGTCGCCACACTATCTTAGTGGAATATATCCAAAAAGAAGTCGCAACTGTTCTCAAATTCAGCTCCTCTCGATTACCAGATTTACATATAGGATTCTTTGAATTGGGCATGGATTCTCTGATGACTATCGAATTAAAAAATCGACTGCAAAACTTTACTGGACATTCCTTCGGTTCCACATTAACCTATGAATATCCGACAATTAATAGCCTTGCCGAGTATCTTCTCAACCAAGTTTTATCCTTTGAAACTGCTGTAGTTCTTGAAAGCAGCACCCAACAAGAAACACAAGAGCATCAAATGTTGGCAGAAATAGAACAACTATCGCTCGATGAATTAGAAGCCTTAGTCAATGCAGAATTAGCAGCCTTGGTGAAGTGAAATAAAATGACTAACATTAATGATAAGTTAGACCAACTGTCTCCTCTACAACGTGCAGTTTACGCCCTCAAAGAAACCCGCTCTCAACTCGATGCCCTACAACGCCAACAATCAGAACCGATCGCGATTATTGGTATGGGTTGCCGATTTCCAGGCGGAGCCGAAGACTTAGAAACTTTCTGGCAAATCCTTTATCATGGGGTCGATGCCATTCAAGAAGTACCAAAAGAACGCTGGGATATAGACGCTTACTATGACCCAAACCCGGATGCTCCCGGCAAAATGCATACTCGTCAAGGTGGATTTTTGAGCAACGGGGTAGACAAATTCGATGCTGGATTCTTTGGACTTGCGCCCCGCGAAGCCATTGATATGGACCCCCAACAACGGATATTACTAGAAGTCAGTTGGGAAGCTCTAGAACGCGCTGGATACGCATCTCCAAAGCTCAACGGTAGTTCAACTGGGGTATTTATTGGGGTAACGAATATTGATTATGCTCAACGAGCGGTGTTTGCCGATACCAATAGTATTGATATTTACACGGCAACTGGTAATACTCCAAATGCGATCGCTGGGCGTTTGTCATACCTCCTCGGCTTGCAAGGCCCAAGTATGGCGATTGACACCGCCTGTTCATCCTCTTTAGTTGCAGTGCATTTAGCTTGCCAAAGCTTACGCACAGGAGATTGTCGGATGGCTTTGGCGGGTGGAGTTAACTTGATACTTTCACCTGATGTCACTGTTGCGATCGCCAAATTACGAGCCTTAGCAGCTGACGGACGTTGCAAAACCTTTGATGCTGCTGCCGATGGTTACGGACGAGGTGAAGGGTGTGGCACGATCGTCTTGAAGCGGCTCTCAGATGCCATTGCCGATAATGACAATATCCTAGCTTTGATTCGAGGAACAGCTGTTAACCAAGATGGCCGCAGTAGTGGGTTGACAGTTCCCAACGGATTAGCTCAACAGGCCGTTGTGCGTTCTGCTCTAGCTAATGCCAAAGTAGAACCATCTCAAATTAGTTATGTAGAAACCCACGGCACAGGAACGCCCTTAGGAGATCCCATAGAATTAAAGGCCTTAGCAGCTGCTTTAGGCGAGGGGCGTTCCGAACAGCAACCCCTAATGGTTGGTTCGGTCAAAACTAATATTGGGCACTTAGAAGCTGCCGCAGGTATAGCTGGTTTAATTAAAGTAGTGCTAGCAATGCAGCATCAAATTCTGCCACCTCATCTGCATTTGGCAGAACTGAATCCCCATATTGTAACTGCCAAACTACCCATCAAAATTCCCACTAGTCCTACTCCGTGGAGTGGAGAAGAAAAACGGCTAGCAGGTGTCAGTTCCTTTGGATTTAGTGGCACTAATGCCCATTTAGTTTTAGAAGAAGCCCCAATTCAGGAATTACCCTCTGGAGAAATTGAACGTCCCGTGCATCTGCTGACACTTTCAGCGAAAACTGATACAGCGCTAGTTTCCTTAGCAGAACGCTTTCAACAGTACCTAGAATCTCAGCCGACAATATCTTTAGCCGATATGTGCTTTACTTTGGGTATTGGGCGATCGCACTTTGAACACCGTCTTGCCTTAGTTGCAGACTCAACCCAGCAGCTACGCCAACAAATCGCTAACATTATTGCCCAAAAGCAACACACTCAAGTCACCAATGAACTGTCTCTAAATACTAGTAAACCTAAAATAGCATTTCTGTTCACCGGACAAGGTTCTCAGTACGTAGACATGGGTCGCCAACTCTACGAAACCCAACCTACTTTCCGCAATGCTTTAAATCGTTGCGATGAGTTGCTCCGCCCCTATTTAGAACATTCACTATTGTCAGTGATTTACCCTGAACCTGGCAATAAGTCTTCACTGCTTGATGAAACTATCTATACACAACCTGCACTATTTGCCATAGAATATGCTCTTGCCGAATTATGGCGATCGTGGGGTATAGAACCAACTGTAGTTATGGGTCACAGTGTCGGCGAATACGTTGCGGCTTGCGTCGCCGAAGTTTTCAGCTTAGAAGATGGACTAAAATTGATTGCTCAACGGGCGAAGCTGATGCAAAGCTTACCATCAGGTGGCAAAATGGTAGCCATCTTCGCTGATGAAGCTCGCATCATTGCAGCAATCAAACCTTATACTCAGCAGGTTTCCATTGCTGCCACCAACGGTCCAGAAAATATAGTGATTTCCGGTCAAGCCGATGCAGTTGAAACTATAGTTCAAGAATTAGAATTAGCAGGAATTGAGTGTCGCCCGTTGAATGTTTCCCACGCCTTTCACTCAGCCTTAATGAAGCCGATATTAGATACATTCGAGCGCTTGGCACAAGAAGTCAAATATTCAACTCCGCAATTACCAATAATTTCTAACTTAACTGGCAAACTAGTTACTGGCCAAGAGATTACCTCAGCAGCATACTGGCGAAATCATATCAACGAGACCGTCAGATTCTCTGAAAGCATCCAAAGTCTTCACGAACAAGGCTATGAATTGTTTGTAGAAATTGGTCCTCATCCAGTTTTGAGTGGCATGGGAAAACGCTGTTTACCGACAGCAGCAGGTACTTGGCTCCATTCCTTAAAAAGAGAACAAAATGATTGGCAACAAATCCTTCAAAGTGTATCTATACTTTATGAAAAAGGTGTAGAAGTAGACTGGTGTGGATTTGATCGGGACTATCAACGACACCGGTTGTCTTTGCCCACTTATCCTTTTGAACGCCAAAGTTACTGGAAGAAAACCAAAGATGAAAAAGTTTCACAAGTCAAACAGGTAATTCAACAAGTACCTCAGCCCCCTAACCAAACAAGCAAACATAAAACTTCTTTCCGAGAAATTGTCCAAAGTGCTGTTAGTCCCTTATCTCAAGAACAAATTCTTGCTAGAGAACCTGGAGATCGCCAACTAATGTTGGAAGCATACCTACTAGATAGACTGGCAAAAGCTTTGCAACTTCCAGTCTCTAAACTAGGTAGCCAGCAGTCCTTAGCTTCACTAGTTGATTCACTGATTATCATTGAACTCAAAAAACAAATTGAAACTGACTTACAGGTTGTTGTTTCAACAGCGACATTCTTTGAGGCAACTAGTATCTCACATCTGGCAACTTTCATCTTAGATCAGATCAGCCCAATATCCTTAACGTCATTCTCTAATCTTGAATACATAGATCAGGAGATATTAGTGCAGGTACTCAGTGAGCTAGAAAGACTTTCAGATGACGAAGTACAAAACATACTGACTGATACCGTCAATGTCAACAATAACTAAAAGCTGAGTTCAACAGAACTCATTCTCCCTAATACTCCTCAGTTAAGAATATTTGTAGGTTGGGTTGAGCATAAGCGTTACCCAACCTATACATTTCTCTTAAGTAAGTCGGCGCATCGGCTCACTTAATTGAA
Source organism: Nostoc sp. C117 (assembly GCF_043099735.1). Lineage (NCBI taxonomy): Bacteria > Bacillati > Cyanobacteriota > Cyanophyceae > Nostocales > Nostocaceae > Nostoc > Nostoc sp. C117. The sequence continues at coordinate 546,264 of NZ_CP170991.1, forward strand.
ATTGTAACCACCTTTGTCTTCAGACTTTTTAACTAAAAAATTTAAGTTTTTGCATAAAACCCAAATAACAGGGTGATAAGTATTAGAGCTACAAACAAAGCAATTAAGTTGAGGCATAACAGCCTAATTAACCGAACTAGTAAATATCATATAAGGTATTTTCAATGACTGATATCTCTACACGTATTGCTAACCTGTCTCCAGCTAAACAAGCTCTTCTGAAGTTGCAAATGCAACAGCAGAAAGGATTAATCAATTTCGTATCCAGTTTTCACAAAGGTACTTCTTTCACATCAGATAATCACAGTAATAAGTTATCTGCATTAGAACTCTCAAGTGCTTACTTACAATTTCAAAAATGGAGTAAAAAGTCAGAGAATAATCATCTCCTACGAATCGAAAAACATTTGGTTCACAAAGACTATGAACAAAATGTGCTGATTGCTCGCATCCAAAAGCTTTATGATGATGTGATTGTCGGTGAAGCAACTCAAGATATCTCTCATCCTTTCTTCTACGAACACCCCAAAGACCACGTTCCAGGACTATACATTCTTGAACTAACTCGGCAATTTGTAACTGCTTTATCACACCTTCACTATAAAGTTCCTCTCAGTACATCTTTTATCCTCAATGAGATGCATACCAAATTTCATCAATTTGCAGAAACATCTCAACCTCTATTTGTAGCCACAAAAATCAGTGGGAAAGTTTATACAGATGATAGAATCATGAAAATGAATAGTGATGTATTACTTATTCAAAGTGGTGAAGTTATTGCTGAAGTTAAAGGCAATTTCCAAATTTTTGAAGCTAATAGCTATCAGAAGATTAGGAGCAATAATTTTTCATAAATACAATAATTTTCGTGGAGATGACGATGACAATGTTAACTTTCATATTGCCGAAAACAAGCCATCAATCATCCTCTAATTAACTTTATTTTTGGATTTCGCCAAAGACACGCAAACATCATTAGTTAACTTTTTAGATCAAACCATGACACAACAAACAGACTGCTGTATTGTAGGTGGTGGACCAGGAGGAGCTACTTTAGCGCTTCTTTTAGCTCGCAAAGGAATCTCTGTTACACTGCTTGAAGCACAGAAAAATTTTGAGCGAGACTTCCGTGGAGATTCATTGCACTCAGTTGTTATGGAACTTATGGATGAACTAGGTTTATCCGAGCGTTTACTTCAGTTAAAGCACACCAAACTTGACTCCATTACTATTAAGGATAGCAAGGGTTTCAATACAGTTACTAACTTTAAGCATCTGAATACCCAGTATCCCTACATCACTCTCATCCCTAATCAGCAATTCATTGAGTTTATTATTGATGAGGCAAAACGTTATCCAAACTTTCAGTTAGTCATGGGTGCTAAAGTACAAAAGCTGATTGAAGAGGATGGTATAATCCGTGGTGTTGCTTACTATGAGCAAGACGGTTGGCAAGAGGTACGAGCAAAGCTAACTGTGGGTGCAGATGGTCGTTCTTCCCGTATTCGTAGTTTAGCTAACTTTGAACCAATCAAAGCATCAACACCGGTAGATGTAGTTTGGTTTCGCCTTCCCCGCCGAGCAGATGAACCCCAAGGTGTGCTTCTTCGCACGGGCGAAGGTGGTATTATTGGGATGGCTGATCGCTCGGAATACTGGCAGATTAGTTATATTATCCCCAAAGGTAGCTATCCGAAGTTACGATCTCTAGGTATAAAAGCAATGCAAGATTCTGTTGTTAAACTTGTACCTGAGTTAGCAGATCGCATTGAACTTTTACAAGATTGGAATCAATTTGCCCTACTCTCTGTTGAGGCAAGTCGCCTCGAGCGTTGGTTCCGTCCTGGCTTACTTTTAATTGGTGATGCTGCTCACGTGATGTCACCTTTTGGTGGTGTTGGGATTAGTTATGCAATCCAAGACGCTATTGCAGCTGCAAATGTACTGAGTAAACCGCTCCAGGCTGGTCAAGTTAATATTCAACAATTAGCTGCTGTACAGCGCCAGCGCGATTTGCCAACGCGGCTGATTCAGAAGTATCAAGCTTTAGTTCAAAATCAACTGTTGACAGCAGCAAACGATCGCAAACCTTCACAATTACCCCGCTTAATCTCCCGCTTGCCAATCCTTCGGGATCTTCCTGCCAAACTGATTGCTTTTGGTTTGTGGCCTGCACGTTTGCAAAACTAAATCTACAACTATTATTTGGCAGATTTAGATCGTATGAACAATCAAAATCTACTGAAATGTCTTGCTTGAGTACACAAGTCAATCAGGTCTAATAAATATTAATGAGGAAGTCAATCAAATGACGAAGCAACAAGTAGTATTAGTTACCGGAAGCAGCAATGGATTTGGTTCTTTAATCGCTGAGACTTTGGCTCGACAAGGACATCAAGTTTTTGCTTCAATGCGAGATATTAACGATCGCAATCAAGCTAAACGTGATGAAATACAAGACAAAGCAAAGCGAGAAAACTTATCGCTACAGGTAATTGAACTTGATGTCACAGATGATGCTTCTGTAGAAGAGGGTGTAAAAACTGTAGTTGAGCAGACAGGGCGAATTGACGTACTTGTAAATAATGCAGGAATTATGTACTTGGGTATTACTGAGGCATTTACTCCTGAACAGGCGTATCGACAAATGGATACTAACTTCTTTGGAGTAGTTCGCACAAATCGCGCGGTTCTGCCATATATGCGTCAACAAGGTAGTGGATTACTTATCCACATTAGCTCTCTAGGCGGCGGTTTAGTTTTCCCATTTAACGCTCTCTATTGCGCCAGTAAGGCTGCACTTGAGACGTTAGCTGAAGCATATAACTACGAACTGTTTGGTTTAGGTATTGACTCAGTGATTATCGAACCAGGCCCATTTCAAACTGGATTAATCAAAAGTCAAGAAGATCCACAAGATCGGGAAGTATCGGCTCAATATGGGCCTCTTGCACAGGTTGCTACACAAATTATCCAGGGTTTTGAGCAATCTGTAGCCCGTCAAGAGTTACAAGATCCTCAAATCGTTGGTGATATTGTGGCGAAATTAGTGGCAATGCCCAGTGGTTCCCGTCCACTACGCACTATTGCAGGAGCGATTGATTTTGGTCTAGCTCCACTGAACGAAGCTAAAAAACAAGCTCAATACTCCTTACTGCAAGCTTGGGGATTGACCCAACTAGCAGAACCATCTACGCTCTCAGTCGTGCATTCTTAAAAATTTCCTAGCACTGAATCAATGAAAGTTTTTATGGAACACAAGTTCTATGCAACTATGGTGCAGACTGATATCTCTTCATAAATTCCTAACTGAGAGACTGGAATTTGGGAAAGCAAAGAAAATATCAAGTTTTCGCTAGTCTCCTGTTTTGCCCGTTTAACACAGCAAAAGTTCAAATTTTCGCAACTCAACTATTTAGTACATTTTAGTACATTAAGGAGTAATATATGCAAGCTGTTGTAATTCCCCAATTTGGTGGTCCTGAAGTTCTGGAAGTTCGTGAATTACCAAATCCTCAACCAGGTCCAGGTCAAGTATCCATTGATGTTGCTTATGCTGGCGTCAACTACGCTGAAATCATCTTTCGTCGTGGGGTTCCAGGACTACCATTGCCGTTTGTTCCTGGGATTGAAGTAGCTGGATATGTGCGTGAATTAGGTCCCGATGTGCAAAATCTGCGTGTTGGTCAACCTGTTGCTGCACTTACAATTATTGCCGGTGGTGGTTATGCTGAGATAGCGATCGCACAAGCATCCCTTGTCTTTCCACTAGATGATTTGGACGGAAATATTGATTTGGCTACCGCCGCCGCCTTGCCATCAAATGTTACCACAGCATTTTTACTACTTTCTTCTGTTGCTAAACTCCATCCTGGGGAGTCTGTACTAGTACATGCAGCAGCAGGTGGAGTTGGCAGTGTTTTAGGCCAAATGGCTCGCTACTTAGGTGCAGGTAAAGTTGTTGGTACAGTGGGTAGCCCAGACAAAATTGATTATGCTAAGTCACTAGGTTATGACCAAGTTTTGCTTCGTGATGAAATTACGGATGCACGAGCAATAACTGGTCTACCTGGTTTCGACATCATCCTAGATCAAGTTGGTGGCGTTACTCGTACTCAAAGTCTAGAGTTGCTTAATCAACTTGGTCGGCTGGTTGCTATGGGTAATGCCAGCAATGCCGAGGATGTACAAATATCTGCCAATCTTTTGTGGTTCACAGGTAAAGCGATTCTCGGCTTCAATTTGCGGGCAATGAGCATAGAGTTTCCAGAGCGTGTTAAGACAGCTGCACGGCAAGCTTTACAACTAGTCGCAAGTGGCAAAGTGCGCGTAGATGTTACTGATGTACTATCACTTGAGCAAGCAGTTGAGGCACATCAGCGAATTGAGCAGAGGCTCACAACAGGCAAGCTTGTGCTGCGAGTTAAAGGCTAGAGATTAAATTCTAGGCAACATCCATAAAACTGGGGCAATCTGCTAATTGATTGTCCCAATATCTAGATATGTTTAGGAGTTAAATGTGCGCTTAACAGGTATTTTTCTCGATTTTGATGGTGTAATATCAACTAATTCTGTCGGTCTGATGCATAAATGGGTATATGAATATATTAACAAATTTACTTCTGGACCCATAAGAGAAAGAACAATCAAAGAAATTGCCAAATTGACTACTACTTTTCCTCCAAAAGCTGTTTTAGAACTTGTCTTTCAATCTTTCGGAATCCCTATTGATGTCAAACAAGTACAACAGTTAATGCATAAAGAAATTAGTGATTCTGTTGTGATTGATCCAGGATTTAGCCGACTGCTCAATTTTTGTTACCAGAACGATATACAAGTAAAAATTATCTCCCAAAGAAGTTCAACATCTGGGGCATTTAATCAACTAGATCGTGTTCCAGGTTTAGATGCTTCAATGATATGTTCAACTCAGGGAATGTCAAAAGCCAATCCTGCTTGTTACATCGAAATCGGTAGTAATCTCCAACTTGATTTAGAAGACTGGATAATAGTGGATGACTCTCCCTATGCTTTAAGAGCAGCAAAGATAGCAAATTTGAAAACAGGTTTAATGGTCACTCCAACTTTCAATATAGATGACTATCTAGAGTATGAAGACCTGATTGACCTTCAGATCTCTTCCTTGGATAATCTGATTCAGATTGCAAAACCTAAACATTTATCTAGTCTTCATGCTTGAGCAAGCAACAAGATTTTGCCACGCGAAAAGTAATTTTTTAAAGGATAAATATCATGGAAGCAACAACTGTCAAATTGAATTTAAACATGGATACAATAAGTACTGACAGAAAAGCTGATACACAGGAAATACAAAAGTTAGTTGGAGCATTTTTGAATGCATTTCTCACAAATGATGCTGCACTAGTTGAGAAAGAACTACCTGATGATTTTCTCGGCATAGTACCAGATGGTCGGGTTATTAATAAAGCATTGGAAATCGAAAACGTGAAAAGCGTAGCTCTTGAATCTTTAAATACCGATCGAGTTCAAATATATTGGTATGGAGATACAGTAGCTATCATTAACTTCTGCCTATCAATCAAATTGAAGGGACAAGATGCGGTAGAAGTGCGAGATTCCCATGTATACATGAAACGAGATGGGCGCTGGCAAATGATTATGGGTCATGCAACTCCCATATTGCAACCGTGGGTACTGTCATCATAAAAGTGTGGTAATTATCAAAGGTTATAAACATCCTTTGATTTATCCCAAATATAGTGCAAAGCAGTTAATGGATAGATGTCAGGAGTCAACATTTTATTCCTGACTTCTTTTACTACCGAAAGTATTGCGAGATGATATTTAGACTAGATTCTGCAAAAAAACCAGCCAATCAAATAAACCATAACCCTGTTTCTCTAACCATTAGACGTAGTATACCAACTAAAGGCATTGTCCACCACATTAGCTGAGCTTTAGCTTTGGGCTGCTTTCCGGGCAAATTCTCTAAGATTTATACGTAAGTAAATATTAGAAAATCTTTACAAACACTCAGTAAAGCGTACATTCAAGGAATAATAAATAAAAAGACCACTAAGCCAAGTTCATTTATTCACACTTATGTCAATTCGGAATTTTTATAAAACTAGCCTTAGTTTGGCAGCTATTACCATTGGTGGAATCACTATAGGCGGATTAACTGTGCTACCAGCACAAGCAGGCCTGTTAGTCAGCAACATTACTGGTAATAACGTCTTAGAATATGATGAAATCACAGGTGATTTTATTAGAACTTTTGTCCCTACAGGAAGTGGAGGGTTAACTAACCCCAATGGCTTGCTCTTAGCCCCAAATGGTAATGTGTTGGTCAGCAGTTGGGGTAATGGTAGTGTCCAAGAGTATAACGGGAAAACAGGAGCATTTGTCAGAACTGTTGTCTCTCCTGGCAGTGGTGGACTAGCTAATCCTATTGGTATGTTCTTTGGTCGCAATGGCAATTTATTTGTCAACAGTTTTGGTACTAACAGCATCCTGGAATATAACAATACAACAGGTGCATTTTTGGGTACATTCATTGGCCCTGATAGCGGTGGGTTAAGTCGTCCCGTCACTTCAATCTTTGGACCCAATGGCAACCTGTTTGTTAGTAGCTTTGGAAATGGTAGTGTTTTAGAGTACAACGGACTGACAGGCGCATTCCTTCGAGATTTTGTCCCCTCTGGTAGTGGTGGGTTAAATCTGACTGAAGCTATCAGCTTTGGTCCAAATGGAAACCTGTTTGTGAACAGTTCGGGTTCTAGTGCATTTAGCGATCGCGTGGGACTCAGTGCTGTCTTAGAATATGATGGTAATACAGGGGCATTTCTCAGAACTGTTGTCCCCCCTGGTAGCGGAGGGCTAAGTAGTCCCACTGGTTTGCTGTTTAATCCTGAAGGCAAACTTTTGATTAGCAGCTTTACTACTGCTAATGTCTTAGAATATGATGGCGCAACAGGAGAATTTGTCAAAACCTTCATTTCTCCTGGTAGTAATGGCTTAGTTAATCCCACACAAATTTTGTTACTACCAACCTCAGTTCCTGAACCTAATTCTGCCTTTGGTATAGTGGTGTTGGGTGTTTTCGGTTCTGTTTGGGTATTAAAGCGTAATAAAAAAGTTATGAAAACCCCTGCAAGTGGTAGTATTCACAATAGCTTCACAGGTGGATTTTCCATAAGATAACACCATATTCTGGCTCGATAATCAATTATTAGATTTAATTTGGGCAACTCAATCCAAATAATGCGGTGAAACTTCACCATGCCCAATTCATTGAAATAAACCGCACCAAATTATATGTTCAATACCCTTAGGAATTATGCATTGACAGAGTGATAAAATACTGAATTGAAACTATGTATCAAATCCGAAAAAATAGCTGATTACCAGAAAAAGTTGTCTGTTTAACAATTCAAAATTCGCTCATTCAACATATTTTCAGCGAATTTCGTAGAGTGCGTTATGGACGTTTGTTCTTAATGCACTTTCATTGTGTAAACCTAGAATCTATCCCACTATTTAGCATAGTGGTGCATCCATAGCGGAAAAACGCTACGAACTTATACCATTTTACGAAAAACCTGAGAAAAGCTGATAGAATCTGAGTGATAATGGGGTGCGGGTGCAATTGCAATACGGTTCGGATAAGCATTTTTCACAATCGAGTGTGGTCTGGGAAAAGTGTAAGGGGTAAAGGGGAAAGGATGTATTCAAAACATGAATCCCTTTAACCTTTCCCCTTTAACCGAACCGTATTGGGTGCGATTGGACTTTACAGCAGATGGTAAAAATGCTTGAGTCAAGCCCAAAGTCAAAAATTTCTTGCTGGAGTTTCTGAGCAGTATTTGTGAAGTCCAGCGATATCAAAACTTTTGGGAGCCAGTGCTGTTTTTAGTTATTCCACGATCGCACTTATTTTAAACGAGCTTGCATAAGTTCTCAAGAACTTCCTGATAAATCACGTGTCATCAGTACTACTTAGATGACGACGTGAAAGTTGTGCATATAGCATAACCAATTATCAGAACTGCCTGGATAGGAACCAAACATTTATAAGGAGTAACCCGTGAAGAATTATGGTGTCTTGAAAGGAACAGCCGTTGAATACAAGCGAGATGACGACAACGATCCTCACTCTGAACTCTTAATGAAGGTTCAAGGAGTGAGTTTTCGCATTGCAATCAACGTGCGATCGAGTCGTGGTCCAGTCGAAAACAGGCTGATCGAATATTTGATTATACATGACATTAAGCATCCGATTGTTGACCGTGCGCGTGAACTACCCGAAGGTTGGAATAACCTGAAAGATGGTGTAAAGGATGATGCTGCGATCGACTATATCCGTAGTAACATCTTCCGTGCGACGGATATGAAACCGATCACAGATCTTGCACCCGGTCCGAACAACGACCTCTTTGAGTTCGTAGAGGATCTCCTCCAACGTGCCATTAACGAGGAAGGTGCTGTGGTTTACGCATTCGGCGAGCGTTGGGGTCCTGAACAAGACAAAAAAGACCAATACTTTGATTTTTTGCCTGGTAACGGAGTCCACCTGATTCATATGAACCAGGGTGGTGCCGGTGATGGGAAGAATACTTACAGTGATGGCGCCCTCATTATCGACTTTCCTAAATCGGGCAGAGCATCAGCGCTCTTTCTGAAATTCCAGAATCAAGTTTGGCATACTGATGATAAAGATGCTACACCAATCGATAATGCTCCGGCGGTTCCTGTGGTCACAATCCCAGACACCGGTAATATCGATCCTTGGCCTGTAGTCCCAGCGGATTCGCCATATCGCCTCGCACGCATCATTGCTGCGATGGTAAATCCTCGTAACGATGACGCCGGACGCGAATTCGTGACGATTCTTAATACTTCTGACCAAACTTTAGACTTAACTAACTGGAGGATTCTCGATCAACAGGACAAGGCTGATACTATTTCCGGTTCGCTTGAGCCAGGGGAAGCAAACATTTTCCGACTGAGTGGAAGCGGAGCGCAACTGTCGAACAAGGGGGGGACAATAACACTTATAAACTCCCAAGGACTGAAGGTTGATGGTGTTGCATACACCAAGGCTGCTGCCAAAGCTGAGGGTAGGCCAATCGTCTTTTCGTGATTACCGATTGACAACTTTAGCTTCGTTTAAACCCGAATTTCTCACTCATCGGGTGGGAGGTCCTGCGTTGCATAAAGCGATCGCTTAAAGCACCCATTCTCAATTCCCTCCCAATACTTTTCGGTTAAACCCAATAATCTCTTTTTTGGTCTGGGGAAAGGTTAAAGGGCAATGGGGAAAGTGAAATTACAAACCCTTTCCCTTTCCCCTTTCCCCCTTAACCGAAAAGTATTGAATTCCCTCCCACACTCCCTGCATTTATCACTTGTGATAAATGCAGGTTAAACCCCTTGCAGTCGGTGATAAAACTGGCTCATAAGAATCTAATGAGCCATTGCCGAGCAATTTTCTGCAAATAAAAAAAGGAGAGTGGCATACTCTCCTAATGTAATATGAGTGAGTGAAAATTTATTTTTTTAGTGATGAAATCTTGCTTGACGTTCACGCAATTCACGAGCGTGTTGTTCGCGAGCTTGACGTTCCCGAGCTTGACGTTCGCGCAATTCCCGAGCTTGACGTTCCCGGAATTCACGAGCTTGACGCTCACGTAATTCACGAGCGCGTTGTTCGCGGACTTGACGTTCGTGTTGAACTTTACTGTTATTAAAAGCTACAGTATTACGATTAAAATTATCATGGTCAGATTTTAATTCAGCAGCATTAGCATTTTGAGAAAAAGCAGCAGTTGAAGCAGCTGCTAATAAGGCTCCAAGAAGAATAGATTTAAAGCGGTTCATATATCCTTGAATCTCCGTTGCATGACTGGATTTGTATATCCTTAATTTAATCGGAATAATCAGGCACGCACCTGTATACAAAGTCATGTTTCAATGATTACTTTTGTCACTAATCAGCAAGTTACTATTTATTGATGCGAGCGATCGCTTTTTGCAATAAAATCTCCTCTCTGGGAATCCGATTTGATTACTGAATTTATTTGCATAGCAAGGGTTGGGGGCGAGATAGGAAGCAGGATAGCGCAGCGTAAAGCCTTCTCTTTCAGAGACGCTAACGCCAACGCCATAGCTTCGCTTAGAGCGAGTCTACGAGCATCGGTAGAAGGTAAAAGCTACTCATTCGGTTGATTCACTGGTTGCCATTTGACATTTAATTATGTCCATCTATTTAGTATCTTCAGTGAGCTTGCGAGCATAATTCTTACTACTCAGGCAAAACATTAACTGAATGGTTACTAAAATTGTCTTCAAGATAGCGTGGATCGCTTACTCCTACGTGCAAAAGTAGTGCTGTAAGTAACGCACCTATCGCTGCCACCAAGAAGCTAGTTCTATAGTCAATATTCTCCACTATCCATCCACCTAATAGGGGAGCAAGGATGGTGGCAGGAGCGACAAGGGTATTACCAAGACCTATATAGGTTGGTCGTTGGTGCTGGTTTCCAAACTCTAAGGTCATTACCGCAGCAATATTTTGCAGAGCTATCATACCTATTCCTGCTCCTATAAACACCAAGTAAAACGAGCTTGTATTTGGTGCTAGCCAAGCTAAAAGCGAACTGAAAGTACAAGCAATACAACCAATTTGCAAGATTAACTTGTGACCGATGCGATCGCCTAGCCAACCCAAAATCAATCCAGCAATTGTTTGTGTGACCATCAATACACTAGTAATTAACCCAACAGATGCTTCTCCCATCCCATATTGATGTACGGCATAGAGTGTATAGAAGGGAAGTGGCATCAGTGCTAACTGTGAGAGCATACGTGCGATCACAAAGCAACGAAAATTCTTATCGTATCGGAGAATCACACTCAGATTTTTCCAAAATTCATGTCTAGTTTGAGTGCCAGATGATGATGTGCTGATTGGCTCCCGCGTCCTAGACATAAAAAACCAAGATAGAGCCATTGCAAAACTTGCACACAAAAAACACAGAGCAAAGTTAAATGGTTGGGCAATTTCCTTCAGTAGTAAACCAGCAATCACAGCACCACAAATGTTCATCAGATTAGAAGATGCTGCTAAGGCACCGTAAAAAATCCCAAGCTTTCTGGAGGGAACAATTTTCGCAACCATGCTTTGCCAAGCAGTAGCGCTAAATCCGCTACCTAGTCCTTGCCAAATTAGTATGGCAAATGTCAACTGTAAGATAGTTTGTCTATTGAGTTCTAACTGTAACAAAGCCACCACTGCTAATCCCAAAAAAGGAAGCTTCTGATGAATTGTCAACAACATTACAGTTGGTTTATAAGCCTGTAGACGAGCTACTTTATCAGCTGTTAATAGCTGAGGTAGTTGCCAGCCTAACCGAGGAATAGCTGGGATTAGACCGATGAGCAATGCAGAATCGGTAAGAGTGCTAACAAATAGAGGAAGAATGGTGATAAATGAAGCAAAACCACTCCCCAAACCAAAAAATCCACTTTCAATAACATTGACAGTAAAGTTATGGCGCAGGTCTTTTTGAATTTCGGAATTGAGCATTTTTATAAAAATTGCAAGTTTGGTGATTTATTCTGTCTTGGGCAAACTCAGGCTGCATTTTAAACAGGTTTATCTTCTTTTTTTAGGTACTTAGTGAGTAGTAAGTACCTACAAAAATCTGAGTTCCATAAATTGTTCCCAAATGCACTAGTTAAATCACTGTCAAAAAATCTTTTTGTAAAATATGTCAATTTCTACGTCTGGAATGTTTTTGATCTGCTCCATCAACAAAGCTTAAATACTGTAGACTCTGATTGGATCTTGGTAGCCAATAGGTATACTATTGACACGGAGAATACCGATCGCAATCAGAGTACAGCAGTTATGGAATGAGTTAAAGCCCTTTCTGTGTCAATAAATAGGTATATAATCCGACTATTTTTCAGATTATTGAGGATTAAATCCTTTTTTTGACATCATTCTATAGGAGAGACTCTGCTAAGGCGATCGCAATTAAGCTGTTACGCATTTAATTTCTACATTTACCTGATGACTGATGACTGAAAACCTGTCAACAGTTAACCGTCAACGACCATCAAGAGTGTTTATATACTTTAGATTTAGACGCGGATCAGCTTATTCGTTATTATGTAGCAAGCTGATGTTGTCAAAATACTTGCATTAGCTGATGAGACTAAACTTAAGAAAGTTGCGAGGACGCGGTTGTGACTGACAAAAATCGTTCTCAATGGGACTTAGGCAGGTTTATCGAAACCCTGACTTACTTTGAAGTAATTCCTTTCCTTAACTGGGTACAGCAATTAATCCAAGGTCGTCCTCAGGATATTCAAAATATACCCAATGGAGGCAGAAATATGGGTGTCATACTAGTGGCAGGTGCAACAGGTGGCGTCGGAAAACGAGTGTTACGACGATTGCAGGAACAGGGTCATAAAGTACGGGCGATGGTGCGAGATATCGACAAAGCACGTTCAATTATTGGTAATGATTTTGACTTAGTAGTTGCAGATATCACAAAACCAGAAACCTTAACTTCCATAGTTATGGCTGATATCCAAGCTGTAATTTGTTGCACAGCAGTGCGCGTTCAACCAGTAGAGGGAGACACAGCAGATAGAGCTAAATATTATCAAGGTGTTAAATTTTACCAACCTGAAATTGTAGGTGACATCCCTAAAAATGTAGAATATCAAGGTATTAAAAACTTAGTACAAGCAGCAAAAAAATATCTATCTCAAGCAAATGAAAAATTGATATTTGACTTCAAAAATCCATCAACAGAATTAAAAAATATTTGGGGTGCAGTGGATGATGTTGTAATGGGTGGTGTCAGTGAAAGTAATATTCAATTAGTGGAAAACACAGCTTTATTTGCTGGTAATGTCTCCACTGCTAATTCTGGAGGATTTGCTTCAGTAAGAACTAAAAACTTTGATCCCCCCTTCAATTTATCTAATTACGAAGGTGTGAAATTGCGCGTTAAAGGCGATGGTCAGCGTTATAAAATATTTCTACGAACAGAAGCAAAATGGGATGGCATTGGTTATGGCTATTCTTTTGATACCGTAGCAAATACTTGGATAGATGTTCATGTGCCTTTTGCAGACTTGATCCCTGTATTTCGAGCTAAAACTATCAAAGATGCTCTGCCAATTGACTTTAACAAAATTTGCTCATTTCAACTTATGTTGAGCAAATTTGAATATGATAATGCATTAAATCCTAAATTCACACCTGGTAAGTTTTCTTTACAATTAGAATCCATAAAAGCTTATGGTGGGAAAACTTTACCACAGTTTGTCCTTGTCAGTTCAGCAGGTGTGACTCGTCCTGGTCGTCCCGGGATTAATTTGGATGAAGAACCGCCAGCAGTGAGATTAAATGACCAATTGGGAGGAATTTTAACATGGAAATTAAAAGGAGAAGATAGTTTAAGAGAAAGTGGAATTCCTTATACAATTATTAGACCTTGTGCATTAACAGAAGAGCCTGGAGGCAAAGAATTAATATTCGAACAAGGCGATAATATTAGGGGCAAAATCAGCCGTGAGGATGTTGCAGAAATTTGTGTGCAAGCACTAAAACAAGCATTTGCTTGTAACGTCACACTTGAAGTTAAAGCAGGAGAAAATACTAAAAACTCCAGCGATTGGCAGAGGTTATTTTCTAATTTGCAACGGGATAAATAAATCAAATTTCTTCAGATTATTCAGTCTGGAGAAGTTTCTTCAAAGCTTGATGACTGATGAGTGATGACTGTTAACAGTAAATGGCCATCAAGAGTGTTTATATACTTTAGACGCGCATCAGATTATCAAGGTCGGTGGCAATACTTCTCGGTTAAGGGGAAAAGGGGAAAGGGAAAAGGGAAAAGGGAAAGAAAAAACCTTTAACCCTTACCCTTTACCCTTTTCCCCAAACCCGATTCCGAGTTAAAAATGCAAAACCCGAGAAGTATTGAGGTCGGTGGGAATAAGCAAAGTCAATCGATCGCAAAAATGGGGGACGCGGCGAAAGAGAAATAGTAATATCTTACCGTTTCTTTAGGTTGCCGCATGTTCCTTTTAACCTTGTCCCCAATGGGAGCAACGCGAAAAAGGGAGATCCTTGTGAAATAGGCAGGGGAGCAAGGGGAGTAAAGAAACAAATGAGAGTACTTTTTACCAGCGTTAGAGATTGCTTATAAACTTATTTCTTCCTCTGCCTCAAGAGCCTCCCCTCCCCTCCCCTCCTCTGCCTCCCCTTTACCCATCTCACTGTTAGAGCATTGCTCCAGTCCCCAATCCCCAATCGTTTTTACTTGAAGGTGAGGGTATTATTCTTGGACATCAATCCAGATACTGCCTTCTTCCACACGAATGGGAAAAACTGGCAGTGGTTTTTCTTGTGAAACTAATGATAGTGCCTTACCTAGAACAGGTGGCCAGGGACACCAATCTTTTACCTCACCACTACGCAGGTCAAAACTACTGCGATGGAAAGAACAAACAATTCCCCCATCTTCAGTAATTTTCCCACTTTTTAAAGGCAATTTTAAGTGAGGACAGGTGTTATCTACGGCATAAAGCTGATTTTCGTGATTCAAAAGCAGAATTTTCCGGTTGCCAACTTTTACCACTTCTCGCGCACCTGGCGAAAGTGCTTCGACTGCAAGAACTTTAGTCCAACTCATTAGGTTCTCCTTTCATTCTAATTCGATAAAGATTAAATAAACTCCCCTCTTAAAAAGAGTGGCTATTTTTAGTTGTTAGTATTCAGTATTCAGTATTAAGTGTCATTTTTCATAAAAAATCAGGGACTGAATTGACATAATTACCACAGCTTCAGGTTGGTGATTATGTCAAGTACACTTAATGCTTTTCTAGCTCGCTTCCGGTTTGATATATCACTGGGGATTCAAGATAGCGACGCGGTGTGTAAACCCAAATACTACCATCACTGCGCTTGATGGTTCGGGTTTTTGTGGAACCAACGAGAATAATTGTCCGCATATCCGCGGTATCTGGTGCTAACTGCTCAAGTGCGATCGCTTTTACGGTCTGTCCTGGTCTGCCGAGATTCCGTGCTAAGACTACTGGTGTATCTGGCGTTCGATATCGCAGCAAAATATTTCTGGCTTCTGCCAGTTGCCAAGTACGCTCTTTGGAAACAGGATTGTAAAAAGCAATGACGAAATCAGCCTCCGCCGCAGCGGCAATTCGTTGGGCGATCGCTGACCAAGGCTTCAAAATATCAGAAAGGGAAATTGCACAGAAGTCATGCCCCAGGGGCGCACCAATGGCGGCGGCGGCGGCTTGCATGGCGGAGATGCCTGGTGCTACATGAATGTCAATACTGTCCCATTCGGGTAGGGAAAAGCGATCGCACACCTCAAAAACCGCTGTTGCCATTGCATAGATCCCAGGGTCACCAGATGAAACGACAGCAACATATCGTCCAGATGCAGCTAAATCAAGCGCCATCTTGGCTCGTGCTTCTTCTTCGCGGTTGTCAGACTCATGCCGTTGTTTACCATCAGCCAGAGAACCGATTAAATCCAAATAAGTTTTGTAACCCACGAGGTCAGTTGCCGACTTGAGTATCTCTTTCACTTCCGGAGACATCCACTGCGACCCACCAGGGCCAGTGCCAATAATCGCTAAGCGTCCTCGTGGCTGACCGATGGTGTTGGGGTCAATTGGTTGGGGGGAAATAGCGATCGCTATGTCAGGGGAAGAGAAAGACGGGGATGTGCCTGTGGCGGCGATCGCTGCGGCTTGGGCGGGGCTATAACCTTGTGAAAGTAGGTTTTCTAGCTGATTTGAGGTGAAAAAGCGAGCAGGGACTTTCAAGGCGCTAGCTAGGGCGTGGATGGCGGGATCGGCAGCAGTAGTGATGGGTGCAAATATGCCGGCAACTGATGCGGGTGCAAGTGTGGCATCAGCTAGTAGTTGCTGTATTAA
Source organism: Nostoc sp. C117 (assembly GCF_043099735.1). Taxonomy (NCBI): domain Bacteria; kingdom Bacillati; phylum Cyanobacteriota; class Cyanophyceae; order Nostocales; family Nostocaceae; genus Nostoc; species Nostoc sp. C117. Next base: position 562,236 of record NZ_CP170991.1, read on the forward strand.
AGGTATTGCATCATCAATGATGTCACTAATGGCGATCGCGATCGTTGCCGGGTGGTAAACAAGGCAGTTGGCTGTAGGAGTTACCAAACGTTCCGTAACTTGAATGGTCAAATCTCCATTTGGATCTATAGGCAGTTTACTATTGCTCAACCAAGGTGCTACGCCTTCTAGTTTGACTTGCGCCCCAGCTAGTAAATCTGAGATAAATTTTTTCGCATCATCTGGGTTTGCTAAATGGTATCCGGGGGGAGGAGACAATAACGTTGTACCCAAACGTAAATCGCCTGTGGTGGTAATTGCAGGTTTGATATCAAGGGCTTCGGCAATGCGGCGCGCCAAATCATTTACCCCACCAAGTCCGCCTAAAAGAGGAACAACAGCGCTACCATCCTCAGCCACGGCTAACACTGGTGGTTCCTGTTGTTTGTCACAGAGCATCGGTGCTAGAGTTCTAATCAAAATACCTGCGGCACAAATGCCAATCAGCGGCGTTCCCTGAGCAAATAAATCGCGCAGCGTCTCGCCAAAATTGGTGAAGGTGACATCAACCCCAGACGTGCGATTCTCTAGACCGTATAGCGTTGCTCCTGGTAGGATGCTCATTATTTTGCGTGCGACTGGGACGCTATTTTGACCTAATATTACAATGGCGGGGGCAACATTCATCATCACTTAATTACAACTTATCTCGTAACTTAATAGATTAATTATGAACAAAACTTGGAAAAAGGCATGGCATGAATTTCGCTATATGATTTCTGAGATAGACAATCGAGACAATCCAATCATCATATTTCAACGTATTCGAGGTTGGTATCAAAAAAATAAAATATTTCTGTCGCCACATCTAATTGAGGAATATGGGTTAGAAGAGTTAATAAACATCGATATAAAAGCCTATCCACTTGATAAATCAGAATCCACACCACAAAGTATTAGACGTTTTCTCAATTTAGAACCTTCAAGTGAAGAATCTATGATTATGTTTTTACGAGATGAATTATGGGAACTTGTTGTTTTAACAGTAGATATTAAATGTCAGAGATGTGGAAAATTAGAAATGTCTGCATTGTTCGACACAGAAGCGAAAAAAGTTGTTTTAGAATGTACACAGTGCGGTTGGTCGCAAACAACTGACGGATATCCAGAGAAATCTGTAAAAACTCTAAAATTTCCACAAAATGATGATTTAAAAATCGCTGGATTAGTTTAGATAAATTCTCATAACTATCGCATTTAGGAGAGAATTCAGAGTGCGATCGTACTAATTACTTTAGCTGCTTAAAATCTTCTTCTGTATTCTTTATATTCTTCCTGAATCATTTCAAAAACATAAACAAGTTCAGCACGGGCTTCATCTGGCGTTTGTCCCCAAGCGTGACAGCCGGAAATTGCTGGTGTATGTGCGACAAACGTACCATTGTTATCAGGACGGATAACAGTGATGTAGTCTTGTAAGGACTTCATGGGGATAGCCGCAAGTTTGAGTTACAGTTTCAGTTTACAGCGATATCTGACAAAAAGTTGCTGTGTATCTAGGCATTGGAAGAATTAGAGGTGCGATCGCATTTTCTCAAAAAACGCGATCGCTTGTTAAATAGGAGACTGCAAACTAAGAAGTAAAAAGAAAAGATTCTTTTGCCTTCTTACTTTTTCATGCCCCATGCCCAACTCAATTAACTTTACGCTCTTTCAACACTTGATCTAGCAAGTTTCTAGCAGGTTGTGCTTTAGTCAACGCTGCTTGATGGTCGCTATAAGCACGAACGAGGCGAGAAAGACTGTTCACACCTGCCTTTAGTTGGTCAAGTTCTTCACCAGCAACCAGTTCTCCATCAAGCATTCTCCCAATCAATGGTTTGATATCACCCACTTCTTGGCGGACTTTTTGGAGTTTTTCTAGGGAACTCAGTAAGGTTTTTAATGAGTTCAAGATATCATCAATATCTTGACCTTCCTCTACTGATTCAAGCTCTTCTTCAATTGTTACCGTATCTTTGTCTGAAACTGTAGGTAATTCCTGTGCAGACGTTTCACTTTTAACCCCGTTTGCCCGTACCATCAACGTTTCCTCAAGGAATTTTTCTTAGTGTATCGCTAATCTCAAGTTATCAAAGATAGTATTGTTATAATTCGTTAAACAAGTACTTGTACAAATTAAAATGTACCTAAACTAATAAAGTATCTACCCTTAATATATAGCGCTACTAAATCATTAAAAAAAACTCTCTTGATTCTCCCCTCTCCTTAGTAAGGAGAGGGGCTAGGGGTGAGGTTTTTCTTTGTACTGTACTCTTATTGGTAACTGCTATATACATTATTTACAGTGTTCTTGGAGAAGAGATATAGCCAGCTTAAAATTATTAGGTTGAGTTTGTACTGCATAAGCTTCTCTTTCTAAATCTTGCCTGTGGACATCGGTATAGCGCATAAAAAATGGTCGAGCATAATTAATCGGCTGAATATTTAAACCTAAAGTTTGGATTTTTCCTTTTCCCGCACATACTTGTGCTGCATGAACAGCTTCATGAATTAGGGTTTGAGTACCGATATTTAGCTCAAAAACTACCGGGTTAATCCAAATTTTTTTGGTATTTGGTTGTAATAAACCATAGGCTCCTCGCTTTGGTGGTAGCTGAATTATTACCTGAAATCCAAATTGTTGTAATTTATTTCTTAAATCGGTAAATTGTTGTTCAGGCTTTGGTACTTGAGAAAGTAATAAGAAAGAATTTAAGAGAAAAGTTTCTATCATTACAAATTTTGTATTGGATTCCGTCTTCTTATAGGTAATCGTATTGTACCAAAGTCTCACTCGTGCTTACATGCCCATCCCTTTATTGATGGACATATAAGTACCAGGAATAAAAAGCCAGTTTTAAGATTATTATTTGTTCGTAAGTAAGTGGACATAATTAAACGTAAAATACAAACGAGTGAAATCATCCGACTGAGCAACTTTTATCTTTTGCCTCCTAACTTACTCCTAATCATGGAAAATATAAAGAAATATTATAAATAATAAATAGTATGGAAAAAAGTGTTATTAATGCCAGCCTTTCCACTGAGAACCTAACCTTTCGTCCAGGTGATACCCCTGGCTCCTTTGAGGTAACTGTCAATAATGATAGCGATCGCTTTGTCAATTTTCAGATAGAAATTACCGCCGCCGGAGAAACCCGCAATATCGGATATCGGTGGTATAGACTCGAACCAGAAGTAGCCGCAGCTAAACCACCGGGCAGTAGTACAATATTTCAAGTCTTCATATTCAATACGCCCATAGTGGGATTTGTCGGTACAGTCAACCTTATGGTGAAGATTTTTTCGCCACAGCTAGCACAACAATGCAGACTTGTGCTACGCCTGAAAATTGAGCGAGACAATAGACCAACACATTTAAGTTTAGAATTACCTGTGCGAGAGTTCCAAGTTTATCCCCGTAATTCTGTAGATATACCAGTACGGGTGCGAAACTTGAGTCAACAACCAACAAATGTGACGCTACGTTTTACAGGCGTCGATCCGTCTTGGCTAATTAGCAGTGCAGAACGGCGATTAGCTGTAGATTCCGGTGGTATAGCAGAAGCGACATTCCAATGTCAACCTCCTTCTGTAGTCCAAGCACCCAGTCAAAATTATCCTTTTGCCATTGAAGCTGTTAGCAATAATGGTTACCCAACTAGTATCGATGGCAATGTTGAAGTTTTACCTGTGGGTTTTATCGAATTTACCACTCCACAAAAACAGCTAAAAATTCCTAGTAAATCCGCATGGTTACCTAACTGGAAGTCTGATACAGCCTCTTTTGAATTACTATTTAAAAATGCGAGTAATTTAAATCAGCAACTTGATGTCCAAGTGCAGGGTAGAGACTGGCGAAAATGTAGTTTTAAGAAGATTCCCGAAGCCGCCAATTTGAATTTAGGAGAGACAACTAAAGTTATTCTTGATGTTAAAACCAAACGCCATTGGATTGGAATCGCTAAAACTTTATTACTGGAGGCCAAATCAGAATTATCCGACCAACGTTTAGGTAGTACAGACCCCGCTACGCAGACCTTAGAAGTGCAGGTTTTGCCAATTATACCTCTGTGGTTACAGTTGGCAGCGATCGCCTTATTAGCAGCACTCCTAGCAATCCTCCTGCAACCGAGAGATGTGATGCATACACGTTCTGTCAACTCAGTGCGTTTTAGTGGCATTGGTTTGTCTGTTGTCAGTGGTTCAGATGATTGCACATTGAGACTTTGGAACATTGGCGCTAATGGCTTAGACCCTGACGATCGAGTAACATATTCTGGGCAGCCGATTGCTTGTGATAAGCCTCAACAGCCTAAGGGTTTGATGGCGATTACTGATGATGCTGTAGAAGTCTTACGCTTCATGCCCTTACAAAACGATCGCGTTGCAGTTGGTTTAGATAATGGTGTCATTGAACTTCGGGATGTACCCTCAGGTGCGAAGATTAGCCAGCTTCAAGATCTTAAAGATCCCAGGGCTAAAGGCGATCGCGTTTTTGATTTAGCTTTCACCTCCAACTCACTTAATTTATTCAGTGGTTACGGCAGTGGTAAAGTGAGATTATGGTCAAGACCAGCACCTAACAGCAATTTCTTGCCAGAACCGGAAGCGATCGACATCCAAAGTACATTGAAACTATCAGGCTTCCAAGTCCGCGCCTTAACTCTCAGTCCAGATGCAACAACTCTCGTAATTGCTGGAAACTTTAAGCGTTTTATCTTGTGGCAATGGAATCCGACTAAATTGAATAACAAATTGCCAAGCTTATCAGTGCAAACCCTAGAAAAACTAGACCCATTAGTTGGGCTGGAAGACTATATTTGGGGATTGGCTTTTGTTCCTGACTCAACAGGAAAAATCCTTGCAACTTCTGATTCTGCCGGCTTCATTACGATTTGGAATTTAAATCAGTGTCAAACTATCAAAAATCCGAATCCCCAAATACAAATAAATGAACTAAATTGTCCACCCATAGACCGCTGGTCAGCGTCAAAAACATCTGTACGGACTCTAGCATTTAGTGATGATGGTAATCTGCTAGTCAGTGGTGGCGATGATGGACGAGTGGTAGTTTGGTATTTAACTCCCGAACATAAACTCGACAAAACAAAGGCAGCAGAAGGTCAAACAATTTTTCAAAGCTCTAAAAAAATTAATAGTATCGACTTGAAAACCAATCAAGGAACCATGATTGTGAGTGGTGGTGAAGATTTTCAGGTCAAACTACACCGCATCAAATAAGGGAGTCGATGATATGCAAGCTAAATTAAATCCACTGCAAGTTTTTATCAACCCACCTGACATTCAATTTGGGATGCCGGGAGATGCCATTGTTATCTATGTAGTTGTCAGCAACCAGGGAGATCAAAGTGCTGTTATTGACTTATATTTTGTATTTGACGAAGTATTTCAAAATCTAACAGGCTGGTCTAGTTCTCCCAGAGAAAGTTTAGCATTAGCTCCAGGGCAAAATAGCGACGAAGTAAGATTTGAATTTCCAATTGCTCCTGATGCTTTTGCCGGAACCTATGACTATACCCTAGTCGTAGATTCTCCTCTCCATTATCCTCAAAATACTCCCATAACCTTCCCAAATCAAATTAAAGTTCTGCTCAAAGAACAGACTGCAATTCGGGTGAATGACCCGACATTTTCCATTAGACCTAACACTAATCCAAACAAGCCGCTGATTTTCAATTTTACTGAGCCTTTACAAGTTGAGGTAATAGTTGATAATCGCTCTTATTTAGTAGATCGTTTCCGCTTGAGTTGCCCAGATTTAGATGACAATTGGTTTACAATCAATTATCCTGCAACTGGATTTGAGGGACAAGGCTTGATATCTGATGTCACTGCATTAGAACTTAATCCGGCTTCTCAAAGTAAAATATTACTGAAATTTCACCCACCTGGAGATACCCTCGCCGGTAGCTATTCTCCAACAATTCGCTTATATTCGGAGAACTCTCCAGACTTAGTACTACTAGATTTGGTCTATATCCAAATTCCCACAAATTATCGCTTAGATTTAGAACTTAATACCATCTTAGGAAAAGTTAGCCGTAGTCTTGGTAAGTATGAATTATCGGTGACTAACCGAGGTAATATTGTCCGCGAACTGATATTGAGCTTAAAAAGTCGAGACGAAGAACAACTATATACTTACACCTTTGATCCTACTGAAGTTAGATTATTACCTAATAGAAGCGCTATAGGCAATTTGACAGTCAAACCCAAACCTTGGTGGCGACGACCGTGGTTTGGTACAGGGCTAAGTGTTAACTTTCAAGTTGATATCAAAGACCAACAAAGTTTACCTTTACCTAACACATTACCTCAAGGAACTTTGCTGTGGAAACCCCGTCCTTGGTGGCAATTTATCCTTTTGCTTTTAGGAATTTTAGGTTTATTAGGAGGAATCGGATTTATAGTTTGGCAAATTTTAAATCCAGAACCTTTGAGATTGGAAAATTTTAGTGCAAACGATCCTCAAATAACTGAAGGTGATGAAGTCGCATTGAAATGGGAAATTCAACACTATAAACAGTTGCAAAAACTGGTTCTTAAGGTCAAAGGTTCCCAACCCATTCAGCCTATTATCTATGATTTTAGCAATGGGATTCCTGAATCACTCGGTAAAGGCAGCGCTAATGAAATACCTCCTTGTCAGGTGCAAGACAAAGAAGAATTGATTTGTAATAATGTGAAAACTGGAGTCAAAACCAAAGGAAATTACACTTTTGATTTACAAGCTTTTTATCGCAATGGTATACAAATATTTTCTCCAAATAACCAGGTAGCAAGCCAAACAACCCAAGTCGAAATAGCTGAAAAACAAATTGCTGAGATCCTTGATTTTCAACCAGATAAACCGCAGTATACAAAAGGTCAAAATATTCTTTTAAGTTGGGCGATCGCCCGTCCATTATTGCTCTCACAACTTCAAATTAATGCCAGTGCAGATGATGGTACATCCTACGGTGAACCAATTACTTATAGATTTAATCAAGGTAATATTACAGACCCAAAACTTCAAAAACTATGTACGCAACAAAATCAACAGCTACGATGTAAAAATATTCCTCTAGCAGCAACTAAAGCTGGTAAATTTGCCTTTGAAATTAAAGCTTTTGCGAATAATGGAAGTCAAAAAACTAGTTCTAAAAAGACCGAATCAAAAATTGAAATATTACCAAAACCATTTAAGATTGTTTCCTTTACAATCAATGGTAGCGACCAACCAAATCTGGTTCTCAAGGAAGGAGCATCAGCTACTCTCAGTTGGAAAGTAGAGGGAGAAAATATTCAGGTGAAACTTCAACCATACGGCAATGATGTTTCACCAGTTGGTTCAATGAAGCTTCCAGTCAATCTTGCCTTCCCACCTCAAATTGCACTGCAAGTTAATGATATATCTGGTAAGCAACAACCACAGCAGAAAGGATTTTCAATTACAGTCCTCAAAAAAGTCGAGCCTACTCCTATACCTACTATTCCTATTCCAATTCCACCGACTCTCCCACCTAGCAATAACCCATTTAAGACTCCTTTACCTCAGAGATAAGTTGTTAAATGATAGTACAATTCACTTAAAACAACTTGTAGTTTCTTTCTTTTCTTCGCCTTCTTTCCGTCTTTGCGGTTCGTTACAAAAAAAGATAATTTTCACAACTCAAATAGGACTGCTATATGCTTTTTTAGCAATGTAAAAAGCAGAGATATACGAAAGTTCTAGACTACCTCCAAAATCATCTTCTATCCAATGCCTCAATTCTGAAAATAAAGACTCTTTACTGTGTGGATCTAATTTTAGATATGGCGAGTAAGTATTCAAAAGTGTTAAATATTCATTGTTTGTTTTAGGTCTTTAATAATCGATTCAATTCCTGCAAAAAGATGATTCTGACTTATTTTTACGAACAGTTCAACGTCTGCGCTCATTTGAAAACAGAGGTTTTCGCAAGGGGACTACCTCGGCTTCGCTACTTTCGCGTGCTACCCGAATCAGCAATGCAGCAGCTATCAAGCTGGCAATCATCGAATTACCACCGTAACTAAACATCGGCAACGGCAAGCCTGTAGTTGGTAGAGAACCAGTAGCAACACCAATGTGCAGCAATGATTGTCCTACCATTAAAATTGTTACGCCGATCGCTACCAGTCGATGCACTATATTTTTAGCCTTCAGCGCCACGACTAATCCCAAAGTAGCGAATATAGCTAAAAGTCCCAACAGCGCCATACTGCCAACAAAACCAAACTCTTCGGCAAACACGGCAAAAATAAAATCGGTGTCCTGAATTGGTAAATAAAACAGCTTTTGTTGGGAAAGCCCAAATCCTGCTCCCCAAGTTCTACCAGAACCCACAGCTAGTAGACTTTGCACCAACTGGTAGCCATCTCCTGTAGCATCCGCCCAAGGATTCATAAATGACATCACCCGCTTACGCTGATACTCTTTGATGCTAATACTCAGTACTGCTAACATCACTCCGCCGATTGCTGTTCCTCCTAAGTACTTGTAAGGTAACCCAGATGCCAGAGCAATCAGCCAAATAGTCATTCCACAAAGTGCTGTTGTACTTAAATTAGGCTGGGCAAGAATTCCTAAAAGTACCAAACCGAAAACAACCAGCCAGGCCAAACGAACCCGCCAACTGATTCGTTCCCATTGACCAAAAAGCCGCGCACTTTGCAGCACTAAAAAAGGTTTAATCAATTCTGAAGGTTGAATCGGAATTGGCCCGATCGCTATCCAACGCGCTGCATCAAAGGCCTTCTTTCCCAATCCCGGGATCAGTGTGACAAAAATTAACACTAAAAACACCATCAAAAACCAATGGGATTGTCCCAAAATTTTCTGTAATGGCAAATTAACAATAATATTGAATCCAACTAAGCCAACTAAGACCCAAAGCAGTTGCCGCTTAAAGTAATACAAGCCATCGTTTTGACGGGCATCAGCGACGGGATAGGATGCTGAGAATAGCATGATCAACCCAACGAACAGCCAAATCAACGTTAACCAGCGCAACAACCGCGCTTCTAAAGCCCAGTTGGAGACGGAATTATCAAAAATTGGAATCAGGTGGCGTAGATTCACGATCGGTATAGGTAAAAAGTTAAGAATTAAAAGTTAGGAATAAAACTCATAAATCATAACTTATAACTCAGTAATCTGATGCACTCTTTGCACAATAACGTTAGTGTAAGTTGGCACAGATGCTGAATATTTGGTAACCAGTAACCCTTACAAGCTCTTTTTGTGGGCGATGTGCATAAAAAATCCAAGGAATAAAAATTAAATAATATACAATTTATGTCCCTAGCTTACCTCACCCTCAATCCCTCTCCTTTATAAAGGAGAAGGAAGCTAGAGACAGAATGAAGTTTTGCATCTTATTTAATCTACGTTCCCAAGTGGCATAAACAAATTATCTTCGATTTGCCAACATAACCGATGCAAATCACAGAGTTGTTGCGGAGAAAGTTGTTTTGGGTCAAAAAAATTAGTCAAATTAATGATACCAAGTCTTGCCCTATAGTACTGACACTTGGTACATCGGGTAGCAACAAAGATCGGTGTGGTGAAGTCCCATTGGAATAATTTTGTCTTTACCAAAATATCGACAAAAGTCTAATTAACTTTAGAAGGCTGATAAAGATACCCTAGATTTATCTGGATTTCGCCACCAGTCAAACACCTTCATGCTTATCTTCGTTCTTCAAACTTTAGCTGAAATTCTAGCTGGAGGAACCTCACTGACCAGTACAGAGCAGATTGACTTCAGCCATCCGAGTAATCGCAGGGAAGAGGGAGCCGGACCGACTCTCAATTTATACATTTATGATATTCGTGAGAGTAAACAGTTTCAACAAGCCGGAAGGCAAGTTGAACGTAGTATTGGCCGCCATCTGCAAGCCGGCATTGTCAATTGGGCACCTGTTTGGTTTGATGTTTCGCTGCTATTAACAGCTTGGGATAGAACGACTTTAGGGGAGCATCACTTCCTCAGTGAAGCATTAACTATACTTATGCGCCATCGAGCTTTGAAGGAAGAATTTTTAGTTCCAGAATTGCGGGGTCATGGTAGTTTACCGATGATGGTTGGACTACATCCGTCTATTGAGCCTGGTACTTTGTGGAGCGGTCTAGGTGTACCTTTACGTTCAGCTTTATACTTAACACTAACCGTACCTCTTAGTGCTGAACCTACTACAACACCTTTGGTTTGGGAACGAATTTTTGACCTCCGAAATCAAATGTATGGCAATGGTACCAATGAGATTATGACTAGGCGAGTGGTAATTGGAGGTGTTGTCAAGAGTGCGACAACAAATCTGCCATTGTTAGCGACAAAAGTGACTCTCCTGAAAACTCAAAAATTCATGGAAAGCAACAAAGAGGGACTGTTCTTTTTTGAAAACCTTCAGATAGGTAACTATGTTTTAAATCTAAATTGTCCCGGCTATTTATCCCAGAATGTTAATGCATTGGTAGATGAGCAAAGTTATACCTTCAAAGAGATATTTCTAACTCCTGAATAATTAAGTTTTTACTAACTTGGAGAGACTTTCATGGCTAGACTTGATTACTTTGCCCCTGGTGTCTATATTGAAGAATTTGACCGAGGGAGCCGACCGATTGAAGGTGTTAGCACAGCTGTTGCTGGGTTTGTCGGTTTTACAGAAGACGTTCGAGATGATGCTGAGCTATTTAAGCCGATGTTGGTCACGAATTGGACGCAATATCTCAACTATTTTGCTCGTCCTAATTCTGATGGTTTCACCGATTTCAACGCTTATTTACCTTTTGCCGTCTACGGCTATTTCATGAATGGTGGTGGTCGCTGCTGGATCACAAGCATCGGCACTCAATTACCAGGGGCACCCAAACCCGCAAACCCCGAACCTGCGACCATCCGAATCAACTCTCGTGGCAATCGTCCAGCCCTACGCTTGACTTTACGCCCCGAACAAGCAGCTGGCGGATTAGTCAATATCTTTATTATTGATGGTTCCCCTCGTGCCTTACCCGAAGGTACTGAAGGAGAAGCTCCTCCCAACACCGGCGAATACTTCACTATCCAAATTCGTCGCGGAGATGAGCTACTAGAGCAATACGAAAACTTGACCATGAACCGCGACCCTGCTGCTCAGATAGCAACTTATGCGTTGGCAGCTTTGAGAAATTCTATGTATGTCACTGTAGAAGACATTACTCAAAGCGGACAACCTTTAACTCGCCGTCCGGTTAATGGTCAGTACGAACTGGCGCCCCCCATTGTGGCTACGCCACCAGATAGATTTTCCCGCGATTTGGAAGGGGTACGTGACGATCGCACCGGGGTACGCGGTATCTTTGAAATTGATGAAATCACAATGCTGGCCTGCCCTGATTTACTTCGGGCTTATCAAGAGCAAGTGCTGAATTTGGATCAAGTCCACGGCATCATGGAATTGATGATTAGCATGTGTGAGGGTTCCGCCAGTGGCGATATTCCTAATCCACCCAATCGGATGGTTGTACTTGATGCACCACCAGACGCCGTTAAACCCCAACATGTAGTGGATTGGTTGAATAGATTTAACCGTCGTTCGATGTTTGCGGCCCTTTATTATCCTTGGATTAAAGTTCCTAATCCACGCGATCGCGGTAATCCAATTTTAGTACCTCCTTGTGGTCATATGATGGGTGTTTGGGCGCGCACCGATGAAACCAGAGGGGTTTACAAAGCACCTGCAAATGAAGTACCCAGAGGCGTGATTGGTTTGGGTTATGACACCAATTTCCGCGAACAGGAACTATTGAACCCCCTTGGTATCAACTGCATTCGTAGTTTTCCCAACCGAGGTATCCGCATTTGGGGAGCGCGAACTTTAGTTGAGCCAGATAAAACAGAGTGGCGTTATATCAGCGTGCGTCGGTTAATTAGTTATCTAGAAAAATCAATTGAACTAGGCACTCAATGGGTAGTTTTTGAACCGAACGATCAAGATTTATGGGCGCGGGTTAGACGTACTGTCAGTAACTTTTTAGAGCGGATTTGGCGTGAGGGTGCTTTATTTGGAGATTCACCAGAAAAGGCATTTTATGTTAAATGTGATGCGGAATTAAACCCACCAGAAAGTATAGTTTTGGGCCGTCTGTATGTCGAAATAGGTGTTTGCCCGGTTAGACCCGCAGAGTTTGTGATCTTCCGCATCAGTCAATGGAATGCACTTGATGAGCAATAGCTGATTTAGTTATTAGTTCTTTGTCATTTGTGTTTACAAAGTACTAATTGCAACTTTTCCACACTATTAATTTATTAGGAGATAAAACATGGCTGGGGAATATCTTGTTGCTTCTGTCTTTTACTTTGAAGCAGATGGTATCACTGATAAATTTGTTATATCAGTCGCAGGATTGGGAGCAAAAAATAATGCCACTAAAGGCGTTAGAGGATCGGGTAAAAGTGGAAAGGTAGTGCGTCAAAATCTTCCTGGACAGGCGGAGTATAATAATGTCACAATTACCATGAATTATGATGGTGACGAGAGCCTACACAATTGGTATAAAGCTTGTAGCAAAGATGGAGAACCTCGTCAATGGGACGACAATCGTAAAGCAGTCTCAGTTGTTGGTTATACCCAAGATAAATCAACTGAAGTCATCCGTTATAATTTGAAAAACTGCTTTCCCGAATCATACACAGGACCAGAATTTGATGTGACGAAAAATGATCCGACAACAGAGAAGGTTGAAGTCTCTATTGAGGGCTATGAAATCATATCAAAGAAAAATGATGTAGCAGGATAAAATTCAACTGTTAGGTTTTATCAAGTTATCAATTAGGTGTCTGTTTTTGTACGAAAACTTGAAATTGCCCTATTTCCCATAAGGAATGTAATTAGTCATTTGTGAACACAAATGACTAATTACATAGAGAGAGTTTTCAGTGTTGTCTTCAGGCGTTGTCGTTGGAAAAGCCTCTCATAGAAAAGAGAAAATCTCAGAAGAGTTATCTGTATATTTTTGGTAGTAGGTTTCTATATCTATAAATAGTAACCTTGCTTGTTAACTTAAATTAGATTTACATAACAAGTAAAATTTTCAAATAAATATATATTGTATATCCTCAAATAAAATGGCTAAAATACCAGAATTTATCACAAATTTTTTCACTTCAGAAATTCTCACAAATTATCGTTTCTTTTTAAGATTAGACATCATTGAAAATGATAGCGAATTATACTTTTTAGAATGTCAAGGTTTCAAAAGAACCCAGGATGTAATTGAAATTTGTGAAGTCACTTCTCAAAAGTGGGGAAATGCATCAAAAGGTAAGACGGTTATAACTAAACTTCCTGGCAATGCTAAGAGTAGCAATATTACTCTACGTAAAGGTTTAACCAAGTCCAGAGATATGTGGAAGTGGTTTGAAAAAGTTGAAGAAGGTAAGTGGGCTAAAAAACGTGAATTTATTTCTTTATCTATTTACGATCAAACAGCCACAGAACAAGCTAGATTTGAATTAGCTGGTGCTTGGCCTACTAGTTACAAAATTGCTGATTTTAACGCTAACAGTCATGAAATAGAAATTGAGGAGTTGGAGATCGCTTTTGAGGAATTTCAACGCGTAGAAGCATCAGGTAGTTGGCTAGACTTAGCTATGCAAGCAGGTAGGAAGGTATTTGATTGATTTAGCAAGAAAAGTAGAGGGTAGTTATGCTGAAGGCAGAAGCAAGAAAAGGTATAAACCTACCCCCGAAGTTTGGATTGGAGGAAGCCTCTGCTCCAACTTATCTTTATTGTGGGCAAAAAAATAAGAATATTCTTTTGGAAATGCACAGCATGAGAAAAGAAACGTCTTTGTACAAACAAACCTCTTCCCTTCATAGGAAAGATTTCCCATTCTGCCTTGCCCCCTTTGGTGGCTTGATACATTTGGTTGAGATTTGGTGGCGATTTTTTATTAAGCTTATGGATGGATTGAGATAGATGCTTACAACAATTGGCAGATTTTTGTTGCATCTGTTGAAAAATTCTCAGAGAATTTGGAAAAAATTATGTAATTCATTTTGTCTGATTACTTAGAATAATCAGGAGAAATAGGAGAAATATGTTTCCCACAGAGTTTGAATTTACATTGCCTAAAGGCTATCTAGATTCTGAAGGTAACCTTCACCGCAAAGGTGTAATGCGGTTATCAACAGCGATAGACGAGATTGCACCCTTGCGTGACCCAAGGGTAAAAGCCAATCCAGTCTATGCAACAATTATTATCTTGTCGCGTGTGATTACCCATTTGGGTGCTTTATCTGATGTCAGTCCTGCAATAGTCGAAAACTTTTTTGCCCAGGATTTAAATTACCTCCAAGATTTTTATCGTCGAATTAATGGCTTGGAAGGCGAAACTTATTCATCAGAAGATACAGTAAATTCTCCTGAAGTAGTGCTTCAGAATTGAATTGGGGGCTGGGGATTAGTGAGGATTGGGGACACTTCTCTGCGAGAGGCTGCGCCAACGACAAGCTCAGTGCATCGCTGGGGACGGGGGAATTAGGATTGAAAATACTATTTATTTTCCAATATCCAATATTCAATATCTAACAACAACCAATCCTTAATCCCCAATACTTCCGCTCCCTTCTCTACGAGAGGCTGCGCCAACGGCTTCGCTACCTCGGCTACTTCGGCTTTGCGGTAGTTGAATCTCGACTCACTTCGACGCCGCTCAGTGCAAGTTGCTCGATTTGAGCGTAGTCGAAACTCAGTACAAGTCCGCTCAGTACAAGTCCCCAATCCTTAATCCCCAATTCCCAGTCCCTATGCCCCGTAAGAAAGATAATCTCTGCACTGAATTTGCTTTCACTCTTCCTAGAGGGTTAAGTGATGCTCAAAACCGAGTACATCGTCATGGGGTGATGCGTTTAGCCACCGCCAAAGATGAAATTTTGGTGCAACAAGAGCGCAAAGTTCAAGAAAATCCAGCTTATAGCGTTTTGGTAATGCTTGCACGCGTCATCACTCGCTTGGGTAGTTTCAACTCTGTTACCTCTGATTTACTTGAAGGACTACTCCTATATGACATTGCCTATCTACGAGAATTTTACAATCGAATCAATCAGCAAGGTAATGTACACATTCCGACACAATGTCCCCACTGCAATAATCAATTTTCAGTGGAGCTAGAACTAGCGGGGGAGTCATAAGCTACCCCTCTGATACTTTATATGAGGAGGTAGCTTTTATTGCTTATCATTTTCATTGGTCACAAAATGATATTTTAAATTTAGAACATACTACCCGTCAGCGGTGGGTAGGGGAAATCAATAAAATTAACCAAAAATTAATATGAAAGTAAAAGTTAGTTATTCACCAACTGTAAGTGAAATCAATGAAGTCGATCTGACCATAGAGAGTACAACTAGAGGAGAATGGTTAGTAGGTCGCTCTCCTGATTCTGATTTAGTTTTGGACAGCCCTGATGTTAGTCGGCTACATGCTAAGTTCTTTGTTAAAAGTGGAAGTTACTACTTTCTTGACCTTGGCAGTAGAAATGGCTCTATATTTAACGGAAAACAGGCTGAAAAAGATCGACCGTATATTTTGAATGATGGAGACGTGATCCGAATTGCAGATTACGTTTTGATTCTCGAAGCAGTGGTTTCTGAGCAATTACCAGAGACGGTCTTTAGAATTATAGATCCTTCGCTGTTTTCTCGATCGCGATCGCCTGAAAATATCAGCACTTCTAATGTTGCTAATCCAGCTCCAGAGGTAGTCAGCGAAGTTATAACGCCAATTAGTAAGGAAGTCGAAACACCGGAAATTAATGCTGTTTCCCCAGAAATTAGCGAAATTTCCGAAGTTGCTTCTAATCAACCTGATGATGCCATCCCGGTTGCTGAACTAACCACCTCTGAAAACATAATTCAACCATCAGAAGCAGTCAGCGAAGTTCCACGCGACGCCCGTGATGAAATTGTGGATTTGCGTACTTTAGTCGAACAAGAAGAAATTAGCCCAGAAGTTACTGATATAGAAGTTCCTGAAGTCAGTGAAACTGAACCTGATGAGGCAGTAACCACGCCTGAAAATATCATCCCAACTCCTGAGGAAGAAACTACACCTCCGGCAGCTACTGACGATGAAGTTGCAGATTTTGCTACAGCACTGGCAACAGAATCGACCTTTGTGCAACGGCGTGATATTGAAAGTGCCATTCCCCAAGCTACCTCCGATGAAGATGCAGAGTTGGAAGCAGCATTGGAGGCAGAAGTCACCTACGTACAGCCGCGTGATATTATGCATGATAGTGTTCCTCCAGCTACTTACGACAGCGATGCAGAGTTGCAGGAAGCATTGGAGGCAGAAGTCACCTTTGTACAACCGCGTGACATATTCAATCAAGTATCTCAAGAGAGCGATGCTCCCGCAGTTACTGATTATGAAGCCGTAAATTTGGATACGCCAGTTGTAGAACAAGGCAGCGGACATGTTGACGGAGTTGTTAGTGATGTTACCCCAGAAACTAGCAAAATTCATCAAGAGGTAGACATTCAACATCAGGATATATCAACCGAAGTTCCACACGAAGTTAGTGATGAATTAGTTAATTTAGATACGCTAGTTACAACAGAAGACACCGCAGATGTTCACGAAGTAGAACCTAATGAAACAATCAGCGAAGTTCCACACGAAGTTAGTGATGAATTAGTTAATTTAGATACGCTAGTTACAACAGAAGACACCGCAGATGTTCGCGAAGTAGAATCTGATGAAACAATCAGCGAAGTTTCTGAAGCGTTGACTTCACCTGATGATGATAACATTCCAGAAGTTTCCAGTAATCAATACATTGATTTGATGGAGACAAGTACAGAAGAAGTTAGTGCAGATGTTGATGGTGTTTCGGCACAAGTAAGTGAACTCTCTGATTTAGATGATATTCAATCTTTGCAGCCAACAGAAACAGAAACTCCTGAAATCACCAGTCAAACTGTTGAAGAAGTTTCTGAAGTAGAAGCAACTGAATCTGATGAAATTTCATCTGAATTAGAAACAACTGAATCTGATGAAATTTCCGAAGAAATAAATTTAAGTGAGCCTCCAGAAATGATCGTTGACAGAAACATAGTAATTATTGCTCACGAAAGCAAAAAATCAGAACTTGCTGAATTTGTTGGTCAACATCAGGAATTTTTCTCACAGAGCTTTACAATTACCTGGCCATCTGTTAGTGAAATCTTACATCAACAGGTAGGTATAACTGTTAGTCAACAAACCCCCGCACCAACTTCAGGAGGATATCAAACAATTGCTTCATTGGTTGGGTCGGGAGAGATTTTAGCAGTTATTTTCCTGAGAGATCTGCTGCAACCTCAACCAGGTCAAGCCAATGAAGAAGCATTGCTGAGGTTATGCAATATTAATCAAGTGCTATTGGCAACTAATGTACCAACTGCAGAGGCGATCGTACATTATTTGAAACACATAGTAGATTAGCACTAAATGGGGAGTGGGCATGGGGTATTGGGCATTGGACATTGGTTATTAATTATTCTCCCCTGTTTCTCATCTCCCTAAATTACCGATGCCCAATGCCCTATTTTAAAATAAAACTTAATATAAAGAAATGTTTGCAAACTTTAAAAGTTTATTTAGACAGCCCATTATTTTTTCAAGTGCGATCGCCACAATTTTACTAGTAGGCATTCAAAAACTTGGAGTTTTTGAACCTCTAGAAATGAAAGTCTATGACCAAATGATGCAATTACGTGCCGATCCAGGTCCAGACTCTCGTTTGTTGATTGTTGCTTTAACTGATAAGGATATCGAAAAATGGAATTGGCCGCTGTCTAGTGAACTTTTAGATCGGCTATTGGGCAAACTTGAGGAATATGAACCGCGAGCCATTGGTCTAGATATTTTTCGTGACATACCAGTACAGCCTGGTCATGACAAACTACTGCAACGCTTACAACAAAGCGATATCATTATTCCCATCTGCAAACATTCTGGTTCTAAAAATCCGGGAACAGCACCCCCAAAAGGGATTGAACCAGAGCGAGTAGGATTTAGTGATGTTGTAGAAGATACTGATTCGACAATTCGTCGCAATTTATTATTGGCAAGTGCAGATGAATCTGACCCTTGTCAAGGTACATATTCTTTTAGTTTGCAGCTAGCACTAAAATATTTAGAAGTTGGTGGTATCCAACCAGAATTTACTCCAAATAAAGAATTAAAGTTACGAAATATTATATTTAAACCTCTGCAAAGTAATGCAGGTGGTTATGAAAAAGCCGATACAAATGGTTACCAAATTTTGCTTAACTATCGTTCTGGTCATCAAATTGCCCAGCAGGTAACTATTACAGAAGTACTTGCAAATCAAGTCAAACCAGATTTTGTCAAAGGTCGTATCGTCTTAATTGGTTCAACAGCAAATACTTTAAATGACATTTTTAATACGCCATTTGCTAGTGGTAAATCAGATAATTCTGGCAAGATGGCAGGAATAGAAATTCATGCTCATAGCGTTAGTCAAATTCTCAGTGTTGTTCTTAATCAACAGCCTCTATTTTGGTTTATCCCTGAGTGGGGTAAAGTCCTTTGGATATGGGGATGGACTGTAATTGGTGGTTTATTGGTATGGCGAATTCAGTATCCATTAGCTTTAGGATTGGCAGGAGCAACAGCTCTAGCAGTGTTATTTGGGGCTAATTTTCTCATTTTTACTCAAGCTGGATGGTTACCAGTAATACCTCCGATGTTGGGGTTAGTATTTACCGCCGGTAGTGTCCTTGCTTACACCTCTTATCAAAGCAAGCAAGAGCAAAAAGAAATTACCCAACGGGTTCAAGAACACCAACAATTAATTATCGAATTGCAAGCCCTTTTACGCCAGCGTGGTGACGCCTCCAATGAAGCGCCAACAGTAATTGCTGATTCCATTGGGCAAGAAATTGCACTAGGTACGCTACTCAACAACCGTTATCAAATTACTGATCGCTTGGGTTCTGGAGGATTTAGTAATACTTATTTGGCTGAAGATATCAAGCGCCCTGGTAACCCTGAGTGCGTAGTTAAACAATTGCGACCTCCCCGCCAAGATCCAGAATATTTAAATGTTGTCAGACGGTTATTCGATGCTGAAGCAGAAATTTTAGAAACTTTAGGTAAGCACCCACAAATTCCCCAACTGTTAGCTTTTTTTGAAGAAAATCACCAATTTTCTCTAGTGCAAGAATTTGTTAGAGGTCACGCTATGGATAAAGAGCTAACCTCTGGTAAGCGATTAAAACAAACTGAAGTTGTGGAGATCCTCAAAGAAGTTTTAAATGTGCTTGTTTTTGTTCACAGCTATGGTGTAATTCATCGAGATATTAAACCTAGTAACTTGATTAGACGAGAATCAGATCGGCACATTGTTTTAATTGACTTTGGTGCTGTGAAACAAATTCATCCCCAACAACAAGAACATCAGACTATTTCAATTGGTACTCCTAGCTATGCACCTTCTGAGCAAATGAGTGGATTACCAAAGCTAAATAGCGATATTTATGCATTGGGAATTATGGGAATACAAGCTTTAACTGGAGTAGATCCAAGAGTATTTCGCAGAGATACAAATGCTGGTGAAGTAATTATCCCAACTGAACCTGATGGCAATCAACAGATTTGGCACAGTTGGCGCGAAGTAGCTGAGACTACAAACGATTTAGTTGTTATCTTAAATAAAATGGTACATTTTGACTTCACTCAACGATATCAGTCAGCAGCAGAAGTGCTAAAAATTATCGAAAGTCTCTAAGCTAATGTGCCTTTAAGTGCCCTTTGTCATTTGTTCTTCGTCTTTTGCAAATCAGAAACGATCGCTATCGTAAACTAGGCAATTTTCAGGCGATCGCCTAAGAGGAATTTTTAAACATCCTCTAACTACTTATTTTATTAGACCGAGAGAGTCTGTCTCTATTTACTTACTGTTGCTAGGACTAAATCTCTAGTTGTTGCAGCAGTCTCAAATATGGTACTTTTATTATACGGTAAATTGATCGGATTACAGTATAATCTTGTCAGATGCGATCGCTTTCTTTGATTACCCTTGACAGCAACCAAAGGAAGCGGACTTTGCGAAAACTACCCTATAGACCAAACTTTGGAGAATTTACATGAGCAACAAGCACATTGAAGTTAAACAGGTAGCTGGTTTCATCGGTGCCGAAATTAGCGGTGTGGATCTTTCGCGTCCTTTGCACGATGATGCAATCAAAGAAATTCGTCAAGCACTATTGAAGTGGAAAGTTGTCTTCTTTCGCGGTCAGAACATCGACCATGCCGCACAGATTGCGTTCACAGCTCGTTTCGGCGAAGTGACTTACGCACATCCGCACGAGGATGAGCCGATTGAAGGTTTCTCAGAAATCCTGCCGATTGACCGCAGTCGCTATGAGCGGCGCAATGGTCTGCGCCGTTCTAGCTATGAGAGCCGCTGGCACACTGATGTGACAGCCGTTGTCAACCCCCCTGCGGCGTCGATTTTGCGTGCGGTTAATGTCCCCAGCTTTGGTGGTGACACACAGTGGACTAATCTGGTCGCAGCTTATGAGGGTCTGTCAGCACCTCTGCGCGCACTGGCTGACACATTAAAAGCCGAACATCGCTTTAATGCGCGTTTGAATCTGCCCAGCAACAGCAAGATTGCCCAGCGCATCGCAGCCAATCCCTTAGTCTCAATCCACCCAGTAGTAAGGGTTCATCCTGAGACTGGTGAACGTGCTTTGTATGTGAACCCCGGCTTCACCTCGCACATTCTTGACGTATCACGACAAGAAAGCGACCTACTGCTTGAGTTGTTCTTCAACCAGATTACCAAGCCCGCCTACACTACACGCTTCCGTTGGAACAATGGTGACATCGCATTCTGGGACAACCGCGCCACCTCGCATTTAGCCCCTCAGGATCTAGATCATCTAGAAGTAGAGCGTGTGCTATATCGCACTACCATCACGGGCGATGTTCCTGTTGGGGTCGATGGTTTCCGCTCGCAAGTGGTTGAAGGTGAGGCGTTCAGTAAGGAATTACCAACAATCTTTAGGAACAAAGCCGAGAAATTGAAAGGAGAACCAGTGCTTTCATAAGCTACAAAGTCGGTAAACCGGATTGTAGAATATACAGTGGATTTTTTTATTTGAGCCAAGTCTCTAATTCTGTCAATGGTTTTCATTAAAAAGCGCCCTCCTTTCGGAGAGCGCTTTTTATCTTATTTTATTTGACCTTGAGTTGAGTTAGCTGGCTATTAACCGTTGATAGCAGGAGCAGTCAGAGCTACAGGAGCAGCTTGTGCAGACGCTAAATCTAGGGGGAAGTTGTGAGCATTACGCTCGTGCATTACTTCCATACCCAAGTTAGCCCGGTTGATGATATCAGCCCAAGTGTTGATGACGCGACCTTGAGAATCAATCACTGATTGGTTGAAGTTGAAACCGTTCAAGTTGAACGCCATTGTGCTTACACCCAAGGCGGTGAACCAGATGCCGATTACAGGCCATGCTGCGAGGAAGAAGTGCAGTGAACGGCTGTTGTTGAAGGAAGCGTATTGGAAAATTAAGCGACCGAAGTAGCCGTGTGCCGCAACGATGTTGTAGGTTTCTTCTTCTTGACCGAATTTGTATCCGTAGTTCTGTGATTCGTTTTCGGTGGTTTCACGAACCAAAGAAGATGTTACCAAAGAACCGTGCATTGCGGAGAACAAAGAACCGCCGAATACACCAGCCACACCCAACATGTGGAAGGGGTGCATCAAGATGTTGTGTTCTGCTTGGAACACAATCATGAAGTTGAAGGTTCCGGAGATACCCAAAGGCATACCGTCGCTAAATGATCCTTGTCCGATGGGGTAGATCAAGAAGACTGCGGTTGCGGCAGCTACTGGTGCTGAGAATGCTAGGCAGATCCAAGGACGCATACCCAAGCGGTAAGATAATTCCCATTCCCGACCTAAGTAGCAGAATACGCCGATTAGGAAGTGGAATATTACCAATTGGTAAGGACCACCGTTGTAAAGCCACTCATCTAAGGATGCTGCTTCCCAAATTGGGTAGAAGTGTAAACCAATGGCGTTAGAAGAAGGAACAACTGCACCGGAGATGATGTTGTTTCCGTACATCAAGGAACCTGCTACTGGTTCGCGGATACCATCGATGTCTACTGGTGGTGCGGCGATGAAGGCAATTACGAAGCAAGCTGTTGCGGCTAGCAGGGTTGGAATCATCAATACTCCGAACCAGCCGATGTATAAGCGGTTGTTGGTGCTGGTGATCCAGCTACAAAACCGCTCCCATACGTTGGCGCTTTCGCGGCGTTGAATGGTTGCTGTCATTGTTTTATAAATGCGGTAGTTAAATGAATCAGACATGTTTGTTTTGCCTGTAAAAATACTTTAACACTGATTTACATAATTTAATCAAGTTTTATTAATTTAGTAAAACTAATGTAAATCATTAGCTTTACTTATTTAAAGCGTAAGAAGGTGCGATCGCACTTTAGACTGGTGGTAAGCGATCGCTGACTTTTCACGGCATCTGGAAAGGGGGAATTGGTTCGGGAATATGATTCCCGAACCAAGTGCTATTACTTTTTTGTATTTAGACTACTGAAGCTATTGGTCGCAGCAAAGGCGGATTGAGTACCAAGATTCATACTGTGGTGGATGCTTTGGGCAACCCACTGACTTTTCACCTGACACTAGGGCAACCCTTCGGATAAGCAGGGGAGGCAGGGGATGCAGAGGAGGCAAGGGGGGGAATCAATAAATTAAGTGTATTTTCCCATATTTTAGTAGTAAAAATTACTCAATATTCTCTTTACTCCTCCTACCTCCCCTGCTCCCCCTGCTCATTGGACGATGATCTCACTTTTTCGCGTTGGCGGAGCCTCTCTAAGAGTTGCGTTCCTGCAGGATAGCCCTTAATACAAAGTAAAAGTTTGAATTTTTTGTGACACTTCATTCAAAGGGACTTCCAGAAAATAAATTATCCCATTTTCATAGTGGCAGATTGATTCTCCTCTGCCTCCTCTGCATACACAACGATGGAATATTTTTTTTACTTGGAAATCCCTAATTTGTAATCGGAATTAAAATTACAAATTCTGTTTGGTTGTGTGGTAGGGAATTAACAGTGATATTGCCACCATGTTTTTTAATAATAGAATAGCTGACGAATAATCCTAACCCTGTACCGCGCCCTACAGGTTTAGTAGTAAAAAATGGTTCAAATATCCGTTCTTGAATATGAACTGGAATAAAACTACCAGTATTAGCGATCGCAATACGTATTTGCTGATTATCGATCGCTTCAGTACGAATCCGTATTTGTGGCTGTTTGGTATTTCTACCATATTCTCGAATTGCATCAATGGCATTATTCAAAATATGTAAAAATACTTGATTAAGCTGGGCGGGATAGCAAGTGATAGTTGGGAGATTACCATATTCTTTAATTACTTGTATCTCCGGCTGATGTTCGCCAGATTGTAAGCAATTTTGCAAAATTAATAGTGTACTTTCAATCCCACTGTGTAAATCTACAGCTTTAATCGGTGCTTCATCTAACCGAGAAAAATTACGTAAACTCAAGACAATTTTGCTAATGCGATCGCTTCCTGTTTTGATTGATTCTAAAATATTAATTGCATCCTGACAGACAAAATCAACCTCTATTTCTTCACGTTTGGCTTGAATTTTAGAACTAGGTTGAGTATATTCCTCTTGATAAAGTGCCAGTAAACTCATCAAATCGACGATGTAATTTTCTAGATGATTGAGATTACCATTAATAAAACTAATGGGATTGTTAATTTCATGAGCAATTCCTGCCACCAGTTGACCAAGGGATGACATTTTTTCGGTATGAATTAATTGTGACTGGGTTTTTTGCAGATGTTGCAAGGCTTGTTCTAAATCTTGGGCTTTTTGGTTGAGTGCCTGAGTTTTTTGCTCTACTTCTGCTTCTAGGTTTTGAGAATAGTTGGCGACTTGCTGATACAATCTAGCATTTTCCAAAGAAATGGCGGCTTGGGTGCAAAGGAAGTCGAGAATGAGAATGCGATCGCTAGTAAACACCCCACTGGTAGAGCGATTCTGCAAATACAAAATTCCAATCAAATTTCCTTGATGGAGAATCGGTAAGCATAAAAGACTTTGAGGTAGCTGCTGGGTTAAATATTCATCGATCACCGGCAGATCCGTTTTGAGACGATCAATCATCACCATTTCTTGGGTGTTTTTGACATATTGAATTAGCTTCACTGGTATACTGAGATTCCCCTCCAGTGGTTCTGAGTAAAGTTGAGTTGTTTCTGATGTGGCAATGGCTTGCAGATACCACTTGCCATTGCTATTAGGGAGGATTAAAGCACAACGATCGCCACCAGAGTTTTGCAGAATAATTTGAGTTAGTTGGCGCAGCAGTTCGTCAAGATGAATCGTACTGGAAAGATTTTGGGAGGCTTTGAGGACGGCGGCAAAATCTAGAGTTGTATTCAGACTCTTACTAACAACATAGGTGGCTTTTGTAGACGCAGGAAGTGAGATATTAGAAGTGGTAAGAGTTGCCAATGTTTCTAGTGGACTCCAGTTTGGCGTGACTTGCTCTAAAATTGGGTGCAGTAAATCGGGGTAGCGGTGTTCTAAATCATCGGTTTTGGTTTTAGCGCCCCAACGAGCGTAACAATAATAAGCTGACTGCATATAACTGGCAGCAATTTTTTGTTTACCCCAATTCAGGTAGAATTTAGCGGTCAGCTCATTGCTGAGTGCTTCTTCTTGGAGGTAGCCATTATCTTTTGCTACGGCTATGGCGCGATCGTATAGGTCAATGGCAGTACAGAAGTCATATTGCAGACGGTAAATCTCAGCCTCGACCAGCAAAAATCGATGCAAAAAGTTGTCTGGACAATAGTTTGCCAAATTCTTCATTTTCTGCCGATTACTCTGCAATTTTTTGAGATATTCACTTTGCTCTGATGGAGAAGACTGAGAATATAAAGCTGTTAGAGATAGTGAATAATATAAATTATGCGCTGAGACAAAAAATTTGCCGGTGCTAGCTCCTAAATGTGGTTCTGTAGCCAAGGCATGAGAGAGAGAACATTCATAGTCACCCAACAAATAAGCCAGCATTGCCTGAGCTGTATGAGCATAGTTGATGGTGTTAAAGTTTTTGTCCTGATATAGTTGGGGCAACTTGACCGCAATATCAAAATATTCACCTTGGAGGAAAGCTGGATTTTCCGCAGATTCAGTCAGGTTATGAACCACCTGCATCCAAATATGCAATTGGTGAATCACTTGTTCTTGTTTCAATCCCATCACCGACTGAATGTATTTCTCATATTCGGTCTGAATATCTTTGAGATTCTGTCCCGATAAAATTGCACAAAAGTAGGCATTGATCAGGCAGTAAGCGCAATTTTCAGCATCTCCATTTTGAGCAAAGCTTTGATAACCTGAAATTAGAGGTTGGAGAGCATCGCGCACAGGTTTGTAAAAATGGCGTGATAAACCGTAGATGACATTATATGTCATGGCTCGGTATTCTAAGTCGGGCTGCTGCTGTTCTAGAGCGATCGCTAATTCCCCAAATTGTTTACCCTGCTCAATATCCCCGACAACTGCGTTAATTAATACACTAAAAATCCCAAAGGCAAAGGGAGTTAAAGGCGAATGACCATATTTCAATGTCACATCCACCAGTCGGCACACCAGCAACCCTAACATTTCTGGTACAGCAAAATAGGCAGGAAAGCAAGAGCAGCGGAGAATTTTCATCGCCGCTAGTTTCTCAGCATTTTGCATAGGCGGGAGTTCAGCCAAATTTTCAAAGCCCACCTGCTGAATCAACTCGGTAGTTGTCTGAAGTGCATCTAGAAAATCTTGAGTATTAGGATCGGCTGGAAATTTTTCACCTAGATGGTTTAAGGTTTGCACCGCTAACGTTACTGCTTCGTAAAACTGAGATTGATTGTGATAGTAAAAAATCAGGAGTTCGTAAATCTTCACTCGATCCTGAATATTGGTGACAACTGTCAGAATGTGGTCACACAAAGCTTTCATCCTCTCAAAATCAGTTTTCAGACAAGCCGACTCCGCCGCACCCACATATAAATCTAGGGCGAGGGTGTATTGACTCTGCCAACAATCTGAACTCAACAGATGAATTCCCCGATCGAAGTAAGTATATGCAGACTCATAAGCTGTAGCCAGTTTCGCTCGCTTACCTGCCACTAAATTTAACTCAGCCAGTTCTTGGCGTTTGCTGGGCTGGGTAATTAGTTCCACACCGTAATTCAATTGGTTGACAATATCAAAGATTTTTTCTTCTAGCTCTACTTTGGTAGTGTAGCCCAGTAGCAATTCGCCAATTGTGCGATGAATCTGGCGCTTCTGTTCTGCTGGAATTAAAAAGTAGGCAGCTTGTTGGACGCGATCGTGCAGAAAGCGATAAGTGACATTCTCGATGTTGTTACTATTTGTCTGTCCTTGCTCATGGCTCAGATAAAATTTATACATCTGACCTTGGGGCAGAATCAGTCCTGACTGCAAAGCTTGCCATAAAGCTGTTGCCGCCTCTGCTGGTGATTGTTCGGAAACAATAGCCAAAGTATCCAAATCAAAATGGTTGCCGATGCAAGCAGCTAACTTGAGGACATTTTGCGTTTCTCTAGGCAATTTCTGCAACTGTTGGGCGATAAACTCTACAACATCATCGCTAAGAGATTGGGTGTTGATTTGAGCAAGATCGCATTCCCAATAACCGCGATCGCGAAACGTAATTTGGCCATCTTCGTGTAATGCTTTGAGAAATTGAGTGATAAAAAAGGGATTGCCTTGTGTCTTACGAAAGATTAATTCTGTCAAAGACTGTGCTGACTCATTGCCACAATGTAATGTATCAGCAATCAACTGATTGGTATCATTCAAGGAAAGGGGAGCAAGGGTAATTGTATTGACAGTCTTGCCAACTTTTTTCAGTTCCTCCACCATCAATATAAAAGGGTGTACAGGCGACACTTCATTATCTCGATAAGCCCCCAACAACAGCAGATAGCTGTTATCCTCCATCAGCAGTTTAATCAACTGGAGGGAAGCCAAATCTGCCCACTGTAAGTCATCCAAAAATATTACCAGTGGATGTTCTGATTTAGTAAAGACGGCAATAAACTTTTGGAACAATAAGTTAAACCGATTTTGGGACGCGGTTGCTGACAGTTTTGGCGCAAGAGGTTGTTTGCCAATTAACCGTTCTAGTTCAGGAATGACTTCAATGAGAACTTGTCCATTATCCCCCACAACTTCAAGAATCCGGCTTCGCCACTGTGCCAATTGTGCGTCCGATTTTGACAACAATTGCCCCATTAAATTGCACAAAGCTTGCACAAAAGCTGAGAAGGGAACATTGCGATTGAACTGGTCAAACTTACCTTTGATAAAGTATCCTTGCTGACGGATAATCGGCTTGTGGAGTTGATTCACAACAGCTGTTTTGCCAATTCCCGAAAATCCTGCCACCAGCATCATTTCCGATGTACCATTGACGACGCGCTCAAAAGCTTGCAACAAGGTAGCAACTTCTGATTCTCGTCCATAGAGTTTTTCAGGAATTAAAAAGCGATCGCAAATATCTCGCTGACCAATTTCAAAATTTTCAACTCTACCAATTTCTTGGAACTGGGCAAGACATTTTTCTAAATCTGATTGT
The DNA here is from genome assembly GCF_043099735.1 of Nostoc sp. C117. NCBI lineage: Bacteria > Bacillati > Cyanobacteriota > Cyanophyceae > Nostocales > Nostocaceae > Nostoc > Nostoc sp. C117. Next base: position 590,013 of record NZ_CP170991.1, read on the forward strand.
AATCCCAAGGCACTTTGATATCGATCTTCAGCGTTTTTCGCCATCAACTTGATGATAATATCTGCAACTACCTGCGGAATTTTTTTTCTGTTGTCTAATGCCATAGGCATCTTCGCCAGATGACAATGCACCAACTCCATCGGATCGCTACTGTCAAATGGTAATTCTCCTGTTAATAATTCATAAAATGTGACCCCAAGGGAATAAAAATCGCTGCGGTAGTCTATTCCTCGATTCATCCTGCCAGTTTGTTCTGGGGAGATATAAGCCAGAGTTCCTTCCAAAACATTTGGACTTTTAATTTCTTCGTTTTCTTTAGGCAGTAATGAAGCGATACTAAAATCAATCAGTTGAATTTGTTTTGTTTGTGGGTTAATCAGAATATTTGCAGGTTTGATATCTTTATGAATTACCCGATTTTGGTGCAAATCATGGAGAACCTTGGTTAATTGAATGGCGATTGATAAAAACTCAACTAGAGAAAGGGTATTACTTTGAATATATTCGTTTAAGGAAATTCCCCCAATATCTTCCATCACTAGAATATAACTATTACCATAGGCTTCTAATGATAAAGCATGAACAATCCCAGCAATCTTGAGATGTTTGCTAATAGTATATTGATTACGAAATTGTAGTAACTCGTGGAAACTGGGATACTCTGAAATCAGAAATTTGATGACCACAGGGAGTTTATCTTGCTTTCTTATAGCTCGATATACTTTGGTTCTGGAACCTGTATACAGTTGAGAATTAATTTGATATCCAGGAATGATTAAGTGAGAAGTTTGAGTAGCCATTTATATATGTATTATTGATGCAAATTGATTTATTATGTTTGCAAAGCTGTGCAGAATGGGTCTACACTTTGTAAGTCTTGTCATTAGCTAAATGTTAACTAATGTCGCAATATCTCAAAAGAGATAAGCTATCTAGCAGGACAAATGTTTGATAAACCCTTATATGTATATGGCCTAATAAACTGCCTTGTTTCCTAAATCAAGCCAGAATCGGTAAGGTAATGACAAATTCACTTCCCTTACCTGGGGTAGAATTCACATCTAAACTGCCGTGATGTTTTTCTACCACAATAGACTTAGCGATCGCTAATCCTAAACCAGTTCCTTTACCCACCTCTTTAGTAGTAAATAAATGATCGAAAATCTTTTGTTTGACTGCTTCACTAATTCCTTGACCATTATCAGCAATGCATATTTTTACGTATTTATCTGACTGTAATGTTGTAATTTTAATCCAGTTCGGATTAGCTTGAATTTCTGCATAACTCCGCCCAGCATTTGATTCTTCAAAGGCATCAATTGCATTAGCTATAAGATTCATAAATACCTGATTTAATTGTCCTGGAAAACAATTAATCAAGGGTAAATTACCATAGCTAGTAATTACTTCAATTACGGGATGTTCTTCATTGGCTTTTAAGCGATGTTTGAGGATTAACACTGTACTGTCAATTCCTTCGTGAATATTAAATGGTACTTTGCAATCTTTATCAGCACGGGAGAAAGTGCGGAGACTAGTACTGATATTTTTCAACCTATCGCAAGCCATCACCATTGCATCTATCATTTTTGGTAAGTCTTCTAAGGTATAAGCTAAGTCAATTTCTTCGGCGTGATTTTGGATTTTATCACTCTTGTTAGTCAGGGTTTCTTGATATAAATTCAAGTGTTCAACAATATCATTCAGCGTCGGTTTAGCTTGTTCGAGAGTCGCAGAAATAAAACCTAAAGGATTATTCATTTCATGGGCTACTCCAGCAACTAAATTACCCAGCGCAGACATTTTCTCACTTTGGATAATTTGCAGTTGTGCTTGTTGTAAATCTTGTAATGCTTGCCCAGCTTGTTGATATAGTCGAGCATTTTCTAGGGATATTGCTGCTTGACAAGATAATAAGTGAATGATGCTGATACGATCGTTAGTAAATACCCCTTGATTCAGTTGATTTTCTAGGTAGAGAATTCCCACTAAATGCCCTTGATTAATAATCGGAGTACAAAATACACTTTGGGGTTGATGTTGCAATATATATTCCCCAATTAAACCAGGTATATTTGTTTTACAATTATCAATCACAACTGTTTCTTGGGTATTTTTGACATAATAAATAATATTTACAGGAATGTTTTGACAATTGTCTAGTGATTGTTTTTCGAGGATAGTTTGTATTTCTTGATGTTCGATAAAGGTAATTGCTCGAACTTGCCAAATCTCTTCTTGAGGAAGCAGCAGTACAGCTTTTTTTGCACCAGAGTTTTCTAGGATAATGCGAGTCAGGTGGGCAATGAGTTGATCTAATTCTAGAGAGCTGGAAATAGCTTGAGCGGCTTTAAGGACAGAGGTTAAATCTAGAGGATCGGAAACACTGGTACCACCTGTGGTAGAAGTGCGAGTAGAAGAGGAAGTCGCACGAAAGCTAATACTTTCTAGAGGGTTGAGGGTGAGTAGTTGCTGTTCTAGAATGGGTTTGAGAAGTTGGGGATAGCATTTTTCTAAGTCCGAGATTTTGGCTTTTGCGCCCCAACGGCTATAGCAATAGTAAGCTTCATGTAGATAATCTGAGGCGACTTTTTCTTTCCCCCAATTAAGGAAAAATTTAGCTGCAAGTTCGTTGGACAGGGCTTGTTCGTAACCATAACCTTGATGTTTAGCTTGAGCGATGGCTTGTTCGTAAAAATCAAGTGCCTCTACTTTTTGTCCCTTTAGTCGTGCTTTTTCTGCTTGTATTAGCAGACACTTGTGGAGAATATTTTCTGGACAGGCTTTCGCCCAATTATTTAAGCGTTCTTCTAGGGGAATCAAGGCTTCGCAATGAAACTGATGCTCTTGTTCGTCGCTAGCAATTTCGGCTAGAGATAGGTGCATTAATGCTACATAAAACACGCTAGAAGGAACTTTAGCATGACTGGAAATTGTGTTTTCAATTATGCTCAGTTGGGGAATTAAATCTGGGTATGCGGCTTTGTGATCAAATAAATAAGCATGACGAATTTTGACCGAATATAACCAAGCCAGATGATAAGGAGTATTGGCATATTTTTGTAAATACTCAGCTTCACTGAAACTATCGTCATCAAAGCTAAAGAGAGTTTTTGTTAAACCAAGAAGATTGCGAATTGGTTGAATAACTCCGGCCATTAAAGCATCTAAGTTCTCTAAACTTTTGATGTGACGGAGAAAATCTGCATGAGCTTGGGCGATCGCATATAGTTCATCTAGATTTTTACCATAAGTGAGGCGATCGGAACCACTTTGCATGATCGCAAAGCCAACGGTCAGCCAGTTTCCTGCTTCCATGCCATACTTATAGGCGTTGTCATAATATTTATCTGCTTCTCTAATTGGATGACTCCAGCTATGGACATCCGCCGCAAAGAGAAAATTAGTCATTCCCCGAACATCTGCATTGTCAAACTGTTCGCAAAGCTGCACCGCCATTTCTCCGAACTGATAAGCTGTTCTCAAGTCCTTGAGAATGGCATTGGCAATTAAGGCATAGCCGGCATAGCTAAAGGGGGACATATCGCTGTTACCATACTGCAAAGATAACGTTGTCATCTTGGCGAGTACCAGCAACCCTAAAGTCGGTTGACCATCAAGCCATGCAGCATAGAAGAGAATTTGTAAAATTCGCAACATTTCTGCAATACTTGCATCTGACATTTTGGGAAGATTGAGAATCGATTCAACAGTCTGCTGTTCTAAAAATCTGTTAACTATGGCAATTTCTCTGTCCAGACTTTCTTGAATCAACTCTTGTTCTTTTGGTAGTTCCCAGTCAAGTAGTTGTAAACTTTGGCGTTGCATAGCGATCGCTTCTGCATTGCGTCCTTGAAGCTGATATTGAGTCATCTGCACGCGATAAATCACCGCTTTGTCCAGGGGAGTTTGAGCATAGCTCAGTCCTTCCCCATAAAGGACTTCGGCTCGATCAAAATCACCACACAGATAAGCTGCTTCTGAACCCTCGCGGTGCAAATTGTACATTAATTCATAGTCAGTCTGCCAAGCGGTTGCAGGTAATAAATCAATCCCAGTAGTACAATAACTCAGGGATGCTTGATAAGCTGCCGATAGTTTTGCCTTTTGTCCTGCTTGTAGGTTTAAGTGAGCTTGTTGTTTTTTCTGTTCATGGATGGTGATACTCGAAAGGGAAACATCTTCAGCGATCGCACCAAGTCCTAAATTCAATTGGTTTACTAGGTCAAAAATCCGTTCTTGTTGTTCTTGTTCGGATAACCCTTGCAACAACAATTGACCAATCATGAAATGTGTTTTTTGCTTTTGCTCTGAGGGAATCAAGGAATAAGCTGCTTGTTGGATGCGATCGTGGAGAAATTTATATCCAATAATTTCGGAATTTTCTGAAGTAACAGTTTGATTTTCTGACCCTACAAAAAACTTATAAACCTCACTTTGAGGTAAAATCAAACCTTCCTGTAAAGCATTCCACAAACAAACAGCCGTTTCTATTTTTGATTGTTTACAAACAATTGCTAATGTTTCTAAATCAAACTGATTTCCGATACACGCAGCTAATTTTAAAATTTCTTGAGTTGATTCTGGCAACTTTTGTAATTGCAATGCCATAAATTCAACGATATCATTTGTGAGCGATCGCTGATTTATGTGGGTGATATCACATTGCCAACACCCTGACTCGAAGTTAAATTCAATTAATCCATCTTGATGTAATGCTTTGAGGAACTGTGTAGCAAAAAATGGATTACCTTGAGTTTTCTGAAATACCAAGCGAGAAAGAGTCCATGCCAAATTTTCTGAGCATTTCAGTGTGTCAGCAACTAATTGATTTACCTGCTCTTCACTCAGTGGTGCTAAAGTAATCGTATTAATCGTGGCTGCTGTTTTTTGGATATCATTCAAAGTCAACATTAACGGGTGTGCCGGTTTGACTTCGTTATCACGATAAGCGCCAATTAATAAAAAATGCTTTGTATCAGCCATTAATAGCTGCATTAACATCAGTGATGCCGAATCAGCCCATTGCAAATCATCTAAAAACATCACTAATGGATGTTTGTCACTGGTAAAGACTTGGGTGAATTTCTGGAATAATAGATTAAATCGATTTTGTGCCGCAGTTCCTGATAATTCTGTAGCAGGTGTTTGTTGACCAATGATTTTTTCTAATTCAGGGATAACTTCAATAATTACCTGTCCATTGTCACCAACAGCTGATAATATCTTAGTTTTCCATTCCTGAATTTTAGGGTCACTTTCTGTTAACAATTGTGCCATTAAATCTCGGAAAGCTTGCACAAAAGCACTGAAGGGAATATTCCGATTAAATTGGTCATATTTGCCTTTAATAAAGTAACCGCGTTGACGAACAATCGGTTTATGAACTTCGTTAACAACCGCAGTTTTACCAATACCGGAAAACCCTGCTACCAGCATCATTTCAGTTGCACCTTGGCTAACCCTTTCAAATGCTTGGAGTAGGGTTTCTACTTCTGTCTCTCTTCCATAGAGTTTATCAGGAATAATGAAGCGATCGCACACATCTCGTTGAGCAATTGGAAAACTCTCAATTCTGCCAATTTCTTTTAGCTGAGCTAAACAAATTTCTAAATCAAATTTCAGCCCTAATGCACTCTGATAACGGTCTTCGGCATTTTTTGCCATTAATTTGGTCACAATGTCACAGAGAACTTGCGGAATCTGTTCCCTATTCCCTAAAAGTGGAGGTTGTTTAGCAATATGACAATGGACTAACTCCATCACATCATTTGATTGAAAGGGTAACTTTCCTGTAAGTAATTCATAAAAAGTAATACCTAAAGAATAAAAGTCAGTCCGGTAGTCAATCCCCCGATTCATTCTTCCTGTTTGTTCTGGGGAAATATAAGCCAGCGTCCCTTCTAATACATTAGGGCTAATGAGCGTTTGAGTTTCTCGTGGTAACAAAGAGGCAATACTAAAGTCAATTAGCTTTACTTCGTCGGTTTCAGGATTAATTAATATATTGGCGGGTTTTATATCTTTATGAATAATTTGATAACGGGAGAGTATATCTAAGGTGTCACACAGAGATATTGCAATTTTTAATAATTTATCTAGAGAAGCGACATTATTATTTTTGGCGAAATAATCCTTAAGAGAAACTCCTCCAAAATCTTCCATTACTAATATATAACCATTCTGATATGCTTCCAGGGTATAAGTTTGAATGATTCCGGGATAGTTGAGATTTTTGGTAATGGTGTACTGATTACGAAATTGTACGAGTTCGCTAAAGCTAGGATAAGGATTTTTCAGTAGTTTAATCACCACTGGTAAGGAGTCACTTTCCCGATATCCCCGATAAACTATAGTCCGAGAACCGTTGTAAAGTTCTTCGTTAACTTCATAACTGCGAATACTAATTTTGGTGCTAAACATACTATATTTCTCCTTTTACATTCTTCATATTTCTCTAATATCAATTATTTTAACTCCGATTGCATTGGTGGAATTAATGATACTTTTATCAAGAGATAATGAAGAGTTATGTGGACTTTTAACTAGCACTAAAAGGTCAAGTAGATGAACAAATACCAAGTTCAGCTATTTTATTAAATGAATTATTAAGCACATATCAAATAAGTCTATAATTATTTGATTTATAATTTTTATTCTGCTCTACTCCTGCGTACAAGCAACTACGCGTAGCCTCCCATAAATCAGGGCTTAGAAAAGATTTTTGAAAATAATTGAAGTTGTATAAGTTACATAATGAAACATTAATTTGTCAATATTTTATAAGATTAACCTTGAATACAAAAAAACCACATTAGGAAAATCCTTAATTTATTTAAGGATTTTCCTGATTGTCCTGACCTCTTAAAGTCTAAGCCTTACCAAAAAATGGATAAAGTCGATCTGAAATATTAATAAATCTCTTTGTGATTGATAAGCTTTATTTTCTGTTTGTCCTATTTCTCTATCGCTCCAACTTTCTGGGACTCGTAGCATATGGCCGAAAGAGCAAAAAATCACTTCGGGGAGTGAAGCGATCGCTCGATAATTCCACAGGAGCAACACAAACAGGGCAACCAGGACCATGAATCAGGCTAATTTCTGGCCCAACCATCAGCCGACTCAGCTATTGGTGAAGAAGGAGTAATGGGATAAATCGCAATGACTTCATTGAGTCGATAGACGACTTGGGCAACAGCCTCATTGCCGTCTATAGTTGCAAAGCTTCTCTTGTTCATTTTCTTGCACCTGTGTCTCTAAGGGCTAGCAATGACTAAGCTGGATCTACTTTTGACATTAGGTTAAGAAGTTGAGAAACTTGTGAAGACTTCAGAGGTTTCTTATTTAAAGGAGCTGAGGTCTGGGAAATTTTCACAAAATTTGGCAAGGGTCAGAGCAAATTTCAAAATAGACCTCTTACATAAATAAGTTTTTATCTCACGCAGAAACACATTCGGCGAAGCCGTTCCCGAAGGGTAGGCGTAAAGAACAAGGTAATAATAAGACTTTTGCAAGGAGTCTAATTTTTACGAGTGAAAACTCAGTCCCCAATCCCTAGTCCCCAGTCCCTTTTACCTCTTAACATTGATGTTCTTAATCCTAAAATGCTGTCGGCTGAAATTTGGCGTTCTTCGTCTGTAACCTGTAATCCTTGGGGAGAGAATACTCGCACAGGTCTTGTCTCTCCTTCAAGCCGGGCGATCTCATGACATTTAACGCGACTGGTCAAAATTAAGCAACTTTGATGGGTGGTTTCTCCCACTCTCCGAAACAACTCGCAGTATTCGCCGTTGGTTGTCTGGTGGAGCCAGATGCAGTCTCGACAATTGATCTCTAGAGCAGCACATTCTTGGAGAATTCTGTCAGCACCATCTAAAACCAGTAAGCAACGATGACGTTGCAAATAATGAATCAGCCGTGAGATTCTGTGATTTAATGATTCTGGCAGATCGGTTTCTTTACCATCGGATAGAACGGCGATCAAATCTGCCAGAAGATCTTTAACTGGAGGAGCAGGGAGGAGCGATCGCCAAATCACGAATTCAAACCGATCCTGAAGTTGTTGTGCAAGCTTCACGGATAACCAGGTTTTGCCCATACCACCCATACTCAATAAGGTAATCAGACGGCAGGGAATTGCCTGATTTTCACCAGATGTAGCTAAAATCCAGTGCTTGAGAATTGCCAGTTCTTCTGTGCGTCCGTAAAAAAGGGATACGTCTGGTGCTTCTCCCCAATCAATTCGATTGGGAATTTTTGTGTCGTTTTGCTGTGGATTTATATCGGGATTGGCCAACTGATAGTCATTAGGTTCTAGTTGTAGTTTAAATGCTTGGAAACAGTATTTCAAAGTTTGTCGATCTACCCCCATTTCACAGGCAAATACCTTTGCTACCGTATCTGGATCTAATGCCATACGAAAGCCTAAGGCTTCACGAGTATAACGTTTACCGAAATTTTCATAATTTTCCGATTCAGATTTTGCATCTTGGAGTTTCTGCAATCCTTGAGATGTTAGGATTACACCACGTCTACGGCTGTTTGGCTGGGATTTCATTGGGAATTTTGCAGATTTTAAATGTATTTTTGATAGATAAACATGGCTATCTGTGGTGCATCGTTAAAATGCACCAACAAACAGAAAATGACTCATACAAGACAGCATTAAATAACTTCAGCTGCCAAAACTATAAAGTTATTTACAACTCAATCAAGTCGGTTCTTCAGCACTTGTTATGCTAAATTGTTAGCCAAAAAGCTTAATAAATAAAAATAATCGTATCAGCTATTGAGAAAAAACTTTGACCTAATTGACTTATAAAGCATATTTGTTGTTAGCTGTAATTACAAGAGAAATATTTTTTTGTGTATTTACAGTCATGAATAGGAAACAAAATATTAAAATCCTAACAGCGCTTCTTGATTTAAAAGATGTGAAAGTTATATCTCATCGGATTCATGAGGGGATAGGAATGATTTTACAAACTGAATCAACAAAATCATACAGTAATTGTCCTCGCTGTGGTACAAAAAGCCATAGATTACATCAAAATCATCGATACGTTGTTAAAGACTTACCTTTTGGAGAAAAGCCAGTATTTTTAGAAATAAATAGGAGACAATTCAAATGTGAAAAATGTGAAAAACCGTTTAGTGAAAAGCTAGATTTTGTAAGTAAGAAAAGAACTTATACAAAACGGCTAGCAGACAAGATAATACAAGATGTTGTAGAAAATGATATCCATAGTGTAGCAAATAAAGGGATAGTGACAACAGAAGAAATAGAAAGAATGTTAAAAGATGCCTCAGAAAAATTATCTGATAACAAACCTGATTTTATAAAAAGGCTTGGAATTGATGAAATAGCTCTAGTTAAAGGCAAGGGTAATTACTGTGCAGTATTAATAGATTTAGATACATCTAAATTAATAACTTTGTTAAGTGGGCGCACACAAGAGGTAGTAAAGAAAACCCTTATAGAGTGGGGAACTGAGGTTTTAGCACGAATTGAGGAAGTGAGTATAGATTTGTGGGTAGGTTACAAAAATGTAGTAACAGAATTAATGCCCAATGCTCAAGTAGTAGCAGATAGATTTCATGTGATGACACAAATCAATAAAGAACTAGATACACAAAGAAAACAAGAGAAGCGGAATCTAGAAGAATTAGTTAAAAAAGCGCAATCATTATCAAAAAAATCTAAGTACGAAAAAGTATTGTCGGGACTAAAAAATAGTAAATACGTTTTATTGAAAAATGAGTCAGACTTAAATGAAGAGCAGATAAACAAACTTTATGAAGTGAAAAATTTATCTCCTATTCTCAAAGAAATGCATGAATTAAAAGAAAAAATTAGAAAGATTTTCAATAAGACAGATAACTGGTATCCGGGAGTTTTTAAACTCGGGATGTGGTTAGCAAAAGCTAAAAAATATTTTCCCAAGAGTAACAATACTATTATCCGTTGGTTTGATGAGATTATTGCTTACTTTGATAATGGGACAACTAGTGGTGTTGTGGAAGGCATTAATAACAAACTTAAGCTAATTAAACGTTCCGGCTATGGATTTAGAAACTTTGATAATTTCCGAGTTAGATGCTTGTTAAATTGGCATTTAACCTATTAGTTAAGCATATTATGTACTGAAGAACCATCAAGTCTTGTTAGTTATAACTACACCTCTTCAAAGGACTTTTTCAAAAATTATCTTAAGGAACACAAATTTAAAACATTTTTTCAGGCTGAATGAAGTGAACTAATTCAGCTAATTTTATGTTACTTGCTTTATTGTAGTATCAACGTTAAGTAATTTTACCGTTGAGCGTTAAGTCCGCGATCGCCAATTCCTGATTTTTCCGACGGTTACAGGGTTGAGACTGGTTGAAACAAGAGTGATATGAGGTAGTGTAAAATTTATCGCGGTGATCGCCTCTATCTGCCGTTGTATTTTCCGAATTTAACGTTAACTTCGGTAAAGACGATGGAATAGGTGGCGAGGGTCACAGGTTTGGATGTAGCGGCGATCGCACCATTGATCCTAAAGTCTGAGTTGTGAGAAAAAGGTCACGATTGTGGGTATCTTTGTTCAACCACCGACGATCGCCGAGATCGAAAGATTTACTGCGGCGATTGATTTTGAGGCGTTTCGACATAAGCCAGAGAAGGTTTTAGCCCAAATGCCGAAGTTAGGCTTATTTACCGATCTTCAAGAACAGAAACGGGGAATTGGGTTGAGTTTGGCAATGTCTGGAATAGTTGTGTTATCTGGTTTGGGACATTTATGACAGGCATTTTTGAAGTTTGTTCTTAAATTCATTAACTTCGGTTGATATTAAGTGAGCTAATTGACGATAGTTGATTCAGTTCTCCAAGTTAACTAAAAAATCAGACAAAGGACAAAAATCATGTCAAATTACACGCTTACAATCAATAGTAGTGCAGCGGCTAGAGAAGCCCTAGCTGATGCAGGATACAACCTTGTTTTTGCAAAAGGAGTATCATCAGGTGGCGATGTGGACTACAATGCGGCATGGATCACTCTAAAACCAAGTGAAATAACTCATTCTATAAAAATCTCTTGGGATGTTGACTACTATGCTAACTTCACAACATCACAAGTGAAGGACAAAGCAATAATCACAGGAATAGGCAAAGATATCAAAATGGATGCTGGGGGACAGTACGTTGTTAATGCAACAGGTTCTTTAATTGTCGATGAAAACCATGAAACTCAAGGGAGTTCTTTTCATTTTCGTAACGATCAGGGATATAAATTAAAATACGTTCCTATATTAGAATCGTTGGACAATAATGGAAATAGGGTGCCTATCTGGGCAGCATCAACAGGCGTTACAAAGAATGGTTTAATTGCCGCTACACCAATTGAGGTAGTAAGAGTATGGGCGGGGAAATACGAGCAAGGACAGGCATTTTTGGCAGAATATGCAACTCAAGTAATACAATTCGATCTCACTACGCTCCGCAAAGGAAACGCAACCATTAACGATGATCTCTCAGGATGGAATAACTTTTCCCAAAATGCACACACTGTTGATCCAAATCTAAATACCAATTTTGTGTTAGAAGTCACTGATACTAAACTCAGCGATGCTCTCAACAACTTGTCAGAAGAAATAGGTGTTACGTTGCTAGTAACATTTACTACAGCATTAACGATAGCAGCAGTGACCTACTTGACAAAACAATTAATGAATAAATTTTCTGATAAGCTACGACCTTCTGATATTACAGTGTCAGCCCCTGGAGGATACAAGTTAGAAGTGAAATTCCAGAACACAGCAAAGGTTCTGGCAATATTGGGGATGGATATTTATGAAACGGAAGTCAATCGCGTCTTAAAGTTGGTGGAATCAGATTCCGATTCAGGACTCGCTGGTGAAACTTGGACAATAGCAGAGAAACAGTTGGCAGTCCATCGATAAAGTCTCTTCTTTTTTTGGGGTAATAGAGAGGGCTCAGATAGAAAAAATACTTACTAGTACCCTCTCTATTACCCCATAATCTTTATTTCGCACTATTAGAAATAAATGGAACAAAGAATCTTGGCTTGTATTGTATCTAGGGGTCATGTTCAACGTGGACAAGAACATCGCTCTAGTGGTAATTTCAGTATGGAAAGCGCTATTAATGCGGTGTATTTGGAATGGGAGGTTTCACAAAGCCCAACGCCACACGCTGTTACCTTTGAAGTTTGGGTAGATATATCTTGGGGAATAGATCAACCACTTTTTCATGCTCAAAGACTAAAAAGTGGTGACAATACTCCAACAACAGATGAAAACATAGGCACACGAAGTCTTTACATTGCAAATCCACAAGGTACAGATAGCGACTTTTTAGTTACAGTTTATGGCTATTTTAATTAGTGTGATCGCCCCTCAACCCTTTCGTACAATCCAGAAGAGAAAACCCAAGGTAAATCTTCCAACACCACTTGTAAGCGAGAATTAGGTGTGATCGCCTCTATCGACAGTAAAAATCGTCCTGATCGCCCCTTCACACCCATATTTTGAATTAGGGCGATCGCTATCAACCGCATGATTTATCGTACTGCGCGATCGCTATATTCATTTGAAGCAAGGCGATCGCTAAAGACTTGTGTTCTGAACCAACGGGCTTGTGTTCTGAACCAACGGGCTTGTGTTCTGAACTAACGGGCTTGTGTTCTGAACCAACGGACTTGTTTTGGTAAAGCGTAGGGGGCGATAATTCTCAATCACAATGAGTTCGTAGGCGTAGCCCATCCTAGAAATTGCCTCTTCATGAACTATGCCCAAGACTTAGTAGCTGGAAGAGTCAGCAGTTGAGAGGGATTTTTTGACTTCAATTTCGGCTTTGACTACACTAGGATCATCTGTGCGTTCGATATCAAAACCCAGTTTCTCACAAACTTTTTGCATACCATAATTATTAACCAAGATACCAGTTTCTCACAAACTTTTTGCATACCATAATTATCAACCAAGATATCAGCAGTAATTTTATTTAGTTGCTCATCTCGACTAACTTGCAGTAACCTTTGTAGTAACTCGGTTCCTATACTTTGGCACTGATAGCGATCGCACACCACAATAGCAAATTCTGCCTCATTCGTACCATGTATTTTACTTAACCGCCCGACTGCTAAGATGTCCTGTGTCTGCGTTTCGGGGTTTTGATATTATACAACTAGGGCTATTTCGCGATCGTAATCAACCACCGGAATAACAATAAGCAGCTAAAATCTGCTTTAAAACCAGCATCAAGGGGATTCGCTTTCTTAGTTTGCAAAATATCATAGGCGTGTTGCCTTTGGCGAGCGTAACGATCGCTGGATGATTGGATAGGCTTTTGCATAAGTTGCTGCTACTTGTGGTGGAAATGTGCCTGTTCAAGGAAAATTTTAAATCAGTGAGCTGAAATTTTCGTCTATAATTTGGGCAATTTTTTGTAAAGCGATCGCCACTCCAATTTCAGCAAATGGTGATAAGTTGTAGCCTAATTCAAAATTGACTCCTGGTACTTTTATCCAGCAAGCTTGTGGACAACGATTATAAAGTGCTTGAGTGAGAGCTAAGAGCGATCGCGGATCGGCTATATGTCCAGCGATAATATTGAAAGATTCAGATGAAAGCGATTGTACTTGCACCTGGGAACTTTCAGAGGTGAAACAAGCATCAATAAAGATTGCCAAATCAGTATGGGCTAAAGCTTCAACAAGTTCAGGGGTGAGTTGATGGACAGCCAGAGATTTTACGTTTGATAGCTGCAAGGCCTTAGCTACTCGTTGACCAATGCCATCATCACTACGCAATTCATTACCGTAACCAATTGCGATCGCCTCCGGTGGAGCGTAGCCCATCACATTACAATTCATACTTTTCAATTGTCTAACACTACTTTCAAGTTATGTAAAAAACTTGAAGAACTTGTGAAGAACTATTGAATCAAGAAATTTTCTGGTTTTTTATTTAACTGTCAGAATATCCAAATTGATACATCAACTTGCAATACTTGTCGGGTTTTAGGGAAAAAGGGAAGGTGGGGTCCCCTCTAGGGATCAGGGGCGGGGGAAAGGGGAAAGAAAAAACCTTTAACCTTTTCCCAAAATCAAATTCCGAGTTGAAAATGCAAAACCCAAGCAGTAATGCACTTTAAAATGGCATGAAGAGCATGGGCGTAAGCATAACCCCTTAATTAGTAATTACTCTCGCCAAACTTCATTAAAAATACTTCCATCTGTCCCAACTAATTGAATATGCAAAGGCATTTGTCCCACCGCATGAGTTGAACAACTCAAACAAGGGTCAAAAGCTCGAATTCCCGCCTCAATTCGGTTTAACATCCCTTCGGTAATTTCTGAACCGTGAATAAAATGTCGGGCAATTTGAGCTACTGTGCGATTCATTGCTAAATTATTCTGACCTGTAGCAATTATTAAATTTACTTTCTGAAGTAATCCATTTTCATCAACTTGATAATGGTGAAATAATGTACCCCGTGGTGCTTCACTACAACCAACTACTTCTAATTGGTTAATGCCAGCATCAGCCCGCAATTTAGTAGACATTAAATCTGGGTCATCTATGATAATTTCTATGCGTTCAATGCTAGCCAGAATTTCAATTAATCGGGCATAATGATAGAAAAATGATGATGTAACAGTTCCTTTACCTCTGTCTCTAAATTCTCTTAATTCCAAATCAGCTAAAGGCGTACCAATTTGACTACAAATATTCAGACGTGCTAGCGGTCCTACTCGATAAATACCACTATCTAAACGACAGCGATCGCTCTGATCGGGATAACCTAAAGGACGATAGTAAGGAGACTTTAAATAAGAATCTGGTTGAACTACTTCACCAATAAATTCTTGATAATTAGTTGGATCGAGTTTATCGGCAATAATATTCCCGGCGCTATCTACAAAGCGAATATGTCCATCGTAGTGTTCCCACAACCCATCAGAAGTGACTAAACCCATAAATAAGCTAGGAAAATTCCCAAAGGTTTGTACTTCTTTTTCATAATCATGAAGTAAGTTTTTAAATTTACCCAGTGCATCTAAGATTATTGTCCGTGCTTCTGGAATACGATTCTGAATATGGGTGTGTCCTTCTTGAGATAATGATTCGCGGACACCACCAGGAACCGCCCATGATGAATGTATTTTACGTCCTCCCAATTGTTCAATAATCTCTTGTCCAAATTGACGCAAGCGGATTCCCCCACGCGCTAATTGTGGTTCTGCTGCAATTAAGCCAAATACATTGCGTTTTTGAGGATCGCTATCCATTCCTAACAATAAATCTGGGGCGCTGAGATGGAAGAAACTCAGGGCGTGGGATTGAATAATTTGTCCCAAATTCATTAAGCGGCGCAGTTTTTCGGCAGCTTTGGGAATTGTCACCGCAAGAATGCGATCGCCAGCTTTGGCAGAAGCTAACAAATGACTCACCGGACAAATCCCACAAATTCGCGCCGTAATTCCTGGCATTTCCCAAAGCGGACGACCTTCACAAAACTTTTCAAACCCACGAAATTCTGTGACATGAAAGCGAGCATCGCTAACTTGTCCACTATCATCCAAGTAAATACTGATTTTGGCGTGTCCTTCAATTCGCGTAACTGGGTCAATAATTACTTTTTTCATGACTATCTGTGCTGCCTAAGTAGATAATTTCATAAGTTTGTAGTGAAAAAAAGTCCTAGTACCGCTTTGTCTAATTCGTAATTCCTAATTCCCGTTGCGTAATACCAATTTAACGTGAAGTTGCACATATCTTGATCCCCCTAAATACCCCTTAAAAAGTGGGACTTTAATAGAGGTTTTCCTGGTTCCCCCTTCTTAAGGGGGGCTAGGGGGGATCGAATTATATGCAGCTTCACGTTAAATTGGTATAAGGGTTTTAGACATTTGAAATGGTATGTTTATTTTTGCCGTGCTGTACTAGTTTATTGCGCGATTACAAAGCTAATAATTATTTGTTGTGGTTGCTGCTTAAATTCATTCGTTATTGACTGCTTTGTTAACTCATAAATTTGTTTTAAAGACTTATCTTTTGGAATGCTTGTAAACGTAACTGTCAGATCCGTTAGCGATCCATTAGTCCAATTAAAACTTATCAAGGGTTTTTGTCCAATGGATTTCTCTAAGTCAAGCTCAACAGCTTGCGAATGCTCAAAACCGTTCCTCAATGTATCTATAGCAACACAATTAGATAGAAATAGTGACAGAAGTAGAAAAAATATAAATTTATTCATGGTGCCTCCGTGAATTTGGATGAGTCTACGCCAATATGAGCTAGTACCGCAAGGCAAAATTCAAAATGACGCTCTCTACGAGACGCTAAAAGCGTAGCTTGCAACTCTTACAGAGTACGCGGACTCGCTCTAAGCGTTGGTGCAACCTCTCGTTCGCGCTAGCGTCTCCCCTTGGGAGAAGAGAAGGCTTTACGCTGCGCTAACAAAATTCAAAATTAATACAGCAGAAAGTGTGGTTATGGGGGTTTCCCCCAAGAACAACTTTATAAGAGAGCGTAAGCGTTTCATTTGGATAATTAACAGCTAAAAATGCGAACTTTCTAAATTGTGTTGTGATTGATTAGCCCTATTGTGCAGCCGCATCCATTGAAAAGCAGTAGTGTTTAATAATAAACCCACAAAGAATAATAAGACCATTAAGGCTATCTGATACCAGAGAACTGGCTGGACAAATAAATCTAAAACTAGATGTAGTAAGTTCATGATGCTGTAAAAGACAGTTAAACCAAAATGAATGATTCGATAACGTTTTGAATTGGCAAAAGCAGTAACAATAATTGCTAGCATTGGTAGCACGAAAAAGCCCAACATCAACCACATAATTCCAGAAATATCATTGATGTTTGTAGCTTTTTGAGATTCGATAACAGGTAAACCGTGAAAAAGCGGTATTAAATTTAGTTGTGTATGAAACAGTATTCCTAGTAGAAATACTGCCCAAAGAGTAATGATTCTTTCCCGATAATTAACTGTCATAACCATAATTGCTCCGAAAATTCTTTTGTAATTGCCTCACTTCAACTTAGATAAAGAATCTGAGTAACTTGTGAAGTTAACCAAACTTGATAAATTTACGTCCTTCTAGCTGCGGTTTTTCTCCACATAACAGTGGCTCTAACACTGCTTTAATCCGAGTTGCATCAGGTGGGCAACCTGGTAAGTAGATATCAACTGGTACTACTTTATGCACTGGTATCACCCGGTCTAATAAGGTTGGTACAATACCAGGCTCATGGGGAATTGTGCCGTGAATATCTGCGGCTTCGATGTAACAACGTTGAAGAACAGGTTCAGCACTACCCAAAGGATTGCGTAAGGCAGTGACATTGCCAGTAACAGCACAATCACCAAAAGACACAAGAATTTGCGATCGCTCTCTGACTGTCTGAATCATTTGCAGGTGATCTTCATTGGCGATTGCACCTTCAACTAACACGATATCCACACCTTTGGGATATTCTTTGGTATCAACAAAGGGACTAAAAACTAAATCTACTTGTGCAGCTAAATCAATCAACCATTCGTCCAAATCAAGAAAAGACATGTGACAGCCAGAACAGCCACCTAGCCAAACTGTTGCTAATTTTAAACAAGCCATTGCTTTTTCTCTCGTGCTGTAACGATAAAATCTAGTTTGGCGCGATCGCGTTTCATTTCACCAACGCTCGAACCTTGGGAAAAAATAGCACCTGTAGGACAAGCATTAACGCATTTGCCGCAAGAAGTACAAGTGTCTGAAGTTCCCCAAGGCTGATTTAAATCAGTGATTACATGAGAATTTGTCCCCCTACCCGCCATATCCCAAGTGTGCGCTCCTTCGATTTCGTCGCAAACACGGACGCAACGAGTACAAAGAACACAACGGTTATGGTCAACGCCAAAGCGCTCGTGAGAAATATCGACTTTGCGATAGGGGAAATGGTAATCCAAACGCACATGATCCATACCCATTTCAATGGCTAAGTCTTGTAATTCGCAATTACCATTAGCTACACAAACTGAACAAATATGATTGCCTTCAGCAAATAACATTTCGATAATTGTGCGACGATATTTTTGTAGGCGATCGCTATTTGTCTGCACTTCCATCCCTTCAGTAACTTTCGTCACACAAGCAGGTTGAAGTTTATTACTACCAACAATCTCTACTAAACAAAGCCGACAAGCCCCAACATCTGTAACCCCTTGCAGGTGACACAAAGTCGGAATATGAATTTTTGCATCTTGTGCTGCTTGGAGAATGGTTTCTTCTTCGCGGGCGCTGATTAATTGCTCATTAATTGTTAGCGTTTTTACTACCATTGTTGTTGCTATAACTGGTAATTTTCATATATGAGTAAAAATCTCACTTGCTGGCTTGGTTGCAAGCGATCGCTTGCAATCCACCTCTGTTTTGAATATTCTCCAATTTGAAGTGTTTTTGTTAACTTGTAGTTAAACCACCATAACGAGTAATGACAATACGCTTGTAACATCTACTGTATCTTTCGTATTTTTAAGAAGATATGGCGGTTTCTTGAATCAAAGCCAAATACTCATCCCGGAAATACCTCAGCGTACTAAATACCGGATTCGGTGCTGACTGTCCCAAACCGCACAAACTGGTATGTTTCACCATATCGCACAGTTCCTCTAACAATTCCAAGTCAGCAAAGGATGCTTGACCTTCACTAATCTTTGTCAATAATTTATACAACTGTACTGTACCAACTCGACAGGGAATGCACTTACCGCAAGACTCTTCCATGCAGAATTCCATAAAAAAGCGGGCGACATCTACCATGTTGGTGCTTTCGTCCATAACAATCATGCCACCGGAACCCATCATGGAACCTAGTTGACTTAGAGATTCGTAATCTACTGGGGTATCAAACGCGGAGGCGGGAATACACCCACCAGAGGGGCCGCCTGTTTGCACGGCTTTGGCTGTACCGCCATCTGGTACACCATCACCCATTTCTTCAACGATTTGCCGCAGAGTTGTTCCCATTGGCACTTCTATAATGCCTGTATTTTGAATTTTTCCAGCTAGGGCAAAAACCTTCGTACCTTTGCTTTTTTCTGTACCAATGCTGGCGAATACATCTGCACCTTTGCGAATAATCCAAGGCACATTAGCGTATGTTTCGACGTTATTAATTAAAGTTGGAAATCCCCATAAACCACTCTCTGCTGGGTAAGGCGGACGAGGACTAGGTGTACCGCGTTTGCCTTCAATTGATGCCATTAAAGCGGTTTCTTCACCACAAACATAAGCTCCTGCACCAATGCGAATATCAATTTTAAAGTCAAAAGGTGAGTCAAAAATATTACTTCCTAATAAACCGAGGCGTTGAGCTTGGCGAATGGCAATTTGCAGACGGTTGATAGCAATGGGGTATTCAGCACGAATATAAATGTAACCTTGACTTGCACCTACAGCATAAGCTGCGATCGCCATTCCTTCTAACACTCGATGAGGATCGCTCTCTAAAACACTCCGATCCATAAATGCGCCGGGATCGCCTTCGTCTGCATTGCAGATGACAAATTTGCGTTCTCCCTTGGCTTTGGCAACAGTTGCCCATTTTAAACCCGTGGGATAACCAGCGCCACCTCTTCCCCGTAACCCGCTGCGGGTAATATCATCGACAACTTTAGCAGGTGTCATCTCTCTAAGTACTTGATAAAGTGCTTGATAGCCATCAGCAGCAATGTAAGATTCAATCCGTTCCGGGTCAATTTTGCCGCTATTCTCTAAAACAATGGGTAATTGCTTAGTAAAAAATGGCTGGTTCAAATCTCCTTTTTGTAGTTTTATGTCATCACCTTGCAATTCAGCGACAATTAAAGCGGCAATTTCAGAGGTTACTTTTTCGTATAGTAGAGGTGTAAAGTCTTGCACTTCTAAACCATCAACTTGCACCAAAGGGGCTTGGCAACACAAACCCATACAACCCACACTGCGAACTTCTATTTGATTTGTTAATGCTGCTGCGGTGATAGATTTTTCCAAACTTTCTTTAACAGCGACAGCACCAGATGACAGACAACCAGCCGCCATACAGCAACGAATACGAGTTGGCCCAGAGTTGGCGCGTTCTTTCTGAGCTATTTTTTGTAGTTCAGTTAGATCCATGTTTAAGCCATCCTTTTATTTGCTCAGTAACTAATTCTGGCGTTTGGTGTCCGCAAACAGTACCATCAAAGACAACCGCAGGTGCAATACCACAAGCACCCAAGCATCTTGCAGTTAACAGTGAGAGTTGACTATTGGGGGTTGTTTCACCAGCGTGAATTTTGGTGCATTTTTCTACGGTTGCTAGTAAGTTTTCTGCACCTTTGACGTAACAAGCTGTACCTGTACACACGACGCAAGTATGTGCGCCTTTTGGTGCGAGAGAGAAGAGGTGATAAAAAGTTGCTACGCCATAAACACGACTGGGTGGAAGTTTCAAACCTTGGGCGATGTAATGTAGCAGGTCATTTTCTAAATAACCGAAAAGTTCTTGGGCTTTATGCAATACTTCAATCAGTGCATCTTGCTGATATTGATGGCGCTTCATGGTTGCATCAAGTATCTTAAAACGTTTATCACCGCTCGGATGCTCTTTTAGGGGATTTTTTTTATTGACTGTTTGAGAGTCCATGCTGGTATTCTAAATGTTGTTATACCAATTTAATGTGAAGTTGCAGATATCTCGATCCCCCTAAATCCCCCTTAAAAAGGGGGACTTTGATAGATGTTTTTCCGGTTCCCCCCTTAATAAGGGGGGCTAGGGGGGATCGAATTCTATGCAGCTTCATAAAGAATTGGTATTAGGATTTATGTGGTATAAATTATGTCGTAAAATGCTTGCTAAAGTTTTACCTGGGCTTATATCTTTATAAGTCAACAATTTGAGGAAGTTGTGAGGTTATATTATTTCTGATAATGTAATGCTAGGGTTTTGCGATCGCAAGTAAGAAGAGGTGATAAATCGCATATCTACAAGGGGCGATGAAAAAAAACGATTGCATTCCCATTTTGTTCAAATCATCATTTTTACAATAATCAGTCTTTTGTAGAGACGGCGATTTATCGCCTCTCTCAAGGTGTATCGCAAAATTTAAATATGAGTTTTATATGTTATACCAATTTAACGTGAAGTTGCACATATCTTGATCCCCCTAAATCCCCCTTAAAAAGGGGGACTTTAATAGATGTTTTTCTGGTTCCCCCCTTCTTAAGGGGGGCTAGGGGGGATCGAATTATATGCAGCTTCATAAAAAATTGGTATTAGTTTACAAAACAAGTCCGTTTGTTGAAAACACAAGTCCGTTCGTTGAAAACACAAGTCCGTTCGTTGAAAACACAAGTCCGTTCGTTGAAAACACAAGTCCGTTTGTTGAAAACACAAGTCCGTTTGTTGAAAACACAAGTCCGTTTGTTGAAAACACAAGTCCGTTTGTTGAAAACACAAGTCCGTTTGTTGAAAACACAAGTCCGTTTGTTGAAAACACAAGTCTGTTCTCAACGATTTGTTCTCTATCGTCGTATAATTACTGATTATATGGCAATTTTCATTATAATAAATAGTTTAGACATAGCCCTTGTTCCAACGAAGCGAGTTATCAAAGCAGATAAAATACTCATTTGTCCATGCTCCAATCTTTTAGATAATTGGAAATTTCCCAGTTTTCCATCTGCCTTGGATCAAATTTAAAGTCAATACAATTGTGGAGTAATTTTCAATGAGTACATTGTATGACAAACTTGGTGGCGCAGCAGCAGTTGATCTAGCTGTAAAAAAGTTTTATGAAAAGGTTTTAGCGCATGAGCGAGTTCATGACTTTTTTGCTCATACAGATATGCAGCAACAAAAGCAGCATCAAAAAGACTTTATGATTTATGCTTTCGGTGGTGCCCAGCACTGGAATAGTCGTAGTATGAGAGAAGCGCATAAAGAATTAGTGGCTGAAAAGGGCTTAAGCGATAGCCATTTTGATGCGATCGCAGAAGATTTAGTTGCAACACTAGTTAAAATGGAAGTTCCCCAAACCTTAATTGACGAGGTAGTGCAAATTGTCGGCTCCATTGCTCATCGGAACGACGTTTTAAATCGGTAAGCCAAAGTGTCGAAACTGGGACTCTCAACCCTAACATCATCTTTTTAGCTTTAAATGTTGATCGTGCCCTACTTACAGCAACCTCTTGAGTAACTAAGTTCTTAGACCTTGACATTGGTAGCGATCGCATTTGTAAAGCTACCATCACCCGGTTAAAATCGACCGCAGACTTAAAAGCGGCTTCTACACAGATGGCGTAACAAGCAACAAGTAGGCATCATTTACGGTGATGATGCCCACTGCTTAGTGACCGCACTTTTGAGCAGATGCGATCGCATCAATGTTTCAATTTCTGCGCTTCTCATATTTTTAGAATGGCGCTGGTCATGAAAAAAAAATATAGCATCTAATCCAGTAAATATAAGTTTTTTCTGTTTGCTAACAATAGTGCTGAAGACGGATAACGTCTTGTAGTTGTTTGAGCAGCTTTTTTGGACGCTGTTGCATAAAGTGTGATACAGAAAATTTTTGTAGATTATGGCAGAAAGGAGTTGTAATGCTCTAGAAGTTTTTGAATATAAAGATATGGGTACAACCTTACTGCTTTCTGAATTTTTAGTAACTGGCTTAATTGCCCTCCTTTCAATCTTTTTTATTGTCCTTTCATTCTTCAATACTTATGATGTTTCTACCTGGTTTCAGAGTAATAATCTTGACAAATCGATTCCCCTCTTAATATTCATTATTCTCCCTTTATCTTATATTTTGGGAGCATGTTTGTATCGTTTTATGTCTCCAGATACTTGGAGTGTTTTTATAAAATTTTTCAAGAAAAATCATAAGGTGGATAGAAAAGAAGATGAGAAGTTAATCTTTGTATATCAAAGTGGCTCAAACAACTTAGTCAAAAGAGTTGAGTACATACAAAACTTAAAGAGATTATTCAGAAATTCGTTGATTATTACTCCATTGTTCGGAATAAGTTTTACGTGCTGGATAACCAAAGGCTGGATAAACAATTGGAAAGCTGGAGTTTTTTCAGTGATGATTTGCTTTGTAGTCTTTTGTCTGTCTACTATTAACTGGTTAGGAGCTAAACGTGAATTCAGTTACACGTTAGATAGAGCAACAAGTCTTTTAATGGAGGAAATGAAGTCAAATAGTCAAAATAAAATTTAGGTTTATGCCAGTCGTGACTAACAATATGCTTGAAGCAGACTGCCGAAGATGCTTGGTGCTGAGTTTAAAATAATTTGCAGCCGCTCAAGCGAACCGTTAGAAGCCGACGAGAAACGCGAGCGATCGCTTGCAACGCCAACAAAATTTGTTATGCTTCACGTTAAGTTATAATCTCTGCTCTCACCACTGAAGCCTCAGCAGTGGGATAAATACGAAAGCCCAACTTTTCGCAGACTTTTCGCATTCCAGAATTTTCAGCTAGGATTTCGGCACTAATTAGCGTTAAATGTTCATTACGCCCTACTTGTAGCAACCTTTTGAGTAACTCAGTTCCCAAACCTTGACATTGGTAGCGATCGCTAACTAATATTGCAAACTCAGCTTCATTTGTACCGTGCAACTTACTTAATCTACCAATGGCTAAAAGTTCATTTTCTTGAGTTGTTAGATTTTGATATTCTACTACCAGCGCCATTTCCCGGTCATAATCAATAAAACACAGCCGTGTGAGTCGTTCGTGGGCAATGCGTTGACTGAGTTTAATCAAGTGGAAGTAGCGGAAATAAACGCTTTCTTCAGATAATGTTTTATGTAACTTAATCATTAAAGGTTCGTCTTCTGGGCGAATGGGACGAATTGTTACTTCGATGCCATTCCGTGTTGTCAAAGAGGAAACGTACTGTGTCGGATAAGGACGAATTGCTAGTTTTGGTAATTGTGCTTCAGTGATATCTAAGTCATGGAGAACAATCCGCGCATCAAGTGCAACTAAGGAGTTTTGGCTGATTTCCTGCGCCTTTACCAAAAGCGGATTAATATCAATTTCTTTAATTAGGCGTTGCTCAACTACAAGCTGGCTAAAGCGTACCAAAAGCTGTTCTAAAGCTTCTAAATTAACTGCTTTTCTACCTCTGACTCCCTGTAGTGCTTTATAAATCCGGGTTTGTTCCATCATCCGCCGCGCCAAGGTAGTATTTAATGGCGGAAGTCCCAAGGCTTTATCTTGAAACACTTCTACTAACTGTCCACCTGTGCCAAATAGTAAAACTGGGCCAAATTGAGCGTCAATGCTACTACCGAGAATCAATTCATAGCTGTTTCTCAAATCTATCATTGGCTGGACGGTGACACCAGCAAAAGAATTTGCTCCAACTTTGGCAGTTACAGATGATGCGATCGCATTATAAGCTTCACGCACGGCATCAGCATTGTGTAAATTTAAATGCACCCCATTCACATCAGTTTTATGGGTGATGGTTTGAGAAAATACTTTCAAAACTACCGGATAACTAATTTCCTCTGCTAGCCGAACTGCCTCCTCTGCATTCGTTGCTACCTGCGTTGCTACTGTCGGAATACCGTAAGCAGCCAAAACTTGCTTTGATTCCACTTCAGTCAATAAAGTTCTGCCAGCTTGACGTGCTTGTTGAATAATTGTCTCTGCAATAGTGCGTTCGTCTTTGACGTTGCCGTAGGCATCGCAAGTATCCCCATGATCAGCAAGGACAGGGGTTTCATACAACGCACGCAAGTTATAACTATAACGCCACATATAGTAAAATACATTGGCTGCCGTATCTGGAAAGGCGAATGTCGGAATTAAAGCTTGGTTGAGAATTTCTGCACCTGCTTCCACATCTGCATTGCCCATCCAACTCGCAAGTACAGGTTTACCAATTTGAGCAAATGGTTTTAGTTGATGCGCTGTTTGTGTAGGGTCAGTCATTGCTTGCGGTGTAAGAATTGCTAATAATCCATCGCTATTTGGGTCTTGAGCAATAACTTCTAACGCTTTAGCATAACGTGTAGGGTCAGCATCTCCAAGTAAGTCAATTGGGTTGTTGTGACTCCATTGTGACGGCAATAGCTGGTTTAGTGCCTGATATGTTTCTTTTGATAATTCTGCAAGTTCACCTCCATCGGTAATTAAAGCATCAGCCGCCAAGACTCCGGGCCCGCCTGCATTGGTAATAATTGTCAGTCTTGGCCCTTTAGGACGTGGTTGCTTTGCCAGCACCTCTGCCATGTCGAACAAGTCAGCAATACTCTTAACCCGTAAAACCCCACTCCGGCGAAATGCGGCATCAAATACGGCATCACTACCTGTCAATGCACCTGTGTGTGAGGCTGCGGCTTTGGCTGCTGCTGCTGTCCTGCCAGCTTTAATGACAATAATTGGTTTTGTTAGCGCTACCTCCCGTGCCGCTGAGAGAAACGATCGCGCATTTCCAATTGACTCCATGTAAATAACAATGCTTTCAGTATGCGGGTCATCACTGAGATAATCAATCAAATCGCCCCAACCTACATCCAGCATTGAACCAATGGAAATAAAGGCACTAAAGCCGACATTCTCGTGAAAACTCCAGTCTAAAATTGCTGTACACAACGCCCCACTTTGGCTGATAAAGCCAACCTTACCAGGCAAAGCCATACTCATACTATTGGCAAAGGTGGCATTTAACCCAGTATGGGGATTCATTACACCTAAGCAGTTAGGGCCAATCAACCGCATTTTGCCCCGGCGCACTTGCTGGAGTACTTGCTGTTCTAATTCTGCCCCGACAGTGCCAATTTCCTTAAACCCAGCAGAAAGAACGATCGCTCCCTTCACTCCCGCATCGACACATTCGCCTATTACACTAGGAACTGTCAGCGCAGGGGTGGCTATAATTGCTAAATCTACTGGTTCTGGCACAGCCGCAATATTTGGATAAGCTTTGATACCAAGAACGCTATGACGTTTGGGATTAACTGGAAATACCGTGCCGCCAAATGGATGGCTGATGAGATTCCAGAGGACAGTTCTACCAACACTACCTTCACGTTCGCTAGCACCAATTACGGCAATGCTTTTAGGCGCAAATATAGCATCTAAAGGTTGATGCTGGGTACGTAAAATATCATAGGCGCGATCGCTTCCCCATTGCATAATTTTTTACTCCCGTTGCTTCCTTACTGACGTTGGATATTTTGGATAGGATGGTCAAATACAACCGTCGGTGTCTGTCGCACAATCCGCTTACGTAATTCATCTGCCATCAAAATCAACGGTGGACAAATCAGCAACAGCAACAACTGAGAAGGCTGTAAAGCCGCGGTTGCAAAGATTTTCTGCAACGTTGGAGAGTAAATAATCGCCAAAATCAACGCCCACTCAACCGCAATTCCCAACCAAATTAACCGATTTGTCAAGAAACCCAATCGAAAAATTGAAACTCTTTCGGAACGACAAGCAAAAACGTTGCCATCTTGACAGGCGACAATTACCGCTAAAGTTACAGTTGTTGCTTGATGGTAAATTGCCATTGTGGTAGCGCTTGCTGATTGCGAAAGAATACTCGAACTCACCGCTTGCAATTGGCTAATTCCATAACCATTTGCCCACCAAACTAAGAAAAAGCCTGTCATCCCAGCTAAACCTTCGAGTAATCCTAAGAAACAATAGGCACGCAGCATCAGAGGTACATCAAGTAAGGTTTGAGACTTTTTGCGCGGTGGTTGTGTCATTATGCCTTTTTCTGGACGTTCTGCACCTAATGCCAGCGCTGGCAACATATCGGTTCCTAAGTCTATCGCCAAGATTTGCAGAATTACTAAAGCTGGAGGTACTTTTAAAAATACCATTGCCAGAAATGGCAGAAACTCTGCCATGTTTGATGCCAGAATATAAGTAATAAACTTGCGGATATTTTGATAAACTGCCCTTCCTTGCTCAATGGCAGTGACGATAGTTGCAAAGTTGTCATCTACTAAAACAATATCTGCGGCTTCACGGGCAACATCTGTACCGTTTTTGCCCATTGCAATACCAATATTAGCAGCACGTAACGCCGGGGCATCATTCACGCCATCACCAGTAACGGCAACCACATGACCTAAATTTTTATACGCTTGTACAAGTCTTAATTTTTGTTCCGGCATTACCCGTGCAAATACTAATCCATGTTGATATTTGTGTAATATTTGTCGGAGTTGAGCATCAGACAGATGCCCTAATTTTTCGCCTGTAATAACTCTGGGTTTACCGTTGGAAATCAAACCAATTTTTTCAGCGATCGCAACTGCCGTCAACCCATAATCGCCTGTAATCATTGTGACTTGAATACCTGCGCGATGACAAAGAGCGATCGCATCTGCAACTTCTGGACGAGGTGGATCTATCATGGCTACAAGTCCGATAAATATCAGGTTTTGTTCTAAGGCAGCATTTTCTTGTTCCCGTAATTCTGTACCACCTTGTCTTGTCGCCACACCCAAAACCCGATAGCCAAGGCTAGCAAGTTGATCGTTTGCCGCCTCCACCTCTGCGCGTTCTGCTGCTGTTAGTTCCTGCTGCTGTCCATCGCGTAAAATAAACTGAGAATGTTGCAACACATCTAAAGGTGCGCCTTTGGTAAATATCTGTAGTGTATTTTCAGTCTTTTGTGTCGGTTGAGCAAATTCTAGACTATTTGCAAGTAACACTGTCATCATCCGGCGGTGAGAATCAAACGGGACTTCTCGCAATCGTGGTGCTTGGTGCTGCAAATCCTCCAATTTAAAACCAGCTTTAATTGCCACAACCAACAAAGCTGCTTCAGTGGGATCTCCTAATACTTGCCACTGACTCGAACCTGGGGGATGGTTTAACCGTGCATTTGAGCAAAGTGCTGCACCTGCTAATAGTAATCTAACTTGGGGTTCACACTCAAAATTTGTAATTTCGACTTCACCTTTTGGTTCGTAACCCACACCTGTAACATTAATCTTTGCACCAGGAATCCACAACTTGCGGACGGTCATTTCGTTTTTAGTTAAAGTTCCTGTTTTGTCAGTGCAAATAACTGTAGTCGCACTTAAAGTTTCCACTGCTGAAAGACGGCGTACCAATGCGTTTTCTTTGGCCATTCGCTTCACGCCAATTGCCAAAGCAAGGCTGACTGTTGGTAACAATCCTTCCGGTACAAAAGCCACAATAATCCCAATGCCAAAAATGAAGCTTTCTTTGATTCCCATACCCACCAAAAAATTAGTGAGTAAAAACACAACTACGCCCATGCTGATGGCGATAATTGTAATGATGTGAACCACCCTAGAAATTTGCACTTCTAAGGTGCTGGCTTCACGTTTGACATTAGCAGTTAGATGTGCGACTTGACCAAATTCTGTATGCGTACCCGTAGCATCAACCACAGCCAATCCCCGACCTGCGGCAACAGTAGAACCTGCGAATACTAAGTTAGTCGCATCCAAAGCACGGAGATTTTCTGTAGCAACGGGTTCAGAAGACCGAGGAACGGGTAGGGATTCCCCAGTTAAAATAGAAACATCAACATACAACGATTGGCTTTCCACCAGTCGCGCATCAGCAGAGATTTTATCTCCTTCCTCTAACTGAATTACATCACCTGGAACTAACTCGCGTGCAGGTATAGTACACAGCGTACTGTCACGATAAGCTTTTACTTGGTTAGGTAATACTTGCTTTAATGCAGATAATGCCTTTTCTGCTTGAAATTCTTGCCAGAAACTAAAAATAGCATTAATCCAAATTACTGCCCAGATAGCCCAACCTAATTCCGGGGTTTGAGAAATAAAAGCTAAAATACCTGCTACCCATAATAAAAGCGCCATGAAATGAGTTAGTTGGTCAATAAAGCGTAATATTAAAGGGCGTGTTTGCGGTTCGGATAGTTCATTATAACCATATTGTTTGAGGCGTAAATTAGCTTCAGATTCGCTCAGTCCTTGGGGCGTTGTGATTAAGTTTTGGTAGACTTGTTGAGAGGTAAGTGACCAAATTTGATGATTTGTATTCATGTTGTTAGCCTAATAGCAGTTAAAATAATTCGTAATTAAATAATTCGTAATTAAGTAGATGATTGGTATTTCAAGACGCGATTTATCGCGTCTCTACATGAGAATTTTTGCTGATGTGAACTTATTACAAAATACCTTTTTCTGCTGCTGCGATTTCTAACAACGTTTTCAGCACTGAATCAGGATTAAGACTAATCGAATCAATACCTTGTTCTACCAAAAATCGAGCAAATTCTGGGTAGTCACTTGGTGCTTGACCGCAAATACCAATTTTGCGATTACACTGTTTCACTGTAGATATTGCTTTGGCGATCATCCCTTTGACAGCATCATCGCGTTCATCAAATAAATGCGCTACTAACTCTGAATCTCTATCAAGCCCTAATGTTAATTGGGTTAAGTCATTAGAACCAATTGAGAATCCGTCAAACACTTCACAAAATTGCTCTGCAAGTTGTACGTTACTCGGTAACTCGCACATCACATACACTTGTAAACCGTTTTCTCCCTTCACCAAACCATGCTTCGCCATCTCTGCAAGTACGCGCCTACCTTCAGCCGGAGTGCGGCAAAATGGCACCATCAAAATCACGTTGCTTAAACCCATTTCCTCGCGGACTTTTTTCATGGCGCGACATTCTAAAGCAAATCCTTCGCGGTAACGTTCATCATAATAACGCGATGCACCTCGCCAACCAATCATCGGGTTTTCTTCATGAGGTTCAAATTGTTTTCCACCTAAAAGATTGGCATATTCGTTAGTTTTGAAATCACTCAAGCGGACAATTACAGGTTTGGGATAGAATGCTGCTGCGATCGCACCGATACCTTGGGCGAGTCGATCCACAAAGAATTGCGCTTTATCTTCATATTGCGCGGTTATTTCAGCAATTTTGTATTTAGCTAGTTCATCTTCCAATTTATTAAAATGAATTAATGCTAAAGGATGCACCTTAATGTGGTTAGCAATAATAAATTCCATCCGTGCCAAACCCACTCCATCATTAGGAATAGCACTATAGCCAAATGCTTCTTCTGGGTTGCCCACATTCATCATGATTTTAGTGCGAGTGTGGGGTAATTTTTCTAATGGTATTTCTTGAACTTCGTAGGGTAACAAACCTGCGTAGACTTTTCCGGTTTCACCTTCAGCACAAGAAACTGTAATTTCTTGCCCAGTTTTAATTACCGTTGTGGCATTACCGCAACCCACAATCGCCGGAATTCCCATTTCTCTAGCAATAATTGCCGCATGGCAAGTACGCCCGCCGGAATTGGTGACAATAGCACTGGCTTTTTTCACGATCGGTTCCCAATCGGGATCGGTGCGATTAGTTACCAGCACCTCACCAAGCTGAAATTGTTCCAAGTGATGCACATCGAGAATTACTCGTGCTTTGCCTTGTCCGATCGCCTCACCCACACTCCGCCCTGTAATCAATATTTCTGCTTTTTCTTGGAGATGATAACTACGCAGCACATTTTTAGTCTTCTGCGATTGCACTGTTTCGGGACGTGCTTGGACTATAAATAATTCGTTGATGATGCCATCTTTTGCCCATTCGATATCCATTGGTGTGTAAACACCACGCACTTTTGAGTAGTGTTCTTCAATTAAAGATGCCCAGTGTGCTAGTTGGAGAATTTCGTCATCATTGAGGGCAAAAGTGGTGCGATCGCTCGCTGCAACGGGAATATTTTTAGTCATTTTCGAGCCGCCCAAGTCATACACCATCTTGATTTCTTTTGTCCCCAGACGTTTTTTCAAAATTGGGCGGTATCCTTGTTTCAGAGTTGGTTTAAATACTAAATATTCATCAGGATTTACCGCACCCTGAACGACGTTTTCACCCAAACCGTAGGCAGCGGTAATCAATGCTGTATCTTTAAATCCTGTCTCAGTATCAATAGAAAACATCACACCAGATGCAGCTAAATCGGAACGCACCATTTTTTGAACGCCGACAGAAAGGGCAATACTGAAATGGTCGAAGCCTTTGATTTGACGGTAGGAAATGGCGCGATCGGTAAAAATGGACGCAAAGCATTTATGGCAAGCTTGTAATACACCTTGCAGTCCGTGGACATTTAAGTAAGTTTCTTGCTGTCCAGCAAAGCTAGCATCGGGTAAATCTTCGGCTGTAGCACTGGAGCGAACTGCTACATCTGTATCAGCACCATACTTTTGACACAGGTTTTGGTATGCTTGAGCGATCGCTTGTTCTAATTCTTCAGAAAACGGGGTTTGTAGCATTAAAGACCGCGCCTGTTTACCTCGTTGCCGCAAATTATTCACATCTTCAACATCTAAGTCTGCAAAAATCTGTCTTAGCTGTGGCTCTATTCCTGCTACTTGTATAAAATAGCGATACGCGTAAGCCGTAGTAGCAAATCCTGTAGGAACTTTCACACCTTTGGGTTTCAGCTGCTGAATCATTTCTCCCAAAGAAGCGTTTTTACCTCCAACTGTAGGGATGTCTGCAATTCCTACTTTCTCCAAAGGCAACACAAGAGCTTGTGATAAAACTTGATGTTCAGTGTTTTGATTGGAAAGTATTTTTAGCACCATAGTAAAGCTTCCTTAATATAAGTGGAAAGGGTTCAAAGGCTGCTTTGAGTTAATGAGCATTTCATCTGCCACTTATATTTATAGGAAGATACTTTGAGGAACTTGTGAGGATGTCAGATTGTGACTATCATTCAATTTTAGATTTTGGATTGATTTCACAGATAAATCTTGCCAATTGTACCTTTGTAGAAATTAGCTCTCACCTAATTCTTCCTCAACCAACACTGTTAAATTTTTAGCTTTCCGCTTTTGTTTCAATCTTCAATCCAGTCTTCACGACCCAACAGATCGATAATTTTGTCTCTGAGTAAAAAGTCGTTTTCTTCTAGTTCAAGCTCCACACAAACCCAATCACGACCAGGAATGTACTGACACAAAGCATAAATCGGCTGGTTACGTCTTACAAGTCCTTTTTGAATAAGTTGGCGCGCTTCTTCTTTAATAACTTCTAGGTCATATTTGACAGCAGTATTCATAACTTTTCCCTCAGCTATTAAGTTCTGCAAAGCTAGAAAAATTCCTGCTTTGGCTCTACTTTAAACTTACCAAAAGAATCTGAAAAAATTGTGAAGAAGACAATAATGATACATAAGTTTATTACTAGATAATCTTATTTTTGTAAGTATAATTTTTTACTATAAATATTGCTTTTCTTAGACTTATGAAACAGAAGAGATAATATTGGATTTCTTCACAGGTTCCTCAAACTTTTTACGTAATTTTATCTATGTCCATACAGGACATAAGTATAGCTGACTTTTCACGGTATCTGGAAAACCTCACTTCTATTTCTCTCTCCTAAAAGGAGAGACTTTGAATATTCCCCCTTCCCGCACTTCGTGCCGCTGTTAGAGGGTTAGGTTTTTCGTGGCTTTTCCGCATAACGTGAAAAGTCAGATAGGTATAAGAGGGTAATTAACGTGGAATCTAGAAAATACACTAAATTAATTAACTTTTTACTAGAGGAGTTAGCACGCTCTTTGGGCATTTATGTAGGCAATGATTTTCAGTTTTCACAATAATCAAAGCCAAGTTGCTTGGAAAATGACAATGCTTTTCTCACGAATTCACTCACTAATAAAGAAACTCTGGGACTTCCAGAAAATAAATTATCCCATTTTCATATCTCCTCTGCCTCCTCTGCATACACAACGATGGAATATTTTTTTAGTTGGAAATCCCTCTTTGACGCAGTGTGCAAAAAAGGGATAGAAAATAGGGGCAAGACGAAAGGGCATCCCATATTTTATATTCCTTGCATAGAACTCCGCGTTTTGGGCAAACTATGCTTGCAATACAAAATCAGATGCTGTGAGAGTTGCCGCACCAGTTAGAGTTGCAAATAGACCGCCACTGCCAAAACCAGCGGCGCTGCCATTTTGGTTGTAAAATAAATGTCCACTCACAGCGTCATAAACAATTTTCGCCGTACTAGTCCCCGCTGAAGAAGTGATTTTAAAATCACTGGCGTTACTAAAACCTATTCCCGCAGTAGAAGCGATCGCAGTGAAGGTAGTTTTATCTAAGATAATCTTGTCACCTTGAGAGTGTTTGAAGTCAGTTATGGTATCTACACCAACAGCAAAATTAACAAATGCAGCATCAGTGTTGTAAACGAAAGAGTCTGCACCCGAACTACCCGTAAGCAGATCATTGCCAGCACTACCTGTAAGAATATCATTACCAGCACCGCCAACAAGAGTATCATTGCCAGAACCGCCTCGTAACAAATCATTACCACTCTTACCGTAGATGATGTCATTACCGCCTTGACCATTAATTACATCGTTGGAATTTTCAAAACCAGTGATGCTATTATTTCGATCATTAAGGAACGTTACCGTATTTTTGTTAAACAG
The DNA here is from genome assembly GCF_043099735.1 of Nostoc sp. C117. NCBI lineage: Bacteria > Bacillati > Cyanobacteriota > Cyanophyceae > Nostocales > Nostocaceae > Nostoc > Nostoc sp. C117. The sequence goes on from NZ_CP170991.1 coordinate 623,494, forward strand.
GCTAGTCTGAGTAGAGTTAGCATCGAAGACATCAAAACTATCGTTAATAGTCGTTTGTCCATCAAACAAAATATTGCCGATAGCTGGTTGTGAAGAACTTGCTGGCAGGTTATCCAGGTTTTCTAATTTGAAATTTTGCAGAGTGACTTTGGTGTTAGCGACATTTTCAAACGAGACTTCTAAGTTGTTCCCATTTTGAGTGAGTTGCAAATTTCGGGCAGTTAAGCCATTACCTGTAAATTGCAGTGTATCAACATTGGCAATCACCGTTGCTGATGGATTTGAGCCTTTACCGATACCACCAAAATCAGTGATGGTGTCATTGCCGTCGCCTCGACAAATCACAAACTTATCTTTACCACCATTGCCTGTGAGGGTATCATTACCAGCTTTGCCGTCGATCATATTGTTGCTGGCGGTGCCTACAAGAATATTTGCGCCGGGAGTTCCCGTGAGGTTAATGGTGCTGCCTATATTCTTCCCCCCAAACAGCACGTAGCTCTGCCCTGAGTTGTTGCCGTTGGGGTCGGCAACAGGTGCGCCGATAATCAGGTCAGCGAAGCCATCACCGTTGATGTCTCCCGCACTGCTCACAGACTGCCCTGAGTCGTCACCTGGATTAATGCCGTTGATGACAAAGCCATTAGTGCCGTTGAGGGTGGAGAGATTAAGTCGGGCACTAAAACCGCTCTTACTGCCAAACACCACATAGCTCTGCCCAGAAAATTGACCGTTGGGGGAGGCATTTGATGTGCCGATAATCAGGTCGTCAAGACCGTCACCGTTGATATCTCCTGCATTGCTCACAGAATGACCTGAGAAGTCGTATTTATTGATGCCGTTGATGGCAAAGCCATTAGTACCGTTGAGGGTAGAGAGGTTGAATTGGGCATCAAAATCCCCCTTGCTACCAAACACCACGTAACTCTGACCTGACTTCTCGCTGTTGGAGTCGGCACCGAATGCCCCGATAATTAGGTCAGAGATGCCGTCACCGTTGATGTCTCCGGCACTGCTCACAGAGACGCCTGATTCATCATATCTATTGATGCCGTTGATGGTAAAGCCGTTAGTGCCGTTAAGGGTGGAAAGCTCAAACCTAGCACCAAAGCTGCCCTTTCTACCAAATATCACGTAGCTCTGTCCTGAGTTTTTACCATTGGGGGAGGCCAAAAATGCCCCAATAATCAGGTCGTCAAGACCGTCGCCGTTGATGTCTCCTGCACTGCTGACAGAATAACCCGAGAAGTCAGCTGAATTAATGCCGTTGATGGCAAAGCCATTAGTACCGTTGAGGGTGGAGAGGTTGAGTTGGGGACTAAAACCACTTTTGCTACCAAACACCACATAACTCTGCCCTGATTCGGCACTGTTGGGATCGGCATTTGGCGCCCCAATAATTAGGTCGTCAAGACCGTCGCCGTTAATATCTCCCGCACTGCTGACAGAGTTACCCGAGAAGTCAGCTGGATTAATACCGTTGATAGCAAAGCCGTTAGTGCCGTTGAGGGCGGAAAGGTTGAGTTGGGCACTAAAGCCGCTTTTGCTGCCAAAAACGACGTAACTGTGTCCAGAGTAAGAGCCGTTGGGGTCGGCATCTTGTGCCCCGATAATCAGGTCGTCAAGACCGTCGCCGTTGATGTCTCCGGCACTGCTGACAGAGATGCCTGATTTGTCATTTGCATTGATGCCGTTGATGGCAAAACCGTTGATGCCATTGAGGGTAGAGAGGTTGAATTGAGTACCAAAACCGCTTTTGCTGCCAAATACCACGTAGCTCTGTCCTGATTCATTACCATTGGGATCAGCATTTGGTGCCCCAATAATCAAGTCGTCAAGACCGTCGCCGTTGATGTCTCCGGCACTGCTGACAGAGGCACCTGAGTAGTCACCTACATTGATACCGTTGATGGCAAAGCCGTTAGTACCGTTGAGATCCGAAAGGTTAAAAGTTGAATTTGCCATTATTTCTCTAATGTTACTTTTGATCGGTTATGGTTCTTTAGTCATTAGACATCTCCAGAAATTAGGTTTTCATCTAGATAGGATAAGGGTTTGAGATTTTTTTGGGAGATGTCTATTAGCAAAAATACTAGTGCCGTAGTCAATTCAAAATTTAAACAGATATACAGCAGAAGCATTTTATTGATTTGGAATAGGTGATTTATTACGCCGTGCTGTACACTGATAGTCAGTACTAAACTGTTCACTTACAATTTAAAAAAAGTCTGAAAAGTTTCAGATTAAAGTAGATTTCAAGTTCTTGAGGTACAAGAATACCCACACCCACATTGTCGTGTACCCTCACCAAGGCATCGGACAGGATTGGTGAGGGTGTACCTCATTTACTAGCAAAGTGGTGGAAGTGATTTTAATGAGGCAATTTACTTGAATATTTAACGAATCATGACAACCTAAATAAAAGCCTATTCCTGATCTCTGCATTCAGTAACACTCCTCACCGCTCATTTTTTTTGACAGTGAAAATTATTCCTTTTCAACTAATGCAGTTGAAAAAGACTCAACAATCTTTTTATTTCTTAAAATTTACTATCTCCGTGCTTTTTGTTATCAGTAATATCTCCTGTAAAGGGCTGAATTCCTGTTCCTGGATATTGGTCATCGGTAGGAGAAAAAATTCTGATAACCGCCTGTGCTATATATTTAATGACTCGTTGTAAAGCTATATAAAGATGACGAAGCTGATGTTGGATAATTTTGAAAGTAGTCATGAATTTTGCTCCTGATTGTTCAATCACTTGAAACTATTTAGTAGCTTAAAGAACTTTGAATTCTTGTTTTTACCAGCATTCTCATAACTCAACAATGTGGTTGGATCTATGAAAAATTTGGCTCCACTCTTAAAATTAGGAAAAGAACTTGAGGAACTTGTGAGGAATCCCTAGATTTGCGTCCACGGATTAAGGCTTGGTCAACCCATACTGACAAGAGAGACAAGTAATCTGATTGATTTTTCGGCGTTGCTGAATCCAAGTATGAATCAGGCGATCGCTGCAATCAAACAAGTACCTCAGATATTGAGTGGCACTGAACCATACTTAAGACAATATATACTGAATATCTCATCATTTATTCGGACTTAGAGTAACAAAAAGTTTTACGATGTAGCCGAGCCAAGTAATGCGTAACAGAAAGTACAAGGCAGGGAAAATCCAAAGCAATTCGAGATGCGATAAAGATGAGTTACTATGAGACGACTTGGTATTTGCCCAGCCGACTGCCTGGTTAATTTTCGTCAATGGATTCCCTATGGATGCGTGTTACAGTGTCTATGAGATTGAAGAAGAGGCATTCGGTAGAAGTTTAATTCCCTATTTACCACCGATAAATGATTCCGAGGAGTGATTACCTCTGAATCGGCAAGTCCTGCTTGAGAATGAACAACCCGCTTTCAGCTAGAATTTTCTTTGCAGAGATAAAACTGCTGTAGCCCAAAGACCCTGAAAAAATGCGGGTATACAAAATTATGACCAAGCAACTCTTATCTCTTGCCTATCTGTTATTATCAGTTCTGTTCAAGTCAGACAGAAATTATTCTAGGTGATAAACAATGGGCAAAAAATATGATGTTTATGGTGTAGGTAATGCCTTAGTAGATATAGAATACGAAGTATCTCCAGAGTTATTACAAGAGTTAAAGATTGATAAAGGTGTAATGACACTCCTAGATGAAGATAGTCAAAATCATATTTTGGAAAATCTCAAAAATCTTCATTGCCATAAGAGTTGTGGAGGGTCAGCCGCTAACACAATGGTGGCAATTAGTCAACTAGGAGGAAAAGCTTTTTATTCCTGTAAAGTGGCTAATGATGAATTTGGAGACTTTTACATCGAAGATTTACTCAACTCTCAGGTAGATACCAACTTAAAAAATGGCGATCGCCAATCAGGAATTACAGGTAAATGTTTGGTGTTAGTAACTCCCGATGCAGATCGCACCATGAATACATTTTTGGGAATCACTGAAAAATTTTCTACACAAGAATTAGTATCATCAGCGATCGCTGATTCAGAATATGTATATATCGAAGGATATTTAGTGACTTCTCCCACAGCAAAAGAAGCAGCTATAAAGGCTAGAGAAATAGCTGAAAAAGCGGGAGTAAAAACCACCATGTCCCTATCTGATTACAACATGGTGAAATTTTTTAAAGATGGTTTGTTAGATATCATTGGACCTGGTTTAGAGTTGATTTTTGCTAATGAAAGTGAAGCATTAGAACTAGCAGATACACAGGATTTTCAAGTAGCTGTAGACAAACTAAAAATCCTGAGTAATAAATTTGTGATTACTCGCGGTGCCAAGGGTTCAGTAGTATTTGACGGTCAGAAATTAATCGAAATCGCTGCACCTCAAGTAAAAGCCGTAGATACAGTGGGAGCAGGAGATATGTATGCAGGAGCTTTCCTCTATGGAATTACCCAAGGTATGAGCTATGAAGAAGCCGGAAAATTAGCATCGGCCGCAGCTTCTAAGATTGTTACATCCTATGGACCAAGATTAAAAACTGAAGAATTAAGGGCATTAATTACCACTTAGAATGTGTTTGAAAAGTTTTGAGGGAGTAAATTTTATGCCAGCAGTATAAGCCTTCGTAACCACCTATCCTATATTGTTGCTCTCACCGGATCTAAAGCTTGGGTAAGATTGAGTGGGATAGGTGAATACCCAATGTCGGTTATAAAAATTCAGTAGATCCAAAAGTTGTGCGATCGCGCGAAGCGACCGCCAGAAAATTTAACCTAAACTCCGTCCGAATAGATTAATCATAATAAAAGACCGCAATGTAGGCAGGATTTCTGTTGTCGTCAGAAATGCAACTTAACTGCGATCGCCTCACATAGGCGACTAGTTAAATATTCGCCAATAAAAAGTTATGTCCTGTATGGCGCGATCGCTCTGATACTCTTACCCATCTAGAAGAACGAAAAGTATTCTAAGGGAATTCCAATAAATAAAAACAACCCCTTAAAGTTACTGAGTGTTGAGTGTTGACTGTGAACAGTGGGATATTTTTTTATCTGTCAGCCCCTAAGTACACTGCACGCTGCATAAATTAATAACCCCAAACCTATTGATTGAGTGAAGGGATTCAATCCTCAAAAAGCTACTCACATCAAAGGAAAAACTATTATGAAAAAGCAAATATTCTTGAGCTTCGCCTGTTCTATCTCTGTGCTGGGTTCCATCATCCTCCCAGCTAGCGCACAACCAGTAGCAACTCAGCCAACTCAAGCAACTCAAGCAGTCTCTCAAGAAATTAACATTCCTCAGGATACAGCGATTATTGTCTCATTTCCAGCGTCTGTTGCCGTAGATGTTGGTCAAAAAAAGGATTATCCTTTGACACTTCCTTTAGCTAGCGCTATTCAAGATAGCCAAGGTAATATTGTCGCAGCAGAAAATACTCCTGTAACTGTTATCCTCAAACCCACTGATGGCGGCGCTAAAATTGTCGCACAATCATTAGTTGTCAAGGGTAGAATTGTCTCAATTAAAGCATCGAGTCAGATGATTCCTGGTACTACCATTACCCATATGCGAGCTAATGACAAAGCTGTTGAGAATGGTTCTGTTTGGGGCAGGATTGGCGGAAGCATATCGGGCTATTTGAGCCAAGGCGATCCCGATCAATTTGACCGGGGAGCAATGCTGGGAAGCGCTGTTGGATTAATTTCAGGCTTGCGTTCTGCCGAAAATACTCGGATTGTTCAGATTGCCCAAAGCAGTGTTTATGTTTTATCCTTAGAGGCTCCTATTCAAGTCCCTGCTCGTTAATCCAATCCTTGCCGAACAAAAACTAACTTTTAACTAATTACTCCTGAAAGCGGGTGCAGTATTGTTAAATGAAAGCTATGTCTAGTTTCAGTTTTCAGATACCTTTCTTGTAAAGGTTGCCACTGCTGCCACGACTGATAACGATTTTCAGTTAATAAACTAGCAAGGGTAGGTAGCTTAGTTGCAATTTCTGACTTGAAGATATCTCCTAACCACTCAGCTAAAACCATACTATCCTGGATCGTACCCAAAATTTCTTGGATATTTTTTACTTCTGTAATGTAAGCCGCATAAGACTCTCCATATAAGTCACTAAATAACTCCATCTGGTAGCGTATACGTTTAGCTTCTTTTCGCAAACTATGAAGAATTTCGCCTTCGGTTGTCAATTCTTGTTCTATCTTTTCTGGTTCCCACTTTTTCTGGACTCTGACTTCTGATTCCACAAGTTCGGTGCCAATTAACCAACCCGGATGCAGTAAGAAATTACTCAGTTCCGGTAAAAGTAAATCTGGTAGCACTTGCTCAATACTCACATCTGCCAAAGGTTGATAACTAGGTTTATCCAACCACTTATCTAATGACTCTTTTAGAGATTTGTAAGTTTCGTCTTTTAAGGTTTTCTGCACTCTTGACAGGACATTTTCACGTTGTTTAGCTAAAGCGGTGAAAGCTGTTTGTAAAGATTCCTGCTCTTTGCGGGGTAAATTTGGTTTGTAATTGTTTTCCAAACTTTCTTTGAGTACGTCTAAATCTCGGAGACTACCAAGACGACGAGCTATTTTACCAATATTTTTATCGCTGACTGGTTTGGATATATCTACCGCTATCCCAAACCTATTTACAGCCGTGCGTAAGCGACGCATTCCCACTCTCATTTGGTGCAGCGCTTCTGGATCTTCATCTTTCTTCACTGATTTTTCCCACTTCAAAGTTTTCTTAAAGTGTTTTTCAATCGCTTGGTAAGCGTAGTCACCTAGAGTTTTTACCGTGGGTTGGGTGGCTAATTTCATAATTGATCTTAATGACATACCTAATGCGGTTATTGCATAATAACATTAGTTAAAAAAATGGATCTAGTTTTGATATTTTTTTATTAAATTATGATTGTAAAGTATTCTTATGCTCGTGAGATACTTGTATTGTTATCAACATATCTAATATATATCAAAGGCCTTAGAAGCAGATTTATCCTAAGGATTATATTAAGACCTTGGGCGTAATTAATTAGATAAAGGGAAACAGGAACCAATAAATAGGTCGATGCAGCTCAAGCTAAATCTTGAAGGCTGTTCTTTATAATCAGTCAAGATTTTGGTCATATTTACGTTTCGTAAGATAAGGGACTTCCAGAAAATAAATTATCCCATTTTTATATTTCTCCTCTGCTTCCTCTGCCTCATCTGCATACACAACGATGGAATATTTTTTTACTTGGAAATCCCTAATTTGGTTTATTCCCATCTACTTACTTAATTACAAAGTTAAACTTTTATGTTATGGCCACAAGCAAGGCTTTAACTTTCTCTTCCGCTGAAGGAGTTACACTTTTTCAGGATGTAACTGGCATATCTTCGCTATTAGTAGTTTATGATTCTCCAGCACAAACTAGGCTGGTGGGTGATGGTGATGTAATGGCAGATGTGTTTAAGCTGGGCTAATATCAGTCTTTGATTTTGGATTTTGGTTAAAGATTGGTAGATATTGCCTGTACTGGACAGCTGGGGATACACTGCTCGCAGACAATACAACGCGATCGCGTGAATGTTAGCTTATATGTCTCTGGATGCAAAGTGAGGGCTTCTGTAGGACAAACCCCAGTACACAAGCCACAGTGGACACACACATCTGGATCGATCGCAATTTCGCCTAAAGTATGAGAAACATTAACATGCCGCGATCGCATCCACTCGATCGCCGCATCCAATTGATCGATGTCTCCCGATAGTTCCAATACCAATTTGCCAATTTGATTTGGGGCTACTTGGGCGCGGATAATATTAGCAGCGACATTGAATTCTTTAGCCAGTACATAAGTCACTGGCATTTGTACGGCGCGTTTTGGGAAGGTGAGGGTTACTCGTTTTTTCACAGATTTAGCAGAGGGTTTTTTCTGTTGTAGCGTATTACAGCAGGTTTATTTTGCATAAAGTACAAATTTATACCAAGTTGAAAAAAGAATAGGACAAATAGACCACTTGTAGAGACAGGATTCATCACGTCACGTCTTTACCCAAGGATCGGTTGCAATCATTAATTGAAATGGTGTTATCGGTTTGGAGGCAGGGGCAAGAGTTAAAAACTGTTGATGATAATTTTGACTTTTCCATTTAGTACCTCACTTACTTGTAAACTGGTGTAAGATTTTTATGGCTTCAAATATCGTTAATCAGTCTGAGGATAAAGATAAAATCAAATATAGTCTTTTTTCTATGTCATCTATTGTAGGATATATAGTTTATAGTATTTTCAAAAATCTTTGTAATACATAAATTAAATATTCATATTTATTAATGAGTATTAACGTGTAGATCAACTTTTGGAAAGATGTTCTAAAATTCAGTATTGATATTTATCATTTTGCTATTTAAATTTTTTGCTTGTTATTTGTTCTATATATTTCCATCTGGAAAGCTTTTAAAATGAAAATTTTAGTCGTAGAAGATGATGAGTTAAATGCCTATGCACTCACCGCTGTTCTAACTAACCAAAATTATGCTGTTGAAGTTGCCAGTGATGGGGATGCTGCTTGGGATTTAATCCAAACTTACGATTATGATTTAATACTTCTAGATGTGATATTACCCAAGCTAGATGGGATTAGTCTTTGTCGGCAAATTCGGTGTAGTGGTCTCCAAGTGCCAATATTATTATTGACAGGGCGCGATAGTAGTCATGAAAAAGCGATCGGATTAGATGCAGGGGCAGATGACTATGTAGTTAAACCATTTGACCCAGAGGAATTAGTTGCTCGTGTCAGGGCGCTGTTGCGTCGTGGAGGAAGAACCTCGCAACCTGTGCTAGAGCGTGGTAATTTGCGGCTAGACCCTAGTACCTGTGAAGTTAACTATGCAGGGAATTTGCTGGCACTCACCCGAAAAGAGTATGCTCTGTTGGAACTATTCTTACGAAATAGTCGCCGATTGTTTAGCTGTGGGATGATTTTAGAACATCTTTGGTCTTATGAAGATACTCCACAAGAAGAAGCTGTTCGCACTCATATTAAAGGATTACGGCACAAGCTCAAAGCTGTAGGAGCGCCCAGTGATTTCATTGAGACAGTTTATGGTATCGGTTATCGTTTGAAATCACTCGAAGAGGAGCAGGGGGGAAAAGGGGCAGAGGAAAATATCAACGCCCAATCACAGGAGCAGCAAACACTAATAGCGGTTGGGAAAGTTTGGCAACGATTTCAAGGGCGGGTGGACGAGCAGATGAGGGTGCTGGAGCAAGCGATCGCCTCTTTAAAGCAAAATACCTTAGATCCCGAATTGCGATCGCTTGCAGCCCAAGAAGCCCATAATTTAGCAGGATCTTTAGGTACTTTTGGCTTGAGTCTTGGCTCAAAATTGGCACGCAATATCGAACTGCTGCTGATTTCTAATCAAACTTTCAGTAAATCTGAAATCACCAACCTCGAAAGTTGGGTAAATTTATTGCGTCGGCAAATTGAGGCAAAAAATGCCGCAGCAATATCTGTACTGCCAACAGCGGAAGTTTTAGAAACGGTGACGCCATCGCAAAATGCGTCTGATGCAGAAACTAAAATCTTGGTTGTAGACGACGATCCGCAAATTCAGACATTGTTGGAAACCTTACTTAGCCCTTGGGGACTGAAAGCGATCGCTCTTGAAGATCCACGTCAATTATGGGAAACCTTGGAAGCCATCGCCCCAGACCTGCTGATTCTAGATGTAGAATTACCTTTTACAAATGGTATTGAACTTTGCCAAATGGTACGCAATCATCCTCAATGGACTGAGTTACCCATCCTATTCCTCACAGTCCATAGCGATGCCGAAATGGTAAATCAAGTCTTTAGCGTTGGTGCTGATGACTTTGTTAGCAAGCCCATTGTCGGACCAGAAATAGTAACCCGGATTATCAATCGTTTAGAACGGTTAAAATTGCGGCGACGGGTGGTGCAGGGGAGGAGGGGGGACACCGAGAGAAGTTCGAGCAAAGAAAGCTTTGGATCTGAACTTCAGGAGAGTCATTTTTTCAACTCTCCCAATTTCCAAGCTATCAACGAACTGGAATTGAGAATAGCAGAGCGCACTGCTGAATTAATTAGCGTGAATCGACGGTTGCAATCACAACTTGATGAACGCCAGCGTACACAGGAAGAACTACACTTCTCTCAAGCCCGATTTGCACGAATTTTAGATATTGCTGATGATGCAATTATTTCCATCAACGGGTTCCAAGATATTACTTTGTTTAATCAGGGAGCAGAGAAAATTTTCGGTTACTCTGCTCAGGAAGTAATTGGACAAGGCCTTGATTTGCTTTTGCCCCAGCGCTTTTATCAGATGCATCGTCAGCATGTAGTTGACTTTGGTAAATCTCCTAATCTTGCTCGGCGGATGGGAGAACGACGGGAAATATATGGTCGCCGCAAAGATGGCACTGAATTTCCAGCGGAGGCTTCCATCTCTAAAATAGACATGGGAAATGAAATATTTTATACAGTTATATTGCGAGATATCACAGAACGGAAGCAAGTCGAACGGATGAAAGATGAATTTGTCTCTGTTGTTAGTCATGAACTCCGCACACCTTTAACTTCGATTCACGGGTCTTTAGGAATGCTCGCTAGTGGTTTGCTACCGACAGACTCAAAACAAGGAAAACGTCTGTTGCAAATTGCCACCGATAGCACCGAACGCCTAGTACGCTTAATCAATGACATTCTAGACATTGAGCGCATCGAGTCAGGTAAGGGAAAGATGGAACCAGAAATTTGTGAAATCAGCGATCTGATCGCTCAAGCAGTAAATGTCATCAACCCTCTGGCTGATAAAGCAGAAGTGGCGCTATCTATTTCTGGCGTATCCGGTCAAGTATGGGCAGATGGCGATCGCATTGTCCAAACCTTAACTAACCTATTGAGTAACGCCATTAAATTTTCGTCTGCGGGGTCTACGGTTTCATTAGGAGCGCAACAACAAGGAAATGAAGTTTTATTAACAGTCAAAGACACCGGACGCGGTATTCCCACAGACAAACTTGAGAGTATCTTTGAGCGGTTTCAACAAGTTGACTCTTCTGATTCACGCAATCACGATGGTACTGGTTTGGGTTTGGCAATTTGTAAGAGCATTATGCAACAGCACGGTGGACGAATCTGGGCTGAAAGTGTATTGGGTGAGGGCAGCACTTTTTACGTCACTCTGCCATTAATCGGCACTTTACACAATAATGATTTAGATCGAGACGAACAGGAACGACTGAAATTAGGATATACAAAATTTTTGAACAAAGAACCCGTGACTAGTCAGGGATTTGAACAACAGGTGATGGAGTTACTTCAGAAAATTACTCACAACCAACAAGAGGATAGCCGTGACGACAACAAAGCGAATTCTGGTGGTTGATAACGAGCAATATATTCAAGAAGTTGCAAAGATTTGTTTAGAAACAGTCGCAGGTTGGGAAGTAGAGACAGCGAGTTCTGGTGAAGAGGGCATAATTAAAGCCGAGACTTACCAACCAGATGCGATTTTACTCGATGTGATGATGCCAGATATGGATGGCATTACGACCTTTGAAAAATTACAAGCAAATCCATTAACCAAAGGAATTCCGGTAATTTTATTAACAGCCAAAATCCAGGCTAGCGATCGCCGTCGCTATGCTCAGATGGGAACAATAAGTGCGATCGCTAAACCCTTCAATTCCCTACAACTAGCTGCTCAAGTCGCAGTAGCCCTCGGCTGGAACTTGGAAAAGTAACTTTCTTTGGGCATTGGACATACCCAATGTCCTATACCCAATGCCCCAATCCTTAAAACATGCCAAGTAAATATGCCTTAGCCGACTGAGACTGTCACGATCATAGAGTAAAGAGTAAAAGGCAATCTATTTTGACTTTTAACTTTCTCCTTTTGTTCAACTTTCCACAACGGGAGGTTTAATCTTGACTAAATTGAAAGTTGGTATCAACGGCTTCGGTCGGATCGGGCGGCTTGTGCTTCGCGCTGGCATCGACAACCCCAACATCGAGTTTGTGGGCATTAACGACCTCGTACCACCAGATAACCTTGCTTATCTATTAAAGTATGACTCGACCCACGGTAGATTAAAGTTCAAGGTTGAAGCCAAAGAAGATGGCATCCTCATTGATGGGCACTTTATTCCTTGCGTATCTGTGAGGAATCCAGCAGAATTGCCTTGGGGACAACTAGGTGCAGATTATGTCGTGGAATCTACGGGACTCTTCACTGGCTATGAAGGGGCAGCAAACCACCTGAAGGCAGGTGCAAAGCGAGTGATAATTTCCGCTCCCACCAAAGATCCAGATACAGTTCCTACTTTGCTAATGGGTGTAAATCATCACCTGTTTGACCCTAGCAAAGATATAATTGTCTCCAATGCTAGCTGCACCACAAACTGTCTAGCTCCCATAGCTAAAGTCATCAATGACAACTTTGGCTTGACCGAAGGATTGATGACCACAGTTCATGCCATGACTGCCACCCAGCCAACCGTAGACGGCCCGAGCAAAAAAGACTGGCGGGGCGGTCGAGGTGCAGCCCAAAATATTATTCCCTCCTCCACAGGCGCAGCTAAAGCTGTAGCCCTGGTTTTACCAGAATTGAAGGGCAGATTGACTGGTATGGCATTTAGAGTTCCGACTCCCGATGTCTCTGTAGTTGATTTAACTTTCAAAACTGCCAAAGCCACCAGTTACAAGGAAATTTGTGCTGCCATGAAAGAGGCTGCCGCAGGTTCTCTAGCGGGTATTTTGGGCTACACAGATGAAGAAGTAGTTTCCACAGATTTTCAAGGCGATACTCATTCTAGCATTTTCGACGCAGGTGCTGGTATTGAATTGAATTCCAACTTCTTCAAAGTAGTTGCCTGGTATGACAACGAGTGGGGCTACTCAAATCGCGTTATTGACCTAATGTTGTCTATGTCACAGAAGGAAAAACTCGTACCGACAGCTGCTGTGGTTTGATTTGGATTGGGTATTGGGTATTAGGTACTGGGTATTGGGTATTAGGTACTGGGTATTGGGTATTAGGAAAACTATTCCCCAGTCCCTATTCCCCAATTCGGGATTTGGGTCAAATGGGAAATACCTGAAAACAAGACTTAATTTAGTATCTTTACTTAGCAAACCAGTGATATGAAGCACGTGTGACTTTGGATGCCTCATGCAATGTCTACAACAGTCTACGCCTGGACAGCGCATAATACCAATTCTGCAAAAGAAGACTAAAGGTTTAAACGGGGATACCCAAATAAAATCTCAAGTCTCTGAATTACGAATTACGAACTTGTACTGTCCTCCGACTACGCTCAGAAACCGCGTAGCCGTTGGCGCAGCCTCTCGTAGAGAAGTATTACGAATTACGAATTACGAATTACGAATTGGTCTGATGCATCCAAATTTGCAGGTTATCCCTCAACCCCTAATCCCTATGCGTCGAACCAAAATTATTTGTACTGTTGGACCTGCTACATCTGCACCGGAAAAGCTCCAAGCGTTGGTAGAAGCTGGAATGAATGTAGCACGCTTGAATTTTTCCCACGGTGCCTATGAATTCCATGCCCAAACTGCTCAGTATCTCAGACAGATTAGCGCTGAGCAGCAAAAGCCTATCGCTATTATGCAAGATCTGTGTGGTCCGAAGATTCGTTTAGGTATTTTACCACCAGAAGGGTTAAATCTGGAAGCTGGCACTGAAGTTACTTTTGTTTTACAAGAGAAGGGTGAGAGTATTGAGGAAATACCTCTACCATTGCCGACTTTATTTGCCATGATGCGACCAGGCGAACCGATTTTAATTAATGATGGTCGCGTTAAGTTGATTGTTACCGCTCGTGATGCCGATCGCATTCGGGCACATGTGAAAATTGGTGGGTTAATTTCCACCCACAAGGGAGTAAACTTACCACAAACGCCTTTACCTGTCAGTTCTATCACCGAAAAAGACTTGCTGGATTTGCGTTTTGGGATTCAGTTGGGTGTAGACTTGGTAGCGGTGTCCTTTGTGCGATCGCCACAAGACTTAGAACCCGCCCGCAGGATGATTGAAGCCGCTGGCGCTTCTATTCTCTTAATTGCCAAAATTGAAAGAGCAGAAGCAGTAGAGGAGTTTGACTCCATCCTCAAGGTTGCTGACGGCATTATGATTGCTCGTGGCGATTTGGGCGTAGAAATGCCAATTCATGAAGTTCCTCTGATTCAAAAAGATATAACTCGCCGTTGTAATCAGGCTGGTAAACCCGTGATTACAGCCACGCAAATGCTAGAGTCGATGATTAGCGCTCCCGATCCTACCCGTGCCGAGGCCACAGATGTTGCTAACTCCATTTTGGATGGTACAGACGCCGTAATGCTTTCTGGGGAAACAGCCGTAGGACAATATCCCATCGCCGCAGTCGAAATGATGCATAACATCGCTGTGCGGACAGAACAAGCCTTAGATGAGGGTAGTAGACATTCCTGGTGTCATGAAGCAGGTAGTCTTAGCGTCACCGAATCCGTAGCAGAATCAGTGTGTCGCATCGCCTATGAAACAGGCTCACGAGCAATTCTCTGTAATACTTCCTCAGGGAGTACGGCGAGAATGGTGTCTAAATATCGGCCAACTTCTCCGATTATTGCCTTAACTCCTGACATTACTGTTTATCGCCAGTTAGCGCTTTCCTGGGGAGTGGAACCTTTGCTGATTCCACCAGTCCACAATGCTGAAGAGATGTTTACCAATGTGGTGAACAGAGTTGTAGACATGGGTTTAGCAAACAAGGGAGATAAAGTGGTGATCACCTCTGGCGTCCCAATTGGTAAATCGGGAACAACTAGTTTAATCAAAGTGCATTCCATTGGACAGCCAATTTCCGCATAAGGCATCTAGAATAGGGCTGTGGCTCTAGATAGTAAGCAAAATTAGGCAATGATTCCGAAAAATTGTCAGAATCAGAATTGAAGGGACTAGGGGCTGGGTACTGGGGGCTGGGGACTAGGGACTAGGGACTGGGGAAGGTGCAGTCCCCTCTGGGGATAAGGGGTAATGAGGACTGGGAACTAGGGACTAAGGAGAAGAATAATAACTCCTAACTCCTAACTCAGCATGGGCTAAACGCCCCGCTATCCATGTACAGAACTCAGCACTTAGCACGGGCTAAACGCCCCGCTACCGCTAACAGCACTCAGCACTCTTCACTCACTGGGGAATTAAGTAAATCCTAAACAAACATCACGGAGTATTTTATGTCTAAGAATTTACTGGAACAATTGCGGGAAATGACTGTTGTCGTCGCAGATACAGGCGATATTCAGGCAATTGAAAAGTTCAAACCCCAAGACGCCACCACTAATCCTTCTTTGATTACTGCTGCGGCGCAGATGCCAGAATATCAGGAAATTGTCGATCAGACTTTACTCCAGGCCAAAAAAGATGCCGGAGTTGGAGCCACCAAAGCACAGATAGTTTCTCTGGCTTTTGACCGTCTAGCAGTTGCTTTTGGATTAAAGATTTTACAAATTATTCCCGGTCGTGTATCTACCGAAGTGGACGCTCGTTTGTCCTACGATACAGAAGCTACCTTGACTAAAGCACGGGAATTAATTGCTCAGTATAAAGCCGCTGGAGTTGGCCGCGATCGCGTGTTAATTAAAATTGCCACCACCTGGGAAGGCATTCGCGCTGCGGAAATTCTTGAGAAAGAAGGTATTCATTGTAACCTTACCTTATTGTTTGGTCTTCACCAAGCGATCGCCTGTGCAGAAGCTGGTGTCACCTTAATTTCTCCCTTCGTCGGCCGGATTCTCGACTGGTACAAAAAAGATACCGGACGCGATAGCTACCCAGCAGCCGAAGATCCAGGAGTTTTGTCAGTCACCAAAATCTACAACTACTACAAGAAATTCGGCTATAAAACCGAAGTTATGGGAGCTAGCTTCCGCAACATTGGTGAAATTACTGAGCTAGCCGGTAGTGATTTGTTAACAATTTCGCCATCTCTTTTGGCTGAATTACAAGCCACCATTGGAGAACTACCACGCAAACTTGACCCTGCTAAGGTAGCCAACTTGGAAATTGAAAAGATATCCATTGACAAAGCTACTTTTGACAAAATGCATACTGCTGACCGTATGGCATTTGACAAACTAGACGAGGGCATCAAAGGCTTCACCAAAGCCCTAGAGGATCTAGAAAAACTTTTGGCAGACCGCCTGGTTCGCCTCGAAGGAGAAGTAGTAGCCAGTCATTAAAGAATTCGATTCATAATTCCTTTATGGGTGGGGGTTTAAACCCACCCATAACGGTACGACCTACAGAGGTCGCTTTTTCTGACCTCAAAACTCAGGGATGATCGATCGCAATCAAAAATAAAGAAGTTTATTAATGTTCGCACTTATTTTAATTTTCTTGATTTTCTCCTACACCATGCGCTAACGAGGTTTCACGTTTTCTTAGTGCGATTCGGTTCTTAGCCCTAATTATCTCATTATTCAGCAACGCCGGATTTTTCACTGCCTGCTACTCATTTCCCAATCAAAACGATAGCCTAAGAGAATCCAGCAACTCACACACTGCATCATGTTACCTCAACCGAAAAAGCACTGGACACCCCAGCATTGGGCAAGTTGGAAGCCTTTCGGCATTGGCGAACAGTACCCCAATAACTATTGGGAGGTATTTCGGGCAATTTGGCACTCTCGTGACAAACTACCTTACGCGTGGAATATTCTCGATAAAGGTGTTTGCGATGGTTGCGCCCTCGGAACAACCGGGATGAAAGATTGGACAATAGAAGGCATTCATCTTTGCAATGTCCGGTTGCGGCTGTTGCGGATGAATACTATGCCAGCTTTTGACCCTGTGCTATTGGAGGATGTTTCGCAGTTACAAAAGCAAAAAAGTGCCCAATTACGGGACTTGGGAAGACTCCCATACCCAATGATTCGTCAACAAGGGGAAAAAGGCTTTCGTCGTGTGAGTTGGGATGAAGCTTTAGGAGTAATTAGCGATCGCATCCGCACTACCACACCAGACCGCCTCAGTTTCTATGTTACCAGTCGCGGTACTGTCAACGAAACTTACTACGCCACCCAAAAAGCTGTGCGGGCAATGGGAACCAATAATATTGATAATGCTGCCCGTATTTGTCATTCTCCCAGCACAGCAGGTTTAAAAGCAGCCCTCGGTGCAGGAGCTACTACTTGTTCTTATAAAGACTGGATTGGTACTGATTTATTAGTCTTCATTGGCTCCAATGTTGCCAATAATCAGCCTGTTACCGTTAAATATCTCCACTATGCGAAGAAAGCTGGCACGAAGATTGTAGTGATTAACACTTACCGCGAACCAGGAATGGAACGTTATTGGGTGCCTTCAATTGTGGAAAGTGCCGTTTTCGGCACCAAGTTTGCCGAAGATTTCTTCTTAATCAACATGGGCGGGGATATAGCATTTTTAAATGGCACAATTAAACATATAATTGCCAATAATTGGGTAGACGAATCATTTATTGACCGCTATACTGCTGGCTTTGCAGAACTTAAGATATCTCTCGAAAGCCAATCTTGGGAAGAATTAGAGCGGCTTTCTGGTACATCCCGTGAGTCAATGTACGCCTTTGCCAAAATGGTCGGGGAAGCCAACAAAGCCGTATTTGTTTGGAGTATGGGCATTACTCAGCATGAGTGCGGCGAAGATAATGTCCGAAGTATCATCAATTTAGCTCTCACTAAAGGTTTTGTGGGTCGGGAAGGCTGTGGTTTAATGCCAATTCGCGGGCACTCTGGGGTGCAAGGTGGTGCAGAGATGGGGTGTTACGCCACAGTACTTCCTGGCGGGAAACCCATCACTCCAGAAAATGCTGCCCAATTAAGTCATCATTGGGGCTTTGCAGTGCCGACAAGTAAAGGTTTAATTGCACCAGAAATGATTAGTGCCGCACATCAGGGGGATTTAGATGTGTTGTTTTCCGTAGGCGGGAATTTTTTAGAAGTGCTGCCAGAACCGGATTATGTAGAAGCGGCGCTGAAGCAAATACCCCTGCGGGTACATATCGATATTGTTCTCTCTAGCCAAATGTTGGTAGAACCGGCTGATACTGTGGTGCTGTTACCTGCTACTACTCGCTACGAAATACCAGGGGGAGTGACAGAAACTAACACCGAACGTCGGGTAATTTTCAGCCCAGAAATTCCAGGGACCCGGATTGGCGAAGCACGTCCAGAGTGGGAAGTGTTTTTAGAATTGGCAAGGCGGGTAAAGCCAGATTTGGCAGATAAGCTGACTTTTGCCGATACAGATGCTATCCGTCAAGAAATTGCTCAAGTCGTCCCCCAGTATGCTGGTATTCAACATTTACAGCAAGCTGGCGATCAGTTTCAATATGGTGGCTCACATTTGTGTTTTGGCTGGAATTTCCCGACGGCGGATGGTAAAGCACACTTTGGCGTATTATTACCACGCCAAAGAGACTTACCAGAAGGTTATTTTTTATTAGCAACGCGCCGAGGCAAACAATTTAATAGTATGGTACAGGAACCCAAGGATGCCATTACTGGGGCAGTGCGAGAGGCAGTGCTAATGAATGCTGATGATGCGGCAAAATTGGGTTTAAAAGATGGAGATAAGGTAATTCTGAAAAATAAATTAGGCGAATTGTTCTGTCAAGTCTACATCGCACCAATTCAGTTAGGCAACTTGCAAGTACATTGGCCGGAAGGGAATGTGTTATTAGATAAAAGTAAGCGATCGCTCGAAGGCGTGCCTGATTATAATGCAATAGTACGCTTAGAAAAGCAAACCTAATATTAACGCTTTCCCACTGCTACGCTAAACTTAATATCACTCCAAAACTTGCAGCCATGTCTGTCGCCAAAGATTTTGAAACCCCAGAAGATGTTATATTTCCACCTGGGGATTTAGAAAGTAACGAACCACCATTGGAAACATACCTACATTTGCAGCAAATGCTGCTATTAATAAAATGCCTTGATTGGTTGTGGCGAGACCACGACAACTTTTTTGCTGCCGGCAATCTTAGCATTCATTACAGTCCACGCCAGCGTAAATCCCAAGACTTTCGGGGACCAGATTTCTTTGTCGTGCTGGATACCGAACGCAAACCCCGTGATAGTTGGGTTGTTTGGGAAGAAGACGGCAAATATCCAAATTTGATTATAGAACTGCTTTCAAAGTCAACCGCAGTGATTGACAAGGGCTTAAAAAAACAAATTTATCAAGATATCTTTCGCACCCCGGAATATTTCTGGTTTGACCCCAGAAATCTAGAATTTGCTGGGTTTATTTTGTTGGGTGGTACTTATCAACCTATAGAACCCAACCCACAAGGATTGTTGTGGAGTCAGCAGCTAAGTTTCTATTTGGGTGTTCATGAAAATCAATTACGCTATTTCAATGCTGAAGGACAGATAATGCCTACACCTGAAGAAATTGCCCAGTGCGAAGCGGAATACGCTCAACAAGAAAGACAACGCGCCGAACAAGAACGACAACGCGCCGAACAAGAACGACAACGTGCTGAACGCCTAGCAGCTAAATTACGAGAACTCAATATTGACCCAGAAAGTTTATCAGGATAGTAGGATGAAATGATAATTACAAATTAAGAAACTGACAAATAAAAAATATCCCACTTTTCACAATCAACAGTCAACACTCAACAACTTCAAGCGGTTGTTTTTACTTCTTGGAGTTCCCTAATATCAATGATTTTCGACAACCTCTAAACCTGTTTTAGCGACTGATTTAATATCAACATTCTGATTGTTTAGCAGCACTATTATGGTGGTATTTTGATTGGGTAAATATGCAAGCAATGTTGTGAAGCCATAAGCTATACCACTATGCCCAATTGCTTTTGCTAAAGGAGATGAAAACCTTTCTACACCCAATCCATAACTATAACCTTCGCCATTATCTTTAAATTTCAGCATTTCTTTCATCATCTTCGACGAAAGTAAGGTTTTTTTGACAAATAACGCTTTGGCGAACTTGGCTAAATCCTCTGCTGTTGAAACCAATCCGCCATCTCCCAAACCATTACCATCATTTACTTCGGCGTAGCTATCTAGCTTACCATCCTTATTGCGATCGCCATAACCTGTAGCTACTTCTCCAATTGTCGGCTCACGCAATTCTGTGAAGGTATGTTTTAATCCCAATGGTTTTAAAATCTGGTTGCGGATTGCTTGTGCAAGAGTTCCTTTAGTGATGTTTTCAACAATCAGTTCCAAAAGAATGTAGTTCCCATCAGTATAAATAAATTTTTCTCCCGGATTTGCACGCGGTTCTTCTTGATACATATACTGAATAGCTTCTCTGGCTGTCCAGGGCTGTGAACGGCTTCTTTTCGCAGTAGCTTCAATAAACTCTTTTGTTTCTAAGTATTCAGCAATACCACTGGTGTGGTTGAGGAGTTGCCGAACTGTAATTTTATCGCTGTTGATAATATGAGGACTGATGTCTCTTGGTAAGTAGGTTGCGATCGCCCGATCTAATTCTATCTTCCCTTGTTCCACTAATTTCAGCACAACCACCGCCATAAAAGTTTTACTCATACTGGCAATAGAAAAGCCATCTGTGGGTTTCATCCGCGTTTTAGTTGACAAGTCACTGACACCAGATACTCCCAACCAAGAACCTTTAGGTGTAGAAATATACATTACTCCACCAGGTATTTGCTGTTCTACAATTATTTCATTTAAAAGTTTTTGTAGTTGAGAACTTTTTCCTACAGTGGAGGTAGACATGACTTGTTTACCGAAAGATTTTCCAATTATTGTCTGAGTAATGTTATCACCCACTAAGTGTCCTGCAAAACCAAGGGAAATCACAAAGACTATTGCAAATGAAATTTTGCTGAAAGTCAACAGTTTTAGATTCATTTTATTCTTCATATTATGTAGTTTACTCCTCTGCTCCCTGCCTCCTGCCCTCTGCCTTTCTTCGGTAATCTGATGTAATTTCAAGAATCAAATCGGATTGTCATATACAAATAGCATTACTTCGTTTCCAGATTAGTATGAAAATTTAAATTTACCAACTCTTAGAAATATGACAATGCCAATTAAAAGCAAGACTAAAGCCACTGTTTGGGTAGTGGAAAATGGTAAAATGCGATCGCGTTTAGATCATCTCACCACCGAAGAACCCTTAGAAATTCGCCTCGCCCCTTTTCAGAAGACTGTAGCTGTAACTATGCGGACACCTGGCGCAGATTTTGAACTTGCTGCTGGTTTCCTCTACACTGAAGGAGTCGTTAGACACAAAGAAGATATCCAACGTATCAGTTACTGCGTAGATGAGTCAGTAGATGGTGAACAGCGTTACAACATCGTCAATGTAGAACTGCGGGATGGGTTAATTCCCGACTTACAGCCTTTGGAACGCCATTTCTACACTAATAGCGCTTGTGGGGTATGTGGTAAAGCTAGTCTTGAAGCTTTGCGTCTACGAGGATGTCCAGTTATTCCGAGTGGGCTAACGGTAACGCCGGAAATTATTTATAGCTTACCAGATCAACTCCGAGCTGCTCAAGGCATCTTCACCGCTACAGGGGGTTTACACGCTGCGGCTACCTTCGATGCTCAAGGACAGTTGTTAAATCTGCGCGAGGACATTGGGCGTCATAATGCTTTGGATAAATTGATTGGTTCGGCATTACTCAGTGACGAGTTACCTTTGAATAATCATATTATTCTAGTCAGTGGACGCTCTAGTTTTGAGATTTTGCAAAAGTCTACAATTGCTGGAGTTCCCATCGTCTGTTCTGTTTCTGCTCCTAGCAGTCTAGCGGTATCTGTCGCCAAAGAATTTGGAATTACTTTAATTGGCTTCCTGCGTGGAGAAAGGTTTAATATTTACAGTGGGATGCAAAGAATAAATGCTAATTAACTTTTGCCTGATTCTATGATTGCTTATACAAACCAAATCTATATACTTTATCTCGATCTCTAGTTTCTAATTTTTCTCCTTTGGGAAATTTATCTCTCACAGTGCTTACTAATTTATAAACTTACGTATTAGAGCAATATGGTTTTCCCCTGCGTTGATGCATTTGTGACAATAGCATCGGTTAATTGTGAAAATTTAGTGAATTTCTATACTAAATTGCTGGAGCAAAAGCCAGTTACTTTGATACCGAATGTCTATGCTGAGTTTCGTTTAACTAATATGCGATTAGGTATTTTTAAACCAAAGAACACAAATGAATCGGAATTTGAAGTGATATCTAACGATAAGCTGTGTAGCGTCTACGCCAAAAGTAAGATAAGTTTATGTTTAGAGGTGAGTAAGTTGGAAGATGCGATCGCCCACATAACCGCTTTGGGCTATCCCCCACCAGGAAAGATTTCCATTGCTTCCCACGGCAGAGAAATTTATGCTTACGATCCGGATGGCAATCGTTTGATTCTGCATCAAGCTGCTACAGGGAGTCATTAGTCATTTGTCATTGGTCATTTGCAAAGGACAAATAACAAAGGATCAAAGAACAAAGGACAAATAACAAAGGACAAAGAAAAAATGGCTATAACTCAAAACTATAGATTAAACCTAATTCAATGGTATCCAGGGCACATTGCTAAAGCTGAAAAGAAGCTTAAAGAACAGCTCAAGCGCGTAGATGTAGTATTTGAGGTACGAGATGCCCGAATTCCTCTAGCGACTCACCATCCCCAAATAGGTGAGTGGGTGGAGGGTAAGACACGGGTGTTGATATTGAACCGAGTAGATATGATTACGCCCCAAATGCGATCGCTATGGATAGATTGGTTTAAACGTCAAGGAGAAGTCCCTTATTTTACCAACGCTCAGCATGGTAAAGGGATCGCCGAAGTGGCACGGGCAGCCCAAGCGGCTGGTGTAGAACTGAATCAAAGAAGAAGCGATCGCGGGATGTTACCCCGTCCAGTCCGAGCAGTGGTGATTGGTTTTCCTAATGTTGGTAAATCCGCTTTAATTAACCGTCTCTTAGGACGGCGAGTAGTAGAAAGTGCAGCCCGCCCTGGGGTAACTCGCCAACTGCGCTGGGTGCGAATTTCTGAACATTTGGAATTGCTAGATGCTCCTGGCGTCATCCCAGTAAGATTAGAAGACCAAGACGCAGCATTGAAATTAGCAATTTGTGATGATATTGGTGAAGCATCTTATGATAATCAGCTAGTAGCAGCAGCATTAGTGGATTTACTGAACTATTTGGAAGCTCTAGCTACAGATTTGTTACCGAAAAACCCATTACAGTCCCGCTACCAACTCGATTCCATATCTGACACCGGAGATATATATTTGCACGCCTTGGCGGAGCATCGTTACAAAGGTGATGTAGAGCGCGCTGCAAGGCAACTTTTAACAGATTTTCGCAAAGGTTTATTGGGTGAAATAAGTTTAGAATTGCCTCCTAACTAAAGTACAACCATTTCAGCCTGTTTTTGAGTAGCAGGTAAAACATAAATCTTGGAATCCTAGCGCGGCTGTTGACCCGATGAAAAGTTGCGTCAAAGCCAAGTTTTGTTATATCTGCGGTACACCGATTTCACTTAACCGCGTTAATTCTGCTGAGTTAGTGTTGTCTTTGAGACACCTATCTTGTGCAAGTTGTGGCTGTCCTTATCAAACATCCGTCAAAACCCCTAAAACTTTGGGAACACTCATTTTCCTAAAACCCTTTATTGATAAGACTTTCAGCTTATATTCTTTTTGGTGACAGTTTAGCCAGATCTAGGCCTAATAGTAAGCTGTTACGCATTTAATTTGTATATTTACCTGATGACTGATGACTGAAAACCCGTCAACAGTTAACAGTTAACAGTCAACGACCATCAAGATTTAGACGCGCATCAGCTTATTAAAACTGGCGATCGCTAATTTGTATTTTTCACTTTATCTAGTTCCTTTTTTATCAGGACTTGCCTTTACACATCGTTTGTGAAATACTACCTATAAAATACGGTAAATCGGTAAAGATTTAGTAGTTTTGATGAAGCCTATCATAAAATATCCCAATCTCACAGTAATTGTGGACTAATCTCTAACCATGACAAACACAGAAATTCGTACTACTCAAGTTAAAGTCCCCAACGGTAATTTACAAATTGATGCTTACTTAGCTGAACCGGTGAAAAAGGGAACCTTCCCAGCCGTGATTGTGATTCAGGAAATTTTTGGGGTAAACATACATATTCGGGAAGTCGCCGAGAAGTTTGCGAATGTTGGGTATGTGGCAATCGCCCCGACTTTATTTCAACGTACTGCTCCTGGTTTCGAAGCTGGATACAATCCTGAAGATATCCAAAAAGGAAGACAGTATAAGGAGCAGACCACAGCAGAAGAAATATTGAGTGATATTAAGGCGGCGATCGCTTATTTGAAAACTCTACCAAATGTACAAGGAGATGCGATCGGCTCTATTGGTTTCTGCTTTGGTGGTCACGTTGTTTACCTAGCTGCGACTTTACCAGATATTAAAGTTACAGCTTCCTTCTATGGTGGTGGTATTCCTAACTCAACTCCCGGTGGTGGAGAACCCACTATCACACACACTCCCGATATTAAAGGCCCCGTTTATGCGTTCTTTGGTCTTGAAGATCGAGGAATCCCCTTAGAACACACAGAACAAATCGAAGCTGAACTAAAGAAATATCAGATTCCCCATGCTATTTTCCGCTATCCCGGAGCAGGACATGGCTTTTTCTGCAACCATCGCGCTAGTTACAATCCCGAAGCTGCTGCTGATGCTTGGAAAAACGTTCTAGAACTTTTCCAAAAGAATCTTCAGCTTCAAAAAGTCTAAATCTTTGGGTTAGGAACAATATGCTGTAGGGGAGCTGTGCATACGTGTCAACTTAAGCCCTAGCGGTTTATAATCGACCATTTTAAGTTTACACCAATGCATAGATGCGATCCCCTACTAAGGAACTTCCAAATTAAAAATATCCCACTGTTGACAGTCAACAGGAGCTACTGCGGTCTTGGGTTTTCCCAAGTGGAGCAAGTGGCGTTCAACAGTCAGCAACTTCAAGCAGGATAATTTATTTTTTGGAGTTCCCTAATGAAAATAAGCAACTAAAAATCAAGTATCACATCTATGATTACTTCTCTCAAACAGCCACGAGTTAAGATTTTTCAACATTTTTCACTACTCTTATTACCTGGATTATTAACAATCTCAACAACTTTAATCAGTTGCTCAGTTGGAACCCCAAAATCAGAAAATAAAACTATTGGTTTTAAAACCAAAGTTGTGCGGATGGGATATCAAAGTTCTGGAGATATTGTCCGACTGAAAGGACTAATAGAAAAACGTCTAAAACCTTTAGGTGTTTCCGTTGAATGGGCACAATTTGCCGCAGGACCACAACTAATGGAAGCGATGAATGTGGGTAGGGTTGATATTGGTTCTGTAGGTGAAACTCCCCCAATATTTGCTCAGGCTGCTGGCACATCTTTAGTTTATATTGCTAGTAATAAACCCAGCACTGGTAAAGGAAGCGCCATTATAGTCCAGAAGGATTCACCGATTCGCACTTTAGCCGACCTCAAAGGTAAAAAAGTAGTTTTTCAAAAGGGTTCTGCTTCCCATTATTTATTAATAAAAGCTTTGGAAGAAGCTGGTTTGAAATATAGTGATATTCAAGCCATTAGCCTCCCTCCTTCGGAAGCGCGTGATGCTTTTATTCAAGGAAAAATTGATGCTTGGGTAACTTGGGACCCTTATCTAGCTGTAGCACAAAAAAATGTCAATGCGCGTGTTTTGAGAGATGCTAGTGGCATTTCTACTCAAGGTGGATATTATATGGCTGCGCGAAAGTTTGCCACAGAAAATCCAAAATTAGTGCGATTAGTTCTTCAGGAGATAAATAACACAGGTCAATGGGGTGAGCAAAACCGAGCAGAAGTTGTAAAACTGACTATTCCTCATCTCAAAATTGATGAAGATATCTTAAAAACAATGGTTGAAAGGCGAACTTATGGCTTAAGACCAATTACTCCACAAATCATGGAAAATCAACAGAAAATTGCAGATTTGTTTGCTAAAGAAAAAGTGATTCCTAAACCTATTAATATTAAGGAAGCGATGCTGACTAGCGAACAATATGCAGCTATCACACCAGAAACCATTAGTCAGAAATAGCGACGGTAGATACAGAAATAGCGACGGTAGATAGAAACTTGAACCTATCCCACTAATGCCAGATTGTAGTAATCTATTTTTTGGCAAGAGGTTGGGTGTATTAGTGATGGCTGGACGTTTTGAGGGATTGAGCGACCTAGAATGGAAGCTATTTAAGGATATATTTCCTAAGCAAGTATCCAAGCGTGGTATAAGGAATGCCTCATGTACCGTATCGTTATGTATTAAATAGTCTATTATACATTCTGGTAACTGGATGTCGATGGTGTGACCTTCCACGAGGGGATATATGGGCA
The DNA here is from genome assembly GCF_043099735.1 of Nostoc sp. C117. Classification (NCBI taxonomy): domain Bacteria; kingdom Bacillati; phylum Cyanobacteriota; class Cyanophyceae; order Nostocales; family Nostocaceae; genus Nostoc; species Nostoc sp. C117. The sequence continues at coordinate 649,939 of NZ_CP170991.1, forward strand.
TCGAAAAGCTCATCCCACCGATGGTTAAAGCGATGGCGTTCTGATGGAACATTTGAATATATACAAGGACGTGTATTAGCGATGCCTGCGGCGGGCTACGCCTACGCTAATGAGAGGGTGCTTATAAACTGGGACTTTGGGGCTGTTGACGGCTCTTTTTCCCCCTGGAAAGGAAGGAGGTGAAGAAGTTGCGTATGGAGGCAAGAGAAAAGGTGTTCTTATTCACACGCTTACGGAAGGTGGTGGAATGCCCTTGGCTAATTGCACTACCCCAGCTAACGGTAACGAGAGGGAGCAAATAATACCTCTACTTGATAAAGTTAAACTTAAAACATTAAAGCGTGGTAGACCACGTAAGCGAATCAAAGTATTGGCTGCTGATAAAGGGTACGACTCGAAACAAAAACGAGTTGACCTACGTAAACGAGGTATTCGTCCTCAAATCCCAAAACGAGTTTGGAAAACCAAGAAAAACAGAGGGAGACCAATCAAAATCTCTGTTCCTAGATTTCAGCAAGAGCGCTGTTTTGCTTGGTATCAGAGAAAATACCGCCCTCTCGTTGTCAGATGGGAACACCAAAAAGTTTACTTTGACGCATTCCTTGACCTTGCTACAATCCACATCTGTATTATTAGTGGGATAGGTTCCAAAGTATAGACGTAGGCGATCGCTCCAGAAAGTTCAGGTTTGCTTGATTCAGTTCATGTCTCTTTTTATGTCTCAAAATGCAATTCTCTCAAAGTTTAAAGAATAATGAGACGTTATCTTAGAAAATCTGCCGCTTCTCAGTCAGAAAAATCCTAATCCTCCTTTTCGAGCGTTTGTACAAAAACCCCACTATGGAAAATCAAGATATAGCAACGTATGTTTTACCTGGTGAAAACATTAAAAGTCTCCAGTCATTCTATGAAGTTTTTGGTGAGATGGTTAATGGTCGAGGTGGGTATTTTGGAAAAAACTTAGTTGCATTTGAGGATTGCTTACTAGGTGGTTTCGGTTTGGAATTACCTTGTAAAATAATTTTTAAAAACTCTAATATTGCTCGCAAAACTTTAGACCACCGTTGTCTTGCTGATTGGTGCAAGTTTGAACTTGAAAATGATGAAGACCTCTACTGCGAAGGTTTCGAGTCAGGTTTAAAGTGGTTTAAAGACACCTATGATAAAGCATCACAGGGGTTAGGAGAAACAATGTTTGATATTCTTGTTGAGATAATCAGACGTGTTGGGAGAAGAGACTTATTTTCTAATTTGGGAAAAGAAATATGCCTCATTATAGAATAATTTTGGCTTGGGCGTAACGGACTTCCAGAAAATAAACTATTCCATTAACAATAATGATAATTATTTTAAAGGGGGGGATGAAGGGGCTGCCCTCGGCGATTATAATCCGAAAACAACTGTAACTCCCTATTTTAATAACAGCATTTCTTTAGCTACAAAACATACTAATTTTACACTGTTTAACTTCAAAGCAGACGACAAGTGTATAGATTATTTATGCATAGATGAGTGGAGAAAAGGGGTTGCCCTCGGCAACCCCTTTTCTCCACCCTAAAAATGATTATTATTCTTGAAAAATCCTGTCTCTTGTTTTTTTTGTAATGATTTATTCTTTGGAAGTCCCTTTTTTCTCACAACTCCTTCACTTGCTGAAATGCATTGTGTTTTAATCCGCGATCGCCCCGTGGCCGATTACAATTTATTTCAGTATTATCATTAAATAAATACACTATCACCTGTAACATCCTGAAGGGAAATATGCGTGTACGTCAACCTTGTGCTGACCATGAGTTAGAACTGCAACTTATCCATGAAAGTCCTTTAGAGTTAACTTTTCAGAAGGGAAATATTCCTCAATTAATTGCAATTAAAACTGCTAGGAAAAATTTGCTAGTTAATACTATTAAGATAGGTGCGGTTATCTTGTTTCTCTTTGGTGGTTTTATTTACCAGAGTATTTTGCATGGTATTAAACAGTTGTTGCCTATTTCTAATCTACAATTTTTTGCCTTAATAGCGGTATTACTTCTGATTTCTCTGATTTATGTAATGTTTTCTCCATGTTTTCTCCTTTGGATATTTGATCAAACTAATAAACAGCTAGTAGAAATTAAAACTAACTTATTAGCAAAACAGCAAAAACGCACATTTAAGTTTAGTGAAATTGAAGCTATCAATGTTCAAGAAGACTACGATGATTCTTTTCAATGTACTGAACTGTATTTGGTGCTGAAATCTGGTAAGGAATTTACTTTGAGTCAAAGTTCTTATAGTTTAAAAACACGAAATAAAGCGATCGCTCTCAAATACCATCGAGAAATTGCGGAAAAAATGCGTTCTTTCCTGGGATGGGATAATGAAGCCATTCCCATAAATGAAAGAGCAGAAGCTGTTTATATTCCTACGGAGGAAGAAATTAAACAAGATATAGAATCAAATCTTAAAATGGTTAAAGAAACTTTAGGTACATTATTTTCTAGCAAAGCCAAGAAACAAGAAAAAATACAAGAATTACACTCACAAATAAATCAAGATCCTAGTAATCCAGAAACTTGGGAAAGTTTAGCTATGATACTAGGACTACAGCGAAATACATTACAAGAATGTATTGATGCTTTTGTTCAGGCTGAAAGTCTCTATCGTCAACGTGGAGATATAGATAAAGCCAATAAAATGGAAGAATTAATTAAACGTGCTAAGAATTAATTGATACATTGATGGTAAATTATCAAGTTTAATGTAAAGTTTTATAACAAGAGTATTGATATTACTCTGCACCAATTAACTGAGGGTAAACAGCCACTCACGGATGTTTAGAAAAGCAAGCGGCTAAGATGCTTTCTGGGCAACGCTTTTAGCCTTAGCGTACAATTTTCCCGTTTTGGCACGCTGATGCCCATCATGTCCGGTTAAATAGTTATCATTTAGACTGACGTGGAGGATTTTTTTAATCAGTGATTGTACAGGACACAAGTACATTTAGTGAATAAGGACACTGGGAGTTAGGTATTGCTAGTTTTTGGAATATTAAACAAGTTTCTCAGCAAAAAGGCTCAAGCATTTTGCTTGAGCCACAACTAAATTCAATTTATAGACTAGCTTCAACAGCTAGATGTTTGAATCTTAGTAACGATTACGGAAGTTAGTGTTTCCACGGTTACCACCACCAAAGGAACCTCTATCTTCTCTGGGTTTAGCCTTATTAACTTTCAGGTCACGCCCCATCCACTCAGCACCATCGAGAGCATCAATGGCTGCTGTTTCTTCAGCATCTGTACCCATTTCTACAAAACCAAAGCCACGCAAACGACCTGTTTCACGGTCGGTAGGTAGTTGAACACGCTTTACAGAACCATATTCTGCAAACACAGCATTCAATGTTTCTTCTGTAACTTCGTAAGAAAGATTACCTACATAAACTGACATAATTTGTCTCCTAAATCATAAATTTGTGGAGATTTAGATTTCGGAGAAAAGTCTGTGAATACCAAAAGGAAAAAGCCTGTCAATAATAAAAACAAACGCGGTCCGCCGAATTAACTCTCACTTCTTATTATTACATAGCAACTAAATATTTAGGGGAAGTTGATAAAAATGTTATAAAAAGTAATCTAAACAATTGCGTACCGAGCAAGTAAATATACTTACAAAGTAAAAGATTAATTATTGCTGTCTTCGTGTTCCGCTTTCCCAGAGACCCTTTTTGGGTTAAAAATTCATCATACAAACTCAACATACTCAATAATTGTTCCATCAGGATGCATGGCTCGCATATTGACTCCAGTGGGCACTTTGTTGGGTTCGGCGAGAATAACTGCACCTTGTTGAATAAGGGCTTCTCTAAAATCATTGAGTGAATCAACGAGGAATGTTGCATGTGTCGTTTTGAATGGAGAGAGTGCTTCAGCCGAACCAGCAATTAAAAGAATAGAACCCACACCTGCGAGTTCCAGCCCAGTCTCAGAATATTGAAACCACAACCAGCATTTTTCTGTAAAGAGGTTTTCATAGAAAGCGATCGCCTCATCTAAGTCTATCGGACTAAGATAGACTCTAGTTAGTACTTTAAGAATTTGCATTGCAAACTGTCTATATAGGCAGCTATTATATTTTATTATGCTTGCTTGGCGATCGTAGTTTACTAAGATTAAGCGAGAAATAGCCTATCTTCAATTTGAAAAAGGTTTTTCACTCTCTATTCACCTAGCTCAAGATAACGTTGTTCGCTGTCAATCAAAATACATTTCATTTCTACTCCTTTCGGCCTAGATAAGTCATCTGTATAGCTATCACCAATATATATACACGCTCGAACATCAGTACTTAATCCAAATTCCAAATTAAAAAAGACTGATTTAATCTAGTTTTCTCGGTTTATATCTGTCGTATTTTTTTAATTGGTGTAATTTAAGGATTTTGTCAGAGAAAACAGCCTGATGAGGTTTTATTTAAGTGGTTGGATTTTATTGACTAATGCTCAATAAATGCTGCATCCTTGACAAGGAATTTTCCTATAAACATCATAACGCGATGTTTGACATAAATTATCCGTCTGCCTGTAGTTAGGGATTTCCAACTAAAAAAATATTCCATTGTTGTGTATGCAGAGGAGGTAGAGGACGCAGAGGAAACAGAGGAGAAAGAATCTGCGACTATGAAAATGGGATAATTTATTTTCTGGAAGTCCCTTATTCACCACCTGCTTTGAAATTTATTTTCTTTCATAAAACTTAAAATAGGTTTATTATCATTTAAAATCTTTTGCAGAGATTTAGGTAAGATATATGGCTGATATTGTTGATATTGCAGTTAACGCTGAGTCTTTCAAAACACTAGTAGCAGCGGTACAGGCTGCTGGCTTAGTAGAAACATTAAAAAGTCCTGGACCCTTTACTGTCTTTGCACCAAATGACGATGCTTTTGCCAAGTTACCAGCCGGAACCATTCAAACTCTATTACAAAATATTCCTCAGCTAACACGGATTTTAAAATATCATGTTGTTGCGGGAAAGTTGTCGCAGACTGATTTGGCAGAACTTGGTACGGTCAATTCTGTGGAAGGTTCACCCATTAGAATTGGTTCTTCTAATGGTTTTGAAGTTAAAAATGCCACAGTTTTGACAGCAAATATCGAAGCTGATAATGGTGTAATTCACGTTATCGATACGGTGATTTTGCCAGGTTAATTCAGCTAGGGTGGGTATTTTCCACCCTACTTATGCAGAATTTTTAGGATTCATTAGCATTCACTATTAATACTATCAATACTTCGTTGATTTATTAAAGTTATGTTAAAATAGCAAATTTATTACTCCTGGTTTATGCTAAGGTAAATTTCGTTATTTAGAAATAAGTTACATTAAATTATAAGTTGCTAACATTATCCCCAAAAAATTGATGTTCGATTTAAACACCTTAGCAGAGTTCTCTCGCGCCAACTGCGTAACTATTTGTACATTTCTTGTGCCAGCAAATTTACTAGTCACTATTTTGACAATGGTTCTGACAGCACTACGTCGTCCATCACATCAAATCTGGCAATCTGCTGCAATTGCGAGCTTTTTTGCTTCCGTGATGATATTGCATGTATACACTTGGTTTATGATTGGCGTGGTAATGGCTCCTACTTATATCTTGATGTCGCTAGCGATTAGCTGTTTGGTGACTAATTTGATAGCAATTCTTTTTCACAGACGCTACGCTAACAGTCCTAGTTTTTCCAACAATGCTTAAAATTTATAAAACTGTCCTTTGTCCTTTGCTAAAAACCAATGACAAATGACACTTTAAAATTTGATGAGTCAACCGATTATTTGGGTACATGGAGACTGTCTCAGTCCATATAATCCCGTACTGCAAGAACATCCTGAGGCTCAGGCTATTTGGGTTTGGGACGAGGCTTTGATACAGGAATGGCAACTGAGTCTCAAACGACTGACATTTATTTACGAATGCTTGCTAGAATTACCTGTTGTAATCCGCCGTGGTAATGTAGTAGAAGAAGTTTTAGCTTTTGCTAGAGAACAGAAATCAGACTTAGTGGTGACAGCAAATAGTCCTAGTCCCCGATTTGATGATATCTGCAATCAAATTGAGGGCTCGATAAAATTGGAAGTACTAGAGTTGGAAGCATTTTTTGATTATGACGGTTATATTGACTTGAAGCGGTTCTCGCGCTATTGGAAAGTAGCTCAAAATCATGTTTTTGAGTAGGTAAATTGTAAAAGTTGGGAATTTTTTTGTTTAGTGACAATGCGATCGCAAACCATCAGGATCTTCCGGATGACTGAGAAAATAATCTTGGAGCCATTGACATCCTTGTGCTAGTAAATCATCTAACTGCAAACTCCATAAAATTACCTTACCATCCTTACTAGCAGAAGCAAGAGTTTTGCGATCGGGACTAAAACTGACACTAGTTACTGCATCTTTATGTCCAATTAATGTAGTGATAGGAACTCCATCTTTTTTCCAAAGTTTGATAGTTTGATCTTCACTACTAGAAGCAATGATTTCCCCATCAGGGCTGAAACTGACGCTTGTTACTGAACCTTTATGTCCAATCAATGTAGTAATTAAAGTTCCATCTAACTGCCAAAGTTTGATAGTTTGATCTGTACTTCCTGAAGCAATAATTTTGTCGTCAGGGCTAAAACTGATACTATTAATACCCTTTCTATGTCTAGTCAGAGTTGTAATTAAAGTCCCATCTGAGTGCCAAAGTTTGATGCTTCCATCATCCTCATCATCTCCACCAGAAGCAATAATTTTACCATCATGGCTAAAATTAATACTTGTAACCCAATTTTTATGTTCACCGAAGGTTTTAATTAAAGTTCCATCTGATTTCAACAGTTTAATAGTTCCTTTGTCAGTACCAAAAGCAATCACTTCTTGATTAGGACTGTAACTAACACTTGCTACCCCTTTGTATTCAGTCAGAGGATGGATTAGAGTACCATCCTGCTGCCAAATTTTAGCAATTACTTGATCTGTACCAACAGCAATAGTTTTACTATTGGGGCTAAAACTGATGCTATTTACCCAACCTTGATGTCCTGTGAGGTTAGCAATTAAAGTTCCATTTTGCTGCCATAGTTTCACAGTACCATCCTCACCGCCAGAACCAATTATTTTACCATTGCGGCTGAAATTTAAGCTGGTTATCCCACCCTTATGCCCAGTTAACGTAGTCATCATATCTGCGTTCAGCTTCCAGAGTTTCCCAATTCCGTCTTCACTACCAGAAGCAATAATTTTGTCATCTTGGTTCCAACTGACGCTAGCGACTGAATCGCTATGTCCAACTAGAGTATGAATTACAGTACCATCTAGTTGCCAAATTTTTACAGTTTTATCACTACTACCAGAGGCAATCATTTTACCATCATGGCTAAAACTAACAGTATTTATCCTACCTGTATGTCCCTTGAAAGTTCTAATTAGAGTACCATCTTTTTTCCAAAGTTTAATAGTTTTGTCATCGCTACCAGTAGTAATATTTTCTCCATCAGGGCTAAAACTAATGCTTGTCACCCAACCTTCATGTCCAACAAATTTATTGATGAAAGTGCCATCAATTTTGTATAGTTCAATATTTCCCTCTTCATTCCCAACAGCAATAACTTGACCATTAGGGCTGATATTGGCGCTAGTGATTGCATTACTTTTGAGTGAGATGCTTTTAATAAGAGTAGCGTGTAGCTGCCAGAATTTTATAGTACCATCTTTGCTGATAGAAAGAAGAGTATTGTCAGAAATTAAAATAGCACTGACTAACCAAATTTTATCCTCAGATAAAGTTTTAATCAAAGTACCATCTCTGTTCCAGAGTTGAATAGTTCCGTCTTGGCTAGCTGAAACAATAATTTTGCTATCGGCACTAAAACTGATACTTTTTACCTTATCTTTATGTCCAGATAGGGTAGCGATCGCAGTTCCATTTTGATGCCATAATTTAATAGTTCCGTCATCACTACCAGAAGCAATAATTTTGCCATCGTGACTGAAAGATAGATTATTGAGTTTTGTTTGTCTACTATCAAATTGATTATATTCATGAATATTGAGAAGAATATTTAGTAAAGCAGACAAAGGAGCAATTGTTTGATATTCTGCCAATGAAGACTGGTTTTTCAGAAGATATTTTAAATCTTGTCCAGCCTTCATAGCTAAAAGTAAAGCTTCAAGTTGTTTAGATTGAAATTGTTGTGTGGCGTTATAGCTAACCTGTGTAAGTATTGTAGCTTCATTAGCGATGTGTAATTGATTTTGTCCCACAATTATACTTAATAGTATCAGGATACTTGCAATACTTCCCCCAATCCAAACTATGTATTTTGCTTTTTTATTCGCCTTGGCTAATTTTTGTTTAGCGATTTGGTTAGCTTGAGTTAACTTTTGACTAGCTTCAGCTAATTTTTGATTTACCTCAATTTGTAATTCTGTAGCGACTTTTTGACTTTCTTGTAAAAACTCATAATCTAAATTACTTAAACTTTTGCCAACAGCCCAAGCGAGTGCCTCATCTAAAGCTTTTCCTCGCAATAGCCAAGATTGCTCTTTGTGAGAATTATACCAGTTATTAATTACTTCACTATAAGGACGGAGTTTATCTAATTCTTGCCTGAGCCATTGTTGATTAAAAACTGCCTGATAGATAGAATTATATACTTTTAGATAGCCGTCTTTTTTGACTACTAAACCTGATAATCTTAATTCTGTTTGATCCTGACTACCATCTATAATAACTCCCTTGCTTGAGTATAAAACTTGCTGATATAAGCCGAGTAATCTGCCAGCTTTTTGTTCATTTAGCAAAAGGCGATCGCGTATTGTTCGTAAATGTTCTGGTTCGTCTTGTGATTCCCAATTTTGGATGATGTAATTATAAACTAAATCATTAACACTTCCATAGCTATTTTCACTTTCTTGCACAATCAAACTACATAATTTTTGAGTCAAAAATGGTTGTCCACCAGTCCAATTTAATACATCTTGTAATACTACTTCGGGATGTTCTACCTTACTTTGTAAGCCTGGAATTAATGCATATTTTGCTTCTGTAAAGCTAAATCCAGTTAATTCTATTGAAGTACCAATATTAAACGGTGTACGTTCTCTTTCTTGAATTAAATCTCCTGGTGTAGCCACTCCAAGCAAACAGAAAATTAGACGCTCATACTTAGGAGATTCAGATCGAAGATTATAACAAGCGCGAATTAAAGCAAAAAAATCATCTTTAAATTTACTTCGGATTAAACTATCAATTTCATCGATAAAGATAATGACTCTAGAGCTAAATTTTTCTAACAACAATGAATTGAAAAGTAAGTTTAATCTTTGTACTTCTGTCCAAGATTCATGCTGTAACCACCAGCTATTAAAATCTATATCGTCTACTTCAAAACTAGATAATAACTGATTAGCAAAGCCTTTATACCATTTTTCTGGACTAGTATGACTCCCAAGGAGAGTTAAATCAATAGAAGCACATTTGATTCCTATCGCTTTGAGTTTTTTGATTGTTTGGACTCGCAAACTAGATTTACCCATCTGACGCGAGTTAAATACAAAACAATACTCTCCAGCTTTCAGAAGTTCAAAAATTTGTGCATCGGCTTTTCTAACAACATAAGTGCGATGATTAGCATTTAAACTACCACCAACCTTATAATAATTATTAAACTCCATTTCTCCTCTTTGCCCCTCTGCGCCTCCGCGTGAGATTTTTTTCCAATTAAAACTAGTTACAAGCCATGCCAAAATATTCATGATATAATCTACAGCGTGGCATCACAAAATTATTGCTAAACTTAATCACCCCCATGCTATCTAATTGATAAATTTGCCGATTTTTACGCTCTACTTTAATTCCTTCAGCATTACTCACTATCTCTTTAAATACCATTCCTAACTCTGTATTTTCTTCAAAAGTCTCTAAATGTCGGCGTAAATGTTCAGTATAAATTCCTGTATCCGTAGTAGCCTCTTCAATTAATTCCCCAATAGTGACATCCTGACAGACTAAATAGTAAAGTGCTAACCGCACCAAATAAGGATGTCCCCCCACTAGAGACATAATCGGAAGAATATTTTTACTATCTAACCCATGTCGAATAGCTAAACTTTTCACTTGTTCTTCAGTAAATTCTTCCAATTTAATTGGTAATCCTACATTAAAAGGAGATTGATTAATATCTAAACGTCCATAATCTTCGGTAGAATGTGCTACTAATAGCCGCAACTTTTCCCATATCTCTGATTCATTAGCATTCTCATTCCAATTACGCAGCATCGGAAAAAAGTTTTCATAAATTTCTGGATATTCAAATAATTTATCTACCTCATCTAGAGCTAAAACTAAAACACTATCCAATTGTTTCAGCAAACTTTGAAATGTCAGAGTGCAATTCACCATACTAGGAGTGTCTGTATCCCATACTGTTAACGGAGGTGCTGAAAGTAATTGATTAATCACATAAGCATAAAAACTGCGAAGAAAATCATTAGCGTTAGTAAATTTATTTTTTTCTATTAAACTAAAATTTAAATAAACCGTACTATAACTAATTTTCTTTGCTTCAGCCATAATTCTCTTCAGCAGCGAAGTTTTTCCCATCTGCTTAGGTGCTTTAATCCGAATTAGTGCGCCTGGTTCTTTAATAGCAGTATAACAACGAGATTCAATAGGAGAACGTTCTTGATAAAAAGCAGAATTTAGTGGTTCCGGCCCTTCTGGAAAGCGGATATTCTGGATAATATGCCCACATTTTTCTAAAGCTTTAACACTAACTAACTCAGGCTTATATTTAGCAAATATCTCAATCAGATTGCAACGATAATCTGGTTCTGTCTCAGGGGGAAAGCCAAATCTCGTAGATATATTTCTCAGTTGATGACTAGCTGTAGAACGATGGGTAGCACCAAGTTCTCTAGCTATCTGTTCATCTGTTTGTCCAGCTAAAAATAAAGGCAATACTTTCTTTTGTTTCGGCGTCAATTCATCCTGATATATCTTTTCAAATTTTTCTTCATTTATCAGCATTTTTCTAGTTTTATTCCATCTATTTTTAACTAAAATAATCTATACCAAGTACAACATTCATTAATCCGTAGCGAATTCTCTGCGTACCTTTGTGCTTACCTCTACACTCCTCTGCGTTTAAATTTCCATCCTCAATTCGCTACGATTTTACGCAAAGCTCTACTAACTAAATATGGCATATTACGGCTTTAACCTAACCCATCATGTGATCTTGCAATATGCTGTATATCATATTTTTGATTACAAATCATATTCCCAATTCAGTAACATATCTACAAATATTTAAACCGAACTAGTTAGATATCATAAAAAAAATTAATATTTCATTCCTGAATTACGTTGTAACTTGTAGCTTATCAAGTTTTTGCTACACGCTAAAAATGGTGAAGAAAACTTCACCTCAATGGCTGTGTGACTGAAATAGATGAATTTTTGCTCAAATATTGAGTTGTATGTAAATCTCATTTTAAGATGAATCTCAACAATCAAATTAGATTTTCTCTATACCAAATTGTGCTGGTTTAGAAACAATATCTGATTGGCAATTATTCCAAAAATCCTGTTTTTTAGAATTGAATGACAAAAATTATGCAACTCAAACCAATCATTCCTCTATTAACTGGCTGTGCTTTGACTGCTGTTTGTATCACTTCTATAGCTAGTCAAGCAAAAGCTGATGATGAAGTTCGTTTTATCTGCGCTTCAGGTTACGATCAGGTAACTAATCTGCGCTTTCCCACTACTTACGCTTGGACATCACGAGGAAAAATTGCAATTATTCGTTGGAAATATGGCTGGTTTAATAGTAAGACCGTTACCCCAGAACAGCGGTGTGAACAAGTATCGTCTCGATTCCAGACTGCTTACAACAATCAAAGTCTGGGTTATATCGCCAACGGTACAGTCAATAATCAACCAGTAATTTGCACAGCCAAAAAAGAAGACGCTGCTTGCGATACCACACTGCTAACTCTACGACCTGAAGACGATCCTCTACAGATTCTCGATGACCTCAAAGACATTCTTAGAGGACGTGCTACTAAACCAATAGAGCATAGCACTAAACAAGAACCAGTTTACTACAAAATTGATATTAAGAAGTTTCTGCAAACAGCCCCCGTTGAGAAGGAATAATATCAATTTCGGCTAAATACAGCTTTGCAAAACTCTGCGTACCTTCTGGGCTGACATTTGCCTTCCTCTGCATTTCAAAATCAACCCTCAATGAAAGCCTTGCAGATTGAAGGTATGAAAAACTCATACAGAGGCGCAGAGGCGCAAATAAAAATTTATATTCATATTCAGGAATGCCGGAATTTTATCTAATACAAAAATGAAGCAATTTAATTCGTTGATTATCGCTATCTTCAGTACTTGCTTTTTACTACCAATCACCGAAGCTGCAATATCCCAGCAAGTAACTAATCAACCTACTTCTGTATTGGCAAATAACTCTCTATCTCCAGAACAAATTCGTCAACTGGCTCAAGCCGTCACCGTCAAAGTATTGAGTACTAATAAAGGCGGAAGTGGAGTATTAATTAGTAAACAAGGGCAAACTTACACCGTTCTCACCAACGCCCATGTTATCAGCAATAAGGGAAGTTATAGAATTCAAACACCTGATGACAAAATATATACAGCTACGGTTATTAATCAAGGTGATTCTTTAAAAGGTAATGATTTAGCCATCTTGCAGTTTCAATCTCAAGAAAATTATCAAATCGTAGCTTTAGCTAGCACCTCAAATGTATCAGAAAATCAACAAGTATTTGCTGCTGGGTTTCCTGATGATAGCAAAGAATTAGTCATCAGCAGTGGCAAAATTTCTCTGTTATCTACTCACCCATTAGTTGGGGGTTATCAGATTGGTTACACCAACGAAATTAAACAAGGGATGAGTGGTGGAGCCTTATTAAATCAGTCCGGGCAATTAATTGGGATAAACGGATTAACTAGCAACGCAATTTTAATTGATGCTTATGCCTATCAAGATGGAACTCGTCCTAGTGCAGAACAACTTCAGCAATTGAGACAATTGAGTTTTGCAGTTCCTATTCAAACCTTAGCGAAAGTTGCACCCAACTTAGCAATTATTCCTCCAGCATGGCGCAATCAGCAACAAATAATAAGATCAGGAGCTAATACATTTGTTGATAAAGTTGATAACATTGCCCAACAGATTACCGTGCAGATTGACTCCAAAAATAACGGAAATGGTTCAGGAGTAATTATTGCAAAACAAGGACAAATTTACTATATAGCGACTGCACGTCATGTAGTCAAGAATCCCGACAATTACGAAATTATTACCCCTGATGGTAAGCATTATTCAGTGCAGCAAGAGAATATATTTAAACCAGAGGGAATAGATGCAGCTTTGGTTAAATTTACTAGTAATCAAACTTATTCTGTCGCCACAATTTCTAAATATAATCTTTCCTTTGGAGAGGCACTTTCTAAATATAACGGCTCTAATTTTGGCAATATAGAAACATCTTGGGTATTTATATCTGGATTTCCAGGAGAGGATAAAGGTAAGCGAAAACTATCTCCTGGATTCCTTTCAGTTGGAGAAAGATTAGTTGTTAATGCAGAAAGCAATCCTTTGTCTCAGGCATTCGTAGAGGGAGGATATAGACTAGTATATTCCAATTTGTCACTACCTGGAATGAGTGGTGGCCCAGTGCTAGATGTTAGTGGACAAGTGATTGGGATTAATGCAGGTATTGAAAATAGAAAAATCAGCGAAACTGAAATAGGTTCTGGATATGGAGTACCCAGTAGTAGCATTTTGAGTTTAGCTACACAAGCAGGACTGAAGAAGGAATCATTAAAAATTGTTAGTACGAAGCCACCAAGTATCAAGGATTCAGAAATTGCTTTGTTGGCGAATAATCCATTATTTGCTATGAAAAAACCATCAGCCAATGCTAGTGAAAATGATTGGTTTCAATATGCTAATCAAATGTGGCGCATTAAAAGATTTTCAGAAACAATATCTGTTTTACAAGATACTATTAAACGTAAACCAGATTTTTATCAAGCTTATTTTGTCCTTGGTGCAGCACTACGTCAAACTGAAATTAAAGATCCTGAAAAAGCTTTAGTTGCTCTTGATAAAGCAACTATGCTCAAACCTGATTATTATGAAGCTTGGAAGGAAAAAAGTAGTCTATTATCAGACTTAAAAAAATATCCCTTGGCTTTAGCAGCCATTGACAAGGCTATTGAATATAATGACGACGATGGGAGCCTTTATTTATTTCGTAGTTCGATATTGTCTAACTTAAAACGCTATCCAGATGCACTAGCAACAATTGATAAGGCCATTCAGATTCAGCCGTTTTATTTGAACTACCTTGTACGGGGTTCTATCCACTTGAATTTGCAAGATTATCAGGGTGTGCTAGCTGATATGAATGAAGTGATTAAACTCCAGCCTGACCTTAGTTGGGCTTATGCTATTCGGGCTGCGATACGCGTTCAGTTGAAAGATTCTCAAGGTGGACTGGCTGATATAAATCAAGCGATACAATTCGCACCTGATAATCTATTAGTCTATGACGTGCGGGGCGATATTCGTAGGCAGTTGAACGATGCTCAAGGAGCGCTAGCTGATTACACTAAAGTCATTGCGATTAATCCTCAGTTTGCTGAGGCTTACGTGGGTCGGGGGGTTATTTACGCTGAGCAGAAAAAATGGGATTTAGCGCTAGCTGATTACACTAAAGTCATTGCGATTAATCCTCAGTTTGCTGAGGCTTACGTGGGTCGAGGGGTTATTTACACTGAGCAGAAAAAATGGGATTTAGCACTAGCTGACTACACCAAAGCCATTGCGGTTAATCCTCAGTATGCCCAAGCTTACAACATTCGGGGGGATCTTTACACTGAGCAGAAAAAATGGGATTTAGCACTAGCTGATTATACCAAAGCCATTGCTATTAATCCTCAGGATGCCCAAGCTTACAACAATCGGGGGTACCTTTACACTAAGCAGAAAAAATGGGATTTAGCACTAGCTGATTATACCAAAGCCATTGCGATTAATCCTCAGGATGCCCAAGCTTACAAAAATCGGGGGGATCTTTACTATGATGAGCAGAAAAAATGGGATTTAGCTCTTGCTGATTACACCAAAGTCATTGTGATTAATCCTCAGGATGCCCAAGCTTACAAAAATCGGGGGGATGTTTACTATCAGCAGAAAAAATGGGATTTAGCTCTTGCTGATTATAGTCAAGCGATTAAACTTCAGCCTGATAATGCTAACGCCTATTTTGGACGGGGTGATATTTACAACTTTCAGTTGAAGAATTACCAAGCAGCACTAGCAGATTACAATCAAGGTATTAAACTCCAACCGGATAATGCACAAGCATACTTTGCACAGGGGAATGTCCGTTTTCAGTTGAAAGATTATCAAGGAGCATTAGCTGATTATAGTCAAGCGATTAAACTTCAGCCTGATAATCCCAACACCTATTTTTCACGGGGTGTCATCTACCAAAAACAAGGAAATGATAACGCTGCACTCTCAGATTACAACCAAGCCCTTGCTAAAGATGGAAAATTAGCACCAGCTATCATCAATATTGGCTACATCAAATACGAAAATGGAGATGTAGATGGGGCAATACAGCAGTGGGAAAAAGCTGTTCAGATTAATAGCAGTTTAGCAGAACCACAAATGGCATTAGCTGTTTCTTTATACGCCAAAGGTGAGCAACAAAAGGCTCTCAATATGGCACAAGCCGCCTTGCGTTTAGATAAAAGCTGGGCTGATGTTGAGGTTCTTAAAGAAAATCTTTGGGGGACGCACTTAATTTATGAGGCGCGAAAATTATTGGCAAATCCCAGTACTCAGACTTTTATCAAGCAGTAAATTAGATTTAATACTAATTCCAAATTTATTACAGATTAAATATCCACCTGCAATTATGAATCATCATCAAAAAGTTTTCATAGCTCTTTTAAGTAGTCTGTTCATACTCCCTAACGCCTACGTTGCGACATCTCAGCAAGTAGCTAATCAAGCTACTTCTGTATTGGCAAATAACTCTCTATCTCCAGAACAAATTCGTCAACTTGCTCAAGCTATCACCGTCAAAGTTTTGAGTACTAATAAAGGTGGAAGTGGAGTATTAATTAGTAAACAAGGCCATACTTACACCGTCCTCACCAACGCCCATGTTATCACCAATAAGGGAAGTTATAGAATTCAAACACATGATGACAAAATATATACAGCTACGGTTATTAATCAAGGTGATTCTTTAAAAGGTAATGATTTAGCCGTCTTGCAGTTTCAGTCCCAAGAAAACTATCAAATCGTAGCTTTAGCTAGCACCTCAAATGTATCAGAAAATCAACAAGTATTTGCTGCTGGGTTTCCTGATGATAGCAAAGAATTAGTCATCAGCAGTGGCAAAATTTCTCTGTTATCTACTCACCCATTAGTAGGAGGTTATCAGATTGGTTACACCAACGAAATTAAACAAGGGATGAGTGGTGGAGCCTTATTAAATGAGTCCGGGCAATTAATTGGGATAAACGGATTAACTAGCAACGCAATTTTAATTGATGCTTATGCCTATCAAGATGGAACAAAACCTAGTGCAGAACAACTTCAGCAATTGAGATATCTGAGTTTTGCAGTTCCTATTCAAACCTTAGCGAAAGTTGCACCCAACTTAGCAATTATTCCTCCAGAGTGGCGAAGTCAACAACAAGCGATAAAACCAGCAGGTAATACATTTGTAGATAAAATTAATAACATTGCCGAACAAATTAGCGTGCGAATTGACTTGAAATATAAAGATAAAAAAAATCATCAAGAACAGAATGGAAATGGTTCAGGAGTAATAATTGCTAAACAAGGAAACACTTATTATGTAGTTACTGCACGTCATGTGGTAGAGGATTCATATCAACATCAAATTATTACCCCTGATGGTAAGCGTTATGCAGTGCAGCAAGAGAATATATTTAAACCAGAGGGAATAGATGCAGCGCTAGTTAAATTCACGAGCAATCAAACTTACTCAGTTGCCACAATTGCTAAATATAACCTATACTCTTCAAACAAAAATAGGTGGATATTCTTATCTGGTTTTCCGGGAAAAGATGGCGGAAAACGGAAGTTTACAGCCGGGGTGCTTAGGGATAAAGAAACAATATCTATTCGTGCAGTCAGCCTGGATTATTTAAATTTTGTGGTTGATGCAGGTTACGAGTTGAGTTACACAAATCTGACACAACCCGGAATGAGTGGAGGAGCAATACTAGATGTAATGGGACAAGTAGTTGGCATTAATACAGCTAGTGAAGGCAAAACAACTGCTCAAATTGAACTAGGATTAGGGTTAGGAGTACCAAGTAGTAGCATTTTGAGTCTAGTGACAAAATCTGGGTTGAAACCAGAACTATTAAAACTAGTAACTAAAGCACCCCCTAAACCCACAGAAGCAGAAATTAATGGACTGATAAATCATCCTTTATTTGTTGCCAAAAAGCCGTCACAAAATGCTAATGAATATGAATGGCTCAATTATGGTAATCAATTATGGCGATTACAAAAAAATACAGAATCAGTGGCAGCTTTCCAACAAGCAATTAAGCTCAAACCAGATTTTTATGAAGCTTATTTCGCCCTTAGCAGTCGACTATATAGACAGAAAAAATATCCAGAAGCTTTAGCATTTTTGGAAAAAGCAATCAAAATTAAACCAGACAGTGATGAAGCTTGGTCTATCAAATCTGATATGCTGTCTGAGTTAAAAAAATATCCAGAAGCACTAGCAGCAGTTGATAAGGCAATTGAATACAACAGTGAAGAAGTTTCCCTTTATGTAAGACGCGGCTTTCTATTGAGGTATTTAAACCGCTACCCAGAGGCTTTAGCATCGATAACCAAAGCAATTGAGATGAAGCCATTATCTAACTACTACATAGAACGGGGTATTATTCGTACATCATCTAAAGATAATCAGGGGGCTTTAGCAGATTACAATCAAGCTATTAAACTCGATCCAGACTCTGCAAACAATTATTTAATACGGGGTAATATCCGCAGGTTAGCGAAAGATAAACAGGGGGCTTTCGCGGATTATAATCAAGCGATTAAACTAGAACCTGACTCTACTGATGGCTACATAGGTAGGGGTAATACTCGCATTCAATTGGGTGATTTTCAGAATGCTTTAGCTGATTGTAATCAAGCTATTAAAATTGAACCTGATAATGCTGGAGGATACGATTGTAGAAGTAGAGTCCGTTATACTCTGTTGCTAGATTATCAAGGAGCGCTCTCTGATATTAATGAAGCAATCAAACTCGAACGTGAAAATTATTCCTACTACTTTGATAGAACTATTATTCACTACGAGTTGGAAGATTATCAGGGGGCATTAGCAGATTTAGATCAAGCAATTAAACTCTTATCGAATTCTGAGGCATTGGAGAGTGGGTCATTCCAGAATCAGATTCTGGCTATACAATACGGAATGAAGGCTCGTGTCCGCTACGATTTGAAAGATTATCAAGGAGGGTTAGCGGATATTAATCAAGCGATTAAATTTGATCCTAACAATGCTAGCGGCTATCAAATTAGGAGTAATTTCCGTAAAGAATTAAAAGATTATCAAGGTGCGCTAGCTGATATTAATCAAGCAATTAAACTTGAGCCTGATGATGCAAATTACTATTACCGTCGGGGTCGTATTCGTAAGAACTTGAATGATCCTCAAGGAGCGCAGACTGATTACACTAAAGCCATTGAACTTTATTCGCAACAAATTCAACGTCAACCAAATGTTTTCTTCACCTATCCAGACCGAGGTGAAGTACGCGAAAATTTGAATGATCTTCAAGGAGCGTTGGCTGATTATACTAAAGCCATTGAACTGCAACCTAAATACGCTTTAGCCTACTCCTCACGGGCTGGTATCTACGTTCAGTTAAAAGATTACCAAGCTGCACTGGCAGACTATAATCAAGCCATTAAACTTGAGCCTGATAATATAAGAGCTTACTCACACCGACATGAAGTGTACTATCGATTGAAAGATTATCAGAGAGCGATCGCAGATTTAGATCAATTTATTAAACTCTTGCCTGATAAAGCTGAAGCCTATTTTCTACGGGGTAATGATTACGTTCAATTGAAAAATTATCAAGCAGCGATCGCTGATTTCAGTCAAGCGATTAAACTTCAGCCAGATAATGTCAATACCTACTCCATTCGGGGTCTTCTTCGCTCTCAGTTAAAGGATTATCAAGGGGCACTTTCTGATTATAGTCAAGTGCTAAAAATTCAGCCAAATAATGCAGAGGCTTATTTACTGAGAGGTGAGATTTACGTTCAATTAAAAGATTATCAGACTGCGCTTTCCAATTTTAATCAAGTGATAAACCTCCAGCCAAATAATCCACAAGCTCACTTTGGACGGGGTGTTATCTATCAAAAAAAAGGAAATGATAATGCCGCACTATCAGAATACAATCAAGCGCTTGCTAAAGATGCAAAATTAGCACCAGCTATCATCAATATTGGCTATATAAAATATGAAACCGGTGATGTAGAAGGGGCAATTGATCAGTGGCAAAATGCAGTTAAAATTAATAGCAGTTTAGCAGAACCGCAAATGGCATTAGCCGTTGCTTTATATGCCAAAGGTGAGCAACAAAAAGCTCTCAGTATGGCACAAGCTGCCTTGCATTTAGATAAAAGCTGGGCTGATGTTGAGGTTCTCAAGCAAAATCTTTGGGGAACGCACCTAATTGATGAGGCACGAAAATTATTGGCAAATCCCAGTATTCAGACTTTTATCAAGCAGTAGGAGATGATAAAAACTTCACATGAATGGTGCTTTCTCTGAGGTTGGAGAATTTATTCTCAAATTGTGAGTTGGTTTGGTGAATCAGAATAATATACTTATTAGTTGAATATTTTATGTCTCACGCAGAGAGGCAGAGACGCAGAGAAGATTAGTAAAAAACAATTTTTGAAAGCGTCTCCTGAGCAAGGTTATTTCATTTATTAAGGATGGATGTAAAATGAACAGCAAATTTTTAACAATAGGAACCTCGGCAATTTTAACAACTGTGATGGGAGGAATTTGTGTTGGTAGTTTATTCGGTTGTCAATTACCTGCTATTGCTAATAACTATCATAAATCTCAGCAGAATTTGCTAGGCGAAAAGACTGAAAAAATCAACTCAAGTATTCTGATTGCAGAAAACTCTGAAGAACAAAACCGGATTCAGCTATATGCAAAAGCTAGCCCATCTGTAGTGGCGATCGCTACTGGTTTTGGACATGGTAGTGGTTTTATTGTCAGTGCAGATGGTCTAGTTTTAACTAATGCTCATGTTGTTCAAGATAGTTCTAAAACTGTTGCTGTAGTATTGGCTGATGGTACACAAGTTTTAGCTGATGTGGTTGGTTTTGGATCTGGAGGTTTAGATTTAGCTGCACTGAAGATTCGCAATCAAAAAAATCTACCCTACCTGCGTTTAGCTACACCCGGTTCAGCACAAGTAGGTCAATCTGTCTATGCTATTGGTACTCCCCTAAGTCTGGAATTACAAAATACTTTGACCTATGGTGTTATCAGTCGTATTGATAAAAAATTAGGCTTAATCCAACACGATGCTGCTGTAAATCCTGGCAATTCTGGAGGACCATTACTCAATTCTAATGGGCAAGTAATTGGTGTTAATAGTGCAATTTTTAATGATACAGAAATTAAAAGATTTATTGGTATTAGTTTTGCAATCCCTACAGAATTAATTCAGCCTTTTTTGGTAGCTGTCGAACAGGGTAATGCTAAGTTAGCAAGTGAGCGTCAACAACCCAGTAATAGTGAAGACATAGATTTACCCCTTAATGGTCAAGTTTTACAAGCAAGTTTAAAAAATGGCGATCGCACTTTACCGAACAACAGCTATTTTCACACTTATGTCTTTGAAGGTAAAGCAGGTCAACAGATAACTATTGAGATGGATAGTCAGCAAATAGACCCTCATTTGTATCTACTACTTCCCGCTAAAGAACAATTAGTAGCAGAAAACGACGACATTTCCCCCAAAGATTTTAATGCTCGATTAACTGTGACTTTACCAGAAAATGGTGTCTATTACCTCTTGGCGAACACTTTTGAAGCTGGAGAATCTGGTAGTTACAGCTTACGAGCAGCGATATCTCAGAGGTAAACCAGCTTTTGAACTCGTAAACCAGCTTTTGTGACTCGTAAACCAGCTTTTGCAACTCGTAAAGTAGCTTTTGTGACTCGTAAAGTAGCTTTTGTGACTTGAAAAGCAGCTTTTGTGACTCGTAAACCAACTTTTGTGACTCGTAAACCAGCTTTTGTGACTCGTAAACCAACTTTTGCAACTCGTAAACCAGCTTTTGCAACTCCTATAGGACTTACGCAAACAATAGCCGAAAAGAGTGATTTTCTGGTAGAGGCAATTTATGAATTGCCCCCTACCGCATGTATTTTTGCGTAAGTCCTATCCTATTTGATTGGGTGAAAAAACTCACCGTCATCTTAAAAGGCTGATTCCCTACTCCCTACTTCCTGCTTATACCAATTCTGTATGAAGATGCGCCAAACTATATAAGGAACGAACCGCAAAGGGCGCAAAGAACACAAAAAAAGAAGGAAGCCAAGAGAATTTGGCGCAGCCTCACAAAGAAATGGTATTAGGGACTGACAAATAAAAAAATATCCCACTGTTCACAGTCAACAGTCAACAGTAATTTATTTCTTGGAGTTCCCTTACGCAAATCAGGTTGATGCAAAATATGAAGTCTTCAACTTACCGATCGCCTTCTCATGCTAAATTACTAAAGCTTGGGGTTGGGAAACTCCGGTGAAATTCCGGGACTGTGCCGCAGCTGTGATGGGATTGCCCAAGTCAGAATGCCAACTCTCAGAATGTCTCACTGTCTACTCCCTGCGTCGCACGGGGAAGGAGTTTCAAGTTTGGTTTCTGGATTTGCCACTTGTCCTGGCTTGTTTTATGCTACACCCGCTGAAGATGGTATACTATCTCGCGTCAGAATTCCCGGTGGGGTTCTTAATAGCGAACAGTGCCGCGCGATCGCAGATTTAGCAGATCGTTATGGTGGCGGCTATGTTGATGTGACTAATCGAGCGAACCTGCAAATCCGCGAAATTCACACGGGGATAAATTCTCAAGTTCTCAAGCAGCTACAAGATATCGGACTCGGTTCTCGTAACGCTGTTGTAGACCATATCCGGAACATTATGACCAGCCCCACTGCTGGTATTGACCCACAGGAATTAATCGACACTCGTCCTTTTGTTCAAGGTTGGGATAACTATATTGCTGCAAATCCGACGTTATCGGGACTGTCGGCAAAATTTAGCGTTTGCTTTGATGGTGGTGGCATAGTTAGAGTGAGCGATCGCCTAAATGATATCCTATTTGCCGCTGTTTTAGTTCACGGCGATGTTTACTTCCGTCTCCATCTCAGTGTAGGCGCCAAGGGACAACCGCCCAGCGATATGGGAATTTTGTTACCACCAGATGATTGTTTGCTTGTATTGGCAGCTTTGGCGGATATCTATTTAGCTCATACTGATATTACTAGTAACCGTCGGCTACGTCTAAGAGAGTTATTAAATACTTTGGGTTGTGAAAATTATCTCCAAGAGGTTGAGCAGCGTCTACCTTTTCTTTTTTTCCGTAGTGAAATAAGAAAAGACCTAACCCCCCAACCCCCTTCCCTACCAGGGAAGGGGGAGCGATCGAAGTATCAATATATTGGCATCCATCCCCAACTCCAGAAAGGATTATTTTACATTGGTGTTGTCTTACCCTTGGGACGAGTGGAGAGTAAGCAAATGCGGGGTTTAGCAGATTTAGCCACAAAATACGGCAGTGGAACTCTCAGGCTAACTCCTTGGCAGAATTTGCTCCTCACAGATATTCCTCAACAAAGACTTACCGATGTCGAAAATGAAATTGCTTTTTTCGGACTAGATTCTTCAGGAACCAACATCAAGAGCGCATTAGTTGCCTGTTCTGGAAACAAAGGTTGTGCAGCTTCTGCCACAGACACCAAAACTCATGCGTTGGCATTGGCAGAATATCTGAAAAATCGGATTGCTCTGGAACATCCAATTAATATCCACTTCAGTGGGTGCGAAAAATCCTGCGCCCAACATAGCAAAAGTGACATTACCCTACTCGGCGTCAACTTTGAGGCAGACGATGAAACAGTCGAAAGCTATCATGTTTATCTTGGTGACAGCAACAACCATAAATTTGGTCGAGAAGTATACCAATATGTAACTTTTTCCGAACTACCTGCATTGATAGTTAAAATTCTCCATACTTATAAAAATAACCGTCTAAATATTAATGAATCCTTTCGAGAATTTGCTAATCGATATCCATTAATGCAACCCAACCCCATATAAATTTTTAACTCTCTCTGCGTCTGTGGGTGAGAAATAAATATTTATCCAGAAATATTTTCACAAATTCCAACCCTCCCAATTAATTCCAAATCTAAAATCCAAAATTGAATGTCCGACTACATCCGAGATGCCAGCGAAATTTACCGTAACTCCTTTGCCATCATCAGGTCAGAAGCAAACCTAGATGTGCTGCCACCAGATGTAGCAAAAGTTGCTGTACGTCTTATACATGCCTGTGGAATGACCGATATCGTCACTGAGTTGGGATATTCACCAACAGCGGTACAATCCGCAAGGGCTGCACTAGCCGCAGGAGCGCCAATTCTCTGCGATTGTCGGATGGTTGCTGATGGCGTCACCAGGCGGCGGTTGTCTGCAAATAATCAAGTTATCTGTACTCTTAATCAGCCGGAAGTGCCAGAAATTGCCCAGCGTCTCGGTACTACAAGGTCGGCCGCTGCTTTAGAATTATGGCGATCGCACCTAGAAGGATCGGTGATTGCAATTGGCAATGCACCCACAGCACTTTTCCGCCTCTTAGAAATCCTCGATCAAGGAGCGCCAAAACCTGCTGTAATCTTAGGCTTTCCAGTGGGGTTTGTCGGTGCAGCCGAATCGAAAGCCGCATTGGCAGCAGACAGCAAAAATGTACCATTTTTGACTTTACACGGTCGGCGCGGTGGAAGTGCGATCGCCGCAGCAGCAGTTAACGCCCTGGCAACGGAGGAAGAATAATGATAAATACCAAAGGTCGTCTCTATGGAATTGGTGTCGGCCCCGGCGATCCAGAACTATTGACTTTAAAGGCGCTGCGGTTATTACGTGCGGCTCCTGTGGTAGCTTATCAATCAGCCACAGATAAAGAAAGTATTGCTAGAGCGATCGTGGCGCAGTATCTCATGGGGAATCAAATTGAGGTCTTATTTCACCTTCCCCGCGCTTTGGAACCAGAAAAAGCCAAGTCAATTTACGACAAAGAAGTTGAACCAATCGCCGCTCATTTAGCAGCCGGTCGAGATGTTGTAGTCCTATGTGAAGGTGACCCCTTTTTCTATGGCTCCTTCATGTACTTATTCACCCGATTATGTGACGAGTACCAAATAGAAGTTGTCCCTGGAGTTTCCTCACTGATGGCTTGTCCAGTAGCCTTGGGTGTACCTTTCACTTACTACAATGATATTCTCACTGTTCTACCTGCCCCACTCCCAGCAGAAGAACTGACTACACATCTGCTGATGACCGATGCAGCTGCAATCATGAAATTAGGTCGTCACTTTACCAAAGTGCGGGACATTCTACATAAATTAGGGCTAGCATCACGAGCAAGATATATTGAGCGGGCAACAACAACACAGCAACGCATTTTACCCTTAGATGAAGTCGATCCCGCAGAAGTACCATATTTCGCAATGATTGTGATCCCAACCAAAAATCGACTATAAACCTTTAAGCTAATTATGAGACAAGGTGTGAGGTGGTTCTATGTCTGAAACAAATTCTCAAGAGATCGTTAATAGTGCCGTAACACTCTTAGAGAAGTATGCAGAGGGGAAACGCAATTTTAGTGGTACAAACTTGGGTAATGCCGACTTGCAAGGTGTCGATCTGAAAGGATCTGACTTCAGCTACGCTGACTTGAGTGAAGCTAATCTAAATGGTGCTAATCTCAGAGGCTGTGACTTCAGCTTTACAAATCTCAGTCAAGCTAAATTGCAAGATGCCGATCTTCGGGGAGCCTTGTTGTTTTCTGCCGATCTCCGTCAAGCTGAACTCAAGGGAGCGAAACTGGAAAAAGCAGATTGCGATCGCAACACTCATTTTCCCCCAGATTTCGATCCAGTGCAAGTGGGATTGCAGATTAAAGAGGGGTAAAAGCACGGTCATAAGCTGTTACGCATTTAATTTCTACATTTACCTGATGACTGATGACTGTTAACTGATGACTGTCAACGACCATCAAGAGTGTTTATATACTTTAGACGCCCATCAGCTTACAATCCCTTTAAATGTGAAACCCTATTTTGGCTTAGTCTGCCTAGGCGGACGAGAGTTTGTGTAGCCGCGATTTCTAATGGCTTGGATTATTCTCTCTTCAGAGTCATACAAGAGCGATAGAAAAGCCTCCCTTATGGGAGGCTGAAAATTTAGCGGAGACAACTTGTAAACTTATCTACTTAACTACAGCGAGCGCTCCTCCTAATGCTGAGAAAATGGCGGAGACTACTGCTGTGGCAAATAGCCACCAAGCTGCTGTAGCTGCGGCTTTGCGGGTTTCTTCTGCTTGGCGCTGTGCTTGATGTTTCACTTCTTCGAGGCGGCGTTGGGCTTCGTGCTGTAGGCGTTCTGCACGTTGCAATACTGTGTTGCGTGCCCGTTCAATTTGGTCAATGATCCGGTTGGCATCCTCCTGAGAAATGTCCTCACGAGAACTCATAATTGCTACTAGGGTATCACGATCGAAAGAAGATAGGCGATCGCGCAAGGCATCAAATCCCGCTTGGGGATCTTCAAAAAATGTGCGGACATCCTGCTTGATGCTGTCATAGTTGAGTTCCGGGCGATCCAAGGAGTTAAGATAGTTGCGAATCCGAGCAAAAACCCCATCAATTGCATCTTGAATGCCGCGTTGGATGTGCCGCACTTGTTCTACAAATTGATCCCTGACAGATATCATGTTATCAGCAATTTGGGCTGCTTCTTCATCGGTAATATCTTCACGAATTTTCAACAGAGCGATGATGGTAGAACGGTCAAAATGAGCGATGCGATCGCTAAAACTTTCTACTCCCACTCGCGGATCGTGCAAGAGTAGTTGCAAGTCGCGTTTGATACCTTCTGGATTGAGTTCTTCTTTACCAGTTTGCCGCAGATATTCTTCCAGATAGGCTTGGAATGTTTCCATTCTTTGCTGTGTCCTGGTAGCTAGCCGACGGGGCGCACGTACAAAGTTGCGAATTGAAGTTTGTGTGGAATCAATGATTTCATTGACTTGTTCTTCACTCAAGTCTTGGCGTTGACTGAGTAACTTCACCAGTGTATCCCGGTCTACCTGGGATAAGCGACGGCGCAGTGCTACAGCTCCCTCTTTGGGGTTTTCAAACAATCTAGTTAAATCTCGTTGAATACCTTCTGGATTAAGTTCTTGTTTACCAGTATTCCGCAGATAATCGGCGATGGTGGTGGTCACAGAGTCGTATTGCTCTTTAGCTTTATCTGCTAAAGCTTGAGGTGCGTGGCGGATACTATGCCACGACTCTTCAACCGCATTGATGGTTTGATTAACTTGATCTTCACTCAAGTCTTCTCGCTGACTCAATAATTGCACCAAAGTATCGCGGTCAAAGCGAGACAAGCGCGCCCGAATTGAGGTAATTCCGGCTTGGGGATCTTCTAGTAGCTTTTTCAGGTCGGCGCGGATAGCATCAGGATTTAGTTCTGATTTGCCAGTATTACGCAGATATGATTCGACATTCAACCAGAGGGTTTCTGCTTGATATTGTGCCTGTTCTGCTAGTCCTTTGGATTCGATTAAAACGCGATCGCGTTGTTTTTCTAAATCGTCCAAAATGCTTTCTACTTCATACAGTTGTACATCACTGCGTTGCAGCAATATCTCCCGCATTTCGGCACGTTCAACGTGCGCTAACCGTAATATCAGGGTTTCATAATCGGCTTCTGGGTCTTGCAACAGCGGTCTAAAATTTTGCTCAATGCCTTCGGGTGTCAAATCTGCTTTTGGGGTAACGAGCAAATAACTTTCTACTGCACGTTGCAAGTCTTGGACTATTTCTCTTTCTTCTTCAGCAGTCACCGTCACTAGTACTTCTTGGCGAACAGTATCTAGCCGAGCTGCAATGCGCTGAATTTGGCTTTGGGTAAGTAGTCCTCGCTCCTGGAGGATTCTAATGAAATCGTTGCGGGATAGTCGGTCTAGTTCTCTGCGGACTGTACCAGGATCGGCTGCTGGATCATAGATTACACCGCGAAATTCTTCGGCAATTCTTTCGTGGCTCAGTTGCCAAGCATAGGTGTTAAGCAAATAATTTTCCACATCAGCCCGAATTGGACTATAAGGTTGCGATGGTGTGGGCAAACCTAGCTTATCTGCCTGTTCGGTAACTTTGTCTTTGGCGCTAGTCAGGCTACGCAATATTTTTTCCACATCCAAATCAGATAAATCTGTCCGTCCCAAGACAATGCCGGTCAAGGCGGATAGTCCTTGCTGGAGTGTACTCTGAATTGGCCCAGATGGAGTTTTTTGCTGGGATTTTTTGTCACCACGCATTTCTGCCACTAACCGATCCAGCTTGGTATTCAGTTCATCTGTCTTAGTTTGTCCTGGTTGTACAGATTTGAAATAGTCGATTAATTCGCCCAAACGATCTTGGGTGGGTGGATGCTGAGCTACTACTTGCTGCCAAACTTTATACAACGTATCAGCAATCCGGTTAACGTCTTTTTTGGAAAGATCGGTGCGACTGCTGACTAATTCAATAAACTTTTGGCGATCGATATTGCCCAGGTCTGGACTACCAGCGATCGCTTTTACTTGAGGATCGTTGAGTAAATTTTCAAAATCACTGCGAATCTTCGATAAATCGAGTTCTGGGGGACGTAGCTTTTCTAAGTAATCTTCTACGTTTTCCCGAATACTTACCGGATCGATGGCGCTTCCTAGTTCCCGACGCACAGCAGCAGCAGCGGCTTCAGCTGTGGCTACAACTTGGCTATTGACAGCTTTTGCGCCTAGTGCGGCGGTGGCTGTGCCCATAATTGCTTGAAATCCGGAGGTTGCTGTATTGACCACTGAGCCAACTAAGGAACCCACGGTGGTGGAACTTACCCAAACCAGGAGTAAAAAGTAAGCACCCCAAATCACCAAGCCGAGAATTGCTCCTAGCTTTGGATCTAAAATCACAAGGCTCAATTTGACTGCCAAGAAACAGGCGATTAATAAGGCGATCGTTACAGTAACTAATGTCCAAATCCCTACTGCTGTACCAATTTTGCGAATAGTACCGCCCAAACTTCCGACTTCCCCACCATCTGAATCTGAGTCGGATGAACGCCCCAGGTAGGAAATACCGGCTGCAACGGAGAGATTAGTTAGAACTAATTGAAAAGCAAAGGCTAAGATCACGCCAGAGATTAAAGCCACGAAAAACCGCGGTCCGGAAGGCGTGATAATTGAAGGATCTACTGGAATCTGTGCCAGCCATAATAGTGGCTTGTAGAGTCCCAGCATGATTTCCGTACTTTGAAACATCGTATTTCCTTTTTTAGTGTTTTAATTTGGGCGGATTAAGAATTTCCTCAAAAGTAACTCTTAGTATTTATCTCTGTATCTATGGCAATACCTAACTCTTTGCTCAGAATCGTAGAATTTAGGTGTTTTAAGCATCTCTCCAAAGGTTGAAAAGCTTATACAGCGGAAGATATAACTTTTAGTATCTACTGGTAAAAGTATTAAATTGCCACGCTAGAATTACATATAATATATCGGTTAATTTTAATTTTTAATTGTTGATTTATAGCGTTTTATTTGAGTAGATCATATCCCTCTTCTCTGACTTTACGAGAGGGCGATCGCTAGAACGCTCATCAGGCAATTAATACAAGCTATTCTCTTAGAAAAAAATGCTCTTGTATTCGTCATCATTAAAAATCGATTCTAAGATTTCAGGCGTTAATTCTCACTCTTGTGCTTCAAAGCTCACTTTATCCATCGGGTTTTTTAAACGTGCAATGGACTCAAGTCTAGGAGTCGTAAATTGAGATTGCATAATTGCCACAATTTTAAGTTGCAATTGTTCCCGTTCTTCTTCAGTGGCATTGCGGTATGCCTCTGCTACCAAGGAGAGAACTTTGATGCTAATTTCTTCTTTAGTAATCATGGCCTGTTTGCTTCCATAATTTTTCATCTTTAATTATACTTAGCTAAAATATAATTTTAATTTAACTTCTTTCGTAAAACATATCTTTTAGGACTTATTATCAATTTACCTAAGTTAAGATATGCCATCCAACAACCAGAAACAATCTAATATTTTTTCCACACCCGAATTAGACGCTAAATCATCAGCAGCAATAGATACGAATGCAAAAGTAATTAACACTAACGAAGAGCTTGATACAGTTGGCAGTTTTGATAATGGAAATCAAGTAATTACAAAACAAAAGAGCTTGTTTAAAGTCTCTGACATAATCCCTGATATTCTTTCTTTCAAAAAAGAATTAGAACAAACTAAACTGCTTAAACATCTACAAAATGAAACAAATCTTAACACACCTGAACTAGATTTTGCTCCTTATTTTGCTTATTTCGCTAACTCATTTTCTGATTTAAACAAGTATATATTGCCTTACAATGCTACAGAACTAGAAAATGATGAACTCGGACTGAAGAAAAAACTTAATCAACATATGGAAGAAGATGAATGTCACAATGGTTTATTTAATGATGATATGCAATTAGTCCAATCCAAATTTAATAGCTTTACTTTTTCTGATTATTTAAATTTCTTGTGGAATGACAACATTAAAAATAGTCGTGTTCTAGGATTTGAAATTGCAAAACTAACGCAAATAGCTTCAGATCCTCGCCTAAGATATTGTTTAATTCGTACTATAGAAGAATTAGGTAATACTTTTTTTTCAATTTCGTATAAGTGTACTATAAATAGACAAGAGAGTAAATATTTCGGCTCTATTCATTTAGGATATGAACCAGGAGGTTTACATCTTGAAGATAATAATGAATCAGAATTTTTGAATCAGAATTTAACCTTAGAGGAATACAATTTAGCCAAAGGTATTACTCGAGAATGTTATACATTGTTCTTTAATTTCTTAGAAGAAATTTATGAAGTGAAGAATTGTATTCAAGTGTAACTTCTGTCAGATTAAGGTTTGTTTCACAAATCAAATAGGATTGCTATACCAGTTTTCTACACTCTGCCTCCCGAAGTTTATTTAATCATATAAAAGTCACCTAGTTGTAGGTGACTTTTATATGATTAAAATTTGATAAAAATTACTGAAATTTCAAACAGTGATTATTCCTCAATACAGCTAGGAATACCCAAAACGGCACAGGGGAAATTAGAACCTAGTGCCTTAATCATCGGATGATTTGCAGATTTACAACCAACAAACAGTATATCCGCAGCTTCTGATTCAACAACTTTCTTAATTTCTGTGGAAATAGAACCAAAGCGTAAATGAGATTTAAAAGAACCCTGCCATTCTTCAGCCAAACTTCGTGCTTGCCAAAGAATTTTATCTGCTTCTTGCAGGGGAGTTATTACTGTCTGCAATTTTGGTTGAGTTAATAAAAGTGTGGCAGACTTTGAGACTTCACCAATCTGACATTCTAATGGAGGGTGTTGTATGGGAAAGTTCAAGATATTTGGATACTGGTTGTTTTCATTGTCTTCCAACACATACACAGCTTGAACTGTGACTTCTATATTGGTGGCTAAACGTGTTTGGTGAGCAATCCAAAAGCCAATATCCAATGCCGTATGACTGTTAGGAGAAGCATCATAGGCAACAATTAAGTTAACAGAACTTGGTGTTTGAGATGTTTGAGAAAAAAGTTCTTTTGGTTCTGGCAATAGTACCATTTGCTCAATTAAGTCATCTCGACCTATGGCACTTTGCAGCCGTGCTAACATTGGCTTAATTTTCACAGTTTTACTTCTCCCAATGAAATGAATTAGTAATTGAGAAGCAGGGCACCAAATTTCGGATTTTAGATTTTGGATTTTAGATTTATCTGCAAAAACCCTAATCTAAAATTTAAAGTTCGTAGAGGAAACCCCAATAACAACTGTATTACAGCCAAAATCTTGGGGGTTCCTTCCATTGCCTACGGAGTTAGCTGACGGGCTAAGACTGGAAGGTGTCTCTCTCTTCGGAGTGTTGAGTACTGAGTTAATATTAATAATTGCTAACTCTTGTACAGATGCGATTAATCGCGTCTCTAATACTCACTTTTTATGAGATTAGCCCCACAATATGGTTCCTCCGCTTCAAATCTAGCTTTGATGAATTTGAATTAGGCTACCCGCTAAAAAAATGATAATCTAATTTACTCGTCTTGTGTGAAATATCGATCCAGGAAATTCAGGGCGTGGTTGCGGAGTTCAAAATATTCTTTTGAGTTTCTCATGGCGGCGCGATCGCGTGGATGCTCAAAAGGAACTTCTAATATCTCTCCGATGTTGGCAGCTGGACTATTGGTCATTAATACGATGCGATCGGACATATAAATTGCTTCATCTACATCGTGGGTAATCATCATCACCGCTTGTCGATTGTTTTCCCAAATATCTAATACTTGTCGCTGCAATTTACCACGTGTTAGGGCATCTAATGCCCCAAAAGGTTCATCCATCAGCAACATTTTGGGACGAATTGCTAAAGCTCTGGCTATGCCTACACGTTGTTTCATACCTCCAGAAATTTCCTCAGGATATTTGTCAGCCGCCGCCGTCAAGTTTACCATTGCCAAGTGTTGATTTACAATACTGATTTTTTCAGATCGACTGGCATTTTTTAGTACTTCATCCACAGCTAAACGGATATTTTCGCGCACTGTTAACCAAGGTAACAGTGCATAATTTTGAAACACCATCATCCTGTCTGCTCCTGGCTTGCGGATTTCTTTTCCATCTAAGCGTACTGAGCCAGAAGTTGCTTTTTCTAAACCACCGATAATCTTCAGTAGTGTTGATTTCCCGCAACCAGAGTGACCAATTACAGAAATATATTCATCTTCACCAATGCTAAGGTTAACTTTATCTAGAACGACAAAATTATCTTTATCAGGTGTCGGATAAGACTTGACTAAATTTTCAATTTCTAAAAATCCAGGACGGGGTAGAACTGTATTTTGGGTATCAATAGGTAATGAGGTATATTCCATCATTAAATGCTCCGGAAATAATTTAGTCGTCAGTCAACAATTTGAAGTTGGTATTTAAGACATGAAAAAACGAGTGGGAGCATTAGCCCTGATCGCAAAACTATTCAGATAGCCGACTGGATTACTAGGGTCGAAACCTTTCTTATCTATAAATACTTCTGGTGGTTCGACTTTGTAATCATCCTTGGGACATTTAATGCCCATTTCCGAAGCTATCTCCCGATATAAATCGGTTCTCCAACCTTGTTCAGCTACTTTCTCAGCATTTTTGGGAAATTTTTTAATTTGTCCCCACCGCGCTGCTTGTGTCATTAACCAGATACTTCTCGATCTCCATAAAAATGTCGAGTGTTCTCCTGACTGTTTAGGAATGTTGTCAGGAATATCGAAGAAAATCGTGGTATCGGCGGCTTGAATGGTGCGGTCTTTACCGTCAAAGCCGCCATAGTTGTAGTTACCGAGAATTCCCGGACTTGTAAATTTCGTGATTGGGGCATTTTTATTTTTGGGTTTTGCACCTGTAAAGGAACGGTCTGTAAGCAGTTCAGCAACTTCTTGGCGGTTTTCTGGTTTGCTGCAATACTGGCAAGCTTCAATCATTGCTTTGACAAGGGAACGATAGGTTTTAGGATATTTTTCGATAAAAGATTCCATTACGCCCAAAAGTCTGTCTGGGTGTCCCAACCAAACTTCTTTGCCTTGTGTAAAGGTAAAGCCGATATTTTCGTTACCTGCGATCGCTCTGGTGTTCCAAGGTTCTGCAACCATGTAAGCTTGCATGGCACCAATCCGCACGTTTGTCACCATTTGCGGGGGGGGGACGATGATGACACGAAATTCTTTCAGAGGGTCGACACCAGCGGCGGCGGATATGTAGCGGACAAAGTATTCGTAAATGGCAGAACTTAATACTACTGCCCAAACTTTGCGTTCTGGTGGTTGCCGATCAAAATAGCCCCGAAAATCTTTACCAAAGGCTTCCAATGCACCATCACCATATTTTTCTTGATACTCATACCAGGGACGCAGCCCAAAATCCCACATGGCTCTGTTCATGGTCATGGCGTTACCGTGGCGGTGGATAGTCATGGCTGCACACAGGGGAGCATGGCGCGCGCCTTCGGCACCAATTCTGGCGTTGGTAACGGCACCAGATACTACGGGGGAAGCGTCTAAGCGACCAAAAATTAAACCGTCGCGGGAGGTAGCCCAACTGGCTTCGCGGTTGAGTGTGACGTTTAAGCCATATTTGCGAAAGAAGCCTTTTTTCCAGGCGATCGCAAATGGCGCACAATCATTAACGGGAACATAGCCAATGGTAAGATCGGATTTTTCTAGGTCTTGGGATCTAACCAGTGGTTGCACAGCTAAGGCTTCTTCTGTTAATCCTTTGGCTGATTTATCTCCAGAAATCGCACAGGAGGACAGCGATATTCCGGCTGTCGTTGCTCCTATTCCTTTAATAAAGTCTCGTCGAGTGTAGTTACGATCGCCCATTTTTGTGACTCCGTTGGTGACTCAATTTTGGATTTTAGATTTGTTCGGGAGTAGAAATTTCGGGGTGAATCTACTACAGTCTGCGCGAACAGACCTGATGAAATTTGGGATTTTGAATTATTCCAAAATCTAAAATTGAAAATCTAAAATTCAGTTGAATTAGTTGGAAGTTGTAGGGCGGCGAGTGACTAATTCTTGGATTTTACCTACGGCGTAATCAAGAATTAGACCGGTTAAGCCAATTACTAATACGGCTAAAAAGACTGAACTCAGGTTCAACCGACTCCATTCGTCCCAGACAAAAAAGCCAATGCCAATACCGCCTGTGAGCATTTCTACGGCGACGATTACTAGCCAAGCTATGCCTAAACTAATTCGCAAACCTGTAAAAATGTAGGGCAAACTAGCAGGCCAAATGATTTTTGTAATCCGCCGCCATCGTGGCATTTCTAGTACTTTTGCCACATCTAAGTAATCTTTAGGAACGCTAGAAACTCCTAAGGCAGTATTAATTATTGTCGGCCATAGAGAAGTAATAAAAATCACAAAAATGGCTGAAGGATCTGCTAAGTTAAAAATGGCTAAGGCTATGGGTAACCAAGCAAGGGGCGATACGGGTTTAAAAATTTGAATGATGGGATTGAGTGCTAGCATTGCCTCTCTGGACATACCAATTAAAAACCCTAGAGGTATGGCGACTACTGCACCTAACAAAAAGCCCAGTAATACCCTTCGCAGACTTGCTATCAATAACCAACCAATGCCTAAGTTGCCCGGTCCTCTTTCGTAGAAGGGATTTAAGATGTAATCTAAATTAGCAGATAATGCTTCTGGTGGGGTGGGCATTAATTCATGGTTGGCAAGCGCAACAATCCACCACAGCACGATGATTCCCAAGAAACCCAAGATAGGTAGAAAGAAGACATCTCTAAAGATGACAGGTTTGGTCTTTTTCCAAACAGCTTGTCCAGCGATCGCCGCGATCGCAGCTAAATTGAGTTGAAGGATCATTTACAACCTCAACAGAGTTTAAGTGCAGGTACAAAAATTCGAGCAGTACCAGCCTTGGACACCGATGAGATCGGAACATTATAAAAATGCCGTCTCTTCAGTCTCCTCTCAATGCCTACGAAGTTAGCTGACGGGCTAGGGCTGAGAGATGCCCCTCTTTTTAAAGTGCTGAGTGCTGAGTGCTGAGTTCTGAGTTGCATTTTAGAAACTCTTAACTTTTGACTCTTAAACTCTTCGCTCTCTTGAAGATACGCCCCACAATTTGGTTCCTCCGCTCCAGCGTTATGCACTGTGATGGGCTGGATTAGGCTGACTTACTCTAATAGATACGAAATTATGCACAATATAATATCTATGAGAAGAGTATAACATTAATGCTCAGTAAAGTCATCTATCTTCTCTGGGATCTTGTTTCTTTAAATACCAAAATCAGCTATTCCTCCTAGTTTTTTCGTAATTGATATATTTTATAATTTTTCATCAATTTAGTTTTGTTATGAGTAGACTCTCTGCCCAGAGGGCTAAATAAGAATAATTGAGTCAATGATCAAGATGGTTAACTGCTGAATTAAGATTTTTTAAGAAAATATAAATTATACTTCTAAAAAAATCTCTGGAGATTTAATCCATTAGCTGCGATAACAGACAAAATCTCTTACTTTTGATAGTCGAATTAGATTACTAATTTTGGTAAAACAGCACTTCAGTCGCTAAACTAATTTCATATGGAACTTTACTCATCTCTCTCTTAGCTGAATTTAACATAATGGATTTTAGTCAATTCCTGGCTGAAAAAAGTGATATGATCGTAGATAAGTGGGTGACAGCAGTTCGCAGAGATAAGCGGATTGAAAGTGCTGATGACCTATCTTATACAGCAATTAAAAATCATATTCCCAGTGTTTTGAAAGCAATGGTAACGGTGCTTTCAAAATCTGAAGAGAATGATATTGAGTCGATAGTTGTTGCCAGTTTTGAGCATGGAGCGATTCGAGCGGAACAAGGCTTTGACACAACAGAAATTGCTAGAGAATATCATTTGTTAAGAACAGCAATATTTGATACCATTCAGACAGATTTACTGAATGGAACACCGTCAGAGATAATTCGTTCTATGCGTTTAATTGATGCGATTGTAGATGAAGCGATCGCTCGGTGTTTCAAGAGTTATGTTGAAGAACGCTTCCGGGAATTCAGACACTTACAAGCGTCACTAACACTGCATAATCAAGAACTGACGCGGTTAACTAGTGCTAATCAAGAGTATCTTTCCCAACTAGCCCACGAATTGAAACATCCCCTAACTTCTATTATTGGTTACTCGGATTTATTTTTACGCCAACAACGAAAAAACACTCAGCTAAAAGACAACTATTCTAATTTAGAACATATTGAGCGGGTGCTACGCAACGGTAGACAATTACTACACCTGATTAATGATGTACTAGAACTTTCGCGCTATGACGCGGGACAGATAAAACTCCAACTAGCACCCACCAATGTGGCTGAACTAATTAATAATGTCTGTGAAATGTTGGAACCTTTAGCTGCTGAGAAAAATTTACAAATCGTAGTGGATTGCGATCGCGCTCCCCAAGAATCATTTACGGATTCTTTTCAATTACAACAGATTGTCACAAATCTTATTAGTAATGCGATTCGTTATACAAAATCGGGGACTATTATTATTATGTGTCAGGTGTTGGAGAAACAGAGATGGGCGATCGCAGTTTCTGACACTGGAATTGGCATTGCACCAGAAGACCAAGCCCACATATTTGAACCCTACTTTCGCGTCAGTGCTAGCGATCGTCCCTACCTTCCCGATAGTACAGGGTTAGGATTGGCGATCGTTTCCCGCTTAGTAAAACTACTGCAAGGTCAAATTCATTTAGTGTCTGAAGTAGGCGTTGGTTCCACTTTCACCGTAATTTTCCCCTCACAATTAGAGATAGAAAAGAATTAACTTCGCGTCAAAATATCAAAATACAGCATTTTTCTTTTGCATGAAGTACTATGCATTATTTGAATAATCAAGCTTTTCCTAAAAATCTAGTAATGATTAATAATAAAGGGGAAATTGTTGTCAAAAACTAGAAATAAAAGCTTATTGCTCGTAGTAAGCGTTTTAGCGCTAAAGCGCTTACTACAAACATTTACGCAGGTGTAGATTTAAGCAGCCACAGGAGTAGGTGCAGCGAATTTAGCATATCGCTCGATGTAAAATTCTTTAGAGTTAGCGATCGCTTTCACAGAATTACGCTCCTTCAGGGCGTGCTTCCATTGCTTCACACGGGTGAATTCAGTCGGGAGAGCAAAGCCACGATACTCTTTAAGTGCAGCCCAGCGCTCAAACCAGGGGAAAAAAGTTAAATCTACCAAACTGACAGATTCACCAAACCAGTAGGGACCTTCTCCAGATAGTTTTGCTAAACCTTCGTTTTCAATAAATTCCAAGTGTTTGTATAGTTCCTGCTTAGCTTCTTCTTGTTTTTGGATATCTGAACTTCGCAGAAGGTTAGAAAAAGCCGAAACAAACCTGGTATTAGCAAAATCAATCCAGATGCGAGCCTGTGCCCTAGCAATAGGATTGCTGGGTAACAGAGGTGGATTAGGAAATACCTCATCTAGATACTCGTTAATTACTGCTGACTCCCAAACTCGCTCATTATTATGAGTAATTGCTGGGACTTTACCATAAGGGGAAATCTTCCTAAAACCCTCCGGTGGATTCTGCAAATCAATCTCAATCAAATCGAAGTCAATGCCCTTCTCTTGTAGTACCAACCGGGTACGGTGAGCATAAGGACAAACAACTGCACTGTATAGTTTGATTTCAGCCATTTTAAGTACCTTTGTAAATCGGACTTATTGAGAATTGAATTTTCATCCAAATTCTCAAATCTTAAATGGGCATGGGGGATTGGGAGTGCTGTACATGGATAGCGGGGCGTTTAGCCCGTGCTGAGTTAGGAATTTTTTAATCTCCTTGTCCCCTTATGTCCCTTGTCCCCCTTGTCTCCCTTACCCCCTTACCCCTCCCCTCCGCCTTCTCCTAAAGCCAGGGTATCTCTTCCGGTGCATAACGGAAGGCGCGGAAAACTGAATTTTGCTCCCCACGGGTTACCGGCGATTTCTCACCTGGAATATTCCGAGCTGCAAAGTGGGGGTTGATGTATTCCCAAACAATTTCTCCTGTAACTGTCACCTCGAATATCCGACCATAGGCACCTTCTGTAATTAAGGTATTGCCATTCCCTAAACGTTGCGCTCCTGATATGTAGGAACTAAAGAAATTTTGGGGCGGGCTATCGGTGTATTCCCAAACTATCTCTTTAGTTTGGCGATTGACCTCAATCACACGAGAGAAATTGAGAGCGATGTGACGCCGATGTGCGCCATTATCGAAAATCAGGATATTACCGTTAGCTAATTCGTTCGGGAAATGTTGCTGTGCTAGTATGTCATCACCCAAGGTCCAGATAATTTCTCCAGTTTGGCGATCGATAATCACCACTGTCGATATATTCCGAAAACTGACAATAATATTGCCATTAGCGAGTTCCCCGACTGTATTTCCATGAGTCCATTCGTGTCGATGATCTTGAGGAGTAATCGTAAATATATCCGGATCGAGGTGTTCGTGGGCGTGCCAAGTCCAAACAATTTCACCTGCTGGAGTCACTTCATAAAGCACATCAGCATAGATATTACCATCTGGTTCTGTACCTGCTATGTCACCTTTAATCAGAGGAACCAAAGACTGAGGTATTTTTTCAATCGCTAGTAAAATCGTGTTTCCATTAGCTAGCCTACGTCCATCGTGATGATGATCTGGATGCTTATACTCCCAGATAATATTCCCTTTAGGATCTGCTTCTAAAACAACCCCACTTTTAAATGCAGCCCACAAAGCAAAACGTAGTGGCTCTTCTGGTGGAGTCTTACCGTTATAAAAGAGGTTACCATTAGGCAAGAGATAACCATATAACCCTGGTGGATATGGCAGATTCCACTGGTGTACTACTTCTCCTTCTAGATTCAACAGGTAGACTTCACCTTGACCTGTCAGAGGTGTAAAAAGCGTGTATCCTTTGAAGACTTTTTCCGGATTGTAAGCTTTTAAACCAGTACCCCGACGACGAATAGTATTTTGGTCAACCAATGTTGGTGTAAAAGTCATATCCTACCTAGTAAATATCTAGTTTTTGATCATTCGAGCTATCTTTGCAAATTGGGCATTGGTTATTCCCCCATTTCCCACTCCCTACTCCCCACTCCCTACTCAGCACTCTTACGGTGCTGGATTCGGAGACTGAGCATGAGCTATATCCAACTCTTCCAAAATATCTTTGTCGAGAACTACATTCACGCTTTCGAGATTTTCTTTGAGTTGTTCTAGTGTCGTGGCACCAATAATTGTGCTAGCGACAAACCAACGACTCCGCACGAAAGCCAAAGCTAGATGTGCTGGACTTAATTGATGGCGCTTGGCAATTTCTACATAAGTTTTCACTGCTTCGCTTACTTTTGGTTTGAGATATCGCTGACCAAAATTTTCAAACAAACTAACTCTTGTTTTCTCTGGTTTCCCATTTAAATATTTGCCAGTTAAGAAGCCAAACGCCAAAGGACTATAAGCTAGTAACCCAATTTCTTCGTGATAAACTGCTTCTGCTAAGTGTCCGTCAAATACTTGATTGAGTAAGTTGTAGGCATTTTGAATCGAAAGAACTTTGGGCAATCCTAACTGTTTAGCAATGTTACTAAACTGAGTGACTCCCCAAGGTGTCTCATTACTCAAACCGATATAGCGAATTTTCCCTGCTTTAATGACATCGCCAAAAACTTCTAGCTGTTCAGCTATGGGTACTGTCTCTCCTACTTGAGTTGGATCGAACACCGTTTGTCCAAACCGTGGCACATAGCGATCCGGCCAATGAATTTGATATAGATCGATATAGTCTGTTTGTAATCTTTTGAGACTATCATCTATCGCTTCTTTGATATTATCGCGATCAAGTGCCTCGGCTCCACCACGTAACCATTTAAAGCCTCTACCAGGACCGGCAATTTTAGTAGCGATAATAACTTTATCTCTTTGTTGGTGTTTTAACCATTCTCCAATGTAAGTTTCAGTTAATCCATAAGTTTCAGCACTTGGAGGTACTGGATACATCTCAGCTGCATCAATAAAGTTGACTCCTTGGGCAATAGAATAGTCTAGCTGTTGGTGTGCTTCTTCGATGGTGTTTTGCCGTCCATAAGTCATAGTGCCCAGACAAATTTCTGAAATTCTTAAGTCACTGTTGCCAAGTTGGTTATATTTCATATTCTTGTATTGGTCTTAAGTTAAATAAGTTGGAGCAATAAAAAATCCCAAAATGTAAGATACAATACTTGCTTTTATTGATTTTTTGTGCAATGGATTTTTTGAGCCTCAGCAAATACTACGGTAGATCAGTCTACTTGCAGTAGTATATCAGAAAGTTTTAAGATTCTTCTAGAATTAAGTCTTAATAAATATTCATAAGTGCTATTAAGGGTAATTTATGAATTGCCTTTATCTGAAAATCAGGGTTTTGGCTATTGTTTGCGTCAGTCCTATTATTTGAAAAAAAGCGATCGCCTGCTTTTTCTGCTGGAATCTTGTGACTAAATTTTATTTTTATTAATTTTGCTACCAGTAAAAACGTTTTTCAGCGAAGTGATATAAAATATACTAAGAATAAATACAGAGAAAAGCACAGTAATTCTCTGTAAGGACTTATTTGTTCATATAAAGGAGTGCATTATGGAATATCTTGCTTATTCGCACATGTTTATTGCTCAAGAAGAGGCATCTACAAACACTGAATATAATCTACCAAAATCCCAATTTTTGCAAAAACCTCTTAAATCTTCTTCCATAGTTATTACTAAAAAAAAGGCATCTACAAACAGCAAATCTAATCTACTAAAATCTCAACTCAATTGGAAAAAACTTCTTAAATCTTCGGCTTGGTTAACTTTAGCTGGTGTTGGTGTATTACTTATTGCTGTCAGCCAAATTGAAATGACTTTGGCAGCATATGTAAGAACTAACGGCAGTTGTCTACGTATTCGTACAGGACCAAGCGTTAGCTACTCGTATACAGACTGTGTAAAAAATGGCTCTCCACTTCCAGCAATTGAACGATATGAAAACGGTTTTGCTAGGCTTTCTACAGGTAGATATGTTTTTGCCAGATGGATTGGCGATAAACCGGACAGTCCTACTATGACTAGACCTGGTGGGGTTGGTGGTTCATTTACCCTTAGCCCTGGTTCTAGAGGTCAGCTTGTTAAAGACGTTCAAACAGCTTTAGGTAATATCACAGTTGATGGAGTTTACGGTCCAGAAACTGTTCGTCAAGTCCGAAGTTTTCAAGCAAGTAAAGGTTTACTTGTAGATGGTATCGTTGGTCCTGAAACTCGAGTAGCTCTGGGTATTTAACAATGACTAATTTAGGGGCAATTCAAGAATTGCCCTTACTTGGAAATATCTGATACGGCGTTGTATGTTTCGGAGATCAATTGACATTTTTTACCAAAATACAAGGTAGATTCTTTCGTCTTTTGCCTGAGACAAAATTCATCGCATCAATCATCAATATCAGGAAGGTGGATTTAATAAAATCTAACTCTCGTATAGCGCGTTATAAAGGTATAACGTACTATACGAGAGTCATTTCATTGCATTATGCTGTAAAAAAATACACCCTAATAAACAGCTTTTGGATTTTGTTTAATCTAGATTTCTAAGTTGATGTTGGAAATTAAAGACCCAAGTAATTTTGTACAATTTCCAAAATGCGCTCTGCTGCATGACCATCCCCAAAAGGATTAATAGCATTTGCCATTGCTTCATAAGCATCTGGGTAACTGAGTAACTCACTAGCGGCTGCAAAAATGTTCTCACTTGTAGTTCCCACAAGTTTTGCTGTACCAGCTGTAACAGCCTCTGGTCTTTCTGTGGTGTCTCTCAAAACTAATACTGGTTTTCCCAAGCTGGGGGCTTCTTCCTGTAATCCACCAGAGTCAGTAAGCAAAAGATGCGATCGCCTAATTGCTGCCACTAGTTCACCATAATCTAGAGGTTCCGTCAAGAAAATTCGGGGATGATTTCCTAAAAATTGCTGTAATGGGACTCGCACTGTGGGATTTCGGTGCAATGGTAAAAGCAAAGCTGTATCCGGAAAGTTGTCTAAGATTTGTAAAAACCCCTGAGCGATCGCTTTGAGAGGTTGTCCCCAATTTTCCCGACGATGTACTGTTGCTAACATAACACGATATGAATCCCAATCTAAATTCGGTACATCGCAATCTATTTGCATTGCAGCCACATTCAACAATGCGTCAATTACTGTGTTACCTGTCAAGTGAATTTCACCTAAAACACCAGAACGGTGCAAATTTTCTACAGCCCAAGGAGTTGGCGCAAAATGCAACTGAGTAATTTGAGAAATCAATCGCCGATTAGCTTCTTCTGGATAAGGATTGAATATATCATCAGTTCTTAACCCTGCTTCGACATGACCCACAGGAATTTTTTGATAAAAGGCTGCCAAAGCTGCGGCAAAAGCTGTGGTAGTATCTCCCTGCACTATCACTAAATCTGGCTTTTTTTGCTGGAATAACGCTTCTAACCCTTGTAAACTCCGACAGGTAATATCATTTAAAGATTGCTGAGCTTGCATAATTTCCAAGTTATAATCTGACTTGATATTAAACAGTTGCATCACTTGCTCAACCATCTCCCGATGCTGTCCAGTTAAAATTACTTGCAACTCAAAATCTGAACACTTTTGGAACACTTGAATCACCGGAGCTAGTTTAATCGCTTCCGGACGAGTACCCAGAATAATGCAAACCTGCTTTTTATTAGTCATTAGTCATCTGTAATTTGTCAAAGGCTATAGTCAATGGTCTATAGCCTAATAGTCAATAGTTAATGCTCAATCATCACAGAAAACATAAATATCAAACAATAAATCATACAAAACATGAAAAAACCCGACTGAAGCGGGTATACCTAAGGACTATATTTTAATCTCACAACTAAAATCATATAAAAAATGAAAAAACCCGGTTTAACCGGGCAGACGCACTGTTTGTCGAATTAAATTGTAAGGATTAGATTTTAATCTCACAAGTTAAAGGGCAAGCAGCGTAAACAGTAGTCTGCATTTGGTCTGCCTCTCCATGCAACCAACTTAACCATTTGACTTCGCTAGGATGAACTCCTTTCAGAGTTAGCACACCCGCAGCAAATACAACTGC
Organism: Nostoc sp. C117; assembly: GCF_043099735.1. Lineage (NCBI taxonomy): Bacteria > Bacillati > Cyanobacteriota > Cyanophyceae > Nostocales > Nostocaceae > Nostoc > Nostoc sp. C117. The sequence goes on from NZ_CP170991.1 coordinate 693,185, forward strand.
CATTACATTAAACATGATTAAACCGCCTGCTACCAATAAAACAGCACTAACAGGCATCACAGATTGCAAAATGATTGACAGCAGACATCCCACCGTAGCCATCAAAACAACAAGTGGAAAACCCACAACTAGCAAGCATACTGCTAATGTGAAAGTCCATATTAAAAAGCTTTTAATCATCATCAAGGAGTAGGTCTTTCCTAGATTAGAGCTCTGAGCCGAAACCATGACTTTTCCTCCCAAAAATACACAGCAAGTTTTAATTCTCAGTTTGTTCTCGCTATTTTGCGAGTAAACTGAATCATTTATTGAACTTCAGTATATAAAAACTAATCAGGAAAATGAGCATTTTTTTACTAAACTTTACAGTTAATTTTTCGTAATTATGAATGTAAAGTCAAGTTGCCTTTCATTTAAAAAGCTTGTTATCTGCATCTGTCTTCAGGCATAGAAGCTAAAAGGCATAAGCTTTTAACCTCGATCCCCAAGACCTTATCCCCTTTCAACTTAACATTTCTTATAATAATTCCCAAGTCTTCTCATAATTTTAAATACTGGCTGAATTCATGAACTGCTAGTGTTTGTGTTGTTAATTGCTAGCAATTAATCTACATACTTGCGGTAATTTTCTCATTTAATATAGTTAGAATATTTACGTTATAGCTATGGTGCTTAAAAGCTCTTTAGATTCACAGTGTATTTTCTGAGGTGATTTGAGTCCTTACGTGTGTTAAACCAGGTTATAGAAGCTAAAAAATTTTTATAAAAATTCTGATTAGTAAATTCAACGAAAAAAAGATACAAGGTGAGGTGGATGAAATGGATTGACTGTGGCTGTAGAGTTTCAATCGCCTTGCATTACCCCCAGGGCTTGCACATCAGCCTACTTCAGAACTTATCTAAAGTAAGTGGCTTGACTTCTCGCTAATTCAACTTTTTGACTGCCAAATGTGAAGATATATGACAGAATCACAGTCTCCATTAAATTCTAACTCTGCTGCCGGTCGTAACTTGCCACCAATGCCACCGCCTCCGCCAATGGCAACGTTTAGTACACAGCGACAGATGACACAAACATTGGATATGTCAGCTGATAGGAGTAGCAACTCTCCTGTTGTTAACTCTGCACCTGTTGCATCTCATCGTCCGGGTACACCACCACCAATACCTACTTCAGCTCAGCCTCAAAATAGCAGTCCGAAGCTCACTTTAGAGAAATTAATTAGGGAAGCTTACGATCAAGGATATTCTGACTTGCACTTGGGTATAGGTGAAGTCCCCCGCTTCCGTAGCCGAGGAGAAATTCAATCAACGGATTATCCAGAAACGGATAAAGAGGCTTTCATGAGTTGGTTGGCTGAGGTGATGACTGAGGCAGAAATTCAGCGCTTTGAAGAATACTTAGAATTTGACGGAGCAACTCAGTACGACTTCGCTCGCGTGCGGATTAACGTCTTTGGCTCTCTCAAAGGAGCTGCAATGGTATTGCGGTTGATTCCGCTGAAAATCTTAACTATGGAACAGTTGAGATTACCTCCGGTTTTTCGGGATATCTGTCATCACCACAAAGGTTTAATTTTGGTGACTGGACCGACTGGTTCTGGTAAGTCCACAACAATGGCGGCGATGGTTGACTACATCAATAAAGAGATGGCTAAGCATATCATCACCATTGAAGACCCGATAGAATTTATCCATCAAAGCCGTAAATCCTTGGTCAAACAGCGGGAAGTGGGAATGCATACCCGAAAATTTGACAACGCTTTAAAGGCAGCTTTGCGGGAAGATCCAGATTTGATTCTGGTGGGAGAAATGCGGGATAAAGAAACAGTCAACACCGCCCTAAAAGCCGCTCAGACTGGTCACTTGGTAATGGGAACCTTGCACACCAACAGCGCTGTTAAAACCATCGAGCGGATACTTAACTTGTACTCTGGTGATGAACAGGATGCAATGCGGGTAGCAATTTCTGAGTCTTTAGTGGCAGTAATTGCTCAAGGTTTGTGCCGCACAACAGACGGTAAGCGGGCTGCTTTCCACGATGTGCTGATCAACACTGAGGCTATTAAAGAATGGATCAAAGATGGTAAGTATGATGAAATTGGCGAATTGATGAAACAAGCCAGTTTTGACGGTATGATCACTATGAATCAGTCGTTGCTCAATCTCTATCAAGACGGTCGCATTACTGAAGAAACGGCTTTGGAAATGTCACCAACTCCTAACGAAATGGCGCAATTTCTCCGAGGTCGAGTTTAGGATTGGGGACTGGGGACTGGGGACTGGGGACTGGGGACCTGGATTTCTCACAAGTGAGAAATCCAAGGGGTGTGCGAGGTGTGGGAGGATGGGGAAGAAGTCTTACCCCCCACACTCCCCACACTCCTCTTCCCTCTCTGCCTACACTATGCGTGAGAAATCCGGGGGGACTGGGGACTGGTCAATATTTAGTAGTCAGTAATTATATCTCCCTCATCTCCTATCCCAAATATCTTTGTGTTCCTGGTTGTGGTTATAGCTAAGGTAAAAGGTAACAGAGAGAAATTTTCCTTTTTAGTTCCTTAGCCTCCGTGAATAACTTGACAACAAACAAACTATCTACACCCCAGTTGTTCAAAGGCATTGCGCTATTTACACCTGGAGGAGATTTAATTTATTGCATCGACCCTAGCAAACAAGGTCGATGGCATTTACATTTGTGTTCTGCTTTGCAAGAAATCTTAGATTTACCAGAGCCACCACACTTTTTAGTACCTTGTTATACTGCGACTATTGACCACTGGTTAGATCCGCGCAGTCAAAAAGTGCGAACTTTTGCTGAGGCATATCCAGCTGTAATTAGACATCAACCTTTACTAAATGCGATTTTTGCCACAGGAGACTTAGTATGGCAAGCTGCTCCTTGGCAGGAAGGGTTATGCGATCGCATGGTGTTAACAAGTTATCGTTCTTCATTCCCGCAACTTTGGGACGATCACGATTTAATTGTCCGTTTAGACCTTTCTGAGCCTGTGCCAAAATATCACCAACCAGTGATAGTACAAAAAGAGCAAGTTACAACTCAAGGCTATGTTCTGCGCTTGTTTGTTGCCGGACATAGCGGAACTACCGAACGTATCCTTCACAATTTACACGAATTGTTAGAGCGATCGCTCGGACACCCTTATACTCTAAAAGTGATTGATGTTTTAACTCATCCAGAACAAGCAGAAGTTAATCAGGTTTCTGCTACTCCTACCCTGGTCAAGGTTTGGCCTCACCCAATTCGGCGAATTGTTGGAGAATTGGATCATGTGGACAAAATTTTACAGATGTTGGGTGCTAAGGAAAAATTTTAAATTTTATTAAAAACGTTAATTTCCTAGATGGGAGTGTATAGGCCTAGCCCAACTGAGAAGTGAGCTTAGCTAATTGATAGTTACCAGCTAATTCGACTAATTTCTTTGCCGAGTGCGCGGATGGGTAGGTGTTTATGAGGGAGTGACCATAAAAATCGCTGAATTGCCTTGTATGTAAGCATTTGACGGCAGTGACATCTGGAAACCATCCGCGCACCTTATCTAGTCTAGCTTTCAGGGATTTGCATCTAGTAAAATCCCAAGTCCTTATGTTATGATTTTATCATCCGCGCAACTGAACCTTGAAAATCAAATATCACAAGACTTTCAGAAGCAAGCAATTGCAATTAATCAAAATCCCTATTAGGGATTGAAACTTTGTACTGGGTAGTGAAAAATCATTTATCAATTTTATTGCAATTAATCAAAATCCCTATTAGGGATTGAAACTGGGGATTTCTTGCCGCTGCGAGAGAACACTTTTGCATTGCAATTAATCAAAATCCCTATTAGGGATTGAAACGTTTGCTTTACTCTTTTTGCTATTTCGCCGGCCGTTATTGCAATTAATCAAAATCCCTATTAGGGATTGAAACATGCCGATTATTTGAGCAAATCGCTCGATCTCATTGCAATTAATCAAAATCCCTATTAGGGATTGAAACCACAGTTTGACCCCATGCTCATCGCTGACAACATATTGCAATTAATCAAAATCCCTATTAGGGATTGAAACTTGAAAATTTTGCACACTCAGCAATTCTTGTTAGATTGCAATTAATCAAAATCCCTATTAGGGATTGAAACATTAACTGCAAATCAATTGGAACTTGATTTGCTTGATTGCAATTAATCAAAATCCCTATTAGGGATTGAAACGGTATTTAGCAACCATTTACCATATCTACTCGCTATTGCAATTAATCAAAATCCCTATTAGGGATTGAAACGAGCAGTCTGAGACTTGTGGTAGCTATGAGCGCAGATTGCAATTAATCAAAATCCCTATTAGGGATTGAAACTTTCATTAGAAACCTATTCATCTTTAGAAATGACAGATTGCAATTAATCAAAATCCCTATTAGGGATTGAAACCCTTTGGGTAGCTCCTTACTCGATGGCAGTACGCATTGCAATTAATCAAAATCCCTATTAGGGATTGAAACACCATCGTAAACCCATTTACCGCCACTTTTGACAAATTGCAATTAATCAAAATCCCTATTAGGGATTGAAACCCTTTGGAATATGGCTAAACGTTATCGGTGCAAGTTATTGCAATTAATCAAAATCCCTATTAGGGATTGAAACGAATAAGTTCTTCTTTTCCGCCTATCACAAGTTTCATTGCAATTAATCAAAATCCCTATTAGGGATTGAAACAAAAATCCTATACTGAAGTTAGGGTACTAGATAAATTGCAATTAATCAAAATCCCTATTAGGGATTGAAACCCGGAATCTGCTGATATGCAGGAAGTTGAGGAGCAACAAATTGCAATTAATCAAAATCCCTATTAGGGATTGAAACTGAGCTTCTGTTGCCGTGCCTTGTGCGATATTAGATTGCAATTAATCAAAATCCCTATTAGGGATTGAAACACGCTTCTAGAGTGTGGTGCGATATTCGGTTCAGAGTAGGATTGCAATTAATCAAAATCCCTATTAGGGATTGAAACCGAAGAAGTCGATCTTCCAGCTTATGTCACCAAATTGCAATTAATCAAAATCCCTATTAGGGATTGAAACAGAAAGCATCTCTGTTGTCATACCTGGTGGCAGAGATTGCAATTAATCAAAATCCCTATTAGGGATTGAAACTAACGATTACATCTATTTTCAAATGACAGTCAAGCTTGCTGATTGCAATTAATCAAAATCCCTATTAGGGATTGAAACCAATGCTGGTCTAAAGAAGTCTGTTCATATGCAGTGTTACTAGTATTGCAATTAATCAAAATCCCTATTAGGGATTGAAACCAATGCTGGTGGAGCTTGGAGATTCTGACACTGCGATTGCAATTAATCAAAATCCCTATTAGGGATTGAAACTGGCAATGGAGCGATCGTTGACACTAATTAAAAAAATCTCTCAGAATTTGCACAAATGCCAAAGTCTTTTCAAAGTGAATATTATGTCCAGCTTCAACAATTATTTTTAGCTGGGAACATTTACATACTTGCGCCATTTTCGTATTAATAAATACAAATTTTTCATCATATTTACCCGCTAATAAAAGGAGAGGAGTTGTATTTTCTGGTAGCTTTATCCACAAATTAGGTTGACACCCAGTACCCATGAAGCGTAGTGATTTATCTAATTCTTGGGGATTGTTATGCAAGCGATTTTCTAGCATTTTTTCATATTGCAGATTATTTTTTATAAAACCAAAAATTGGTTGATTATACCAGTTGGAGAGAAAAGCAGCAAAATCAATTTTGGCAGTAATTCTTGCTAATTTTCTACCGATCTGCATATCACGTTTAATTCGTTCTAATCGTTCTACTTCTGTTTCTAAACCTGGAGAAGCTGATTCTAGTATAACTTTGAAGAAACGTTCCGGAAAATGTAGAGCTAGGTATAAAGCTAATCTTCCACCCATAGAATAACCAACTAAAAAGCATTTGGCAATTTTTAACCGATCCAATAAGTTAATTATCGCATCGGCAGTATTTGGCATTGTGTAGTATTCATCGCCACTTAAAACTTGAGTTTTGCCATGTCCTGGCAAGTCAACTGTTAAATAAGAAAATTCTTCAGATAGTAATTCTATGGCTTCATTAAATTCATCAATATTACCCATAAAACCGTGTAAAAAAACAATTAATGGTTTATCTATTTTGTGAATAAAACAATAGTTAAATTGATAATTTTTTAAACTCATATTTTTTTGTTTGATACAACAATATATAGCAAGTTCTCTACGAGAGGCTAGGGGAACGAGAGGTACTACTAAATTTATGGGTAAGCAATTTAGTGCTTACTACAAACCCTAAAAACTAACTTAACAAAGTACTACCTGAAAAATGCTGCAAATACTTTGTGAATCAATGATGGTAATAGTAGAAATTATCCACCAACCGACAACGTAGGTTTTTTGTATCGACGTGTAATCTTAATGCCAATACTTCAGGGTTTTTTGGAAAAAAGGGAAAGAAAAAACCTTTAATCCTTAGACTTTACCCTTTTCTCAAAACCCGATTTGGAATTAAAAAAGCAAAACCTGATAAGTATTGATCTTAATGCATTGTGACATGATTAAAATAAGTAATGTTTCTCTATTGTCATATGAAGATATTGGTGCTAAATGCTGGTTCGAGCAGCCAAAAGAGTTGTCTCTATGAAATTGCAGATAAGACTCTCCCTTCCCAAGCACCTGAACCTGTTTGGGAAGGGAAAGTCAACTGGACTCAAAACCAGGATGTAGCAGAAATTGACGTAACAACTAATACAGGTAAAAAACTGCAAGAATCAATTTCCATTGACTCTCCAGAAGCACACCTTATTTATATACTTAATACACTGATTGGTGGTGCTACCAAAGTAATTGATCGGTTGTCAGAAATAGATGTGGTAGGGCATCGTGTAGTACATGGTGGACGAGATTATCAAAATAGTGTGGTAATTACGGAGGATGTGAAAAAAGCGATCGCTAATTTATCTAACATCGCTCCAGAACATAATCCAGCCGCGTTGGCGGGCATAGAAGCAATTGAAAAAATCTTAGGAGAAGTCACCCAAATAGCAGTATTTGATACTGCATTTCATGCTACTCTCCCCGATGCAGCAGCAATTTATCCGGGACTCTATGAGTGGGTAGAGCAGGGCATTCGACGCTATGGCTTTCATGGCATCAGTCATGAATACTGTTCTGCTCGTGCTGCCCAAATTCTCGGTCAAGATTTAGCATCCCTACGTTTAATTACTTGTCATCTAGGCAATGGTTGTTCTTTGGCTGCCATTAAAAATGGTCACAGTATTGATACTACTATGGGATTCACACCTTTGGAAGGATTGATGATGGGTAGTCGTTCTGGCTCAATCGATCCAGGGATTTTAATTCACTTGTTGCGGTACTGCAATTACTCCGTCGAACAGTTGGATCGCATATTAAATAAAACTTCTGGTTTGCGAGGTATTTCGGGTATATCTAGTGATTTACGTGAAGTGACAAAAGCGATCGCCCAAGGTAACCCCCGCGCGAAACTAGCATGGGATATTTACGTGCATCGCTTGCGGTCTGGTATTGGTGCAATGCTTACCAGTTTGGGAGGATTAGACGTTTTAGTTTTTACCGCAGGTGTGGGTGAAAACTCTCCAGCAATTCGCCAAGCCGCTTGTGAAGCCTTAGGATTTTTGGGATTGAAAATAGACTTTGAGAAAAATCAACAACAACCTGTTGATGTTGATATTGCTACATCTGACTCAACAGTGCGAATATTAGTGATACACACTCAAGAAGATTGGGCGATCGCTCAACATTGTTGGCAAATATTAAAAGGCATTGCTCAATGATGGGATGATTGCAGCTGACACGGAGACACGGTGATTATATATAGCTCTTAATTCTCAAATCATTCCGCAATTATGCAACGCCTATTAAAAAAGTAGCATTGATGAATCAGATTTTCTTTCTCTGCTTGAGACTAAATAAGTAGGTGGGGATAAACAAAAGTATATTACAAAAAGTAAACGCACCTGAAACCCTTACTAATAAAAAGCAAAAGATGACAAATGACATTCTCGACAGATTAGCTTTATTTGTACCAATTTATTTTATAGACAAAATTAGATGAGCGATAAAATTATAAGTAAAATCAAGCTATTATAAGGAAATTAAAATTTTTGATGTTTTAGTTTGTTTAGTATATTAAAAAAATGCTCAATATGTAATTATTAATATGTTTAAACTTTGGCATAAATAGAGGTTTGCTTAATGGCTAAGTCTCAACTAATGGGATCTTTGCAACGGGCTTATAAAATTGCAAGAGCATCACTGAAAACTGGCGTTCCCACAGATGAAATAGTTGATATTTTAAAACAAAAAACCACTCGTCGCCGCTTACTGTATGGGGGTTTGGGCTTGGCAAGCGCATTAGCTACAGCTACTTGGGGTAATGGACGTGATTCTGCGGCTTTTGCCACAATTCCCAAAGTGCTGGTAGTGGGTGCGGGAATTGCTGGCTTGACTGCTGCCTACCGCTTACGTCAAGCTGGGGTTCCTGTAGACATTATTGAGGCGAGAAACCGTGTTGGTGGTAGAATGCGGAGTTTAGCCAATGCTGCGGGTACTGGCGTGACTGTGGAATTAGGCGGAGAATTTATTGATACAGATCATACTAGCTTGCGATCGCTTGCTCAAGAACTGGGTTTAACAATCGTCGATTTCCTCGCCACAGATAAGGGATTAGTGCCAGAAATATGGTATTTTAAGGGACGCAAAATTCCCGAATTAGAAATTATTAATTACTTTATCCCTTTAGCAAAGAAGATTGACGATGATTTAGTTGCAATTGGCGATGGAGATGTAACTTATCGCTCTTATAATCAGGCGGCTTTGGCTTTAGATAATACCTCCATTGCCGACTATTTAGAGCAAGCACAAATCAATCCCATTCTGCAAGAAATGCTGAAGGTTTCTTATACTACTGAATATGGTCGAGAAGCCGCAGAACAATCTTGTTTAAATCTGCTGTTTTTAATTGGGACTAACACCGATACATTCTCACTTTACGGTGAAAGCGATGAACGTTATACCATTCGTGGTGGTAACGACCAAGTACCCCGCCTGTTAGCGAATTCCTTAGCAAATGTTATAGAAACGGAGACAGAATTAGAAGCTATCTGTATTCGTCCTGATGGACGCTATCGAGTTAGCTTACGGTCTGGTTATAAAAAATTCGATCGCACTTATGAAAGAATCTTGCTGACATTGCCCTTTAGCACCTTGCGTTTAGTCAAGTTGGATGTGAATTTACCAGCATTTAAACGAAAAGCGATCGCCGAATTAGGATATGGTACGAATGCGAAAATAATTACAGCCTATCAACAAAGATTGTGGCGCACTCAATATAACTCAACAGGAGCAACATTTACTGATACAGGCTTTCAAAACACCTGGGAAGCCAGCCGCTACCAAAAAGGCGTCAAAGGTCTAATTACTGACTTTACTGGTGGTGAACATGGTTTATCTTTGGGTAAAGGTTCAGCAGAATCTCAAGCCCAAATACTCTTGCCACAATTAAATCAAATTTTCCCCGGAATCAAAAACCTCCGCCAAGGTGAAGCTATTCGCGCCTATTGGCCTGGAGAAAAATACACACGAGCTTCCTATGCTTGCTATTTAGTCGGACAATGGACGAGCATCGCTGGAGCTGAACAAAAACGTGTAGGCAATCTATTTTTTGCTGGCGAACATTGTTCTTTATCCTATCAAGGATATATGGAAGGTGGTTGTGCAACAGGTGAAGTTGCAGCCCGAAGAATCCTTAAAGATTTAGGTTTCCGAGATAACGCTGCTCGACAGCAACAGTTAATTCCTACCAATCAACTACATCGTTATCGCAAAATTCCCAGGGCGCAACGTTTTTCTGATGATTTCACCGAATAGTCATTTAAACTTGTGGCAGTATGACAAGTACTTTAGACCTCTTGTCTCACGCAGAGGAGCCAGTACGTTGGGCGGCTCTGCCGACTTGTTCGCGTAGCGTCTCCGACAGGAGAAGCAACTGGCGTCACGCAGAGGCGCAGAGAAGAGAATGCAGAGAAGGACTTTTGTAATTGGGGATTGGGGAAGAATTTAATCCCTAGTCCCCACTCCCTAGTTTAAAACAAATCCAAATCCGTCACCGCACCAAGACTACTAGAAGATACTAACTTGGCATATTTAGCCAACACGCCTTTAGTGTAACGTGGTGCTGGAGGTTGCCAATTAGCACGACGACGGGCTAATTCGGACTCCGAGATATTCAACTGCAATGAGCGAGCGGGTGCATCAATGGTAATGCTATCACCTTCTTCTACAAGAGCGATCACTCCTCCAACTGCGGCTTCTGGTGCAACGTGACCAACCACCATCCCATAAGTACCGCCAGAAAAGCGCCCATCGGTAATTAATCCCACTGCATCACCCAACCCAGCGCCGATAATTGCGGAGGTGGGAGCCAACATTTCGCGCATCCCCGGACCGCCCTTCGGCCCTTCATAGCGGATGACCAAAATATCCCCAGCTTGAATCTTACCCGCCAGAATGGCATCCAAAGAAGCTTCTTCTGATTCAAATACCCGTGCAGGCCCGGTAATGACTGGCTTTTTCACCCCGGTAATTTTCGCCACAGCTCCTTCTGTTGCCAAATTGCCTCTAAGAATCGCTAAGTGACCTTGGGCATACATCGGGTTATTCCAAGGACGAATCACATCTTGATTAGGTGAAGGTTCTTCGGGAATATCTGCTAATATCTCTGCAATGGTTTGACCAGAGATCGTAATGCTATCACCATGTATTAAATCATGGGCTAGTAGCATTTTCATCACTTGGGGAATGCCACCAGCTTTGTGCAAGTCTGTTGCTACATATTTACCGCTTGGTTTTAAATCGCACAAAACGGGGACACGGGCGCGGATAGTCTCAAAGTCGTCCAAAGTTAACTCTACATCTGCGGCACGAGCGATCGCCAAAAAGTGCAACACCGCATTTGTGGAACCACCCACTGCCATAATTACAGAAATGGCATTCTCGATCGATTTACGAGTAATAACTTGCCGAGGTAAGATTTGTTTGCGGATGGCTTCCACTAAAACAAATGCCGATTTTTCTGTACTGTCGGCTTTTTCGGCATCTTCCGCCGCCATCGTCGAAGAATAAGGCAAACTCATTCCCAACGCCTCGAAAGCCGAAGACATGGTGTTAGCCGTGAACATTCCCCCACAGGAACCCGCACCAGGACAAGCGCGACTTTCAACTTCTAATAATTCCTTGTCGTCAATTTTGCCGGCACTGTATTGACCAACAGCCTCAAACGAACTGACAACAGTTAAATCGCGTCCGTTGTAGTGACCGGGTTTAATAGTACCACCGTAAACAAAGATAGCCGGAATATTCATCCGGGCGATCGCCAGCATTGCCCCTGGCATATTTTTATCACAACCGCCAATTGCTAATACACCATCCATACTTTGTCCGGTACACGCGGTTTCAATGGAATCAGCAATCACTTCCCGCGACACCAAGGAGTATTTCATACCCTCAGTTCCCATCGAAATCCCATCACTAATAGTAATGGTACCGAACACTTGCGGCATCGCCCCAGCGGCTTTTACACCAACTTCTGCTCTTTCTGCCAGTTGATTGATTCCCATATTGCAGGGAGTGATTGTACTATAACCATTGGCAATGCCCACAATGGCTTTATTGAAATCTTCATCTTTAAAACCAACTGCACGCAGCATAGCTCGATTAGGCGATCGCTGCACCCCTTGGGTGACAATTCGGCTTCTCAAATTCTCCGACATTTTTTTTCCTTCCGTACCATCATCGCAACAGCTGCGATTGTATTACCTGATTTTCTCATGCCTGGGCAGTGCGATCGAGTTTGGGTAATTCTCCATGTTTCATCGTGTCTTTTCCTCAGCCATAGTTTTTTAGGACTTACGCCCAAAAGCTGATTATTTTGCTCGTTTCTTGCTAATTCACAAAATTACCAACCTTAAACTTACCAACTTTAAACTTGAATTAACATTGGTTGGTATTTAAATGGCTACCTACCAGTATTTACGTAAATAAGGTAATTTAGACTATAAAAGTTCGTAATTCAATAGTTTCAAGCTCTACAAAGCTCTACAAATATATAAATAAGAGTTTTTATTGGCGCAATTTATGTGACGAAACTACAAACTTATACTTCAATTGTCATGGTTTGTCTACCAATTAATTTGGTAATTACCTATTTTACTGGTAGAATTTCATAATTCTATCCCTTTTACTCTCTGTTTAAGTAATCGTACTGGGAAATCATCAATTTCCATCATCAGAATTGCTAAAAGCCTTTCTGATTGGTTTTTTGTGTCCAGGTATGGATTATGTGAGTGATGGGAGTTCATCTAAAACTATGACTTTCATGAACAGAAGAAGATTTATTACTTGGATGGCTACAGCAGTTGCTAGCATGATGCTGGTAATAGGCTTACAGTTTGTCAATTTATCACCAGCAAACTCCACAACCACACTTAACGTATTTGCGGCTGTCAGCTTAACAAACGCGCTCAATGACATTAAGACTCAGTACCAAAGTGCTAACCCAAGTGTCAATATTGTCTATACGTTTGGTGCTTCTGGTACTTTACTTAGCCAAATACAAGCAGGAGCAACAGCAGATATTTTCATTTCTGCTGCTACCGACCAAATGGATGTTTTGCAGAATGCAACCCCAAGTAAATTGGTTTCAGGTAGCCGTAAAAACATTGTCAAAAACCGTCTAGTTTTGATCGCACCTACGACACCACCTGTTAGTGCTGGAAGCGCTGCTCTGACTAGCTTCAATGGTTTGACCAACGCGAACATTACTGGTATTGCCATAGGTGATTACACAGGTACTCCCCCACTTGTGCCGGCGGGAAATTATGCCAAACAAGTTCTTACTAGCCGAGGTATTTTCACTACTGTTAGTCCTAAAACATACCTCGCTAGCAATGTGCGTAATGTCTTAACTGCTGTTGAAAATAAAACACTTGTAGTTGGAGGCGTAAATAAAACTATTGATGCAGGTGCCGTTTACAAAACTGATGCTGCCATTTCTAGCAAGGTAAGAGTGGTAGAAACGGCCTTAACAACAGAGAGCGATCCGATTGTCTATCCACTGGGTATACTCGCCAACACTACAGTTTTATCGACAGCACAGAGTTTTTCTACCTACTTAAGTGGTACTACTGCCCAGAATATCTTCAAAAATACTTACGGGTTCATCTTACCTTAAGCACCACAAAGTAAATCAATCAAGTACTCGCTGTCGCGAATTTTAAACTATTTGGAGTTATGTCTCGTGAAGTTCACTAAAAAACTCTCAATTATTTTTTGTAGTTTGACCACTGCTCTCGTTCATACTGCTGTGATTACCAATACTTATAAATCAGCAGCACAAGCAGAAGGACCAGAACTGATTACTAACGGGGGATTTGAAAACGACGCACTCGTAGATCCTAATAATCCCAACGCTACAAATCCTAATATTACAGGATGGATTAAAACTGGCGATCCGATAGATACATCAGGTACTAGGATTGACAATTTTGCTAACACTGGTAACCAAGGTTTATCGCTTGGTGGATTTACAAACTTGAGCTACATATCACAGACTATCCCTACAGTTGTCGAGCAATACTACCGACTTACTTTCTATTTTGCATCCACAGAGGAAGCACCTGATCTTGATAATCAATTTCAGGCTTTTATACGTGAAAAGCCAGTTTGTACGAAAAAAAATACTTCTCACCAACCTTACACACAATACACGTTTTATTTTAAAGCCAAAGAAACATCCACGGAGATCAAGTTTGCTTCCAGAGCCAAGTATGCATTTTTATACTTGGATGATGTGAGTGTCAAATCCACAGATCAACAAGGGGAAAACTCTGTATGTGACAATCCTGAGAATGAATAAACCATAGCTCGGAAGCTAACTTTCATTCTCTTAAACTCTCAATCAATATCTGGCTCTATAGTGTTGAGAATGCCACTTAAATTCATCTGATTTTAAAATTCTCATAATCGGTTTATGCAGAGATTATCTATGCTGAATAGCTAACTCTTATAAATCTGGATAAAGTGTTTATTTTATTGACACTAATTAGAGCCAGCATAGATGTAACTCTCAGCTTTTTTGAATTGTCGTAATTTGTAATTATTTGGAGTCAATTTTCATGAAGTTAACTAAAAAAATCTCAGTTATTGCGTTTAGTATTACTACTACCTTAATTACTACTGCTGTGATTAATAATACTTGTAATACAGCAGCCCAAGCGGTAGAACTTGTTAAAAACGGAAGCTTTGAACTTGACCCCCTCGTAGATCCTAGCAATCCCAACGTGACAAATCCTAATGTTACAGACTGGATTAAATCTGGCGATCCGATAGATACATCAGGCATTAGAATTAACAATTTTCCTCAACATGATAGTGGGAATCAAGGTTTATCGATTGGTTCATTTGTAAATCCTGCTTACATATCCCAGAATTTGGCTACAAATATCGGTAGTAATTATAATCTCAGTTTCTTTTTAGGAACAGACGAAGACAGCAGTCAAGTTAATAACATATTTCAGGCATTTGTCGATGGAAATAAAGTTTTTGATAAAATAAATACTATAAATGTTGCTGGATCTCCCTTCACACAATATAACTTGGATTTTTTGGCAACAAAATCATCTACAGAATTAAAGTTGGGTGGTAAAGCTAGCTATGGTTTTTTATATCTGGATAATGTGAGTGTAAAACCTCTATCTGTGCCTGAGTCATCCACTAATGGAGGAATAGCAATTACAGGATTATTAGGAATTTGGCTGAATAAAAAGCGGTTAGCTAGTAATATTAAGCTAAACAAATAGGACTGCAATTTGACTGGTAAAAAAGTAGAGAGGTAGTACTGCTACATCTCTACTAGATAACGTATATTTAGTTTCTGGAGATGTCTATTAGAGTAACCTAGATTCTCTAAACTACGCGATAACAAGTAATTTCTCTGAACTGGTGGTCAGAGTCTCAATAATCAGACATTGCTAGTAAAGATGAAACAATTAAGGTTTAAGATTTAAACATAGGACAATATTTGAAAACACTCCAAAGCGATCGCCCCTATCAACGCATGAATAATATTAAAGTGACAGAATTGACACGATAGCAGAAGATTACACTGAAATATGTAGCGCAGTTGAGCAATTAAGTTTTTATCCCTATTTGCAAGTTAGAAAAACTAATTGCAAGTAGGGCTAGCGTTAAGCAAATTTCTATGCTATTGTTGTAAATGACTAAAAACAACATGGCTCAGTAGCTCAGTTGGTTAGAGCACGGGACTCATAAGCCTGGGGTCGTTGGTTCAACTCCGACCTGAGCCACTTCAAAAAATAAGACTACATAAAGGTTTCAGCTTCTAGTCATCTGTAGTACTAGGGAGCTGAATTGCTATATAAGGCTCTTTTGACTATGAAATGACTATGGTACTCCCCTAAAAAATAGTCATTTCATAGTCAATGGAAGTAGGAGTTGAAAACTTACAAGGTCGCCTGAGATTAAGATTTACTAGAGTTTTATTCAATGGTAATCAGAAATACTTATCTCTCCATCTGGAGGATACTCCTGAGAATAGAGTGGTTGCTGAAGTCAAGGCTCGTCAAGCTAAGTTAGATATTCTCTCCAATAACTTTGATTTCACTCTAACTAAATATAAAATTCAAGTCAGCACAGCCCCCATAGTCAGCAAAGAGAGAAGATACACCCTAACAGAGCTATGGGAGAGGTATGTTGAGTTCAAAACTGACCAAGTAGAACAATCAACTATCCTGCGCGACTATTCACTAATAACCAAGCGTATTGAGACATTACCAACTACTGAGATAACTGAAGCAATCATTATACGTGATTACCTACTAAGTATTTATTCTGCTGAAACAGCCAAACGTACTTTAAAACAATTTAGTGCTTGCTGTAAGTGGGCGGTTCTATCCAGACTAATAAAAGTTAATTCTTTTCATGATTTAGCTAAAGGTATTAAAACCAAAAGAAAAGATAGTACTATACTCACTTTTAACAGAGAGGAGATAAACATTATTATTAATGCTTTTGATAGTAACAAGTATTGTCCCAAATATTCGCCAGTATCTCATTACTATTATGCTAATTATGTTAGGCTTCTATTTCTTACTGGCGGTAGACCTGAAGAAGTTGTGGCATTGAAGTGGAAACATATCACTGCTACACACATTACTTTTGCAGAAGCTGTACCTTCTGATGTCAGAATTAGGAAAGATACAAAAACTCATCAAATTAGATTATTCCCTATCAATAATCAATTGAGAGAGATTTTGAATAATATTGGGTATGGGTAAGCTGATAAATTACTATTTTGTAACCGCAATGGTAGAGAGTTAAATACTCATAATTTTCTAAATAGAGTGTGGAAACCTATACTAACTAAACTAGTAAATGATGCGCTGATCAGGTATTACTTGCCTCAATATAATTGCCGCCATACTTTTATTACCTTATCTCTGGAAGCAGGTATTAGTGTTAAGCAAATAGCCTCATGGGTGGGCAATTCTCCTGAAGTAATATACAAACATTATTCAGGGATAATCAAACAGCTTGAAGTACCAGAAATCTTTTAAATATAAACCAAACAAAAGGAGTCATTATGGAAGTGGATCTTCATAAATTAAAAGAATACTTGGAACTATTATGTGAACTAGAAGAAGGAGATGAGATTCATTTTGGGGAAAGGATTGTGAGAAGAATGGATGGCAGAATTTGGGAAAGCATATTTATTGTTGAGGAAGAAGAGTATATTAATGAAGAAGATGAAGATGAAGTTTAAAATAGTAGTGGCACAAACTTCAGATTATTTATACTTACTGAAACTATATTTGCAGCGATCGCTTATGAAAAATCTGAAGTTTGTGATGTTGTATCAGTTACCTTTCTTAGGTTTATCTAATAGATACTGCTGAACCTTCTCAATTTTCTGAGCTATTTCATCTAACATAGATGTGTATTCTGCTGGATTTTTGATTACACTACCAATTGCTGTCTCCATTTTATACAGTGATTCTCCCTCTATATGGGTAGTTGATGCCTCCATAATTAAGCTGTGAGCTTGAGATAACTTTTCACAAATCTCTTCTTTAACTGGGCTTAATCCATTCTGCTCTGACATATACTTAGTTATGAAACTACAAGTACATAGTATGAGCTATTTACTCTCATGATGTGATTTAAATCACAATTCACTACTTAACGCTGAGAATCCTAAAACATTCCTCAGCTTAGAAAAAAGTTGTAAAGAAAATTATAGCCTGTAATCTTTGCTGGGTAGGGGTTGTAGTGATATTAGTTAGGGTAATAATTTATTAATTGATTAAGTGATCTATTGATTGATTATTTACTTTATTATCTGATTTATTTACTTGATTCTGACTTCATTGTTTATTATCTGATTTAGTAATCTATGCTGTAGAAAAGGCAAAAAAAAGTGGCGGGTAAGTTTTCACTGTAGTAGCAAGCATTAAATAAGGGCGGCGAAGCTAAGTTCTACCACCCTCTCTGATGACCCGTAGGGTCTGCTAAGAAAACTTTCAGGTATTTAGTAGACTTCAAACTCTAGAAGTGATTCTGGAAATTCTTGAGCTAACCAGCTTGTTAATCTAGCCTGTACTTCAGTTACCTTGGCTGGCTCCACTTCCAGACTCAAGCCATCATAGCTGTAAGTCAGAATATTTTCTTCTATCTGTTCACCAATCATTCTTTGAATAATCAGTTGTTCAGCACCCTGAGCTATATGAGATAGAAGTCTGCCACCTATTTTAAAGCTATCAACTTTCTTACCATTAAGTTCTTCCTTGTACTGAGCTAGCTCTTTATTCAAACTGAATTTGAGATCTAAAGCATTTGTATAAATAACTTGATCAACTTTACCAGCTTCAATTTTCTCAACACTGAAGTTAGCCAACCATTCATCTCGTAGGATCACAAGAGGCTTTAGGATACCACTAAAGCAATTAGCAACTATTTCCTTGGTTACAGAAACTTTGTAGCCTAATTCTTTTGTAGCCTTCTTAGAAGCAATATAAGGAAGTTCATGCATGTTGGCTCCAAAACAGAAACCATAAATTATTACTTTTTTAACCTGTTTGTGCAGGGTAGCTGGGCCTATATGCTTCCAAATACTTCCATCTCTAATAATGCTCACTATCTGCTGTTTAGTATCCTCTGCCCCTAGAATGTCAAAAAGGATAAGAAGTTGGGCACACTTCAAATCAAGTTCCAAAACTTTGTTTGACTTATTAGTAGGTTTTACATAGTGCCTTCTAATTTCTCTAAGCAAAGCCATAGCGCCACCTGATGTATGAAATCTACCTGGGCCTTGAATATAGAATTTACCATGATATTGAGGGGCATTTGATTCTCTTATGTCATCTAGAGCAGACGATAAAGCTATATATTGGTCATCATTTAGGTTCAGATTTCTATTAAAAGTTTTACCCTCTCTTGAATCATATAACTTCCAATCAAATACAAACTTAGCAGCAATTCTCATTTTGAAAACAAAAGGATATAAAATCGTCTTATTTACCTAGAAAACTTCTGTCTAATTATGATTTATTTGAAAAATAATCATGATAATTGGCTGAAGAGAAATAATTTTAAAAATCTGCCCATGAAAAATAGATTTCAACTTATAAATATAGCTGAAACTCAGACCTACTTTGTAAATTCTCTCAATTAATAATCTTTACCTCCTGTCAAAAATTTGACATTTTTAACTAGAATTTGCTTTTGTGATCGGGACATATTCGGTAAGAATAAATAAGAAAACCTCCGACCAACTTTTAAACCAGATAAATTTTATTAAGGTACGAATATCATTAAAGAAATTAGTCCGAGTTACTAATAATTCACGAATTTTTTGATAGGTAGAATTGACTAAATCTAAAACAGTATGAAATAAAAAAGCTAGTAAATTTAAAGACAATAAGAACTCGCACAAATGATTTTGACCATGACCAAAGTTATGCTCTAAATTATAACCGTGATTTTTTAGAACGTTATTACCTTCATTCTCAACTTTCCATCTACTGCGTCCAGCTTTGACAATCTCTTCAACATTGTTTTCGGCGATCTTATGATTAGTTATCCAATTATTTCTGTAGATAATTTTCTGTGTTTTCTCATTAATAACAGTCACTTCGCACCAATTAGCTTCGAGACTTGAGTCTCCATTTCGTAAAGGAACTCTAGAAGCATAACGATAACGATAAATTAGATTTTTTCGGCCATCCCATTGTTTCTTTTCAACAGTTGTAACTTCTCCACTTTTTTCTAAAAATTCTAGCCATTCATATAAAGTTTTATGTGACGTTTCCAGACAAACAAAAATAAAATTATAACCTTGTTGTAGCACCAAGGTACAAACAGGTTGGCGAGAATACAAGTCATCCCCTAAAAGGGTTACAGGATAACCATATTTATTTTGATGATTCTTATTCAACCATCTTTTAACAGCCGCATTTTCACAATCTTCTTTTTGATGCCCATCTTGTTTTTTAATAAATTCTGGTTCTAAATTAATCACTTGTTTTTGATTAGGAGAAACCACAATAGGTGTGACACAGCCATGAAAATAAGTTGTAGTTCCGTTTCGATGATTACGGCAATTACAATAAGGACAATTAATTTTTTTAGATGAAAAATATTCTGTAACTTCTATTGCTATTAAAATTTCTCCATCCAAGTAGAGAAACTTTTTCAAAACTCCATTTCTATTTAACCATTCATAGACTTTTTGAAAAGACTTAAATATCGTAGCAGATGGAACTGGGTCTAGCAAATTCCTTATTTGACTATCACCCGGAATTGTCTCAATTGAAAATAAACTTTCAGCATTATCTTTCCCCTTATTGCTTTTCATCAAACGTTGATGATCTAAAAACGAGGGTGATTGAGTAAAAAAGACTGAAAAGGCAGCCATCACTGCATCTTCTACCTGATATCTGGTATTATTTCCGGGCTTTCTCTCATCGGGTATGTCATGTAATGATGACCGTAAAAATTGCATTAATTCAGGAATCTCTAGAGTTGCCACCTTTGGAATCATCTTAGAGTAGTTTGATTAATTAATATTTTTCAATTCACTAATTTTACCAAAGCTCGACAACTATTATAAATTGTTATTTTAATTGAGTTCTATATTCTAAAAACAGAACTATTTTCCTGGATTTACCCTTCGGTTTCAGGCAATTTCCATAATACATGAGTATTTATACTTAATTAATGAAGCCAATTTTTTAAGTGATGTCTGCGGCGATCTGTTCGGTGTCGCCTTTCCCTGAAAAACTAATTATTTTATGCTACGTTTTCAATTTCAAAATGGCGATTAATACCCTATTTATTTCAAAATGAGAATTGCTGCATTTAGTGAAGCACTTAGGATTGGTTGTACAGTTGAAACGGATGAAGGTAATCCGCGATTAAAAGCTGGATTACAGCGTTTTGAAGTACTAAAACAGTTTTCGCCACGTTCTCATAATTACAATGCCAGCCGAGAGTATGACGTACTAATTTGTACTGATGCAGATGGTGTAGGTGTTAATTTACAAGATGCCGATACTGTTGTGAATTACGATCCACCTGAAGGAGCGGATGAGCGATTTCAAAGGGCAGGTAGAGTGTTGAGGATAACCGCAAATTCTGAACGAGTGGTTCAGTTCTATACACTTGTACCGTTAATCATAGATCAAACAGACAGCCTCTCCCGCGTACAAAACGATATCTGTAAGAGATTTACTCGCATTACTCATCGTCATAATAAATCGAAACGCATTTTGGGATCTGGTGTCATATCAGAAGAAGAACACTCGGAAATAACGCTTGATAGCGATTTAGATGTGGAGCAACTTACACGAGATAGTCAATTTTTAAAAGATATTGGTGGACTTGGTGCTGAATCTATGATGTCTCATGTAGCAGTGCTTGAACAATACCGGAGTCGTGCAGAAGAACTGCCAGAATATTTATTAGTTCTAACAATTTATCTCAGTCCGATCATCGTTCTTGTAAGGTGGAGTGAAGATCAACGAAATATATATCTAAAATTCAAGCCTATGTAAATATTTTTCATACAAACAGGACTTACGCTTATGTAGACCGCAGCGATCGCCAATGCACTAGCAGAACTAGTCAAAGCAGCGTACCAGGATAGTTCTCAACAAAATGACAACTAACAGCCGGATTAAAAAGAATTATGACACTAACAGAGAAATTACCAACTGAGTTTAGGCAAAGGTGTGAAGGGATTGGCACCGAGCAACGTCACTGGAGTAGACATCAGATAAAAGCTTAATTGGCAAACATTTCAAGCTATTGATATAAGTTTTTTGATAGGAAAGTTCGGTTTTCAATGCTGCACCATAGCCGTTTTACCAAAAAGCTACGGAGAGCGGGAGACTTTGTAACAAAATCTGTAACAGCAATACTATTTGAGGTAGTACTCGTCTAAATTGATGAGAAATCTACGGGGAATCCCTGAATAAAAGGGTAATGTTTCTTAAAGATATACGAGATTATCAAATTCTTTTTCTGGCGTTGTTCCTAGTGGTGGGAATCGGTACACGAGATTGGACGCTGCGTCCAGAATTGATTGCAGTAGCGATCGCCACTACTTTAACAACCCAATCGATATTGTCATTAGTCATTGGTCGTTGGTCATTAGGGAATGACAAGGGACAAAGCCTAAATATTCGCAGTGCCCTAATTACCTCTTTGGGACTCAGCTTGCTGTTACGGGCTGACCATTGGACGACAATGGCAATAGCCGCAGCAAGTGCGATCGCCAGCAAATTTATCTTCCGAGTCGGCGATAAGCATTTCTTTAATCCTGGTAATTTTGGTATCATTTCCGCCTTAATTCTCACCCGTGATGCTTGGGTTTCACCGGGACAATGGGGTGAAGAATGGTGGTATGGGCTATTATTTGCTGGGACTGGCGGCATGATTTTGCAGCGAATCGGTCGTTGGGACACCACAGCAGCTTTTCTGGGTACATATTCCTTGCTGGAGGCGATTCGTAATGTCTGGCTGGGTTGGACTTGGGATGTTTACTGGCACCGATTGATGAGCGGGTCTTTGATGCTGTTTGCCCTATTTATGATCACCGATCCGCGATCGATTCCCAATTCCCGAATTGGGCGTGTAATTTGGGCAATGTGCATCGCCGGATTAACATTTATCCTACGAAATTATTTCTTTATTTCCACCGCAGTTTTCTGGGCACTATTTATCCTTGCACCATTGAGCATCCTAATAGATTTCCTTTGGTTAGCCCCGAAGTTTTCTTGGCAAAAGGGAGATGAGGGGAATGGGGAGAATTCTGGTAACTCCTCACTGTTGACTCTTAACTCAGCACTCAGCATTAAAAAATGAGGTATAAAATGAAAATTTTTCGACTTTTGACGCCATTATTGTTAGCAATTGTAGTTGTTTTTTGCTTTGCACCAACAGCTTGGGCATTTTGTGGATTTTATGTAGCCAAAGCTGATACAAAGCTGTATAACAAAGCCTCTCAGGTAGTATTAGCGCGGGATGGCGATCGCACCGTGCTAACTATGGCAAACGACTTTCAAGGCGACGTGAAAGATTTTGCGATCGTTATACCCGTGCCAACAGTGCTGCAAAAAGAGCAAGTTCATGTGGCTGAACCGAAGATTATCGAACGTTTGGATGCTTTTAGCGCGCCGCGATTGGTAGAGTATTTCGACTCAGATCCTTGTGCCCAACGTTACGAAGATAACTTACCATCAGCCGCACCTAGACCGGCAGCAAGCCTTGAATCAGGCAATGCGAGAGGCCGTGATGCTAGTTTAGGTGTGACCGTGGAAGCACGTTTCAATGTCGGCGAATATGACATTGTGATTCTCAGTGCGAAAGAATCTGGTGGACTGGAAACTTGGCTGAACCGCAACGGCTACAAAATTCCCAGAGGAGCGAAACAGTTACTTAAACCGTATATTCGCTCCTCAATGAAATTCTTTGTTGCTAAAGTCAACTTAGAGAAATTCGAGAAATCCGGCTACCAATTCCTGCGTCCGCTACAAATTTCCTACCAGTCACCGAAATTTATCCTGCCAATTCGTTTGGGCATGATCAACGCTACCACAGAGCAGGATTTGATTGTCTACATTCTCTCCCCCGAAGGACAGGTAGAAATCACTAACTATCGCACAGTGAAAATCCCCTCCGACGCGAACATTCCTTTGTTTGTCAAAGATGAATTTGGTGAATTCTACAAATCCATGTTCCAAACTGGCTACATCAAAGAAGATAAGAAAGTTGGTTTTTTAGAATACGCTTGGGACATGAGTAGTTGCGATCCCTGTTCTGCCGAACCTCTAAGTTCAGAGGAACTCAAACAAGCAGGTGTATTTTGGCTAGATGGTAATTCTCCAAGTGATGTGCCAGTCTCCCCTAGCTTTCGTCGTCCCTCTCCGAGAAGTAATGTTTTCATCTCGCGTCTGCATGTCCGCTACACCCGCAATAAATTCCCCGAAGACCTGATATTCCAACAAACTGGCAACCGTGAATCCTTCCAAGGACGTTATGTTTTGCAACATACCTTCCAAGGAGAACTCAATTGTCAGGCGGGTAGAGAATATAAGCGTTCTTTACCCAAGCGTTTTGAACAAGAGGCGCAAACTCTAGCTAAACTAACTAACTGGAATATCCAAGACATTCGCAACAAAATGAAGTTGAGTGTAGGTAATTTGAGCTTTTCTTGGTGGGAAAACTTGATGTCTTGGCTGGGATTATATTGAGGGGATTGGGGATTGGGAAAAAGGAGTTCTTTAATTTTGAATTTTGTTAGCGCAGCGTAAAGCCTTCGGCATGGCTTCGCTTAGAGCGGGTCTTCTCCCAAGGGGAGACGCTAAGAGCGAACGAGCGTCATTTTGAATTTTGAATTGATTTGTCTGCCCCATCCCCAACATCTTGATGAAAGGTAATTCTTTAGGGTGTTGTTATACGCAATACTAGGATATTCTTGCTTTTTTCATTGTCATGGTTCAATTCGATGAACAGCTACGCCGGTTAGTTACCGAAGCCTGTGGATATCCACCTGGAAGCCCTCAGCGTCAGAAGCTGCTCACACAAATTATTCGTTTGACAGCAAGTAGACTCTGGAGGGAAAGTACCCCCTACTATCAAGATGCACTACAACAAACTTGGTTGTATTTTTGTCGTAATGTTTGTGAAGGCTTGACAGGTCAAACATATGACTCGACTTATGGTAGTGTTATCACCTGGCTAAATGCTTACTTAAAACGGAGACTACAAGACTTTTACCTTAACCAAAATCGGGAAAAAGCCACAACAGTTCCTCTGAGGATTCGTCAGTCTACATCTGGTGGAACAGGTGAAACTATTGATCCTGTCGATAACCTTCCGGCTAACCCTCAGCCACCTCCGATTTTGGAAGAGTTGGAGGTATGGGTGAAGACTGACTCTGATGGAGATCTGGGCGGTACTTGTATCAAAGGACATCCACATGTGAATTGTCAGGTGTTAATTCTCAAACGCCTACCCCCGGAAGTTAGCTGGAGAGAGTTATCTGAGGAATTTGGCTTGTCAATTCCGACATTAAGTAGTTTTTATCAGCGTCAGTGTGTACCGCGTTTGCGTAAATTCGCAGAATCGGAAGGGTTGTTATAAGTAGAAAGGGAGGTCATAGGGGGAGGAGGGAAAGGGTTTTAGCTAATGCGCGTCTAAAGTAAATAAACACTCTTGATGGTCGTTGACTGTTGACTGCTGACGGGTTTTCAGTCATCAGTCATCAGGTAAATGTACAAATTGAATGCGTAACAGCTTAGTTTATCTTTATTCACATCGTTTGGTTTGATTGTGCCAACTTACTTAGGGGTTGCTGAAAAAGTATGAAAAAGCAATTCTTTTGGGTTGACTAGTTATTCAAGCAAAATGAAAGATAAGCTTTTGTTGTCTCTAATTCAGAAAATAATAACTTTCAGTTATAGGAAACTGCAAAAAAGGTGCAGTTTTCAAAAATAGACATAAAAAAGCATAAAACACGCGCGACAGGTGAGTAGAAAGATTCATCACTAAAAAAGTAATAGCAATTGCAGTTTCAGAAGTATGGGAAAGTTTCGCCATCACTCGATTGAGGCTAAACCTTCTTTTAGCTTGCCCAAATTTTCCTTCAATACAATTACGAATTTTCTCAGATTCTAAATCTTGTTTCTTTTTTTCTTTACTAAGATTAGCAGGTGGTCTTCCCAAAGGAGGGCCACTGATGATAATACCTCTTTCTTTGCACCAAGCTCTATTCTCTCTTGTGCGATAAATTTTATCTACATGAACCGATTCTGGATAATAGCCAGTATAATTTTTATATGCTTCTACTTGTGCTTTTAAGTCTCCTGATTCATTAAAATTATCCCAACTAATATGGTCTAAAAATACATATCCATCAAAATAACTAGCTGATAATTTTGCCCCAAATTCCACGGCTTTCCCAGCTTTTCCACGGACAATTGGACGGATATGTGGTTGGCTTAAACTAACGATTCGGTCATCAATACTCTGTTTTTTATTTTCATACAACCATAGTTGTTGACGATAAACTTCTACAACTACAAGCAACATTTTATATTGTCTAGTACTTAGTTTTTCTAGAGTTGCTCCTGTTCTGATTAGCTGGTCAATATGAGATAAGTTTCTTTTGATATATTGAAGCTGCTTTTTAATCGCTTTTTTCCTATCTTTTTGGGATACACGACGCTTTTTAGCGACTTCTAAGTAGTCAATTCTTGCTATTTCCCGATAAGTCCTTGGTTTTTTCTCTAATGTACCTTTTATCTGTTCATAAAGAAGGTCTATTATTTGTTCTGTCTGTTTTCTTGCTTGGTTCAATAGCTCGAAATCTGTTGGATAGCTGATGTCTGCTGGCGCACAAGTCGCATCTAATATTAATTCTCCCCGATTTTTTGGCGTGTTATCTTCTTTTTCTAATTCTTCTTTTTTTTTTTGAGTTGATTCAGTTGATTCAATTGATTCAGTTGCTAAAGTCGAAGATGTTGTCTCTAGTATCCTCTTAACAGTTTCTTGATTTACTTTGTTTACTAATTCTGCACTAATTCTTTCACGAAAATGGACTAGCATCGATGCATTAAATGGAGCTTCATTAATATAGGATGACATCCCTATGAAGTACTGTAGATAAGGGTTTTCCTTGATTTGTTCTACTGTCTCTCTATCACTTATTCCTAGTTTTTCTTTGATTATTAATGCCCCTAATGCCATCCGAAATGACTTTGCTGGCGCTCCCATCTCTACAGAGAACCCGGATGAATATTCCTCTTCAAATTCTGCCCAGGGTATTAAATTCGCCAGAATAATCCAACGATTATCTGATGACAACTTGCCTGAAAACGGAAATTCAAAGTTCTCTGGTGAGATTGGATTTTGCCCCTGTTTTCGGTACATGGTTACAAACAGCACACTTGTGTACTGCTGGTCGCGGTTATGCAAGGATTTTGGGCTATTTTACCCTCAAGTCTTGCACCTGAATATACTTCTTTGGTCAGATAATCTATATCCTGTGAGCTTCTCTTTCTTTTTCAGCAACCCCTACTTAATTACTTAAAGGTTGATTTTTATCGTTTCTATGATTTTGAGCTTGTGCCCCTACTCTGAGATATTTTTTACTATAAAGTTTGCCGATCGAATTTCACAGCGATCGCCTAATTACAAAACAGAAAATTAGAGGAAAATACAGACCTCATCCCCAAGCCCAGATAAGGGACTCCCAAATAAAAGAATCAATCGCTTTGGCAAGCTGTTCTTGAGCAGAGGAGGAAGAATACAATTAGGGTCTTCGCTCTGAAAAATCGATAATTTAATTTTTGGATGTCCCTAAATAAGATTATGGAAGCTCATGAGATGAGTGATAGATGCGAATGGTAACATAATCCTGCTAGTCCAAGCACTCACATTTCATCCTGCATGTTGCTGGTTATCACTTACCTATTGTCATGCTCATGACTAAAAAAACTAGGATTTTTTGCGTAAATTTTCTAAAATTTAAAAGGCAAAAAAGAAAAAACAAGACTTTTCACTTTTTACATTTGCCTTTGTACTTCTTAATGACTTTGGTGTGCATTCTCGGTTCACCGGTGCTGGCAAATGTTCCTGACTTCATCAATTCCTCAGTTCAAACGCCAATTACAAATCTGACATCGGTAGTAGATGCTGACGCAGCTTCACTAGTAAAACAGGGCAAAGTTTTATATGATGCTGGAAATTTTGCTAAGGCCGTAGAAGTATTACAAGAAGCTGTCCAGGCATATAGACAGCAGGGTAAAAGCCTGATACTTGCAGCAACCTTAAGTAATCTTTCCCTAGCTTACCAACAACTCGGTGCATGGAATCAGGCACAGCAAGCAATTACTGAGAGCTTAAATTTGCTCAAAGAACAAGATAAAACCGACAATTTGCAAATATTAGCCCAATCACTAGATATTCAAGGCCGTCTGCAACTGTCAATGGGAGAAGCTGAAGCGGCTTTAGCAACTTGGCAGCAGACAGAAAAAATTTATAAACAAGCAGATAATAAAAATGGTGTGGTGCGATCGCTAATTAATCAAGCACAGGCTTGGCAAACCCAAGGATTTTATCCTCGTGCGATCAAAACACTGGAAAAAGTGAGTGAGACGTTAAAATCCCAACCAGATTCTCTAGAAAAAACAGTGAGTTTGCGATCGCTTGGTGATGCCCTTTTGGTAGTAGGCGATTTGCCAAAGTCACGCCAAGTACTTGAAGAAAGTCTAAAGATCGCTCAAAACCTGCAATCAACAGCTAACATCGGCGCAAGTTTTTTTAGTCTGGGTAATAATGCCCGTAAACAACACCACAAGGAACAAGCGATCGCCTATTATCAAAAAACGCTAGAAACATCTCCCTCACCCCTGATAAAAGTCCAAGCGCAACTAAATCAGCTGGGCTTACTCATTGAAAATCAAGAATGGTCACAAGTTCAAAGTCTCCTACCGTTGATTGAGTCCCAACTCGACCAACTCCCCCTCAGCCGTGCGAGTATTTACGCTCGCATTAATTATTCAGAAAATCTAACAAAAGTCAAAAGTGGTGTATTACACGCATCAAGTCAGAATTATTACTCAGTTTTGAGTAAAAAGGACTCAGCAGTATTACTCGCCAAGGCTATCGAGCAATCCCAAAGTTTAGGAGACAAGCGGACAGAGGCCTATGCCCTGAAGAGTTTAGGTGGCTTGTACGAAGAAACCAAGCAGTGGCCAGAGGCGCAAGCCCTAACTCTGCAAGGATTAGCTTTGGCGCAGAGCAACAATGCACCAGAAATTACCTACACCTTAGAATGGCAGTTAGGTAGATTACTTTGGAAACAAAAAGACATTAATGGTGCGATCGCGGCATATGATGCTGCTGTAGACACCCTCCAGTCCCTCCGCAAAGATTTAGTAGTAAATAAAGATATAGTTAATCAGGATGTGCAATTCAACTTTCGGGACAGTGTAGAACCAGTTTACCGAGAGTCAGTAGAATTATTGCTCCAATCCCAACCAGGAAAACCCCCTGATGAAAAAATATTGGAGAAAGCACGCCAGCGGATCGAAGCACTCCAACTAGCAGAATTGGACGACTTTTTCCGAGAAGCTTGTCTGCAAGGTCAGAAAGTAACCCTTGACCGAGTGGTAGACCAAGATAACCCCACCGCAGCCATACTATATCCGATTATTCTTCCTGATGAACTCCAGGTAATTGTCAAAATTCCCAAACAACCTCTACAAAACTACAGTACCAAGATTTCCCAAGCAGAAGTAGAGAAACTCTTAGTAGAACTGCGAAGAAATCTTGTCAATCCTACTGCTACCAAGATTATTGAAACCCAATCCCAAGAAGTTTACAACTGGCTGCTCAAACCAATTGAGTCAAAATTAGAAAAAAGTGGGGTAAATACCCTAGTGTTCGTCTTAGATGGCGCGTTACGCAATTTACCAATGGCGGCACTCTACGATGGCAAGCAATACTTGGTAGAGAAATATGCAATTGCTCTCAGTGTAGGTCTGCAACTCCTAGACCCAAAACCATTAGTCGAACAGCGGTTAGTAGCTCTTACTGCTGGACTAACTCAGCCCCCACTAGGATTTTCCAAGTTTGGGCCATTGCTGGAGATCAAATCGGAATTCGACGGCATTGCCAAAGCAGGAGTCTCTACAACTAGTCTTCTAGATGGAGATTTTAAGAAAAAGAATTTAGAGAGTGAAATTGCTGGTGCTTCGTTCAACATAGTGCATTTGGCAACCCACGGTCAGTTTAGTTCTCGCCTTGAGGACACTTTTATTTTAGATTTCGATGGTCAGATTAATGTCAAAGATTTTGATACTCTCTTTCGCAGTCAGAATAAAACCGTAGTAGAATTATTAGTCTTGAGTGCTTGCCAAACAGCAACAGGAGATAGCCGTGCAGCACTTGGTCTAGCAGGAGCAGCAGTACGAGCGGGGGCACGCAGTACCATCGCCTCACTCTGGCAAATTGATGATAAATCGACAGCAATGTTTGTTAGTGCCTTTTATCGAGAACTCAAGAGTGGCAAAATCACCAAAGCCGAAGCAGTCCACCGTGCCCAGCTAAAATTACTGAGACATCCTAACTATAAAGCACCAAGCTTTTGGTCTTCTTATGTATTAATTGGTAATTGGTTGTAATTTGGGGACTGAGAACTAGAACCACCCATCTTTAACCATCCAAAAACTTGATTGACAGTTTGTTATTTTATATAGAGCTAGTTCTCGCCAATGAGACTAATTTCCTTGGCAAATGCGCGGATGGGTAGGTGTAGAAAATTAGTAGGAACAAAAAAAGCTGTAAGCTCCATCTATACAACAGTTTGAAGGCGATCGCACTTCTAAACCATCCGCGCACCTTATGCAGACTGGTTTTCAGCGATTTGCATCTTGTGCTATGACTATTGCTTATGTTATCATCGACCCATTCGCGCAACTGCACCTTGAAAACCAAATATACCAAGCCTTTCAGACCCCAGCCATTGCAATTAACCTAAATCCCTATTAGGGATTGAAACCTGTCGATCGAGCCGGGGATATAGATTATCAAGTTGATTGCAATTAACCTAAATCCCTATTAGGGATTGAAACTCACCTTTACTGTCTTGTTCTGTGGCAACGGCTATTGCAATTAACCTAAATCCCTATTAGGGATTGAAACCGTTAGGAAAAGAAACTCCTTCACCAGGAGTGACAGGAGATTGCAATTAACCTAAATCCCTATTAGGGATTGAAACTGTTCTGATGTAATGCAAGAAAAAAACACTGGTACATTGCAATTAACCTAAATCCCTATTAGGGATTGAAACCTCGCACATATCCTGCTCCTGGTTGCGTGTGGGCAATTGCAATTAACCTAAATCCCTATTAGGGATTGAAACAAGAACCAATGCGCTTGAGTATCAGCTTTAGCAATACAATTGCAATTAACCTAAATCCCTATTAGGGATTGAAACCACGCCAATGAGTTCCGTCACCTTGCGATAATAGGGGGCAAATTGCAATTAACCTAAATCCCTATTAGGGATTGAAACCCAATTCCGTCCGCCGTACAAGGATAGGAAAGAGTGATAGTATTGCAATTAACCTAAATCCCTATTAGGGATTGAAACAAATATTCAAAAAAGGATACGGCACGCTCCCAGAGATTGCAATTAACCTAAATCCCTATTAGGGATTGAAACTTAGTAACACTTTTTAGGAAGGGGTATACCCTACATTGCAATTAACCTAAATCCCTATTAGGGATTGAAACTCAAAGATGCTGATATAGATAAACTTGTTGGTGCTGTTTGCCCAAGGAATTGCAATTAACCTAAATCCCTATTAGGGATTGAAACAGCGAGAAGCTCCTTAGAAGTTTTAGCAAATTCACGAGAATTGCAATTAACCTAAATCCCTATTAGGGATTGAAACATAGAAGACTTTCTCGTATCCATCGGGCGATAGCATTTCGAATTGCAATTAACCTAAATCCCTATTAGGGATTGAAACCTATTGCAGTAATTGGCTGTGGCTTACTAGCTTTATTGCAATTAACCTAAATCCCTATTAGGGATTGAAACCATCTATATCAGGTAGTAGATTAGCGCTTAATGGCAGTAGCTCACTTACTATTGCAATTAACCTAAATCCCTATTAGGGATTGAAACGTGTATATGCAAGGTGAAGCGGGAATGCCATTTCCATTGCAATTAACCTAAATCCCTATTAGGGATTGAAACACCATCGTCATCACCGACGAACTAGAAGAAGACATTGCAATTAACCTAAATCCCTATTAGGGATTGAAACAATGCAAGCGTTATCCTCACTTACTGACCAAGTAAATGAATTGCAATTAACCTAAATCCCTATTAGGGATTGAAACATTCCCGAACCTGCACCATTGCTTATTGGCTCAAATAGTGAAATTGCAATTAACCTAAATCCCTATTAGGGATTGAAACTCGCTTACAACATCTTGTCAATGATGGCGGGTGAATTGCAATTAACCTAAATCCCTATTAGGGATTGAAACAAAATTAACGATGGACGCGCTATCTGCCTGGACATTGCAATTAACCTAAATCCCTATTAGGGATTGAAACCACTATCTCTTTCGCCGACTCTTGGGAGACTGAGCGAATATTGCAATTAACCTAAATCCCTATTAGGGATTGAAACTTCTATTAATTGCTTAAAAGCTTCTTCTCCTTTGGAATTGCAATTAACCTAAATCCCTATTAGGGATTGAAACGCACTACTGGCAATGAAAATGGTTTGTTTTGAATTGCAATTAACCTAAATCCCTATTAGGGATTGAAACGTATCTGAGAGATGTGAATATTAAGGTGTGGGAAATTGCAATTAACCTAAATCCCTATTAGGGATTGAAACTGTGGCAAGGACAAGCATTCCTAAGACTCTAGTATTCTGACATTGCAATTAACCTAAATCCCTATTAGGGATTGAAACGGGGGAATTTGTATACAATCCTTACACCAATACAGATTGCAATTAACCTAAATCCCTTCTCTGTAGAGACAGCGATTTATCGCATCTCTCCAACATCGGAGTTTTTTAGACGCGATGAATCGCGTCTCTACATAAGCGCTTTCTGGCTGATCCCAAACGTATTGGGGTAAAACTGGTGACTTGTGTATACACAGTAGGTTCTAGGGACTGGGAAAACTCATCGATTATTTTAAAGCCTCGAACATGATTTTTAGCCTTGATTACCCAATCCCCAATCCCCAGTCCCTTTTACAAATTATTTATGCACCACTACTAAAGTACCCGTTGAAGTCCAGTTGTAAAGATTGCGAGCTTGCTTAACAGGTAAATTCACGCAACCGTGGCTAACTGGAGTTCCAAAACGGTTATGCCAGTAAGCACCGTGGATGGCATAGCCTCTATAGAAATACATTGTGTAGGGAACGTCAGGAATATCGTAGCCCCTGCCTCGCATCCGGTCAGTGCGATACTTAGAATTAATCCGAAATCGACCTATAGGTGTAGGAGTCGATCGCTTACCGCCAGAAATTCGGTATGAATGAACCAGTTTTTTACCTTCCCATGCACGTAAGCGTTGCTCTGACAAGTCTATTTCAATCCAGCGAGATTCGGTTATTTGGCTGCTACTAGATACATTGATGCTGTTATCATCGACTGATGTAGCTATTGCTGTAGTCGAGTTTGATGTACCCGTTAACGGTGATGACCAAGAGAATAAAGTCACCATCATCAGTGCCACGCCTGTACAAAAAGTTCCTGGAGAACGAATTCCAGTACTGCGAATCCAGGATTGCATTATGTCTCACCTTCTAAACTACGCAAAAATAATGAAGTGAGTAATTTTATGGAAAACTGCAAATTTCCAGAGTCACTACTAACTTTCTGTGGAGGATTTACGCAGTTCATCTTTTATTTGTCATTTGTCCTTGGTTAAAGAATGACTAATGACAACCTTTACAAAAAAATCTGTCATTTCAATATCTAAATGCAAACTTTCCCCAAATTCATCTTTGCATTTGTAATTTCACACAGGAATTGTCAAGATTTACGCTTATTTATTTGGGCAAATTGTTCAATGCCATTTTATATATTTTATTTCAAGTTCAGTAATTTCGACTCCGAAGATTCCCAGCATAAAATCTTGCTGGGAATCACTGAATTGTCTTGATTTTTTGTTATTTATGATTTTACCTAAATTGCCTTACCGCTATTTCCCCTACTATTTTTGGATAACTATTGGTGTCCCTACTGATGCCCACTCGAATAGCCATTTTGCATGTTTTGGTGAGACGTTCACACAGCCGTGGCTCACTGGAGTGCCAAATCTCTTATGCCAGTAAGCTCCGTGAATAGCGTAATTACCTTGGTAAAACATCGCATAAGGAACGTTGGGGACATCGTAGTTTTCTCCCTGCATCCGCGTAGTTTTGAACTTGGATTGAATTTTAAAAGTACCAACAAGTGTGGGAGTGGATTTTTTGCCGGAGGAAATAGCACTTCCATAAACCACTTTGTCACCTTCCCAAGCTATTAATCGTTGCTTTGAAAGATTAATTTGAATCCACCGCTGATCGGATTGTTGTAATGTCTGGATTGTTTGTGCAATAACTTGATCTTTGGAATTCGCCCAAACTTCACTCGTTCCAGTAGTAGTAAAAACACTTAAGGATAGTGCTGTGCCAGTGAGAATTATTTGTAAGCGGCGCACCCAGTCAGGATAAATTAGTCTTTTCATTTTAGATACACTCACACTCAAATCATGGGGTCTTGAGAAACCGATCGGTTTTCATCTTTATTTCCATATCTATTACTTTAATAGACGTGAATTTTTGATGATTTGATTCTAAGTTAACCTAACTGTTGCATCAGCTTTTTTGCCCCAGATGCGATCGCCTCCCAATTTCCCTCTATCACAAGCTTTTTCGGAAATAATTCACTGCTCAAACCCACAGCGATCGCTCCCGCTTGTAAAAATTCTTTGGCATTTTCCACAGTGACGCCGCCTGTAGGAATTAAAGGAATTTCGCCTAGGGGTGCTTCTAAACTTTTAATATAATCAGCACCTCCCAACGCTTGCACGGGGAACACTTTTACACAACTTGCACCCTGATTCCAAGCAGTAACAATTTCTGTAGGAGTCAGCGCTCCTGGAATGATGGGTACATGTTTTTCTTGTGCTGCTTGAATCATTTTCGAGTCAACATGGGGTGTAAAGAGAAATTGCGCTCCAGATGCGATCGCTTCTTGTAGTTGCTGCACGTTAAACAGCGTACCAGTACCAATAATACAGCCTGGTAATTCCGAACGTAGTTGACTGATTAATTCCCCGGCGCGATCGCTATTCCAGGTAATCTCAATTAGCTGCATTCCCCCAGATGCCACAGCCAGAGCCATTTTCTGTCCCAATTCGATCTTAGGAGCGCGGATAACTGCGATCGCTCGATGTTCTTGTAACTGTGATAACCAAATTTGATTAGGCATG
This sequence comes from Nostoc sp. C117, assembly GCF_043099735.1. NCBI lineage: Bacteria > Bacillati > Cyanobacteriota > Cyanophyceae > Nostocales > Nostocaceae > Nostoc > Nostoc sp. C117. The sequence continues at coordinate 727,865 of NZ_CP170991.1, forward strand.
GGGCATTAGAGGCTAGGAATTTTGGACTGGGAACTAGTTTACTAATACCTAATTTTCAATCCTAATACCCAATCCCATACTTGCTTCTGATATCAACCTATGAGATATTATATAAACATCGTTAAGTCGATAGACTTGCCGTAATTTAAATTAAGTACTTAAAGATTTACACTTAAAGGAGTAACTAAAATGACAATTGCACGACAAAACACATCATCATCCTTACCAATCAGCATTCACGATTCCAATAGTCTTAATCTAAGCGCCTTATGGAAAATCGTAAAATTATATACACTAAAACTTAACTTATTCTCATCGTATATTCACGCGTATACGACGATTTTTGGTGTTATGCTGTTGACTTTGATGGGTCTGATTTATCTGGGAATCCATCACTCTTTAGTTAAGTTGCTATCTTTTCTGATGCATCGAGATCAATGGAATATTAGCAGTAGTAAGTGATAAGTCGTCTTCATCAGTCATTGGGAATTTGTTATAACTCATCATTTAACCAAGGATAAATGACACTTCTAGTAGAGGAAACAGATAATTGAAAATGCATATACTGCATTTACCAAGCAATAGTTTGATAAGCTTCTAGTGAAAGACCTACTAGGAGCTTTTTTTTTGATTGACGATCTACCTAAATAGGAAGATAGCTCGAATAACTTAGTACTAATTTAACTATTCCTCATGGATATAAATAATTAATGCCGATGACAGATGTAATTAAAAGATAACAATAGTTAATCTATATACATCACTAAAAAACCTTTACCCAATTAAAAACAATGAATATTCTTGCTTGGATTGTTTTAGGTCTAATTGCTGGTGCCATTGCCAAGGCTATCTACCCCGGTCATCAAGGTGGCGGAATTCTCGGAACAATTTTGTTAGGAATTATTGGTGCTTTTGTTGGTGGTAGTTTAGGTATCTTCTTCAGTACAGGAACATTAACTCTAGCGGCTCCTACTCTTAGTATTCCAGGTATTGCAGTGGCAGTTCTTGGTGCAATTGTTGCGGTTTTCCTATGGAACTTATTTACCCGTAGCAGTGCTGTATAAAAACAAAGTCGCAATCAATCGACGAAGAAAATTTAGGAAACTCTTTTAACTATTTTATCTGTGAATTAAATCAAAATAATTGCGCCACCTCATGAGAGGTAGGCGCTATTTATTTTTTAGCAATCGTCTTTCTTATTCGTAGTACAGCACGGCGTAAATAAACCACCATTCCAAATCAACGAAACCCTTACAGTCCAAAAAGGAACTTTAAGCTACTCCTCTCATCGCTACAATAGTTGGATTTTTACTTTATAAATTATCTCTTCAGTAGTTATCGTTACAGATAAACTTCATTTTGATTAACTCCTTTAATGGCAAGAATTGATTGAAAATTCCATCTCATAAACATAATATTTTGGCAAGTGAATAAATAAATTGATAATTCGCCAATCAATTCATTAGAAGTATGTTATTGTTTTAATAGGAATCAAAAAAGTCAAAGTACAAAAAACTTCCAAAGGCATTGAGGCAAGCTCAATAAAGTTGTTTTGTTCTGGTAAATCTCTTTCACGATCTACAGCTTTTTCTAGCGAAGAGATAAAGCCAGATGCATTAAAATAGCGTTCATCGTAACAACTTGTAGTCAATCAAAACTTGCCTGAGTATTAGCCAGTCAGAGTTGGCTAACATAACTAGTATTATGTACCAGATGCGATTAGCTTTGGAGTCTGGGAAGAAAGACTCTTAGTACAGTCTGGTAAACCGATAGCAATCAGAAAAGTTAGTAATTTAAGCGAAAGCGGAAGCAACTATTTTCATCTCTGAACTATGTTTCAGTCGTTGCTTGCTTACTCTTGGAATGGAAACTTTAACAAGAGCAAGTACCGTTCAACATTGCTAAAAATTATTAAGATGCTCCCACGTTATAGCATTAGGATTTGCTGATGTATGCATCGCAGGTTTTGTGTAGCTGCTACCTTTAAGCTGAGATTTCTTCTTACGGAATAATCACAGTGTAATTTAGTAATTCTCAAAAAAACTTGCAAGAGTTACGAATACAGAAGTTAATCAGTAGTTTAGGAAATCAGTAAGTTCGTCCGCAATTAGAAGTTATTGGCGGCTTGATATAAGTAAAATCAAGAAAGTTGTAACGACCATTTAGAGTGGATTGCACTTTTGGTTGGTTGGTGGTTTAGGGAAAAACTCTGCGTGAGTTTGGAATTCCTACTCTAAGAACTCTTAAGGTTTGAGCAACCTATAGGATTCTCTTACAACAATCGGCAATGCTTTTGTCAGGTCTTAAAGGCTTCTTGATTGAGAAACGCAGATTTCCTCTACATAAACTTCAAGTCGCTATACTCTCCGAGATTTCACTGAGACTATCTTACTGTCTGTCTGGTAGTAGTTGCAATATTCCTTAAGTGATATATCACGGTTTGCCGACCTGTGTCTGCGCTTCGCCCATCCTATTGCCTCAGCAAGTCAGACCTTACATCAACCTTACAGATCCATAAACAAAACAATTCTAGGAAACACGAATCATGACTGACGAAAAAATTAGACAGATAGCTTTCTATGGTAAGGGCGGTATTGGTAAGTCTACCACCTCTCAAAATACCCTTGCAGCGATGGCAGAAATGGGTCAACGCATCTTAATTGTCGGTTGTGACCCCAAAGCTGACTCTACTCGTTTGATGTTGCACAGTAAAGCCCAAACAAGCGTTCTTCAATTAGCTGCTGAACGAGGCGCTGTAGAAGACATTGAACTCGAAGAAGTTATGCTTACTGGTTTTCGAGATGTGCGTTGTGTAGAGTCTGGTGGACCAGAACCCGGTGTAGGTTGCGCCGGTCGTGGTATCATCACCGCTATTAACTTCTTAGAAGAAAACGGTGCATATAAAGACGTTGACTTTGTGAGCTACGATGTATTGGGTGACGTTGTGTGTGGTGGTTTCGCTATGCCTATCCGTGAAGGCAAAGCCCAAGAAATCTACATCGTTACCTCCGGTGAAATGATGGCGATGTATGCAGCTAACAACATCGCTCGTGGTGTTCTGAAATATGCTCACACTGGCGGCGTGCGCTTAGGTGGTCTGATTTGTAACAGCCGTAACGTTGACCGGGAAATCGAATTAATCGAAACCTTGGCAAAACGCTTGAACACCCAGATGATTCACTACGTACCCCGCGACAACATCGTTCAACACGCTGAGTTGCGCCGGATGACGGTGAACGAGTACGCACCTGACAGTAATCAAGGTCAAGAATATCGCGCATTAGCTACCAAGATCATTAACAACAAGAATCTCACCATTCCTACACCTATTGAAATGGAAGAGTTAGAAGAGTTGTTGATTGAATTCGGTGTCCTCGAAAGCGAGGAAAATGCTGCAATGTTGATTGGTAAGTCATCTGCTGAAGCATCAGTATAAACTAGTAGCAATTAAGTAATGCTCTAGGGTAGGTAGCAACCTATCCTAGAGTATTCATTCATGTGAATTTTTAATTTATGTCTATATATAGATTGACAAATCTACTGTAAGTTTAAATGTAATTGGCAATTTAAATTGTCAAATATTTATTTAGTGCTATCACTGTATATATCCTACATAAGGCGGATGATATAACTGTATTTATTCAGTAATTGTGAGTAGTAATTGTGAGTAGTTACAAAAATCATTGTTACCGTTTTTTCTCTGGTGTCAATTATTTGTGTGTATAACTACTATAGAACAATCCAAAATAACGAATATCTATCACTGTTTTTGCAGTTTTGTATTCTGTATAACAAATTAGCAATTCTAGTAATATCACCTTATCAAAGGCGTTGGCGGATGTTATACTTATAAAGTATTGGATAAATAACTTTTGCTAATTAATCTTTAAGCAGCGAAAAAATGTAATTTATAATGCTTATGACATAGACAGTGTTTATCTAAACTAGATGGACGATATAGGTAAAAATTTGAGAACATTAACTATCAAATTAAACAAGAGATTTTACCTCGTAACTTTGTATTAAGGATGTGATGTATAAAAAGTCGCTCATTCCAGTTATCAAACGGGTTGAGCTAGTTAAATGCTACACATCTTAAGACTTGAAAAATAGCTAACATAGCATCAAAACTCTCTTAGAGAGTAGACCTACACAGTGATCCGAATAACTTCAATTTTGTATGAATTCAAATAGCCAGTCTGCCAATTCTGCCGACACATATTCCAACCGTTTGGCAGATATTGTGGGAACTGCGATCGCTCTCTTAACTCTGACCCTACCAGTCTTTGTCATCGCCCACTATTCTTCAAGCGATGTTCAAAATAACCAGCAACCGACGATCCAAAATCTACAAGGAAATAAAGATTGACCAAATAAGGCAAAACTAAAAAGTTGAAAGGCACTCGTTAAAGAAAAATAAAAAGGGTGAGGGATATCCGTACTATCCTCTTGGAAAAAGCGTTGCGTAGTTTTCTCGCAACGCTTTTTCCATTGTTTGGATAATTCAAGTGAGTGAGGGGTTGGATGAGGGTGATGAGGGAGCAGAGGGGCAAAGAGAGGGGCAAAGGAGATAATACTAACTCTTAACTCAGCACTCCTAATGCCCAATCTCTTGGGAAGAGATCCATATTGCCCTAAAATTCTACACGGGGAGCGAAGCTGAGTGCCCCCATAATTCACTGTTATCAGAGGAGTTTTTTGTGGACTTATCTCGTATTCCTGCCCAACCAAAACCCGGTCTAATCAACGTTCTGATTGAAATTACAGGCGGGAGTAAAAATAAATACGAATACGACAAGGAACTAGAAGCTTTTGCTCTAGACCGAGTACTTTATTCGTCGGTCAAATATCCCTATGACTATGGCTTTGTACCAAATACTTTGGCTGATGATGGCGATCCCCTAGATGGCATGGTCATAATTGATGAGCCAACCTTTCCAGGCTGTATTATTGCTGCGCGGCCTATTGGCTTTTTGGAGATGATTGACGGGGGCGATCGCGATGAAAAAATTCTTTGTGTTCCAGACAAAGATCCACGCTACGCCCAAGTAAGATCCCTGAAAGACTTAGCACCACACCGTTTAGATGAAATCGCTGAATTTTTCCGTAGTTATAAAAATTTGGAAAAAAAGGTGACTGAAATTCTCGGTTGGCAAGATGTAGACAAGGTTGCAGCTTTAGTAGAAAAATCTGTCAAAGCTTATAGAGGATAATAGAAGGTAAGGAGTTAGAAGTTAAGAGTTATGAATTTTTATTCCTAACTCCTTTACAGACGCGATTAATCGCGTCTCTACTCCTAGCTTTGATAACTTTCCCTTGTTAAGGCTCCAAAAACTGCCACCAACCCCAAACCAAAATGCAGCGTACTATCCTTTTGGCAAAAATTCACAACTGCACCCTCACTGGGGCTAATATCAACTATGTGGGTAGTATCAGCATCGATCGAGTCCTTCTAGAAAAAGCTGGCATTTTACCCTATGAGCAAGTGCAAGTAGTGAATAATGCCAATGGCGAACGCTTTATTACCTATGCAATCCCGGCTCCAGCTAATTCAGGAATAATTGAGCTAAATGGGGCTGCGGCACGTCTAGGCATTATTGGCGATCGCTTGATTATAATGACTTACGGGCAGTTCACTCCAGAAGAGTTAAAAAGTTACTCTCCTACAGTAGTCATTGTGGACGAAAAAAACAGGCTCTTAGAAGTACGGCGTTACGATGACCTGCTCAGTGAGGTCTAATTTCAAGAAAAATGTCAAATTTTGAGTTGTCGGGTTCCCAGAGCGATCTACCTGAAAAATTAACTACCCTGCTAAATAGTCCCGCAGGTGAGTTTCTAGTGCAATTTTGGGGTGTACGGGGTTTAATTCCCACTCCCAGCAGTAACACCAGTCGTTATGGTGGCAATACCGCCTGTGTAGAAATGCATGTAGGTGGGAAACACTTGATTTTTGATGGCGGTACCGGCTTACGTATACTGGGTAAAACTTGGCAAGAAGTGCAAAAAGCACTAGAAGCCCACTTATTTTTTACCAATTCTCAAGCAAACCGGATTCAAGGGTTTCCCTTTTTTGCTCCTGCATTTATTGGCGAAAATTGCTTCCATATTTACGGTTCAGCGGCCTCAAATGGAGCCTCAATTAAACAATGTCTGTACGATCAGATGCTCCAGCCACATTTTCCTTACCCTTTACAGGTAATGCAGTCGGAATTACAGTTTTACAATCTGACTCCAGACAGTGAGGTGAAGCTAGATGATGTTACCGTTACAACTGCATTAATTAATCAAACTCAACGGTCAGCTGGTTACCGAGTCAGTTGGCAAAAATATAGTGTTGCCTACGTCACGGATTTGCAGCAAAATGCAGAGCAAGCAGAGCGAGAGAGGATTTCAGAGTTCGTTCAAGGTGTTGACTTATTGATTGCCAATGCCACCTACACTCCTCCGACATCTCACAACCATGACTCTGCTGATTTACTTTGGCAAGCTGCGGTAAATGTGGCTCTGAGTGCTGGCGTCAAACGGTTAGTCATCTGTCATCATCACCCAGATGACCACGATGATTTTCTTGACCAAGTTCAAGTTGATATTAAATCTGCTTTTCCTGAAGCATTACTAGCTCATGAAGGTCTTGTATTGGTCATTAATCATTAGTATTTACAAATGACTAATGACACAATTAAATTCGGCTATATTGCCCTTACGAAGCATTTTGCAATTGAGCTGTACGTACAGAAAGCAGCTGTGTTTGATTACCTCGTTGGACTTTTACCTTTAATATTTGACCAAGGCGACTCTCTTCCACAAAATTCTGCAATTGTTCAGCGCTGGTAATTGGTTGACCATCAACTTGAACAATTACATCACCGCGTCGGATACCCGCAGATGCAGCTGGAGAATTGGGAACAACTTGGATTACAACAACACCATTAACTTCTGGTATCTGAATAGGAGAGTTGGGATCGGTGTTATTTTGCTTGGCAAGATCGGGTGTCAAAGTTAGCATTTGCACACCTAAATACGGGTGAACAACTTTGCCATCACGTTGGAGGACAGAGGCGATCGCTTTGGCTTTATCAATGGGAATGGCAAAGCCAATACCCATCGCATCAGGGCGAATGGCTGTGTTGATGCCAATTACTTCACCACGACCATTTAACAGTGGTCCACCGGAGTTACCGGGGTTAATCGCGGCGTCTGTTTGAATGAAGTCCAAACGTTTGTCACTAATGCCAACTTGGGCGCTGGAACGTTTTAAAGTACTAACAATTCCTAATGTAACGGTGTTATCAAATCCCAAAGGATTACCAACTGCGATCGCCCAGTCTCCTACCTGTACATTATTGGAAGAACCTAAGGTGGCTACTGGTAAATTGTCACCAGCGTTAATTTTGACTACTGCTAAATCTGTAACTTCATCAATACCTTGAACTTTGCCTTCAAAGGTGCGGCCATCTTTGAGCCGGACTGTTACCTTATCAGCTTTATCAACTACATGGGCATTAGTCAGAACTAACCCAGTTTTGTCAATAATGAAACCTGAGCCTAAACCCCGCAACTGCTCTTGGGAAGGCATTTGTTGGGGCAGATTCTCCCCAAAAAAGCGACGGAAAAATGGGTCTTGTTCAAAAAATGGATCGATGCGACGAGTAATTGTCCGCTCAGTATCAATTCGGACAACTGCTGCGCCGACACGATTTACTGCTGCGGTGACAAAGCTAGTACTACCAATGGCAGCGGCGGCTGGTGATTGTCCTTGGGCGATCGCTTGGGAAGTATCCCCAGCAGTGAGAGTGAGCGCTGGTTCGGCTTGGGAGGGTAACACCTGTACTGTGTTGACTGTTAGTAGAACTCCTAGAGCGATCGCTAATACATGAGTAGTGAGTTGACGTATAGTCCTGGGCAGTTTGGGAAATCGCATAATCACAACCTAATTTAGAAGATTAATTGTTACTTAGCCCTGACAAATCTATTTACAGTTATTTCTAGTTGGTGTTTCGCTTGCTTTTCCGAGTATTGGGGTTAGGCATTTTACGAACTATCTATAATCAAGTTAATGGAAAATTCAACTCAAAAGCTATTATGGGGATTTGCCCTTTACAAGTTCGGGTTTTACCCATAAATCTTGGAGGTTACTAATAAAACTACATTTTTGGCAGGTAGTAATAGGTTACAGAAATGCTTAATTTTTGACTCAATGCTTGATGAAATAATGACTCTGGAGAATAAACTAACCTTTGAACAAGATTTCATTGCGGCTGGCTGCGCCTAATTCCGGTAAAGAGTTGATGGCTGAGTGGGGAGTAAGGGCAGTAGGAACGGTTGCAGGTAATTGTAATTGTTGGACAACACGTTGCAAAAGTTGGTCTTGTCCAGTACGTAAACCCCAGACATTTGTCCCGCGGTTAATGATTGCAAACCAAACCAAACCGCGATCGCGGGTAGGCATAACTCCAGCTAATGCGCTAACATCCCGGAGAGTGCCAGTTTTAATTACCGTCGCCGGGGGAATATGTCTGGTGTGTACTGTTCCTCGGCGATCAAATCCAGACATAGGAAACAAGTCAGCCAAATTCAGTTGATGGACATTTGCTTCTCCTTGAATAGCCATCAACATAGCACACACAGCTCTAGGGGAAATCCGATTTTCTGGTCCCAATCCAGAACCATTGATTAACTGAATTTCCGATTGGGGTACCCTCGCCAGGTAAGCAGCCGTTGATTGGACTACAGCAGCTCCGCCCACTGAGTCTGCTAACATCTCTGCCATATCGTTATTACTGTAAACGTTCATTTCCTTCATTAGTTGCTTCAAAGGCAATGAACGATGGCGGAGTAACAAAGTTTGTTGAGAGTTTGGTTGTGGTTCAAATTTAACACCACCTGCAATCACAAGTTTTGGTTTGGGTGTTCCCTTGGGCATGATTGAGTATGTGTAAATAGCAGGCCGACCCCAAGTGCTAGAATTTAGTGTTTGCTTGAGCATCAGACCCGCCAGCAAGGGCAAACGTTGGAAATTCATGGCAAAATTGCCAGTAATAACCAAATTACCTTTTACCTGGTTGATACCCATCTTATTCAGAGTATTGCCAAGGGCGATCGCTTCTTCCCAAACAAACATGGGATCGCCACCACCAGCAATTACCAAATCCCCTTGCACTACTCCATTTACCACTGGTCCTGTGATACTCACCAAAGTATCAAATTGGTGGTCTGGCCCCCAAGTTTTCAAAGCAACTAATGAAGTAGCAATTTTGGTTAAAGAAGCAGCTGGTAAAGGCGTTGTACCTTGGTGATTTGCCATCAGCATTGGTCCCGACTGCATCCAAATGCCCTGACTCTCAGCCAGATTTTGCCCCACTACCTTTGATGTTATTAACTGCTTTAAGTATGCCTCCACCGTAGTCGCCCCAGTTGGATTTGGATCGGGGGCTAGAACTAAGCCTGGGGTACTTTGCCAAGTCAATGCTTCTATTGCATCTAGAGGTGTGATTTGTACCCCAGCCATTTCCAGCCAAAGTGACACCAAACCAGAACCGAGTATTTCGAGCATGTTTTATTCCTCTATCTCCGTTTAGGATGTTCTATATTATTTCCTGTGCTAATATACACGCTTTTTTATCCCGATCAGCACTGGGCGATCGTAACTGGTGCATTTTACATCTGAAAGTCAGTTCAATCACATTGTTTTCGTTATACCTTTTACAAAAAAAGGCAGATTCTTAGAGCTACGTGTCTGGAAAGTCAGTATAAAGGAGGCAAGGTGAATTTACTCGCCACATTTAATCATTTTTTCTGAAAAATTTGACAATACTTTATATACACTAATTGACTCTTCAAAGCCTCTTTTAAAATCTTATTAATTAGATAGGCAAACGGTGCAATAGAGAAATGAATAGCGGTAAACTTAGCGATATTTCTGCCAAAAAGTTTTTTCAGCAAATTCGTGCGTCTTTGCCATGAAAAATGTGATATTTCATCCCTTAGCAGAGTAGGAATTAATTAGACTTCTTGCAGAAGTCGGGAAAAGGGGAAGGTGGGGTCCCAAGAAGGGGATAAGGGGCGGGGGAAAGGGGAAAAGGTTTTGTATTTTCCCCTTCCCCTTTTCCCACCTCTTGCAAAAAGCACTTTTGCAAGAGGTCTATTGATGCTGTAGCCTATTATCAATGCCCAAGAGACGCGATTAATCGCGTCTCCACAACTTTAACTTTTTTAATTCGCTTGCAATGGCGCATTTAAGACTTTCTCAATGCGATCGCGTGTTTCTAATAAGTGGGCTTTGGTGTATTCATCCTCAGAATTAACCTCCTTGAGTTTGTCGTCTAGTTGTTTGAGTTTATACCATGCCAAAGTCCGAGCATCTTCTGGAACATATTCTTTCCGTAAAACCATAGCTGTCAAAATATCCAGGTATTCGCGTTGCAAACCCCGCCGCAAACTGGTAATTTTCATTGGTTTAGCTTTTGGTTTGATGACTTCCGTCCAAATATCTGACTGCAAAGTGTCAAATAGTTCTGGTAGAGTCAGCGCTTGTCCCTCGTGAGTTTTGAGTTCAATATCCTTGAGACGGGAAAGGCGATCGCCTGAGAGTAAATCTCGCAATACTGAACTCTGCATCAATAGCACCAAATCATGAATTGGAAAATCCAAACGGCCAACTTGGGGATAACTACCCCAATGTCGCCAACGAGAGGGGGCTAATTTATTTAATAGATCTGGTGAAAAACTCAAGGCATCTTCTGCAAATACATATTTTTGCAGCGTTTTTAAGGCTTGTCGTTGTTCTTCAACAGGTACTGATTCAAATGGTAATCGGTGTTGGGTAACTCCAGAAGGTATCTCGCTGGGATGAATACGATAGAAAGACTGTCCCCCAATGTATTTTGTGGTGAAATATATCTGCTGGAAATAGTTACCCAATACTGTGCTAAAACGTTCGCTGACATCGCTGTAACTATCGCCAGCCATCGGGAAACGTTTATCGAGACGTTCCCACATTACCCGCGAATTATTCAATTGCCACTGAGAATAAAGCAGCACATTGCCGCTGTTATCCCAAGCATTAGCAGTGGGGTCAAGGTCATATATATCTTCATCTGTGGAATAACTCAACTCTGGCTTGTAGGATTGGGCAGCAATTTCTGACAAAATTGGCTTTTCGGCTATGGGAGTTGATGTCTGAATTGGGATGTAGCCGTACTTAATCGCCCATTCATCATAAGGCCCCACCATACTGGGAAAATAATCTCCCTGCTTTGTCCCTTGAGGGGCAATATTTGGGGGAATATAGTCCATTACGGAAGTTGTCAGACCTTTTGTTTTGGTAATTTCCGTATTATTCATCTCATCTGGTGGTAGCAACGTACTACCCCGGAAATTATGACGTAAACCAAGTGTATGTCCAACTTCGTGAGCGATGATTAAACGTAAATATTGATTGATATATTCCTTTACTTGGTCTTCATTGGGTATGGTATCTGGCAGCAGCGTCATTGCCAGGGAACCCAAGGCAAACTGATTAGCAGCTTCCATGCCATAGCATAAATCGTACTCGCTTGCCATTTTCGATAAACGATTTAACAACTCCTGTTGTGTTTGCGTTTTCTGAGTCGTACCATTATCTTTGGCATTTAAACCATTGGCGCAAACTAGACGATTTTGCATCAATGCCGATAAAGTAGTGCGATTTTCTGTTTGGCTGGGTTGGACGATTTTACGATATTCACTCTTCAATGCCCTGACAAAGCTGGCATCGACGAGAATATCTGCATCCAAGATTTCTCCAGTTAAGGGGTTAACGCGGGATGGCCCCATTGCAAAGTATCCATCGACTGTATTAATCCAGCGAATCGTGTTGTAACGAATATCTGCTGGGTCCCATGTGGCGTCATCTGGCATTTGGCGGACTTCAATTGCATCCTTGAATCCGGCTTTGAGAAAGGCTTTGTTCCACATCAGGACGCCTTCTTTCATGGCATCGCGGTACTCTAAAGGTACAGCGTTATCAATCCAAAAGACAATAGGTTTTTTGGGACGAGAAATTGCTGCTTTCGGGTCTTCTTTTTCCAAATCCCACCGATTGATGTAACGGACAAAAGAATCGCCGCGATCGTCTTTGGATAAATCTTGATAGGCAGTAATGAAATAGCCAACGCGATCGTCGGCAATACGGGGGCGATAATTTTTCTCAGGTAATTGAGAAAGACTGTAGTGAAGGCGTAACGTAAAGCCACGATTGTCAGCTAGCGAAGCAAAGCTTGGCACTTCACTGTCTTTACCAGCGCCACCAGAGAAATTTAAAACTGATTCCACTTCTATGTTCTGGGGAAAAGCTTTAGAAGTACCAAAATATGACTGATCTGTAGCTCCTGGAATTCCTAAACTTACAGATAATCCAGCCAAGTCTGTGAGTAATAAATCACTCAGGTCAATGAGAATGGTTTTGCGTTGCGGATGAATGCTTTTAATGGAAATATTATAGAGAACAGAGTCACTAAAAGAACGGGCAAGCGATCGCACTTGCGGATCTCCATCACGAGTTCGAAAATTCACATTACGAATCACAAAGTGTAAATTATTATCCACTCGTTGGAAATAAAACAAAAAATCTTGCAGAGGCATACCGCTGTAAATACCTCGTTCGCCAATGCCTGATTCCAACGTGGCCGCAGCTAGGTAATTTTTATTTAGTTGCTCTGGTTTAATTTCTAAATAAATTTTATTCTTTTCTTTATTACGATAAAGAGTAAACAATCCTGTCTGTTTAACAGTGTCTTTCACTACTTCATCAAATGACTCTAAATCATCCTTGGTTTCTGGTTTAGCACCAGGCTTAGGCTTAGTATTTGGTTTTTCTGGGGGTTTTGCAACTTCCAAAAATGGTTGCTGTCCTGCTTTTTTAGGATCTTTTACTAACCAAATAAAACTTTGAGGCTGTGCAGGTTTATTGTGATTAACCACCCAAACATGACCTGCGGTTAGCCTCTGTTGATTAGGGATATTAATATTGTCTGATGATAAAGCTGAGATTTTGGTTGGGACTAAGACTGTCTGATGGTTGGTAGAGACTTCTAGATTAACTCCATTCGCAGAAACCGACTTGGCGCTAGCCGTTGCTATTCCTAAAAACAAACCCTGTAACAAAATTATATAAAAGCTGAATCTGTTCATCCCATCTATCCCCGATAATTATCCCTAGTTAATTTTTAAGTTTTGCTAAGAAAACCAATCTTCCTCTGCCGATTTATCAAAAAAAGAAAACAGAAACAGTTTTTCCTATTTGCTGTTCTTTATCCAGGAGTCAGAGACCCTCAGGAATAAGCTAAGAATCATTCCAATTGCATCCCCTCGTCACCCATTCTCCGCATAAGAGCGTCTTTCTGAGGCCAAGGATTATGCAACTTCAAGGCGATTAGCTTACCAGTGTACGTTTTGGTTAGGGATTTAGACCCGAACCAAAACCCCCTGTTGCCTGTTGCGCGTTCAGAGTTAGCTCTTTAAATACCCGTTTTATATCAAGCAGCAAACTTTGACTTCAATTTTGGTTGCCATTTTTCCGCGTTCTTGCATTGTTTTACAGTAGGATTTTTCCTAACAATTGCGTCTCTCACTAAGAGTAAGTATTATTTTTACATCAGAGTAGTAAATATCTTGGAAAAAAAATATAACATATTCGCCAAAGCTTCAGAATTATGTCATTTTAGAAATAATTTTTCAGATGACACTTTATTTACATCACTAGAAGTAGTTTGGGGCTGAAGCCGCCTTCTAGTAAAGACCTTGAGCAAAGCCATTACTAAACGTATCAGGACAATGAGTATTTCTTTATACTGAATGTTTAAGCATGAAAAGCAAACTAACAGAAAAAAATTTTTGAGTTCGCGATTATCAAAACAATTACTTTAAATGTATCAACAGGCACAGAAATGTCAACCTATTTATCTCAAGTCTGGAAGCTGCTGATAAATTATGTGAGGGGTACAAGGTTACAAGAGATGCCAAAGAAGACATCTATAGAAACCCAAACAGTTTTGCCTCGAAGAAAAATTATTCAAGAAACAGATCAAAACGTTAAATTTGCTCAAGATAATTTACAGGAATATTTATCATCGGAAAAACTGCAAACAAGCTTAGAAAAATGGACAAGGCTGAGTAAAAGTTTGACTTCTAAGATAGATGAGAAGATATTGGGTACACAATCTTCTGGGTTTTGTTTTGGAGTATGCGATCGCCAGATGCATGAAGAGCTTTATGATTTACTGGGTAACGGTGCGCTCAAACCAGAAATAGTCCAAGAACTCATGGAATTAGTAGTTACAGGTCAAAAAATTCGCCTAGAACTACTTTTCTCGCGACTAGAAGATTTTTATCGTCGTTGGTGTCAGGGAGAATTTATCGATGCCAGACCAGAAGATAACCTGCCTCAGAAAAAAATGTTACGGATGGCAGAAAAAAATATGGCGATCGCCCTCAGAGAAATAGATATATATACAGGGCTAAATGTACTGATTTTACTATTAGAGTTACATCGTCATACCCAACAACAAGATCAACTCAAAGAAAAAATTACCTTCTATCCATCTGCCAAACCAGACACAGACAATTTTTTCACATCTAAACTACTGCGAATCATTAATTATAGCGATGCCCTAGACATTGGCAACTTTAGCAGTATCGTTGGGCAATTCCTCAAAGGTGGCAACTTTACCGGTGCTTACCTGGGCGATGCTAACCTAACTGGAGCAGACTTTAGCGGTGCTAACCTCAGCCACGCTTACTTGGGTGATGCCAACCTAACTGGCGTCAACTTCACCTGTGCGAATCTCAGTGATGCCAACCTTGGTGACGCCAACTTTAGCGGTGCGAATCTCAGCGGTGCCAACCTCAGCGGTGCTGACCTCAGTAGCGCCAATCTCAGCGGTGCTAACTTTAGCTGTGCTAACCTCAGCGGAGCCAATCTCAGCCGCGCCGACCTTAGTAGCGCCAACCTCAGCCGCGCCGACCTCAGCCGCGCCGACCTCAGCCGCGCTGACCTCAGCAGCACCGACCTTAACTGTGCCGACCTCAGCAACGCCATCCTTTTCGGCGCAAATTTAAGTGACGCCAACCTCAGAAATACCAATTTCAGCCATGCTGACCTTTGCCGTGGTGACCTCAGCGGAGCTGATTTGAGTCACGCCATCCTCAACGGTACTAACCTCAGTGACACAATTCTTTTCAGTACCAACCTTAGTAGCGCCATCCTCCTCGCCGCCGATCTCAGTTACGCCAAACTCAATGGCGCCAAGCTGAACGACGCGAGACTTAACGGTGCTATGTTCTTAGGTGCAGACCTCAGTGGTGTAGACCTGAGTCGGGTGATTTTGAACGAAGCCGACCTCAGCGGTGTGATTCTCAACGACGCCGACTTGAGTGGTGCCGACCTCACCGACGCTATCCTGTTTGGCACAGACCTCAGCTATGCCAACCTTAATAGTGCTAACCTCAGTGGCAGTAACCTTAGCGGTGCTATCCTCAATGGTGCAGATCTTAGACATAGTAATCTCAGCTACGCCATTCTGGGAGGTGCTGACCTCAGCGACGCCAATATGGAAGAAATGACCTGGGGTCAAAAGCAGCAGTGGGAAGGTGTACGGGGGTTAGAGACAGCAGTTAATGTGCCGGAGGCATTGAAAGAAGAATTGGGGCTGAAGTAAGGGAGAAGGATCGGGGAAATAAGGAGGATGAGAGTTAAGAGACCCTCACGAATAAGCTAATACCAATTTGAAAAAAGAATGCCACAAATAGACCATCCTTACCCAAGGATGTGTTGCAATCATTAATTGAATTGGTATAAGAATCATTCCAATTGTATCCCTGCATCTTTCTGAGGCTAAGGATTATGCAACTTAAAGGCGGATTAGCTGATACTAAGCTGATGCGCGTCTTAAAGTATATAAACACTCTTGATGGTCGTTGACTGTTAACTATTGAGGGTTAACGGTTAACAGTCATCAGTCATCAGGTAAATGTACAAATTAAATGCGTAACAGCTTATCTCAAAGCCACTCCTGAGAATGCCAACTGGACATCAGAGGGGTATATCCCGCTTGCTAGAGTGTAAGTTGTTCACGTAAAATATAGTGCCATTGTTCCGGCAGTTCTCATGACCTCATCTGCGTCGTTTGACACATTAGAGTCTTTACAGGCGGATATCGCTGAATTGATCGTTCGTCTACCCACATTAAAAAATCAGCAACTTATTCAACAAGCACTTGCTACGATTGTTCGGCTTGCTGATACCGAAATTGAGCGTCTCGATTGGAAAATCTTGTCAGCTGCGTTAGCAGATATGGAGCGAGGTTTCCAGCTTTTTTATGATTATCGACACATTCGCAAAGTCACTATTTTTGGTTCTGCTCGTCTAGCAGCAGATACACCAGAATACCAAATGGCGGTTGAGTTTGCTCGTACTATTTCTCAATTAGGATTTATGGTGATGACCGGTGGTGGTGGTGGAATCATGCAAGCAGGTCACGAAGGTGCCGGGCGAGAAAATTCCTTTGGATTAAACATTCAGTTACCCTTTGAGCAGGAAGCGAACCCTTTTATAGAAGGCGATCGCAAGCTAATTAACTTCAAATATTTCTTTACCCGCAAGCTGTTTCTCCTCAAAGAAAGTGATGCTGTCGCCTTATTTCCTGGCGGATTTGGCACTCAAGATGAAGCTTTTGAATGTATGACATTAAGCCAAACTGGTAAATTTGGCCCTGTACCTCTAGTTTTAATTGACCACCCTGGTGGTGATTACTGGCGCTCTTGGAGCGAATATATTGATAAGCAATTAGTACAAAATGGTCTTGTCAGTCCTGAAGATCCCAGCCTTTACACGGTCACAGATAACCTAGATGTGGCTTGCGATGCCATTACTCGTTTTTACCAGGTTTATCACTCGTGTCGATATGTAGGGAATCAGTTAGTCATCCGCCTCAAGACAAATATATCAGATATTCTTGTAGAGCAACTCAATGCTAATTTTAGCGATATCCTTGTTCAAGGACGAATTCAAAAAAGTCAGGCATTACCACAAGAAGCCCAAGATGAAACTGTTGAACTACCCCGGCTGATTTTGTACTTCAATCAGCGCGACTTGGGGCGCTTGTATCAGATGATTGCCACAATTAATCAGATGGGTACTCCTTCACCAGAAGATGCAGCACATCCAGAAAGAAAATAGGGATCATCAACTGCGTAGATAAATAAGGGATGAAATAGAGAATAGGGAATGAACTTCTTGATACTTGGTTTTTTTAGTCAGCTACTCACGGCAAAAACCCACAACTAAGCATGAAAATTTGTACTCCCTAGCCACTATTTTCAAGCTAGCATTTGTGGGTGGAAAAATCCATCCACACCCCAATATTTTATTTTTGACAGATCCAGCCTAATACCCAAGCTAAAATCCCAAGAGTGAAAATGATTTACCGCTATATTTTTAGTCGTTAATTGTTCCATCAGGCATGACCGCACCACGCAAATTTGCACCTGTCAAATTTGTACTACTCATTTCTGCTCTGATCAGATTTGCTTTACTTAAATTAGCACCAGTCAAGTCTGCCCTAGCAAGATAGGCATCAACCAAGTCTATTTCAGTAAGATTAGCCTGACGCAGGTTAGCTCGACTTAAATCAACTCTATTTAGCCTTGCAAAACTTAGGTTTACTTCACTCATCTGGCATCTAGTCAGTTTAGCATCTGCCATAATCGCACCATACAAGTTAACATCTGTAAGTACGGCATCAATGAGATTTGACCGTTCCAATCTGGCGTTCATCAGGTTAGCACTTTTTAAATTAGCACCTGCGATGTTAGTATCTGACAAAGATGCATTATGCAAAATCGCTTCACTCAAGTTGGCATCACTCAAATCGGCATAACGTAGCGTTGCTTCACTTAAGTTAGCACCACTCAAATCAACTTTAGATAAGTCTACACCAGTTAAATCAGCACCCCGCAGGTCAGCCTTATGGAGGTTAGCACCCCGTAGACTAGCAGAGTACATTCTCTTTTCTTCTCGCAGATTAGCGCCACATAAGCACGCACCAGTTAAATTTGCCCCACTCAAATCTGCACCACGCAAATCGGCATTCATCAAGTTAGTATCTAGCATATATGCCAAAGTTAAATTTGCATAACGCAAATCAGCACCCTGCAAAGTTGCACCATGTAAATTAGCATCATGCAAGTTGGCACTGATTAAACTTGCCTGATTGAGGTTAGCACCACTTAGCTTTGTACAAACTAGATTTGCCTTATTCAGGATTCCCCGATTTAGATAGCTAAAAATTAAGATAGCATTACCTAAATCTGCTTTATTTAAAGATATACCGATTAAATCTGCACCAAACAAATTTACGCCATTTAAGTTGGCTTCAATAAATTTTGTTTCACCATTTTCATATCGCTTAATAAGCTCATTAGCATCCATGTTTTTCCCTTATAAATTACCATAAATATTCCAGATTTCTCAATATCAACAAAGTGTCATTCTTATTTGGTATTTGTACTATAAATTAACAATTTTTGACTCAAATTTCCAAAGAAGAGTTAACTAGTTTTTTCATCTCTGGATATGTATTTATCTTAAATTATTGATATCTGTTGGCACTGGATTATTGCCATATAAACCTCGCATAGATTGTAAAATTGCACTAGCTGCTTGAATATTTTCATCCGGCTTACCTAGAGATATAACAGCATTATTTAGTTTAGATTCAAGCGCTCTGATAGTTGGACAAGTATTAAATAATCTCAGCAATAAATCATCAAGTTTTTCAGCTTTCAGTTTCAACCAGTCTTCTTCATGGAAACTAAATTTTTTCTCAAGTGCAGAAAATAGAACTATTTTAGCCCTAAGTGGGTTAGTATACTTCATAATATTTTGCCGTAAATCAAACTGATTATATTGATATTTGATTTGGCTCTTTGGAGATTGATCTATAGAATTTAATGATATTTGCCCAGAATTATAAAATATTTGTTCTTCTTTTTGAGGTTGATTTAATAATATTCCTGTTGATGCTTCTTGATGAGGCTGATTTAATATGCCTGTTGATTCTTCAGACGTTACATATAGCTCCTGCATTTCATGAAAAATAACACTAGCTATTAAGGTATATTCGGTCTGTTTATTAAGAGTTTTTACAACTTTAGATAAAGTATAATCTAAGTTGTTGATAGTTGGATTTAGTCTGTATAATTCTTGAATTAATTCTTGTAATTTAAACCGATCTAACGTCTCTTGATCGTTCTCCCAAATATTTTTACAAGCCGAGTATATTAATTTTTTAATCCGTTTTGAGTTTTCATGCTGTTCTAAATGTTTAGTGACTGTATCGAGGCTAGATATAGTTTTCATCGGCAAATCTCCGGCACAACAAGTATAAAATAATAACAAATGATAAAATTAGCCCTTTCAACGTGACTCGTAAAATCTCTTTTCTCCGAGAATTATCTGCGTGTAAAGTGGTTTATAAGTTATTTATTTAACTGCATAAGCACAGCAGGAAGTCTGAGGACAGGCATGAGGTTTTCTCAGATAGAGAAGAGGTTTAGAGAGGAATTTACTTTCGAGAATTTCTACTAACTTTGAAAGTGCTGGTCTTATGTTATACCTTTTTATCTACCTTGTGTAGTCATATCGAAAGACTTTGCCTACAGTAGGCACAATGTAGAAATACCTACAGTTTCAAAGCAATCCCAAATATTACTACATCACAGACGGCATCCGCATTTACACTTTGGCTTTATGACAAATTTAGACTACTTGCTTTTTGTATTGAAACTTTTGGCGGCACTCGGCTGTGGGTTGATTGCTGGAGTTTTCTTCGCTTTCTCGACTTTTGTCATGAGTGCCCTTGCCCGACTCCAGCCGGCGCAGGGTATTACTGCTATGCAATCCATCAATATTACGGCGATCAATCCCTTATTTATGATAGTGCTATTTGGAACAGCCGCGGCTTGCATTCTTCTAGCAATCTTCTCATTGTTAAGGTGGTATCAACCTGGAGCTGCCTACTTGCTCCTCGGCAGCCTACTCTATATCGTCGGCACTTTAGGCGTGACTATTGTGTTCAATGTGCCACTCAACGATGCGCTGGCGAAGGTTGAGCCAAATAGCACCATCGGGCTAAATTTATGGTCTAGTTACCTTACCAACTGGACAATCTGGAATCACATTCGGGCAGCGTCAGCGCTTGTGGCAGCGGCATCCTTCAGCATTGCACTGTGTTATCGAGGTGTACAATCATAAAGCAAAAAACGACAGGTAAACTAATACACAACCAGCAAATTCCTCTAAATTGGGCTTGCCAATATTTGCCAAATTAAAGTCATATTGATAATGTGTAGTTTCGGCATCGATCTCGCGCTGATTGTTGCCCAAGTTCACATAGTGAAGAATATTCAGCCCATCTGGATACATACTTTTGTTTAACGAACTTATTTATGCAAAGCTGTAAAAGAAAAATGCTTTGTTAAACATTATCTATGAACATCCATAAAATCTCTACTACTCCCTTAAGCGGACAAAAGCCTGGTACTTCTGGACTGCGGAAAGCAGTTAAGGCTTTTCAGGAACCCCACTACTTGGAAAATTTTGTCCAA
Organism: Nostoc sp. C117; assembly: GCF_043099735.1. Classification (NCBI taxonomy): domain Bacteria; kingdom Bacillati; phylum Cyanobacteriota; class Cyanophyceae; order Nostocales; family Nostocaceae; genus Nostoc; species Nostoc sp. C117. Next base: position 748,508 of record NZ_CP170991.1, read on the forward strand.
TCCATCTTCGATTCTGTGGGGGACTTGCGGGGGCAAACTCTAGTCCTGGGTGGTGATGGTCGTTATTACAATCGCCAAGCCATTCAAATTATTTTAAAAATGGCTGCGGCTAATGGCATTGGGCGGATTAAAGTTGGTCAAAGAGGGATTTTATCTACTCCTGCAACTTCCGCAATTATTCGCAAGTATCAGGCTATTGGTGGCATCATCTTATCTGCTAGTCATAATCCGGGCGGGCCAAATGGTGACTTTGGTGTTAAATATAACATTAGCAACGGTGGACCAGCGCCGGAAAAGGTGACAGAGGCGATCTACGATCGCAGTAAAGTGATTGATAGCTACCAAATTCTGGAAGCACCAGATGTAGATTTAGAAACCTTGGGTGAGTCACATTTGGGAGAGATGGTAGTTGAGGTGATTGACTCCGTACAAGATTATCAAGAGTTAATGGAGTCCCTGTTTGATTTTGAACGGATTCACCAACTTTTGACCTCTGGTAATTTTCGCATCAGCATTGATGCCTTACACGCGGTAGCTGGTCCTTATGCCCATGCCATTTTCGAGGAGCGTTTGGGCGCACCACTGGGAACTGTGCGAAATGGTACACCCCTAGAAGACTTTGGCGGCGGACACCCTGACCCAAATTTAGTTTACGCTCATGAGTTGGTGGATATTTTGTACGGCGACAATGCGCCCGACTTTGGGGCGGCTTTTGATGGAGATGGCGATCGCAATATGATCTTAGGGCATAAGTTCTTTGTTACGCCTAGCGATAGCCTCGCAGTGTTAGCCGCCAACGCCAAGCTAGTGCCTGGTTATAGTTCGGGTTTAGCTGGCGTAGCGCGATCGATGCCTACTAGCCAAGCAGTGGATCGAGTTGCAGCTCAAATTGGCATTGAATCCTATGAAACACCCACTGGCTGGAAGTTTTTCGGCAATCTCTTAGACGCGGGCAAAGCTACCCTCTGCGGTGAAGAAAGTTTTGGTACCGGCTCTAACCATATCCGTGAAAAAGATGGGCTATGGGCTGTGCTGTTTTGGCTAAATATCCTAGCAGTCCGACAACAATCTGTTGAGCAGATTGTTCGGGAACACTGGCAAACCTATGGACGCAATTATTACTCCCGCCATGACTATGAAGAAATAGAGACAGTGCCAGCTAACACCTTAATAGAAAGACTGCGTTCCTTATTGCCAAACCTTAAAGGCAAGCAGTTCGGTAACTATCAAGTTGAATACAGTGATGACTTTAGTTATACCGACCCTGTTGATGGCAGCATTAGCGAGAACCAAGGTGTTCGCATTGGCTTTACTGATGGTTCTCGCATTGTGGTGCGACTTTCTGGTACTGGAACTCAAGGTGCAACCCTCAGAGTCTATCTAGAAAGCTACGAGTCAGATCCCGCCAAACACGATCTCGATCCACAGGAAGCACTTGCTTCTTTAATTACTATTACTCAGGAGATAGCCCAGATCCGCGAACTTACAGGACGGGAACAGCCAACTGTGATCACTTAGTACTTTGTTAAGCTAGTTTTAAGGTTTGTAGTAAGTATTTTAGTGCTTAGAAAATAAAGACTAAAGTTATTACTACAAACTTGCTTACTATTGCCATTAGTTGATGAAAATTAACCTATATAAATTAAGTTATGCAAAGGAATCGATCAATAATTCTTATGTTGCCCATCCACAAAACACCACAGCCATTCTTCTCCTAATTCTGCTGAACTAATAATCGGATGTCCAGTCTCTTCATAATGACGGCGTGCATGTTGATTTTTGGAAGAGTCGCAGCACAGCATCCTACCACAAGTCTGGCAAATACGCAGATGTACCCAGCGATCGTTGAGCCGAATACACTCCTGACATTCAAACACAGGATAGTTGGCTTTGTGAATTAGGTTTTCCAGAGTCAGTTGATTGAGATGTTGACAAGACATAGAGTTTTGCTGTTAGTAGAGTTTATCTTTCTTTACATAACTTGGGTTTCAATACTTGTCGGTTAAGGGGAAAAGGGGAAAGGGAAAGGGGAAAGAAAAAACCTTTAACCTTTACCCTTTAACCTTTTCCCCAAACCCAATTCCGAGTTAAAAATGCTTTACCCGAGCAGTATTGACTTGGGTTTTATTTGTTCCCCTTCAGCTTCATATTGACAGATAAACGAGTAAAAGCTTTACAATTATCTCTTTGCGGTGTGGATCGTCTGGAATATCTAATGCCGAATGGGAATTTCAATGATAAACTCTGTTCCCTGTCCTGGTTTTGAGAAACACTTCAATTTGCCAGTATGTTTTTCAGTAATAATTTGATAACTAATAGACATTCCCATACCTGTTCCCTTACCGACAGGTTTGGTGGTAAAAAATGGATTAAAAACCTGTTTTTGAACTTTTTCTAGCATTCCTAAACCATTATCAGCGATCGCAATTTTTACCCAATCAGAATCAATTAACGTAGTATTTATGGTAATTGTCGGTATAAAAAGTTCATTATCTGTTTTTTGTTCTAAGGCATCAATAGCATTTGCCAGAATATTCATAAACACCTGATTAAGTTGTCCGGCGTAGCATTCTACTAAAGGTAAGCTGCTGTAGTTTTTAATCACATGAATTTCAGCAAAATTTGGCTTTTCTTTGAGGCGATATTGCAAAATCATTAAAGTACTGTCTATACTTTCATGAATGTCCACTGCTTTAAAATCGGCTTCATCCATGCGGGAGAAGGTACGCAGCGACAGGACAATTTGACGGATACGTTGAGTACCGACTTTCATTGAATTCAAGATTTTTGGTAAATCCTCCTGGATGTACTCTAAATCGATTTCCTCACATAAAGAAGCCAGTGCATTGGGCATTTCTGCTGACTTGTTTGCTCTTGTTGCTTCAGGGTAGCAACTGCCGTTTTGCAATTCAGGAACGTTACTAGATTGATATAAGTGAACTAGTCGTAATAAATCTTCGGTATGTTCTTCAAGATGGCTGAGATTACCGTGGATAAAATTAACGGGGTTGTTGATTTCATGGGCAACTCCAGCAACCAGTTGACCAAGACTGGACATTTTTTCTGCCTGAATCATCTGGGCTTGGGTGCGTTGGAGTTCTTCAAGAGTTTGGGCTAAATTTTCTGCCTGTTGTCGAAGTTGGGCTTCAATTTGTTGGCGATCGCGGATGTCACGCGCTATGGTTGAAAAGAATTCTACTTCGCCCTGTTCATTTTTATGGGCAATCAACACCTGGGAAACTGGAAACTCTTCACCATTGCGACAGCGAAATATAGATTCTCCACACCAAATCCCTTCTCGAAGTACGGTAGGTACGATCTCATTCTGGAATTTTTCTAATATCGATAGTCCTGTAACCTCGTTAATATGAAACTTGTTGGTTTCTGAGGCTGGAATATGTAAAATCTTTTGCCCTGCTTTGTTTAGGTAGCAACTATTTCCAGCGGCATCAGCCATACCCACAATGTCAGTTGTGGCTTCTAAAATAGTTAGCAGTCTTCTTTGTTCTTGTTCTGCTTGTTTACGCTCGCTAATATCTCGCACTATGGAAATTGCATGAGGTTTGCCATTGTAGTTCAATAGTTTGGCTGTAACTTCTATGTCAAGATAAGTGCCATCTTTGTGAATATCTACAGCATAACCGTGAAACTTCTCTCCCATCTTAATTGTGTTGATAAATTCCCCAAATATATGAAAAGAATCGGGATGGATGAAATCTTGAGGATTTAATTCCGAAAATTCTGCTTGAGAATAACCATGCATTTCACAAAAAGCCGGATTAACAGCGACGAATTTACCAGTATCTAAATCAACAACATTGATGCCATCATTGACAGTCTCAAAAATGCTGCGATAGTGAGCTTCTTGTTGACTTAGGGCTTCCTCAGCCGCTTTGCGTTGCGTAGCTTGCCGATAGGCATCGCTAATATCTCTGGCTATACAAACAACAGTGTCCTCGCTCATTGGCGCAATACTAGACTCAAACCAAACTTCTCGATCGCCAATGGGCAAGCTATATTCAATTTTGACAGCTTTCTTAGTTTTTAGTGCCTGTTGAATACAGTTGAGAAAAGAGTCTGCAAAAGCAGAAGGTAAAACTTCGTGTATGGTTTTCCCTATTAGTTCCGCAGGTGGTTGGTACAGTAAAGGCGCACTGCTAGGAGCTATTTTGAGATAGCGTCCTTCGGCATCGAGAATGAGAATTACATCTTGTATAGCGTTAAACAATGCCAGCAATTCTGCTTGAGAAGCTTTGAGGGCTAATTCTGTTTGGCGATCGCTTTGTAATAGTTGTTCTGATTCTTTGAGCTTTTGTTCTAGTTGAGCGATTCTTGCACTGAATTCACTGGTGCATTTTGCTAACTGTTGCTGTAACTGGGCATTTTCCTGGCGAAGAAAGAGTATTTCATGTTCTAGTTCTTCAGTATACATGACTTGTTTCTCCCGCTTACTGTCGAACTGGAATTAAGATTGTATATAGATTTTTCAGCAGTTCGATCGCTACAGGCAATGAGTCAGTTTCTGGATACCCCCGATCAACTATGCTTCTCGAAGCATTGTCGATTTCTTCCATGATGTAGTATCCAGAAATACTAATATGAGTGCTAAACATACTGCTAAATCCCAGTGATTTCTAAATTTATTATTCCCAAATTAGTAACAGCAGTTTGATGCATATTGTCATTGATGCTAATTCCTCTTTTCCCATGTTCACGTTTTTTCCTTTTACCCCCTCATGTTCTCAAAAATGCATAAAGTCGAACTCAGACCCCAAGCATTACACTTAGTAAAAAATATCTTTAATTTTGAATTGTTAACTCTGCTACTACATGCTTACCCAATTTAGACAAACCCTTAAGAAACAGTGGTCTTTTAGATATAGCCGTTTCGTTAAGAATCGCCTTACCTCACTTACCCACAAAACACTAATGAATATGGCACTGGGAGTAACAGGGGTGGTACTCGTGTCTGCTGGGGTAAGCTATAGACCTCTTGCAAAAAGCACTTTTGCAAGAGGTGGGTTTGGGGAAAAGGTTAAAGGGGAAGGGGAAAATACAAAACCTTTCCCCCGCCCCTTATCCCCAGAGGGAACTCCACCTTCCCCTTTTCCCTACTTCTGCAAGAAGTCTAATATCCATGTGATGGCAAGATTGGAAGCCCAGATGCGGCAATTTTACCTGTCTATCAGGGCGATCGCTTCTTGGGCCTTGTGGGACATGATGTAGTCTTAACCGATCTAATAGAGCATACGATCCTGGAGCAATTACCAGGGTCGTTGACGGTTGACTGTTGATGGGTTTTCAGTCATCAGTCAACCGTCATCAGGTAAATGTACAAATTAAATGCGTAACAGCTTATCTGAAAAGCAAATCATGATTTCCATCGCCGATAATGCTCTTGGAATTTCCGAAACAACTCTAATAAAGTTATTCGATCCCTTCTTCACGACTAAAGACGTGGGTAAAGGATCTGGATTGGGTTTATCTATCAGCTATCAAATTGTCACTGAACGACATCAAGGTAAACTTGATTGTAATTTTACATTAGGAAAGGGCACATAATTTGTCGTCACCCTACCAATATAAATAAGCTAACTTCATCCCTAGGAATAATTATGAATTCTGTTTTATGGAGATGTCTATTATATTAAAATAGGAGCCGAAATTCTTTTAACAATGTTTCAATACTAGCATTGCTATCGAGAAAAGAAAATAAATGCCAATACCGGAGTTTACCTTGTTTATCTAATATAAACTGTCCTGGTAAAGGCGCTCCTAGAGCTTGCCCTACTTGATAATTACGAAATACACGACAAGTAGGATCGCTCAATAAGGGCATTTTTAAGCCTAAATCTCTGACGACGATTTGACTTTGGCGTTCGTCAGTACTAGTAATCATCAAAACTTCTATACCCTGATTTTTAAATTGTTCGTAATTCTCATTCAAAGCTTTGATATGAGGAAAACAAAAAGGGCAATATTGCTTTTCGGTAAATATCCGAGTCAAGGCAAGTAATACTGGTTGCTTACCTCTATAATCAGACAATTTTACTAAAGTTCCATTAGTAATATCTGGGAGTTGAAAGTCTGGTGTTCCCACTCCTAGCCTAAGTTGATTTGTTGCTGGAACTGGTAAAAAGTTACGGAAGAAACGCTCATTGAATAAGCCACTAAAATCAGTTGAAGTTAACATATTTATAACCTAAATCTCCCACTAATTTTTCTTACACCCTTCTTTCTGACTTCTGTATTCTTTTTGAAAAAAAGCCACAGATATATACCGAGGTTGACACTGTTTAATGTGTATCTCTGTTTATCCGTGGCGATCTTAATTCCAATAAGCTTGACTAGAGTTTAGTAGCTAGGGAAATTTAGACAGCAGAGAAGTAGACTTTGGACTTCACTGGATCTGGATTCATTGTTTTGTCACCAGGTTGCCAACCAGCTGGGCAAACTTCGTCGGGGTGAGACTGAACATACTGAATTGCTTGTAATGTCCGCAGGGTTTCATCAACGCTGCGGCCAAAAGCTAAGTTGTTAATTGTGGCGTGCTGTATGATACCATCTTTGTCGATGATGAACAGACCACGCAAGGCAATACCTGCTGCTGGGTCGAGAACGTTGTAAGCGGCGCTAATCTCTTTCTTAATGTCGGAGACTAGAGGGTAATTCAGGTCACCCACGCCACCAGACTTACGATCTGTTTGAATCCAAGCGAGGTGCGAGAATTCACTATCTACAGAAGCCCCAAGGATTTCCGTATTAATTTTCTTGAATTCTTCGTAGCGATCGCTAAATGCTGTGATTTCAGTGGGACAAACAAAGGTAAAGTCTAGGGGGTAGAAAAACAGGACGACATATTTACCGCGATAATCGGAAAGTTTGATTGTCTTAAATTCCTGGTCTACCACAGCCGTTGCTGTGAAATCGGGAGCTTGTTGACCAACGCGGAGGCTTCCTTCTGTTCCGTAAGTCAGGGACATTAACTTAATTCTCCTTTATCGGTTTAGTAGCGTTGGAATTTGGGTCAGCTAAAACTCACCCATCCACGCTCTCACAGTTTAATTACGATCTGTTACGACTATATCATACTCATAACGATTTTGAGTAGCCAATGCAAGATTTAGATACAAGAGAATGGTTGCTTACCAATGGTCTAGGAAGTTTTGCCAGTGGTACAGTTTCTGATGCTCGTACACGCACTTATCACGGTTGGTTGTTTGCCGCGACAAATCCACCTTCTGGGCGGACTCTGCTGTTATCACACCTAGAAGCTAGCTTGGAAGTATTAGGAAGTGTTGTTGCACTGGGGACAAATATTTGGGTTAACGGTCAGATTGAGCGGACGGGTTACGAGCGGCTGCGCTCTTTTGATATTAACCCAGTTCCTAAATGGATGTGGGGTCAAGATAACTGGCAGTTAACCAGACAATTGGTGATGCCCTATGGCTTGGTGGGAATTGGGGAACAAAGGGGCAAAGGGGCGGAAGAAGAATTGTTGACTAATTCCAATGCCCCTACCCAATTTTGCCATCGAATTTTAATCCACTATCGCTATGAGGGAAGTGATAAAGCGATTTTACGGCTGCGACTGCTGATAGCAGAACGTGACTTTCACCACCAACAGAGAGAGAAAACTAGCCCAGAATTACAGTTTTCACAATTACTTGGGCAACATCAAGTCTGTCTGCAAGCTAGAAAAGCTGAGAATTTTGGTATACCTTGGCACTTGCGCTGGACACAAGGAAATTATCAACCAGATGCAGTTTGGTATTGGGATTATCGATTTCCTGAGGAGACGAAACGCGGATTGGGGGATAAGGAAGACCTCTACAGTCCTGGTTATTTGACAGTTACACTCAAACCAGGAGATACGGTGACTCTGGAAGCACGAGTAGGTTTTCCTGACCCAGCGCTCAGTGTTCTTACCTCTGAAATCTTTGCAGAAGCCGTGGAGGCGGAGCAAGAAAGGCTGTCTCAGATTTTTGGATGGAGTGGGGGAGGTGGAGGGGCAGAGGGGCAGAGGGGCAAGGGAATAATAAGCAATGCCCGATGCCCGATGCCCCATACCCAATCGAAAATTTGGCAACAACTACTTAAAGCAAGCGATCGCTTTATCGTCTATCGAGCCTCAATACCAGGACCAACGGTGATTGCAGGTTATCACTGGTTTAATGACTGGGGGCGCGATACATTAATTGCTCTACCTGGGTTGATGTTAGTTCCCCAACGCTTTGATCTGGCAAAAGAATTATTGCGAGCTTTTGGGCATTACTGTCGCCAAGGTTTAATTCCTAATGCTTTTCCTGATGTTGATAGCGAACCGTTTTATAACACTATTGATGTACCGCTTTGGTGGATTGAAACTTTAGGACTTTATTTGGAAGCTACACAAGACTGGCAGTTTTTAGCAGAGCAGTTTCCGTTAGTGCAGCAAATTCATAAAGCCTTTGTCGGTGGCACACGCTACAATATTCAAGCGGATGCTACTGATGGACTAATTGGTTGGGATGCTCGTGGTGTAGCGCTCACTTGGATGGATGTGGTAATTGGGGCAAACCCTGTGACTCCTCGTCTTGGTAAGCCAGTGGAAATTAATGCCCTGTGGTATTCCGCTTTATGTTGGCTGAGTCAGTGGGCAGAAAGATTGAGTGACCTTGAGTTTGGTGAGCCAGCGCGTCTGAGTAAACAAGCTTATCGTTATGCTCAGCAAGCAGAACAGGTGAAAAATTCTCTGCAACAGTTTTGGAATCCTCAGCTAGGTTATCTCTACGATACGATTGAGCCGGACGATCGCCGAAATTTTCAAATTCGTCCTAATGCTGTTTTGGCACTGTCTTTCCACCATTGTGGGTTTTCTGAACAGCAAGGTTGTCAGATACTAGATTTGGCAGCTAGTAGCTTGCTTACTCCCTATGGTCTTCGCAGTCTCGATCCAGGAGATCTCGAATACAAAGGTAAATATGAGGGTAACCAAGAAGAACGCGATCGCGCTTATCATCAAGGCAGTGTTTGGGTTTGGCTAATTGGGCCATTTATTCGGGCTTGGCAACGTTTTTATCCCCAACAATCCCTGCCTTTTGATTGGCAACCGCTGCTAGATCACTTTTTATCTGATGCTTGTATTGGTTCTATTTCGGAAATTTTCGATGGCGATCCACCTCATTTACCCAGAGGAGCGATCGCTCAAGCTTGGTCGGTCGCCGAAGTTATTAGACACATTAAATAATTCGTAATTCGTAATATCATGTTCGGATAAATAGTTGTCGAGTGCGATCGCCTAAAAGTTATTGATGAAAAGCGATCGCCTCTGGAATTATAAAAGTCTATTTAACAGGGGGAAGCTTTAGAGGATGTTTGAAAAGTAGTTAGCTGTGATTTTAGTCACTTGTCGATCCCCCCTAACCCCCCTTAAAAAGGGGGGAACTGGAATCAAAGTCCCCCTTTTTAAGGGGGATTTAGGGGGATCTAGAACGTTTTGCTATTGAGAATAGGACTTTTCAAACAACCTCTTAGTTCTATGCCTAACTTGCTCCCTATTTGCAGAACATTTAAGTTGAATTTAGTCAATGTTTAAATAGATTCTATTTTATTGCCTTTTCGACTTCTTCGCAAATTTTCACCCAAGCTTGGTTACGTTCTGCCTTATTTAGAGTGTCGAGGGGTTTACTTGGAGGGTGAGCAGCTTGGTATTTTTCGATGTCGGTTTTTCTGTATGAGCTTGCACTAATTGGAATCCAGAAAATGGTTAATCCCTCTTCTTCAGCTGCGTTGAGTAAGGGAGGGAGTTCATGTCTGTCGATGAAATCAGAGCCTATAAAGTCAGGGCTGACTAGCAGGATAGCAACCTTAGCCGTGGCTAATGCTTTTTCAATTTCGGCTTTCCATTTTGCGCCAGGTTTGATTTTGGTGTCATCCCAAACGATTAAACCTTCTGCACGAATATAGGGTTTTAGTTGTTTTTGCAGTTCTGTTAACCATTCTGCATCTTGATGACTGTAGCTAACAAATATTTGGTTTCTGATACTTTCTGACATAATTGGTTCCTTAATGGGGAATGATTCAATAATTTCTTTTTTTAATTGTTGTCTTTGTCGAGTTCTTATATCTTCATACCCATCAAGTAGTTGACGCAAATCGAGTTTTAATTTTAGTTTACCGATGGTGATTGTGCTTTCACCCATTGATTCGAGTCCGAGGAGTTCTTGGTAGTCGAGGGGCGGATGGTTGGGATGGTTGGGGACGGGAACCCATTCGGTGATTTCGAGATTGGGGAGACTTTTGTGGATTTTTTGGAAGACATCGCGGAGAATGCCGAGAAATAAGCGGCGGGTTTCTTGTCGTCCGCTAATGGTGATGAAGATTTTTTTGTCTTCGGGATCGGCTTTGATGCGAGCGATGTTGTAGATTTCGTTGTTTTCTTGATATTGCAGCATTACGCCACTGCGCCAATAGATTTGCTTATGGATTTTTTCGTGGGTGTTGACGATGAAGCGGGAAATGATGCTTTCGGGGAGAACTTTGTAATGGTATTGAAATTCCAGGGTTTCGCCTTGGAGTTCTGTTTTGTGTGGTTGGTCTTTGGGCAGAAGTCCCGCAATCAGAAATTGTGGTGGGTAACATTCTAGTGCAAAGCAAAGCTCAAATTCTTTCATCAGTCCGATCAGATAGCGGTGACGCTCGCTGGGGTATCGCTCTGGATTAAGGATGCGGGTGAGATCGGCGGGGGTGAAAATGCCTTTGGTTTGAGTTTTGAGGTTTTCATCGCTCAGGAGCGCGTAAATACCTTCTGTCACCCAGTTGGGTTTGAGGACGTTGGTATCTTTGAGGATGGGATGATCGCGGAAGTTGAGAACTAAGCCAAGTCGATGGAGGAGATCGATCAGTTGATCTTGGTTTTGTTCTTCAGGAATCTTGTTTTCGTGGCAGATGCCGATGTAGCGGTTGTAGCTGATGAAGTCTTCAGTCATGGATTCCAGTTGTTGTTTAACCTTAAACCATGTCAGAGGTAAAAGATCGTAGACTTCTTTGAGGTTGGCGATTTGCTGCAAAATTGCGGTGCGAAGATCATCAATGCCGATATTGTCTTGGCAGGAGGTTTCGATAATCGCTTGGATGTTAGGATATTTTTCGCGTAATGCCTTGCGGTTGATGTCGAGGGGTTGTTCGTCTTTTTTGTTGCCAACGATAATTACAGGAGATTGTCCGCCAAAGCTTTCGATTAGTTTCAGCCAATATTCGATGCGGTTTTCTTCTTCGCTGGTGCGACAATTACAAACTAGGAGATAGAGGCTGCGCTTAGTCAGAAAAAATTGATGGGTAGCATGATAAATTTCCTGTCCGCCAAAGTCCCAAACATTGAGGCGGATGTCTTTACTATTGACCTGCACGTTCCAAGTTTCCACATTGAGTCCGTCGGTTTGGGGTTGATTTCTATCATATTTATTGTGGATTAGTCGCTCAATGAGGGATGTTTTGCCAACGCTGCCTTGTCCGATAAGTAATAGTTTGGCTTCATTGAGTGGACGTACTTCACCGCTACGGAGTAATCGCAAGTAATTGAAAATGTCTTCAACTGAACCAACATCATCAGAAGATCCTAAAATCTCTGGTGAAATAGGAAGCGGATTTCCCTGTAAATCTAGTTTTTTCAATTTCGGCAAACTTTCGATCGCCTTTGGAATCTGGGTTATTTGGTTGTAACTGAGGTCAAGCTGCGTCAGATTGGTTAATTTAGCGATCGCCTCTGGAATCTGGTTAATGTGGTTGGAACTGAGGACAAGCTGCGTCAGATTGGTTAATTTAGCGATTGCTTCTGGAATCTGGTTAATGTGGTTGGAGAAGAGGTAAAGCCTAGTCAGATTGTTTAATTTAGTGATCGCCTCTGAAATCTGGTCAATTTGATTTTTATAGAGGAAAAGCGTAGTCAGATTGGTTAATTTAGCGATCCCCTCTGGAATCTCGGTAATTTGGTTGTCACTGAGGTCAAGCGTAATTAGATCGGTTAAATTAGCAATCGCCTCTGGAATCTCGGTAATTTTGTTGAAACGGAGGAAAAGCCCCTTCATATCAGTTAAATTAGCAATCGCCTCTGGAATCTCGGTAATTTTGTTGTCACTGAGGCCTAGCTGCGTCAGATTGGTTAAATTAGCAATCGCTTCTGGAATCTGGGTAATTTGGTTGTCACTTAGGTCAAGCTCCCTCAGATCGGTTAAAAAATTAGCAATCGCCTCTGGAATCTGGGTAATTTTGTTGTCACTTAGGTCAAGCTGCGTCAGATTGGTTAAATTCGCAATCGCCTCTGAAATCTGGGTAATTTGGTTGTTACGGAGGTAAAGCTGCGTCAGATTGGTTAAATTCGCGATCGCCTCTGGAATCTGGGTTATTTGGTTGCGACTGAGGTTAAGCCTAGTCAGATTGGTTAAATTCGCGATCGCCTCTGGAATCTGGGTTATTTGGTTGTCACTGAGGTCAAAGTTTGTCAGATTGGTTAAATTCGCGATCGCCTCTGGAATCTGCGTAATTTGGTTGTTATAGAGAAAAAGCAAATTCAGATTGGTTAATTTAGCGATCGCCTCTGGAATCTGGGTTATTTGGTTGACACTGAGGTGAAGCTGCGTCAGATTGGTTAATTTAGCGATCACATCAGGTATCTCAGTTAGCTCTACTCGAATTAAGATAAGTTCCTCTAAATGTAGTACTTGCGTTACCACATCGGGAATGCTCTCTAAAGGATTGCCACTAATATCCAACTTACGCAAATTAGGCAAACCCAATAGTTCGAGTGGAAGCGTTTTTAAATTGTTGCCTGAAACCTTTTGGAGATAGCGACCTCCTACGTATTCATAACCTTCAACCTGCTTTCCCAAAATCAAAGACTCAAGCTGCTGCAACTTACCAATTTCCACAGGTAACTCAGTCAACTCTTGCCCCGACAAGTCTAACTCTCGCCAACCCTCAGCCACAGCGCGATCTATCAGTTGCAATAACTCTTCATGCGTCATAATTCCAAGGAGAAGGGTAAAAGGAAAGAAGACTGATGAAGATGATTTTAACTGATTAGGGAAAAATGATCGGAAAAGGCGATCGCTATTTGGCATATTGTGGATTTAGGCGTAGGCGTAGCCCGTCGTAGACATCGGGCTGAGATGATGGAAAAAAGCGATCGCTGTTTGGGATATTGTGGATTTAGGCGTAGGCGTAGCCCGTCGTAGACATCGGACTAAGATGATGGGAAAAGGCGATCGCTGTTTGGGATATTGTGGATTTAGGTGATCGGACTAAAATGATGGGAAAAGGCGATCGCTGTTTGGGATATTGTGGATTTAGGTGATCGGACTAAAATGATGGGAAAAGGCGATCGCTGTTTGGGATATTGTGGATTTAGGCGATCGGACTAAAATGATGGGAAAAGGCGATCTCAAAACATAATAACCATCATTACCAATGCTCTATAACCAACTGTACATTCACAAATTAGATGTCGTAATTTAATAAATTAATGTCGTTAGCTATATCCTGTAAAAACCTTGTATAGCAAGGGTTTTATTAATTTATATGATTATTCAAAAGTGACTAGAGATTTTCAATGTTTTCACAAATTGAGGTCGCAAAACCAAAAATTTCACATTTTAATGGTCGTTTATTTTCTTCTCTGAAAAAGTCTGCTTTTAAGACTTCACAAATTAGATGTCGCATTCTTGATAGCGGCAATGTGTTTATTTATGCAAGGGGTAAAACCTCAGTAATAGTGGTATAGACTGCATCAGTGTTGGAAAATTAACTACGCTAGTCTGTTTCAGTGTATAACTAAAAAAATTAGCTATTAATCTTACATAATGAGGTTTCAGTTGTGACGTTTGAACCTGACGACATTCTGGAGGCTGGCCGTTCGATTCGTCCTTTTCTTCCAGAACTTTTAGGAAATGATGCGGTTCAAGTAGACAAACAATTGACTGAACTATTAGCACAAGCTAAAGCTGGACAGGAAGTCGATAAGCAGATTTTAGAAATCTTGAAAAGTCAGCCAGACACTCGCAATTGGATAGCGGAGTTTCTTAGTGAGAAGCAGGTCTCAAAAGGTTTTGAGCCACTTCCAGGTAAAGGTCAAGCAATATCTGCTCAAAAATATATATGTCCTCAAGGAGACTACGTTTGGTATCGCCGCATTGTTGGAGCGACAATACCAATCTGTCCTACTCATAATGTCGTGCTAATACCTGCTGCTCAGTAATAAATATATGCCAACCAAATTTTTAGAAAGTCTGGGTGGAAAACTTGCAGAAAACTGGGCTGCAAACATACTGACACCAGCTTTTGTCTTTTGGATGGGGGGACTATTAGCTTGGGTCTTGCGTTTTGGTCGAAAACCTTTGGAAGATTGGCTCAAACAGCAACCAGAATCTTTGCTAATTGCTGTTATGGTAACAGGTTTGCTCATGATTGCTGTCTCAGCTTTTGTGGTTCAAAAGTTCGATTTATCTGTTTTAAGATTTTTAGAAGGCTATTGGTCTCGCTGGTTACAACCTTTACGACGCTGGATGATACAGCAACAAGAGCATGACTTTAAACGAAAAGATAAGCGTTGGCAAACTCTGGCTGATAAAAAAGATAAACAAGTTATAACTAACGAAGAATTAGAGGAATATGTGACGCTAGATGGACAACTTATGGAGTTTCCATCTCAATTTAATAGGTTAATGCCTAGGGTGTTGACTTTGTGGGAAATTAAGCCAAAATTTTTCATGCAATTTCCGTGTCGTTATTTGAGGCAGTAAACACGGTTCTTCTCTTTGAAAGCATAGATTGACCGAAAACTTGAGCGGACCAGGCTTCAAGATCAATATACCGAACTGTTTCTAAGGCAATTTTTACAACAGATCCTGTCAACTTCATAGTAGATAAAGAAATGCTCAAAATCATCTGACCTATCTGTTTAAAAGGACATCGAGAAGAAAACTGTTTATATTTGCCAAAAAGCGATTCAATCACATCAGAAGTAGCAAGGATTGTCTGTTCTGAATGAATTTTAGAACTTTCAATTGTCAAATAATCTATAATTTTTAGTTGGAAATTAACTAGAGAATTGGCTCCTATAGTTAATTGCTGTAACTTCAAGACGCTGCTTAATTTTTGATTCAGCCCACAAGTTTTAAGGTGAGTCTCTACAGTTCGAGTCATTTGAACCATTTGGCTCCAAATACTAAGCGGCTCTTGATAATTGATTAACCATCCTAATTTGGATTTTAATTTTTGCCTCAAAATGGCAGGTTCAATATTTGGTACCAGTTCTACCCTGTATGTCTATTGGAGAATCTAAAAGTTTAATAGCCCAATTAATTAGCCTTTCGATATTGAAATAACGACATTGAGAACGTTGAGATGGTGGAGATAAAAAAGATAGCTCTGTTTGTTGTAGTTGTTGTCGGCATCGTGTACATTGCTCGATGAAAGACTGATATTTTTCATCGGCTACTAGCTCATGCTTGAGCAGTAAAGCCATTGCATGAGTCACATCATACGTGTAAATCACTTCTGGATAATTCTCTTGGTACAGCTTGATACCTTTTTGGATATCACTGCCGCGATCAGCTATTATTTGTAATGGACGACCAACTTTTGAAGTTAGCTCAGAGAGCTTCTGCGATATGTATTCTCCCTTAGTGGAGTACATAATTTCCAATGCAAGAAGTTCTATATCTTGATGTCCTAATCCTCGTTTTAAAGGAAAAATTTCTGATTCAAGTAGTTGTTGTGGAACCCCCAAAATTACCAGAGCTTTTTCTGCCCCTAGTTCTACAGTCAAATCTACAATAAAGATCCAATCACTTCGATATTCTTTTTCTCTATTGAGTTCGTACAGACCAATTCGCCCTAACCATTTTCTAATACTACTAAAGCTTGGAGTACCCTGGTTACAAAAATCAGCGTACAATTCAAAAGTCTTTTCGACTCCTCGCAAACTACTACCGCACTTGATAACTTGTTCTAATGATATTTGAATTGTTTCGACTGAATAATGATGTCCCTTCGCTACCTTGTTAAGAGCCTGTCCACTTGTTTGCAACTTAGTTAGAGTGTTTGAAATTAACTCAACTCTTTTTTTTCCCTCGCTCGTCTCGATGTTCTGTTTGAGTAGCTTTGATTCAGCAATTTTTGCTCTGCTTTTCCAATAGTCTCGTGAGGTTGATAAATCTCTGACTTTTATTTCTAATGCTCTGAGTTTTTTCTATTTTTCCAAAGCTCTCTCTTTCCAATTGTCTCGACCATTGCGAAACAATCTTGCTAATCGGCTGGTTGGGCTTTTAAACTCTTGCATTAACTTCTATGCAGCTACGTACTTCTTGCATGAAAATTTACCACTTTAAAACCCTCAGAGTCAACACCCTAGTTAATGCCTACAAAGTTAGGCAATATCCTTAGAGCAGCTGAAAGCCGCCCTTATGATAAGTATGGCTTGGATGCTGTAATTTGCTGGTCTCGCCTCTGGCTAGTATTACCAGATGGAGTGAAGAAAGAATTACAGGAAGCACGGTCAAGCCTGAACACAGCACCGCGTTTTTGGCTCTGGAGTTTGCTGTTTATCGTATGGACTGTTTGGGCTTGGTGGGCTGTTCCTGCTGGGTTACTGGGGTTAATATTTGCTTACTACTGGACAGTTGATGCGGCAGGTGTCTACTGTAGCTTGTTGGAATCTGCTTTTGATTTGTATCGCTTAGAACTTTATAAATCCCTTCGCTGGCCAATACCGATCAATCCTAAGCAAGAACAAGAGTCCGGTAAGCAATTGACAATCTATTTGTTGCGAGGGTCTGATCAGGACAGACCAATATTTACACCATTAAAGGACAAGTGACTGTCACAAGGGGGAAAATTTAGTAAAAAAATTTACTTGGTTATTGTCTTGGAAAAGATGAGTAGAATTAAACGCTAGCTAAGATATTGATGAATTTTCCAGAATTTCTATAAAAAGTCGCATATTAATGAGTAGAGATGCTTTAGTAGTTGGCATTAATAAGTATAATTTTTCAGGATTGTCAGCGTTACGATCGCCTGCTAACGATGCAGAAGCGATCGCCAAGCGACTCAGTGAAGCTGGAAATTTTCATGTCCAGCGATTGCCGCAATTCCTAAATCCGTTTGAAGATGATGTACCACAGATATCACCAAACCAGGAAATCAAGCTGGCAGATTTAGAGAAGGCTTTAGAAAAACTATTTTATCCTGAAGGCAGAAGCATTCCAGATACAGCCCTCTTCTATTTTTCAGGGCATGGTCTTCGTAAAGATGGACGCATCAAAGAAGGATTTCTGGCAACCAGTGATACCGATCCTGAATTAGGGAACTGGGGACTGCGATTAAAGTGGCTGCGGGAATTGTTAGAGGAAAGTCCAGTACGCCAGCAAATTATTTGGTTGGACTGTTGTTACAGTGGGGAACTACTCAATTTTACAGAAGCTGATCCAGGCGATCGCGGAAATACACGCGATCGCTGTTTTATTGCCGCTTGCAGAGAATTTGAGCTAGCCCATGAAAACGTTCGTACAGCCAGCAGCGTACTCACTAGCGCGATTTTGCGCGGATTTGACTTGGCTGATCTATCTAACCAATGGGTCACGAACGAAACACTAGTAACATTCTTGCGGCAGGAATTAGAAACAGCACCCCAAAAATTCATCTCTAACAATTTGGGGTGTATTAATCTCTTTTTTAGGAAAGAAACAACAAATAAACAACCTGTTCAATCTACTGTACAAACTCCGAGTCAACCAAATCAAACAGCTAAATTAGCAGAGCAATTGCGAGCTTGGTTCACTGCTTTACGCTATGACTTTGAAAAAGATGAAATTAACAATGAAAATTATTTTGAGTGGATTATTACTGGAGTTTAGACTAAGCCATACAAAATTACCCAGCAGGGCTGAGTTAATCAGAGACTTAGCAAAAGTATGAATAATACGAAGTTGCCAAAGATAGTATTGTTACATTTGGTTATATTGAACACAACCAGGAAAATCCGACTTTTCCTTTCACAGTGGTGGGATTATTCATCAACCATTGACAGCGTTCAATCAAGACGGTCTCTAAAGAATCGAGAGTATGAAATACTTGATTGGCTAATCGTTCTCTCAGTAATGGCCAGATACACTCAGTTGGGTTAAGTTGAGTCCTGGTATGGAGGAAGAGAGTACATGATGATGTCTTTTGGGACAGTGAGATGACGAGTGGTATGCCAACCGGCTTGGTCAACAAGTAAAATAATTAACTTGTCACCAGTAGAGTTAACTTGAGCCGCAAAGGCATTAAGTGCAATTTGCATTACAGTCGTATTCACTCTGGGCAAAATAAATAAACAGCTATTGCCAGTTTGAGGGTGGACAAAACCGTAGGTGTATAACCACTTGTAGCGCGGATAACGATCAGCATTTGGACGTTGACCAATGAGCGCCCAAGTTCGACGGACAACTGGTTTGAGTCCTAAACGTGCCTCGTCCTGTGCCCATACTTCTACACGCTTATGAGGGCATAACCAAGGCATTAATCGGACGAAGGACTGGAGTTGGGCTTTAAAAAATGCCCTTTGCTCTGGGGTGGCGCTACGCTCGTGTAAAGGTCTCGGCGCTTGTAAACTAAAACCTAAGTGTTTGAGATACTTCCATGCTGTTGCCCGATGTATACTAATGCCAAACTGTTGTTTAATCAATTCTCCAACTTTTGGTCCACTCCACAAACCACCATCTTCTGGAGGTAACTTTAATTTTTTAAAAAGTTCCTCAAGTTGTTCTGTTGTTAAGGCTTTGTGTTTGCCTCCGGGGCTTTTTTGATGTCCGTCTACAATCCCCTCTGGTCCAGTAGTGTTGTAACGACGAGCAATTTTCCGCACCCAATCAGCACTTAAGCCTGTAATCGACGCTACTTGCTCAACTTTCATCGGATTACCAGGTCGGCTCAATAGGCGAATCACCAACCATCGAGTCCGTTCTTTGACATCTCGACAACGACGATAGCGTTGGTTTAACTCTGCATAATCCAGGTGAGGAATGATATCGATCCGAGTCCGAGGCATCACTGCACACTGATTTTACTTCCTCTAAATAATACTATCTATCGCAACTTGGTATTACCCTCTTCTGTCACTCTCCGAGATAAGCAAGTAGTAACAAAGTGAAATTATCCAGAAGCATAACAGGTTTTAAATTGATTCATTGCACTAATTAATTGATTGAATCCCAGCAATAATTTAGAATTTGGGAAAATATGTATCCAGGGATAAATTAACCAAAATAGTAAGAGTGGTTGGGCAATGAGACGCAGATTATTTAGAGTATTTTTCCATCCGCATTCATGGTTCCATTGTTGATGATTAGAAAAATCAACATCACTATTTTTTTGAACCTCAGCTTCAATTTGACGAGATTTATTTAAGCTTAAGAAGGCTGGAGAATTTAAACTAATCATTGTGTACACACAAAAAATAATTTCCCACCACCTTTCTATATGTTGAAAATTTGTGAACCGATAATCTGTCCAGCCGAGTTCCTGTTTACACTGTCGAAATCCATATTCTACCCAGGTTCTTAATCCATATAAATCGCCTAAAGTTTTTTTGAGTTTTCCTTGAAGATTTGTCATCACAAATGTTGTAGAATTTTCTGGCATGGTTTCTGGGTCAGTAGTTATTTCCCAGTAAGTTATGGCTCTTTTTTTACCATAAATTATTTCCCTAATGTATCGGGTTTCTGATTTTTGATTGCTAAATGTTCTTTCAAATTTACACCACTTATTAGCCCTAACGCTTTGTCCTGCTGGCAACCAGACTCCATGATTACTTCTTATTGCTACGACATAATCTAATTTATATTCAGCTACTTTTCTAATAAATTGGCTACTTTCACCATATAAACTATCTGCCAGTACCAGTTTAATGTTAAAACCTGATTCAATTAATTCTGTAATGATGTCTGACGCTAACTCTATTTTAGTTTTATATTTATCCTCCTCTTTTAACGTTCCTTTGGGTTTGAATACTTTTACAGTTAATGGAAACGTTATATTAGAATAAACTCCATAGGCATTGACTGAAACTATTCCATTATCGACTTTTCCTACACTTCCTAGATATTGCCTGGCTACATAATCAGTCTTTTTACCTTTTTTTCTATCTCCGGTTTCATCTATTACTACTGTAATCGCATTTCCATTTAGTGCTTTTTTAAGTTTATTTAATCTTAGTTGTTTTAATTTATCTACTGACCAGTCTGAATTGGCTAAAAAATGATGTAATGACTGTGCGGAGTTTATACTTACGACTTTCGCTATCTCTGGTAATGATTTTCTTTTAATTTGTGACATTATTCCCAGATGTAAATATTTGAAGCATTCATAATTTCTTACTTCTTTAAACAGGTCTTTATACTCTGCACAATATTCATCTATGGTCGCAACTGTTGGGTGAGCATCTCTTGCCAAATGTTTCAAAATTTGTAATTCTACATCCATTGCCCTACTTACCTTTCAGGGTTTTCTTTTTTTATTCTTTTATTTAGAATAACCGGAAAGTGACAGAAGAGGGATTATTCATCCTCCAATACTATTAAATTTCATCTTCAATGAGGGTAGATTTTATTGGTTATAATGCTGGTAATCAGGAGAGCATAAGCAAAATGTCACCAAAAACTTTTGATATTGCTGACTTATCTCAGAATTTAGCTGATTTATTGTCAGATATCCAAAATCATGTTGAAGTTACGCTAACTCATCAGGGTGTCCCTTTGGCAAAAGTTTTGCCTTTGACTCAACCTGAGCCTACAGTTACTAAAGCTGATTTAAATGATGCCTTCAAGCCAAGAGTTGCGGGTTTTTGGCAGGGAAAAGTTAAGATTGCTGATGATTTTGATGAGACTCCAGAAGAAGTAATTGCAGCATTTTATGGGGATGAGTAGTGAGTTTTTTGTTAGATACTCATATTTTGTTGTGGTTTTTAGAAAATGATTCTAAATTGTCAGATCGGATACGAGAGGTAATTACTAATCCTGAAAACTTAATTTTCGTCAGTGCGATTAGTGCTTGGGAGATTTCAATTAAACAGTCTTTAGGAAAGTTAATTGCTCCTGGTAATTTGGAAGAGGCTTTGCACTTCAGTCGATTTCAGGTTTTGTCTATGACATTGGCACATGGAATAAAGGTTGCTGATTTGCCTCTACACCATAAAGATCCTTTTGATAGGATGTTAATTGCTCAAGCTTTGGTGGAAGGTTTAACAATAATTACAGTAGACCAAAAGTTTGAATTTTATAATGTGCCATTATTCTCTGATGATTTTGGGTAGCTCAAATATGCCAAAATTCCAGAAATCTAGCTTTCTCTAGAATAACTGTTACAGGTTTACTTCATTTTGCTGATTGTTTTTTGGTGCGATCGCATCTGTAAACGGATGCTTCAGATAAAGGCAATTCCGTAATTACGCTAAGGACATAAAGTTAATAAAAAGACTATAACTGCCAGATGAAGCTTTGTAATCTAGTTAACCAAGTAGTGATTGATAAACGCTAATTAGCCCATCAAAACACGATACGGATATACCGTAATTTCACGTAAGCGGAATATTTTATCTTGTTTAATCATTGCAAGCTTTGGTTTCATCTGCCTGGCATAAACGATGACCTACCGCAAGAAGCTAATAGAAGTCGCGTTACCATTGGAAGCGATTAATCAAGAATCTGCTAGAGAAAAATCAATTAGGCATGGACACCCTTCTACGCTACATTTGTGGTGGGCGCGGCGACCTTTGGCAGCTTGTCGAGCAGTTTTGTTTGCATCTTTGGTAGATGATCCCTCAAGTCATCCTGACAAATTTCCCACTGAAGAAGAACAAGAAAAAGAACGCCAACGATTACATGACTTAATTGGGCGAATTGAAAATGTTGAAACAAGGGGAAAATCAACCCAAACTGTTCGCGGCTTGGTATCTTGGTCTGACATAACGAATACCAGTGTAGTTGAGGAAGCACAAAGAGAAATTGCTCGTTGCCTTGCTTGGGAAAAAGGTGACGAACCACCAACTAAACCGGAAGAAGTAACAGAGTATTTAAGCAAACACGCACCACCTATTTATGATCCCTTTTGTGGTGGGGGTAGTATACCTTTGGAAGCCCAAAGATTGGGGTTAGAGGCACATGGTAGTGATATTAATCCTGTAGCGGTTTTGATTACTAAAGCTTTAATTGAAATTCCGCCGAAGTTTGCAAATTTCCCTCCTGTTAATCCTGATTCTCGTAAAAATTCTCTAAAAACTAAGACATGGTATGGGGCGCAGGGTTTAGCTGAAGATGTGCGCTATTACGGGCAATGGATGCGGGAACAAGCTTTTAAGCAAATTGGGCATTTGTATCCCAAGGTAAATTTATCGCAGGAGTCTGGGGACGCTAAAGCAACGGTGATTGCTTGGTTGTGGGCTAGGACTGTGAAATGTCCTAACCCAGCTTGTGGTTGTCAAATGCCTTTGGTACGTTCTTTTGAGCTTTCAACTAAGAAAGAGAAGGAAGCTTGGGTAGAACCAACTATCAATCGTAACCAGCAACCGCCTGTGGTAAGTTTTCAAGTGAAGTCTGGCAAGGGTAAAGCACCAGAACCACCAAAGACTGGACGCGGTGCCAAGTTTGACTGTTTGGCTTGTAAACAGCCTGTTGATGATAAACATATTAAGGCTGAAGGTGTAGCTGGACGTATGAACGCACAACTTTTAGCAATAGTTGCTGAAGGTAAAAACGGCAGGGTCTATCTTCAACCGATACAAAAACATGAAGATATTGCACACAGCGCACAACCATCTTGGTATCCCACTGCTCAGATTCCTGATGACCGTCGATCAATGTTTACCCCGCTTTATGGTTTGACTCATTTTTATCATCTCTTTACCCCACGTCAGCTTGTAGCACTAAACACTTTTTGCGAATTAGTGAGCGAAGCACGGGAAAAAATACTTTCTGATGCTCTAGCTTCTGAAATACCAGATGACAATTTACCTCTTTGTGAAGGTGGTAAGAGTGCGACTGCTTACGCGGATGCAGTGGCGACTTATTTAGCGATCACAGTGGATCGAATGAGCGATTATAATTCAAGCATTTGTAGCTGGCATTCAGGAAGAGACACTATTAGAAATACTTTTGCCCGTCAAGCAATTCCTATGACTTGGGATTTTGCAGAAGTAAATCCATTAAGTGAGTCAACTGGTAACTTTATCGGTGCAGTTGATTGGATAGCCAAAGTAATTGAAATTTCTCCTTGTCGCACTCAAGGATTTGTCCAACGCATAGATGCTACTAAATCAGATATTTATGCAAAATCAATAGTTGTTTCTACAGACCCACCCTACTACGATAATATTGGCTACGCTGACCTCTCAGAGTTTTTTTATGTTTGGCTACGACGTTCTTTAAGTTTGATCTATCCCGACCTTTTCTGTACCATACTTATTCCTGATAAAGAACGAGAATTAGTAGCTACACCTTATCGCTTTGGTGGTAGTAAACAAAAGGCAAAAGAATTTTTTGAGACAGGATTAAGTGAAACTTTTAAACGGATGCGTGAGATGGCGCATGACGGATATCCTTTGACTGTTTATTATGCGTTCAAGCAAACAGAAACGGATGATGAAGTTTCTCTCACTGAAGGAAAGGGAAACAGTGAGACTAGAGCCTCAACCGGATGGGAAACTATGCTTGAAGGACTTATAAAAGCTGGTTTTAGCATTACTGGCACTTGGCCAATGCGAACAGAATTAAGTAACCGCACGATTGCTAGTGGCACTAATGCCCTCGCCTCATCCATTGCTCTCGTCTGCCGCCCTCGCCCAGAAACCGCTCCATCTTCAACCCGCCGCCAATTTGTCAACATTCTCAAACGCGAACTTCCAGATGCACTGCAAAAACTCCAACAAGGCAACATCGCCCCAGTAGACTTGGCACAAGCCAGCATTGGCCCAGGTATGGAAATATACTCTCGCTACAGCAAAGTCCTCGAATCAGACGGCGAACGAATGCCTGTGCGTATTGCACTACAACTGATTAACCAAACTTTAGACGAATTCCTCGCTGAACAAGAAGGAGAATTTGATTCTGAAACCTGCTTTGCTTTGATTTGGTTTGAACAGCATACCTTTAATGAAGGTTTATTTGGTGATGCTGAAACCCTATCCAAAGCAAAGAATACAGCAGTACAAGGCTTGGTAAACGCTGGCATCCTCACTGCCAAGGCGGGTAAAGTGCGACTATTGCGCCGCGACGAATTAGCCAAAAATTGGAATCCCCAAACCGATAACCGGCTCACAGTCTGGGAAGCCACACAGCACATGATTCGGGAATTGCAAGACGGTGCTGGAAATCAAGGTGCTGCAAATTTGCTATCTCAACTGGGAACCATAGGAGAAGCAGCAAGGGAATTAGCTTATCGGCTGTATAACATTTGCGACAAAAAAGGCTGGGCTGCTGAAGGTGTCGCTTACAACAGCTTAGTGATTTCCTGGCCAGAAATTTCTCGCCTCGCTGCTGAAACCGAAGAATCGACTCCCTTACAAATGGCTTTACTTTAATTACTTTCGACTCTCGTTATTAGCCTCAGCCTATTAATACATTCTGGGTGGCTCTAACGCCCAGAGTAGATGTAGCTATCGTGAGGCAGCAGCCCTGAGTTAAAAGAAAAACTAGTATAAAAAATCTATGTCCGTAAGTAACCGCGAACGAGTTGGCAGGGTGCTAGACCTTTTGAGAGATGGCTTATATCCTTTTGTGGAAAGGGAAATGCGTTCCATTTATGGTGATAAGTGGGTAGTTGCCGCTACACCTTTTGTTCCAGAAGACCACAGCCTAAGACGTAATGTCCAGCAAATTCTCAAGCAGGACGAATCAGCACTGCTGAAACTCATGTCTAATCAGTGGCGTGAAGTGTTCAAAAAGACTCTGGGCAATGCTGAAAGAAGCTTGGTTGGGGAATTAATTGACACCCGCAACTCTTGGGCGCACAACAAGCCACTCTCTACAGATGATGCCTATCGCGCTCTTGATAGCGTATCGCGGTTACTTTCTGCTTTTTCTGCACCAGAAGCAGATGAAGTTGATAAACAAAAACAAGAACTTTTGCGGGTACGCTTTACAGAACAAGCCCGTCGTGAAACTCGTCGTGCTACTCTCCAACCTCTAGAAGGCAATCCTGTAGGCGGTTTAAAACCCTGGCGAGAAATTGTTACACCTCACCCAGATGTTGCCTCTGGTAGCTACCAACAAGCAGAATTTGCTGCCGACCTATGGCAAGTTTATTTAGATGAAGGTTCCGACGAATACCGCATACCTACAGAGTTTTTTAGCCGCACTTTTCTCACCGAAGGGCTAAAGCAACTGCTCACAAATGCCTTACTACGTCTTTCTAGCAATAAAGGGGACCCCGTTATCGAACTGCAAACCAACTTTGGTGGCGGCAAAACCCACGCGATGCTGGCACTATACCACCTGTTTATGGGAGTTCCCGCATCCGAGTTACCAGGATTGGAACCAGTGCTGGAAGCGGCAAATGTTTTACCTCCGCCAAAAGTTAACACAGCAGTGCTGGTAGGAAATAAAATTTCTCCCGGTCAGCCTCAACATAAAAAAGATGGCACAGTTGTCCGAACACTCTGGGGCCAATTAGCTTGGCAACTGGGCGGTAGGGAAGCCTACGAAATGATTCGAGAAGCAGATGAAACTTCAACGAACCCTGGCGATACCCTCCGGCTGCTGTTTAACCGCTATGCACCCTGCCTGATTTTAATTGATGAATGGGTGGCTTATGCCCGACAGCTTCACGAAATAAACGACCTTCCGGGGGGCAGCTTTGACACTCACTTTACCTTTGCCCAGACTTTGAGTGAGTCGGCAAAAAACGCTAACCAAACTCTTTTGGTCGTGAGTATTCCGGCATCCGATAATGAGATTGGAGGCGATCGCGGTAAAGCAGCCTTAAGTAGACTCAAAAATGCTATTGGCAGAGTCGAATCTCCTTGGCGACCAGCAACTGCCGATGAAAGCTTTGAAATTGTGCGGCGGCGGCTGTTTCAACCCATCACCGAAGAAAGTGGCTTTATTGCCCGTGATGCCATCATCCGTGCCTTTGCAGAAATGTACCAAAACCAATCTCAGGAGTTTCCTAGCGAGTGCCGAGAAGGTAGTTACAAACGACGGCTAGAAAATGCCTATCCTATCCATCCAGAACTGTTTGACCGACTTTATAATGACTGGTCAACTCTCGACAAATTCCAACGCACGCGGGGTGTGCTGCGACTGATGGCAAAGGTGATTCATTCACTTTGGGAAGGACAGGACAAGAGTTTGTTAATCATGCCTGCCAGCGTGCCAATGGATGACGGACAGGTACAAACAGAATTGACTCGCTACCTCGAAGATAACTGGGTGCCAGTGATTGAAAAAGATGTAGATGGATATAATTCTCTACCATTAGCGTGCGATCGCCAAAATCCCAACTTAGGACGTTACTCTGCCTGTCGGCGTGTTGCTCGGACAATTTACCTTGGTTCTGCTCCTACTCTAAGAGCAGCCAATCGCGGTGTAGAAGATCATCGGATCAAGTTGGGGTGTGTTCAACCAGGAGAAAGTGCAGCAACTTTTGGTGATGCTTTGCGCCGACTTACCGACCAGTCCACACATCTTTATGTCGATAACACTCGTTACTGGTTCTCAACTCAGCCTAGCGTCACCAGACTTGCCCAAGACAGAGCCGAGCAAATCCAACAGGATCAGGATAAAGTTTGGGATGAAATTATTCTCCGATTAAAGGCTGATAAGCAGCGTGGCGAGTTTGCTGGAGTACATATTGCACCCGACTCCTCGGCAGATGTTCCTGATGAAATGGCCGTAAGGCTGGTTGTCATGGGGCCACAACATCCCCATAAAAATAAGGAAAGCGAAACCCAAGCCCGCACCAGAGCCGAAGAAATACTAAACCAAAAGGGAGCCAGTCCTCGGTACTGCAAAAATATGTTGTTGTTCCTAGCACCAGACAAGGCAAAACTGGAGCTATTAGAACAATCTGTTTGCCAGTACCTAGCTTGGAATTCGATTATTCGGGATAAAGAAGCCTTAAACTTAGATGTTTTTCAAAGTAATCAGGCGACGACTAAACAACAGCAAACCGACAAAGATGTAAAAAATTTAATTCAAGAAGCTTACATCTGGCTGTTAGTGCCGATGCAACCCGATCCCCAAGGAGAGATTGAATGGCAAGAAATTCGATTGCAAAAGCAAGACTCTCCTATTCTGCAAGCAAGTCGCAAAGCAGTTCACGAAGAACATTTGATTGCCAACTATGCCGCCAGCCGCCTGCGCCTAGAAGCTCTCGACCCTTATCTCTGGCGCGATGTAAACCACCTCGACCTTAAGAAGTTATGGGAGTACTTAGCGTACTACCTTTACCTGCCACGCATCAAAAATCAACAAGTGCTATTACAAGCGATCGCAGAAGGAGTTGCAGCGTTATTGTGGAATGAAAACTTTGCTTATGCCACAGGCTGGGATGAATCCAAAGGACGTTATCTTGGTTTGAAAGCAGCTGAACACATTACCGTAACCCTTAGCAGTCAAAATCTGATAGTTAAGCCAGAAGTAGCGCAACGCCAGTTTGAGGCAGATGCTGCTGCTAAAGCTGTAACTCCACCAGTAGTTAAAGAAAAAACAGGAAGCTATAAGACTGAAAAAGAAAAAACTATTGACACTGTAATAACAGAAAATGGCTCCTCTGATAGCCAAGTAACTGTCATAGTTCCACCAAAACGTTTCTATGGTTCAATCAAATTGGACGCATTGCGGCTAAGACGTGACATAGGACAGATAGCAGACGAGGTTATTCAACACCTCAGTAGTTTAGTAGATGCTGAAGTAGAAATCACCTTAGAACTTCAGGTCACTGTCCCTGAAGGAGTGCCAGAGAACGTCATTCGCACAGTCAGCGAGAATTGTCGGGTTCTCAAATTTAGTAATCAGGGATTTGAACAAGAATAAAGTTGAGGTAGATAAACTTGTTAGATAGTAATGAGGTAAAGCATTAAGTCACACCCAACGAAGTAAGGGAAAGTTTTGTGGGTTAACGGATTTGAGTGCGATCGCAGTCTTAATTATAGTTACTACTTATTTATTACCAGTAGTAACTGCATTATCTTCCCATAGTTAATCTCCTTAACAAAACTAAACCCGTCAGGTGTCTGACGGGTTTTTTGGGTTCTTAGGAGCAGAACTGACAATTTTATCTATCCATAGCCTGAGAGAATCGTTCTCTTCTCTCAGGCTGCTAATTTTCCCAAGTATTCATTTTGGAGTGCAGCAACTTGTTGTTTTAGATTCTCCAAGTCTGCTTGCATTTTGGCTAAGTCTGGAGTTTTTTGAAGTTCTTCAGTCATGTAGGAACGAATCCATCCCATGATCAATTCTGAGGCTGTCTTGCCTTCAGCATTAGCTTTATTCATAAAAGCTTCCTTAGTCTCATCGTCCATTCTAACAATGATCTGATTGCTCAATTTTGTTGTCTGCCGCTTTGCCATACTACTTTCTGCTGAAAACTTTCAATCTGTAATAACTCTATTTACCTTAATTGTGGCGAATTTTGAAAATTTTGTAGTAACGCTATTGCTTTAGTAATAACAAGTAATTACAATATAGTAACAAGACAAAGGCGATCGCCCTCCGGGAAGAGACTGCGATCGCCTTTTGTAAAACCCCATCAATGAGGTTAGTTAAATGATTACACAAGAAGAGTTTGACAACAAAGCCTCCGTAGAATCTGAGTTTGAGGTTGACGAATTAGCTGACGCACTAGCGCCAGAAATTGAAATTGACTCAGTGCCAGATGATTTGGGAGAACTGTATCGAGTTTGGAATGGTTCGCATCTGCTTGGAACTTTTTATCAGAATCTTGAGGGTAAATGGGTAACACAACCCTGCAATAGCGATAAAAGACATTGCTGTGACACCTCTGCTTCAGCGCAACTTTTGATTATTGCTGTCAACGGCTTACTGGTCGCGGATGTAGCCGCTTAATGATTTTTCTCCTATCACCTAAAGACGTGGCTAACCTCACGTCTCTTTCTTAATTTTTGACGTGTTTGTATTTTTTGTAGTACTGAAAGGACAAATTTATGTCAGTGTGTACTAAAACGCTAGAAACTAACACTCAGTATCTTTTTCTGATTTATGCTCTGCCTCAATACTGTAGTTGGTAAAAAGAGTAGAAATCGAGATGTTCAGTGCTTTTGCAAGCTTTTCAATATTTTTGAGAGAAGGATTACGGGTTCCCGTCTCAATACTTGAGATGTAATTACGGTGAAGTCCAGCTTTTTCAGCCAGTTCTTCTTGAGAATAATCTAGCTCTCGCCTTCTTCGTCTTATCGCCTTTCCAAAACGATATTCAATGTTGATGTTATTTTCCCTCACAGCCTAATAGTGAGGTACTATCAATCATAAATCTACACATAATAAATGTAATATTGCACACTATGAATGTTATTCTGAGAATACTGGTGTATTTTATAAAGTTTAGAGAACAGAAACTGCTATGAGCCTGATCACTATTCAATGTCGATTAGTAGCCAGCGAAGATACCCGCCGCCATCTGTGGCAATTGATGGCGGAGAAGAATACACCTTTGATTAATGAACTACTTGAACAGGTAAGAATACATCCTGATATGGAACAGTGGTTGAAAAAGGGCAAATTACCAAATGGAGTAATCAAACCACTGTGTGACTCACTCAGTACTCAAGAACGCTTTGTTAACCAACCCAAGCGTTTTTACAAATCAGCTATTGAAGTAGTCGAGTATATCTACAAGTCTTGGTTGGCATTACAGAAAGAACGACAACAAAAAATCGATAAAAAAGAGCATTGGCTCAATATGCTCAAAAGTGATGTAGAACTGGAACAAGAAAGTAACTTTACTTTAAACATTATTCGCGCTAAAGCTATTAAAATTTTGCCGCAGTATATTACTAAGGCTGAAGAAATTCATAAGCAAAATATTACAAATAAAAATGTAAATAAGCGTCAAAAACACAAAAATAAAAACAATAATTACACACTATTTGACATTTTATTTAAGGCTTACGATCGAGCAAAGATTCCTCTTAATCGGTGTGCTATAGCAATCCTATTTGATACGTGAGAAAACACTGACGAAATGTTAAAGTATTAATTGTAACAGTATTTTGGGTTGTAGCGATGTGGATGCAATCATTAGATGATTTTATCAAACAAAGCTTGGATCAACGTGAAATTACACGAGCAATGGCAGTTAAAATGCTGCTGTGTGGATATAAACATAAAGAAATAATGCCAATATTGGGGGTTTCATCAGGCTTTATAAGTACGTGGAAAAAAGCATTTTTTCAAAACGGAGTTGAGGGTTTAAAGTTAGCACATAAGGGTAGTAAGGGATTTTTGGATGCACAGCAACATCGGTCTGTCATTGAATGGTTGCAAACCAAGGAGCAATGGACTCTCAATGAGTTGGAGTATCAACTGGCATCTAAGTATGGAGTGATATTTGAGTCCAAACAAAGCTACTATGATTTGTTTAAATAAGCACGTATTAGTTGGAAAAAAGCTCAAGCTAATAATCCAAAGCATAATCCTGAATTAGTTACCTTAAAAAAAAAGAAATTAGTGAATTGTTGGAGAGGCGACGAGCCGAAATTGAGTCGGGAGAACTAGTTGTATTCATGGTTGATGAATGCCATTTACTCTGGGGAGACATCATAGGATATATCTGGGGTAAAATGAGTGAGCGCATTTCAATTCCAGTTGTCAATGCTCGTGATAAACAAACATACTTTGGTGCATTAGACTATAAAACAAAGGAATTTCTCACCTATTCTGCCAAGACAGGTAACTCGGAAAACACAATTAATTTTTTGGAGTATCTCCGCTCACAACGTCCAGATGCACAACTTTTAATTATTTGGGATGGTGCTAGTTATCATCGCTCTCAAAAAATCAAAGATTATTTAGATTCTTTGAATGCCAACTTAGAAAAAGAACAATGGTTGATATCTTGTGAAAGATTTGCCCCAAATGCACCTCAACAAAACCCAGTAGAAGATATTTGGTTACAAGGAAAAAGACTGATTCGAGAGTTTTATTTTTTCTGTCATTCCTTCTCTGTTGTCAAAGCTTTATTTGAGTTGTCGCTTAACTGTCAAATTTTTGACTTCCCTAAGCTCCATGAATCTGGTGTTTTCTCATGAATCATTTAGGATTGCTATATCGCTTACGTATTGAAAAATACTTGTCAGGTTAGCGAAGAAGAGGAAGACCCTAATAGGTATGCTCTACGTCGTAGTAAGAAATTGAAAGAGATTGAACGTCTTAAAGAACAACTGAAATCCAGTATACCTAGTGGTCGTGATTTAACAGCGCAAGAGTGGCTACAAAGCCTTTTAGTAGCAACTACCAATGTTCCTGAAAGCGAAAATCAATTTAAAATGTGGCAGAAGCATCTCTTAGAAAATCCTAGTTCGATACCATTTCCAGTTCAATTCACAAGCAACGAAGACCTTATTTGGTCAAAAAATGAAAAAGGTCGTATTTGTGTTAGCTTCTCAGGGAAAGAATTCAATAATCATATCTTTGAAATTTACTGCGATAATAAACAAATTCATTGGTTTCAAAGATTTTTACAAGATCAGAGCATTAAGCGCAACAACAAAGACCAATATTCATCTTCTCTGTTTACTTTACGTTCAGGACGCATAGCATGGCAACACAATAAAGGCAATGATTTACCCTGGAAGATTCATCGTTTAACCCTTTATTGCAGCGTTGATACTCGCCTGTGGACGATTGAAGGGACTCAGGAGTTTAGGGAAGAAAAAGTAGACGAAATTACTCAAAAACTGGCAGACATCGAAAAAAAAGAAAGCTTAAATAAAAATCAGCAAATCTATGTTAAACGCCTTAACTCAACACTCACTAAAATCGACACCGCCTACCCCCGTCCTAATCAAAACTTATATGAGGGTAAAACATCAATTCTCATTGGCGTGAGTTTGGGTCTAGAAAAGCCTGCAACAATAGCTATTGTTGACTGTCCCACAAATAAGGTTCTTGCATATCGTAGTGTTAAACAGCTACTTGGTGATAATTACAAGCTACTGAACCGCCAGCGACAGCAGCAGCAACGTAATTCTCATGAACGCCACAAAGCTCAAAAAAGCAACACACAAATTAAGTTGTCAGAATCGGAGTTAGGAAAGCACATTGATAACTTACTAGCACAAGCAATTATCACGTTAGCTAAAACTTACCAAGCTGGCAGCATTGTTCTACCCACAATGAAAAATGTACGTGAGGGCATCCAAAGTGAAATAGAAGCTAGGGCAGTGAAAAGATGCCCTAATTACAAAGAAGGCCAGCAACAGTATGCTAAACAGTACCGCCAGAGTATTCATCGTTGGAGCTACAACAGACTGATACCAAGTTGCGATAGATAGTATTATTTAGAGGAAGTAAAATCAGTGTGCAGTGATGCCTCGGACTCGGATCGATATCATTCCTCACCTGGATTATGCAGAGTTAAACCAACGCTATCGTCGTTGTCGAGATGTCAAAGAACGGACTCGATGGTTGGTGATTCGCCTATTGAGCCGACCTGGTAATCCGATGAAAGTTGAGCAAGTAGCGTCGATTACAGGCTTAAGTGCTGATTGGGTGCGGAAAATTGCTCGTCGTTACAACACTACTGGACCAGAGGGGATTGTAGACGGACATCAAAAAAGCCCCGGAGGCAAACACAAAGCCTTAACAACAGAACAACTTGAGGAACTTTTTAAAAAATTAAAGTTACCTCCAGAAGATGGTGGTTTGTGGAGTGGACCAAAAGTTGGAGAATTGATTAAACAACAGTTTGGCATTAGTATACATCGGGCAACAGCATGGAAGTATCTCAAACACTTAGGTTTTAGTTTACAAGCGCCGAGACCTTTACACGAGCGTAGCGCCACCCCAGAGCAAAGGGCATTTTTTAAAGCCCAACTCCAGTCCTTCGTCCGATTAATGCCTTGGTTATGCCCTCATAAGCGTGTAGAAGTATGGGCACAGGACGAGGCACGTTTAGGACTCAAACCAGTTGTCCGTCGAACTTGGGCGCTCATTGGTCAACGTCCAAATGCTGATCGTTATCCGCGCTACAAGTGGTTATACACCTACGGTTTTGTCCACCCTCAAACTGGCAATAGCTGTTTATTTATTTTGCCCAGAGTGAATACGACTGTAATGCAAATTGCACTTAATGCCTTTGCGGCTCAAGTTAACTCTACTGGTGACAAGTTAATTATTTTACTTGTTGACCAAGCCGGTTGGCATACCACTCGTCATCTCACTGTCCCAAAAGACATCATCATGTACTCTCTTCCTCCATACCAGGACTCAACTTAACCCAACTGAGTGTATCTGGCCATTACTGAGAGAACGATTAGCCAATCAAGTATTTCATACTCTCGATTCTTTAGAGACCGTCTTGATTGAACGCTGTCAATGGTTGATGAATAATCCCACCACTGTGAAAGGAAAAGTCGGATTTTCCTGGTTGTGTTCAATATAACCAAATGTAACAATACTATCTTTGGCAACTTCGTATAAGGAATTTGCTAGACCCAGTTCCATCTGCTACGATATTTAAGTCTTTTCAAAAAGTCTATGAATGGTTAAATAGAAATGGAGTTTTGAAAAAGTTTCTCTACTTGGATGGAGAAATTTTAATAGCAATAGAAGTTACAGAATATTTTTCATCTAAAAAAATTAATTGTCCTTATTGTAATTGCCGTAATCATCGAAACGGAACTACAACTTATTTTCATGGCTGTGTCACACCTATTGTGGTTTCTCCTAATCAAAAACAAGTGATTAATTTAGAACCAGAATTTATTAAAAAACAAGATGGGCATCAAAAAGAAGATTGTGAAAATGCGGCTGTTAAAAGATGGTTGAATAAGAATCATCAAAATAAATATGGTTATCCTGTAACCCTTTTAGGGGATGACTTGTATTCTCGCCAACCTGTTTGTACCTTGGTGCTACAACAAGGTTATAATTTTATTTTTGTTTGTCTGGAAACGTCACATAAAACTTTATATGAATGGCTAGAATTTTTAGAAAAAAGTGGAGAAGTTACAACTGTTGAAAAGAAACAATGGGATGGCCGAAAAAATCTAATTTATCGTTATCGTTATGCTTCTAGAGTTCCTTTACGAAATGGAGACTCAAGTCTCGAAGCTAATTGGTGCGAAGTGACTGTTATTAATGAGAAAACACAGAAAATTATCTACAGAAATAATTGGATAACTAATCATAAGATCGCCGAAAACAATGTTGAAGAGATTGTCAAAGCTGGACGCAGTAGATGGAAAGTTGAGAATGAAGGTAATAACGTTCTAAAAAATCACGGTTATAATTTAGAGCATAACTTTGGTCATGGTCAAAATCATTTGTGCGAGTTCTTATTGTCTTTAAATTTACTAGCTTTTTTATTTCATACTGTTTTAGATTTAGTCAATTCTACCTATCAAAAAATTCGTGAATTATTAGTAACTCGGACTAATTTCTTTAATGATATTCGTACCTTAATAAAATTTATCTGGTTTAAAAGTTGGTCGGAGGTTTTCTTATTTATTCTTACCGAATATGTCCCGATCACAAAAGCAAATTCTAGTTAAAAATGTCAAATTTTTGACAGGAGGTAAAGATTATTAATTGAGAGAATTTACAAAGTAGGTCTGAGTTTCAGCTATATTTATAAGTTGAAATCTATTTTTCATGGGCAGATTTTTAAAATTATTTCTCTTCAGCCAATTATCATGATTATTTTTCAAATAAATCATAATTAGACAGAAGTTTTCTAGGTAAATAAGACGATTTTATATCCTTTTGTTTTCAAAATGAGAATTGCTGATTTACCTCCATTCGTCCAAAGTCGGTAAAAAATTCGTGCCAGCTTATGAGCAGTAGCAGTGATAGCTTTGGGCGTACCAAGACGAGAACGTAAGCGACGATAAAAAGCACGACTCGGCAGAATTGCTTTTGCCAGCTGTTTGTGCCGCCATTCGGAAAGCATTAGCAGCAGGGTTAACTACCAAGCGAGTTCGAGAACTTTTAACTTTACCACCAGTGATGCGATTGCAAGGGCAAAGACCAAGCCAGGAAGTAAAGTGTTTAACAGTTGGGAATCGGGTAGGATCTAAACCAACCTCAGAAATCAATGGTCTGTACGGTAAGGATACCAAGACCATCAATGGCAGTGAAATCTACGCCACTAATTCGGTAAAGATGGGTACGTAAATCAAAAGCGGGTTCATTGCCTTGAGGTTTATTGCGAGGATGTTTTGATTGCGGAAGTGGAAATTCATCAAGATTAACTTTGTTATTAAATTGAGCCAAGCACTCCTGTATTTGGCGGTCGCAAGCGGCTATCTGAACTTGATAGACATCATAAAGTTGTAGTTCCTGTTGAAGTACAAAAATATGCTCATTCCGGTAATCACCATTTAAAGCCGCAGCAATTTCTGTTTCAGAGCGTTTAGTACGGTGATGTCTTTTCGCTGCCAAAATTTGTGGGTCTCTTTCTCCAGCAACAATCGCTCGAATAATTGCCATCCCAGTAGTACCAGTGATATCGCTAACAACTTTATGCAGTTGCACGTTCATCTGGGTTAAAGCTTTTTGCATCCGTTGAATGTGAACACAAGCACTTTTGATAAGACTATCTCGGTGGCGGACATAACTCCGTAATACACAAATTTGATCTTCTGGGCGAAAAGAACCAGACAACAATCCGTAACTATGTAACTGTTGCAACCATTGACAGTCTAAAATATCAGTTTTACGTCCAGGCAATGTTTTAACGTGATGGGCGTTGACAAGTTTAACTTCAAAGCCCCTTGTCTCCAAGATTTGAAACAACGCAATCCAATATACCCCCGTTGATTCCATTGCTACAGTTTTCACTCTACAAACAGCCAACCAATCAGCTAGAGCATACAAGTCAGCAGTGTAACAGCCAAAACGTCTGACACTCTCGGAGGCTCTATCTTTTGGAACACTTACCCAGTGAAATTCTGAACCGATATCAATACCTGCTGCATTTGGATTGATTGGTCTTAAGTCAGAAGTTTCATTTGTTCTTGGTTGATGGAAACGGGATTTGGACTTTGGTGTTTTCATCATCAAAGGCTTCCTCACGAATGCGAAGTCATACTAGCAATTGGAGGTGTGCCCTGACCTGGGTTGACGGATGAATACAGTCTCCTAAACGGGATAATGGCAGAAACCATTTCACCAATGTCATAACCGTCTCAACCCAGAACCAAGCTTCTGTACGGGCGACAAAGCACCATTGGGGGATCGGTCTTAACTGTCAGGACACAATAAAAGTGTAATTTTTTTTGGTGCATCTTATTTTGTTTCTTCCATCCATAACGGAAGCCAGCGCGTCCGTAAACAGCTTCTGTCACTCTCCGGCATTAGCAAGTAGTAACTAAGTGAAATTATCCAGAAGCATAACAAGGTTTAAATTGATTCATTTCACTAATTAATTGATTGAATCCCAGCAATAAATTAGAATTGGGGGAAATATGTATCCAGGGATAAATCAATCAAAATAGTAAGAGTGGTTGGGCAATGAGACGCAGATTATTTAAAGTATTCTTCCATCCGCATTCATGGTTCCATTGTTGATGATTAGAAAAATCAACATCACTATTTTCTTTTACCTCAGTTTCAATTTGACGAGATTTATTTAAGCCTAACAAGGCTGGAGAATTTAAACTAATCCGCAGTGTAAACACAAAAAATAATTTCCCACCCTTCGGGTTCGCCAGTCGCTCATGGGGGAAACCCCCAAGACCGCGCTGGCTCACCATCTCTCGATATGTTGAAAATTGGTGAAACGATAATCTGTCCAACCTAGTTCCTGTTTATACTGTCGGAAACCATATTCTACCCAGGTTCTTAATCCATATAAATTCAATAAAATTTTCTTGAGATTACCTTGAAGATTTGTCATCACAAAAGAAGTAGAATT
Source organism: Nostoc sp. C117 (assembly GCF_043099735.1). Lineage (NCBI taxonomy): Bacteria > Bacillati > Cyanobacteriota > Cyanophyceae > Nostocales > Nostocaceae > Nostoc > Nostoc sp. C117. The sequence goes on from NZ_CP170991.1 coordinate 785,612, forward strand.
CTCTGGCATGGTTTCTGGATCAGTAGTTATTTCCCAGTAAGTTATGGCTCTTTTTTTACCATAAATTATTTCCCTAATGTATCTAGTTTCTGATTTTTCATTGCTAAATGTTCTGTTAAATTTACACCACTTATTCGCCCTAACCTTCTGCCCTGCTGGAAGCCAGACTCCATGATTACTTCTTATTGCTACGACATAATCTAATTTATATTCAGCTAGTTTTCTAATAAACTGGCTACTTTCACCATATAAACTATCTGCTAGGACTAATTTAATATTAAAGCCTGATTCAATTAATTCAGTAATAATTTCTGATGCCAACTCTATTTTAGTTTTATATTTATCCTCTTCTTTTAGTGTCCCTTTCGGTTTGAATACTTTTACGGTTAAAGGAAATGTTATATTCGAGTAAACTCCATAGGCATTGACTGAAACTATCCCATTATCTACTTTCCCCACACTTCCTAGATATTGTCTTGCTACATAATCAGTCTTTTTACCTTTTTTTCTATCTCCTGTTTCATCTATTACTACTGTAATCGCATTTCCATCTAGTACTTTTTTTAGTTTATTTAATCTTCGTTGTTTTAATTCATCTAATGACCAATCTGAATTGGCTAGAAAATGATGTAATGATTGTGCAGAGTTTATACTTACAACTTTCGCTATCTCTGGCAATGATTTTCTTTTAATTTGTGATATTATTCCCAGATGTAAATATTTGAAGCATTCATAATTTCTTACTTCTTTAAACAGGTCTTTATACTCTGCACAATATTCATCTATGGTAGCAACTGTTGGGTGAGCATCTCTTGCCAAATGTTTCAAGATTTGTAATTCTACATCCATTGCCCTACTTACTTTTCAGGGTTTTATTTTTTTATTCTTTTATTCAGAATACCCGGAAAGTGACAGAAGAGGGATAAGTTAAGATATAAACGTAAAAATAGTCTAGTTGCAGATGTTCCGCCGCTCCAAACTGTTCCTTGAAGATCAGTCCCAAGTAAATATTTTTTCGGTGTTTGGAGTAAACTAAATTTACCATTTTAGTACTTAAGCAATTATTATAAGTGTGGGAAAAAAGACTGACTGTTGTCGAGATAAAATAGCGATCGCACGCCCAGTAAACTCAAATTGTTAATTCAGCTTTGCACTTGGGATCTAATAACCACTAAATCTTGGAGTAAATATTTCCAAAGCCTTACAGATAAACCTATTATAAAATATTATAAATTTTTTATTTATTTTTGGATGGTAGTATTATCAAATAATACGACTTTATTTGTCTACAATAACCTCTAAAATCAAATTATAATTTTTTATTTATCTCCAATCGGCAGAGAAATAATAAACTTTGTTCCCTCACCTGGACTAGACAAACAATCTATTTGTCCATCGTGCTTATCCATAATAATTTGTTTAGCGATCGCTAATCCTAAGCCTGTACCTTTATTTATTTCTTTGGTGGTGAATAAATGGTCAAAAATCTTCTCCTTGATTTCTTTACTCATGCCTATACCATTATCGGCAATTATAATCTTTACCTGTTTTTCTACTACAAAAGTTGTGATTGTAATTTGGTTTGAATTATCTGTAATTTCCTGAAAACTACGACTATTACTAGACTCGTCTAAGGCATCAATGGCATTTGCCAGAATATTCATAAATACTTGATTTAATTGCCCAGGAAAACACATTATTTGAGGTATATTTCCGTATTCTGTAAATATCTCAATTTCCGGACGTTCTTCGTTTGCTTTCAAGCGATGCTTGAGAATTAAAATTGTGCTATCAATGCCTTCATGTAAATCAAATGGCTGTTTGTAGTCTCGATCCGCCCTAGAAAAAGTTCTTAAACTATTACTAATATTTTTCATGCGATCGCAAGCCATTGTCATCGATTCAATCATTTTTGGTAGATCTTCTATGCTATAATCTAAATCAATTTGCTCCGCATGGTTGATAATTTCTGCACTGGGGTTTGGTAAGCTTTCTTGATAAAGTCTTAAGTGTTCAATAATATCGGCAATATTTGGTTTTGCTTGCTTGAGAGTAGCAAAGATAAACCCAAGAGGATTATTCATTTCGTGAGCTATTCCTGCTACTAAATTACCTAGCGCTGACATTTTCTCGCTCTGAATCATCTGCAATTGTGTTTGCTGTAATTTCTGTAGAGATTGGGTCAATTCTGCGGTACGCTGTTCTACTTTTTCTTCTAAAGTGCGGGTCAGATGGGATAGTTTCAGGTGTAGTTTTAATCTAGCAATGACTTCTTCTTGTTGGAAAGGTTTGGTAATGTAATCAACAGCACCAATTTCCAATCCTTTGACTTTATCCAAAGCATCAGATAAGGCGGTCATAAAAATAACTGGAATATTTTGAGTAATTGAATTAGCTTTTAACCGCTGACAAGTTTCAAAGCCATCAATACCAGGCATCATCACATCTAGGATAATTAAATCGGGGCAAGCATATTCTGCTTGTTCAATGGCTGACTCTCCATCGGTTGCCATCAGTGCTTTCCAGCCATATCCCTGAATTGCTTCTGATAGCACTTTGAGATTATTTGGATTATCATCTACTAAAAGAATATGCATTGGTTGTGTGAGACAATCTTGTATCATTTCAGTGTTTGTTCAGCGAGTAAGGATTTAATGAATTTCCGTATTTTTGCAGTTTGAAAACTGGTAGTAAGTTTAGTTAACTCTCTAACAAAGGGAATTAGTTGTTTGTTTTGGTCTACTTGGGTTTTTAATATTTCTTCGATCGCTAATATATCTCCCATCATTGCTAGGTGATACAGTTGTTGCAAAACATCCTGAGATGGCAAAATTAATTCATCATTGGTAACAGTCTTTTCAGTTTCTAATATAGATTGTTTGCTAGATTCAGTATAAGTCCAATTAATTTTTAGGAGCGATACCAATGCATTAAACAATTCATCTCTCTGAAGGGGTTTTGGGATAAATGCGACTGCACCTGCCTGTAAACTTTGCTGGCGGTTGTCCTCGAATACGTTAGCGCTAGAAACAATGATGGGAATAGAGCTAGTCTGATGATTTTCTTGCAGATGAAGCATTAGCTCAAAGCCATCCATATTAGGCATAGCTAAATCGAGTAAAATCATATCAGGTTGACTTTCAGTTGCTAATTGTAAACCCTCTTTTCCATCGCTAGCTTCTTGAATGCGACAGCCAATTTCTTGCAGTAAATTAGTTAGCACCAAACGGTGATTAACATCATCATCAACAATGAGAATTTGCGGTGCGTTACCTTGAATGCCGATAGTTTTTTCTTGGTTTGATACGCTTCCTTGTAAATAATAATCATGGGAAAGCAATGCTGGCACTATTATATCTAGCCAAAAAACGCTTCCTTCACCTAAAAAACTTTTGACATAAATTTGACTGCCCATCAATGCTGCAATTCTTTGACTAATGGTCAATCCCAACCCAGTACCTTCAGAATGCCGTCCAAGCTCACCTACTTGCTCAAAAGGCAAAAATATTTTTTGGATATGGTCAGGTGACATTCCGACTCCTGTATCTTCTACTTGGAAGCGAATTTTAGCAAGTGGGGATTGAGCCAATTCTTGGTTACTTTCTACTAACTCAACTTTAAACGTGACACCACCACTGTCTGTAAATTTAATTGCATTGCCTAGCAAATTTATTAACACTTGTCGCAATCGTTTTTCATCAGCTTCAATTATCTTTGGGAGGCGATCGCTAATTAAAAGATTAAAGCTAATTCCTTTCTGCTCGGCTCGAATACCACAAATTTTTGTTACCCCATGCAAGAAACTAGATAAATCCACACTATTAGTAACTAATTCGAGTTTACGAGCTTCAATCTTTGACAAATCGAGAATATCATTAATTAACATTAATAAGTGCGAACCGCATTCATAGATAATGCTAACTCCTTCGCGGTTTTTATCCGTCAAATTTGGCGATGCTTCTAATACTTGGGCAAAACCCAAAATACCATTCAATGGTGTACGTAATTCATGGCTCATATTGGCGAGAAACTCGCTTTTTGCTTGGTTAGCCGCATCGGCAGCTTGTTTTGCTTCTAGTAATTCATGAGTTCGTTCTTCAACTTTTGTTTCTAAGTTTTTGGAGTAATCTAATAGTAGTTCGTTTGTTATTTCCAATTGCTGATTAGCTTCTTCTAGCCTCTGCTGTTTATAACCATTTGTTGTAGCGATCGCACTGCTAATAAATACAGCTAAGACGGGTGTTACCGGAATCAGCAGACCAGCTAAAAACATCCCATAGGCACTTCCCATTAATGCCCCACTGATACCCACAGTTGCCCAGAGAATTTTACCACCCGGAATCCTGTTTTTGGTCGGCATACTAGCTAAATACCAACTACCCATAGAACCAATTGCAGACCATAAAACAATCCAGAAATAGAGAAAATTTCCCGAAATGCCGTGCAGATTAGTTTTTCCGGTTTTTGCCCCTTGTACTAGTTGGAGAGCAATATTGGCATGGACAATGACACCAGGAGTCGGTTTTTGAGCCGAAACCAAAGACGAACTGAATGGTGTGCTAAAAAAATCATTGGTACTCGCAGCTGTTGAGCCAATAAATACCATGCGATCGCGCATCAACTCTGGTGGAATTTTTCCCGCTAACACATCCCGCATAGAAACTGTACGAAATTCAGTTTCCGAACCATACCAGTTGAGCAGAATTTGATAACCACCAATATCCCCGTCAGTATAACCAGCTTCTTGATTTTTGAGTGGCTGATAGATTGCCTTACCCAACTGAAATTTTTGCTGCTTTTCGTCGATAGATTGCAAGGTTATTTTTTCCGCTTCGAGATACTTGAGTGCAACAACAGTTGCTAGTCCGGCTTTGATTTTGCCATCTTCTTTAGCATCTTCAGATGTGAGGAGTGCCCGACGCACATGGCGATCGCCATCTAAAACCAAATCAGCTAATCCTACTTGGTCATTTTTTTTCAGTTCCGGTGGAGGATTCACCCGCTCACCAGTGATTTTTTCTACTCCGATCAAATTGGGAGTAGTGCGGAAAATTTGTACAAGTTGCTCGTGACCGGTTCCTTCTGGCAAATCCCGATAGAGATCCAGTCCAATAGAACGAGGTTGTTGCGAGCGAATTTTTGCGAGTAATTGTGCCAACGACGAATCAGGAATAGGCCATTTACCCACTGATTGAATATCCCGTTCATCAATGGTGACAATTACAATTTCGTCAGCTATTCTTTTTGGCGATCGCCCTACAAGGTAGACTCCTCCTGATGAATATACTCGCACCCATTCATCCCGAAGTTTCCATTCAGGTAAATTAAAAAGTCCCAAAGATTGCCCTACAATTACTGTTAAAGCAATGCTGGGAGTAATAATCAAAATCCTGCGAGTACGTTGGATAAAAAATCGTAATTTTTGCCACATACCATACAATTAAAATAATTCGTAATTAGTTGATTTATCTTGGTTAGTTTTGCTGAAGCATTGTCCGGTCATACCGTTTTATTTTAAGATTGAGACAGATTCTTCCAGGAAAAACAGGGGGAGCAATAATAGTGATTCATTTATTTGTATCAATAATTTCGTGAAATGGTATCAACACTTATTTAGGATTAATTTCAACGTAGTTTAGTTAAGACTCGATCCTGTCTATAGCTCCAGAATAAGGAAGAAATTAAGCCCCCAATTTATTTGGGGGTTTGAGAGGATTATCCTGGAAAAATACTGCCAACAACTATCTAGGATTAGTTTTAATACAGCTTTGGTGTCGTTATGGACAATTTAGCCTAACGCACCAAAAATCTGAATATTCTGGCTAGTTTACAGATCCTACTAACGGAACTGTGACAATCTCCTTCAAGCTCACTGAAGAAAGAAGTTCTTCCCACTGCTTGACGATCGTTAGATTGTTGGGTTGGCTCATATGTAGTGCAGCTAATGTTGCCACACAGTCATACCAAACGCCATTTTTACCCAAAGCCTCTGCCTGTTTGAGAGTATCTTGCTGCTGCATAGCCCTTAACAATTCTGAGCTGGGCTGGATGCGTTGAATCCAACCATCAATATAAGGGGTACTTGGACTCAATTGTCCATCTACTTTCAGCGCTAGGAACCATTGGTAGTTCTTATTAACTGCTAAAGCAGGTGCATTGGCGGGTAATTTGACCGCAATTATCCCAGATTTGCCAGCAACAGGAATAGTCATCTGGTGGTACATATTACCAGCTTCATCCTTGATACTGAACACGGCTTCTTCTGCATTAGAAGCAGGAAGATATACCATAACAGTTGGACGCTCAGATAGCGTTGTCCCATAGTAATTTTGTGGCATCAGTCCAATTAAGGCTGCTGGCCCTTTTGCTGCTACCGTTGAAGGATTCAAGTAATAAGTCCCAGTGCGAGAAGCACCCCCACTAGCTTGCTGTGGAGTGGTGTTACCTTTGGCAGGAGTAAACAAATTACCACGGGAAGCTCCGCCCGTTGCTTGTCTAGGTGCGCCATTCCCTTTTTCAGGAGTAAACAAATTGCCTCTGGAAGCTCCGCCCGTTGCTTGTCTAGGTGCGCCATTCCCTTTAGTTGGGGTAAAGAAACTACCACGGGAAGCCCCCCCGGTTGCTTGATTGGGAGCAGCATTTTTAGCCGGTGGCGTAAATGTCACAGCGTAGGCACTACTCCAAAGATTACTAGCAACCAGAGCGATAATGCTCAATGTACTAATTAAATAACGGTGTTTCACGATCTTTCATCCATTTTTGGTAATTCGTGATATAAGATACATTGCTCAGATATCACAAAAAAGTGGTTTTCAACTCTAAAACCCAAGTAAAACAAGGGATATATTAGCTGTTATAAACGACCTAAGAAGAAAATACTACAAAGTAAGGACGTTTTTTTTAACAGCTTTTCTAAACAATATTACTTAGTTAAATCCAGTTTCCAACTAAAACAAAAGCAGACCAAAAGAACGGGTCGCGGAAATCAGTTGTACGAATCAAATTTATTTGTGCCTGACGCAATGCTTCTGCTTTAGTAATTTTAGGTTGTCGTAGTTGTTCGTAAAAGCTAGCCATAAGGATTTCAGCGGCTTTATCCTTGACAGGCCAGAGAGTGGCAACGGTAGAACGGGCACCAGATTTTACAGCTAAACCAGCTAGTCCGAGAACAGCGCGATCGTCTCCGGTTGCAGTATCACATGCACTCAGTACCAATAATTCGATCGCTTTTGATGAATCACCATTACGATTTTTCAGGAGTTCGGACAATTCTTTTACATTAACTTGTCCATCCCACGTAAGTAAGTAAGTATCTTCGAGACGAGAGCTAAACTGTCCGTGGGTTGCGAGGTGGACAATATCAACAGAGCTAGATTTGATGCGATCGCCCAAGGCTTTACTAGTAAACTGCTCGTTAAGTAAGAGCTTTGATGATACAGCCTGGGATATTTTGTTTACTTCCAACTCCACAGCAGGTAAAGCAGCAAAACCAGCACGGGATTGACTAATACCACCAACGATCGCCCTAATTTTATGTTGCTGGAATGATTGAGCAGCCATCAGTTGCAATCCGGGTGATAGAGCAACTGCATATTTCTCAATCAGATATTGCTTCCCGTCATACAAAGCTGCCATTGGAATGTTCCGCAACTTCCCATCCAAAACAAATACTAATGTTTTGCTATCTTTAAAGACTTGTTCTTGTTCCGCAGGACGAATCAGCCAATCATAAATTTGTTTGCTAAATCTCACCCGATCTTGAGAATCGGAAACAGGGTTAATAGCAATTAACAACTTATCCAGAGTTTGTTCAATTTCTGCTTGAGGTTTGGGTGTTACGTAATAACGCAGAGGTTTTCCGCTTTGAGAAATAATCGTAGCCAAGCGATCGGGCAAAATAATTGGGTAAATAACTGCTGCTGTGGGGTCAACTTTGTCTATCTGTTGCGCTTTATCTAAGCAAGCTTCCCGGAAAAAGTTATCAAGTTCGGCGATTTGCAGAGATTCAATCAATTCACGAGCTTGCAACAGTTCTGGCTGACTTGGTTGATCGTTCAGAAGTAAACCCACCAATTCACGGTAAACAGGCTCCACACTTTCGCGGAAGGAAAATTGCACATCCGAGTTAACGGTAGCTAAATCAGAACGCAATGCTTTTAATGACTTAACTGCTTCGATATAAGCGGAAATTGCTTTTGGTCTATTACTTTGTTGCCGATACAATTTTCCCATTTGCCATGCCGCTTGAGCAATGATATCGTCAGCTTGGAGTTCACGGGCAATATTTAGGGATTTCTCTGTTAATTCCTTTGCCTCAGACCACTGTTGTGTGCGACGATAAAGTTGTGCCCACTGATAAAGTGCATGAGCTTCTGCGGTAGCATCTTGAGTTTTTTGGGCAGATTTCACTGTAACTGCCATGAGTTGCGCTAAGTCTTTGATTGGTAAAACTTGATCGGGTTTGGGTAATTTATTCAACGTAGCGGCAAAATTAATCGCGGCATAAAGAGAATTATGGCTGGGGGGTAGTTCTACAAGCTGTTGTTTTAATATAGGTGCCAGAGGAATAGCATATTCCAGCTTGTGGTAATCAACCAACAATTTGAAACGAGCTAAACTTGCTTGCAATTGCTCATTTGGATTAGTAGCAGTTTTTTCTGCATCTTCAAAGTAATTTAATGCTGCTTCTGGGTCTTGCGAATCTGAAGCATTTTTTCCCAAACTGGAAAGGATTGAACTTAATTGGGTTTTGGCTGTAATTTTATTGGCGATCGCTAAACTTTGTTCCAATACTTCCTGGCTTTTACCATCGCCAATGGCGTGCAGAGCCAAACCAAGCGATCGCAACCCACTAACTTTGACTTCCGAATCCGGCATTGCTGCCAATTTTTCTGTTAGCGTCTCTAACTCCTGTTTTGAACGGCGATAAAATCCCAAATTTTGTAAAGCTTGTGCCTGGTTAATTTGACTACCCAGACTGCCCATTGTATCGCCAGCTTGCTCGTAATATTTTTGGGCTTGTTGCCAGTTTTCAATGGCATTTTCCGCTTTACCTGTACGAAGTTGTAAATTTGCTTGGGTATTCAGTATTTGCGCCCAGATAATTGCATCGCCAGAGGGTTTAGCACTTTGCAAAATTTTTACACTTTCCTCAATTGATTGTTTAGCTGCTTCCCATTGATTCAGTTCTTGTTGTGCCAACGATAAGTAACTTAAACTTAAGGCTTCATTAATGCCATCTCCTTGAGTATGATACTGTTGTGCTGCTCTTTGCCAAGCTGTAATAGCTTCTGCAAAACTTCCCAATTGGTAGAATTTTCGTCCTTGTTCTAGCTGGTTGGTAGATTGGGAAGAAGAGAGAACTGGGGTTATTACTGAGGGAGATGCTTTTACAGGTGTCATAGTAAACGCCAAACACAAACTTAGAATACTAAGGCTGAGATATAGCCAATAAGTTTGTTTAATTCGGAAAGCCATAAATCATTACTTAATTTGAGCAGTTTGTTTCAAGATTAGTCACAACAATGATTTTGAGGAAATGACTATATGTATAATTCCCAACTTCTAATGCAAGCTATCAGGGAATCGGCGATCGCATACAATTAAAATACTGTGTCATTCCGGGTTAACCTATGACCACCTTCTTTCGCCACGATGCAGATTTATATTTTCCCGACAGCGACGGCAAGCCAATGGCAGACAATACCGAACAGTTTCGTTGGATTGTTCTAATTAAGGAAAATCTGGAAATTTTGTTTGCTGATGAACCGAACGTGTTTGTGGCGGGAGATTTGCTCTGGTTCCCAGTAAAATCGCGCTTAATCTCACCAGTTGCACCGGATACGATGGTGGTATTTGGTAGACCGAAGGGACGGCGAGGGTCTTACAAACAGTGGCAAGAAGACAACATTGCCCCACAAGTTGTATACGAAATTCTCTCACCCAGCAACAATGCAGAGGAGATGGAACGCAAGCTAGAGTTTTACCAAACCTACGGCGTGGAAGAATACTATCAGTATGACCCAGACCGCTACGAACTCAAAGGTTGGCACCGTCTTGGCGAACAGTTGTTACCAATTGCTCACATAGATGGTTGGACGAGTCCCCGTTTGGGAATTCGGTTTGGTGTGGGTAATCATGAATTGGTGATTTACCGACCAGATGGAAGACAATTCTTGAGTTCTGTGGAGTTGGAGCAACAAGCAGAACAAGAACGCCTACGAGCAGAACAAGAACGCCTACGAGCAGAACAAGAACGCCAAAGGGCAGAAGAGGCAAAGCAACAATTACAAGATATGCAAGCGCTACTTCAGCAGTATCGCGATCGCTTTGGGGAATTAGACCGTTAGCTCTAGAAAAATTAACTCCCCTTCACAACAGCACAGGCTAAAGATCGTTGTCCCTGAGCCAAAGATTGATCTGAAACTAACTCAATTTTTCCTTGGATGTTACGATGCCAACCTGTAGCTTGAACAAGAGTTTCTGGAGATGCTGAGGTCGCCCGGTCTGATTGTTCCAACAAAGAGGGTGATATTTGGGCAGTCATGTTGCCAATGTTGCGATATGCAGAGAGATCGCGGATATCAGACCAAGGGCGATCGCTCCCCACTTCTTGATTTGGATTTTGCGGCACTCCACCCCGTCCCGTGGCGACAAACCGACTACCTTGGTTTGCAGAACAACCACTAGCTATTTGCTGTGATGAATCAGTAACATTCGCTGGTAGTTCCACTAAGCCAGAATTGGGATCGACACCAATATTATTAACTTCAACTGTACCGTTGACCCCAAACTGAGAACTGGCAGTGATATCGTTTTCGGCAGTCAGTTGAGGACGATATTTCAACCCAATAATTCCTTGAGTAGTGATTTGAATATTGCCACCTTTTCCTTGGACTGCATTGGCAATAATGTCACTGTTTTCTAAACCCACGATGTTCGGAGCATTAAGCGTGATATTGCCACCATTACCACTGCCTCCTGCTTCTGCACTGATAAAGCTACCATGACGCATGAGTAGTAAATCTCGCAGTTGTAAATTAGTGTTACCGCCACCGCCTGCTTTTGTGGATGCTGAAATACTGGCCTTATTGTCGAGTCGTAGAGTGTTCGCCTGAATGTTTAGAGTACCAGCTTTACCGGAGCCAAGGTTTTGGACAAAAACTGTTGCACCATTACTGATGTTAAGAACTCGGGTGTTAATCGTGGTGTTACCTGAAGTAGCGCTGGAAACTCCAGAAACAGGACGAACTGCCGTACCGATATAGCTGGGATTTTGTGCATCTTTGACACCATTGACATCAATTGATTCAGACGCATTGATAGTCAGTGAACCTGCATTTCCTAAAATTATGCTAGAAGCTGACACTCTGCCGCCAGCTTGAACCGACAATGTGCGGGTATCGATTTTTAAATCCCCTGCATTACCAGACCCAAATGTGGCAGTAGACAACAGACTAAAATAAAGACCCTTTGGCGCTCCCTCATTTGTCACCTGAATCGTATCTGCCTTCACGATGAGATCGCCGCCATTACCCGAACGGTAGGGTCTTGCTGCTATATTGCCGCCAGCTAAAACAGACAGATTTTTAGTGGAGATGGCAATATTTCCACCTTTTCCACTCCCATAAGTAGCGGCTGATATCTGGCTGACTGATCGAAAAGCATTAGGATCGCCAAATGCAAAACCATTCACTCGCATTTGATCGGCATTGATTGCAATATTGCCACCCGGCGCTGCGCTAAAGGTACGGTTGAAAATATACCCACCCCCATCAACACTCAATTGTGGGGTGGTAATGGTAATATTCCCAGCCGCACCAGAGGATATAGTTTCATTAATTAAACTACTGGAACTCTGAAAATTAGGAGACTTGCCGATAATCTGGAGTGACTGGGTAGCATTGATTGCAATATTACCAGCAGTTTGGTTGCTGCGATTTTGCACTAATATCAGCGAACCATCTCGGATGCTGACCTGTTTCCCCTGAATTTGGATGGCTCCTCCACTTCCCCCACTGAGGTCACGTGTAGATGCTAAAGCTCGTTGGGTGATTTGAATATCGCCAAGACTCGAAGCATTAGGATAACTTAGGGCAAATCCTTGAGGGATGGAATTGAGAGCAACGCTTCCGTTAGTGATGCTACCCAGTTCTATTAGTCCTCCTGGTGCCGAGAGCAACCCTCCATCCAAGGCAACATTCCCACCCAGCAATGCTAACGTTTTTCCAGGTTGCAACTGTAATCCTCTTGTACCGAGGTTCAGTCCAGAAACCTGAAGTGAGTCCCCTAATTGGGCATTGTGTCCTGACCCTTGAACCGTAATGGCTCCCGGATTACTGCCAAATTGCAAGCCAATGGGCACACTTATAGTTAATAAGGGAGATGGTGTGGCATTGGTGGCATTAAACTTAAAGCCGTCCGCAAATACTATGCTGTCGGCAGTTGTACCAACAAATGACCCTCCAATATTCAAACTGGCATTGGGTCCAAATACAATTCCGCTGGGATTGAGCAGAAATAAATTAGCGCTGCCATTGGCCTTAATTAAACCATCAATGTTGGAAATACTCCCGCCAGTTACACGACTGAAGATATTCTGCACATCTACTGCGTTATTGAAGATTGCCGTACCACCTGTGGGTATAGAGAAATTACTGAAACTGTGAAATAAATTATTACCGTTTTGTATACCATTAAGAATATTAAAATTATTACCACTTTGGTTAACGATAGTGTTGGTAGTACCATCGGATGTCACCTGAGCGATCGCCGGTCGCATTATCCCTGGAGTGAATAACCCAGTTGTTAATATAATTAGAAAAGCGTAGACGCTTCGCGGCTTGTTATTAGACATCGCTCTCATCACTAAAAACTTCCTTCGCCTGATTTGTATTTAGAGTTCCCTAAATAACATTGTTGATAACATCATTAAGTTTTGGGAACAGCGGCGCAGCTTAATGGTTGCTCATGCCTAGGGCGGCAAGCTACGCCCAAAAATTGTTAAGTTCTGCCAAAAATTACCTTTGATAGCCTCGATAGTTGGGAATCTATTGCAGATTTACCTAATCAAACCTGTTGATACTGAATCATTGAGAGGGAAACTTTATTTTCTTAATTAATTCGTAATTCATAATGTAATTATGAATTACAAATTTGCTCAATTTTTCACTGTTTTCCCAGATTTAGGGCGAGTAGTTTTTACTGGTAGTGAGTTATTTTCCAGAATGGAAATTTCCCTTTGAGCATCTTGATAGCTATTTTTTTCGCCTTGTAGTTGGAATAGTTTTGCAGCTTTTTTGTAATCTGCGATCGCTCCTTGTTTATTTCTCTGTTTGGCGCGAATTACACCCCGGTTATAGTAGGCTAAGGCATTGTTAGCATCTATGGCGATCGCTCGTGAATAATCCTGATTTGCAGCTTTTTTATTTCCTACTTCAAGATAAGCATTACCACGGTTATTATAAGCTGCTACATTATTAGGATCTAGTTTTAGTGCTTCGGTATAATCTTCAATAGCACCTTTATAATCACCGAAAGAAAAGCGGTGAATACCTCTGTGGATGTAAGCAGCAATAAACTTGGGATCGATTTTTAAAATACTGTTGTAATCTTCACTAGCTTCTAGTTTATCTCCTAGATCGCTATAAACATCACCACGATTAAGATAAGCTTCTATATATTTAGGATTGATGTTGATTGCATCCGTATAATCTTTAAGTGCTGCATATTTTTGGTTATTAATAAATTGAGTTAAACCCCTTTGATAATAAGCTTTGGCGTCACTAGGATTAATCTTAATTATTGCATCAAAATCTTCAATTGCTGCCTGTCTTAGTCTGAGACGACGGCGAAGAATACCTCTTTGTAAATATGCTTCGGTATACTCAGGTTTGATAGCGATCGCTTTGCTAAAATCTGCAAGTGCGCCTTTATTATCCTTAACTTGACTACGCGCTAACCCCCGGCCATAATAAGGATATGCTTCCTGAGAATTTAACTTAATTGCTTGGGTATAGTCGGCGATCGCTTCTTTATACTTGCCTAATTCATACAAAGCAAATCCTCGATCGTAATAGGCATTAGCATCTTGAGGATTGAGCAAAATTGCTTGACTAGAATCTGCTTGTGCTTGTTCGTAATCTCCTAATCGATAATAAGCATCACCTCGCTTATTATAAGCCAAAGAATTTTGCGGTTCTAATTTAATCACCTGATTAAAATCTTCAACTGCTCCTTCATAATTTCCGGCGTCATATTTATTGACTCCATCTTGATATAATTTTTGTTGAGAGTTACTTTCAGATTTTGGCGTTGGAAAAAACCACCAGCCAACCCCAAGTGTGATACAACTAGTTATCACTATCATCAGTAGCAATAACTTTTTTTTAACCTCTATTTGTTGATTTTGATTATGCTGGATACTTGTTAATCTTTTCAGGTCGTCTAAAACTTCCGTTGCATATTGATAACGCTTATGAAAGTCATAAGATACCATTTTGTTAATAATTTTTGCTAGTTTTCTGTTAATTTTAAAACTTTTATTAGGCCAAATAATTTCACCTGTCAGGCGATTTTTCTGAATTCGCAATTGAGATATTTCGTTTGCACTTAAACCCATAAGTGCTGCGATAGCCACTATACCTAAAGCATATATATCGCTGTTGTATCTCAGGTTAGCGTTAACCTGTTCTGTCGGCATATATTCAAGATTGTTATCGGTAGTATTTATGGTCTCATTAAAAGTACTAAAATCAACCAAAACAAATTTTTTATCTGACTCTCGGCGAATAATATTTCCTGGTTTAATATGTCGATGAATTACGCCATAGGTATGTATAGACACCAAAATTTCTAATATTTCTGATAAAAGACTAATTACTTGTTCTTCTCTCAGAGGTTGTCCTGGTAAAATTTCGTCAGTTAAAGGATGACCAGGAATAAACTCTTGGACTATATAAAACTCTTCATTTTCTTCAAAACAAGTAATTAGCTTTTGAATTTTATCTTGTTCTTGTCGTAGTTTTTCTAAAGTTGCTACTTTAGTGATAAACAAGCGGCGTAGAATTGTTAAACTTTGGGAGTTGCTATTAGGAAGATGTAACCGCTTGACGATAAATTTGCTTTCAGGAAGATTAATATCTTCAACTAAATAGGTTTTCGCCTTTTCGTCATCACTTAAAACTTTTAATATTTGGTAACGCCCATCTAATAAATGAATAAGCATCAATATAAATATACTTTGATAAATTGCTGGTTTTTTACTTACGTGTTATTACGGGTAATTCTAAAATAGAATAAATATTTTTGAAAAAAAAATTAAATGTCATTTTGGCAAGTAAAAGTATTAATAATTAGTTAATGCTGCATATTCCTATTATTATTATTCTCTAGCAAAGAAATGTTACATATTTAATATGGTTATATATTACCAGACTTGAGTAAAATTTGTGCATTTAATGATACTTGGGAAGAGAAGTGAGTCCATCGCAGGATTATTGTTATGGGCATTCTTCAGTAATCACACTCATGACAGTAGATACTTGAATGCGGTAAAAAAGTAAAAATTTGAATAATCTATAACTCTATATATAACAATCCGCTTTGATTTGGAGAACTTACTCGGCTTAGTAGACAACAGTCAAGAAGGCTCTTCGAGTTGTACTTAGCTTTGCAAAAATCAAATAGGAGTCCTATACAATATTGAAATTCAACGGATTTTGGAGAAAAAAAGACCGGGTAACTATTGCGAAGCGTCAATTGCTCAAGGCACTGATTCAGCGCAACCTAGTGGCCGTTAATAATTTAATTGTAAAGTGGCAAACGATTTTGGGAGCGGCAAAGTTAACTGATTTGATTGCTAAGGAGGTAATGGTCGAATGCGATTCTGATAGTCACAGTTGGTTTTGTCGAACTTTTCTGGGACAGGCCCAATATGAACAGATGGAGGGCAAAGCTAAAACTAATATCTTTCAAATTTTATTGGGTCAAGGTTTAGAACCGGGAAAAGATTTTAGCTTTGGGTCTGATGGCAGAATTCTTGTAAGCGATCGCGCCAAATACATTTTAGTGGACAAAGTGCCACAGCAGCACCGGGCATCATTTGCAACACAGTTAGAATCCTTCGTAATCCTAGATCCAGTTAGTAGTATCGAATACCAGTTAGGATGTGCATTTTTTAGCAATTTAACTGAGATTGCCATTCAACAGATAGAAATACTGAGTGATTCCCAAGCAGCAGCTTACCTGGGAGTACTCTTGGCTGGATTAGTTTCGCGCCATCCTCAACTTCGGGATGCGGACTTTCCTACACGATTTCTGTTTAATACTCTCCAAGGATGTTCCGATAAACGAGCAATGAGAATCTTGAACGATCCAGAGACAAATCCCCAGTTCGATGAAATGATTATCTTTGGGCATTTATTAGCAGCAATGGGAGATAAACAATATCAATATATTGCAGAGGAGGAAGGTGGTATCACCCTTGAGCAGCTCAAAAAACTTGATTTAGTTTGGTCTGGTGAATCCCGAATTGCGGAAATAATAGCCATGATGGAACAATGCAAGCTCAAAGAAAGATAGTCATTTGTCCTTTGTATTGACAAAGGACAAATGACTCAGCACAACCCTCTATCGACATCAAAAAGGGTGTTGTGGTAAAAACTGAGGAATTAGGAGTTTGGCGGTAGCTGAATGATAAATTCAGTTCCTTTGCCCAGTTGAGAATTCACGGCGATCGCTCCACCATGTTTTTCTACAATAATTTGACGAGCGATCGCCAACCCCAATCCTGTACCTTTACCAACAGATTTCGTAGTAAATAAGTGATCAAATATTTTTGATTTGACTTGTTCGCTCATTCCCTTACCATTATCCAGAATGGCAATTGTAACTAGACTATTTTCGACTGAAGTTGTAATGGTAATGCGGTTAGGATTGGCATTAACTTCTTCAAAGCTTCGCCCAATATTCGACTCCTCTAAAGCATCAATAGCATTTGCCAGAAGATTCATAAATACCTGATTTAATTGACCAGGGAAACATTCAATTTGAGGTAAATTACTATAATTTGTGACAACTTCAATAGCGGGACGTTGTTCATTAGCCTTGAGACGATGTTTCAAAATTAAAATTGTGCTATCAATGCCATCATGAATGTTAAATGGCACTTTGTAGTCTTTATCAGCGCGAGAGAAAGTTCTTAAACTAGTGCTGATATTTTTGAGGCGATCGCACGCCATAGACATGGAATCAATCATCTTGGGCAAGTCTTCTAAGGTATAATCCAAGTCGATTTCTTCAGCATGGTCTATAATTTCATCGGCTGGATTTGGGAGATTTTCTTGATAGAGTTTCAAATGTTTAACAATATCAGTCAGGCTAGGTTTAGCTTGTTTGATACTAGCAGCAATAAAACCGAGGGGATTATTCATTTCGTGAGCCACCCCGGCGACTAAGTTACCCAATGCAGACATCTTTTCACTTTGCACAATTTGTAATTGAGCGCCCTGGAGTTCTTGTAAAGCGGCTTCTAGCTGTTGGGCATATTCTAGCGATCGCTCATAAAGTCGGGCATTTTCCAAAGAAATCGCGGCTTGAGTGCAAAGTAAATTCAGTAGTTCGACGCGATCGCTCGTGAACGCCCCCGTCGCTAGATTATTTTCTAGATATAAAATGCCCATCAGCTTCCCTTGATGCAAAATCGGGCTACACAAGATACTTTTGGGCTGCTGACGGATGATATAGGGGTCATTGGCTAAGGTGCGATCGGCACTTGCATTCACCAGCACAGCAGTTTGCTTTTCATGCAAGACTTTGTAAATCAGTCTATGGGGAATGTCCTGGCTATCTTCAATGGGAATACGCTGCAAGACAACTGGCTTTGAACCTGTGGTAATTGACCCTTTGATTAACAGGCGCGAGTCTCGCAAGAGCATGAACACGCATTTATCAGCCCCCGCATTTTCGATGACGATGGTCAGCAACGATGAAAGTAGATTTTCCAGTTCGATTTCACCGGAAATAGTATGAGAAGCTTTGAGAATAGTAGCTAAATCTAAAGCCACAGAAACATTACTACTGGATGTGGCTGAACTGGTGGAGGTAACACTCCCCAAAGTGAACAGAGTTTCGTGAGTGGAGAGGGTCGAACGGGTTTGCTGTAATATGGGCGCAAGTAATTGGGGATAGCGTTTTTCTAAGTCGGCTACTTTGGCTTTTGCACCCCAACGAGCATAGGCATAGTAAGCTTCAATCATGTAGTCCCCAGCAGTGCGCTGTCTGCCCCAATCTAGGTAGAACTTTGCTGCCAGTTCGTTAGCAAGTGCTTCTTCTTGGGTATATTCGTTAGCTTTGGCTAGAGTTATCGCCTTGTCGTAAAACTCAATTGCTTCGGCTTTTTGTCCTAATACTCGACATTTTTCTGCCGCTACCAAATCAACCTTATGTTGATAATTCATGGGTGCATGATACGCCCATTGCTGTAACTTGGTTTGGTTTTCTGTTACACCCTGCAATGCTTCTGATGTTTCATCTAACTGTGGATTTAATTGTGCCAGAGTTAGCAGAGAATCATAAAGATAAAATACTGGTTCGCTGACTAATCCCGCACCAGCCATAAAATAGCACCTGACTTCAATAGCATGATTTTTCGCTGGCTCAATTTCTCCAAACAAGAAACAAAGCATTAGTTTATACAAATGGAAAATATACAATCCATATCCATCTTTGGCAGACTCTAGCTGCTGGAGAAATTCTGTTTCTTCAAGGGCTTTCCCAGACAAAAAAGTGGTATGTTCTGCAAAACCCAGCAGATTTAAAACAGGTTGCCAATAAATCCGGCAATAATTTGCGGTTGTCAATTGATTTAATTGCATCAAACTATGGCAGTAGGCGCAAATATCCTGTTCTAAGGTAGCCAGGGGTTGACTGCTCCAAAAAGAATTGAGACAAAAACTGTGGCCATTGTACCCAGCAAGTACCAAGTTCCCAAATTCTATGGCAGTGGTATAACCTTCTTGCAACAGAGGTAGTGTTTCTTGAATGTGAGAATTGCGGTGTACAACAAATAACCCCAAGAGCATCAAAACATCTGTTTTACTTGCTTTGGCATCGAGTTTTGAAATAATCTGGAGTGCCAGGGAACCAAACTGTGTTCCTGTATCCACGACTTGGAAGAAATTGCAGAGAATATTGCCATAGTTCGCATAGCCGAAAGCAGAAATCGATGTGTTACCGTACTGAATCGAAAGTTTAACCGACAAAGTATTCAGCAATGGGAACAGCGCAGAGCCAGTGAGGTAAGCTGCTGGGCTGATGATATTGACAATCTTAAGAGTACAAAGTTTTTCTGCATCTGTCATTTCAGGCAAGTGAACCAAATCAGCGATTTCCCGATCTCCAATGAGTTCCTCAATCTGTTGGATTTCCTGTTGAATATCTGATGGTGTCGGTGTTTCAGGAAAGGTGACACCAAGCTGTTGTAAGATTGGTTGGGCGATCGCGATCGCTGAGGTCAATTTACTTTGGGAAATATGAGATTGAATTCTAATGCAGTAAACGTTGACTTTTTCAGGTAAGGAGCGTGCCTGTTGAATGACAATATCAATAAATTGTTCCATCGCCTCAAAGTTACCGTTTAGCATTGCTACTTCCGCAGCTAATTCATATAAGGCGAGGGTCATTTCATACTGCTGCTGCCAAGTATTTTCTGCTAACAAAGACAATCCCACTGTCGCATATTCACGCGCTGCTTGATAGGCGGTTGAAGTTTTAGCTTTGCGACAGGCAATTAAATTAAGCCCAGCTAATTCTTCTCGTTGAGTTGGTTGGGTAATTAAAGCAGTTCCGTGATTTAATTGATTGACGATTTCAAAAATCCGGTCAACTCTAGCTTGTGCGGAAATCTGTTGTAGAAGCAGTTGTCCAATTTGGTAATGGGTAGTTTGTTTTTGGTCATCGGGAATTAGGGAATAGGCTGCTTGTTGAACGCGATCGTGCAAAAATTTGTAGGTAACATTTTGAGACTTTTCTGAAGTAACGGCTTGACTTTCTGCCCCTACATAAAATTTATAAACATCACCAATCGGTAAAATCAAACCTTCTTGCAATGCTTTCCATAAATTGGCTGCGGTTTCTACTTCTGATTGTTCTGAAACAATTGCTAATGTTGTTAGATCGAACTGATTGCCAATACAAGCGGCTAACTTCAGAATATTCTGGGTTGCTAACGGTAACTTCTCTAACTGCAACGCCATAAATTCTACAACATCATCGGTCAAGGCTTGTTGATTAATCTGGGACAGATCGCATTGCCAACAGCCTAACTCCAAGTTAAATTGAATGAGATTTTCTTCGTGTAGGGCTTTGAGAAATTGGGTGGCAAAAAATGGGTTGCCTTTAGTTTTTTGATAGACTAATTGTGAAAGGGGTAATGCCAAATTTTCTGTACTTTTTAGGGTATCAGCGACTAATTGATTGATTTGGGATTGACTCAGGGGTGTTAAAGTAATAGTATTAATGGTTGCTTGTTTTTTTTGGATTTCGCTCAAAGTCAACATTAATGGATGGGCTGGATTGACTTCGTTATCTCGATAAGCACCAACGATCAAAAGATGACCTGTATCAGCCATTAATAGCTGCATCAACTTTAATGATGCTGAATCAGCCCATTGTAAATCATCTAAAAACATCACTAATGGATGTTCGGCACTAGTAAAGACTTGGGTGAATTTTTGAAATAATAAATTAAAGCGATTTTGGGCTGCCGTTCCTGATAATTCTACTGCTGGTGGTTGTTCGCCAATGATTTTTTCTAATTCGGGAATGACTTCAATAATTACCTGACCATTCTCTCCAACAGTTTCTAATATTTGATTTTTCCATTGCTCTAGTTGGACATCATTTTCGGTTAACAATTGCTCCATTAAATCCCGAAATGCTTGTACAAAAGCAAAGAAGGGAATATTGCGTTGAAATTGGTCATATTTCCCTTTGATAAAATAACCGCGTTGCCGAACAATGGGTTTATGCACTTCGTTGACAACGGCGGTTTTCCCAATACCTGAAAAACCTGCTACCAGCATTATTTCTGTTGCACCAAGACTGACTCTTTCAAATGCTTCCAGTAGAGTTGATACTTCGGTTTCTCGTCCGTAGAGTTTGTCGGGAATGATGAAGCGATCGCACACATCCCGTTGCCCAATCTGAAAGTTTTCAATCCTACCAGAAACTTGTAGCTGATGTAAACATTTTTCTAAATCAAACTTCAGTCCCAATGCACTCTGATATCTCTCCTCCGCATTCTTCGCCATCAATTTCATGACGATATCTGAAATCACCTGCGGTATCTCATCTCTAATAACTGAAGGAGGTTGTTTTGCAATATGAGAATGTACTAACTCCATCGGATCGTTTGATTTAAATGGCAAAACTCCAGTCAGTAATTCGTAGAAAGTTACACCCAAAGAATAAAAATCAGTCCGGTAGTCAATTCCCCGATTCATTCTGCCTGTTTGTTCTGGAGAAATATAAGCTAGTGTCCCTTCTAATACATTGGGATTGACTAGTGTTTGTGTTTCTCGTGGTAGCAAAGATGCAATACTAAAGTCAATTAATTTAACTTGTTTGGTTTCAGGATTAATTAAAATATTGGCGGGTTTAATATCTTTATGAATAATTCGTTCTCGATACAATATATCTAAGATATTGGACAGTGCGATCGCTATTTCTAAAAACTGTTGTAGAGACGCTATATATCGCGTCTGGTTAGAGGTAAAATAATTTTTGAGAGAAATTCCCCCAAAGTCTTCCATCACCAACGCATAGCCATTTTGGTAAGGTTCCAGGTTATAAGTTTGGACGATTAGCGGTGAGTTGAGATTTTTGGCAATGGTGTACTGATTGCGAAACTGTAACAATTCATTGAAGCTGGGATAGGGATTTTTCAGTAGTTTTATGACTACTCTTAATGAGTCACTCTCTCGATACCCTCGATAAACTAGAGTTCTGGAAGCATTGTAGACTTCTTCATTGATGCGATATCCGGGAATATTAATAAGAGTGCTAACCATACTGCTAAATTCTTGAGATTTCCAGATTTAGTATTCCCAGATATGTCAATGAATTTTAAAGCACGGGAATTTCAATCACAAATTTTGTTCCCTCTCCTAGCACCGAATAACATATCAGCTTACCACCGTGGGTTTCTTCGACGATTTGACGAGCGATCGCCAACCCCAATCCTGTACCTTTTCCGACAGATTTAGTAGTAAATAAATGGTCAAATATTTTTGATTTGACTTGTTCATTCATCCCTTTACCATTATCTAAAATGGCAATTTTCACTAGATTGCTTTCGATTGAGGTTGTAATTTTAATCAAGTTAGGATTAGCTTGAATTTCCTCAAAACTTCGTCCATGATTAGATTCATCTAAGGCATCAATAGCATTGGCAATAATATTCATAAATACCTGATTTAATTGACCAGGGAAACATTCAATTTGCGGTAAATTACTATAATTTGTGACAACTTCGATAGCAGGGCGTTGTTCATTAGCCTTGAGACGATGTTTCAAAATTAAAATTGTGCTATCAATACCTTGATGAATGTTAAATGGCACTTTGTAATCTCGATCGGCACGAGAGAAAGTACGTAAACTAGTGCTGATGTTTTTTAGTCTGTCACATGCCATACACATAGAATCAATCATCTTGGGCAAGTCGTCTAAGCTATATTCCAAATCAATTTCTTCGGCATGAGCGAGAATTTCCTCACTTTTGTTGGGTAAAGTTTTTTGATAGAGTTTCAAGTGTTCCACAAGATCGGCAAAGGTGGGTTTAGCAAGTTTTAGACTGGAAGAAATAAAACCAAGGGGATTATTCATTTCGTGAGCAACACCAGCAACTAAATTACCCAACGCAGACATTTTTTCGCTTTGCACCATTTGTAATTGTGCTTGTTGCAGGTTTTGTAAAGCAGCTTCTAGCTCTTGTGCTTTTTGTTGAAGTTGGATTTCGGCGACTTGGCGTTCGCGTAGCGCAGCTTGCTGTTCTGTAATATCATCTGCTAGGGAAGCAACTCCGATTAACTCGCCATCTGCATTTACAAGCGGATTGTTATACCAAGCACAAATGATAATTTTACCATCCTTTGTCACATTTTCATTGATACTGTAATTGCCGCCCTCCTGCGATATAATTTCGACGCTGACTCGCTCCATTTCTGCTTGAATCTTTTGAGGAATGATGAATTTGAATCCACAACCCAAAGCCTCTTGTTTGCTGTAGCCAAAGATTCTTTCTGCGGCTGGGTTCCAGTCAGTCACTTGATAATTGGTATCCCACTCTATAACTGCCAGTGGAGTTTGTTCAACTAATAACCGGAGTCGTTGCTGGGATGATTGCAAGACAGACTGTGCAGTGCTTAACTCCTCAAGCGATCGCTCTAACTGTTGGGCATTTTCTAGCGATCGCTCATAAAGTCGAGCATTTTGCAGAGAAATCGCGGCTTGGGTACAAACTAAATTCAGTAGTTCGACGCGATCGCTAGTGAACGCACCCGTTGCTAAATTATTTTCTAGATATAAAATGCCCATCAATTTACCTTGATGCAAAATCGGGCTACACAACACACTCTTGGGCTGCTGACGTATGATATAGGGATCGCTAGCTAAGGTTGCATCCTCACTTGCATCCAGTATCACAGTAGTGTGCATATCGTGCTTGACTTTGTAAATCAGCTTTAGGGGAATGTCTTGGCTATCCTCAACGGGAATGCGCTGTAAGACGACTGGCTCCATCCCTGCGGTAATTGACCCTTTAATTAGCAAGCGTTTAGCTTTGGTATCGCCTAGTGAATCTTCCCGTAACAACATGAACACGCATTTATCAGCTCCAGCATTTTCGATGACAATAGAAAGCAACGATGAAAGCAATTTTTCTAATTCGATTTCGCTTGAGATCCTTTGAGAAGCTTTGAGAATAGTCGCTAAATCTAAAGGAACAGAGATACTGCTATTGTGGGAAGTAGGGGAATTAGTGGATGTAATACTTGCAGAGAAGATTGTGTCGGTAGTGGAGAAGGGAGTATGGGTTTGTTGAAGGATAGGGGCAAGTAATTGGGGATAGCGTCTTTCCAAGTCAGCAACCTTAGCTTTTGCCCCCCAACGTGCGTAACAGTAATATGCTTCTTGCATATATCCTTGGGCGACTTTTTCTTTGCCCCAGTTGAGGTAAAATTTGCCAGCAAGTTCATTTGCTAGTGCTTGTTCTTGGATATATGTGTTTTCTTTTGCAGAAGCGATCGCGCGATCGTAGTAATCCATTGCTTCATACATCTGCCCCAACACCCGATACTTTTCTGCTTCAACCAAATAAAATTTGTGTAAATGGTTGCTGGGTGCATGGTTTGCCCATTGTTCTAGCTTTTTCTGGTTACTAACAACTTCTTGAGGGAGGCGATCGCCTTCTCTACTTTGAGCGTTGGGTAACATCGCCAGATGAGTCAATGAATCGTAAAAGTGAAACACCGGAACCATAAAACAGCCGGATACTCCACTTAAATATTGTTTGGCATCAGCCGCCACTTTGATTGCTTGCTCCCACTCATAAAACAAGTAACAAAGAATTAATTTATTGATATACAATGTTCCCATTGCATAAAGATCGTTGGCTTGCTGATGCAAAGGCAACATCATTTTTTCATCATAGATTACACCTTGAATTTGCCACGTACACTTGCTCTGAGCGACTAAATTTAAAACCGATTGGTAAAAGACTCTCAGATAGTTATGAGCAACTTCTTGTTTGAGTTGAGCCAATGCCTGATTGTAAACCTTCATCTCCGGTTCTAGGATTGACAAATCTTTTCCGAGAAAAAAGGACAGCGAACAGTAATTGTAAGCACAGTAGGCAGCATATTCTAAAGTACCCATCTCTAGCCCGCTGTGGTATCCGTCGAGTAAAGGAGTGAGTGAATTTTGAATATGATGTTTCCAAGGCTTGACGAAAGGATAAACCATATTGATGGTGCTGGCTTTAAATTCTCTACTGTGGAAGCGTGATAATAGTTCCATTGCCAGTTGACCAACGCGATCGCCTAAATCTATTTCTCCAATAATGCACAGAATTACTCCATACCAAGCATAAGCCTGTGCTGATACCGCAGCATTACCATATTCAACTGATAACCTAACTTGCTTGCAGACAATTAATGGCAGTAGTTCGGGAACGGCTTGATAAACTGCTGCTGTCACGGTTGCTAAAATTCGCATCACTGCCAGAGCTTGAAAATCTTTCATCTCAGGCAATTCCAGCAAATCTCTAAAATCTTTGTCTTTTAATATATCTTGAGTCTGTTGCAAACTTTGAGTTATATCTGCTTCCGTGGGTTCCTCTGGAAACAATATTCCAAATAATTTCAAAACAGAAAGAGCAGTTTTAATGGCTTTGGGCTGTTGGCTCTGGGCTACCTCAGCCAGAATTGTGACTTCATAGACCTTAACTTTATCTAGTAATTGACGAGCATTTTGCACTACCTCATCAACGATCTGCTCCATCTGCTGAAAGTCACCACTCAGACAAGTTACTTCTGCGGCTAAATCATGCAGAGCCAAAGTGATGTCATAACATTTCTGCCAACAAGTTGCTTGGAGAAGTTGTATTCCTTTAGTGGCGTATTCAATTGCGGCGATGTAAGCGGTTGCAGATTTTGCTCTTTGTGCAGCCACGAGATTTAGTTTTGCTAATTCTTCACGTTCAGTTTCTGAGACAATTAAATCGGCTCCTTTATTTAATTGATTGACAATTTCAAAGATTTTTTCCTCTTTTTCTGTCTCGCTTATCACACTTAAAAGCAATTGCCCAATTTTTAAATGCGTCAGTTGTTTTTGATTATCGGGAATCAAGGAATAAGCAGCTTGTTGGACGCGATCGTGTAAAAATTTGTATGTAACAGTCTCTTGATTTTCGGATGTACCTGTTAGAGTTTCAGTCCCGATATAAAACTTATAAACATCTCCAATCGGTAAAATTAGTCCTTCTTGTAATGCTTTCCACAAAGCTGTAGCTGTTTCGATTTCTGATTGTTGGGAAACAATTGCTAAATTTGCTAACTCAAAGGAGTTGCCAATACAAGCTGCTAGCTGCAAAACTTTTTGAGTTGATGGGGGTAGTTTTCGCAATTGAAAACTCATAAAAGACACAACATCATCTGTAATCGCTTGAGTTTTAACTTGCGCTATGTCACATTGCCAACAGCTTAACTCAAAATCAAATTGAATTAATCCATCATGATGTAGTGACTTGAGGAACTGTGTCGTAAAAAATGGATTACCTTGAGTTTTTTGATAGATTAATTGAGAAAGAGACCATGCCAAAGTTTCCGGATATTTGAGCGTGTCAGCAACTAATTGATTTACTTGTAATTGACTGAGAGGTGTTAAATTAATTGTATTAATCGTTGCTTGATTTTTTTGAATATCACTCAAGTTCAACATTAATAGATGTCCTGAGTGGACTTCGTTATCACGGTATGCACCAATTAATAAAAGATGACCTGTATCAGTCATTAATAACTGCATTAAATGCAATGATGCCGAATCTGCCCATTGCAAATCATCTAAAAATATTACTAATGGATGTTCAACACAAGTAAAGACTTGAGTAAATTTTTGAAACAATAAATTAAATCGATTTTGTGCCGCTGCTCCTGATAACTCTATCGCTGGTGGTTGTTCGCCAATAATTGTTGAAAGTTCAGGAATGACTTCAATAATTACCTGTCCATTTTCTCCAACAGCATCTAATATTTGGTTTTTCCATTGTTGGATTTGAGCATCGCTTTCTCTCAATAATTGATCCATTAAATCCCGAAATGCTTGCACAAATGCACTGAAGGGAATATTCCGTTGAAATTGATCGTATTTGCCTTTAATAAAATAACCGCGTTGTCTAACAATCGGTTTATGAACTTCGTTGACAACTACTGTTTTTCCAATTCCCGAAAACCCCGCTACTAACATCATCTCCGTTGCACCAAGACTGACTCGCTCAAATGCTTGGAGTAAAGTTTCTACTTCGGCTTCTCTACCATAGAGTTTGTCGGGAATAATGAAGCGATCGCACACATCCTTCTGGCCAATTTCAAAACTCTGAATTTCATCAGTTTCTTGTAATTGATGTAAACAATTTTCTAAATCAAACTTCAGTCCCAATGCACTCTGATATCTGTCCTCGGCATTTTTCGCCATCAATTTCATCACAATATTGCAGAGTACTTGGGGAATCTTTTCTCTCAATCCTAATGCCATAGGCATTTTAGCAATATGAGAATGTACCAACTCCATCGGATCGTTAGATACAAAAGGTAAATTTCCTGTAAGTAACTCGTAAAATGTTACACCGACTGAATAAAAATCAGTTCGATAGTCAATCCCCCGATTCATTCTTCCTGTTTGTTCTGGAGAAATATAAGCGAGCGTCCCTTCTAACACATTGGGATTGATTAGGATTTGGGTTTCCCGAGGTAGTAAAGATGCAATACTAAAGTCAATTAATTTAACTTCTTTTGTTTGGGGATTAATTAAAATATTGGCGGGTTTAATATCTTTATGAATAATTCGCTCTCGATACAATATATCTAAGATATTGCACAGCGCGATCGCTATTTCTAAAAACTCTTGTAGAGACGCGACATATCCTGTCTCTGGTGAGGTGAAATATTCCTTGAGGGAAATCCCCCCAAAGTCTTCCATCACCAATGCATAGCCATTTTCATATGGTTCTAGACTATAGGTTTGTATTATCAGCGATGAGTTGAGATTTTTAGCAATACTATACTGATTACGAAAGGATAACAGTTCGCTGAAACTCGGATAAGGATTTTTCAGCAGTTTAATCACAACGGGTAATGAGTCAGTTTCTCGATATCCTCGATAAACTAGGGTTCTGGAACCATTGTAAAGTTCTTCACTGATGCGATATCCGG
Source organism: Nostoc sp. C117 (assembly GCF_043099735.1). NCBI lineage: Bacteria > Bacillati > Cyanobacteriota > Cyanophyceae > Nostocales > Nostocaceae > Nostoc > Nostoc sp. C117. The sequence continues at coordinate 813,598 of NZ_CP170991.1, forward strand.
GAATACTGACAATATTGTTAAGCATATAGTATACTTTTAAATCTTTAAGATTTCCAGATTTATTATTCCCAGATATCGGAAGCTGGTTAACAGTATGAACTGTTATACCAATTTTTTATGAAGCTGCATATAATTCAATTCGATCCCCCTTAGCCCCCCTTAAGAAGGGGGGAACCAAAAAAAGCTCTATTAAAGTCCCCCTTTTTAAGGGGGATTTAGGGGGATCAAGATATGTGCAACTTCACGTTAAATTGGTATTACACAAAATTATTGGGAAGATGCATGAAACTGTAGAAGGCTGGAATGATTGCCAAGCAAAGTTTTTAGCTTTATGCAACCTTATACAAAATTGGTATTACCCCTCTTTTGTTACTCTGAGAAAATAAAAATAAGAGCCAAATTTTCAACTGTAGATATAACGGGCATTTGAGCGTTTATTTTCTAACACAATGCCTGAAATCAAGGTTTTTGGTAAAAGTCTTATGCTGTAAGCATTCAAGATTATTCTCTCCCGAAAGTGAAAAAAGAGGGATTACACATTTAACTTTTACATTTGGCTGATGACTAATAACTCTCAACCATCAACAATTAGGGACTTACAAATCAAAAATATCCCACTGTTCATAGTCAACACTTCGGCTCATTTCGACTACGCTCAATGACCAACGCTCAAATCGAGCGACTTGCACTGAGCGGCGTCGAAATGAGTCGAGATTCAGTGACCACAGTCAGCAACTTCAAGCCATTGTTTTTATTTTTTGGAGTTCCTTTATAAAGAATGTTCATACAAAATTGATACTGGAATTTCAATAATAAATTCTGTACCCTCACCCAGAACTGAGTTAAAACTCAATTTTCCATCGTGGGTTTCTTCAACGATTTGCCGAGCGATCGCTAACCCTAATCCTGTACCTTTACCGACAGGTTTGGTAGTAAATAAATGGTCAAATATTTTCTGCTTAACTTCTTCATTCATTCCCTTAGCATTATCAGCAATTGTAATTGTTATGCTGTTATTTTCTATGGAAGTGGTAATTCTAATGCAGTTAGGATTGGCTTGAATTTCTTCAAAACTTCGTCCAATATTAGATTCATCTAAGGCATCAATAGCATTGGCTATTATATTCATAAATACCTGATTTAATTGTCCAGGAAAACATTCTACTTCAGGTAAGTTACCGTAATTTGTGACAACTTTTATAGCTGGACGTTGTTCATTAGACTTCAGACGATGTTTCAAAATTAAAATTGTGCTATCGATTCCTTGGTGGAGATTGAAAGGTACTTTGTAATCTTGATCGGCACGAGAGAAAGTTCTCAAACTAGTACTGATATTTTTTAGCCTGTCGCACGCCATTGTCATAGAATCAATCATCTTGGGCAAGTCTTCTAAGCTATATTCCAAGTCGATTTCTGCGGCGTGGTATTTGATTTGATCGCTTCCATTGGGAAAGCTTTCTTGATAGAGTTTTAAATGTTCAACAAGATCGGCAATGGTAGGTTTAGCAAGTTTGAGACTCACAGCAATAAAACCAAGGGGATTATTCATTTCATGAGCGACTCCAGCAACTAAGTTACCCAATGCAGACATTTTTTCACTTTGGACAATTTGTAATTGGGCATTTTGCAGATCGGTTAGTGCTTGTGCTAAGTCAAGTGATTTTTGCTGCAAGGCAAGTTCAGCAAGTTTGCGATCGCTAATATCTCGCATCACAACCACGGCACCGAGTTTATTGCCCGAAGAATCGAAGATTGCTTGTCCGCTAGCTAACAAAATTCTCCTCAAACCATGCTTTGGTGCAATTATCATTTCGGCATTTTCGACGATTTCCCCTTGCAAGGCGCGAAATAAAGGAATTTCCGTGGTTGATAGACGTGTTTGCCCATCCGGTTGATAGAGATCGAAATGTTCTGCCCATTGTTCTGCTGCTAATGATTCTACTGGTAAGCCATGAAATTCACGAGTTGCTTTGTTAAATAGAGTCAATTTGCCACTAGCATCACAAACAACAATTCCATCGGTAATATTGTGAATTATGGCATTCAAAAACTCTCGTTCTTTGGCTAGAGATGCTTCGGCCTCTTTGGCATTGCTAATATCAATCATCACCCCATCCCATAGGATGGCGCCATCAGGTTGTCGTTCTGGCCGAGCAGTAGATCGAACCCATTTTACTGTTTCTGGAGGTAAAATAATCCGACATTGTACTTCAAATGGTGTCAGAGTTTGGGCTGAATAGGCGATCGCTTGGGCAATAGCCGATTGATCGTCAGGATGATTCATCTTGTAAAGGCTATGCGTCCCTGCCATCACCTGCTCTGGCGCTAACCCATATAATTCCAAACAGCCAGAGCTAACATAGGGTGTTGAAGTTGAACCGTCAGCAGCTAGACGAAATTGGTACACCATACCAGGAATATTATTGGCCAAATTTTGGAAACGAATTTCATTAGCCTGTAATTTCCCCAGAGATTGTTTCAACTGTTGAGCATAGTTCTGGGAATGTCGATAAAGTCGGGCATTTTCTAGAGAAATTGCAGCTTGAGCGCAAAGTAAATTCAGTAGTTGGACGCGATCGCTTGTAAAGGCTCCAGTTACCAAATTATTTTCCAGATATAATATACCTAGCAACTTACCCTGATGTAAAATCGGACTACACAAGATACTCTTGGGCTGCTGTTGCTGAATATACGAGTCATTGATTAATTGCGGATCTCTCGTGGCATCAATAATCACCACTGATTGTAAGCTGCGTTTGACGATATTAATTAAGCCAATTGGCACATCAATAGAGTCTTCAACAGACTGTGGGTTGAGCAACATCGGGTAAAAATCGACTTTAGCAGTCTGGTTTTGGACAACGCTTGCGGAAAGCTGTGCTAGCGCCTGAACCAGTAAACGTCCTGACTCCAAAAGCATGAACGCACACTTATCAGCTCCCGCATTTTCAATGACGATATGCAGTAATGCTGAGAGCAGTTTTTCGAGTTCGATTTCCCCAGAAAGGGTTTGGGATGCTTTGAGAATGGTAGCCAAATCTAAAGCAACAGAGACGCTACTGCTGGAAGTGGCGGAAGTGACTGAGGTGACACTCCCCAATGTAAAGATAGTTTCGTTAGTTGAAAGGTGAGCACGGGTTTGCTCTAAGATAGGGGTGAGAAGTTGGGGATAGCGTCGTTCCAAGTCGGCGACTTTGGCTTTAGCACCCCAACGAGCATAGCCGTAGTAGGCTTGGGTTATGTATTCCTGGGCAATCCGTTGTTTACCCCAGTCGAGGTAAAATTTAGCTGCCAGTTCATTGGCCAGCGCTTCTTCTTGGATGTAATGGTTTTTTTTGGCTTCGGTAATGGCGCGATCGTACAAATCTATTGCCTCGACTTTATTGCCTTGCACTCGCTCTCGTTCCGCCTCGACTAGATGAAACTTGTGCAAGAAATTCATCGGGGCATGAATTGCCCAATATTTGAGTTTTTCTTGGTTGACAGCGATGCATTCCTTTGCCTGCTGCTGTTCTGGGGTTGGAAGTCGCTCAAACCATGCTAGTTGAGCTAAAGACTCATAAAAATGAAAGCTCGGTACATATACGAAACCAAGGACAGCATCCAAATACTGTCTTGCCTGCCTAGCCTGTTCTACGGCTTGTTCAAAGTCTGAAAACAGATAGGACACAACCAGTTTATGAATCCCCAGCAATGCTAATCCGCTGCGATCGCCTGCTGCTTCATGTAATGGAAGTTGATGCTGTTCATTGTAGGCTGCACCGTTCAACACCAACACGTTATCTGCATCGCCCATTAAATTGAGCAAAACTTGTCGAATCAACTGGGAATAAGTCAGACTTAGATTTTGCTTGAGATGCTTGAGTGCTTCACAATATCCAGCAATATCAGACTCCAGTTGCGTTAAATTCTGTCCGGCAAAAAAGGAGTAAAAACCGTAGTTATACGCAGAGAAGCCCGCGAAAGCCAAATCACCCACATCTAAACAACTACAATAGGTCATCTGCAAGGGATTTAATATCTCACCCAGGTGCATTTTCCAATGTCTTGTGTACAAATACACTAGTAATAAAGTTTTCCCTTTTAATTCAGAATTTTGATAACGTGAAAGTAGGTCGAGGGCTAACTGACCGAATTCATAACCTAATTCGACGTTTCCGACCACACCACACATCAATATCCCATAAGAGGCATAGCTAAAAGTCGAGGTTGAATCATTGCCATACACGACAGACAGATAAACCTTTTTTAAAATCACCAGTAAATACAGGGGTGGCACAGCCACATAAGCGCCGGGTGCTACCGATGTCAAAATTCGAGCCGCCGCCAGGATGTTCGCATCCCTTGCTTGGCTGAGGTTGAGTAACTCGGCAGGTAACCGCTCTCCAATCGCATCTGAAACGATACTAAAGGCAGTTGCCACATCATCCTGGGTAGGCGCTGCGGGCAGTTCCACTCCCAATTGCTTTAAAATCGCAAGTGCTGCTGCGATCGCCTCGGTAAATTCACCCTGAGCGATGAATGCCTCAATCTTCACCTCATAAACGCTGATTCGATCTAATGGGGTTTTGGCGTGGTTTAGGACAAGGTTCGCAAAGACTGCCATCTGCTCTAAATTACCGCTCAGATAGGCGGCTTCTGTGGCAACTTGATGTAGTGTTAGGGTTAACTCATACTGATGCTGCCAACTGTTTTGGGCAAGTAACCCAATGCCTACTTGAGCATATTTGCAGGCGGCAGCATAGGCAGTCGCCGCTTTTGCCTTGCGACTTGCCATCAGGTTAAATTGCGCCAATTCTCGACGTTCTGCTGATTGAGCGATCGAGTCAACTGCAACATTGAGTTGACTGACGATTTCAAAAATGCGTTCTTCCCGATTGCTTTCCGGAGTGTTATTCAGGAGTAACTGTCCAATTTTCAGGTGAACGGGTTGTTTTTCATCGCCAGGAATTAGGGAGTATGCCGCTTGTTGCACCCGGTCATGTAAAAATCTATATGCAACAATCTCAGAATTTTGTTGGGTAACTGGTTGATGTTCTCCCCCAACATAAAACTTATAAATTTCACTTTGGGGTAAAATCAAACCTTCCTGTAAGGCTTTCCATAAACTTGCAGCCGCTTCTATCTGCGACTTTTCAGAAACGATCGCCAACGTCGCCAAATCGAATTGATTGCCGATACAGGCTGCCAGTTTTAGAACATTTTGTGTGATGTCAGGCAATTTTTGAAGTTGTTGTGCCATAAATTCCACCACATCATCGGTGAGAGCAAGCAATTGCACTTGCGCCACATCACACTGCCAAAAACCTGCCTCCCAATCAAAGCTAATTAACCCATCCTCATACAGCGCTTTTAGAAACTGAGTCGTGAAAAAGGGATTGCCTTTGGCTTTTTGATAAACCAACTCTGTCAACGGCAATGCCTGTTCAGTTGGGCAACTGAGAGAGTCGGCGATTAAATGGTTCACATCTGCTATCTTCAACGCAGCTAAAATCAAAGTATTGACGCCAGAAGATGCCTTTTCAATTTCATCTAACGTCAACATCAGTGGATGAGCTGCAAATACCTCGTTATCGCGGTATGCACCAATAATGAATAGATAGCTGCAATCATTCTGAGCCATTAACAGCTTCAGCAAATTCAGCGATGCCGAATCTGCCCACTGCAAGTCATCGAGAAACATTACCAACGGATGCTCTCTTGTGGTGAAGACTTGAATGAATTTTTGGAACAGCAGATTGAAGCGGTTCTGTGCCGCACTACCCGATAGTTCTGCGATCGGAGGCTGTTTGCCGATCAGCTGCTCTAGTTCCGGAATCACCTCGATTAGAAGTTGCCCGTTCTCTCCAACTGCCGCTAAAATCTTACTCTGCCATTGCTCTAGCTGAGTATCGCTTTCACTGAGCAACTGTCCCATCAAGTCACGAAAGGCTTGGACAAAGGCAGACAGAGGAATATTGCGGTTGAATTGGTCATATTTGCCCTTGATGAAATAGCCGTTCCACCGGATGATCGGCTTATGCACTTCATTAACAACTGCGGTTTTACCGATGCCAGAGAAACCTGCCACCAACATCAGTTGGGAACCACCATTGGCAACATGACCAAATGCCTCTAGTAAGGTCTGTACTTCCGATTCCCGTCCGTAGAGTTTTTCTCTGATGAGAAAGCGATCGCTAATATCTCGCTGTCCCAACTCAAACCAGGTATGTTTGCCTGTTTCTCGCCACTGTTCTAAACAGGTCACTAGGTCATGTTTAAGTCCCAACGCACTCTGATAGCGGTCTTCAGCGTTCTTTGCCATCAGTTTGCGGATAATCTCTCCTAGCATCAAGGGCAAATCCGGGTTGAAATCGCAGACTAAGGGTGGAAGTTTGGCAATGTGGCAATGCACCAACTCCATCGGTTCATAAGACTCAAAGGGCAATTGTCCACTCAGTAGTTCAAAGAAAGTCACACCTAATGAATAGAAGTCGCTGCGGTAGTCAATGCCTCTGTTCATCCGCCCAGTTTGCTCTGGCGACAGATACGCTAGCGTTCCCTCCAGTCCGTTGAGACTTTGGAGCTCCTGAGTTTCTCGTGGTAAGAGCGAGGCAATACTGAAGTCAATCAGCTTGATTTGTCTGCTGTCAGGGTGAATCAGAATGTTGGCTGGTTTAATGTCTTTATGAATGACCCGATGATGATGTAACTGGTGTAAGCTGTCTAGCAGTTGCAAAGCTATGGGTTGAAATTGCTCTAGTGTTAGTGTTTTTCCTTGAGTAAATTGCCGTAAGGAAATGCCACCAAAGTCTTCCATGACTAGGGCATAGCCATTGTAATAAGCTTCCAGGCTGTAGGGTTTGATAATGCCGGGAATATCTAGGTTTTTGGCGATGGTATATTGGTTGCGAAACTGTACTAGTTCGCTGAAGGTAGGGTATTCTCGTTTTAAGAGCTTGATGACAACTGGTAGGCGATCGCATTCTCGTATTGCTCGGTATACTTGGGTACGAGAACCTGAATAAAGTTGCTCTATAACTTGGTAGCCAGCAAACCTGACATCCCCATCAACTTTTTCGCTCATAAATTTTTACGAGAATTTCTTTATACTAGCGTTATAATTCCCAGGACAATATCTTGGTTAACAAACGTTAGAAAAGTTAAATTGGGCGTTGGGCATTGGGAGTGCTGATTTAAGAGTTTTTTTTCTCTCGTTGTCCTGCCTCCTACCCCCTGCCTCTAAACGGATGGTATCCGCAGCAAAGCTTGTAAATCCAGAGATGCCAGATGATTATAAGCTTGATCTATCATGCGTTTGCCTCTAAGAAAGCCTGTGTTAGCTCCGGGACAAATGTACTGGAGAGTTTCTGGTGTAAAACGTTCTAATAAGAACCGAATACTATTAATTTGTCGAGGCCAATGAAAGGTTTTCGCTGTGCGTAATGGTACTGGTTTACTCTCCTCACTAGGGACTAAATGGCGACCAGAAAATAATATACCTCCCAGCTTACTATAGTATAGGCAAGATGAGCCGGGAGAATGACCTGGTGTCCAAATGACTTGGACTGCTGCATCGAGAGTAAATTCCTGATTAAAGGTAGTTACCGCTAAACCTGGTAATAAATAAGCTTCTTGCTCTTGAATCAGCACTTTGCAGCCATAGATTTGCTGAAATTCAGCAGTCTTACCAATAGCGCCGCGATGGGTGAGAAATAACCAACCAACGCCTCCATGTGCTGCTAAAAAATCTTGATTTGTTTGGTCTAGGTTAGGACAATCTATGAGGATATTACTTTCATTTCTTACAATAAAATAAGAAGTTCCCCCTAATGTATCCCGATTGGGTGGAAAAGCAAAAATGCTTTGTTGTGCGAAGTCTGATTGCAGAGAATCTCTGCTAGGAATTTCGTCAGGAAAAACAGCCCGTGGTGGCTTAGTTGTCTGACTTGGCTGTTGAGGTAAAGGGAACATAATAAAATAACCGACTAGGGACTGGGGACTAGGAACTGGGGATAAGAGGTAATGGGGACACTTCGACGACAAGCTCAGTGCATCGCTGGGGACTGGGGAAGATTTGTATGAAGATTAGTACGCCAAGCAAATCTTAAAAGAATTTCTTTCCCAATACCCAATTCCCTTTGAGGTCTGCCTTGTAGTTAATGCTATGGTGCTAAAGCTACTGGTGGGGCGTTCTGTCAAAATTAGTGAAGATAATATGGCATTTTGGTTTTTGTTTCTCCTCCTACTAGGGCTAGCTACTTATCTAATGGTGCAGCACAGCGTCGCTCAGATCACCAGGACGCCAGTATGGTTATTGTGGTTGGTTTTAATGACACCAGCATTTATTTTGACTGGATGGACGGCGATATATGGGGTGAAACAACCTCCGCCACCAGGGCTGTTCATGTGGTCTTTATTTGTCTGCATACTCTTATACTCAATATTGTTTAAATGGGGGCGTCGATCGCCTAGAGATACACAGAACCCACCCCAAGCCCAAGCCTCAGAATCAGCGCTGACTATGCAACCTACCCCAGAACCAACAACCCGTCCCATTGAACCAAGGGAAGAAACCCAACTGCGAAATTGTTTTCCTTGGTCTGTATACTACGTTCAAAATATTGAGTATCGACCACAAGCGGTCATTTGTCGTGGTCAGTTGCGAACTAAAGCCAGCAATGCTTACCAGCAGATTAAGACTAATATTGAAGCACAATTTGGCGATCGCTTTCTGTTGATTTTTCAAGAAGGTTTCAATGGTAAACCTTTCTTTGTACTAGTTCCCAATACTCAAGCTGCTAAACAGACAAATACACCACGACGCGACCAGGAACAGCTAACTAGACCGAGATTAGCTCTTTTACTACTAGTAGTTACTTTGCTAACTACTACTTTGGTGGGAGTACAAATTGCTGGTGTTTCCCTCCCACCAACAAGAGAAATGGGATCTTTCCTCAAAGTTTTATTTAGCCCAAATGTTCTGCTCAAGGGTTTACCCTATGCCTTAGGACTAATGAGTATTTTGGGTACTCATGAACTTGGGCATTATCTAACAGCTAAATTTTACAATATTCGCTCTACGTTGCCTTACTTTATTCCCATACCTTTATTTTTGGGAACTTTTGGCGCATTCATTCAAATGCGTAGTCCTATTCCCAACCGCAAGGCTTTATTTGACATTAGCATTGCTGGCCCACTTGCGGGCTTTGTTATCACCTTACCCTTACTAATCTGGGGCTTGGCTCATTCTGATGTGGTTTCCTTAACAGAAAAAACCCAAGTTTTCGATTTTGATGCCCTCAATCCCAAGTATTCTATCTTATTAGCGCTACTCTCAAAGTTAGCCTTGGGAAGTCAGTTAACAGCAAAATCTGCTCTTGACTTGCATCCAGTTGCAGTAGCTGGCTTTTTAGGATTAGTTGTCACGGCGTTGAATTTAATGCCTGTAGGACAATTAGATGGAGGTCACATTGTTCATGCAATGTTTGGACAGCGAACCGCAATTGTAATTGGTCAAATAGCTCGTGTGTTGTTACTATTACTTTCTTTGATTCGGGAAGAACTTTTGTTGTGGGCGATTATTTTATTATTTATGCCGTTGATTGATGAACCTGCACTAAATGATGTCACTGAATTGGATAATGGTCGTGACATTTGGGGATTACTAGCAATGGCTTTGTTGGTTATTATTGTTTTGCCGTTACCCCAAGCGATCGCCAATTTTTTGCAAATTTAACAACTATCAACACAGCGAAACAAAATTATATAAACACTCTTTATAATCGTTGACGTTTGACGGTTATCGGTTATCGGTCAACCGTCAACCATCATCACATAAATGTACAAGCTAAATGCATAATAGCTTATTTGATGTTTGAAAAGATACGTAGAGGGTGTTATCTACTGCGTAACGCTAACTACCAAATTAAATAACTGTATGGGTAATGGATGAATTACCCTTACCCATACAGTTATTGTTTGTGTAAGCCTTATTAAAGCTAATGTGGTTCAGTTTTTTTGACTTGCGTATACACAGTAAGGTTTTTTGGAGGCAATATTTTGTATTAAAACTAGCTTGATACTGAATTAGCTGCTTCGGAGGCCTTCGCCGCAGGTGGAAAACCACCCATACGAATCTCAGAAGTAAAGGAAGTGATACTAAACCCACCAAAGCGCTTTAAGACATTCACCCGCATTCGCAGATTCGGGCTAGCAAACCACAGACGCTCCTCAGATTTCATGGTTTCATCTTCTGTAGTTAGGGTTAAAGCACCATCACTATCTATCTGATAGCGTCCAGCAACTGGAATTTTCTTGTGATTAACTATTTCCCGCAGTAACTTGCCTTGGGTGGGATTATTAGCATCAGGTATTGAAACTAATACAGTTGAACCACTATCTTTTGCTTGATTCAGTTCCATCGTAGTGTTCCAGCTGACTTTCAGGGCACAGGAGGCCGAACTAGGATTAATTTCGTACTGCTGGCACAATTTGCTTACTTCTGGATGATCTGTTGCCAGTGTCTCAATGATGATATCTGACTTGCCATTTTCAGATTGATTAAAAGCCAGATGATGAATAGTACGATGGGAAAACCATTTACCAGCACTTAACTGAAAAAACTCTTCAATATTCATGAATCAAATTACCCTGCATTAAAATGCTAAAATTCCCACTTAATTATTATTAAAAGGTAAAACGAGGCTTTAATATTAAGCTTGATTGCCTATTTCCTCAAGCCTCTTGAGGCTAATTCTCGCTGCCTCAGCAACGTTGAAATGATTGTCTTTTTCCAGATATTTCAAAGCTGAGACGCTCTTGGGAGTGGGAAGATTGCCCAAGGCTTCTGCCAAACGTTGCCTGATTAACCAATCATCTGATTGGGCAAATCGCAGGATACTATCCACAGACTGAATATCTTTAATTTCTCCCAGCGCAGAGATTGCAGCCTCTTGCAATACTATTTCTTTGCTATCAAGGGCTTGAAGCAGAACTTCACGGGCGCGGGGGTCTTTAATGTTACCTAGAGAAACGGCTGCACTAAAGCGTACTAACCAATCAGTATCTTCGTAAAATGCCCGTGAGAGTGCCTCAAAAGCTCTAGCATCACCCAAATATCCTAAGGCACCAGCGGCATCAGCACGAATGCCATAATCTGGGTCAGTTTCCAGAATTCTCACCAAAATTGAATAACATTCTGGCGTGGGCTTGACTCCAAGGGCAAATATTGCCATTGATCGCAGTTGCAAAGATTCGTCGTCTAGTACCTTCTTAATCAAAGGCACTGCATCCTCTGCGGCAATATGACGCAGATTAGCAAGGGCTACCATGCGATCGCGTAAATTCGGACTTTCTAACTGAGTAGAAATTTCTTCTAAGCTTAAAGCTGTCATTTACTTCAAAACGTTTTCTTTACTTATCTTAATTTATCCGATTCCTTTATTATGCTGTCGCCATAGTTAAGTAGGATTTTGGCGACTTTACAAAATGACTCAATTATGAGTGAAAACTAAATAAATGTTACTTTCCATCCTGGCAAAATCTATCTGGCATCTTTGCGAGGGTTTCCCATCACTCGATCAAAATCATTCAAATTCCATCCCGCATCTCCCATTTTCTGCGTCGTCGGGTCTTTCTGAGGCTAAGGATTATGGAACTTCAAGGCAGATTAGCTTATTTTGTCGTTACCTTACTAGGGACAGACTGATATAGTCTTTCTCACCGTTTGCAAGTTTATACAATAATATGCAAGTTCTATTTTTGTGTGTAACCTATGCCAGGAACGAGACTTGAACTCGTGACACGAGGATTTTCAGTCCTAGCTCAACTTTTAAAAAAACTCATATATACCAAGCATTCCACACTCAGCAACCAGGTTCATCTCTCGACTGGATGCAAGTTTACTGCGAAAATAGTAATGTAGACACGCAAAAGAGGACAGTGTGAGAGAAATTACGCCAAGAAATAATAAAGGTGCTATCATCATTCGCTTCACTTTTAGCGGCAAGGAATACTGCTTTAGTCCGATACCTGGTAGCAAGTATTCAGATCCGCTAGCACTCGCAAAAGCTGAGGAGATCGCTAACCGTATCCGTCAAGACTGTATAACTGGATACTTTGACCCCACACTGACAAAGTACAAGCCAAATGCTCTACAAGGTAGAACAAAGGAAGCAGCCATTAGAGACGCTGAGGAGGCTAAAGCTGAGGTTGCTGCACGGATGTCAGTGAACGCAATCGATCTATTGCAATTATTTAATGACTTCACTAAGTTCAAATCTAAAACTTTGGCATCAAACAGCATGATTGATTACAACCGTATTCAGAACAAGCTAAGGAAGTGTCCTCACAAACTAGTACGAGACGCTGTTTATGTCATGCAATGGCTAGTATCAGATCATGAGGGCACTTCCACAAGTAGCATTGAGAAGCAATGGAAGCTGATAAATGCTTGCTGTAAATGGGGTGTATCCACTAATAAACTGCAATCAAATCCCTTTGAAGGTCTAAGGAATCTTATTCCGACGACAAAACACACGGATACCCAGGATGACATCAACCCGTTTACTGATAACGAGCGCAAACAGATAATACAAGCGTTCTATGCTAGCGATCGTTATAAACACTACGCTCCTTTAGTAGAATTCTTGTTTGGCACTGGTTGCCGTCCAGAGGAAGCCCTAGCACTTCAATGGAAACACGTCAAGGAGGGGAAGATAACTTTTTGTCAAAGACTGACAGCAAGTGGTGTTATCGAGCCAGGTACAAAGACACAGCAAAGACGCTCTATTACGGTAAATGTTGCCATGCAGTCTGTCCTCAGTGAGATAAAGACCGATAGTGCGTTACCGAACGATTATTTGTTTCCAGCAAAAAAGGGAGGGCTTATAGACTGGCATAACTTCTCTAACCGTGCATGGAAATCAGTACTCAACAGTTTGCCGAATATCGAGTATAGAAACCCTTACCAAATGAGACATACGGCGATAACAGCAATGGTCAAGAGTGGGTCTGACAGTACAATTGTTGCGAGATGGGTGGGGAACTCACCGAACATGATCTCTAAAAAATATTTGGGTGATGTTAGTGACATTGTGATGCCAGAGAGTTAGTCACTCTTTAGTGAGCGTATACCCTATATTCTATAAACGACGTGTAACAACGTCGTTTTTTACGTCGTTTAAAACGTCGTTCAAGTACGACGTTGTGGAAATTACGCTGCCACCAATGCAGTATGACGATGTGTTGTATCCACAAGGAAGATATTATTCTTTAACCCTGGAACTTCAACATACGCATATCTGAAGTGAAGTGTCGCTGTAGGTCTAAATCGTGGTTTCTTTATCGTCTTCCCGTACACTGTGTGCGTCGTTGGCGTCGTAGTATTGCTTTTCTTAGGTTCACTAACTGATAACCTATTTTCGTCAAACGCTACCTCTTGAATGCGTAATAGACGTTGAATAAGGTCGATGCTATCCGCTTCCGTACTGCCACGAATTAAAAGCCTGTACCCCTTTTCTTCGTGCTTGTAGTTGTAGATGTTCTTGCCCTTGATGAACGTTATACCTTTTCCACCCGTCGTCATTTCCGTTTTCACCTGGTTAGCGATCGCTAAAGCATTCTCCTTTGTAAAAGTCTCTGGTGTCTCAGTCATCAACCTAAAGGAACATTCCATATCAACGAATTGCTCGTCTACTCCGACATCTGCCTTATTTTGAGAGAAGTAAAACACTACTTTTGGGTGTCCATCGACAGGTTGAGTGAGTGAATCTACAGCGCCATGATAAACAATAAGGTCTTTTCTCCCATACCCCAATAAATCGAAAAACAGGCTACTCCTGAGGTACATCATTGCGTGGTTATCCTCATTCAGCATTGTACAAGCCACACGAAGACTACTTCGAGCCGTTGCGATATTCGGCTTCCAGTCATCCGGTAGATCGCCAAAAAAACGACGTACAAGAACATTGAACTGTGGAATATACACTGCTTGTAAGTGGTCGAATGGCTTGAAGTCATCGGGCAGGGAATCGACTGGTGGTGTATTCGCTACGACAGACGGCGTACTCGCATCTAACGGCTCACCCGTTGGTATATTAGATGTTGGTGGTAGTTGCTTTCCTTGTTCGTCTCTTGGTGGAATGTAATTACCCATAATCAATCACCTGCGTCCAGTAAATCTGCTAACGTTGCCTCTAAAATATTCCTACTATCCGCCTTTGATTGCTCTTGTGACAACACCGTTTTTGTTGGCGATGGTATCGTCGTTCCCGGCTCGTACTTGAGCGGATTACCGAGTGCATCCTCCCGTGGATTGCCGTGATCATCTTTCGGATCTTCCTGTGTAAGGTCTTTTTGTAACGCTGTTCTTGCATCATTGACACCGACCACAGCGTCTTTAATCGATAAGGGAACCTGGACGACTGTTTGTATGGTATTAGCACTTTCCTGAGCCGTCGTTAAGAAGGTGAAAAACCTACCATGCAGGTTCGGCTGTGGGTTCATCCATCCATACGCCTTTTCACCGATCACGCCCCATATCTTAAGTGCGTTTCCGATTTTGCTGACATTACCGCCGATCATCTCCATACCAGCCTGAATCGCAGCAGTAGCGTTTGTAATCGAATTGAAAACGTTTTGCGTTGACTGATAAATCCTGTTCGCTAATGCCCATTCTTCTGAAATCTTGGCGTAATTCGTCTCACCGATCGTATCTGCAATCAACTCATGCGTTGCCTTACCAATCACGTTACTGATACTAATCGGAGTACCGTCAATTCCTTTTGGAAGAATCAACCCCAATACCTGATCGATGACAGTACCGAGCGTTTGTGCAAGATTATTTGAGAGCATAAAAGCGTTGTGGACTGTCGCTGCGAACGTAAGAACAGATAACGCTTTCTCCACATAAGTGTTATTAGCGATCGCCGTTATCAGTGCCGTTATTGCCGCTAGCTGCGTCGTAAAGAATGCTTTCACCCCTCCCACTAAACCACGTGACACGCTGTTGATATTCGTTCGCGTTTGTGCATGTTGTTGAATAATTAATGCCCTTAAACCTGCCACGTCTGCTGGATTCACGTCCTTGCCATCCTTACCCGGTACTCCCGGTACGCCTTGTATTCCCTGTCTTCCTGGTATACCCGGCAATCCTTGTACACCTCTATCGCCTTTGTCTCCCTTCTGCCCTGGAACGCCTGGGATTTGTATTACCGTCGTTATACCGTCTTTTCCTGGTACACCTTGTACACCCGGATCACCTTTATCACCTTTTCTGCCAGGTAATCCCGGTATCCCTGGGTCGCCCTTCAGTCCTCTGAGAGATTTAATACCTTGGTACAAAGCGATCGCCGTTAATGCCGTCGTCAATGCTGTACCCGCCTTCTCTAGCGCCTGTCCGCCGATCTGCCTTGCTTGTTCAGCAATGCCTTGAGCTTGTCCAGCTTTGTTGAATGCCGTCGTAGCGTTACTGTTTGCCGTCTCGGCGTTGCGTTCAGCACCGTCAGCCGTCGTTTGTGCCTGTTGTGCTTCCTGTCGGGCAATACCTGCGGCTTGCAAAGCGTTTCTACCAATACTTTCAGCGCTTCTTCCGATAAGTAATGCCGTACTTGCGAGATCTTCTATTCCCGGCAACCTTGATTCAACGCCTGTAATACGTACCTGTAGTCCAAGTAATTTACCAAGTACTCGTGAGATATCACCCCCAAGCGCTACTATTTGTGATTCCAGGGCATCAATTCTTGCGCCCAGTGTTTCAAGTACTGCAAGTTGTTCGAGTAGAGTGAAGATTGTTGCTACGGTATTAAAAAGTGTCGCAACCGTTGAAGCAAGTCCAAGTACTTTTCCCAACGCTTGTTCGCTTATACCGATCGACTTAGCCGCTTGTACAAGTGCGTTACCTGCTACCGCTTCAACCCTAGAGATTAACCCACCAAGGGCATTCACCTTGCTACCGATACCATTTACGAGTCCTTTTAGACCGGACACAGATGTCGAAGCTCTTACCGCTTCTTCTGACGCCGACACCGCCCTGCCTAACGCTATACCTGCTTTCGCATCTGCAACAACAGCGTTGCCGTTTGCAAGGTTAGCGCGTGCTTTTGAGAGTTCGGCCGCAATAGAAGCATCCGACGCCTTTGAGAAACTTTGATCAGCACGAGAGAACGCACTACTAGCACGATCGAATGCGCTTTGAATCTGTGGCTTCAGTGGATTAATTAGTGCTGTAGCAATACCAGTCGCTACGCCTGAAGCAATACCAGGGATCTGTGGAATGATGGTCGCTTCTGATGCCGATACAGCGCGTCTTACGATAGCGTTTTCGTCCGTCTTTTTGATGTTCGCTATTTCTGCTCGCAGCAAAGCCAATTCCCTTGCCAGTGATTCACAATCATTTGCCATTTATCCCCCTTACTTGTTCTGTTAGGGCGTGTATTCTTGATGCCGTGTCATTGCAGTCGTTGCAGCAGTATCCTGGGTATCCATCTGCTTTGCACTCACAATACCCCTCTGGACAATGCTGACGGATGCACTTCACTTCATACGTCATTGGACTAGCACCGTAATCCTTGAAAAGCAGTGTACCTTGTGAGTTACGAACACGAATAAAATCAACGTCAGCGACGTAATTTACGGTAAACGTCATGTCTCCGGTATTGTCGCCGTAGTTGCTGTCGTAGTCGCTAGTAAAGACGTTATCGGAAGTTGATCCATGAGACAAAACGTATTCACATGGTAATTCTGTTGACGGATCGCTACCAATTTGACGGAACTTTCCAGTACACGTAACAAGCGTTATAGCGCCCGGCGCAACGTAGGTGATAAGAGCGTTTCCGCTACTATGAAATTGCTTTTTACCGATGCTGTCTATCGTTACCGTTATCGGGTTTTGTCCTTCAATGAGAACGTTTTTTTTTACACCGTTGGCATCGGTATAAAATACTTGTGCTTTGTTGTCGTCAATACTGCAATAATTCGCCATTCATCCCTTACACCGTGAACGGTAATGTTGGTACTCTGTAGATCGTTGATTGAATGCGTAAACCAGCGAAATATACCCCAGTCGGTAAAGTGTACCCCGATATATTGCCGACGTAGATCGTAGGGTTGGTTATAGTGTTTGGAAGTGATGAATACATTGAACTGTTTTGATGTACACCGTTCACGAAGTAATAAAGTACGTTACCTGTTTTTACCGCTGCCAAATGATTCCATTGATCGAAAATAGTGGCGGTTTTAGAGTTACAAACAACGGTGATACTGCTGTTTATTCCGAGTGCTGCCGTCTGGTTGAAAACGCCATTGTTGTTGTAACCGCTTCGTGTTTTTTGGAAGAAGATATTGAATGGGGCATCTATAGACAGAAGTGGTAAATCGATGTCATTTGTAGCATATGTAGACGGTATCCAAGTAAAGAATTCTATCGCCCAGTCAGCGTTTAATCTGAAGTCAGTATTAGCATTGTACTGCACATACGAACCACCAGGAAGGTACAAGCTGCTACCACTACTGTAGGGGCTTTTGCTGTTACTTATAGACGGTGATCCGACTGCCGTGAATGGGTGTCCTTTTGCGTCTACCAAATCTGTTTGATAATTCGCCACCACAATATTATTTGTTGTAAGTAGAGAATTATCAGCAACACCCGAAGCAAGTCCACTAAAGAGATTGTGTTTAGTGATCTTGTAAGTAACGCCATTGCTTGGATCGTCACCGATAAAGTAATCAGCATCATCAGCGGTATCCTTTTCTATCGATAAATTTCTAATCTTCGTACTCATTTCCTGACGCCTCAAAACGTCGATAAACGATCTGTTTTACTTCCACGAAATCGGTCTTGTTCAGCGCCTTGTAAAACGGCTTCCATTGAAACACTTTTAAGAACTCAAAAGCATCAGAGTTATCAAAGCCCAAATCCGTATCACCCAAATCAATCTTGTTGCCATCGTGTGTGATTATATCCCCGGAGAAACTGTTTAACGTTTGAATAAGTATCGCCGTCAAAAGTTGCTCAGCGTGATTATTTTCGTTCGGTGTTAGCGTCGGTAAATTCGACTTTGCGATAGTGATTTTGGTAGCGTCCTGTGAAGAATCACCACCAAAAATACTACTGAATGGCAGTTGATATAGCATTAGTAATCATCGGCATCTAGGGCGGTACTACCAGCGGCTTTCTGTAGCGACACAGTGAGGTCGTCTTGACGGTACGTGACGTTATTCCGAATCGTGAAAGACGGTACAAAACCATCAGAGATTGTCACCGATTGATCGGCATTTGCGTCCTGGTTGGCGGTAGTAAGATAACTTTTAGCGGTTAGAAGTATCGCTGTCAGAAGTGATTCTGCGGTATTACCTGACGAAGCGGTAAGTGTTAGTAAATCTGCTTTTGTGATCGTAAGTGTAGTGCTGTTTTGAGTAGCGTTTGCACCGAAAACTTGTTGTAAAGTAGGTTCTGCCATTTGTTGTTATTCCTTGATGTGTGTTTGTTTGATGTCGTAGGTCGAACGTATACCCTTTGTCTAAAAAAAAACGTCGTTTACATACGACGTTATAAAACGTCGTTCACGAATTGCAGGTACATCGATAAAACATTGGTAGCGCATACCAGTGCTGTGCAAAGCGGACGATTGAAGTAGGGATGAATTACAAAATCGCTATAACGTGCGTAGTGTAAGTGTCGTGGCGTTTTACATAAAACCTGTAATCGGATGTTTTTGCGTCATCCGGGAATCATCGCTTCTAAAACAGGTACACGTCGTTTACGTTTGCTGGAATCGACGCAAAAATAACGTCATTCGTGAGGCATGCGTACCCTGGAAACCTATAGGTATCGAAGTGAAGCGTGCATCAACCGTAGATATTATTGTGTGTCGATCTCAGGCGATTAACTGTAGTAAGTAAGGACAGATTATGGCAGTAACAAGAAAGAGTTACATTTTTGGACAATCCCCAGACCAGTTCATCATGGTATTACCAGTAGCGTTCGATGATATCGCATCCGCTTGCGGTGCGTCCGAGCTTACAGGTGCAGCCCCAGCAGGTGTAGACAAACTGTCACTAAAACAGGTGTTGACCTCAGGTAAAGGTTTCCACGTTCGGATCTCATACTTGAACGGCACTAAACGCAAGACTGCAAAAGTGATCTGCGATAGGAATCACATCGGTGGTGCTTTAGGTTTGGTAGGGAAAAAATACAAGACATTTGACATCCTTGGTGCGACCATTCCTCAACATCTGACATTCGGTTGATCGTTGATACTTAAAGCAACGAATCACCTCGTATCCGTTTTATCTCAGTAAACATCAGGAAATAAGGAAAGGAAATGGCTGGATTATACGACCTAGCAAAGATCGTCGTCGATACTCAAGAGTACGTTTTTAGAGTAACAAAGGGGTTTTACACTGGCGCGATCGCAACCGCGACAGGCGTCACTGTTACGACTTCCGATGCAGATCTAGCGTTACCTGTTATCCCTGTTGAGTCATTATTGCGTGCTGGTGTCCTAAGGACTGCTTATATCACATCCAAGCTGGGTACGAAGAAATTCCGGATCAAAGTTCATTACACTGCTGCCAAGGCTGCGACTGTTGAAGCCGCTCTCGTTGGCGCTACTGTTCCAACCGTCGCCGGACGCGCCAACAGTGCATCTACTATTGCTACGTTCGATAACCCATTGAAAGTTACTTCACGGAGTTAATCGTTATGTCTTTATCGTTAGGGAATACTGCAAATTGGTCGCTCTTTTACAGTGAGACGTTTACCAGACGGTACGATATACCAATCGTTCATCCAGACTATGGGTATATCGGTGAGTTGGTAATCCCAGTACTCTTTGACAGCCCGTACCTAACGGTAAAGGCATCCACGAGTGACGGTAAACCAAATTGGAAGCAGCTAGGGTATGTCAAGCAGAAGATTCGTGTAGGTATTCAAGAGGGCGGTACAGTAGACGCATTTTTAAATAGACGTTACTTGTTGTCGCTGAATCAACCAACGTTACTGACATTTGACCCCAATATCGCTGCTACTTATACTCTGTGGTTTAGACCGTTCAATTGGTTCAAAGACGTAACGATCGAGATCTACGAATACACAGGTACTTTGTAAAAAGGGTGAACAGGAATGAAGTTAAACGTTGCATCAATTGTCAACCTTCTGAACGCATTACAGTCTCTACTGTCTAGCATTGGTCTATTCGCGAAACAAGTGAAGAGTAACGATAAACCAGCGTTACCAGAAGATAAGCAACAGTAAACAGATATAGGGTGTAATCGATAACGTATACACCCTATAAAAGAAACGACATATACGAACGTCGTTTTCAACGACGTTTTTAACGTCGTTGGTAAACGTCGTTGTAGAAAATAGGGGTGTATATACAATGGTGCAGTGAATGAAAATGACAAGTGAATTTTATATGGGGCTTGCAATTCCTGCGGCGATCGCAATTGGTATAAAAGTTTGGGACAATGCATCAGCAGGGACATCAAGGAATCGTGACCTCATGCAAAAAATCCTTCTGCAACTCGAACGACACGAGGTACTGTTTCAAGAAATACAAAAGGATATACACGAAGTACGTGAAAAGATTTGAGTTTTGAGTGTGTGTTTTAGGGTGTTAACCGTCATGGCTAGCACCTTTTTCTTTTGTCTATTTGGTGGTAGGTTTAAAACCGATTACTTCAATCTCTATTGACCGTTCGTCACGGAACCACTTATGTCGTACTTTGAATACGATGTCACAGTACTCTAGCAACGGTGCATACTCGCCAAGGTTCCACGAAATACCCTTGAATGTCCTCGTGTATCTATCGCCGTCCTCGCATAGGTTGAACTTCAGTCCCTTGTCACCAATGCCCTTGCAGTCCATTATATGAATATCGTTTGCTCTAAAAATCGGTTCACTGTTAACGCCGAACGGTTGCAATGTACTCACTTGCGTCACGAATTCGTCGCTGATATCCGACAATTTTACAATCGCATCGATGTACACCTGTTGACCTAGCTGCGATGGCTTGAGCGATCGATGAGCAAAACCTACGCATGATTCAACGAAGTATTTCCAATTCTCAGACGGTAACGAGAAACCACCTGCCATTGGGTGACCACCGTGTTTCCCGATAACATCGCTACAACACTGCAAGCATTCAAACACGTTAAACCCTGGAATACCTCTAGCACTACCACGAATACTCTTACCGTCGTCGTGATACGTTGCAATGAACACGGGAACACCGTAATTACTGTTCGCTACGAGTAGGTCATCCGTTGACGAGTACTGGTTGACTTTTGCTACGACGACAGTATTACCGACGTGAACGGTAAGCTTTTCTGGGATATTCTGACGTTTGATATATGACGGGTAATTGATGTCCTTATCTTTGATATTTCCTTCCAGGAATCCTGCGATCGCTGACAGTTGCTGCAAAATGCCGATAACAGACTCGTGTTTTGATAGCCCTTGCTTCATGTCGATACAACCATCATGCTTCTGGTATTGGGATATCTCAGCAAGTCCTACACGTGCATTGTTGTCAACGCTTCTGATTGTCTTCTGTAGTTTACCGAGCCAATATCCGTAGTCCGTTACTGGGGGAACAATCGCTTGTCCTACGCCATTGGAAATAAGATATTCACTGGCGATGCAGCGTACTTCCGGTTGAGAGAGTGAATGTGCGTCGTGGTGCAAGCCAATGGCATTGATAGCGCCTTTCATGCCGAGGATGTCGTCGGCAATGTACGTGCAATGCAACCAGTGCTTATTGTGTGGTTCCGGCTTTGCATTGTCTACAGCAGCGATCGCATCGAGTGTCGTGGCTTCCAGTTGACCACCGTTGTCAGTTACTTCGATATTCCATTGCGACAATTTCCAAGCCTTATTGATTTCGTCGGCAGCGAACGTTTTATTGACGATGAGACGTAGATTTAGTCCATCCAGATTGATGCCGTATTGACCAGCATATTCCCGAAGTATCGCAGCAGGTGTACTGGGAGTCACTTCCGATGTTTGAGTAATTGTCGTCGTTGTCATTGTCTTGTACCGTGTGTGTTTATTTGTCGCAGGAAATTAAACGGAAACCTTTGTATCTTTGATGGCGCGAATGATGCGATTACAGATACTGCCTTTCGCGTAACGTGCGAACTGTATCTTCACTTTGGCGATCGCTACGAGTACCACGTTGTCAGCGATGTGATTTAAGCCGATACTACTCCTGCCCTCAATAACCTCAAGTTCTCGTAACTGCGCGGCAGTTTTCCCGCAAACAGCAAGCGTGATTTCGTCATGAGCCATCGCGCAGTTGAACTTAAAACGGATACATGCATTAGTAAAAGCAGAATGTGCATCCTTTAAGAATTCGCGATCCTGTTCCCATTGCTTACGAGTGTCAATCGCTTGTCGTTCGTACTGCTGTTCTGTTACTGCGGCGTTAAAGACGGTATCGCAACGACGTTGTAAAGCCTCTTGCATACATGCTACTACGAGTGCTTGTGCCTTGACATTGCCGGTAAATGCCTTCTCTGTCCAATATTCGGATGCCACGTCAATAGAGAACGACTGGATCGTTTGTCTGTTGCCACGGCTGCACCAATCCTTTTCTATGGGAGTTTTGGCGGATTCATAACGCTCACTGGTAAAGGGTTTTAGGCGTTTTTCGCCCAAAAATCGGCGAATTGAACTATCGTGATTCCCAATAATTTCAGCAGCTTGCGTCTGACTCATGACATAACCGCCAGTCGGTAACTGAAATACTTCTACTTCAATCCCAGCGATGCTAATCACCGCTCGTTTTGCTTTATCTGACATATTGTCCTTACTTCGATGTGTGTGGTGTAAATCGTAAACGTCGTTTTACTACGTCGTTAATAACGTCGTTCAATAACGACGTTTTTTATTCGTGGGGTTACCGTCTTTTATTTACGAATACCCAGCCTACGATGTCGTACACCCGATATCTCACAAATACGCTTCCATGCAATACCAAAGCTGATTGACATTTCTTTAGGTGTTTTGTCATCTGACAGGATAAACACTCTACCGCTGGTATTTGTAGACGGGTTGGATATCATTAGTAACAGAAGTGTTTTTAACTTAGATGGCATGGATACCATCGTCCCATCGGTCTTTCTATATTCATCCCTGCGAGGAAGTGTTACAAACTGATTCCTGATATCAATGTCATCCCATTTCACCGTCAAGGCTTCCTGAATCGTGCAGTGCGAGAGCATCGCAAAAGATACTACATCCTTCCATCCTTTATATATTCCATTTCTATTGATCGTCTCAAGTATGAGGGCTTGCTCCTCATCAGTAAAATCGTCACCTTCTTTTGTCCGATTGTTGGTATCCCAAGTTCCGCTTATCGCTTTACGCCAAGGGTTTATCTTAGCTTCTACGTCTGGTTGCATCCAATCCCAGAATAAACACAAAACTTGAAATTTGTTCCTCATTGAAGTAGGTCTAAGTCGCTCTTTTAACGTATCAGCGATCGATTGTGTGTTTGTTGTATTGAAGTCGGATAAAAGGAATGAATCGCCAAGAATAGTTTTTACCCATTTCCTGTGTGCAACATATTTGCATTGAAAAGTCGTAGCCTGTAATTCCGTTGACCTTTGTTCTAAGAACCTCTCAAAATGAACCGATAGAAGCCGATCGCGCTCAAGACCTTGAGGTACAACGCTAGTTACGCTCGATTCATTGACGACATGTTGTCGTGACAATTCGTCTATTCGTGTCTGCAATAGTTGTATTTTTTGCGATAACCTCTCACTCTCGACCTTGAGCGCGATTAATTCTACTTCGTAGTTATTAATGTCAATTAATGAATTTTCCATGTTTCGCATCCAGTGTGTATAGTGTGTTAAAAAAAAACGACGTTCCGTAACGTCGTTGAATAACGACGTTTCTATGCGTCGTTAAACTTAAATAGAGCGTGCGTTACCATCGGTCGGTTTATTTTACGAAACGCGCATATGGATCGTCTTCCCCTTGCTCATCTCTCTCCACTTCGGACATTACCTTCAAGGCTTCTGCATTTTCCCTGACGGCATCGCTTGTCTTGCTGACTATTAATCGCGCCTTTTCAAGCCTGACTGCGTTGTACTCTCTTTTAATGGTATTCAACTGTAACAAGAGTGTCACTTCTTTCTCAGTAAGGACTTTTATCTGTACATCGACATCAGATAGCGTTGGTAACAATGTTTGTTGTGTGGATAGACAAGCCCTTTTTTCCTTTGCTATGCGTTCGCACTCAATAAAATACTTACGGATGGTTTTACCCTGCTGTGTACCTGCCATCATACCGAGCATTTTAAAGCATTCCACACTGAGTAATAAAACCTCAGAAGGTCTGCCACCACTGCTTTTGATACCTGACCGTAAAAAGTCTTCACCTTCCACAAAATTAGATTTTAGTGTGTCGCTAGCGGTCTGTTTTTTACCCCACCCTATCCATTGCCACGCATCATCCAAATCAATTGGGAACATGTCATCTGATTCATATAGGGAGTTTGCCAGAGTCTTGTTAAACATCAAATTTGTCATTTTTTTCGTGTTTTGTTAGTAGACTTTTTTCTTGAACGTCGTTACGGAACGTCGTTAAAAACGACGTTTTTTACGTCGTGTGTAAACGTCGTTTTTGTTATTCGTCATCACATATGTATGTGCATATGTCGGTACGAAGTTCGTTGACTGTATACTTTATCTCCCGTCCAATCCATGCTCTTATGACCAAGTCAACGTAATTACTCGTGTCCCGTCCTTCATCCTGGATGCTCTTGAAAACGTCGTAGTCACTCCCATCAAGCGGAATTGAGAGAATGATTTTATTGCCAGCTATAAACACCGTTGCTTCGATTGAAATACACTCTTCTTCGTACTGGACTACTTCTTTTACCGATAGTAATTGCATGATTTTGACGCCATATTTTATGTACTAATTGCCGTTTACGCTTAATCAGTTCGATGTCCCTCACCCTTCTCTGACTGTTGACGTAATGCGTATTAGACAGTAGCAGTACAGCGCTAATGGGAATGGTGCTTCTCTAGACCCCTTGCTGTGACTGCCTTTGCTTTTACGTTTCCACCTTGGCTTGGTGGCATGTATTTAAAGTAACCCAATGCTAGATGGTATGGCAATAGATAGACTAATAATACTTGTCTATCCAATACCTGGTTTCCATAACACACAGTGATGGTTAGACTATTGAGATTGGGATACAATCGCAGTAGGTATAGAGGATATGGTGGTGGAAGTAAGACTTAAGCAGTTGAGAGAAAGCAAAGGGTTATCCCAAAATGCACTCGCGAGAGAGCTAGGGATGTCGTTAGGGAACGTTCAGAATATTGAATACAACAAAGCTAAGTCAATCCCCCTTGATACGCTGGAGAGATTATGCTTGGTGCTTGAATGTGAGATAGGTGACTTGCTGGTGCTGGTTAAAAGTTAAAAACAAACTAATTTAGTGGACAGAAAAACAGGAGTAGAGATACCCTGTTTTTTTTAACGTCGTATACAAACGACGTTTTAAACGACGTTTTTATTGACGTTCATAAACGTCGTTCAGGGAATGTATGTTGTGTATATGAATCCAGAGATGATCACGAGTCGCAGTAAACTTGCATCCATATAACCATTTTCGGAAAAATGTCAACAGTACCAATAAGCCTTGTGAGTGAAAGCATTACTACCAAATGCTTGTCCGATCCTGGATGCAAGTTTACTGCGAGTGGAAGCAGGATGCAAGTTCTATTTTTGTGTGTAACCTATGCCAGGAACGAGACTTGAACTCGTGACACGAGGATTTTCAGTCCTCTGCTCTACCAACTGAGCTATCCCGGCTTTGACTCTTATTTGAGCCACGATTAATAAATG
This sequence comes from Nostoc sp. C117, assembly GCF_043099735.1. NCBI lineage: Bacteria > Bacillati > Cyanobacteriota > Cyanophyceae > Nostocales > Nostocaceae > Nostoc > Nostoc sp. C117. Next base: position 839,452 of record NZ_CP170991.1, read on the forward strand.
TAGCAAACATCCAAGAATATAGCAAGGCCTTCGATAAAAAAGATTTATGCAGCCTTCAATGTCAACTTAAACCAGATGAAAACGGCTAGAAAAAAGAGAAACTGGACAAGAACAATACTTGGGCCAGAAGCAAAGTTGAAAATACCTGAGAAAATGATGCCAGCAATACTGCTGATGGAACCGACTATTACCGACATGACTAGAAAGCGGCTAAAGTGGTGACTCATGAGTTTGGCGGTGGAGGCGGGAATCACCAAGAAGGCATTTACCAGTAAAACGCCAACAGCTTTAATCGCTACAGCGACGGCAAGTGACAGCAAGACCACAAAGGCATAGCGGTACAATTGCACAGGAATACCTTGAACCTTCGCCACATCGGGGTTAAGTGTCAATAAAATTTGCTGTTGCAGGGTTGATAGTAAAAATATGCTACCTCCCACCAGTATCAGTAGGGTCAAAATCAAATCTGTAGTATCGATCGCCAGAATATCGCCAAACAGCACAGCCATCAAGTTGCCGCGATATCCTTTAATCATGCTCGTCATAATCACACCGATCGCCAATGCCCCAGATAGCACTATACTAAGCACGCTATCGCTAGCTAAATCGGTTTTGTCGATGAAGTAAAGGACAATAACGCCAAAAACTAACGTAAAAGGTAACAGCATCCAAGTAGGATTTACCTGTAACAGCACACCTAACGCTACACCTACTAATGCTGCATGACCAACGGCGTGGCTGAAAAAAGACAGTTGGCGCAAGGTGACAAAACTACCCAACATTCCTCCAAGGATGCCCATCAACATCGCACCTGCGATCGCCCGTTGCATAAAAGGGAATTGTAACAAGCTTACCAAGTCAGTAGTATTGGCGATCGCTAACCAAGCTATCTGGCAATTATTGAAGAAATCCATACTTATGGGCGATGCCCTAAATAACTAATCATACGCAGGTTCGTAATGTATTCTACATTATGAAACCAAGTCAAGTTTTGAAACTCCAAATTACCAACGACAAACTCAATTATGATCGTGCTGGTAGCGACTGAAACCCGGACCGTATGTTGCTAAGAGATTTTGTGGTGAAAGGGCAATTTCCGGTTTGCCAGTGCAAATAATGCTTTGATTGAGACAAAGCACGCGATCGCAATGACGGCTTACCATATCAATATCATGGGAAACTTGCAATACTGTCCAACCTTCTTCCCGCTTTAATTCATTTAGCAAAGCGTAAAAATCTTCGGCACCTTGTACATCAACCCCAGCAAAGGCTTCATCTAATACCAAAAGTTTGCGCTGCATTACTAAACAATAAGCTAACAATACCCGCTTCAACTGACCACCGCTAAGAGTACCAATAGCTTGATGCTGTAAATGATAAGCATCAGTTCGCCGTAAAGCTTCTGTTATTGCTATCGATTTTTTATGGTCTTGTTTCCACAATTGTGAGAAAAATAAATCTCCCTTTTTCCCTTCACTTGTCCATCCTAGTCCTACTAATTCACGGACAGAAATCGGAAAAGTGCGGTCAAAAATGAAGTTTTGCGGCATATACCCCAATAGGTGACGTAAACGCCCTAGTTTGGCAATTGGACGATCTAGTATTTCAATACTACCTGCACTTCGAGGTATCAAATCTAAAACCGCTTTTACCAGAGTACTTTTACCTGCACCATTAGGACCAACTATAGCTGTATCTGTTCCTGGCAACAATTCAAAGGAAACATCTCGAACTGCTAAATAACTGCCTTGATAAACAGTTAATCCTTCTACTTTTAAAATAGCAATGTTATTAGTCATTGGTCATTAGTCATTAGTTATTAGTCATTGGTCATTAGTCATTAGTTATTAGTCATTGGTCATTAGGCATTTGCAAAGGACAAATGACAACTGACGAAGAACAATCTTATTGACATGAGGTTTCTAAAATTTTTAAATTAGCTTTCATGGCTTGAAAATAATGCTGTGGATCTGTTTCTCCAGTTTCCAAAGAATCGAGAGGACGCAAAGTTAACTTCAAATCTTTTGAGAGACTAGTTAGCAATTTATTATCTACTCCTGGTTCGCTAAATAAGGCTTTAACTTTATATTTTTTGACGGCATTAATTGCATTTTGGACATCCGTTGGTGAAAGTTGATCCTCAGGAATTTCTACCACAGCAACCTGCTTGAGTTTATAGCGTTGCGCTAAGTAGGGAAATGCATCATGAAACGTGATAAAGGTACAACTTGGAGTTTTTTGCAAAGTCTGCTGAAATTCGCTATTTAAACTTTCTAATTCTTTAATATAAGCCGCAGCATTAGCTTCATAAGTCATTTTATTCGCTGGATCGGCTCTAATTAAGCCATCTCGAATATTAGTGACCTGCTGTTTTGCCAAAACTGGATCTAACCAAACATGAGGATTGCCTTCAGTATGTTCGTGGTCTTCTTCTGCTTTTGCCGTTTTTACAACAGGTGAAATTTCATTTAAGGGTTTAATACCAATACTTGCATCAATTTCAGTTAATTTGGAATTTTGGGCATTCTTGATAGTATTTTGCAAAAATTTTTCTAATCCTAAACCATTTTTAACTAACACATTTGCAGTGGCGATCGCTTTGACGTTTTCTGGTGTCGCTTGGTATTCATGTACCTCAGTACCAGGTGGCACTAAAATTTCTACGTCTGCAACATTCCCCGCTACTGCTTTGGTAAACAAATATATCGGCAAAAATGTCGTCACTACTTTAGTTTTTCCCACCTGCGCTACTGGGGTAGATGCAGCCTCCTGTGCTTGCGGCAACTTTTCAGCAATTCCCTGATTCTGATTCGATTGGCTACAGCCACTAGCCATTGACAACACTAACAGACCAATTAATGACATAATGCCGCTTCCTTGTCTGCGTGTTTGAAATCCTCTGCAATTCCCCATCACGGTGTTTTTCCCCCAAAACAGATGCTTGGTCTGCTTTTGCCACAATTTTTTTGACAATGATACTTATTCTATATCTACTAATATAATAATTCTCATTCTCAATCAAAGCAAACATACTATTTCAGTAATTAATGTCTAAAAAGTCACAATATAATTCTTTTTCGGTACACCCTCTGCAATTAAGTTTTCCCAAAATAATTAGAGTTTATTGACATACTTTATTAAAAAGATGGCATCTTTCTGATAAGATTACTGACAAGTTTTTAATAAAGTGTGCTTTCAAAAAGCGCGGTGTGAGTGCGAATTCTAGATTAAGTGTGAGGAGAAAAATGCGAAAATTTTGTAAGTACCTGCTAGTTAGTCCAGCAGTATGCAGTGCAATGGTATTTATAAGTACTGCTGCATTTGCAGGTGAATTATCCAACACTTCTGAAATAAATCAACCGCAAATTATAGCTAGTCCAAGCACAAAAGATCCGGCAATGGCACAAGTTACCTCAGTGTCCCAATTGTCAGATGTGCAAACTACAGATTGGGCGTTTCAAGCCTTACAATCGTTGGTAGAACGCTATGGTTGTATTGCAGGTTACCCAAATAGCACTTATCGCGGTAATCGGGCACTGACGCGATATGAGTTTGCTGCCGGTTTGAATGCTTGTCTCGATCGCGTTAACGAACTAATCGCTACAGCCACAGGTGATTTAGTTAAAAAAGAAGATTTAGCCACATTACAAAGGCTGCAAGAAAACTTTTCGGCGGAACTGGCGACACTCCGAGGTCGTGTGGATGCAGTAGAAGTGCGATCTGCTGAAGTGGAAGCGAATCAGTTTTCGACCACAACTAAACTGAATGGGGAAGTCGTAATTGCGATCGCTAGTGTCATAAGTGGAAATACAGTTAGCGATCAAAAAGTCAACCAAAATACTGTCCTTGGAGATCGAGTACGTCTAAACCTCGATACCAGTTTTACTGGTCAAGATTTACTTAGAACGAGACTTCAAGCAACAAATCTAGACCCCTTCTCTCAGACTGCTACCTTTACACCAGAAGGCGACTTCCGATTTGCTGGTGGTAACAACAATAATGGAGTTGTGATAGACGCGCTGTTGTATCAGTTTCCTCTCGGTAAGAAAACAGGCATCAGCTTGGAAGCAAATGCAGGTGCAATTGATGATTTCACTAACACAGTCAACCCCTACTTAGATGGGGACGGTGGTAGCGGTGCCCTTTCCCATTTTGGGACTCGTAACCCAATTTACTATCTCGTTAATGGTACTGGTATCGGAATCAAACACGAGTTTAGCGATCGCCTGGAACTAAGCTTAGGGTATTTAGCGACGAGTGATACTGGTAACCCTCAGCCTGGTTTTGGTCTGTTCAACGGTGCTTATGGTGCTATGGCGCAGTTAACTGTTAAGCCTACCAATCAAATTACCCTTGGTTTGACTTACATTAACGCCTACAACAATAACTTTTTTGCTAATGGTAGTGGTGGTAGCAACAACGCTAATAACATATTGGCAAATGCTTCTAGCAACTCCTACGGCATAGAAGCATCCTTCCAACCTAGCTCCAAATTTGTCATCGGTGGTTGGGCTGGCTTGACCAAAGCTCGCGTCCTTTCAGATACTCCTGGGGATGCTGATATCTGGAACTATGCCGTCACACTGGCTTTCCCCGATCTTGGTAAACAAGGTAATATTGCAGGGATTATTGTCGGTATGGAACCTAAAGTTACTAGTGTGAGTAGTTCTCTGAGCAATGCAGGTATCAACAAAGATCCAGACACTTCATATCACATTGAAGGTTTCTATCAATATAAGCTGAGTGAGAATATCAGCATTACTCCTGGAATTATCTGGCTGACAGCACCAGATCATAACAATCAAAACGACGATATCGTGATTGGTACAGTTAGAACCACATTCACTTTCTAATTTTCATATTTTGTCTGAAGATGCAAATAATAACTTTGTATCTTCATTCAATTTTTACCAAAAAAAATGTAGTGTATTGAAGGAATAAAAAGTTTGTGAACCATAACAAAAAGACCAGCCTCCCACAGCTGGTCTAAAAATTTTTTTGCGTTGTCTTCTCAAGAGAGTTAAAACCCAATTGCGCGTTCCCAAAATGCAACGGGCAACTTTTCTTAACAATATTGTAACAGCCAACACAGATTTTTCAGAAATTTTCATCAAAAAAAGATATAAACAAGCCTTAAAAGCCTCTATCTAAAAGGATAATTCAGTAATACTTAGGGTAGAGGAGGGTAGAGGAGGGGATGAGGGGACAAGGGGATAAATCAAACTCCTGACTTTTAAACTCTTAACTCAGCATGGGCTAAACGCCCCGCTATCCATTTACGGCACTCAGTACTCAGCACTCAGAACTGTTTTGCTCAATGACTAAGTTACTAATTGTGGTTTTCCCCAGAGGATAGTCTCTTGCTTGTAAATGGCAATTCCCGGTTTTGCTCCTTTGGGTTTGTAAACATGTTTTAGCTGAGTGTATACTACTGGTACTTGTTCACTCTGACGGGCGCGACTGTAATAAGCGGTCAGATTGGCGACAAATTGCAAGTCAGTTTCTTCTGCAACAGCACCGGGTTCTAGACGTAGTAGTACATGGCTCCCGGGAATTTCTTGAGCGTGGAACCAAAGGTCATAATCCCCAGCTACGCGAAAGGTCAATTGGTCATTTTGGCGATTGTTGCGACCGATTAGTACTTCAAAGCCGCTAGGAGTAAGGTAATGATGAAAGTTGCTGCTAGAGGCCTCATTGGTAGTGCGGTTACGGTATTCTGGATCTTCTAGATACTTTTGCCCAATCAGTTCTTCGCGGATTTCTTCTAAAGCTTGCAAGTCTTCTGTCGTTTGGTAGTTCTCTATCTGAGCGATCGCTGCTTCTACTTGTTCTAAATAGTCAATTTCTGTCTGCACTTCTAAAAGTAGCGGCTCAACAGCAGCACGAGCGCGTTTGAGTTTTTGGTTCTGTTTATATAGACTTTGGGCATTTTGGACAGCATTTTTATCGGGTTGCAGAGCGATCGCTACTGGCTGATTTGTCTCAAAATCTGGGATGATAATCTCCTTCATCCCCGGTTCCCAGTTTTGCAGGTGAGCCATCAATAAATCAGCTTTTTGCCGATAGTCATCGGCTCGATCTGATTGCTGCAAGCGCGTCTTAAAAGTTTGAGCCTTATTGCGTAATTTCGCCAAAATATTATTTAATTTCTGACTCAACTGATGGCGCAATTGGGAAAATAACTGTTGATTAAGTTGATCGGTGTAGTAGCGATAGAGTAATGTTTGGGTGTCTTTGACGCTTCCCTCTCCACCCCAACCCATGACTGTGTAGCCGTCTTTTGTCCAAGCTGGTTGAAATTTACTCGAATCCAAAACTTGCAGCCATTCTTGCCAGCGCTGAAACAGCCTTTGCCAGTCGTCACGATTCAGGCTATCGGTGGATGTTTCTGAGGAGATATTTGCTGCTAATAACATTGATTCTAGCAGTGCTGCACTCAAACCCCGATAACTTTTCAGTAATTGCCGCTTGATTGCTCCTGGGACTAAACTTACCCGTTCTTGCCAGCGTTCTTGAGATTCACTCAAATTGGGAACGGGGCCGGTGAGTTTCGGTGGTGTTTCATAAGGTTGTCCGGTTTGGATGGGACGGACGCTAGATTGTTGCTGACTAACTTGATGGGCGGCGGTGATAATTATATTGTTGGCGTCAGTGAGAATGACGTTACTGTACTTGCCCATAATTTCTGCATACACATGATATAGGGCGCTTTCTCCGGGACGTTGAGCAAATTGTAAATCAATCACACGCTCCCAAGGAGCGATCGCTTCAATTGCCACTAAAGCCAAACCACCCAATTGGTGTATCAGTTGTTGGCTAAAAGTGAAGGTATCTGGTATTCGTGGCGGCGGATCGCCAATGCAAATATGTGTAGCTTGAGGATGCCAAGAAATCTCTAGCCAACCCCGCTGTTTCAAGGTGCGTAATGCGATGGCAATGGTGTAGCGATCGCGCTGGTAAACCTGCTCTGTCCGTGAGGGTAGCCAGTTTGCGCGAATTTCGCTACAAGTAGCCGTTAGGGTAGTAAAGTCAACTGGTTGCACAAAAATGATTCATTGGCGTTCAAACATTGATGCCCAGTATATGCTATCGTGTCTGGTTCAGACTGACATCAGACTAATTCGTAATTCCTAATTAAGACACGCTTCAAGAAGGTTGAGATAGGGTCTTTTCAGTCTTTAGGAATGTCGAAGATTTGAGAGGGTACATATATATTAAGTAGAGGCGCACATCTGTGCGCCTCTACTCATTTACTATTACCTATTACCAAATAAGGTTATGAAGTTATTTGGTAAGTAATGCTGGTTCTTTAGCTGTTTCTTGCAAAATCTCGGTATAGAGTTCGCTCAGTTGATTGGCAACGCCATCCCAACTAAACTTATTTTCAACGCGTTTTCTACCAGCTTTACCCAGTTCATCTCGCCATTCTGGATTCGACAAAATTCTGTCGATCGCAGTTGCAAAGGCAGCGACATCTTGGGGTGGTGCTAATAAACCAGTTTCTTCATTGACTACTGTAAATTGAAGTCCACCCACATCGCTTGCTACTACTGGCGTACTGCTTGCCATTGCTTCGATCGCTACAAGTCCAAAGGGTTCGTAGTGACTAGGAACAACGCAAACATCCGCAGCTGCGTAATAAGTTGGCAAAATGTCTTGACTCAAACGACCAGGAAGAATGGTAAAATCGCTCATCCCTAATTCATTGACAATTTGCTCAATGCGATCGCGTTCTATGCCATCGCTATTACCCGGAGTGCTACCACCACCAATAATAAGTCGAAGATTTTTTGATCCAGAGAATTTAGACTCTCGCACTGCACGTACTAAGGTTTCTATACCTTTGCGTTGGTCAAAACGTCCTACATATAATACAACTTTGGCTTCTCGATCGATTTCCAATTCCAATCTCGCTGCTTCCCGTGCAATTGAACCAAATCGCTGAATATCAGTACCGCAGGGAATAATGTCGATATTGCCTTGAGTCGAAACTAGCGATCGCATATGTTCATTTTCCTGCGGACTCGTGGCAACAATTCGTTCTGCTGTCTCCAACACTTCTTTTTCCACTGCTAATCGCTGACTCGCAATTAGGGGAATATTCTCTATGGTGTTATACTTTACGGCTCCTAAAGAGTGGTAGGTGTGAACCTGTTTAATTTCTTTGATTTTCTTCAACTGCATCCCTACCCAGCTAGAAAGCCAGTAGTTAGTGTGAACTAACTCGTATGTAATATCATTTTTTTCTTGGAATTTGAGGAAATTATCGATAAATTCTGGTAAATATCCAAAAATATCATCTCGTGGCACAAACTCAAGGGGACCAGCTTTTAAACGAATAGTTCGACAATTTTCCTTATGTTGAATAATCGAGTCTTGCTCCAGACTGACTTTGCGGGTAAACATATCAACTTCCCATCCTAGCTGCGCCAGCGCTTCACCCACATGCCGCACGTACACATTTTGTCCCCCAGCTTCTTCTTTCCCTATTTCAATCGCCGGATCTCCGTGGACGGAAATCAAGGCGATACGTTTTTCGGTGGTAGAGTTCATAGTTTGTGTGTTGCTGATTGTAACAAAGTTTGAGCCGATTCCAAGTTGGCGTATGTTATGGCACGCTTACCTGAATTGTTTAAGAACTTTGACTAATATTGATTTTAATTTACTATGGCTCATATTTTTTTACATCCTCTACCAGAAGTATACTTTTCGATTAAGTATTTATATTTAATTCCTTTAGATATAAATCGCCATATTTATATCTAATACTTGTGATAGATGAAAATATATTCTTTGTCTTGTGGGTGCAGAGCTAATTCTATAAATACATACATTTATAGGTAATTACCTTGTTTATACCAGTATTGATAGAATATTAATTGCTTTTTATACTTTTTCTCTTAAGTATTTTATATTGCTCTATTTGATTGTAAAACAAGCATAATGCTTTTAAATTAATGCTTACAGTGTAGTTTAATTTAATTTAAATAACTATATATGCATAATAACATGCAGCTATTTATACTATAAGTCCCAAATTCCTTGTAATCGGGTGGAATTAAGTAATTCGAGAGTTCGAAGATCTATAAATATTGAGTTCCGGTTTATAACTCGCTTGAGTGGAAGATATTTTATTTGATTTGAGAATTGTTATATTTTTATCTATGTTATTTTTATGCTCAGTAAAATGTGCGTTCTGCCAAAAATAGCAGTGTCCCCCTTATACTCGTTTCACTAAATTCCGATCAATTTAGGACTAATAGTCTGTCCCAAAAGTTTTGAAGGGTTATAAAAGTTTGTAGTAAGCACTTCAGTGCTTAAAATTGAGCGATTTATCGCTCACTACAAACCTTGCAAAGTTAATGGGACAAACTACTAATGGTTTGTTGCAAAAGTTTTGATAGGTTTCGTAGTAATCACTTTAGTACTAAAAAAAATCAAGAACTTAAGTTCTTGATTTTTTTGCTAGGAATTTAAACCCCTACTCAAAGGGGCGCTACACTACATCTAATAGTTGGGGTCATGTTTAATTCATAAACTAATACTCCACTTGGCAAATCCTCAAGTGAATTAATGGCATCCGTGCGGTAATAATTATAAATTAGTAATTATGAATTATTTTGACTATGGATAATTTAGATGCAAACTCAAAAGTATACTTTGTAACATAGGAATTACAAAATGAGTTGCAAATAGCTTTTAACTAACAAACTAGATGATAATCGACAATTAAAAATTAAAAATCAAAAAAAGTAATTCTGATTTTTAATTTTTAATTTCTCTCCCTTAAGGATTAATTCGTAGTTTGTGCAGCTAGCATCTGCTTGAGCTTTTCTAATTCTGAAGCCCAGCGGGGATCTGGACGAATAGCATCTGACTCTGTAGTTGTGGTGCTTTCACGAGAACCTCCACCACCGCCACGACGAGGCTTCTTAGAGCCTTTCTCGCGACGACTACCTTCTTTGTTAACGCTAGGAGTAGGACTACTACTAGCAACAGTAACTGGTTTAGGAGCTTGCTCTTCGCCTTCCTCACCCTTTGTACGAGGTAATGCCTTTTCTAGCTTAATGGGGGTGTCTTTGAACATCTGACCATTATACTTTTCAATTATTTGGTCAGCTTGTTCGTCATTGTTAACTGTCAGAAAACCAAAACCGCGGCATTTGCCAGTTTTTCGGTCTTTAATTAATTTAGTAGTTACAGCATCACCTTCAGCTGCAAAAACTGCTTGCAGATCTTGACGATCAATTTCTTCTTTGGGCAAATTACCTATATATAGGCGAACGGACATGAACTATACCTCCGGAGTTGAATGAACATGGCAAGGTGAGAAAACAATCACTTGGCTTTGGCTTTTAAATAGATGCTATTGATAAAGACTGCCTTCAACCAATTTTTTTGCTCCAAACTATCAACCTATACAATACAGTTTTTCGTTGGGATCAAGCTTGTTTAATCCAAAGGCTCACACTACGATGAGCTAATAACACCTTAATTCTAAGAATTGTAAATTTAATAGCCTATTGTCTGCCAAAGTACACGCTTTCTTTGATGCCCGTCTTTGCAGAATAAAATACCATTCTTTACATTACCACGGTATTTTCTACTTAGCTAGTTTAGCGCATACATTTTCGACTTTAGTATTACTGCATCGTAGCATAAAACACATTTTTTTATTCAATGGGGCAGATTTGGAAACAAAAACCAGCCAGTGGCTGGTTGATTTGCTGCTGTGTTGGGAGGATGAAAAGGTATGGAGCGGGGGAAAAGCACCGAATTGAATAACAAAGCGATGGCGCTGAGTTATTTCGGTTGCTATTGTTTGTGTAAATAAATGTAACACTTGTGAAGAAAACCTGCAACTTTTGTTTACATTTTGTCCTTTGCTAACGACTAATGACCAATGCCCAATGAACCATTGAGAAAAATGTATGCACCCCAAGCCAGCGCTGCAAGTGCCAAAACAAAAGACCAAATGGGATGAGGGCTATACATAGTTTTACCACTTTGAGTTTCCAAGGTTTGGATATCGATCCAAGGTGTTGCTCCTCGCCGGAACCAACCTGTGACGATAATTTGCCGACCGATCAGATCCTGATGATTGACTGGCTGTCCTAGCCAAGAAATGTGATGTAATTTCACCAAGCCCGCGCTTGATTGGAGGATTAAATCTTGGGCTAGGGAGTTGCTAGTGCCTTGACGACCTAATAGTTTGCCGACAATACGGACGCTGATGCTGTCAATGGGTAAGGCAGAAGGGTCAGCTAACAGGGTGGGTAGGCAGTCGTCAGCTTGCACAGTGGCAGGTTTAATATCGGGGAAGAAAGAATTAATCCGGATCACTGTGCCGATGCTAAAGCCAATCAGAAGACAGCCTGTAATGAAAGAGCAATCATCATATATCCACTTTAGGTTTAAAAACTTGAGTGTGAATGCTAATTGCCACGTTAGCCAAACTAAACCTGCAAACAGTACTCCTAGAGGAATTCCTAACCAGGGAGCGATTTGTAATAAGAAAGACTGACGCTTAACTTTTGATGGTTGCTCGTTAGGAAAATGTAGCTCGGTTTCTAGATGCCAGTGACGGGCTATTTGGCAGAGGCGTTCGATGCGATCGCCCATCAGAGGATGGCTATTATTAATCGTAAACCATCGGCGATAGGGATTGGCTATATCCCATTTCAAAAAGGATTCAAAAGAGAGATTACTAGCAATAGTACCTAAAGACAGACTTTGTTGGTGGCTGACTGGTGTCAGCAGATTTAAGCTTTCTAACTGCCAACTAGTCTGTTCTTGTTTTTGGATATCAGCGGCAATGCCAATGGAGATTTTCAGTAAGGCACGAATCAGGGCATTGGGATTACCAGTAATTTCAGTTGCAACGCGATCGCTATAATAAAGTCGCAACTGGGACAACCACAATGCAGTTCCACTCAGCAAACACCAAATTCCATAAATCAGACTAGCGACAATTGTCACCGGCCAGCGCCAAATTTTGCCTGATATGTTGTTACCCCACTCCGACATTTGCTGATACAGCTTATAAATAGGTAGTGTCACCAATAAAACCAAAGACATCACAGCAAAATCCCAGTGAGCAATATGCCCTAGCTGTGTAGCGTAAATAATGGCAATTTCATCATCTGCCAGTTGCTCTAACAACCCTTGACTAACTACAATCCTGGCGTTACGTGGTAAACTACCATACGTTAGGATAATTGGTGCAGCCATTGGCAAAATTCGCAGTTTTGGTAATGGCCAATGCCGCTGTTGACAACAGCGTTGAAGCACCCGCACAGCTTCCCGACTACGAGCATTCAATACATCTTTGGTAAGTTCTCGTTGACCATACATGTTTGCTAACAGCAGATCAAGTAACCAAGGTGATACTGCAATTAAAATCACGAATACTATTAGCAACAATCGAGTCGGATCGTTGTATAAGAAATCAAATGGTTCTACATAGGGAAGTTTGACTAAAGTCTTGTTGATCGATCCCAATATTAACTTGATGATTTCCCGCATCACCCAAAACAGGGCGATGAATGTTCCGCCAGCCAGTAGTCGCAAAGGTATCAATTTTGGCTTCCGCAGGGGTTGCCATGCTCTGGCACGTTGTGCTTGTCGCCAATAAATAACGCCGAATAGTTTGGCTTGGGTGCGGGTGACAGAACCCATGAAACCACTTAGGGGTGGTGGAGGAGGCGGTGGTGCGACAGTAGCTTGGAGTTTAGGTAGTGGCACCATCGCCGGGATTTCGTTGTTCTTAGTTTCTATTACTTGGTCTTTTGACTCCTCTGGTGTAGGAGTATCTAGGGGAGTGTCTGGAGGAGTGTCTGGAGGATTATCTGGGGATGAATTCTCAAAGACAACAAATCCAGTTTCGACATTTTTTGATTCTTGTTCCGGTTTTTTACGTTTTGTCAGGTGTTCGAGAGCGCGTGTTGCCCACTCTTGAACTTGGGGATTGTTACTTTCAATGAGATTTTGGGAAATGGCGATCGCTTTAGAGACTTCGCCACTACGAGCATAAGCCATCACTAAGCCAACCCTTGCTTGTAAGTTAGCAGTCCCATTACTTTCGCTGCTAGCCACAGATTCTAAGTGAGCGATCGCTGTTTGGTAATTTCCTTGCTTAAGGGCGACTAAACCAGCCTCCAAAGACGATTTAGCATGTGAAGGCATACAAATTCTGGCACTCCAATCTCTTCTAAACGATCCACGTCTGGGCAAAAGCGCGAACCTCGGATGCCGTGGGAATCAACTGCGCCCAAGTTTTGCTTGTCAAGTGAACGGATCGAGAAAGAATCAAGCCACCAGTCGTCAGAATTCAGTTGGTTCTTCTGTAGAACTAATTCTGAATTCTGAATTCTGTATTCTGTATTCTTCTTCATTCCTCCACTGGTTGTTGACTAAATAATACTGGGGCGTTCGCGCTTAATTTCAACTCTGGATGGTCGCCTTGTAATTGTTGGCAATTCCATTCATTGCGGAATAGCAACACTGGGCGTCCCATACTGTCTTTAACTGTAGTGGTATTGAATATCCGTCCCACCTTTTCCAATGCTTCCCAACCACCTTCAACCCAACGAGCGACACTGTATGGTAATAAATCTAAGATGGTTTCTACACCATACTCATTTTGTAAGCGAAACTGCACCACCTCGAATTGCAACTGACCCACCGCGGCCAAAATTGGATCGCGCTTGGCTTCATCAGTTGAATACATAATTTGCACAGCACCTTCTTCGCGCAATTCCGCAACGCCTTTTTGGAATTGTTTAGACTTCGAGGGGTTGGGATTCCTGAGAGTCGCAAACAGTTCCGGTGAGAAATAGGGAATCCCCTCATATTCGAGCTTTTGACCCGTGTAAATTGTATCCCCGATCGCAAAAACACCGGGATTATTCAAACCGATGACATCGCCAGGATAAGCCACATCAATCGATTCCCGCTCTTGAGCAAAGAGTTTTTGCGGGCGGGACAGACGGATGAGTTTACCCATACGAGCGTGATTCACCATCATATCTTTTTCAAACTTACCAGTGCAAACCCGGATAAATGCGACGCGATCGCGGTGCTTCGGGTCCATATTCGCTTGCAGTTTGAAGACAAACCCCGAAAACTCCGGGTATGTGGGGAGAAGTTCGCCAACACTGCTGTTGTGAGAACCGGGTTTCAGGGCATAGTCGAGGAAGTATTTGAGGAATAATTCTACCCCAAAGTTAGTCATAGCGCTACCAAAGAACACTGGCGTCATTTTGCCTTCGTGTACCAACTGTAAATCTAGCTCTGGACCAACTCCTTCTAACAGTTCTAGATCGTTTTTCAGTTGATAGTAGAGGTCTTGTTCTAGCAACTCTTCTATTCTTGGATCGCCTAGTTCTATGATTGTATCACGGGCTTCTCGGCTACCGTGGGCGCTCCGCTCAAACAGGTGGATTTGTTGCTTGTTTCGGTCAAAAACACCTTTAAAGCGATCGCCCATCCCAATTGGCCAGTTGACCGCATAGGTTTGCAACTTCAATTCTTGCTCAATTTCATCTAAAAGTTCTAGAGGTTCTCGACCTGGGCGATCGAGCTTATTCACAAATGTAAAAATCGGGATACCCCGCAATTTACAGACTTCAAATAATTTCCGGGTTTGAGGTTCCAAACCTTTTGCTGCATCAATTAGCATCACTGCATTATCCGCCGCAGCAAGGGTGCGATAAGTATCTTCACTGAAATCTTGGTGACCGGGAGTGTCTAATAAATTTATTTGACAGTTTCGGTATTCAAATTGCAAAACTGTAGATGTAATGGAAATACCCCGTTGTTGTTCCATCGCCATCCAGTCTGAGGTAGCCTTACGTTGCGCTCGTCGCGCCTTGACTGCCCCAGCTTCGTGAATTGCACCTCCGTATAGTAGTAGCTTTTCGGTAAGTGTAGTTTTACCAGCATCAGGGTGAGATATAATTGCAAAGTTGCGGCGCAGTTCAACTGCTTGAAGAAGTTCAGACTGAAGCTCAGTAGACATAACTGTATTTGTTTGAAAGCTTGCTTAATTTTTTTACTCTGGCAAGTCTTTTAATCTTAAGACAACGATGCTCGTGATAGGGTCGTAATATAACCAACAATCTGACTAAATAGGAGAAAAAAATGTACGACACAGACAAGCGAAAGCTTCTCTCTGCCTTGTCGCATGGAGCTATTTTTTTCAGCACTACGTTTGTATCTGTAGGCATACCTATTGCCATACTGCTCGTATCTGACGATCCTGTTGTTAAAGAAAACGCCAAAGAATCTATCAACTTCCACTTTAACGTCTGGTTTTATGGAGGGATTCTGGCAGCACTGTTTTTTCTATTCGGTTGGTTAGTATTACCATTATTATTACTCGGACCGCTAGCAGGTATCGGGTATTTGTTGCATTGGGGACTAACAATTTGGGCAATCACCCACGTTTTTAGCAATCCTGATACACCCTTTCGTTATCCCTATATTTTCCGATTTTTGTAGTAGAAATTATTATATTGGGCATTGGGGATTGGGCAAAACAGTTCCGTTAGTCGTAGCGGGGCTAGCCCGTTCTGAGTTCTGAGTAAAGAACTGAAATTACCCACTCAGCACTCACTACTGAGCATGTGCTAGCCCCGCTATCCATATACAGCAATCCTGAAGGGCATTGAGCATTGGTAATTGCCAATTATTTTTGATTACCTATGCTCTATTGCTTGACTTGAAAATACTACTTCATATTTATAGATACAATGCCCCATACTCTATGCCCATTTTGTAATATTGTTTTCCCTTCGTCAGATAGATGTCAACCAAGCTGTAAAATACAAAATTGCCCCACAGCTTGATTAAGAGTAGGGCAAAGGACAGTTAAGCACTGTTTATAGTCTGTCTGACGGCAGGAAATTTTTAGCCTGCTTTTATGACGCTTTGTTTTGTGTCCATTGCGTTGGTTTTCTTCATAAAATTTTATGTTTCCTATACATCGCCCCCGCCGTCTGCGTACCCATCCCCAACTGCGCCGGATGGTTCGTGAAACTGTTTTGACAACAAACGATTTTATTTATCCACTATTTGCCGTACCGGGTGAGGGAATCGCTAACGAGGTGAAATCGATGCCCGGAGTCTACCAACTTTCGGTAGATAAAATTGTCGAAGAGGCAAAAGAAGTTTATGACTTAGGAATTCCGGGAATTATTTTATTTGGTATTCCGGCTGATAAAGACGTGGATGCCACTGGGGCTTGGCATGATTGCGGAATTGTCCAAAAAGCTGCGACGGCAGTAAAAGCAGCAGTGCCAGATTTGATTGTAGTTGCTGATACTTGTTTATGTGAGTATACCAGTCACGGTCACTGTGGTTATTTACAAGTTGGTGATTTAACAGGAAGAGTTTTAAATGACCCAACTCTGGAATTGTTGAAAAAAACAGCAGTTTCCCAAGCAAATGCTGGTGCTGATATTATTGCGCCTTCAGGGATGATGGATGGCTTTGTTCAGGCAATTCGTGCCGGTTTGGATGAAGCCGGATTTCAAGACACACCGATTATGTCTTATGCTGCTAAGTACGCTTCGGGTTATTATGGTCCATTTCGGGATGCAGCAGACTCGACACCACAATTTGGGGATAGAAGAACTTACCAAATGGACCCAGGTAACGCCCGCGAAGCAATTAAAGAGATTGAATTGGATATCGCCGAAGGTGCTGATATGCTCATGGTTAAGCCAGCTTTGGCATACATGGACATTATCTGGCGGGTGAAAGAAGCGAGTAACTTACCTGTTGCAGCTTACAATGTTTCCGGTGAGTATTCAATGGTGAAAGCTGCGGCTCTCAATGGTTGGATTGATGAAGAGCGGGTGGTTTTGGAAACTCTAACTGGATTTAAACGCGCTGGAGCAGATTTGATTTTGACTTATCATGCCAAAGACGCGGCGCGATGGTTAAATTCACACTCCTAAGTTTAAAGACACAACAATCCTTTGATCCTAGTGGTCTATCGCATTAATTTTGATGGGTTTGTAGTCAGCGATTTATCGCTCAATTTTAAGCACTGAAGTGCTTACTACAAACTTTTATAACCCTTCAGAACTTTTGCGACAGACCATTAGTGTTCTATATGTACCATTAATTTTGATGGGTTTGTAGTCAGCGATTTATCGCTCAATTTTAAGCACTGAAGATACAATTCTAGGGAATGAGCTTAGTTATAGACAGCGATCGCTTATAAAAGAAAATAGCTTGGCGTTTTTTTGGCTGCACGTTCCTGATATTTTTGCTTCAATGAAGAGGTTTGTTTAAAGAACCTAAACTCTAACTAGTGCGATCGCTCACCGTATTTGCGGCAGCAGCACGATAAAATTCTAAAACCATAAATTGTACTAAAGGTCTAAATGGCAGAAACACTATTCTTCAACGCCTTACGTGAAGCCATTGATGAAGAAATGGCGCGTGACTCCAGCGTATTTGTTCTTGGTGAAGACGTAGGACATTACGGCGGTTCCTACAAAGTTACCAAAGACCTGTACCAAAAGTATGGCGAACTCCGAATTCTAGATACCCCGATCGCCGAAAATAGTTTTACTGGGATGGCCGTGGGAGCAGCCATGACTGGGTTGCGCCCCATCATCGAAGGTATGAATATGGGCTTCTTACTCCTGGCCTTCAATCAAATATCTAATAACGCAGGAATGCTGCGCTATACTTCTGGCGGGAACTTTAAAATTCCGATGGTAATTCGCGGTCCTGGAGGAGTAGGACGGCAGCTAGGGGCAGAACATTCCCAGCGATTAGAAACCTATTTTCAAGCTGTGCCAGGGTTGAAGATTGTTGCTTGCTCTACACCAAGAAACGCTAAAGGATTACTCAAATCCGCCATCCGCGATGATAACCCGGTGTTGTTCTTTGAACACGTTCTGCTTTACAACTTAAAAGAAGATTTACCAGAAGAAGAATATTTGCTGCCTTTGGATAAAGCTGAAATAGTGCGTCAGGGTAAAGATGTCACAATTATCACTTATTCTCGCATGAGACATCATGTACTACAAGCAGTAAAAACTCTTGAAAAACAAGGATACGATCCAGAAGTTATTGATTTAATATCGCTTAAGCCATTAGATTTTGATACCATTGGTGCATCGGTCAGAAAAACCCATAAAGTCATTGTTGTGGAAGAATCCATGCGAACTGCGGGTATTGGAGCAGAAGTCATCGCTTCAATAAACGATCGCTTATTCGATGAATTAGATGCCCCAGTGCTGCGGCTTTCTTCCCAAGATATCCCCACACCTTATAACGGCAATCTGGAACGACTGACAATCATCCAACCAGAGCAAATAGTTGAAGCTGTGGAAAAAATGGTAGCGTTGCGGGTTTAAAAATTAAAGCTTAGAGTTATGAGTAAAAACTCTCACTCATAACTCTTAACTTTTAACTCAGTCAAAGGTAAAAATGGGAATATTGCCATTCGCTTTGACAAAAAGGGTGGTGAAGTGTTTAAGCAGCATTACCTGTACCAGTAAAAATCCTATCGGCGAAGCGAGATTCGTAACTCATGATGCTGCAAAAGAGCGCTATCATAGCGTTTGTCAGTTGCGAGTTATGGTATGCAAAGACAGCGATCGCTATTAATTTTAATTTTAGTCCTGATAATCGCCGCTATTACGGTGATTGCTACAATTCCGATACCTCTTGGACTTGACTTACGGGGAGGTTCACAGCTAACAATTCAGGTGAAACCATCAGCGGAAATTCCCAAAATCACCGAACGAGAATTGGAAGGTGTGAAGAAAGTTGTCGAAGGTCGGATTAATGGTCTAGGTGTTTCCGAGCCAGTAATTCAAACAGTCAGTTCAGATAAAATATTGGTGCAATTACCAGGAGTCAACGATCCAGAGCAAGCTGAACGGGTGTTAGGGGGTACAGCGCAGTTAGAATTTCGCACCCAAAAGCCGAATACAGAAACTCAACTCTTAGCTTTCCAAACATCACGAGCTGAAATGAAGCTAAAGCAAGAAGAGTTGAGAAAGAGTACCGATAAAGCCGCAATTGCCAAAAATCAAGAAGATTTACAGAAAAATAATCAAGCGATCGCAGAATTGTTTGAAAGCACCAATCCACCACTCATTGGCAAATACCTCAAGGATGCCTACGGTGAACCAAGTCAAGGTAACAACTGGCATGTTGGTATTCGCTTCGACCAAAAGGGTGGTGAACTGTTTGCCAATTTAACCAAAAATCTCGCTGGTACTGGGCGTAGCATTGGTGTTTTTCTGGATAATGAACTGATCAGCGCTCCTACAGTGGGTATAGAATTTGCCTCCACAGGTATTACTGGTGGTTCTGCGGTGATTACAGGAAGGTTTACCGCACAACAAGCCAATGACTTAGGCGTACAGCTACGGGGTGGCGCATTACCCGTACCAGTAGAAATCGTTGAAAACCGTACCGTCGGGGCAACTTTAGGTAAAGATAGTATTCAACGCAGTATTTACGCTGGTATCGGTGGATTGCTGTTAGTATTAATTTTCATGTTAGTTTACTACCGACTACCAGGGTTAATTGCCGACTTTTCTTTGATTATCTATGCGCTATTGACCTATGCCACCTTCGCTTTGCTAGGCATTACATTAACTCTCCCCGGTATTGCTGGGTTTATCCTCAGTATCGGTATGGCAGTTGACGCTAACGTATTGATTTTTGAGCGCACCCGTGAAGAACTACGTGGTGGTAAAACTTTATATCGTTCTGTAGAGTCAGGATTCTACCGAGCTTGGTCTAGCATTTTAGATAGTCATGTCACATCATTAATTTCTTGTGCAGCACTGTTTTGGTTAGGAGCAGGTTTAGTTAAAGGTTTTGCTTTGACATTGGCGCTAGGGTTAGGGGTGAATTTGTTTACTGCGATTACTTGTAGTCGCACACTACTGTTCCTAACATTGGGATTTCCCAACTTGCGTAAGCCAGAGTTGTTTTGTCCCAATCTCTCAACGTCAATTAAGTCTGGTGCGGAGGTGCAGTCATGAAATTTAGTGTCATCAAACGCCGGAAAATTTGGTGGACAATTTCTGCCACCCTAATGATCGTTAGCATCGTAGCGATGGTGATTTCTTGGCAACAACTAGGCGCGCCACTACGTCCCAGTTTAGATTTTGTTGGTGGTACGCGATTACAATTTGAACGTGATTGTACACAACCAAACAGCTGCACTCAACCGATTGAAATTTCTCATGTCAGGGAAGTAGTTGACGCCGAGAAGTTAAATAATAGTAGTATTCAAGTTGTTGGTCAAAAACAACAGGGAATATCCATTCGGACAAAGACATTAAATGTCGATCAACGCACCCAGTTGCAAGCAGCTTTGAGTGACAAAATTGGAGCCTTTAACCCGAAAGCCACTCAAATTGACACCGTTGGACCAACACTTGGTCGTCAGCTATTTACCCAAGGGTTATTAGCTCTGATTGTCTCCTTTGCTGGGATCGTTATTTATTTAAGTGTGCGGTTCCAGGTAGACTATGCCGTAATCGCAATTCTTGCCTTGTTCCATGATGTTTTAATTACCCTGGGTGTTTTCTCCATCTTAGGATTAGTAGTAGGCATTGAAGTTGATAGCCTTTTTGTCGTTGCTATTTTGACTATTACTGGTTTCTCGGTGACAGATACCGTGGTCATCTACGATCGCATTCGAGAAATACTGAATCAACATCCTGGCGATGGGATTGACAAAGTTGTTGATGATGCAATCAATCAAACTTTAACGCGATCGATTAATACCACGTTAACTGTTTTGCTAACATTATTTTCTCTGTTTCTATTTGGTGGTGAAACCCTGAGAAACTTCGCCCTGGCCTTAATTATTGGATTTACAATGGGTGCATATTCCAGTATTTTCATCGCCAGTACTCTTCTTGCTTGGTGGCGGGAGGGTAGGAGTCAATCCCAGGTAATAGATAATACAGAGCCGATTGATACATCTGCCAGTTCCCAGGATAGTTAAACTTGTCTGCATTTCACAGACCTGCCAGCCAGGCTTTAGAATTTTATTGCCCTATGGATCAACCAGAAGAACCATTAATCTCTAACCCAGACTTTCAGAACTCTGATGCATCCTTTATTCAACAAGTACAAAGGCTACATCGACTGACAGTATATGGCAGGTGGTTATTTGTCAGCTGTTTATGGCTGACTATTGCCCCTGTTTCTTTGTGGGATCTACGTGAAGAAATTTCTCTGTGGCAACAATATTTTACCTGGGTAGCAGTACGATATGGACTCTTCTACCATCCACTATCCACATTTGGTTTAGCATTTTGTATTGGGATGACCGCTGCTGTTTTAGTTTGGCAAAGCCGGAATATCTTGTTTGGACTACCAGAGCCAGAAAAACAACGTTTAGAAAAACAAGTTTATCGGATACGTCAACAGGGACCAACTCATCCTCTGTGGAAGTGGGTTTGTAATTAAATATTGGGTTATGTGAGTCAATTTTGAAATCCTTGCATATAGACACCACATGTTGATTAATTTGTAGCAAAATATGACTTAGTACATAGTCAAAGATAGTGCTAAAACTCGGTGCCATACATGAATAATCCTCAAATTCAATTTAGCGATCGCAAGTCTGAAATTGATCTTTACCAACTCCAAGAACTGTTAAACATTTCAGCTTTCTGGGCAAAGGGACGTAGTATTGAGGATTTAAGCATAGCCATTGCCAACAGTGAGCCAGTGATTTCTGTGTCTGATAGCGAGCGGCTCATTGGCTTTGCTAGAGCAACATCTGATGGCATCTATCGCGCGACGATTTGGGATGTTGTGATTCATCCAGAATATCGAAGTAGTGGTGTGGGAACCAATTTAGTCGAAACCATTTTGAGTCATCCCCGTATGAGATGGGTTGAGCGCATTTACCTAATGACTACTAACCAGCAAGAATTCTACAAAAAGATTGGTTTCCAGCCCAACACTACGACTACGATGGTTATACATAACCTAGCTAAGCTGAGTTTCGTTCCTAATACAGAAGTTCAGCTTCAAGAATCACTAGGGGAATAGAAATTTGTATTCTGGTGAGCTGCCCAGGTGTTTCTTTGACAATTGGAGAAGGTAGGATTTCTAGCTTTCCTTCCATAACTTCCACCAAAGTCTGATTAATTAAGAATCTCATTCCTGGAGAAAGAGTAGCATTCTTTAAGTTATTCTCGTTGGGCAGATCTTGAGATTTGAGCAAATCAATCGGCTCGCTCCAGGGTATGGCATGGGTTGGCACATCCAGCCAAATGTTAACAAAATTATTTGCAGGTGCAGGGTTGCTAGAAATATAGATACTGCCTTCTTCCATCTGAGTAATAGCAGTATCTATTAAACTGATTAATATTTGGCGGAGCCAGAGAGAATCTGCCAAAACATAAATTTCTGGATCGGCTGGTATCAATTGCAAAGGAAAATTGCGATTTGCCGCCAGCATATAAGTTAATTTATGAACTTCCTCCAAAATATTGGCTAATAGTCTGGGCTGAATATCAAGTTTATTTGTACCATGCTCGGTTCTGGCAACGTTGAGAATTTCATCCATGAGCTTTAGCATTTTCAGAGTTCGCTCATGAGCTTGGGCAATAAACTCTCGCTCTTCAGCTGGGTCTTCGCACAAATCTGACAAAATTAACTGATGTAAGCCAATTAGACCATTAAGGGGCGATCGCAATTCATGGGTAGTCCGTGCTAAAAAACCAGCTTTAAACAGGCTCATTTCCCTTGCCATTTGGTATGCCAGCTGCGTTTGCTGCATCTGTTGCGATATTGGTGGCATATCCTGTTGGTCTAATGAGACTACTGGGGATGAGCTAGATGAAGTTTTTGGCCATCGCGCAAATAACCTATGGAAACTCAGACCTAGTGCTATTCCTACTCCTAAATATATCCAGTTACTCCAATTCATATCTTGACAATTATTAAGTTGTTAATTGGCCACAACAGCGTAAATTAAAGTTCCGGATTTATCAGCTGTTGAAACCAGGAAAACAACATTATAGCCACCTATATCTGGTTAGCACTCGATAAATCTAACTTGATGGCACCTTGTCGCAAAATATGCCAATTTCCCCCTGTCCATTTAGCAACGGTGGAAGGTATACCCATCCCTAGTATTTCACCCTGGTATTCTGTCGTTGCTAAAGTCAGAACTTGAGGAAACTGAGTCTCAATTTCTGCCATTGTTTGTAAAGGTGGCTGACCGGAAAAATTGGCGCTAGTGGTGGCAAGAGGGCCTGTTTGCGCCAAAATAGATTGAGCGATCGCACTTTTCGGTACTCGAATACCGATTGTTGTTGGGTCAATGGGGTTCATAACTTTTGGTAAGCGATCTGAAGCTGGTAAAACTAACGTCAGCCCTCCTGGCCAATATTGGTCTGCTACTTCTTGCCAAATTTTATACTCGCTATCACTACCTTTGACATAAGGCCACAAATCCTCAGCATTAGCAGCCATCAAAATCAAAGGTTTGTCTTGACTGCGTTGCTTTGCCGCAAAAATTAATGCTGCTTTTTCGGGTGCTGCTGCAAGTGCAGGAACAGTATCGGTGGGAAAACTTACCAAAAAGCCAGCGCGTGCGCCAGCTATTAGGTCTGTGAGGGAAACTTGCGTCATCTTGCTAAGTAAGTCGGTGAGAAAAATTCAATATCTATAAAGAAATATAACTTTCTGGAAAGAGCGAATACAGCAAGAATCCTCAGCAAAAGTACAATCGATCTCAATACTGCACGCTTTGTGCATTTTTAACTCGGAATTGGGTTTTGGGAAAAGGTAAAAGGGTAAAGGTTAAAGGTTTTTTCTTTCCCCTTTCCCCTTCCCCTTTTCCCCAAAACCCGACAAGTATTGCAATCGATCTTCCACTTTGATCGTTAGATAAGCTTACTCTGCTCAGACTGATGGACATAGCCAAATTGGGTAAGGGAAACCCTAACTTCTATAAGCTAGGGCGAAGCGTTCAATTCCAGCTAAATCCGCGTGAATTTGAATATTGCAATAATTACCTTGATTTTGCAAAATTTCTTGCACTGTATCGGCTTGTCCAGCCATCATCTCAATTAGCAAGATGCCACCAGGTTGCAAATAACTAGAGGAGATTTCTATCAAATGGCGTATGCAATCTAAGCCATCACCACCACCATCCAAAGCTAGATGCGGTTCATGGTTAACTACTTCTGGTTGCAAAGTAGGTAAGATGCTGGTAGGGATGTAAGGAGGGTTTGACACCACACCACTGAATTGACCTTTTAACAATGCCAGTGGCTCCCACCAGGAACCTTGATAAAATTGAATCCGGTCAGCAAAACCCAAATCATCGGCGTTGGCTTGGGCGATCGCTAGAGCTGCTAAACTGTAATCCACTGCATGAATTGTGGCTTTTGGCAAGACATCTGCTAATCCGATGGCGATCGCACCACTTCCAGTACCCAAATCTGCCCAGTGTCCTGAAGTATTGGCAGCAGAGGCCAAAGCTAAATCAATTAAACACTCTGTCTCTGGTCTTGGAATCAAAACCGCATTCGATACGGCGATTTTAAACTGACGCCAAGTTGTAGCACCCGCAATATACTGCACTGGCAAGCGGTCATTTAATCGCCTCTGCCACAGCTGGTCTAACTCTTCCAAAGGCAATTGCAACTGAATTTGCGGCCAGTTTTTGAAAGACTCCAAGCGAAGCGCCAAGCGGTCTAACCCCGCAACTTCTAGGAGTAGCCAATCTACCTCTGTTGGTGAGACATCAGTGGCTCTTGCTGCTTCGATAGCTGCATTTCGCCACTGCCAAAGTTCTGAACCAGAAACTATCAGATGTTTCTCCTCCATGTCTCAACCTTGGAGTCCATAACTATTATTTTTTCGGAGCGGCCGCAGGAGCGGGCTTACCACCTGATGACTGATTCGGAGCAAGGGAACGAATAAAATTGATCGACTCCTGCGATGGATAGAGAACAATTTTATTGATACTGGGATCGTTGCTACTATTGAGAGCCTCCATAACACCGTACAAATCCACCACCTGAATTTCAGTGTTGTCTGCTTCCTTGGGCACCGCTTTTTTGAATTCGTCTAACAGAGCTACTGCTTGCTCTTTTTCAAAAAAGAAGGGGATGTAACGTTCGTTGCCTTTTGCCAGGGGAATGGTCAGATAGCTATTATCTTTTTTAAATTTGGGCACGAATAAAGGAATACCGTTGAATTGCTGCCCTTTTTTGCCATTTTGATTCAGCATGTTTGTTGCCGACTGTACCTGTTGTTGTGTCGGTACTAAAGTATAAATTACGGAATCAGACTTCTTTTTGCTTTCTTGCACGATCTTATAGTAGTCTGCCAAAGACAAAGGTCTTACTTGTAGGGTGCTTGCTAGTTGAGGATTTTCTTTTTTAAGTCGGTTATCAAGGAATTTTTGAGCATCTTGCTTGCTAATAAAAAATCCTACTTGAGAGATGGTCTTGGTGTCGTTTTTCCTTGATAAAACTACAAATTCGCCTTTAGGATTAGTAAGGGTGAATACTGGTACTTCTTGTAGCTTTTTGACTATCTGATCTTGTGGTAAAGCAACAGCTTCTAGATTGCCTATCCCTGGTAGGTTGCCTATTCCAGAAAGCCCTCCTAACAAGATACTGCCAGCTATACCCAATGTTGTGCCCCAGCGAACTAATGATTTCATGACTACTCCTCGGATGAATAATACAATTAAATTAAACGAATGGTTGGATTTGCACAGCACCAACTAGCTTCAGTTATATAGCAATCTATTTTAGTTGTGAAAATTTATTTGTAAACAAGCCATGATGTCAGTTGATTTTTAACACTCAACGGACAAAGTGGAATAGTTCCAACTATTTAGGGTTGCTACAGTATCGCCTTCACTAATTGACTGTGCTAAAGCTCTATTTTTCTCAATTTTGCTTTGCCATTCACTGCAAAACCATGTAGATGCTTATTTGATGGCTTCTCAAGGAGTGAAAAGTCTCTCTGACCCTAGAGATAATAAATGCCATTTGATTGACTTTCTCTGATATTGGGTGACGCTGTTACTTGAGCGATCGTTCCATCTTCCGTGGGTTGAAGATATTCTCAAATCTATACAAAGTGAAGTGTTAGGAGCATATTACCGTTTAACTGCCAAATTTGCCTATTATGCTTCAAAAGTTAGTCTCAGAGCAAACCTATAACATTCCATCGTCGGAAAGCAAGGACTTGCACTCCCAATACTTGTTGGTTAAGGCGAAAAGGGAAGAGTAAAGAAAAAACCTTTAACCCTTAACCTTTTCGCCAAAGGCGATTCCGAGTTAAAACTGCAAAAGCCAAGAAGTATTTCTTGCGCCCCTAAAAATATAGAAATAATTTTGGGTCATTTCTTTTTTGGAAGTCTCTAACCCAGATTTATGACTAAGCTTGATTTTATGAATTTTTAGGTAACAGCAATTACCTAAAAATTGCTGTAGTTAAAATACAAAGAAAACCAATATTTACTGTATCAATCTCGGCTTTATTAATAATTAATTTTCTTTGTTAGTTAAATCGGGATGACAGGATTTGAACCTGCGGCATCCTGCTCCCAAAGCAGGCGCGCTACCAAGCTGCGCTACATCCCGGCTAGATTTATCTACTTTTGTTGGTTTGTTTTTAACTTACCATCAAAGCGATCGCCCTTTTGCACAAGCACTGAAATCACTATATCACATAAAACGGGTCATGGTTAATTTTCTTTATCATGTGCAAAGACCACTATAGATGAAAGATGAAATTTTTAGACTGAAATAAAGGTTTTTTTGCCGACTAAATTTTACAAGACGTATACTTGCTGATTCGTCGGCTGAACCTTGCCAAAACACACAAAAATAATAGATTTTTATTATTTTACCTGATTTTCTTGTGCGAGTAGGGTTTTATCTGGATTGAGTGCTACTAGTGGGGATACCAAAACATGCCTTTGATGCCTTCTGGATCAGCCATAAAACCCATAGTTCGGTAGAAATCTACAACATGGGGGTCAGCAAAGAGTGTCACATTACTAATCTCTTCACTCCTGAGTTTTTTGAGGACGTATTTCATCAGCGCTTTGCCCAGTCCTTGACTTTGAAAGTCTGGATGAACTACCACATCCCAAATAGTGGCATTGAACGCATGATCTGAAGTAGCGCGGGCAAAGCCAATGAGTCGTTTTTGATTTCCTCTCACCTGCCACATTGAGGCTACGAGAAAACTATGCTCAATGGCTTTTTTCACTTTTCTTAAAGGACGACGCGACCAACCAACTGCATCACAGAGTTCTTCTAGTTCATAAAGATCAATGTCTCGCTCCGTACTAAAGACGATGCGAGTCTCTTTTGAAGAAGCTTCGCTAACACTACTGGAGCTGGAGTTGCTCGCAGTTTCTGCTTTGTGTTCTTCAAAAGGGTTTGTCCTAGTTGCCGCTACAGACTCAGGAGTACTAAACCAAGTTTTCCAAAAACCCATGCCAACGTGGTTCGGGTAGTATAACTGAATTGGTTTCCACTCTTAAAAGTGTTGATTCATGCTTAACCAAGCTACTACCTTTACTACCCCTTACACTCAAAGTTTTTTGGTTGTTTTCGGGATTTGCAATGGTAAGAGCTAGTTAGAGCATGTTTCACACCAATCACTTTTAACTTTAGCATTTTGTTGTAAAGCCTAGTAAAAATTTACCAAAAGGGAAGAATATTAAGTAGTTCAAAATCATCAAAATTCAAATGCCTATGTCTTGTTGTGGGGCAAACTTGCCAATCTGGTGTTTGTTCTGACTAAGCAGAGCGTCTTTGGCTTTGCTCAAAATAAAATAGAAAAACTAAATTTTGAACAAGCTAACTAGTAATTGTTCGTATGTAGCTTAAATGCAGGTTAGCTTAAGAAGGAATTGTATATAAGGGATTGGGCATTGAGAACATTGTTCTTTTGTCTCCCATGTCCCTCAGTTCCCAGTCCTCAATTTCCAACATCCAACACCCAGCCCCTAGTCCCCAGGTGACGCAAGCAAGCGAGTCTTACCCTTAACAATGGCTTCTGGTTTAAAATCTTCAACACTGGAACTCCTAAAGCGCTTTAATCGAGCGTTTCCCCAGTTTTATGAGCAATTCGTCAGCAGTGAGATTCAACTGCAAAATTTGCGGCTAGCCTACCGTCTCTATAAAACTAGACGCGCTGTTATTGAACTGAAACCGGAAGGTAGTAAAAGTGCTTTGCATTTTGCCTATCGCAACCAGTCTTTTCTGCTCAGCGATATTTTTGGTGTACTAGCAGCTTATGGGTTGACGATTCATGGTCTGAGTCTATATGGTCAGATCCGTCCGCCAATGTTAGTTTTTATCAAACTTTTGGTATCTCGTGGTAGTAAAGCCCTGACTGAGAAAACTTCCGAAAATGTCTGTCGTGCTATTCGAGAGGCTTTAGGAGGTCGGTTTGAGGTAGAAGAAATGCTGGCAGTAGAATTCAATCTTGATACTGGCTTAGAGCAGGTACAAACTGAGTTCTATGTCGATCCGGTTTTTCATCTCCCTGCTTTAGTAATTGAAGCCGATAATCAACCAGGATTATTTTACAAAGTGATGTACGCCATTTGGCAGGAAGATCTGCTGGTAGTCAATGCCAATTTACTGGTTTGGCGCGGACGTACACGGCTAATTCTCTACTTGTTGGGGCCGAATGAAAGCCTGATTCCTGAATATCTGGGTCACAAAATTGCTGAAGGGGTGCGACAGAGGTTGCTGGGTAAATAAAAATACTACTCACCGAATTTTAGATTTTGAATTGAAAATGCAAAATCCAAAATTTACTAAAGTCTGTTCGCAAACAGTCTCACTCCAAAAGCTTGCAAATTTAAACGCGAGAACAAATCCAAAAGCCAAAACTATTTATTTAAGCCCATACCTTCAGGTATGCGGTCAATCTGAAATCTAAAATCTAAAATTGTTTGACTCCTAACTCCTAAAACTTCGTATTTAGTCGCACCCGCCCTTAGGGGTACGATATAAGTATGGCAACTATTGAAATCTTGGGCGTTCCACACGCATACGAGCTAACGGCTCCCACTTCCTGCCCCCACGCTTTAGTGTTTATCCACGGTTGGCTCAATAGCCGTGGATATTGGCAACCTGTGATTTCCCGCCTATCAGATGATTTGCAGTGCCTGTCCTATGATTTGCGGGGTTTTGGTGAGTCCCAGTCCCAGGTAAAAAGTGATTTTAGTCGGGCAGAAAGCTCTGTCAGTCTAATGCCCATCTCCAGTGGTGCAGTTGACTCAGCTTTCGATTCTCTTTATACTCCTGCTGCCTATGCTCAGGATTTAGCTATTCTCCTGAAACAGCTGAATATTAAAAGTGCTTGGCTAATTGGTCACTCTTTAGGAGGTACGATCGCTCTATGGGCAGCAGATCAAATGCCTGACTGTGTTAAGGGAGTTATCTGTATCAACGCCGGCGGTGGTATTTACCTCAAAGAGGCCTTTGAGCAGTTTCGCTCAGCGGGTCAGAAGTTTTTGCAAGTTCGCCCACGGTGGCTGTCCCAAGTACCTTTGATTGATTTACTGTTTACGAGAGCGAGTGTGGCACGTCCTTTAGAGCGCTATTGGGCGCGTCAGCGGGTAATTGATTTCGTCGTGGCTGATCCAGAAGCAGCGCTGGGAAGTCTATTAGACTCTACAACTGAAGAAGAAATCAACCGTTTACCTGAACTAGTATCCCAACTCAAGCAGCCAGTTTATTTTTTAGCTGGTGCTGAAGATAAGGTTATGGAACCTAAATATGTACGTCATTTAGCTAGCTTTCATAGACTGTTTCAATACTGTGGTGACAATGTTCTGGAAATTCCTAATTGCGGACACTTGGCTATGTTAGAGCAGCCGGATGCAGTAGCCGATTACATCCGAATGATAGTTAAGAGTCAATAGGTATTGGGGACTGGGTATTGGGGACTCAATACTTTTCGGTTAAGGGGGAAAGGGGAAAGGGAAAGGGTTTGTAATTTCACTTTCCCCATTGCCCTTTAACCTTTCCCCAGACCAAAAAAGAGATTATTGGGTTTAACCGAAAAGTATTGATTGGGGACTGGGTATTGAGAAGAAATTTTCCCTAGTCCCTAGTCCCCAATCCCTCATTTCCCCTCAGATTGATACAACTTCATTACCTGGCTCAGGGCTAACCTAGATTCAACGCCTAGTGTCAGGGGAGATGTATGACCTGAGGATAGATGGTGGGCGGCAGCACAGCCAATCATGGCGGCGTTGTCAGTACAGAATTTCAGAGGGGGAAATAGAACGCGTAGATTGTGTTGAATGGCAGCGGCTTGGAGATTTTTTCTCAACCCGCTATTAGCTGCTACACCGCCTCCAACAGCAATTGTATCTAGACCATAGTCTAAGGCACAGGCGATCGCTCTTTTAGTGAGCGATCGCGCTACAGTATCCTGAAAGCTGGCTGCCACATCTGCCACTGGCACTTGTCCACCATCTTT
Organism: Nostoc sp. C117; assembly: GCF_043099735.1. Lineage (NCBI taxonomy): Bacteria > Bacillati > Cyanobacteriota > Cyanophyceae > Nostocales > Nostocaceae > Nostoc > Nostoc sp. C117. Next base: position 869,950 of record NZ_CP170991.1, read on the forward strand.
CTCCAATTGCTGCACTAAGCGCAATACAGCCGTCTTTAAACCGCTAAAACTTGCATCATAACGATGAAACCCACCACCAGGTAGAGAAACTCTACCTTCTGGTAGGGCAAAGGCTTGGGGGTTTCCCTCTTGTGCCAGCTTGTCAATTACTGGACCACCGGGATAACCCAACTTTAATAATCGGGCAACTTTATCAAAGGCTTCACCCGCAGCATCATCACAAGTTTGTCCTAGAGTTTCGTATTTACCACAATCCTTGACATAAATCAAGCTTGTATGTCCGCCGGAAACCAGTAAGCTAAGAAAAGGGGGATTTAAACTTGGTTCGCTCAAGTAAGTTGCGTAAATGTGACCTTCGAGGTGATGAACTCCCAAAAATAATTTGTTGTGTACCATCGCCAGGGTTTTGGCAGCAGTTAAGCCCACCAACAACGCTCCTACGAGTCCAGGGGCGCAAGTGGCAGCAATTGCGTCAATTTTGCCCCAGTCTAGTTTGGCTTGATCGAGAGCTTGAGCGATCGCAACATTTATCGTTTCCAAATGCTGCCGGGAAGCTACTTCTGGCACTACCCCGCCATATTGCTGATGAACTAGAATTTGCGAAGCGATGATGCTGCTGCAAACTTCACGATTATTGACAATTGCGACAGCAGTTTCATCACAGCTGGTTTCTATTGCTAAAACGGTTGCCATTGGGAGTTGCGAGTGCTGAGTGCTGAGTTTTGAGTTCCAAGGTCGAAGTTCCGAGTTCTAAGGCTCACGTTCCGAGTTTGGAGTCCTGAGTCGTGAGCAGTAGATACAAAATCTTGCTTGTTTACTACCCTACAACAACAATTCCTATACTGGACACTCATCACTCCTGACTCAGCACTCAGCACTCAACACTAATTTTGGTTGAGAAGCTTTAACTTTTATTTACTGAAACTTTACTCAGTTCCCACCCAAGAGTATGATGACTTCCTAGTTATGCAAATAAAGACTGTACAAGCCGCTTCGTTTTGTACAAAGAACTTTTTGTTTTGTAATAAAAGGAAACAACTCTATGCGACGATTGTTTGCTTTGATTTTAGCGATTTGTCTTTGGTGCAATTTTGCCCCCCCAGCACAAGCTCTAGGGGCTAACTTGACACCCTGCAAAGACAATCCCGCTTTTCAAGAGCTAGCAGCTAATGCCCGTAATACCACCGCCGATCCAGAATCAGGCAAAAAGCGATTTGAGCGTTATTCTCAAGCGCTGTGTGGTCCTGAGGGTTACCCCCACTTGATTGTTGATGGTCGTCTAGATCGCGCTGGTGACTTCTTGATCCCCAGCATTCTCTTTCTATATATCACTGGTTGGATTGGTTGGGTAGGTCGTAGCTATCTGCAAGCGATCAAAAAGGAATCTGACCCTGAACAAAAGGAAATCCAAATCGATCTTGCTTTGGCATTACCTATAATGGCGACAGGTTTTGCTTGGCCAGCAGCAGCTGTCCAAGAATTACTCTCTGGCAAATTAGCAGCCAAGGATTCAGAAATTCCCGTTTCCCCACGCTAAATCGGTTTCACTAATTCATTTGTTTGGAGACTAAATTCATGGCAGACAAAGGCGACCAATCATCCTATTTGATTAAATTTATTTCCACAGCGCCAGTAGCAACTACTCTATGGCTGACAATCACAGCAGGTATTTTGATTGAATTCAACCGCTTTTTCCCAGATCTACTTTTCCACCCACTGCCATAATTGGAAAATGAGATTTAGGGCAATTGTCTAAACTTGTTTAGTTAGTCATATTAGGGCTAACTAGACAAATTGATTACCAATAATAGCCAGCAAAAGTAGTTTTTTGAAACTCGCGGTGTTGTTTACAAATCGCGAGTTTCACGGGTTTAAAATAAGCTAAATTAATTTTTCTAAACTTCCTAAGCAAAAGACATCTTTAGCTACAATTATTATTAATATAAAAATGCCACCATTTTAATTTCAGAGGCGAACACAAAATTATGGCGCAAGCAGTAGATGCATCAAAAAACCTGCCCAGCGATCCGAGAAATCGTGAAGTTGTTTTTCCCGCATTCCGCGATCCTCAGCTAGGCAACCTAGAAACCCCCATTAATTCTTCTCCTTTGGTCAAGTGGTTTATTAATAACTTACCTGCTTATCGTCCTGGCATAACTCCTTCCAGACGTGGGTTAGAAGTCGGAATGGCTCATGGTTACTTACTGTTTGGTCCATTTGCTAAATTGGGACCACTGCGGGATACAGGCAATGCTAACTTAGCTGGATTACTAGGAGCCATTGGCTTAGTTGTTTTGCTCACCGCTTGTCTGTCCTTATATTCCAATAGCAATCCTCCTAAAGCACTTCCTAGTGTTACCGTACCCAATCCTCCAGCAGATGCTTTTAACTCTAAAGAAAGCTGGAATAACTTTGCCAGTTCTTTCTTAATTGGTGGTATTGGTGGTGCAGTAGTTGCTTACTTTTTGACTAGTAATCTGGGACTAATTCAAGGTTTATTTGGTTAATTTAGTCATTAGTCATTAGTTGTTAGCCAGTGGTGAAGAAATATAGGCTAACAAATAACAAAGGACACAGAGATTTTTCTTTGCGTCCTTTGTTTTATGCGAAAAGTGGCTATGTTATCAAGAATTCTATGTTATCCAAATAAAGCCGCTTCAATGTCATGTAAAGCAGTTTCAAAATCGTCATTCACGATTTGAATATCAAATTCATGTGCAGCCTTAATTTCTTCTTCGGCGCGATGTAGACGGCGAGCGATCGCTTCTTCAGAGTCTTGACCGCGAGAGCGTATTCGTTTCTCCAATTCTTCAAAAGAAGGCGGTAATATAAAAATGCTGAAGGCACTGGGGAAGGAAACGCGAATTTGTCTTGCTCCTTCTAACTCAATTTCTAGCACTACCAATTTGCCGGAATTAATTTGGTTAAGTACGGTTTCACGGGGAGTTCCGTAATAGTTACCAGCAAATTCTGCCCATTCTAAAAATTCACCTTCAGCCATTAACTGCTCAAACTTACTGCGGCCAATAAAGTAATAATTTTTACCATCAATTTCCCCTGCACGTGGAAAACGGGTTGTTACGGATACGGAATAATATAGTTCCGGATGACGCTGTAGGAGCGATCGCATTAAAGTGCCTTTACCGACCCCACTGGGGCCAGTTAAAACAATCAACTTGCCTGGATTTGCAGATTCTTTAGTAATAACGCTACTCTGGATGGGTAAAACTTCGATCATCCGTTCAACCTGTGAATTAATCAATAGATATTATTTATTAGTTTTGTGTTTGTGGAGGAGTCCACCATTAACTACGGGACATATAGCACTGGTGACAAAAAATTAGTCTAATTCACATGGTACTACTGATAGGGTGCAAATAGAGTGGGGTTGTTAACCCACTGCTAGTCAATTATCTACAGTCTGATGATCGCGCGAAATCACAAAGCGATTAGCTACAGTTTCCGGCTGAATCGCTGACAAAATTACGTGGCTGGAATCAGTAATAATTACAGCTCTAGTCCGGCGACCGTAAGTTGCATCTATCAGTTGACCTCTGTCCCGTGCGTCGGTAATGATCCGTTTGATGGGGGCAGACTCTGGACTGACAATGGCAACTACTCGGTTGGCAGATACTATGTTACCAAAACCGATGTTGATTAACTGAATATCCATAAAAAAACTGAGGCCAAACGCGGTTTAAGAAGCTTGTACTGAACTTATTTACATGTTATCGCCAATAAACAGGAGTTACAACGCTTAAATTAACGCCAGCCTCAGTTTTTAAATTAATGTCTGCTTTTTTTAGCTGTTTATCAGCTAAAATTCCTAAAAATCTACCCAAAGATATAGTGAAAATCATACTCGTATAGGCTACTTGGGTGATGTACATTTATTTTTTTGAGATAAGTAAGTTGTTCCCATACAGTTCTGTTAAAGCAAGAGACGCGCTAAATCGCGGTAAAATTTTCATCACAAAACCTTAACCGAACCGTATTGTCAGTTTTTCTACATTTAACTTCCATAATTAAGGCGGGTAAGATGCCCACTCTACAAAACAACGCTGTTGGTTTTGTGTCACGAATTGTAAAAGAACACTTGGATCTGAACTGGAACATACTCTAAGCTAATCCGCCTTTAAGTTGTATAATTCTTAGCCTCAGAAAGATGCGGCGCGGGGATGCAAAGAAGGGGAGACACAGGGATGTCATTTGAATGACTATTAGCTTATTTTCCCCAAGTTAGATCTGAAAATTTTGAAATCTGGAGGTAACTATGCAAGCTACACAACAAGAACTAACACTAGAAAAAGTTCAACAGGCCGTTAATGCAATTGTTAATGTTTTGACTCAAGAAATGCCGGAAACTAACTTAACATTCTCAAGCATTGAACGCTTTTATAGAGGGTGACTACCAAACCGTGAAGCGATTAGCAGCAACTAATTTATCTGACAATTTCTGTAAGTCGCTCGGATATCTTGGTGGGGCATTGAAGTTGACCCCAAACACTGACACAATTTTGGCTGAGTCTGCACGAGCAGCAGCTGAATTTGATAAAGAAAGGACATTGAAGAAGTTGGGCAATGCGATCGCTCAAGCACTCAACTAGAGGAAAATGGCGATCGCCTAATTTTTGAAAGGGCTACTCTTAAGAGTTTCCTTAATCAGTTTGCCCGATCGCTAGTTTTCTTTTTCAAACCTTGCCAGCTTTCTCGCAATTGCTTCAAATTAGGCATATGCCCACCATAACGCCAGCTAACATAGGCTTGACAAATGTCATCTATTACCTTAGCAGTTGTTGGAGCATGATGCTGGTATGAGACTTTAGCATACTCTAAAGGTGTTTGTGCTGGATGCTTACCCAAGCCTTTTTGGGCTGTCCATTGCAGCATTTGTTGATAAAGGCTTTCCATCGCTGGCAATTTTTTTAACCATCGACGATTGCGCCACTGACGCCACTGCCGCCACCCCAGCCAACTCAAGAAAGCTGTTGTCGTTCCTACGATTAAGCCAGTCAATATGCCAAACCAACCTTGAGAGAATAAAGCGATAAACCAAGCGATCGCTCTACCAATCCAACTAAATATTGTCCCAAATACATTATTCAACAAACCTGTCACCGGAGAAGGTAACCATCCAGCAACCCAATGCCAAAATTGTCGCAGCACACTAAAAGTTTCAGTATCCTCAATTGATGGGGGAATCAAAGGATGATTGGGAATTGGATCAAAGGCAAACCAACCATATTTGGGGAAATACACTTCTGTCATCGCGTAGGCGTCTGTATTACGAACGACATACATCCCCGTAAATGGATTAAACTCTCCAGGACTGAACCCCGCTACCAACCGCGCTGGAATACCAATAGAACGCAGCATCACCGTCAAAACTGTCGAAAAGTGGTCTGGATAGCCTCCTTTATTCTTGAATAAAAAAGCTTCTACCAAGTCTTCTTTTTCATCCAAATAAGGGAGGTCTAAGGGATTTTTCGGTAGAGAGTAGTATTGCTTCAAATATTGAGCTAAGTAAAGAGCCTTTTCATAAACTGAATCCAGCCTTTTAGAAGACTTTCCTACGCCTTGTTGATTGTAGTTAGTGAGGATTTCTTCGGCGCGTTGCCGGACTTTTTCGGCAATTTCAGGCGGAATTTCTAGATAATGCTTTTTAATATTTTGCGGATATTTGGTAGAAGTTTGACCTAATAAAGTCCGATCGCGGTATGGTACTTCTGAAACTACAGTATAAGTAAGTCCTTCTGATAATTCCACAGGCGATCGCAACCCGTTTTCGGTATCAACTGCGATCATTGGTGTGGGAAAGTAAATTTCCTTCGGATTAGCCATAGCTGGAATTAGATTAGGCAAATCCGACACCACTGTATAAGTTTGTACTACTTCTTGAGTTTTAGCAGTAATCAGAGGTTGGGGAACGAAGATTTGGTAAGACCAAGGTGGCCGCCTGATGGTGGTAACATCTTCTTTACGAGAAACTTCCCATCCTTTACCTGTATAACGGTCAAATGCCAACACTCGCCAAAAACCCTCAGCTTGCGATCGCACTCGCATAACAACCTGAGGTTTCATCTCGCCGCGCAAGTTTTGGTTAATTTCGCTATTGAAACCGTAGTAAAAGTTATTATCTACTTTTCCTGGTTGACCAGTTCGATTTTCTCCTGTCCCAGTACCTTGATTATTGCCATTACCTTGGCGAACATAACCTGGATTAATGATACTACGTCCTGTAAAACTGCCTTTGATTTCAATTGGAGAACTTACAGGAAAACTTCGTAATTGATAACCAGGTAACCTTGGTAAAACAGCAAAAATTGCCAGTCCGAGACCGACAATTATCAAAAAATTAACAATTAAAAATTTAAAATTTAAACTTGAGAGTTTTCCCTCTGTGGTATTTTCTTTTTGAGTTTTTACTGACTCCAAACCCAAGCGTGAGCGATAATCTAATACTAAAGTTGGGAGAGCGATCGCTAAAAATAACAGCAACATAGGTGCAAATGCTAAAGTCTGACTGAGTGTTGCCGCCACACCCAATAAAATCAAGCCGATGACAATCGAATAACCCAAATTTTTGCGGCGGGGTGTATCAAAGCTATGCAACACCTGTAGTTGAATTAATAACTCAGCCAAACCCAACCGTGTATCATTCAATTCTCCCGCTAACCGCCCAAAGAAAGCACCCAGTGCTACTAACATGCCGATGGCGATACAGAACTTCACTGCAATATTGCGATCGCGACGACGATAGTAACTCCACATCGCACCCAATATACTGAGGGGTAACGCCCAAACACTAAATGAAGTCTCAGCAGCGATATCCGTCGCCACAATTCCCAAAATAATCAATGCTAGCACCAGCACCCGCAAGGAAATTGAATCTTCGACTTCTGTCAAAAGCGAACCCTGTGTATTTCGCTGCCTGAAATTAGCTATAGGGAGACGCCAAAACCGATTCATCCTGGATAAGTTAAACATTTCAGTCTAAAGTGGAAATGCCACGAAAACACTGCTAAGGACAGAACTAGCCGCCCTATTTCTAAGTATTCCCGTTGGGGAAAGTTTTCTTATCCTGTTTTTGCGTCTATAAGTCAATACAGTTCAGAACAGTCCAAAACCCTCATGTAGAGATGCGATTTATCGCGTCTTCAAAGATTTATGCATTGAAAACCTGAAACCTCGATCCCCCCTAACCCTCTGAAAAAAGTAGGATGGTTTCATACAAGCAGAGAAAAACTAAAACTGGGTTTCAAAGCCTCTCCCCCCTGGGGGGAGAGGTTTGGAGAGAGGGAAAAAGGCTGGACACAAAACGAGAAATCAAGACTTATGTATTTTTCTTTTTCCGTATGAAACCACCCTGCCTAACCCTCTGAAAAAAGGGGGAATTTCAAAAGCCCACTTTTTAAGGGGGTTGGGGGATCTCTTATGCGTCAGTCGTACCGTTATCCTGACGGAGAAGCTACGCATAGGTTGCTTCCACGAACTGGTAAGGGTTCTCTAAAGGAGTACGTTTGTTTGTATAGCCCTGAATTCTATTCGCCAGGGCTTTTAATCCAAAATCTAAAATTGGCCAAAATTGGTATTAATGAGGTGAGTCTACACCCTCTGGTTAATCGTAACTATGCCTAAAATTTGGCAACCTACATTAAGTAAGCACCCTGTTGCTAGTAGTCTTGAAAGATAAACAAAGCCCCAAGGTAACAACTAGGGGAAAAGTTATCTTAATATATGGCATTGATTGACGTAGTATGCTGGCGCAAGCAATAGAGACTACATCGTGGGACTAATAACAAACAACAACGACTGTTGATCTATTTCTGGAAACTCAACTTCCAGAGTATAAGTTGGCTGAAGTTCCTCGCAACCTAACTCTACACTTAGATATCCAGGACTCGAAGATGTTGCCATTGCTAAAGTGCCACTTCCCCGCAATGTTAAAGTACCTTTAGCGGGTAAATCAGCCTGAACAAGTAATCTCGTAAGTTTACTTAGAGATTGGTATTCTACTCTAACGTTCAAAGTACCAGTACTGGTTAGCCATTGTCTTGCTACCACTGGACTGGTTGCTGAAAGTGGTAGAGTCAGGTTTTCCAGCAATTGTTTAGCCGCCATCAATGACAAAGCCATTTGTTGACGGGGTTGTAAATCTGAATAATCGCTCTGAATCTCAGGCATCTTATCCAGAGTATCCACAGAACGATAGGTGCTTCTTAGCACTAACCCAGCAATATCATTGAGTGCCTGAGATTCGTTGGGGAAAAAGTTCTCCACCACTTGAACTAATTTTGCCCCCAGCGGCACTGAAGATGTAACTAACGCCTGACACTGTTCTAGCAATTGCCGGAAAACTCTTTCTGGCAGGGGAATGGGCAGATTCAGCTTCGACTGCTGTGCCATCCATCCCCAGGTAGGAACGAGTGTCATTGACGGCTCATCAACAAAATCGGGATAGTCAGTTAATTGGCTTTCCCAAGGAAACAGCGGTGGCTGCTCTTGGATTTGAATTTGTAACCGACGCTTAATAATGGCTTGGAAACGATCTTGCACAGTAGGAATTTCTCCCAGTTGAAAGGTCTGGGGTGTTCCTCTCAATTCTGACTCACTGCTTTTTGAAGCAGTAGCTTCCTTGGAGAGGTTCTTTACCCCGTCATTTTCCTTACATTCTACCGAAGGATACTCATCGATTTTGACATCATCTGTCAATAACCAATTGAGACACTGGTGTTGTAAGGATTCTGAGTCACTATTCATGAGTAGATGCACCCGATCCGGACACTAATGAGTTACGAATTTCCCAAGCTTGTTCAAGAATCTTAAACCACCGTTTTTGCAGTTGTGCCATCGACAACCCTAAAGTTTTGGCTATTTTCTCGTCGGGTTGTCCTTGCTGCTTCAACTCTAGTAAAGACCGCTGTTTATTGTCCAACTGCTCTGTATATGTTTGCCATTGTTGGGGAGTTAACCCCAAGTTCGTGTGTAAAGAAGCTTCTAGCCATTCGTGAACTAATTCCCAACGGTGCAACAAGGCAAATCGAATTAAATGATACTTAAAGCGTTGCTGCAAGTAATCTCTCTGACGAGGAGTTAAACCTAAAACTGACTCAATTTCCTGTGCTGATAGATCTTGGAGACGAAGCGAAAAGTAATCAGCACAGTCAGATTGTTGGCGTTGTTCGAGATAATTCATTAATTCCGTAATCACAACGGAGCGCAAAGTGTCTTCTTCGGGTTCGGGTTCTGTTTGCGTTGCCATTGTCGAGCGCAATTGCTGTATGGCTGGTTCTTCCCAAGAACCATCACCTTCATTGCTGCTACCTTCTGCGGCTTGTTCGATGTCTACGGAGGTTTCGGGGGGCTGCTGTTGGGAAAAAGTTTGCGCTCGCAGGATAATCAGCTGTTGCTGACGGCCTGGTAAGGGAATTCGTCGCTTACCGTAGCGCTCGGTAAATGCCATGTACTCGGACAATTCTAGAAGCGTCTGGGGGCGATAAGTTGTACCGAGTTGATTTTCTCGCCGGAAAGCGTTTAATGCTTCCAAATAAAAACTTTGTAGGAAATCTTCAATTATAGTCAGACGCCCTTGATAGCTCAATTGCTTCTGAGGAGGATTAATGTAACGATAAATAATAGCGCTCAAAGTACTGTGTAATTCTACCCTGCCCCGATTTGAACCCAACTGATAGTACCTGAGACACTGTTGCAGTCGGTGTCGGGCCAGGGTAAGTGCCGAGCTTTGGACAGCCCCGGAAGCTTGGATACGTTTGCTTTCGTTACAAATCCGGTACACTTCGGTTGTAATCCGTCTTGCGACATCATGGCAATTCTGTTCCGAAGCTTTGGTTGACTGCTGAAACTCCCTGGACAGGAGTTGAAAGATCGCCTCCACACCAATAGAATTTTCTCCCAGAATATTTGCAGATGGAATAGTTGCGGTTGCGGCTGAATTCATAGTCTCAGTTTTCAAAAGACCTTAAGGTATTTAAATACAACCTGTACGACTGTGGGTGTTGGCTTTTTGGGTTTTGCGTATAAGCTAAACGCAGGCCAATCCTACGTTGCAAATGTGCCTGATTTGATTATTCCCACATCTAATGGGATTGTTCACATTTTGATCGATGTTATTGCCATTACCCAGGAGCCGTATACAAGTCATTATGGATTTAGAAGCACAAATTCAATTGCTGATTGACAATGCACCCCGCGATGGTATTACACCAAATCTGATTGCAGCAATTGCGCCTGTCCTTAGAGCGATCGCTCAAAAATTATGTCACTCCCAGTACTATATTCTCCAAAATTCGGAGGGCAACTGGGTTTTAACTACCTTGAGCAATCGTGCTAATCCAGGATTGGAAAAGCGCGTTCTTTACGCTTTCCCTACCATACAGGATGTCTCCCTAATTTCCACTGCTGGGCTTGACCCTCAAATGCTAGCTAAAATTACTCCTGTCACCCATATTTTGTTCCAAATGGTGGCATTAAAGCCCGTAGATAGTATCGTTTTTTTGGAAACGCCGGGTAAGACCACTCATACCGTCGAAGTTAGACGAACTGAACTGGAAAAACTCATACAGCAACAGTTACGACAACAGCGATCGCCTAAACACATACCCCCTGATATTGCATAGAAAAAATTTGGATGCAGGATTTTTTATATACAATCCCACATCCAAATTTTTAAATCTCAAATTCCTTGAAAAAAGTTTTCTAAATCAGCAAAAAATTTATTTTTTTTCTTTTTCTTACACTAGGTGACTGGTTTAACTCGTGATGAAACCTAAAATTGATTAAAAAAGAGTTATCAGTGAACATTTTTTCGTTTTCAAGTTTTAATTTCCTGCTAAACCAGAGTCCTATACTTAAGAATTTCCCAATAAAACGCGATATGAACTTAATATTCTGACCTTTCTCCTAAAAACAGAGAAACTTTGAATTTTCGCCCTTCTCTAACTAGGGAAGGGCGTTAGGTTTAAGTTGATTGTAATTACTACCATCTAGTTCTTTCGTCTGGACAAGGAGTGCTGGCTGCTTTAGGACTACGATTATTTGCTGGTAGATGCTTAACAAAAGTGCATTGCCATAAAGAAAGATAATTTATTTTTTGGAGTTCCCTTAAGAACAGGTGGAAAATTTCACTTGAGGTCTAAATTCTTAGTTTCTATCTAGTAAGTAGGTGAGTTGGGTTAAATATAAAACTGCTTTAGTTTGTGATGAAGCTTTAGCGCAACACTACATTTCAGGTTTGGGGTGTGTTACAGTTTCCATAACACACCCCAAACCTAAATCCCTACTTTACTATCTACCTCAAAACTGAAAACTGAATTTAATAAAGGCGACTTAGGGTGTACTCAGCTATATTAATCAATGCCTGCTGGGATTCTGAGGGTGGGAGAACTGCTAGATGCTCAATTGCCAATTTAGTATGATGAGCAGCTAACTCTCTGGCTTGCTGTATACCTTGACTATCTTGAATCAGTGCTAATGCTTGCTCTAAATCCCCTTCTTGAGCAAATTCTCTTTCAATCAGCACTTCCAAGTATGGTTTTTCCCCTAAAGCAAATAAAAACGGTGCAGTCAGATTACCACTTTTGAGATCTGACCCCACTGGTTTACCCAAAGTATCTGTTGTACTCGTGAAATCTAGAATGTCATCGACAATTTGAAATGCTATACCAAGATGACGACCGTAGTTATACATATGCTCAACAGTTTCTCTGGAGACTTCGCTCAGTAACCCAGCTGCTTTAGAACTGTTGGCGATTAACGAAGCTGTTTTGTAATAACTTTTCTGGAGGTAAGCTTCAATAGAGATCGTAGCATCAAAACGATTCAATCCCTGCTGGATCTCTCCAGTTGCTAGATCCATAATGACTTCTGAGAGAAGTTTCACCACCTCCAAATTGTCCAAGTTTGCTAAATACCAGGAAGATTGGGCAAAGAGAAAATCTCCTGCTAATATGGCAATGCGGTTACTGTTAAAGAAACTATGAACAGTGGGAACGCCTCGCCGCACGTCTGATTCATCTACCACATCATCGTGTACCAAGCTTGCTGTATGAATCATTTCGGTAATCTCAGCTAAGCGGCGGTGACGGGGGGTAATCTCTTGCTCTAACATTGTTGCCCGCGAGATTAGCAGGACAATTGCTGGCCTGATACGCTTTCCCCCAGCTCCGAATAAATATTCGGCTGCTGCAAACAAAATGGGGTGGCGATTTCCAACTAGCTGTTTGAGGTTATCTGCTAGTTGTCGCAGGTCTGCTTCCACAGGGGTAAACAGGGAGGTGGCTGGGGTCATGGATGGGCGGACTCTGACTTAGGTTACGAAAGTTTACATATCCTACACTCATTTTAAGATAACCCTGTGCCAGCGCAAAGTTTTCATTAAGGTAATCCCATGCTTCCGAATTTATTCGGGAATAGTACCAACAACGCTGTTTTTGTCAATAAGTAATTATGCTTAAAATAGATGTTATTTCTGAGAATTATGGGAACGATCGCTCAAAATCGTGTTACTGAGAGCTGCTAACATGTCCATTCTAGACAAATAGCAATCAAATAACTGCTGCAATATTTTCAGAGTATCTACTTCCAAATATTTGTACGTTTTCCGTTACAAAAAAACTACAGGATTATTTAAGCAATATTACTTATTGACAAAAAAATAATATATGCTTTGAGGATTAAGCATATCAGACTAAATTACTTTAACCTTGAAGTACAACTATTCAAAAAATTTGAAATTTAGCAGGTGAGTAGGCTTCAAATTTAGGGTCGTTGTGTTACGCTAAAATATAGGAATTTTAAATTTTTCAGATACTCACACGCCAAAAGTAGGTCATCTAGTAGTTGATTTTACCCAAAGCAATTTGTGTGTATAAAATAACTAGTTGTCAGTTAAATTAGGGGAATAATTCCTTTGATTTTTCAGACGATATGCAAAACTCCTATTTTGGAGCTATGCAATATCCCTATAGGAAGCCCTTTGGGTGACGCTCCTTCTCTGCGAGACGCTACGCGTAGCTTGTTTCCCATTAGGGATACGTCGCTAACGGTAGGCTAACGCCAAGTCGGTCATAAAAACTTTTATGATCGTGTAGGCTCAACTCTACACGTCTTCAGCGCACGTTGAGCGCAAGGGTTACTCCTTTCACAGTTATGTGAGTAAAAATAACGCAGATCAAGTAGACCGCTGAGAATTGCAGTTTCAGATTGTCTTTTGGCAATCTTACTGCTGTGGGATGTATGGTCTGCAAAAAATCGCATCAGACAATAAATTATTCGTCCATAGAGAATTATATCTCTATAGGTAGATTTACTATAGGAAACTACAGCCATCAAGAATGTAATTGCTTGGCTGAGGTTCTACTAATTTCATGGAATTTTCTATTCGTTTTCAAAGGTGCTGGTAGAACAATGATTTACGGAAGTATGCCTATGATGATTTTTATTTTAGCGTCTGGATATTTATTCACTGTCTACCTGTTATTAGCACTGGCAAAGCGGACAGGTACAAAGACTATTCCTACAAGTTCTTCTTCATCTGTTAAAGAAAAACATCAGCCGGAGATATCAGTAAGGACAAAGGTGACTGAAGCGGTTAATAGTCAATAGACATTGGGTATTGAGCAAAAGAGTGCTGTTAGCGATAGCGGGGCGTTTAGCCCGTGCTGTACATGGATAGCGGGGCGTTTAGCCCGTGCTGAGTTAAAAGTGAGAAGTTTTGTTTATCTCCTTGTCCCCTTGTCCTCTTGTCTGCCTCATGTGCCTCATCTTACCTTGCCCCTCCGCTCCTTATCCCCTTATTTCTCTCTTCAATGGGGTTGCGAAATAGCGATATCAGTGAAGTAAACCTGTTCAACCAAGGGAGTATAGCCTAGCCATTGGACTCCTGACTGGGAAAACTGTTGTGGGCAACCACTGACTGCGAAATGAGTTGGGAGTGGAAGGTGAGTATTTCTTAACCCTAGTAAGTCTAGCTCTTGGGCGCAAGCTGCTACAACATGAACAGCTGGGTCTATCATCTGGACTTGAGAGGGTAGAAGCGATCGCAATACTGGTGTGAGGTGGGGATAATGAGTACAGCCGTGAACTAAGGTGTCAATTTCCTGCTCTATTAAAGGCTCTAGATAGCCTCTTGCTACTTCGGCAGTGTAAGGGTCGTGAATGCGGTTTTGCTCAATTAGTGGGACAAACTCCGGACATCCAACTTGCCAGACTTGAACATTAGGATTAATTTCGAGTATGGCGTGCTTATAAGCATTACTCTTAGCCGTGGCTGGAGTGGCAATTACACCAATCCGCTTTCCTTGCTGTACTGCCGCCTTTGCCCCTGGTAAGATTACTCCTAGTATAGGTATGCTAAATTCTTGACGCACCGTTTCCAATGCTAGTGCAGAACTGGTGTTACAAGCCATAATCACCATTTTTACTTGCTGCTGTTGTAGCCAAGTAAGAATTTCACGCGTAAATTTTAAAATTTCTGTTTGTGAACGAATTCCGTAAGGAAGTCGGGCTGTGTCCCCAAAATAAACAATTGATTCATTGGGGAGTTGCCGATATATTTGTCGCAATACCGTCAGTCCACCCACACCACTATCAAAGATGCCAATTGGGGCACGTTGGGGTTCTCGATCGGAAAACTTGTCAAGATTCCCTTCAAAAATAGAAGATGAATACACAGGCAGATATTAATTTAGGTTTTTGGATTTAAGATACAGAATTTAGCAGATAATCGACAAATTGACCACTAAATTCTGTATGTCAAAGAAGTTTAAATAGTACCTCTTTAACAGTAATTTGTACTATATTACCTCTGGTGTAAGTATTTGAGGATGCCACGAGCGATCGCTTCTGCCATACGATTTTGGTACTCTGACGATCCTAATCTAGGATTGTCTTCCCGACCAGTCATGTAGCCTGTTTCCACCAAAATCGAAGGCATAGAGCTTTTCCTGAGGACATAGAATCTAGCTTTGCGGGTTCCCCGGTCTTTGATAGTACCAATATTCTGGAGAATGGTATTGCGAACTACTTCAGCCAGAGCATAACCGCTGTCGTAATAATATACTTCTAACCCATTCACATCAGGGCGATTATCAACAGAATTAGCGTGAATGCTGACAAACAAAGTCGCATTAACTCGTTGGGCAATGTCTACCCGTCCTTGGAGTTCTACAAAAAAGTCAGCGTCCCGTGTTAGTACTGCTTGTACACCATTTTGCTCTAAAATTGCTGCTACTCTTCTACCAATAGGTAACACTACATCCTTTTCTAACAGTCCGCCCAAACCAGGGGCACCTGAATCTTTACCACCATGGCCGGGGTCAAGAACTACTAATAATTTTCCTCTCGGAACTGGGGGGCGTGTTTGTGGACGAGATATAGGGCGAGGATTATCTGTGGGGTTTGGGAGCTGACCTTCGTTTGATGGTAGGGGAGGTAAAACAATAGGAGGTATTATGCCACCAGAGCGTTGTAATTCTAGGGCTAAAAACTGGTCGCCCACCTGGTTGAGTTCCCCAATTTGCACACCTGCTGCTGGTTGAACCAAAACAGTAACAATGTTACCCGCTTGTGGTTGCAAGCGAACCCGGAGGATAGGGCTATTAGGATTAAAAGTAGGGCCTGTAACTCTCGGAGCTAATTGAGCATTATTAATGGTAATGCGGAATAGACCAGAGGTTCTATCCCAGCCTCCTGTAGCAGATAAGCTTTGGTCGGCTCTAATTATGAGTTGTGTGCCATTACCAGCTAGTTCCACAGACTGAATAGTTGCAGGTGAACTGTTGGCAGATGGTATGGGACGATTATTTCCTGGTAACTGAGCAATACCACGACTGGGCAGAACGATGAAACCACCAATACTGCTAGTGGTTGCTCGCCAGTCAGTACCATTTTTATCCACCTGTAAGGTCATACGAACAACAGACGGATTGTTTTGCAGTTGGGTGAACTGGACGCTGCTAACACCATAGCGATTAACCAACAAATCTCGCTGCTCTAGATTTGGTGATAGAGTTGCGCCTGTAATGTCGATATTAATTGACTCGCGATCGCTGCTACGATTTACTTGAATCTGAGGATTACCGCCAGTGGTGGCGATGAAAAAACCATCGCCTGTAATGCGGAAGTTTTCAATTTGAGTCGCTCTGGCGAGAGGTCTTCCGTTGTTAGGTGGATTACCAGAACCGGTTCTCACGACATTATAAATACTTCTGGGTGAGAACACTGGTGGAGATGTTCTCGGTGAAGTTTCTGTGGCTATTTCTTGCTGTTGAGTATTTCTGGAAGGAAGATTTTCCGCTTCTGGGGTAGGTAATTGCACCGTCCAGCGATCGCCAGTTGTGCTAACAAATTGTACTCCCTTGGGGTCTAAAGTATAACCAGGAGTCAGTTCAACAACTATGCGCGTTGTTTGTTCGTCAAACTGCCCAACTCGGATAGCACGAATCGCACCACCTACTTGCTGATTTAGCTGTGGCCGTCCAAATGTCGTTCCTGGCAAATCAATTACCAACCGAGTCGGGTTAAAAATTAATTGTGCTTGGGGTTGAACATTCCCCAAAGTATTAATTTCTAGCTTGTTTTGATTGATATCAAAACGCCAAGATTCCAGTTTCGCAGCCATTGCTGGCGACGACAGCATGAAGATAGTTCCAATAGTACTGGATAGTAACCAGTGTAATTTCACAGTCCTTTCTCCTGATTCATATTCATGGGAGCCGTCAAGATTTCAACATATTGGCAAATCCTCACACCGTCACCGCGCACACTTGAGTTTTGCGCCGTCATCAAGACACAGCTAATGGCGTAAAATATAGCACGATCGTTTGATTTTGCCATGCCATTAGCCCAGATAAATTAGACTTACAAAGCATCAGATGACAATAACAAAGAAGCTACTCTTGTCCCGCCGCAAGAATACGTAATTTTTTTCACTAAGACTTTGGCAAATGTCATACTTTTGTTTATAGGTTGTCTAAAGGAGGCAGGAGGCAGGGGGCAGGAGGTAAAACATTACTGTACCTGACATTCATACTCTCAAAATCTCCTAATCTATGTGACTACAGCTATAGAAGAAGAAATGACTTATCTTCTCTTTAGATACTGAAGGACACCACGAGCGATCGCTTCTGCCATTTGATTTTGATAAGCTGAGGTTCTGAGCCTAGCCATATCCTCTCGACCAGTCATATAACCTGTTTCCACCAAAATGGAAGGCATAGAACTTTTTCTCAGGACATAAAATCTGGCTCGCCGTACTCCTCTGTCTTTGATAGTACTAATACTTTGGAGAATACTACTGCGGACAACGCGAGCTAAACTCAGACCGTTGTCATAATAATAGACTTCCAACCCATTAACATCGGGACGACTCGCACCTGCTGAATTAGCGTGAATGCTCACAAACACATCAGCATTAGCTCGTTCTGCTAACTGCACCCGTCCTGGAAGGGTAACAAAATAGTCAGAATCCCGCGTCATAATTACTTGTATGCCATTTTGCTGCAAAATCTCAGCAAGTTTCTTACCAATAGGCAAGATAACATCCTTTTCCCGCGCGCCCCCAATACCAAGGGCTCCTGAGTCTTTACCACCGTGTCCTGGGTCAATAATAACTACCACTCGCCCATTAGTCACTCGGCGTTGTGGTTGGGTTAGAGGTTGGGGATTGGGATTGTTTGGGTCTGGGAATGCACTCCGGTTTAGCGGTGGTAGCGGAGGTATGGCATAGGGGGGTCTTCCAGGGAGTGTGACAACTCGACGAGAGCCTTGTATTGGCACAGCTAAAAGCTGGTCACTGACTTGCTTGATTTGCCCAAGTTGCACGCCGCTTGCTGGTTGAACTAATACAACGACTGTGTTGGGTTCTTGCGGTTGCAGCCGTACCCGAAGAATGGGACTATTGGCACCAAAGGTCGGACCTGTGACTCTGGGAGCTAACTTAGCATTAGTAATTGTGACCCGAAACAGACCAGACATTCTGTCCCAGGCTCCCGTAGCCGATACAGTTTGGTTGGCTCTAATTAAGAGTTGTGTACTATTATCAGCCAGTTCTACCGACTGAATTGTGGCTGGCGAGTTGTTAGTAGATGGTCTGCTGGAGAAGGAAACAGCTTCTGACTGGTTGTCAGAATTATTATTTCCAGGTAATGTCACAACCCGACTAGGTAGAACTACCAAACCACCAGAGCTACTATTACTTGCTCGCCAGTCTGGACTATTTTTATCTACCCGCAAAGTCAAACGGACACCGGAGGGTCGAGTTTGTAGCTGGGTAAATTCAACACGGCTAACCCCAAACTTGTTAACAGACTGACTATTATGCTGTATGAGCCGTGGTGATAAAGATGCACCAGAGATATCTATGAAGATGGTAGCGCGATCGCGGCTACGAATTACTTGAATTGGAGGATTCCCGCCACTGGTGCGGACGAAAAACCCATCACCTGTGACTTGTAAGTTCTCAATTTGAGTCCCTGCTTGGGCGGTGGTGAGATTCCTAGAGAGGTCGGTTTTAGGACTAGAGTCTGGGGTTACTACACTGTAAACATTTCTCGGAGGTGATGCTACTTTATCAATTTGTGGTTGAGGTAATTGTACCGTCCAGCGATCGCCAGTTGTACCCACAAATTGTACTCGTTTGGGGTCTAAAGTATAACCAGGAGTGAGTTCGATGACTATGCGCGTTGTTTCTGTGTCAAACTGCCCAACACGGATAGAACGAATACCACCACCCACCTGTTGAGTGACCTGGGGACGCCCAAATGTCGTTCCTGGCAAATCAATTACCAACCGAGTCGGGTTGAAAATTAATTGTGCTTGGGGTTGAACATTCCCCAAAGTATTAATTTCCAACTTATTTTGATTGGCATCAAAGTGCCACGATTCCAGTTTCCCAGCCATTGCTGGCGACGATAGCATGAAGATAGTTCCAAGAGTGCTGGGTAGTAACCAGTGTAATTTCACAGTCATTTCTCCTAATTCACATTCATGGGAGCCGTCAGTAGTGCTAAATAGATAGTCCAGAGTCTAGGAAGTTCAGATTTAAGGAAGGATCAGTTTTTTACTTTTCGCCTTCGTGTAACCCTTGGTTCAAATTGCCACAATAACTATTTTTAAGGTGTTTTTTTGACTTAAATCTTGGTATTCATTGGTCAGCACTGCTGCGGTCAATATCTCAACTTATTGGTAAATCATCACACCGTCACCACCTAAACTTCAGCTTTGATGTCTTTTTATGATTGTTAAGCTGGTATAAAAGCACATTTACATTGATATTAATTATCAGTGAATACTTGCTAAGTTTCATACAGGGATTTAGACCCAATGTAAAATCTTCCACCGATAGCGGTGGGATACTTGGACTCCCAACAAAGCTAGATAAGTGATAACTGATAACTCTTTATAGATAACTGTTTTTTGTTTGTTGCCATTGATGCACTGAGTAAATAATTCCCATTACTGTCAACCAAACTAGTCAGATTTATAGGTCTTATTCCCTAATTACTTGAAAAATCTTCAAATTAAAACTGAGGAGTAGAGGGAAACTGAAAATAATTAACATTCTGAATAGAAATTTAGAAACAAACGACAATTTTATAATCACACGGGACGGAAATTTGGGGGTAGAAGTTTCCGCCTAGGGGCACAGAAGTAGCACTTCGGCTCATTTCGGCTACGCGGAAATCGAGCGACTTGCACTGAGCGGCGTCGAAGTGAGTCGAGATTCAGTGACCGAGGGGCAGAGGGGCAGAGGATGGGAGGGAACAAGGAGATAAACAAAGCTCGTAACTCTTAACTCAGCACGGGCTAAACACCCCGCTACCGCTAACAGCACTCAACACTCAGCACTCCTAACGCCCATACCCACTTGCCCTGAGCGACTCGTGCCGAGCGGAGGCGAGGTAAGTCGTTCGCGTAGCGTCTCGCAGAGAAGGGATGCCCAATGCCCACTTCCCCTGAGCATTCCATCTCCAAGAATTGCCGTTCGCGTAGCGTCCCACAGGGAAGGGATACTCAACTGATTAACTTTCCCCAGATTTTGGGTTTACTTCCAAATTGCTACTATCATTTGACACTGACACCTTCGACTGGGGTGGTTCAATTACCAAGGATGTTGCTGAACCGTCTAAAATCAGTTGCTCTGAACCTGCATCCACTGCTTTTGGTTCTGGAAATACAAATCGTAACAAGGGAGGAGCTAAAAAGGTGGTCAAGATAACCATCATGATGATTGCTGCTCCTAGTGGTTTTGAGAGAGCGCCGCTAGCAGCGCCGACACCAGCAAATACTAACCCGACTTCCCCTCTGGGAATCATCCCCACACCGATCGCTAAACGGTTGATTTCCGGTTGACCAAACACGCTTAAGCCTGTGATTACTTTACCGAGAATAGCTACTGTAATCAGGAAAGTTGCCATAATTAGACCTTCTCGATTGTCGGGAATTGCCGGGTTTAACACTCCCAAATCAGTTTTTGCGCCAACAGCAACAAAGAAAATTGGCACTAACATATCGGCAATGGGACAGACTTGCTTTTGCAATTCTTTGCGCTTATCTGTCTCTTCTAGAACTAAACCTGCTGCAAAGGCTCCCAGAATAGCTTCTAAGTGGATGACGGCGGCCAGATATGCCATAGCAAAAGCGAAGATGAATGCTGGTATTACTAGTCCACCGCGTGTTTTGAGTTGATCGGCGATGGCCACAAAGGATTTATTGAAAACATTGCCAAGTAAGATTGCTCCCAAAATAAAACCAGTGGCACTGATAATCAAATAAATGACTTTGCTGACATCCACCACGCCATCTTTAGCTAAACTCGCAACTACCGCTAAAACGATGATTCCTAGAACATCGTCAATGACAGCAGCACCCAAAATAATCTGCCCTTCTTTGGAATTGAGTCGCCCCAGTTCTGACAAGACTTTGGAAGTAATCCCAATACTGGTAGCAGTCAAAGCCGCCCCCGCAAAAATTGCCGGGACAGGGCTAATACCAAACAAAGTCATCAATCCCACAGTCCCAGCGGCGAAGGGTACTGCTACCCCTACCACCGCGACAACAACGGCTTGGATACCCACTGCCATTAAGTCTTTTAAATTCGACTCCAAACCGATTTCAAACAGGAGGATGATCACGCCCAATTCTGCCAAAACCGAAATGACCTCAGATTGTGCGGCAAATACGGCTGGAGTGGCTTCAGGAGTTAAGCCAGCAGTCGTTTGCAGGAAGGTCATAATCAAAGAGTTAGAACTGTCTGTGCCACCTTCTGGAAACACCAAAAGATGCAAAACAGAGACACCCACTACCACACCACCTACAAGTTCTCCTAAGACAGGCGGTAAACCTACTTGGTTTGATAACTCGCCACCAACTTTGCTGGCGAGGTAGATTATTACTAAACTCAGTAGCACCGCTGATACTACCATTGAACTGTCTGCGGCTTCTGTTGCGCTAGCCAGCAGAGGAAAAGCAAAGCTGATTGGATCTAACAAATGCATTGGGTTCTGTGAAAATCCTTCTCTTTGATTTTGACGCGTTTCTGAAAAACAGCTATCGATCGATACGATCTTTGCAGCTTTTAGAACTTAATTTGTGCCATTTGTCAACTCAATTAAGCGCTGCCAGAAGACTTGAGCAACTGGGACTACAGACAGTCTGGGAAGTCGCAGCAAGTCAAAATCTGTAAATTTTTCATCTTGCTTGATTTGGGCTAATGTAACCGGTTGCCGTACTTTTTGTACTGCCCGTAAATCCACAACTACCCGTTTGCTGTCATTGAGTGCTGGATCGGGATAAGGTTGACTAATTATTTCTGCTAGACCTGTGACTTGTCGTTCTTTGCCTGTGTGATAAATCAGCGCCAAGTCACCAAGGAGCATAGTTCGTATATGTTTTAGCGCTAAAGCATTATTGACTCCATCCCAAATTGTACTGCCGTCCCGTTCCAAATCGAAGTAAGAATAATTTTCTGGTTCAGTTTTCAGCAGCCAATATGCCATGAGGAAATCTCCAAAAAGATAAGTGTAATTTTTTTAGTTTCCAAAAATGTAACCATTGCAGTTTTTGATTCTGGCAGTGTCAAAGTATAAACATACAAATCGTATCTAGCGATCGCCTTGGAATTATGAAAAACTTGTGATGGCTGTTGAAATTTAACAGCCACCACAGGATTGCTAGATACGCTGAAACATCTGTTGTGAGGAGTGCAAATCTGATGACTAGAGCCGCTTTATCCGGTTCTCAGTTTCCATCTGGAAACTTGTGGAAAATACTGCCTTTAATTTTGCTATTATGTACAACTTTTATACTGCCAGCCTCGGCAGAAGAAAAGGATAAATTGTGGCGAACCCTAACTGTCAGTGGTCGCGGTATGGAAGCAATTCCCACAACCATAGCCCAAGTCAGTTTAGGAGTAGAAATTCAGGGTAAAACTGCTGAAGAAGTTCAGCAAGAAGCCGCCCGTAACTCATCGGCTGTAGTTGCCTTTCTGAAAAATCAAAATGTCGATAAATTACAAACTACTGGGATCAGGCTTAATCCAGTTTATAGCTACAACAATAATGTGCAAAAGATTACAGGCTATAGTGCTACTAACACTGTGAGTTTTCGCATTCCTGTTGAGCAAGCTGGTACATTATTAGATGGTGCAGTGAAAGCGGGCGCAACACAAATTAATGGTATTAGTTTTGTTGCGAATGATGAAGCGATCGCTAAAGCACAAAAACAAGCATTAGCAGAAGCTACCCAAGATGCACGACAGCAAGCTGATGCTGTTTTCGGTGCCTTGGGTTTTAAACCCAAAGAAGTGGTAAGCATTCAAGTTAATAATGCGAGTGCGCCTCCACCACCTATGTTTTTACGCGCTGAAGCTGCCAAGTCATCTGATAGTTCTACACCTGTAATTGGTGGTGAACAGCAAGTAGAAGCATCGGTGACGTTGCAAATTAGTTATTAGTTATTTGTCATTAGTCCTTTGTAAGTACAAAGGACTAATTCTCAATCCCCAATTAAAAATGTTCTGAAGACATATCTGCTGCCCCACCCTCTCCATCGCGCTTAGAGCCTAATAACTCTAGTTGGTCTACTCTAATAATAGGTGTAGAACGGTTTGCTCCTGTTTGGCGATCGCTCCATGTGTCAAACTTTAAGGAACCTTTGATGCCAATTAGGCTTCCCTTACGCACATAATTACCTGCTACCTCAGCTGTTTTATCCCATAATTCCAATGTGAACCAATCAGGTTCATCACTATTACGCGATCGCCTTTTTACTGCTAGTGTCAATCTACACTTAACACTACCAGACTCGAAATATTTTATATCTGGGTCGCCGCCTACACGACCGACGAGGGTGACAACATTGATACTCATCTGCGTTACCTTTTAGTACAAGAGTACTTATTAATCTAGACTCTCATCATAGCGAATTGTCAAACTATTGAAAATAATGTGTTAAACAGTTAACAATATAGTTGAATTGAAAAATTATACATACTATTTGGAGAAACACATAAAAATATACGGATATACTAATTTAACCAGAGAATATCAAAAAATACAGGACTGAGACATGTAAATATTGCTAGGAATTATATAAAAATATAGTCTAGTTTACTGAACTCAGGATACAAACGAATAGCATATAACACGATTAACTCTTACCGTTGTAGTCAAAAAGTAGCGTATAGGGGGCTTACAGACGCGTGGGTCTTTTTAGGAACTTTCGCACATCATGGGATATGGGTATCGACCTCGGTACCGCTAATACCCTAGTTTATGTATCTGGTAAAGGTATAGTACTCCAAGAACCTTCAGTGGTTGCCATCGATCAAAATGAAAAGGTAGCCTTGGCAGTAGGAGAAGAAGCCAAAAAAATGCTCGGTCGGACACCGGGAAATGTGATTGCCCTACGCCCCTTGCGTGATGGTGTAATCGCTGACTTTGAAATCGCCGAGTTAATGTTGAAAAGCTTTATTCAACGTGTAAATGAAGGTAGATCCCTCATTTTACCTCGGATTGTTATTGGGATTCCCAGTGGGGTCACAGGAGTAGAAAGGCGAGCTGTGATGGATGCAGCTCAACAAGCTGGAGCAAGAGAAGTTTACTTAATTGATGAGCCTGTAGCAGCTGCAATTGGCGCAGGACTACCTGTTACTGAACCGACTGGTAACATGATTATTGATATTGGCGGCGGCACAACAGAAGTTGCAGTGCTGAGTCTTCAAGGTACAGTAATCAGTGAATCAGTACGCATTGCCGGGGATGAACTAACTGAAGCGATCGTTCAGTATTTAAAGAAAGTTCATAACTTAGTGATTGGTGAACGTACTGCCGAAGAAATCAAGATTCGCCTTGGCTCTGCCTATCCCACTCATGATAATGATGAACTCATGATGGAAGTCCGAGGCTTACACCTACTTTCTGGCTTACCACGAACTGTAACCATCAAAGGGCCAGAAATCCGTGAAAGTATGTTGGAACCCTTATCGGTAATTATAGAAGCTGTGAAGCGGACACTGGAACGCACGCCTCCAGAACTAGCAGCAGATATTATTGACAGAGGTATTATGTTGGCTGGTGGTGGTGCTTTGCTTAAAGGTATAGATACCCTGATTAGCCATGAAACCGGAATTGTGACTCACATTGCCGCCGATCCATTATGCTGTGTTGTGCTGGGGACAGGTCGTGTGTTAGAAAACTTTAAGCAGATGGAACGAGTTTTCAGCGGTCGCTCTCGCAATATGTAGCGAAAAAAATAGCAAAATTGAGTTCTATTTGAGTTCTATTTGGGTTCTATATAAATAGCATCCAGGTAGAACTTCATTTATGTGAGTATATAAAGGTATATATGGTTACAACACGTCGTTGGTGGGATCGTAAAGCGTTACAAATTGGACTGTTAGCTCTAGCAGTTGGTAGTGCTTGCATACTTCGACAGACTCAAGGTGAGCTTGTGCTTGAGACATACAATGCAATTACTCGTCCGTTGCAAATGTTGCAACCGGGACCAACTCCAGAAGAACGGCTCCGAGATGCCCGGACATTGGAGTTACAAACTCGTATAGTAGATTTGGAAAGTCAAAACAAAAAGCTACAAGATTTATTGGGCTATGTGGAAAAAGAACCGCTAGCATCAAGGCCAATTCCAGCAAGGGTAGTAGGACGTAGTGCTGACCAGTGGTGGCAACAAGTTACTTTGAATCGTGGTGCCAATTCTGGGATTCAAGAAGGCTATATAGTCAAGGCCGATGGTGGATTGGTGGGTCTGGTGCAAAGCGTAACTCCTAATACTAGCCGTGTGTTATTAATCAGTGATCTCAAAAGTCAAGTAGGTGTAACAATTAGCCGCACCGCTGCTAAAGGTGTTTTGCGAGGAGATTCTTCTGCAGAAGCTGTATTGGAATTTTATGAAAAAGTTCCAAATGTCAAGGTAGGAGATTTAGTTTCCACGTCTACTTATAGTCAGAAATTTCCATCCGGCTTGGCAGTAGGACGAATCAAGTCGCTGGATTTAAAGAAACTCCCAGCCTCAGTAGCGAAAATTGAGCTTTTTCCGCCAATTCGCTTTCTAGATTGGGTAGCTGTTTATCCAAAGTTAGAAAACCAAGATTTAGAAACCCAAAAGTCGGCAGATCAAGTGCCACAAAAATCTAAGTAAATTCTTCCTTGAAAATCCACAGAAAAATGAAGATTCCTGCATTTGTTGGCAGCAGACAGAAAAAGCCAAAATCAGCAAAGCGAAAATTGAAAATTCAAATTCCGCCGCTTTCGCGTTGGCATCCTGCTGTACGTCAGTTGTTCAGTTGGATAGTGACAGTTGGATCTGTGCTGTTATGTTTACTGTTGTTGCCAACCCGCCTACCAGGTATGGAATTATTGGGAATTGGACCAAACTGGTTGTTAATTTGGGTGGTGGCTTGGAGTGTAAAGCGCACAGTATTTGCTGGAGCAGTGGCAGGTATAGTTTTGGGACTACTTCAAGATGGTATGACATCACCTAATCCTACTCATGCCCTCAGTTTAGGTATAGTGGGACTTCTGACTGGCCTACTTCAGAAACAGCGCTTCATAGAAGAGGATTTTATTTCTATTGCTGTAATTGTCTTTGTTATGGCAGTTTTGGGAGAAACTATTTTTGGGTTGCAATTAAGTTTCATGAGCGATGGCTACGGCGGACAGAACCCACGCCAATTCACAGATATCTGGACATATTACCAACGTGTCGCGCTTGCCTCGGCTATTCTTAGTAGCCTCTGGGCACCTGTGGTTTATTATCCTCTAAATCTTTGGTGGCAGCGGATAAAACTATTGGAGCAATAGTTTGGCCATTAACTGTTGACTGTTAACCGTTAACAGTCAACGTGAAATCCCATCCCTTTTTAAAGATGGAATGAGCTTATCTTTTTCCTTGAGAAAAGCATCAAATGTTAACCTATTTGGTAGCGAAGTTTGTGCGCCTGGTTTTGTGGCGGCTAAAGCACCTGCTGCTGCACCCCAAATCACTGCCTGATGTAAAGATTTTCCTTCAAAAAGTGCTGCTGCTAAAGCGCCATTAAAAGCGTCGCCAGCGGCTACTGTGTCAACTACATGAACTGGAAATGCAGGTAGAAAAAACTTTTCTTGGGCAGTTGCACAAAAAACACCTTTAGCACCCAGTTTAACGATCGCACATTTCACACCCCGTTCTAATAAAATCTCGGCTGCCTTAGCTGCTGTTTCCTCTCCATCCACAGCAAAACCCACCAATTGCCCAGCCTCAACTTCATTCGGTGTAATAATGTCTACCAATTCATAAAGTTCTACGGCTAAATTAGATTGTGCAGGTGCGGGGTCAAGAATTACTTTGATATTTGCATTTCTTGCGGCTTTCGCTGCTGCAACCACAGCATGAGTCGGAATTTCTAATTGTAAAAGCAGTGCTGTCGCTTCTGGTAATAAGTTGGACAATCGTTGGACATCTTCCTGATTGACGCGTCCATTT
The DNA here is from genome assembly GCF_043099735.1 of Nostoc sp. C117. Lineage (NCBI taxonomy): Bacteria > Bacillati > Cyanobacteriota > Cyanophyceae > Nostocales > Nostocaceae > Nostoc > Nostoc sp. C117. Next base: position 896,947 of record NZ_CP170991.1, read on the forward strand.
GCACCAGGAATCACAATAATTTGATTTTCTCCAGCCTGACTAACGGTGATGATGGCAACTCCAGAACTAACAGTTTCATCAACGAAGATATTATTTGTCTGTACACCAGAAGCTTGTAAATTATTGACAAGTTCCACGCCAAAATTGTCTGCGCCCACACGCCCCACCATTTGCGTAAGAATTCCCAATCTGGCTAATGCTACTGCTTGATTGGCTCCTTTACCTCCCGAAACTTGAAAAAAATCTTCTCCGAGTAACGTTTCTCCACCGACTGGTAACCGGGGTGCTGTGGCTACCAAGTCTATATTGATACTGCCAAAAACGATAATACCCATGCTGATTTTTGTTTAGCTTGAAGTTCTCAGCCTTATACTACAAAATGCGATCGCACTGGTTTTAAACTCAATTAATACGTTATTTGGGTATACGGCAACAATATGTAGAGACATTGAGCATAACCAAAAAAAATATACTTAGTTATACTTTAAGTAAATATTATACCCCTTTGACAATATCGAACCAAGAGGAGGCTAAAAAGTGGTGAAACTTCAATTAACACACATTAAAAATAAATTAAACGAAACACTGACAGGGTTAATTGACATATCAGATTATCAGAACAAGCCTGAGTTAGAAAGACAGAAAGCTTTCTTCTCAAGAAGTTACGCTGCCTATAGCTTAATGAGCCTTACATCAGCAGAACCTGAAATTGCTGCTCAAGCAATTGTTGATGGATATAAAGATAACGGTATTGATGCTATTTACTATGATGAAGGTGAAAAAACATTTTGGATAGTTCAATCAAAATGGATTGAATCAGGCAATGGAGAACCTGATACAGGTGACATACATAAATTTATACAAGGCATAAAAGATATAATTGATTTTCAGTTTGAAAAATTTAATCAAAAGGTGAAAAATAAACAAAGTTTAATCGAAAAATCCTTGGCTGACTATAGCGTAAAAGTAAAGATTATTCTTGCCTATTCAGGTACAAAATTAGGTGATAATAATCGCCATATAATATCAAAATTTCTAGAAGAGAATAATGAAGCTAGTGAGTTATTTTTTTGGGAACAATTTTCTCTATACGAAGCTCACAAAGCATTATCAGCAAGCTTGGAAGGTAAACCTGTTAATGCAGATTTAAATTTAACAAGCTGGGGTCAAATAGAGGAACCTTACCAAGCAATATATGGACAAATTGATGCTCAAACTTTAGCTGAAATCTGGTTAGCAAACGGAGAGAGCTTATTTTCAAAAAATATCCGAAGCTTTGTTGGTTTAAGTGATGTAAATGACGGGATACAAGATACTTTATTAAGCGCTCCACATAACTTTTTATATTTAAATAATGGAGTTACAGTATTATGTCATAAAATACATAAAAAACCTATGGGTGGGGCTGATAAGTCCATTGGTTACTTTCACTGCGAAGGAATATCAATTGTAAATGGGGCACAGACAGTGGGAACTATAGGTCATACTTATAAAAAAGATGCCGAAAAAGTTAACCATGCTAAAGTTTTTATAAAATTAATATCTTTAGAGAATTGCCCTCCAGATTTCTCTCTTAGAGTCACTAAGGCTACTAATACTCAAAATAAAGTCGAAAATCGTGATTTTATTTCACTAGATTCTCTTCAAGAAAAATTAAGGATAGAATTTGCATTAGCTGGGATTAATTACTCTTACAAAAGAAATGATAAAAAATCACCATTAGATAATAAAAACTGTAGCTTTGAAGAAGCAATTGTAGCAATAGCTTGTAGTTTAGATGAAATACGTTATACACTTATGGCGAAAGATAAAATAGGCAAACTTTGGGAAGATGTTAACAAGCCTCCTTATACAGAGCTTTTTAACGAAAAAATTGCAGCAATTACAATTTGGCGCAAGATCCAAATAATGCGTGCTTTAGATAATAAACTAATACGAAAACAAAGCAGTAATGTTGACCGAGAGAAAGGAACTTGTATATATGGTAATAGATTTATTCTTCATATGATATTTACTTATGTAGGAAGAAGCAATTTATTTATTGGTGAGCAAGATTTTGAAAAATATATTGAAAATGAGCTTCCCCAACTAATAGATAATATAATTACCAAAACCTTGGAGCAATTAAATAGTAACTATTCTCAAAAATCAGTATATCAATTTTTTAGAAATTTAGAAAATTATAAATCTCTAAAAAACTTAGTATTAGAAAATTTTTCTCTTCAGTAAATACGACAATTTTATGACTATAATCGCTCCCTCAAATTCCTACAATAACTAAAACCCACTTCCAACAAGCTATACTGCGAAATATCGCTTAACAAATCTTAAAAAACATCCTTGCAAACATCGGGAATATGCAAAACACAGATGTAGTCGTCATCGGTAGCGGTATTGGTGGTTTAAGTTGTGCTGCTCTTTTGGCACGGTATGGCTTTAATGTCATCGTCTGCGAAAGTCATTCTATACCGGGTGGTGCCGCCCACGCTTTTGAACGCAATGGTTTCAAATTTGACTCAGGCCCGTCTCTCTACTCTGGACTGTCTTATAGCCCCTCGGCAAACCCCCTGCGGCAAGTTCTAGACGCCATTGGCTCTGAACTACCATGTGTAACCTACGATACTTGGGGCTGTTATCTGCCAGAAGGTTATTTTGACACGTCGGTTGGGGCTGAGCAATTTTGTGAAGTGTTGATGAAGTTGCGTGGTAGTGAGGCTGTAAAGGAATGGCAGCAACTCCAGCGCCTTATGGAACCACTGGCGAGTGCAGCAACTGCGATGTCACCGGCAGCATTACGCTTTGATTTGGGTGCAGTTCAAACTGTGGGACGATTTGCGCCTTCTCTGGCAAAACATCTTCTAAATACGATCAAGCTGACGCGTCCATTTAGCCGGATTATGGATGGCGTTATTAAAGACGAATTTACCCAAAATTGGCTGAATTTGCTGTGTTTTCTGCTTTCGGGACTGCCAGCAGATGGCACTATTGCCGCAGAGGTGGCATTTATGTTTGCTGACTGGTATAAGCCAGGAGCGGTGCTTGATTATCCCATTGGTGGTAGTGGTGCTTTGGTTGACGCTCTGGTACAAGGATTGGAGCGTCACGGTGGTAAGTTAATGTTAGGCGCTCATGTGGAGCAAGTGATCGTAGAGGGCGATCGCGCCGTGGGTGTGCGTCTGCGCGATCGCCAAGAAATCCGCGCCAGTCGGGCAGTAATTTCTAATGCATCGGTTTGGGATACATTGAAGCTGTTACCAGAAAAGGCAGTTCCAAAACAGTTTCGCGCCAAAAGACAGGCGACACCTGAGTGTGATAGTTTTATGCATCTACATCTAGGTATTGATGCCCAAGGATTACAGAAAAATCTGGCGTGTCATTACGTCGTGGTTAATAACTGGGAACTGGGGGTAATGGCACCTCAAAATGTTGTGGTGATATCAATTCCTTCAACTCTCGATTCATCTCTAGCACCACCAGGTAAGCATGTGATTCACGTTTATACTCCTGGAAATGAGCCGTATGCTATTTGGCAGGGAATGGATAGAAGAAGCGAAGAATATGCCGAACAAAAGCGATCGCGTGCAGAGGTAATGTGGCAAGCACTAGAGCGGATCATTCCAGATATTCGCTCTCGTTGCGAAGTTACTCTTGTTGGTACACCTCTCACCCACGAGCGTTTTCTGCGTCGTCACCAAGGTTCCTACGGTCCAGCAATTGCGGCTGGTGTGGGGATGTTTCCTGGCGCCAGCACCCCACTAGCAGGGCTGTTGTGCTGTGGAGACTCAACATTTCCTGGTATTGGTTTACCAGCAGTTGCTGCTAGTGGGATGATTGCTGCAAATACCCTTGCACCTGTTAACAAGCATTTAGAAATGCTTCAGGATATCAAATGCATTTAATTTTTCGAGTATAAAATCTAGCTGCCAACAGAGCCGCACCCGCAGCCAAAGTTGCTAATGCACTTCCCGGTTCGGGTACAGCAGCAACTTTGGCGTCAATTCGTGCAGTTCCAGCAAATAAACCTGCCAAATTAGAGTCGCCAAGTCCCTGAGCAAATTCTGGAGAAATAAACAATTGAACATCAGCAAGGCTGAGAGTTAAATTTTGTTCATCAAATGTCACAGATTTCGGAGCGCCTAAATCAAACAAAATTGGATTTAGAGAAGAAACTGTGTCTCTTAAAACAAGTCCACTGGCATTATTGACAGTACGTCCCGGAGCAAAACCAATTGAAAAGTTACCAACAGTAATTGCATTGTTGAAGGTAACAGTACCAGTATGCTCAATTGTACCGAAGAGTGGAGTAAAACCGTTTTCGTCGCTGAAGGTGAAGTTGGTGGCTGAATTTATATTAAAGCCAACTAAATAATCGCTAGGAATTGGTGGGACTGTATCCTGAGTGTTTGTGATGATTAGCCCAATATTTCTGAGAATATCCTCGTGATCGCGATCGATACTTGTGACTCCAGACTCGATTTTAAAAGTTGCAGCTTCTACTTGTATAGGTGCAATTGATATAAAAGCCGCTGTCGTACAACCAATAATTCCTGCAATGTGAGAAAAACGCATAGATGCTCCTTTTTGTAAGAAAATTTGGTGAGAATTCAGCACCCAACAGGTAAGCTATAAACACTTCACCTGCCGTAATCAGTCAGAATTTAGAATGATTTCTATATTCATTGATCCAATGTTCTCCTGATTATTGAACTATTTCAAAATGGAAAAGTGGCATGAATGGGACTTACGCAACTGCCAGATTATTTTTAGTTTCTAGGGAGAAATTTAGTCATCAAAATCAGGGCTTCAGCCCTTACTACAAACTAAAATTTTAATTTTTTGTAACATTTGTGTAAGTCCTAATCAATTTAGAGTGACTTAAATCTTTTGCTGCCGATAAGAGGACTTTGAAAATATCCTCTGACAAAAATTGGTTGTTTTGTTTTGTCTATATCTATATTTCTCTAATGCAAACAATTTCTTTTTCAATGAAATTCTATTCTGCTTTTGTAGACTAAAAATTAGTACTAGCTTAATAACAGATTAAAAAAGCTTTTAAATTTGGCGATGTGTGAATAGTAAACAAACTAGGCAAGCTTTAAAGTAGCTACTAAGAAGATGGATAAATGTTATGATGATTATGCATCAGGATTTACAGATACTTTTTTATTCTTTTTATACAGTATCATGTTTTTTTTCATCTTCTATGATGAAATTACGAAGATTAAAAAAAGTTAGCCGTTGCCGCGAATAAATTAGTCTGCAACAATAAAAACAATATTTTTTATTTGAAATGAATTGAAAATCAAGCTAATAGCAGACTTTAAATATAGGAATCTGGTTTGATTGATGAAGATAATTAGGCATTGTAGCATGTGTTATACGGAATGTCGTAACGCATCAAATCGTTATAAATAGAAGGTTACGCTGTCGCCAATATACACTAGTTGTCTTTTAAAAATCAAAGTTAAATAGGTGGGTAAAAATAAACATTACTATTCAGAATTGAGTATAAAGTATCAGGCATAAGATATGAGAAAAATATAGTTACGTTTAATCGTGCCCAATTATTATTACTTAGGTTTCACTTTGATATTATGATATTATTAAAATCAATTTTTTCATTGAATTATTGATAAGTTTCGGTCAGGAAGTGAAGCTATCTTTGAGACAGCTCTTGCCAGTTAACTTTAATTGTGGTTATCTACTCACTACCAGACCCAGTAATCCAACTAGACTACTTAGGGGTTGCTGAAAAAGAAAGAGAAGCTCACAGGATATAGATTATCTGACCAAAGAAGTATATTCAGGTGCAAGACTTGAGGGTAAAATAGCCCAAAATCCTTGCATAACCGCGACCAGCAGTACACAAGTGTGCTGTTTGTAACCATGTACCGAAAACAGGGGCAAAATCCAATCTCACCAGAGAACTTTGAATTTCCGTTTTCAGGCAAGTTGTCATCAGATAATCGTTGGATTATTCTGGCGAATTTAATACCCTGGGCAGAATTTGAAGAGGAATATTCATCCGGGTTCTCTGTAGAGATGGGAGCGCCAGCAAAGTCATTTCGGATGGCATTAGGGGCATTAATAATCAAAGAAAAACTAGGAATAAGTGATAGAGAGACAGTAGAACAAATCAAGGAAAACCCTTATCTACAGTACTTCATAGGGATGTCATCCTATATTAATGAAGCTCCATTTAATGCATCGATGCTAGTCCATTTTCGTGAAAGAATTAGTGCAGAATTAGTAAACAAAGTAAATCAAGAAACTGTTAAGAGGATACTAGAGACAACATCTTCGACTTTAGCAACTGAATCAATTGAATCAACTGAATCAACTCAAAAAAAAAAAGAAGAATTAGAAAAAGAAGATAACACGCCAAAAAATCGGGGAGAATTAATATTAGATGCGACTTGTGCGCCAGCAGACATCAGCTATCCAACAGATTTCGAGCTATTGAACCAAGCAAGAAAACAGACAGAACAAATAATAGACCTTCTTTATGAACAGATAAAAGGTACATTAGAGAAAAAACCAAGGACTTATCGGGAAATAGCAAGAATTGACTACTTAGAAGTCGCTAAAAAGCGTCGTGTATCCCAAAAAGATAGGAAAAAAGCGATTAAAAAGCAGCTTCAATATATCAAAAGAAACTTATCTCATATTGACCAGCTAATCAGAACAGGAGCAACTCTAGAAAAACTAAGTACTAGACAATATAAAATGTTGCTTGTAGTTGTAGAAGTTTATCGTCAACAACTATGGTTGTATGAAAATAAAAAACAGAGTATTGATGACCGAATCGTTAGTTTAAGCCAACCACATATCCGTCCAATTGTCCGTGGAAAAGCTGGGAAAGCCGTGGAATTTGGGGCAAAATTATCAGCTAGTTATTTTGATGGATATGTATTTTTAGACCATATTAGTTGGGATAATTTTAATGAATCAGGAGACTTAAAAGCACAAGTAGAAGCATATAAAAATTATACTGGCTATTATCCAGAATCGGTTCATGTAGATAAAATTTATCGCACAAGAGAGAATAGAGCTTGGTGCAAAGAAAGAGGTATTATCATCAGTGGCCCTCCTTTGGGAAGACCACCTGCTAATCTTAGTAAAGAAAAAAAGAAACAAGATTTAGAATCTGAGAAAATTCGTAATTGTATTGAAGGAAAATTTGGGCAAGCTAAAAGAAGGTTTAGCCTCAATCGAGTGATGGCGAAACTTTCCCATACTTCTGAAACTGCAATTGCTATTACTTTTTTAGTGATGAATCTTTCTACTCACCTGTCGCGCGTGTTTTATGCTTTTTTATGTCTATTTTTGAAAACTGCACCTTTTTTGCAGTTTCCTATAACTGAAAGTTATTATTTTCTGAATTAGAGACAACAAAAGCTTATCTTTCATTTTGCTTGAATAACTAGTCAACCCAAAAGAATTGCTTTTTCATACTTTTTCAGCAACCCCTACTTATACCCGCATTTCTCACAAGCTTGAGGGAAGGGGCAAAGGAGCAGAGGGGAAAGAACAAGGCACATTGAACTCTCCCCTGCTCCCCTGCTCAAGCAAAGGCTTTGAGAGATGTGGTGAGAAATCCGGGTTATAGGTGGAAAATTGACAGACAGTGGCTAAAACGGTATAAGATATAGTGCATCATACGTAAATCGTTGACTTATGCCTAGTGTTGAACCCGACGACAAACGAGAGCATCGCATTCAAACAGAAATTATTGTAGATGCTGAAGACAAAGAAGACCGGGCTATGGGTTGGTACTACTATCTCGAAGAAACTCTAAATTTTCCATTTATGGCTAAATGGACTAAGAAGGGGCGCAAATCAGCCTCATTAGAGGAGAAACAGGTTGAAGTACTGGGAATGGCACCAGATGATGAGTGCTTAAAAGATATGCTTGTAGAAGTGGCTGATATTAATGGTAAGGATGATGATGTGTATTCTGCAAAGTTATCTGAGATAGTAGCCATTGATGCTGACACGGAAACTCAAGAAGCGATCGCAGACTGGCTCTATTGGATTGCTAGAGGATATAAGTTTTAAATTTTACGATAAATTCCGAATCACGCGGCAGGGATTACCAGCTGCGACAACATTTTCAGGTATATCTTTAATAACTACACTGCCAGCACCAATGGTTGTATTATCACCAATAGTTACACCTGGACAAATAATTGCACCGCCACCAATCCAGACATTATTACCAATCTTAATTGGGGCTGCTAGTTCTCTACCAGAAAGGCGAATATCTGGTTCTGTAGGGTGATAAGCAGTGTAAATTTGCACGTAAGGAGCGCATAAGACATTATCGCCAATGTGAACTGTATTACAGTCTAAAATTACACAGCCATAGTTGATAAATAATCTTTCGCCAGCGAAAATATTACTACCATAATCGCAGTGAAAAGGTGGGAGAATTATTATTTTTTGACCAACTTTTCCCAATAATTCCTGCAAAATTTGTTGTCGTTGCTCTTGCTGTTCTTCAGTTGTAGAATTGTAACTTCGCAACAAACGACTAGCCCGCTTATTTTCGGCAGCCAATTCTGGATCTTCTGCAAGGTATAATTCCCCTGCGAGCATTTTCTGTTTTTCGGTTTTTTCCATAACAGATTTATCGAGCTTGGAGATTAGACCTCTTGCAAAAGTACTTTTTGCAAGAGGTGGGAAAAGGGAAAAGGTTAAAGGGGAAGGGGAAAATACAAAACCTTTCCCCCCGCCCCTTATCCCCTTCTTGGGACCCCACCTTCCCCTTTTCCCGACTTCTGGAAGAAGTCTATTGTCTGCAATATACCTTATAACAATTCTCGATCAACGCTCAATTATCTTCGGACTGAAGAGAAGAAATTAAAAATCAAACATACGCAGATTAACTAAAATATTGCATAAGTAGCTTTTCCTTCGCGTTTAGCTCGGTACATAGCAATATCGGCATCTCGTAGTATGGTTGCTGGCTCTTCATAGTTAGTACAATTCCAAGCAATTCCAATACTAGCTGTAGTACATAACTGATTTCCATCAAGGCTGAGTGGTAAGCTTAAGGAATCTTGAATACGTTTGGCAACATTGGTGGCGTCAGTAACATCTTTAATATCCTCTAAAAGAACAGTAAACTCGTCACCACCAAATCGTGCTACAGTATCACCACTTCGTAAGCATGACTCTAAACGTCTAGCGATCGCTACTAAAAAATCATCCCCTACTCCATGCCCAAAGCGATCGTTAATCTCCTTAAAGTTATCTAAATCCAAAAACAAAACTCCAAGATAATAATCACTTTTGCGTTTGCTACGTTCAATTGCTTGTCTAAGCCGATCTAGAAATAAAACACGATTTGGTAATGCTGTGAGTCCATCATAAAAGGCATTGCGGATTAATTCTGCCTCTGTCTGCTTGCGTTTAGTAATGTCTTGAAAAACTAAAACTGCACCAGTAATATTGCCATCTCGATCGCGGATGGGTGCAACATTATCCTCAATAGGTATTTCTTTACCATCTTTGGTGATTAGTGTACAGTTGTCCGGTAGATTTAAAATTTCACCTGTTTCGATTGTATATGTAGCTGAATTTATAATTGGTTCTCCTACATCTTTGTCAACTAAGCCAACAACTTCTACTAAATCTTTACCGAAAGCTTCGCTTTGCTTCCAACCAGTGATAATTTCTGCCATTGGATTCATCATTTGAATAGAACCATTTGCATATGTCACAATTATTGCACAACCAATACTGTTAATAATCGCTATCAGCCTCTGTTTTTCTTCCTCTAATCTCTTGTCAGTCTGATGTTTATACAGAGCCATTTCAATCACAAAATGTAAATCTCTTTCAATAAATGGTTTGACTATATAGCTAAAAGGCTCATCAATATGATTTTTTTGTAATATTTTATATCTGTAATTATCTATTAAATAGACTACAGGCAAATTAAAACTATTTTGGATAATATTCCCTAGCTCTAAACTGTTACTTTCTCTATCTATGCAGATATCAATTAATACTAAATGTGGATGAATTTCTGCTACTTTTTTTATTGCCTCTTGACTAGACTCGGTAATTTCGGGAACGGAATAGCCTAATTTTTGTAAACTATTTCTAATATTTGAGGCTAGGTTTTTTTCATCCTCAACAACTAGGATTTTGCGGGCGAACATGTTACAATTACCTGTTTGCTAAGGTTGAGATTTTGTTGTCATTCTCAACTCGATCTAAAATTTGATAATTTTATCATAAACAATCTTTCAGTACCTTGCTAATTCGCAAACACTATGTTGTTTATCTGTGATAATTTCTGTGTTTCCTAAACCTAAATATAATTACTATATGCAGCTAATATCATGTTATTAATGTTCAATCAAAAATTGAACTTCAGAAATATGGAATAATTATTTTGCTAAAAAGTAAAATTGGTTACATATGATGTCTATTTAAAAATTAATCAAGAAGAATTCACAACATAATAGTAAATCTGTAATTCCTTTTGTTGATGAAGAAGTTTTGAGGCAGGATAGAGCAGCTGTAGCGAGTCCGCATAGTCCTTCCCTACCTGACGCTGTGCGAAGGAAGAAGCAAGCTACGCGCAGCGTCTCATATAGATCGTCGGCAGAAGTTAGAAACTATTGATGTCTGATTTTAATTCCTGCATTTTGTACCTCATACCAATTTAACGTGAAGTTGCACATATCTTGATCCCCCTAAATCCCCCTTAAAAAGGGGGACTTTATTTAATAGATGTTTTTCTGGTTCCCCCCTTATTAAGGGGGGCTAGGGGGGATAGAATTATATGGAGCTTCATAAAAAATTGGTATCAGTTACTTGCAAACTGCTGTATTTCAGCCTCAGATAAACCCTCTGCCTTCACTATTTTATAAGTTTTGATTTAGAAAAACATGCTTTGTTTTTCAGTGGGTGGCCTTAATTTTAGTGAGTTCAATGGTAATTTTGCCACCAAAATCTGGAATAGGTGCGCCAGGTTTGGTGAGAGTAACTTGGACTTGTGTTACACGATCGCATTGTTGGAGAATAGAATCTGCGATCGCTGTTACTAGCTTCTCCAACAAAGCAAACTTAGAGGTTTTGACCAGATGTTGTATCAAGCTAATAACGCTGCGATAATCTAAAGTGTCTTCAATGGCGTCAGTATTCGCCGCTCTGGAGATATCCAACCATAACCTCACATCCACCTCAAACCATTGTCCTAGCACTTGTTCTTCTGGCAAATATCCAGTGTAGCCATAGCAGCGAATTCCGGTTAAATGAATGCAGTCCATAGAAGTTTGAGAGCAAATTGTGTGCATTTTGTAGAAGGTGTAAGTAGAGCGGCGTAAATAATTCAAGGTTTGTAGTGTTCGCGTAGCTTGCTTCCCCGGAGGGGTACACTACAAACTAATCTCAATATTTTTTACATTACTTAATGTACTTTGATTTACTCTCGCCTACTTACTTAGTCACTCAGGGCGAACTTTCCCAGACGGATTTTAAATTAAATTTCCCGAAACAAAATCTAAAATTTAAGATTGTTTTATAGCTATGTTTGATTTGATGCCGATCGCCTTTAAAAATATTAATCAAGTTTGGGCTTATATCTTAACAGAGACGCTAAAGCAGCTGGGATTGACTTGTGCCGTCATTTGTCCGGGTTCACGTTCCACACCCCTAGCAATGGCCTTTGCTCAACAAGTACCTGATATTGAAGCAATTTCCATTCTCGATGAACGTTCAGCTGCATTTTTTGCCTTGGGACAAGCTAAAGCAACTGGACGCCCTGTAGTACTACTTTGCACCTCTGGTACAGCCGGAGCTAATTTTTATTCAGCTGTTATTGAAGCTTCATATAGTCGCGTACCACTGTTGGTATTAACTACCGATAGACCAGCAGAACTGCGAGATTGTCACTCGGGGCAAACCATAGACCAGTTGAGATTATATGGTAACTACCCAAATTGGCAAGCAGAGTTAGCCTTACCCTCTGCTGATATGGGAATGTTAGCTTATCTCCGACAAACGATCGTTCATAGCTGGGAAAGAACGCAAACGCCTACCAAGGGTGCAGTACATTTAAATATTCCTTTTCGCGATCCCTTGGCGCCTCTTCCCGACGGACTTGACTTGAGTGTTTTACGGTCGCAGTTCCACCCAGAAGACTTCTTCGCAGAAATAGCAAACCCATTCCCCATTTCCCATTCCCCATACCCCATATCCAAAGAGTGGAAAGAATGCGATCGCGGTATCATTATCGCTGGTGTTGCCCAACCCCAGCAACCAGAGGAATATTGTAGAGCCATCGCCTACCTTTCCCAAACTCTGAAATGGCCTGTTTTAGCAGAGGGACTTTCCCCAGTCAGAAATTATGCCCAACTCAACCCCTATTTAATTTCCACTTACGATCTGATTTTACGAAATCAGCAACTAGCCAAGCAATTAACACCCGAAATGGTGATTCAAGTGGGTGAAATACCTACAAGTAAAGAACTGCGTACCTGGATAGATGCAACCCAACCACGACGCTGGATAATTGACCCCAGTGACCAAAACCTCGATCCTTTGCACGGGAGAACAACGCATTTACGGGTTGCGGTAGAACAAGTGGGAGAAGAAGACACGGGGATATGGGGACACGGGGAGGCGGCGAAAGTACTCTCCGCTTCTTCCCCTAGCTATCTCCAAGAATGGTGTACAGCAGAAATGCAAGTTAGGTTAGTTATTGAGCAGACAATGGGGAAAATAGATCAAATCATTGAGAGTAAAGCAGCTTGGTTAATTTCTCAGATTTTACCGCTCGGAACGCCACTGTTTATTGCTAATAGTATGCCTGTGCGGGATGTGGAATATTTCTGGAAACCGAATCATTTACAAGTGCGATCGTATTTTAATCGGGGTGCAAATGGCATTGATGGCACATTATCCACAGCTTTAGGAATTGCTCATCGCCAGCAAAGTAGTGTGATGTTAACGGGAGATTTAGCTTTGTTACATGACACTAATGGTTTTTTAATCCGCAATAAGTTTGTCGGGCATTTGACGATCGTATTAATCAATAACAACGGCGGTGGGATTTTTGAAATGTTACCCATTGCCAAATTTGACCCACCATTTGAAGAGTTTTTTGGCACTCCCCAGGATATTGATTTTGCCCAGTTGTGCGCTACTTACAATGTGCAGCATGAATTGATTACTTCTTGGGAACAATTGCAGCAAAAATTAAATCCACTCCCAACTACAGGAATTCGAGTTTTGGAGTTGCAGACAAATCGCAAAACAGATGCAAAGTGGCGACAGGAGAATTTATCGCACATTCCGCAAGTCTTCCAGGTAAGTAGATAATAGAACTGCCTTAAAAACAGGGACTGGGGACTGGGGACTGGGGAAGGTGGGGTTCCAATACTTTTCGGTTAAACCCAATAATCTCTTTTTTGGTCTGGGGAAAGGTTAAAGGGCAATGGGGAAAGTGAAATTACAAACCCTTTCCCTTTCCCCTTTCCCCCTTAACCGAAAAGTATTGGGTAGGGTTCCCTCTGGGGATAAGGGGTAATGGGAACAGTGGTTAAAATTGAGGGATAAATCGCTCACTACAAACCCTTCAAAATTAATGCGATAGACCACTAGTAGTCTATCGCACCTGGTGAATCTGGGCATCAGTGAGAGGTTAAGGTTATAGAGCTTTTGTCAATAAGCAATAATACTTAAAATTATGCTGCCAATGGAGCTAATCAACAGAATTTTCGGGCTAGCGATCGCGTCATATTTAAAAGCATCATTTGTTCTTGCCTGAAAATTCAGTACGTAAATTTATTTAGTACTCAGATATTTAGCCAATTTTCAGCAAAATTACTAGTTGACAAAAATAATTTTATCTTAACCTCTCACGAATGGGAATCTGGGTGTTCAATTTTTAATTCCCGTCGTGGCAATACCCTGAATAAACTGACGCTGACCAATGAGAAATAATACCATCACTGGGATAGTTGATATTGTCACAGCTGCCATCATCAAAGGCCAGTTATTCGTAAATTGCTCCTGAAACTCAGCTAACGCCAGCTGCACTGTCCTTAATTCTGGTCGTGTGGTAAATACCAAAGGCTTAAACAAATCATTCCATTCACCGATGAAGGTGAACAAAAATAGCGTTAATAATGCCGGACGGGCTAAAGGTAACATCACCCGCCATAAAATTTGCAGTCGGTTCGCCCCGTCTATAGCTGCGGCTTCTTCTAACTCCACGGGAATTGTCTGGAAATATTGACGTAACAAGAAAATGCCGAAGCCATTGACCGCAGTGGGTAAAATGAGCGCCCCATAGGTATTTATCAGGTGTCCCCATTTCAATACCAAAAAGATGGGAATTACTAACAATTGAAAGGGAATCACCAAAGTTGCTAAAACTACTAACAGCAGTGCTTGGCGTCCCCGAAACTTCAGGCGTGCGAGGGCGTAACCAGCCAAGGCAGAAGTGACAATCTGAAACGCCGTCACCGCGATTGCTACCAAGGTAGAATTAGCAAACGCCAGCAAAAATTTACCTTGCTGCCATGCAGCCTGATAATTAGCTAAAGACCAGTTATTTTTAGACAAATCTTCTGGGTTCGCGGCCGTCGATGCAAAGGAGGTGACAAAGACCACAAACAGCGGTAGCAGAACGATAAATGCCCCTAGCAGTAAGACTACTAGGCTCAAAAAATCGCCAGATTTGAAATTCCAGTTCGGTTTGGACATGAGTGCAAAGGCAAAGCATTTGTTTCTCTAGGACTAGAGCATCGACCCCAGCAAAAGCTAATCTATAAATATAGTTACTTGTTAAGTTAAATTAAACCACAATGATTGTTACCCTCTGTTCATAGGGTAAATTGAATCCTGGTGTTAAATAATTCAAGTTTACAGGAGTAAACATACCATGCAGCAGCTTGCAGACGAAGTTAAAGAAATTGATTTCAAGAGTGAAACATACAAAGATGCCTATAGCCGGATTAATGCCATCGTCATTGAAGGCGAACAAGAAGCTCATGATAATTACATCCAATTAGCCCAACTGCTACCAGATTGTGAAGAGGATCTGATTCGCCTGTCTAAGATGGAAAGCCGCCACAAAAAGGGATTTGAAGCTTGTGGACGGAATTTGCAAGTCACCCCAGATTTGCAATTTGCCAAAGCATTTTTCTCTGGACTACACCAAAACTTCCAAACAGCCGCCGCTCAAGGCAAAGTCGTTACTTGCTTGTTGATTCAGTCTTTGATTATTGAATGTTTTGCGATCGCAGCATATAACATCTACATCCCCGTTGCTGACGACTTTGCCCGTAAAATTACTGAGGGAGTAGTCAAAGATGAATACAGTCATCTCAACTTTGGAGAAGTTTGGTTACAAAAACACTTCGCCGAATCCAAAGCTGAACTAGAAGAAGCAAATCGCCAAAACCTACCCATCGTTTGGAGAATGCTCAACGAAGTAGCAGATGATGCCAAAATTTTAGCAATGGAAAAAGATGCTTTAGTAGAAGACTTTATGATTCAGTATGGTGAAGCATTAAGTAACATTGGTTTTACAACCCGCGATATTATGCGTTTGTCAGCCTACGGACTCACAGCCGCTTAAAGAGTGCAAAGTTGTGAGTGCTGAGTTATGAGTTATGAGTTATGAGTAAAGAAATTATCTTATTTTCTTTGTCATTTTTAATCTAATTCTTTTTACTCAGCACTCAGCACTCAGCACTCAGCACTCAGCACTCACTTAGCGATCAAGACAGCACAAGGCTAATAATCACTACATGTTTGGTCTAATTGGACATCTGACTAGTTTAGAACACGCTCAAGCGGTAGCTAAAGAATTGGGATACCCAGAATATGCCGATCAAGGGCTAGACTTTTGGTGCAGCGCCCCGCCACAAATTGTCGATAGCATTACTGTTACCAGTGTCACTGGACAAACAATAGAAGGACGGTATGTAGAATCTTGTTTTTTGCCAGAGATGCTAGCTAGTCGTCGCATCAAAGCAGCAACCCGCAAAGTGCTTAATGCTATGGCTCATGCACAAAAAAATGGCATTAATATTACGGCTTTAGGCGGATTTTCTTCGATTATTTTTGAAAACTTTAAGCTCGAACAATTTAGCCAAGTCCGCAATATTAAACTAGAGTTTGAACGCTTCACCACAGGAAACACCCACACTGCCTATATTATTTGTAAGCAGGTAGAAGAAGCATCAAAACAACTGGGAATTGAACTCTCAAAAGCAACAGTTGCTATATGTGGTGCAACCGGGGATATTGGCAGTGCAGTTACACGCTGGCTAGATGCAAAAACAGATGTCCAAGAACTTCTACTAATAGCCCGCGATCAAGAACGTCTCAAAGAGTTGCAAGGCGAACTGGGACGAGGAAAAATCATGAGTTTGAGCGAAGCACTACCCCAAGCTGATATTGTAGTTTGGGTTGCTAGTATGCCCAAAGGCGTGGAAATTGAACCCATCGTTTTGAAACAACCATGTTTGTTGATTGATGGTGGTTATCCTAAAAATTTAGCAACAAAAATTCAGCATCCTGGTGTATACGTGTTAAATGGTGGAATTGTAGAGCATTCTCTGGATATTGACTGGAAAATTATGAAAATCGTCAATATGGACGTACCAGCACGCCAGTTGTTTGCTTGTTTTGCCGAATCCATGTTGCTGGAATTTGAGAAGTTGTACACGAACTTTTCGTGGGGGCGTAATCAGATTACCGTAGACAAAATGGAGCAGATTGGTCGGGTATCAGTGAAACATGGATTTAGACCATTATTGGTTTAGTCATTGGTCATTGGTCATTAGTCATTGGTCATTTGTTATTTGCGAATGACTAAGGACAAATGACAAAGGACAACTGACAAATTTATAGATAACTCGTAACTCATAATTCCTACGATGGCAACTACTGAACGTAAACCGCTACTGTTGGATTTTGAAAAGCCCCTAGCAGAACTTGCAACCCGAATCGATCAAATTCGGCAACTTGCAGAAGAAAATGGCGTTGATGTTTCTGGTCAAATTCGCCAACTAGAAGCACGTGCTACGCAACTGCGGGAGGAAATTTTTACTAGTCTATCCCCATCTCAGCGATTGCAAGTCGCTCGTCATCCGCGTCGCCCTAGTACTCTCGATTACATTCAAGCAATTAGTGATGAATGGATGGAATTACATGGCGATCGCTGTGGTGGTGACGATCCGGCATTGGTTGGTGGTGTTGGGCGTCTAAATGGGCAACCGGTGGTCATGTTAGGTCATCAAAAAGGCCGCGATACCAAGGACAATATTGCCCGTAACTTTGGAATGCCTTACCCTGGCGGTTACCGCAAAGCATTGCGGTTGATGGAACACGCCAATAAGTTTAGTATGCCGATACTAACTTTTATCGACACGCCGGGAGCTTGGTCTGGGGTAGAAGCCGAACACCAAGGTCAAGGAGAAGCGATCGCCTACAATTTGCGGGAAATGTTTTGCTTTGATGTGCCAATTATCTGCACAGTCATCGGTGAAGGTGGTTCCGGTGGCGCACTCGGAATTGGTGTAGGCGATCGTCTCCTGATGTTTGAACACTCAGTTTATACCGTTGCGACCCCCGAAGCCTGTGCCGCCATTTTATGGAAAGATGCTGGCAAGGCTCCCCAAGCCGCCGTCGCGCTGAAAATTATTTCCCACGACCTGAAAAGCCTGGGAATTATTGACCAGATATTGCCCGAACCCACAGGTGGCGCTCATTCCGATCCTTTAAAAGCCGCTACCACGCTCAAGCAAGTACTGTTAGAAAATTTGGAGGAGCTCAACCGTTTAACGGCTCCAGAACGCCGCCAACTGCGCTATGAAAAATTCCGCAAAATTGGTGTTTTTACAGAAGTTGCTCACTAACACTAGTGCATAATAATTTATTCGCTGAGTAGCAATGCTATAATTGCCTATGGTGCTTAAAGATTTTTAACAATCTGATTAACCATAGGCATTTGTATGTTTGGAAAATCTACTTAATTTGATTGAGTGGCTTTTGTGTTATTAGAGAAGAATGCAAAAGTTAGAATGGGCTATGCAGCGTTGCGCTAACAGGAGTCATAATCAATGAGTGGGGCATCTAAACCCACCACTTTATTGTATTGTTGAACACCAAATTTTAAATTTGGTGGGCGACTTAAACCTGTTTATTCATTCGCCAGTTGTATAGAATTTATTCTGAATTCTGACTCCTGAATTCTGTATTCTTCTTCAAGTAATTTACTTTGAGTCTATGGGGTGATTTCTCAGGTGATGATTTGTCGTCTTTACTGGAAAAACCCACAATATACCAACTATCGAATTGCAATATAGCAGTTGCTCAATGAAAATCATCAGATTTTTAGATTCTTTTAATCTATCGAAACTCAAAAAAGATGAGAATAATTGGGTAGTAATAGGCTTTGGTAACTGCCAAAAAATTGAGAGACACCATGAGTCCTGAGCAAAAACGACGCGCCCTGATTACAGGGGCAAGTAGTGGAATTGGGAAAGCAACGGCTTTAGCCTTTGCAAAGGCGGGAATAGATGTTGCCTTAGTTAGCCGTTCTTTGGATAAATTGGAGGCGGTAAGAGAAGCCTTAGAGCCGACTGGGGTGGAAGCAAAAGCTTACGCTATAGATTTAGGGAAGATCTCCCAAGTAAAAGAAAAGATCCAGGCGATCGCTCTTGACTTTGGTGACATAGATATTTTGGTAAACAATGCTGGCATCGGATATACAGCTAGCTTGAGCGAAACTCCCCTAGAAGGTTGGCAACAAGTAATTGACCTGAATCTCACCAGCGTGTTTCAGTGTATTACAGGGATATTGCCTTTAATGCGCGATCGCGGCAGAGGCACAATTATCAACATCGCCTCTATTGCCGGCAAACAAGCATTTGCCAACTGGGGAGCATACAGCGTCAGCAAAGCAGGTTTGATTGTTCTATCTCAAACCTTGGCACAAGAAGAACGCGCCCACGGTATTCGTGTCACAGTTATCTCTCCTGGTGCAGTCAATACCGAAATTTGGGACACAGAAACAGTCAACGCCAATTTTGACCGTTCCAAAATGTTAACCCCGGAAATTGTCGCCCAGTCAATTCTCCACACAGTTCTGTTACCACAACAGGCAGTTATTGATGAATTGACCATAATGCCCAGTGCTGGCGCACTCTAATTAGTCCTTTGTTATTTGTCATTATTCCTTTGCAAATGACCAATGATAAATGACCAATGACCAATGACCAATGACCAAACTATAACCAAAACCCAATCATGACTATCGCTAGTTCCAATGGTTCCAATTTCTCTCAATCACCTTTGATTCCCGACTTGGCAGAAGCAATAACTCCTCGACCCGATCGCAATACCCACAACGGGCGACAAGCAGATGTGTCCCCGCCAAAAGAGGAACAGATGGAGGAAATGAAAGATGCCGTGCGGACATTAATCTTGGGCATTGGAGAAGATCCAGAACGCGAAGGACTCCTCAAAACACCCAAACGAGTAGCCGAAGCAATGCGGTTTCTTACCAGTGGCTACAACCAATCTCTTGAAGAACTCGTTAACGATGCCATCTTTGATGAAGGGCATAACGAAATGGTACTAGTTAGAGATATTAATTTCTTTAGTATGTGCGAACATCATATGTTGCCATTTATGGGTAGAGCGCACGTTGCTTATATCCCCAACCAAAAAGTTGTAGGACTGAGTAAATTAGCCCGTATTGTCGAGATGTATTCTCGCCGCTTGCAAGTACAGGAGAGACTAACCCGCCAAATTGCCGAAGCAATTCAGACCATTCTCGAACCTCAAGGTGTCGCCGTTGTCATGGAAGCTAGCCATATGTGCATGGTGATGCGGGGAGTTCAGAAACCAGGTTCTTGGACTGTCACTAGCGCAATGGTTGGAGTGTTTAAAGAAGAACACAAAACCCGCGAAGAACTCTTTAATTTGATTCGCCACCAAGCAGCATTTTATTAGGGTATAGGGCATGGGGCAAACCAGTACTGAGTGAGGAGTGCTGAGTGAGGAGTGAGGAGTGAGGAGTTTTGTTTATTTCCTTATCCCCTTGTCTCCTTGTCCCCTTGTCCCTAGTTGCTGAAATAGGAGTGCTACCAGATCTAAATCCTTATCTCCAGGTGCGCGTTCTACACCACTAGATAAATCAATACCATTAGGATTTACCTGGCTCAAAGCTTCCACAATATTATCTGCTGTTAGTCCCCCAGCTAAAAACCAAGGGCAACTGGGATTAAATTGCTCTAGGATTTTCCAATCTAAGGTTTTGCCTGTACCACCCAGTTGTTGTGGATGGTAAGCATCAAGTAGCAAAGTATCTACATATTTTGTGTAATCATTGCTTGTCTCAAGATGTTCAAAACTACGAATTCTAAGTGCTTTAATAATTTCGACATTCGGTAAAAATTCACGTAGCTGGTAGCAAAAATCTGGTGATTCGTCTCCGTGTAACTGGACGCCAGTTAACCCAGAATCAACAACTGTCTGCTTGATTTCGTTAATGGTAGTGTTGGCGAAAACACCAATCTTGTCAATATTTTCTGGTAATGGTGTCACTGCTGCGCGAATTTGGGATGTGGTAACGTACCGAGGTGAGGTAGGCACACAAATAAATCCTAGTGCCGTTGCGCCAAGAGAGGCGATCGCTACAGACTGTTGTGGTTGAGTGATACCGCAAATCTTAACGCGCATGAAAATCTCACAAATTTAGAATAATCACCAGAAAAGTCTAGACTATCTAAAAAACTTTTGCGCCCGGTAATTTTATAATCTTGTAGGTCTAGATCAACTTTTCCATTTAGGAGACAAAAGCTTGTTTTCATCTATTTTACTAGCTGCTGCATCTGTTCCCGCAACACCTGCGTGGACTCCCACAGTCGGGATTATCATCAGCGTCAGTAGCCTATTAGTTGTTTTGCTAAGTACTAAGATTGAAAAACCCTTAGTAGGTCCCAAGTTCCCAATTCTGCCGATCAGTATTCCAACATTCGTTGGTGCTATGGCTTTTGGTCATCTTATCGGCATTGGCATAGTTCTAGGACTGACTAATATCGGTCGTCTGTAGTTCTGTAAGGGACTGACAAAGAAAAAACATCCCAAATTTTCTTGTGGGATGGGTGTCCGCACCCGTCCGATATTCAGGGCGGGCAGGATGCCATTGGTGTTAAAACGCAAAAGTTATGTCCCACAAGGAACTGAAGTTCCTTGCTAATAGCAAAAGTCATCTGAAGATGACTAAATATCCCCAAAAATTTTTAGTCTACTTCAGTAGACTTTAACTATTAGCCTTGAACTAAAGTTCAAGGTGGGCGATCAGGCCAAGCGTTAAGCTACCCATAGCTTAAGTTGACACCAATGGCAGGATGCCCACCCCATAAGATGGATAATTTATTTCTTGGAAGTTCCTAATGCCAGAGACATTACTTGTAATGTCACCTTGAAGAAATAGACAAGGGGACTTAGCGAAATCTGTCCCCTTTTCCCCTTGTCCTTTTGGATAAAGAACTCCTGCCTTTTCTTTCCCCTCTGCCCCTCCGCCCCTCCGCCCCTCCGCCCCTCCGCCCCTCCGCCCAATTCCCCCATTCGAGGGTTTTGCTCACACCCATTAATTGTCTATTCTAGAAAATAGAGCATTTTATAACCGAGCATTAATTCAGTGATGTTTGGAATATATATTTACTGAGCTTTACGTAATATTACAGTATAGAAACTACTGGAAATATCTAGTTGTAGGACAATCTAATGCAAACAAATTGGAAAATTGGGTCTTTATTTGGAATTCCGCTGTTTTTAGACCCGTTGTGGTTTGTCATTTTAGGGTTGGCAACTCTCAACTTTGGGGTAGCTTACCAAGAATGGGGGAATGTCATAGCTTGGAGTGCTGGAATAGTTATGGCATTGCTGCTATTTGGTTCGGTGTTGTTACATGAGTTGGGTCACAGCTTGGTAGCCCGATCGCAAGGGATTAAAGTTAACTCTATTACCCTGTTTTTGTTTGGCGGTATCGCTGCTATAGAAGAAGAATCTAAAACTCCGGTACAAGCGTTTCAAGTGGCGATCGCTGGTCCTTTGGTGAGTATCATACTGTTTTTGCTGCTACGTTTAGTAGTTATTGTTTTACCTGATACAAGCCCACTCAGTATGATGGCTGGAGATTTGGCGAGAATTAACTTGGTAGTAGCTTTATTTAACATGATTCCCGGCTTACCTCTAGATGGAGGACAAGTATTAAAAGCAGCAGTTTGGCAAGTAACAGGTAATCGTTTTCAAGCCGTACACTGGGCTGCAAAGGCTGGGCAAATTTTGGGTTATGGTGCGATCGCCTTAGGATTTATTGTAGATTTCTTGACTAGGGAGTTAGTAACTGGTTTGTGGATTGCGCTGTTGGGTTGGTTTGCTGTCCGTAACGCCAACAGTTATGACAACGTGACGACATTACAAGAAAGCTTGTTAAAAGTAGTGGCGGCTGATGCCATGACCCGCGACTATCGGGTAGTTGATGCTGACCAGACATTACGTGCCTTTGCCGATTTATACCTATTGGAAACTACCCCTCTCCAAGTTTATTTTGCTGCTTCTGATGGACGTTACCGAGGTCTAGTTTCCATAGACGATTTGCGTTTAATTGAAAGAAGTCAATGGGAAATCCAAACTTTACATAGCATTGCGCGTCCCCTGACAGAAATACCTACGGTTGTGGAATCCACTTCTCTGGCTGAGGTCATTAACAAACTAGAAAAGCAGCAATTACCTCGGATTACCGTGCTTTCTCCGGCTGGTGCTGTGGCTGGTGTAATCGATCGGGGAGATATTGTGCGGGCTTTGGCGCAAAAGTTAAATTTACAGATAACCGACGCTGAAATTAAGCGGATTAAAGAAGAAGGTAGCTATCCGCCTGGGCTGCAACTGGGAGTCATCGCAAAATCCACTGCAAAATAAGTGTCATAGCTTCGTCATGGGTTTGCAATAGATATGTCAAAAGCCTGTGTGATATTTAATTTGGTATTTGGTTACAAAATGCTTTTTTTGGGTTCAAGGTAGGGTCACCTACCTTTTTTCCTTTTTTAGGCAGTCTAGCGATCGCCTCAGAGATTATTTATTGGAAAATTCAATTAAATCTTAAAGTGAGTAAAATGTAAGGACGTGATATACTACGTCTCTCACTTACCCTGGTTTTATGGGACTGCCAATTGTTGCTATTATCGGACGCCCAAATGTGGGCAAATCTACCCTGGTTAATCGTCTCGCCGGGGAACAAACGGCGATTGTCCATGATGAACCGGGAGTGACACGCGATCGCACTTACATGGATGCCTACTGGAGCGATCGCGAATTTCTGGTGGTAGACACCGGAGGTTTAGTTTTTAATGATGATACCGAATTTTTACCATTGATTCGCCAACAGGCAATGACAGCCCTCGCAGAAGCCAGTGCGGCTATTTTTGTCGTTGATGGTCAAGTAGGACTAACATCGGCAGATCAAGAAATCGCCACCTGGTTACGCCAGCAACCTGTACCCGTCTTATTAGCTGTAAATAAATGTGAATCCCCAGACCAAGGCTTAATCCAAGCTGCCGAATTTTGGAAATTGGGATTGGGCGAACCTTATGCCATTTCCGCGATTCATGGGAGTGGTACAGGAGAATTACTCGACGACTTAATTCATCATGTACCCACTGTTGGGGAAATCCCAGAAACGAACGAAATTAAAGTTGCAATTGTGGGACGCCCAAATGTGGGCAAATCTAGTTTACTCAATTCTTTTGTTGGGGAAGAAAGGGCGATCGTCAGCCCGATTTCTGGTACAACCCGCGATGCAATTGATACCGTCATCGAACGGGATGGACAAACTTATCGCTTGATTGACACCGCCGGTATTCGTAAAAAGAAACAAATAGAATACGGTACGGAATTCTTTAGTATTAACCGGGCTTTCAAAGCGATTCGTCGCGCTGACGTGGTTTTATTAGTCATTGATGCCGTCGATGGAGTCACAGAACAAGACCAAAAATTAGCCGGGCGGATTATCGACGAAGGTCGAGCTTGCATCATCGTGGTTAATAAGTGGGATGCTGTAGAAAAAGACTCTTACACAATCTACGATTACGAAAAAACTCTGCAATCACGGTTACATTTTACCGAATGGGCAGAAACAATCTTTGTCAGTGCCTTGTCAGGACAACGGGTAGAAAAGATTTTAGAGTTAGTGAAAACAGCGGCGGAATCACACAAACGCCGTGTTAGCACATCAGTGATTAACGAAGTCTTAACAGATGCAGTTAGCTGGCATTCACCACCAGCATCTCGTGGTGGGCGTCAGGGCAAGATTTATTATGGTACACAAGTCAGTACCCAACCACCAGCGATCGCCTTATTTGTCAACGAAGCCAAACGCTTCAACGACAACTACCGCCGCTACATAGAGCGCCAATTCCGCCAACAGCTAGGATTTAAAGGCACCCCAATCATTTTGCTGTGGCGGAGTAAAAAAGTTCGTGATATGGAAAGTGGGAATGTTAATCGAGCAACTCGCGTCAAATTAAGTTAACAGAGGCGATTAATCACATTTGTACAGAAGTTATGAGTTAAAGTCAAAACTGCTAAATATAAAACCCTATCGACTTGAGTTTGATAGAAACACAAGTTGAAAGTTATAAGCCAAAACTCCTAACTCCTAACTCTAAAATGGATTTACTGCGATCGCTGCCACTTGGACTTTATTTAGAACAACCCCAAACTTGGCTGCATAAAATCGATCCGCGAGTCAAGTTTGCCTGGTTAATGAGTTTTTTAACCAGCTATATATTATCGAACAACGTTTGGCGTGTGCTGCTGGTAGTAATATTGATAGTTGCGACCTTACTTGCTAGGATTCCCCAACGAGTATGGCGGCAGCAAATGGGTTGGTTATTGATGCTATCATTTTTCGTCTTAGCGATCGCCGCCATTACTCCCGATGCAACTGGTGTAAATTATCAACCGCGCTTGCCAGCGAATGAACAAATCTTAACCCAGCCAGCAAACTCGAATAATGTAGTTCAAGAAGAAACAGGCAGTCAAAAACAAAAATATAGTTACGTACTATTTCACAAAGGCATAGTTAAAGTGACTCGCCGCTCCTGGGATTTGGGGGTAAATCTGAGTAGTATTATATTTACCGTCATTTACAGCACCAACCTTTATCTACTGACAACCGCATCAGAAGAAATCACGTCTGGCATAGAAAGCTTAATGCAACCCTTGCGGCGTCTAAAGTTGCCTGTTACAGAAATTACTTTAACTTTAACTTTATCTTTGCGCTTTATTCCCCTAGTTTTAGAAGAAGTACAAAATCTATTTCGCTCTGTAATGACAAGGGCAATCAATTGGAAAAAGCTGGGATTAAAAGGAGCATTTAAGCTTTGGATGACAGTCGCAGAGAGACTGTTAGACAATCTCCTCTTACGAGCGGAACAAATGGCGAATGCAATGATGGTGAGGGGTTTTACCAGTCCCAATGAACATCGAGTCCAGTGGCACGAATTACGATTAAAAGCCCTTGACTGGTTGGCAATTGCAACTTTAGTCTTATTCTGGGGAATACGACTGGCGATAGGAACTAAAGTCTAATTTTGGATCGAGAAAATAGTTCAGAGCAAAGTCTAACGAGCTATTTTGCTAAACAACGCTGAATAAACCTCAACAACGCTCCCAATTATGGGATTTTTGTATTGACAACGTTTATAAACAGTATGACCAAGGCTTGGTATTGGCGATCGCTACCCTTAGAGAAACGTACAGGTTCAGAAGTTTTTACCGCTCTGTTTCGCCCCACTACTGCGTCGGCAATTGCTACCCTACTGGAAAGTCCTTACCCAACTCCAATCGAACATCCTCAACTTAGCCGATATTCTATCTGTGCAGGTACTCCTCGTATAGTTGATGATGTCCCACAGATGTGGACACCAGAACTAGGACAGGTTTTTCCCTTCCTAGAAGAGTTATTGCAATCTCAAGGACACGGGGAAAAAGGACACTCTGATGCTGCGAGTGTTTGCGATAAATTCCCCGCATCATCTTCCCCACCTCCCCACCTCCCCTTCACCGGCGGTTGGTTGGGTTGGCTAGGCTACGATGTGGCATGGGAAATTGAACGGCTACCCCATGAGAAAATTGATCCCCTACCATTTCCTATAGCTTTTTGGTACGAGCCAGATTCTTTTGCCATTTTGGATCACGCACAACAAATTCTGTGGCTAGCCGCCAGCGATACGAGTGGACTCGATGAATTACAAGAGAAATTGGAGAAAAGACAAGGAATTGAAGAAAGAGACAAGGGGACAAGGAGACAAGGGGACAAGGGGAACAGAGCAGAATTTTCTCCCTCATCCCCTATTTTTTTGACCTCGCAAACAGATTATGAAACAGCTGTCAACCAGGTGAAAAAATATATTCAGGCTGGAGACATCTTTCAGGCAAATCTTTCATTGCGATTTCAAGCGTCTACAACGGCTTCTGGTTGGGAAATTTATCAAACCTTGCAAAAAATTAATCCTTCTCCCTTTGCCAGCTATTGGCAAACACCTTGGGGAGAAGTGATGAGTTGTTCGCCAGAACGGTTGGTACTGTTGCAAAATCGACAAGCCGAAACTAGACCGATCGCCGGGACGCGATCGCGTGGCGCAACCCCAAAACAAGATATGCAACTGGCACAAGATTTACTCAGCAACACCAAAGAACGCGCCGAACACATCATGCTCGTGGATTTGGAACGCAATGATTTAGGGCGAGTTTGTGAATGGGGAAGTGTTGTTGTAGACGAATTGCTGACAATTGAGCGATATAGTCACGTGATGCATCTTGTCAGCAACATTAAAGGCACTTTAGAAGGCGATCGCACCAGGATTGATTTAATTCGTGCCACCTTCCCCGGTGGCACAATTACCGGTTGTCCCAAAGTCCGCTGTATGGAAATAATTGAAGAACTAGAACCCGTGCGGCGCAGCTTATTCTACGGTTCCTGCGGTTATTTAGATTGGCGCGGTAATTTAGACTTAAACATCTTAATCCGCACCCTGCTACTAGCCCCTGCGAATGAAGATGAGGGACATGAGGGACTAGGGAGAGAAATTACTTCCTCATCCTCCTCATCCTCCCACTCCCCACTGAATATCGTCTGGGGACAAGTTGGTGCAGGAATTGTCGCAGACAGCGATCCTGAGAGAGAATGGTACGAATCTCTACACAAAGCTCAAGCACAACTGGCAGCGCTAAAAATGCTGAATAATCAACAAGGAAATTGAGCATAGGGCATAGAGCATAAGGTATGAGCTATGGAAAGAGGAGAACAGAAGATGGGGAGATGGGAGATAAACAAAACTCCTAACTCAGCACTGAGGATTCTTTTGCCCTATGCCCATTCACATAAGCTATGTTGCTCCATTAAGCGACAGTTGTGGCAGTATGGAAAGAAGTTAGAAAGTTGCCTGTTGCCGTTAGAAGTTGATCGTAAATTAAAGGCAGTAGACCCCTTCTCTACCAAACACTCTCGCATTCGTCTACAGGTAGCTTCAGTTTCAGTCACGGTAACAGTAGCCTTATGTAACTCTCTTCAATTTTGAATTTTTAACGGGTGTTTTCCCTTGCTACGCCAAACTTTCAACAAGTTCCGCTTCACTAGCTACCACTAGCTTCATTTACTGATTAAAAACTAGATCAAGGTCTTCATAACCGCAGTTTCGCATTTTCAGAAAATATTCTGGCGAATGTTGGTATTATCGTCTGAATATTTAGAATTGACTGCGAAAAGATATACATAACTCCCACCTTGACTATTAAATGAACCCAGAAAACGCAGAAACTTACATAAATCATCCAACTTGGGGTTTACTCTATAAGATCTGTATGGTTGATGAAAACCAAGATTTGTTCACGACACTTTATGCCCAGCGATTGTTTTTTTTGGTGGCAAATGACATTAAAGGTGTGAAGTTCCAGCCCATAGGACGTACCGAAGCGAGAATGATGTTGGAAAATCGCTTGCGTACTCTGCGCCGCACTGGGCAATCTCAAGAGTACGATCAACTTCAGAGTGTTTTCCAACGCACCTTCCAATGAGCAGTTCGATTTCCGAACGTATTGTTACCATTCGCTCCTCTCTGCCAACTTCAGTCCGCTTGATTGCTGTTAGCAAGCAAGTTTCTGCTGAGGCGATTCGCTCTGCCTATGCCGCAGGAATTCGTGATTTTGGGGAGAGTCGTATCCAAGAAGCCGCCATTAAACAAGCCGAGTTACAAGACTTACCGGATATTACTTGGCACTTTATTGGACATTTGCAAAGCAATAAAGCCAAAAAAGCCATTGAACAATTTCATTGGATTCACTCCGTCGATAATTTGAACCTGGCTGCGCGCTTAGAACAATTGGCGCAACAGCTAGGAGTGAGTCCCCAGGTTTGTCTACAAGTGAAAATTATCCCCGATCGCAATAAGTCGGGTTGGAGTGTGTCAGAACTTTTGGCTGATTTACCCATCCTCAATCAATACAAAACTTTACAAATTCAAGGTTTGATGACAATTCCGCCTTTAGGACTAAATCAGCCGGAAATTCTGAGTGTATTTAATCAAAGTCGTGAGTTGGCAAAAGAAATCGAGCAGCAAAACTGGTCGCACATTAAAATGCACGAACTGTCTATGGGTATGTCAGGCGACTACGAACTAGCAGTGGAAGCTGGCGCAACGATGGTGCGATTAGGAACAATCTTGTTTGGCGATCGCTCCTAACTTATTCGTCATCAGCCTTGTGGTTCAGTATTAATAGAACTAAGGATTTGATGACAAGAATTTTGTTAGAGACTGGTGCAATTGGAAACAAAGGATATAGTATTGACAAGAGCAATCGCCAAGTAAAAATCGGGTAAAAAGAACTTTCCTTCGGACAAACCTTAGGATATAATCTTGACTCATTATTGTGTTTAGGCGATGCACAGACCTTGCCAAAAGTGTCAGTTCATCGCTAAAACCCGTAGTAGAGGCTACAAATAGCAATATACTTGCTGAAGTATCCACCTATGTAGCGTGGTTTACCGCCGAAGGCACCGCTCTTAACTCAATCAATCCTCAGCCAAGTCAACATAGGCTATTCGCACCAGGAGAGTACACACACAATGAACAACATCTTTTCCAAACTCAGAGACTTTGTGGGTCTAAATGAGCAAGTGGAATACGAATATTACGAAGAAGAACCAGAAACAGATAATAATTACCAAAATCTGTATCAACAAGAAAATCCCCAACCAGTACCACAAGAAACCCCAGCAACTCAAAATCGACGTTGGCGGGAACCAGTGCCTACAATGGGAGATGATATAGCAGCAGGGTCCAAGCCAATGGGGAATGTTATTGGTATGCCAGGAGCAATTAACGGAATTTCGGAAGTTTTAGTTCTCGAACCACGCACCTTTGAAGAAATGCCTCAGGCAATTCAAGCACTGCGCGAACGGAAGTCAGTGGTATTAAACCTGACAATCATGGACCCAGATCAAGCTCAGAGAGCAGTAGATTTTGTCGCAGGTGGTACTTACGCCCTAGATGGACATCAAGAGCGTATCGGTGAGAGCATCTTTTTGTTTACGCCCAGCTGTGTCCAAGTTAGTACCCAAGGTGGGGTTCTTCATGAAGTACCACAACCGCCAGCACGTCCTTCTCGTCCCGCCGGTTCTTCATCTTCAAATCAAAATTGGGGTAACGAACCTAATCGGATGGCACAATAAAGTTAAATTAGTCTTTTTGTCCTTTGTCTTTTGTCCTTTGTTTAGTTAACAATAAACAATGACCAATACTTCGACTACGCTTAGTACAAGTGACAAATGACAAATGACAAATGACTAATGACCAATGACTATTAAATTTGGCTTAATTGGTGGTGGGGTAATGGGAGAATCGCTGTTATCCCGCCTTATCACGCTGGAAATTTATCAATCATCAGAAGTAATAGTTAGCGAACCGCTATCCTCACGCCAGGATTTTTTAAAGCAACAGTACAACGTTGCCGTGACGACAGATAGTAGCGAGGTTTTCACCCAAGCAAAAGAAGTTGTCTTTTTGGCAGTGAAACCGCAAGTCTTTAGCACGATCGCTCAAGAATTAGCAGATATTCATATTCTGAATATAGAACATCCACCGTTGATTATTTCCATCTTAGCGGGTGTACCTTTAAGTCAATTAGAAGCTGCATTTGTGCAATTGCCAGTAATTAGAGCAATGCCCAACACCCCAGCAACGGTGGGAGCAGGGATTACGGCGATTTCTTCAGGTGCATATACAAACCCTAAGCATCACCAAATAGCACATAAAGTTTTTTCTGCTGTTGGGGAAGTGGTAGAAGTTTCAGAAGTGCTGATGGATGCAGTTACAGGGCTATCTGGTAGCGGACCAGCTTATGTAGCGCTCATGGTAGAAGCACTTGCTGATGGCGGAGTAGCCGCAGGTTTACCTAGAGTTATTGCCAATCAACTAGCCTTGCAAACTGTACTGGGAACAGCGAAGCTGTTACAGGAAACCAAAATGCACCCAGCAGAACTTAAAGATCGGGTTACCAGTCCCGGTGGTACAACAATCGCTGGGATTGCCAAACTAGAACAGGCAGGATTTCGTTCAGCTTTAATTGAAGCAGTCAAAGCTGCCACCGAGCGATCGCAAGAACTGGGAAAATGAGAGACTGGGGACTGGCGACTAGGGACTAGGGACTGGGGGATGAGGGAAAAATAACCAATACCCAATCCCCAATCTCTAATCCCCGATCCCCAATTCCTAACGAAGTTGACAAAAGACTCGTTAATATAGTAAACAATCTGGTTGCAAATGTGATTGAGTGAATTATCCCGCGCCATCTCCAGAACTTGACCTGAGGTCGATATTTCCCTTTGAACTGGATCAATTCCAGAAAGATGCGATCGCGTCCCTCAACGCGGGACGTTCGGTAGTCGTATGTGCGCCCACTGGTTCGGGCAAAACTTTAGTCGGAGAATACGCCATTTATCGCGCCCTGACGCGAGGAAAACGTGTGTTTTACACGACTCCTCTCAAGGCGCTGTCGAATCAAAAATTACGTGACTTTCGAGAAAAATTTGGGTTTGATTTGGTGGGACTGTTAACTGGAGATGCTTCCATTAACAGAGATGCACCGATTTTGGTGATGACCACAGAAATTTTCCGAAATATGCTCTATGGCACACCCATTGGGCAAGTCGGCATCTCATTAGTAGACGTGGAAGCGGTGATACTTGATGAGTGTCATTACATGAACGATCGCCAGCGCGGTACAGTTTGGGAAGAATCAATCATCTACTGTCCCCGTGAAGTCCAACTGGCAGCCCTCTCAGCAACTGTTGCCAATAGCGATCAACTCACCGACTGGTTAAATCGGGTTCATGGGCCAACAGACCTAATTTACTCCGATTTTCGCCCCGTACCTTTGGAATTTCACTTTTGCAATCCCAAAGGATTATTTCCCCTGCTGAATGACAGCAAAACTAAAATTAATCCGCGTCTGGCAAATCGGGGCAAAAAAAGACAAGGCGATCGCGGCAAAGCTGGTAGACCAGAAGCTCCTGGTATTATTTATACCTTAAGCCACTTGCAGCAACGGGACATGTTACCAGCGATTTACTTTATCTTCAGCCGTCGGGGATGCGATAAAGCAGTAGCAGAAGTGGGTGATTTATGGCTGGTAAATAATGAAGAGTCCCAAATTTTACGAGAACAAATTGATGATTTTTTAAGCCGTAATCCCGACGCCGGCCGTTCTGGACAAATTGCCCCCTTATACCGGGGAATTGCCGCCCACCACGCCGGGATTTTGCCTGCGTGGAAAGCATTGGTAGAAGAACTATTTCAGCAGGGGCTAATTAAAGTAGTATTCGCTACTGAGACACTGGCAGCGGGAATTAATATGCCCGCCCGCACAACAGTAATTTCCACCCTTTCTAAGCGTACTGACACTGGACATCGGCTGTTAAATGCTTCCGAATTCCTGCAAATGGCAGGAAGGGCAGGCCGCCGAGGAATGGATAAACAAGGTCATGTGGTGACAGTCCAAACTCCTTTTGAAGGATCTAAAGAAGCCGCGTATTTGGCAACATCCAAGCCAGATCCCCTTGTCAGCCAGTTTACGCCGAGTTATGGCATGGTACTTAACCTGCTGCAAACCCACACCATAGAGCAAGCTAGGGAACTGATAGAACGCAGTTTTGGGCAGTATATGGCGACCTTGCACTTAAGACCAGAATACGATGAGATTGCCGAACTGGAAGCACAATTAGCCCAATTACGCGAGCAAATCGCCGCCGTCGATGAAAATGAACTAGCAATTTATGAGAAATTGCGGCAACGGCTGAAAGTGGAACGCCAGATATTGAAAACTCTCGAACAGCAAGCGCAGTCTGACCGGCAAGAGCAATTAGCAATGATGTTGGGCTTTGCAGTGTCAGGAACTCTGTTAAGTCTCAAGGGTAAAAATATCCCAGTGCCTTCACCCATAACCGCAGTGTTGGTGGGAAAAACGCCTGATTCTAATCAAGCTCCTTACTTTGTATGCTTGGGACAGGATAACCGTTGGTATGTGGTAACTACAGGGGATGTCGTTGATTTGTATGCCGAACTGCCGCGAGTTGAAGTGCCCCCTGATGTGCTACCACCAACAGAAATGCCCTTGAGACCAGGACAGTCACATCGTGGTAGTCAAGAAACATTTGCGATCGCCACCCGCATTCCCGAACCCCTAGAATCTTTGTATATCGCCCCAGAGGTAGCCGAACAACTCAGTCGCACTGCCGCCATCCAAGAACAACTAGAAACTCACCCCTTACATCAATCAGGCAATGCGGCAACGCTTTTCAAACGCCGAGCGCGTTATGTCGAACTAGAAGCCGAACTCGAACAGGTGCAAGAGCAAGTAGAGCAACAGTCACAACGTCATTGGGAAGAGTTTGTCAATTTAATCGCAATTTTGCAACACTTTGGCGCATTAGATAACCTAGTACCCACAGTATTAGGGCGAATTGCTGCTGCTATTCGCGGTGAAAATGAATTGTGGCTGGGTTTAGTATTTGCTAGTGGTGAATTAGACAATTTAGATCCGCACCATTTAGCAGCAGCAGCAGCGGCTTTGGTGATGGAAACGCCCCGACCAGATAGCAAGGTTAACTATGACCTCAGTAATGAAGTAGCAGAAGCCTTGGCAAAATTGCGCGGAATTCGCCGGCAAATGTTTCAACTACAACGGCGGTATAATGTAGCGTTACCAATATGGTTGGAATTTGAGTTAA
The DNA here is from genome assembly GCF_043099735.1 of Nostoc sp. C117. Lineage (NCBI taxonomy): Bacteria > Bacillati > Cyanobacteriota > Cyanophyceae > Nostocales > Nostocaceae > Nostoc > Nostoc sp. C117. The sequence goes on from NZ_CP170991.1 coordinate 930,281, forward strand.
TTGCCTTAGTAGAACAATGGGCCTTAGGAATGGAGTGGATAGAACTGTGCGAAAACACCACATTGGATGAAGGCGACGTGGTGAGAATTTTACGGCGGACATTGGATTTATTATCGCAGATACCCCATGTCCCTCATTTGCCAGACTCTTTCCAACGTAATGCTCATCGGGCAATGCAACTAATTGATAGATTCCCTGTAAATGAAGTGGTTGAATGAAGAGGGTGCGGGGACGCGAGGACATATGGCTCTAAGGAAGGCGGGGAAATTAATTAATCTCCCTATCCCGACTCCTCTCCATCCCCGCGTCTTTTTCTCTGTGGTGCCTAGTTAAAAATGCTTTTTTGGTTTTGTATACTTTAAACATTAGTCACATCTATGTAAGTTATCAAGATGTTGTTAAAAGTCTATTAGGAGTGATTGCGATCCTAATATACTAAGTTTCCAGTTCCCCGCAATTGACGCAAAGAATTGATACATAATGGACAATCGCAACCAAATGTCTTAATTGCAGCATCGCTTTCTTCATCAGTAAAGTCCAACATTGCAATATTCTTATCTGATACAGATGTAACAATGGTTGAAGAACGTGTAGAAGTATACGGGCGCACTCTCTCTGAATCTCGAATACACACAAAATCTTTTCCACCATGTGGGTTAGTAATACAGGTACGGCCATCTTGTGTGTGCAGTAATCGCTGAGTAATAGTAACACTCGCATGGGCAGGATGCATTATTCCCAACGTAGACATTAGGGAAGTAAAAACGGTGGAAGTGGAAAGCAAACTAAGTATTAATTTTCTGCTCATTGGTTTGACAATAAAGTGTTTCTGAACGCTAAGGCTATCCGATTAATAGTTAGAGGTCAAGTGACCTTTTATCTATATAACCAAAAATTTATCAGATTTTTAACTTCCAAGTAAGTCAAAGCTAATTAATTTGGTATTTTATTATTCCCAGCTTTCACACTTTTTTATCTATAAAATGCGTAATTTGATACTTAAAATGGGTATTACAAATAAGTGTTTTAGATGAAATTAGGTTTGTAATGATGATTTTAAACTTTAAAAAGATCGGTGCTGTGTGCGCTGTATTTTTATTAGTCAGCGTTAGCAGCTTGCACAAGTCAGCTGTAGCCACTATAAACAATCAGTCCCAACTGATAGCACAAGGAAACAGTAGAATCCAGTCACATCCAATTTTTAAATCTATTTTGCCCAAATTAAAACAAAAAACTCAAATTAAGATTTTATTACCAAAGTTTATTCCTGAGTCGGATGGAGAAAACCCAATTTATGCGATTATAGAAGCTGTCAGCCAAAAGAGGTACGATATTTTACTCGGTTTCAGTCCCGATTGTAGTGGTGGGACTGCTTGTCGTTTGGGTGAGCTTTATGCTGAAGCAGTAACTCGCAAAACACCCCGCCTTACTGGTAAACCTGTATCCCTAGCAAAGGGTATTACTGGCTATTTTGTGGATTTTAGTTGTGGTGCTAATTGTTCAGATGCTACCTTGACTTGGCGACAACAGGGTGTGCAATATACTTTTGGGTTAAAAGCTGGCGATCGCACTTCTTTAGTAAAAATGGCTAATTCTGCAATTAATCCTTAAATACGCGATATTATGTCGCTAACGCACCCTACACCTAAAAAATTAACCCTCTCCTTGTCAGTAAGGAGAGGGCTGAATTTAATTACGAATTACGAATTACTTAATATCCGCCTTCTTCTTCGTATTCTGGCTGTCTTTCCTTGACTTTCTTGGGAATATTCACGGGCTTTGGCGCATCTTCCCAAGCATCGCCTTCTACGTCGTCATAATCATCGTAATCGTCAACGTAGGGTTTGCCATAGGGCTGGGATTCTGACTTTAGCGGTTGCCGTTGTTTATATCTGTCGCTACCACTTGCTTCGCTCCAGTTATCTTCTTCGTCGTCTTCTTCATATTGAATAGACTCATACTGGCGCGCCTTCATTACCTGACGCTGTGGCCTTTCCTCTTCTACATAGTCTTCAGTCCATTCTTCTTCCCGCGCTACAGGTTCGGGGGCGCGAACTTTTTGCCTGGGTGGTTGCAATGGCACTCCACTAGGCAGTTGATTCGGTGGTGCAATTGTACGTGGTGGAGTGTAGCCGTATTCTTCTTCTGCATCTCGCTCCCAAGGCGCTTTACCGATACCCAAACGCTCTAGTAAACCGACTGTCAACTGTTCCACCCGTTCTTCGGCTCCCTCAAACACAATCAACCGATTGGGGCCAGTACTGACAATTTCATCCACTGAGAACTCGTAAGTACTCAAAAATTGATCGGGAATTTGGGGCAATCCTAAAGAAGCGATGACTATAGATTCAAGTTTACCTGTTTCGCCGTTGAACTTGAAGCCCCGGACTTTGCCTAATACTTCACCAGTTTCTGTAATTACTTCCCAGTTGATTAGATTACTAAGAGATTCAACTTCAATATCTTCTATTACATCTTCGTTATCAACTAGGATGACATCACCAATTTGGTTGATAGTGTTGAGGTACATATAGCGCGGTATGCCCGAAATGGAGATCAGGCTGTCTCGCAAACCAAGAGCCACAACCTCTCGTTGATCGATATCAACCCAGACTTGACTGACGATGCCTAGCCGCTTGCCGTTGTCGCGGGTAATCACCTGGGTATTTAATATGTCGGAACGCCTAATTATCTGTTCGGAGGTCATTCTATACCGAGTCCTGATCTCGAATCCGGTTTATCTATACACTATTATTAACAAAAACTCAAGCAGATGTATTGGATGATTGTAATTTAATCCCCAAAACTTGAGTGTAAGCTCCTCGTGCTTGAGTAACGCCGATTGTGCGTTCGGCTGATTCTATCATCGGACGACGCAAACTAACAACTATAAATTGGGCTTGTTGTGACTGTTGCTTGATCATTCTAGCTAATCGTTCTACGTTTGCTCCATCTAAAAACATATCCACTTCGTCAAAGGCGTAAAATGGGGATGGACGGTAGCGTTGAAGTGCGAAGATAAAGCTCAAGGCTGTAAGTGATTTTTCTCCCCCGGACATGGACGCTAGGCGCTGTACTGGTTTACCTTTGGGATGCGCGACTAAATTGAGTCCGCTGCTAAAAGGATCTTCGGGATTTTCTAGTTGTAGGTAGCCGTCGCCGTCAGATAGAACGGCAAAAATCGATTGAAAGTTTTCATTGACAGCATCGAAAGCTTCTTTAAAGGCGAGTTGCCGCAATGTGGTAAAGTTTTCAATCCGCAAAAGTAATTCGGTGCGTTCACCTTCTAGTGTCTCTAATTTTTGCGTGAGTTCTTGGAGGCGGTTTTGGGTGCGTTCGTATTCTTCTAACGCCAGCATATTCACAGGTTCCATCGCCTGTAAGCGTTTGGTAAGCGATCGCAATTCTTTTTGCAATTCTTCTAAATCTACCTTATCTGGAACTTCTGGCAAGGGATTTGGTAATTCTGCTCCCAGATCCCGCAATTGGTTTTGCAGTGCAATTAGTTCCTCCCGCCGCTTCTCTTGGGTTTCTTGGAGTTTTTGAATTTCCCATTCCAATTGTTGTTGGCGTAAAAGATGCGATCGCACTTCCAGTTCTGTCGCGTCGCGTTTTTGTTTTTCTTCTCCCAAATTTTGCTCCATTTCACTCAACGATAAACGGGTTTGGGTGATTTGGTCGTCTATTGTTGTGATTTGGCTTAAGACGCGATGAATCGCATCTCTACAAGAGATTTGTTGGGTTTCGTATTCGGTGATTCGGGTTTCGGCTTCTTGGGTTTTTTCTTGCAAACGTTGTTGTTGATTTTCTAAATTTTTTAATCTTTGTTCAGCTTCCCGTAACGCTGTTTCGCGTTGTTGCAATTGTTGCTCTTGAATTTTAATGGTTGCCTGAATTTGTTGCCATTCACTGGGGGTTTGGGATGCTTCTAACTCTGCTAATGCGTGTCGCAATTGTTGCAATTCGTTTTCTTGCCCAGGTAATTCCCGCTCTAAAATTTCTAATCGGGATTGAGCAGTGGTTAACTTTTGGCTGTTTTGGGCGAGTTGCGATCGCGTCCCCTCTAATTGCGCTGTTAAACTCTTAATATCTTTCTGCAACTGTTCCAATTGCAACTGCTGTTCCCGCCGCGCCTGTCGCGCTTCAGTGAGTTCCTGAGTGAGCTTTTTGGTTTTGGTTGACAAAGTTGCGATCGCTTCAGTACAACGCTCTAAAACCCGCTCAATGTCTACCAGGCGACTTCTTAAGGCGATTGCTTCATCAGATTCTCCCGCTTCCGCATTGCCAAAGCGCAAGGCTGAACGCTGGGTATTGCTACCACCAGTCATTGCACCACTGGTTTCCAGAAGTTCCCCGTCTAAGGTAACGATGCGATACAATCCTAAATTCTTCCGCGCTGACTCCAGGTTGGCGAATACTACCGTGTTCCCGAAAACATAGCTAAATACATCTTTGTAACGGCGATCGCAATCAACTAAGTTCACAGCATAGTTAACGAAGCCGCTAGCAAAACGCAGCGTTGCATCTTGAGTAAATTTAGGCGCGTGAATTTTATTCAGCGGTAAAAAAGTTGCTCTCCCGGCACGTTTCTGTTTGAGCAGTTCAATACCGGCTGCGGCGATGCTGTCATCTTCTACCACAATATGTCCCAAGCGTCCCCCAGCCGCCATTTCCAAGGCTAGTTGATGGCGGGGTTCCACCTTTGCCAATTGCACAACTAAGCCACAAAGTCCAGGCATTCCTGATTGTAAAATGACTTTACTCGCTTGAGTTCCTTGGACTTCTTGCTGGGCTTGGGCTTGGGCTTCGATTTTATCTAACTGGCGTTGTTTTTCTCGTTGTTCAGAAAGTAACCGTTTTTGGGTTTCCTGTTGGATTTGCAGTTCTTGTTCTGTGGCTGAGAGATTTTGAGCTAAATTTTGGATGGGTTCGCTAGAGGCGTTAAATTCCGTTTCAACTCCATAACACTCAGTTTGTTTTTCTGCTAATAGCGGTTCGTCGCGTTCAATTAACTGGGTTTGCTCTTGGATAAGTTGCTGTAACTGATTATTGCGTTCCCTGAGTTGTGCTTGTTCGGTGCGTTGGGGTTCTAGGGTATGGAGTAAAGCTTCAATTTGACGGTTGAATGCTGTTTGTTGCTGCACCCAGGCTTCTGAAGCCGAGGCGATTTCTGCGGCGGCTTCGCGGGAGGTTTCTAAGGCTTGGTGGGCTTCATTTCTTTGCTGCTGGGAAGAGGCGATGAATCGCGTCTCTACAATTTGGGTTTCGGCAATTTCTTTTAGGGAATGGCGGTGTTTTTGAATTTCTTGCTGAGTCTGAGTTAGACGTTTGGCAGTTTCTTGGGAAGCTGTTTGTAATTCTGTGAGCTGACGCTGGAGTTGCTTGCGTTCTGCTTCTTGGGTGGCAAGGGTAGATTGTACTGCCAACAGTTCTTCTTCTCCCAAGGCTTTTACATGGGCGTTGAGTTGTTCGAGTTCCGCAGTTTTTTGGATGATTTGGGAATTTAGGTTTGTTAGTTGGGTTGTGAGTTCAGTAAAATTGCGATCGCCTGTTTGAATTTCGTGAACTAACTTTTCTTGTTGCGCTTGTAGCGATCGCCATGATAAAACAGCTTCCCAGGATTGCTTCGCTATAAATTCTGTGCGGAGTTTTTGATATTTCTCAGCTTTTGCCCGATCTTGGGAAAGGCGATCGCGTTGTGCAGTTAATTCCGTTTCAATAATCCGACAGCTATCTTCTTTTTCCTTCACCTCATCTAAAGTTGATTTGGCTTGGACAATTTTGCGATCGAACGCCGCCACCCCAGCCAACTCATCAATAATTTCCCGTCGTTCCCGCGCATTCATCGAGATAATACTAGTCACATCCCCTTGCAACACCACATTGTAGCCTTCAGGATAAACCCGGAGATTACTTAGTTGCTCATGCAACTCCGTCAGCGTGCAAACTTCACCATTGATATAGTAATTCGATGTGTAAGTCCCTTGATGAGTCACCCGCAGCCTTCTAGTAACACTCCATTCAGTGCTGAGTGCTGTTGCGTTTAGCTCGTGCTGAGTGCTGAGTGGTTCTTCCTCATCTTCCTCCCTCTGGGTCTGGGCGCCTCTGCGTGACACTTCATCCGACAAATCAAACGTCACCGTGACGCTAGCTTCAATAGAAGCGCGTCCTTTAGCTGTTTGAGTATTATTCACCAAATCCGGCAGGCGATCGGCTCGCATTCCCTTAGAACTGGAGAGTCCTAGACAAAACAGCAGTGCATCTAAAATATTAGATTTACCCGAACCATTTGGCCCAGATATGACAGTACACCCCGGCAGCAAAGGGACTGAGGTAGTACCGCCGAAGGATTTGAAGTTGGTAAGTTCCACGCGCTTGATATGAACCATAGGCGCTGGTTAACTGGGCTAATGAAGAACAAGTGTATCAACTAATTCAGGAATCGCAAGAGGGTAAGGGGGAGAATTTAGGATTATCGTAGATGGGTAGCGGCTTGTCCTTAGATATGTATATCCGTTTCTTCAGTTATATTCAACATTTTGGCGATGCTTGTGCAGCAAAAGCGATTGAAACTATCCTTCATTTAAACAAATCAAAAACAGGACTTACGCAAATGTAAGTCCTGTTTAGTTTTCATGCCGATGTTAACTTAAGTTGAGCCATTGTCCTGAGCTTATGGCTTTTTCAAAGTTTCAATTTTTGCTTCAACCTTCACTGTTTTCACACCTTGAACTTCCTTAGCTAAACTTTCAGCTTTTTTCAGTTCTTGAACAGAAGTAGCTGTACCTTTGAGGATAATTTCACCCTCTTTATTTTCCACTTGTAATTTATTGCCTGGTAAACCATTATTCAATTTTTGACTAACTTCAGTTTTTAAATCACTTTTAGCTTTTGTTGCTGCGATTTTTGGGGAATCGGTTTTAACTTTAGTGTCTGTACTAGGTGCTAAAGAAGTGATTGGTGGTTCCGGAAGTTTAGTTTTATCGTCAGTTGCATTTGTCTGGGAAGCTGGAGTTGCTGGCGCTTGTGAGGCTTCATTAGTAGTGCTAGGAGTTTCCGAACCAGTTTTAGGAGCTTCTTGGCAGCCAACAGCACCAACTAGCAGAATGCTACTAACTAAAAGTAGAATTAGCTTTTTCATTATCTATCTCCGAATTGAGTACTTGAAGCGATTAATTGATTTGTGTGTGATGTTGAGGAGCAAATGTTAAAAATTTATATGTCAAGTAACAAAAGTGCTAAATCAAGCACTCAGGTTACTAAAAATTCAAACTTGAACCATTTCTTGAAACTAATAGCACTTACGCGGCATATTATTTTTAGTTCGTAGTAAGGACTTTAGTCCTGAAAATCAGGGCTGTTCGCAAAGCGTTCCCACAGGGTAGCCCTGACTACAAACTAAAAATTTTAATTTTCTGTGACACTTGGGTAAATCCTAACTAAGATTTTGCAGTCAGTTTTGGGAAATGCTAATTCAGTTTTCCTGACGGGTGCTAACCAGGATGACTCTGCATTAAGTTTGTAGCTCCCTGTAAATTTAACGTAGATGCTGATTAGCTCTTTCAATGGTAGATCGTGCCATCCCACAGTGGTGATTCGATGTTATCAGATTTGAGGAACTTTGGCGATGTCTACATCAGCTTACCCACGCAATTCAAAATTTCACCGTTTTTGTAATACTGTGCCAACAAAGTTACCAACAAAATGTTAATTTGGAAAATTATGGCTTGCTGATAATGCCCAAAATACCAGGAAAAATTAGCCAATGCCCTACCTTACTTCCGCCCCCGAAATTCGTGCCATTGTTGCTGAATATACCGCTGCTAAAACACTCTGGATAGATACAGAAGTGGCTGACTATAAAAGTCGTAGTCCCAAACTGTCGCTGATTCAGGTATTAGATAATCCCGAAGATATGAGTGGCGATCGCGTTTACCTTTTAGATGTCCTAGATCGAGACGATATTATAGCTGAGTTTATTCAAAAAATCATGGTAAGTTCTACCATTGAAAAAGTCTTTCATAATGCCAGCTACGATCTCAAACTTCTCGGTAATAAGAAAGCCAAAAATATTACTTGTACTTTGGAAATGGCCAAGAAGATTCCCTATTATCTTTTGCCATTACCTAATTACCAACTCAAGACTTTAGCTACTACACTTTGTAGCTTTAACAACATCGATAAACAAGAACAACAAAGCGATTGGGGAAAACGTCCCCTAACTGAAGAACAAATAGAGTATGCTTATCTAGATTGTATTTATCTTGCTCAAATACACTCAAATTTGTTAGGCTTACAAGCCCAAAGCAGCCCCGATCCGGCAACGGAAGATTTAATATCACTGAGTGCTAGATCTTCGCAACTGGAACAGCAATGGAAGTTATTAAATTCAGAATTTGACCATTTGCAAGAACGCATCAAAAAAGCTATGCAAGTCCAAAATATATCTGAAACGAGTTATTACAAGCTGGGCAGTTATGAACGAACTACAGTCAAAGCTACATTTACAGAATTGGCAAGACTAGTACAAAGTCAAGGTATTAACTTAGATTTTCCCATCACACTAACTCAGAAAATCCAAAAAGATTTAGGGTCAAATCTGGAACAATTGTCTGTAGATATTGACAAAACTACTGCTTGGCGACTAACTCCGAAAACTCAAGATACTGAAACGGATGAGGATTAAATTGTCTAGATAGCTACAAATAAATACTTGATGGATTTATTGTTAAGAATAAAATTTATAAACCTGTATCAAAAGTTAGAATAAATATTTAGTTAAAGAATTAAAATTTGGATTTTGGGATTAATTTGTTTCAGGTCTTATGAAAGTTTATTTTAACTTATGATACCGCGTTTATTTGGGCAAAAGCGAACAAAGGTAAATAAAGTATTTACCATAGCTATTTTTACTACATTGACAGCAATCACCAGTGTTTCTTGCAGTAAGAATGACAATGTGTTGGTGACAGAAATCGGAGTTAGTCCACCTACTCGTGGTTCGGCTATCAGATCCAAAGCTGAAGCCTTCTATGTTCAGGGAAAGAATCAGCATGTCAACGGCGATTTGCAAGCTGCGATCGCTTCCTTTGGTAAGGCAATTAATGAAAATTCTCGATATGGCGCAGCTTACAACGGTCGAGGATTAGCCTACTTTGACTTGGGGGATAAGGAAAAAGCGATCGCAGATTACAATCAAGCGTTGCGTATCAATCCCAACGATGCTGAAGCCTACAATAATCGGGGAAATGCCCGCGCCTCAATAGGAGGTAACAGAGAAGCCGTTAAAGATTACACTGAAGCAATTCGCCTCAATCCCAATTATGCCGAAGCCTACAATAATCGCGGAAATGCCCGCGCCACTAATGGAGACAAAAAAGGCGCACTAGACGATCTAGATCAGGCCATTCTCTTGAATCCAAAATATGCGATCGCCTACAATAACCGAGGAAATGCCCGTGCTGCCAATGGAGATCCACAAGGAGCGATCGCAGATTACAATGAAGCCATTCGCCTCAATCCTAACTTTGCCCCTGCCTACAATAACCGAGGAAATGCCCGCGCCATCAATGGAGACAAACAAGGCGCATTAAAGGACTTGGAACAAGCAGCAAGTATATTTCAAACCCAAGGTAACAATGACTTATATCAACAAGTGACGAAAAACATCAAAGAACTTGGACAGTAGGGAAAAGCTACAGCCAACATGAAAAGGGCGGTTAGAAACCGCGTCTACACAGGCAAAACCCACCTATGTGGGTTAAAAAAACCTCATTTTTCATTAGTCCGCGCAGGTGGTCACTGAGGCTGTCGTACCACTTCGTGGAAGCAAGCTACGCGCAGCGTCTCGTAGAGAAGTGCGGACTTTGTTTGTGTAGCCGCGAATTCCATTCGCTAAGGCTTAAATTTACTTGTTTATGCGTTGACAAAATCACATCCCAGAACCAATGTGAATGCGATCCTCAACTTCTGCAAATTTTTCCTGTGCTTCCTGTTCGCTACTCAATAACGAAACCACAATTGCCACAACAAATGCCAGTGGGATACTGATTAATCCAGGATTTTTTAGGGGAAACGGTGCGCTTGCGTGCTTGAGAATTGTTACCTGAATAGTAGGTGACAAATAAATCAGCACTAGAGAGGAGACAGTACCTACTAACATACTCGCAACCGCACCGTTGGTAGTGAAGCGTCGCCACAGCATTGATAAAAGCAAGGCTGGGAAGTTTGCACTAGCAGCGATCGCAAATGCTAAACCTACCATATAAGCGACGTTTTGTCCTTTAAACAAAATGCCCAGGAATATCGCCACTAACCCCAAAAGCATTGTTGCACCACGAGCTACCTTCAGCTGTTCTGACTCGTCAGCATGGCCAGACCGCACCACATTCACCCATAAATCGTGGGACAATGCAGCTGCACCTGAGAGGGTCAACCCAGCCACAACCGCCAAAATCGTTGCAAAAGAAACAGCGGCAATAAAACCTAAGAAAGCATCACCACCGAGAAATTCTGCCAACATCGGCGCAGCCATGTTACCACCAGTACCAATTTGCTTGATGGCATCTTGACCTACCAGTACCATTGCTCCAAAGCCCAAAATGAAGGTAAGGAGATAAAAAACCCCAATAATAGCTGTGGCATAAGTAACTGAGAGCCGCGCTGCTTTGGCGTCTGGTACTGTGTAGAAACGCATCAAGATGTGGGGTAATCCAGCGGTGCCGAACATCAACGACATCCCTAAAGAAATAGCATCCAAGGGATCGGAAACTAGTTTGCCTGGAGCTAATACACCTGTATACTTTTCGGATGCAGCAGCAAAAAGAGCGATCGGATTAAAGCCAAATCGTGCTAGCACCAAGATAGCTAGTAAGACTGTTCCACCAAGCAACAGAACTGCTTTAATAATTTGTACCCAGGTGGTGGCAATCATCCCACCAAAAATCACATAAGCCATCATCACGCAACCGACGATCGCCACAGCTAATTCATAATCAAAGCCAAACAAGAGTTTGATTAGCTCGCCAGCGCCTACCATCTGGGCAATTAAGTAAAAGCTAATCACTACCAGCGTTCCAATTGCAGAGGCAATACGTACAGGTTTTTGCTGCAAGCGATAGGCCACTACATCAGCAAAAGTGTATTTACCTAAGTTACGTAGTGGTTCGGCAATCAAAAACATGACAATCGGCCAGCCCACTAGGAAGCCAATAGAATAAATTAAACCGTCAAAGCCATTGAGTGCCACCAGCCCAGCGATACCTAAAAAGCTAGCAGCACTCATGAAGTCTCCCGCTAAGGCCAGCCCATTTTGGAAACCGCTAATCTTACCGCCAGCTGTATAGAACTGTGCTGTATTTTTGGTGAGCTTTGCCGCCCAATAAGTAATGCCTAAAGAGCTGGCAACAAACAGAAAGAAGAAGGCGATCGCTAACGGGTTAAAATGACCAAGACTGGTAATATCCGCCGCTATTGGCAGATTGAACCACACACTATTCATGCTTTTTTGGTTTAGTATTTTAGATTTTGGACTAGAAATTGCTAATAGCTAATTTACTTGCGTGTCAGCTTTGCTATTTGGTCGTCGTAACTGCTATTTGCCCAGCGCACGTAGATAAAAATTAATACCCATGCTAAGACAATTACTAGTGCCCCTAGTAAAATTCCCAAGCTGAGGCCAGGAAATACTAATGACCCCAACAGAGGCTTATTGAAAGCGATTAACAGAATAAAGCCAAAGTAAATAAACATCATAGCTCCACTCAGTATCAGGGATACTCGCCAACGTTCAGCCGCGAGAGCCTGGAGAGCCTTTGTGCGATCGTTCATGTCTTCCTTTAAGTTGAGAAGATTAGGTCAGATTGTCCCATTGAAGTTGATTTCTGCGGAATTTTCTTAAAGATTATTAGTAAATCTATTGCCATATCAGGTATTAACAATTCAAAATTCAAAGGGGGATTTTAACCCAGACTCAAACTCATGAGAGTCGGACTCTAATCAATATTGAATTCTCAATCCTGAGTTTTCAATTCTTATTCGTAAAATTTTTATATACAAAAAAATAATTTAAATCAGTATTTATGGGCAGGTTTTTAATATTTAAAGTGTTATGAAACGTTTTTTGATCCGCTATATTATTAATTAAAAAAAATTACTTTGTTAAGTTTTATTTATAGAATATACCAAAAAATACCGGAGCTAATTACGTAAGCAAAAGAGTAACATTTATATCATTCGCGCCCACCTACACAGACTGAGGATAAGCTGTTAACCACTGAACTTGTATATTTAGCTGGTGAGGGTTAATGGTTGATTGATGACCGATAACCGTTAACCATCAATGATTATCAAGAGTGTTTATCTAATTTATACCGATATCAGCTTATTAGTTTCTTGAAAATATTTGGGAAAGAATACGAAAATCATCAACCTAAGTTTGTAGATCGGTATATATCTACAAAAGTGAGATGCACTTCTTAACTTAGTCCTCCAAAAGCCCAAATTTCAGCTTCTACCATACCACGAACCAGAATATATGTTTATTGAAACATTAATCACAGAGCCGATTTATTTTTTCAGAATCATTATAATTGTCATATTTTCTATCACTTTACATGAATTGGCTCACGGTTGGGCTGCTATGAGTCAGGGAGATAACACTCCCCAAAAAACTGGTCATCTCACGCTTAATCCTGTAGTTCATATGGGCAAGGAATCGATCATTTTTCTCTGTCTTATGGGTATAGCTTGGGGACAAATGCCCGTCAACCCCTCTAAATTTCGCTCTCGCAAACTAGGCAATATTTTAGTATCATCTGCTGGACCATTATTAAATCTGGCTTTAGGTATTTTATTTATTGCAGTGCTTAAAATTCTCGTTAATTTCAGTCTTTCAGGACTATTTAGTGTTGAATTTCTATACTTAGCAGCTCGAATAAATTTGACTTTATTTCTGTTTAATCTCTTGCCAATTCCACCACTTGATGGTTTTCATGTTTTTAGTGAAATTTTCCCGAAGCTAAAGCCATTACAAAATACCCAGTTTGGCATTTTTGCGATGATGCTACTATTTATAATTCCAGAATTTGGGACTGGAATTGGTGGAATTGCTGATTTAGTTATACAGTCGGTGCTTGGGACAGAATCAGCAGATTTTTGAGAAAATCTAATTTAGTTCGTTAGAACCCCGACTTCTGAAAAAAGTCGGGGTTGTTGTTTATGAAGAATGATTTAGGGTAGCCACCTTTTTGCTGTAATATTCAGTTTTTGTATAGATGCTGATAATACTATCACCAACTGCAAAAAAAGTACCTTGCTGCTCATTTTTAGAAAATTGTAAATTTGGGTATTTAGTAGCAGCTTCCTCAGCAGTCATGGCTTTTGCTTGCATTTGTTCTGGCAATATTCCAGTACAACCAATGTAAAATACTAAGGGAGAAATCTTATCTTGGTAAATTTTAGCTGCATATTCCTCTAGCTTGTTATTAGCAGTTGTGAATGCTGCAACCATTTCTTCTTTACTGATTTGCTTACCAGTTTGTTTATCCTGCAATAACTGCACCAAACTATCAGCGCCAACTTTTGTCAGAATATTTATGACTATACCATTTTTCTCAAGCCCAAGAAAATCATCAAAAATTGCTTTCATCAGCTCGTCAACTTTTGTAATCTTGGTGCGTGATGACAACAGCCTGTGCCTGAAAGCGAGATTCTCATTGAATGACATTTCAAAACTAGGCTTCATGATAATTTCTCCAGTAGTTTTATCATAAAGACGATACATTCTATTCAGAAAACTGTTCGCAGAATGTAACTTTCTCAGGTTAAGAATATCTTGATTGCCGATGTCGATTTTATAGCTCAATCTTGAGTCAAGAGTACCATTGAATAAAGCTTTATCGATGTCTGTATATTCATTAGTTGTAGGAAAGTTGATGTAAATATTCTTCGATAGATAGTGCTTTTGAAACTCATCTAACTGTGCGTCAATAAATATATCTGATTCCTTTTTCAAGTGAGCAGAAATAATACTGGTGAGTATTTTAATTTCTGCGAGTTGATTGAATAGTCCATCAATGCTGCTGTAACGACTATCAGCAGCTACAAGTGGTAAGTTATCTAACTGGATGTTATGTTCAGCAGAAAAGTCAAAATCTTTTGCATCCAGCACACCCTTTTGTTTGAGTAAGTCAAAAGCTTTTTTGCTACTAATTTTGACTTGTAAAGACTTAACGTTTATTTTCCCATCGCTTACAATCGTGTAATTATTAAAGCTATTGAGGTCATTTACTAGCAAACCTGCTACCTCAAGTGTGGGTGTTTGGTCTTCAAACTTGGTAAGTTTGACTTTACGCTTGATAAGCATATTGATAGTAGCGGTATTGCGATTAAAGTGAAACTCACCCATTCCAACATACTCAGCATTGTCTATATATTCTGTTTGTAACCAAGGCTGGAGTAGTTCACCGTTTTCGTTTCTAACACCTTTAATACGCTTGATACCTGTTCTTTGATAATGTTCTTGTAGGTCATTGATATTGACGATAATATTGTGGCGATACTGCCCAAAAATTTCGATTAGTTCTACTAGAGAAATTTTGTTTTCCATCAAATTGACACCTTTCATCTAAAGGTCAAGAATATTTTTAACCCACGGTTTCTCAAGTCTATTAATCTCTCAAAATAAGCTGTTGAATCAGGGAAAATTGAAGTGTAAACACACGAAATTTTGCTGAATAAAAGTATCAAAATTTCACTCTGCGAACTGAGTGAAAGACTGAGTTTTCACACTTTGATGCAAGAGTTTGGAAATATTCATACCTTTATTATAGTACATTTATACTATATGTCGAGTTGGATATATCTAGTCCATCGTAGACATAGCCCTAGAATGAGGTGTTATGGCAATACTGCTCGGTTAAGCATTTTTAACTCGGAATTGGGTTTGGGGAAAAGGTTAAAGGGTAAAGGTTAAAGGTTTTTTCTTTCCCCTTTCCCTTTCCCTTTCCCCTTTTCCCCTTTTCCCCTTAACCGACAAGTATTGGGTGTTATGGCAGGTTAGGTTAAGGTTTTTTGATGAAAATTCTAGAACAAAAACGCGATGAATCGCCGTCTCTACAATAATCAATCCTTCGTAGAGATGGCGATTTATGGCGTGGGTGTTTCCCGCATTAGGCTCCGGGTTTGAAATAATCGAAGAGGCGATCGCCTGAATCTGCCCGAATCAATGCTACAACTACATCTGGTAAGACAGCTAAACTGGGGTAAACTAAATAACGTGGTTCCCAACGCGGACGGAACTTCTCTTTGTAGGCGTGTAGCCCCTTAAAGTTGTAGAAGCGGTTCAAATGCTCGTACAGATAATGCAATATTTTTTCTAAGCGGCGCGATTCTGGGTTATCTCCAACTCCAGCTAGAGCTGAAAGACCAAAATTAAAGCTGTCGTAACCATGCTCTTTAAAGTGCTGAAGCATGGAAATAAATAAAAAGTCCATTGTGCCATTTTCCAGAGACGAGCGATGTCGCATCATGTCAATAGTCGCTTCGTTAAGCTGGTACTCCCGGATAATGTTCGCAAAAGCGCTGATTTGACCTTCAGGATTATGCACCACAGCAATCTCGCAGTCTCTTAGATAAGCTTCATCAAACCAACCCAAAGAAAAGTGTTTTTCTGAACCTTGTGCCATTTTTAACCATTCATCACTCACAGGTTTGAGAAGATGCAATAAATCATTGGGGATAGGTGGTTGATAAAACTCGATTTGGTATCCTTGTTTAGTTAAACGACTGATTGATGGTCTAAAATTTTTACCAGCTTTACCTTGTAACGTAAAACTTTTTAGATCGACGATCGCTTCTTCTCCAATCTTGAGTACCTTAAATCCTAATGACTTATAGAGTTCAACATCATCAGGCATAGTTTGGTAAAAGCCAGGATACCAGTCGTTGCGTTGACAAAACTGCCAGAAAGCGACAATTGTTTCTTTGCGGTCTTCAATGGGACCAATGGGATCTCCTAAGGCGATCGCACCGCGTCCCTTGGGAACATAAGCAATTAAACTTTTACCAGAAGGACTAAAATAATAACTTTTATCATTTAAGAGGGTTAATGCTGCTAAAGAAGAACATCCATATTGCTCGACAATTTCTTTAGCTTTTTGGCGTTCATTTGAGGTTGTTAAATTCCGCCAAAACACAGGTTGCAACAGCATGAATATTGCATATGTAATAGTCACCGCTGCAATAATATAAATAGAGTTAGCAAAAAATTCTCCAAATTGGCTCTTTGGTTGCAGTCCCCAATTATCCTCAGTGAAGAACATTGCTAAAGTCTGAAGTGCAGCTTCCCGCCAATTAAAATTCTCGGAAAACTTGCCATCTAACAAATAAAATCCAATAGTTCCATATGCCAGAGTGAATAGTAAAGCGCCTATTAGCACTCGGACTCCCCGTGCAATGGAAGGACGGTCTGATTGCGCGGTGAAAAAATGGCGCATCAGGATTAATTGGACTAGTAAAACTCCAGAGAGTATACTTTCTTCATAGTCCAATCCCTTTAGTAAGTGGCTGAAAATAGAAATTATTAGTAAACCAACGGTAAGTAACCAAGCTATTCTTTTTCGGCGTAATAAGTTAGTCGCAATTGCCAGTAAAACAAACCCAGTCAACGCTGCAAAAATATGACCGCTAGCACGAATGTCAAATGGTAAAAATTCCTTTAACCAATGATTCCGCCCATACAAGTTAGGTGTCACGGCTGACAACAAATTTACTACTCCGACTAAACCTGTAAGAAACGCTGCACTCCAAAGTCCAATCTGAGTTTTTAAGTTATTAGTCATTTGTCATTGGTCATTAGTTTTGGGGTTAAAACTCTTAACTCTTAACTTTTTTAAACTGTTCCCCGACGTAGGAGAGGGAATCTTTGAGATGTTTGTGAAAGTAGTTCCAGCCAATATTTGCACCAGATAAACCATGACCTCCGGGAAAAGCATAAAATACATGATCGATGCCTAACTTATTTAAAGTTTCGTTGAAGGCTTTGGTAGAAGATAGTAAATTAGTATCGTTCAGTCCTGCATCCAAGTAAATACGCAATTGCCCTCTATCTTGAGGTGATAGCTGTTGCACAATTTGTTGAGGACTATTTTGCGATCCACTACTATCAGTAAAATAACCGCTATGGCTAAACAGAATGTGGAAGTTGTTAGGATAGCGTAAACCAATATTAAAAGCTCCCCATCCCCCAGAAGAGAGACCTCCCAGCGCCCAAAACTGGGGTTGTTCCAAAGTTCGGTAGCGGGACTTGACAACTTTCACCAATTCTGAACCTATCAAAGTCCCTATTTTACCATTCGGCCCATCAAAATAATCAGGGTCGTACAAGGGACTAGAACCGCGAAGATCGTTACCATCAGGTGTAATCACAATTGATGGCGGTAATTTTTTAGTTTGATACAGTTCATGCAACACATCTAAAACTGCATATTTATCAGCAAAAGCACGAGCATCATCATGACCCCCGTGTAATAAGAATATCACGGGGTAGCGCTTTTGCTGATTTTTGTTATAGTTGGGGGGCAAAATCACACCGTAGTTACGGACTTCACCCATCGCTTGGGAATTGAAGGTTGCTAATTGAAACTTTAGCCCAGTATTTACTTGTTTTTTGGGCGGGTCTAGTTGAGGCGCACCTAAGACGAATACATAATAATAACCAAATGTGCCCAGGAGTGCGATCGCACCTACTAAGCTAATTAAAAATTTAGAAATCTTCATATTTATTTTCCGGATTAAAAAAATTCACCTCCATTAAAGCTTAATGACACTTAATCGGCTGTAATTTGTCAGCAGATAAGCTGTTACGCATAAAACTAGTATATTTACTTGATAACGGTTGACTGTTGGCTAATGACCATCAACCGCTAACCGCCAAAGATTATAAAGAGTGTTTGTCTAAATTTAGACGCATCTGCCTTATTTTCAGGATTTATGAATGCTTTGGATTATCAGCAGAGCGAAACTGTTGACCGACAAATGTCAAAGAATCAGCTAAATGTTCTCGCCAATATTGCCAAGTATGGCTCCCAGGATACTGACGAGATACATAATAAATTTTTAGTTTTTTTAGCACCTTGCTA
The DNA here is from genome assembly GCF_043099735.1 of Nostoc sp. C117. Lineage (NCBI taxonomy): Bacteria > Bacillati > Cyanobacteriota > Cyanophyceae > Nostocales > Nostocaceae > Nostoc > Nostoc sp. C117. The sequence goes on from NZ_CP170991.1 coordinate 948,421, forward strand.
AATTTTTCAGATTCTTCGATTTCTTCCATATCTGAAGTACCTGCGTCGAGGTAGATTTTCAATCTTTTCTGAGCTTGTAGAGGAATGTTTTTAATATAAGATATTGGGCTATTTGTTGGGCCACTTTTATCCTGAAAATAACCACTATGACTAAATAAAATTGAGAAATGATCCAGATTGTGTAGTCCCACATTCACTGCACCCCAACCACCAGAAGATAAACCACCTATCGCCCAAAAATTTGGATTGTTGAGTGTACGATAACGACTTTGCACAACTTTGACTAATTCATTTCCTACGGCTGTAGAAACTTTACCGTAGGGACCATCGATATATGCAGGATCTCGGTAGGGACTAGAACCGCGTTTATCGTTGCCATCTGGTGTAATAATGATGCTGGGTGGCAACTTACCTGTAATATAAAGTTGTTGCAAAGTTTTGAGAGCTTCTCCCTTATTTTGAAGAAACCAATCACTGGGATTACCATGTCCACCGTGAAGAAGAAAGATTACGGGATAGCTTTGTTTTGGGTTTTGTTCATAACCAGGAGGTAAAGAAACGCCATAAGTCCGACTTGCTCCCATTACTTGACTATTGAAAGTTTCAATCTTGTAAGTTAAAGAAGTAGCTAAATCGCTACTCTTGGCCTGTTTTTGAAGTAAGAAAGGCGTTGTTTGTACATCTTGCTGTTGTCCTGGTTTTGCTGCTACACGTTGAGAGTAATTACAGCCAACTAGAGTTAATACTGAAACTAATAATAGAATTTTTGATTGTTTGTAGTTCATCTTTGGATATTAATTATTAAGCTTACTCTTTTAACCAATTAGCGATCGCCTCGATTCAACAACTTTGCCATTACTGTTTGTCAATGCTGTGTCAAGGTCATGGAAAGTTTGCGACTGGTTGTCAAGTCAAGTCAAAAGGACTTTTAAAATGCTGAAAAAGCTGCAACTCAATTCTTTGTTTGGCTTATTGCTGCTGCTGCTTTCCCTGTGGGCGATCGCTAACGAACTACACGAGTATAATTATCGTGATATTCTCGACTCTTTAGCTGCTATTCCCAAAAGTCGCTTAAGTTGGGCAATTTGGCTGACAGCTTTGGGCTATCTAGTGATGGTTGGGTACGATATCTTTGGTTTTAACTACATTAATCGTTCCCTAGCTTGGAATAAAATTGCTTTCACGAACTTTATTAGCTCCGCATTTAGTAATACTATCGGTTTTGCCTTACTGACTGGTAGTGCTATCCGTTATCGATTTTATACTAATTGGGGTGTATCGAAACTGGCGATCGCTCAAGTTATTGCTTTCGCCAATTTTACCTTTTGGTTGGGGATGTTCGCCGTTGCTGGGTTAATTTTTGCCATCAACCCTTTGACAATTCCCACACAACTACATTTACCTTTTGTAACAGTACGTCCCATCGGTGTAATTTTTCTGCTGTTGATTGTGATGTACTTGTTGGGAAGTATTTTTATCAAACAACCATTAATCATTCGCCACCAAGAATTTCGCTTTCCTTCTTTGGCAATATCCCTAGCTCAAATTGCTATTTCTAGCTTTGACTGGATTTTAGCGGCGGCGGTTCTTTATGCAGTGCTTCCTAGTAATATACCTTTCTCTTATGTTGACTTTTTAGCAATTTATTTACTAGCAATGTTTGCAGGTGTCGTTAGTAATATTCCTGGTGGTTTAGGTGTCTTTGAAACTGTGATATTGCTGTTTCTCTCTCATAAAATTTCAGCGGCGGCAGTTTTGGGAGCGCTCTTAGCTTATCGTGGAGTATACTACTTTTTACCTTTGCTGCTTGCAGCTGGGATGCTAGGAATATATGAAATTAAATTTAGAACCGATAGTTTCAAAAATTCAAAACATTAAAGTGAGATAACATTAGTGACTTTGATTATAAATCCTTAATCTGAACCTGTACTTCTCTCAATTAAGTAAAATCAACAACTATGTGAATTGGAAATACGGTAGCGTTCAGCAATATCTTCACAAACTAGAGTGTAAATTCATAATTTTTGCTGAGGCGATCGCCAATTCAATTTCCTCAAAATAGTGACAGTTAGTTGCAAATTTTGATTGAGATTTATATAAATCATCATCAAAATTAAATTTTACTTATTGAGGAGAGAAAAAATCATGAAAAACAAACTATTGTTTGGTGCCATCTTTATGGCGACTTGGGTAGGAACATTAATCCCCAGTGCTTTTGCGGCTTCACCCTGTTCTGTGGGACAAAAAGCTGAGGTTCTTTGGAAGGAATCATGGTATCCAGCAACGGTACTTAAGGTTAATAATGATAATTGCTATATTACATACGAAGGTTACGATAGCTCCTGGAATGAATGGGTTGATGCTGAACGCTTTCGGGTATCATTTGAAGCTGGGGATGCAGTAAGAATTTTGTGGAAAGGGAAATGGTATAAAGGGCGAGTTTTAGAAGTTAGTAACGATCTTTATAAAATTACTTATGACGGTTATGATAGCTCTTGGGATGAGTGGGTTGAACCTGCACGGGTAAGCAGATAAAAAATATTTCATTTTTATAAGTTTAAAGGGACGATTTCACGTGTTGGAGTCGTCCCTTTAAATTTATAAAAGGGCGGTTAGAAACCACAGCTACACGAGACTTTACCCACCTCCGTGGGTTTCAAACTCTCAATTTTTATTTAGTCCGCAGAGGCGGACTTTGTTTGTGTAGCCGCGATTTCCATTCGCCCTAGCTCTGTTAAACTGAGAACCATAAGTAAAATCTCGTATAGTTTGGCAAACTTATGGAGCCAGTATCACTGACAGCCGCTGCGATCGCAACTTTGGTAATCACCAAAGCTATAGAAAAAACCGTAGAGAAGATAACAGAAGGTACGCTGGACAAGCTAAAACTGCTGCGTCAAAAAATTTGGGATAAGTTCCAGGGTAAGCCGAAAGTACAACAAGCTTTAATAAAAGCCGAACAAGGTTCTAAGGAAGATTTAAACTCAACAACCTAGCGTTACTCTACTACTCCCAAGGCAGATACAACGAAGCCGAACCTCTTTACATTCAAGCTTTGGCACTCAAGCACAACCTTCTGGGAGAAGAACATCCAGATGTCGCACAAAGCCTCAACAACCTAGCGTTACTCTACTACTCCCAAGGCAGATACAACGAAGCCGAACCTCTTTACATCCAGGCTTTGGCACTCAGGCACAACCTTCTGGGAGAAGAACATCCAGATGTCGCACAAAGCCTCAACAACCTAGCGTTACTCTACTACTCCCAAGGCAGATACAACGAAGCCGAACCTCTTTACATCCAGGCTTTGGCACTCAGGCGCAACCTGCTGGGAGAAGAACATCCAGATGTCGCAAAGCCTCAACAACCTAGCGGGACTATACGACTCCCAAGGCAGATACAGCGAAGCCGAACCTCTTTACATCCAGGCTTTGGCACTCAGGCGCAACCTGCTGGGAGAAGAACATCCAGATGTCGCACAAAGCCTCAACAACCTAGCGGGACTATACGACTCCCAAGGCAGATACAGCGAAGCCAAACCTCTTTACATCCAAGCTTTGGAAATTTTTAAGTGTCGGTTAGGGCTGGATCATCCCGATACTGTTATTGTGCGTAAAAATTTAGAAGATTTGGGCGATCGCCCCACCTCAGAACAGTAAAATTCAAGTTCTCAAGCTCATAAATCCAGCTTTTATCTCCAAGGTTCGTGTTCTGAACTCAAAGTTTCCTGTTCCAAGTGAGAACGTTTCTGTTCCAAGTGAGAACGTTTCTGTTCCAAGTGAGAACGTTTCTGTTCCAAGTGAGAATGTTTCTGTTTCAAACGAGAACGTTCCTGTTTCAAACGAGAACGTTTGTGTTCTAAATGAGAATGTTCTTGTTCTGAGGTGGAATGATGGTGTTGTAAACGTGTAGGCGTAGCCCGTCGTAGACATCGCTCTACTTTAAAGTATAAATCTACAGGCGATCGCTTAAAAAGGAATCCATTCCAACTGATCTATCCATTCTTGTGCCTCAGTAGTCTCCCAAACTAGCAATAGTTCTTGTGCTAATTGCCCTATTGGTATTCTCGGACGCAACCAGAATAAGCCGCAAATATATCCACCTTCTGCCTAATGTGCTTCTAAATTAGCCGGCATACTAGCACGGTTATCTGTCACTAACAGCCGTTGAGATAATTGCAGATAAACCAACACATCAGGGTCTAAAGTTCTTAATGTCGGTGCATTACTTTCACCCAGGCGCAAAATATCTATTGCCGGGTTAAGACGAAGAATAGCTATTTTCAGACGGGGTGACAAATTTTCATCAAGCAAAAAACGAACTTTCACTAAGCACTTACCTGACGTTCATTTCTTTGAGTTTTTAAGATTCTGAGGCGCTGTACTAAAAATGAAGGATTTGCAAGCGATTCTTGGTAACGCTGTTCCCGCCATGTTGCCAGACGTGACAGATAAGCTTTGATATTGGTGCGATTATGGAGATAATAAGTAATGGTAGCGTGAATTTGCTCTAAACTCAAACTAGGTAGATTAGCAGCAATTTCTTCCGGCGTATATCCTTCCAAGTAATAATCAAGTACATTGTCGATGCCGATGCGGTGTCCTTTTAGGCGAATATCATCGGCTGATAAAAAGTCAAAATAATCTTCTAGTTGCATTGGTCTACCCAAATGGAATTCATAGCTATATTATCTCGCCATTATCTCGCCTCAAAGCTTTGAATGATGGTGTTGTCAAGGCGTAATACCAATTTTTTATGAAGCTGCATAGAATTCGATCCCCCCTAACCCCCCTTAATAAGGGGGGAACCGGAGTCAAAGTCCCCCTTTTTAAGGGGGATTTAGGGGGATCTAGAATTTTTTGCTACCAAGAAGAGGACTTTTCAAACATCCTCTTAGAACAAAATGGCTTTTATTTATTAAGAGAAGGAGGAAATCATTCTATTTATACTAATGATATAAAAACTCTTCCTGTAAAACGGCATCGTACCATTGATAGGATTACGGCTAATGAAATTTGTAAACAAGCAGGTTTATCAGCTAATTTTTAACTGATTATAAAGTCTACTGCGCCTAACGCACCGCCATAGGTAAATCGGCACAATAAAACCTTTAAAATATGATAGCCTCGCCCCAACAAAACTACCTCACTGCTGAAGAATACCTCCAAATGGAGGAACAGAGCGATATTAAGCATGAATATATAGATGGCTACATCTATGCGATGGCTGGAGCGCTCGATCCACACGTTACCATTGCGGGAAACTTATTTGCTCTCCTCCGTAATCATGTGCGCGGCTCTGGTTGTCGTGTTTACATCGCTGACATGAAAGCCCGAATTGAATCTCTGAATCGCTTTTATTATCCCGATGTGATGGTAACTTGCGATCGACGCGATCGAGAAACGCCAGCTTATAAAAGATTTCCCTGTTTAATTGTCGAAGTTTTATCTAATTCTACCGAAGCCTTTGACCGGGGTGACAAATTCGCGGATTATCAAACACTGGAAAGTCTGCAAGAGTATGTTTTAATTAATACAAAACGTCAGCGAGTTGAGTGTTTTCGCCGCAATGAGCAAGGGTTGTGGGTTTTACAATCCTATACAGCAGAAGATAAATCATTTCGACTCAACAGCGTCGATTTTGAGGAAACAATGGCAGCACTTTACGAAGATGTCGTTTTTGAATAATCAACTGATGATTGGGTAGGCTACACAATTTTTAGTAAACTAAATATCTATTAATATTTTCAAGGCTTCCTAACCCGGCGGAGGCATTGAGCAAAACAGACACAATTGATTGCATAAAAGTTATGGCGCTCATAGTTCAGAAATACGGTGGTACATCTGTCGGCTCAGTGGAACGCATTCAAGCTGTCGCACAGCGTGTTTATAAAACTGTTAAAGCTGGAAACTCTCTGGTAGTAGTGGTTTCAGCAATGGGCAAAACCACCGATGGACTCGTCAAACTAGCTAATGAAATTTCCACAAATCCTAACCGCCGGGAAATGGATATGCTGCTTTCCACTGGCGAACAAGTAACCATCGCTTTACTCAGTATGGCATTGCAGGAACTCGGACAACCAGCAATTTCCATGACTGGCGCTCAGGTAGGAATTGTTACCGAAGCCGAACACAGCCGCGCTCGGATTTTGCATATTGAAACAACTCGCCTAACTCGCCACATCAAAGCCGGAAAAGTAGTTGTAGTAGCTGGTTTCCAAGGCACATCCAGCGGTGGAGAGATGGAAATTACGACTTTGGGGCGTGGTGGTTCTGACACCTCAGCAGTAGCTTTGGCAGCCGCATTACAGGCGAATTTTTGTGAAATTTATACAGATGTTCCAGGGATTTTAACTACAGACCCACGCTTAGTTCCCGAAGCTCAGTTAATGGATGCCATTACCTGTAATGAAATGTTAGAACTAGCTAGCTTGGGCGCAAAAGTGCTGCATCCCCGCGCTGTGGAAATTGCTCGTAACTATGGTGTTCCTCTCGTAGTCAGATCTAGCTGGACAGATGAGCCAGGTACTTGGGTAACATCAGCCAAACCTCAAGGGCGATCGCTCATTAATCTAGAAATCGCCCGTCCTGTAGATGCTGTAGAATTTGACACCGATCAAGCAAAGGTTGCTCTATTGCGCGTACCTGACAAACCAGGAGTAGCAGCCAGATTATTTGGCGAAATTGCCCGGCAAAAAGTAGATGTAGATTTAATTATTCAGTCAGTTCATGAAGGTAATAGTAATGACATTGCCTTCACTGTCACCACACCAATATTAAAACGAGCTGAAGCAGTAGCAGCAGCGATCGCCCCAGCCCTAAGGAGTCAATCTCACCCCAAATTTGACGAAGCTGAGGTAATGGTAGAAAATAACATTGCCAAAGTCAGCATCGTCGGTGCAGGAATGATTGGGCGTCCCGGTGTAGCTGCGAAGATGTTCGCCACCTTAGCCGAAGCAGGTGTGAACATCCAAATGATTTCCACCAGTGAAGTGAAAGTCAGTTGCGTAGTAAATTCAGCAGAATGCGATCGCGCCGTCACCGCACTCCGCACTGCCTTTGAAATCGAAGCAGGGGAGCAGGGGAGCAGGGGAGCAGGGGGAGATGAGGGAGTCGGGGGAGACAAATTAATTTTCTTATCCCCCTCATCACCCCATCACCCTCCCATTCGTGGTGTCGCCCTCGACTTGAACCAAGCACGTCTTGCTATTCGCCAATTACCAGATCGGCCGGGAATGGCAGCGAAATTGTTTGGACTATTAGCGGAACATAATATCAGCGTTGATATGATTATCCAATCTCAGCGCTGTCGGGTAATTGATGGTGTTCCCAGACGCGATATTGCCTTTACTGTCTCCCAGATGGATGGAGAAAATGCCAAACAAATGCTCATACAAGTAGCAACAGAATTAGGATGGGGTGAAGTTGTTTTAGATAGTGCGATCGCTAAAGTCAGTATTGTGGGTGCCAGTATGGTAGGACAACCAGGCGTTGCCGCTAAAATGTTTGAAGCGTTAGCCCAACACCAAATTAATATTCAAATGATTGCTACCTCAGAAATCAAAATTAGTTGTGTTGTAGCACAAGAACAAGGTGTTAAGGCTTTGCAAGTTATTCATAACGCTTTTGAACTGGCTGGTAATGAAAAATTTGTCGTACCAGCCTAAAGCCTTACGTTAATTTTCCAGCAGTTCGCGCATCGACTCTTGAGTTAGGCGATGTTAAACATGATGAAACTGGAATCCCATACAATCTGATAATCGCTGCCCTTCAAGCCGGGGAGTATATTAATACACTCGCAATACTTGTCGAGTTTTGGGGAAAAGGGGAAGGTGGGGTCCCCTCTGGGGATAAGGGGCGGGGGAAAAGGGAAAGAAAAAACCTTTAACCCAACCCCAGTAACCTTTTCCCCAAACCAAATTCTGAGTTCAAAATGCAAAACCCGAGCAGTATTGAATACACTCCCCACTCAAAACTCCTCATGCCTTTCCCGCCACCACCGACTTTTCAACCAAAAGTTTCACTGCTGCTTGATATTGCAGATCCGCTTCGCTGCCAATCTGTTCGCGGTTAATCGCTGGTTGGGAAATCACTTTATCCGGCTTAATACCTAGTTTGTTAATATCCCGATGTTGAGGAGTTTCATATTTAGCAATTGTGACTGCTAAACCTGAACCATCTGATAATTCAAATAAAGATTGAATTAAGCCCTTGCCAAAAGTAGTTTCGCCTACCAATTGGGCACGAGCGTTATCTTGGAGTGCCCCGGCAAGAATCTCACTCGCACTAGCAGTTCCTTGATTCACCAAAATCACCAGAGGATCGTTCGTTAAGGCTGACCCAGAGGCTTCAAAACTACCTTGAATGCCTTGTCGGTTAACAGTGTAGACGATAGTACCAGAATCTAACCACAGACGGGCAATTTCAATTCCGGCTTGCAACAGTCCCCCAGGATTATTTCGCAAATCCAGAATGTAGGCAGCAGCGCCTTTTTTTTCTAGACTAGAAATAGCGTGTGCCAATTCCGTTGAAGCGTTGGCATTGAATTGAGTCAGACGGAGGTAGCCAATGGGTGTACCCTCAGTAGAAACACGCAATTCTGATACTACAGGATTAAGAGCAATGCGATCGCGCTTCAATCTAATTTCTGTTTCTGCCTCTCCGTCTCGTTCGATGACGAGAGTCACAAGGCTGCCACTCGGCCCGCGCATTTTGGTTGCAGCTTCATCAAGAGTGAGATTTTCAGTGGGAACGCCTTCAATTTTGAGAATGCGATCGCGTGGCTTAATCCCCGCTTTATCTGCTGGTGAACCTGCAATGGGAGCCACTACTTCCAACTTACCGGTTTCACCATTGAGAGCAATTTGCAATCCCACCCCCGTCAGTTCTCCAGAAGTATTTACCTGTAAGCTGCGGTATTGTTCCGGGTCTAAAAAACGGGTAAAAGGGTCATCAAGGCTCTTGAGCATCGTCCCAATAGCCGTATAAGTGGCATTTGAGTCCTTGAGAGGCTTCTCCAGAACCTTTTGCCGGACAGCCGCCCAGTTTTGATGATTAAAGGTCTCATCTAGATAACTACGATTGACAATTCGCCAAACCTCAGAAACCAGCTTTTGTTCTGCCGTCAAAGCCACTGCGGGCTGGGTAAATGTACCCAACACCAACCAAAACGCCATTAGCAGTGAAAATCCAACTCGAAAAAACTGTTTGTTCATGAACCCCATTATCAATTCCACCTCAACCCAAATTGCCTAGAAATGCCCAGTTGTCCTGTTGTTGATGAAATCTATCTCTCGATTATGTTACTTTTTTTATAGAAGTGGTGCATTCTTCTCATCAACTTGTTTTGTCAACTGATGCAGTTCATCCCACTCACCAAAGGATAAAATCTACTTTGTGTCCACCATTTTCTGGGTTAGAGCATAAAGAGATCGCAATACATTCCATCTTTACAGAGTGTAAAGTTTCTGAAAACTCATAGCACGCTGAAAGCTGAAAAGCAAACAAAAACCTCTTTACTAAAATCCCAAAATTGCTAATTGGGAGAGAAGCCTAAGCGGCGGCTTCAGGAAAGTCCACAGAGAGTTATGCTGCTACCCTAGCTTGTGGCATCCCTTGGGGTAAAGGGGAACGCCGAAAGCCGAACCCGCAGAATGTCCAAGCTGAGGACTCTTAGAACTTCCGTCGCCGATTTAGAACTTCGGAATTTATCAACCGCAACCGATTCTTAGGAACTTGAGATTGTATGGCCAACGTTTACGACTGGTTTGAGGAACGCCTGGAAATTCAGGCACTCGCCGAAGACGTTACTAGTAAGTACGTCCCTCCCCACGTCAACATCTTCTACTGCCTGGGTGGAATAACCCTGGTTTGTTTTCTCGTCCAGTTTGCAACTGGATTTGCGATGACGTTCTACTACAGGCCAACAGTCGCTGAAGCTTTCTCCTCAGTCCAGTACATTATGACTGAAGTGAACTTTGGTTGGCTAATTCGCTCCATCCATCGCTGGTCTGCGAGCATGATGGTGTTGATGATGATTTTGCACGTCTTCCGGGTTTATCTCACAGGTGGTTTCAAAAAGCCCCGCGAATTGACCTGGATCAGTGGTGTCATATTGGCTGTAATTACCGTTTCCTTTGGAGTTACCGGCTACTCCTTACCTTGGGACCAAGTTGGCTACTGGGCTGTGAAAATCGTTAGTGGCGTACCCGAAGCAATTCCTGTAGTAGGCGTTCTCATCTCCGACTTACTGCGTGGTGGTTCTAGTGTTGGTCAAGCAACCCTAACTCGTTACTACAGCGCACACACCTTTGTACTGCCTTGGTTGATTGCAGTCTTCATGCTGTTTCACTTCTTGATGATCCGCAAACAAGGCATTTCTGGTCCTTTGTAATCTCAACGATTAGCAAAAGGCAACATTTATTCAGTTTCCAGATGAAGTTGTTTGTTTTAAACTTATGAAACACAAGAAATTAATTGTACGTAAGTTACCAAAAACAAACACTCACATCCCTAGCCCAAAGCTTGAGACGCCCTCTAGGCGGTCGATCGTAGACAGATAAAACGTTGCCGCTTGTTAGGGTTGCTTACTAGCCGATGGCTTTCACAAATGCTTTAATTCAACTTAAGCAAGAGAGCGCACTTCAAAATGTCAACACAGAAAAAACCTGACCTGAGCGACCCTCAGTTAAGAGCTAAACTGGCTAAAGGTATGGGTCACAACTACTATGGTGAACCTGCTTGGCCTAATGACCTACTTTACGTCTTTCCAATCGTAATTATGGGTTCCTTTGCTGCCATTGTGGCTCTAGCTGTGCTAGATCCCGCGATGAACGGTGAACCAGCAAATCCTTTCGCCACACCTTTGGAAATTTTGCCCGAGTGGTATTTGTATCCAGTGTTCCAAATTTTGCGATCGCTCCCTAACAAACTTTTAGGAGTGTTAGCAATGGGTTCTGTACCTGTAGGATTAATCCTCGTTCCCTTTATTGAGAACGTGAATAAGTTCCAAAACCCCTTCCGCCGTCCAGTAGCAACCACAGTATTCCTATTTGGTACCCTTGTCACCATCTGGCTGGGTATTGGTGCTGCTTTGCCATTGGATAAATCTTTGACCTTGGGACTATTCTAAATTAGTCACCACAAAGTGCTTTGACGCCTGTGAGTTTTAAGAGCATATACAAATGTGCTTTTGAAAAAATTAACAGGCGTCAATTTTAATAATCCCGCTTAGACTTGGATTTAAAGTTTTGGATGGAAAAGCTATGCCAAAACCTAAAGCCAGTAAAACTCAACAAATACCAACATTTTTTACTTACTTCAGGTAAGTTGCTAATTCAAACCTTCGGAATACCAAAATTGTTCATGTTTTGTATTTTGGTAGACAGAATATGTCAATTTAGATTTTTATATCTCAGACAACTTTTGCAAAAAGCACAAAATTTAATCATTACCAAGTTGAGTTTGCTTTTATTCAAGTCACAGTTAATGCTCAGCATAGTACAGCAAGACCATCTGACGGTTAATAGCGAACTCAGCCTACTAAACCAGGTACAAGAATGGTTTGAGCAATTTTGTCTGCAACATTTGTCTCGACTTGGTTGGTCAAAAACCCAACTCGATCGCCTCAATTTAGCATTAGCAGAAGGCTTTACTAACGCTGTTCGTCATGCTCATTATGCCTTACCGCCGGAAACAACCATTGATATTGACGTTTATCTTTGGGCTGACCGACTAGAGATTAAAATTTGGGATCATGGAAAACCTTTTAATCCTGATGCGATCGCCGAACCAGAACCAGGTAGTCTCATCGTCGGCGGTTATGGATGGTTTCTGCTGAGGCGCTTGGCTGACCGTGTTGTATACGAACGTGTTGCCGATGGTCGAAACTGTCTGCTCATCGTCAAATATTCTGTAGAAGGACAAAGTTATAACTCAAGCACTCAAGCATAAAACAAGGCAGAATGCTTTTCATATCAATTGACGATCTTGCAGAAAGTCTTTAGTAAGAGAGCAAGCAGTCTTGGAATTAACTACACAGCTATTTGATTGATATTATACTATTTTTCTAGAAGCTCTAAATTGCAGTAATATATTTCTTAAGTAAAATTACTTAACGATTGTGATTTTTTAGTCAAGACTAAAGAGTATTGTTGTATAAAAAGAATTAGTGAATACAGTAAAGATAGCATTCGAGTTATGTAACCTCCTTTGTTAACATTTGTCAGCAGTGTTGAGAGTCTTAATTTTTGTTCTCCAACAGATGCCATTTAGTGCTTAAAGAGATAGAGGACATAGGGGACAAAAGATGACTAAGACAGCCCTAATTACAGGAATTACTGGTCAAGATGGCTACTATCTCAGCCATTTACTCCTCAACCAGGGTTACCGAGTTGTCGGCTTAGTACCCCCGCACCGCCAACCTAATTTAACAAAATTGGGAACACTGGCAAATCAGGTAGAAATTTTCACGGTGGACTTGAGGGATAGTATGGCGCTCTTGACCGCAGTCGAACAACTACGTCCCCAAGAAATCTATAATTTGGCAGCTCCTAGTTTTGTACCCGATTCTTGGAACGATCCCTTAGGCACCTTAGATTTAATAACTGGTACAGCTACTAGGCTATTAGAAGCAGTACGACATGTTGGTTTGTCTACTAGGTTTTATCAAGCCAGCAGTTCAGAAATGTTTGGTGATGTATTGGTTTCCCCTCAAGATGAGGAAACTCCTTTTCGTCCGAAAAATCCCTATGCTGCGGCCAAGATGCACGCCCATTGGACAATGGTGCATCACAGACAGCGCTATGGACTATTTGCCTGTAGCGGAATTTTATATAACCACGAATCTCCTCTACGCGCACCTCAGTTTGTCACACGCAAAGTTTCTTTAGCAGTTGCATCAATTAAATTGGGTTTAACTGACACCTTAGAAATCGGTAACCTAGATGCCAAACGCGATTGGGGCTTTGCAGGAGACTATGTGGAGGCTATGTGGCGAATGTTGCAGGTAGATGAGCCAGAAGAATATGTAATTGGCACAGGGAAGCTACACAGTGTCAGAGAATTAGTAGCTACAGCCTTTGAGTCTGTCGGATTAGATTGGACAGAACATGTAATCATAAATACTAATTTATTGCGACAAGACGAGCATTTTCAATTAGTTGCCAACCCCAGTAAAGCGAAAAGAAACCTTGGTTGGGAACCACAAGTCAGCTTTGAGAAACTTTTAGAAAAAATGGTAAAAACAGATTTAGAGCAGTTACAAAGCGGTGCAATCGCTTCCTTACCACAAGTTTAAATAACCAAACATGCTCATCCCCACAGTGACAGAAAACCTAAAATTAGGTGATAAAGTTAACAAAAAAACCAGCCATATCTTCGTGTTCTTAGAAATTTTTGCCCACGAAGGCGGCATTCAATCATATATAAAAGATATTTTTCGAGCTTATTTGAAACTCAATCAAGGCTACAAGGCGGAAGTCTTTTTGCTACGAGATAGTCCTGAGAGCTTAAATTATTTTGAAAACGAAAATTTTAAATTTCATTACTTTAAAAATCACTCTCCCCATTTGGGAAGAGTGAAAATGGCAGCCGCTTTACTGAAGTGTTTATTGCAAAACCGTCCGCAACAAGTTTTCTGCGGTCATATTAACTTAGCAGTATTAATACAAACCCTTTGTCAGCCATTGGGGATTCCCTATACCGTGCTAACTTACGGTAAAGAAGTTTGGGAACCGCTAAAAAATCAAGAACGTCGCGCCCTAGAATCCGCAGCAGGAATTTGGACAATTAGTCGCTATAGCCGCGATCGCGCTTGTATTGCCAATGGTCTAGATCCCAAAACAATCCAGATGATTCCTTGTGCAATTGATGGTGATAAATTTACCCCTGGTAACAAACAGCCAGAATTAGTTGAAAAGTATGGCTTCAGTGGTGCTAAGGTGTTGATGACAGTGGCACGTCTGTGGTCAGGAGATATTTACAAGGGTGTGGATGTCACAATTCGGGCTTTACCACAAATCGCTGAAGTTTTTCCAGAAGTAAAATATTTGGTAATTGGTCGCGGTGATGACCAACCGCGATTAGCTCAGCTTGCTAAAGATTTAGGTGTAAGCGATCGCGTTGTGTTTGCTGGTTTCGTTGCTACAGAAGAATTAATGGAACATTATCGCCTTGCTGATGCCTATATCATGCCTTCCCAAGAAGGCTTCGGCATTGTCTATTTAGAGGCGATGGCTTGTCAAGTCCCTGTATTATCCGGTGACGACGATGGGTCAGCTGACCCCTTGCAGGATGGTAAACTGGGATGGCGAGTACCACACCGCAATCCTGATGCTGTAGCAGCAGCTTGTATAGAAATGCTCCAAGGCAACGATCGGCGGTGTGATGGACAGTGGCTACGAGAACAGGCGATCGCCCTGTTTGGCTTGGATGCACTCCAACAGAGGTTGCAACAACTGCTTCTCTCCTCAGTTATCAGTCATAATAACAAATGACTAATGACTTATGACCAAAATCGCTATCCTAGAGGGAGAGCAGGACGACATTTAAAAAATGAGCTTTAAGTCATTTCAATTGAATCTTTTAAATCTCCGCCCTTGGCTCACCTTGCTAGCAGTTATTTGGTTGCTAGCGTCATTGGGCTTGGGTTGGTTAGTTAATTCATTACTAATTATTTTCGCGTTGGTGTTGTTAGCACCGATTGTCGCTTTCTTTGGCTTTCGTTGGTGGCTGCAACGCAACTTGATTGCCGATCGATGTCCCGTCTGTGGATATGAATTTACAGGTTTAAATAACAGCCAGGTGCAGTGTCCTAACTGTGGTGAGTCATTGTTAGTACAAAATAGTCATTTTCAGCGATTGACACCAGCGGGCACTATTGACGTGACAGCAGTAGAAGTACCAGCTAAATCATTGGAAGATTAGTCATTGGTCATTGGTCATTTGCAAAGGACAAATGACTATTTATTTTGTTGCGAGATTGAAAGGATGTAGTTAGACTGTTGCTGAGATAATTCGCCCACATACAGCGAGTATGTTCCTGCTTGCCAATACCCAGAAAGTTCTGGCTTGCCTCCAGAGTAACTATCTGCTTGGACACAAAATTTTCCTCCAGGTCCGTCAATTAATAGCGTTGGCTTTCCTTGGCTTTCTACAGTTAATCGTAAGTAAGGCAGTGACTCTTTCACGTGGATAATTTGATTCGGTGTAATGCTAATATTTCCACACTTACTTTTGACAGATCCCCCAGACTTTCCGTTCAAAACTAGCGGATCTGGTTGGAAATTCCGATTAATTTCAATCTGTGGTGTCTGTGCTAAATTAGCCTCAGTGAGCATCAAACTCATCGCCAAAGCTGTAGGAACAATTGTCAGTAGCCTAAGCGTCTTCATTTTACTAATGCTCCAGATTCTTTACTAGAGCAACATAAGTTATACATAGCCTGATTTAGTAGACGACAGCAATTCTTACTTGGTTCCAAAAGCTGCCGTGTATTCTAATACCGTTAAGCCAAAATTTTTTCTAGAGATTTTATCTAGAGACATTCCAGACAAGATGTCGATTCTACAAGAAAAGTTATATGGTTTTTATTTGAAAGTCTCTCATAAGTTGTTGGAATAATTCAGCACTAAGATGCATGAATTTGATACTTAAACTTTGATACAGCATCTAAGTGATAGTGCTAGGCTCAGAATGAAGGCTGGAAGATCGCCAGAAAAAAAGATAATTTTTACCCGTTGAGAAAGGTCTTGCACACACAGACATTAGCTAAAATCACAAAGACAACCACCAAAACAAAATTTGATTGGTCTGTTGTTGAAAAAGTGTCCTAGCTGAGGTAGAAAAATTGATGAATCCTCAAAGAGAAGAAGACTTGCAGCGTCGCCTCGATAAGCTAGAGGCGGAGATTAATTCGTCGCCTGAGGTGGTTCCGCAATCGCCAGAACAAAAACAGGCATTTCAATTTAGTTTTGCTAACCTAAACTTGCAACTAGAGCGATTTCAGATCTGGTTCAACAGTTTATCTGGAGCAAAAAAGCTGGTAGTTGGGGGTGTATCTGTGCTACTAGGTTTGGCGATGGTGCAGGCAGTATTTAAACTGGTTGCATCTGTAATTAGTCTGGCACTTTTGGCAGTGTTAGTGTATGTTGGATACAAATTTTTTGTGTCTGGTAGCTTTCAACGTAAGCAATAGTCTATTTTAATTGTGCCGATAAGGGCGTAGAAATAATGTCAAAGGGAATTATACAATGACGACACCAACTGTAAGGAGAAGTAATCAATCTGGTCAGTCAAAAGAACCGGAAAGAGCCAATTCACTGCTGTTAGCAAGTAGGCGTTTTGCTGCTTGGGCGGCTGAAATCACACTAGTGGTTACTAGTGGGTTGATTCCCTTTGGCATTGGTGTCTATGCCAATTCCAGGAGCGATCTGAATCGGGTGCCGCTTAACCCTGTGCTGGTAACAACAGAAAGAGCGATCGCCAGACCATTGGCTCTGCCTGTGAGCTATGGCATTCCTAACGTAGCATGGCCGACTAATTTTTTATGGACAATAGCCTTATTAGCGCCCGTAACTCTCTCGTGGTGGCAGTTGTATTTACTGGCTAAGACTGGTAGGACAATTCCCAAACGTTGGTTAGGAGTGCGGGTTGTCAACGCTCAAGGAATGCCACCTGGGTTAGGAGCAGTTGTACTCAGAGAAGGAGTTGGTCGTTGGAGTGTACCCATTTCCATCGCTTATCTCCTGTGGCGCTACAGTTTTGCTTTTCCTAATTTAGGATTATTCACATTTTTGGGAGTGTTAATGGTGTTGGGTGAAGCAATAGCTTTACCATCCGGTCGGGAGCGTCGCGCCCTCCACGATCAACTCGCGGGTACTTACAGCATAGATGCTACTCGCCCTTTGCCATCTTCATTTTTAGCTAACAAACAACTTCAGTCTACTAGTGATAGCGATCGAGCAGAAGAATGGCAGGAGGGAAATGAAGAATTAGCTCTAGCCCCAACCCAAGCACCTCATATATGGCGGCGGATAAAACAAAACCCCAATCTGACTTTGTTTGTGGTCGGGCTGACGAGCATGACTGCTGTGCTGGCAACCTTAATCGGCACTCAAGTTTATATTCAAATTCAGCAATCCCAGCGAGCAACCAAGCAAATAAACGGCCAACAGTTCGTCGAACTTGTTAAACAATTAAATCCCAGTTCTGGAGCGACCAATGAGCAACGCCAAAGTGCAATTTTGGCATTGGGCGGTCTTAAAGATCCACAGTCTATTGAATTTCTCGCGGATCTTTTGGTCAAGGAAACCAACCCCAGCCTCCTGGATACGATTCAACAAGCTTTGACAACTGTCGGTCCGAAAGCCATACCCGAATTGAAAAATAAAAATCAGTTCCTAGTAAGTGAACTAGAGTCTTTGAGTAGCAGTCCAAGCCAAGAGCGAGAACTGCAACAAACGCGGTTACAAATCAACCAGCGGACGATCAATAAAATTCTCTCTGTTTACAGCGGGAAAATTGAGGGTGTTGACCTTAGTCGCATCCAATTAGGTCAAAGCGGTACTTCTGGAAATTCCTCATTTAACTTGGTATTAGACAACATTGATTTGTCAGGAGTTAAGTTAAAATCTGCAAATCTTAATCAAGCCAGTTTTAAGGGTAGCCGCTTTCGGAGTATGGGTGAGGATGGACGCTGGGATACCTACGACGATGTAATGGCTGATTTAAGCCAAGCTCAGTTGCAGCAAGCCAATCTCACTGATGCGAACCTCAGCAGAGTTTTGATGAACCGTACCGATTTGAGCCGCGCCACTCTCAATAGAGCCAACTTATCTAGTGCCCGTCTATTTGAAGCTAAGCTAAACAGTACCCAACTAGTAGGAGCGGATCTGCGAAACGCAGTCTTGGAGCAGGCCAGCTTAACTGGAGCAGATTTAGGTGACGCCAAATTGAACGAAGCTAATCTGTACGCTGCGCGTTTAGGTCGCGTTTCTGCCATCGGAACACAATTATCGTTTGCCAACTTAACTAACACTGATTGGGAAGGGGCAGATTTATCAGGAGCCTATTTGGATCGGGCTAATCTCAGCAATGCCAACCTGAGTGCTACTCGTCTGACTGGTGCTGTTTTGCGTTCTGCCCAGATGGAAAACGTTAACTTACAAAATGCTGACCTCAGTCTTGCAGATTTACGAGGGGCAAATGTAGCAGGAGCAAATTTTAAGGGAACAATTCTTGCTCCAAGCAAACAAGATCCAGCCGATCAATTTGTCAAAACACCAGATTTAGGCTCAGTATCTGCTGTAGTCCAAGGCGTTGATTTTTCCCAAGCCAAAAATTTAGATTCCAAGCAACTAGCGTATATTTGTACACAAGGAGGCATTCATCCCAGTTGCCCGTAGAATGGGAGGGAGGGGAAGCAGAGGGGCAGAGGGGCAGAGGAGCTAGAAGAGAATAATTAATTACCCATGCCCCATGCCCAATGACAAATTAAAAATGACAAAATGGTGTGAGGAGTTGGGTTATGAAATATATTCCATATTTGGCTTCAGTTTTGGGGGCTGGCTTAGTCTTGAGTTTGGCTCAACCAGCGCACGCTCAAGTAGCATATGGTAGTTACATCGGTATCGGTCCAACTGTTGGTTTTACCGATGGTATCCAAATTGGTGGGGTTATAGCTGGCCGTTACAAGCTTTTGGAAGCACCAATTTCTCTCCGCGCTCAAGTGTTAATAGGTAATAATACCGCTGTTGTGCCAACGGTTTCTTACGATATCCCGCTCAACTGGCAAGCTGATGCATACTTGGGCGCTGGGTTGGTACTGGCTGGTGGTGGTGGATCTTCTCCTGTGGGCGACAAAATTAGTTTTGCTTTACAGCCAGGCATTGATTATATGATTCCCAATAGCAATACTGTGCTTTTTGGCAACGCCATTATTGCTTTTGATGCCTACCGTGATAGCGGTGGTACAGCTATATCTGTACAAGGTGGTGTTGGTTTGAGATTTTAAGCGGCACTTCTATTGTGCATCCGCTGAGATACATAGGTAGCCTTTTACATAGTATTAGCTTGGAGTTTGTACTTAGGCAGCAGATCGTGGAAATATTCTATGTGTCGGTCAATTCCAAGTTCTATCTATGGCTTTACGCTCTTTTGTTTGGTTGAATCTCTCATCTCGAACCCAATCCCCAGGCGATCGCTATCCCTAAAGAAGCGTTAAACTTCATTGCAAATTAAGAAGTTAGTCCAAACAACATGATAATTTTTGATGGTGAAGAGAAACAGCACAGGATTAACTCAGGAGAACACAGTGGCAATGGAATCAAATTTCTTAACTGATGCAGGCGCAGATGAAATGAATCAAGATTTCAGTGAATATGTCGCTAACCTGCAACTTCATATGACTCTGCAATCACGCAATCTTGTTCCAACCCTGAAGCAAACACTACTAGATAGTCGCCAACAGCTGCTCCATCAAACCCAAGCCAACTTTGAAAAGCTAGTTTCTCGACAAGGGTTATAAATCTATACATACTTTAATCAAAATTCAAATAAAATAAAGGCAGATGTTGTTGAGTTAATGCCAATGGTGTTCTCACAAGGTCTGCTTTTTCTGCGTTTTTAAGTATTAAGTTACTAAAATCACACTTTTGGGGCAATTGTCAAGAGCAGAAAGTAGTTAAGATGATTGCAGCAGTTCCTTTGAAGAGCAGTTAGTTAAGGCTAAATGGCGGCTCGAATTTAAAATGACTTCATTACTTCCCCGAAACCTCAACGTTGTTATTCGACCAGTCCAATTCCGGGATCTGGACGGAGTTGAACGTATCACTCAAGAGTCATTCGCAGCCCTCACTCCCAAGGGAGCAGGTTTTGCAATCAGCCAGATGCAAAGGCTGCGTCGCTGGTATGGATTACTCAAATTTTTAAGTTGGTTTCCTAACCCGCTACAGTACCACCTGTGTGCGTATGTAGCAGAGCAAGGGCGGATGCTTCTAGGGATGATTCAAGTGTCACCGTTTAACCGCACGCGTAGTACTTGGCGGATCGATCAAGTGCTACTAGAGCGTGGTGTCGATAAACAAGGAATTGGTTCGCAACTTTTGCGTCATTGTTTTGAATCGATTTTGGAAGCTCGCACTTGGCTACTAGAAGTTAATATCAATGACATAGAGGCACTGGCACTATATAGACAGAATGGATTTCAGCGTCTAGCAGAAATGACATATTGGGAAATTGAGCCAGAATTACTGGTTGAATTAGCACAAGCAGAGCCAGATTTGCCCAATCTCTTACCAGTGAGCAATGCTGATGCCCAATTACTATATCAGCTAGATACCGCATCGATGCCGCCTTTGGTACGTCAAGTTTTTGACCGTAACACCCGCGACTTTAAAACCAGTTTGTTTGGTGCTTTGACTGATGCAGTCAAGCAATGGATAACCAAAACAGAAGTAGTTAGTGGTTACGTATTTGAACCGCAACGTAAAGCAGCGATCGGTTATTTTCAGGTGCAACTTGACCGTAAGGGCGAAGTCCCCCACGTGGCAACACTGACAGTTCATCCTGCTTATACTTGGTTGTATCCAGAATTACTTTCTCAACTGGCTCGCATTGCCCAAGATTTTCCCCAGCAAGGGTTACAATTAGCTTCCTCAGATTATCAGGCTGAGCGAGAAGAGTATTTGGAGCGAATCGGGGCAAAACGTATAGAACATACACTGATCATGTCTCGCTCTGTGTGGCACAAGCTACGGGAGTCGAAATTCGTCTCCTTAGAAGGAATTCAGTGGACTGATATGCTACAAGGTCTACAACCGGCTCGTAAACCCATTCCAGGTGGTATGTCATGGCTACAACCAGGAAAGTCGCTATCCTCAGATAGACCCCAGCCAACGAAGCCAGAACCGATTAACTTTTCGGCAAAAAACCCTAGCATAGAAGCATCGCCGATTCCGGAATCAATAGATGCACAGCAGGAGAACTAGTGTGATCCCCCAGGAGCAAGCAAAACCTTTTATTTCAGCTTTGGGATTAGATTTCGGCCGCAAGCGAATTGGTGTGGCTGGGTGCGATCGCACTGGTTTGATTGCCACGGGTATCACCACAATCGAACGTACATCTTTTGAACAGGATGTGCAACAAATCCGACAAATAGTTAATGAGCGCCAGGTACAAGTCCTGGTTATGGGTTTACCTTATTCAATGGATGGTTCGCTAGGATTTCAGGCGCGTCAAGTCCAAAAATTTACTACAAGACTTACCAAAGCCCTGAATTTGCCTGTGGAATATATAGATGAACGATTAACTTCATTTCAAGCTGAACAACTGCTGATAGCCGAGAATCGCTCTCCATCACGCCATAAAGGTCTAATTGACCGCAAAGCAGCCGCTTTAATTTTGCAACAATGGCTGGATGTTAAGCGGGCTAGTTCTCGCAGTTCAGTGACGGCTATTGACTATTGATACCTTTTAACATGATATTCTGAAAACGATTACCCAGC
Organism: Nostoc sp. C117; assembly: GCF_043099735.1. NCBI lineage: Bacteria > Bacillati > Cyanobacteriota > Cyanophyceae > Nostocales > Nostocaceae > Nostoc > Nostoc sp. C117. Next base: position 969,923 of record NZ_CP170991.1, read on the forward strand.
ATTTGTATTTACGTGTAAAGCTATTTCATAGTTAAACGATTTACAAACTTGCTGGTATTTATTAAAGTTCTACATTTGGCCATGTCTTTCTCTCCATTTCCTGAAGAAAATGATAACGCTCATGAGGGTTCCATCACCTTAACCGATGAAAAAGGGCGATCGCTCGAATGTTATATAGAGCATTCCCTTGAGGTAGATGGGCAAGAATACGTTTTACTTCTTCCTGTAGACTCACCTGTAGAAATTTTTTCTTGGGAAGGTGAGGGTGAGGAAGAAGAAGCAGTTCTAGTAGAAGATGACACTATTATTGAACAAATTTTTGCCACTGCCCAAGCTGTGCTATCTGAGCAAAACCTGATTCTCAAGAATACAGCTTATGCTCTGACTGTTGCAGGTGATTTACCGCCAGTTGAAGAATCAGAACTTTTCACCTTAGAAATCGAAGATGAAGAGGCAGATTTAGAACCCGAGCAATTGCAGCTACTCGCTAGCTTCTATGATGAAGACCAAGAGTATGCAATTTATACACCCCTAGATCCACTGTTGTTTTTTGCACGGATAACAAAAGAAGGTGAACCTGAATTACTCTCTCCAGAAGAGTTCCGCAAAGTGCAACCTCTGTTAGAGGAGCATCTTTTTAATGAAGTAGAATAAGATTAAAAATTCAAAATGTAACATTTTCATTTTGAATTTTTTAATTAGAAATTTTGCATTGTTATCACAATTGAGTTAAACCTTTTGGTATTTTCTATTCAATGTGAAAGCAGTGAAATATTGACATAAAATTGAGATAATTTTGTTTAAGATTCTGGAAAAAAGACTTTGGTAATAGTTTTTAATCTAAAATCCAAGTTGCGCTGTCAGCACATCAAAGATGCGACCTAAAATCCAAAATTCCTATGAGTGAGGCGCTGAAAATGGCTTATAGCGACTTTACATTGAGTAAATTTAAAAAGTCATTCAGCATCCACATTGATGAAGAAACTGATTTGTGTGGGAATATAGAGCCTTTACAGCCAAGTGAAAAACTTACCAATTCTTTAAAAGAAACTACGGAACTTGCTTTAGCAATTAATACTGAAAAAGCTCGTTCAGAAATGATTATTACACCGATATTATTGGAGATAAGACGCATAGCTAATTATCCCATAAGTTTGTTTTCGGGAGCAGAATTTAATGTAGATGCAGAAAAAGGTTTGAATGGTTATTGTGACTTCATCATCAGTCGTTCTCAAGAGCAACTAACAATTAATGCCCCTGTATTGATTATTGTTGAAGCAAAAAATGAAAATATTAAAGGTGGATTAGGTCAATGTGCGGCGGTCATGTTAGCAGCTCAATTGTTTAATCAACAGGAAGGAAATGAAATTAGGAAAATTTACGGCGCGGTAACAACGGGGGATATTTGGAAGTTTTTGAAGTTAGAAGAAAACAATGTATTTATTGATTTGAATAATTATTACATCAAAGAGATAGATAAGATTTTAGGGATTTTATCTCAAAGTGTTCGTGGAGATATTCCAAGATTGAGTTCGACTAACTAAACTGTATTGGTTATGCTCTTTTGTCTAGAGCTGTTTATATTTAACTGTTGAGTATGACCTGGAACAATCTTTTACAGCCTGACTTAATTTTAGAAGGTTCAGTATTAAATCTGACACCAGATATTATCCAAAAATACGCTCTGAAGGGGCTGGTGTTAGATGTGGATGAAACTTTAGTGCCTTTTACAGTGGGGGTAATTTCCCCAGAACTGCAACGATGGGTAGAGGAAATTCGTGTTTGTACTGCATTGTGCTTGGTGAGTAATAACCTGAGTGAAGCGCGAATTGGTGGTATTGCGCGATCGCTCAATTTGCCTTATTACTTGGGTGCAGCTAAGCCTTCTCGACGCAAAATTAGGGCAGCACTTAGGGGAATGGATCTACCAGTGCATCAAGTAGGGATGGTAGGCGATCGCTTGTTTACCGATGTTTTAGCGGGTAATCGCTTGGGGATGTTTACCATTTTAGTTGAACCGATTATCCATCCAGGCGCTGCCCTGCGCTCTCATCCCATCCGGAATTTTGAAGTCTGGGTATCTGAAATTCTCGGAGCCTCTATTACGCCCAAGAAAACCAAGATTCACAAAACTTGACAAATCATCAGGAAAGTAAATCTAAAGAAATACTTAAGGAATCTTACTGGAATCTCAAAATCGGGGATCATAAGTATTAATAACATGGAGTCAGCTAAAAAAGACTCTAGCGCATACAAAATAAATATAAACCCGTAAAGCGCCAGCCTTCACTTATAGAGGGACTGGCGCTTTATAAGTTGGGTATGGGTATTACGTATTAAAAAACTCTTCCTTATTCCCTAATACAACACGGGAGAAATAAAGCACCCATTGTCAACCAATGAAACCCTTATGCTCTATTCATTTTGAATTTTGCCTTGGGTTACGATTCCTGATTCACAGGATATTACATAAAGCCTAACAAGCATTTCATGATGCTACATAAAAGTGATACTATATCACTTAATTTCACTTAAGTGTTTATTTAAAAATATTACATGGTAGAAAATCCTTTTATTGTTGGAATACCAGTACCTCCAGAGCGCTTCGTAGGACGCGCATCAGAAATCGCCGCAGCCTTCGATCAAATTTATAACCGCAGCCACTTAGCGATTTGGGGCGGCTCAGGTATGGGCAAAAGCTCATTTTTACAGAAATTAGAATCACCCCAAGCTTGGAAAGATCACGGAATGGATTCATCCCAAGCAGTAATTGTTCGCTTTAGTTGCGAGAGTATTACTCCTTTTACTCCTAGCAATTTTTGGAAAGAAATACTTACCCTTGTCAAAGAAAAAGTAGCAGATCAATCTGCATTGGCAGTTGAAATTGATACAATTCTGGAAGTAGGAAAACCGACTAAAGATAGTCTGCGACTGATATTACGAAAGCTGAAAATACAAGATAAATATCTCGTGTTACTAATCGATGACTTCCATGTAGCACTAGACACGAACCAAGAATACGACGAAGATGCGATGCAAAGGTTTTTGAGTGAGTGCCGTAATTTAGCTGTTCACTCTGCGGAAGGACAATATCTGTCGATGATTGTTACTTCTCTGAAGCGTCTTAATGAACTAGGTCCAAAGCTTAACCCTAACGCTTCTCCGTGGTATAATCATTATCTATTTTTAAGACTTAAAACATTTAATAATAGTGAAATTGACGACATATTTAAGACATTAAGAATACCAGAACTACGAGAAGCAATTAAAGAAAATACAGGTGGACACCCATCTTTACTACAAACATCTGGCTTTTTACTCCATAGAGATTTACTTACTGCAAATGCACCAAGTGTAGATAAATTTGTTAGCGATTTTGAAAGTATGACACAACAAATTTTTCAAAATATTTGGCATAGGTGTAGTGAAGTAGAGCAAACTCTATTGATGCTCATGGCTCTTTCTGCTTTAAAAGGTCGTCTGCATAAACAAAAACAATTTGATGTGAGTGGAATTGAATTAATTTTTAGTCAAAGAGAAGGAGAGTTAATCAAACTGGAAGAACAAGGTGTAGTAACCCACACTATTCAAGAAGAGAAAAACATTTACTCTTTCAGTTCATCAACAATGGAGCGTTGGGTAATTCAAGAACTTTGGCAAACAAATGAAAAGTGGTTGCAATCACGAGAAAAAGTTTTTCTCAATTTGATGAGTCGCCAACAAATGGATAAATTCACTACAGCTATTAAATGGTTATGGAATAATCAAGACAAAATTCCTAAAATTTTAGATTGGTTTGGTAAGTTAGTAGCTGCTTTCCCCAAAGGATTTATTTTACCAAGTAATTAGTAGTGACAAATAATAATATGAATGGAGCAAATAATCATAGAAATCCTTATATTCTTGGTCGTGTAATACATGAACGGAACAAATTTTTTGGTCGGGAAAGTCTATTCCACTTTATTGAAGATAATCTGAGCCAAGATGTAAAAGTTATCTTATTACATGGTCAAAGGCGTATTGGAAAGTCTTCCGTACTACGTCAAGTTTCAAATTTTATTACATCTAATGATATTATTTTTGTTCAATTTGATTTGCAAGATAAAAGTCAGTCAAGTCTAACTAATATTATCCATGACTTGGCTATGGCCATTACCGAGCAACTTGGCATAGATGCGGAGAAATTACAAACACCAACAAACACACAATTAGAAGAAAATATAAATTTATTTTCTGAAGTTTTTTTGCCAAATATTTATGAGAAAATACAGCATAAAAAAATAGTATTGCTCCTCGATGAATTCGATGTTGCAAATAATGAGACCAACGATATTAATATTGTTGAACAACAAACATTATTTCCCTACTTAAAAAAACTATTAAAGGAACATAATAAGTTATTTATCATACCAGTGATTGGAAGATATCTTAATGATTTACCAAACTTACTAAGTTTATTTAAAGGTGCGCCGTCTGAATTAATTGGTTTGCTAGATGATACTAGCGCCAAACGAATGATTGTGAATCCTGCCGAAGGTATTTTGACATATGAACCAGAAGCAATAAAAGAAATTTTACAGCTCTCAGCACGACATCCATGTTTTACTCAAGTTATTTGCTCTGCTCTTTTTGAACAAGCAAGAGAAAACAATAAATGGACGATTGAACGTGGTGATGTAGAATCAATTTTACAAAAAGCAATTGAAACAGCCGATTCTTTCTCGCAAAGTTTTTGGCAAGTCTTAACTGTCGAAGAAAGAATTATTATGTCAACTGTCGCAGAGGCTCAAAAAATAGCTATTGAGCAACAAAAAAGAGTTCCTGAAGAACCGCTATATTTGCTTGCTAGAAATGGTATAAATCAGACAGAAAAGCTATCTCAAGCATGGAACAGACTAATCGAAAACCATTATTTATCTGATGATGGACGCAAACTCAGAGTTGAGTTAATCCGTTATTGGTTGCTACAATATCATCCACTACAATATGAAATACAAACTTTTAGAAGACAGGAATTACAAACAAAATTACAAATCCAGGAAAATCAAGAAGATATTGTTAAAAACCTGATTGGAGTAGCGAATTATTGGTGTGAACAGGGACAAAACCAGCTAGCATTACAGCTTTACGAACAAGCCTTAGCAATTAATCCTAATAATTTTAATATCGCAGTATCTTTGGCTGAGCAATATTTACAAGTAAAAGATTTTGAAAAATCTTTAGCACTTCACAAAGAACTTTTTCAAGTAGATTTTCAATCTTATAAAGAAGGATATTTAGATGCATTGTCAGAATATGGACATTATTTAATAATTCAAAGAGAATATACACCAGCAAAGGAACAGTACAAGAAAATTTTAGAAATTGAACCTAATGGAAAATTAGCTATACAGAAAATTTTAGAAATTGAAAGTTATGAAAAAAATATTATAACTACGACACCAGATATAAATAATTACCTAACTAACCCAAAAGAGAGAAATCACCGAGGTTCAACTTTAAAAACAATACTCGCAGTAATGACAGTTTTAGTCTTGGGATCTGTAGGTTATGCTACTTATCGTTTCTCATCTGAGTGTCCTGTAGGTAAGGAGAAGCAATTTGGTCTTTTATGTATAGAAGATAAGGGTAGAATTAGTAGTGGCGATCGCACTTTATTTCCTAATATGAGGAATAGCTATCGTGACGAAGGAATTAAAGCTTTTAGACGAAAAGATTATACAGATGCCGCTAAACAATTTGGAGAAGCTATAAAAGCTAATTCCAATGACCCAGAAGTAAGAATTTACTATAACAACGCTTCTGCGCGTAAGGCTGGAAATCCGATAACTTTGGCAGTAGCTGTTCCCGCAGGTGATAACTATACTAACTTAGCTCAAGAAACGTTACGCGGCGTATCAGAAGCACAGCAAGAATTTAATGAAAAAAATGGCTTAAATGGTCGATTGCTGGAAATTAAAATTGCCAACGATGGAGGTAAACCAGAACAAGCCAAAGAAGTAGCTGCGGAATTAGTGAAAGACACATCGATTTTAGGAGTGGTTGGTCACAACAGTTCTGAATCTACTCAAGCCGCCTTAGAAGAATATAACAAAACAGATATTCCTGTGATCTCTCCCAGCAGCACTAGTACACAATTACAGGGGAAGAAGAATTTTTTTAGAACTTTGCCGTCTGATGCTGCTGGAGGAAAAAAATTAGCAGAATATGCCTTCAAGAACTTGAAGTTAAGAAAAGTAGTGATTTTTTCTAATCCTGACAGTTCATACAGTGACAGTATGAGAGAAGAATTTACCAAGACATTTGAAAAATTAGGAGGTGATGTGCTTCACGAACCACAAATTAATTTAGCTGATACCTCACTAGATATAGATGCAGAAGTTTCCAGAAGTTTTTATAGACACAAAGCAGAAGGAGCGGTCTTAATTCCAGATAGGAAATATATAGGTGTTGCTCTCAAGATTGCTAGGGCAAACCAGGATGTAGTTGATAGATTAAAATCTCAAAATAGCACCAAATCGGGACTGAAACTTTTAGCTGGAGATACCCTTTACAGCAATGACATTTTAAATGAAGGTGGAAATGCCGTCGAAAAATTAATTGTAGTTGTTCCCTGGTTCCGGGAAGCACCACAAGCAATGAACTTTGCTGAAAAAGCCAAAAAACTATGGGGACGAGAAGTGAGTTGGCGAACAGCAACTAGTTATGACGCTACAAAAGCTTTTATTGAAGCTTTATCTACTAATTCTGAACGTACAACAGTTATCGAAAAGTTGAAAATTGTTAATCTTTCTCAAGATAATACTTCCGGCGATAAACTTCAATTTAGTGCTGAAGGAGAACGACAAACAGAGCCAATTTTAGTTCAAATACAAAGTGGAAAGTGGGTTATGTTACAGGCAAAATAATCTATTTATGTTAAATAGATTACATCACTGCTATCCAGTGAAAGCCAGTCTGGTGGCCTGAGAAACGACCAGACCAGCAATTCAACATAAAACAATGAAAGGAGCTAGTTGTATGGTTAAAGCAACCAACCCCAGACAATCTAATGATAAGTCAATAGTCAAAGGGATTAACAGTAGTCTGGCAAAAGCCTTGAAATCAACCCCTACTGTTGTCATTGTTGGTGGGTTAGTAGCTTTTATGGCCTTGTGGGTCATAGGCTCGTCTAACTGCGGAGGTTCATTAAACTTTAGGCTGTCATTTTCTATCAATGAGTTCCAACTCAAAAAGGAGGCTTGTCCGCCAACTAAATAGCGAGTAGTTAAATATCTGAGTATCTGCATACTCATAATTAAGGCGATCGCAGCCATACCTTGACCAAATCGCCTTTCCTCTTAAACGAAGAATATTTCCGATCGCATAACAATTATCGAAAAGTTAAGAAATATTAATTTTTGCCGTAATCAATACAAATACTCTTGTAGTATCCACTTCAATTTACTCCAAAAGGAGAAAGACAAACAGAGCCAATTTTAGTTCAAATACAAGGTCGAAAGTGGGTTATGTTACAGACAAAATAATCTATTTATGTTAAATAGATTACATTACTCCTTATTAATGTACGGTTAATGGTATGGCAAACTTGGTATCTCGGAGAAACCCTTATATAATCGGTCGTCCAATCGATGACCCGAAACTACTGTTTGGAAGGCAAGATTTGTTCTATTTTCTTGAAGATAATCTCAGACAAGGTATAAAAGTAACTTTATTGCATGGTCAAAGACGTATCGGTAAGTCGTCTATAATTCGTAATATTCCAAAATCTGTTCACTTAAAAGACTTTGTTTTTATTTCATTCAATTTAGAAGATTATTCTCGTGAGACTCTAGGTAAAATTTTAGCAGAACTGGCTAAAGAAATTGTCGAACATCTAAATATAGATCCAACAACAATTAAACTACCTAAGATTCAAACTTTAGAGAAAGATTCCTCTATTTTTTATAGTCAATTTTTAACGAAAGTTTTGGATAGATTAAATGGTAAAAAAATAGTTTTTTTGTTAGATGAGTTTGAAGCATTAATTGATAACTACTCTGCATCAATGCTAGAAAACTTTTTTAAGTATTTGGATTTCATAATTCAAAAGGAAGACAAACTATTTTTGATTATGTTTGCAGGTAGACAATCTGCAAATATGCCAAATTTACTCGATTATTTTCAGGATGCTTCTAGCCATGATACTCGTGAAATCGAAATTGGTTTTTTAAATAAAGATAGTGCTACACAGCTAATTACACAGCCAGCTCAAGGAATCTTAGAATATGCTTCAGAAGCCATTCAAGCGATTATTGAATTATCGGCAGGACATCCTTATTTTATTCAAGTCATCTGCTTTGCTATTTTTGTTAGAGCTAGAGAATTAGATGAATGGCATATTAATGTTCAAGATATCGATAATATTGTTGATAAAGCAATTGAGAATGCAGAAGCTGGACTAGCATGGTTTTGGGATGGGTTGACTATTCCAGAAAAAGTTGTGTTTTCTGCTGTCGCGGAGTCTCAGAAAATAGCTATTGAAAAATATCAAAAAATTCCAGAAAACCCATTAAAGCTACTTAATAAGTATGGAATAATTAAAACACAAGTTCTGGAACAAGCAGTGAAAGAGCTTATTGCGTATAACTTTTTGTATGACACAGGCGATAGAATCAAAATTGAATTAGTACGTCGTTGGTTACTCCAACGTCATCCATTACGACAAGAAATTAAAGAACTAGAAAAACTCAATACAGAAAAAAATAAGCTGCCCCCACAGGAAAAAAAACAGAATAATTTAGCTCATAAAACTATTTTTGCTCAAAGTCAAAGTCCTAAAAGTTTAAATTATGCCCTAGCTGTAGCTGAAGGATACTCAGATAAGCGTAATTACCCAACATTAGAAAATTTAATATTTTTTACACAAAAAAATAAACGAGAAATTTCAGAACAGCAACAAAATTATCGAAGTATCTCAAAGGTAAAAGACTCTTCTATAGTCACATTGAGGTTACCAAAAAATATTCATGTTCTTGTAGCAGGAGCAATAGCAATTTCTGCCATTGCAGGGATAGGTATTGGTCGTTTATCAACACCATGTTCAGCAAGCGAAAATAAACTATTGGGTGTTATCTGTGTAAAGAATCCCAGCGTGAATTTTAGTAGCGGCGATCGCACTTTTTTTCCTAGTATAAATAATGCTTATCGTGACGAAGGCATTGAAAGTTTTAAAAAGGGCGATTATCAAGCTGCTGTTACATTATTTAAACAAGCAGTAGTTACTAATCATACAGATCCAGAAGTATTAATTTACTATAATAACGCCCTTGCTTATGACAAGGGAAATTATTTTACCTTGGCAGTAGTTGTCCCCGCAGATAACAATAGTGGCTTTGCTGAAGAAATATTGCGTGGTGTGGCACAGGCACAACAAGAGTTTAATAAAAAACATGGCTTAAATGGTAAATTACTGTCTATTCTGATTGCTAATGATGGTAATGGCAAGGAACCAGAAAAAGCAAAGCAAGTTGCTTCTGAGTTAGTACAAAATAAATCTGTATTAGGAGTAATTGGACATAATTTTAGCGAAGCAACCCAAGCAGCTTTAACAGAATATCAAAATTCCGGAATATCACTGATATCTCCTGCCAGCACTACTACTTCATTGCACAAGAGTAATGTTTTCTTCCGAACTGTACCTTCAGATGCAGCAATGGGTAAAAAATTAGCAAAATATGCTATTAAGTTGAATTTAACAAGAGTAGTAATCTTTAAATCTGAAAGTTTATTTAGTGACAGTATGACACAGGAGTTTAAAAATAAATTTGAAGATTTAGGAGGTAAAGTTATTCGTCAAGTTGATTTAACAAAAAGCACACTAGATGCAAAAAAGGAAATTAACCTAAGTTTAAATAATCAAGCACAGGCAGCAATTTTAATTCCAGATAGACAATATACTGATGCGGCTCTAGATATTGCTAAAGCAAATAATTATCTAATTAATAGTTCTAATAATCCCCAAAAACGAGGACTAAAATTATTAGCGGCAAATCCACTTTACAGTGATGATACTTTAAGGAAAGCTGGAAGTGCAGTAGAAGGTTTAATTACAGTTGTTCCTTGGTTTAGGGATGCGGCACAAGCAAAACAATACGCTCAAAAAGCTAAACAATTATGGAAGGTTGATGTAACCTGGCGTACTGCTAGCAGCTATGATGCGACACAAGCTTTTATTCAAGATTTATCTACTGATTCTAGTCCCACAACTATTCTCTCAAGTTTGCAAAATGCCAATTTTTCAGCCGATGAAACTTCAGGATATCCACTAAAATTTAGTTCTGAAGGAGAGCGAGAAACTGAGCCAATTTTAGTACAGATCAAAGATGGGAAGTTTGTTGCTGTACCATAATGAGTTATGATGGCAATTCTTAGATTTTAGATTGAAGGAAAAATCTAAAATTAAATGGCTCCTCACTTCTAACTTTTTAGATGTCATTAACGATTGTTGTCAAAATCGGCACCTCTAGCCTCACCCAACCAGAAACGGGACAATTAGCGCTTTCCACGATCGCCACATTAGCGGAGACACTCTGCCATTTAAGACGCCAGGGACATCGAGTGATTTTAGTTTCCTCTGGCGCTGTGGGGGTGGGTTGTGCGCGATTGGGCTTAACTGAACGTCCCAAAGCGATCGCCCTGAAACAGGCTGTTGCCGCAGTTGGACAAGGTAGATTAATTCGTATATATGATGATTTATTTACTACTCTGCAACAGGCGATCGCTCAAGTATTATTAACTCGCAGCGACTTAGTACAGCGTAGCCGCTATCTCAACGCCTACAATACTTTTCAAGAACTGCTAGGACTAGGAGTAATTCCCATAGTCAATGAAAACGATACTGTAGCAGTAGAGGAACTAAAATTTGGCGACAATGACACCCTTTCGGCATTGGTCGCTAGTTTAGTGGAAGCCGATTGGTTATTTATACTTACTGATGTCGATCGCCTCTACTCAGCCGATCCGCGTTCCGTACCAGATGCGCGACCGATAGCTTTAGTTAGTAGCATTAAAGAATTAGCTCAATTACAAATACAAACAGGTTCCCAAGGTTCTCAATGGGGTACTGGTGGGATGGTAACAAAAATTTCCGCTGCGAGAATTGCGATCGCGGCTGGAGTTAGGACTGTAATTACCCAAGGGCGATTTCCCCACAATATAGAAAAAATATTACAAGGAGAGCCTATTGGGACGCATTTTGAACCCCAACCCGAACCAACTTCTGCACGTAAACGTTGGATAGCTTACGGCCTTCTACCTGCGGGAAAATTGTATTTAGATGAAGGGGCGATCGCGGCAATTTCTTTGGCAGGAAAATCATTATTAGCTGCTGGAATTAAAGCAGTAGAAGGAGATTTTGATACACAAGATGCCGTGCAATTGTGTGACACCAACGGTCAAGAAATTGCTAGAGGACTTGTAAACTACAACAGTAATGAACTGCAAAAAATTTGCGGGCGTCATTCACGAGAAATTCCGATAATTTTAGGCTATGCTGGTGCCGAAACAGTTATTCATCGGGATAACTTGGTTTTGATTTAGTAAAAAATATTATGGCTCAATGTTAGAAAAAAACCATAACTAATTTACACCCCGTAGTTTACGAGTGTTATCAACTAAACTTTGGGCAAATTCGTCAAATCTTTGAGAAAGTTTCTCATCTAGTAGTTTACCTTCAGGGCTGAAAGCACCCCAAGCTTGTCCGATGGCAATTTGTTCTGGAATCACCCAACCATGTACCCATCGAACAATTAGCCTTAATTCATTCAGGGCGTTACTATTAGACTGACCCCCCAAGACGCTAATCAGTCCTGTAACTTTATCAGATAGTTGTTCAAAGCTCATCAAATCTAGAGCATTTTTCAGAACACCACTGACGCCACCATGATACTCAGGTGTCGCTAAAATTAGCCCATCGGCGTTACTAACTGTATCCTGTAACCGTTTCACATCAGGGTATTCTAGATACTCCTTTGCACCATTACAAAATGGTAGTTGCAACTGCCGTAAATCAAGAATCTCTACCTCTGCACCCAAAGCTTCTACTCTTTGTATTGCAACCCCTAAAGCAAGCTGAGTATAGGAATTGGGTCTCAAACTACCGCCAATGCCAACAATTCTCACCATAATTAATTAACCTACAAATTACTAACTAGCTACTATCACAAGGATTCTAAAAAACGAAGTCATTATGACTATGTTTATTTTAGCGATTTGTATCCGAATGTGTCAAATCGATATCGAGGGAATTGGGGATTGGGGACAAGGGGACAAACAAAACTCCTAACTCAGCAAGGGCTAAACGCCCCGCTATCCATGTACAGCACTCCTAACACTCAATGCAGTATAGATATTTGGGAATGTTTTTATCTGGAAGTTAGACTAGATAAGAAAACTCTAATTTCCAGTTATTGGGATTTTTGCTAAAAGAGTAGGCATAAAACCATAGCTCAGCTTATGCCAGCAGACAAAGGGTAATTATTATGACAAATTTGGGAAAAAAAACATTGATAAAACAGCGATCGTCAAAGCGAGTTGCTTGGATTGGTTCTATAGCAGCTAGTTTGATTATGTTGCCCGGAATTTTCGGGAGTACGCCTGTTTTGGCGCAAAAAGCAGACAGCAACTCTCTAAATTATGGCGAGTTGATCAAGAAAGCGAAGGCGGGAGAAGTCCAAAAAGTTGAGCTTGATGAAGCCGAACAGATAGCAAGGGTTTATCTAAAAGGGCAAAAAGAGAATACTCCACCGCAACAGGTGAGACTTTTAGCACAAAATACAGAGTTAATCAATATACTGAAAGATAAGAATGTTGATTTTGGTGAGATTTCTTCTGCCAACAGTCGGGCTGCTGTTGGGTTGTTGATTAATCTTATGTGGATTTTGCCACTAATAGCTTTAATGCTATTGTTCCTGCGTCGTTCTACTAATGCTTCTAGCCAAGCGATGAATTTCGGCAAATCCAGAGCTCGCTTCCAAATGGAGGCAAAAACTGGAGTGAAATTTGAAGATGTTGCTGGAGTTCAAGAAGCGAAAGAAGAACTTGAAGAAGTTGTTACTTTCCTGAAACAGCCAGAAAGATTTACTGCTGTAGGCGCACGTATTCCCAAAGGAGTGCTGTTAATTGGTCCTCCTGGTACAGGTAAAACTTTACTAGCAAAAGCGATCGCTGGTGAAGCAGGTGTACCATTCTTCAGTATTTCCGGTTCAGAATTCGTGGAAATGTTCGTTGGTGTGGGTGCATCCCGCGTTCGTGACCTCTTTAAAAAAGCCAAAGACAATGCACCTTGCCTAATATTTATCGATGAAATAGACGCTGTAGGCAGACAAAGGGGTGCTGGTATTGGTGGCGGTAACGATGAGCGAGAGCAAACCCTCAACCAACTGCTCACGGAAATGGATGGTTTTGAAGGTAACACTGGCATCATTATTATTGCTGCCACTAACCGCCCAGATGTATTAGATGCAGCACTGCTAAGACCGGGACGCTTTGACAGACAAGTGATGGTAGATGCACCAGATCTGAAAGGGCGAGGAGAAATACTGCAAGTCCATGCGCGGAATAAGAAGATCGATCCTAGTGTGTCATTAGAAGCGATCGCTCGCCGCACTCCTGGTTTTACCGGCGCAGACTTAGCCAACTTACTCAACGAAGCTGCCATTCTCACAGCTAGGAGACGCAAAGAAGCTGTCACCATCTTAGAAATCGATGCTGCTATAGATCGAGTCGTCGCAGGTATGGAAGGTACCGCCTTGGTAGACAGCAAAAGCAAGCGCTTAATTGCCTACCATGAAGTTGGACATGCCTTAGTCGGCACACTACTCAAAGACCACGATCCTGTGCAAAAAGTTACACTCATTCCCCGAGGACAAGCACTAGGATTAACTTGGTTTACTCCCAACGAAGAACAGGGATTAATTTCCCGTTCCCAACTGAAAGCACGGATCACTGCTACTTTGGGTGGTCGTGCCGCTGAGGAAATTGTTTTTGGGAAGCCAGAAGTGACCACAGGTGCAGGGAATGACCTGCAACAAGTGACAAGTATGGCTCGGCAGATGGTCACCCGGTTTGGGATGTCAGAATTAGGCCCATTGTCCCTGGAAAATCAGAGTACAGAAGTATTTTTGGGACGCGATTGGATGAATAAATCAGACTATTCTGAGGAAATTGCCGCCAAAATTGATTCCCAAGTCCGCGAAATTGTCAACAATTCATACATCAAAGCAAAAGAACTATTGGAAGGAAACCGCATAGTTTTAGAGCGTTTAGTAGATTTGCTAGCAGAACAAGAGACAATTGAAGGCGAATTATTCCGCGAAATTGTTGCCAATAATGCCGAAGTAGTTGATGAAAAAGTGGCTGTATCTCATTAAGAGATTAGCCAAGATTTAATAGTCAATAGTCGATCAACTCTCAACCATTGACTATTGACTTCTCTGCGCCTCTGCGCCACCCTGCGGGTTCGCTCTTAGCGTTCTCGTAGAGTAGCCGCAAAGCGTCTACTGGGTGAGAAAAAAGTCTAAATGCGTAGCCCTAGCCATCGCAGTTTTGACTCAGACATAACTCTATATCCACCTCTTACGCTAAAGTTGCAAATAACCGTGCATCTAGAGCTAGGAGGAAAGAGTCGTGAAAGCAGTCTTGATGACATCAGCTGGCAGTCCCGAAGTTTTGCAACTACAGGACGTGCCAAGCCCTGCTGTTCCCGTGGGAAATACTGAACTTTTAATTCGCTTAGTAGCAGCTGGTCTTAACCCCATTGATACCAAACTTCGTAGCCGAGGGACTTTTTATAGCGATCGCCTCCCAACCATTTTAGGATGTGATGGTGCAGGTATCATTGAAGCAGTAGGCGCTGGCGTACAACGTTTTCGTCCAGGTGATGAAGTATATTTTTGCTATGGTGGCTTAGGCGCACACCAAGGTAATTATGCTGAATATACTGTTGTGGATGAGCGGTTTGTGGCACGTAAACCCGCCTCTATCTCCTTTGCCGAAGCAGCGGCAGCACCCTTAGTATTAATCACAGCTTGGGAAGCCTTATACGAACGCGGAAGATTGGAACCTGGGGAAAGAGTTTTGATTCATGCGGGTGCTGGTGGCGTCGGACATGTAGCAATTCAATTGGCAAAACTCAAAGGTGCTAGTGTTTGTACCACAGTAGGTTCTGAAGAAAAGTCTAATTTCGTCAAACAATTAGGCGCTGACCATGTAATTTTATACAAAAAAACAGACTTTGTACAAGCGGTATTAGATTGGACTAACGACGAAGGCGTAGAGTTAGCTTTTGATACCGTGGGTGGCGAAACCTTTCACAAAACTTTCCCCGCAGTGCGAGTATATGGTGATATTGTGACGATTCTCGAACCAAATGCCAATACTGTTTGGAAAACTGCTAGAACACGTAATCTTCGCATAGGTTTAGAATTCATGCTGGCACCAGCATTGCTAGGCTTAGAAGAAAGTCTCCAACATCATGCAGAAATTCTCGAACAATGCGCCACCTGGATTGATGAAGGTAAGTTAAAAATCCATGTTGGTTATGAGTTTCCCTTAGAAGAAGCCGCTAAAGCCCACCAATTACTTGAAAGTGGTTCTGTAACAGGTAAAATTGTTCTGCTGATTAAGGATGAATAATCAAAGAATTTGCACAAATTATTTTTTAAACGCAGAGGCACGCAGAGGTTAAACGCAAAGGTACGCAGAGTTTTTTCTTTGGGTACCTCTGCGCTTTCCTTAGCGTTCCTTTGCGTTTTATCAATTCTTCTCTTCTTCCCTCTACCTACCTGGGCAACGCCACAACCAGAACGCACACCTTTAACTCTAGAATTATTACAAGAACGCCTGCATACACCAACACTCCACGAAGGCAATTTGACGGTGGATTTGCAGAAGATGGTGATTGATTTGCGTCCAGAAAATATTAGTTTTCGTGATGCTTTTTACCAATTATTGCGAAAAGAACTGGGTGCAAAACCTCTGGCTTTAGACCTGAGTTATGCTTTGATTTTGGGGGATTTTGTGGGCAGCGATTTGGGTTTAAGAACACCTTTGTATGCCAACGCGATCGCCCCTATTTTTACTACCAGCGAACAAGAAGAATTAGAACGTTTGCGCTTCATTTGTTTGGAGTCACTGAGCATCCCTTTACCCAACTCTAAAGATTGTCGATCGCTTTTAGGAACAGAGTCAACTACATCGAGTGAAATTAGTGTCTTTCGTGGTGTTTTGACACTAGTGCAAACTCGCTTCAATGGGGAAGTGAAGTTTTCTCACACCTTCTTTCTTCAGTCTGTGGATGCCCAAAATGCCACCTTTGTCCAAGCTACTAACTGGAATGAAACTAGATTTGCTCGTCCTGTTAGCTTCGCCAGTGCTAACTTCCGACAACCAAATAATTTTCATGGCAGTATTTTTTTTGATAAAGCTAATTTTAAACAAGCTCAATTTCAAGAAACTACTAATTTTCAAGGTAGTTTTTTTGAAAAATCTGTCAATTTCAATCAAGCTTATTTTAAGCAATTAGCTAAATTTAATAGCGTGCAGTGGCAAGAAAATACTGATTTTTCTGATGTGCGTTTTGCTAATCAAGCACAGTTTACTAAAAGTAATTTTAATCAGTTACTCCTCCTCAAAGAAACGACTTTTGAGCAAGCTGTAATATTTCGAGAAGTGCAGTTTAACCAATCGGTAAATCTCCAAAATGCAAGTATTATTAACCAAGCAGATTTTAGCGATGCGAGGTTTGCTAAAGAAGCTTGTTTAAATGTACCTGGTCTAACTTTTAATTCTAACCAAGCAAAAATATTAGGTAATCCAGGTGAAATTGGTAAGATGTTTTGCATCCCGACATTGCAAGGTAATCAAAGTATTTTGCGGAATTTGGGGCAAAACTTCCGTCAACAACAGCAAGTTGCCGATGCTAATGATGTGGAGTATACAAAACAACGACTGCGATTAATAGAATTAAGCCGCAGTTTGACGGCTACAAATATTAATAGTGCAACTGTTGCAAGTTTGATTAACTTAGGTTTTTCTCCAACTCAGTCCGAAGCGATCGCCCAGCGTCGTTTAGTAAAATTATTTCGTAATAGCAGTGAGTTACTGACTTTAGCAGACATCGATTTAGAAAAATACACCCAATTGAGCGATCGCTTAACAGTTGGCGAACCCTTTTCCATAGTTACATGGTTACTGCAAGCTTGGAGTTGGCTGGCATTAAGTGTACTGCTTTTATTGAGTGGTTATGGGACAAATTTTTGGTTAGTGTTTGGTGTCGGAGGAGTAGCGATCGCTTACTTTGGCTTATTATTTTGGTTAGTAGATCGCTGTCGTCGTGTGCGTCCCCTACCAATTCTTCCCACATATTACGAAACTATTTCAATATTAATAAGTTTTACAGTTTTAGAACTATTGAGCTTATTAGCCATTTTTCGCAATGCACAACAGCCTTGGCTGACATTGGGGTGTCTTTTAATCATTATTGTCCCCGTCCCAGTGGCTTTATTAATCCGACTTTACCAACAAGGTCGTTATCATAACTTAATGGATATTTCCTACTTTACAGAAGACGGAACATTTCGACAATTACGATTATTAATTGGACGTTTGCCAGTTATTCCGAGAAATCAGACGTTTCGTGAACGATATATGCCACTGCAAAGCGATCGCCATTGGAACTGGCTCAACTACTATGATTTTAGTCTCAATAATCTTGTGAAATTAGGATTTAATGATATTCGCCTACGAGACGAACATTTACCAGGTCTGATCTCTGCACTTGCTTGGTATCAATGGAGTCTAGGTTTAATTTACATCACCCTAGTTTTGTGGACACTTTCCCGCACAATTCCCGGATTGAATTTGCTGATTTATTTGAAGTAATCTCTGACTTATACCAATTTAACGTGAAGTTGCACATATCTTGATCCCCCTAAATCCCCCTTAAAAAGGGGGACTTTAATAGATGTTTTTCTGGCTCCCCCCTTCTTAAGGGGGGCTAGGGGGGATCGAATTATATGCAGCTTCATAAAAAATTGGTATTACATTTGAACAAGTTTTAGCAGTGGGTAACATTGCTTAGAAAATAGCGATCGCAGTTATTGATATTGTTGAAAAGAAGAATTAAACAGCGATCGCTCTTGATATTACTATTGTAAAATTTTTAACAATGCTTCTCGATAAATTTTTAGTCCCTCTGCATTCAGATGGTCACCATCACTTGTTAAATCCTTTTTCAGAACATTATTTTCATACAATGGTGCTACTGCTGCTGCTTCAACTGGGACTTTTTCTGTTTCTCCAACTTGATTAATTAGAGCATTAATTTGCTCGACTCTAGGAAGTGGCGCTGAAACAGTTGGATCTGAGCTAGCCTCAGCTGTTGAATAAAAAGCCGGAATCAGAAAAATCTCTTTAGTTCCCATTGTGCGAACAAGTGCGATCGCCTCTTGCAGATTCTTAGTAAACAACTCATCACTAATTCCATACCAAGCATCATTTCCACCTATGGCAATAATGGCTTTTTCGCATTTCACCTTGGTAGGAATTAAACTTTTCAGTTGTTCTAGTAATGATATTGTACTCAAACCATTTAATCCAAAATTAAAAGTCCCATTCCCAAGGGTATTACCAAGTCCAGCCGAAATAGAATCACCAAATAAGCAACCGGAAAACTGTTTATTTTGAACGGCGAGTGTCTGATATTGCAATGCAATTTGCCCTAAAGGTGAAGAACTTACATTATCCTTTGGCGGTGCATCAGCAGAACTAGAAGATGAACTTGCCATACCAGCTAATTTGGAAATTTTTGAGACATCAATGACTAGTTCGTTACTGGGATAGGCTTCTAGAAACGTGATAAGCCCTAAACCTTCTGGTGATTTTGCTCCCAAGATAATAGCAGATCGTAGCGCTTGGACACTGGCTCGATCGCGACGGGCGATCGCTTGGGAAGCAAAATATAAAATTTGCTTGCCCATTTGGGTGTTTACTAGCTTGTCTAAAGCCACAATATCAAGAGACATTTTTACTTGAAGTGCGTCTTGCAACTGCTGTTTCTCTTTGGGACTGAGATAACCTAAAATAGATTGCAAATTAGCAGAAACCTTTTGTGTTTCTCCATACTTGCGTATATCTGCGACAGGAATCGATTCCTCAAATAATCCATACCTGACAAGAACTTTTTCGGCTGCAAAACTAGGCAATACACCAAAAAAACTATGCACTAGTGGAAATATTGAGTAACCAGATAGGGTTAATAAGAGACGATAAAAAGATTTCATCACAAAAGGTAGTTAGAGAATCAATAGTTAATAGTCAATGGTTAGTGGTCAAGAGTCAAGAGTCAATAAGATGCGATCGCCTTTATGAAGGCATGAATATTATTGCTGTTACAGGCTTAAAAGCCATTCGGAAGTTCACAATCAAAGCTTTGGTAGCAACTGAAATATAATTCCTTGAATCCCCTAATATATGGGCTAGAAATATCTCCGATTTGATTTTGGGAATACTTAAATCAGTAGGCGTGAGGATAGAAAAGTGGTAGAAGAAGGTGCATATTGGCTAGCTTGGTCGCAAATTTCGGGGATTGGCCCGGTATTACTCCGACGGCTACAACAGCATTTTGGTACACTAGCCACAGCTTGGAACGCCACCAAGGTACAGTTAGGAGAAGTTGAGGGTTTTGGCTTTCAAACACTCGAAAAAGTAGTCCAACAGCGATCGCGTTTATACCCAGAACAGTTATTCACTAAGCACCAACAGGAAAACTCTCATTTCTGGACACCAGCAGATGCAGATTATCCCCGTTTACTCCTAGAAACTCCCAGTCCACCGCCAATTTTGTACTATCGTGGTGAAGTTGAACTCCAAGAAAATCTTGCACAAAAACCACTAGTGGCTATTGTGGGAACACGCCGCCCTTCAGAATACGGCATTCGTTGGACTCGCCAAATTAGCACAGCTTTGGCTAAAAACGGCTTTACAGTGGTTTCTGGAATGGCAGAGGGAATCGACACAGAAAGCCACATCGCTGCTATGAAAGCTGGTGGACGCACCATCGCAGTTTTAGGGACTGGTGTCGATGTCATCTATCCCCAGAAAAATCGTGATTTATACAAGCAAATTTTGACGGCTGGGTTAGTTGTGAGTGAGTACCCGACAAAAACCCCACCCGATCGCACTCACTTTCCTCGCCGCAACCGAATTATTGCAGGTATAAGCCGCGCCATCCTAGTAATCGAAGCCCCATTAAAATCTGGTGCCTTAATAACAGCTACCTACGCCAATGAATTTGGTAGAGATGTCTATGCATTACCTGGGAGAGTAGACGATCTTCCATCTCAAGGATGTTTAAAGTTACTGAGTCAGGGAGCATCTTTCATCCTCAAGGAACTAGATGAACTATTAACAATGTTGGGAGCAATACCACAAATTGATGAAGTCGAAGCTTCCACAGCACCAGAACAATTAAGTTTGCCTGATTTATCACCAGAATTGCAACAGGTAATGAATGCGATCGCCTTTGATGTTTTACCCTTCGATCTAATTGTCCAACAAACAGGTATACCTGCTGGCTCAGTTTCCAGTGCTTTGTTACAGTTGGAGCTTATGGGTTTACTATCTCAACTACCAGGAATGCGGTATCAAAAAAGTTAAAAATTCAAAAACAACATACGAATTATTTACGGTCGCGTATCAGAAACCCCTTTTGCCACAGTCCTCCCTTATACAAAGGGGTGCGTTACAGCTAAAGCCGTTACGCACCCTATCTAAGATTTACTGAATTCTGCTGTAATTCAGTTGAATTAGATATTTATACTTTGGGGAATTTGGGAAGGTAGCAAGAACTTGTAAGGCATTATTCTTTGACAATTCTTCTCATTAATTTTTTTCTCAATTCCTTTGAGTTCATTTTGAAAAGTCAGCAGAGCCGAACTCATCTGTGGCTTGGATTTAAAATATGAGTTGGAGTACTGTCCTAGCTGGGTATAGTAAACCGACCCAAGTAAATAAGTTACCTTAAGTTGGGTTTTAGCTTGGTCTAGGGGAGGTAGCATACTCATCAAGTCGCCTGGTTGGTCAAGATTTGTGGGTGCTGGCGAGTACATGGCTAGAGGAAAAGCAGGTGTATAGGTCATGAGTTCGCCTTGGGCAAAGTTAACCGCAGCGTGTTGGGCGCTAGCAGTAAAAATAACGGTCGAAACAGCATCAATTAGATAATCTAGCGTTTTAATTGTCCCTGAGGCATCTTCACCAAAATTCTGGAGGCGACCACCTTGTTCGGAAATCAATTCCTTTGCCCAATTCTGTAAAGCTTGGTCTGCTAGTAGCTGTTGTTCGCTGGTGTAGTAACTGCTCAAATAGGCACGCACCCATTGATGAATAGCATTCCAAATCAGCAGTCCGTCATCTCGATAAGGATATTCGGGTAGCTGAGAAGGGTTATTAACACCACGACTGATTAAAGTCTTGGGAAACATGGCATCGTTGAAATGATGCAGATAGTCTTGGGCACCTTCAACAGTGAGTTGGCGATCGCTCTCAATTTTACTAGCTAAAATCGCATCTACTTCACGGCCATCGGCAACCAAGATTTTATGAGCGCCGTAATTGATTAATATAGTTCCCTCAAAATGCGGTTCCAGCAAAATTCTTAAATGGTGGTTTGCTGGTAATCGGCGTCTAGTAGCGATCGCAAATGGTTCGACAAATAAATGAGTGCGACCAAGATGGCTAATTAGTTCATGGTAGTTGCTATCGGCCATTTGCACAATGCTTTTAGCGATCGCCCAGTTCTCTTTGCCATTGAGAGGTGTGAATACTGGCTGTTCAGCCTGACACTGAATAGCTAATGGCACTAAAGACTGAGGTTTGCTACCAGATGGTGGGACTGCAAATAATGCTAAAGGCGAATAGATATATTTTTGTCGGTTAGGAAAACTTCCATTTTCCATATTTTTTAACTTAGAATAATCAGCTTTATAGAGCCGACCTTCTTGAATTGCAGCTTCCAGGGAATCGTTTGGAATACCGATAATTTGCTGATATTCTTCGTTGCTAATTTGTAAAGGTTTGTCCTGTTCTGATACTTGTTGCAACATCAGCGGATTTGGTCCAGCAACCTGCATATAGCCAAAAACTAAATCCTCTTTAAACCTAGAGCTAATCTCTGGTAGAGTTATTTTCTTAAATAATTTATTATAATCTTCAAGACTTGGGTTACTTCCAAATGCATCTGTAGAAAAGTCTACTTCTGCGGGCAAGGCTTGAGTGTTTTCTAATTCCAACAATTTTGCATCAGAATTAATGATTTTCTTGAAAGCAGAACTTAACAAGTCTGTGATTGAATCATCTAAATCAGATGGCGAAGAAAAATCTATATCTCCTGAATTTTCATGGGCTTGATGTAAATCAATTTGTTCGTCAATCCTTCTAAGCTGTTCCTCAAAATCTGATATTTCTCCAATATCAAATGACACATCACTAGACGGGTTAGCAGCAACAATTTCGTCGGTAATTGCTTGAGTAATTGATGCCAGACTTAAAGCAATTTGTTCTAAGTCTTGGCGACTTTCAGCATCTTGAATTCTTTGCTCGATATCTTCTAAAGCTTGTACTTTAGTGTCGATGGATAAGTTATTACTGTCGTCATCATCATCCACTCCGAAAGATATGCCGCGATCGAAGAAACTTGAAAAGCTACTGAGAGTATCATTCACCAAAATCAGCGTTAGCTTTTGAGCTACTGCAAGTACCCATTTTAAATTAGGTAACTCTTGGACTGGGAGTTCTACGTTAATGACTGGCAATGGCAGAGCGCCTGTCATAGCTAGAGGAGGAATATAATTATAATTGTATTCATATTGCATGTATTGCAATGATGCTTTACTAATTTTCACTAACTTGTATAAAAGTATCAGAAGATTTTGGATATCTGATTTTGAGAGACCTAAAGAAGAAGATATGACGTGAGAAGTTAGAGACATATTGACTCCTAAATTTAACAAAATTTTTACGACCAAATCAACATAATTATCTCTATATAAACATTTTTGTTGATGTGGTTAAATCAATCAAAGATAACACAAGATATGAGAAAAGACCTATATCAAACAAAATAATACTTCTAATATTCTCAGTAACAAACTCATTAATTTTTAAGATATTTTTGTTTTAATTAAGCTAAATATATAGCAATCATATTTGATTTGCTCTCCACCGATAGGCTCAGATACCCAACTTCTTCAAGAAGTCGGGGATCTTTGTGTTCACAACTTATTTAGAATTGCTATGATCTATGCCTACGCACATATTCTTATCGCTATCACTTTCTGGTATGTCCTGGCGATTTTTGAGATAGTAGCTTGCCCAATCACAGGCATTAACCATGAGCGAATCTAGTTGCCAATCCCACAGAATGATCGTTTTGTCGTCACCAGCAGCAGCAAGGGTTTTGCCGTCTGGACTAAAGACCAGAGTTTTGCCTACGGGTTCATAAGATGTGGGTTTGCCATCACGGTAACGGACTTCGTTTTCTCTTTCAGGTTTATCATAAAGAGTGTATAAAAGTTTGCCCGTTAAATCCCAGACGTTAACGGCATAGTTATTAGTAGCAGAAATCAGAGTTTTGCTATCAGGACTAAAGACTACACTATTGACATCAACCTGATGGTAAAGGGTTTGCAGTTTGTTACTTTCTAAATTCCAGAGTTTGACGGTTTGATCTTCACTAACAAGAGCAAAGGTTTGACCATCTGGACTGAAAACTAAACTGTTGACTCCAGCCTTTTTGAAGGTATGTAGTTCCTTACCCGTTAAATTCCAGAGTGTGACGGTTTGATCTTCACTAGCAGAAGCCAGGGTTTTGCCATCTGGACTAAAAACCACACTGTTAACCGCAGCCCGATCTTTGAAAATACGTAATTCCTTACTCGTTAAATCCAAAAATTTGATACCATCTTGATTAGCAGAGACTAGAATTTTGCCGTCAGGGCTAAAGACCACGCTATTGACCTTAGTCTCATCGGGAATAATTTGAAGTGTCTGACTTGTTAAATTCCAAAGTTTGAGTGTTTTGTCAATACCAACAGAAGCCAAAATTTTGCTGTCGGGGCTGAAGACTACATTTTCAACCTCAGCATGATGCAGGAGAGTTGGTAGTTCCTTGCCTTTTAAATCCCAGAGTTTGAGTGTTTTGTCACTACCAACAGAAGCCAAAATTTTGCCATCGGGGCTGAAGACTACGCTTTCAACCTCAGCATGATGTGGGAGAGTTGGTAGTTCCTTGCCTTCTGAATCCCACAGTTTGAGTGTTTTGTCACGACCAACAGAAGCCAAAGTTTTGCTGTTGGGTCTGAAGACTATGCTTTCAACCTCAACTTGATGGTGAAGGGTTGGTAGTTTCTTACCTGTTAAATCCCAGAGTTTGATAATACCATTGTCGCTAGCAGAAGCCAGGGTTTTGCCGTCTGAGGTAAAGACTAGTTTACTGACCAAATCCTGGTTGTAGAAAGTGAATAATTCCTTACCTTTTAAATCCCAGAGTTTGATTTTACCGTCACGGCTACCAGAGACAACGGTTTTGCTGTCGGCGCTGAAGATTACGCTTTCAATCTGAACTTTATTATGGTCGAAAGTGTCTAGTTCTTTAGTTTTTAAATCCCAGAGTTTAACTTCATTATCACTATTAGTATAAGCTAGAGTTTTGCTGTCGGGGCTGAAGTTCAGATTTTCGATCTTATCCTGATTTTGGAGGGTGAATACTTCCTTGGTTTTTAAATTCCAAAGTTTCAATGTACTATCACGATTACCAATAGATGCCAAAGTTTTACCATCAGGGCTGAAGACTACCTTTTCAACATTAGCCTTTTCAACATTAGATTTATGGTCAAAGGAGAGTAATAGCTGACCTGTTAAATCCCAAACTTTGACTTTACCCTCTCTACTACCAGAAGCAAAGGTTTTACCGTCAGGGCTGAATGCTATACTGTTGATGAATTCAGCCTGATGGTCAAGGAAGAGTAATTGCTTACCTGTTAAATCCCAAACTTTGACCTTACCGTCACTACTAGTAGAGGCAAAGGTTTTGCCCTCACTGCTAAAGACCAGATCATTAACCTCATCATGTTTGAGGGTATATAATTCTTTGCCTGTTAAATCCCAGAGTTTGATGATACCGTCATAACTAACAGAAGCTAAGGTTTTGCCATCGGGGCTAAAGACCAGAGTATTGACCTCATCATGTTTGAGGGTATGTAATTCTTTGCCTGTTAAATCCCAGAGTTTGATGATACCGTCATAACTAACAGAAGCTAAGGTTTTGCCATCGGGGCTAAAGAAGATTAACTTATCACCAATATCTAACCGATTGTACTCTCTGACTCTATAAACTGCTTTTTGTAATGCTCCTAAAACCTGAGTTTGTGTTACTTGATATTCATTGAGGATTTTTCCTGCTCTTATTCCTTCAATAAGGGCATCAAAATATTGATGAGATGCAAACAGTGATAAGGAATATTGACCTAGCGCTTCAGCTTTAGTTATTTGCGCGTCTCGCTTTTGAGACAAAGCCATCCTTCCAAAAGCAGTACTAACAATCAAAGCAAGCACCGCTCCCCCAGCTACTCCCCAAGCTGTTCTAATTTCTCGACGGCGACGCGCTTCTTTTTCCTTTTCCTCACGTTGGCGCAATTCCCTGCAAGCGTTAACATAGTCAGCCTCTGACTGGTTTAAAAAATTAGTGTGTTTCGCCAACAGCTGAGCATCTTCTAATCTTCCTCCGCGATGCACCAAATAATTATCATCTTTTTGCAGCTTTTCCCACTCCAAAGCTGCTTGACGGATAGTTTCGCGGAGTTGTAAGTTAATGCGGTTATCATCTAGCCACTTGAGCAATCGCGGCCAATAGCGGATTAAGGCTTCATGGGCTACTTCCACCTCTTCTCGATTTGTAGAGGAGTCTACACTGGTAACTACTAATCGCGCTCCTTCACCAGCCAACTTCTGCACCAACTGTTTGGTACTTGCCAAATCACCACCCGCAGCTACTAGTTCATCTAGCCAAACTCGCCGTCTTGTATCTCGGCGTTTTTCTCCTTCCATCGCACTTTCATCTAAACGGGTTAAGCGGATGAAGATATTCTTAACTTGGTCTTGTTCTGGGACTGACAGACTATTGTAAACATCATCGGCAGTTTGAGCGATCGCCATATTCACACCACCGATCGCTTCATACTCCACACCACGCAACCATCTACCATGTCGCCTCTTCCACATCTCTAGCAATGCATGTTGCAGCAGTGGCATTGCTCCTGGCTCACCTTGAACATCATCGAGAATCGAGTTACTTAAGCCTGGTTCAAAGCGTAGCCCTACTTGAGCCGCTTGCATTTCCATTGCTTTTCGCAATTCTGCTGCATCCATCGGCCCAATTAGTTTTTGCCTAGCTTCCATCAAATCTTTCAGGTTGCGATAGGTTGCACACTCACCCCAAAAGTCTGCCCGCATAGTGATGAGAACTTTTTGGTGAGGAATCAGGCTTAACAATTTTTCGATGAAAGTTATTCTCTGTGCTTCATCAGTACAGAGGGTAAATAGTTCTTCAAATTGGTCGATGACTAGTATTGAAGATTGGCCTTGAACTGGGGAAAGACTAGTTTGCAGTTGTTCAATAGGGTTACTGCTTGGTGTCATGTATGCTAACTGCAAATCGCTCTGTTTTTCTTGTAGCAGCGGTATTAACCCCCCTAACACCACCGATGACTTACCACTACCAGAGGCACCTAAAACAGCTAAAAAGTTGTCTTCAGTCAGCTTTTGTTGCAGTTGGGTAATTAGTTGTTCTCGCCCAAAGAAAAATTCGCGGTTTTCCACCCGAAAAGGATACAAGCCCCGGAAGGGACAACGAGAATCATAAGTGGGTGGTTGCTGACCTAATGCCAAAGCATGAAAGGTGAGGTCTAGTATTTCCTCAGAGAGGTTGTTAATTTCTTCTAAAGTCTGCTCTCGTTCTTTGAGGGCTTCTTTGCTCAAGGCTGCGACATCTGCCCCTAGCGTGTTTTTTAGCTGCTGTGCGATGTCTGTGAACTTCTTTCCGAGAATAGGCGATCGCTCTGGTAGTAACTCTAAAATCTTTTCCAAACCATATTGAATTTCGGCGTTGGTTAATTCTCGGTCAAGCTGATCGCTGAATAAAGGACGCCCCCCCAAACGGCTAAATAGTGCTGGTACAGTCACATCACCACGTTCTGCTAGACCGGCTGTAGCTTCATGTAATGCTGAGTCCACCTCTCCCGACTCTCGAAGTTGGAAGTAAAATTTCTCTGCTAGCGCCTGTGCCGTCTTGATAGTCACTTTCTCGGTCATCGCCACCACCGCAGGCATCCCTAAATCCCGCACCAATCGCTGTCCTAATCCTCCCAATCCGGCTTCTGCACTGGGGCTGGCGCTCTCACAAGTGCAAAGAAAAGTAAAGTGGGGTAGCCCTCTTGCTCCCCGTAACGGGCGCACTCTTTCCAATAACCTTGTTGCTGTCACCACCTCCACTGTGTTGTCAGGCTTTGACCAATAAAGGAGGGTTTCGCCATCATCCATTACCCTTCCGTGGCTAACGAAATGTAGTATTGTATACTGCTTTGTTCTGTCAGTGAGGTGAGTACAAAGTTCATCGAGGGTAGGTAAACCAATAGCACCATCAACTGTTGCTAAAACATCTGTGGGAATATCCCCCAAAGCTGACTGCACACTCTTCACAGTAGCTTCAACATCAAATGTGTCTAATTTATACCGTTGAGAATCCGATGGACTCGCCACTAGTACCAGCGCCCGCAAGTCCCGACGCCCAATGGGGGGAAAAAGTCGGTCAGTAATGGCAGGAATGTAGAAGCAAAAGGGCACTCGTTGATTGATGGCTAACATCTGCCAGTCGCCATCAATAGGAGCGCATAATCTTTCCCAGCGTAAAGTTCTGAGTTCTTTGTCTGCGGCTTCAATAAACAGCAACACCCGTAATGTTTGTTGGTTGTGACTCAATGCCCTGACAAATCCATCACGCACTTCGTCTCGTAACAGTGCTTTCCCCAAAAAGGTACCGTAATCCGCTACCCGTCCTAAAAGACTGGTCAAACGCTGGAAATCTTCATCAGTCAGACAGAGATTACCTTCCGATCGCAACGGCAGAAGAATACCCGGTTGGGTATGTTCCACTACAATTGGCCAGTTATCTCCTGATTTTCGTTGGATGGTAATCTCAAAGGTATTCATTTAGTTAAGTATTTATAGTATTTTTAAACGGTAAGAGTTAAAAAGCTTTGATTTTTATGCAATTTTACAATTAATTAAAATGTAAAATTAGATACGTAAAACCTGGCTTTAAAGTAAAATTACTAAAAGCCAGGTTTTTCACGTTTGCTGTTAATTCAATTTCTTCAAGGTGTCAACTAGACTAACGACGGCTAATAGCGCGGCCTGAAGTTTTTCTGTGCGGTCAACTGGAGCTTGCTCAACTGTGTTGACAAACTTTTCTAGAGCTTGGGTTAAGTTTGTCTGGGCATCCTGGATTGTAGATGATGTATTGGGTGTAGTTGCTTCGAGTATTTTAGGTGCAGCAGGTAAATTAACTGTGGCGATAACGGAGCGATCGCCTACTGAATGATCACCCACAACTAACCGCACTGCGGGGTCACCAACAATGGCGTAACTCCGAGCGTCATTGTTGGCTGTCCACATGTCAGACAAAGTTGTGTGTTCAGGAGTCTCACCATATTTAATATCTTCTAATTTCATACTCAAATCAGAAGAAAGTTCAGCATAGCGCTCGTTGAAATACTCAACAGCTGATCCCACAGGATGACCTTCTAGCAGCCTCTTGAGGGTACTTTGAAACACTGCCAATTGCTTACCAGTGCGTCCCCAGACGAAAGAGCAACCCCAAGCTCGTTCTACATGACCGATGACAGCCAAAGCACCACCTTTGGGGTGACTCAATAGACGACGGGGTAGAGGAGCAACAAAGGCATTAGGGGCGATCTCTGCCCTTTCACCTTTTTTATGGGCAAACTCATCAAACTTGGGTGTCCCAGCACCATAACAAGCAAAGTGAAAGGCAATTAGCCCTAGTAAGCGAGCATCGTCGCTAACATCGTCCGCAGAAAAGTAAAATTCTTCGGGAATTGGTTTTTTACCCCACTCATCTTTGCCAGGCCAGTCCTGACAGAGTAAAGCACCTTGATGGCGTAGTTGTCGCTCATCCCCATTGCGAAAGCCCATACCATGACTTGCAGTGAACAACAAAGCAGGTGTTTCTTCACCGCCTAATAGTTTCCCTAACCGCGCCTTGGTAGCTTCTTCTGCGAGTAAGGTTTGTACTGCCCAATTATTGTCTTTCTGGTCATCAAGCATCCAATCAGCTAGGGGCTGAATCAAGTTATCAGCACTGAGTTCAGTGGCTCCATCACCCTTGGTACGCACACCGAAAAAGCTAGCTTTACGAGCCAGGTTTAAATTAGTAGTTTCAGCCTGTACGACACTGCGAGCATACTGAGCATATTCTTGGGGTGTATCAAAGTAGATGCGACCCACCGCATACTGCACATCAAGTTGATATTGAAAACGATAAGGAATGGCCTCTGGATCGCCAACAATCAACAGATAATAAGGCATTTTCTTTGGATCGACAGGGCCAGGAGCAGCATCATTACGGCTCAAAAACTCATTCTTCGACTCCCCTGGACGATAAATGTATTCCTTATAATACTTCTCGTTATTTTGAGTCGCTTGCTTTTGCCGATGCTCTAACAGTTCCTTCAGTCCTTCTTTGATTGCTTCTTTGATTGCTGGGTCGGGATTATAAGCGAAGATAACTCCCCAACCTGTCTCTGCGAGATTTTTTGGATCTATGCCCTCCATCGGGGCAAAGTGACCATCTAGTTTTTTAACTTGGTTATCTTTTGCCTTGAGTTCTTTGATATCTGTAGGATCGAACTCTTCGCCCTGAGCAATCTTGGAAACCTGCTCAGGTGTCAAAGGAGGCAACAAATAGTCTCCTGATGTACCATCAATTCCATTGAAATATAGCTCTTTGGTCAACTGTTCGATGCTCATTTTACGTAATCCTTGTGTTGGTAATTTGAAAGTACAAAAGTAAAAGAAGTAATGATTGCGATCTGCCTAAATTTATTTATGGATAAAAAAGGCGTAGGCGTAGCCCATCGTAGACATCGCTTAAAATTCCCTGATTTTAATTACGGGGATTCTCTTGGCGTTTTATCAAGTAGCGTATGCTGCCGACCATACAGCATGAGCTACTTCAGGTTTATCAATGGCGTTGTGAGCGCCTGTGAAAATATCTAGTTCGCTAGAAGGAACAACAATATAATCATTGCTATTCAGGTTATAAATTTTACCTGGTTCAAAGTCGTAGGATTTTTCTAGCGATCGCATATATGTTATGTCGGCGCTAATTTGCAAACCATCACCCTGAATTCCATAACAACCAATGCCACCGACACCAGGATAATTCGTGGTATTAACGTCAAAGTCTATATCTTGCCCGCCAAATATTCCCAGTGTTCCTGCCATCGGATAGGCATTTTTAACAGCGTTATCATACTTAGATTGGGTGGTAATAATTGCTCCTGTAACTTTGCGATCGCTAATAATCGAGTGGAAGTAACCAGGAATATTTTTTCTATGAGGGACATTTGAGCAGAAAGACCAGAGTGATAAAGCGCCTTGTATTAAGACTAGAGAATTAACTGGACGGATTAATTTATTATTTTTAGTACCTGCTACAGTGGCTGAAACAAAAATACATCCAAAACTGTGACCTATGAGGTGGAATCGCACAGTTTTATCTGTTACCTGTTGCAGTCTGTTTAACAAATTGAAACCGCTGGTTTGACCAATTTTCCGAGCGAGGTCTTTCATCTTCCAAAAAGATAATAATCTCGGAATGTTTAAAAATCGATCGGCGGCTAATTTCAAATCATCGCCAATTCCAAAGCTGACATCTCCACTTTCTTCTGCCAGGGTAGCTTCATATACACTTTCAGGATTTAAATCTAATGGTTCGTTTTCGCTCCACCCATCTGCATCTTCTCCTTCAGCACTCAAAGATGCTTCCTTAATCAAAACCTGGCAAGCTTCGCGTACTTCTGATGGTAATGTATCGGGTGCAACTTCATATTCTCCCGCTGCTGTGAAAATTGTTCTGAGCGCTTCTCTAGTAGTTTCAGTATCAGCTATCCGCTGAGCATATTGTTCAATTAAGTCTTCTTGAGAATTATCTGCCGTATCAAAAGAGACAATTGTTTTATCTGGTGAAACTGCCTTCAGGTCTTCATTTCCCCAAGGTTTACTAGGCCAATGTAGACCAATCAACAAGGGGTTAAATCCTGGTCGCACCTGTTTCATTTTTTCAAAATCAGCCCGGTTTTGACCCATAGCTGTAATCCATTTTTTGTACTGGCTTGTTGCCGCAGGAACATCACCTTGCCATCCGTGGCTCATTAAGAAAATATCAGTAATTGGTCGATTTGACTGTTGAGATTTAGATAAAATATCTAATACTTTTTGGCTGATTAGCTCACCATTGTTTTCGCGTTCTTTGCCATTAGCATCAAAAGCGATTAAATAGTAGGTCAAAGTAGTTCCAATTAATGTTTCTTGCATATCTAAATCCTTCTAAATCAGGGTTTAATTTCATCAAAAGAATAATGAGAAAAGTTCATTAATTTCACAAGAATTTCAGCTGCTGTTCGATAACAGCACACCTCATTTTTTGCCTAAAATTACTTAGACAAATATTTCACCAGCAAATCTTTGAACTTCTGCTGCTTGTCGCACTGTCTCGGTCTTTGCGTAAGACTACAGTTTCATGGTCATTAATGAGATTTTGGCGTATCTTTACACAGAACTCGTATAAGATAATTAACGCCAAAAGCTGATGAAAATTGTTGCTGGGTGACCAGTTAAGAAGCAAAGTTAGCGACTAAGCTTGCTAATTTGTGGCTGATCGATCGCTAGGATCTGGTGAATGCTAAATTAAGTTCCGGCTTTACAATCTGTTAACACGTAGTAAAGGTTACATTAATACTTACAGAATAACTTTGCAGAGCGAAGATAACCTGAGTGATGATACTGAGCTTTAGGGGAATTTTACTTAAAATATATTGAAAAAAAATAATTTCATATCAGTACCGTAACGCATAGGAAAATTAAAGAAGATTTGATGTCATGTCCCATTGAAAGATTGATATGGGGACGCGGGGAGATTTTTTTTTGATGATTGGAAATGATTGAGCGGTATCTATGCATCCAGGTACGGCATAAATTTAGGGTGGGCAAAATTTTGCCCACCCTATAAAACTAAACTATCTGTGTGCGTCCCTCAAAAACGCACATTAATGATGATGGTGGTGGTGGTGGCGATCGCCAGCTAGTTGGGGATTAACTGCCAAGGTTTCCTCTGACAACAACTGTGCAATATGATCGTCAGCCCATTCGGCAACCATTGCTAAGAACTCTGGGCGATCGTTGACGCAAGCCATTTGCACGTAGTTTGTACCAGGATGCTGTTTTTCCAAAGCATGGATAATATGGTGTACATCCAATAGAGTTTCGTGGTTTTCTGTGGCAAAGCCAATTGGCATAAAAATTACCACTTTTGCACCTAGTTGAATCAAGTTATTTGCTGCTTGTTCGGCGTTTGGCTGTGTCCAATCAATTAAGGGCGTGTCATGATTAAGCCAACCCACCGAGATTAACGGATAGCGGTTAATCAACTTATCCCGAACTAAATCGTACATTGCTTCACTTTCGGCAATCCCAGAAGTAAAGCCTTTAGCTTTATGGGGACAGCCATGATTCATTAACACAATACCGATTTGAGAAGGTAGATAAGCTCCTGCTAACTCAGCAATTTTCTCCTCAACCAAATGAGCCATCAAATCGATGTAAGCTGGTTCGTTGAAGAAAGAAGGAATGTAGCGCTGTGCTTTAACCCAGTGTTCTTCACCATCAGTTAACTCAACGAGAGCGTTGTTAACTTGCTCGATGGCAATACCACTGGTAAAGATAGAATCAACCACCAGCAATGGGTAAATTAGCAGCTTCTCAAAGCCTTGGTTTTTAATTTCTGCTAAAACTTGGTTGGGCAGAAAAGGGGCACAGAAGTTGAAAGCTTTGAAAACTTGAACCTTATCACCCCATTTTTCTTGTAAATTCTTCTCAATCCCAGCCCGTTGCTGTTCAAAGATGGCATTGTGTGGGGAGATAAAATCATGGTGTGTGTGTCCCCACTCATGGCGGTCAAATAGCGCCAAAAGCTTTGCTAGAGGGGGATAAATCCAGGTTGGTACTGGTGCAAATTTTGCTGTCAGTAGATTTAAAGCCTGTTCGTTATAGTTGGCGAAATCTTCGTAGCTTTCGACTTCGCCGTAGCCCATAAGCAGTACGGCTACACGGTCTTTACCTGATAGATGCTCGTGGGTATGTTGTACTTTTTCCGGCGTGGCAACCACAATTAGTTCCTCAAATATAACCAGAGTGCAGAGAAATATAAAGTTAGGGAATAGTTTACACATTTTCCCTACTAGTAACTTATCCTATCCCATCCAGGGGGATAGGATGGGTCGGGAAATCCCAATAATACATCAAAAGACATAAAACACTGACGTGGGGCATTGGGCATTGGGCATTGAACTAATGCAGCATCTGCTATGTTGCTGGAATAGTGAAAGTGCTGAAGATGCCAAAAAGACGCGTTTTCAGTGAAATTAATTTGGTACAGCTTTTTGCTAAATGCGTCTATGAACGCCGTGAAATTTTGCCTATCATCAGATAGTGTGAAAAATGAGTTAATCAAAGTAATTAGGGCTTTGTGTAAATATTCTGGTTTAGAAGTTACACAGTTAATTCATTTAAAAATAAAAGCTATTTATAAACGCAAGTGTAAGAAAATGTTTCAGGTGGAAGAGTTTCAAGAGAGGGTTATTAAGATATAACAGGAAAATAAAAGGTTGAAAATTGAGAGTAAAAGACTGAGGTTGTATATATTAGATTTTTAGCCCACCTTCGGCACCTTAACTGTCACAAAGGTAAATGTTCTAGAACTTACGCATTGACAGGGGTAGGGTCACACAGCTAGCTGTGCGCCCCTACAAATGATTTGTCAAATAATTGCCTTTTTCCCTAGATTAAATCTTCATCTCCTTGGTTTTGCTTGGTTTCTTTCGTCCTTCCGGCAGGTGTGCCTCCGATGAAGACTCGCGTTAATTAACAGTTTCATTCCCTTTCTTGTCAGTATTATCGTTGCCAGAGACAATGAACCAGTCTTCACCCTGTACACCGTCAAGAGTGTCACCGGCTACTGAGTCTACGACATTATCATCAGTGATATTGGCAGGTTTGAGTGCATAGAGACTATCAAAGCCTACGCCATTCTTGAGGTTGCTGATACGTTGAGAGTAGGAAACTGGTTGTAACCAAGCAGCTAACAGAGCAGCGATCGCACTCAAATCGGATGAATATCTATAGCTACCAGAAATCAAAATATCGTCACCCTTGTCAGCGTTGATGGTATCTTGCCCGAAGCTACCTAACAAAATGTCTTTGTCTATACCACCATAAATCGTATCGTTATCATTGCCGCCATCGATAAGATTGTTGCCAATTCCTCCACGGATAGTATCATTGCCGACATCGCCAAAGATAACTGCGTTAATCGCGCCAAGGTCAGAATTAACTGTGATGGTATCATCCCCGGCGTTACCGTAGATAATAATCCGACCGATAGTTGAGCCATTAGTGGTTCTAGCAAATTCGCCTTTGTCAGCGCCGTTGACTAACACGCGGATTGTGGAAGCACTGCTACCGCGGCGTACCTCAATGTTATCATTACTGCTACCACCACCGACAAACAAAGCGCTTTGGGTGGAGTTGGTTGGGTCTTGGGCAACGAAAACTTGATTGAGAGTCACATCGTTATTATTACTAGTAGTGGGTGGGTTGGTTGGCGGGTTGGTACTACCTCCACTTAAAGGAAGGGCTGTGGTGCGATCGTCTTCGGGGCCGCCTTGGGTATCGCGTCTGGCTTGGGTATTGCCAGGTTGGGGGTCACGAGGTGAACCACCTTGGTCTTGCCACTGGGGATCTTCTTGTGTGACTAGACCCAGTTCGCCATTAGGTTCGCTCAAGGTGCGGTCGGCTCCACTTTCTTTGCCCAAATCCAGTAAGAACTGCTGAATCTGCGGTGAAGGTGAGCGGACAACAGTTGGGTTACCGAAGGCGCTAAAGGGAACCAAGTAGCTGTTAAACTCGCCGCGCCAGTCGAAGAGGCGATCGCCACCTGTGTTGGCAATCAGCACATCTAGTCCACCGCCGCCGAAGGCAAAGTCGCGATCGGCAAATTCTACGGCATCGGGTTGGTTATTCAGACCGCCAGCCGTGTCATGATTATCATCGGCGTTCATTAGGTCGTCACCAAAACCACCAAAGAGACGGTCATTCTGCGTTCCACCAACTAGCCAATCGTTACCCAAATCCCCAGATACGCGGTCTTTACCATCATTGATTTTATTGCTAGCACCATCGACAGCATCAAAGTTGAGGAAGAAGTTATTAATTTTCTTCATCGGATTATTGGCATCATAGGCTGCCAATTTGCGAGTTACTGGGTCATAGCCCAGTGGGTTGGTGTTGGTAACTGGATTGCTATTGTAGAAAGCAGCTTGGGCTTCTGCACCGGAAATGCCATCGTCACCTGCACCACCGTGGAGGAAGTCATCGCCCAGACCACCGTAGATAACGTCACTGCTGCCACTTTCTAAGGCTGCTAAATCCACTGTTTTGTTTAAGCGGCCAGTGATGAAAGTCCATGCACCTGTGAACGGCCCAGGCAGACTGATTTGGGTTTGGGCATTAATTGCATTAACGCCGTAGAGACTTTCAGTTAGTCCATTGCGGCTAGTAAAGATTTTGCCATCATCCCCAAGCACGCCGTCTTCGCCAGTACCAGCGTAAATGCGATCGCTACCCACACCGCCATAAATATCATCATCCTGTCCTTCACCAAAGATCACATCGTTGCCTGTCATACCGTGGATTACGTCGTCGCCTGATTCACCGTGTAGTAGGTCGGCTGTACCGCGATCGCTGGCTGCACCACCTTGAGTGTAATCCAACAACTGAATTGTCCGTGGAATTACCTTCAGGGAACCGTAGAAGTCGTAGTTGAATTTGAGGAATTGACCATTGCTACCAATTAGGCGCAGGATATTACCGTTATCGCCAAGGATGTAGTCAGCATCACGGGCATGACCGTTGGCAGATTGATCGCCCAAGTCATTACGGGCAATATCGGTTCCTGCACCACCAAAGATGGTGTCAGCGCCGTCGGGTCGCTGGGTAGATGCAGTCAGGCTAAACAGGTTAGAACTGCCACCAACAATGTCATCTTGTCCGAGATTTCCTAAAATCAGGTCGCCGCCGCCGTTGCCTTCAATGTAGTCATCGCCATCAGTGCCAGCACCAGCAAAATCTTCCACGGATGCAGTTGTGGGAGTTACGTTAATTGAAACTGAACCGTCACCTTGAATGGTATCGTCTCCCAATTGACCGAAAATCACATCATCCTGTGCGCCACCTGCAATGTTGTCATTGCCAAAGGTGTTGGCTGCTGGGGTGTCGGAGTGGTCAAACAGGACAATTTGCCGTTCTTCGACGCCAGTAGGATTGACTTGGAGACTACCTGTAACTTGGGCAGTGCCGTTACTATCGTAGATGGCTTGACCATTGAGGACGCGGATACGAGGATTCAGGGCATCACCACGGCGGAGGATGGAAGCATTATCACCAGCAATGACATCGTTACCAGTGCCGCCGTCTAGTACGTCGTTGCCATCATTACCACCAGCTACATTGTGTCCGCCAACGATGTCGTCATCTTTACCGCCACCGTAGACGGTATCTGCACCCTGTTGACCAAGGATGATATCCTTGCCATCGGTTTGCTGTTCTGTGAGAATTTCGTCACCGTAAATTAAATCATTGCCACCGTTAAAGCTGTTGAGTGTGAAAATTGACTCAAACCGGAATGGATGTTGGGCAACTGGAAGACTCAGTGGTAAAAGTTGCCTGTTAATTGGTTGTCCTGCGACATTCGTCTCCACAAGTCCGTGGTCGCCAAATATCAAGTCATTGGCTGCGCCACCCATAATCTTGTCGCCAGCCGCACCACCAATGATGATGTCGTTGCCCAATTCCCCGGAGATTTCATCACTGTCACCGTTGTTCGGCTCCTTGGTTGTCAGTTTCAACACCTGACCAGTGGTGAGGATTTTGGTATTAGCAGCCACGTTTTGAGTAATTTCACCATGATCGCCGAATATCAGGTCATCAAACTCACCTGGGTTGCCTGCAACTATGGTTGCGTTAGGTTCAAAGTCACCAAATATCTTATCCTTACCACCTAGCAGATTGTCAGCGTTGAGGAATGTACTGGTGTTTGCTGTGGGGATAGTCAGCGTGCGGGTAATCACGTCAACATTGACACCGGAATCACCGTAGATATGATCCGCTCCTCGCTGTCCGTAAATCGTGTCATCACCGGAACCGCCTGCTAGATGGTCGCCAGCTTGAGAGCCGTAAATCGTGTCATTGCCTGCACCACCGTAGACGGTTAAACCGACACTAGGAAGTTGTCCAGCCGGGATGGTCTTGAAGAGATTGCGGGCATCAATGATATCATTGCCGCTCAGGTCAAAGGAATTTGCTAAGGGGAAGAGGAAGCGATCGTCAGCAGTACCCACTTGGTCAAAGGGCTTTTGACCAAAGTCTGCACCTGTAACGGTTTCTGGGCTGCCGCTATACCAAATGCCATCTTGAGAGGTGTCGCCATAAACCACCAACGGAGAGGCTGAACCACCACCACCGTTGACAGTAATTGTGTCACCGCCGATAATCTTTTGACCATTGCCATCGAGGATGAATGCCCCAGTGGTTGGATTGGTGAGGTAGCGGTTGCCACCACCGTGAACTGTTGTGATTCCGCCGTGGGTAGCAGTGGTGTTTAGTGTACTTTCAATTGTCAAGTTGTCGTTGCCACTGCCAAGTAACAAATTCAGGACTTCAAAAGTGGATTTGCCTGTAGTCGGGTCGCCGTAGGTAATGCCGCCCTTGAACACACTCGGCTCACCAAAGGTGGTGGTTCCTGAGAAAGTCAAATCCCCTGCCATGTTGAAGCCGGATAGATTAGTGGAAGTGAGTACACCTGTTTTATCTTCTTGGCTAGAGTCGTCAAAGATGTTGAGGGTGTCAATTTGCTGTTCTTCCGGCGGTTGAGTACCAATTCCCAACAGTGGCGCGTTCAATTCCTTAGGCAGGATGACGGCTGGATTCAGCGAACGATTGACTGTGGTAGTACCGCCAATGACTTCCAAAGGCCCGCGCAAGTTGCTTAATAGGTGCGGCTGGGTTGGGAACTGCTTCACCTTTTGGGTGCTAGGAGTCGGGACAAAGGAGGAATTGGCACTGACATTAACTGTCTGCGGTTGGAACCAGTTCGTTTGGTTGAAGGTGAGGGAAGTAGGCGTTGTAGTAGCTTGCCCATCATTTAACAGGTCAATGGTGACTTGCCCAACAGGTGCTTTAGTCAAGCGAACTGTGTACGTATCCCCTACTCCTGGGTTTGCTGGTGTGCCATCACCCTTAATTAGCAGGGTAGAACCATCGGTTTCCGTGACAATAACACCTGGTGTTTCGTCGTCTAAGACTTCTACATCTAATGAGCGTTCTCCCTTGGAGTTGCCGAAGGCATCGCTCACCACAAATGTACTATCTGTACTAGTAACCTTGTGTGTAATCACGGAAATCTTGGCATCCTCTGGTGCAACATCTTGGGTTGCAGAAACCTTAACGATAAACGGTGTATTCCAGTTGTTTTCGTTGAAGGTGATGGATTTATTTGCCGCCGAGAAGCGTGTATCTGCGGGATTAGCTGCCGATAGGGCAATCTGTCCATCATTAGCCAGCGTTACTGTCACTGTCCTACCAGCAGCAGGAGCCTTCGTTAGTTGCACGGTGTAAGTGTCAGTAATACCCGTTGTGGCATC
This sequence comes from Nostoc sp. C117, assembly GCF_043099735.1. Lineage (NCBI taxonomy): Bacteria > Bacillati > Cyanobacteriota > Cyanophyceae > Nostocales > Nostocaceae > Nostoc > Nostoc sp. C117. Next base: position 1,009,072 of record NZ_CP170991.1, read on the forward strand.
TCCCTCCAGCACCAGCGTGCCGCCATTGCTTTCATTAATAATCAAGCCAGGCTGGTCATTGTCCAGCACCGTCACTTCAACATTTTTCACTGCCGCTTGATTGAAGGTGGCATCTTGGCTGGCGACGCTGTGGCTGACTGTAACTACCCGTTCACCCTCGGCGAAATTGTCATCATCTGCCAGTACATAAACCGTCTGCTGTTGATTCCAGTTGCTGCTATCAAAAACCAGCACAACTGAGCGATTATCTACAACTTCCGGAACCCCATTGCGAAGCACCGTATGGCGGAAGTTGCTTGCATCTTGAGAAACGAGGAGAGAATCAGCTCCTTGGGCTGCTTCTTCTGACGCTGACATGGCAGCAGAGACGGTAATGTAAACTTTAGCGGTGGGTGCTTCAGCTAGGCGCACTGTGTACTGGCCGACAGTTCCACCTTCGCGGACAACTGTCTCACCACCAGCTTGCTGAATCACCACCGCGCCTTGTTGCTGGTTGGCAACGTTGAGGTCAACACCCGCAGCTAGGAGCTTGTCATAACCTGCATCGGTGGCAGAACTGACTTTGTGGTTAATTACACCGCTCTGTCCTTCAATTTCTTGGGTAATGATGTTTTGGCTAACATCACCCCCGACATTTACGTTGTCACTACCCAGTCCGCCAATGATTCGGGTAGCTATGCCGAAGGGTGTACCAGTGACGAAGAAATCATCATCTCCTTCCAAACCGTCGATTTCAACGACTTCCACCCCGTTAAACTTGACATTTACGCCAGCGCCGAAGATGCCGTCTTCCGAAATCACAAAGTTATCGGCGAATTCCGTACCCAGGACGACTACTTTATCGAACCCAGTGCCGCCATCAATGGAAACGGGGGCATTGATGTTGTACTGTACTTGGTCATCACCGCTACCCGTCTTCACATCGACATTGCCATTGGTAGAGAAGTTGCCGACGACTGGATTCCCATTTTCATCGGCGAGGGCAAAGGCACGGATGACAAATTGGTCGTTGCCTGCATCTCCTTCTAAACGTAGCTCTGCTTTGTTCGCATAAACGGAGAAGGTATCATCGCCTGTACCGCCTTGAACAACTGTGGAGAAGCTATTGCCTTGGCTGAGGAAGCCACGGGTAGTTCTGATGGTACTGAAGACATCGCTGGCAGCTAGATTACCAATAGCGGCGGTGCGATCGCTACCATATAGTTGCCCGATTTGGAATTGGTCGTTGCCTTTGCCACCATCTAAGGAGGTGATGGCGCTGTTGTCGTCGCTTGCAAAGAAGTCATTTCCACCCAAACCGTAGACGTTGAGCCGTCCATTAATGTTGGCATCGTAGTTGACGCGCTGTACTTGTTGTGGGCGAACGCTGGCTAAATTACTGGGGGTTTGTGTCTGTCCTAATGTGCCATGCAGCAGGGCAACAAAGGCGGGAGAATCTGCTGTTTCACCAGGAATAGAAGTCATGCCCCGCAGCAGGAAGATATCATCAACTGGATCGTTAGCAGCGTTGGCGTTGCTGTCTGCACCGTTGATGGTCAGCGTATCTACACCATCATCTTTTGCTCCTGTATCCAAGGCGTTGATGACATAATCTCGGCGATCGCCTTGGCTGCCAGTGGTATTAATAGTGTAAGTATCCGTGTCTGCCTGTCCATCCAGGTTGAGGGTATCGCGCTTACCGCCCCTTGATGTTGTCATCGACTGGAGTTGGTTGACGGTGAACTGGTCTTCGCCATCGTTTGCCCCAGCAGTCACAGTTGCACCACCGAAGACGTTGGTCTGTCCTTTGAGGAAGGTCTGGTTGAAGACGAAACTATCGGCATCTGCATTACCAAAGATTTGTGTCTTATCAGTGACATCTGCACCAGATTGAATTGTCCCTCGTAAATCCATAACTGTGCCGAAGCCAGCATCAGCGTTTAAGTAATCTCCCTGAATTGTAATGTTGTCACCAGCAACTATTTCGCTGTTGTCTGTGGTGCTAACGTTGTCACCGACTCGCAGGTTGACTCCCTTAGCTGCTGCAATCCGTCCATTGGGAATTGACGTACCCACAGAATTTTCACCGCTTGCCAGTAGCTTCAGGTCTTCGCCTTGTGCTGATGTTTCATTCACTGTTAGCCGCACATCACCATCTACGGATTCTGTCAATAGTACATTTAGTGTACCATTCGTCTCCGTGAGGTAAATGTTGCCGTCAGTTGTAGTACCGCCATCTGCCTCCGCCACCAAGCGCCCAGTTGTCGGGGTGGAAGAGTTAATTTCCAGGTCATTATTACTGGTGCCAATACCACCACCAATGGCTTTCAGGTCAATGTTAGTCGCGTCAATATTACTGTTGCTGTCATTGCGGGAGTCTAAAATCGAGCCTTTGCTGGTGGTTAAAGTGACATCGCCTGCTGTGGATGTTACCTTATCAACGTTCAAGTCACCATTTGTCTCTGTAATGAAGATGTCTTGAGGAGCGGTAGCATTAAGATCCCCAACATTGGGGTTAGAGGAGTCGATTTCTAGGAAGTTAGAACTTGAACCAATGCCACCCGTCTGCGCTGTCAAAGTGATATTTTCACCTGTGACATCACTTACTGCATCGTTGAGGACATCGACAATCGATCCCAGAGCCGTCAAAGTAACATCATCATCAAGGGAAGTAATCGCTCCTACCTCGAGGTCGCCTGTTTTTTCAGTAACATTAATGGAGCCATTGGTCTCAATGTCAACGCGACCAGTGCCTAAGATATCCGTGATGCCAATGATATTAATTCGGGTAGTCGCAGTTGAGTTTTTCTTAACTACAATGTTGCCGCCAGAGGTAATTGAAGGATCGTTTGTGGGGTTGCCATTGGCATCTCTGCTAGCAAAGCGATAGGTGCTGGCGATCGCACTTGGGATGGTAGCAAAAACACCCACATCTTGGTCTTTACGAGCGCCAGCATCTGGTCTGAAGAAGTTGTAGTAAGGATCGGGGTGCTGGCTGGCTGGTTCATTAGTGGCATCAACGGTAATACCGCCGACTTTGCCAACTGTCGTTTCCTTAACACTGTCTTGCAGCAACAAGTCGATATCACCGCCAGCAACCAGCGGATCGATGTTAATTGTGAAGTCAGAAACAGCTGCATCCCGCAGACGACCTTTTAAGCTGAGTGAAATATCGTCCTTGGCGTTGATAAAAATCTGCTCGGCGCGATTGGGACTCTGCACCAGTTCCACATTCACTCGATTGTTAACGGTACCATCTGTGGCGATCGCACCGATACTGTTATTTGTGGCATTAACGTTGAAAATATTAGTGCGAACGGTTTGGGAAGTACCAGCTAAAATATTACCGCCCTGATTGAGGATGTTTGTTTTGCCGATGGGGTTCTCAATCAAACCATTGAGCGTAATATTAGATGCACTCAAGTTTTGGATATCCACCAAGGTTGGTGCGACGCTGCGCTCAATATTAAAGTTGAGGGTTACATTTGTGGCAGTGAGTCCTACCTTTGGTTGACCAGTGCGGTTGACAACATCAATGTTATTGACGGTTAGCTGCTTGGAAGATTTATTAGTGATTTTGACTGACTTAAATGTATCCAGGAAATCAAAGGTGCCTTGAGTTCCTTGAATCGTGCCATTTAACGCCTCAAACAACACCTCAGCAGTGCCTCTGTTTTGGATATTATCAACAGAAATATTCCCAGATATGGCTCCTGTGGTTTGACCGCCATTTACTGTCACGTTCACTGCTTTGGCGATGTTACCGTTGGCATCAACTTCTAACACCGGATTGGGAACGCCAAGAATCTCAACGTCAGCATTCCAAGTTACTTGCCGAGTTTGCACCTCGCTTGATTGATTGCTGTCAAAGTAGCGGTCTGATGTGTCAACGGAACCAGCCGACCTTTCTAAAGGAGCGTTAAAGGTTTCTACGAACAGTGCTAAATCATCTTTGTTCTTGTCTTCTAACGGGCTATTGCTGCCTCTAGCTCCTGCAGAGATTTTTGCCCCGGCTTCAGCGTTAACTGTACTAGAAATATTATCTGTACCCAGCGCCCGCGCTTCTTGGGGTGGAATCAGTGCCACTGCCAAACGTCCTGCTTTGCGCTTGATTTCAAAATTATCGGTGTTAGCGGTATTAGAGTCGTCTTGGTCACCATGTCTAGCTTGAATGTCAACGCCCTGGTTGCCTGCAATCTCGGCGTTGCTCTTAATTGCCACATTAGCATCGGAATCAATGTCAATTTCTGCATCCGAGAAGGCTGTGGCAACTCCCAACAGAATTGGGCTAACGGCTAAACTCTCAGCGGTGGCGGTGGCTTTCATCCGCGATACTTTGGCATCGATGTTAACCGCCTCGCCAGTGACGATCGCTCCTTGACCAATTTCCACCTCGGAAATTGCCCCTGTGGATTTCCCAACTCTTACACCACCAGGGAAATCGCTGTTATCTTCTTTATCGGCGTCAGCACCAGCACCGATAGCGATCGCTTTGGTTTTAGAATTACTGGAGGCGGTCGTTGCGGCATCTGTGTGAATATTTACCAAGTTGCCGGCGGTAATGTTGGCATTTCCTCCCACCTTTGCCTGGGTCTTGTAGTCAACCTGGGCTGAAGTATCAGCAACCGCCGCCGAAATGGCACCGCCGCCTTCGGCAGTAGCGCTAACATCCACTACGTTATCGGAGGTGGCAGAGAGTTCAAAGTTACTGCCTGCTTTAATCACCACATTCGTAGCATCGCCACTTTCGTTGCCAACAAAGGCGGTTGTAGTTGCTTCTCGCGTCACCTTCGTCCGCACAACACCGATTTGGATGGCACCACCCGCTCGGTTATCTGCCAAGGTGGAAATATCTCCAGCAGATGAGGAAAGAATTGCCACATCTCCACCAGCATTGATTTCGTTGGCAGCAATGTAAGCTTTAACGGTTGGTTTTGACTTGGCAACAGATGTCGGAACTGCCACATCTGCCAGAGAACCACCAGCACTGACTACTGTTGTTGAAGATTTCCCATCGCCGGATGTCGGTAAAAGCTGACTGAAGGGTGTACCACCAGCACCCAAGAGCTGATGCTGTCCAGTCGGCTGGGAACTGAGATCGATGTGCAGTGTATGGCTTCCTGTTGCCCCACCAGATAAATCAACGCCTTCTGTGCCGATGAAGTGAGTTCCGGTGATGTTAGTTGCATTCAAAGTAATGGCAGTACCGTTGGGAGTTGCCGCCAGTTGGAAGGTGCCAGCACTTTGGTTGGCGTTGACGACGTAATAAGTGAAACCATCTTGCAGACCAGAAATTGGCTTGTCGCTGGCTCGAATCAAGGTGTGGATAACGTTTTGGTCGGCTGCGGCAGTTTTCGCAGGTATTAAATCGATCGCCTTCACCGCAATGTCATCGCTGGTATCGTTAGGCGTTCCGTTATCACTGCCTGTTGCTTGTGCCTGGGTTGCTGCCAACTGGATTTCATCGGCGTTTTTCACGATTACATAGTAAGTACCGCCATCAACGAGATTACCGATGGTAGCTCCGTTGCCCTGCTTGCGATAAATCACAGCTTGACCTGTGGTGAAACCGTGATTTTCTAGGAAGATGTTGTTTCCTTCCGGTACATTTTGAATGTTATTGTTACTGTCTAGCCCTAGTTGGCGATCGCCGTTGTTTTCCACAACGGACACATCAACTAAGCTGCTACTGAATTGCTTGGCTGAAGGGGCGCGGTAAGTAACAACCTGTCCATTGCGGAAGTTATCATTTGTGTCATTATTTGTGATGGTTAATGTACTACCGCTAATGGCTGTTGGGCTGAAGGATTTAGTTGGTGCTGTCGCCTCTGCTAAACTGCTTGCTAACTTAATGGTGGTGTCATCAATCTTGCGGACGTAGTAAACTTGGGTTTCATTCAAGCCACCAACATCGGTGTTGCTGCCACTGCGATACCGAACCACATCTCCAGTCTGGAAATTATGGGGGCCGTCGAAGGTAATAGTATCTTTTTGTGCATTAATCTTGGCAGCGTTAAAGGACGATCCCAAACGGATGGAAAGAGGCTTAACGGATATATTGCTTGCCGTTTCCGTTTCTAGTTGATCCTGACTACTCAATGTCAGCGTTGAGCCGCTAATCGCAGTAATGGTATATGTGCCTTCATTCTTCGTCAACCCTGAGATGACGATGCGTTGTCCAACACGGAAGCCGTCTGTCGTCCATTGTTGACCATCGCTGCGAGTGATGGTATCTGCACTGCCAGCGTTGGTAAATACCAATTGCTTAACGCTGACGGCCGTCGTTGCCAAAACGTTGTATTCCCGTCGCTCTTGTTGATTTCCTGGGGCTGTGATGAATTCCTGCAATCCGCCGATGGCCGAGGAATTATTTGGTGCATCATAGGTGACGACGATGCCATCAGGCAACTCATAACCAAAGTCAATTGTGTCTTGGGTCAAGTCAACCGCCGTCGATGGTGTGAACAGATCCGTCGGCGGTGTACCATTTCCGTCAGATGCTGCCTCGGCTTTAACACCAATGTTACCCTCTGCTTTGATGGTCGAGCCTGTGCCGATGTAACTGCTGACTTCCGGCGAAATCGTGGTATTCACCGTAGCCGCACTCACGTTAGCGCCAATGCTACCGCCATAACTCCGAGCAGTGGCATCTCCTTCTGCCCGAATTGATTTCGCGTCTACTGTGACATTGCCGGCTACTTTGTTTTCTGTGTTGACATTGTTACCAATATATGCAGTTGTTGTGGGTTTAACGTTAACTGTGGCATCAATGACGTTGACATTTGCCAAGACGCTGCCTGCACCTGCCAGCATGTCGGCAGTGACAACATCTGTGCTTTCAGCATTGATGGCGATCGCTCCTGCCTGTTTAATGGTCGCGTCATTGCCAATATAAGCCAAGGTTGCTTGGGTATCTTCGGAATTTGCCACCATACCACCCACAGCAACCAATCCGCCGACACCTACGCGGGTATCAGCTTTGGCTGTTACCTTCGAGGTGGCTTGCACCTGAACTGTGCCATTGGCAGCGGTAATGGTGGTGTTACCCGTGGAAGTACCATCTGCTGCTTTACCGATGTAAGCCTCTGTCTTGCCTTGTGCCTTCGATATCGAATTAGCGCCAGCACCAGCACCGCCAATAGCAAGTGCTACTGAGGTCGCTATGGAAAAGGCTGTAATATTGGCAGTTGAGCCAGCGATCGCTGTAATACTACCCGTTGTCGAGGTGACATTCGCGCCATCAATGTATGCTTTAACTTTGTTGCCAATGGTATTTTCACTGATAGAAACACCAACTGAAGCCCCAGCTACAGCAAAGGACAATGCCCCAGAGCCTACATCAGACTTGATTGTGGCAGAATCCAATCCTGAAAGGTTAACGGCTCCAGTGGCGTTAATTTTACTACCACCAGTGATATAGGCGGAAATTTGGTTAGTTGTTTTGTTCTTGGCGCTAGCTCCCGAACCTGCTCCCGCAAAACTGAATTGAGAAATTGCCCCAGCCACGGAAACAGCCACAGACAAGGCAGTAATAGTTTGAGTAGACTTAGCTGCTAGTTCAACACTACCCGCAGATGTCACAGTTGAGTTGTCAATATAAGCTTTAACGCCGTTGTTGATGGTATTCTCAGCGATTGATGCGCCAACAGCCACCGAGCCTGCGCCACTACCCCCGGAAATGGCGACGCTACCGCCGCCAGCATTGGCGGTAATAATGGAGGTATCAGTTGCAGTTAACTTAACTGTGCCGTTATTGGTGGTGGTAACTGTACTGCTGTTGCGAATTGATGCGGCGATCGTATTGTCAATTGTGTTGTAAGATCCAACTCCAGCCCCCGCCAACGCAACGCTACCAGAACCGCTAGCAGCCACAGAACCAGCCCCAGCTAAGGCAAGGACATCGACATCGGCGGTGGAGGTGGCGCTGAGTTCTACATTACCAGCAGTGGTTACAGTCGAGTTATCTACGTATGCCTCAACAGTATTATCGATGGTGTTATTAGCTAAAGAAGCACCAATGGCTAGGGAACCAGCACCACCAGAACCTGCGGAAATTGCGATCGCCACACCACCCGCATCGGCGACAATTGTGGAGTCATCCGTTGCAGTTAGCTTGACGTTGCCAGGATTTGTTACAGTCACATTCGCTGTATCCTGAATCGATGCTTCAATTGTGTTGCTGATGGTGTTAGTTGTTTGCGAACCAGCACCAGAACCAGTTAAACCACCGCCACTACCACCTGCCACTGATAAACTGCCAGCGACTGCCAAGGCATCGATATCTGCGGTGGATGTTGCTGTCAGGGCTACACCAGTAGAGGCATTAACTGTTGATTTGTCAATGGTTGCTTTGATCGTATTGTCGATGGTATTAATAGCGATCGCTGCACCCACAGAAACAGCAGTTCCACCACTGCTACCACCAGCCAGGGCTACTGCTACCCCACCTGCATCGGCATTAATAGTAGAAGTGTCAATTGCTGATAGCGTCACACTTCCGCTATCTGCTGTGACATTATTGGTATTGTTAATCGATGCTTCGATGGTGTTGCTAATGGTGTTATTGGAACTGGAACCAGCACCAGAACCCGTAACTCCACCACCAGCTCCAGTTCCACCTGATAAAGCTGCACCCAGAGTAAAGGCGTCAATATTTGCTGTGGAGTTGGCACTCAGCGCCACGCTATTACCCACCACCGGAGAACCATCAATAGTTGCCTTGGTAGTGTCGCTCACTGTGTTGGTTGCTAGGGCAGCTCCCACAGAAATAGCCACGTTGTTGGGTTGGCTACTCAATGCCAGAGCCACTGCCACACCACCAGCATCGGCGACAATGGTGGAATTATCGGTGGCTGTTAATGAAACTGCTCCACTAGCATCCACGTCGGCGTTATTCTTAATCGACGCCTCAATTGTGTTGTCAATGGTGTTAGTTGACGAAGTTCCAGCACCAGAAGCACTCAACAGTGTTTGGCCTGCACTAGCAGAAATCGCCCCAGCAATGGTTAGAGCGTCAATCTTTGCTGTAGATGTGGCTGTAAGATTAATTGCATCAGCAGTGGACTCTACTTTGGCATTGTCGATCGCTGCTTTAACGGTGTTAGAAATCTTGTTAGTAGACTGGGATGCACCAACGCTCAAGGCGGCACTCAAATCTTTGCCGATACTCACGGCTACGGCTACACCACCAGCATCTGCTGTAATATTGCTGGTGTCTGTGGCGGTTAAATTCACAACTTCCTTGGCTTTGACATCTGCTTTGTTGCGAATCACCGCTTCAATGGTTCTATTCACAGCGTTATCTGAACCAGCTCCAGCCCCAGAAGCGGCTAACCCTTGCTTACCACTTGCGCCAGAAACAGCACCGCCAATTGTTAACGCTTGAATGGTGGCTTTTTGAGTAAAGCTGAAGGAGTGAGATGAACCCGAACCAAGGGAAGTCAAATCAATGGCGATCGCATTGTTCGCATCGGCTTCCGTAGAAGCTAGCTTGATGGTATTAGTGTTGACTACGATTACGTAATACTCTTGTTGTCCAGTCAGCCCGCCAATTACAGACCCACCGTTGGCATATTTTACCTTCTGCCCTGTGGTGAAATTGTGGTCTTGGATGGTAAGCGTATTATTTGCCACATTCACAACATCTGCACTGGAAGCATTAAACGTAATTGCTTTATCCGCCGAGGATCTCGCCGTTACGTTCACATCACCAGCTGTAGAGTTTACTTTGGCATTATCAATTACAGCACTGACTACATGGGGATCTTTGGCAAAGGTGAAAGTGTGACTACTGCCAGTTCCCACAGTAGTCAGATTGATAGCCATTCCATTGCTAGCATTCGCTTCGCTCGTTGCTAGCTTGATGTTGTTGCTATCTACCACAATCACATAATAATCCTGCCCCTCGGTCAGCCCACCGATGGCAGTCCCATCGCTGCCACGGGAGTACTTGACTCGTTGTCCGGTGGTCAGGTTGTGATTCGCAGAGTTAATCTTGTCATTGGCAAGATCCACTGCCCCAGTACTAGAACCGTCAAAGCTAATGGAGTCTGTGGTTTGTCCAATTCTATTCGTGGCGAAGGATGCCCCAACCGATACAGCACCACTGGCATCTTTACCTAATGCTACGGCGATCGCTACACCACCCGCATCTGCCTTGATGGAGGCGTTATCAATTGCCGTAACGTTAATGTCTCCTGTGGCGCTGACATTGGCAGTGTTTTTGATTGAGGCTTCGATGATGTTATTAATTGTGTTACCAGAGCCAGCCCCAGCCCCAGCAAAAGCACCACTTAATCCTTTAGCACTACTGGTTCCAGAAACTGAACCAGCAATGCTCAGAGCTTTGATAGTGCCTGTGGAATCAGCTGTAACGTTGACAGTGCCAAGGGAAAGAACTGTGGATTTATCGATGTAGGCTTTAGTGGAATTGGTAATTTTATTTACCGATGCCGATACACCCACAGAGACACCAACCGAATTCGATTGCGCCTGAGCTAAGGCCAAGCTAAAACCACCAGAGTTGGCTTCAATATAGGAATTATCTGTGGCTGTAATGTTTAATGCTTTGCTGGCGTTCTTAATGTTGACAACGCTGTTATTGCTAACGAAGGCGGCAATGTTACTATCAATTGTGTTCCCTGAACCAGATCCGGCTCCAGCTAAACTGAAAGCACTATTGGTGGGAGCGTTGCTAGCAGCCACACTACCGGCAAGGGTGAGGGCAAATATCTTGGCTTGAGATGCTTTGGCAGTAACTTCTACATTTCCAGAAGTTGAGATAGCCGAATTAATGATGGAATTGTCGATGTAGGCACGAATGGTGTTGTCTATTTTATTAGTTGCCGCCGACACCCCAAATGTCAAAGTGTTGGCATTACCCCCAGTAGCACCGGTGATGCCAAGTCCTAAAAGTCCGGCGATCGCATAGATTTGTGATGTATCATCAGCAGTTAGCTTCAAATCTCTTCTAGCATTAACAGAGGCATTTTGTAAGTATGCTTCTGTGGTATTTTGAATTACGTTTTGGGAAACTGAACCAGCAACATTAACTGTGGTGGCTCCTCCTGCTGGGTTGTTGACATAATTTCCAGCTAAACCGATGGAACCAGAAACCACTATGACATCTTCCAGTGCTTTGAGTTCCACATCACCGGCTGTGACTGCTGTCCCAACAATAAAAGCTTGGGTTTTATTTTTAAAATCGTTCAGGCTGTAAGCGCCATAAAGACTCACCTTAGTCGCATTGGTTGGCTGGGGATTTGGATTTGGATTTCCGCCAAATGCAAACCCACCGGAGAAAGTTCCTAAGAAGGAATCATTAATGGCATTTAAAGAGACATTGCCTGTAGTGCTAATAGTACCAGTGTTATTAATGTAAGCTTGGGCGGTATCGTCGATGTAATTGAGGGCAACGTTACCAGAAGCATTCACTCCAAAGTCGCCTGGTTCCGGCGCAGTTGGTTGAGCTGCCTCGCTGTATGAACCAGCCAGGGAGAACACCCAATAATTGCCTGTGTTCTTGGCTTCTAAATCAACATTACCAGTCACATTAATTGATAATGGATTGCCAACTGCTTGATTGGGATTGTCTAAATCCTTGCCAATAATGGCTTTGGTTGTACGGTCAACTTCGTTGTAGCCCACAGATGCGCCGATGCCCACATTATCGGTTTGCTGTATCGAACCAACAATGGCATATCTTTGGACATCACTCTCGGCTTTGACGCTGATACCTCCACCTGTGATGTTAACGCCTGTGCCAATCTGGGCAATGGTTGTACTATCTTGGGTAAAGCCGAGTCCACTACCACTAAACCCAACTTTTTCGGCATCACCCCCAGATTGCACAAAGTCCAGCCAGAAAATCTTTTCTTTGGCTTTGACATCCAAGCCTTCACCAAGGGAACCTGTATGAATGAATGCTCCGGCTCCGATTTTAGCAATAGTATTATTTGTTACACGCTGCACAGCAACGGAAACGCCAAGACCACTACTGGCACGATTACCAAAGAAATTGAAGACCTCGGTCGGATCGTTTTTATAAGCTCCTCTGGCAAGATTATCAACTGCTAGATCGATATGAATGATACCAACTGCATTCAGCAGTGTCATATCAGTAACAGCATTGACGAGGACTGCTTGGGTATCAGTGCGATAATTTGTTTGTTGATTGATTTTGGCGTTATCGCCAATGGTGGCTTCAGATCTGTTTTCGTATTGTGAGTAGGAGCCTGAGAGCGCAAAACCAAAATCTCCACCTTTGATTTTTTGTGCTACTCCATCTTTAACGTCTCGACCACCTTTATTTTTGGTGGTGACAAAGGTATTTAAGATCCGTTTGGGGAAACCCAAAGTACCATCAAGCAAAACGTCTGAAATTAGAACTGCTAGGTTGCCATAGGCATTGAGGGGATCGCCTGTAAAATCAAAATCTTTCTTGAAGTCAATGAGGAAGGGATAAGTCAGATCGGTAGTTACTGCTAATTTGCCTTTGGCATCTATCTGGGCATTATTCGCTACCGTTGCCAGGACTGTATTAGTGTAAATCCCTACGCCAATGCCAATTGCGATCGCATTTCCTTCGGCATCTTTACTGGTTGCCGCCTCTACTATTGTTTGTAGCTTTTGTTTGGTGGTGGCGGCAACCGTCACATCTGCATCAGACTTGAGGACAGCATTACTACCAACATTGGCAGTTACGGTATGTTTAAACAGGTTGAGTCCAAAACCTACTCCCAGAGAAAAACCCTTGTTATCATCCATTTTCCCAATAGGATTCTGAATCAGATTTCCCTTGGAATCTTTGACATCCTGCTTACCTTTGAGCAGGTCTTTGGCTCTCCCTGGCTCTGTCAAGGGTGTAAAACCACCAGTATACAATAATGCTGGATTGGCTAGTAAATCCCGCCATTTCGGACTCGAACCATTAGAACCTTTGGTGATTACTTTATCTGTAGCGTCTAAGTTAGCAGCGATGGTGATACCGCTAGTTGCTTGAGGAATTTTGAAGCTTTGAGATTGTCCTGTGGGTACGCTAGCAACGCTGGCATCCAGGTCGATTGGTTTTGCATTAATAGCCTCTAGCACATCTTCAGTCAACTGGATGGTATTGGCATCAATGACAACTACGTGGTAATATTCTTGGTTTGTTAAACCTCGAATTTCTGTATCACCTGCTGTGACAGTTTTAAATGCTTTGAGGTTATGAAGTGAACCAGTACCTGTGGATGTTAAATCTTTAACAGCTTGAGTGGTGGGATCGAGGAGCTTGATGGTATTTGCATCAATAACTTGTACCTTATAAGTGGCATTGGCTGTCAGCCCACCAATCACAGTTGCACTCTCGCCTAAGTAACCAACTTCGTAGGTGACGGTATCCCCTGTCTGCAAACCATGTGACTCAATAGTGATTTGGTTGTTCGTCACATCTACTGCTGTTTGTGGTTCAAATGAGAGGTTGTAAGGTAATGATGCAGTTGTAGAAACGGTGGGATCTACTTGATAGTAGAGTGTCTGACCCGTGGTAAAACCATGATTAGCGATTTTAATCGTGTTTTTCTCACTATCAACGATCGCATTATTAGACGGATCGAACTCAATGGGACTTCTCATGGACTTAAATTCGTGACTAGTCCCCGCCGCCCCTGCTAGAAGATCCACAGCAGTCCCATTCTCTGCTGCTTCTAGAGTGTTAGCTAGCTTAATGGTATTTTTATCTACCACAATGGCAAAATAGCCCCGTCCGCTAGTCAGTCCACCAATTGCCGTGCCTGTACCACTGGAATAGTTGATGATTTGACCTGTAGCAAAGCCGTGGTTAGCAATGGCGATCGTGTCATTATTAATATTTACTATCCCACTACTGGTGGGATCGAAAGAAGTCGTCTTCTGGACTTGCTGGTTATAGTTCAACAAGTGGGATGTGCCTGTACCACTGGCTTTATGAGAACCTTGGGCATCCTCGACAAAATCGATCGCACTGCCAGTTGCTGCCGCATCAATTGTATATGCTAACTTAATATGGTTTGCATCAACGACAATGACGTAATGCTCAACTCCAGTGTCGAGTTCATTGACATCAGTCCCATTTTGATCGCTGGAATAAATTACTTTCTGACCTGTGGTCAAGCCGTGGTTGGCAAGAGTGATGATATCGGTATTAACATCAATAGCTGTCGCTGGATCGAAGAAGATCCCTTTCTGTGGACTTAAGCTGTGCTTCACTCCACTTGACACATTTGAGTTATCAATATCAAGTGCAGTACCTTTTGTTAGTTTGATGGTATTTTCATCTATTACAAAAACGGTGTAAGTCTCGCCATTGTTCAGACCGCCAATGTCAGTACCACCGCCATTGTTGTAAACAATTTCATCTCCCGTTTTGAAGCCGTGATTGGCAATAGTAATTGTGTCATTTGCACTATTGACATTTGCTAAGTCAAGGTTTTTTCCTACTGATGAACCACTAGCGGTAATCTTGCCATTGACTGTAGCTTCGATGTTAGTTTCATCCCAGTTAGCACCAACACCTATACCCGCTTTGCCATCAAGGAAAATGGAGGTTTGAGCTTTTCCTTCACTGTTAACCTTGCCATCTGCTTTTACATTGACGTTGCCACTGGCGTTAATAATAACCGCTTCGTCTACAATAGCTTTAGAAGTGGTTTTGGTGTTGGCTATTGCAACTGCAAAACCTTTTTCATTACCATCGGCAGCGTCAAATCTCTCCATGACGTTACCAAGGACTTGAGCCAGCACCTTAGCTGTGGTTGTAGTCTTTGACGCAATGTTGACATCTTTGCCGGCATCAATCGTGGTAGTTCCTTGAATCGAAACCTGAGCTTCCCCTGTAGCTTGCCCATAAGCTGCGGCAAATCTATTTTTGTTGATGTTGCCAAAATCATCAACCATGCTGATGGCTTTCACACTACTGTCAACATTAGCTGATGTGGTGATATCAACTTTGCCACTAGCATCAATATCAGCATTTTTGACTGTGATATCCGCATCAGAACCCCGCACCTCAACTGTTGCGGGAATAGTGAATTTTGATAGTACATAAGAAAGGGAATTTGTCGCGGGTTCAATAAATAACTTCTGCGCCCATGCAGGTGCTTGACTGAAGGGATTGTAATCTTCAGCATTGGCTTTCAAGGTAACATTAGCGCCCTTGATTGTTGCCCCATCTACGGTAATACCTGCTGTCTTATTGGAGTAACCAAATAACAGCGTGATTCCACCCAGCCTTTGTTCTATGTCTTCTGAAGTGATAGAGATATCACCAGCTTTTTCGGTGTCGCCGCTTGCTACCTGTGCTAATAATTTGGCTCCAGTATTAACTTCAATTTTAGGATTGGGTCTAGCCCAACCAGCTATACCGCTGATTAAGTTAACACCAGGATAGTCTTTAAGATTTACTGAAGCTTTCAGGGTAATGTTACCAGAATCACCAGTAGAACTGGCATTTACCCAATCAGGAGTTCCAGTTTCGTTAATAAAACGAGAGGAAATAATGGCATTGTCAAGAATTTTAATTATTGGTGCTTGGATAGTTAGGTTTTTAAAACCGCTACCACCAATGAAACCACCAATTGTCACCGTATCATAACCAATAATGGTGAGATTGTCGCGATCGCCTGTACCATCTCCAGAGATTTTGAAATTGCTACCTAGAGTGAAATCACCTGATACATTGATGGTCGCATCACCAGTAACGGTAACATTGCCGCTAAGGTCGACATCTTCAGAATTAACTACGTCTGTGCCATAGGTTTTTGTACCACTGATATTCCCCGAAATTGAAGTCAATACGGAATCATACGTGGCGATCGCATTATCTGAAAAAGCTAAATTAGTTTCTATAGCACCAGTTGTCGCTTCCAACTCCCAGTCACCACCAAGAGCAGCATTTCCCGTTAAGTCTGTGGAAGCTGCAACATCAGCTGTTGTCAAGGTACTCAATTGCTCTATAAAATCCGAGCCTTCATTACCTGCTGCAACATCACACCCATAGAGAACCAAGTCTGCATCTGGAGTCAGGGCACTAGCCCACACTGTTAAATCACTTGTGTAATCGTCAAGTGTGTCCAAGCTCAAAACGGAAGAACCAAGTTGTAAACTCCCAGAACTACCATGAGAAACAATATGAACAGCAGATACTCCTTGATGTTGTGCTAAGACCTGGCTGATTTGATGCACTCCATCTTGTGTGCCATCCAGCAAGATAATTTCTGCATTCAGGTCTACCCCTGCGATCAAAGTTTGATAATCCTCAACACTGGAAGAATCTATAAAAACTAACTCATGAGCATTGGTGCCAACTACTGAACTTCCAGCAGTTTGCCCTGTTAATGAATCGATATCTGTAATTTCAATATTTGAGTTTTTAGCTGAGTTTTCATCACTGAAAGATACCGGAAATAATCCTCTCCCAGCATCCGGATCTAGTTTAAAAATCGGAGTATCTATAACCGGAGGACGTAAAGATAAAAGTTGCTTTTCTTGAGAATTAATCGGAGCAATTATCTGGTTTATTCCTTGAAAATCAGCCTGATAATTGAGACCTTCAGATACATTTACTGGATTTATATCTACTAATGGGATAGAGTTATTTTCGCCGGAAATAGTCATATTAGCTTCAGTTATTTTTAGTACAAAATATTACATTTATCTATGCTTAAAAACTTGCAAGCATAGTTTTCCTCTGCTCAGATTTTCCGCTTTTAAAATGATAAAAGTTTAAAACCTTTGCACAGAACTTTTATGCCACTTACTTCTTCTGTTAAAACAGAGTCAGGAAAAGGCAGAAATAAAGTAGGTAATAAGGAACATCAACACTGAAATTAGCCGTACTATCGCTTAACTAAAAGCGGTCTCTCTTACTAGAATTGCATTAGAACAATAAAATTTTCACTAATGCACAATCAAGCGATTACCATTGCATTCCAAGTTATAGAAATTTAGCTATACCTTTAACTTCCAAAATAATGTTCAAAATTCTACTGTTGGCTAAGTTCAGCTAGTTATTGACAATAACTGGTGAAATTGTGGTAATTACTGTTCAGATTCAACATACCATAGATAGATTTTTTTAAAACCTAGAGTATTGAAAATTTTATAAAAATTTTTTCTAGCAATTTCAATATGTAATACAAGCAGGGTAATCTCGTCTAATTATAATTTAGTATAAAAATAGCTTGACAAATTTAACAAGATAAGATGTTTTTCCGAAAAAGATGTACTTGACATTAGAGCAAAATAAGTGAGATGACTTGCATACTGTTGTCGAAAAATTCCAGGAATTAAGGTTTATGTCTGAGGGCTTTGAAACTAGGGTTTTCCAGTAAACTGCTAAATTAAACCGACTAAAAGCTTTTTTCTGAGTAAACTTAAAATTGGGATAAAACTGACGAACATCTGGGTAAATCTCAATGCTATTTAAAGGCTGGAATTTTTGTCTTTTTTCTTGAAAAGTAGTATTCTTTTTTTGACGAAATACAAAACTCTGGTTCTGCTTGTGTAGCCAATGCGCCAGTTCTACGCTTATGAAATTCTCTATCCCCAATCGCAATCCCCCACTACGGAAACTTAGCCAGCACCTTTTTAACCACGATCTGCAAAGCCGGGTCATCATTCCAGCACTCCTCCAAGAAATCAAACCCCGGATTCTGCCTTGAATTGGCCGTAACTTTGAGTTTCTGCATACGCTCCGGTCGAGATTCGACCTCGCAATAATCGCCTGATGCGACCATTTTTCAGGATTTGGCACGGGCGCGGCGGAACCAGTGCCTTCTCTACGAGACGCTGCGCGAACATCACAGTTTTTCACTTCAACACCAGAGACTTGGTTTTCTCCTAACAACAAAGCTGAATTTCCCTGTTCTACTTGACATTGTGTTTGATTAGCGATCGCAGATGGTGTCGGCTCACTCCCCAGAATTATTGCAGCAGCTTTGAGTGCTTGGGTATTGTTCATAGCGCTGGCTAAGTTTTTCAAAGCCATGCCCATCCAATACTTTTCGGGTTTTGGGGGAAAGGAAAAAGGGAAAGGGTTTGAATTTCCCTTTCCCCATTACCCTTTAACCTTTCCCCAGACCAAAAGAGACATTATTGGGTTTAACCGAAAAGTATTGCATGCCCATCAAGCGTAAGCATTCCTGGGCATTTTCTTTGGGTGGTTCAACAGCTTGCGATCGCAGGTCAATTGTCTTTTCTAACGCCTGTTTCACCTGCTTGTTCAAAGCTTTGGTCGCTTGCTGGGTCATGGTATTCCCCCACTGTTTCGAGGGACGTTCTTGTACGGCGTGTAGCCAGGGTTCCGTGGCGCTACCGAGTGTAACGCCCGCGATCGCCTAATTCATGCTTTGATCTAACGCCATTTCTTCTTTTGAAGTCTCTGATCTGCCGATCTCGCTGGCTATGTGATGCGCTAAAGCTTCAGTTGTGGGAAAGTCCCAGACAATATTAGCTTCGAGCTTTATAGCATTAGAGAGCCACTCTTCCAAGTCATTTGATAATTCTGCTCCCATTACGGAATCTATACCATATTCAGCAAAGGATTGACTAAAATCCTCTAATTTGGTGCCGAGCTGGAATCTTTTGACCAACCAATTTTCTATCCAGTTCTGAATAGTCTCTACTGTATGGGGAAGACTCTGTTGAAATTCAGCAGAGTTAGCTTCTATAGACTTTGTCGTTTCAATTAGGGTGAAGTTTTCTATCTGGTTGTTAGATGTTTGACCATAAATAATTGTGGAACTGTCTTGCCGCAGCAGTTCATCTAGTTCACGGTCTTCGCCTGGAAGGGTTTGTTGAATATCGCCAATCGCTTCTGTATAATTCGATATCATCTCACTAATATCATCTGCACCGGACAGGCCAGATTCACTGAGGATATCATGCAGAGATGTTTTGAGCTTCTGTTCAAATTGGAGTTGCGTCCACTCAACAGCACGGCGCAGATATTGCGATTGCGATCGCTTAAACGCCTGTTGAGTTGCAGCCCACAGAACAGCAAAGGAGGCGAGTTCGCCGATTAGCAGATACCCCCAACGGATTGAAGAGATTTGGTCTGGGAAGGAGGACTTGGCTTGGTTGTAACGTCGGTGGATTTGTTCAGCAGCAACTCTTAAGCTGTGAGAAACCGTTGGTGCAGCTAGCTCGTTGCTGAGAAATTTGTGTATTTCTGCACTATTGTTGATCGTACAGGAGCCAATGAACATCTGTAGGGTTTCCGTGGGACCTTCAAAAATGCGAATCACTCTAGCATCGCGGAGGAGCTGAGGTGCTATATTCGTCTCTATATAACCCCGACCGCCCAGTAGCTGCACGAGACTATCAGCAGCCTTCCAGAAAAATTCCGGGCCAGTTGTCTTGCAAACGGCATAAATCTCTGCTGGAATCAAATTCCCATCGTCAAGTAAACTGGCAATCCTGTCAACGAGGGTTTCTACAGCTGTGATAGCCACTGTGAGTTCATTCAATCGAATCAGAGTAACTGGATTATCTAGTAACCGACCAGTTGATACGGAACGGCGTTCGGCATAGCGAAGCATTAACTGGGCACAGCGTTTCATCCCACCTACACTTAGAGCCGCTAGACCTAATCGAGCATGCATCATGGCATCTTGAGCGACTTTCATCCCTTCTCCCTCATTGCCCAACAAATGCTCCGAATCAACTACTACGTTATCTAAATATACCGTATTCTGAACCATTCCCCGCATCCCCATCGTCAGGGCTTCGGGTCCAGAGCGCAAACCTGGCGTTCCTTGACGGACAACAAAACCACTGATTCCTCTAAAATTGCCGTTACTATCAACGTCTTTAACAAAAACATTAATCACACCTGCCCATGCTGCTGAACCGCTCCATATCTTAGTGCCTTGTAAGAGCCAATCACCATTGGCATTTGGTATTGCTTTGCCTGAGATGGCTTGAGGATTTGACCCAGCTTTTGGTTCTGTAAGAGCAAAAGCAGCCAGTTCACGCCCTGTCGCTAAGATGGGAAGCAGTTCATCCCGGATTGAATTTGAGGCATAGTTGAGTATGGGACGAATCCCCAAGAAGTTGTTAAGCAGAACCAACAAAGCTACTGTTTGGTCGATCGCTCCGAGTTGTTCTATAACCCTCATGGTATCGTAGTTGCCAAGACCGATCCCCCCGTATTCAGGTGATACCTGCATACCCAGAATTCCTCGGTTTCCCAAATCGAGCACAATATGAGGTGGGATACATCGACGCTCATCAATAACTTGGGAGTTGATTCGCTTGTTGGCATAATCGCGTAGCCACTCGATCAAATCGTCAGCACGTTTTTTGCTGGTATTTCGTGCGACTTCTGTATTGATAGTTTTGATGTCATGGTCTGATTTTTGGTGAGTTTCAACTGGTTCTGGTAAAGATTTTGTTTTAGCCTCAGCCGGCTCTGAAGTTTGATTTAACGAATTCTCGCTCCAAGAAGATACTACCTTCAAGCTTTTTCCTAAAAAGGCGCTTCGGCAAGCAGAGCGCTGAATTTTGCCACTGGAGGTTTTGGGAACGCTGCCAGTGTCAAGCAGGACTATTGCATAAATCTGCAATTGATGTTCTTGCGAAACAGCTTTACGAATAGATCGAACTACCATCTCCACATCTAACTTCCGCCGCCAAGTGCGCTCTACCTCCTGAACGATCACCAGTTGCTCTTCGCCCTTAACTTCTACCGTAAAAGCTGCTCCAAAACTAGGTCGCAGTGCTGGGTGGCTCTGTGAGACTGTCCACTCAATATCTTGGGGATAATAGTTTTGACCCCGAACAATAATCACATCTTTCAATCGCCCGGTGATGAACAACTCATGATCTTTCAAGAATCCCAGATCCCCCGTTCTCAGAAATGGTCCTTCAAAGGTGTCTTTTAAATAAGCATCAAAGGTTTGCTTAGTTTGTTCGGTTCGCTGCCAGTATCCTTGGGCGACGGTAGAGCCAGAAACCCAAATTTCTCCAACTTCTTGTGGCGCACATTGGGTTAATAATTTGGGATGAACAATAACTACTTTGGTATCAATCCCCGGCTGTCCACATCCGACAAGGGTCTGTAATTTCTCCTCACCTTTGCCCTCTATTACCTGATTTTTTGCCAGTGCCTCTGCCTGAACTGTGTAGAAAGTCGGTAACTTTTTGTTTTGCACTCCAGTTACTACTAAGGTTGCTTCAGCTAAACCGTAGCCTGGACAAAATGTTGCGAGGTCAAAACCACAAGATTCAAAAGTTTGGGCAAATTGTTTGAGGGTGTCTGCTCTGACTGGCTCGGCACCATTTAAAGTCATGTGCCAGCTACTTAGATCGAGACTAGCACGTTCTTCGGGTGTGATCTTGAGGACGCAAAGATCATAGGCGAAATTAGGAGCGCCACTGTGAGTAGCTTTGTAGCGCGAAATCGCCTGAAGCCATCGGATCGGTTTTTGCATAAAGGATGCGGGAGCCATCATGTAACAAGGAAACCCCTGATACAAGGGTTGGATAACTCCATAGATCAGTCCCATATCATGAAAGACAGGAAGCCACGTTACCATGACACTTTCTGAGCTAGACTCCCATACTTGGTGGATATACTGGGAATTTTGCAGCAAGTTGCCATGACTTACCATTACACCCTTCGGCGTTCCCGTAGAACCGGAAGTGTATTGCAGAAAAGCTAGAGTCTCTCTATCTACTTGCACTTGTTGCCAGTCTGATACCTTATTGCTGACAATGCTATCGGTAGCCAGCAATTGCATATCGTCAAACTCTGATTCTTCTCCAAATTGACTTTGGATCTGGGTGAGATTAGAGCTAACGGTTAGTGCTATTTTTGTTTGAGCATCTGATATAATCGCTCGCAATCTAGATAGACTTTGATTGCGCTTCGGTGGATAAACGGGAACAGCCATAACTCCAGCATACAGACATCCAAAGAAGGCAACAATGAATTCTAAACCTGGTGGATACAAGAGCAGAGCGCGATCGCCAGGAGATTTTAGAGACAGAAGATGGGTAGCGATCGCCTGTGCTTGGAGGTCTAATTCTCGATAAGTCAAACTGACTTCTTCAGTTTCTCCATCTCGCAAAAAAGCATAAGCCTTTTGCTCAGGCTGATTTTTTGCTCTATAGCTCAGTAATTCTACTAAGGTAGAATATTTTTCTTTAGGTTTTTGGAAATTATCCAAAGTAATAGTCATAAGTCAATATCTTCCTTGTAGTTTAGTTCTAGTAGTTCGCCAAGTGAACTTTGCGGGGTAAAGGGTAAGGGGGAAAGGGTTTAAATCTCTTACCCTTTTCCCTTTCCCCTTTCCCCAGTCCTCACTTAGCATTTTTGGGTTGGTAGACTACTAGTAGTGACATCAAACTTTTGTCAGTCAACCAGTGCCAAACGCTTCTTCCGTTTCAAAAGAACATCGAACCCCATTGCTAACACTGATACCAAAGATGATGGGCGGTTCCAGAACCGATTGAGCTTGAACTTGCAGTGTTTGGGTTGTTGATATACTGCCAATTGGAGTCGTTAGCATCAACAAGAGAATAGGAATGCTTACATAATTCATCCCTACCTCGAATTTGGAAAGTAATTTACCCAATCAAAAATTGTAATTGTGATGAATACACACATTAGAAGTGACTTTAAGCGAATCAGTCTAGAAAAATGAATGTCTATTAAATTAACTAGGAATTAGTATATGTTTGATAAGTATACTTAACACCTAATTCTTTTGCCCAACTATTAACGATTTTAACATTATCCCAATTTACATCTAATAATGTATGTAAATCCAGATTTTTAAAACCTTTATTGATAGCTATAGCCAATTCACAAAAGCATGGCCAAATTGTATCTACGTCCATGTCTACCTGTACATTAAAAGTTTGAACCCAATTTAAATCATCTACCTTTGTAGAAATACCATATAAGTATTCTCCTCTAAATTCAACAGTATTTTTAAAGTCTAAGGCATTTGGAATAGATACATCTATAATAAGAGAATCATCTGAAAATTTCGATAAAATTTTATTATTTGGAATGCTTGTTCTATTATGAGTTGCTAGTAAACCTACTTGAATCTCATTTACCCGATCTGCGATTTCTTCAAAATTGTCATAATAGCTAAACCTATCAGTGTTTGATATATATTTTTTAAATAAATTCTTACATCTTACATTATCCAAAGTTTTTACATAAACTTTCCAATTGGAGTTTTCCAAGATCCATTTGACTACCATATAGCCTATGTAGCCCGTAGCACCAGTTGCTAAAAAATTCATTTTATCTGCTAGATAAATATCTTTTTTGCTTAAGGCATCTGTTATTACTTCTATAGTAGATGCTACAGTTAGATTATCACCGATTGATAAGTGGCATTTTCCGAATGAGTCGGCTAATTTCACTCCAATTCTTTTCATAGAACCACCGAAACATACTGGGATATTACCAAGATTCTGTGCGATCTTACTAGCTGTTCTAATTCCTTCTAAGCCTTTTTTATATTGATTACTATCTGTTATGTCTGGAGTGCTTTCTGTGAGTATAATTGGTATGCTAATATCAAAAACTTCTATTGTTTCCCAGTAGCGTAATCCTGTCCCAATTTCTCTACCTTCGTCCATCATTGTTTTAAACATTAGATCATTCGCTGCATTAGCAACAAAAATACCATCACCTTGAATACACTTCATAATTTTATTTTTCTAAGATAATAAAATTCATACTTGATTACTTTATATGACAAAGGTTAAGAATATATATGTTTTTATTTAAGAATCAGTAAAAGCTCAGAGTAAAAGCATCTAAACTCAGATAAAATTCAGCGTGTGCTTACAGTAATCAATACTCCTAACTTCAATAACTTAGTACGAATAGTCCCAACAGTAACATTTTGTAATTCTGTTTTAGCTAAACATCTTTGCTGCAACGCATTCAGCAAAATGTATACAAGAGAAGAAAACCACAAATGCAATTGATTTCCGGCAAATGTATGGGTACTAGTTCTGTCACTAAAAAGTTATAATTGTTGTTCCTTAAAGCGATTTTCCATATCCCCACGCTTACAGTATTTTTGTCTGTAGAGTTGAGCAGGAGGTGCTTTTTTTGTAGTCAGAGAAGTAACAATAAAACGAATATTATTTCCCTTCGTTCCATACTCAACCTTACTGCCCACATCATAAATTTCATGCAGCCACTTGACATAAAAAATAAGTGCATATACACTTAAATTATGGATAAACACACTAACTCAATCAACACCGATCTTCTAGATCAAGTGGCTTGGGCGTGCGCCTGTTTCAATATCCGAAAGGCTTCTCGTGTTATGACACAACACTTTGATGAAGTACTCAAGCCGAGCGGATTGCTAGTGACTCAGTTCACCATTCTTGCTGCTGTAGCGATCGCCAAATCAGCCACGGTCAACGACTTAGCGGAGATGCTAGTGATGGATCGCACGACCTTAACCAGGAATCTTAAGCCCCTTGAACGCGAAGGATGGTTAAAATCTGAACCTGGACAAGACCAGCGAACTCGTATCATTGCCTTGACCGAAGCCGGAGAAGCTGTCTTAGCGAAAGCTTTACCATTGTGGAAACAAGCTCAAAGCATGGTTGAGGAAGTGCTTGGACAGCAACGATGGAACACTTTGCTGGCACATTTAGTGGAAGCAACAGCACTCTTGCGTTAAGTCTAAAATTTTTCTCCAAAAAGTGTATATGCACTTAATTTCTCTATGTTGGCAGTTGATGATAAGTATTCAAAAAAATCATCTTTCCTCTCACAGCATTAATTAGCAAAATCATTACAAAAGGTAGCTCATCATGGAACAGGGCATGTCGGATAATCCTGGAGTAATTGCTTTTCCACCAGCACTCTATGCTGGAACATTATTAATCGGATTAGTACTTAGTTTCGTGTTTCCAATCGACTTTTTATCGCGATCGGTAGCACTAGTTTTGGGAGTATTAGCAATTATTTGCGCGGGTTTGATAGGAACTTCAGCTTTTCGGACGATGAATCGCGCACAGACAGAGGTTAACCCTTCACGTCCGACAACAGCGATCGTTTCGGACGGAGTTTTTAGGTTAAGTCGCAACCCAATTTATTTGTCTCTGACTCTGCTTTACATCGGCATCGCGTTGCTATTTAGTGCGATCTGGGCATTGCTACTATTATTGCCCCTTTTAGTGATTGTGCAAATCGGGGTTGTTCAGCGCGAAGAAAGTTACTTGGAGCGTAAATTTGGCGATGAATACTTACGGTACAAGGCACGAGTGCGTCGGTGGGTATAAAAGGTTAAAGGGGAAAGGGGAAAGGGGAAAGGGATGATGATTGTCGCGCCACTTGCGGGCGAGGTTTTTACCTTTCCCGCTTCCCCTTCTTATAAAGTACCTATTAAAACCAATTGAAAATTACTCTATGGAGAAAAGCTGATGAGCGACATCAATAAAAACAAGCAGATTATCCAGAACTTTATTCAAGTAGTTTGGAACGGTCGAAACCTTGCTGCTTTGAAAGACTTTTGGACAGAAGATTGTATCAATCACGCAATGCCAGGGTCAGAAAATCGAGGACTTGACGCGCTTAGGGTCTATCACGATTCGTTCTTTGATGATTTTTTCTCTGCTTTCCCCGACATCCAGATTGAAATTATGCAGCAGGTTGCGGAAGGGAATCGGGTTGTTACATATATCGTAAGTAAAGGCAGACACAGTGGCGCATTCTACGGCATTCCACCAACAGGCAAAACCATCTCAACATCAGCGATCAGAATTGATCGTGTTCAAGATGGCAAGATCGCCGAGCATTGGTCTGTTTCCGATGCGGCAGGTCTGATGCAGCAACTTCAATCTTGAACTGTAGTAATGCGGCTTTTTGGACAACAAAAATGTCAAACACTGCAATTGCTACTGCTTGATATAAAAACTATGAGTTAGCCAAAATCCAAAATCTATACAGATTTATAGTTATCAACGCTAGAGGCTTCTATGGCTAAATTTGATAATCATCCTACCGTGAGATGGTGGCGTGAGCAGTCTACAAACAACCCAAAAACAAGCACAGTCGCTTTGAATTCTGATTCACTCCGATCGCTTTGTTTGGATGCAGGTGCTGATGATGTAGGATTTGTGGAAATTTATCGACCCGCGATCGCCGACCAACATGCCGAAATTTTGGCAGTATTTCCACCCACCAAAACATTGATTAGCTTTGTCTGTTGTATGAATCGGGAAAACATTCGCACTCCAGCGCGATCGATCGCTAATCTGGAATTTCATGCCAATTACGACCATGCAGATGAAGTAGCTCGAAACCTCGTCAAAGCATTGACGCAGATTGGTGTCCGAGCCTTGAATCCGTCAGTGGCATTCCCAATGGAAATGGATCGTTATCCAGACAAAAAAGCCTGGGTTATATCTCATAAACCTGTGGCTGTTGAAGCAGGATTAGGACACATAGGAATTCATCGAAATGTGATTCATCCTAAGTTTGGTAATTTCATTGCCCTCGGTACAGTTTTAATCGATACAGAAGTAACTGAGTACGCCCACCCAATCGATTACAATCCCTGCATTGAGTGCAAATTGTGTGTTGCGGCTTGTCCTGTAGGCGCGATCGGGGCTGACGGTAGCTTTAGCTTTTCAGCTTGTTACACTCATAATTACCGCGAGTTCATGGGCGGATTCACAGATTGGACAGAGACGATCGCTGACAGCAAAAGTGCTAGTGATTATCGCCAAAAAGTCAGTGCTTCTGAATCAGCCTCAATGTGGCAAAGCTTGTCTTTCAAGCCGAACTACAAAGCAGCTTACTGTATTGCGGCATGTCCGGCGGGAGAGGATGTAATTGCCCCATTCTTGAGCGATCGCAAAGCATTTATTAAAGATGTGGTCAAGCCATTGCAGGACAAAACCGAAACCATCTATGTAGTGCCGGGATCGGATGCCGAAAACTATGTTGCCAAACATTTCCCGAATAAAACGGTGAAGCTTGTGAGCAGTGGCATTCGTCCTCAATCGATTCAAGGATTTCTGTTTGGGCTACCACTGTTGTTTCAACGCAACCAGTCACAGGGATTGAATGCAGTTTATCACTTTACCTTTACTGGTGCTGAGTCTCGTCGTGCAACGGTGACGATTCAAAATAAAATGGTACGAGTTCAAGAAGGACATCTTGGGAAAGCAGATATTTCTGTCACCGCAGATAGCAAAACTTGGCTGGGTTTTCTTGGCAAGGAACAAAACCTAATTTGGGCACTGCTGCGGTGTAAAATTCGGGTTAGTGGTTCTCTTAAGCTACTTCAGGCATTTGGTAAATGTTTTCCTGCCTGAAATATTCAGTTAAATGTCTTGGTTCGGTACCACTTGGGAGTAATAAAATCCCAATAAGATATTGCGATCGGGTTGCAAATAGATCGGAAATACCATATCGGTTACCCAAGGTTTTGACAAACAAATAGCTGCTACCATTGGCGATCATGCCATACAGTGGTTGTTAGGGGTTGGGATGAATTGCGATGTAAGCTAATGTCTGGGGAGTTGCTAATTCTAAATCAAAGATCGTCTTTTTTGACTCAATTGAACCCTCGTAAATTGGCAAAGGTATTGATTTAAAATCCAATGAAAGTAATTTTCGCTTTAATATAGAATTTCTACATACCCTTGTGTTCCATTCACCCGGATTCTCTGTCCGTCTTCGATCAGTTTGGTAGCATTCTGCACTCCGACAACTGCTGGTAAGCCATATTCACGTGCGATAACTGCTCCATGTGTCATCAGTCCACCAACTTCGGTGACTAGGCCTTTTATTGATACAAACAATGGTGTCCAGCTAGGGTCAGTAAAGGAGGTGACTAATATATCTCCATCTTCTAGATCGGCATCTTCCATGTTTAAGATGACACGTGCTCGTCCCTCTATAACTCCGGAGGAAACAGCCAGACCTACAATAGCTTCGGCAGGGAGATTTTCTCGTTTGTACCGACCTGTAATGATTTCGCCATCAGATGTGATAACACGTGGCGGAGTTAGTTTTTCAAATAATTTGTACTCGTCTTTTCGTTCGCTGATAATTTGATAATCAAGTTTATTTGTGTGTACGACTTCGCGAAGTTCTTCAAAAGTGAGATAGTATATATCTTCTTTTTCATGAATAACGTTGGCTTCTACGAGTTGTTCGGCTTCTTTGAGTAAAGCTTTCTTATAAACGAAGTAGCGATTAACTATGCCGTATTTTGGATATTCACGATAACCGATGAAATTTCGGATTAGGCCGATCATTCGTTTTGTTTCTTCGGCCTTTTGTTCACCATCCGGTAATTGCTTCAATCGCTCTAATAACTCTTGTTCTTTCTTTAAAGCTGACCGTTGCCCTTGCTCAAATTTACGCTCGCTTTCACCAGGCTCAAAATTTTTGATGTTACTGAGAATCATCGGAACAAGTGTGGTTGGGTTTTCGCTCCAACGAGTTCTCGTAAGATCGATTTCTCCAACACATCGCATTCCGTATTTGTGAAGAAAAGTAGCGATCGCGTTCTGGGCTTCCTGTCCACCCTCAAGCTTCACCAATTCACCTAGAAAGTTATCCTCTTTTACCTGTTGCAAATACTCAATGACTTCCGGGTAAGGACGAATCGCATCCGCAACATCCAATAGTGCCAGACCCATTTCCGACGTAATATTGTTGGGTGCTGATTGAGAAAGTGTATCCGCTGCGTTTTTTTCGCCTAACCACTCGTTCATTTTCTCATTGATCCAGGAAGAAGCATTCATAGCAGTCATAAACACACCAAAGCTCTGTGAATCAGCGTTGGTCTTCTTTAATTGCTGGATATCTTCCAGGATAAAATCAAACAGATCCGATCCTGATTTTGTTTGGATGGTTTGTTTTAACGCGTCGATCGAGGTTTGACTCTGTTGAATCAAATCAGCAACAATCGCCGGATCGTAGTCGTTTAGGGTTTGAAAATCCGCAAGCGATCGACCTTTACCGCTTTTGCCGGAACTCCGATCGTCGGGTAACGATTTTATAAAATCTCCCCGCTCTAGGATGGTTGTAAGTGCGTCTTTCATGAGCGGATCGGATTTCCCCAATGTGACGTTTAATACCGTTTCTCTACTGATAGGTGAAGCTAGCGTTGCTGTCACATCAACAAACAACCTGCCACCAGCCGTATACATGGGTGCATGGGTCATTAACAGGAAAAAAGACAATCCCAATGGTTTCATGGCATCGGTCATCATTTGGTTGTGACCGACAGAAACAAAGACGTGATTTTCCCGATCGCTCGCTTCAGGGATCGGGTATAAAGTAGCGATCGGCCGACTCTGGACAATATAAAATGTATCATCAACCAAACACCATTCGATGTCCTGGGGGCTACCGAAATGTTCTTCGATCTTTCTGCCTATGCGCTCAAGCTGTAAAATCTGCTCATCCGTCAGTGCTTGCCTGTTCTGTCTTCCAGGCTCAATCTCCTGTTCTTTCGTACCACCATCTTTTAAGGCGTAAATAGCTAGTTTCTTGGTGGATATCTTCTTATCGATAACCTTGCCGTTACCCACTTTATAGATATCAGTATTCACAATGCCTCTGACCATAGCCTCACCAAGTCCGAAGCTGGCATCAATGGATAACACCTTTCTATTACAAGTGACTGGATCGGCAGTAAACAAAATTCCTGCCACCTGCGGAAAGACCATCTTCTGAACAACCACAGACATGTGGACTTTACGGTGGTCGAAGCCGTTTTGAATGCGGTAAATTACTGCTCTCTCCGTAAATAGCGATGCCCAGCACTTGCTGATATGCTGATAGATTGCCTCCTTTCCAATAACGTTCAAATACGTATCCTGCTGGCCTGCAAAGGAGGCCGTTGGTAAATCCTCTGCGGTTGCGCTGGATCGTACTGCATAGGCATTTTTTTCATCAAACCTGGAGAGGAAGCTGGCGATCTCTTCATTAATGTCTTGAGGAATGGTTATCCCTTCAATGAAAGAGCGAATCTCACCGCTAAGTTCACCGATTTTATCCCGGTCTTCCACCAATAGATGCGATAACCGATCGAGTAATTCGTTAATTGATGACGTTTCCCCAATGATTCTTTTAAAGGCTTCAGTAGAAACACAGAAGCCATCCGGTACGCAGATTCCTTCAATCTTGGTAAGTTCCCCCAGGTTCGCGCCTTTACCCCCAACAAGCTTGAGTTTTGTTTTATCAATATCTTGAAAACAAAGCACAAATGAACTCATCAGTTTCCCCCCTTTGGCAATTCATACTTTGGTAATGAACCTTCTCCTAAAAAAACAGAATGGTTTCTTTCATCCATAGTGGGCGATCGCTCATGAACAACTTATGTCACTTTTTGGGAAAATGTAATATGGGTATAATCCTAAAAGTTTGGAATAGAGACTCTAATTTCAAAGTAAAATTTTCACTAGTTTTTGGAGTTGCTAGGGAAGCCCAGAATAAAGGTAATATCTGAAGATGATGAAATCCCTAAGAAGTTATTACGACGATGCTGAGTTTGGACAGATTATAAAGGAAGATAGCCACTGGACTTTAGCACAATGCGCTGTTTTGGGCGATCGCCGTGTACGCATTTGTCGCAAAGAGAAGCAAGAAATGCTTAACCCAAGCGTATTGGAATATAAATTAGAAATTCTGTTCCTTTTCCTAAAACAGAATTAACTTCAATTCTACCCCCATGTATTTCTTCCACAATTTGCTGTGCGATCGCTAGTCCTAGTCCTGTGCCTTTTCCCACTCCTTTCGTAGTAAATAAATGGTCAAATATACGTGCTTTCACATCTTCGTTTATTCCTGTGCCATTATCAGCAATTGATATTTTTAAGGTATGATTTTCAATGATAGCTCTCACTATAATTTTATGGGGATTTAGCTTAAAATGCTCAAAGCTCCGACCTATACTTGACTCATCTAAAGCATCAATAGCATTAGCTAAAATATTCATAAATACCTGATTTAATTGTCCAGGAAAACACTCGATTGGCTGTAAATTATCGTATTCAGTGACAACTATAATTTCTGGACGTTTCTCATTGGCTTTGAGGCGATGTTTGAGAATTAAAATTGTACTATCAATACCTTCATCGATGTTAAATGGCACTTTATAATCTTTATCGCCCCGCGAGAAAGTTCTTAAGCTGGTGCTGATATTTTTTAATCGCTCAGAAGCCATAACCATTGCCTCAATCATGTTTGGCATGTCTTCTAAGTTATAGTCTAAGTCAATTTTTTCAGCATGGTCGAGAATTTCTACTTCCGGATTCGGTAGAGCTTTTTGATATAATTTTAGGTGTTCAGTGATATCAGCCAAGATAGGTTTAGCTTGATGGAGGCTAGTCGAAATAAAGCCGAGGGGATTGTTCATTTCGTGAGCTACTCCAGCAACTAAGTTACCTAGTGCAGACATTTTTTCATGTTGTATCATTTGCAGTTGGGCTTGTTGCAGTTTTTGCAGAGCATTTTCCAGTTCTTGAGATTTTTGCTTAATAGCAGCTTCACCAAGTTTGCGTTCATGAAGTGCAGCTTGCTGTTCGCTAATATCAATTAGAATTCCATCCCATACCATTTCACCATCCTCGCCGCGTTCTGGCTGAGAAGCAGCTTTTACCCATTTGATATTCCCATTAGGTGTAACAATGCGCCACTCATGCTGAAATGGGGTAAGATTTTGTGCTGACTCAACAACTGCCCGAAAGGCCTCTGTTCCATCTTCGGGATGTTCAAAATCACGCAGACTACATTTCCCTGACAGGAAATCTTCTGCTGGGACTTCGTAAAGAGTTTGACACCCAGAACTGACGTAGGGTACTGAAGCTGAACCATCGGCTTTAATTCGGATCTGATAAATCATGCCAGGAATATTATCTGCTAGTTTCTGAAAGCGGGCTTCACTAAGCCGTAATTTTTCTAGAGATTGTTCTAACTGCTGAGTATAAATTTGTGCATCTTGATAAAGACGGGCATTTTCTAGAGAAATGGCTGCTTGGGTACAAAGAAAGTTGAGAATGAGGATGCGATCGCTTGTAAACACACTACTAGTAGAACGATTCTTTAAATACAAAATCCCAATTAAGCGTCCTTGATTGAGAATTGGCAAGCACAACAGACTTTTTGGTTGTCGTTGACTTAAATACTCATCAATTACAGGTAAATTGGTTTTGAGTTCGTCAATCATCACAATTTCTTCAGTGTTTTTGACGTACTGGATCAACTTAGTTGGTAAGTTGGGGTTGCCCTCTAAAGGTTCGGCACAAAGTTCTGTGTTTTCAGGTGTAGCAATGGCTCTTACCAACCATTTTCCTTGAGTATTAGGTAGGATTAAGGCACAACGTTCGCCCCCAGAATGTTGCAGAATAATCTGTGTTAATCTGTGTAGTAGTTCGTCCAGTTGAATCGTGCCGGAAATGGCTTGGGAGGCTTTGAGGATAGCAGCAAAATCAAAGCTACTAATATCAGTGCTAGAAGAACGACCCAAATGAGTGGAATTATGAACCGAGAGCGGGCGACTAACGCTGCTCGATATTGTTTCCAGCATATGCAGTGATTGTACTCTCTGCTCGAGAATAACACGTAGTAAATCGGGATAGCGGTTTTGCAAATCCTCGGTTTTGGCTTTTGCGCCCCAACGAGCGTAACAGTAGTATGCCTCCTGCATATAGGCTACTGCCACCTTCTGTTTGCCCCAACTTAGATAAAATTTAGCGGCCAGTTCATTGCTGAGTGCTTCATCTTGCACATAACCATGTGTTTTAGCTTGGGCAATAGCTAAATCGTAATGTTCCATCGCCTCAGTAAATTGACCAAGCACTCGATAGCGTTCTGCTGCCACAAGTGAACAACGATGTAGATGATTGAATGGGGCATGAATAGCCCAAGTTTGGAGTTTTTCTTGATGAGCATTGATTCGCTCTAAAATAGCTGATTGTTCATCAGCGTTAGCATCGGTGTAGCGTGCTAGATGAATTAAAGCATCATAAAAAACTCGGACAACTACGACGAAATAGCCAGTTACAGCATTACTATACTGTTCTGCTAAGGCTGCTTGTTGTGAGGCTGCTTCGTATTCACCGAACCAATAACACAGAACAGCTTGATTGAAATGAAGATAGAATAACCCGGTGCGATTGCTGGCAGCTTGTAAGCTGGGCAAAATTTCGGCGGTATTGAAGACTTTGCCCTGCAAACAATAGGGAACTTCAGCTTGTCCTAATAAATTGAGAATTGCTTGCAGGTAACACTCTAGATATTTTATCGTTGCTTGTTGTTTGACCTGGCTGATGACTTGTCGATAAGTTTCCATTTCCTCTGCCAAATCATTTAATTCTCGACCACTCCAATAGCTACAGTGACTATATGACACTAGGTTCAACGCCACGCATACCAAATCTCCGGTTTCTAAGCCGCTGTGATAACCCTCTAGCAAACATGGAATACTGTGATTTAATGGTTCTTTCCAGTGCCGAATAAAGCTGTTGACAACAAAATAAGCTCTGCTTTTAAAAGCGTTAATCTGGTTTTGTTCTAGTAACTTTAATGAAAGTTGCCCAAATTCATACCCAGCATCAATATCTCCAATCAAACCACAAAGAGTCATGCCGTAGTCTGCATAGGAAGAGATAGTAAAAGATGAATTGCCAAACTGGATAGCCATCTCCACTTGCTTAGATGTGAGTAGTGGTAACAGTGTCGGTTTACCAATGAATGCAGAGGAGACTAGTGTAGTCATTATTTGCATGGCTGCCAGTTGATGCGGATCGCTCATTGCAGGCAAATCCAGTAAACTTAGGGGTGCGCGCCCCATCCATAGTTGCCTTGTCTGTTGAGTTGCTGCGCTAATATCTGCCATAGTTGGCTGTTCGGGAAATTCCACACCGAGTAATTTCAACACTTGCAATCCAGTCTCAATTACTTTGGCAAATTGACCTTGAGACCGGAATGCCGTCATTCGGGTTTCATAGACTTTGATAGTATCAAGCAAACAACTGGCAGATTGCAACACAACGTCACCCCATTCTGCCAGCTTGTCAAAGTCTCTATTGAGGCAGGCAGCTTCTAAACGCTCGTTATGCAGATTCAGGGTTAATCTGTAATGTTCTTTCCAGGCATCAAAGGGCAGTAAGTCAATACCTTGGGTACAATATTTGACAGCAGCATTATAGGCGATCGCTACTTTGGCTTTGCGCCCCGCTAGCAAATTCAGTTGTGCTAACTCCAGTTTTTTGTCAAGCTGAGTTATCAAATCAATGCCTATATTGAAATGATTGACAATTTCAAAGATATATGTATCTAGTTGAGTTGCAGGCGTGTTAGCGTGTAATAATTGACCGATCGCTAAATGAGTAGCTTGTTTCTGGTCTTCGGGAATTAAACAATAAGCAGCTTGTTGGACGCGATCGTGCAGAAAGCGATAAGCAACTTTTTCGATATTGTTAGTATTAGCTTCTTGCTCATGGCTGAGATAAAACTTATAAACTTGACTTTGCGGTAAAATCAATCCTTCCTGTAAAGCCTTCCACAAAGTATCTGCCACTTTCTGTGGCGACTGTTGTGAAACAATTGCCAAAGTAGTTAAATCAAAAGAATTACCAATACAAGCAGCTAACTTCAGGATATTTTGCGTTTGCTGGGGCAATTTTTGTAACTGAGTAGCCATAAATTCCACCACATCATCAGTCACAGATAGCGCATTGACTTGAGCAAAATCGCATTCCCAGTAACCTTGCTCGTGATTAAATTTAATTTGTTTATCTTCGTATAAAGCTTTGAGAAACTGCGTGACAAAAAAGGGATTGCCTTTAGTTTTACGATTGATTAATTCTGTTAGGGGACGTGATATCTGTGTCGTACAATGTAAAGTATCAGAAACTAACTGATTGGTATCACTCAAGGAAAGCGGGGCAAGAGTAATAGTATTAATAGTCTTACCAGTTTTCTTGAGTTCCTCTATCTTCAACATAAATGGATGTACGGCTGACACTTCATTATCTCGATAAGCACCTAACAAAAGGAGATATTTTTGATTCTCCGTCAGCAGTTTAATTAACTGTAGAGAAGCCAAATCTGCCCACTGTAAATCATCCAGAAACATCACCAATGGATGTTCCCTTGTGGTGAAGACAGCAATAAACTTTTGAAAGAGTAAATTAAACCGATTTTGTACCGCCGTTCCTGATAGTTCTGGTGCAGGCGGTTGTTTACCAATTACCTGTTCTAATTCTGGAATTACTTCAATTAAAACTTGCCCATTGTCTCCAAGAACTTGAAGAATTTGATTGCGCCATTGTACCAATTTTGCGTCTGATTCTGACAACAATTGCGCCATTAAGTCGCGTAAAGCTTGCACAAAGGCGGATAAGGGAATATTGCGATTGAATTGGTCAAACTTACCTTTGATGAAATAACCCTGCTGACGGGTAATTGGTTTGTGGACTTCATTCACGACAGCAGTTTTCCCAATCCCCGAAAATCCTGCTACTAGCATGATTTCTGATGTGCCGTGAGTCACACGCTCAAATGCTTGTAATAAGCTAGCTACTTCTGCTTCTCTGCCATATAACTTTTCCGGGATGAGGAAGCGATCGCAGACATCCCACTGACCGATTTCAAAATCTCTAATTTCTCCTGTATCTTGGATTTGGGCTAAACAAAGTTCTAAATCATGCTTTAATCCCAAGGCACTTTGATATCTATCTTCGGCGTTTTTCGCCATTAACTTCATGACAATATTACATAAGACTTTTGGTATTTCTTTACTTCTGCCTTCTAACTGCGATGGTATTTTTGCCAGATGACAATGCACCAATTCCATCGGGTCGTCACAATTAAATGGTAACTTTCCTGTGAATATTTCATACAATGTTACACCTAAAGAATAATAATCGCTGCGGTAGTCGATGCCACGGTTCATTCTGCCTGTTTGTTCTGGGGAGATATAGGCAACAGTTCCTTCTAAAACATTTGGATTTTTAATTTCTTCGGTTTCTTTAGGTAGTAATGAAGCAATACTAAAGTCAATGAGTTGAATTTGTTTTGTTTGGGGATGAATCAGAATATTTGCTGGTTTAATATCTTTATGAATAATGCGACTTTCGTGTAAATCGTGGATAATGCGGACTAATTGAATAGCAATATTTAAAACTTCTACTAAGGATAAACTTGAGTTTTTAATATATTCTCTCAAAGAAATTTCTCCGATATCTGCCATCACCAAAATATAGCTATTGCCATAGGTTTCTAGCGATAAGGGATGAATAATTCCAGCAATGTTGAGATTTTTACTGATTGTATACTGATGACGAAATTGTAGTAATTCGTTAAAATTGGGATACTCTAAGGCTAAAAGTTTAATAACGACTAGAAGTTGGTCTGATTGGCGGATAGCTCGATACACGTTGGTTCTAGAGCCAGCATGCAGTTGAGAGTTAATTTGATATCCTGGAATGATGGGGATAGAGTTCATAGTCGCCATCTATACATCCCTTATGACAGAATTTTGTTTTCCCTGCTAACATTAGTATTCCCATCAACTTGATGTTGTATAACGTTATCAAGAGGAATTAGATGGTTGTTTTAGGGAAAACCAATGCTTTTTAGTCAGAAGCAAATCATAGCCGCAATGAATTAACTCAAATTATTCACGCGAACGTTCCGCGCGTGAAGGGCGTAATCCGAAAACCAATGAGCCAATGACAACAATCTTTGTAGTGGTAGATGATTGGTGTCAAAAGCAAGTAAAAAGGACAACACTCTCTAAACCAGGTGTAAAAGCAAGCATGAGCGCTAGTGAAATCATGACACTGGCACCATAGCAATCCTACGTGAGTTTTATAAAAGATTTCCCGCATTTCTCACAAGCTTGAGGGAAGGAGCAGAGGGGCAGAGAGGAAAGAACTTGGTATTTGAACTCTCCCCTGCTCCCCTGCTCCCCTGCTCCCCTGCTCAAGCAAAGGCTTTGAGAGATGTGGTGAGAAATTCGGGCAAAGCCTCTCTCCGTTTCGGGGAGAGGAATGGAAGTGGGGTTTCAAGAATAAGTCGCACATCGCGTAAGCTAAGAATTTCTTGCGAAAGTCTTGGCATCTATGTAAATCTTTCCCTATTGTTAAGTGGCTCTTCAAATTCTTTACTAATCACCAAAAATTTGATTTTCCCAAAGTCAAACACCTCTGCGCTCCATTAAAAATTGCCATAACTAGCGGATATTAACCTCTTGTAGATAATTTACTCCTTGAAGATATTGAATCCTATTATCTGAGTTTTTCGGGATAAATGAATTTGTTATTTTTGTAGAAGCTACCTTTTGATGTTCAGCCAGCAAGCGTTGCTTTCGACTATACTCATTCAATTTTACTTGAGCTTCAGCGTAAACTAGAGTATCTTTAGGAATATTTCGGAGTAACTTTACAGCGCGATCAAAATCACCAATAGATGCTTGATTATAAGCTTTATTGAAAAAGTAAGCTGCTCTGATTTGCCGCTTGCGATCGTATTCAGCTAACTTTTCTTGAACAATAGCACCAGCAGAACTTTCTTGAGGAATTTGACGCAAATATTGTAATGCTGTAGAGAAATCTTTGATATTGGCACTTTCATAAGCTTTTCCTAATAAATCTTCGGTTTGTGCCTCGATGTTAATGTATGCTTGTTTAACTAATCTATCAGTTTTAGATTGCCAATATAAAATATCTGGAACTTGATGAGCCGCAGCAAGAGTATCTGACCATCTGCTCTCATGAAAAGCAGTTATAGCTATTTGATATTGCTGTGCAGCGATTTGCCATTCCTGTTGCCATTCTTCAATTTTGGCTTGAGCTTCGGGATAAACATTGCTGTGGGAAGGAATAGATTTAACTAGGGCGATCGCTTCTTGTAGATCGCCTGTTTGATATTCTTTTGTTGCTTGATATAAAGTTTCTGTTTCTGAGTGTGCAGGTGAAGTATTAATTAAAGAATATACACCAAATCCCATCAATAAAGAATTAGCCGCCAGTCCTATTTTCACTCCTGTAAATAACGGGGATAATTTTCCAGAAGCGGAATTCTGACAATTATCATTTTTAACCTTTGTCTCTAAATACAATGGCTCGTCTGGGGCTGAAATTTCTGATGTTTCAGTTTCCCATATCATTTGTTTGAGAATCCGCAGGACTTCAGTCGCTGACTGAAAACGGTCTTGGTAATTGTAGCGGATCATTTGGCTGAGGACAGCAGCTAAATAATCATTAACTGGAGTGTTTAAAGAACGCCAAGCAATCTCATTATTATAAGGATCAGTCTTTAATTGTAGTGGCTCTAATCCTGTTAAAGCCTGGATAGCAATCATCCCTAAAGCATAAATATCACTGTTGGGCTGTGTTTCACCAATAAATTGCTCTGGCGGTATGTATCCCAATGAAGTGACGGGAATTCTATAAATCGGCAATTCTGCACCTATGCCAAAATCAATAGATTGGATTGAGCCAAAATCAATTAAAACTAACTTGCCATCAGCAGCACGTCTAATTAAGTTCTCTGGTTTAATATCGCAGTGGATAACGCCTTGAGAATGAACAAATTCCAGAATATCTAAAACATCTACTAAAAAGTCTACAACTTCTCTTTCATTCCAAAGACACCCCCACTCATGATTAATGGGTAATTCCGCAGTCAGCCCATGTCCTTCAATATACTCTTGAACTAAATAAAATCGCTTGTTTTCTTCAAAACAGGCAATAAATTCAGGAATTTGCTGATGACTTCCTAGAAGCTTGAGGGTTTCAGTTTCAGTTAGAAACAATAACCTCAGCCTATCCAAATAGCCAGATTCAAAACTATTAACTTTGATTTGTTTAACAACGCATTTGGGATTCTCTGGGTAATCTGCGTCTAAAGCAATGTATGTTTGTCCAAACACCCCTGCACCAAGGCTTTGAACAATTTGGTAACGTCCTTGTAATAATTTACCGATTATGTGGTTGATCATGGCCTGGTTACTCAGTGAGTCATTGTATTTATTTTTTCTGACATTACCTCCTAATTTCCGGAAAGCATGAGAAATAATCGGGAGCATCCCAAATGTGCAAAAACCTTGATAGCCCTCATCCCCTAACCCCTTCTCCCAAAGATGGGAGAAGGGGAACTAGAATTATGTCTCCCCTCTCCCAAAGATGCTATGCATTACCCACATCTTTCTTTACAATCTTGAAACCCTGATTTTATAACCACCTTAGAAACTAAGGGGTCAAATTAAATATAAAACCTCACTCTGCCTCCGGCTTCCCTCTCCTTAGTAAGGAGAGTGATTGAGGGTGAGGTTTGATCTTATATTTAATTACGTCTACCTACTTATATCTGATAGTTACCATTGGATAAAATCTATATATTTTTTGATTGTGGTAATTAATTAAGTCAAAAAAGACCTAACCATAATTTAAATATAATAGCCATGATAAATATTACTCTATTGAGTAGAGAAGTTAGGCAGAATTTAGGCAAATATATAAGTTTTTACTTATATATGTAATCTAATATTTATTTAATAATTCCCGTTCCAAGTTGATAACTTACACAAAAAAACCTGTAAACTAATTTCAATTAGCTGAGTGACACACCATTGTCACACCAAGTTCATAACTTAAACCATATTTCCAGGTATATAAACAAGCCTTTTTTTGCCGAAAAATGGCTAGTTTTCAATGCCTAGATATAGATCGATAATTTCAGCTAAAGAGCGAGAAAACACGTTATTTTCTTGCCTAAATTTTCATGATTAAAAAATAAAAATTTGAGTTAAGGAGATGTTATGAGAGAATTTTTTAATCAATTTTCTCGCCGTAAATTTATTGTCACAGCCGCAACATCAGCAAGCGCTATATTCCTGAAAGGCTGTTTAGGAAATCCACCGGAAACTGTTGGGAATGCTGGTACTTCTACAACATCCTCTGTTCAACCAGTAGCTAATATTAGCGCCGAACAAAAACCAGAAACGACAAAAGCCAAACTTGGATATATCCCCATTGTTGAATCTGCACCTTTAATTATTGCTCAAGAAAAAGGCTTTTTTGCTAAGCATGGAATGACAGATGTAGAACTGTCTAAACAAGCTTCTTGGGGTTCTGCACGGGATAACGTCGAAATTGGTTCTGTTGGTGGTGGTATTGATGGCGGTCAATGGCAAATGCCCATGCCACATTTAATTACAGAAGGGTTAATTACCAAAGGGAATAAGCCAATCCCCATGTATGTATTAGCCCAGTTAATTACACATGGTAACGGAATTGCGATCGCCAATAAGCATTTAGGTAAAGGTATCAGCTTAAAACTCGATACTGCTAAACCCTTATTAGCCCAACTGAAATCTTCCACGCCCTTCACCGCTGCCTTTACTTTCCCCCATGTTAACCAAGACTTGTGGATTCGTTATTGGTTATCAGCAAGTGGAATCGACCCCGATGAAGATGTCAAATTGCTGACCGTACCTGCGGCGCAAACCGTCGCCAACATGAAAACCGGCACAATGGATGCTTTCAGCACCGGTGACCCTTGGCCATTTCGCCTGGTTAACGACAAAATTGGCTTCATGGCTGCATTAACCGCCGAAATTTGGAAAAATCACCCTGAAGAATACTTTGCGATGAGAGGTGATTGGGTTGACCAAAATCCCAAAGCCACAAAAGCCCTACTCAAAGGTATTATGGAAGCCCAGCAATGGCTAGATAACTTTGACAACCGCAAAGAAGCAGCCCAAATTCTTGCTGCTAAAAAGTATTTTGGCTTATCTTCACCAGAAATTCTTGCTGACCCATACCAAGGTAAATATGACATGGGTGATGGTCGCAAAATTGATGATAAATCAATGGCTGCTTATTATTGGAAGGACGAAAAAGGTAGTGTTTCTTATCCTTACCAAAGTCATGATTTATGGTTCATCACTGAAAACGTTCGTTGGGGATTTTTGCCCAAAGATTATCTAGACAACGGTGCAGTCAAAGCCAAAGAATTAATCAAAAAAGTTAACCGCGAAGATATTTGGAAAGAAGCTGCTAAAGAATTAGGAGTACCTGTTTCTGAGATTCCTAGCAGTACATCTCGGGGAGTAGAAGAATTTTTTGATGGGATTAAATTCGACCCTGAGAAGCCAGAAGAATATCTCAAGAGTCTGAAAATCAAAAAAGCCACTGTTTAATCATTACTCATTAATAAATTTGAGGAAAAATCCATGACCTTAGCTCAAAAACGTTTTACAAATCCTAAATTTGATCATAGCTTTTTATCAAGTTTGCAAAAGCAATTTCCTAATGTTGTTCCTCCTGCTACTGCATTACTTATCTTCCTAGTTATTTGGCAACTATTTGCTTGGACTCCAGGTGCTACACTACCAGGACCAATCCAAGTTATTCAAGATACTTGGATATTGATTTTATATCCTTTTTATGATAAGGGAGGAACTGACAAAGGTCTTTTTTGGCAAATTTTTGCTAGTTTGCAACGGGTTGCTATTAGCTATACATTAGCGGCAATTGTCGGTATTGCTTTGGGTGTTTTGATTGGTGTAAATAAAACCATGTCTAAGGCTTTAGATCCTCTGTTTCAGTTATTAAGAACTGTACCGCCTTTGGCTTGGGTTCCTATTTCCTTAGCAGCTTTACGCCAAAACGAACCAGCAGCGTTGTTCGTGATTTTTATCACCGCAATTTGGCCGATTTTAATTAACACTGCGGTGGGTGTTACTCAAATTCCTCAAGATTATAACAACGTCGCCAAAGTTCTACAATTAAGCCGCAAAGAATACTTCCTCAATATTCTGATTCCCTCAGCTCTACCCTACATTTTTACTGGTTTAAGAATTGCCATTGGTTTAGCTTGGTTGGCAATTATCGCGGCAGAAATTGTCATGTCCGGTATTGTGGGAATTGGCTTTTTTATCTGGGATGCTTATCAAAATAATAATGTCAGCGAAGTGATTTTGGCTCTAGTTTATATCGGTGTT
This sequence comes from Nostoc sp. C117, assembly GCF_043099735.1. NCBI lineage: Bacteria > Bacillati > Cyanobacteriota > Cyanophyceae > Nostocales > Nostocaceae > Nostoc > Nostoc sp. C117. The sequence continues at coordinate 1,051,041 of NZ_CP170991.1, forward strand.
GTCGGTTTAATTCTAGATAAGCTCATGGCTGGGCTACAAAACTGGATTCTCCCTACTGAACAAAAATAGAGATTAGGGACTAGGGTGTGTTTTCAAAGTATTTGTTTAGACTGGTAACTTTTTAGATCCCCCTAAATCCCCCTTAATAATGGGGGACTTTAAGAGACTCTTCGCCCCTATTTTTAAGGACTTTGGGGATATCTAAAACTTTGAGAATACGCACTATTGGCTTGTAAAAATTATTGCCAGTGAAGCATATCCAAGATTGAATTTTGAATTTTGACTTGAAACCTATGTCTATATTTGTTGCTGTTGACCAAATCGATAAAGTTTTTGAATTAAGCGGTGGTGGACAATATATTGCCCTGAAAGGTATTGATTTAGAAATTAGAAAAGGCGAATTTGTTTCACTTATTGGTCACTCCGGTTGCGGAAAATCCACTCTTTTAAACATGATTGCTGGGTTGGATTTACCAACAGAAGGTCTTGTGACTTTGGAAGGACAAAGAATCACCAAACCAGGCCCCGATAGAATGGTGGTTTTCCAAAATTATTCTCTGTTACCTTGGCGGACAGTGAGAGAAAATATTGCCTTAGCTGTAGATTCAGTCTTCAATGGGATGCCGGCAGATGAACGCAAAGCCATCATCGAAAAACATATAGATATGGTGGGTTTGCGTCCCCATGCAGACAAACAACCGGGAATGTTATCAGGTGGACAAAAACAACGAGTGGCGATCGCTCGCGCTTTGGCAATTCGTCCTAAACTACTACTATTAGACGAACCTTTCGGTGCATTAGACGCACTTACTCGTGGGAATTTGCAAGAACAGTTAATGCAAATTTGCGAACAAAATCAAGTTACGGCGGTGATGGTAACACACGATGTAGACGAAGCCGTGTTGTTATCTGATAGGATTGTCATGTTAACCAACGGGCCACAATCGAAAATTGGTGACATTTTAGAAGTTGATATTCCCAGACCCCGCAAACGCATGGAAGTAGTAGAACATCCCAGTTACTACAGCTTGCGGAGTGAAATGATTTACTTCCTCAACCAACAAAAACGCATCAAGAAAATTCGCGCCAGAAAAACTCCCGCGATCGCCCGTCATGGTTTAGAAAAAGTTAATCTAGAAATTGGCTTCTTACCCCTCACCGCTTGCGCCCCCCTAGCCATAGCCAAAGAAAAAGGCTTTTTCATCAAACATGGCTTAGATGAAGTCAATTTAGTCCGGGAAAGCAGTTGGCGAGGAATTGTCGATGGGATGACAGGCGGTTATTTAGATGCGGCACAAATGCCCTCAGGAATGCCAATGTGGTTAAGTTTGGGAGGGCATAAAAATCAACCCTTACCCGTTGTCACTGCCCTCACCATGACCCGCAACGGTAACGCCATCACCTTAGCCAAACGCTTTTACGACCAAGGCGTACACAGCTTATCCGACTTCAAAAAGTATCTTCTCAAAACCCGCGAACAACAACATCGAATGGGCGTAGTCCATCCTGCATCCATGCATAACTTATTGTTACGTTATTGGTTAGCAGCAGGTGGAATTGACCCCGACAGTGATGTGGATATGAAAAATATCCCCCCCGCCCAGATGGTAGTAGACTTAAAAGGCGGAACCATCGACGGGTACTGTGTCGGCGAACCTTGGAATTATCGCGCAGCCGTCGAAGGTTCAGGCTTTACCATTGCTACCGACTTAGAGGTTTGGTTGGGACACCCCGGTAAAGTTCTGGGTGTGCGAGAAGATTGGGCAGAAACTTATCCCAATACCCATATTGCTTTAACCAAAGCCTTACTAGAAGCTTGTCAATATTGTGCAAATCCTGCTAACGCCCAAGAAGTTCGCCAAATTTTAGCCAGTCGGGAATATGTCAGCACAGATATTGAGTATATCCAAATTGAAGATGTCAATGGCGCGACCTGTGACTTAGACCATCCCATGCGCGAGTATGCCCATCACCAATTTTATTCTGAGTCTGCCATTAACCGCCCCAGTCGAACCGAACAAATTTGGATTATGACCCAATTGGCACGTTGGGGTGACACACCCTTCCCCAGAAATTGGGTAGAAATTGTTGAACGAGTGTGTCGAGTGCGTGTTTTCAGTACCGCCGCCAGAGAATTAGGCTTAGATATCAGTTACACCCGTCAACCAATTCAACTATTTGATGGTAAACCCTTCAACGCCGACGACCCCATTAGCTACCTCAACGACTTACAAATTAAACGCGACTTCTCCATAGCCGAAGTCATACTAGATACCCCCAGAAGAACCGCAGCTTAAAACCTCCTTTGCGCCTCCGCCTCTGTGCGTGATAAAAATCTATCCCCATTCCCAAACAATGCAAAACCGCAACTTAAGAACTACCAACACCGCTACAAGCACAATTAGTCGTCAACCCTTCCTAGAAATCAAAGACGTTTCCAAAATCTATCCCACCAAAAAAGGACCCTTTACCGTCCTTGACGGCGTGAACCTCAACGTAGAACAAGGTGAATTTATTTGCGTTATCGGCCACTCTGGTTGTGGTAAATCGACGCTGTTAAATATGGTTTCTGGTTTTAACTTTCCCACATCAGGACAAGTGCTATTAGAAGGAGAACCAATTACCAAACCTGGCCCAGACAGAATGGTTGTGTTCCAAAACTATGCCTTGCTACCTTGGCGGACAGCCTTTGAAAATATTTATCTGGCTGTAAATGCAGTTTATCCCACCAAACCAGAAGCAGAAAAACGGTCAATCGTCCGGGAACATTTGGCGATGGTGGGACTAGGTGATGCAATGGAAAAGAAACCCATGCAAATGTCCGGCGGTATGAGACAGCGGGTTTCCATCGCCCGTGCTTTAGCGATTCGTCCGAAAGTGCTGATTCTAGATGAACCTTTTGGGGCGCTAGATGCCATTACCAAGGAAGAATTACAGGAAGAATTACTGAAAATCTGGGGCGATAATCGTTGTACTGTGCTGATGATTACCCATGATATTGATGAGGCGCTATTTTTGGCAGATAAATTGGTGATGATGACGAATGGTCCTCATGCGAAAATTGGCGAAGTGATGGAAATTCCCTTTGCTAGACCACGCGATCGCGCCCGCATCATGGAAGATCCTCAATATTACCAACTCCGTAATTACGCCTTAGACTTTTTGTTTAATCGCTTTGCCCATGATGATGTCGGTTAATTTACTCTAACCCAAGTTGGGGGTTATTAAATACAGACATACGATTAAATGCGATCGCTCACTCCAAATTGGTGATTGTACACTTGTGCAATCACCAATTTGACTTTGCATAAAAAAATTAGTCACACCTATTAAAGTCAGTGAAGGGTAATTCACAACCAACAACATTTACTTTATTTAGGATATAAGTGATGAAATTACGTCTACTTCAAGCTACCGCCTTTTTAGCATTGGCTTTCGCGTTTGTCATTCCAGCAAAAGCTGACGCTAAACCACAAAACTTACTCAAAGACTTTAATCAGGATAGAAAAACTGACATTCTCTGGTATCAGCCTTCTAGCGGACGCGTCAACGCTTGGTTGCTTGATGGTACAAAGGTTGTCAGCAATCCCGATCTGAGTTGGAATGTACCTGGAGATTCGGGATGGGAAATTAAAGGAACTGGAGACTTTAATCAGGATGGGAAAACTGACATTCTCTGGTATCAGCCTTCTAGTGGACGCGTCAACGCTTGGTTGCTTGATGGTACAAAGGTTGTCAGCAATCCCGATCTGAGTTGGAAGGTACCTGGAGATTCGGGATGGGAAATTAAAGGAACTGGAGACTTTAATCAGGATGGGAAAACTGACATTCTCTGGTATCAGCCTTCTAGTGGACGCGTCAACGCTTGGTTGCTTGATGGTACAAAGGTTGTCAGCAATCCCGATTTGAGTTGGAATGTACCTGGAGATTCGGGATGGGAAATTAAAGGAACTGGAGACTTTAATCAGGATGGGAAAACTGACATTCTCTGGTATCAGCCTTCTAGTGGACGCGTCAACACTTGGTTGCTTAATGGTACAAAGGTTGTCAGCAATCCCGATTTGAGTTGGAAGGTACCTGGAGATTCGGGATGGGAAATCAAAGGAACTGGAGACTTTAATCAGGATGGGAAAACTGACATTCTCTGGTATCAACCTTCTAGTGGACGCGTCAACGCTTGGTTGCTTAATGGTACAAAGGTTGTCAGCAATCCCGATTTGAGTTGGAAGGTACCTGGAGATTCGGGATGGGAGATTGTTTCTCGATAAAGTTTAATGAAAAAATATGTTTTCTGACTAAAGCTTTTGACGCTGAACTAGGGTTAGTCAACTTAACGCGAAACGGGCGGTTAGAAACCGCGTCTACACAAATAAAACCCACCTTGCGCGAACGCCAAGGGCGAACGTGGGTTTCAAAACCTTGACTTGACCTTAACGAAAGCTTGTATAGCCGCGAATCGCATTCGCAAAGGCTTAAGTTGACACCAATGATTCATGAATTACCCCTATTTATTTAATTTGGCGGATCAAAACGATTCACTACCGCAGCCCACAAAATCGTTTTTCTGGTTTGATTAAGTGTGTATTATTAAAGATAATTTTACTTCTAATTAAACATAGCTTTACTTTTAATTAAACACGCATCAACTTTAGTTGCTGGAAGCGAGAAACTAGAGATATTAATATCCACAGCAGATTTCCATCTGTAAATTAGACCAGCTAAGTCTCAAAGCTAGGTAGAAAGTCTCTTTTACTTCTGAATTCGGAAATCTGCTGTATTTGTCCAGATAAAAACAATAATGCTTGCTACACAAGACTTTCATTTCCAAGAGATGATTGTAGTCATAATCTGAAAAAATCAAGCTGCAAACGCAATTACTGTATAAGGTTTAAAAGTTGGCTTTGATTTTTCTTTTCTCAGAGTCATGGAATAAGGATAATTCAGAATTTAGAAAATTCAGAATTACTGTTAAAATCTCTATGTGATATTGTCAAAACAGCTTTCAGATTCAGCTTTCCTGTCTGGTATCGTCATCTCTAAATCAGGAATAAACTTATGTATCGATTCCAGATAAGTGCATACACCCAAACTGGTGAATCCATCGCTCTTGTAGGATCTATTGCGGAGTTGGGACTGTGGCAGATGAAAAAATGTGTCCATCTGCGTACAAGTGGCGATCGCTATCCTTTATGGTGGACAGATACAGAAATCAACATTGAACCGTCTTTGGAGTCAGGCCATAGCCAGAGAGTTGAATATAAATATGTACGTCTCGATGCCAACGGCAGTGGGCGATGGGAAGCTTTAGGCACCAACCGCTGGATACCAATCGATCCTGAAGATTACTCGAAAAAAATTGTTGTAGATGATGGCGCATTCGGTTATTTGCAGCCTTATCCATTCGGATATTTTACTGAAGAACCTGCTGCCAAAATCCCCCAAAATGAAGAGTCCCAGAACCTGAAAATCGTTGTCATTGGCAGTTCTGTAGCATTTGGTTATAAAGCTTGGCTGTTAAGAAATTGGACTTGGCTCTTAGGACAAGCTTTGCAGCAAAAATATGGACATCAAATAGTCAACGTGTGCGAAGTGGGGGCGAATGTAGGCAGAACCATCGCCCGATTTGCCTCAGTTGTCACGCCAGAAAAACCCGATGTAGTGATTATTGCCTTATCTCTCGGCAACGAGGGATTAGCCTACTGTCTGCCTCACGAACGACGGGCAATCCAGCGGCGATTTGAAAGTGGTTTACAGCAGCTGGTGAAAATGACGCGAGACATCGGCGCACGTCCAATTCTCGGCGGCGTCTATCCGAATAACGACTATTCACCTGACCATCACTGGCTATTGCAGGACACACATAACCGAATGCTGAGTTGGGATGTGACAGTACTGAATTGGTTGGCAGCCTTAGATAATGGACAGGGACGCTGGAAAGATGGGATATCCTTCGATCCGGCTCATCCCAACACCGTTGGTCACCGCTTGATGTATGATGCCATCGACCAGAACTTATTTGCGATCGCCAAAAACGAATTAGCAAAAGATAAACAACGCTTCCAGCAGCCAAGTGAAATCACCATCTATCTTGACAATGCTGGCTTCTATATCTCTGCTTGTATCGAACAAAAGCGTTTGCGAATCGTTAATCCATCAAAATATACCTACACCATCGCTCCCTATTGGCAGGAACTACAAACTGCACTGCAAACTAAGGCAGGATTGATCCCCGGTATTTACATTGCCAAGTCTGCCCAAGCAGGGATACTCCCCTTCTTTGCCGTCCAAGAAGATGGGGCGATCGCCACCACGCTAGACATCCCCCCTGGTGCTGATTTAGAATACAGCGCCGCCTTCAATCTTTTTTCACCAAACAACTCCAAATTGTTCTTCTATGATGGGCATCTGGGGATTTTGCAACAAGACGAACGCCACCTCTGGGTAATTAACGAATCAGACAACGAATACAACATCCAGCCGATGTGGCAGGAAATACGCCTAGCATTGAAATCTCTGCCATCAGGCGTCTACGAAGATGTGCTGCATCCCAATGCACCCTTCCGCACCATGATGATAGGTGACAAGGGTCTGGAAAGCCGGGTGAAAGCACCACCAAAGTCAGCTATGCTGCTCCAATACAAATGTAAATTATCAGATATTAGTCGAGTTGCTATTCTGCCACTAGGCGATCGCTGTGCCGTCCGTATGATGCTGTATAAAATGGAGTACGACGGTCCCGCCTTTCCCTTCGATTTAACGCGTACTACGAATATTGCAGACATCGCAGATCTGATCGAAAATCGTTTTGATGATATGTGGAACCCGGCCTTTTTGCATTACAATCCAGAGGCGGGTAGAATCTACCACAGCAAATGGACGGGTTTATCATTTGCCCATGAAGTCGAAGACACAGACGATCCTGTTAATGATATGTCTCCCGTTTATGAACGGATGCGCCTTCGTTACAGCGCACGCTCAGAAAGGTTTTGGTATACACTAGAAAACTGCGACAAAGTGCTTTTTGTTCGCACAGGTATTAGCGATCGCGGTGGCGTCATAGATTTGGTCAACAAGCTGCAAAAACAATGCCAGAAAAAGCCATTTCATCTGCTGCTACTTTCTCCCCAAGCTAGTAATGAGTTTTTAGACCTTCCCAATGTGCTGCATTACAATGTCGAGTTTAATCCCGATCGCATGTATGACGATTTGGGACACTGGATGTACTGCACAGAGGTGATGCGAGGAATTCTGGAATCCCTTGGGGTATCCAGCAAAAATCTCTTTTGGTGCCCGCCGAATCCTCCGAAGGGGTGAGGCAAAAGGGTAGCAAACTACTCCCTTCCCACTCTTAGATTACCTCTCTTTTCTTTCTCTGCGCCTCTGCGTGAGAGAAAAAATATTTCGGTATTCTTTCACCAGTATTATGGGGTAGGTGCTAATAGATGTATGGAAATAAGCGCTTGGTTTGCTGACAATACGATTGATACTCCTCCCCGAACCGCTGTTCTAACATCTGCTCTTCAATTGCAATCCGATTACCAAACCAAACCACACAGACCGTTAACAACAGACCTAAACCCCATAAACTCTGCAACATGATGCAAAATCCCAGAAATAGAAGAATATAACTCGTATAAATGGGATGTCTAATTAAACTGTAGATACCGTCAGTAACTAGCTGATGATCTGATTTAATTGTAAGACGGTCAAAGAATTTGCCTAAGGTTTTAATTGCAACCTGGCTAACAACAATTGCAGCACAAACTAAGGCGATCGCAATTACAGTTAAACATAGATCGACGCTTGTGTTCAATGTCTGGTCTTGAAGTGAAAATGTGTATAGCGTTAGCCAGTGTACACCCAGTAACCCAACAACTGTAATCAGCGAAGCTACGCGCCCAGAAGTGGCTTGAACTTGGCGGTCTTCTTGACGGCTGACTAGCTGACCATAGCGAATAAGTCGCCAAACTGTTCCCAGGAAAAAAATGAAATAGCTGACTGATAAAAAGACTACTCTCGAGTCTCTTACGACTCCAAACTGTGCGCCTGGAATGACAATCAACACAGCAATAACAGCCAGTAAGGCAAAAATCAATCCCACAGATTTCAGGAACGCCGCCATGAATACAAGCTCCTTAGCATTGAACTATGTAGATTTAGACAAAACGCTGAACATCGACAAACAGTGACAAAATTTCAGTTACCCTTGAAGATGCAACACCGAAAAAATTGACTCCGGTGATTATATCACTCTCATCGTATGACAGACTCCGGATCAAATGATAGCCCTGAATTACTTTCTGTAACTCAAACTGCCAAGCTACTGAATGTAACTCGTCAGCGAATTCACGACCTAATTAAGAATGGTCAGATAATAGCTTGCAAACTTGGGCGTTACTATTACATAGAAGTTGCTGAGGTAGAGAGATACAAGAATCAACCTACTGGAAAACCCTATCAGCCGCGTAGTACAACCTCTGAAGAACTTTCTATTGACAATTGACAATAGAGTTTATAGACTCAAGCAATACTAACGTACTAGAGATTAAGTCAATGCTTCCGTTTCAAGCGATCGCACCTGATGTTGCAACTCAAAAAGGACTGGAACAAGTTTACATGAGTGAACATGGCATACTCTACCAAGGAGACTGCCTTCAACTTCTGTCAGCTTTGCCTGATGAGTTTGTAGATATGGTATTTGCCGACCCACCTTTTAATCTTGGTAAAGAATATGGTGAAGGTATAAGCGATCGGATGGAAGCAGATCAATATTTAAGCTGGTCGCAACAGTGGCTTGATGAAAGCATTCGCGTACTTAAACCAGGTGGCAGCTTATTCATCTTCAACCTGCCCAAATGGTGTATCGAGTACGGCGCATACCTCAATCGCAAAGAAATGTGTTTTCGGCATTGGATTGCTTGCAGAATGCCGAAGGCTTTTCCTAGAGGTAAAAAGATGTCTCCGGCTCACTACGGACTGATCTATTACACAAAAGGCGAGCCAAGCGTCTTCAACAAAGTCTACACACCCATTCAACTCTGTCGGCACTGTGGCAAAGAGATCCGTGACTATGGTGGGCATCGAAAAAGCCTCAATGAAAAAGGCATCAACTTAATGGATGTCTGGGATATGACAGAAGATGTTTGGGAGGACGCCTCTGAAGCTTCCAGTACTGAAGTTTTATGGACGTTAACTGAGGAAATGTGGACTGATATTCCACCCGTTCGGCATCGTCGGCACAAAAAACGAGTCCCCAACGAACTAGCTCCCATTATGCTGGAACGAATTATTGCAATGGCATCTCATCCAGGACAGATTGTGGTTGATCCTTTTGGGGGTTCTGGTACCACATTTTATGCAGCAGAAAAACTACACCGTTACTGGATTGGTTCAGAAATTGGAGATACAGAGCCAGCAATAGACCGCTTGACTGACTTGGCTGATGGAATTGTAGAGCAATGGGAATCAGCAAGAGGAAGCAAGAAATTGAAACAATCCAAAACAACTGCATTACAACTGCCCATTCCTTACTCTACATAGCTATTCATGTAGGAGAATTTAGACTAATGCACGACCATCTGTTCCTTTAGTAATCTTTGGTACGTTTTCATCTACTCGATCGTGTTCAATTACGAAGATTGCCAGAAAACCTTCTTCAATGCGAACTGCCCGCCAAACATCAAAGTATGGCTCTAGCTCTTCATAGTTACCAATCCGATCGGTTAGATAAGGATAGAGTTTTCTACTTGGGAGTACCAAGACAGCACCTAGAAAAACACCCCGTAGTAATCCAAGACAGAGTTTATTGACTGCTCGATGGCTTGAAGAGATATTGCCCGTTTCCCACTCAAGCGCAAAAAGATAGTTGTCAATGACCTTTGTTGCGTCTACCTTTCCTGGCGATCGGGTTGCATAGTTAATCGAAGTTTCGAGACTCCATGCAAATTTATCCCTCAATGCAATCATGCAAGCATCTTTAATTGGCTTAACACCATTACCGTGCTTTGTTGGATTGATTGTAAAACTGGATGTACCAGGAGGATGAACGATTAAAGAGATAGCATCACGAATTTCAGCCCTAATAATCAACCAATCGTTTGATTCTTCAAAATTCCCAACACTGATCAGAGAAACTTCTTGAACAATTTTCATATTAACGACTCATTGACTTAGCTATGCAAAAATAGTGCAGGTTTGCCTATTTGTTGCAAGAGTTAAGCTTTGTTTCTACAATGCCTACTCGCGGTTACACCCTCATAGTCAACTCGGAGCCAACTAACTTTAAAGCTTCAAGTTTAATTGAGCATTGAGGCTATCAACAAAATAGCTCAACCACTATCGGCTTAGTTACTTTCCCCATCGCGTTACGCGGTAATTCTTCAACTATCAAAATTTGGGTTGGCACCTTATAGACAGCTAATCGCTCTTTTGCCCAACTCCTAAGAGATTCTAATGTCAAAGTTTGTGAGCTTTCCAATACTAACGCCGCACAAACCCGCTCACCCCACTCTATATCTGCAACCCCAACTACAGCACATTCCTGAATATCTGGATGGGTTCTTAACACTTCTTCAATTTCCAAAGCTGAAACTTTATAACCTCCGGTTTTGATGATATCTACGCTCATCCGTCCCAGAATGCGATAGTTGTCGTTCTCGACTACAGCCAGATCTCCAGTACGAAACCAACCATCTTGGAAGGCTTTGGCGGTTGCTTGGGGGTTTTGCCAATATTCTCCAAACACTGTGGCGCCTTTGACTTGAATTTCTCCTGGTGTTCCTGGTGGGACTAACTCTCCACTCTCATCCACTAATCTTACTTCCACCTGAGGCAAAGGCTGACCCACATATCCTGGTAACCGTTCACCGTGTAAACAATTCGATAACGCCATGCCAATTTCCGTCATTCCATAGCGCTCCAGCAGAAAATGACCGCTAATACTTTGCCACTTTTCTAAAACTTGAACTGGTAAGGCTGCTGAACCAGAAACCATCAGGCGCATTTTCGCACAACCTGCTGACATACTTTTCTGGCGTTCCTTAGAGGCATTTTCCCAAGCAGCAATCAGCTTGACATAAATTGTCGGTACTGCCATAAATAAAGTTAAATCACCGTGAGAAATTCGGTTCCAAACAACTTCGGCGTCAAACTTGCTTAACATGTGACACTCTGCGCCAGCCCATAAAGCACAGCTCAATACATTGACAATTCCATGAATATGATGTAAGGGCAGTACATGCAAAATGCGATCGCTAGATGTCCATTCCCAAGCGTTAATCAAGCTAGTGACTTGAGCTTGAATATTCTGATGGGTTGTAACTACGCCCTTGGGTTTACCTGTTGTTCCACTGGTGTAGAGAATTAAGGCGCGTCTGGTGATATCTACATCTGGGAGGTTCTTCACATTAGATGGGAGCGTTTCTGAGGTGAGGATAAATCGCAAATTTTTTTCTTCGGCGAGCGATCGCAATATATCCTCAAAATTAGGATGGGCAACAATAATCGATGCTCCGGAATTTGTAATCACATACTCCAACTCTGGCCGCGGATGGGAAACACACAAAGGTACTGCTATTCCACCAGCACGCCAAATCCCCCACTGAGTAGCTACATACTCAAACCCCGCCGGGATGAGAAAAGCAACTCGCTGCTCGTGTAAATCATCGGCATTTTCAAGAAGACTTGTGGCGATTTGGCTAGAAGTATAGAGCAAATCTCGATAAGTAAATACTCCGACTGTTGTTGCGTTGGCGGAGCCTCTAGGAACGATAATCGCTATTTTCTCATTGTGTTCTTGAGCGCGAGTAATTAATGGGAGATTCACGTTTTTTACCGATTTAGGGGTCTAGTTAGTGAAAGTATACAATTTGATATGAACCATTATGTACAGATTTAAACCCCGGTTTCTTAAGCTGATGCGCGTCTAAAGTATATAAACAATCTTGATAGTCGTTGACTGTTGACTATTGACTGTTGACGGGTTTTCAGTCATCATTCATCAGGTAAATGTACAAATTAAATTAAGATATCAACAATTATCACGCTAAAGCTAGATATTTAAGAATTGGTAATGATATTGTGTATGTAAAGTAAAAAGTTAATACTTGAGAAGTCATAATCTAGAAAAAATCTATAATAATCCGCTTTTATTTTCAGAAAGTACTTGGATTAGCAGTTAATAAACAACATAAATAAACTTATTTAAATATTACTAAATTAGGAAAATAAAAGATACTTCTTACAGTAATATCATTACATTAATTCATCAAATTTAATCCTGATTATTCAACTATTCGGAGTAATGAATTATTTCAATTTTAGTTTTACATAGGTCTGTAAGGCAAAACAATACTGACAATAGTTTGTTGCTCAGGAATGCTATTGATTGTCAATTTACCACCGTATAATTTGACTATATGCTGAACAATACTCAGCCCTAGTCCTGAACCCTGTTGTTCATAGAACTTTCGATTAAATTGGATAAAAGCTCCAATTCTTTCAATTTCCTCAGCCATCATTCCTTTTCCATTATCAACTATATGTAAATAAAATTTACTACTATCACAATTGCTAATAACTCGAACTTCACTACCAGGTAAAGAAAATTTAAAGGCATTGTCTATCAATTCTTCAATGACAATACTCAATTTATCCTCTGGCATTTGCACAGTTGATTCTTGAAGTTCAAGGGTCAAATCTTTGGCTCTAGATAATTCTCTAGCTTTTTGAAGACAAATCTCACTAATAACTCTTTGAACAAGAAATTTATCTGATTCTTGTTGAATTTGGCGAACTTTTTTGTCATCTCTTATGATTAATTCTAGATCGGAATAGAGTAAAAATCTTTGAGCTAATCTATTTAATCGATTAGCAGAAGTGTAAATTAATTCGGCAATTTCTATTTCTTCAGACTCACGCATGACGCGACAATTGTCAACTAACAACTGTGACATCCCAATAATACCATTTAAAGGAGTATTTAGTTCGTGAGGCAATGAGTGAGCAATATTCATTCGTAGTTCATCTAGCTTAGCTTGAGATTGACGCTGGACTAGAGATTGTTTTTGAAGACGAGTAGCGATCGCGTTTAATAGTTCTTCCGTTGTAAATGGTTTTGTCAAATAATCATCGGCTCCAAATTCCATTCCTTGACGAAAATCAGAACGATCGGCTTTAGCTGTGACAAATATCAAAGGAATATTCAGAGTTGCTTCATTTTGACGCAGAGCAGATAGTAGGCTATAGCCATCTAATTCTGGCATCATGATGTCACATATAATCAAATCAGGTAATTTTGCTTTAGCAATTTCTAGTCCAATTTTCCCATTCGGGGCTATCAACGTTTTAAAATCAGAAAGTTGTAAAATTTCCTCAACATTTTCCCGAATTTGTTCTTCATCTTCAATAATTAAAATTGTGTTCATATAGTATATAATTTCAACTCTTATTATTTATATTTAACATATGAAATTTTACTGAAAAATTACTAGTTTAATATTTACCTTTCATTTATGCTGATTAAGCAAATTGAATTTTTGCAAAATCTTGGCATTATCTGGCGTTAGCAAGACTTGTAAATTCTTCATTTCATTCAAAAGATCAATTTCCCGAACACATTCTTGTTGTAATATAGCCAAGTAGCGATCGCGCTCGATATCTGATTGAGATTGTTTCAGCATATGGATTGCCATATTAATATTAGAAAGAGGATTACCTAAGTCTTGTAAAAGTTTTTGTAAAACCTCATTGTGCATGTCTGCTAGTTGTTTGCTCTCTTGAAGCTTTTGTGAGTTTACCTGTATTTGTTGCCTGAGCTTCATATTTTGTTGACGTTCTTGTTCATACTGCTGTTTAAGTAAATATGGCTTTTCTATCCGCGCCAATCTAATCTCAATTGCTTTGAGAAGTTCTTCAGTAAAGAAAGGTTTTGTCAAATAATCATCAGCTCCTAGCTCCATAGCTTGACGTAGGTTACCACGCTCTACTTTTGCAGTCAGAAAAATCAGTGGTATAGACTCAGTTTCTGGATCGTGACGTAAGGCTTCTAGCACGCTGTAGCCATCTAGATCGGGCATCATAATGTCACAACATATCAGGTCTGGCTTTTCTGCTTTAGCAAGCCGTAATCCTTCTGTACCATTGTTTGCAGTAATAGTATTAAAATCTGACAAACTTAAAATCTGTTCAATGTTTGAGCAGACTTGGATTTCATCTTCAATTACTAATATTTTTTTATTCATCCTCTTGTTTAAATAGTTATTTTGTTTATCGAGTTTGGATACGTTTATTTTTCCCAAAATTATTGATGAATAACACATTAGATCTTCTTAGGCGAAAGCATCGGTTGCAATCAGCGGTAATTCCACCTTAAATGTTGTCCCTACTCCAAGCTTACTAGCAAAAGTAATTCGTCCTTTATGTAGGTATACACATTTATTTGTAATTGTCAAGCCTAATCCAGTGCCTGGTGTATTACCAACATTACCACCTCGGTAAAAGGACTCAAATAAGTGCTGTTGATCCTCTAATGAAATACCAATACCTTCATCTTTAATGAGAAAAACTGCTAATTGAGCTTGAATTAATAAATCAATTTGAATATTAGTACCGATTGAGGAATATTTGACAGCGTTTGAAAGCAAGTTGCTGAGAATTTGTCGCAGAAGTTTATTGTCCATGTAAGCGATGAAGTTATTCTTGTTTGATGAATTATCCAGGTATTGAGGGTAAAAGACTAGATTATGATTAGGAGAACTTAGTTGTAGTTCATCTATTAAAGTATGACAGAAACCAACCAAATCAAAATGACTTGGATCAAATGCTAATTTTCCTGCTTCAGCTTTATTAATTAACAAAATGTCATCTAAAAGTTGAGTAGTATGCTGAACGTAAGTTTGAATGCACTGGAGATGCTTCTGTTTTTGTTGTTCATCTAGCTTATGGCTAAAACTTTTTAAAATTCCAGCAGAAGAAGCAATGACAGCTAAAGGAGTACGAAACTCATGGGATGTCATGGAAATGAAACGAGATTTCAAGTCACTGAGTTCTTTTTCTTTTTCTAAAGCTTTACAAATTTGTTCTTCAGCTTTTTTTCGCTCATTTAATTCTACTTGTAATTGGGCGTAGAGTCCCGATTGTTGGGTGGCGATCGCCAGCTGATTTGCTAACTGTTGTAACAACTCCATTTCCCCCGATTTCCACTCTTTAGGACGGGAACATTGGTGAGTAATCAACAAACCCCATAAAACATCGTTGTGAATAATCGGAATAACTAGCTTGGCACGAATCTGCATATCCTCCATAAACTGGATTAGGCAGCTAGGAGATTCACGCAAATTTCGGTCTGAAAGAGCATAAATGTGACCATTTACATAACGTAAATAAGATTCATTAGGAAAACATTCAATAGGAAAAGATTGGTTAAGTATACTTTTATATCCTGGCGTCAATGCTTCAGCAATCACCTTGCCGTAACCATCAATTAAAGTGCGGTAAATAAGTACCCGATCGACTTTTAATAACTTATGAATTTCAGCAACTGTAACATTTAAAGTTGCTTGTAGATCAAGCGATTCTCGAATTCTTTGAGTAATCACATTCACCAACCGTTCTCGCTCAATTTGTTGTTTGAGAGCATCTTGAGCAAGCTTTTGGCTTTGTATATCCTTAACTATACCAATCGAATAAATCGGCTTAGCATTTCCATCCCGAATCAGAGAACAGGTCAAATTAACCCAGATTAAATTTCCATTTTTATGCAAACATCTTTTTTCAATTGAAAATGTTTCTACCTCTCCAGATATGAGCTTTTGTAAATTATTTAGATGACATTGTATATCATCTGAATAAGTAATATCCATATAAGTTTTATTCAGCAAATCTTCTTGACTATAGCCCAAAATTTCGCATAGTTTCTGATTGACTTTGAGAAATCGACCATCTAAACTTTCTAGTTTAATTCCAACTGCGGCTTGATTAAAAATAGCTCTTAGCTCTGCCTCACTTTCTTGCAGTTCTAAAGTGCGTTGCTCCACCCTAACTTCTAAATCTCGATTGAGTTGTTGTAAAGCTTCTTGCGCCCGTTTTCGTTGCAGTTCTGCAGATGCTCTAGCTGCAAATACTTTTAAAATTCCCTCAAATTTATCGGGTTGATCTATAGGCTTTTTGTCTACTATGCATAGTGAGCCAATGGAGTTGCCAAAATCATCACTCAAAATAACTCCCATAGAACTTTCGGCTTTCATTCCAGCCCATCTTTCATCTGTAGGAAAAAGTTGTTGAATTTCTGAATAACTGTAGTATGAACCTTGCTTGAGTAAAATTTCATAAGGTGTCGATGTTAGTTCATAGCAAATATTCGGCTGTAACTGGCCATCAGACCAAAATCCTAAAGTTTGGACTTGTCCATTAATTAACTCACTGACCAAAGCATGACGCAGATCTAAAGCAGAAGCAATATATTCAACTAATGCAGGGAAAAAGTCATGTCCTGTTGTAGAAGCTGTGCTTTCTACTAAACTTTTTAAAGCAATTTCCGTTTGTTTGCGCTCCGTAATATCTTCAGCAATACCAGTGATGCGATAAACTTCTCCTTTATCGTTTTTAACAGGAAAAGCGCGGCTGCGAATCCAACGTATTGCTCCATCTGGACGAACAATTCGGTATTCTTCATCATGCTCGCCCTGACTTCGTTTTGGGGTATCTGCAATGAAGCGCTGGCGATCGCTTGGATGAATTGCTTCTAAAAATGTATCAGATGATGTATAAGCTTCTTCTGTAGAACGTCCCCAAATTTCTTCAAAAGCAGGACTGACGTAGACAATTTGGCGAGTGTCTCTTCTAATATCAGCAATCCAAAATGTACTTCTAATATTTTCTGTAAATAGGCGAAATTTTTGTTCGCTTTCTCTGAGTGCAGCTTCAGTTTGTTTACGTTCGCTAACATTATTCAAGACAATAACTGCATCTGTAACTTGCCCATCGCGCCAAATTGGCCCAGCCTGACAATCATAATATGTGAAAGGCGCATTTGTTTCTACAGTACGGATTTCATAATTAACAACTTCTCCATAATTAAAGACACGTTCTAAAGCCGAACGCTGAATCTCACAGTCATGAGAAAATACATAATTATGAATATTTTTGCCTATAACTTCTTCAACTGATAAATTAGGTACCTTTTGATTGATAAACAAAATTTTCCCCTGACGATTAACCATCGTTACAATATTGGGGGTACTAATCAACAAAGAGCGGAGCATTGACTCAGACTTGGCCAAAGCAATTTCAGCTTGTTTGCGTTCTGTAATATCAATTCCAACCACAACAGCAGCCGTATTTTGTTGATATTTTTGAGCTACTAATAAATAATTGCGTATTGTACCGTTAATTTGGGCATCAATAACCTTAGAATTTGCTACATCTTGCCTAGCCAAAAAGTCATGCATAAATTCTGTAAATTGCTGACTATTTTGCATAAAACCCAGTTCCTCACCAACAAAAGCATCGCTGGTAAAGTTAAAACTTTCTGCTAAATGGCGATTAACTCCTAAATAATATCCATCTATACTTACCCAAGAAACAAATCCAGGTACTGCATCCAAAACAGTTTGTAATTGCTCTTTTGCTTGTTGGAGATTTTCTTTTGCTTGTTTATATTCTGTAATATCGTCAGAAATGCAAAGCAGATATTCGGGTTGTTGATTTTTATCATACAGAGGAATTTTAGTTGTATGTAAAACTCTTCGCCCAAAGCTAGGGCTGTCAATAAATTCCTCAGGAATATCTTGAGGGATACCACTAGAAAGAGCTTCTTGGTCTTTTTGACGAAATAAGTCTGCTTGTTCTTTAGGAAAAAGTTCATAACCTGTTTTACCAATAGCCTGTTCGGCTGTGATGCCAAATATACGTTCGCAAGTTTGATTCCATAGTTTAAATGTCCCAAAACTTTCTGGTTTAGCATCTTTAACAAACACCGCAACAGGAAGATTATTAATCATCGATTGTAGAAAGTTACGAGTCTGCTGAAGTTCTTCTTGGGCTTTTCGACTCTCCGTGATATTTATTCCTGTACAGACTATATACTCAACTTGGTTATCACGATTAAGTAAGACATTATTAGACCAAGAAATTAAGTGGCGATCGCTATATTTAGTGACTAAATAAGTTTCATAACGATTGGGCAACTCTGTATATGCTAAATTTTGAAAAACAGCTTTTATATATTCATATTTTTCAGGTAATAGTAGAAGATCCCAGATCAATTTATCTTTCACTTCCTCAAATGAGTAACCTGTGGTTTGTTCACAAGTATGATTAAAGCGCACAATTCTACCCTGACAGTCCAGCACAACAACTAGAGCATCAGCAACATTCAAAACCGCAGAAACAAAGTTACGTTCTAAGCGCAGTTCTGTTTCAATTCTCTGGCGCTCTGCGAGTTTAACTCGTGCATAATTGTAAAGTCCTGCTTGATGAATGCTAACTGCAAGAAGACTTGCAGGAGTGATTAATCCAATCACTTCTCCTTTCTCCCCTAAAATTGGCAGATGACGAATACGATGTTGCTTCAGCAAATTTAAAGCAGTAAAAACATCTTTAAAGTCTCGTATATTGAGGGTTACTAACTCTCTTGTCATCACTTCCTCAATAGTGATATTTTCTAGACTCTTTCTTTCTGCTGTCAGCGTAATTAAGTCTCGTTGTGTAAAGATACCTACTAAATGTGAGTTTTCTACGACTAAAACACAACTGTCAGCTTGAGGTGGAATATTGCCTATCTCTTTAGTCGAATCTTCCAAGGATTGCAAATCTTTGATTGGCCAATTTCCAAAATTACTTTGTGTTTGATTTATTAGTTCAACCACATCTAAAAGTAAAATTTTCGGACTAACCATTAGAGGATGACGAATAATAGTCAGTTGTAAACTTTCATTGCTGAGAGAGCTAGTGAACATTGTGTATAGATACCTTGAACAAAGCTTGCCCCAAAAAATCAATAATAATATATGAGATTCCTCTAAAGTTAACCAGTATTATTTGTTATGGCAATAGGGGTAAATAATGAATTTTAATTATAAATTGTGATAAAGTTTTATTTGGTTAGTAGAGCACCTTATATAAACAAACTTTAAGTTTAAAGTTTATTGTGAAATAATTGCTGTAAAGCTTGGATTTGATGGTCTAGATGTTTCTCATTAGTTGATGCATTTTTCAGAATATTAAATGCATTAATTAAAGAGATTATTGTTAGTAGGAAAGATGCTACGAACAAAACACTATTTCTCTGGGTAAAAATCTTATATTCGGAAGCATTTTTTAAGACCCTTTCCTTTCCAATTAATAAAACTACATAAAATCTCTGTTTCAGAAAAGGAATAGAAAGCCTAATATCGACGGCATGATATTTAGCAACTCTATTAGTCAATACTCTTTTTAATTCTGTCAATTGAGTATTCGTAAATTTAGCTGCTGTTTCAGGAGGGATGTTGGTAAAAAGCTTGTGGACAAAAGGATCGTGTTTGACAGAATTTTTGCGTAACTGATTTTGAGACATATTGTTTTATTTTCAGTTTAAGTTTCAATTAGTTTTAGAACATAGGATTGTGTTCGTAATCCCAACATTTATCGTTACGCCAAGTTCTACCAGTGTGGTTACACTCAGATTCATTATCAATCCAGGGAATTGATGTAGGACTGGGTGTTAATGATGAAAATGTATCACCAATTGATGATAATGCAGAAGACAAGATAGCAAATGTAGAAGTTGATAGAATAATTAAGGCTCCTACCAAAAACACGCTATTAATGGGAGTCCACAGAGGATGTAAAGCTTTTGCAAATTGTAAACGCTCTTTTGATCTACGTTCCTTACCTGCTAGGAAAATCAGATAAAAACTAAGTCTTGAGAAGGGAAATGAAATTCGCAGATCTAAAGGATGATGAGTGAAATTTCTGCTATCAAAAGAAATTTTGATAGCAGAAATTTGCTCTAGATCAAAAGTATCTTTTATTTCTGGAGAAATCTGAGTCCAAACTTCTTCAAATAATAAATTAAGCGGCTGTGTTTTTATCATGTTTTTATGTGACAGTAGTTTCATCAATCGCAATGCTATTTTCAGATATGACAAATAGCTTGTGATGTCTTGTTGTTAGCAATAAGTTTATTATTCAGGTTTTAACTCAAAAAATAATAGAGGAAAAGCACTAATCTTATTGCTGAGTAACTTAAGAGTATTTACTTATGTCTCTATTTGGAATTCGAGAATAAATACTTAGTTGTAAGTCTAAAATCTGCGATCGCTTGAGGGAAGGTGGATGAGTCGGAGAGTCAAAATTAGGGGCTTCCAACTAAAAAAAATATCCCATCGTTTCGGTGAGCAGGGGAGTATACTTCGACTCCTTTCGGCTACGCGGTAGTTGAATCTCGACTTCTCCTAACGGAGACGCTACGCGAACGCTCGATTTCCGCGTAGTCGAAACTCAGTACAAGTCGGCTTGGCACAAGGTAAGCCGCTCAGTAACAGAGGGACGCTGGCGTTGCAGAGAGAGGAGGAAGAATCTAACCATCGTCTTCTCTGGCAAAATTCAATAATTTAATTTCTGGAAGTCCCTTACTTAAAAAGTATTGTAAGTTGGTTATGAAAATAAAATTAGTACAGTCTGGCTACTTTTTAAAGTTATGTTGCTACTCGTCTAGCTTTTGGTAGATAAATTTTACTGGCAGCAAATTTACTCAAGCTCTCAGAAGCTTCTTACGTAAGATTGCTAATCCCCATCTTGCATAACACGCAGCAGGGTGGTTTCATACGAAAAAAGAAAAATACATAAGTCTTGATTTCTCGTTTTGTGTCCAGCCTTTTTCCCTCACTTCCATTCCTCTCCCCCACGGAGGGAGAGGCTTTGAAACCCAGTTTTAGTTTTTCTCTGCTTGTATGAAACCACCCTGCCATCTTGCATAACACCCAGGAGTATATAGGGGGAGACAAAAGATAGAAGGAAGAATTTGCCTTTTCATCCCCTAAAGATAATTGTTTTGAAATTACATATTGTAACTTTAATGTGGGAATTATAAAGATATCTGAGGCATTTCGTCTACTCTGTATCTGAATTCTCTATCCACGTGTGACTTCATTTAAGTCATGCTATTAACATAATGGTTATCAAGCTACAATTTGTTTCAATGCGTTTAAACGCGATCGCATTCGTATTTTTGATCCTATGAGTCATGGTTCCCCTCTGACGATCCTACTGATTAATGATTGCGCCGAAGAGCGGACAGAAATTTGTCGCTGTTTGCGGCACGAATTACTGTATACCTATCGCATTGTGGAGTTTGGAACGACGACGGAGGCGATGAAATGGTGTCAGCAAGAAATACCAGATGTGATTTTGTTGGATCTTTTGTTGTCTAATGGCAATGGTTTGAAGTTTCTGGAAGAATTTAGAAAACAATTTAGCCCTAACCAATCTGCTGTCATCCTGCTGACGAGAGAAGAAGATGAACTCGTGGCTGTCCGTGCCATGAAAAGGGGTGTGCAGGATTATTTGGTTAAAAGCAAGCTGACGGGTGAAGCACTGCAAGAATCAATTGATTATGCGGTTGAACCAATTTATTTGAGGCGACAGCTAGAACAAAGTCAAGAACAACAACAATTAATTGCCGCGATCGCTTTACGGATTCGTCAGTCACTCCAGCTAGAAGAAATTTTGCGTACAACAGCAACAGAGGTGCGCCAGTTTCTCAAAGCAGATCGGGTAGTAGTTTATCAATTCCATCCAGATATGAGCGGCAGCATTCTGGCGGAGTCGGTGCTTCCAGGTTGGACGGTGGCTTTGGGGAAGCAAATTCACGACACCTGTTTTCAGCAAGGAGCCGGAAGCGAATATCGCCAGGGGAAAAAACGAGCGATCTATGATATTTATCAGGCGGGCTTAACGAATTGTCATCTGGGTCTTTTGGAACAATTTGAAGTCAAAGCCAATCTGGTGGTGCCGATTTTGGTGACAGGGCAATTATGGGGATTATTAATTGCTCACCAATGTTCGGTATCTCGTCACTGGGAATCAATGGAACTAGACTTATTGGATCGACTCGCAGTGCAAATAGCGATCGCCATTCAACAAGCAAATGCCTATGAGCAGCTACAGACAGAATTAGCAGAACGCAAACAAACATCAGCCGCTTTACTCCAAAGTGAAGCTCGCTTTGCTGCGTTCATGAATAATAGTCCGACAGCTTCCTGGATTACTGATGAAAACGGTCTATTGCTTTATCTGAGTCAAACCTATCTCCAAACATTTCAACTGAAAGCTAAAACTAGAGAAGAGTTAATTGGCAAGACAGTTTTTGAGATATATTCGGCTGAAATTGCTCAGCAATTTCTAGATAATATTCGCCAAGTTGTACAGACTCAGCAAATCGTTGAAGTGATTGAACAAGCTCCTAGACTAGATGGCACATTAGGTTATTTTCTAGTCTACAAATTCCCACTTCCGGAAACTTCCGAGCAATACCTAGTTGGTGGAGTTGCAGTTGATATTACCGAGCGAGTGCTTGCAGAACAAGGATTAGAACAACTCAATCAGGAACTGGAAGCTAGAGTCGAACGGCGCACAGCAGCTTTACGAGAAAGCGAAGAACGCTTGTACAAGACCCAAGCTCATCTGCTGGCGGCGCAACGAATCGCCAATTTGGGTAGTTGGGAATTAGACTTGCACACCCAAGAAATCATTTGGTCAGAAGAGGTCTTTCACATTTTTGGACGTGACCCCGCCTCTGGGACACCAACCTACGAGGAGTTTCGTCAGTTAATGCATCTAGGCGCTCGTACTCGTCACGATGTTTTAGTGCAGCAGACAATCGAAGAAGGAAAGTCCTATGAAATAGAATATTGCTCAAATCGCTCAGATGGGACATTGCTTTATTTATTTTCTCGAGGCGAAGTGATATTTGATGCAGAAGGTAAAGCCGTGCGCTTAGTCGGCACAGTCTTAGACATTACCGAGCGTAAACAAGTAGAAGCAGACCTCCGAGACAGTGAACGCCGTTATGGAACCTTGACAGAAGCCGCTCCAGTAGCTATTTTACGACTTGATGCTACTGGTCAATGTATTTATGTCAACGATTGTTGGAGTGAGATGACAGGTAGACCAACACAGGCGGCATTCGAAATGGGATGGTTAGAGGTAATCCACCCAGAAGATTACGATCGCCTGGCGTTGGAATGGTCTCAAGGATTTTGGCAAAGAGGACTTTACCGCAACGAGGGGAGGCATCTGCACCAGGATGGCAGTACCACCTGGTTCTACATTCAAGTGCTACCCGAAACCAACCCCTTTGGCACGATTATTGGCTACATCAGCACCCTCACGGATATCACCGAACACAAACAAGCAGAATTAGCCTTGCAGGAGAGCGAAGACCGCTACGCCACCTTGACAGAAGCGGCTCCGGTGGCAATTTTCCGATTGGATGCTATTGGTCAATGTATCTATGTCAACGATCGCTGGAGTCAGATGACAGGTAGACCAAGACAGGCTGCATTAGGCATGGGGTGGTTAGAGACTTTGCACCCAGAAGACCGCGAGCGCCTCGGTCTGGAATGGTCTTTGAAATTTGACCAAGAACATGTTAACCCCAGAGAATTCTATGAAAGCGAGGGTAGACATATTTTACCGGATGGTAGCATCAACTGGTTCTATGTCCAGGTGTTACCCGAAATCAACGCCAGTGATACTATTATCGGCTATGTCGGCACCCTGACAGATATTAGCGATCGGAAACAAACTGAAGAACAGCTCCATCACCTATCTGAACGGCTAACCCTAGCAATTAGTTCTGGAGGGTTTGGCATTTGGGAATATGACTTAGTTCAAGACAAAGAGATTTGGGATGACCGAATGTACGAATTGTATGGGGTGAGCAGGGACAATTTTAACGGTTCTTTTGAGGCCTGGTTAAACTGCTTGCACCCAGACGATCGCCTTTATATGTTGAAAACCGTCGATCGAGTTCTCCAAGGAAAGCAAGAATATAATGCCGAGTTCCGCATCATTCAACCAAGTGGAGAAATTCGTTTCCTCAAAGGTTACGGTATTCTCAAGTGCGATCGCCAGGGCAAGCCTGTACGCTTGATAGGAGTTAACTTTGATATTAGCGATCGCAAACAAGCAGAACTTGAACTCATCCGCAATAGAGATTTGCGCGAGGCAATCTTCAACGAATCTGCCGATGCCATCTTTCTGGTCGATCCAGAAACCCTCCTGACCCTGGATTGTAATCGGCAAGCGGTGGAACTATTTGAGGCGGCTGATAAAGCTGAATTGATTGGTATTAATGGGCAGACCCTCCAATACCGTCAATTCACTGCCAGCGAAACAGATGGGATTGTCGCAGAAATGCAGGTCAGAGGTGTCTGGAGTCGGGAAATTGAATATGTTACTCGTCAGGGAAAAATTTTCTGGGGAAACATTGCAGCCAAGCCGATTAATATAGCCAGACGCACCATACATCTAGTGCGGCTGACTGATATCAGCGATCGCAAACAGGCACAAGAGGCACTAGCTAAATATGCCTATGAAGTTGAAGATCTGTACAATAATGCCCCCTGTGGCTACCATTCCCTGGATAGCGAAAGCCGATTTATTAAGGTAAACGAAACGGAATTGCAATGGTTGGGCTATACCCGTGAAGAAATGATTGGCAAATCCGTGCTGAATTTTTTTACTGAAGCTAGTTGCTTGGCCTTCTTACTTAACCATACCCGCTTCCAAGAACAGGGCTGGATGAAAGATTTGGAGTGTGAAATGGTCTGTAAAGATGGCACGGTTTTGCCTGTACTGATCAATGCTACTGCCGTGAAAGATGCAGATGGAAAATATATATACAACCGCACTACCCTATTTGATATCCGCGATCGCAAACAGACCGAGCAAGAACTGGAAGAATCACGTAAAATGTTGCAAACGGTACTAGATACATTTCCCCAACGTGTCTTCTGGAAAGATCGCCAGTCGCGCTTTCTGGGCTGCAATCCGGCATTTCTCCGCGATTCTCAACTGACAACCGAGCAAGTCATCGGTAAAACTGACTTTGAATTACCTTGGGCAAAGTGGGCACACCTTTACTGTGCAGATGATGCCAAAGTCATGAATACCCGAACGCCTAAACTAGGCTACGAAGAGCCATTAGAAGGTGCCAACGGCGAAGAACTCTGGATACGAACAAATAAAGTTCCGTTAACCAATAGTGGAGGCGACGTGATTGGCGTACTAGTGTCTCACGAAGACATTACCGATCGCAAAAAAGCTGAAGCCCAGCTGCGGCAAACGAATGAGCAACTGGCCAACACCAACGTTGAACTAGCTCGCGCCACTCGTCTCAAAGACGAATTTCTCGCCAACATGAGCCACGAACTGCGAACGCCACTCAATGCCATTTTAGGCATGTCAGAAGGCTTATTAGAAAGCGTATTCGGTATGATTAACCAACGGCAAGCAAAAGCGATCGCCACAATTGAGCGTAGTGGCAAGCATTTACTAGAACTAATCAATGACATCCTAGACTTATCTAAAATCGAATCGGGCAAGCTGGAATTAGAACTAAGTGACGTTTCAGTTAGAAGCCTGTGTGATGCCAGCCTTGCCTTCGTGAGACACATAGCACTGAAAAAGAATATTCACTTGGGCACTCACATCGCTACCAACCTCAGTACCATTCAGGTGGACGATCGCCGCTTGCGTCAGGTACTGATCAACCTCCTCAGCAACGCCATTAAATTCACACCAGAAAAAGGATCTGTATCGTTAAAAGTCTGGCTGGAGGAAGGGCACGGGGGCAGAGGGGCAGAGGGAGCAGGGGGAGCAAATTCTTCCTCATCCCCCTCATCTCCCTCATCCCCCCTCCTCTGCTTCTCTGTCACTGATACTGGCATCGGCATTGCTCCTGAGAACATTGACAAGCTGTTTCAGCCTTTTATCCAGCTCGACAGCAGCCTCAACCGCCAATATGACGGTACTGGTTTAGGACTGGCACTAGTGCGGCGGATTGCTGTTCTGCATGGAGGAACAGTTTCCCTTACCAGTGAAGTTGGAGTGGGTAGTTGTTTTACTGTATGTATTCCCTACCGTACCAACGATGGTGTTTTAACAACTTTGGTCAAGGCTCCCTTACCTAGTCATCAGTTCCCGCCTGAGAATGCTCAGGTTTTGGTGATCGAAGATTCAGTTCCTGCGTCTGACCAAATTACTCGCTACCTCAGGGAAGTAAAAATGGAACCCGTTGTCTATTCCAAAGGTGAAGGAGCTGTAGATGAAGTCTTACGCCTTCAGCCATCTCTAATCGTGCTGGATCTGCAATTACCCGATCTATCGGGTTGGGATGTACTTGCTCAACTCAAGACAAACCCACAAACCCAAGAAATTCCCATTATCATCACTTCCGTGGTGGACGAACATAGTAACGGATTTGCCCAAGGAGCTGCTGAATATCTAGTTAAACCAATTACTCGTCCTCAGTTTCGGGCAACTTTAGACAAATTGCAACATCCTAACTCTGCTGATTCAGCTGCTTTGATTGTAGAACCGTCACCGACTCTGGAAGCTCCAGTAATTTTACTGGCAGAAGATAATCAGGCAAACATTGATACGATGTCTGGCTATCTTGAAAGTAGAGGATATGGTTTGATTTTAGCAAAAAATGGACAACAGGCCATTGAGTTTGCCGTAACTCAACACCCTAACTTGATTGTGATGGACATTCAAATGCCGGAAATGGACGGACTAGAAGCCATACGCTCTATTCGTAGCGATCGCCACTTAACTGATGTGCCAATTATTGCGCTGACAGCTCTGGCTATGCCTGGCGATCGCGAAATTTGTTTAGCCACAGGAGCTAACGAATATTTGACCAAACCCGTAAAACTGAAACAGCTTGCTGTAATAATCCAACAACTTTTAGGAAAATAGGGGAAATTTTTGATGGAAACTCAACCCTCTATTTTAGTTATTGACGATCAACCAGATAATTTCGATGTTGTTGAAACTTTACTCGATGGAGAAGGATATCAACTATACTATGCTCCCAGTGGCAAACAAGCCCTAGCTCGCCTCAATAGTTTTCAACCTGATGTGATTTTGCTAGATGTAATGATGCCCGATCTCGATGGGATCGAAGTATGTAGGTGTATCAAAGCCAATCCCCAATGGCAAACAGTTCCGATTATTATGGTCACGGCGTTAACAGATAAAGAAGATCTAGCTCGGTGTTTAGGAGCGGGTGCAGATGACTTCATTAGTAAGCCCATCAACAGTTTAGAGTTACGAGCTAGGGTGAATTCCATGTTGCGGATTAAGCAACAGTACGATAATCTGCAAGCTTTACTAAAACTGCGAGAGGATATGGTCAACATGATCGTCCATGACCTGCGAAATCCCCTTGCTAGTATTGTCCTATCAACTGAGATTCTTCGATTTACAAACTTGTCTTTGGAAAAACAGCAGCAAAAAGTCGAACAAATTGCGATCGCTAGTCACCACTTGCAATCGTTGATTAATAGTTTGCTGATTATGGCAAAATTAGAATCAGGTAAAATGGTTCTCAACTATACAGAAGTAGACCTTTCTACCCTCTGTATTTCCGCCTTAGCAGATATTGAAGCGATCGCTGCTCAAAAAAATCTGACTCTCATTAGTGAATTACCAGAACCTGGTGGCATTATCAAAGTAGATGCAGCGATCTTTCGCCGAGTCCTAGATAATTTGCTCTCCAATGCCATTAAGTTCTCACCATCTAACTCTCAAGTGATCTTGCGGGCAGAATATCTGGCAGCAGGAGGTGCTAAATTACAAATTGCTGATTCTGGTTTGGGAATTCCTGAAAACTTACGGCAAAGCATTTTTGAGAAATATGAGACTGGAACCCTTAACCCAGAAGTTTCCCAAATCGGATTAGGATTGGCTTTTTGCAAAATGGCGCTTGATGCACATCATGGAACTATCACTGCCGAAGATAATTATCCAAAGGGTACTACATTTACAGTCTTACTGAAAGTCGCATAAGAAGGCAAGGTAACAATTACTTTGGCTTTCCCAGCATTATAGTCTCAACTCAAGACCGCCACAAGCCATCGGGAAGAATAGCGTGGATGAGAAAAAACTCACCATAAGGAGAATAACGCAATCTTTCAGAGCGATCGTTTGCTAACCTATAAATTATCTGTCCAATACTAAACTTACTGGTCTAAAGCAGGAATCTAAAAACATTTGAATAAAGATTGCGATAGACGGAACACCCAAAACAATTACTCATTGCCCAGCAGATCCAAAACTAAACTCTGAGTTAATATTCCATCGCTTACCGTCATGAAGCAATAGAGTTAATTTATCAGCCGTAAATTCAAAATATAACTGACGCTTTGCAAATTCTGACCAAGCAACTCTAAAATTCTCCTTTGTTAAATCCCGAAATGCAACTGTCATGTGGGGCGCAAAAGGTCGGCTTTTAGAAACTGCGTCAACAATTCCCAACTTGCTTTCTACATCAGCCATTAAATCAGCTTGCAAGGTCAAAAGTTCTTGACTTCTTACCACATCAATATATATGACGCGGGGTGGAAAAGCAGCAAATTTGCTAAGTGTAATCGGTACTGACTTTTGCTCCCTAGCAAATTCCCTCAAAGATGCTTCTAGCAGTGATACGTTAGCATCTGGCCATTCAAAGGGCGGTTGCAAAGTAATATGAGGCGGAGACTTTTGTGCCGCACTACTGGCATAATTATCAGCAAAATACTGCTTAATCTGGTTGGCGTAGTCCTGAATGTCTTGTGGTGGTAAAAGGGCAATGAAAAAACGACTGATTTTTATCATTTGTCAATACGTAATTTCTGATAAAAATACTACAGCAATATTTACATACAGTTCTCTATGAATTATCGTTCACAACGGAGCATGAAAATCTTGTTTCAATGCCCCATCCCCAATCCCCAATAATTTAAAAGGCCGCAAAGATGCCAACATTTGTAAAAATTGAAGAAGGGAAAGTCGATAAACCTACCTTTGACCAATATATACCTGCCCATAAAGCCTACATTCAGGAGTTGATTGCTAAAGGACACAAAGCTCGAACAGGATATTGGGCAGAAGCACGAGGCGGTATGTTGCTATTTGAGGCAGCCTCAAGGGCGGAGGCAGAAGCCATTATAGCTAGAGATCCATTAGTGCAGCACGGTTGTGTCAACTATCAACTTTATGAATGGCGAATTGTTATGGAATAAGACACACTTACTGACTTTTGATGTTATGCTTTTATAAGACCTGGATCTATGCGACTTCAACACCCAAACCTTGTCAGAACCGGAAGGTGGCAGCAACACGGGAGGCTTGTGGTAGGCGTAGTCTCCGGGTCGCCCCATTTTTAGGAGCGTTCAGGAACAATGCCTGGTTTTGGAGATATTGTTCAAAAAGCTTTTTACCTTGGTGTAGGACTAGCTTCTTACGCAGGTGAAAAAGCAGGGGGAAAATTAGCCGAACTGCGATCGCAAGTCCAAAAATTGGCAGATGAAATGGTGGCTAAGGGCGAAATGAACACAGAAGAAGCCCGCCGCTTCGTTGAAGATATGATGAAGCAAGCCCAACAACCACAAGCATCTGGTGAAACACCTGAAAAAACGCCTTCTTCTGAACCTCGCCGCATCGAAATTTTAGAGGAAGATGAAGAGCTAACGGTGAAAGAACCATCAGGTGAGAATGTGGATAAATTACGCCAGCAAGTGCTAGATCTGCAAGATGAGTTAAAACGATTGCAACGCGATTAGTAATAAAGCATTATTTTAGCAATTCTTTTAGCAAAAAATCAGTCATAACTGGCATTTTGACATGGCGGTACATATACAAACTTGATATGATAAATTGCCCAGTGTGTACTTTAGTGCTTTAACTCGGACAGCACCAAACATCCTGTTTATAGCCTGTAAAGGCGTCAAGTTTATGGAACAGTGGCAAAAAGATTTAATAGAAATCGTAGAAACAGTAGCAGATGAAGTAGAGCGTTTCTTCCTGGGAATGACTGAAATGGTAGATACCTTTTTTGAGCTAACCGAAGAAATCACCGAGCAAGTACACAGTAATATTGCCACTGAAGTCGATCAGTATCTACAAGATTTAACTGAACCGATGATGGAAGCTTACTGGGAGTTGGAAGACATTGCGGCAGATGTAGATCCCGGTTTTCCTTATTCAGTTGAACCCACATCCGAAAAAAATCCAGCTTGTGTAGGTTGTACTCACTACCACGGTCAGGTTTATGGTGGTAATTTGTTAGTCTGTGCCATGCATCCCCACGGTTGTGAAGATGAGAATTGTCCAGACTGGGAAAAGGAGCAGGATTAAGTGGAGTGGGGAATGGGGAAACGCAAGGACGCGGGGAATAATAAATGACAAATGACAAAGACAAATGACAAATAACAATTTACCTGAAAATATATCTCAACAAAGCCAACAAATGAAGTATGGCGAACGCGATATTGCCGAAGGCAAACTAATTACCTTTCCGAATCCGCGTGTAGGAAGACGATATGACATTAACATTACTTTGCCGGAATTTACCTGTAAATGTCCGTTTTCTGGATATCCAGATTTTGCTACTATTCACATTACTTATGTGCCTGATGAACGAGTAGTTGAGTTAAAGGCACTCAAGCTTTACATTAATAGTTACCGCGATCGCTATATTTCTCACGAAGAATCTGCTAATCAAATTTTGGATGATTTTGTTGCAGCTTGTGACCCGTTAGAAGTTACTGTAAAAGCAGATTTCACGCCTCGCGGTAATGTTCATACCGTAGTTGAAGTCCGACACCAAAAGAGTCATTAGTCATTGGTCATTAGTCACTAAACCTCTTAACAAAAGTCGTTCTTTGGGCTTTTGGATGAAACAAAAAATTATACGATAGGTCTATCAGTCAAAGGACAAATGACAAATGACAGCTGACATTAGCAGCTAGGATGTGTAAAGTAGTTAGAAGATTAGTCACACAATTTAATCTTTGACGCATCCATCTATGGATAGAAAAACCCGACGCCTTTTGCTGCTAGTTATTTCCTGTAGTATAACTGGTGTAATTTTAGGAGGTACTGCCAGTTGGGCAGAAAGCAACCTGTGTTTGGAAGATAACAAAGTTACAAGTGATTGCTTAACCCAAGATCCAATACAAAAAACTATTGAAGGGATGAGTACAGGATTGTTAGCTGGAGTTGGGGCTGCTTGCGGTGCAGCGTGGCAGTTACGCCATGAAGATTAAGCTAATATCTGTTCAAGTTGGATGGAAGATCGTTAGTCATTAGTCTTTTGTCATTTATAAATACAAAGAACTAATGACTAATGAAAGTAGAAAGGACAAAGAGAGAAGTCCGATCGCCGATAGCCGACGCTCAGAACTTCGGAGACAAATCTTGCGAGTAGACATGCAAGTTGATTTACGTAAGAACTTAAAAGCGATAGTTGCGATCGCGTACCCACATACTAATCGGCACAGCTTTTCCTTGAGGATCGACTTTCGCCTTCACTACAATGGGAGGGACTTGTCCTCTTCTAGCGCGTTGAGCTTGTAAATCATTGGTAATTTGCTGCCGTTGGTTTTCTGGGATGTAATATGTTTCTAACCCATAATTGACGGAACCATCTTGATAGACGCCTCTTAAGGCTACCTGATTAGCTCTAAGAGTTGTGGGGCGATCGCTACTTACTCGTAATGGTCGCCAAGCTCTAGGAACGCCACGACCAGAGGATATTTGTTCTTGTAAAGTTACGTACACGTTGGTTCCATCAGGTAATCGTCTGCCACTTCCACGACCTTTACTGACTAACGTCTGCCAACCAGGTAGTCTACTCAAATTTGCGGTACGGGAGATGTTATAGTCTAACGCTAGGTTGTTTCCTTCTAGCATATCATTAGGATTTACAGGCACGGTTTGCAAAATCACCGTCTTACCTGTCATGTCTGTGTAAAGCGCTTGGGCTGGTACTGCCATGATTAACCCTGTTTGCACAGCCAATGGTGCTAGTAACCGCCAAAAAGGTAAAGGCTTATTCGATTTTTGTTCAGTAGCAATCAGGTAATCCCGAAAAGTCACCTTATTGGAGAATTCAGCTTCGGGAGACAAGGTTTTATTTTTAGACTCAGAAGAATTACTTGTCATGAGCGTAGTCCTAAAAAGCAGAGGGTATTGAGGAGGTCAAAAGTAACGAGATTAGGACTGACGCAGAGAAACTTTAAAAATGCTAACGCACAGAGATTTTGATCGTAGACAATTCAACAAAGTTAGGGGTCATTCAACTTTGGATTTTAGATTTTAGATTTTTCCTTCAATGCAAAATTCAAAATTCAAAATCTAAAATTGGCATGGCTTCTTTCATCTTTTAGACTACTTCTGGCTTGTAGACTTAGATGTACCAACTTGGCGGCGTTCAAACCAAAGTCCAGCGCTAATTAAACCAGAACCGCATAAGACAAAGACTAGGGACTTGAAAAGTAGGTCAGTGTCGTACTCCTGCACCCGACTAATAATTTGCAGTGTTAATAACAGCATACCGCCCCAAAAGGAATTTCTGTTGTTTAATTTCAATCCTTCTTGAATTAGTCCCCATGCTAATGTTGCTAGAAGTACATTGAAAATAAAAATTCCCAGTTCATCAATCCGGCTGATAGTTTGATGCCAAAAAGGTACTAAGGCGATAAAGACAAGAAAAGTAGTAATGACAGCAGTCGTAAAAATCACTTCGCGGCGGGGAGGATTATTTCTTTGACGCAGGAGAAACAACCATTGCAACACCGCTAAGCCACTGAGAATCCCCAAATCAATTATCGGCAGAGACTCGAACAAGTTTGTCAAAGTCGTTGGCTGATTATAGCTATAATCTGGAGAGTTCCAGACCCAACGAAAAGACAGGATGTAAAAGATAACACCAAAGCTTACCAATGCTAAATTACGAGCTAGAGATTGAAACAATCTGTAATTTATGGTTGGAAAGAGCAGGTCATCATAACTCCAGAATAATGCAGGTGGGAGTGCAAAAGCAAAAGATGCCACCCAAGGGGCTATGTCAGCATAATTTAGCAGTGGCAGAGGATTGAGGTTGGCTTGTAAAGAACTAGCAAAGACAAAGGCTGCTAGGGCAAAAATCCAACGCGATCGACAGAAGTAAGCAAGGGGTACAAATACTAGCCATGCCAACAAAGGCAGATGCTGCACTACTAGTCGTGACCAAGTTACTTCACTTGAAGAGTACCACAAATCTTCTAGTCCCGTCCAATAGCCAATTTCTACAAGGACAATTGACAGAATGCCTAAGGAATTTAAGAATAGACTATAGGCTAAGACTAGAACACCAAACCCCCAAGCGAGAAATAGTTGGGAAATTGAACCGCTAATATTAAACATCTGGGCCATTAGCAGTAAATTACCACCTAAAATAAAAGCACTTAAAATTAGCAAACCCTCTCCCAGTAAGCGTTTGCTTTGTTGTTGCTTGTTGCCTTTAGCTTGTCTCCAACTGTAAAAACCAGTGATAGCTGTGGCAAAAAACAAACTCATTAGCAGAATAAATTTGACTTCTCGCGATCCGGCCTGCCAGTTTGCTGCTACAAAGGTAATTATGCCTAAGCATAACAGGATGCTACCTATAGCAATGGCGATCGCTTTATTGCGATCGCGTGCAGCAACTTCCAGGTTTTTAAATTGGTAACGTTCTGCTATTTGTTCATACTGCGAAGAACTAATTAACCCTTCATCCCTCCATAGCTGTGCTTCTTTGCGTAATTTTTGCTGAAAACTATCTAAAATCATGACCTTCTCCGGTGCAGTGGGGTAGCTTGGCCATTGCGTTCTGAATGGCGGTCATTATATTTTGAGTATGAAGCTAAAAGTCTTAATTACACTGTTCTTGTGTAACAATTTCATTTTGATTTTGATACAACGCAGTAATTCGTAATTCGTAATTAAGAATATCAGGCTAAAAATGATTGAAAATTTGTATTATATATATTTACATGGAAAAGCATTCTAACTTATTACTTAAAGTTTCGCGGCGGTTGTTTACTAATCTAGATGAACAAGAAAAATTTATTGAGGCGTTAATAAATCCTCAGCCTTTTCCATCTACTATTCTTTGGTGTCAGGAAAAGCCAGAAATTTCGCCTTTTGCAGTGGAAAAACCAACCTATTGGCAACCACAATTTATTGACCGTTTACAATTGGGAGAAAAACCTGGTCAGCATTCCCTACATGAAAAAGGATATTTTTATTGTTTAGATTTTTCTTCAGTGTTTGCCGCTACTACCTTGTTAGTAATTCCTCAGTCAGTGGATTTAGTTTTTGATATGTGCGCTGCACCTGGAGGTAAAAGTATCTTCGCTTGGAAAGCTTTGCAACCTGATTTACTCATTAGTAATGAAGTGATTGGTAAACGTCTGGGAATGCTAATTTCTAATTTGAAGCGTTGCCATATTACCCCTAGCGCTGTAGTTAATAGAGATTCAAGTATATTTGCCGAAATAATCCCATCTTCTTGCAACCTCGTAATAGTAGATGCGCCTTGTACTGGACAATCACTACTTGCTAAAGGTGAAAAAGCACCCGGTTGTTTTCATCCAACAGCTATTAATAAAAGTGCAAATCGACAAAAACGTATTATAGCTAACTCTGCTAAAATCGTTTCACCACAAGGATATCTTTCTTATATGACTTGCACCTACTCATATGAAGAAAACGAACAGGTTTGTGAATGGTTTATAGAACGTTTTCCCAATTTTAAAGCGGTCGAAATTAGTAATTTAGAAAAATATCAATCCCATTTAACTACCATGCCTTGTTATCGAATGTTTCCTCAAGATAGATTAGGGGCTGGTGCATTTACAGCATTATTTAAAAATACTAATGAAGATGAGAGTAATGAAGTCAATTTACAGCCAATATCTTCAATGTACATCTACCAAAATCAGAAAAATTCAAGTTAACGTTATCAGCAAAAATTTATAGAAATCGTAATTTTTTTTGCAAAAATCTCAGCACCACAATCTTGTGATGGTGCGTTACACTATGACTAACACAGATTAGGTATATTGGAAAAATAAAGTAGTATTGTTATGTATGCAACAATATCAGTACAACATCAATTGTAGCAATAATTTAAATCACTGGTAAAACAAATTTTTGGAACACTCTATGCTTCCAAATAAAGTGCAACCTTGAATAATTAAAAAGTTTTAATCATTAACTATTATCAATAAAACAAGGTTTATTTAACCTTTATATAACTTTAAATTAATCAAAAATTATCCGGTATCAGTTACCGACTTTTTGAAATAAACATTGTACAAAAAATTGAAACGTTACAGGATGTAAGTTGCATGAGTCGAAAAGTCAGCAAAGTCCTTAAACAGTCTGGAGTAATTCCTTATAGAGTTAATAATGGTAAAGTTGAAATCTTGTTGATTACAACCCGTAACCATCAGCATTGGGTAATTCCCAAAGGAGATATTCCCAATGGAATGAGTTCGCCTGATTCAGCAGCTAAAGAAGCGTGGGAAGAAGCAGGGGTAATTGGGCAGGTAGACACGAATAAACTCGGTACATACAAATACAGGAAAGGAGGCAAAGCTTACCGAGTCAATATGTATTTATTATCAGTAGATATCCTGAGCGAAGATTATCCAGAAGCAACTAAAAGAAAACGGCAGTGGGTAGAAGTGAATCAAGCTATCAGGTGCGTTAAGTTTAGTTCACTAAAGCGAGTTCTTAAAGGTTTTTTCCAGGTAAAATCCCAATTTTGTCAATTGCGATGTTAGTTCAGATATCTCAATATTGCAAAGCCTTCTGAGCAAAATTAGGGCTTTTTTAGAAGTGGCTATATTCCAATACGGTTCATTTAAAGATAATACTAGGTTGGATGGAAGGAAGCGAAACCCAAAAATGCCAGAACATATTTTGTTAGTCAATAGAAACAATGCACTCTAGGGTTTTTAGGACTAACTGAACCGGATTGTGGTCTATTGATTTTTAATTCTGGCTTGAGAATTTAGAATCAATTTAAATCCACAGTAAGGTTACCCAAGTTTTTATACCAACAATTCCATCAGCTTGCAATCCTTTAGATGTTTGAAAACTAACAATTGCATTTTTAACTGACTCAGAAAAATGCCCATCAATAGCATTAGTATATAATCCAATATCTTTTAATTGCTGTTGTAATTGTTTGACTCTTAGTCCAGAATCTCCTAGCTGTAATGGATTAAATCTATTCAAATCGGCTCGACCACTAACACCAACTACACCAGAGATATCACCTGCATATTGATGGATTATGTATTGCCCCTGCCAAGCCCCAGGAATGCTTGGGGCGGGAGTGTTGTAGTGGGCAATCCATAAAGGATAATCAGCAAAATCAGATGGATTGCCAAGTTCTTGCCAGAAACCGGGGTAGGTATAAATAATCGGTTTGATTGCTTTTTTTGTTTGTTGTAAAAGACCTTTTTCCACCTCTGCTAACCACTGTTTGGCTGCATTAATTACACCTTGGCTATTTCCTTTGTCAGTTACCTCTACATCTAGAACTGGTGGTAGGTCTCCTGGTTGTAATTGCCCCACCGTTTTTAAGAATTCCTTTGCTTGCAGAACCGGGTCAGATGTATGGGGGTGAAAGAAATGATAAGCGCCCCGAATAATACCAACAGCTTTCATAGTCTGCCAGTGATGAGGAAAAGCAGAATCTTTGACAGTAGCTCCTTCCGTGGCTTTGACAAAAGCAAAAGTTTTACCAGAGTTTTTTACTGCTGTCCAATCTACTCTGCCATCTTGATCGGCAACATCAATTCCTTGCATATAATTTTTAACCTTTTTGAACAGTACAATACTGAACTTATCAGAGGCTTTGATTAAACTTATGCTTTTTTTGGGTTTTTGAGTAAATTACAGAAATTTACTAGGGTTGAGTACCAACAGCTCGCACTGGAGTCACTCTGACCTTGCCAGTGCAAGGCTTGATTTGTTCTGTCAGGGTAAAGTGCTGGTAAGTATTAGGAGGTGTAATTTCAATCTTACTAGATGTTGGGCAGTTTTTTTCTGGGGAACTAATGTGGTTGTATGCTATCTGAAATAAGGCTTGTTTTCCAGGAGCTAGAGTTACCTGTTGTCGAGGTTGATTACTCGAAAAGTAAGTGTTCTTGGAGCGAATAACTTTAATCCCTTGCAAAGGCTGGTCTTTTGCATCCAGCAGTGCCAATCCGGGATAACCGTAGAGGTTACAAGGGGATGAGGCATTATTTGTAAAGGCATAGGTGAGTGCAACATTCCCAACACCAGCATCTTCGGAGACTCGCCGCACTGACAATTGGCTAGTTTCACAGCCCGTCGGATTTGTGGCAGTAGTGGCTTCTGGGGTAGAATTCTCTGTAGCTTTTCCAGTTGGTGTAGGTGTTGAGGCCAATACAGTTTGCTTCGTCGGCTGCTCGGTGCTTGCTGGCAAGGTTTGCGACTGTTTGGTAACAGAGGAAGAACCGACACAGCCAGTTGTCACCGCAGTTAGGAGTAACAAAAGACTGCCTTCCATAATTAGAATTCGCATATCTTCTTTTGTAGTAGTGAGCTATTTACACTGATGCTTTACATATAGTGTAAGTTTCCAAATTCACAAGGGTTAGCATTGCGATGTAGCATCTTTAGTGTAAGAAGCTGTTTACGGACGCGATCGCTTCCGTTATGGATGGAAGAAATAAGTCAAATCCTCTTCCCTTGTGCCTTGTTTTTTAGGAGAGCGTTAGACAGTCAGGTTAAATAGTTTTAACTTTAACTGAACCGTATTGGTCTTTAGAGTCATTTTTTCGTTAAGGATTAGGGATTAGGAGACATACCTTGCCAGCCGATATTGGCACCACCAGAGTTCATCAACCATGCACCATTCTGGTTTGTGGAATTATTGTGCCAAAGAATGTCCCGATTTCCATCTTTGTTGAAATCGCCTGTGCCGTTGATGTTCCAACCTGCGGGGTTACCCGCCATGCCTTGCCAGCCGATATTTGCACCACCAGAGTTCATCAACCATGCACCATTCTGGTTTGTAGAATTATTGTGCCAAAGAATGTCCTGATTGCCATCTTTGTTGAAATCTCCCGTACCGTTGATGTTCCAACCTGCGGGGTTACCCGCCATGCCTTGCCAGCCGATATTTGCACCACCAGAGTTCATCAACCATGCACCATTCTGGTTTGTAGAATTATTGTGCCAAAGAATGTCTTGATTGCCATCTTTGTTGAAATCGCCTGTGCCGTTTATTTCCCAACCTGTGGGGTTACCCGCCATGCCTTGCCAGCCGATATTTGCACCACCAGAGTTCATTAACCATGCACCATTTTGGTTTGTGGAGGCATTGTGCCAAAGAATGTCCTGATTGCCATCTTTGTTGAAATCGCCTGTGCCGTTTATTTCCCAACCTGTGGGGTTACCCGCCATGCCTTGCCAGCCGATATTTGCACCACCAGAGTTCATTAACCATGCACCATTTTGGTTTGTGGAGGCATTGTGCCAAAGAATGTCCTGATTTCCATCTTTGTTGAAATCTCCTGTGCCGTTAATCTGCCAGCGACTAGTAGAACTATTACTATTACTATCAATAGATATAGAATAGTTACCTTGACTACCATTGGCCGCTCCTGTACCTGTGATGGGATTGTAACTTCTTGCTTGAGAACTCGCACCATTAACACCAATTAGATATTGAGTACCAGCGGTGACAGATAACTCAACAGCACTTCCCCTA
This sequence comes from Nostoc sp. C117, assembly GCF_043099735.1. NCBI lineage: Bacteria > Bacillati > Cyanobacteriota > Cyanophyceae > Nostocales > Nostocaceae > Nostoc > Nostoc sp. C117. Next base: position 1,089,850 of record NZ_CP170991.1, read on the forward strand.
GTTAAAGAATTTTCGTTATTGTTATAGGCTATTTCTGTGCCTTGAGCATTGAAGACTCGGAGGAAAGTATCAGCACTAAATTCTTCATTGGTATTGACTCGAATTGTAACTTTACCACTGACAGTTGAGGTAAAGCGATAGATATCAATATCACTAGCACCGATAACAAAGCCGTTGTCATCACCAATATTGCCAAAAACAGTTGTTCCTAAAGAGAGATTTTGTACAGATCCACCAGTGGATTTGTTATTAGATAAAGAATTGGCTTGAGATAGTGGTAAAAGTCTGCTGCTAAATTTATATTCTCCTGTATCGCCTGATGAACCACTACCAAGTTGAAAAGGATTAAAAGAGTCATTGCCATAGCCAGCTACAGCGACAAAGTAATCTGTATTGGCTGCAATTTGATAGCGTAAAAGTGGGTCTACAGATGAGTCGGTATCATCGTTAGAAGCTAAGAGTTTTCCTTGTTGGTTGTAGATAAAGACGACTGTATCAACGGGATCGGAAATGGAAGGATCGTCATAGGAATCTATATCGATTTCCAAAATACCTGCGGTGGGAGAATTTATTTTGATAAAATCCACATCCCGATCGCCAACCTCAATAAATTCCCCAGTATTAAAGTTACTATCGCCGCCAATAAATCCTGCTGCTTTAGTACTGGGAAGAGGTCTGACAGAGCTATCTAATGCTTGAGTGATACTGCCATTTTGGTCTTTATTAAAAAACTGTACGGTTAAGTCAAATTTTCCACCTGTACCACTTGCAGAACGTCCATTAAGGTTATTGGGATTGTAGGAGCTGTTTTCATAATCCGAAATACCAATATATAGTGTTTCTCCTCGTTCTACTTCTAGACCGATAAAGCTATCACTGGTATGTCCCTGATAGTAAGTACGATCGCTAGGATCTTCAAAAATCAGATTAGGATACCTAGAATCAGTAAACTCTGTATAATTTAAACTGCTATCAAAAGATTGGGCATCATCATTAACAAATAGCTGATTACCACTGGTATCAAAGACTCTCAGAAGTGAATCAACAAAGCCATTTTGATAGGGAGTATCAACATCAATTAGTAAAATGCCATTATCTGGTGCAACTACTTTGAAGATATCTACATCTGCTGCGCCAATGTTAATACGTTGATCGGAGTTCTCGATGGGGTCAGAGCCTAAAATACCATTGAAAAACAAAGGTTCTAAATCCGTCCCCAGATTAACTGGGACGGCACCACTGAGAATTCCATTGGGGTCAGAATTGCTCAGTTGGAATTGTAAGGAATAATTACCTGTTTGACCAGCGACACCGCTAGCGGCAACATTAGGATTATAGTTGCGATTGTTATTGCCACTTACTCCCACATAATAAACACCAGGATCGAGAGTGGCTGTAATTGTCGAGAATTTACTAGAGCCTGAGTCATTATTAAAAGCAAGCTCTTGACCGGAAGTATTAAAGAGGCGTAAAAGAGTATCAAAATCCGCAGGACTTGAAGAATTAGAACCTAGTTTAATGGTAATCGTGCCACGCGATCGCACTTCAAATTTGAAAATATCAACATCTTTATTCCCGACATTAGTCGTACCACCATCAATGCCAATACTACCCAAAATAGGATTAATCGCAGTAGTTCCATCCAAAATTGGACCAATATAAGCTCCCTGAATACTTCCATTCGGGTCTCCACTAGGAGCAGTTTGACCAAATCGCCTTTGAATTTCCTGTACTGCTTTATAAATATTTAGGCGCGGATAGGAAGTCTGTGTGTTATCAACATTATCATCTTCATTATCACCATCAAAAATAGTATCTGCGGTTGAGCGTATAATATCTACAATTTCTGATGGACTCAACAAACGTCCCCCAAATTTAGTGGCTGCTTCTTGCATCAAAGCTACAGCTCCGGCCACCACCGGAGATGCTTGACTTGTTCCGGCCATTTGCTGGAAACCACCACCAGGTGCTGTGCTGGTAATCAATGCACCAGGTGCAAATATGGTGTTTGGCGCAACTAAGCGTTGAGAAAAACTAGTTATGCGATCGGCACCGGTTGTATAATCAATCGATCCCGAAGCCCATGCTACGTCATCATTAACTCCATCTTGCCAGACAGCGCCCACGGATAACGTGCTAAAAATTGCTGGGCCACCAAAATTCTGATATTCGTGATCTTTATATGAGTTACCAGCAGCTGAGACAACAACAACGCCTAATTCTTCTAATCTTTTTACCTGATCGATCGTTATATCACCAGAAGCCTCAGAAGGGGATGTATAAAATCCACTTCCTAGTGACATATTTACGGCGACAATGTTGTAACGGTCTTTATTGTCAATTACCCACTGTAAAGCAGCTTCAATATCTGTATTAGTAGCACTACCTCCATTATCATCAAAGACCTTCAAGCCGATTAACTTAACATCAGGTGCAACTCCAATATTCGGATCTTCCGCCCCAATTATGCCTGCGACATGAGTACCATGTCCCTCTCCATCTTCTGGCTCATCATCCCCGTAAACAAAATCTTTGCCAGTAATATAGTTATCATCTAGCAGCGAATGAGTATGATCCAGTCCTGTGTCTATTACTGCGACTGTCATCCCACTACCGTCAATACCCGCAAATACTGAGTTATTACGTAGTTGAGTTAAGCCAATCAAATCAAAAGCTGGGCTGGTCATGGTTAAGCTCCGTGGTAGATTATACTTAGAAGGCTATACAAAATCCTAAATTTTTTGCCTACGGCTCCTTTAGGAAGACGTAAATAGGACTAGATAACCAAGGATAATAATGGCGAATTCGTCAGAAAACCAAACCAGGGAACCACTTTTTATGAAAGCAATATTATCTTTATACAACACTAAGTGATTTATTTTACGTGTTAATCTAAAAATAATTTTTAATAATTATGGCTTTTCCCAATTTATACGGACAACACAATACATACTTATAGCACGAACGCCTGACTCGTCAAAATTGCCAAAAGTATTGCAAATAAAAACTTTTTTAACTGTATTTAGAGCAAAATCATTACATAATTGCCAAAAACACACTCTTCTCTGAAAAGAGCGATCGCCACTACTGATTATCAAGATTCTCTCACGCAGCGATCGCTTCTAAGTTTAGAGGCTGAACTCTATTGACTGATTTAGCGTTCTAAATCAAATAATGAGCTTAAGTATGATTGTGAGAATTCTGCTCTTCTGGTAGCATACTAAGTAGTTCAACTAAAAAAATAAAATGTTTATATTAGCACTTTCGTGTAAATTACTACTGCGAACAAAAAAATAATTTTATGTTTAATTAGGTTGACTTATTTAGCAAGAATCCCTTCTAATTTTTTACCTAAATGGAACTCCTATTCAGATAACTTCAGATGCATATTTTGGTTATTTTCGGATAAAAAAATAAAAACTTGGGGAAATTTATTTTTGGATATGCTTCAAAATAAATTTTTCTTAGTTGCTCGTTGATTTTTCCTACTCGCCAGTACTTAAAATTAATATTTTTCGATAAAAAATACCATTTTTGAAAACTAGTTAGCAACTTTGATTAATGAATCAATTTCTATGAAATCGCCAGCGAAGAAAATTGGAGATATTCAACGACTTCGAGGTTTTGCAGTACTCCTGACAGTATTTGCCCATATGCCTTTAACTACAGGAATTTTTGCTTGGTTCAAGCTTCCTAGTCCTTTTTGGGTAGGAGTTCCTTTATTTTTTGTCATCAGCGGATATGTAATTACAATATCTACAGAAAAATACATCTTTAATCCATTATCTTTCTACATACGCAGATTGTGCAGAATTTTGCCAGTTCTTTTGATTTCTATTGGCATTACACTAATAATGGCATATTTTACTAAAGATGTTCAGTTTTATGGAACTTACCCCAACATCTTAGTTACAGTCACTTACATGATATTATTTATTTCTAATTTTTCTAGAATGTTTGATCGTTCAGTTAAGATGGTGCTATCTTTACTTGGACTTTGGTCAATATCAACAGAAGAACAGTTTTATTTATTTTTTCCTCTAACTTATTTACTCCCTTCCAAGAAAATTAGAATTTTACTGGTAGTAGGAATATGGTTTTTATGGGGGGTTATTCTGCGTTTGCTGACCTTCTGTTATTTAAATACCAATCAAAATAAAATAGTCTCAATTCTCAAGATCCTAATGCAGAATAATGGATTTAGATACGATCTAATATTGTTGGGAATGTTGATTTCATATTTAAGTTTGCGTATTCCGCCAAGAAGAAGTTTGTTTTATTTATGTCTTACATTTACGTTACTCTACCCAGAGTTTTCACACTACGAAAGTTACAATACAATCTTGTATTTTATATTTGCAGCCTCGTTAGTAAGCATTGTTGTTATTGCGAAGGAGGACAAAGATATTATATTCACTGAGATTCCTCTAATTAGGACATTTCTAGATTATCTAGGTAAAAGGAGTTATACAATATATGTTATGCATTTCCAAGTACTTGCCCTCATAGGCTATCTACTACAGCGAGTAGAGTTTAACTTTAAGCATCCCTACTTGTATAGTTGGGCTTTAATGCTTGGAAGTATACCCTTCTTACTCCTGATTGAATTAATACATCGCTATATAGAAATGCCTGTTATTGCTTGGGGTAAGGCTTACACATCACAAAACAGTATTTAGAGAAATATATTATAGCTATGAAATGCCGCGTTTGTGACTCTACCAATTTGGAACTTGCTATTGACCTTGGTTCTCAGCCTTGGTGCAATCATTTTCTCAAAAAAGAAGAAATTGGTCAAGAACCTTTCTATCCCCTCCGTGTTTTGTATTGTCAGGACTGTCGCACAGTACAGCTAGACTACACTGTTAAAAAAGAAATTATGTTTGGCGATCACACTTATTTATCGGGTGTGACTCGTTCTTTAAGCGAACATTTTAAAAATGTAGCCGAGAAAGTAGACAGCAAGTTTTTTCAAGAAACTTCAGGTAAATCTGTTCTTGACATTGGTTCTAATGATGGAACTCAACTTAAGCACTTTAAAGCTTTAGGTTACGATGTTCTTGGTGTTGAATCTTCAAAAACTACTGCAAAGATAGCCAACGACGCAGGAATAACAACTCTCAATGAGTTTTTCAATCTCGATATAGTTAAAAAACTCGATCGCCAATTCCACCTCATCAACGCTGCTGGTGTATTCTTTCACTTAGAAGAGCTACATTCAGTTACAGAAGGAATTCGTGAAGCTTTGCGGGATGATGGAGTTTTTGTTGTCCAGTTTCTCTACATGAAACGCATTGTCGAGAATTTAGCATTTGACCAGATTTACCACGAGCATTTACTCTACTATAATCTCAACACTATTGAGGTACTCTTAAACAGACATGGTTTATCCATGTTTGATGCCTACCTCTCACCGATTCACGGCGGTTCGATTATTGCTTACGTTACACATCAAGGCAAAAAAGAACCAACCGAGCATTTGCAAGCGATGCGTCAAGCAGAAGTAGATGACAAAAGTAACGAATTATCCACATACCTAGAATTTGCTCAACGAATTCAACAAATGAAGACTGAAAATCTTGCCTATTTGCAACAAGCTAAAGAACAGGGTAAGCAAATTTTTGGTTTTGGTGCGCCTGTTAAAGGCAATACAATGTTGAACTATTTTGGTGTGGGAACGGAGTATATTAATTGTCTGGTAGAAAAGAACGAACTGCGCCGTGGACTTTACTCGCCAGGAATGCATATTCCCATAGTCATCGAAAGTGAGCTACAGGAACTACCAGATATTTACTACGTGCTAGCCTGGAACTTTAAAAAAGAAATTTTGTCCAATAACCAACACTTAATTCAAAAAGGAGTAGAATTTTACTTTCCTGTCAATCCCAAGGACGCTTAACGATGAAAATCCTTGTCACTGGTGCTACAGGCTTTCTGGGCACAATTCTTTGTTCGCAGTTGGAATCTCAAGGCTATGAAGTAGTCCGCTTGAACTCCAAAAACTGCGATCTGACTCAGCAAGATTCACTGTTGCAATTTAAGCAGGAAGCCTACGATCGCATATATCATTTAGCGGCTTGGACTCAGGCTGGTGACTTCTGCTTGTATCATCCTGGCGAACAGTGGATTATCAATCAGCAAATTAATACAAACGTACTCACTTGGTGGCACAAGTATCAACCTCAAGCAAAGTTGATTAGTATGGGTACTAGTTGTGCTTACGCCCCCGATTTAGAACTAGTAGAAGAAAACTATCTGACAGGAATACCTATAGATAGCCTGTTTACCTACGCCATGACTAAGCGGATGCTGTATGCGGGACATCTAGCATTAAATAAACAATTTGGCTTGAAATACCTTTGCTTAGTTCCCTCAACCCTCTACGGACCGGGCTATCACACAGATGGGCGGCAGATGCATTTTATCTTTGACCTGATCCGCAAGATTATTCGCGCTAAACTTTATGGTGAGCCTGTAATCCTTTGGGGAGATGGGTATCAATCAAGAGAACTCGTTTTTGTTGATGATTTCGTCAACATCATGATTCAACTAGCAGCTAGCGTGGATAACCAATTAATAAACATCGGTGCGGGTGAAGAGTTTACTATTAGACACTTTGCCAAGCTGATTTGTGAGAAAGTAGATTATGACTTTAACGCAATTCAATTTGATACTGGGCGTTATGTTGGTGCTAAATCTAAATGTTTAGCTATTGGGAAACTTCAACAATATATCCCTGATTTAACTTTGACATCTCTAGAAGTTGGATTGACAAAAACTATTGAGTGGTTTGGGACGCAAAAAGAAAAACTGGTACCAGACAACAAGTGAGGAAAAACTTTGGATTATTGGGTTCAAGATAAACTGAAAGGTTTAAAAACTGCTTTTACACCAGAGTATTGCAAGGCTATAGACATAGTAGTTAATCTGATTGTAGAACGTTTTCAACAAGGGCAGACCTTGTTAATCTGTGGTAATGGAGGTTCGGCATCTGATGCCCAACATATAGCTGCTGAGTTTATTGGACGCTTTCTGATCGATCGTAAAGGTTTACCCGCGATCGCTCTTGGAAGCAACTCGGCTATTATCACAGCTTGGACAAACGATCATGATTTTGAAACCGTCTTCTCCCGACAAGTGGAATCTTTGGGGAAACCGGGAGATATTCTCTGGGGAATTTCCACTTCTGGTAAATCCAAAAATGTCATTCGCGCTTTAGAAGCAGCTCAAAAGCTGGGAATTAGCACTATAGGAATGGCGGGTAATGGTGGGGGAATAACAAAACCTCTGGTGGACTATCCTTTGTTTGTTGACGAACAACATACACCACTAATACAAGAAATCCATGTAATTACATACCATCGAATCTGCGAACAAGTAGAATTGCAGTTATTTGCAAAAACAGGTTGCTAAAATTTGTTTTATTTAACCAACCGATTTTAAAATAATTTTTTGTCTAAGTGGTAATTTGCAGTTGATGACAGGCAATAATTATTATCTCAGTCATAAACCGAATAAAGCTCTATTTCTAGACAGAGATGGTGTTTTAATCGAATATGTTCCATATCTAAGCCATCCCAATCAGGTAAAAATTCCTGTTGGTGCTGGGGAAACTTTAAAAAAGTGGCAGGATGCAGGATATTTACTGATTGTAATCACAAATCAGTCTGGTGTTGCTAGAGGCTATTTTTCTATGAGTGATGTTGAAGCAGTCCATACTCGGATGCGTCAAGAATATGAACGCTTCAATGTGGAGTTTCAAGATATTTTTATGTGTCCTCACCAACCAGCTCAGAACTGTAAATGTCGGAAGCCATCACCGCACATGATATTTAAAGCTTCAGAAAAACATTTAGTTGAAATATCCAATTCATTTTTTATTGGGGATGCATTTAGTGATATTGAGTGTGCTGTTAATGCTGGTTGCAATCCCATACTTTTATTAACAAGTAGAACAGAGGATAACACTCAAACCCTATCTCATCATCAAGCTGCAATTCATCTGGTTAAAGAATTAAAAGAAACAGTCCGGCTAATTCCAGTTTAATCGATTTTTGAGTAAGCATGAATGAAAATGACGCTAGTGAGTCAATACCAATTTTGATTTCAATCATTCCCAATTTGATGGGAGGAGAAGGTCATATAATTCCATATCATACTTCTATAACTAAAGCTGCCAATTTACTTGGTTGGAAGCATATAGCCGCTGTTGCACCAGAACCGAAAATTGTAGATTTACCTATTAATTGGCAGCCTTGTCTGAGTAGTGAAAATTTAGAATTAACAATCAATCCGATAATTAGGATATTTAAGTGTAACGATATCTATAAATTTGGATCTAGTATTGCTAAATACTTAAAAAAAGAAATATTACCTAATTCAAAACATAACATAATTTTTCTAGAAAGATTTATTCATGTGCAACTTTTAGGATTACTAATTGCTTTATGTCTAATCCCTAAAGAAAATTTGTCTGTTTGGCTACTTTACCGCAGAGACACTCATCAAGATAAAACTCGGAGTATTTACAAGTTATTAAACAAATTCATCAAACGAATTTTAGAACCAGGTAAATTTCACCTACTTACTGACAGTGAAAGTTTAAGCAAGTCACTATCTAATTACTTTAACGAATCAGTGACTGTAATGCCGATACCCCACACAGATTTTATCGATGTTGATACGATTCCTGATTTAATTAATGAAGTAATCTGTTGGTGGCCGGGAGCGCCACGAGCAGAGAAGGGATGGGATATCATAAAATCTTTGATAACTTCTATGTCGGAAGAAGCAAAAAAAATATGTGTGGTAGCTGCTGAAAGCTCTGAACTATCAACTGTTTTAAGTGGTATTAGAGTTGAGCTAATTCCCCAGAATTTATCAAAATTAGATTATTTGAAATGGCTAAAAACTAGCAATATAATATTGCTACCATACGATGCTGATGCATATCGTGAACGTACATCAGGTATCTTTACTGAATGCATTATGGCAGGTAAGATTCCTGTTGTTACCAAAGGGACTTGGATGGCTACAGAGCTTTCTAAATATGGACTAGAAGAATTAATTATAGAATGGAGTCAGCCAGACATTATTGTGAGTAAAATTATCAATCTATCAAAATCTTTAACGGTCAAAAATAAAATAAAAGAAATGCAAAAAGGCTATCAAAATTTTCATACTGTGGAAAGTTATGCTCGTGAAATGAAAATATTATTTAATTCTTCGTGTATTTAATAAATAAAAAATGTTAACTATAGCAATTGATGCTACATCTTTAACTAGCCAACCTAGTGGAATTGGATTATACGTTTATAATTTAATTTATGCACTAAATGCGCTGCAAAATTCAGAAAGTTTTCAGATGCGAATTGCATATCAACCTAGACTAAAAAATTGGTTGACGGGTAGATTAATAGTACCTAATATTCTAAATTTAGACACTCAAGTTTATACATTACCTCTTCCAGTTAGCGTTACTCAGATTTTATCTAAGTTTCCTAATCCAATTATTCCTTATTACGAAAAATATTTAGGCTTTCCAGATATCATTCATGGCACAGATCATATAGTATATCCCTGTGCTAAAAGCTTAAAGGTAATGACGATTCACGATCTGACTTATATAAAGTATCCTAATTTTGTTAACTGGATAGTTAGAAGTTACACAGATAGAATTAGACAATGCTTAAAATGGACGGATTTAGTGATAACTATTTCCGAAAGTTCTAAAAAAGACATTATCGAATATTTCCAAGTTAAGCCAGAAAAAATATATGTTACTCCTCTAGCTAGTCGCTACAATCCTAATTACTTATCTGGTGTAAATATTCTAAATATAGAAAAGCAAGTTAAGTATGATTTTTCCAAACCATATCTACTTTTTGTTAGTACTATAGAACCGAGAAAAAATATCAATGCTGTCATTTTAGCTTTTAATTTTCTCAAGCAAAAATATAAAATTGAGCATCAATTAGTATTGATTGGGAAGAAGGGATGGAAGTACGAACCAATATTCACAGCTATTGAAAATTCTCATTGGAAAAACCAAATTCATCATCTTGACTACTTATCTGATGAATTAGTAGGATTATTTTACTCAAAAGCCGATGTTTTCGTCTATCCTTCTTACTATGAAGGGTTTGGTTTGCCTGTATTGGAAGCAATGACGCTGGGTACACCTGTAGTCACCTCTAATAGTTCATCAATACCAGAGGTTACAGGAGATGCAGGTATATTAATCGATCCTAATGACTACATACAATTAGCTGAGACTATCTTCAAAGTAATTAGTGATTCCCAATTACGGCAAAATTTAATTGATAAAGGTAAAAAAAGAGCAAAATTATTTTCTTGGGAAAAAACAGCAAAGGAAACTTTAAAGGCTTATAGAAGCATTATTTAATCAAGATGATAGATAGTAATTTCTCTAATAAATTAATCATAAATTTATCGATTATTTTTTCTCGACCAACAGGCATAAGTAACTATGCCAAAAATATTTTCCCTTATTTAAAAACTCTTAACCCTACTTTATTAACTGCTGAAAGTTACTCCGAATTTAACTGTTACTCAGTTCCCGATAATCTGACTCCTGCTCAAGGTACAAAAGGTCATATTCGCCGGCTGTTTTGGACGCAATTTCAATTACCGCAAATCTATAAAAATCTTAAATCTAACCTTTTATTTTCCCCACTTCCAGAAGCACCACTCTATGGGAACTGTCGTTTTGTGGTGATGGTTCACGATTTTATTCCGTTGCGTTTTCCCAAACGCTTCTCTCCTTTGACACCATATCATCGCTACTACATTCCCCAAGTCATCACTCAAGCCGAACACGTTATCTGCAACTCCCTATCCACTGCTAAGGAAATTACGGATTTTTTCCACATTCCAGTTAGCAAAATTACTCCTATCCTGCTGGCTCACGATCGCCATCACTTCCGTTTTCTCAATCTACCCACCAGCAATTACTTTCTCTACATTGGACGCCAAGATCCCTACAAAAACTTACAGCGTCTCATTACCGCCTTTGCTGCACTACCAAACAATGGTGACTATGAACTGTGGCTAGCAGGACCAACTGATGAGCGTTACACCCCAGTTTTAAAAGCGCAAGTTGAGGAACTAGGTATAACTAATCAGGTGAAATTCCTCGACTATATTCCTTACAGCGAATTGCCAAAAATTATTAATGGGGCGATCGCTCTTGTTTTCCCAAGCCTCTGGGAAGGCTTTGGTTTTCCAGTGTTGGAAGCAATGGCTTGTGGTACTCCTGTCATTACTTCCAACCTTTCCTCTCTTCCAGAAGTCGCTGGTGAAGCAGCAATTCTAATCGATCCCTACAATAGAGGGGAAATTACAGAGGCGATGCAAGCTATTGCAACTGATGCGGAATTGCGATCGCGCCTTTCTAGCTTAGGTATCACTCACTCCCAACAATTCAGTTGGGAAAAAACAGGAAAAGCAACCGCAGAAGTCTTATCCCGCTACGTGTAGAATAATACCGTTGAGTAAGGCACGGAGATGAGGGAGACAAGGGGACAAGGAGATAAACAAAACTCCTAACTCAGCACGGGCTAAACGCCCCGCTATTCATGTACAACACTCCTAACGCCCCATACCCAATAACAAATCCTTATGAAAGCACTAATTCTTTCTGGTGGTAAAGGTACACGGCTACGTCCCCTGACTTATAGCGGAGCGAAACAACTTGTACCAGTTGCTAATAAACCTGTTTTATGGTATGGCATTGAAGAAATGGTTGCTGCTGGTATTACTGATATTGGTATCATTATCAGCCCGGAAACCGGAACAGAAGTCAGAGGGAAAACTGGAAATGGAGAATTATTTGGAGCGAACATCACCTACATTGTACAAGACCAACCACTTGGACTTGCTCACGCCGTCCAAATCGCCCATCCCTTTTTAGGTGATTCTGCTTTTGTCATGTACTTGGGCGATAACTTGATCCAACTAGGTGACTTAAGTTACTTTTTACAACAATTTAGCCAACAGCAGCCAGATGCTTTGATTCTCTTACGTTCGGTTACCAATCCTAGCGCCTTTGGTGTGGCTGAAGTTGATGAAACAGGACGGGTATTACAATTAATTGAAAAACCGAAAGTTCCTCCTTCAAATCTGGCATTGGTAGGGGTTTATTTCTTTTCTCACGTTATTTTTGATGCGATCGCCAATATCCAACTTTCCAATAGAGGCGAACTTGAAATCACTGATGCTATTCAATACCTAATTAATCAAAAAAAGAACGTTGTAGCTCACAAATTAGAAGGGTGGTGGTTAGATACTGGTAAAAAAGATGACTTATTAGAAGCTAATCGTTTAATTCTCGATACCTATCTAACAACATCAATTATCGGTGAAGTCGATGCCCAAAGTCAGATTATTGGGCGAGTTAAAATCGGTGCAAAATCTAAAGTCATTAACTGCACAATTCGGGGTCCAGTAATCATTGGTAGCAATTGTCATTTAGAAAACTGCTTTATTGGTCCTTATAGTAGCATTGCTAACAACGCCACACTCATTGATACTGATTTAGAACACAGCGTGATTTTAGAAAATGCTAAAATCGCCGGCATTCATCAGCGCATTATTGATAGTGTCATTGGACAAAGGGCACAATTAACTCTTGCACCCCGTCGCCCCAAAGCCTTGAGATTTCTGATTGGTGATGACTGTCAAATTGAACTCACCTAATTCACTTATTAAAAATCGGACAAACCATCATCAAAGTTTGACTATAGTGCCTGTAAAATATAAATGCAAAATTCATCTAACAATCAGAACACGCGACAGATCGTAATAAATAATATTAATGAAAATTGTACATACCAAAATTCCCGAAGTTTTACAACTTGAACCTCAAGTATTTGCAGACGATCGCGGTTTCTTTTTTGAAGTTTACAACCACCAAAAATTTGCACAAGAAACAGGGATTGTGACAAACTTTGTCCAAGATAATCACTCTTGCTCTAAACAAAACGTCTTGCGTGGATTGCACTACCAAATTCAACAACCCCAAGGAAAACTCATTCGTCCTATTGTCGGTACTATTTTTGACGTAGCCGTAGACATTAGAAAAAGCTCAGCTACTTTTGGTAAGTGGGTGGGTTATGAACTCAGTGCTGAGAACAAACCTCTGCTGTGGATACCACCAGGTTTTGCTCACGGATTTCTCGCGCTTTCAGAAATAGCAGAAGTTATGTATAAAACTACAGATTACTACTCACCCCAAGGCGATCGCACAATTTTATGGAACGACCCAGATTTATCTATCGATTGGCCGCTGAGTGCGCCACCTATCTTATCAGCCAAAGACCAAGCTGGTAAATCTTTTAAAACCGCTGAAATCTTTGATTAATGAGTAAATCAATTCTGCTGATTGGTAGTAATGGTCAAGTGGGTAAGGAACTGCAACAAATCCTCTCACCTTATGGTGATATTATCTCAGTGGCACGCCCAACAATAGACCTTACCCAGCCTGAGACTCTCCGCAGCATCATCAGAGAAAAAAAGCCACAAATCATCGTTAACGCTGCTGCTTATACTGCTGTGGATAAAGCAGAAAGCGAACCAGAACTTGCTACCGCTATTAATGCTACTGCACCTTTAATTCTCGCTGAAGAAAGCCAGAAATTAAAAGCTTTCTTAATTCATATTTCCACCGATTACGTTTTTGATGGCAATACATGTCATCCATATCAGGAAACCGATGTGACAAATCCCTTGAGTGTGTATGGCAAAACCAAACTCGCTGGAGAAGAAGCAATTCGGGAAACGTGCGCCCATCACCTCATCCTCCGCACTGCTTGGGTTTATGGAACCTTTGGCAAAAGTAACTTTGTCAAAACCATGCTGCGATTAGGTGCAGAACGCCCAGAACTGCGTATCGTCGCCGATCAAATTGGTAGCCCCACTTGGGCGCAAGATATAGCCACAGTCATAGCCCAGATGATTCCCCAGTTGAGCTTAGAAATTAGCGGCACTTATCACTACACTAATAGCGGTGTCGCTAGCTGGTATGACTTTGCTGTTGCCATTTTTGAAGAAGCCCAACAGCTGGGGTTTCCTCTAAAAGTTGCAAGTATTGTCCCCATTACAACCGCCGAATATCCCACACCCGCCCGTCGCCCTGCCTATTCCGTCCTTGCTTGTGGGAAAATTTCAGCAGTTCTCAAAAATTATCCCCCCCATTGGCGACAAAGACTACGGGAAATGCTCATAGATTTTAAAATTGGGCATGGGGCATAGGGCATTGGGCATGGAGAAGAGACAAGGTAGACAAGGAAGAGGGGGGAGACAAGGGAGAGAATTATTCAATAATTCCCCTTGTCCCCTTGTCCCCTTGTCCCCTTGTCCCCTTGTCCCCTTGTCCCCTTGTCCCCTTGTCCCCCTGTCTCCCCTGCCCCTCTGCCCCTCTGCCCCTCCGCCTCTTATCCCCTATCCCCTTTTTAAAACTCCTATTTCTTGTTGGATTGGCAAGACATCTAAAACATCAGTTTGGGAACAATATTTTAAATCTTCTTGACAGTCAAGACGCAACAACCGTTGGCCGTGACTGGCTTGATGGAATAATTCTAATAAGTTATCTTGCCACTGAGAGTAAAGAGCGATCGCACTAATTACTTCATCGTTACCAGCTAGTTCTTCTGGTGACAATTGAGTTTGCTGTAAAACACTATGAGCGATGGCACCTGCACAAACTGTATCCTCTAAAGAAAAACTGCCTTCCCAGCCTGAACCGACAATCCATACTGTATTGGGTTGCTTTTCTAAAAGAAATTGCACTACCGCTGCTCGGTTAATTAAGGCTGCTGCGATTACATTTGGGGAGTCTTCTACCCTTTGTAAAGCACGGGTGCCATTGGTGGTACTGATAAACAACCGACGCCCCTGGACTAATTCTGCTGTGCAGTCGAGAGGAGAATTACCCAACTCAAAGCCAGCGACTTTAGCGCCACCGCGTTCTCCAGCCCGGAGACGTTTTTCAGGAGGCCATTTTTCACTAACTGCGATTAGTCGATCTAAATCGCTGAATACTTGTACAGCTTCGCCTCCAGCTGCCAAGACAGTTGCTATTGTGCTAGTGGCTCGCAATACATCGACTGCGATCGCACATTCTGGCACTTTATCCGTTGGAGTCAATTCCGGAGTGTGGTATACGAATAGCTTCACGCGCTGGATACACCTGCTTTAATACTACTGCCGCAAATAATATTCTACCTAGTTGGTGTCAATAACTATAGTCACAATTTATCACACAGCATTTTTGAGCATCAAAATCCACAATCTATCCCATTCAATAGATAAATACTCAAAAAACCCATTTTTATGATTTTAGACTTTCAGACCTGCTCCACGATCTTGTAATGTAAAACAATAAGGGCATTGGGTGTTAGGAGTGCTGTTAGCGCTAGAGGAGCGTTCAGCCCGTGCTGAGTTAAGAGAGTTAGGAGTTAAGAGTTTTGTTTATCTCCTTGTCTCCCTTGCCCCCTTGTCTCCCTTGTCTCCCTTGTCCCCTTGTCTCCCTTGTCTCCCTTGCCCCCGATCTCCCTCATCCCCCTCATTCCATGCCCACTTCCCTTCAAAAATTACTATGGCACCTTTACCCGACTACCGTCCTAAACAACTATCTTTAGGTCCTTTGGAAGCGGAAATATTAAATATCATCTGGGAACTTGGTTCAGTCACAGTCAAAGATGTCCACGATCGCATTTTGGCCGATCCCAACCGCGAATTAGCTTATACTTCTGTAACCACTGTTCTGCGACGCCTCACTGATAAGGGTTGGCTGGCTTGCGACAAAAAAGAGCGGGCATTTTATTGGCGGCCAATGTTAAGTAAGCAGCAGTCAGAGGTAATCAAAGCTCACGAGCAGTTACAGCGATTTCTGGCGGTGGGAAACCCTGATGTTGTTGCAGCCTTCGCCGATAGTCTGGATGAAGCAGCTAGCGAGCAAATAGCAGCGATCGCCAAACGCATACAATCTGCGCGCCAAGCCAGGGAGGAACAATGATGCATCTAATGATGATTTTGATTGCTTTGGCAGTTGCCTGGTGGTTAAGATCCTCTTGGAGAGAACCCCAAGGTAGTTGGAATTTGCGGTGGCGGCGATCGCTATTTTTGTTTCTCTTCCCCCCTTTGCTAATTTTTATGACAGCGATCGCTGTGTTGTTCATGGGACCCCAAGGAAACATGGGCGGGATGTACACAGGCTCAATTAGTTATCTGCTGGCATTAATTTATTTAGCAATTTTTGCCATCTTATGCATTCAACTTGCTTTTCAGGGTTGGCAGTCTGTGGAATCTGCCCGGAATTGTCCCCTGGTGAATGTGGGAGATAGACGAGCCAGGTTACTGCAAACAGAGGCGATGTTTGCTGGGCAAATTGGTTTTTGGCAACCTGAATTAGTCGTTAGCCAAGGATTACTGCAAGCTCTCTCACCAAATCATTTAGAAAGCGTCTTAGCACACGAGCAAGGGCATTACCAGTACAGGGATACTTTCTGGTTTTTTTGGCTGGGTTGGGTGCGTTCCTGCACTGCATGGTTGCCAAATACAGAGCCTTTGTGGCAAGAACTGTTAGTTTTGCGCGAACTCCGCGCCGATAGTTATGCAGCATTGCAAGTAGATCCTCTAGTGCTAGCAGAATCACTGCTGTTGGTAGTTAGTAGTAGCCCTGTGTCATCAGAAATTTGCTGTGCTGCATTAGGTTCTTCTAGTGCAGATCGTTTAGAGCAAAGAGTAGAAGCTTTATTAGCACCACCAGAAATAACCTCAGAAGCTCAATTTCAGTCCTGGCATGGATTTCTTTTGGCATTTCTGCCTTTAGTAACTGTCATATTCCACTCTTAAAAATGTTGAGGGGTTAAGCTCATCCCACCCCGTAAAGGGGATGGGATTTCATATTGACAGTTGACGGTTGACGGTTAACAGTCATCAGTCATCAGTCAACAGTCAAGTGACATAACTTATTTAAATGAAAAGCACTGTAGTAATGTATAATCAATTCCAGAAGTTGAGAGTGCCTATGCAAGTATTAAACTGCTTGCTAGCGCTGCCAAAGCATATTTATGTCTAAATCTGCAATCACCGTTACGATTAAATTGTTCGCCGCTTATCAAGAAGCCTTTCAGGTTTCAGAACTGGTGCTGGAATTTCCTAATAGTACGCCTGTTAGGGCGGTATGCGATCGCCTCATAGCCGAACACCCAGAACTCTCCCAATGGCGCGACATCACCCGCTTTGGAATTAATCTCATATTTGTTGAACCAGATACCCTACTACAAGATGGCGATGAAGTTGTGTTAATTCCGCCAGTTAGCGGCGGCTAGCACAGAAGCTATAAGTTCAAACATCTACTCTTAACTTTTCAGCTAGAAATTATGGAAGTGCTATAACTAGCTGATGTTACATTCTGCTAGTTTCTCTGCCAGAGCAGCGATCTCCCAGTTAGATTCTATTTTCGCCTCGTCAACTTTAAATTCTTGGTACAGTAATTTACGCCTACTTCTCTCTAACTTTGCTCTTTCTTGCTCTAGTTTTAGTTGAAGCTTATTTGCTTGATAAATATAGCTTTGATGACGGTCAAGAGCCATCTGTGTAAGACTCTCATCACCTTTTTGTTGGGCAAGTTCAGAGTTTCTGTGCCACTTATTAGCTTCATTTTGTGCATCGTTATACTGCTTTTCAATACGGATTTGATGAGCAATTTGCACAGCAGTAGCTTGACGGAACTGCGCCAAATCTTCTTGGAGGTTTAACGATACCACCTTTGCCCCTCTACCTATGATTATTCCTGTATAAGGCTTGATCGTCTTTGGCAAGTATCCCTCTTTGGGCATTAAGGTCAACTTTAACCTTAATATAAGACCAGAAAGGTTCATGAATATCAGCAAAATCCAATCTGAAAAGTAAACAACTATATACAAAGGGAATAACACCAACCACTTTATCAAATTTACTAAATCCCACTCTGGCGTGTAAATTTCTTTAAACCATTCCAATTTTAAATGTTCAATATCAAGCCAGAAGTTAGTAGATTCAATCCAGAAAACTTTGACACGCCATCCGACCCTCTCTCCAAAACGCTCCCAAGTTTTATCGTTTGCGTCAGGATTACCACCAATTCTTTCCCAAATACGGTTTTGAACACTAAAACCAAAGCGTCCTTTGCTGTGTTCAACCCATAGTTTATCAATGGTGCGAAAATCATCACAGGGAATTTTTTTTATGTCTTCTAATTGTAACCAGCCTTCCTCTTGGCGATCGCATATCTTCAGCATAATCGCCGCAGTTTCTTTATCTGCTGCTTGCCATTTTTTGGCGACGAGGAGTTCTTCCAATTTCTGGTAATTTACCAGCACACGCCTTGAGTTTTGAAAAAGATCTAACCAGTCCTGAACCGACTGCGGTCGGTCTTTGACATATAAACTCATTCCCATCAAAATTGCTCGATTCACCGAATCGCTAATGTTAGGGTTCTCCTGTTGGGGTGGTTTAAGAGAATCTCTGCTAACTCTAGCCCAGGCTGAAGGGGGAACTTTTGTAGTTAGCAAATAATATAATGTTGCTGCTAAGGAATAGACATCAATATAATCTCCATGTCGTGCTTCTTCGTCATACTGCTCAAGGGGTGAAAATCCGTGTGTATAGGCTTCAGTATGGCGCTGAGTTTTATCGGGAATAAATTCTTTAGCAATGCCGAAATCAATCAGTATCACTTCCTCTTGATTGGAGCGCACCATAATATTTTGAGGCTTGACATCTCTGTGTAGTAAGCCTTTTTGGTGAACAGCAGTCAGAGCGCTAGCAATTTGCTGAATGTACAATAATGCTTCCGATTCTGATAGAGGTTTCTGGAGCTTTTCTACGCGCTGCCAGAGGTCTTCACCTTCAATATATTCCATAGCTATGCAAGGCAACTGTCCCTCTTGAAAGCTGCTCTCAATTTGCACGATGTGAGGATGTCTACAGTAACCTAACTTTCGGGCTTCTTCTTGGAAATCTTGTCGATATTTAGCAAATTTCGGGCTGCGCTGCGCTATTTCATTGAGTGTTTTAATTACAATCCGACGGCTTTGTTGGTCTGTGGCTAGGTAGGTGACGCCAAAACCACCCATACCTAGCACTCGTTCAATTGTATAGCGATCGCCAAATAACTTATCTCCTGGTTGCCAAACTATGACTCGGCTATCTTCTGGGGGTAGGCTAGACATAGAATCAATTTTTAGTCAAAATTCTGGGGTCTGTAGTCTATAGTTACAATCTACACGATGGATGCTTACCTTTGTTTAGTTCTTTTAAGGTCTGGTGTAGTAGTTGTCGTCGTCTGAGGAGAAGGCTGTGATGCAGGTTTGGATTTGTCTAGCCTTTCTAGCCACGGTGGAAGTGCAGCAAACAGTGCTATGGCTGCTCCTAGTAGTCCTACAAACAATGCTACCCAAAGTCCTTGTCGTGCAATTTGTATGCTGGGATCGGGTGGTGGGGAAGATGGAATTTCCAAACCCAATAAATTTAGCCATTTTTGCATCGTTTGCGGTCGATCGCTAGCATCTAAAGCCATCCCTGTAATAATTGCTTGATCGACTGTCTCGCTAATTTGAGGATTAATTTCTTTTGGTCGTCTTAATTGAGTTCTTCTACGGCTGCGGTCTTGCACACTAGGGGGTTCTTCTCCTGTCAAGAGATTGTACAGTGTTGCAGCCAGAGAATAAACATCCGTAAAAGCTCCCCGTTCAGCATCTCGCTCGTACAATTCCAAAGGTGCATAACCCTCAGTAATTGTTGGAGTATCAGTAGTCAAACGCAGGTCAAAGTCTCGTGCTAAATCAAAATCAATCAGAACAGCTTCCGATTTACCACTCCGAAGCATAATGTTTGCTGGTTTCACATCTCGATGTACCCAACCATTGCGATGAACTTCTATTAGCGCCTCACCAATTTGTTTGATGTAGTTTAGTGCATCCTTTTCTGGCAAAATTGGCTGGGCGCGTTGAGCCAAATTGCGTCCATCAATGTACTCGATGACTATGCACCACAATTCTCCTTCTTGGAACCTGTCTTTAAATCTAGCAATATAACGGTTTTTACAAAGACGTAACTTTGAACCCTCATCTCGAAATTTTAAATTCAGTCTTTGAAAATATTCTTTACTTAACGAATTAATTTGCGGAGAATCTTGATTTAGGCATTTGATGACAACACGTTCATCCTGCTGATTTCTAGCCAAATAGGTAATAGCAAAGCGACCCTTTCCGAGAACAGCTTCAGGTTCAATGGTATACTTACCACCGTTTAATTTATCAGATGCTTGCCATGCCATTGCTTATCACTTGAAAATACTTGCAACAATTTTGACACAATCTGAGAAAAATCAGGAAATGCGTAGGCGTAGCCCCTCGTAGACATCGCTGTTTTTTAGATTTGAGACACGACACATTGAATGGCTAATAATCTCAGGTATAGAGCCTAAATTTATCCAAAATTTAATTAGCTTATTTTACTTTGGCACGGAAGCGGATAAAGCCGTAAACATCTTTGGCTAGATTGGGTAAATCGGGACTGCGCGTGATATTAACCACTACAGCGCCATTGGTGTTACTACCACAAGATGATGGAGCTGACTCGTTAGCTGGATAAAAACGTCCGCGATCGCCATCTTCTACATTACTCAGGTAAACTGTAGGATTGCTAGAACTAACAGCAAGGGCAATGCCTTGATCTGCTGCTAAGCCACCATCACTAGGAGTACTACCAGTAAATGCAGTGGGAATAAAAGTAGTACTGCTAGGAACTAAGTCGCAGATTTTGACGTTAGTAGCATCATTTGGTCCTTTAGAAAGAAAGTAGATAGTGTATTCCAACTCATCTCCTGGCTTCACAGTTCCAGCATTAATCAATCCCCGCAGATAGCCAGCAGGCCATTTTGCATCGTTATCATCAGAAGCATAGGGTTCTGGTAAATAATTGGCAGCAGTAGTTGCAACGTCGCTGCGACCATCTACAATGTCGGTGATATCTTGATTATTGATGCGAGTAATCCGTTTAACCAACAAAAGTTTTGCATTCACAGCATTAATAATGTTGAATGGAGTTGGTTCAGTTTGACCAGGATAATAAGTCCATAAATCTAGC
This sequence comes from Nostoc sp. C117, assembly GCF_043099735.1. Classification (NCBI taxonomy): domain Bacteria; kingdom Bacillati; phylum Cyanobacteriota; class Cyanophyceae; order Nostocales; family Nostocaceae; genus Nostoc; species Nostoc sp. C117. The sequence continues at coordinate 1,111,006 of NZ_CP170991.1, forward strand.
CCCTTGGTATCTCCAAAAGAGCCGTTGCATGATGTTCCAGCGTTACCAGCGTTACCAGACTGACCAAATTTCCGGTCATTGCTGGCGGTGTCAAAACCGTTAATTGGGTTGCTAAAGGCTGGGTTTGGTGGATTAATCCCACAGAGTACTTGACCCACAGTGCCAACGGTAGAACCACCGATGGTTTTATAACCGCGATCGTCGTAAAATCCTCTACTATTACCTATGGGGTTAGCGGCATTCAGCATTGTAATGGTAGGACCACCAGTAAAATTGTTTTCCGCATCCAGCAGGGGAAAGTGATATTCACCTCCATAAGTTCTGACACTAACTTTGTAATTACTGCCAACCGGGAAAAAATTGCCACTGTTATCTTTACCATCCCAATTAATTGCTTGCTGTCCCGTTGTAGCCATAATCCCTCGCAGAAGACGGTTTTGGGAGTTAGTGGGATCAAAATTGCTGCCGTCTCGGCTGATAACTAGTTCGTAAGTACCTGTAACGTTGCTGTCAAAGCTCAAAGTACCGCCTGTACCGTAAGAACTGTTATTTCCTGCAACTGTGCCGTTGAATTGTAAATTACTAACAACAGGAATAATTGGGCTAAGGGGAATACCAGTTCCCTCTAAGGTGCCATCGCGTTTGTAACGTTCAACGTATGAAAGCACGTTGGTGTCGATGGAGTTAAAAAAGGTAGCGTATTGGGGACGAGCCAAGCTAATACCGCCTTGGGGATTTGCCAGCTGACTATCCGCCCCTAGTATATCGTGGTAGAGAGGTGATATTCCGTCACTGTCAAAAAAGCCAGTTTGATTACCATAGAGAACAAATCCGTTAGGATCTGTACCTCTGAGTTCTACTTTATATCGGAAGCCATCTGTGGTTATTGGATAGACTGGGAAGTTGAGATATCGACCGTTATTACCAGTAAAAAGAGCGAGATAATAGCTGAATAACCGCCCGTTCAAGTCAGTTGTTGAAGTTTGATCGCTACTGCGTACCGTTACATCCCAAGCTGCTACACTAGTTTTTTGTTGATCGTTAAAGTTGTTGCCACTACTCAAATCAATTTCACCAGTAGGAGTGCTATTAACGGAAGAGTTACCCCCATCAGGCCCATAGAAAACAATGTCATAAACTCCAGTAGATGGAGCCTTGTAATAGCAGGGAATATAGCCGTTGGGATTACCTCCGCCAGAAATAGGACGGGGGCCATTTAACTCCTGTTGGCGAGTTGAGATAATTCCTCGTCCAGCTTGAGAAGTACACACAAAATCTGCTGTGCCAGGAACAGTTTCACTGCCAATACTTCCACTGACACGACCGGGGTTGTAAACGCTGACATTACCACTATTTACTCCAACTGCGCTGGAACCCAAAAGAATATACTCATCTTTATTAGCGTAGACTTTTAGTAAAGTTCGTCGCAGCACCAGACCGCCATAAGTATCAGTACGCCACTCTAGATTAGCTCTACTACTGCTGGCTGTGGCGGTACTGGGATACAGGGTGCGACTACCTTCAGCTTGAGCAGATTGGATGCCAAAATTCAGGTAGCACAGTAAGAGAGCAAGACTACTTAGTAGTTTTTTATAACGGTTGAGGTGGTTGTTGTTGACCGCTAAAAGACATTTTAACAGTAGACTCATTTATGCTTCACTAGCTCCTGATTTGAATTGAATGAATGCGATGTCTGCGACAAGCCACTTTCGGTCTAGGCAATACTGCATTCACCGAACAAGGTAAAAGAAACAAGATAGGACTTACAGACTGAAGACCAAACCTAGATCCCTTCTCCATACAGTTCGGTTAACGTTTTAATTTTTGGAAAATCTCCTCAACTCCGACCCAATGCACTTAGGCGATGCCTGTTTTTAGGTTACCCAAGTTGTACGAAAAACTACCATCTTAATTGACATTGACTGTGGCGATCGCTCTGTAACTTTCTAATGTTACAGAATAAGAGCGATCGCCACCATTCAAAACCAGAACCCCAACTTCTTCAACAAATTGGAGATTTTAGTCTTGGTTTAAGGAAAATGGGCGTTGCTGAATTAGGTATGTAAAGTTAATGTTTTAAAAATCTAGAATTTAAATTCTTTGCGTTTATCCTGCAAGAACGCCTAAAGGCGTATGCGCGAAACAAAATTCATCCTGCAATCAGCAACGCTAAAAACAGATGTGCGAGTTCCAACTTTATTCTCATTTAACAAAATTAAAGCTGATAAGAAGCCGTCAAAGCTACCGCCAAAGCATCCGCAGCATCATCTGGCTTAGGAATCCGATCTAAATCCAATTCCCGCGCCACCGCTTCTTGCACTTCGGACTTATCCGCATTGCCATATCCTGTTAAAGCTTGTTTAATTTGAGCAGGAGTAAACTCTACATAGGGAAGCCGCCGCTGTCCCAAAACTAACATGACTACACCCCGTGCTTGTGCAACCAAGATAGTGCTTGACATACGATAGAAGAATAGTTTCTCGATCGCAACCAAATCTGGTTGTAATTCCTCTATCACGGTGTGTAAATCATCAAACAAGGTACATAGGCGCTGTCCCATTTCTACATCTGCTGACGTTTTGATTACTCCAAAATCAAGCATATTTACTGTAGTCTCTGGTATCTTGTTGGGAATTTGTATACAGGTAATTGCCCCAAATCCTAAAATTGCCAGTCCTGGATCTAATCCTAAAATTCGTTTTTCCATTAAATTCACTTTTCCCAAGGCAAGGTATTGTTTAACTAGGAATACTGGCAATTTTGACGATTTGCTTTTAGTCTAATGGAATTGAAAAATATAATAGTTTCACCCCTCGTGTTTTAAAGCAACTGGTCTAGATTTTCTGTTAATTATTCTTGTAGCACTGCTGTGAATCAGGTATGTCAATTGGTTTTTTCAGGCAAGCCCTCAACGCCCTGCGAAAGCAGTCGCCTTCTCGTACTTCCTATCGAGTCAACCAGTGGTTCAAATGGTTATCCCCTGGATTAGCCGTAAAACGTTGGTTGTTAATCAGTGTTGGGGGTGTAATATTAACAATTTTGGGGTTAGCTATTTGGATTAAGCTGACCCCCATTTTTTGGATGATTAAGTTAGTTAGGCGTTTCCTGGGAGTAATCACCGACCTATTACCCAACTACGTCAGTGGACCTTTGGTGCTGCTTGGCGGCTTACTGTTGGTACTTTGGGGACAAACTCGCACCGTAGGTTCAATTACTAAAGTACTAAGAGGAGAAGGTGGAGAGGAACTCATTGATGTTTTGCTAGCCCATCGTCGATTGTACCGAGGACCGAAAATAGTAGTTATTGGTGGTGGTACAGGGCTTTCTACGTTATTGAGGGGATTAAAAACCTACAGTGCTAATATTACTGCCATTGTGACTGTAGCCGATGATGGTGGATCTTCGGGGCGATTGCGCCAGGAATTTGGTGTCCTACCACCAGGAGATATTCGCAATTGTTTAGCAGCCTTAGCAGATGAAGAAAAGTTATTAACAGAATTGTTTCAATACCGCTTTCGTGCTGGAGATGGATTGACAGGTCATAGTTTTGGGAATTTGTTTTTAACAGCAATGAGTGATATTACGGGAGATTTGGAACGCGCAGTTGCAGCCAGTTCTAAAGTACTAGCGGTGCGGGGACAAGTACTACCAGCAACTCTCAGTGATGTTCGTCTCTGGGCAGAATTAGCCGATGGTCGCCGTATTGAGGGAGAGTCTAGCATTCCCAAAGCTGGGGGAAAAATTGTGAAAATTGGCTGCATTCCAGCTAATCCCCCAGCTATACCAGCAGCTATTAAAGCACTTAAAGAAGCTGATTACATTATCATTGGTCCAGGTAGCCTTTATACTAGCCTGATTCCTAATTTACTGGTACCAGAAATTGCCGATGCGATCGCCAAAACAAATGTTCCCCGTATCTATATCTGCAATATAATGACTCAACCAGGCGAAACTGAAGGATACACTGTTGCCGATCACATCCAAGCAATTGATGCTGCTTGCGACCAAAGACAGCTATTTGATGCTGTGTTAGTACACAAAAAATCCCCATCTGCCCAATCACTCATCCGCTACGCTCAACAAAATTCCTATCCTGTTTTTCTAGATAGAGAAGTTGTAATTCAACTGGGACGGCGAATTGTTCCAGCTAATGTTTTATTTGAAGATGAAACAGGAATTATACGTCACAATCCGCAGAAACTAGCACGAGTATTATTGCGGTGGTACGGTAGAGCTAATCATGGAAAATAGTCATTTTGTTATTTGTTCTTGGTTAGATGATGAGTTATTTCTTAATGCCCAATACCCAAATTATGAAAATTTCTCTTGCAGATACAGAGGCGACGCTACGCTTAGGTATTACTCTTGGTGAATCCCTGACACCTGGTAGTGTCATTTTACTAGAAGGTGATTTAGGCACTGGTAAAACTACCCTAGTTCAAGGCATTGGTAAAGGTTTGGGAATTACTGAACCTATTGTCAGTCCCACTTTCACCCTAATTAATGAATACACCGAAGGACGCATCCCTCTTTACCATCTGGATTTATATCGCCTAGAACCACAAGAAGTTCCAACCCTAAATTTAGAAATTTACTGGGAAGGTGTTGAGGTTACACCAGGAATTGTGGCCATTGAATGGGCAGAACGAATGCCCTATAAGCCAGATAGTTTTCTCAGCATAAATTTAACATATGGAAATGAAGGCGATGTCTACGACGGGCTACGCCTACGCCAGGTAGAACTGATACCATTCCATTGTTCTATTGACAAAATTATTGCCGCTATTTATAGCAGAATTCAGAATTCAAGACATGAGCTATAGACGCTCCGCCTCAGCTCATAATTGGGAAGTAAAACAGGCTTTATATCGCCTTTAAGACTGAGTTTGCCTACTTCTTGTTCATTTAAATCTGCTTGAATTATTATGTCGTAATTCCTCTACTCAATTCGGACTTAGAGTATTCAGAATTTATAATTCTGATTCCTTGACTACAACACTAGAGAATTTCTGAAAACAGCCCAGGAAGAACTTTTTCACTCGTCCTATCTGCCACTACCACGATCGCCACTATAAATTATTAACATTTTTATCTCAACCGAAAATAAACGACAGAATTGTTGAACAACTGATATACGGTTCAGTGAAGACTAAAAAAGGGTAAAAATATTAGACACAAATAGGTTGCATTGCAATACGGTTCGGCTAGCCTTTCTAATCCGAATAGTGTATTGAACCTACAGCTAGTCTCAACTGGACAGTATTGACATCTTCAGAATTGCTACTAGCTTTATTGCTGCAAAAATCGGTTAAAAAAATAATTTTTGGGGCTGATTAGTTAAGCGACTGGAAACTGTTGTTGGGTTAAATGAGAGTTGTGAGATAATTTAGTCAGCTTGATTTAAGCAGATTAGTTATCTGCTGTTATTCTGAGAACTAATCTAAATTATTTAGCAGCTAAAGCTAGTACAGAAAAGTTAAATAACAATCAAGTGCTGTATAAGTCATCTAACTCGTCCTGAGACTTAGTATTCCCAAGTTAAGTCCACAATCTATACATAAAAATAAACCAATTTGTATTTTCTTAAGATTAATTTTAAGAATTTAAATTAGCAATAAATTTTTATAATTACATCTGTAAATAGCACTATTTAAAAAATAAATAAGTAATTATTATCGTATTTATACGCTATTTTATGTAGAAATACGATAGATTTTAGAATAATTGGCTTGAGATTAATACGCCTAAGTGGATGCACTAATTATCTTTAATGAAAGAGGCGATCGCCTTTTTTACCTGCGGTCCATTTCCGTCTCTGCTATAGTAGCTACAGCCTTTTTCAATGAATGCAGATGCGGTCTCTATTAACTGCTCAATAATCTCTTTACGAGCATCATCTATTTCTTCTGTGACATTTTCATGGGTAAACTGATTTTTTCGTTCGTCTCGCTGCAACAAAATCCGACTATCTTTATAAGTCTCATTTGGCTTGGGCTTAAATCTCTCGTTTAAGTCAAATTGAAGACGTAAGTAACGTTTAGAATCGTATCCACCCATAATTTGACGGCAAATTGTACTACCAATCTCAGATGTAGGCTCCATAAAAATATCAGTCAGATGTTCTGCCCAATCTAAACCGTTCCATTTTTTTACTTGTTCGTATTGATATGGTTCACCTGTTTGACCTGTACCAATAGAAAGCATAGAAATATCTTCCAATCGCAGATTATCAAGTTTATATTGCTGCTTGATTTCTTCAGAAACTAAAGTGGATTGACTTACTCTCAAAACTAGACTCACCGCTGCTAGAGAGGGGTTATTAGCACCAACTCCCCCATCAATATGTGGGAATACCCAATCCCCAAATTTATCTTTATCAACACATTCTAATTTATAGGGTGGAAAGAAAGTTGGAGCAGAAGCAGAAGCGGTACATATTTCCCATAAATAACAGTCATCGTACCATCTGTCTCCAATATCGGGATGACAATTTGTAAAAAAGGTTGTATTTCGATAAAGTGTATCGTAAGCAAGAATCAGAATAATAGGCTTTTGAATATCTTTAATTTTTTTACTTTGGTATACATCTTTGAGGACATTAATAATGCCATCATGAGAATATTTAGGTGGTGAAAATATATCTAAAATTGATTGGAAAATAGACGGCAAGTTTTTGTAGCGATTTTTTCTCTCCGGCGGAAATATATCTTTACCTCTGTCTCTATAAAGTTTAATTAGCTCATAACTATCTTTACCTACTGCAATTCCTCCTGTTAATATTGAGCCAGTAGAAGTACCTGCAATCATATCAAAGTATTGATGTAAAAAGTCTGCTTTACCCTGAATTCTCATTTCTTGTTCTACTTGTTGAAGTATCCGTGCTGCTACAACTCCACGAATACCACCACCATCTAAACTCAGAATTTTAAAAGACATAGTATTTCTCCTTGATTTGGGAATTCGTAATGGGCTAAGCTAATGTACTTCGTCATGAAATCGCTTTTAGAAGTTTTTGATTTTCAGCTAGAACTAATCAAGAGAGAAACAATTCAAAATGGAAAAAGTTATCTAACTAAGCTTTTTCCATTTTGAATTTTGCATACCAGTATTAGTACTTTGCCAAGCTAACTTTGAGGGTTTACAGCAAGCACTTTAGTGCTGAAAAAATACTACGAACCTGCTTATCCATCAACTTGAACTTGACAGATTATCTAGCCTTAGCTTTGGTAGATAAAAATCTTGCCAGTCCAAGTATGACTTTGATGTATAGTTAGCCGTCTATACGTAAGCTTAAATAAATATTTGCTATAAAAAAGTTAAAGCTTGACCCCGGACTTGCGTATTTAACTGGCCTTTGTGATAAACAATCTCACCACCAACAATGGTGGTTACAGCCCAGCCGGTGAGGTTCCAACCTTCAAAAGGACTCCAACCGCACTTAGTTAACAGTTCTTGCCGCTGCACTGGACGGTATGTGTTTAAATCTACTAGTACTAAATCAGCATCGTAACCAGGTGCGATCGCTCCTTTATTGGGAATACCATAAGCCATCGCTACAGCTTTAGACATCCAGTTAACAACTTGGGCAACAGTACACTTTCCCTCCATCGCCGCAGTTAACATTAAAGCTAGGGAAGTTTCTACCCCAGGCATTCCCGATGGACTATTGGGATATTCTTGAGCTTTTTCCTCTAAGGTGTGGGGTGCATGATCTGTGGCGATGAAATCAATTACCCCATCGCGTAAAGCTTGCCAGAGAACTTGGTTATCGTGGGGCGATCGCAAAGGTGGATTCATCTGTGCTAAAGTGCCAATCTGCTCATAGGCGCTGGTGTTTAACAATAAATGTTGTGGGGTTACTTCTGCTGTTACCCAACTCGGTTTATGCTGACGCAGCAACTCTGCTTCCTCGGCTGTTGACATATGCAGAATATGCAAACGACGGTGATATTTTTGAGAAAGTTTTAATGCCAGTTGAGTTGCCAACAAAGCTGCTTGATTATCTTGAATTTGCGAGTGAACAGCTGGATCGTGAATATTGGCAAATTCTTGGCGTCGTTGGTTGATTCTGCCTTGATCTTCAGCATGAACGGCAATTAAGCGATCGCCCTTAGCAAATATCGCCTCTAATGCGGTTTCACCATCAACCAGCAATTGACCATGCATCGACCCCATGAAAATCTTAATTCCTGGCGTCGGCTTTGCCAAAAGCAAATCTGGTAGATTCTCTGCTGTTGCCCCAATAAAAAAGCCATAATTAACCAAGCACTTATGGGAGGCACGGTCTAGCTTGTCATCTAAAGCTTGCTGTGTTGTTGTCAGGGGGCGCGTATTAGGCATTTCTAAAAAAGAAGTGACTCCCCCTTTTGCACAGGCACAACTAGCGGTGAACAAATCTTCCTTGTATTCTAGTCCTGGTTCTCGGAAATGCACCTGAGGATCGATAACTCCTGGCAACAAAGTTAACCCTTCTGCGTCAATTTCAGTGGCTAGTGCTGTTTGGGAGATTTCTGGGGCAACTTCGACTATTTGGCGATCGCGTGTCAATACATCCCCAATCATCAGTTCACCATTGGGTAGGATAATACGAGCGCGGCGAATCAGTAAAATTTGTGGAGATGGCATGGTAATTCAAAATTCAAAATTCAAAATGAGCAAATGCAATCTTGGCAAGCATCTTGCCGATCGACTCAATGTCAATTCAAGCAAGGGTAGTTTAGGTATTACCGAGAACTATGCTTTTAGGTTAAACTTAGTCGCGCTCTGAGTGACCAAATTTTTGCGGCGCGTTAAAAAAAAGTTTATTTTTAATTTATGAAGAACCTTGTGAAGATACGAACATAAGTAGGAAATTCAAATTTTTCCGCTAAGATTAACAGATCGAATCCCCTTAGTCTAGTTAATTACCTACATCTTCCGTCTAGTTAAGTAATTTCATGCAAAATCAAGTGTCTGATAACAACTCTAGTCAACAACCCGATAATTCCTGGATCGCAGAGCTAGGCAGAACAATTGTCTTGAGCATTGTTCTAGCTCTGGGAATTCGTACCTTTGTCGCTGAAGCACGCTGGATACCTTCTGGTTCGATGGAACCGACTCTGCACGGTGTCACTGACCAGTGGAAAGCAGATAAAATTATTGTCGATAAGTTAAAGTATAAATTTGCTAACCCCCAGCGGGGAGACATTGTAGTATTTTCACCGACAAAAGAACTACAAAGAGAAGAATTCAATGATGCTTTTATTAAACGTGTAATTGGCTTACCTGGAGAAAAAGTAGAACTTCGGGATGGCAAAGTCTATATCAACAATAAACTCCTTCCAGAAGGAAATTATCTAAGTTCTGGACAGACCACAGTCATTGATGTTTGCAAATCAGGACCAGAGCTACCTTTTTTGGAGAAACCCCAGACTATACCAGCCGATTCCTATTTAGTACTAGGTGACAATCGTAACAATAGTTATGATAGCCGTTGCTGGGGTCTTGTCCCTCGTCAGAATATCATCGGTCGTGCTGTATTTCGCTTCTGGCCACTCAATCACATTGGTGGAATTGATAAAACACCACTATATCCACAAACAACTCCATAGGGACTTCTAACTAAAAAATATCCCATCGTTTTGGTGAGTAGGAAAGCAGAGGAGGAAGAATGTAACGATCGTCTTCTCTCCCAAAATTGAATAATTTAATTTTTGGAAGTCCCATAACAATAACAATTCAAAATTCAAAATGACGCTCTCTATGAGACGCTTGGCGTAGCTTGCTTACCTGCAAGGGTAGGCTGACTCGCTTTAAGCGAATCTATGCCAAAGTTGCTTACTTCTGTCAACATTTGTGTTAAGAAATATGCTTATATATCGATAGCTTAATAAGGGGAGAACCGGAAAAACATCTATACAAAGTCCCCCAATTTATCGGGGGATTTAAAGGGATCGAGATATCTGCAACTTCACATTAAATTGGTATTACCCGTTGTTGAAGATTGCTGACAGTGCTTTGCAGAATCCTTGACTTAGCGCATAGCCTATCGACATTGCACACTCATTGAATCGTCGAACTCTTTCTCGATCTCCCTAAAAGTCTGGAACGATCGCCACACCATCGGTAAGATTAAGTAGTCCTGAAATAATAATTTGATCTTGTGGCTGTAATCCTTCCATAACTTGATAATTATTACCTTTAATTTCGCCTAGCTTTATTCGCCTTTGTCGAGCTACTTGCTCAGACACCCCTTGGGGAGATTTTTCAGTTTCAACTACATAAACAAAAGTTTGCCCACCGACACGAGTTACTGCTGCTGTTGGAATTAAAATTCCCGGACGCTCATTCCAAATCAGCCTAGCCCTTGCCAATTGATTTGCACGTACTTGACCATTAGAGTTGTTAAAGAGTGCTTTAATTAATATCCCTTGTGTTTCATTACTGGCATTAGGTGCAATGGAAAATATTCTAGTTCTACCTAACTTTTGACCTTGTGTGTTCATAATCTCTACAGGCATTCCCTGACGCAATAGAGGTCTTCGCTGTACAGGCACAGAGATTTTAACTTCTAAAGGTCGATTTTGCATAACAGTAACTAATTGTGTGGAAGTATTGACAAAATCACCTACTTTTACAGAAATTTCGCCAACAGTGCCACCAAAGGGAGCAGTAATTTTGTCGTATTGAATCTGGGGTTGTTGGCTAGTATTTATATTGGCTTGCTGTAAGGATTTTTCAGCCTGTAATATAGTTCCTTGTTGGGCTTGAATCCGAGAATCAATTGCATTTAGACTAGTCTTAGCAGCGGTGAGCCTGTTAGCGTATTGATTGCTAGCCTGTCGAGATACGGCTCCTTGCTGAGCTAAAGAGAAATACTTTTCGTATTCTGCCTGGCTGAGTTGGACATTACTAACGTAAGATGGTCGTTCAGCTTCCAAAGATTTGAGTGTAGCGCGGGCATTTTCCAATTGCATTAAAAATGCCTGAGGTGCAGCATTGATTCCATTGGGCGCTCCTTGTTGCCTTCTTGCGTCCACTTGGATAATTGCTGCTCCTTGTGCGACTGAATCTCCCAATTTGACAAATATCTGGGTGACTTGACCTTGAATCCTTGAGGTGAGGTTAACTGAGCGCTGGGACTCTAAGCTAGCAATAAAATCTGAGCTTTCCTCAATGATGCCGCTTTGGACTGTTGATATTTTGACTCTTACCCCTTGAGGTTGAACATTAGCAGTTGAAGGTGCGGAATTTTGTGGAGTCAGCAGACGCCAAACTATAGCTGCTCCGCCTCCTAACAATAGTAATGCAGCTAAAAATAACCAAAGCCACCGCCGTTTTTGTGGAGGTTGCTCAAATGAGGTTTCTGAAGAATTTTCTTCAAAATCAGTTTGAGGCTCAGGGGATGTCATGGCTGATGAGGAATTTAAGGAACAAATTAACTAGGGCGTGTCATCAAGATTTTATCTGTTGAGATTGAAATTCATGATTTTGCACGAGATATTGTGGCAAATTATATGTTTGCCCACTCAAATATACTGTTTTGAGAATTCCATCTAAATCTACCTAAAGGTCAATGATATCCTCCGAAAAATTGTTTAAAGCGTTGAGCGTTGACAAAAGACAAATGACTAATGACTAATGACTAATGACGATATCAACATTTGTTCAAAGACTTTGGCAAGAGCGGTTTGGAAACGCTGACGATGCTTGAGTTTGAAGAAAGGTCGCACTATTTCTGCGTAGGCGTAGCCAGCCGTAGGTATCCCACTATAGCCTTCTCTATTATCAATAACTCGAATTGCTCGTAGAGTCCCAAGCTGAATTTCATTTTTGACCATCAACTCAGAAATCCCAATTGCACCTAGACCATTTTCGATCGCTGCTTTTGTCATTTCCCCACTATTGAACACTAAAATTACATTGAGTTCACTGAGATTGATTCCCCAATTTTGTAAGGCTTCTTCAAAGCGTTGCTGGGTTCCAGAACCCGGTTCTCGCATCACCCACGGGGTTTGAGTCAATTGAGTTAAATCAATTTCTCCCCACTCAAACCAAGGGTGATTTTTACCCACCACAATTTGCAAGCGATCGCTCCCCACAATTTCGTACTCTAAAGTATGTTGAAGTGCTGGCTTTACGTCTCCTTCTACTAAACCTAAATCAAACTGTCCTGTAGCTGTTCCAACACAAATTTCTTCTGTATTGGCAAGGGTACAGTCAATTTGGATACCCGGATATCGGTTTTTAAAGTCACTAATCTTACTTGGTAGCCAGTAATTACCAATTGTCAGACTTGACCCTAATTTCAATTCACCCCGTTGCAGATTATTTAATTCGCGCAATCCCCTTTCAGTCAAAGAGACTTGATCGAGAATTTTCTGTGCCTCCACTTGGAGTAACTTACCAGCCTCAGCCATCTCGATATGGCGACCAATCCGATGAAATAGTTTGACACCGTATTCCTGCTCTAAGTTCTGGATCGCTGCACTGACGGCAGGTTGTGTAATATAAAGCTCTTCTGCTGCACGAGTAAAGTGTAAGTTGTGCGCTACAGCCAGAAAGATTTTTAGCTGCTCGAGCGTCATTCCTGCCATTTTTTATAGTATTCCTAAAACTCGCTGTCAAAATTTCAATCACTTCCATTTATCATTTTGACAAACAAAAGCATTTGATTCTATCGTTTAGTTTATCTAAAGTATAAATCAAGGCTTTCTACCTAGTCATTTGTCATTGCTCGTTGGTCATTAGTCATTTGTCCTTTGTAAATGCCTAATGACACCACTTGCCCAATGCCCCATTGCATCAAAATAAGGACTTTCACAAATGAGTGATTTAGTAACTGCAATTACCACAGGGATTACCGCATTCACTGCCACCAACATTGATGATATTGTGATTCTGACTTTGCTTTTTTCACAAATAGATAAAACGTTCCGCAGTCGTCACATCCTTGGTGGTCAGTATCTCGGTTTTGCTGCATTGATCGTTGCTAGCCTTCCCGGTTTCTTCGGTGGACTGATCATACCGCAGGACTGGATTAGACTACTTGGGTTGATGCCAATAATCATTGGTATGAGTAGTTTACTAAAACGTGAAGATGATTTGGTAGAGGAAGTCGAAGAAGAAACCGAAGTGTCTTGTCCCTCTAGAATTGCCAGTTTTATCTCTCCTCAGACTTTCAATGTAGCAGCGATCGCCTTTGCAAATGGCAGTGACAATATCAGTATCTATGTGCCTCTATTCGCTAATTCTGAATTAGATAGTCTACTGATAATATTAAGTGTATTTTTTGCGCTAGTAGGTGTCTGGTGTTATGCTGCTTACAAGTTAACCTACTTACCTGCGATCGCCAACTTTTTAACTGAGAATGGTAATACTTTTGTGCCTTGTATCTTAGTTGGCTTGGGTATATTTATTGTCACAGAAAATTTTACTTGGACTCTTTTATCTGTAGTTTCTAGTTATATATTCTCATTAATTTTAGGTTTCAATACTCAGCCATCGAGTGAAGAACAAGAAAAATTAAGTATTTAAAAAGAGGTGAATCATAAATTTTTTCACCACTAACTAAAAGACTTGCAAACTGCAAAACATCTTACCCATTAACAGGAATCAAAACATGAAAATCTGGAAATCTCTGCTAATTGTCTTAATGATTCTCGCTAATCTAGCTTTTGCTCAACCTTCTTTTGCTGATAGACCAAAGTTTAGCAAAAATCCTGATTACATCGAAGTCACTAAGACTCTTAATGAACTCTCTCAGACAAAAAATGCCGAAACTGGAGTTCAATATCTGACACCAGAACAAATTCAAAAGAGAACCGAGGAATTAACACTGCAAAAATATGCTTTAGAGACGGGAGTCAACTGGGGTCAATGTGACAACCAAACAGGTAATACTATAGCAGTATATGGCAAAACGCCAAATGGCGAAGAAAATGAAGATGCTGTATATGACAATGGACTGTATTTTCTAGCTGATGGTCAGTCCACTCAAAATAACTGGGATTGTGATGGCATATATCTAGCGAATGATACCAAAGTAGCAAATTTCACTTCTAGTCCTGATGGGAAAGGTCAAGAATTAGTCGGACCTGTTGCTCTCAAGATATTTGATGGAACTCACTTGGTGGTTAAGACAAATCCGGATACTGCTGCGATTGAATTGAATGTTCCGACTGTGAAAGTTCTTAACAGTAACAGTAATAAGGCTAAGTGGTTTATCCCAGATATATCCCAGGCGGTTATAAATACACGAGTTCCTAATGCACCTAGCAATCAGTCTTGAAATAGAACTGCATAGATACTCTATTTTTGAATGATTGTTCTCTATTTAAACAGGGTAACAGCCAATATCAGAGAAAAAACCTGAATTTTTCTGGTGAAAAATCTCTCTTGAATTGGCTGTTTTCTTTATGACTGAAAAATAAAAAGATACAAAGCAACTGAATTGATTTATCGGGGTCATGAATTTTGAATCTTGAATTTCGAGCAAAGCTATGTGACCCCTTCTTATTTACACTTGCTTTGAACAATCAATTATGAATTAGCAATTATTTCACCAGGCTTGTTTTATTTCGATATCTGCATTAAAATAAATTTTGAAAAAAAATGTACAATCACAACAAGCATATTTCAATAGCGCAACTATTGCGCTTGGTGCAAGTCATCTGGAAACAGATTTTCTATTACCTCCGTGTTTTTTTGAGAAGAGCCAGTTTGGGGATAAGGGTGTTATTGATGCAGTTAAAATTGAAACCTACAGAAGAAGATAAAGAGAGAAAAAAGGCAGGGCGACTGAATCCGTCCCGAATCCGAGATCATTTGGCAAATGAGCGTACCTACCTGGCTTGGATGCGAACAGGAATTGCTCTGTTGGGTTTTGGTGTTGTCATTGTGCGTCTGCGTGCTTTCCAAATACCTTTAGTACCTCGTCCTGGTACTGGCTGGAAGTTAGGTTTAGTCTTCTCCCTGGTGGGTTTGATTACGGTGTGGCTATCAACAGGACACTATTTTGCTGTCCGTCGTGATATCGAAGAAGATACTTATGAACCGACAGACCGATGGGTACTGCTGTTCAGTCTGGCTGTGATGATTCTCGGTGCTGGAGTGATATATTTTGTTTTTACAACTTCTTTAGATCCAACGAGTCCAATTATTGCTGAGTAATTGTATTTTTAACAGTTATCAGTTATTTTCTGTTAACTGTTAACTCAATTTAAAATCGCACTTTATACAACTCGAATAATTCTCCTGATTTGTGGGTTATGACTTTACCACCAGCAGCTTTAATCGTTTTTTCCCATTCAGTTAGAGGCTCTAAAAATACCTCAGCACCCAAATAAGTTTCCAGAACTGCCCAATCTTCTGCTAAAGGTTTTTCAGGGTTGAGGATATCGAAGACAAAATGTCCACCTGGTTTTAAGACTCGTTTGACTTCTGCGAGTACAGCATTCCAGTATTCAAGGGGAAAATAGCAGCTGAATCCTGTGGCGATCGCCAAGTCAAACTTTTCTGATGAGTAGTTTAACTGATGAGCGGCTCCTAACTCAACACCTTTAAACAATTTGGAATTCAACTGCGGTCCGCGGGAATTGAGGGTATCCCGTGCCACATTACTGATTTCTTGACCATGAAAAAATGCTTGCCAATCCCGCCAAGGATAAATTAAAAAGCTGATCCCACAGCCAATATCTATACAATGTTGGTTTTTTTGAGGTTGAGCGACTTCCCAGAAAGGAGAAGCAATTTTTCCTGCTAAGATGCCACTAGTCCACTCGCGGAATATCGGCATCGCCTGTACTTCTGTGGGGAGTTCAAAGGTTTCACGTTGATACTCTCGGTTAAACCGATAGGCTACTTGGCCTAATTTTTCGTCCCAATTGGTTGATTTCTGTGAAGCAAAGAGATTTTGAAACTGCGAATCGGACTTTTTAGACATTAGGTTTTTGCTACTATTTCTAAGGATTGTAATCAAATTCTCTTGGGGATGGCACAGTAGTTTGTCCTATTAGTATTGGGTTGAAGTTTTCGAGACGCGATAAATCGCTGTCTCTACAAGTGTTTTGGTTATATGTGGGGTTTAGCTGACTGTGGAGAGTTCGATCGCTCAAATACTTGAAGTCTTGTAGAAAATAAAAAAGAGTAGGATAGGAAATGCCTATCATACTCTTCAAGCTTGCTTGTCTAGAGCGGTTGGTTTTTTAACCTATCTTAGTAACATAAGGACTTGTCAACTTATCCAACTGCTGAATTAAGAGACTGAGGAACAATCCCACATCTGTAACCACACCAACTGATTCTACAGAACCGCGATCGCTTAATTTGGTCACGACAGCTGGATTAATATCCACACATACCATTTTCACCCCTGCTGGAGTCATATTTCCCACACCAATGGAGTGCAGCATTGATGAGAGCATCAAAATCATCTCTGCACCTTCTAGATGTTTGGCATATTCTTCCTGTGCTGTAATCAAATCCATTTCGGTATCAGGCAAAGGCCCGTCATCCCGAATCGAACCCGCCAGCACAAAAGGTACATCGTTGTGGACACATTCATACATCACGCCACTCTTAATTGCTCCCGCCTCCACAGCTTTGTGAATGCTGCCATAACGGCGGATGCTATTAATTACCTTTAGGTGATGGCGGTGTCCACCACGGACGGCGACACCCCGCTTCATGTCTACACCCAAGGAAGTGCCCATGATATTTTGCTCGATGTCATGAACCGCGATCGCATTACCACCGAGTAGCGCTTGTACGTATCCTTCCCGAATCAGTTGCGCCAAATGTTCGCCGCCGCCAGTGTGAATTACCACTGGGCCAGCTGTGACAACTACTTTACCACCAGCATCACGTATTTTACGTAATTCCCAAGCCACTTGTTCGACGACTAATTCCACGCGCCGTTCGCTGGAAACACCCGCCGACATAAAGCTAAATTCTTGGGTGCTGCGTAGTTCGCGGGATTCGGTTTTGCGGATGGTGCGGATACCTAACACATCTACAATTACTCGTTCGCCAACTTTTAAATCGCGGAGGATCTTACACCGAGCAACTAAGCCATTGGGAGTTTCGGTAATGGCGATCGCCCCATCCATCCGCTGATTTTCTACTTTCACCCACTGACCATTAATTCGCACTTCTGTGGGATAAATTGTACTGACGTAGAAATCATCAGGTGCAACGCCATCTTGGATTACAGGCTCAAGTTTGGCATCTCGCTCATCTTGGGGTAAGTCTACAGCACCCAAATCAATCAACATGGAGATGATTTCTTCCATCACCTCATGAGATGGTGCTGATACCTTCACCTCGGCGGCTGAGGTACTTTGACGCTGTTCTCCCAAGTTAAAATTCAGAACTTGGAAACTGCCCCCAGCGTCTACAATCAAATCCAGAGCGCGGTTAATCAAACCAGCGTCTAGTAAGTGTCCTTCCATGCGAACGATCCGGCTTTCTACCGAGACATTGGCATGAATTTCATCTCTGACTGGTTCTGTCACCCGCAAGGTTAGGCATTTCGCCGCACCACCAGCTTTGAGAAATTCCGTTAGTGGCGTTTCGATCACTTGGAAACCGACATCTGCAAGGCGTGTCTTTAAAGCATCACTCACCTTGTTCATGATGACGATGGTTTCCACATTCACCGCATTACAGGCGAAATTAACAGCATCAGCTTCAGCAATGGCGATCCGCTTTTCTGGTGCAACTCGTATTTCGATTAAGCGGTTGGAGTAAGAATCAAAAGCGCCTGGATAATATAGCAAATAGCCATTTGCTAGGGGACAAAAGCAGGTATCTAAATGATAGAAACGCTCATCTATTAGTCGCAGGGAGAGTACCTCAATATCCAGCCATTTAGCTAGGTAAGGGTGAGAATCTAATTCCGAACGAAAACCGTATCCCGCCCATAACCAACGTCCTTCCCGATCCAGCAGTGCATCTCCTGCTCCTTCAAAAGGCAAATCTTTGGGAAGTTCATTAACTGTATAACCATTTGCCTCAAACCATTGTTTGAAGAAAGGCTCTTCTCCTTGACGTTCTTTGTGTAAAAAGCGACTGAGGACAACATTATTCCCCAGTACTAAGCCAGCATTGGCAGTAAAAACTAGATCCGGCCAACCTTTCTCTGGTGGTACTAAATCTACAATGGCGTGTTGTTTGAGGATTTGGTGTAGTCCCTGCCACTGTTCTACGGCGCGATCGCGCGATGATTTGTGAATATTCCCTTCCATCCAGGGATTGATCACATAATCGACATCGTAGTGATCGGGAGGACACATCAAAAAGCGAATCCGGGAAGTCATAAAAATTTTACAAGTGTATTATTTTGGATACAGATTTTCGTTTTTCCGATTTTCTCTCTGCTATTGGAGCTTGTACCTTTATCTCCGTGATTGCTCTGTTCAGTTGTCGTGTATATAACGCGGCAGATAATTATAATATTTTAGGTATTCAAAAGTCTAGAGTCTAGGAAAAAACTAATTTGGACGGTCTGTTAGCTTTTACTTGCTATTGAATGATTCGCAAAGAGAGCGATCGCTATCCTCTAATACGGTGTTAGTTTTCAAATAATCCCGCACGAGACCGCAACCATAAGTGAGTGCATCTACCTTAAGAATTCGTTGCAAGTTCCACAAAATGAGTGTGTTGTCATCACCCCCTGAGGCCAGCAAAGTCCCATCAGGACTGATGGCGATTTTCCTAATGGCTGCGGTATGTCCTTTTAGGGTAGTTAGTTCTGTACCATCAATTTTCCAAAGTTTGACAGTAGTATCCACACTACCAGAAGCAACTATTTTTCCGTCGGGACTAAAGGCAACTCCCCAAATTGCAGCTGTGTGACCTTTGAGTGTTTTCAGCAATTTGCCGTCAAGATTCCACAACTTAACCGTATTATCGCCGCTTCCAGTAGCCACCATTTTACTGTCTTGGCTAAAGCCGACTCTCCAAACTGCTGCTGAGTGTCCTACAAGGGTTTTGAACAACTTGCCATCGAGTGTCCACAGCTTGGCAGTTCCATCGCCACTAGCCGAAGCAACAAGTTGACCGTTGGGACTAAATGCAACTTGCCAAATTTCTGCTTCATGTCCTTTGAGAATTTGGCTAGAACGGCCATGCACATTCCATATTTGAGCGATTTTGTCAACATTGGCGATCGCAATTTTTTCGCCGTCAGGACTCAATACCGCTCCTGTGATTTTGCCGCGAGGATCTTTATAAGTAACAACATCAGTACCATCTCGCAGCTTGAGTTTAACTCTATCGTTGTCGGCAGGAACAGCAATTAACTTGCCATCTTGACTGAATGAAACCTCGAAGACTGTACCCCCAGGTTCAGCCAAAGTTTTCAGTAATTTACCTTGGCGATTCCAAAATTTCACGCTGTTTTCGTGGCTAGCTGTGGCAATGGTGGAACTGTCAGAGGCGATCGCTATTGACCAAATCCCGGCTTGATGGGCAATAATAGATTTTTGGAATGGATTTTCTTTCTGCCAAAGTCTCACAACATTTTCTGCCCCTGCGGTCGCAATAAAGGTGTTGTCTTTGCTAAAAGCCACTCCCCAAACCGAGGCGTTGTGTCCTCTAAGCGTCCTTAGTTCTGTACCATCAATGTTCCAGAGTTTAATCGTTTTGTCGAGACTGGCGGAAGCAATCGTTTGACCATCTGCACTAAAAGCTACTCCCCAAATTCCAGCAGTATGACCTTGAAGAGTTTTATTCAGGTGGTAGCTGCCATCTGTACTGTTTCGCTGCCAAAGTTTGATAGTTTTATCTTCACCTGCTGAAGCAATAGTTTGGCCGTCTGGACTGAAAGTTACTCCCACAACCCAAGCGCTGTGACCTTGAAGAGATTGTAAAGGCTTGGCATTTTGCCACCCGGAAACGTCTCGTTTCCAGAGTTTGACTGTTTTTTCTAAATTTGCAGCAGCAACAATTTGACCATCAGGACTCCAGGCGATTCCCCAAAACCCCATTTTGTAACCTTGAAACGTGTTGAGTAATGTGCCATCTCGCTTCCAGATTCTCACCGTTCTGTCCCAACCGGCGGACGCCAGATACTGACCATCAGGACTAAATGCTACTCCCCAAACTGAAGCAGTGTGACCTTTAAAAGTCTTCAGCAAAGTGCCGTCTAGTTTCCAGAGTTTAATAGTGCCATCTTCACCCCCTGAAGCAATTGTCTGACCGTCAGGGCTAAAATTGACTGCCCTAACTCCTCCTTTATGACCTTTGAGAGTGGCAACTTCTCTACCATCACGTCGCCAAAGCTTGACTGTTTGATCTATGCTGGCTGAGGCAATGATCGAACTATCAGGACTGACATCTACTGCCAAAACCGCTGCGGTATGACCCCAAAAACGGTTATATTCATCAGCTCCATAAACTGCTTGCTCTAATACATTATTTACCTGACGTTCAATCTTTGTGTTTCGTTTACCTAGTTTTTGTAGTTTATTTTTGGCTTTGATTGCTTGTATGAGCGCATCTAATTTGCGATTTGAGGCAAACATTCCCTCAGAAGAAGATATCAGCGCTCGAATTTCACTGTTTCTGGCTTGAGTTTCGCTGATCTTGGCTTGGCGATATAGCATAAAAGTTCCTAGACCCAAGCTGCTAGAGACAAGCAAGCCAATCCCTACTGCAATTAGAAGAAATCTCTGCAATTTGGCAGTTTTTCTCTCTTGTGCTAATCGTGCTTCTACTTCTTGAGCTTTTGCTGCTTCCAAAGTCATTTGCACTGCTTTCTGTTCGTATTCTTGACTAGCAGCTAAAAATTGATAATCTAAATCGCTGAGACTTTTGCCCTGAAACCACTTTTGAGTATCTTTGAGAGCTTTTCCTCTTAACAAACGCGATTCATCTTTATAAGAGGATGCTACCCAAGCATTGAATGTTTGCGAATAAGGGCGGAGATTGTCTAAATTCCTGAGTACCCATTCTGCATTAAAAACATGGCGATAGATGGGATTTTTGATTTTGAGATAGCCGTTGTGTTTCTCGACTAAACCAGATAACAACAGTTCCGTCTGTTCTAAACTATCATCCGTGGGGACTGGGGATAAGGGGTAATGGGGATTGGGGATTGGATGTAGGGCATTAATTATTTCCCCTTTGCCCCTGTGTCCCCCTTCATCCTCTGCTTGCAAAACTCGTTGATAAAGTCCGAGTAATCTTCCGGCTCGGTGTTCGTGGAAAAGTAGGCGATCGCGAATAGTTCGCAAGTGTTCTGGTTCATCTTTGCCTTCCCAATGTTGGATAACTTGCGATCGCACCAATTGCTCTACCCAAAATTCTTCAGTTCCTCGCAGTAATGAGATTGTTCCAGTAGATGTTCTTGAGGCAGTCTGGGCAACTATTTGACAGATTTTTTGCGTCAGAAACGGCTGTCCTCCTGTCCAATAAATAATCTCTCGTAGTACTGCTTGTGGTTGGCTGACTATTCTTTCTAGTCCTTTGAGTAATGGCTTGGCTTCATGCAATTGAAAACCCTGTAAATCAATTGCTGTACCAATATTAAAAGGTGTTCGGCGCTTGTCTGCTATTAAATCAGATGGGCTAGCTACTCCAAATAGTGCAAATCCCAACTGTTGAAATTTTGGGTCGTGTGCTTGCTGATTGTAACAATGACGAATCCAAGCAAAAAAATCGTTGACAGGAAAATTTAAACTCAGCAGACTATCAATCTCATCAATAAAAATGAAAATACGTTCACTTTCGCCGTTTTTCTGAGATTTCCTGGAAAAATTTGGTAGTAATAATTCTTCTACGAATTGGTGTAGTTTCTGCACTAAGGAAATACCTCCTTGCATTTTCCACCATTCTTTAAAGTTGACTTTTTCCGCCAAATTTAAGCTGTAAAACAAGCTGAGAATCACACCTTTGTACCATTGTTCTGGTGTCGTATCTTCACTACCCAAGCGGGTCATGTCTAAGTAAATACAGCTATCGCCTTCTTGTCTCAGTCGATAACTCGTGCGCTGTAGTAAAGATGACTTACCCATTTGGCGACAGTTTAAGACGTAACAAAAATCACCTGCTTTCAAGCTGGCATAAAGTTTTTCGTCTGCTTGACGCGCAACATATGTGGGATCGTCGCCGTGGAGACTGCCCCCTACCTGGTATCTCATATCAAAGTGTGACTAGAAAACAAAGAGATTAACACAATGATTAGTAATTGATAGATAATTTGTTAAAAGTAAACATGCTCAATCTTACAGCATAATTTAATGATATTTCCTCACATTTCAGAAGCCAATCATGGCTTTTTTTTAGCATCTCTAAAGCTAAAATGCTTATTGATAACCGCTTTAATTCTAGACAAATGAGCAAATCTTCCATTGCTATATAACTTGGAACTTTATCACTGCGTTAACTAGATAATCTACTGATTTTTTGCTTAAATGTCTTAACTGTCTGTTATTTCTTTAAATCAAATTCTTAACTGTCTTAACTGTCCTTGCATTGTCATAAAAATTATGAAATGCTAAGAAGCATTAAGGAAACTCCAATTAATAAATTATCCTGCTTGAAGTTGTTGACTGTGGTCACTGAATCTCGACTCACTTCGACGCCGCTCAGTGCAAGTCGCTCGATTTGAGCGTTGGTCATTGATCGTAGCCGAAATCAGCCGAAGTGTTGACTCTGAATAGTGGGATATTTTTTATATTTCCAGCCACTCGCATCAAACTCAAGGATTTGTAAACTCTCGATTATTTATAAGGATGTAGTCCATAGCCCAAGAGTTTATTTTAAAAGTCCTCTTGTTCGTAGCAAAATGTTTCAGATGCCCTTAAAAATGGGTAATAAGCTGTTACGCATTTAATTTGTTTTATACCAATTTAACGTAAAGTTGCACATATCTTGATCCCCCTAAATCCCCCTTAAAAAGGGGGACTTTAATAGATGTTTTTCTGGTTCCCCCCTTCTTAAGGGGGGCTAGGGGGGATCGAATTATATGCAGCTTCATAAAAAATTGGTATTACCTGATGATTGTTAACCATTAACTCTCAACAGTCAACAGTCAACGACCATCAAGAGTGTTTATATACTTTAGACGCGCATCAGCTTATCATTCTGTAATTAAGGGGATTTGTAATTTTGTTAAACAATTGTTGATAGTTGTTTTTGAAAATAAACGCGGTAGAGTTCACAAGTTGGTAAAATGCGATCGCCTTCAAAGCGAATCAATCCCAAACCATCAAGTTTATAAGTCTCAATCGGATCGACAGAAGTACTTCCCTGTGGCGTCACTAGTTGAGCATAAGTCTTTGCTAGATTGGGTTTTTCTTGGAGTTGCACCCAGAGTCGCCATAAATGATGGCGGTAAATCCCACCATTGGCGATCGCTTCCTCTATCATTTCTTCTAAAGTTATTTTTCGGCAAGCAATATGATAGAGCGAAATCCGAATTAGTGCCGGATGACCTCCGACAAATGACATTAGCTGGCTGGATTCTTTCTTGCTATTCCACTTTAATCCGTGTCGTCTCGCTAAGTCTTCTATTTGTTGTTGGGTAAATTCGCTCAAACGGATAGGTAGTCCAATGTTAAACGGAGAGCGGTTGATATCGAGGGTGGCATACTCTTCTGTTGAGTAAACCACTACTAGCTTCAACTTCTGCCAATGGGGATTTTGTTGCGCTTCCTCACACCATGAACGCAATAATGCAAAAAATTCTTGAGCAATATGAGGATATTCAAAAAAGCGGTCAACTTCATTCAATACTAAAACGACTGGACTTTGACTTTGCTTGAGCAAATAGCTTTGGAAATAAAAGGTACAACTCAACTTACAGCCAATTTCTTCATCCCATATTTCATTCAATTTGGGGTTTATACCTAATTCTTTAGCAACATGCCAGCAAAAACTACGCAACAACTTATTTAAGTTAGTCAAAGAATCAGAATCTATTTGGTCGCAATTCAAATTCACTGTATGATACCCTTGCATCTGTGCAAAGGCTAGCAACCTCAGCACCAAAGAACTTTTACCCATCTGCCTGGGTGCTTTAATCCGAATTACGCAACCTGGTTGAGTTACCTCCCGGTAAACTACTTCCTCAATTGGGTGACGCTCGACATAAAGGAAAGAATCGAGAGGTACGGGGCCATCTGGGTACGGAAAAATACTTTCAAATTGCTCAGGCTGTTCGTTAATAAAAAATTTCGTAGGTAAAGATTGATATGCTAATACTCTTTGTCTATGTAAATTTAATGGCAATGATTGCGAAGTTTGAATCTTATCTGGTTCGTTTAAAGCGGTGTAATCTTCTGCGTGTAAGGTTAGGTTAAAAGCACTAAAGCAAAGTTTTAAGGTTTTTTGGTCTACACTTGTATCCAACGATAATAATCGGCTCAGTGTTTTAGTAGAGATGTTCATGCGATCGCCTAGCTTGTCTAGAGTAAAACGCTGACTGTTATTCTCCGCTATCTCCATAGCTAAAATCGCTGCCTGCAAACGCTTTAAACCGACAGAACTCAGCACAACTCCCCGACTTCGGGTGGTTTTTTGTGGTTTCATGTCGCTAGTTATCAACCTGTTTTGTTTATTAACTTTTATAACTATCTCTCAATTCTTACATTTTTTCAACCAGCTATTTAACTGTTACTTACCTGGTTTAAGCTTTATTTTACTTTTGAATAAGTGGGTATAGTTAAACGTAAAGTGGCTTTAGGTCTTGGAGTTAATGCTGAAGAGCTTTACCGACAATCACTAACTTCAGTTTATTTATACCTGCTGAGTTTTGTATTTTCTATTACATTTGCTTTGCTGTGCATAGCGTATATTGAAGCACAGCTAAATTAGCAGATACTGAATAGTCCAAGACGAAAGTTTATTGGCTCGTTGAAAAACTCAAGAACACCCCAAGGTGTAAAACACAGATGATTCCCCATCGACCTTAGTGGCTGTGATATTATGGGAAACTGCTGCATACATTTTGAAAAACAAAAAATTCCATCATGGCTCTGACGCAACTGCGAAAACAAGAAATTATTTCCAACTACCAAGTTCACGAAACCGATACTGGTTCGTCTGAGGTTCAAGTTGCGATGCTAACTGAGCGCATCAACCGCCTCAGCGAACATCTTCAAGCAAATAAAAAAGATCATTCGTCTCGGCGGGGACTATTGAAGCTAATTGGACACCGTAAGCGTCTTCTAGCCTATATCCAAAGCGAAAGCCGGGAAAAGTATCTAGCTTTAATAGCTCGTCTCGGTATTCGCGGATAGGAGCGATCGCTTATGTCTGCTGAAGAATCTGAACGCAATAGCTTGCCCTTTGAGCCAAACAAGAAACGCCAAAAACCCCCAAAGAATCAAACGAAATCGGTAGCCAAAGCACAGAAATCTGTCAACCAGTCTGATAAACAGCGGTCTTACACTAAGGAAGAGATGGCAATTCCCAAAGTAGTCAGCCAGCGGATGGTTCGACGGGTGGCTGGGTTCTGTGGCATACCAACAGCTTTGGGCATTTTGACGCTGATTGTCAGCTATTTGCTTGCCATCTACTCCGACATCAAATTACCTCCCATTGCTGTGTTATTGGTAAACATGGGATTATTTGGTTTGGGCGTCTTAGGGATAACTTATGGCGTTCTCTCTGCCTCTTGGGATGAAGAAAAAGGTGGAAGTCTGCTGGGTGTAGGTGAATTCAGCACCAATTGGGGAAGAATGGTTGGAGCTTGGCGCGAAACTCGGCAAAAAAACTCATAATCAACAGCGCTCAGGTCTCAGATGACTGCGATATTGGGTAAATTTTAGAGTAAATGTTGAAGTTAAAATTATACAACTTCAACATTGCTAGTTAAATTATATGATTATTTTTATACCCAATATTCAGCTATTTAGTAGTAAAATTCCTGAGCGTTGTATTTTGTACATTTCATTTATTTTATGTAAATAAATTTAGTCTTTCAGTATTCGTAATTAAGTAAATCAGCAAAAATAAAGTTACACGCCTTTACAGAAAAGTTTACTCAATTAATTAGGAACTTTCAGATGATTATAGTAATGAAAAGTGGTTCTCCAGAGGCGGAAATAAACCGCATTGATGAAGAACTAACTAGCTGGGGGCTAACTCCGGAAAAAATTGTTGGTCAACACAAAGTAGTTATTGGTCTAGTAGGTGAAACCGCCAGCTTAGATCCATTACAAATTCAAGAACTTAGTTCCTGGATTGAGCAGGTTTTACGGGTAGAGCAGCCTTACAAACGAGCTAGCCGACAATATCGCCACGGTGAGGCTTCGGAAGTGGTGGTTAACATACCCAATGGAACAGTAGTATTTGGCGAACACCAGCCTTTAGTAGTGGTTGCTGGTCCCTGCTCTGTAGAAAATGAAGAAATGATTATAGAAACGGCGCGGCGTGTCAAAGCCGCAGGAGCCAAGTTTTTGCGCGGAGGTGCATATAAACCCCGGACTTCACCTTACGCCTTCCAAGGACACGGTGAGAGTGCTTTGGAATTATTGGCAAAGGCGCGGGAAGTGAGCGGACTAGGTATTATTACAGAAGTAATGGATGCCGTTGACCTGGATAAAATTGCTGAAATTGCAGATGTAATCCAGGTGGGAGCAAGGAATATGCAGAATTTCTCTTTGCTGAAAAAAGTTGGAGCGCAATCAAAACCAGTTCTTTTAAAGCGGGGAATGGCGGCTACCATTGAAGACTGGTTGATGGCAGCCGAGTATATTTTGGCAGCTGGCAATCCCAATGTTATTTTGTGCGAACGGGGGATACGTACCTTTGACCGCCAGTATACACGAAATACCCTCGATTTATCAGTAGTGCCAGTTTTGCGAAAGTTGACTCACCTACCAATTGCGATCGATCCCAGCCACGGCGTAGGTTGGTCTGAGTTTGTCCCTGCAATGGCAATGGCAGCGATCGCAGCTGGCACAGATTCCCTCATGATAGAAGTTCACCCCAACCCTGCCAAAGCTTTATCTGATGGACCCCAATCTCTCACACCAGACCGTTTTGATAAATTGATGCAAGAATTAGCAGTAATTGGTAAGGCAGTGGGACGCTGGCAGCAACCAGCAGTGGCTCTGGTTTAAAATTTTAAAACATCCTCTAAGCTCGACTTTATCCAATTACGCGGCATAAACGGCAATGTCCCGCAAACGTTCAAACAAAGGGCGAGGTACTTTTACCATCTCAAAGGATTCATGGGACATTGAAAAAGTGCTAGACCACAAAAATCGCCGCACTAAAGCCAGTGCATCTGAGAATTTAGAAAGAGCTTTAGCGTAAACTAACTTGTCAATAATTTAGTTAAGATTGTTGCTTATTTTCAAGGATAAATTTACTTATTCATGACTGAATAGTTAGCTAATTTATCCTTATACCAATTCACAATTCGTAATTCGCAATTCGCAATTAAAAAACTTAGATGCAGCAAAGCTTTCACGCCTTACATCTGTATCAGATTTTTCGTGAAATGGTATTAACCCTCTTTTGTTACTCTGAGAAAAGAAAAATAAGAGCCAAATTTTCAACTGTAGATATAACGGGCATTTGAGCGTTTATTTTCTCACACAATGCCTGAAATCAAGGTTTTTGGTAAAAGTCTTATGCTGTAAGCATTCAAGATTATTCTCTCCCGAAAGTGATAAAAGAGGGATTAAATAAGAGTTCTTTTATTAGAGATAAGTTAATTTATACGATTGCAAAAGAATCGATTTATTTTGTTTATAATTTTGTCAACTTTTGCACTTATATAGATGACTTTGAAATCCTTAGGAGCTAACATGAACCACATACTCAAAAATAAACGCGCCCTCATTACTGGAGGCAGTCGCGGCATTGGGGCAGCGATCGTCAAACGTTTAGCAAGTGTTGGTGCTGATGTCGCTTTTACATATACCAGTTCACCCGATCGCGCTAACGAAATTGTGCAGGCAGCGCAAGCATTAGGTGTCCAGGCTCTTGCCATCCAAGCCGACAGTTCCGATGCCAGCGCGGTGGTTGCGGCTGTTGAAGACACTGTGAACAAATTGGGTGGCATTGATATTCTCGTCAACAATGCAGGCGTGCTGGCGATCGGCCCAATCGACGATTTCACGCTAGCGGACTTCGATCGAACCTTTGCCATTAACGTGCGTGCCGTGTTTGTGGCGACGCAAGCCGCAGTCAAGCACATGAAAGAGGGCGGACGCATCATCAACATCGGCAGCACCAACGCCGAACGGATGCCATTTGCTGGTGGCGGCGTATATGCCATGAGTAAATCAGCTCTGCAAGGGCTTGTGCAAGGGCTGTCGCGTGACCTTGGCCCACGCGGGATTACGATCAACAACGTGCAGCCGGGGCCGATCGCTACAGATATGAATCCTTCGGAGGGGGAGTTTGCCGAGATGCTCAAAAAGCAGATAGCGGTAGCCCGCTACGGCACGGTTGACGAGGTTGCAGGGCTGGTTGCTTATCTGGCCGGCCCCGAGTCTAGTTACATCACCGGCGCAAACCTGATGATTGACGGAGGGTTCAGCGCCTAATTTCCCTAGTAGTCTGCCAACCCAAAATTGCTAGGTTTGGACTGGGAAAAGGGGAAAGGGGGAAGGAATTAAAACCTTTTCCCTTTTCCCCTTACCCTTTACCCCACCAAGTTTCCTTGGCGAACTACATTACCCGAAGTCCGAATGCCAGCAGATGCAGGAGATTAGCGATGCCTACGGCGGGCTACGCCTACGCAGTCGGGAATTTTCATAGTACCACTGTACTGCTTTGAAGCAAGCCTAGCGTTTCCAAGAGTTGGCGGGAGCAAAAGTTTTCAGTCTACTGACTGACAGCTCATGATACTATCCTTATAAGTTTTTCTAATCTAATATCCAATCTATATGTGGTGGATGAGACACATGAAAAAAGCGTGGGGTAAAAAGTTTTTTCTATTTCTTGTTCTGCCTGTATTCTATTTTGGTTGGTTTTTAACTTATTTAGCTAACTATTACGAACACTTTAGAGCGATACCTGAAAACCTCTATGCCAATTCAACTAGCCATTATGGCTGCATCTACAATTTCCTTTTCTGCAATGAAGGTTATCACCAAGAACATGACTTGTGTCCTAATGTTCATTGGAGCCAAAGACCTCAACTCTATGAGAATTTACGCCAACAGCTAGATAGCGTTGTGAGAGTGATATTGAAATTTCCACCTCGTCTAGGCTTTATACATCATAGAAGAAAGATTGAAACTTCAGTCAGACAAACTGTGCAGTATTAGCACCCCCGCACGAATAAGTTGGTCAGGCTGATATTTATCAATTCATTCACAATTTTTCATGGAGACGGAACGCACTCTTAAGAGCGCGTGCTAAGTCTGACCAACTTATTTTTGCAAGGGCCTCTTAATAACTCAGCTTTTCAAATCAGGTGTCTTGAAATTATGGCATGGATAAATATTTTAATCGCTGGTCTTTTAGAGACAATATGGGCAGTCACTTTAAAATGGAGCAATGGCTTTACAAACTTGCTACCGACCGTAGCAACGATTGTTGTCACACTTCTAAGTTTTTTCTTTTTGTCACAGGCACTCAAAACAATTCCAATAGGAACTACCTATGCAGTTCTAGCTGGCATTGGAGCTATTGGTACTGTGATTGCAGATATTGTCCTGTTTGGTGAAACCTACGGGATAGTTCGCTCTGTTTGCATTGGTCTGATTGTTATTGGTGTTATTGGTTTAAGGATAGTGTAACGATGCTCTTAGTAAAAACACAGATTGGACTTAGTGAAGTATATGGCATTGGACTGTTTGCTGCCCAATTCATTGCTAAAGGGGATTTAGCAGATGCTGTACTGATGAATTATCTATGCCATTTGACCGTATTTCTTTAGAGATGATTTATCGTGGTTTATACCATTTCAGCGTTGCTTATGACAAAAATAACGCGGATGACCCAATTAAATACTTTGCTGCCCCAGAGAATCAAAACTTAGGCGTGGTTAAATATCTGCGAAAGCCAGTCTCCAAGCTTGATCTATCGCCTTTTCCCGCACCCTCTTGACAAGTGTGCAATTACCTTAACCTCTCACGAATGCTCTATAAATCAGGAATCGACTCAATTTATCTCATTTCTTTTGCTCTGATGTCAAGTGTATTTTTTATTTGCTTTTGGATACTTATCTTTGTTCTTTTGTCAAGTTGCTATTATAAATTAGATGAGCTTACCCTGTATGCAATAGGTCTGATTAAGGTTTACTGATTCTTAAACAAAGTACATCTATATAATTAACCTTTGCCATATTAAAGTAACGATCAAGTTATCAAATAAGTGTCAATGCAGTTTTTCAAGTTTATTGTTTAGGATGTATCAAAATGGCCGTAGAAAACAAAAAGCAGTATAAAGAGTTACGTAGTCTGAGTGGACTACATGGTTTGCACGGACTACACGGTTTGCACGGACTACACGGACTACAGACTCTAAAGGATGTGAATAGCGTTTCTGCACAGCAGCAAATGAAAGGATTACATGGATTGCATGGATTGCATGGGCTGTATGGCGTTCAAACGCTTGTCAAGCAGTAATACAAATAGACTGTCGAACTGCAAGTATGTTTGTTCCATATAGCAGACTAGCGAAGTAATACTTGAGAAACAGGCTTAGTAGCAAGTCAGGTAGATGGAGTATAAGAGTTATTTTGCTTCTAAACCTGTGGTTTTGAATGCGATCTAATACCTTGGCTGTGAACAGTAGCAACTGTATTTCTATTAGACTCAGAATGTCTCAGTTGATAAAAAGAGCAGTTCAGAAATTTAGGAATGTCAGAAGTTGTGCCTAAATTTCTGAACTTATTTAGATTTGATTTGTTTTTTGGATTGCGACAGTCTTATTGAAAGTAAAGTTGTGGACAATCTGACCACAGTTCCACAGAGATAATATTTTGCTTTTTTCAAGTTTAAGCAAACACAGCCTGAAATAATCTATGTTTACCCTAGATTTGCCGCGATTGAAACAACAGCTTGACGAAGCTAATGCTAAACGTGTTCTCTTTTTGCTGCCAGAAGGAGTCCTGGATCGATATGTTGATATCGAGAATTTCTTCAAATCTTGTGACATTGAGACTTTCATTCTGGGAGATGAGCATTGGGGAGGATGTGATATCCCAATCGAGGCTTTTGAAGATTTGAGTATCGATACAATTGTTAGCTTTGGTCATACAGAATACTTCCGCAAAGATCGAGAGCGGATTTTGTTCTTTCCCATGAACTTTGTGCATCGACTGACTGAAGCCAGTATGGGAAATCTGTTAGATCCGCTCGTCAATGGCAGATTTGAAAAGATGAGCATTGCTTGGTCTACAGAGTTTCAAGACTATGCACAGCCAATTTTGCAGTTTCTGGAGTCTAAAGTAAATGTCTCTGTGCCTCAATCGGATTATTTGGTGACAGCAGGACAAGTACTAGGATGTCATTACAGTAAGCTAACCCGCCAAGAGCAAGATGTAGACTGTTTCCTGGTTGTTTCTGATGCATTCCATTCTTCAGGGTTACTCTATGAGACAGTGAAACCTGTTTTCTGGTTCGATCCATACAATGCCCGATTGATAGATATCTCACCTTGGCGTGAACCTCTGATAGAAAAGCGGCGAAACTTAATGGAAACGGCAATGCGGAGTAGACGATTTGGCATTGTGATTGAAAAACGATATGGACAGCAGCGGGTTAATCTCGCCAGAAAGTTGAGGAGTTTACTGCTTGAGCAGGGCTATGAAGTTTCCTTGCTATATATGTCGGATGTCACTCCAGCAAAGCTACAGCGATATAGACCGTTCATTGATATTTTTGTGAATACCGCCTGTCCTCGGATCGAAAGTTTTGAAGAGTCTGGGGTTTATGTACTCAACTCTGAAGAAACACAAATTATCTGTGGAAAAGTTGCTTTTGATGAGGTTTATCCAGGGGCTAGAGGTGAACTAAACCACTTTAAGCTCAGGGTTTCTCCGCAGAGTGGAAATGTAGAATGTGGTTCGGTAGTGTAAGTTTGCAATTCGTTTAAAGTTGCTGGAGTGATGAGACCCACCTGGATTGAGGTTAATTTGGGCATTATTTCTCATAATGTGCAGCAGATTCGTCGTCGTGTTGGTGCTAACGTCAAATTAATGGCGGTGGTTAAAGCAAATGCCTATGGCTATGGTTTGTTACCGGTTAGTTTATACTTGGCGAATCAAGTTGATTATTTTGGAGTAGCACTAGTTGAGGAAGCGATCGCACTTCGCCAAGCTGGCATTCAAACTCCAATTCTCTCGTTCAACTGCTACATTGACCAATATATCGAAGCCGCTCAACATGATGTTGAAGTGGCTGTATCTACGGTAGAAGCTGTTGCTGCAATTGAGACAGCCTGTCGCTTCATAGATACAGGCTTGAAAGTGCATATTGAAGTGGATACAGGGATGGGAATGACAGGCATTGAGCCAGAACAAGTCCTATATTGTGTTGAATTGCTTCAACAAATCCCTCAATGCAAGGTAGTAGGCCTGTATTCGCAGTTGGCGTTAAGTGAATATGCCGAACCGGACGATAAGCAGCTCTCAAAGCAGGCAGATTGCTTCAAAACCCTAGCAGACTCTCTGTCTTCGATACCCCTTAAACACCTTTTGGCATCTCCTGGTGTAGCGTTGTGTCCCGAACTGCACTATAGCATGGTTCGATGTGGCTGCATTCTATTCAATGGTGCAAGTCAAGGGGGTAGTTGGGATCTGCATGATTCAATGACACTTAAATCACAGGTGACCATGCTTCGGCAGCACTTGCGTGATGCTTCACTAGGATACAAACCTCATACTCATCAGGCCATGCGAGTGGCTATTGTGCCAATCGGCTATGGTGATGGATACAACCGTGAAGTCTCTAGTAGTGGTGAAGTACTGATTCGAGGCAAACGCTATCCGATTGTAGGTGATATCTGTATGGATAAGCTGGCGGTAGAGATTGAGGACGATCCGATCGCAGTTGGGGATGAAGTTGTGTTGTTAGGATGTCAGGGACAAGAGGCTATTACATTACGGCAAATTGCTGAATCAACTTGCAACAATGAAGCGATCGCCACGATTGGATTTACTGATAGAATTCCCAGAATCTACTCTTGTTCCGTCTAGAAAGTTTTCAAAAGAGATTGACGCTTCAAAATTTTCCTTAATTGTGCAACTAAATCAGCAGCAAGTCTAGCCTCATCGTTATCCTGTACTTAGAGACCTTCAAGAAATAAATTTTACATTTTAATATTTAGAAAGAACTGGTAGAGATAATTATTGAGCAGAGCAAGGTAATACGTAAGTTACAGAAAATCATCTTAGAACTAAGTAGAACGAGGTGAAAAAACCAAACTCTGTAAAGATAAGTAAATATGTATAATGTTTCTACCAAGGTAATAGATTTATATTACCTTGACAGCTAGTGCAGGGCACAATCAGATGACATCCCAAAGAATCTATCAAGCTGCTCCGAAAAAGACCCAAACCCCGATAACACCCCAGTTTACATCAAGACCCTTTGCACCGATTACCAGACAGACAACACCAACTCCTCATCAGCAACCAGAACAGATCCAGGGGTTAGTTCAAAGAAATACCAACTTGTTAGAAATCCCTGGTTTAATGACACAGCCAGAAAAACGACAATCACTAAACAAACTAATCCAAACAAAGCCGACAATTGGACAACCAGGTGATAAGTACGAACCAGAAGGACAAACAACTGTACCGCAAATAGAAATCACAGAACCAGAAGGACAAACAACTGTACCGCAAATAGAAACCACATCACAGGAGCCGGATAACAAATTAACACGAAACAAAGTTCTCATAAATCAGAGGGAAGCTATCAAACTTTTGGAAAGCAAGCGCCAGCTGCTCGGAAGTGCGGCAGACGAAATTAAGCGAAGTATTTGGATGCCGGAAGGAATTAACCAAGGGCAATTTAACTTTTGTGGATCCAACGCTTTTTTGATGGCAATTGCTCTCAATGACCCTGTGAGCTATATGAATTACATTATTGACTTATATACAGCAAAGGCAAATTATGAAGCAGCTAGCTCATCTGGAAACGCGGTAGCTAATCAAACCGCGAAGTTAGGCAATATGTCAGTTGATGTTGACCAAGAGGTAGTAAGCACTGACGCAAGCGAGTTTGCAGATATTGATTCGAGCATGATTTCGCAAACAGATTGGATGTCTATGGGGTCGATTCATACCAAACAAACAGCCGATGCACCCGATTATTCCGGTGATAGTGAGGTAATGAAATTGATCGAAACCATGCAAATGAGAGGGATTCCGGCAGCATTAGCTTTGCAACCCACAAGCGATACAATGCAAAAAGCTACTATAGCCAGCAAAAAGTGGATTCGTCAAAAAGGTCAAACCGTTCAATCACTTGCCAAAACCCCCTTTCAAAGCATGTTAAAAGATATTCGCACAGTTGTTGAATGTAGTATGCCGTCTGAAATTATGGCGTGGTTTACCAACTATGGTGCAAGCAACATTGTGCAAAAAGCAGACCCTTTCAACCCTAGCAAAAGCCAAAACGACATTCAACAAGCTAATAGTTTTTTAAATGCTAGTCAAGGCAAAATGGTTATGCTCAATATCAATTCAGAAACGATTACGGGGAACCATTCTTCCATAACAGGCTTTAATCCTAGCGCATCACATTGGGTTTTGATGGAAACTCCGTTGGTAAAAAATACGGAAGTTACGCCTAATGTTTGGGAAGGAAAAGTCTATAGCTGGGGTAAGATCATGGATATAAAGATTGATGATGACAAAATTAGCAATTCTTTCTTTGGTTTTATTGCGGCTACAATAATTGGCAACTGATGAATACTTCCCCAAGGAGTTCTAATTCTCAAATCTGCTCCCCATTCTTGTTGAAGAGTTACTAGCCTTTTCAAACACCAATCAATTTCACAATACTTCGCCAATTTACGAGGGTTCAACGCCCGTAAAAATGCGATGAATACGTCCATACATCCGTGCATAAGTCAGCCAGACCTGAATCCTTACGATATGTTCTTCTCTTTCCAATAACTAAGTATGCAATGGTTCACACAACTATGAACGATGCTAAGTCATGGTATGACAATTCGGAAGTGAATGAATTCTTTCTAAATGCTTGTGGGGATGAGTTTAATCACATTGGCATCTACGAAGATCCAAACAATATTCAAACGGGTGGGCTGAGAGCCACACAGGAACTCTTATCTGGCATTGAGTTTAAAGTACCAGGAAGTTCAACGAGCAAACGAGTGCTTGACATTGGTTCAGGATATGGAGGAACAGCCCGCTACTTGGCCGATCTATTTGGCTGCTCTGTTGATTGTGTCAACATCAGTACACTGCAAAACAAAGTTAATCAACGCAAAAATGACGAACAGAAACTGAACCACCTGATCCAGATTTTTGAAGCAGATTTTGCTCAATTGCCCTTCGCTGATGCAACTTACGATGTTGTGATTGCACAAGACTGCCTACTAGATGCAGTCAGTAAAGAGCGAGTCTTTCGAGAGGTGCATCGGGTTCTCAAGCCTCAAGGATTATTTGTGATGAGCGATCTGACACGACGCGACGAATCAGAAGTGGTGCGTGCTGCCATCTTACAGAGGAAATGGGGTCTGGGAGAAATTGTCTCAACTCAGTCTTATTTGAGTTTAGGCTATACAGTAGGGTTTCAACTCATACGGTACAATGATTTTTCTGAAAACCTAGCGATCGGGTATGCAGATGACGTGGACGCTTGGGCAGATGCTTCTCGCCAAATGAAAACATTAAGCCAAGAACGCCGCCAGTTTGAGCAGCAAGTTTTCCAGAGTTGGTGTGATGCTGGAAAAGCTGGATACCTCTGTCTCAGCTATTTTCGGTTTAAAAAGATCGGGTAAGGAATGGTATTTCGACGCCTTTTGGAGAGTACTTGAATCATGTGTGGCATTTACTTGCGAATTGAGAGGCAGCAAGGTGACTATTCTCGACAGCAAAAATCTTTCGAGGAATTTTCTGCAATGCGACATCGTGGCCCCGATAGCAGCATATTTTGTGTCAAGGAATTGCAACTCGGACACGAGAGTTATGAGGTTCACTATGGCTTTCATCGTTTAGCAATCAACGATCGCTCTGACGCTGCCAATCAGCCATTCACCTATGAGGACGGTTCATTCGCAATGTGCAATGGCGAAATCTACAACTTTGCTCAACTGCAAGAAAAACAGCTTGCCTCTTATCCGTTTCGTTCTCGCTCGGATTGTGAAGTTCTGTTCCCCCTCTATGAGCAATATGGGGTGCAAATGGTAGATTACTTAGACGGCGTTTTTGCACTGGTGCTATATTCTGCCCAAGAAAAGTGCTTCTACATTGCTCGTGACTCTCTTGGAGAAAAACCGCTTTATATCGGAATTTCCGAGGATAGTTTAGTCATTGCCTCTGAGCTAAAAGCTGCCATCCACAACAAAGTTCAGCAGTTCCCACCCGGTACTTATGGTGTGATTCGCGGTCTTGGCTCGGTTAACTGCACTCAATTTTTTGAATATCCAACACTAGGTTCGCAACCGATTTCATTCACGGCCTCTGTGGAAGCACTGCAAGAAAAATTAGTCGATGCAGTCGCAAAACGCCTAATGAGTGACGTACCTGTTGGTGTTCTCCTATCTGGCGGAATTGATTCGAGCGGTGTAGCTGCAATTGCAGCTCAACTCTACCCAGGACAACTTAAAACCTTCAGCATTGGCGTTGCAGACTCAACCGATTTGCAGTATGCCAGACGGGTGGCAGATTACCTCGGCACTGAACATCATGAAGTCCAGGTTAGCATCCAAGATACTTTACAAGAAGCTGACGCGATTATTCGCGTGATTGAAACCTTTAATCCGGTTTTAGTGCCAAATCATATTCTGCTCTACTTCTTGGCAAAATATATTCGAGAGAAAACCGATGTGCGAGTTCTGCTAGATGGCATCGGACCTGACGAGGCTTTAGGTGGCTACCGATTCTTTGCAGAGGCTCCATCGGAGGCCGCATACGATGAAGAGATCCAGCACCAAGTAGAAGATTTATATAAGACAGAATTGTTAGGTGAACGGACGTTTGCTGCATTTGGACTAGAAACGCGATCGCCTTATTTGGACAAAGCTCTGCTAAGATTTCTGCTGGCGTTGCCCACGGAATATCGTATGTCTCGCTCTGCTTACACCAATTATGAAGTTAAGGAGAAGCTCTTGCTTCGCAAAGCACTTACAGGACGATTGCCGATCGAAATACTAGAGCGCGGCAAAGTTCCAATGCCGGAAGGAGTAGGGAAAGTTTATTTGGATACTTTTGAACAGGCAATTTGCGATCGGGTACAGGAGCAGGCATTTAAGCAAGAGCAGCAACAGTTTCCCTTACTGCATCGCACCGAGTATTACTATAAGCAAATTTTTTACAATCATTTCCCTTGGGCAACGCAGGTGGTTTGCGGAATTCAGCATACGCCTTGGCGATCTTATCAACCTAACGCTGTCGTTTATGAAAACACATAGATAGTCTCACTAATTTTAGGCTTTAAGTCCTGTGCTTTTGTTTATCTATTATTTTAGGGGCAGCAAATACTCCAAAGAGTGAAGTAAATCGTAGGGCTCTCGCTCTCTAATCGTGCTGAAACTACGATCTTGATGGATCAAGATAACAGGTGGTTTACCGCGCGTGAAGTTAAATGCCTCGGAGTAATTGTAGGCACCAATGCTGTGAAAGACAACTATATCGTCAACTTCTGGAAGTTTTCTGATTGAGCAATGACTCATCAAATCGTAGGACATACACAATGAACCAAAAAACTCGATCGGCTGGCTGAATTCTTCTCTTGAGCCGTCAGAGCTTGCTGCTGAAGTGATACTTACTGGATAAGCCACATAGTAAGTTGAAGGAACCAGGTTCAGACCACCATCTAGAATAATTACGGTTCGTTGCTGTTGCTGCTTGATGTTGATCGCCTTGGTGGCAAAGAGCATACTGTCAGTTACCAGGGCGCGACCTGGCTCCAAGATTAAGAGTGTTTCTGCCGGAAAGAGTTGTTCTACTGCTGTGCAGATGGCTCTAGCCAATTCTTCGATTTCAGGGACATACCAATCCTCTGCTGCGACTTCGAGGGGGCGATTATTTTTGACTGCAAAGCCGCCACCAATGTCAACATACCGCAAGATTCGTTGTTGGGGATCGAAATGACGTTGAATCAAGGTGTGCAGTTCTTTAAGTGCTGTGATGTAGCTATTTGGATCGCAAATACTTGTGTCGAGGTGAAAATGAAATCCCTCCAACTCAAGATACTGACTCGCTAAGACATGGGCGATCGCTGCATCTGCTGCTCCATTATCCACATCAAAGCCAAACTTGTAGCCAAATTCACGAATATGCCCAGTTGAAATACGTAATCCAATTTTTGCTTGAATTCCATAAGACTGTGCAATATCCGCCACTTGTAAGAGTTCATGCCAGTTATCAACATTGAGAATGACGTTTTCCGCGATCGCTAATGTCAGTTCATCTTTTGTTTTACCGGGACCATTAAAGACAATTTGCGAATAAGGCATCCCCAATTTATGGGCAGTGTGCAGTTCATCACCTGTAACTACTTCAGCCCAGGCTCCTTCTTGGTGAATAATTTGACAAACTGCTAGCAAAGGATTGGTTTTGTAGGAGTAAGCAATCTGGACATTTTGACGGTAGGTATGAAATGCATTGATAAAGCGGCGAACAGTTGTCCGCAAAATTTTTTCGTCTACCAGATAGAGGGGAGTGGCGTAGGTTGAAACGGCCGCTGAGATGTAATCCATATTCTTCGTGAGATGGTAGTTACTAGCCCTGGCAACTAGAAGTCGCGGCTACACAGACAAAACCCACCTCCGTGGGTTAAAACTCTTGATTTTGTATTAGTCCAGGTCGGTGGACAACGCTAGTGTAGTAGCGAATTCTATTCGCCCAATACTTTTTAAACATCTTCTTAGAGAACCATGTCTATGTTGTGGCTGGGGCGACTTCAGTTAGCGATCGATAAACTAACTTTTGAAAATATTGAATCAACCATTCCCGATCTAATAGTAAACGTCCATGAGACATTGCTCCAGACTGTAAGCCAGCTTGAACAGATTCCAGAAGCTTAACATCTTCCTGCCCAACTCGATTATCAAAATCAATAAACCTCTCAATAAAGGTTTCATCTGCATCTCCATCAAAAAAATATTCACAAAATGTATGGGTTTGTTGGGGGGTAACTGGATTAAAAGTGTAAACAGTCAGGTTGCCTTGCCCAGGCATCACTGTAAAAGTACAGTTTGGCCAAAGCAGAACAAATAGACTCTCTTTAACATCTCCATCAGTACAATAGGGACTAGCGTTACTTTGCATTCTTGAATGAAGTTGACGCATAGGCACTTTGCCGATCAAGGCATTGCCAACTGCACTTAGAGCATAGGCATCTGGATCTAAAATTTTTAGAAGGCTGGGGTGATTAAAAGTGCAGTGATAGCATTCCAAATAGTTTTCAGCAATGACTTTCCAGTTTACTGACATTTCAGATACAAATTTTTGTTGCGATCGCAGTTTTTCTATGTTCACACCAGACGATAACAACAGTTCTGGTAATATTCCCAAATGAGTTGCCAGTGGTTCAGCCTCTGAGTCCAAGTTGACAAAAATGAATGAACCCCAAGTATCTACTTTGACGGGTAACAAACCCAAGCTTGTGAGATCGAGTTCGGGGTTAAGGTCATAGCCTGGTACAACTTGCAGCACGCCATCTAGATCGTATCTCCAAGCATGATAAGGACACTGAAACATTCTCGTATTGCCAGCACCGAAAGCAACTTCACAGGCACGATGGCGACAAATATTTATAAAAGCCCGTAATTCATTGGCAGCATTTTGCACAATAAGGATAGGCACATCTCCACAGCGGTGAGTCAGATAATCTCCAGGCTGAGTAAGGCTCTGAATATTTCCAGCATATTGCCATGTACGTTGGAAGATGGCTGTTTGCTCTTGTTTCAAAAGAGTAGGTTCGCTATACCATACAGATGGTAAAGTCCATCCTTGTGTAAGTCGATCGCTCCAATCGTCTAAACTGTTTGAATTTGTATTACTAGAGTTACCAATTTTCATAATAGACGCGTCCGCAATTAATTAAACGAAGATTGTTAAGAATATTCTTCCAGACCTTTCCATCATCTCACCAGGGGTATGAAGCAAAAAAGCCTCAAAGCGATTGCCTAAATCTTTGTCAATAAGTACGACTTAATGCGATTAATCTGAGCTTTCTTGAGAATAGGATTTTACCCTTATAGATCGGGGTGTGAGTATCAACGCGGCTCAATACCGAAATTTCCCCCACTGTGATTGCAAGGCTTAGTTTGATATTTATCGGTCTTAAAAGTTATCAGTACAACTAGCTACATTGTTATAATCGTGCTGTTGTCTACCGGAGAGCGGCGAAGGCACTTTTTATAGGGTAATTGCACAGTTTTTAACTAGTCTTCATGCTATTATTAGCCGAAAACCAAAATTGGCGTAGACATTGTTATATATTATATAGATTAGCTATCTGAATATGTAAAATTAGGAAATAATGTTAAACGCCTTACAGCCCTTCTCAAAAAAAGAGGCGCTGTTCACATTCGGGTATCCTCCGGCAGATGTTGGCGCAGCAATTGCTGGTATTAAATAGAAGTTTTCCTTCACTAATCTATACTTTGATTAACGTGTAATTCAAATCCTTATGAGTTGCGAACATTTAGACAATATGAAAAAATCTCTTATACTTAGTATCAATATCCAAGCTCCTAACTTTAGTTATGGGGAAAGAAATTGCGAATTGAGAATGGGAAAAAGCGAATTGGAGATGACTTGTCGCCCAAAACCAGTATCATCTG
Organism: Nostoc sp. C117; assembly: GCF_043099735.1. Lineage (NCBI taxonomy): Bacteria > Bacillati > Cyanobacteriota > Cyanophyceae > Nostocales > Nostocaceae > Nostoc > Nostoc sp. C117. The sequence continues at coordinate 1,151,887 of NZ_CP170991.1, forward strand.
AAATTTGATGCGAAGAATTATTATTGGGGTTATGGGGAGAGGAGAAAATGCGACAGCAAATGATTTACAAAATGCTTATATATTAGGTCAATTTATTGCCAAACAAGGATGGGTTCTACTCACTGGTGGTAGAAATGTAGGGGTAATGGATGCAGTAAGTAAAGGTGCAAAATCTGCTGATGGTTTAACTATTGGTATTCTTCCAGGTGAAAATCAGGATGGTATGTCCTCTTGGGTTGATATTGCTATTTTCACAGACATGGGTAATTCTAGAAACAATATTAACGTTCTCACCAGTGATGTGGTAATTGCTTGCGGAATGGGTGCAGGAACCGCTTCAGAAATTGCTCTAGCTTTGAAAGCAAATAAGCAAGTAATTTTGTTGAATAATGATGAAGAAAGTAAACTTTTCTTTAAAAAACTGTCGCCAGAAAATGTTTATATTGTGGAGAGTGTGGAGCAGGCGATCGCTACTGCCAAAACAATTTTATACTAATTGAGAATTAGTGAATCAGTAAAGTCTTCTCAAATTGGGAGGCTCTCGAATTGATTGGGTTTAAATTCCCATTTGTTGCGTTAGCTTCCCAAAATTTAAATTATATTCCGGATCAGACTGCTCCAAGGGAGTGTATGTATAAAAAAGAGAACTACATTCCCAGATGATTAACCAAATTACCGCTTTAGAATCCTGTTGGCATATTTCTCCTGAGTGGGGTCAGACCATGCCTCCAGTAGCAGTAAGAATGTTAGAAAAAGTTTTGTTGCCAATCCCAGACTTGTCAGGCTACTGCTGTGGTGTTTTGTGGGAAAAACAGGAATGGATTTATGCAATTGTTTGCCAGAATGAAACTCTCTACTTAGCTGAACAAGAATTTCATAGAACAAATCTACTAGAAAAGTCCACTGTTTTTACTCCAGCTTTTAAATTGGGGGATATAGTTGAGGTTGATTTTGGTGAACAGCCTACACGCCGTATTATTCAAGGAATTTTTAGCCTCAAAGATAATTGGCTTTATGGGGTAGAGTGGCGCTCTCCAATTTTAGAAGAAGCGTTTTCCCAAAGTAGAACAATATGGCTTGCTGATGTTGATTTAGTAAATGTTGGTGTATGACTATTGTAAAAAAAACCAATAGGTACAACAAGGGTAAACGTTGAGCTTTCACACGAAAACCATAGCCAAGAGCTAGCAGGGTTGTAAATTACTTTAAATGATGATGCCTTGGAGCTAAAAGTTGTGCAACCATCTCTGCACGAGACGAAACTTCAAGCTTACGAAACATTCGCTTTAAGGCTTGCTTTACAGAATTTTCAGTAATCCAAAGTTGATGACCAATTTCTGCGTTAGTTTTCCCTAAAGCAACCAATTCTGCAATCTGCAACTCACGAGACGTTAAGCGATCAGTTTTAAAAGCTTGGTGCTGCGACTTTCCTTGGTAAATTTCTTGTGAATCAACTGTTGTAGCCCAAACAGATAAGTGCAGGCAAATGGCGCTCAAATCGGTTAGATTTTGTGTATCAAAGGCAGGCATTGATTTTTCACGAGTACAACCCACTACGCCAACTAATTGATTGCGATTAATGATTGGCCCCGCCATCACATGCCAATGATCGGGGCGGGGACAGATAATTTTCCAAGCCTTTGGTGATGTCACTAATGCTTCATGGACAGGTGCATGGCGCTCCACCAGATAACGTGCTATGGGATTGTGTTCAATGGATAATGCAATTCTCAGAATTTTTTGAAGATTGCTATCGGCTAAGGGCAGTTGCTCAAAGAAAAAAATTCTCCATCGTTTGGCGGCAAAATACTCACCAATTCCTGGCACGACTTGTGATCGCAGATCATGCTCACTACGGGCTTGATTGATTGCTTCAAAAAGAAGCTTTAACGGACTTGTCATAAGTGAAATTGACTCAAGTGTACCCGTTCGAGGTCTAGAAGCATTGCAGTACTAAGCCTATATTACCTTTAATCTCAACAACACTTTGACATGAGTTTCAAGAAAGGAAATTGCTCATACGCCTTTGTATGAGGCAGTTGATCGCACATCCATAATCAGAATAAGCAAATTTAAGAGGTACAAATGCCACAAGAAGCAATTTTCAGTCCTTTCTTTGCAACAGTTTTTCTGACACTCATAGTTTGGGTGTATATGTACATCCGCCGTATCAGTTTCTTTACTGATATAAAGATCCGTCCAGAGGATCTTGCTGTACCCGGCGCACTAGCGCAGATATCACCACCAAATGTATCCAATCCATCAGATAACTTCAAGAACCTATTCGAGATTCCGGTACTTTTCTATGCACTCGTACTATATCTATTCATCACGAAACAGGTAGATACAATATATGTGAACGCTGCGTGGGTCTTTGTTGTGTTTCGTCTATTGCATAGTACTGTCCATTGCACATTCAATCTGATCATGCTTCGGTTCTACCTCTACCTATTTGCCACGCTTGCGCTGTGGTTCATTGCCATCCGCGCAGCCCTTATCCACTTTGGTAGGTAGATACTTAAAACAGAGTCAACGCTCGTCTGAAGAAAAACTAATTTTAATTTGAGAAATTAGTCGCTATCTAGTGGTATCTAGCAGTTCCTCTAAGTACTAAAGTCTGATATGACTGTAATTGTCCAAATAATGGAGTACGAATAAATACTGATGTTTTCAGAACGCGAAGGGCGTAATCCGAAAACCAATGAGCCAATGACAATTCCAGCAACTAGAGTGCCTGCGTTTTCTGCTAGAAAACAGTTTAAAGAAAAAGTAGCACCATAGATGAATTGCTTTACCACTAGCAATTCAATCACTGCAAAGCTGTAGCAATTGCTGTTCTCAAGGCAGGATATGGCAATGTTAGGGGCAATGTGAGTGTGGAATTGCGGATGTTGCAGATGGCGTAGACGCGCAAGCGGCAAGTCGAGTGACATCGCTTACGATTACTGCTTAGTGCTACGATTGCTGAGTCCAAATTTACTTACATATACAAAAAAAGTTGTTTGAGCTATTAGAATTCCAAGCGCTGTACCGGAGAATGCTGCCTGAGCTTGAAAAATTGCAAGCTGATCAAGGTTTCGGGGTTCAGGCCCGAATTCTAGATGGAATTGCCACCTTGCTGCTTGTGGATTGGTAAGAAAACTCAGAAATAGACTTAGAATATAGCCAAGAACCGTAAATAATAAAGCTGTAGGGATAGTCAGCTTTAAGTTTTGAAAGAGTAACGAGCGCATGGAGAAAATTGTTTAACTTTAAAGTTTTTACAACTATTCTGATAGTTACACAATTATGAATTAATTACGAATTACAAATTAGTAATTATTAGATAGTGCCTGGATTTTCGCCTGGGAAGCAGTTGCGGAAAAAGTAGCGCCATAGATGCATTGCTTTACTACTAGCAATTCAATCACTGCAAAGCTGTAGTGTTCCCTGTTCTCAAGACAGGATATGGCAATGTTAGGGGAAATGTTAGTGTTGAATTGCAGATGTTACACAAGTGCGATCGCTTACTATTGCGTCCACAGCATAAAATAGCAGCCCCAAGTTAACTAACAGTTTGGGTGATTAATCTAACGTTACTGATTTTATTAGCTACTTTTAATTAGTTGTCTGGGCATCATCAGTATATAGTGATTATTACTACAGATGGGGATTTAGCTTAGGCGTTCAATTCGCGCTACTTGATAGAAGTTCTTGAGTTCAACTCCCACCACTTGGGGAGCAACGCGATTTTCTCAAGTCGGACAAAAATGAGTGACGATGCTCCACCCCAAGACTAGGCGATGCGGATTGATTAAATATATCCCTCAGTGCGATATGCATCTGGGGGATATTTTCAACTTCCATCTCTACAATTATTGTCCTCCGAAAATCGGTGTCTCTCAATAAAAACCCTAAGTAAATTAAGAAGTTGCTGGCGATCGCACTGTGAGATTGCGACCCTCCCGATATAGTAATAATCTCTCCGTTACGGTATTCATGGCGTTTGGGGTTTGTTTCTTCCATAGCCCGATACTCGTCTAACGTGAGGCGAGTTGTTATTACATCACAGGGACTGGTTTGAGCAAAGACCACAATCAACCTCTTAAATAATTAGCTCTAAAATTATTATCTGCAACAAGAGAAAGAATTGCTAATGGACGGTGGAATGCCGCAGCCTCAAAGTGGGGTTATGATGTATGCAATCGCCTCGTTGCTGATGTGTTTTACGGCAATAGGGAATGGCACTAAGAAAAGCCCAAAGGATTGTGCCACCTAGTTCCCAGCCTCCAGGCTAGGAATGTATTCAAAAGAGGCTTTGCCTCTGGTAAAGCTACTGGAGGCGGAGTCTCCCAGAATGGTTTCCCAGCCTCTAGGCTGGGAACCAGTCAGGTCAAGGGCTATATCTTTTCTTAGTGCCATTCGCTACATTACTCAAGTAACCATACGATCGCCTTATTCTTAAGGAAACATTTGAATACGCGATCAAAAGATACACCTTGCTAAAAGAGCTTTTAAAACATGTCTGCTAGAAAGTCAAACGATTCCGGCAGAATTCGCCGTTGTCACATTTCTTTACAGGCTGTTCTAATTGGTTCCGTTGCTCTACAAATTTTAGTGGTAACAGGACTAACAGAGTATTTTTCGCTGTTTGCAGAGCAAATTCATACTCATACTAAAGCCACACTCTGGCTTTGCTTAGTAGCACTGCTTTTGTCAGCAGGCTTGGGGTTTTTAACTGCGCGTTGGCTGGCTGTGTCAATTCACCGCCTGAGCCAAGCTGTAGAAGCTCTAGCAGAAGGCAATCTGGACTATCGCATCGAGCAGCAACACAGCATCAAAGAAATAAATGCCTTGGCTGAGTCTTTTAACCAAATGGCACAGCAACTTCAAGCATCCTTTGCCAACTTATGCCAAAGTGAAGAAAAGTTTCGGCAACTGGCAGACAACATTCAAGAAGTCTTCTGGCTCGCAGATGTAGAAATAGAGCAAATGTTCTTTGTCAGCCCTGGTTATGAACAGATTTGGGGAAGAAGTTGCGAGAGTTTGTATGAGAATCCCCAATCGTTTATTGATGCCATTCATCCGAGCGATCGCCAGCGTGTAATTAATCACCTGCAAAGTCATACCAGCACACCATTTGAAATTGAGTATCGGATTATTCGGCCTGATGGCACAATGCGTTGGGTTTGCGATCGCGGATTTCCTGTTTTTGACGCAACCGGAAGAGTAATTCGTCGAGCTGGTGTATCTCAAGATATCACAGAAAGTAAACTGGCAAAAACGCGATTTCGTCATTTGGCAGCGAATGTGCCAGGAGTGATTTACCGTTATGTGCTTCATCCCGATGGCTCGGATGAGGTATTCTACATGAGTCCAGGGAGTCGAAGTCTTTGGGAAATTGAGGCGGCAGCAATTGAGCAGGATATTTCCTTAATTTGGAATTTGGTGCATCCAGATGACGCAGCAGCCATGCGAGCCTCGATTGTGGCATCTGCCCAGAGTTTACAACCTTGGCTGTGGGAATGGCGAATTATTACCCCCTCTGGTTTGCTGAAATGGTTGCAAGGTGCGGCTCACCCAGAACTGCAAGTTAATAAAGATGTGATTTGGGATGGCTTGCTACTGGATATCAGCGATCGCAAAAACGCTGAGAGTGTCTTGCAACAACAGGCACAACAAGCGCAAGCCCTAAATCGAGTCGTCCAAAGTATTCGTAACTCTCTGGATTTATCTACCATTTTTTCCACCACAATGGCTGAAGTGGCTCAGCTTTTGAGTATTCATCGCACTACAATTGTCCAGTATTTTCCTGATAACTCATGTTGGCGTGTGGTTGCCTATCATCGCATAGATGAATCACTGCCTGATATTAGGACTCATGTAAAAATAACTCGAACAATTAGGCAGAAATTTTAGGTTTGATAATATAGTTCCATTCACCATGAAAAGAGTTTCGCTCAATGGCAATGGTATCAAGTTCTTGATCTGTGACTTTAATTCCGCGTCATTAAGATGTCATGGGCTCCCATGAAATCTACCTTTGGAAAACTTCTCGGCGCGACGAGTATGTACTTTGTAACTGGAAAACCAGCGCACGTTTGTAATCTCCAATGGTCGCTGCACCAATTGCTTGACCTTGTTTTCGACTTCATCGTAGGTTACTTCGCGATCGCCTTTTTGTATGCCCAGTTGAGCAAATTCATACATAGCAAGATTTTTGCACTTTCCTGTCCGTCGAATTCACGTTAATTAATATGCGCTTTCTATAAGAGAAGCAGAAAAGAGTTCATTTTCTAGCCAAACTATTCCTTATGGTATTAATATCAGTGGTATATTTTCACCTCTAATATTCTTGGCTACTCCAGCATACTATTAGGAGTTTAAAACAAGCGATTAATTACCCTTATCTTGTATCTTTGAAAGTAGTCCTTAGCAATGAAGAAAACTTTATTTCATCTTACCTTTCCTGTGACAGACCTTGCACTGGCAAAAACATCCTATGTTGATTGTTTAGGTTGTATTCCAGGTCGAGAAAACCGTCAACTTTTAATTCTTAATCTCCACGGACATCAATTTGTTGCTTTCTTGACTAAAGGTTTAAACATTATCGTCATCCAGAAGTAATCTTTGGGTATTATGATTATACGAAAATAGAAGAACTGGTTTGACAAGGGTTAAAATAATTCGTAATTTGTAATCAAGTTCCTACGCCCCAAATATAATTCGTGATGAAAGTAGTAGGAAATTTATTTACAACTAATTCAAAATTACCAATTTTACAATTTGGTATGGTGTTTCTCCGAAAATAACAAATTACAAATTAGCTAAATATCCAATCGCATCAGCTAACTAATTCCAAATGTTAGGAAATAATGACTTGCAAGACCGATGGATTTCTCGCTATTTCAGATTAGCGATCGCCAATATGCTCGTAGACCTCTTGCAAAAGTGCTTTTTGCAAGAGGTGGGAAAAGGGAAAAGGTTAAAGGGGAAGGTGGGGTCCCAAGAAGGGGATAAGGGGCGGGGGAAAATACAAAACCTTTCCCCCTTTTCCCGACTTCTGCAAGAAGTCTAGTACCTTGAGCTACCCTGAGTTAGAGTCACGGAAGCAAAGATGGTGGAATACCGCAGTTTCTGAGTAAGGGTATGATGTACGTAATCGGCTGGTTGCTAAATTATCGTTTAAATCACAGTCGCTACTGCTACGAAGAGAGCAATTGCAGACGTAATTGATAATTGATTCAAAAAGTATGCTTATCGTGTTGGATCGTCGCTGACTTGAACAATCAGCTTGCCGAAGTTTTTCCCTTGTAGTAAGCCGATGAAGGCGTGTGGGGCGTTTTCCAGTTTCTGTACAACATCTTCCTTGTACTTGAGCTTACCTTCTTGCAACCACCCAGAAACATCTTTAACAAACTCTGCCTGCCGATGTTGGTAATCACCCACAAGAAATCCTTTGATTAACGCTCGTTTAACCAACAGCGGCATTAAATTAGGACCAGGAGGAGAATTTTCGGCATTATACTGGGAGACTAAACCAACCAATGGGATTCTTGCTCCTTGATTAATGTGCTGCAACACCGCTTCTAAAATAGGGCCAGCTGTATTGTCAAAGTAAACATCCACCCCGTTCGGACAAGCGGCTTCTAGGGCTGAACTCAGTTCTTGAGTTTTATGGTTAATACAGGCATCAAACCCTAATTCTTTCGTCACATAATTGCATTTTGCATCACTCCCAGCGACTCCTACCACCTGAGAGCCTTTGATTTTGGCAATTTGACCCACTACAGAACCGACTGCACCAGATGCGGCAGAAACAACAACCGTTTCACCACTTTTGGGTTGCCCAACATCAAGCAGAGCAAAATATGCCGTCATTCCGGGCATTCCCGTTACGCCTAACGCATAGGAAATGCGAGCTTGATTGGGGTCAAGCTTACGCAAAGTTTCGCCTTTCGATATGCTATAGGTTTGCCAGCCGTCATAACCAAGCACAAAATCTCCGGTTGAGAATTGGGGATGGTTAGATTTCATCACTTGGCTAACTGTGCCACCGACCATCACAGACCCCACCTCTACTGGAGCAGCATAAGACTCGCGATCGCTCATACGACCGCGCATATAAGGGTCAAGGGACAGGTAGATCGTCCGATTCAGAACTTCACCTTCCCCTGGTTCTGGAATTGGTGTTTCGACAAGGGCAAAGTCGCTCTCTTTCGGTTCTCCAAGCGGACGGCTTTTGAGTAAGATTTGTTGGTTAATTGAACTAGTCATTGGTTGTGCCTGCTTATTTACTCATTTTTTCTATCAAAACTACAAGTCGTCTTGAAAGCACCCTTATTACACTAGCTTGTCTAATGTAATGGGCAGATCGCGAATCCGTTTACCTGTAGCCTGATAGACCGCGTTGGCGATCGCATCTGCGGCTCCAATCGTGCCAATTTCACCAATACCCTTGGTGCTAATTGGGTTGAGTGCAAAGCTTCTTCCTCGACAAAAAAGGCATCAATGGGGGGAATATCGGCATTTGGGTAATATCCCAATAGTCCTGCCAGCTACACCCCAGTTTAGCCAGCACTGCCCTAATATCACTAACCGCCTGGGGCAACATTGACAATTGTTCGGCTCGATATGCGATCGCAGATGGTGTCGGCTCACTCTCCAGAATTATCGCCGCAGCCTCCAATGCCTGGGTATTGTTCATCGCACTAGCGAGATTCTTCAATGCCATACCCATGATTCGTAAGCATTCCTGGGCATTTTCTTTGGGTGGTTCCTGGGCTAGCGATCGCAAACAAAGCGTGGTTTGTAAAAAGTTGAAACGAGCTATCTGCCTTGAATCACAAAATTGTTTATTTGTATAGTGCAATAACTTTATTATTAACATAATTTTATGTTTTAATAGAATTTTACGTTACTCAATAGTAATCTCTACCACCAGATAGATAAAAATCTTTTAGTATCAAGCAAATATCTTTTAAAATACTATACATAACATATATTCATTTTCATAAAGTTCTTGAAAGTTCTTCTCTTATACATATTCAGATTAAAGTCGTTAAGGACTGTTACCAAAATAGAAATATTGCATAAAAGCTGGAGGAAATCTCGAAATCTGGTTGTTGGACAAAAATCAAATAGCTCAATTGTCTGTTTCTAAATAATATAAAAACAGTTATAAAATCCTGTTAGGACAGAACTTCGTGACTGTTGTGATCCAATAGTTGGTTTTTGGCATTTTGTAACATAAGTACCTAGATTTTCACAACACAATATTTAAGATTTTCTTGACATCAATCAGAGATGTCAGGTTGACGTAAATCATTGAACTTGTAAAAACAATGCACAAAACAAAATCTTCAAAGACTGACTCATCTACCTATTCCAATTCTTTAGCGCTAAATTCATCCCCACAATTAGCGCATAGACCATTTGGTAGCGAAATCCAAAAAGCATCAGTTGCAGCTAAAACACCAACTGATATAGAGAATGAAGGCTTTGCAGAACAACAGATAGAAGCAACTCAACTTGAAATACAAGCCAAGTCTGGCTCGATTACGCCTGAAGGACAGGAACGCTTAACAGTTTTGCAAGCCAAGATGGACGGACTGTTAAATTCTCGATTGTCACACGCCCGTCGTTTTGGTCATAATATTGCCAATATTCCACTGATAAAACCAGAGACACCAACACCAATACAAGCAAAACTGACAATTGGAGAGCCTGGAGATAAGTATGAGCAAGAGGCGGACGAAACTGGACGTCAGGTAGTACAGAAGATTCATCATCCACAAAGCGAAAAACTCCAGCGAGAGTCATTCTCTGAAGAGGAGAAGGAACTGCAAATGAAAGCAGAACATAACATACAGTGTGAAGCATTGCCCGAAGAAGAAGACGAATTGCAAATGAAGCCAGAGGGCAGTATACAGAGAGAGTTGTTGCCTGAAGAAAAAGAGGAATTGCAAATGAAGCCGATGGTGCAGCGTCTGGCAGACGGAGGTATGGCAGCATCGCCTGATTTGGAAACATCAATACTACAGGCAAGGGGTGGTGGACAGCTGATCGCAGACAACATCCGCGAATCGATGGAACAGGCGTTTGGTGTAGATTTTAGTGGTGTGAGTGTTCACACGGATAGTCAATCTGACCAGTTGAATCGGTCAATTCAGGCGCGTGCTTTCACGACGGGGCAGGATGTGTTCTTTCGACGGGGGCAATATAATCCTGGGAGTCGAGCTGGACAGGAGTTATTGGCGCATGAGTTGACCCATGTTGTGCAGCAGAATGGGGGGGCGGTGAGGCGATCGCTCTTTAGTTCCCCGCAGCAGTTGCCAACATCACTGATTCAGACAAAATCGACTATGGAGCAGCCGAATGACAAGTATAAAAGTCCGCGCGTGGCGCAGATCCAGAAAAGATCCAACGAGACATTATCGGCACAGTCAGACTCCACTAATGTTTCCTATGGTCAATCTGTGCAGTTAAATATACACCGATCTGCTCCAGTACTACAGCGCAAGCTGATGTTTACAGGTTCCAATGAAACTTTCACTGATATCCAACAATTTTTAATGGCCTATGGTGTCGGCAAGTACGCGCCTGGTGTCAAGCAATGCTTGGAGCAAATCAATAAGTTGATTGAAGAAGGAGAGCATACCAAGGACAATATCGACGTGCTCCTTAGTGAACTCGGTTATGTAGAAGTAGAAAATAACGAGAAAGTTAAATTCCTTGTGAATGCAGTTATTGATTCCATAGGTGATTTGGGAGTCACCGTGAAGGAAAACATTACTATTTCTGGCATCAAAAGCAAAAAAGAAAGTTCCCATCCCTTGTATGAAGTGAAAATTGAAGGGAAACAGTTCATGCTGAAGAAAGAGCAGAACGACAAAAGCGAATTTATGGGTATGCAGGAAATGAAAAAGCAGGGAATCAAGGTACCAGCTGCTATGAGCTTGATAACGGATCAGGGTGAATACATCCTCATGGAATATATCAAGGAACTTGGCGTAGGGTTAGGCACTATGAACAAATTTGATAAGGACATTATGAAGGGTTCGGCCGAATCACTTGGAAAAATGCACACGACCGATATCATGATCGGCAACGTGGATCGGCTGCCCTGGTGCGGCAACAATTACACTGGGCATTGGAATAATGTATTTACTGATTTATTAACCAAACGAGTCATCGGCATTGATTCGGAAAAGACTATGAATTTTCAGTCTGGTTTACTCAAAGATATAAGGAAAGAATTGAACGAAATAAAAGATAACCCGGAGATTTACGCTAACAAAATCTATGAGTTGCTCAGTACTAGTAGTAATAAAGATAAATTAGATTTGGGGGAGGAGGAAGCGCAGGTATTTATCACGTACTTTGCATCTGGCTTGAAGTCAGCGTTGCCTCCAAATATTGATGACTTTGTATCCCAGAAGGAAGTAGAAGATGAAAAAGCCTATGACGATCTTGAAAAACGATTAGCGGCTCTTAAAAGTAATTGATAGCCAGAGGACGAACTCGTACTTCTGATGTAGGGGAAAAATGGGAATTATTAGTTCCCATTTTTATATTGTCAACTATCTTTGAACCAGCTATTAGATAATTTACATGGTGGTAAGTATAACTAAACCTGTCTTTGCAATACTCCTCAAACGTGCGGTGCGTGGAACGGTACAGTCTGCGATGCTTATGCAGTTCCATAAGTGCTTTACCAGCTTCAAAAAACGCCCGCTCTACTTTCCTCTCCAAGTGTAAGCAATCCCTTTGCTCCTCGTGAGGTAGGCATCACTATTCATTCCACTTCACCAACACCCCATCCACAATCGCAATCCCCCACTGCGGAAACTTCACCAGCGACTTCTTGATTACAATCTGCTTTCGCCGGATCGTCACTCCAGCACTCTTACAAGAAGTTAAAACCCGGATTCTCCCCTGAATTTGCTGCTCGATTTAGTTTCTCCATTCTTACAGGTCGCATATTTGACCGCGCAACAATCGCCTCATGCGACCATTTTTCAGGATTTACGACAGGCGCGACGGAACTTTGACCTTCATGAGCTGCTTTGACTTCTACACCTGAAACTGAATTTTCAACCAACAACGTAGCAGAATAACCCTCATCTTCTTGCTTCTGAGTTTAATTAGCGATCGCGACGCCCAGATCAAACGCAAAAAGCTGTGGAGATAAATTGCTTCAACCATCAGGGAATACTAAATCTGGAAGTATTAAAGATTTAGCAATATGCTTAACACTATTGTCAGTATTCCTGGATATCGCATCAGCAAAAAACTCTACAACGGTTCTCGAACTCTGGTTTATCGCGGTTATCGAGAAACTGACTCATTACCTGTTGTGATTAAATTGCTCAAAAATCTTTATCCGAGTTTCAGCGAACTTTTATCGTTTCGTAATCAGTACACTATAGCTAAAAATCTCAACTCACCTCTAATCACAATGTCAAAATTCAAGCTTACATGGCACAGGCACAGCACAAGAATGCTTTGCAAATTGCACTGACTGTTCTTCAATCAATAGGAGTGGAACTGCCTCAACAAGTCAATCAAACTGATATCGAGTCTCAACTGGAACAAACAAAATATCTTTTGGCAGATAAACCAGCAATGGATTTACTAGAACTGCCAAAAATGACGGATGAGAATATTCTGGCAGCAATGCGAATTTTGTCGAGCATTATGTCAGCAGCTTACCAAGCAAATCCCCCATTGTTTCGAGTAATTGTATTTAAACAAGTTCAATTGTCAATCTTCTATGGTAATGCTCCCGAATCTACTTATGCTTATGCTAGCTATGGACTTATACTCTGCGGTGTTTTAGGAGAAATTGATACAGGATATGAATTTGGGGAAATGGCATTACTGTTACTTGAACGTTTAAATGCTTTCAAAGTTAAATCAAAAACTCTATTTGCAGTAAATTGTTTTATTCGACATTGGAAATCGCCTATTAAAGACACTTTAAATCCTCTTTTACAAGCCTATACGAGCGGTTTAGAAACTGGAGATATTGAATATGCTGTAATGTCTGCCTATGTTTTTGGCAGATATGCCTATTTAAGTGGCCATGGTTTAGAGGAATTAGCCCAAGCTATGGGAAACTATGGCGCAATTATGCACCAGTTTAAGCAAACTACCTCTTTGAATTTCAATAGTATCTATTATCAATCAGTTTTGAATTTGTTGGGAATGTCAGATAATCCTTGTTTTTTAATTGGCGAAGTTTATGATGAAGTCACAATGCTGCCTCTGCATCAAGCTGCCAATCAAACTAGTATTATTTGCCAGCTTCATTTTTGTAAACTACTTTTATGTTATCTCTTTAGTAATTATCAAGAAGCACTAATAAACGTTGCTGTTGTCGAAAAATATTTAACCAGTGTAACTGGATTAGTACTAATTCCAACCTTTTATTTTTATGAGTCTTTGACTAATTTAGCCTTATATAAAGACTGCTCAATAACTGAGCAAAAACTAATTATTGAGCGAGTAATAGAAACTCATAAAAAACTAAAAAAATGGGCAGAAAGTGCGCCACAGAATTATGCTCACAAATATAACTTAGTAGAAGCTGAAAGGTTTCGGATACTAGGACAAAAAATCGAAGCAATAGAATGGTACGATCGCGCCATATCTCTTGCCAAAGAAAACGGCTACATTCAAGAAGAAGCACTTGGCAACGAACTAGCAGCCAAATTCTACCTCGACTGGGGTAAAGAAAAAATCGCCCAAGTCTATATACAAGAAGCATACTACTGCTACGCCCGTTGGGGAGCTAAAGCCAAAGTTAATCACCTAGAAAAAACTTATTCCCAACTACTCCAACCCATTTTGCAACACCAACGAATCAATTTCAATCCTTTAGAAACTATTGCTTTTCGTGGTACAGCCTCATCTTCTAGTACTGGCAGCACTAGTATTGCTGATGTTCTAGATTTTACCTCTATTTTCAAAGCTGCTCAAGCTATTTCCAGTTCTCTAAAATCAGATCAACTCATTGCCAGCCTCACTCGCATTATTCTAGAAAACTCTGGCGCAAAAAAAGTTGTACTAATTCTTCCCCAAGAGGAGAACATTTGGGAAGTTAAAGCAATTACCTTTATCGAGCATGAGGAAATACAAACTATCCTCAATCCACAATTGCTAGACAATTGTCAAGATATTCCCGTAAAAATTATCAATTATGTCAAAAATACTCAACAAACAATTGTTATAGACAATTGCAAAACAGATATTCCTGGGGTAATTGGGAAATATATGTTGTCACATAAACCCCAGAGTGTGTTGTGTGTCCCGATTATTAATCAAGTGCATTTGGTAGGAATTCTCTACCTAGAAAATAGCTTAACTCAAGGGGTTTTTACTAGCGAACGCCTCAGTGTAATTAACCTTCTTTCATCTCAAGCTGCAATATCTTTAGAGAATGCTCGACTATATCAACAAGCAGGAATTGCATTACAAAACTTACAACAAGCACAATTACAAGTTGTCCAAAGTGAAAAAATGTCGGCACTAGGTAATCTTGTTGCAGGGGTAGCCCATGAAATGAATAATCCTTTGGGCTTTATTTCTGCCAGTCTCCAACAAGCTAAACCTACTATTGCAGATATTGTTGAACACTTAAAACTATATCAAGAAAGTCTACCGAATCCCAACGATAAAATCAAAGACCATGCTGAAGATATTGACTTGGATTATAGTTTATCAGACTTACCCAAGATAATTGATTCTATGACAATGGCGTGCGATCGCCTCCAAAACATCAGCACCAGTCTTCGCACTTTCTCTCGTGCTGACAAAGATTATAAAGTGCCGTTTAATATCCACGAAGGTATAGATAGTACGATTTTAATTCTCAAACATCGTCTGAAAGCCAATGAAGAACGTCCCGAAATTAAAGTGGTAACTGATTATGGAAATTTGCTCCAGGTTAAATGTTTTCCTGGGCAACTTAATCAGGTATTTATGAACATTCTAGCCAATGCTATTGATGCGATAGATGAATCAAATATGGGACGACTTTTTGAAGAAATTAAGCACAATCCAAACCGAATTACTATTAAAACTTCCTTAGAAAATAAGGGCGTGAAAATTGCGATCGCAGATAATGGCAATGGGATAAGTAAAGAAGTGAAAGAAAAGATTTTTGACCATTTATTTACTACAAAAGGTGTAGGTAAAGGTACAGGATTAGGATTAGCGATCGCTCGGCAAATTGTTGAAGAAACCCACGGCGGAAAATTGAGCGTTAACTCAGTTATGGGTAAGGGTACAGAATTTGTAATTGCAATTCCGATATGATTTTTGGCTCTTTTTGGTTGGCTAGGGAATCAATCCAACAAAAGATTTTTGACCATTTATTGTTTACTACAAAAGTTATCGGTAAAGCCACGGAACTAGGATTAGGCAAGACGAAAGCGGCTTGTCGTCAAAGATCACTCGTCAAGTGCATATCTACAATGACTTTCAGGAAATCTTCAGCCTAAATACTTATCTTTACTACTCTATGCTTACCCAATTTAAACAAATCCTTAACAACGAGTGGTCTTTGAAGTCTGTCCATATCGTTAAGAATCGCCCTACCTCACTTACCCACAAAACACTAATTAATATGGCATTGCGAGTAACGGGGGTGGTACTTGTGTCTGCTGGGGTAAGCTATGTCCATGTTATGTCCCGTTTAGAAGCCCAGACTCAAACGCAGCTAGAAAAGTACATCAGCGGACGGGGAGAGCAAGAAAGCAGCATCTTTCAACTCGCACAGGATAACCTCGCAATGCTTGGCGATCGCCTTTTGCTGGAATTCAAGCAACCTAATAATATTGATTTCCAGGCGGAATTTGAGCGGCAGTATTTTTCCTGGAACGATGGTACCATACGCAATTTTCCTCAAAATCGACCGATTAAAGACTTTGATTCGACTCGATATGCGGGATTATTCATTGGTCGAAATGTGCAAATAACTCAAGAATTAAAGCAGCGTGTGCTAAAGGCTCATCCAGTAATTAGTGCTTACGGGGCTGCTTGGTCTAATCGGTTTATCGATGCCTATTTTCTTACACCAGAAAATGTAGGATTTAACTACTGGAAAGGAGTGCCGTTCACGTTGGAAGTACCGCCTAATCTCTATAACCCGAAGGAGGAATATTTTTATATTGCCGATCCTAAACATAACCCGGCGCGATCGCCTAAGTGGACAGGTGTTTATCTCGATCCAAGTGTCAATATCTGGATGGTTTCGGCAATTGTACCTGTTTATGAGGGCGATCGCTTCCTGGGGGTTGTGGGACATGATGTAGTCTTAACTGATCTCATGCAGCATACGATCCAGGATCAATTACCAGGTACTTACAATCTAATTTTTCGCTCAGACGGTCGTCTAATTGTCCACCCCCAGCGCACTGCCCAAATTCAGCAAGCTCAAGGTCAACTCAAAATCGATACAATCAACGATCCTCATCTCAACCGTATTTTTCAGCTAGTGACAAACACTCAAGCAAAAACTCACGTCCTTGAAAATAGCCAAGACCGTGAATACTTAGCAGTGACCCGCTTACAAGGTCCAGATTGGTATTTTGTCACCGTCTATCCCAAATCACTGCTAGCGGGAGAAGCATGGGATACGGCTCAATTTATCTTAATGTCCGGTGCAGTGGCGCTACTGATTGAAGTGTTGTTGCTCTTCTCGGTGTTGCACCAACAAATTGCTAAACCCCTCCAGCAATTAACCGCCGCTAGTAACCAACTTGCTAACGGTGATTTTGCGATCGATCTCGATTCCATGCGACAGGATGAACTGGGAGGACTCGCCAGTTCTTTCAACAGCATGGCAAGTCAATTGAAGACTTCTTTCATCCAACTAGAACAGGTAAACAATGCTTTAGAGCTAAGGGTTGCAGAGCGGACAACAAGGTTACAAAAGACACTTGAAGAACTACGTCGTACTCAAGCCCAGATGATTCAGAGTGAAAAAATGTCAGCCTTGGGGCAACTGGTGGCAGGCGTGGCGCATGAGATCAATAATCCTGTCAGCTTCATTCACGGCAACCTCGCCTATGTACAAAATTATGCTCAAGATTTATTGAAATTTATTCAACTGTATCAGTATCACTATCCCAATCCAGTTGCTGAAATTCAAACTCAGGCTAAAGAATTGGATCTGGAATTTATTCGAGATGATCTGCCGAAGATGCTGTCTTCAATGGAAATTGGCACCAATCGCATTCGCGAAATTGTGCGATCGCTCCGCAATTTCTCGCGTTTAGATGAATCTGAATTTAAGACGGTTGATATTCATGAAGGTATTGATAGTACGTTATTGATTTTGCAATATCGTCTGAAAGATCAACACCAACGTCCAGCAATAAAAGTGCTAAAAAACTATGCTAAATTACCTCCGGCGATCTGCTACCCCGGACAACTCAATCAGGTATTTATGAATATTTTGTCTAATGCTATTGATGCATTAGAAGATGCAAATCAGCAACGCACACCTACAGACATTGATTTACATCCTAACACAATTTGGATTCATACTTGCTTGATACCTGAAAACCAAATCAAGATTTCCATTGCAGATAATGGTATTGGAGTTCCAAACACAATTATAACAAGGTTATTTGACCCCTTTTTCACAACTAAAAATGTAGGTAAAGGATCTGGATTAGGTTTAACTATCAGCTATCAAATTGTTACTGAACTACATCAAGGTAAACTTGATTGTAATTCCATACAAGGATTGGGCGCAGAATTTGTCGTCACCCTACCTTTAAAAGCTAGATGAAGCATCTGCTCAACTGTGTCAATAAATCGCTTCACTTCAAGAATAGATGTCTGCGGATACTGGTTATTGGGTTTGCCCTATAGACTTAGCTCCAATTGTGTGGAATCAATTAATCAATATCAGGATTAATAGACATCTCCGAAAACTATCAAAGATTTGCTGTAGCTAGCTTATAAGTGAGGATGGGAGGAAGTTGCAGATTATGCGTCTCTGTTTTTAGAAAGTAATTGGTCGCTTCACGGTATCAATCTGCATAAGAGTGAATGGCACTAAGAAAAGGGAAAATGCAATCCTTACGCTGCATACCCATCAGCTTAACTTAGTGCCATTCCCTCCTGAATCCTCGCTTTGAAAAGACCTAACTACACTGGCGATATTTGATGTGATAAACCAACCCACGGTGGGCAAGGTCAAAGGAGTCAACAGTAGCCATCCCTTGACCATGAGCCGTCATCGCAGCATTTACCCGCATATTTACACTGTCGCCACAGCGTGACCAGACATCAGCCACAGTCACTAATTGATCTCGAACGTTGTAATCTTTTTCACCTCTAAATGTCCTAGAAAAAACAGGGCCACCCTGACCAGCAAAAAAGTACTCTGCTCTAAGTCTGGCAATTGTGGCGGGAGCTACATAGCCCCGATAATCAGCATCGTAGAGGGAAATTTGAAAGCCTTGGGGTACTTTAATCGGAATGCTCAAGTTACAGCTTTTGCGGCTTTGTGCTACGTCATTCCCTATCGCTATAAATTTATCGAATAGAATACTTAGCTCTTGACCATCAGGACTGACGCTCACACTAGCAGATTTTTCCGGGCAGCCATTACCACCATATTCAGCACTTAAAATTTCAACTTTGTCCTCAGCAAAGGCTGGTCCCACAGAAGCCGTTATCAGTGTAGCTGCAGCCAGAGAGGCTTTTACAAAGTTGATAGAGGTTTTTTTGAAGCTTTGATTATGCATCACTCACCTGTGTTGAGTATTTTCAATAGTGTTGAAGACAAATTTGATGCGAAGAATTTCAGAAATCTCAATCATTAAAAATTTTCGCCATTGGGAAATACTACGCGGATACTGTTAATTTTTCTCCTATGTACTAAGCTTTCTTGTTTAATCCAGCAGTTCCAAGTCAGTATACTGATGTCGTCTGGAGTTATATCTGTAAAGAAGAGGTAGCCTGACGCTTTGTTCCCGTTGAGCTATTACGTGTAATTGCTGGCTATATATATTGATATGGCGCGATCGCTTTTTTGGCATTGAGGCGACAATCGTGTAATTTGGGTTTAGATGGTAGAGAGTAGAGCATAAACTCTTGAGTAGGTGAAAAGCAATTATTGACCCTCAGACTGCAAGTATCTTCAGGCAAAATCCTACTTTCGCTTCAAAAATGCTCAAACTTATATACAGCGAGGCTTTTCAGACCATCTTACTGCTTTTTACTTGTATCTCGGCTCAATACCAAAAGGGGAATTAAGGAATTTAATCTTGAATGCTGCTTTACCTTAAAAAGCTTGTTGTTGCGGCAAACAACTCCTTTAAGTCACGCGTATTTGAAAGAATGCATCCGTGATAGACCCAGTTAATTGCACATTTGTCAAGAGGGTGTAGGACAAGGGGATAAATCCAGCTTGGAGACTAGCTTTCGTAGAGTTTTTACCACTCCTAAATCTTGATTCTCTTTTGCAGCAAATTTGATGCTCCCTTTGGCAACGCGTAATTCCTAACTATTTAATAACTGTCTCGTAACATTTTATTAATCCAGTCTTTAAACTCTTGATTTATCTTGAGCTAAGACTGGAAAAAGCAGCACGAAGATTATGAAACTGACTAATCATTTCTCTGATAAAAGCAATCACTTTGCTTTCAAGCTGCTAATTTTGGTGATTCTAAGCAGTACCTTTGTAACCGCAATTTTATTGGTTTCAGGTCCAGTGAAGCTCGTGCCCCAAATTTTGTTGGGGCTGATGTTTGCCCACAGTGTTGAATTGATACATGAATTAGGCCACCATGTCCTCTTCTTCAATGAACGCATAAATCGCTGGTTAGGAGTCGTACTAGGGTTTCCCATGCTAGTTTCTTTTTCCCGCTATAAGGCTCTGCATGGATTTCATCACCGGGCATTGGGTACTCCAGAGGATAAAGAGTCCTTTAACTACAGTTACGAAAGTCTTACATCGCTTCCAGGGTTTCTTTTTCATCTTTCTATGCTCGGTCACTACTCCAACTCTTTGAACCTAATGCGAGCATCTGTTTTTGGTGAAATCAGAGAAGAAAATGTGCCGTCTAGTGTTTTACAGCGTATCCGCAATGAGTTCCGCTTGATGGCTGCCCTTCTCCTCATCATGCTTGTGTTATCCATTTGGTTGCAGACATCGATTTTCGTGGATATCTGGCTTATTCCCTTGCTACTGAGTGCCAGCATTGCACATGCCTTGATTGAGTTGCCCGAACATTTAGGCTGTGACAGTAAGACGACGAACCTATTTCAGAATACCCGCACGATTCGGACGAGCAAGCTCATGAACTGGTACGTCAACGGCAACAATTTCCATGTTGAACACCATATCAATCCGTCTTGGCCTATTGATAGGCTTTCTGAACTTCACAATCAGGTTGCATTGCAAATCGAGCATCTGGAGCCTTCATACTGGGCATTCTACAGAAAGTTCTTGTCGAACCTTTATCATCGAAGCGTTAGACAGAAAAATCAAGTTGACCTGAGTACTACCGAATTTGTAAAAAAATAGCGCACAAGAACGGAAAATACTGAGAGCTTTATGTCAGTTTTGTCAAAGATTTGTTTTTGAAAAAATCAAGAGGAACTATGTCTTTAAGTCAGATTTGTAATGTTTATGAATTTCAAAAACAACTCAATGAGCATTATTCCAATCTTCTGTCAGACCCAACAAATATTGAGCGTATTCCAGACGATCCGAAATTGCTTCAAAAAATTAGAGATATGGAAGATGCGTGGGATAGTTACGAGATCGAACGAGTATCTCAAGAGCCTCTACCAGACAGCGCTTCTGAATTTATCGATTGGTATAACAACTTGCAAATCATTCATCGCAATGATGTGAGTTATTTATTTGACTATTTGGCACATGAGGCAAATGCGACTGAAATTGCCTTTTATGTGTGTTTGGAAGAAGAAGTAGATGGCCATTTCGATGATGTCATCGCAATGTCACAACTTGGTTTACGGGGAAAACCAAAATTAATAATAGCTGAGAATTATTGGGATGAAATGGGGCGTGGAAATTTAGATGATATGCATACCCAAATGTTTTCAGTTTCGGCAGATTTCTTAAAAGGTCTTGTTAAAGAACGTGGAATTGACTTACCTACTCAAATTCCTTATGAGGCCTTGAAAAATGGAAATATGCTAATGATGTATGGTTTGCGTAGGCGTTTCATTGGTAGGTTAATTGGTGCAATTGGAATACTAGAAGATACTGCTCCATACCGATTCGCTGCTACGGTAGAGGGAATGAAACGTTGTAATCTGCCAGATTATGTGATTCGCTATCACGAAGCGCATAGTGATGTTGATTCCGATCATGGAGCAGAGTTGTTGCAAGATGTGATCTTACCTCTGATTGGGGAAAATAAAGTTCTCATGAAAGAAATAACCTTAGGAATGCTGATCAGGTACAGGATTGCGTTAGACTACTACGCTTCGATTGATAAGTGGATGAAAACGTCGGGATCGTAATCATTAGACATAGAAGTGAAAAAGAATGTAGAGATGTAGTAGTACTACTACGTCTCTATAAAAATTTTGGATAACACAGTATTTAATTTCTAGAGTATTTCATTTCTAGAGTCTATTTAAATTTAAATAAGTAGACGCGAATGATTATTCCTAAGAAATTAAATAATATAACAAATTCTCAATAGGAATCTCGGATGGAATATGTAAAGAGAAATCAAGCGAAACCATCGAATTTGACCATAGGGCGCTGGCAAGCTTCAACCTTAGCTGTGTCTTTTGTGGTAGGAGCAAGTATTTTAGTTCTTCCCACACTAGCCTTTGAAATCGCAGGACCAATAGGCTCCATTTGGGCCTGGATTTCAATGACCGCTATGACAATTCCACTGATTTTAATTTTTATCGACCTGGGCATCCGTGATTTTCAGTTAGGTGGTATTGGTGACTATTGTAAAGCTTCACTAGGTCAGTGGTCGGAACTTGGAGTTCACCTCACACTTTTGAGTGCACTGCTTTTTGGAATTCCTGCAATTGTATGGATCACAGCGGGCTTCCTTCAAAAAGTGATAGGTATAGGCAATGAGTGGCTTCCGATTTTAGCTCACTCAATCCTGATAGTCCTCTCTTTGAATAATATGAGACCTATCCGAAGAAGCACCCATATTGCTTTTCTTTCATTTTTTGTTTTGGTTTCCATAGTTTTTCTTGTGATTATCTTAAATTTAGGGGCGCTGGAAGTAGGATTGAAAGAATTTCTGGATACTATTTTTCAAAATAATCCCTGGAAATCTTTTAACAACGGGGATGCCTCCGTCATCTGGGAAAAGTCGTTGAAAGCATCTGTTTTAGTGTTCTTCGGTTATGTAGGTTGGGAGAGTTTAACTCTCTGTTTAAAGGATCTTGAAGACCGAGAAAAGAACATCCCCTTTGTTTATTGGGCTAGTTTTGGCTCAGTTGCTATACTCTATTTTGCATTAGCCCTCACTGTTAGTGGTGCAGCTCTAAGTGGTCTTAACCTTTCAGGTGAAGAAGGGATACTGAAGCTTATTTCTTGGAACCCCTTACGTTTGACTTTAAGTTTAGTGATGCTGGTAGTGTTACTTGCCAATGTCAACGCTTGGCTACTTGGAGGTAGTCGACAGCTGCATCAATTCTTTTGCTCTGGCCTCGTACCTGGTAGTGCTTGGTCTCGGTCTCTTGCTACCCTGGATCGGGGTGGCGTTCCACGACACGCTGTATTTTTGTACTCTGTCCTTGGGACGCTTTTACTATTGGGACTCGATCTCGGATGGATATCGGTTTCAGGATTGATCCTCTTCGTGAATCAAAACTGGATTGTTCTGTATGGTGGAGTCCTCTTACATTATTTTCGACGAGCTAAATCTATTCGTGAGTATGTAATTGCTTTTGCTGCTACAATGTCTTTCCTGATCCTTGTTTCAGTTTTCTCTTGGTGGCTCCTTGTAACACTTACATATTTTTTAGTGAGTGCTGGAGTGAGTAAATTTCGGATCGTGTAATCGGGTTAGAGAACTTTTGCTTGCTTAGAGCCTTATCGACGTTTACTGATATAAAATACCTCAATCTATCAAGGTAAAACGGCGCTCTCAATTATTTCCTTGCAAATTCATGTGGATTTAAGAAAGTGCAAAAATTACAGGAAAACGTAGTAAGGTGAACGAGTTGACATACGAAACACGGCTTCTTTCTACTGCACAAATGCAAACCTCTCTTTGTCACCTTCTCAATATTGAACTACCGATCATTCAAGCTCCTATTGGCAGCGCAACATGTCCGGCATTAGTTGCTGCGGTTTCCAACGCAGGTGGACTAGGTATGTTTGCTATGAGTTGGCGACACACGGATGAGATTCAACGGATGATCCGCGAAACACATTTACTCACCGACCATCCATTTGGAATCAATTTAGTATTGGCATGGCAACAGTTAGAACGGCTAGAAGTTTGCTTAAAAGAAGGTGTCAAAATTATTTCCTTCTCTTGGGGCGATCCTACGCCTTACGTAGATATTGCCCATTCTGCTGGTGCTATAGTTATTCAGACCGTTTCGAGTGTAGCCGAGGCAAAACAAGCGATCGCCGCAGGTGTTGATATCATTGTTGCTCAAGGTTGGGAAGCCGGAGGACACGTTCAGGGACAGGTCACAACATTTTCCTTACTCCCAAAAGTTGTTGATACCGTTCATCCCACACCTGTTGTTGCCGCAGGTGGAATTGCAGATGGACGCGGGATTGTCGCTGCCCTGGCGCTTGGTGCGTCCGGTGTATGGATAGGAACCCGCTTTTTAGCAAGTGTTGAAGCTGCCGTACATCGACTCTATAAAGAAAAGTTGCTACAAGCTACTGAAAGCGATACGTTCTACTCATGCCTGTTCAATATTGGTTGGAAAGATGCACCGCACCGTGTTATCCGAAATAGCACAGTCATCCAATGGGAATCTGCCGACTGTCCACCTATTCCCCAACGTCCTGGTGAAGGAGAAGTTGTGGCTGAAAAAGCAGATGGCACTCCTATTATTCGCTACAGCGATGTCATGCCATTACCAACAATGACGGGTAATTTAGAATCACTGGCGCTATACACAGGACAAAGTGTAGGCTTGGTATCTCAGATCCAACCTGCCGGGGAAATTGTGCGACAACTTGCATTTGAAGCTAGGAGTGTATCAATATCTCTGCGAATTTACGAGGGTTCAACACCTGTAGAAACGGGATGAATACGTCCGGTAGTCCCTGCAAACTTGTGCGAGTTGTTGTCATCAACCATTTTTTGGAATAGGAACTACCTTTTTTCTCCCGTCAAGTCAAGTTGTAAGTTGGGATTAAATTTACATTAATTATAATCAAATAAATTCAGCCAAAGGGTTCGATTGAAATTTTTGCAACACAACTACAAAAATTAAATACGATAATAAAAGTTCAAAAATTGCAAGGAGCACTTCTCATGCCTATAGACGTCTGTTTAGCTGGTGTCACAGGATGGGTGGGACAATGCTTAGTTTCAGCGATCTCTACTGAGAAAGACCTGAATCTCGTAGGCGGAGTCTCAAGAACCTATGCTGGCAAGAGATTAAATGAGGTGCTGATGCAGACCCCACTAAATCTAACCATCAGTGGTTCTGTCAAAGAAGCTTTAAAAAATAAATGCGATGTTTTAGTTGATTACACTAAACCAAATGTAGTTAAAAGCAACGTTCTAGAAGCTATCCAAAACGGCATACATGTAGTCATTGGTACTTCAGGACTTACAGATGAAGACTTCGCGCAAATAAACGAACAAGCAATAAAGTATCAAGTAGGAGTTTTAGCTGCTGGTAATTTCGCAATCACGGCGGTACTTCTGCAACGTTTTGCCGAGATGGCAGCTAAGTACATTCCCTATTGGGAAATTTTGGATTATGCCAACGAAAAGAAGGTGGATGCACCAAGTGGAACAGCTCGAGAACTCGCCTCCCGACTTGGACAAGTTCAAAAGCCAATTCTGTACAATTCTATAGAAGAAACTCAAGGATCAAAAGAAAGTAGGGGTGCAACACTCAATGGAACCCAGGTCCACTCCTTACGTTTGCCTGGTTATACGCTGTCAGTGGAAGTCATCTTTGGTCTTTTAGACGAAAAGCTGATAATTCGCCATGAAGCTGGAAGCAGTGCTGAACCCTATGTGAAAGGAACGTTACTAGCTATTCGTCAAGTGAGTTCCTTTATAGGATTGAAGCGAGGTCTTGATAGCATTATGGAATTCTAGCGTCCTCTAACACTACATCCTTTATACCGTATGGTTCAGTTAAGGCTGAAAGTCATATAAATTAGACATTGTTCCCAAGAATGGAAGTTGAGTGTGGTGCATCTCAAGGATTTCTGGTTAGTGTCTTTTGATATACAAAGTGGTCACGTGCTTAAATGTGACTGTGACTTAAAGTAAAAGCTTGCCGTTGCGGCAAACAATTCCTTTAAGTCACAATCACAATAACCACCATCACCTGATACTTTGTCTTTTTTTCGTTGCGCCATTAGTAAGAACTTTAGTGCGAAAAAAAATCATAGACTAAAGTTATTACTACAAACATGTATTACCATGAAAATTAATGTGAGTGTTACTAACTTTTAAAAGCAGCTTCAATGATTCTGTTTTTGCGATTGTATGGGTTCATCTAGAAACTTTCTTCGTCTTTTTTTGAGTACTCGTCGTAGTCGGTCTGCACTCAAATTTATTTGACGTTCAGATGCTAGTTTTTCTGCGAGTTCTTTAGAATTATAAGTCTGTGGCTCTTGAGCTAAGCAATTTTCTAGATAAACTAAATCTGATTCAGAATATCGGGGTTTTCCCCCTCGACCAGGAGCATCCCATAAGCCTGCTAAACCCATCTTTTCCCAGCGATGAAGGGTTTGACGTACTGTTGAAATTGCCCAGTTCAAGCCTTTGGCAATTTGCTCATTTTTTAAGCCGCGAGCATTTAACAGTAAAACTTGGGCACGATCCTTGGTACGTTGAGGAGCATCTTTGGCTTTTCTTAACTCTTCTAAGGTCAACTTTTGTTCTTCAGTGAGAAAAATTTTCAATCGACATCCCATAAACGATAACCTTTTACACAGTAAATTTTTGGCATTTTTATATCTAAACTACGCTTGTATTTCTGCATTTACTAAGTAATACATTGCTCCTCTGGTTAACGAGTATTAAGGATGGTGAAGTCTAGTCTTATGGCTGCTAGGCGTTAAATATTCGCTGGAGAATACTATTAAAGTTTGTAATTTATCATTGGTAATGAGTTTTCGTAAAAAAATCAGCAGATCAAAAATGACAGCCTTAGCCTGTATAGGTCAATACTTTTCGGTTAAACCCAATAATCTCTTTTTTGGTCTGGGGAAAGGTTAAAGGGCAATGGGGAAAGTGAAATTACAAACCCTTTCCCTTTCCCCTTTCCCCCTTAACCGAAAAGTATTGCCTGTATAGGTATGTTTGTTACATAGCCAAGGGTAGTGGATTATTGCTATGAGGGCAATAATTTGCTGGTGCTGTCCTGATTAGTGTCTAATGTTGATAATAAAAAACTGTATCATCAAACTTCTTTAAATCTTCGTATTTATACGGTGATTTATCGAAACTTTAAAAAATGATTTTTCCCCTGTTCAGACTTGGATGAGCGGAAAAAGATATATAAGCCCAGTTTTTTTTATTCAAGTGGTCTGAATAAGTTGAACTACATCGGCTCTAAAAAAATATCTCTTTTCTCCACTTTACATAAATTTTACATTTTAAGTAGCAAGATTATTATTTTAGACAAAATATATTTAATATCCATTAGGGAAATGTAAATTTCTTTTCTTACTTTTCTTACCTTTCTTACTTTTCTCACCTTTCTTACTTAGTTATATGAGAGAAAAGTATCTCCTTCTGCTAGGTCTACCGTAAGACCCTGTAGAAATTGATTTGTGAATTCTAGTATTTCTTTAGGATTCATAACTGGAGAACTTTGCAAGTAAGTAAGGTACAAAATGCAAGTTCAAAATCAGAATAAAGGTTTCTAACTCCTGCTGACCCTTACAGACTCAGTACCAATCGGGTATTCTACCTCATACCTCAAAATGGTTATCTTTGTATTTTATGCAAAAAACAGTGCTGTAATTAGCAAAAATAAACGATACTATAGAATTAGTATTTGATTTTGGATAATTCTTAATTTTTTTCATATTTTATAGCGAAACAATATGATGTACATGATATTTTTAAATTAGAAGAAAGGCGGAGAGATAGCAAAATTAAATACTCAGTAATTGTAGATAAATCAATTAATATTTAGTATATTTTTTGAGTAAAAAATTATGCCGAAAAATAGCAATAATTAATACAAGTTAAAATTTTCAAAAACTACTATTGATTACAACTTTTAAAAAAAATTATAGAGACAATGGGGGCAGAAGAAAAAACTGATAATTTGCGCTCGGAGACGGATAATGGTAGCGATCGCAGAAAACGTTCAACATCGGCTAACTATACAAACTGTAGAAATTGCCCCGAATACAACGGCGATTCGCTCTCTTGATTGGGATCGCGATCGCTTCGATATCGAATTCGGACTGCAAAATGGTACAACCTACAATTCATATCTAATTAGGGGCGAACAGACAGTTTTGATTGATACTTCTCACCAGAAGTTTCGTCATCTATATTTAGAGACTCTCAAAGGTCTTGTTAACCCCAAAACCATAGATTACATAATTGTCAGTCACACAGAGCCAGACCATAGCGGCTTAGTGGAAGATGTTCTCCAGTTAGCTCCTAGAGCCACTGTTTTAGCCTCAAAAGTGGCGTTGCAATTTTTGGAAGGCTTGGTACACGATCCTTTTTCTAAGCGGGTTGTCAAAACCGGCGATCGCATAGATATTGGCAAAGGACACGAAATGGAATTCGTGAGTGCGCCTAACCTACACTGGCCGGATACCATCTTTAGCTTTGACCGCAAAACCCAAATTCTCTACACCTGTGATGCCTTTGGGATGCACTTCTGTGACGATCGCACCTTCGATGAAGATTTAGAAGCGATCGAAGCTGACTTTAGATTTTACTACGACTGCTTGATGGGTCCTAACGCTCGTTCCCTGCTGAATGCGATGAAGCGGATGGGCGATTTAGGGAAGATTAATATTATCGCCAACGGTCACGGCCCTTTACTATACCACCATCTCGACGTTTTAACCGGCTGCTACGAAAATTGGAGCCAAAAACAAGCTAAAGCAGAAACCACAGTTGGCTTGTTTTTTGTCTCAGATTATGGGCATGGTGAGCGCCTTGGTCACGCCATCGCTGAAGGAATACTGAAAACAGGGGTTGGGGTGGAAGTCCTGGATCTGAGTACTGCTGAGAGCCAAGAAATCCAAGAACTAGCAGGTAGAGCAGCTGCCATCGTTATTGGGATGCCGCCAACTAGCGCCGCCGCTGCTCAAGCTGGTATCAGTTCACTACTAGCTGTCGCCAAAAACAAACAAGTAGTTGGGCTATTTGAATGTTATGGCGGAGATGATGAACCCATTGATACACTCCGGAGAAAATTTATTGACTCTGGTATCAAAGAAGCTTTCCCCGCCATTCGGATTAAAGAAGTTCCCAATGCATCCACATTCCAATTGTGTGAAGAAGCGGGTAAAGACTTGGGACAATTGCTGGTGCGCGATCGCAACATCAAGCAAATCAAGTCCCTCGATGTCAACATGGAAAAGGCATTGGGTCGGATTAGCAGCGGACTGTATATAGTCACCACCAAAAAAGGTGATGTCAGCAGTGCCATGCTAGCTTCCTGGGTAACCCAAGCGAGTTTGCAACCATTAGGATTCACCATCGCCGTTGCCAAAGACCGCGCCATTGATTCCTTAATGCAAATAGGCGATCGCTTCGTCCTCAACGTCCTGGAAGAAGGCAATTATCAAGAACTTAAAAAGCACTTTCTCAAGCGCTTGCATCCCGGTGGCGATCGATTTGCCGGAGTGAAAACTCAAACCGCCAAAAACGGTTCTCCCATTCTGACTGACGCTTTAGCATACATGGAATGTGAAGTACAGAGCAGTATGGAGTGCAGCGATCACTGGATTTTATACTGCACCGTCCAAGAAGGTCGCGTTTCCAAAGCCGATGCATTGACAGCTGTTCGCCATCGTAAAGTCGGAAATTACTACTAGGGATTGGGTACTGGGTACTGGGACAACTCTTCCCTAATGCCCAATCCCCAATCCCCAATCCCCAATCCCCAATCCCCAGTCCCTATTCACCAACACCTATGATCAATTCCAAGCCACGCGACGTACAAGTTTTACCAATTGCTACAAATACTAAGGCTTTGAGGGCACGTAGTTGGTCACGTCTGCGGTTTGAAATTGAATATGCACTTGAAAGAGGTACTACCTCTAATTGCTATTTAATTGAAGCTGATAAAACTGCACTGATCGATCCACCACCAGAAAGCTTTACCGAAATTTATTTAGAGGCATTACGCCAGAATTTAGACTTGAGCCGTTTGGATTATGTGGTTTTAGGTCATTTTAATCCCAATCGAGTTGCAACTCTCAAAGCAATTTTAGAACTGGCACCACAAGTTACTTTTGTTTGTTCTCTTCCTGGTGCTAACAATTTGCGTGCTGCTTTCCTAGACCGCGATTTGCAAGTGTTGGTAATGCGGGGGAAAGAAACTCTGGATTTGGGCAAAAGTCATGTTTTGAAATTTGTCCCTATTCCCAGTCCGCGTTGGCCAGAAGGACTTTGTACCTACGACCAACAAACCCAAATTCTCTACACAGATAAGTTATTTGCAACTCATATCTGTGGCGATGAAGCCTTTGATGATAATCCAGAGGCGCTGAAAGAAGACCAGCGTTACTACTTTAACTGTCTGATGGCTCCCCAAGCTCCTCACGTGCAAGCAGCTTTGGAGAAAATATCAGATTTGCAGGTGAGAATGTATGCTGTCGGTAACGGGCCTTTAGTACGCACTGGCTTAATTGAACTGACTAAAGCTTATGGAGAATGGAGCCGTTCTCACAACGATCGCGAAATTTCTGTTGCTTTACTTTATGCATCAGCTTACGGGAATACAGCGACTTTAGCACAAGCGATCGCTCTCGGATTAACTAAAGGTGGAGTTGCAGTCAAATCCATCAATTGCGAATTTGCTACCCCCGATGAAATTCGCGTCAATCTAGAACAGTCAGATGGTTTTATCATTGGTTCTCCCACCATCGGCGGTCATGCACCAACACCCATTCATACTGCTTTAGGTATTGTCTTATCGAGCAGTGACAACAGCAAACTGGCTGGGGTATTTGGTTCTTATGGCTGGAGTGGCGAAGCATTCGATTTAATTGAAGGTAAACTCCGGGATGCTGGATATCGCTTCGGCTTTGATACCCTGAAAGTAAAGTTTAAACCTGATGATGTCACTCTCAAGTTCTGTGAAGAACTAGGTACAGACTTTGCTCAAGCGTTGAAAAAGGCTAAGAAGGTACGCGTACCTCAGCAAGCCGCGACTCCTTTGGAACAAGCTGTTGGTCGCATTGTTGGTTCAGTATGCGTAGTTACAGCCAAACAAGGAGAAGTGTCTACTGGGATGTTAGGCGCTTGGGTTTCTCAAGCTACCTTTAATCCACCTGGACTGACTGTGGCGATCGCTAAAGATCGAGCGATCGAATCTTTAATGTATCCTGGTGGTAAATTTGCCTTGAATATTCTACCTGAAGGTAATCATCAAGATTACATGAAGCATTTCCGGAAATCTTTCGCGCCTGGGGAAGATCGATTTGCCAACTTTAGTACAGCAGTTGCAGATAACGGCTGTACAGTTATGACCGACGCTTTGGCATATTTGGAATGTTCGGTCAACCAACGCATGGAATGTGGCGACCATTGGGTTGTGTATGCAACTGTGGATGAAGGTAAATTACTCAAGCCTGATGCCGTTACCGCCATCAACCATCGTAAAACAGGCACTCATTATTAGACAATGAGAAGTTTAGCCTGACGAAATTGCCTTAGCTTTCACAAACATCAGCCAAGGCTTTTGATTAGAAAAATTTTCTTTTTTACTCTGGGATAGGCATCTTGCCTGTCTCAGTTTTTTTTGTAGCTAATCAAGAATATCTAAGCAATTCAAAATTGTCGCTACATATACTTTTCATTTTGTCAATATCAAATAAATTATCTATCTCAAGACAGATGTTTAAGATTTTACAGTCTTAGATTATACCCATGTTCTAATATTACAAAAGCAACACTTGTTTTCAAAGTCACTTTAACAATACTCTGATTTTTAAGATGAGGAATCACTGGCTATGAACTACCAAGGGCAGCGATGTAGTAAGCTGTCGGTGCTGTATTGCCTGGATTACGCCCATAAAGGCATTGACCAAAAATTTGTTTCTGCACTGGGGCGAAATTCTCACTGATTGAACACCAGAGTTATTAAGGAGTCAAAGCCAAGTGAATCCCAGTGACAACAATATTGATAAACCATCTTTAGAAATTAACGCTTCTCGCCAGTTCACAGCTTGGCTTTTTGAGCAAAATCTCAGTCTATCCTTTACTACCTATCAAGCGGGAAAGTTATTCTTCATTGGCTTGCAACCAAACGGCAAATTATCTGTATTTGAACGCACCTTTGAGCGGTGTATGGGGTTGTATGCCAATGAAAACAGCCTCTACATGAGTTCCCTATACCAACTCTGGCGATTTGAAAACATTGTCCAACCGGGACAAAACCATCAAGGCTACGATGCTCTTTATTTGCCTCAGATGAGTTATGTAACGGGAGATTTGGATATTCACGACATCGCTTTGAGTCAAGAAAAAAATTCAATACCACAAAAGTTAGTATTTATCAATACATTATTTAGTTGTTTGGGAACAGTTAGCGAAACCCACAGTTTCGTGCCTCTATGGCAACCAAACTTTATCAGCAAACTAGCAGCGGAAGATAGATGTCATCTGAATGGATTGGCAATACAGGCAGGAAAACCCAAATACGTCACAGCTGTAAGCCAGTCAGATGTAGCAGAAGGCTGGCGGGAGCATCGGCGAAATGGGGGCTGTGTCATTGATATTGAGAGCAATGAAATCCTGTTGCGGGGATTGTCCATGCCCCACTCCCCCCGCTGGCATCAAAACAAACTCTGGTTGCTCAACTCAGGTACGGGAGAGTTTGGTTTTGCCGACATAGAACGAGGAGTGTTTGAACCAGTAGCTTTTTGTCCGGGATACCTGCGTGGTTGTGCTTTTCATGGCGACTTTGCAGTGCTGGGAATTTCTCAACCCAGACATAACAAGACTTTCAGCGGCTTGCTTTTAGATGAGAAATTGCAACAAAAAAACGTCGAACCTCGCTGTGGGTTACTGGTGATTGACCTGAGGAGCGGCGATATTGTTCATTCCCTGCGAATAGAAGGGGTGGTGCTGGAATTATACGACGTGGTGGGGCTTTTAGGTGTACGTCGTCCAATGGCGATCGGGTTTCGCAGCGACGAAATTCGGCGGGTAGTGACAGTGGGATGAGAAACAATTCAAAATTTCAAATTTCAAAATTAACAGGAACTAATAAAAATGGCATCTAATCCAGCAATTTTCAACCTATCTGATATCAACGGCAGCAACGGCTTTGTAATCAACGGCATTGATTCAGGTGATTCTTCAGGCAAATCTGTGAGCGATGCTGGAGACATCAATGGTGACGGCATCGACGACTTGATTATCGGTGTAGGTTATGCTTATCCCAACGGAGGAGGTGGGAAAAGCTA
Organism: Nostoc sp. C117; assembly: GCF_043099735.1. Lineage (NCBI taxonomy): Bacteria > Bacillati > Cyanobacteriota > Cyanophyceae > Nostocales > Nostocaceae > Nostoc > Nostoc sp. C117. The sequence goes on from NZ_CP170991.1 coordinate 1,184,675, forward strand.
CGTGGTATTTGGCAGCACCAGTGGCTTTGGTTCGTCCCTCGACCTCTCATCTCTGGACGGCAGCAATGGCTTTACCATCAATGGCATTGTTGTGGGTTACAGATCGGGCTACTCTGTCAGCAGTGCCGGAGACATCAATGGTGACGGCATTGACGACCTGATTATTGGGGACCCTCAAGCCTCCCCCAACGGAATGGATGTAGCTGGGAAGAGCTATGTAGTTTTTGGCAACAGCAGTGGCTTTGCATCGTCCTTCAACCTCTCATCCTTGGACGGCAGCAACGGCTTCGTGCTTAACGGCATCGATACCAATGATTATTCAGGCTGCTCGGTCAGCAGTGCCGGCGATATTAACGGTGACGGCATCAATGACCTGATTATTGGGGCATACCGTGCGTACATGAACGGCGAGAGCTACGTAGTGTTTGGCAAGAGCAACGGCTCTGGTTCGGTTCTTAACCTATCTGACCTGAATGGGACTAACGGCTTTGTACTCAGAGGTATTGATGTAGCTGACCAGTCAGGTAAATCCGTTAGCAGTGCTGGAGACATCAACGGTGACGGTATCGACGACCTGATTATTGGGTCACCTAATGCCGGACTGGATCGAGCTGGGAAGAGTTATGTAGTGTTTGGCAAAAGCAGTGGCTTTGGTTCGATCTTTAACCTCTCTGACCTAAATGGCAGCAACGGCTTTGTGCTCAACGGCGATACAGGTGATGCTTCAGGCATATCCGTCAGCAGTGCTGGAGACATTAATGGTGACGGTATCGATGACCTGATTATTGGAGCATACCATGCTTACACCAGCAACGGGTACTCTACTGGGGAAAGCTACGTCGTATTTGGCAGCAGCAGTGGCTTTACGGCCAGCCTTAACCTCTCCAACCTCAACGGCAGTAACGGCTTTGTTATCAAAGGTATTGATGCAAGAGACCACTCAGGCATCTCCGTCAGCAATGCAGGAGATTTTAACGGTGACGGCATCGATGACCTGATTATCGGGGCATACGGTGCTAACCCTAACAGCCAGAAATCTGCTGGTCAGAGCTATCTAGTGTTTGGTAGTAGCAGTGGCTTTGGATCTGGTCTTAATCTCTCAGACCTCAACGGCAGCAACGGCTTTACAATCAATGGTATCAATACATATGACAAGTCAGGCAGATCGGTTAGCAGTGCTGGAGACATCAATGGCGATGGCTTCGACGACCTGATTATTGGGGCATATGGTGCAAGTGCTAACGGACAGTCATCTGCCGGACAAAGCTACGTCATCTTTGGCTTTGCGACTAATAAGGTGGCTAATCAACCTCCAGTGGCAGTTGCCGATACGGCTACCACCAACGAAAACACCACTGTTAACATTGCGATCTTAGCCAACGACACCGACCCAGACAGTAACCTCTTAACGATAACAAGTGTCAACGATCGTGGAATTAGTGTTGGCAGGCCTATTCAACTGAGTTCTGGTGCTTTACTCACTCTTAATCCTGATGACACCTTCACCTACGACCCCAATGGTAAATTTGAAAGTTTAGGTGCAGGTGAAATCGGCAACGACAGCTTCACATACAGTATCAGTGATGGTAGCTTGATTAGTACAACTAGCGTCAATCTGACCATAAATGGAGTGAATGACGCACCCAGCTTGATTTCTGGTATAAACCTATCTGACCTCAACGGCAGTAATGGTTTCGTGCTCAAAGGTATTGAAGGTGACTATGCAGGTACCTCTGTAAGCGATGCCGGAGACATCAATGGTGATGGCTTCGACGACGTAATTATTGCGTCAAGTACTTCTAGCTACGTGGTGTTTGGCAACAGCAGTGGTTTTGCAGCCAGTCTCGATCTCTCATCCCTAGACGGCAGCAACGGCTTTGCAATCAACGGCATTGATTCAGTTAAGATTTTCGGTATCTCCGTTAGCAGTGCCGGAGACATCAACGGTGACGAGGTAGATGACCTGATTATTGGGGCATCCTTTGCCTCCCCTAACAGCAAAGAATATGCTGGGGAAAGTTACGTGGTGTTTGGTAGCACTAGTGCCTTTGCGTCTAGCCTCAACGTCTCCACCCTCAACGGTAGCAACGGCTTTGTAATCAACGGCATTGATGCAGGTGACGAATCAGGCTGGTCTGTCAGCAGTGCGGGGGACATCAACGGCGACGGCTTCGATGATCTGATTATCGGGAAGTCATTATTTGGTAACTCCAACAGCAACTCTAATGCTGGGCAAAGCTACGTGGTGTTTGGTAGCAGCACTGGCTTTGCAGCCAGGCTCAACCTCTCTACCCTCAACGGCAGCAACGGCTTTGTGATTAACGGCATTAATGCAGGTGACCGCTTAGGTTACTCTGTCAGCAGTGCCGGAGACATTAATGGTGATGGCTTCGACGACCTAATTATTGGGGCAGACGGTGCTGACCCCGACGGCAAGGAAAGTGCTGGGCAAAGCTACGTGGTGTTTGGTCACAACGGTAGCTTTGCATCGGTCTTGAACCCCTCGTCTTTGAACGGCAGCAACGGCTTTGTAATCAATGGTATTAATGCAGAGGACCAATCAGGCTGGTCTGTCAGCAGTGGGGGGGACATCAACGGCGATGGCATTGACGACTTGATTATTGGGACACGGAACCTTGCGGCACAAGTTGCTTACCCCACCAACGAAGTGAATATAGTTGGGCAAAGCTACGTGGTGTTTGGTCAGAGCGGTGGCTTTGGAGCCAGTCTCAACCTCTCCGACCTTAACGGTAGCAACGGCTTTGCGATCAATGGCATGATTACTGCTGAAATACCAGCCTACTCTGTTAGCAGTGCAGGAGACTTCAACGGTGACGGCATTGATGACGTAATTATCCGGGCATTGTCTACCATTCCTTCTGATTTCAGAGACAGCTTACTTACTATCGGCAGCTATGTGTTGTTTGGCAAGAGTAGTGGCTTCGGAGCCAGTCTCAACCTCTCGTCTTTGGATGGTAGCAATGGCATCGTGATTAACGGCCTCGCTGGTGGTGAATTAGGCAAATCCGTTAGCGGTGCAGGAGACATTAACGGTGATGGCTTTGACGACGTGATTATAGGGGCACCAGCTTACTCCCGCTCCGATATTCTACCTGGAAAAAGCTACGTTATCTATGGTTTTCCGACTAGCGCAACCACGGGCGAAGATACTGCCGTTAAAATCCTTGCTAGCAGCATCCTCAGCAGATATTCGGACGTTGAAGGCGATACTTTAAGCATTAGTGACTTTACTAACCCTACCAACGGCACACTGAGATTCAATAATAATGGCACTGTTAGCAACGCCAGCGATGACTACTTCATCTACACCCCCAACGCCAACTACAACGGCACTGACAGCTTCACCTACACTGTCAATGACGGCAATGGCGGCACCATTTCTGGTACTTTTAACCTAAAGGTGAAGCCAGTCAATGACGCACCAGTTGCAGTCAATGATACTGTTACAACTGCCAAATATACTGCTGTGAGTATCCAAGCAAGTACCTTGCTGGCTAATGATACAGATGTTGATAGCACCAATCTCAGAATCACTGGCATCAGTGCAGCAACTAACGGTACTGCGGTACTGAAAAATAACGGCACTCCCAATAACACAGCTGATGACTTCATTGTGTTTACCCCAAATACCGGGTTTAGTGGTGCAGCTAGCTTTGAATACACCATTAGCGACGGTGAATTAACTAGTACTGCTAAGGTAACTGTACAAGTAGGCGATCGCCTACTTGGTGGTAACGGCAACAACTACCTCAACGGCACCCCTGGGGATGATTACCTCAACGGTGGCAATGGCAAAGACTCTCTCAATGGCGGCAGTGGTAATGATACCCTCATTGGCAGTAATGGTAATGACATTCTTTCTGGTGGTAACGGCAAAGATATTCTCTGTGGCGGTAATGGGAATGATAGGTTATCTGGTGGTTTTGGTAACGATACCCTTACTGGTGGCAATGGCAAAGATAAATTTGTCTTGGCTGCAACCCAAGGTACTGATACAATTACTGACTTCTGCAAAGCCACCGACTTGATTGGATTGTCTGGGGGTTTGAGCTTTAGTCAGTTAAGTTTCTCCGGTCACAAAATCATCGTCACTGCTACTGATGAAATTTTGGCAACACTGACTGGAATTAATACCACAACACTAACTGCTGCTAATTTCACGAGCGTTTAGTGTTAACACAATCTACATATTAGAGACGCACAGCTAGGTGTGCGTCCCTACTCACATACCTCATTCAAATCAAAATCGCTATATACCTAAAATATTTTTGATAATTAAGAAATATAAAGTTATGTTACTCTTAGTAAAGAGTCAGGAGTCAATGGCAACAGACATCTGACAAGTAGCTGATTTATTAAACATTCCCACAGAACTCACACAATGACTCTATCGATTAGTCCCGATCTAACTTCTGCTGAGCAGATGCTGTCATCTTTAGCGACTGAGCAGCAGGAAACTGTAACAGAAGCCGAAATGATGCAAGCAGTACGTACTTTGCTAATTGGCTTAGGAGAAGATCCAGACCGTGAAGGACTCAAAGATACGCCCAAAAGAGTGATGAAAGCCTTGCAGTTTCTCACAAAAGGATATCATGAGTCTTTGGATGAACTGCTAAATGGAGCAGTCTTTACAGAAAATGCCAATGAAATGGTTTTAGTTCGGGACATTGATATTTTCAGTTCCTGCGAACACCATATTTTACCAATTATTGGTCGTGCCCATGTTGCTTACATTCCTAATGGCAAAGTTATAGGACTATCGAAGATTGCCCGTATTTGCGAAATGTATGCACGACGTTTACAAGTACAAGAACGTCTGACAGTGCAAATTGCTGATGCATTACAAGGATTACTCAAACCCCAAGGAGTAGCAGTGGTAATTGAAGCAACCCACATGTGTATGGTGATGCGGGGTGTGCAGAAACCAGGTTCTTGGACTGTTACTAGTGCAATGCGTGGTGTTTTTGCAGAAGATGTGCGGACTCGCCAGGAATTTATGAATTTAATCCGACACAATTCTAATTTTCATTAAATAGGCTGGGCTTGAATAATTCCTAATTCGTAATACTTCGGCTACTTCGGCTCTGCGGTAGTTGAGCGTAGTCGAAACTCAGTACAAGTCTGCTCATTACAAGTTCGTAATTTGTAATTGAATTCTTAACCACGAATTATTAATTAGTTAATGCAAGCTGATTTTGCACTCGCAAACCAAAGTAAGTCAGAACAAGTTCCGTTGAGCCACTATTGACAACTTCATGTACTTCTCCCGGTTCGATCGCCACGCAGTTTCCTGGAAGCAGGGGATATTCTTTACCATTGATGTGAATTATCCCCAAACCAGCTTCTACAAAGAATACTTCACACATATCCTGATGGGCGTGTGCTGGTGCAGTTTGTCCGGGAGCAAAACGTGCTTGAGAAAAGTTAGTCAGGTGAGGTAAATCGCCGAGGCGTAACATCACCTTTTTCTTGATTTCGGGATTGTGAGAAACTGACTCTTCTGGTAGGTTGTTGAGGGAAGTGGTAATCATTCGGGTCTCAAATCGTTAGATAATTCCACAATACCCCTAGTTCCATCAATCCGTACTCGTTGACCATCTTGCAATAGCCATGTGGCACCGCGAACATCCATGACGGCAGGAATTCCGTATTCACGGGCAACGATCGCCCCGTGGGAAAGCCTTCCACCAGCTTCGGCAATCAATCCGCCAGCTCTTAATAACAAAGGTGCCCAGCCGGAATCTGTGTAAGGTACTACTAAAATTGTATCTCGGTCAATGTCTGGTACATCTTCTAAGTTTCGCAACACTTTCACTCTGCCTTCGGCTTGCCCGTGGCTGGCTCCAATGCCTTGTAAAATTTGGTCAGAGTACAGCAAAGAAGGCGCTAAGGGGTGAGGGGGTGTATTGCCGTAGACGACAAAGGGTACTTGAGTAATCTCGCTATCTTGGAGAAATTGCGATCGCCTAAATTCCAATAACTCAACCAACTCTTCGATTAAGTTGGAATCTGTTCCCGCAACTAGACGCCGGACTTCATCAAAGTCTAGAAAAAAGATATCGCCTGTTTTCCTCAGTAAACCAGACTTTAACCAAATCTTCTCTAAAGCGACAAAACTCCAACGCAGTTCAGCCAAAAGTCGTGAATAAACTTCGGTGACTCGTCCTTTAATATCTACCCGCCGTTGAACAAAACCACGTTTGCCTGTATCAGAAAAGATGCTATTGTTCGTGTCTTTCGCACTTGGTTGCAGTTCGTTCCCCTGAATTAACTGGACAAACATCTGCTGGATCATCTGAGGATTCTCCCGCCAAGTAGGAACGGAAATATCAGTTCCCACTTGACTCAAATAGCCGTAATCTTGAAGCAACTCGTCAAAATCTTGCAGGATTTTCTTGCCTTCGGGGGTTTGCTTTAACTCCTCAAATATCTGTCTTGGCTCAAATTTAGATAATATCTGCTTGGCATCTGCGGCGATTGCACTGAGCGATCGCAATGCTGCTACTTCTGGGGTAACGCTATGATCGATTTGCTTATCCTTTACCCGAAAAATCGCCTGTCTCAAGGCAGCACTCAAGGGAGCTAAAATACTGTAATACGTTCCTTGATGGATCAATTCCAAGATCGTGTCAATTCTTGCCAATAACTTGGGTGGCTCCAAATTATCTATATCTTCCTGCGCCAATTGCGATAACCCAGGAATGAAGCGTTTGTGATAATCTCGTTTGAAGTCTTTTTCTAAATTTAATTCCCGCTTCAGCAACCTCCCTAATCCTGGTAAATTTTCCCAAGTTGACTTCCAAGACGGCTTACTCAGTTTAGCTCCTCTGATTAAAAACTCCAGACTTTCTGGCGGCAGTCCCATGCGGATAAAAATATCTCCTAAGAGGGATGCGTTAAAGTAAGCTCTGGAATAATGCAGAGTTGCTGTTTGGCTAAAATCTAACCCGACAGCAGCATCGCCCAAAACTAAAGTAAAAATTTCTCCCCAAACTCCACAAGTTAAGGGACGATTGATCGACCATGTTAAGGGGTGAATTACTCCAGGAATCACTTCGGCGGCGATTTTGCGTGTCCAGATGGGTAGTAAAGTAGTGATTGGTCGAGATTGCAATACCCACAGTGTTTGACCGTCGTAACTCCACTCCATATCTTGAGGAGTGCCGTTGTAACGTTTTTCTAGTCGGTAAACCAAGTATGCAACTTGCTTGATTAATGCTTGTGGTACTCTTCCTTCACCCTCCAATTGCACAGAAGAAGAGTTTTCTGTCTCAAGAACAAAAGCGCGATATTGTTCTGGTGTGACTTTTCCCGAAACGACTTGTGTAGCACTGCCTGGAAGGGCTTCAATGATGATGGCATCACCTTGCTGGGCGATGGGATCGCGGCTGAAAGCAACACCAGAATATACACTTTGGACTTGTTGTTGAATCAGTACACCCATTGCTGTGTCATTTAAACCGCGATCGCGTCGATATTGCACAGCAGATGGATGATTATAAGAAGCTTGAACTTGGGCGATCGCTTCTTGTAATGCCTGAGGGCTGGTAACATTTAAAACTGTTTGATACTGTCCAGCCGCCGAAGCGTGTTCTGAGTCTTCGCCAATGGCAGAAGAACGCACCACCAACGGAGATAATTCTGATGGTTGGAGAAATTCGGTCAACAGTTCTGGATCGTCGATTGGCGCAAGTACCCATCCCTTGGGCACTGGGTAACCCCAGCGCTTAATTTGAGATAATGTAGCTGCCTTTTCGCCGACGATGCTAGCATCTAACTCTTCGTCTAAGGAAACCATCGCGCGATCGCCACGTAAAAACTCCAACATCGCTTGCGATTCTGTTTGTGCTTCTTGGGCTGATAAGTTCATGTCATCAGGAATTTTTTTGTAAATCCAGCCCATTAAACTAGCTAAAGCCACAGCAGCAACCATTCTAGGGATATCGCTGAGGTGCAGAAGTGCAACAAACAGAGGAAAGAGAACTAAAACCCCAAATTTTACTACCTGTCTGGAGTGCAGAATTAAAAAGCTAATACCTGCAAAGAAAGACACAAGTATTGCCACCAGTGGATCGTGTACGACAAATCCCCAGACGACATTTGTCGTACCTGCCCCTCTGCCTATCCAGTATCTACCGATGACCAAAGCAATCAGGGCAATTAATTCCCAAGAAGATCCATCTGGGAAGAAAACACGGCAGAGTAAGACTGCTGCAACTCCTTTAAAAGCTTCTGACAAAACTGCCAGAATTCCTACCAGTGTACCGCCGTGGTAAAAAGCAGCTGATACACTAATATTCCCTGTACCAACTTGTGATAACTGCTTGCGTTTAAGCGCGTAAGTTATCCATGCAATCAGGGGTAATCCGCCCAAGAGGGGGCAGGCGATTAAGATAACTAAGACACCCCAAAGTTCAAACATTATGGATTTTGGATTTTAGATTTAAATTTGCCATCTAAAATCTCAAATCTCAACTCTAAAATTTTTCTGAAATTTTGATGGTTATTAGGGCGCTTTTATTTACTAGTTGCTTGAGGGACACTTGGCTAACACGGAAACCGTTTAAGACAAGTGTCCTTCTAGACTACTAATGGTTTTAGTTTAGCGCATAGGCGGCTTGTAGCGCCCAGATGATGAGAGCAGCGATCGATCCCAGAAGCAACACGGTAGAGATAGTGACTACTTTTGGGGAATCTGCACCCTCAAATTTCATAATTCCTCGATTTAAGTCGGACACAGTTTTGTAATCCTCCTCTGTTAGGGCATGAAACAGTTGTCCGTCTTGATTGTAGTCCTTCTTTTTATGGATAACGTTAAATCCCTAATATTATTTTGTTTAAGCTTGGCAATTTTTCAATCACCACAATTACTGTTTTTTCCAAAGGAATGAGTTTTATTTATACAAAATGGGAATTGTAAATTGGGCATTGGGCATCGGGCATTAGTTTTTGACAAAGGACAAATGATGAAAGTATTGCTGTTATTAATTGTGGTGGTGGTTGTGGGATTATTTTTGGTGTTGGAAGTAGGATTGCGATCGCTCTTTGGCTTTGGTAATCCCCTGATTTATGTTGGTGATGACCAAATTGGTTATTTATTGGCTCCTAACCAGCGTACCCGACGCTTTGGTAATCGCATTGAAATTAATGAGTATTCTATGAGAGGTAGTCCAATAACTCAGACGCGGCCTTCTTCAACGCTGCGAGTCTTATTGTTAGGTGATTCGATTGCGAATGGTGGTTGGTGGACAGATCAAGATAAGACAATATCCAGTTTGATGATGCATTCTCTGGCATCATTGACTAACCGTAATTATCAGCAAGCCCAAGTGCTAAATGCTTCAGCCAACTCTTGGGGACCCAGAAATGAATTAGCTTATTTAGAGAAGTTTAGCGATTTTAACGCCCAGGTAACAGTATTACTAATTAATACCGATGATTTGTTTGCTACTGCTCCGACTTCTTTACCAGTGGGACGCGATCGCAATTATCCAGATAGTAAACCAGCCTTAGCATTAGAGGAAGTGTGGCAGCGTTATATCGTCAAGCAAAAGCCAATTCCGGAATTGAAAGCAGTGCAAAATGAACCAGGCGATCGCGTGGGGATTAATCTGGAGGCGATCGGTAAAATTCAAGCGCTAACTCGCCAAAGCAACAGCCAATTTTTGCTAGTGATGACTCCGTTACTACGAGAAATTGGCGAACCTGGCCCCCGCGATTATGAAATTAAAGCACGTCAGCGTTTGAGTGACTTTACGAAAGCGGAGCAAATTAACTATATTGATTTTTTACCAATATTTAATTCAAATACTGAGCCTAGAGGTTTGTTTCACGACCATATTCACCTTAACTTGCAAGGCAATAAATTTGTCAGTGAAGTTATGGAGCGATCGCTTTTGGAAATTTTGAGTCAGTCTCATTCACAGATTATTTAAGTTTCTCGAATCCAAAGTGCTAGTCCTCCGCCACGGCCACGAGCCGCAATGAAATCTTCTGTTACCAAAAAGAAGGCAAAAAAGGGTAGTTTAGCGATCGACTGGTTATAGAAATCTTCTGTTTGAATTTTCGGTGAGCGAATTGGCCTATTGTACACAATACGACCAAACAAACTGATAACTATTTGGTTAAAGTCAAATGCCAATAAATTTTTCTTCCCGATGTATTGTACTGGTCCAGTAAGATTTAATAATACAGGGGCTAATTCAACTTGATTAGCAATTTCGCCTTTAGCTGAATCGTGTTCTAAATTGGCATTATAAGAAATATGAATTGGTACAAATTTGGGCACATACAAACCCTTTCCTAATATAATTCCTCCTCGTTTTCTAACTTTTTTTGTACCAGTAGCAAAGCAAAGTCGCCATCTTCCCAGAAGAGACTCAAAGGGATAAGTCAGCCGTTGTTGCTTGGCAGCTTTTTCTGCTTGTAATAACGCATTAACTAATATTTCCGGACTAGGGCGTGTGTCTTTTTGTCCTCGATACGCAGCCGCAGCTTGTGATAGGACGGTTACAAAGTCAGGTGTAGCTGTAGATGTCAAATCAGCCATCATGAGGGCTTAACTATTTTTTTGCTTTTCTGATAGATTGTAGCGTTCATCTGTCACAGAAATATGGTTGAGCGATCGCTTTATTAGGGATTGAAACTCGATGAATTATGACCTACGCTGGGGATCAACAAAGTTACAGTTGAAATTTCATTAACTCCCTATTAGGCAATACAGTTGGAATAAGACCAAAACACTTGTAGAGACGGCGATTCATCGCGTCTCTTGGCTTAATGCAATATCACTCAAATTGCACAAGCGATCGCCGAGATACAATAATAAAGCCAACAGAATCAAGCTTGAGGAGTGGCTGACGAATTCCCTCTAAAATAGCTGCACTTAAAGCAGTTTCTATCTTCAGTTCTTCAGCTAGTGCTTGATCCCAACTTTGCTGATTTAGACGTAAGCGCAATTGTTCTAATCTATTGTCTAATTTCTTCTCGGCAACCTTAGCAGATTTTTCGCACAACTCAATAAAATCGGGACGATTCGATAATAATTCTAAAGAAGCGTTACGTACTTCATAGCAAAAATTTTGCCATTTGCTAGGCTCAACAAAATCATCAATAATTCCTAAGCGCTCTTTTGCTAGATTATAATCTCGTCCTTGATTATTGTTTTTATCTTTATATGGACGTTGTAAGATATTCAACAGGGCTTTATCTTCAACAACAGATATTGGCTCATTACAACCATCAATATAGATAGTTTCTATAATTGGTGGAAATAAAGCATCAACACGCCGCTGCAAGATTTTGAATTGAGCATTATCGAGTTTGCGATCGATTAAAACTTGTTTGGCAACTTTTAAATTTGTCTCCACTATATAATTACATTGGAAACCGAACCACTCCTTCCCATCTTTATCATTCCAAGATGCATCAGTACGCCACATAGCAAAGGCTTGACCTCGGTCATCCCAGTCTATATAGTTCAAGAGTGATTCTACAAATCCTTCGCCAACTCGAAAGATTTTAATCCCAGAATTTTGATTTGCTATCCTGCGGTTATAAGTACCAAATCGGTCTAAATAACTGTCAGCAAACCGGGTTTTTAATTCATTTATAGGAACCAATGTACGCATCGTCGGTTGATAACGGCGCATTTCTGATGAATCTGGGTTATTAACAATCTTGAATCCCAGTGCGTCACAAATCCAGCCTTCAATGGCTCGCTTAATTTCTAAATGGCAAGCATCATAATTATCTAAATCTTGAAAATACTGGGTTGCATTTTCATCGCTAGAGTCAATTTCATCTAAGGCATTTTGTTCGCTAATTTTGGCTATCTCGGCTTCAACTTGCTCTTGAATTGGCGAAATCTTCTCCAACAGTCCAGCAGCACTTGATTGGAATAAAATTGCTTCTAATTCTGCAAGTTTGTCATCGACATAAAACTGTAAACTGGCAATTGATTGTTGAAAAATCCCAAACCCATCTTTCAAAACTTTGTACCAAGCATTATGGGGGCTATCTTCCAAATAAGGGCCAATTAAAGCACAGGATTGTACGCCAATTTTGCTGCCAATGCGGTCAAGTCTGCCAATTCTCTGTTCTAATTGATTGGGTGACCAAGGAAGATCGAAATGAATTAACCAGTCAGCAAACTGAAGATTACGTCCTTCTTCTCCAGAGCGATCGCATACTAGAATAAAGCAGTTTGGCTTATTTTTGAATCTATTTAAGCCTTCTTCAACTTTTTCTGGTGATTCTCCAAATTGATGGCTGACTACTGCCTCTGTACCAAAGGTATCAGATAAATACCGGACAATTTCTGCACAAGTCTGGGCAAAACTGGTAAATATAATAAATTTGGGAAAAATATCGTCGGCAATTGGTCTGCGAATTCTCTGTTGTATCCTGGTGATAAATTCGTTTTTATTTCTCCGGACGTTTGGCGGAATTTTGAAGTAGATACCTAGCTGATTCAGTAACACTGTCCTCAGATTTTCCTTGCGTTCTCCGTCTTCTACAGGCTGACGAATAACTTTTTGTAAGGATTGTAAAATCTCTTCTTCCCCGGAAAATTTGGGAGTTGTAGTTAAGATGCGAATATCATTTTCTGTAAACTCCTGGATGAGTTTAGCATGGGGTTTACCAGTTAAACGGGCTGTAATTACCTGTTCTAAAATGCCCAACCAGGTCCCAGAAGCAAGGAATAATAACAGAAAAATTGATTGATATTGCTTTTCTTGAGGAGCAACAGTACGCCATTGATTGATGAGTTCATGAATATCAAGCGATCGCTCATCTAAATCATATTCTTCTTTAGGTGTAAAATTGCGATCGAAGATCACATCTTCCACCGCAGCACGACGGTTGCGAAGCATTCGCCGATGTAGTCGATAGGTATCGCTAATGTGGGTGCGAATTGCTTGGACGATTTGATTTTTCTGAGGAGAATCTCCTTGTAAACAATTTTCTAAATTGTCTGCCAACTTCAGTAAATACCGATCCTCAGTAAAGAGGTTTCGTAATTCCTGCAAATGATTTTTGAGGACAGCCGGCTTTGCATCTTCTCTAAAAGCCAGAAGAACTTTCCCTATTTGCTGACGACTGGCAACTTTGGCACGAAAACCTGCTAAATCATTCAGTTTATAGGTTGTTGGGTCGAGCAAGTGCAACATTGCCAAAAAATCTTGCTCGTGATTAACAACAGGAGTAGCGGATAATAAAAGTAAGCGATCGCTTTTATGGGCAAGCTGTTTACAAATCTCAAAACGCTCCTGCACTGCTGCATCTTTAGATGTCGCCATTGCGGCGATGTGATGAGCTTCATCTAATATTAAACAGCCTATCCTAGCCTTCAGGTTGATTTTATGAACATCTTCAACCGCTAGCACCACCACCCGTTTCGGAAAATGAGAAATATAAAACTTATTTTCTAACTCAGTGCGCCATTGTTGCAGTAAATATTTGGGAACTATGACTATCGAACCTTTTTTCGGTTCATCGAGGAGGAATTGACGGAGAATTGCACCCGCTTCGATGGTTTTTCCTAGTCCCACCTCGTCTGCTAATATATAGCGTTGAATTGGATCTTCCAGTACCCGCCGGACAACTTCAACTTGGTGAGGATAAAGATCGATATTTGCCGAAATCAGTCCTGTCATTCCCCGACTCACAGCGCGTTGCTGAATCAAAGATTTGACAAAACCCAGTCTTTTATCATGAAAGTAAGGTGTTTCATGACCCTTCATTGCCAGAGTTTCAATCGGGTCTGTGTTCGGTAAATTACAACGGACGTAAATTTCTTCTTCAGTAACAATTGCCGTTTTCTTGTCTGGTAAATCAATTTGATACTTTTCTGTTTCTTCGTCCCAGATGAAAATTCTGCCAATTATCCATTTATCCTGGGTTTCTAACCTGATATAGCATCGCGCTTGGGGTTCAAGCTTAACTTGAGATAGCGAACTTAAAGGTAAAGTTTTTTGCAGACGTTGCCCTATTGAGCAGAAATACTCAACGTTTGCATTGGTCTGAGATATTTCTGTAACTTTTCCTATACCCAAAGAGTTATTCTGGGACTGTACTAGTAAACCAAGCTTAATCATAGATCCAGTCCCCTAAACAGACTAAAAGTACTTTCCAGACTAGTTTGCTAACTCATATCTGGCAATTTTTTAGATTAACATTATAGATAATAAACTGCTATTACAGTTTTTCGGCATAGCAATCTGTAAGTTACATCAGAACTCGCACCAGTCACCACAACCGCCTCAGAATCAATTCTGAGGCTGATAACTAAATTTTTCGGCGTTGCTGAATATGCGATGATTGGGGCTGACACGGGGACGCAGTGATTATCTATACGATCCAAATTCTCAAATCATTCCGCAATTATGCAATGCCAAAAGATATTAAGCAAGATTGTCTTGGGACAATTGACTGACAACTCGTTGGAGTTCTTGTGTCATCCAATCATTACCTGTTTGCTGGTAAACCTGAATTAGTGATTGATAAAACCACAAAGTCTTCTCCTTACCATTACTAAACTCAGTCCAAATGGTATCTCCTTGTTGTTGCCAATCTGCTAATAGCGATCTGGCATTATGCAGTTTATCTGCTAAAGATACCAGCCTGACAGATGGTGATGTATGGCGCAGGTTTTCTAAATATCGCTGTTTCCGTTCTAGCCAAGGAGGTTTAGGAGGCGTGTCCCACTCTGTACAACCATCAATAATTGCCACAACCGTTTCCCCATAAAGTTGACGGACTTGTTCGCGGGTAGGGATGCCGCCTTGGTCTTCTATACTATCGTGCAACAGAGCTGCGATCGCTTCTTCTTCACTTCCACCAGCTTCTAAAACCAAAGCGGCTACACTCAGTAAATGTGAAATGTAAGGAACACCGCTAATTTTACGTGTTTGTTCAGCATGAAGACGAGTTGCATAGACTAAAGCTGATGCAAATTTTTCTGTGAGTTTAACTGTATTCATAACAAAAATCAATTTTGATGGTAAAGTTGGAATTCTTCGGCTACATCAGCAGCAATATTTTGTCTTAAATCAAAGGCAAAAATCACCTCGCATTTAGGTCGCCATGCACGCAAACGCATAATGACGTTATTATCTCGATTATTTGCATCTTGATATCTGATAAATACTTGATAGTAAGCATCTTTTGGTGAGCGTTGAGCAAGAATACTTAGCAAAGTTTGTTGTTGTTCTGTTTGTTTAATTTCACGTTTAATCAATCGTTGTAATTGCTGATAATTAATTTCTTTAAATGTTTCATGGCGGATAGTATTTTGAATATAACGGTCATGATAATCACGGCCAAATCTGAGTAAAATGAGTTGTGAAGGTAAATACATTTACAAGGCTTTGAGACCAGTCCTTGCAGATTCTGTTTCAACGAAGAAATCAGCGTTTGATATAGTTACTGATAGTTTAGAGCGAAAAAATACATGATCTTGCCCGACGCAAACACAATTTTTAATTAATACTAAGTTATTTCGGTAAGACAAAAGTTCCAATTCGCAGTCTTACCAGACCACAAACTAACAAAACTATTTGATTATAAATATCAGTATTTAATCTAAATCTTTGTGATGCAACTGGGAAAATTTTTACAACACGTATTAAATACTCAACAAATATACGCTTACTTGATAGAGCTTTATTTTCTTCTTTTTGTTGTTCATTTAATTGTTGTTTTCTTTTCTTCTTATGAGGATTAGTAATATTATTCCCACCTTGATACGCTTTATCTCCCTCAAATTCTTGTTTTTCATCAGATTTTGTTTGTTGCTCTCGGAATAATTTTATGTCTGCCATTAGTCCAGGATAACCTACTTTAATATCAATTATATCTTTCCCTTCTGGTAAGGAAACTATTTGATTTTTTACAGCATGCTGTTTTTTCTTCCCAGAAAAGAACTTTTTTTGCTCTTCGTTGTCAGATGGTCTATCAATCCGCTGTTCTAGACTATCGACCAGTAACTTAAAACTCGTTAATATTTCTTGTACAATCATTAAATCTCCTTCTTTATCTTCGACTTGTTCTATTAAACTAGAAGGTATAATTTTACGTAATATTTTTCTCGCTTTTATGAAAAGTATCATTAGATAAAGTTTTTGATATACCAAACATTATTCCTAAAACTTCAAATGTGGGTATTTGTCTCAGATCAAACAAACACAAACATACTTGTTCTGAGATGGATAATAATTCTTTGCGTCCACCTCCACGACGATGTATTCTAACTTTCCTCTGTTCAAATTTGAGTTGTTCTTCTTCATGACTTTTTTTAGCATAGTTTACAAGGTCAGTAAATTGCTCATAATTAATCCCCAAAAGTTGCTTTGCTCTTCGTGGATACTTTTGTATATCATCAAAGATACTAATCATTTAATTAGATGCTGGTAGAGGGTCAATTTTACTTTCTACCATTTTTTTGTACCCAAATCATATTCCGGACGTGTCTATTGGAATTGCTAAAAGTGTTCTCCTCAAGGATTCTTACCCAACTGCACCTGTAAGTAATTTATATCTGTGGGGACGTAAACAGGATTTAGCTTTTGAACTACCTATAGGAAACAATGCCAAAACTAGACATCACGTTCGCTTGTGGCAATCAAACAACCTCAATGCTGATAGTAGACCCCTATGGCTAGGTTCAGCAACATTTGACCAAAGCGTGGAACTTAGCCACCGCACAGGGCAGATTACTCACCATATTGATGCAGACATTGATGAAGAAAGAGATAACGTAATTAAAAGTATTGATTTGACACACCAGATTGCCCAATTATATCAAGTCACAGGTATAGAGGCCACATGGGTTGGTCGTAATGGAGGAGGTGACAGATATTATACAGATGGCGAACTAACTATTTGTGTACTTTCAATGAATAATATTGCTCAAACAAAACCATCAACTTATTCACCATCACCAGAGCCAGTTAAGTTCAAAAATCAACTATGGTCATGGCTGCGACACTATTTTAAATAGCTCAACTCAAGAAAACAGGATAATTTGATGCAAACTCAACAATTTGTTAAACTGATTTCTCAAGAAAGATAATTTAAATTTATAGATCTCTGTTAAGGGAAATAAAATAAAATTTTAGCTAGAGAGTGAAATATCTGAACACATTAAAATTGACTTGACTATATGGGCACAAACAAGAGAGAAAAACGAGACTTGTGTTAATCAGGCTTACAGTTACTCTTAACAATAAAAATTATGCGCCATCTCAGGCACTAAATTTGTAAAATTAAAACAGAAGAATAAGTGATAGTAATGGCAAATCCCAAAGATAAAGAGAATGGATGGTCGCAGTTAACTCGCGGTGCCCCATTGGCAGTAATTGTAGCGGTGGTACTCTATATTTTATACCAACTTTTACCAGTTTTAGAACTTTTAGTTGTTGCAGCATTGATTGCTTTAATTTTACGAACCCTATTAAGGTTTTTGCAAAAGTTAGTCAAATCACAGGATATTGCTGTTTTGCTACTAATTGGATTAATCATTGGATTTGTTGTGGTATTAGCTACTGTAGTCCTACCTAGTGTGACATTTGAATCTCAAAAATTAATCAAAACATTACCAACTTATCTCAATAGATTGACAGGAGATGTTGAGCAACTACGCCAGAAATTTGCTTTTATTCCTGACATATCCCAAGCACTAATACAATTACGGAATTTGACCGACCAGTTACTAGGGGGAGTACCAGTTTTCTTAGGTGAAGCTTTGAGTTTAACCGTAGAGTTGGTAGCAACGTTAATTTTAGCGCTTTACATGGCTTACGATCCTAATTCCTTAGTGAAAGGGATTTTAAGATTAGTACCAAGGCGACATCATCATCGGTTTAAAGGAATCCTTAAGGCTTGCGAGACAAGATTGCGAGGCTGGATTTTTGGGACAGGAATAGCGATGATATTTCTGGGTGCCGGAGCAACATTTGGACTTTTGATTTTGGGGATTCCGTCAGCCCTACCATTTGGGATTATTGCAGGTTTATTTGAAATAATTCCTTACTTTGGTTCGGTCATTGGTGCTTTTTTACCAGCATTAGTAGCATTGAGTATTTCACCGCTAAAACTAGTATTTGTGTTGATACTTTTCTTTGTAATGAATCAAATAGATGCCCATGTTGTTCAGCCTTTGGTGATGGGTCAACAAGTAAATATCCATCCAGTGATGGTGATTGTGACATTTTTGGTAATGGGTAAGCTATTTGGATTTATTGGTGTGCTACTTGCAGTGCCTGCGGCAGCAGTGATAATTACGCTTATTGATGAGTTTACTCCGTCAGAAAAGCTGATAGAGTCAGTCGGAGTTGAAACTGGAATAGATGTTCAATCAAACGATTAAATCGCTATTTTGGTGAAATTGATGCAGCATTGATTGAACGAATTCGAGTATTATCTATTGAGCAATTGTCTATTTTAGGAGAAGCGAGCTTGGTTAAATTAGCAAGCCGGATAACAACATGACCCAGATATTCATTCCATAGAGAATGGTAGTATTTGGGGGTATAAATCGAGGCATTTAAAATGGCAATAGAAGTGTTTCCATCATCATTTTATTGCGACTGTGGACATAAATTGTATTTCTTTGAGAATACCGTTAGGGAGATGGAAAAAATCAGCAGAACAAAACTTGTCACTTTAAGCGACGGACAAGATAACGAACACATAATTGTTCTTTTTTAAGGGCAAGGCAATAGAGATTAAACCTCTTGCAAAAGTGCTTTTACCCAATCATACACTACAGACTTGCATCCACTTCCAAAGTTAACCCAAAGGAGCCACTGCCTCATATATGCATTCCATATACTTCTTTATCGTTGACCATAACTACCCAGCGTTGCGTTTGAAGTTCCAGAATTAACCGAGCAGAAAATTAGCGATCGCATCAGTCGAGTCTATTCCAACTCACTGGAGGAGACAGTCAAAAATCTGTTGAAAATGCCCGAATCCAAAGAATCACAATCGCAAGATACAACCAAAACAGAACTAGACCTATTGAAATATTTCTTAGTTTTTATTAGTAAATAAGATGCATTCGCCCTGCACTTTTACAAGAGTTCCACCTATTGTTGCAATCCAAACTGATGCTCTTTGCGCCAAGCTTGGGGAGGTAAACCGTGATGTTGGCGAAACTGGCGGGAGAAATGGGACACATCCTGATAGCCCAATGCTTTCGCTATCTTCTCGACTGTCTGATCGTTATTTTGGAGTAAAAAACGCGCTCCCGCCATTCGGCGTTTGACAATCCAACAGTTTACAGTCTCTCCTGTCTGCCTTGCTACTCGGTTAGTTAAGTAAGCAGGTGAGTAACCAACAGCAAGAGCCACATCACACAAAGTAATTCCTTGATGATAATGGGTTTCGATAAAGTCGAAAACTTCTTTTAATTGGGGAATGCAGGGAAAGATTGACTTGGAAGCATGTTTATCAGGGGCTTCTCTATCAGAGGCTACCGCAACACCTTCAGCGATCGCTGTAGTATTATCTGCAAATACTGATTTTGCAGCTTTTTCAAATTGAATATTGCACCAGTATTGGAGATTAGCTTGCTTTTGCAAGCGGGTAGCGATCGCTCTGAGCAATTCATCTAGTGTCGAGGGTTTGGTAAGATAGTCATCTGCTCCCAATTCCATAGCTTTGCGAACATCTGCTCTGGTGCTACTGCCAGTCAGAAAAATGAAAGGAATAATTGCTGTCACAGGATCTTGCCGTAACGTAGTTAAAACGCCATAACCATCCATATCGGGCATCGTGATATCACAAATCACTAAGTCGGGTGTATCCTTGTATGCTTGTTGGATACCAATACGACCGTTTTGAGCGCCTATCATATCAAACCCTTTAGCTTCAAGACCCTTTAAATAAAGATTGCGAGTAACGCTATCATCTTCAATAACCAGAATTTTCTTTGACGATTCGTACATCATTTTCTATTACTATAATTTTTTACAAAAGCTAATTACTACACTCTTTGATGAGTATCTAAATAGCGATGAAATTAATTGCCTCGTTCTGAGAGTTATGATTTTTAGGTTTTGAATGAATAACTATTCTTCATTTCCAAATTCATAACTCAGAACAAGTAAACTCTGATTTCATTAATGGCAGCATTACAGTAAACTTAGTGCCAACACCAACTTGACTTTCTACATAAACTTGACCATGATGTAAATCTACAAGAGTTTTAAGAATAGATAGTCCTAGTCCAGTACCAGGGATACGATCAATGTTACTACCACGGTAAAATGGCTCAAATATCTGTTGTTGGTCTAGTACTGAAATACCGATTCCCCTATCTTTTACTTGGAAAATTAATTTTTCATTTTCGCAAGATAGTTCAAAAATGATTCCACTATTTGGGGGGGAATACTTAATTGCATTATCAAGCAAATTCTTCAAAATAGGCTCTAACAATTTTTTATCTGTATAGGCTGTTAGAGAGTTATCTTGAGTTACAAAATTGATTGGGTTTTGGCTAACACTCATCTGCATTTGTGCAACTAAATTCTGACAAAACTGAACTAACTCAAGCGGTTTTGGTTCAAAGTTTAACTTTGCTGCTTCTGCCTTTGAGAAGAATAAAATATCATCCAACATCACACTCAGTTGTTCGGTAGCTTTTTGAATGTGATCGAGTAATGGTTGGATTTTCTTCTGTGTAGGTTTGTCTACTTCTTCTTTCAATAAACTATTAGAAAATGAAACAATATTCAGCGGAGTTCGGAATTGATGGCAAACCATAGAAAGAAAACGCGCTCTAAGTTCGCTAAGTTGTTTAGCTTGTTCTAAAGCTTGGTTAAGACCTAATTCTGCATATTTGTAATCGGTGATATCGATGCCTGCAATCAGTTCAACTGGTTTTCCCCCAAAATCCAGCACTCCATCCAGTATGACAACCGCACAGGCTAGCCAGCGCTCCGTACCATTTTTTGTCAAAAGATTTATCTCTTGGTATTCAAAGTTACCGGCTTCTCCCTGGTTGCGTACCTGCCTAAGTTTTTTGCTTTTAATCAGTCGGTGCAGTCCAAAGCCTGTTAGCAGTTCCTCTTTTGTGTAGCCAGTGAGTTTCTCCACTGCTGGATTTATGTAGCAAAGCCGCGTGCCTTGAATTAGAAAAGTGCTGGCATCTGTCGTTTCTGCTAAAGTCCGAAATCTTGTTGCGTTCAGCCGTAATGCTTCTTCAGTCTGCTTCGATTCAGTAATATCCCAAATACTCCACACTCTACCAATAATTTTGCCCTTGAGCCACTGAGGTTTAGAGTAGTGTGCAAAAACTCTCCCATCCTTTAACTCTAGAATGTCGTAGCTGTCAAAATCAGATTGGCTAGACACTTCCCAAATCAGCCGACTAAAGGCTTGTGGATCTTTAAGTTGGTTCTCAAAAAAGGCTTTGCATCGAGGACATTTCTTAGATAATATTAGTGACTCTGGGATCTGCCACATATCCACAAATTTCTGATTCAAGCTCAGAATATCTCCCTCAAAGTTAACTGCAACAATACCAATCGCAGTAGATTCGAGAGTAGAACGAAGCAAAGAAAGAGATGTTTGTAGTTCAACTTCTTTTGCCTTGAGTTGAGAAAATTCGTGTTGTAAATTGTCTTTGGCATCCTTTAATTCATCAGTCCACTTCTGTACGCTCAATTCTACTATTTCATCAGTTTTCTCACGAGCAAAGACACAGCCAAATTCCATATCTTGGTGTTTGACATGGTTTATGCATATTTCTACCAGAAATATCCGACCTCCTTTTGTCTGATAGCGAGATTTAAAAGTAAGGGAACCCCGTGAGCTAATGTCTGACCAATTGTGTAGAGAAAAGTCTACATCTATATCATGCAGAGTCATGGAAAGCAATTCCTCACGGGAATACTCAGTCATCAGACAAGTGGCATCGTTGACGTAAAGAAATTGCGCGTTTGCTCCTAAACAGAAGGCAGCATCTACAGCATGATTTATTAGGAAATGGGCAAACTTCATTTCTATTTCTGGTTGTAGTGCCCATTGATTGTTTGATCTAGCTAGTGTATATTCCCCAGAATTCATATTTCTACTTTCCCTGGTAATCAATCAGCACCATAGGTATTGATGAGTTAACAGTCATAACTTACTAAAATCTTTGGTGCATTGTTTGGCTGTTAAAAAATAAAATTAGCTAATAAATTAACAAATCTTCTTAACTTACTTAACAAAAATTATCATAGCAGTAAAATATAAATTATTGAACCAAATTTTCCTAAAAAAAACCTAAATGTTTAAAAAACTTGGCTATTGACTTAAACAGCTTTTTATAGCAACACAAAATTCAGACAAATCCAATCTAGATTAGCCAATAAACCTTATAGATTAAGAGTTCAAAACTCTTAATCTATAAGGATAAAAAATATTTCAAATTTCAATTAGCCCTGCACAAAAACTAACTAAATGGTTCACCAACCTAAAATTACTAGGTTTCGACTGGGAAAAGTTAAAGGATAAGGATTTTTATCCTTTAACTTTTCGCTCGCCAAGAACTTTAGCGAACTACTAGTACACTGTGGCAGAAGTTTGCCTACCTTTAACCAGTTGCTTGAGTAAAGACAATTCATGAATTGTACCTATCTGTCTGGTTAATTAAGATGGTAGTTGGATTTACCCTGTGCTGTAATAGTGTAGAGTCGTTTGATTTTCAACATAAACGCGATGTGCAGTGCTAGACCTGGCTTAAATGAACAAATTCACTCATCAATTTATTTGCTTAATTTATCTTAACTTACTCTCTCATGTATCTAACTATATAAGAATATGCTTAAACATCTGTCGTAAGAAGTACAATTGTAACGAAATTATACGTCTATCTTTAAGTATAAGTTCGTGTTTCTCTTAGCATATAAAGAAACACGAACTTATACTAAGTATGCTGGACTGAATTGTATGTCAAAAAAAATATATTTTATCAAGTATTCACGCACTGAACACTTAGTCATCTGTCAAAGGAAATATAAAAAGTTAATAAATAATGTCTTTTTCGTTACAAATAATTGACCCAAAGAGTTTTTGGTGACAATATTAAAGACCGCGAAATCGGCTCATGCTTGAATTCGGATAAAAACTTGTGTAAGTTCTAAAACAAAAGAATTGACAACCAGATCAAAAGATTTTCTATTGCAAATTTGGTAATATAGCGCTTCTGCGATGCCTAGGTTGGGCTACCCCTAGGCAAAATCTCAATCTTTCAGGGTGACTAAATTGCAAATGTCACAGTCACGCTCAAAGCAAAAGAATTGACACCCACATCAAAAGATTGTTCATTGCAAATTAGGTTTTCATCATAATAATCACCACAAGCTAAGAACCTCCGCAAGCGGTTCAGTAAGTAGTTCGGTGCTATTAAAGCTAGCTATATTAACCTTTGTAAATATTCTGAGAAGTGTTTGAATTCAGGTTAGTTGCTACTTTATATACCTTTACATGATTTAGTTTTTCCCCGCCAACCTACTTAATTACTGTAGTCATCACTATAGAAGCGAAAAATTTGACACCCCTATCAAAAGATTTTTGATTGCACAACGGTCTTCGTCTGCTTTATTCTGAATCACATGAAGCACAGATCCGACTGTTGTATACTTTTGGTAAAAATTTTTTGGTACTGCGCTCACGAGCATCAATCAGCAGCGATCAACCATTTCTACTATCGCCCAAGCTAGGTCATAGCTGTAGTAAACAACAGAGTTGTTTGTATTAAATATTTCTCGCGCTGCGATTGTAAATTAAAAAGCCTTTGTGTAACTTTCTGTAATTACGTGAAACCAAATGAGTCAAAACTATACTGGTTCAAACTCTCCTCTCATCATCACTGAGCCATACAAGGAACTTCCCGCAAACAGATATGTAGAATCTGTGTCTGACTCCCGTCAGCTTGATGAATCGGAGAAAAATGGGGAAATTCAGCCTTTTTTAAATGATGAAACAACTCCAACGCTCTCAGTTGCCGATGCGATCGCTCAAATGTTGGTAAATTTGGGAGTAAGCTACGCTTTTGGTGTCGCCGGTGGTGCAATGGCCAGCCTTTGGGGTGCGCTATCCAATAGCACTATAGAAGTATTGAACTTCCGCCATGAAGCTGGAGCCGCATTTGCAGCCACCGAAGCTTACTTTGCTAATAATCGCCCCACTGTAGTTTTTACCACAGCAGGGCCGGGGATCACTAACGCCATCACCGGATTATTTGCGGCTCGCGGAGAAGGTGCAAAAGTGATTTTGTTGTCGGCTTGCACTTCTGCACCGCAGCGTGGACGTTGGGCTATTCAAGAAACCAGCACTTATACCTTGCCAAGTGGAGGGATTTTTACCTCAGGAGCGCTATTTAACTATGCAATCACTATTGAATCTGCCGCTCAACTACCGCAGATTTTTCGTAAATTGGCTCTGGCTATGGCACAACCAGGCGGATTTGTTGCCCATTTGAGCATTCCCACCGCAGTGCAAACAAGTTTAGCTGAGGATATAGCCTTACCCCAACTAGATGTTTCTCCATTTCCGATGACTGCTTCTTTTGAAGCGATCGCTAAATCTGTAGAGTTATTATCATCTGGTCCCTTTGCTATCTGGGTCGGTTTCGGTGCCCGTGATGCAGCAGCCGAAATCCTTGAACTCGCTGAAAAAACTGGAGCAGCCGTCATCTGTTCACCCCGTGGTAAAGGTATCTTCCCTGAAGATCATCCCCAGTTTGTGGGAGTCACAGGTTTAGGCGGTCACACTTCCGTCTTAACTTATATGGAAGAACAACCTCCACTACGCACACTCGTATTAGGAACCCGTCTTGGTGAACCGACTTCTTTCTGGAGTTCGGCGCTAGTTCCAAAAGGAGGTTTTGTCCATGTCGATATTGACCCAGAAGTTCCAGGTGTAGCCTATCCCCACGTTGAAACTTTCGGGGTTCGGTCTGATATCAAAGCTTTTGTGAAAGAGTTGTTGCAGCAATTACCAGATGCTCCTCATTTCACAATGTCGTTACCTCGTCCAGAACATAAACCAATTGAACCCGCACCAGACGTAGACTATCCAGTGCGGCCAGAAGTATTGATGGCAGCAATTCAAAAGATCGTTGTTGAGGGTAGCGATGCGATAGTTATGGCAGAGTGTGGTAACTCTTTTACTTGGTCAACTCATCTACTGCAATTTGCCGAAGCCAATCGTTACCGAGTCAGTACCGGAGTTGGCGCAATGGGTCACGCCGTCACAGGAGTGTTGGGTGCAGCGCTGGCAAATAATAGCAAAGCTGTGGGTATTGTCGGCGATGGAGCAATGCTGATGAATAACGAAATCAGTACAGCCGTGAAATACAAAATTCCGGCAATCTGGATTGTACTCAACGATGCGCGTTACAACATGTGCCATCAAGGGATGAAAATCTTGGGATTAAAGGGTGCAGATGCAACACTTCCACCAACAAACTTCGCCATGATTGCTCGTGGGATGGGAGCAGAAGCGATCGTAGTCGTCAGAGAGTCGGATATTGAACCAGCATTAGAACAAGCGATCGCATCAAATGTTCCCTTTCTGATCGATGTCGTGATTGATGCCGATCGACCAGCGCCTTCTGGTGGACGTAATAAGAGTTTGGCAGCACAAGGAGTTAAATCAAGTCCGGCGAAAAGTGCAACCAAGCAAGTTTCATTTCCAATGGTTTGATTTTGTTTGCAACGCTCGAATTTTTTCTAACTAACCGCAAAGGATAGACATAAGTAATCTCATGACGGGAAGAGACTAAAACACAAGACCATCACAATCTTTCAAAAATTCACGACACTGATGCAAAAACCCTTTACAACTCTCTTACCTTCGCGTTCTTTGCGCCTTTTGCGGTTCGTTCTCTTATTCCAGCAACTACATTCACCAAACTTGGAACTTCAAATATTTACTTTCTAACTTCACTCAATCTTAATATTCCAGTTTGCTTTTGTGCCTATATCTTTACATTTTGTAATGTGCATTACTTTTTCTAAACAACCCCAACCAATATCGAGAGGTCAAGATGCTGCTATTTGAAACTGTTAGAGAAATGGGTCACGAACAAGTTCTCTTCTGTCATGGTAAAAATCCTGAAATTAAGGCAATTATTGCCATCCATGATACGACCTTAGGCCCAGCAATGGGAGCTACAAGACTCATGCCTTATGTTAATGAAGAAGCTGCTTTAAAAGATGCACTTCGTCTAAGTCGGGGAATGACATATAAAGCCGCCTGTGCAAATATTCCGGCTGGTGGTGGTAAAGCAGTCATCATTGCTAATCCTGAAAATAAAACAGATAATCTGTTGAGAGCTTACGGACGTTTTGTTGATAGCTTGAATGGGCGTTTTATTACCGGACAAGATGTTAATATTACCCCTGACGATGTGCGAACAATTAGTCAAGAAACTAAATATGTTGTCGGGGTATCAGAAAAATCTGGTGGTCCTGCTCCCATAACATCACTAGGAGTTTTTCTAGGAATTAAAGCTGCTGTAGAATCTCGTTGGCAGAGTCAAAGACTTGATGGCATGAAAGTTGCAGTTCAAGGCTTAGGAAATGTCGGTAAAAATCTCTGTCGGCATTTGCATGAGCATGATGTCCAGCTTTTCGTTAGCGATGTAGATCCAGCAAAAACGGAAGAGATAAAACGACTTTTTGGGGCAACTGTTGTTGAACCAAGCGAAATTTATGCTCTTGATGTAGATATTTTTTCTCCTTGCGCTTTAGGAGGAATTCTTAATAGTCACACAATTCCTTTTCTGCAAGCTTCGATTATTGCTGGTGCAGCTAATAATCAATTGGATAATGAGCAACTCCATAGTCAAATGCTTGCCAAAAAAGGAATTCTTTACAGTCCTGATTATGTAATTAATGCCGGAGGGCTAATTAATGTTTACAACGAAATGATTGGTTATGACGAAGAAAAAGCTTTCAAACAAGTGCATAACATTTATGACACGCTATTAGCAATTTTTGATATTGCTAAAGCCCAGGGAGTTACTACTAACGATGCTGCCAGACGATTAGCAGAAGACAGAATCAACAATATTAAGCAGAACAAAACTACAGCGATCGCAGCTTGATTGTTATTATCTTAAGGAGTGAAAAGTGGAAAAAAATACCTTTGCTACATCAGCTTACATTGCTACTTCACCAGAGAGCGCCTTTGACTATCTTTGTAGTTTAAAAAATTTGGATGAATGGACGCTTTACAGCCGGATGAAAGAGCAAATTGATGAAGATACCTGGCTCGGAACTGCATCCGGTTATCATAAAAATCTTTATTATCATGTTAAAAAACTAGAAAATCCCCTTTTCTACGGTATTGAGTGGCACTGTGGATTAGAGTATCAGAAATATTTTCAGGTTTACCCTGTTTTGCTGTTTCCTACAGACTACATTGAGCCGGGAACAGATGAAAAAGGTGTGTACTTTCATTGGTTGAGCTTTGTCGATCCCAAACGGCAGACTCAGATGATTATGCAGGGAATTCATACAGTACACACTTCTGAATGTCGTTCTCTCAAAGGTAATTTGGAACGCAAGACTGGTCTGACCGCAGCCGCTAAAGGAAGCCACTTTATCGATACTGACACTATCTATGTTGATGCTCCAATTGAAATTGGCATTGAATACTTAAAGGATTTAAAAAATATAGATGAGTGGGCGCATTTACTGCGACCAAATGGCGAGATAGGTGTTGAATCAGGTGAATTCAAAGATGAATATGACCAGAAGGTAAAAGTTTCTGTACGGCTGCATAGTCTAAGTAAATACTACTTACTTGAACAAGAATATTTTTATCCAGACTATGAATATTATCAGCGTTCTGTAGCCTTACTTATCCCAACTGCCTATGCTTTTGCAGATCCAGAAGCTTCTGGTTTTATCCTGCATCGAATCACATTCTGGAAAGCAGATGGAACTGTCACCCACGGCAAACTTCAAATTGAAGATTTTGGCGCTGAGAGCATGAACATCAAACGTTTACTGGAAGCCAAAGCTGGCAACCTTAAATCATTTGATCGGGGAATGAGCTATCTACCAAAAACTCAAGAATCATTAGTGGCTAGTAACTAGTTAAAGGGCTAATAAGCAACATTGCAACACATGAAACTGAAACAACTAACTATTACTTTCCTCGCTTTTTGTGTTGCCGCTTTTTCGGGAATGAAAGCTGCGTCAGCTGCATCATTTTCGGTAATCGCCGACGGTCTAAATAATGCCGGTGGTCTGAGCTTTGGTCCTGATGGTAATCTCTATGTTACAGAGGCGGGAATCGGGGGAAATGGCGCTTGTGTTCCACCAGCAAGTGGTCAAGGTGATTCTTTATGCTACGGCACAAGTGGTGCAGTTACCAAAATTGAGAATGGTAAAACCGAGCGCATACTTACAGGACTACCTTCTATAGCATTACCAGATGGCACTGGAGCTGCTGGGCCTCGTGACATCAAATTTGATGCTACAGGTAAACCTTATGTTCTCATTGGGTATGGGGCTAATCCAGCCTTTCGCGATCGCAATTTAGGTTACACTGACCTCGGTAAAATCATTGCTCCCGACTTTAATACCAATTCCTGGAAGAGTGTTGCTGATATAGCTAACTATGAACTCGCCAACAATCCTGATGGTGGTGATGTCGGTAGCAATCCCTTGGGTTTGCTCATAGATGGTAATAAATTAGTTGTAGTTGATGCAGGTGCAAACGATTTACTAAGTGTTAATACTAATGGTATTAACTTGCAAGCTATTACTACCTTTCCCCAAGACATATTAACTAATCCCATCTTTCCACCTTCTGATACCCCATCTAATGAGCCTGCACAGGTGCCATCTCAAAATGAAACGCCACGATCGCAGTTTGCAACTCAACCAGTACCCTCAAGTGTGGCAAAAGGGGCTGATGGTGGTTATTATGTCAGCCAGTTTACTGGTTTTCCCTTCCCAGAAGGAGGGGCAAAAATCTATCGAGTCGGTGCTGATCGCAAGTTAACAGTATATGCAGATGGTTTTACCCAACTCACAGACTTGGAATTTGATCCTGAGGGCAATTTGTATGCTTTGCAGTACGCCAATCAGTCAGCCTGGAAGGGTAATTTTGATGGTTCTGTCATCAAAATCGCTCCCGATGGGACACGTACAACTCTTCTGAGTGGCAATGGATTAGAGTCGCCTAGCGCCCTAACTATTGGTGCTGATGGTGCAGTATACGTCACAAACCGAGGCGATCGCCCTGGAGGTGGACAAGTTCTCAGAATTGAAAATATCAAGTCTATTCCTGAACCTGATTCTGCTTTCGGCGTATTAGCGATCGGTATTTTGGGCGTTGCTTGGTTGCACAAAAAGCATAGACGCGATTCATCGCGTCTCTACAAGATAAAAATTTCGCCAAACAAATTATTTAATTCTCAATCTCCAAAGGTATGAAACTCAAGTCATTTGCCCTTACATCTGTTACATTTTGTTTTGCTGCTATTTGTGGAACACCAGATGTAAAAGCTGCAACGCTAACGACAGTTGTCGATGGAATCAGTAATGCACGGGGTGTTAGCTTTGGCCCTGACGGGAGTCTCTACGTAGCCGAGCCAGGTATCGGAGGTAACGGAAATTGTCAACCATCTCCGAGTACTCTGTTTCAGCCGATCTGTGCTGGTAATACTAGTTCACTGGTCAAAGTTTCACCAAACGGTATCAAACAGCGTCTACTTAATAACTTTCAGTCTCTTGCAGAACAACCTACTGGCAACCAAGGCGCTGGTATTGAAGACATACAATTCGATTCTCAAGGGAATGCTTATCTTCTGACAGGATTTGCTGGTTATCCAGGAAATCGCGATCTAGCAACACTTAACCTTGGTTCTAAATCCCCGCTTCCAGAAAAGCAACTTGCAACTTTCCCCCCATCAACACCCGATAAAGTTTTGAATACACCGCTACTAGGACAACTGTACAAAGTTGACTTGAATACGGGATCTCTCAACAGTATTTTTGACTTTGCCAAGTATGAAATCACTAAAAATCCAGACAGTGGTGATGTCGTCACCAATCCCTACGATCTAACTATTAATGGTGATAATGCTTATGTTGTTGATGGGGGTGGGAACACTGCTTACAAAATTAAACTTGATGGAAGTGAGTCAGAGGCGATCGCAATTCCTAAAACCATCATTAGTAAGTCAGATTTGCCACCAGGATTACAACTACCTCCTGGGCTATTAGATGAGCTTCCAGGCGACAAAATAGCAATTCAAGCAGTACCCACAGGTGGAACAATTGGCCCCGATGGAGCTTTATACGTTGGTGAATATACGGGTTTTCCTTATCCAGCAGGTAAGTCGAAGATTTTCCGCATTGGCAAAGACATGAAACCAGAAGTTTTTCTAGATGGGTTTACGCACATCACCGACCTAACCTTTGATAAGAAAGGTGATTTGCTGGTTTTACAATTCAGCGATACCTCTCAGTTAGGGGGTGACATCACAAATCTACCTGGTTCTCTGATTCAAGTTGCTCCTGACGGCACTCGCACAACACTTGTTGCAGCAGGTCAAGGGCTAGATTCGGCTGATGGAATTGATATTGGCCCTGACGGCAAGATTTATATTACCAATCGCGGTGTCGGCCCAGGACTAGGGGAGGTTGTTCGAGTGGATGGTGTTGTTACAGAAACAGTCCCCGAACCTGGTTCAGTAATCGGCTTATTAGCACTTGCTGGTATAGGCGCAACTGCGGCTAACGCCAAGCGCAAACGCCAAGAAAAGTTGCTAGCGAAAGCAGAGACTGTCTAAATCCTCAAAACCTTGGCTTTGTCAGGGAATGCTTACAGAATAGGCTGCTGCCTCACAGAGAAAGTTGCATTTCAGACAAGAGGCAGCAGCCCAAATTTTAGAGTTCCCAAACTAAGACTGAGAACGAAATTAGTCTAGTAGTCTACCAACCCAAAAATGCTAAGTGAGGACTGGGGAAAGGGGAAAGGGAAAAGGGTAAGAGATTTAAACCCTTTCCCCTTTCCCCCTTACCCTTTACCCCGCAAAGTTCACTTGGCGAACTACTAGGAACGAGTACAACTCATACAACCAGGACTTAAAACTTATGGGATTAGTCAAAAATTTCTCAATCGGCATTCTTGGTACTGGATTTATGGTGTTGGCAGCAGCAGCCCAAGCCAAAGCCATAACATTAACTTACGACAGAAGTATAGGTAGTCCTGGCTTTGCTCCTGGGCAGCTTTTTGTTCCCCAAGGCATAACGGTAGATAAGTCCGGGAACACCCTTATAAGTAATGGTCGCGGTCTTAACCCGGACGGTACTTTTAACCCAAACATTGGTAACAAGGTTGAAGTATTTAATCCTCAAGGTAATTATATTGGAGCGATCGGCGAGGGCGGCAAAGGCCCTGGACAATTCGATGAACCATCGGCTTTAGAAATCGATCCACAGACTGGAAATCTCTATGTAGGTGACGTTTTCAACAACCGCGTTAATGTCTTCGATCCTCAAGGTAAGTTTATTAAATCCTTTGGTGAGTTTGGCGGTCTCATACCGGGTAGAGCTTTCTTTGGCCCATCTGGTGTGACATTCGATAAAACTGGCAATGTGTATATTGGTGATTTTAGCGGCGACAAGATCAATAAATACACTAAAGACGGCAAACTAATTGGCAGTATTGGCACCTCTGGGACTCAACCTGGTCAGTTTCAAGGACCAGCAGGTTTAAGAATTTCCCCGGTTAGTGGAAATTTTTATGTTAGTGACCAGTTTAACAACCGCGTTCAAGTACTCGATCCTGAAGGTAATCCTCTGTTCACATTTGGCAAACAAGGTAGTGGAGATGGAGAATTTAATCAGCCCATCGGCTTAGAAGTGGACGAGTTTGAGAATATTTATGTGGCAGATTCTATCAACAGCCGCATCCAAGTATTTGATAAAAACGGTAACTTCCTGACAGCTTATGGTAAAGCTGCCGCAGCAACACCTCCTCAACTAGGTCAGCCTCCCTTTGGCGACCCCCTTGACCTCACACCAGGCACATTTAACTGGACGGGTGGTACAAGCTACAAAGATGGCAAGCTTTATGTGGGCGATTTCTTTCAAGGTCGTGTTCAAGTGTTAAACGTAGAGGGCAGAAGGCAAGTGCCGGAACCTAGTTCAGCATTGGGTTTAGTATTGCTTGGATTTGCGGCTAGTACTGTCACATTGAGAAAACGTGGGCAGCAAAAGCCAGTCTTCAGTTTAGAAAAGGAACTACAAAAACAGTGTTAGTAGTCTGCCAACCCAAAAATGCGCTTGTGAGGTCTGGGGAAAGGGGAAAGGGTAAGGTTGGTTTATTTCCGCCGTGCTGTGCTAGTAGTCTGTCAAGTTGAAATTGATCGGTAAGCAAGTTCGTAGTAAGGACTTTAGTCCTTATTTTCTAAGCACTAAAGTGCTTACTACAAACCTTCAGGACATTAACGGTTGATGCACATTCTGATTTATTCATACAACTATCATCCAGAACCAATTGGTATTGCACCTTTGATGACTGAACTAGCAGAAGGGCTGGTGAAGCGAGGGCATGAAGTGCGGGTAATCACAGGTATGCCTAACTATCCTCAGCGTCAGATTTACGATCGCTATCGGGGTAAGTTATACGTTACCGAACAGAAAAATGGTGTCACCATTCAACGTAGTTACCTGCGGATTAAGTCTAAACCTAACCTTGTAGATCGGCTACTGTTAGAGTTGAGCTTTGTTTTTACAAGTTTGCCACAAGCTCTCAAAGGTGAGCGACCTGATTTAATTCTCTTAACAGTGCCGCCGTTACTAGTTTGTTTACCTGCAACCTTAATAAGTTGGTTATACAACTGCCCAGTCGTGCTAAATGTGCAAGATATCCTCCCAGAAGCTGCTGTGCGTATTGGGTTAATTAAAAATAAGTTGATGATTCTGGCTCTGGAAGCTTTAGAGAAATTTGCCTATCGAACTGCACATACTATTAGCGTCATTGCCGATGGCTTTGTAGATAATTTAATCAATAAAGATGTACCTGTTAATAAAATTGCTTGCATTCCAAATTGGGTAAATCTAAATTTTATTCGCCCTTTACCAAAGCAGAATAACTCTTGGAGAGCTACCCATCAACTTGATGATAAATTTGTAGTGCTTTATTCAGGTAATATTGCTCTCACCCAAGGTTTGGAGACAGTCATAAAAGCAGCAGTTCGCTTGCATCATCTAAAAGAAATTGTCTTTGTCATCGCTGGCGAATCCCAAGCCCTCGAAAGCTTGCAAAAACATTGTCTTGCTTGTGGTGCAGATAACGTTTTGCTTTTACCATTACAACCACGAGAAAAACTACCGCAAATGTTAGCAGCTGCTGATATTGGATTGATCGTCCAAAAGTGCAATGTGATTTCCTTCAATATGCCTTCTAAAATACCACTATTGTTAGCCAGTGGTCGCCCAATTGTGGCTTCAGTTCCCGCAGTTGGGACTGCTGCGAAAGCTATTCGAGAAAGTGGCGGCGGTATTATCGTTAAGCCAGAGTCAGCAGACGCTTTAGCTACTGCGGTATTGGATTTATATAATCAGCCAGAATTAGCAGCAAAATTAGGGCGTGAAGGAAGAAAGTTTGCGGTAGAAAATTATTCCTTTGAGCAAGCACTAGATCGGTATGAAGAGTTATTTTCTAATATGATTGCCAAAAGATCAACAACTTTGGATATATTGCCCGAATTGAGTTCTCAGGAATCACTTGTTGACATTTGAAAATTGGAAGAAAAATGCTTTTGGAATCCTCTTATTCAGATCATCTCAAAAAAACTGACCAACGCTTGATCGCCTTACTGAGCGATCGCATATCATTATTAGCAGCTTCAGAACAACCTTCTTTAGATGAACAACGTTAAACGTTTATTTTCCCAAAATCCTCATTTATGTGTAGATATTATGCTAGCTACAGAGGAAAGGTGTGATGCCATTAGTTTTTTAGCTGATACTTATAGTCGGTTGGCGAGACTAGTTGCGAGGAAAGATAGAGATGCATTAATTCAGGAATTTGAAACTGCTCAAAGCTTTTTTCAAGATAAAATCAATACTTTTATACAACCTTTAAACTCAACTGCTAAAGCAGGTATCTAACAAGATTTTCAACCATAGATACACACAAACATTAGTATTTAAAGAGCAAAAATATGGTAATTGACATCAAGCAAAAAAGTCGATTAATTCATCAACGTGTTGCGGTTACTTTCAAGTACGAGGTTTATTTCACCCAAAATTTATTTGATTTGAAAAACCCGACGCTAGCGCAAGTGATTGCTGCGGATGAGGAGACAAAACCAAAGAAATTAGTTGCAGTGCTAGATGCAGGAATATTGCAGTATCAACCGGAATTGGTGAAGCAATTAGTTGCGTATACCAAGTTTTATGCAGAGGTACTAGCGATCGCAGCTGAACCAATGATAATTTCGGGAGGAGAAGCTGCCAAAAACGATCGCACTTTACTGGAGCAAATCCAGCAACAGATTGAAACCGCTGGATTATGTCGCCATTCTTATGTGTTAGCGATCGGGGGCGGGGCGGTGTTGGATTTAGTAGGATACGCTGCTGCAACTGCTCACCGGGGAATCCGTCTAATTCGGATTCCGACCACGGTGTTAGCGCAAAATGATTCTGGGGTTGGCGTCAAAAACGGCATCAATGCCTTTGGTAAAAAGAACTTTCTCGGCACATTTGCGCCACCTTATGCAGTTATAAATGATTCTGCCTTTTTGACAACCCTAGACGATCGCGATTGGCGTTCTGGAATCGCAGAAGCAGTCAAAGTGGCGCTGATTAAGGATGCTAGCTTTTTTGATTTTATCCATTCTCACACCGCAGCTTTGAGGCGGCGAGATATGGATACTATGCAACAGGTTATCTATCGTTGCGCCCAGTTGCATTTAGAACATATTGCCAATGGCGGCGATCCTTTTGAAATGGGTTCGTCTCGTCCCCTGGATTTTGGACATTGGGCGGCTCATAAACTGGAGCATTTAACAAATTATCGCTTGCGTCATGGCGAAGCAGTTGCGATCGGTATTGCTTTGGATAGTACTTATTCTTATTTAGCAGGATTGCTGGATTGTTCGGAGTGGCAACGGATATTAAATACTTTATCGGCGTTGGGTTTCACGTTGTATGTGCCTGAACTTGCCCAGAAGTTATCACAATTGGAAGATCCTGATTGTTTGTTTCGGGGTTTAACTGAATTCCGCGAACATTTGGGGGGAGAGTTGACTTTGACGCTATTACAAGGGATTGGAAAAAGAATTGAGGTTCATGAGGTGAATTTGTTGTTGTATCGGCAAGCAATATCGCTGTTGCAGGAAGTGAGGGGGGAATTTTAAACGCAGAGGAGCGCGGAGGAATGCAGAGTTTTTATGAGGTTATTTACTACTTTTGGGGGAGGCGGAGATTTTTAAATTGGGTTGTTAGTAAATGGACTAGAAAAGCAGTATAAAAAGCGAATAAATTGACACCCAATCGAAAAATTATTCAATGTATTATCTGCTTGATATCTAGTATTCTTAAATAAGAAGCAAAAAGTTTTTAACTGCATTTTTTAACAAGAATACGTTCGCTTAGATTGCTAGAAACTTATCTAATACCAATTTTTTATGAACCTGCATATAATTCGATCCCCCCTAGCCCCCCTTAAGAAGGGGGGAACCAGAAAAACATCTATTAAAGTCCCCTTTTTTAAGCGGGATTTAGGGGGATAAAGATATGTGCAACTTGACGTTAAATTGGTATAAGTTTGTTCTAGATTGAAAAATAAATACTAATAATGATTAATAGTTGACTAATAAATATTCAAGAGAAAATACTCATGATTTTTGATTCACGTTCCTATACAACCCTTGGTGGTATAAGTGTTTCTCGCTCCATCACCGAAGTTAAGATGGACACTGCTCTCGAAGATATTCTCTTCCATTTAAATTCTCAGCGTGGAGGCTTGCTAAGGAGCAGTTACGAATATCCGGGCAGATACAAAAGATGGGCGATCGGATTTGTCAATCCACCATTAGAGTTGACTACACAGGATAATGCTTTCACTTTGATATCATTGAATGAACGCGGTCAAGTACTTTTGCCATTCCTTTTAGAGAGACTATCCCAGTCAGAACAGCTTGAGAACGTCACCCAAGAAGATAACAATATTGTAGGCTTTATTAAAGCTACAAAAAAATTATTTACTGAAGAAGAACGTAGTAAACAACCTTCATCATTTACAGTTGTCCGCGAAGTCCTAGATACTTTCTCTAGTCAAGAAGACGAGCATTTAGGTTTGTATGGTGCGTTTGGTTATGACTTAGTTTTTCAGTTTGAACCAATTACCCAACATCTAGAACGTCCTACAGATCAGCGCGATTTGGTGCTTTATCTGCCAGATGAATTGATTGTGGTTGACTACTATCAGCAACGTGCATTTTGTCTACAATATGATTTTGAAACAGCGCACGGTACAACAAAAAATCTGCCTAGAACAGGTGAGTCTGTAGATTATCGCGGCAAACATCTTCTACCGAATCAAACTGCTGACCATAAAGTAGGCGAATATGCGAAAAAAGTTGAGGTTGCACTTGATTATTTCCGCAGAGGCGATTTGTTTGAAGTTGTTCCTAGTCAAAACTTTTTTGAAGGCTATGAAGACGAACCCAGCAAATTATTTAACACTTTAAAAGAAATTAATCCCAGTCCTTATGGGTTTATTTTTAATTTAGGTGGAGAATATCTGATTGGTGCATCTCCAGAAATGTTTGTGCGGGTTGAGAGTAGGCGGGTAGAAACTTGTCCAATTAGTGGCACTATTAGCCGGGGACAAGATGCTCTTGATGATGCGGTGCAAATTCGTCAGTTACTCAACTCTCACAAAGATGAAGCTGAGTTGACCATGTGTACTGATGTCGATCGCAATGACAAATCCCGAATCTGCGAACCTGGTTCAGTACGAGTCATTGGTCGTCGCCAGATTGAATTATACAGCCACCTGATCCATACAGTAGATCA
Organism: Nostoc sp. C117; assembly: GCF_043099735.1. NCBI lineage: Bacteria > Bacillati > Cyanobacteriota > Cyanophyceae > Nostocales > Nostocaceae > Nostoc > Nostoc sp. C117. The sequence continues at coordinate 1,221,751 of NZ_CP170991.1, forward strand.
TGTTGAAGGTACACTGCGATCGCAATTTGATGCTTTAGATGCCTTTCTTTCGCATACATGGGCAGTTACAGTCACCGGCGCACCCAAAAGGGCTGCAATAGACTTTATTGAACAGCACGAAAAGAGCGCTCGACGTTGGTATGGTGGAGCAGTCGGCTATTTAAATTTCAACGGGAATTTAAATACTGGCTTAATTCTGCGGACAATTCGATTAAAAGATTGCATCGCCGAAGTGCGAGTTGGGGCTACTGTCCTTTATGACTCCATACCACAAGCTGAAGAACAAGAAACAATTACCAAAGCAGCCGCCTTATTTGAAACGATTCGGCGTGTGAAGCAAACGAGTCAGAAAATTGATCGGTCCAGTTCTCTAAAATTAACTAAACTCCTGTCACGTGCGGCAGTTGGCAAACGTATCTTATTAATAGACTACGAAGACTCATTTGTTCATACCCTAGCCAATTACATTCGCCAAACTGGTGCAAGCGTCACCACACTCCGTCATGGCTTCTCGGAATCGTTATTCGATACAGAACGCCCTGACTTAGTTGTATTATCTCCTGGGCCTGGTAGACCAAGTGATTTTGGAGTTTCACAGACTGTTGGTGCCCTTCTGCATCGCCAAATTCCTATTTTCGGAGTTTGTCTAGGATTGCAAGGCATTGTTGAAGCTTTTGATGGACAATTGGGAGTTCTCAACTATCCTCAACATGGGAAATCTTCACGGATTTTCGTCACCGATGCCAATTCTGTCACCTTCAAAAACTTACCGGAATCTTTTGCAGTCGGTAGATATCACTCATTGTTTGCTCTACCGCAAAGTTTGCCAAAAGAACTCAAAGTAACAGCGATTTCTGATGACGACGTAATTATGGGCATTGAACATCAAACACTTCCCATCGCCGCCGTTCAGTTTCATCCAGAATCAATCATGACTTTAGGCAAAGAAGTCGGTCTGGAAATAATTAAAAATGTCGTGCGTGCATATACGCAAACTGTAGAATCATTGGTTATTGGGCATAGAGTATAGGGCATTGGGAAGAGACAAGGGAGAGGGGGAAGACAAGGAAGAAACTTACTCAATAATTCTCCTTTGTCCCCCTTGTCCCCTTGTCCCCCTTGTCCCCCTTGTCCCTCTTGTCCCCCTTGTCCCCCTTGTCTTCCCATCTCCCCTAAGCTGTTTATGACTAACCAATTTGCCCCTCCTCACCATATTCTTGAAGAAATTGTGTTGCGTAAAAGGCAAGAAGTTGCACAGATGCAGCAAGAATTGCCTTTAGGCTCATTGCGACAACAGTTAAATGCAGCCCCGACTGTGCGAAATTTCTTGACTGCTTTGCAAGAAAACTCCAACCAACCGAGCTTAATTGCTGAAGTAAAAAAAGCATCACCTAGCCGTGGGGTTATCCGTGCAGATTTTGATCCAGTAGCGATCGCTCAAGCTTATGAACGAGGCGGTGCAGCTTGTTTATCAGTCCTGACTGATTATAAGTTCTTCCAAGGCGGTTTTGATAACCTGCGAAGGGTGCGTCAACAAGTAGCATTACCTTTACTGTGCAAGGAGTTCATTATTGACCACTATCAAATTTATTTAGCACGGACAGCAGGTGCAGATGCAGTATTGTTGATTGCAGCTATTTTATCAGATCGAGAACTCCAAGACTTTTTGCGGATGATTCATGATTTAGGCATGACTGCACTGGTGGAAGTCCATACCTTGGCTGAACTGGATCGAGTGCTAAAGCTTGACAACCTAAGTTTAGTAGGAATTAACAATCGCAATTTAGCAGATTTTACCCTTGATTTAGGAACAACCCAGCAACTCTTAGCAGAGCGTCAACAACAATTACAAAGTTTGGATATCACCGTCGTCAGCGAATCTGGACTGTATACACCTGCTGATTTATCTCTTGTCGCTGAGGCTGGTGCCCGTGCGGTTTTGATCGGAGAATCTTTAGTTAAACAAAGCAATGTAGAAGAAGCTGTGCGTGAGATTTTGAGCCTTTGTTAAATCTGTTACCTAATTACTAAAATCTGCAATCTAAAAAAATGAAGCTTTGATACTCATTAATGGAATTCAAAGACTCATTAATGGAGTTCAAAGACTCATTAACAAAAAATTTAGTATGGGCATCGCTAATTGCTAAGTCTTAATTATTTCAAAACTATTAACCAATCATTAACTATTTTTCAGCATGATTTCTATCTCCGATTCTTTTCAAACTTTACGCGATCGCCAACAGTGTGCTTTAATCCCTTTTATCACCGCGGGCGATCCTAACTTAGAAACTACTGCCGAAGCCTTACGCATTTTAGATCGCAACGGTGCTGACTTCATCGAGTTAGGCATTCCCTACTCCGATCCTCTCGCAGATGGACCTGTAATTCAAGCGGCAGCAACCCGCGCTTTGCAAAAAGGCACGAAATTAGAGCAAGTGCTAGAGATGTTGCATATGGTGATTCCTAGCCTCAAAGCGCCGATAATTCTATTTACTTACTACAATCCCATTTTGCACCGGGGTATTAAGACGTTTTTGGCGCAAATTGCCGTTGCTGGGGTGCAGGGATTGGTAGTGCCAGACTTACCCTTAGAAGAAGCAGAAGAATTAATCCAAACTGCTGCATCTTTCGGAATTGAAGTAATTTTACTCGTAGCTCCTACCAGTTCTCAAGATAGAATTGTGGCGATCGCTCGTCAATCTCAGGGTTTTATCTACCTGGTTAGCGTTACAGGTGTTACAGGTATCCGCGCTCAAATCCAAAACCGCGTAGAGCATTTAATTACCGAGTTGCGAAGCGTCACCAATAAACCCATCGGCGTTGGTTTTGGCATCTCAGAACCAAAACAAGCACATCAAGTAATGGAATGGGGAGCAGACGCAGTGATTGTTGGTAGCGCCTTTGTCAAACGTTTAGCTGAAGGTAGCCCAACAGAAGGATTGCAAGCCGTGGAAGAATTTTGTCGAGAACTTAAAGCAGCAATTACCCCAGTATCCCTGCAACAAGTTGGTTCCGCAAAGTAAAAAGGTACATCATAGTCCCCTCTCGAAGAGCCTACGGTGTAAACACAAGTCTGAAATAGCTGATTAGCCAAGGTTTTACCCCACCCTAACCCTCCCCTTGCAAAGGGGAGGGAACTAGATTTCTTTTTCTCCCCAATGCATCGGGGGGATTAAGGGGGGTAAATCCTAGATGAAGAAGAGGGTGGGGTTCCTTTACCTCACTCAACCGAGAACCGCTATATTCAGTTCTCAAAAATATATTTCAACTTAAAAGGATTTTAACCAGTGGTAAGCATACAAGACATCAAGACTGCAATCGTTCAACCAGATTCATTGGGTAGATTTGGCAGATTTGGCGGTAAATACGTCCCAGAAACCTTAATGCCTGCATTGAGTGAATTGGAAGCGGCTTTTCAAAAATATCGCAATGAGCCGAGTTTCCAAGCAGAACTGCAAAACTTACTGCGTGATTATGTAGGACGACCCAGCCCATTATATTTTGCTGAACGCCTGACAACAAATTACGCTAGACCAGATGGCACAGGGCCACAAATTTATTTAAAGCGCGAAGATTTAAATCATACAGGCGCTCACAAAATTAATAATGCTTTAGCTCAGGTGTTGCTAGCCAAGCGCATGGGCAAGCAACGGATTATCGCCGAGACAGGTGCAGGTCAGCATGGCGTAGCAACTGCAACTGTGTGCGCCCGGTTTGGTTTGAAATGTGTGATTTACATGGGCGTCCACGATATGGAACGCCAAGCCCTGAATGTATTTCGCATGAAGTTGATGGGGGCAGAAGTTCGGCCAGTGGAAGCGGGTACGGGAACTCTCAAAGATGCAACTTCTGAAGCAATTCGTGATTGGGTGACGAATGTAGAAACAACTCATTACATCTTGGGTTCTGTTGCTGGGCCTCATCCCTACCCGATGATTGTACGTGACTTTCACGCGGTAATTGGTGTAGAAACTCGCACTCAATGCCAAGAAAAATGGGGAGGACTACCAGATATTTTACTGGCTTGCGTGGGTGGAGGTTCCAACGCGATCGGCTTATTCAATGAGTTTGTGCATGAACCTTCGGTGCGTCTAATCGGAGTCGAGGCCGCGGGTGAAGGTGTAAATACAGAAAAACACGCTGCTACCTTGACAAAAGGAAAAATAGGTGTATTGCACGGGGCAATGAGCTATTTACTGCAAGATGATGATGGTCAAGTCATCGAAGCCCATTCAATTAGCGCCGGATTGGATTACCCCGGCGTTGGCCCTGAGCATAGTTATTTAAAGGATCTTGGTCGCGCCGAATATTACAGTGTGACTGATAAACAGGCCTTAGATGCATTTCAAAGACTTTCGCAACTAGAAGGGATTATTCCAGCCTTAGAAACTGCTCATGCGATCGCATATCTAGAAACCCTTTGTCCCAAATTAACAGGCAATCTCCGCATCGTCATCAATTGTTCTGGTAGAGGTGACAAGGATGTGCAAACTGTCGCAAAACTCCTGATTCCCTAGTGGTTTATGTCATTAATTTAGACGAGTTTGTAGTAAGCACTAAAGTGCTTAAAAATTCAGGACTAAAGTCCTGACTACAAACTTATTCTTCATTCAGAGCTAGTCCAATGACAAATACCCAATATGATAGCTTTAACTCAAATTCCACCTGAGAACATCTCCATCCCTTCTGAGTTCTACAACTGGCCAGCTTTATTGCAACAGTTGTTAAATCGGCAATCGTTGACGGTTTCCCAAGCTACGGATTTGATGCAAGGTTGGCTCACAGATGCAATTCCCCATGTTCTATCAGGAGCGATTTTAGCCGCAATTCAAGCTAAAGGCGTGTCTGCACAAGAATTAGTAGGCATGGCCAGTGTCTTACAATCCCAATCCCCAGTACCCAGTACCCAATTCCCAGTCCCCCTAATTGACACGTGTGGAACTGGTGGAGATGGCGCTTCAACCTTTAATATCTCTACTGCTGTCGCCTTTGTTACCGCCGCCGCCGGAATAAAAGTTGCCAAACATGGCAATCGTTCGGCATCTAGCAAAGCTGGTTCGGCTGATGTGTTGGAAGCTTTGGGTATAAATCTCAACGCCACTCCTGAGAAAGTGCAAGCGGCAGTGGGTGAGGTCGGAATCACCTTTTTATTTGCTCCCGGTTGGCATCCTGCACTTAAAGCGATCGCTACTTTGCGAAAAACTTTGAAGGTGCGGACTGTTTTTAACTTGCTTGGCCCGCTAGTAAATCCGATGCGGCCGACAGGGCAAATTATTGGTGTGAACGACCCGCTTTTACTAGAGGAGATTGTTCAAGCTTTATCCCAATTAGGATGTCAGCAAGCGATCGCCCTCCACGGACGGGAACGTTTAGATGAAGCTGGTTTAGCAGATGTCACTGATTTGGCTGTACTCCAAGATAAAAAAGTGCGTTCTCTAACGCTCAATCCTCAAGAACTGGGTTTGAGTTTTGCACCGACTGCGGCGTTACGCGGTGGAGATGTCCCAGAAAATGCCCAAATCTTGAAGGCAGTTTTGCAAGGTCAAGGCACTGAAGCGCAACAAGATGTAGTCGCTTTAAATACAGCCTTAGCCCTCCAAGTTGGTGAAGCCATTCATGGGGAAACTGATGTTTTAGCAGGTTGTGTTAAAGGTATTGCCCTTGCCAAGGAAATTCTGCAAAGCGGTGCAGCTTGGACAAAACTAGAACAACTTGCAAAATTTTTGCGCTAATTGCTAAACAGCCCTAGCCAATGGAATTCGCGGCTACACAGGCAAAGTCCGCAGAGGCGGACTAAGAAAAATTGCGGCTTTGAAACCCACGGAGGCGGTCACTGAGCTTGTCGTTCGCGCAGCGTCTCGTAGAGAAGTGTGGGTTTTGCTTGTATAGATGAGGTTTCTAACCGCCCTTTTAACTATGCATCCCAACGAACGGACTGTATTACAACACCCAAAAACTAACTATACACAAGGAAAAACAGATGATTATCATACTTAAGAGCGGTACACCTGTTGAAGAAATTACTCGGATTAGCCAAGAACTGAGTGACACTTGGGGAGTCACTGTAGAAAAAAGCATTGGCACTCATAAAGTTGTGCTGGGATTAATTGGTGATACCACTAGCATCGATAAATTACAAGTTCAGGAATTTAGCCCTTGGATTGAGCAAGTATTACGGGTGCAACAACCTTTCAAGCGGGTTAGTCGAGAATTCCGAGATGGACAAGCCAGCGAGGTTGTTGTACCTACACCTAACGGTCATGTGTATTTCGGCGAGCATCATCCGATCGTAGTGGTAGCTGGGCCTTGTTCTGTTGAAAATGAAGCGATGATTGTCGAAACGGCAAAGTGGGTGAAGGCAACAGGAGCAAAGTTTCTGCGTGGCGGAGCTTACAAACCTCGCACTTCACCTTATGCGTTTCAAGGTTATGGTGAAAGCGCTTTAGATTTATTAGCAGCAGCGCGGGAAGCTACGGGTTTGGGCATCGTCACAGAACTGATGGATGCTGCCGATTTATCAGCAGTGGCGAGAGTCGCTGACATAATCCAAATCGGAGCTAGGAATATGCACAACTTCTCGCTGCTGAAAAAGGTAGGCGCTCAAGATAAACCCGTGCTGCTGAAGCGGGGGATGTCTGCCACAATTGACGAGTGGCTGATGGCAGCAGAATATATTTTGGCATCTGGAAATCCGAATGTGATTCTTTGTGAACGGGGAATCAGAACCTTTGATGGTAAATATGCCCGGAATACTTTAGATTTGTCAGTGCTTCCGGTGTTGCGATCGCTTACCCATTTACCAATTATGATTGATCCCAGTCATGGTACGGGTAGGTCTGAATATGTTCCATCGATGGCAATGGCTGCGATCGCCGCTGGTACAGATGCCTTGATGATTGAAGTTCACCCCAATCCCGCAAAAGCTTTATCCGATGGGCCTCAATCTCTCACCCCTGATAAATTTGACCGCTTAGTTCAAGAAATGTCAATTCTGGGCAAAGTAGTCGATCGGTGGTCTACACCTGCATTTGATCGCATTGGCGAAAGCCACATCCTACCTGCAAGTATGCTAAAACCTTAAGCCAGAGATATTTATAGCTTTTTGGGCTACTGTCTCCAAAGGTATTTCTTCTAGTTTAACGTGAGTTCGATGAACCTCTTCCTCCCAAGCTTCCTTTCCGTTTCGGAGAGGAAGGAGCAAGGAAAAATTAAGCTTTTTGCTCCCCTCTCCGACACGGAGAGGGGTTGGGGGAGAGGTCAAAAAAGACTTGTCGAATTCACGTTAGTTTATTGATAAGGGACTTCCAGAAAATAAATTATCCCATTTTCATAGTGGCAGATTCTTTCTCCTCTGCCTCCTCTGCATACACAACGATGGAATATTTTTTTAGTTGGAAATCCCTAATTGAGAGAGAATCCTAACTGCGCTACTTCTTGAACTGTTAGCTGAATTATCTTGCAGCCGTACTCACTGAAATTGCGGTGACGGGTTTTGGCGATGGCCATTTTTAACTTTCCATCCCTCATAACTTTGGTTTTTAATCAAAAATTAGCTCCCAAATTCCCTGTCATTTCTTTTGTGACAGTTTCAGGTGCGGAATCAGGGTTATAAATAACGTCTCAACCCTGCAACCTTGCCTTCTGTACGGGCGACAAAGCACCATTGGAGGATCGGTCTTATACCAATTTAACGTGAAGTTGCACATATCTTGATCCCCCTAAATCTCCCTTAAAAAGGGGGACTTTAATAGATGTTTTTCTGGTTCCCCCCTTAAAAAGGGGGGCTAGGGGGGATCGAATTATATGCAGCTTCATAAAAAATTGGTATTAACTGTCAGGACACAATAAAAGTGTAATTTTTTTGGTGCATCTTATTTTGTTTCTTCCATCCATTATGGACGCGCTGGCTTCCATAAACAGCTTTTGTCACTCTCGGCAGAGGAAAACTGGAAATAAGGAATATTGCAGTTTTGAAAAATTGAACTAGTAGTTCGCCAAGGAAACTTGGCGGGGTAAAGGGTAAGGAGAAAAGAGAAAAGGTTTTAATTCCTTCCCCGAACCCCAGTCCCCTTTTCCCAGTCCAAACCTAGCAATTTTGGGTTGGCAGACTACTAGTTAGATGATTAACAAGCATTTGAAGTTTCAACAATCCCTCAGATAATTTAGGAATTGTAAATACTTGTAGCCAAGGTACAATTTAGGTTAAATATTACAAATAATTGATGTATCAAACGAAGGTTATTAAGAATACTATTCCAGCTATTTCCTTTATCCCATCATGGGATGAAAAATTAGATTCAGATTGTGGTGGTAATTTCAGCAGTTGTTCTGAGTGGAGACTAACCCAGGACTTACGCAACTGGCACAGGGCGATCGCAAATTAGTAGTACAAATACATTACATCAGAGGAATCGGAGTACTTAACTGTATATACGTGAATCCTAAAACGCTCAATTTGTGGGTAATAGATTATCGAATTTTGAATCCAGAGTTCCAGTTTGCTACAAAGCTTTGTCAAGGCTGGATTTGCGAGAGCCGGAAATACAGGAAATTAAGGAGACTTTGAAATGAAAGCTTTACAGACAAAGAAGTTTGTTGGTCAAAAATCGATTTCAGATGCTGCCATACCAGTACAATCTCAAATTAAGTCGCGTCCTTTTATAGTGAATTCTGCCCCACAAAGTCAGGAGTTGACCCAGAAACCAGAGGAAGCAAAGAAGCAAGGATTCAACTTTGCCCAGATCCCCATATTTCCTGGGATGAGACCAGCAATGCCTGAAATGCTTCAGCCCAAGCAAGCTAAGGAGACACTCAAGGATCTGCCTGAAGTAAACCTAGCTCCCAGTAGCGGCGGTCAACCTATGCCGAAATTGGTACAGCAGAAGATGGAAACTTCTTTTGGTACAAGCTTGGCTAATGTCCGTATTCACGAAGGGTCACAAAATCCCAAAAAGATAGGTGCATTAGCTTATACCCAGGGAGAAAATATCCACTTTAGCCCAGGTCAGTATCAACCCACCACCGAGTCAGGTCAAAAATTACTAGGACACGAAATAGCTCATGTAGAACAACAACGAGCTGGGCGAGTCACCGCACCTCAATCTAAGGGAGTTGCCATTAATGCCAACCCTCAATTAGAAACCGAAGCCGATGTGCTGGGTGCAAAGGCAGCGCGCGGAGAATCAGCACAAGTAACGGAGGCTAGGAGTTTTGGATTACAACGTATGCCTGCTCAAGGTCATGTTATGCAGTGTATGCGTGATGGAAAGCAGTCAGCAGAGTCGTCTGAGCAGGAAGAGGACGCTGAAACTGAGATAGGTGCAGTTCTGGAACAAGCTTATACTGGTATCTTAAATCAAGACCTCGCTAATGCTCCTCCAGAAGAATTAGCTGAAATAGCGAGGGAGAGAGACAATTTGCTTGCACCTGTAGCTGCTGAACAAATCCTAATTTCATCTCAGCCACAAGAGCAAGCAGAATCATCTTCTTCAGCACAAAATTCAACTAGCGAACAAGCAAAGGCTGCTTCTAATTCTCAAAGTGAGGGAGAAAAACCTCAGATGTCTGAGGAAAAAGACCAAATAGTAGAGGGGATTGACCAGGGAATAAAAGAATCTCAGGCTGCACTACCTCAAGTCAAAGAGTTAACAGCTAATGTGCCTAAGCTTGAAGAACAGTTACAGTCAGAGTCCAAAGCCGGAACATCTAGGGTGACTCCGAGGCAACGGCAGAAGCCACAAATATCTTCCATACCGCAACCAATGCTAGAACGGTTGCGAGGAATGGATGATACGGCAAGAGAGCGAGCGCTTGGAAAATTAGAGGAGCAGTATGGAGAGTCTATCAAAGCCTCAGTAATAAAGGAGTTGAGTAAGCCACCAATACGTTCGATACCGCAACCGATGCTAGAACAGTTACTAGGGATGGATAATAGGGCAAGAGAGCGGGCATTCAGACAATTGGAGGAGCGATATGATAGAGAGTCTATCGAAAATTTAGTAATGCAGGAGTTGAGGCAACGGGAACAGCAGCAACGACGCCAGGAAACTGAGATGCTGCTACAATCACCAGAATCACCCCCCCTGAACCCAGCGCAAGACACTCGAAGAGTCAGGCAACAACAGGATTCACTACCAATAGAATCTGTTAGACCGAGAGAGCTACAACAACAATGGCCAACACGAGTGAGTTCGAGACCGGAGAGGACTCCAATGGAAACGCTGCCTGACGCGGACGTGATTGAACCTATCTTACCACCGCAGAACACCGTAACTGAGATTGGAAATCAGCAAGTAGTGGAGCAACAACAGGATTCAGTGTCAATAGAACCTGTTAGATCGCCAGTGCCAGAACAAAGGGAGCAGTTACCACAAAGAGTAAGACGGCCACGAGAAAGGAGAAGAGTGAGGGAACCACTAATGCTTCCAATGGAAACGCCCCCTGACGTGGACGTGATTGAATCTGTCTTACCACCGCAGAACACCGTAACTGAGATTGAAAGTCAGGAAGTTGAAGAAAATATACCAGAAGAGAGAATTCAGGAACAAACGCCAAAAGAAGAAGCAACATGGTTCCAAAAAACAACGCGAAGCATCGGTAAATCCATTGAAACTACCAAAGACTCAAGAAAGCAACTGGCAGCAGGGATCAAGCAACACGAGACTTATGCAGATTTAACCAAAATTCTCGGACAGGATTCACCCAAAACAGATCTCGATCAAATTTATCGGCAGAATCTTCCCGCCAATGCAAAAAGCCCAATGACGCTTCTAAAACCTCTTCCTGCTGGTACTCCTGAAGAATTTTCCAATGATGCAGCGGCAATTGGTATGACTAGGGATATAGCCAAAGCTACTGGTGCTTTACTCACCCTTCCAGAGAATCTAAAGAAACTGAAGGATGGATATAGAGATAACAAGAAGCCACTTAGGAAAAGAATTGCAGATGTATCTGGGGGTGCAGGTGAAATCATTTCTGCTATTACATACAATGGAATAGTAATATCCCAAGCATACAGGGGTATCCAACACCATGTTAATAAAGCGCCTGGGCAGAACACTAATTTTGCATCGGGACTGATCGCAGCTATCAAACAAGGGGGTAAACTAGGACCAATATCCAGTATCACACAAGGGGGTTTGGTAGGAGGTACGTCGATACCCTTTGATGTTGGTAAGGCAGGGGCTGGCATTTTCACAACTATACCAAAGGTGATGACTACCGTTGAGGCTGGTTATAATGCTTATCAAAAAGATAATTTTGGCGGTTACGAATATTGGCTTAGTGGTTTAAAAAACCTTGCAGATTTATCAAAATCGGTAGGAGGTGCAATTAAAGATGTTGCTAGTTTCGCAAACAATATTAGTGTGGTCGGGGCAGAAGGAACGCAAATTGTTGCAGGCGGAGGATTTGCTCCTAGTGCTGGTATGGTATTAGGTGGTCTAGAGATTGTACAAGGATCTGACGATTTCAGGAAAGCTTACAAAAATTATAGAAATCCAAGTCGAAGACCTGAAGATATCCCCCTTAATAAATTTAAGAAGGAGCAGAAAGATAAAATGATCCGTGCGGGTATAGATGCTACTCTTGGTGCTATAACACTAGGTGGTGGGATTGTAGGGTTCACTGCTGGCCCACAAGGATTATTAGCTGCTACTATTATGGGTGCAAGTGTTGGAGCTTTTCAAATTGGAGAATGGGGAATAAGAAAACTCAAGCAAAAAGTGCTGGGGAACAGGCAAATTCCAGAAGTCGATCTTGAGCAAGGATATGAGCTTGGAGCTACTAGAACACCAATTCAATAGACATCTCCGAAAACTATCAAAGCTTTGCTGTGGCTAGCTTACACGATGCAAATGCAATCATCAAAAACTAGCTAGTCAATACCCCTGTCGACATACAAAGTACGGTATGGGTCAGTATGAGACACGATAGAACCAATTTGAATAGTTGGCGGTTCGGTAGATGGTTTCTGGGGAGCAGCAATTAATTCTGTCTCTTGGGTAGTCAATTCCGCCCAATAGTCCTGTTTAATCACCTCATACTCTTGCGCCACTGCACAAAAGTCTTGCCAAGTAATCCAGGTTTTGACAGCACCCCCCGAATGTCACTAACCTCTGGGGTAGCATTTCCAGTTGTTCGGCTCGGTAAGCGATCGCACCTGGTGAGATATACGCCATATCTCTGCATACCGGACAACACAGTTAGTCACAACCCAAATACCTAAGTCACCTGAAGTTCTTGTCCAAGGTACTTCTTGGCATCGCAATGCTCAAGGCAAAATCGAATTAATCGCCAATAAATCTTCTGTGAATTTACAACCATCATTAACTTGTGCTGCTGTTGATAAAAGCTAAGAAAAACTCACAATAACATTACACAGTTACCTCAATAGCAAAATTTACTGTGGGAAAACTAGACACAAGGTAGACAATTACAAACTATTGTTTAGAAGATGCTTTCAGGAGCGCAATCGTTTACATATACATACTCTGTTGAGTTGAGTTGATTGGTAAGGCTCAGAGGGCAAAAAATGGCTAATTATCCTGCTAATACCAATTTTTATGAAGCTGCATATAATTCGATCCCCCCTAGCCCCCCTTCTTAAGGGGGAACCAGAAAAACATCTATTAAAGTCCCCCAATTTATCGGGGGATTTAGGGGGATCAAGATATGTGCAACTTCACGTTAAATTGGTATAAGGGTGAAATGAGCAATGGATATAGATTACTGGATTAATATCAGCCGTATTGCCACATTATGACTGAACCTGAGATTAAAAATAGGCATAGTCAGTCGCAACTTTTGGAGACGCTGCGCGTAGCTTGCTTCCCCGTAGGGGTACGTTCCAAGTCAAAAGTTACGCATTCAAAAGTCAAAAATTTACCAAGCCCATCAATAAGTTAAGGGGCTTGTACCTTTTTAGTTCTAGTAAAAAATAATACAAATTGTCATAAGACCTTAAGATAACATATAACTGTCTAGCAAACAACAGCCTAGCGGCTGAACTCTCTTGCCAACTTGGTAAGATAAAATGCGTGAATCGCTGGTTATTACTTAACCTGTACCTTATCTTAAGCTACTTTAGTTACTTGCTGACTTACTCACTTACTAGTGTAAATGACATTTATGTTGCACAATGTATTATATTTGCTAGGTTGAAACAATGCAAACATAAACGGTTTTACAACAAATTGGGTAATAAAATTCCAAGTTTGTTCTATAAATTATTTTAAATAGAAATAATGATTAGGCGACTAGAAGGTTATCAGCACAAAGAAGTACTTCGAGAAGATAGTAATACGGTTCTTTATCGTGGAATTAAAGAACTAGATGGAACGCCTGTACTAATAAAATATATTAAAATAGAGTATCCAACTCTCGAAGATATTGCTCGGTTAAAATATGAATATAAAATTCTTCAGTCGCTAGATATTGCAGGAGTTGTTAAATGTTATGTGTTAGAAGATAGTCATCAGTTCTGGGCAATAATTTTGGAAGATTTTGGAGGAAAACCACTTTCAAAATACCTGAGTCAAAGAACGCTGGATTTAAGTGATTTTCTACACATTGGGATTCAGCTTGCTGAAACACTAGTAAAACTTCATCAATACAAGGTTACTCACAATAATTTAAAAACTACTAATGTGCTGTTCAATCCGCAAAATGGGCAGGTTAAAATTGACGACTTTAGCCTTGCTACCTATTTGTATGGAGAAAAGCAAACAATTAGTAATCAGAATATTTTTGAAGATGCGCTTGCTTATATATCGCCTGAGCGAACAGGGCGGATGAACCGCTTAGTTGATTACCGTAGCGATTTTTATTCTTTGGGCATTGTTTTCTATGAAATACTGACACGACAATTGCCTTTTCAAAGTACTGACCCCCTAGAACTCGTTCATTGCCATATTGCTAGAACTCCAATTTCTCCTTGTATCATTGCCAAAAATCTGGGCTTAGGAGAAATCCCACAGTCAGTTTCTGATATTGTAATGAAACTTTTGGCAAAGACAGCAGAAGAGCGTTATCAAAATGCGTTAGGACTGAAAGCAGATTTGGAAATGTGTTTAAAATTGCTACAAGAAACTGGAGAAATTACACCCTTTCAAGTGGGGCAATTAGATTTATACAGCCAATTCTCCATTCCGCAAAAACTTTATGGTCGTGAATTCGAGATCAAAATTTTGATGGCTGCCTTTGAGCGTGTCAGTCAAGGCACAACAGAAATGATGCTGGTAAGTGGCTACTCTGGGGTTGGTAAATCATCTCTAGTCTATGAAGTTCATAAGCCAATCATAGGTAAGCATGGGTATTTTATCTTTGGCAAGTTTGACCAGTTTAAGCGCAACATTCCTTATGCTGCTCTGATTCAAGCATTTCAAGAATTAATGCGGCAGTTGCTCACTGAAAGTAGCGAACGGATTAGTATTTGGCGGGCAAAACTGTTAAAAGCGTTAGGTGTCAATGGTCAGGTGATTATTGATGTGATTCCTGAAGTTGAGCGAATTATCGAACCCCAACCCGCAGTACCACAATTAGGAGCATCGGAATCTCAAAACCGATTTAACCGCGTCTTTAGACAGTTCATTTATGTGTTTTGTAAACTGGAACATCCTTTAGTACTGTTTTTGGACGATTTACAGTGGGCGGATTCAGCATCATTGAAATTAATTCAATTGTTGATAACTGACCCAAATAGTAAATATCTGTTGTTGATAGGTGCATACCGAGATAACGAGGTGAGTGCGACTCATTCATTAATGCTGACGCTCTCTGATCTCCAGCAAGCGGGGATAGTGATAAACAACATTGTGCTTCAGCCGTTACATCTGGTTGATGTTAGTCAGTTAATTGCTGATACATTTCAAAGCAATCAAGATACATCACTCTTGATGCGCCACTCCGTGTCTACGCACTCTCTAGCGGCATTAGTCTTTAATAAAACTCAAGGCAATCCTTTCTTTTTATCGCAACTACTCAAATCGCTTTATCAAGATAAATTACTATTTTTTAACTTTAATCAAGCCCGTTGGCAGTGGGACATTGAAAAGCTGCTAGATATCGACATTACAGATAATGTTGTTGAACTAATGGTTAGACGAATTCAAAAGCTATTACCAGCGACTCAAAATGTTCTGAAGTTAGGTGCTTGTGTCGGCGACAAATTTACTTTGGAAGTTCTTAGTATTGTCAATGGAAAGTCTTTATCACAGACGGCATTGGAATTATGGGAAGCACTGCAAGTTGGGCTGATTTTGCCATTAAATCAATCCTATAAAATTCCCCTAGTTATTGACCTAGAGAAATTTAGTAAGAGATATGAGGATGAAAATACTTCACTCTTAGCTGTTTCTAGCCCTCCAACGATCGCTTATAAATTTTTGCATGACCGCGTACAACAAGCAGCATATTCGCTTATCGCCAAAACTGAACGCAGCCAAACGCATTTGAGGATTGGAGAATTGTTACTTGAGCATACGCCAGAAGTCGAACTTGAAGAGAATATCTTTGAGATTGTTAATCAATTAAATATTGGCAGGAAATTACTATCTCAACAGAAGCAGAAAAATGAACTAGCAGTACTAAATTTGATGGCAGGTCAAAAAGCTAAGAAAGCTACAGCTTATGACCCGGCGCTCAAGTATTTCAAGGTAGGATTGGGATTACTTTCAGAAACGAGTTGGCAGACAAATTATGATTTAACGCTGGCACTGTATATAGAAGCAACCTCAGCCGAGTTTCTCAATAATAATTTTGAACAAACGGCAAGCCTCGCAGATATTGTTTTAAGCAATGCCAAAAATATTCTAGATAAAGTTAAGGTATATGAAATTAAAATTCAATATAGCGTTTCGCAAAACAAATTGAAGGAAGCGATCGCTATTATTTTACAAGTACTAGAAATGCTGGGAATTACTCTAATTCAAGAGCCTCCTCATGCCTTAACTAAACAGTATGAAAATTCATTGACGGTTGAGAATTTAAGTAGTCTACCACCGATGAATAACAATTATAAACTGGCAGCAATGCGAATTCTGATGACAGCAGGCCCTCCCACTTATTTTGCAGATGCTCAGTTATTCACCTCAATTATTTTCACGATGGTGGATCTGTGCATTCAATATGGAAGTTCGCCAATGGCTGCTTATGGCTATGCTTGTTATGGTTCGATTTTGGCAGGTCAGTTAGAAGAAATCGATGCAGCGTATCAATCTTGTCTGTTAGCTTTACAACTTCTTGATCGATACAATGCCAAAGAACTCAAAGCTGAGATTTGCGAAATTTTTAATGGTCATGTTCGACATTTTAAAGACCCTCTCACTGCCGTATTAGAACCAATGCTAGAGGGAATTCAAAGTGGTTTGGAAGTTGGCAAAGTTCAATATGCCTCATATATTGCTGCTTTTTATTCAACCGCTTTATTTTATACGGGTGAGAACCTAGAAAGCGTTGCTCAAAAGCTCGAACATCGCTTAGAGTTACTCAATAGTTTGAGAAATCAAGTTTGCATTGATTATGCCAAAATCTGGCAGCAGATGGTAGCAAATTTAGTCGGTGACTCCACACATAAATTTGAATTGGTTAGCGATCGCTTTAACGAAACAGAAATTTTACAGACATTAATTGCCGCTGATAACCAAACAGCTTTATCTGCCCTTTACCTTGCTAAAACGAACCTGCTGTATTTATATAAAGAGTACGCTCAGGCAATCCAAAATGCCAGGATTGCAGAACGTTATATCGGTAGCGTTATGGGGACAATAAATGTCTCCGAACATAGTTTTTATTATATGCTGGCTTTGCTTGGTCACTATCCCCATACAACTCTTGAAGAACAACATCAGTACTTGCAAATAGTGGGATTGCGCCAACAGCAAATGGAAAAATTAGCGAATTCTGCACCTATGAATTTTCTGCATAAGTACGAGTTAGTTGAAGCAGAAAGAGCAAAAGTTTTAGGGCAACACTATCGAGCAATGGAGTATTATGATCGGGCAATTCAAAATGCACGAGAGCATGGTTACTTTCAAGAAGAAGCTCTAGCTGCGGAATTGGCGGCAGAATTTTATTTTGTATGTAAAAGAGAACGCCTTGCCAGAGATTATTTAACAGATGCTTACTACGCTTATCTGCGCTGGGGCGCAATAGCAAAAGTTCAAGATTTAAAAGAACGCTACCCCCAAGTTTTCTCTGGAGATAATAAAACGCTAACAAATATAGGTATTACAACCAGCGATACAACTGGGATTGATTTAGCAACGTTAGATTTAGCTACTGTTATCAAAGCTTCCCAAGCACTTTCTGATGAAATTATTCAGAGTAAATTGCTTGACAAATTAATGAACAGCATGATGGAAAATGCAGGAGCAAGAACCGGGATGCTTCTCTTACAGCAATCAGACCAATGGGTTCTAGCAGTTGAGGGATTTGTAGATAAAGACAACGCTATTTTTTTGCCAGCTAAATTAATAGAAACAAGTCCAATGCCTGTAGCATTGATTAATTATGTTGCGAGAAGTCAATCTACTCTGGTATTGGATGACGCAACTGAGGAAAAACTTTTTATTGATGATGCTTATATTCAGAACAATCGGCCTAAATCTGTGCTTTGTTTGCCGATCATTTATCAAAGTAAACTTAAAGGTATTCTTTACTTGGAAAACAACCTCGCTAAAGGTGCATTTACTCAAAGCCATGTGAAAGTACTGAGTTTATTAGCTTCTCAAGCTGCAATTTCTCTGGAAAACGCAGAATTCTACCAAGAATTGCAAACATATTCGCAAAAGCTAGAAAGCAAAAATGCCGAGTTGAATCAAATTAATTTATCACTAGCGGCTGAAATTAGCGATCGCCAGCGCCAAGAAATTGAACGCCAGCTAGCCCAAGAAGCACTGTTTCAAGAAAAAGAGCTAGCCCAAGTGACATTGCAATCAATTGGAGATGCAGTTATCACTACGGATTCACGGGGTCTAGTACAATATCTTAATCCCATCGCTCAAAATCTGACAGGCTGGAGCCAATTAGAAGCACAAGGATTGCCGATCTGTGAAGTATTTCAGATTGTTAACGAAAGTACTCGCGAACCAGTGATAAATCCATTGGAAAAAGCTCTGTATGAAGGAAAAATCATTGGTCTTGCCAACCATACAATCTTAATTGCGCGTAATGGGGATGAGTTTGCCATTGATGATTCTGCTGCTCCAATTCGTGCTAGCAACGGTCAGATAATTGGGGCAGTTATGGTATTTCATGATGTGTCTCGTAACCGCAGCTTATCTCTGCAACTTTCCTGGCAAGCTAGCCATGATGCTTTAACTGGACTGTTAAATCGACGCGAGTTTGAACACCAGCTAGAGGAAGCTATTAACGATGCCAAGATGCATAACAAGGAATATGCCCTCTGCTATCTAGATTTAGACCAATTCAAAATCGTCAACGATACCTCTGGTCATCTTGCTGGCGATGAACTCTTGCGTCAAGTGACGGCATTATTTCAAAGCCAGATACGTAAGACAGATACTTTAGCCCGCATAGGTGGGGATGAATTTGGCTTACTTCTCTATCAATGCCCACTAGAACAGGCGCAACGAGTTTGCAATTCCATACGTCAGAAGGTTCAGGAGCTTCGATTTGTCTGGCAGGAAAAACTTTTTACAATTGGCACTAGTATTGGATTAGTTATGATTAATACTGATAGTGAAAGTGTTACTCATGTATTAAGTCTTGCCGATGCCGCTTGCTATGCAGCTAAAAATCGGGGACGTAATCGGGTACATGTTTATCAAGTAGACGATATTGATCTACTACAACAGAAAGGCGAAATGGAATGGGTAACGCGTATTGCTCATGCTTTGGAAGAAAATCGATTTTGTCTGTATTACCAAACAATTATCTCAGTTTCGCAAACTGAGATCAAAGAACAACATTATGAAGTCCTTTTGCGTTTGCAAGATGAGACTGGGGCTTTAGTATTACCTATGGCATTTATTCCTGCCGCAGAACGTTATAATCTGATGCATTTAATTGACCGTTGGGTAATTCGGACTTTATTCGCTATTCAAGGGCAACACTATCGTGATACCTGGAACGATTATCAATCAAGGAATCAGCCATGTAATTGTATTTATGCGATTAATCTTTCAGGTGCAAGTATCAATGATGAACAATTTATTGAATTCTTACATGAGCAATTTGCTTTGCATCAAATCCCACCCCAAATGATCTGCTTTGAAATTACTGAAACTGTTGCCATTAGTAACTTAGCTAAAGCTTCTTTATTTATCAGTGAATTAAGAAGCCTTGGCTGTCGCTTTGCATTAGATGACTTCGGTAGTGGAATGTCATCTTTTACTTATTTGAAAAACCTGCCTATAGATTTTCTCAAAATTGATGGCAGTTTTATTCGGCAGATTTTGGATAATTCTATTGATTTAGCAATGGTTGAAGCAATTAATCATGTTGGGCATATTATGGGGCTTAAAACTATTGCAGAGTTTGTTGAAAATGATGCCATTTTAGAGAAAATTAAAGCTCTTGGGGTGGATTATGCTCAAGGTTACAGCATCACCAAGCCTTGTCCTTTTTTATGACTTTGTTGACTAGAACAAAAATTATGGGATACTGTTTTATATTTGAAACGGTACACTCTCCCGATCAATTGGACTCGAATGCACCAGTGAAATTTTTTGTTTCAAAGCTTAGTAGCGGTTACGTACACCACCACCTGAGTATTCTCCCCGATTAGAGATTTCCAACTAAAAAAATATTCCATCGTTGTGCATGCAGAGGAGGTAGAGGAAGTAGAAGAAGTAGAAGATATGAAAATGTCGACTCTACCACCACCTGAAGTCACTAAACTATTTGGAAACCGAATGTCAGCAGATGCGGGAGATATGCGATGCGATCGCTGACGGGATGACAAGGAGGCTAGAGGGCTGATTGAATAGGGGTTATAGCACGTAGACCCTGTTGAAAATAGAGTAGTTTACCAGGCTTGAGATGCACAAGTGCGATCGCCAAATCTGACCAAAACTCCATAGCACCTACCCATAAATACCCATATAATCCAATCTTTTTGTTCAATTAAACTAATTACAAATACATTTTGTGAACGCCACTGTGTTCTATCAATGGCGAATATCAGTCTTTTTTCTCCTGTTTTGAGACTATTTTTTACCCATCGTTTGATCAGAGGAAACCATAAATATGGAATTGACAACTGGGGTAGTAATAAAAATCTCAGGACTTACGCAACTGGCACAATGCGATCGCTTCACCTTCTCAAATCCCGCGGAAGGTTTAGATATCATCACTGATTTTGCCTCTACCCCTGATACGATCGCAGTTTCTGCCGCTGGTTTTGGTGGTGGCCTAACTTTAAGTACCCTTTCAAGTCTTAAGTTCTTTGTGGGTGCTTCTGCAACAACCGCCACTCAAATAAATTGGCGGTTGCAATCAGTACAAATGTGATGGTGACTTAGAGGCTGTTTATAAAGTAAATCTTAAAGATGCTTAGCCAAGCATAATTGCAAAGGTATGATACTTCAAATAAGGTGTATCTACTTAGAAAACGATGGCTCGAAAAGCTTATTCTACTGACCTTAGTGACTTAAGAATGGGAAATATTGGCATCATTGATTCCACCAGCAAAATCTGGTGGTCATCCCCGAACAACTAATATGAGAGAAGTATGTAATGCCATTTATTATCACTTAAAAACGGGTTGCCAATGGGATATGCAACAGGCGTGACTTTCCCCCAAGCGCAACTGTTTACAGCTATTACCGAAAATGGCAAAAACCTGGGATTTGGGAAGAATTAAATCATATATTGCGCGATCGCTTAAGAGAGAAAATGAGTCGTTTGGCACAGCCTTGTGCGATAGCAGCAGATAGTCAGTCGGTAAAAACGACTGAAAAAAGGGGGATGTGTACAGCTTTGATAGTGGCAAACTAATTAAAGGAAGAAAAGGCCAAACAATAGTTGATAGCCTTGGTCTGTTACTCAAAGTCATCGTGAGCCAAGGAAATGCTGGAGAGAGGGTTCTTGCGGCCTATGCCTTGATGGAACTTGCTGAGGAACGTCCAGAATTATTGGAAAAAGTTGAAGTTATGTGGGTTGACTCTGGCTACGATGGTGACAAGTTTGGTTTGGCAGTTTGGTTAATGATTCAAGCTCAAGTTGAGGTAATGCACCGGAAAGAAAAACAATTTGAAGTTTTACCCAAGCGTTGGGTAGTAGAAAGAACATTTGCCTGGTTTAACCAGTATCGTCGCCTAAGCAAAGATTATGAATATCTTCCTAAAATGAGTGAGGCTGCCATATATGCTGTTATGACTCGCATTATGCTGCGTCTTTAACCTCCTAAAGATTTACTTTATAAATGGTCTCTAAGTAAATATTAGTACTTAATATACTTAATATTGATTATAAAACGAATTGACGATCGCAATACTGGAAAATGAAACGTTCAAATCGCCTTGCTTGGATGGGAGCGATCGCACTTTTAGCGATGGTTTTACTGAGTTTGATAACAGCTCCCAATAATACTAAAATTAACGCTGGTTCTACCTATAACCGCGCCCCAGATGGATATGGTGCTTGGTATGCTTACATGCAACAGCAAGGAGTTTCCATCAAACGCTGGCAAAAGCCTTTTAGTGAAATTCAGTCAGACAACAACTCAGTTACCTTCTTACAGATAAGCACCTATGCCAAAGATACGAGGCTCGATAGTGAAGAACGTGAATGGGTAGAAAAAGGCAATACTTTAATAATTTTAGGTGCGGGGGCGCGGGTTACAGAAGCAGACTTTAGCACTCTGCAAAAATCCCCTCAAGGCGATATCAAAATTAATACGCGCAGACGAAATAAAAAAGTTACCGAAAAGGAAGTTGATTTAGGCGATCGCTTTGGTGCCGTTGTCTGGCAAGAAAAATATGATAAAGGAAAGGTAATTTTTTCTACCACTCCTTATTTAGCCGCCAACGCCTACCAAGATAATTTAAGTAATTTTAAGTACCTAGCTGATTTAGTCAAGAAAAACGGCAACACAGTACTTGTCGATGAATACATCCACGGCTATAAAGATGCGGATGTCAGAAAAAAAGAAAAAGAGGGAGATTTATTTAGTTTATTGGCAAAAACTCCTTTATTTCCTATATTTATCCAAGTAGCTATACTTCTATTGGTATTAATTTGGGCGCAGAATCGCCGTTTTGGCAAACCAGTAACTTTAGATACACAAGTTACAGACAACAGCGAGGCATACATCCAAGCCTTAGCCGGAGTGTTGCAGAAAGCTGATAGCACCGACTTTGCTGTGGAGATGGTAGGTAAACAAGAACAACTGCAACTCCAAAAAGCTTTGGGATTAGGGCAAATACCGTTAGAACACCAAGCTTTAATTAATGTCTGGGTAGAAAAAACAGGTAGAAATCCAGCGGAACTAGATGCAGTTTTAAAGCTACAATCTCGCAAACAACCCATGAGTGAACGAGACCTGTTAAGCTGGTTGGGGAAATGGCGAAACATTAGAATAATTCGTAATTCGTAATTCGTAATTCGTAATTGACAAATAACAAATAACAAATGAATATTATGAACGAAACCCATCATATCTTAATTCGTCTTGGTGAAGGTCTTAATCAAGTAATTGTCGGACAATCCAGCCTTATACAAAAACTCCTAGTGGCGCTGCTAGCGGGTGGACATATAATTTTAGAAGGAGTGCCGGGAACTGGTAAAACTCTGTTAGTAAAAGTTTTAGCGCAGTTAATTCAAGGAGACTTTCGCCGAATTCAATTAACACCAGATGTCTTACCGTCAGATATCACTGGTACAAATATTTTTGATTTAAATAGCCGCAATTTCACTTTGAAAAAAGGGCCAATATTTACCGAAGTGCTGCTAGCAGACGAAATTAACCGTACTCCTCCAAAGACACAAGCGGCGCTGCTGGAAGCAATGGAAGAGATGCAGGTAACGCTGGATGGTGAAAGTTTGCCGTTACCGGATTTATTTTGGGTGATTGCAACTCAAAATCCTCTAGAATTTGAGGGGACTTATCCGTTACCAGAAGCGCAATTGGACAGGTTTTTATTTAAGCTGGTGGTAGATTACCCCGATCAAGCTGCGGAAAAGCAAATGTTGCTTAATCGTCAAGCGGGGTTTGCAGCACGACGTTTGGATATTAGTCGTTTGAAACCAGTGGCGACAGTAGCCGACATTTTGCAAGCACGACAAGCAGTTAAAGAAGTTAAAGTATCAGAAGCGATCGTTGATTATTTATTGGCGTTGGTGAGAACATCGCGTCAATATCCCGATTTAACTTTGGGTGCATCACCTCGCGCCGCTGGTGCTTGGTTGCAGACATCTCAAGCTTTAGCCTGGTTAGCTGGAAGGGATTTTGTGACACCAGATGATATCAAAGCAGTTGCATCGCCTCTGCTACGTCATCGACTAATTTTGAAACCAGAAGCGATGCTGGATGGTTTACAAATGGATGCGGTAATTGCGTCAGTAATTAATCAGGTATCGGTTCCAAGGTAAACAAGGGAACTTCGAGCGATCGCCAGAATCATTAGACCTCTTGCAAAAGTGCTTTTTGCAAGAGGTGGGAAAAGGGACTCATGTTAAAGGGGAAGGGGAAAATACAAAACCTTTCCCCCTTTCCCCCCGCCCCTTATCCCCTTCTTGGGACCCCACCTTCCCCTTTTCCCGACTTCTGCAAGAAGTCTATTGTCCAGAGAAAGATTTAATCAGCACATCATCAATTTCTTGCTTTTTCAGCCACGTTAGCAGAAAATGACCATGTGTTCAAAAAACAGGCAAAAATCTGGTAAAAATGCTGTTAGCAGATTATTCAGTAGCCAGAATGACCTGTTAATAAGCCCCAAGCAAGCATTCAAAACGATTAGTTAAAGCCGGGACTGGTATTTAAGTCATTTGATACAGATGTTGGCATTGTCAAACTTCTGTTAGCACTTTGTGCCTATGTATATAGATACAAAAGCGATCGCCTAACTACTCTAATGAGGGACTGATCTAGATGAAATCTAAAATTGACACTTTTGTTCGTACATACACTAGAAAAGCTCAAAAGTGGAGACAAAATCTTCAACAGAGAAAAAAAAGTTTAAAATTTCTCCGTCAAATAATCATCATGTTATGTATTGGTAGCATGATTATTGCCATGACTATGGTGAAAGCTCCGGCAATGGATACCACCTTAGTCAGAAAGAACGTTCTCGATCTGACTCCACAAGAAAAAGCAGATTTTGTTAATGCCATCAAGACATTAAAACAAACAATCCCTCAAGGCAGCACCATCAGTCTCTATGACCAAATTGTGGCAGTCCATGTAGGAGCGATGGGATTCTCATCAATGCATACGGGAGGGATGAATACAAATCAGCAAAATACGATCCCACATCCCACAGGACCAGCAGCCGGAACTGATGCTGCTCATGGAAATGCCGGATTTCTCCCCTGGCATCGTGAGTATTTACGACGATTTGAAAAAGCTTTACAGTCAGTTAACCCAAAGATAACTATCCCTTATTGGGATTGGACAGATTCTAGAGCGATCGATGTTATCTTTAAACCCGACTTTTTAGGAACAAATGGCACAGGAACAACAATTAACGTTCCAGGTGCAGGTACTTTTTTGGGCGGTTCTGTTCAATTTGGTAATTTTTCTCAAGCTGATGGCTGGGTTTTGAACAAGAACTTACATATTGACCAAGTGACAAACCAAACTCTAGGAACGCCACTCATCCGCTTTCTTAAAGTACCTCCTGCCAATAACTACCCCCTACCTCAAACACAAATAAATAATTTGCTCAATATCAATGACTATCTTCAGTTCCGCCCTGCCATAGAAGGAGATATCAGCGTCGATTCAAATGGTAATGAAATCCCTGGAGTATTCACTCATAACTATCTTCATGGATTAGTCGGTGGGGTTCTTGTTGATTTGACTCAGTTTCCGCCCCCTTTGCTACAAAGATTAGGTACCATGAGCAACGTTCCTGGTTCTCCCAACGATCCCATTTTCTGGCTGCATCATGCCAATGTCGATCGCCTTTGGGCCCAATGGGAAGAGAGTCATCGCCCTAAAAAAGCTTTTTATCCAAAAGCGAATCAACCTTATGGACACAATCTCAACGATCCCATGTGGCCTTGGGATGGAGGACAGTCCAAACCAGGAAAAATAGGCCCTGGGGATATACTATCTCTGCTACCAAGTTTTGCACCCAATGACATTGTTACGCCTAAAGACACTCTCAACCTGAGAAAGTATGGCTATACCTACGACACTCTTAGACATGTGCGAAAACGTGCAATATGGTCGTTTGACTGGTTTAACTGGTTGATCGAGAATAAATTCTAAGTTGGGCATGGGGCATTGCAAAAGACTTAGCGACTTCCAAATAAAAAATATCCCACTGTTCACAGTCAACAGTCAACAGTCAACAACTTCAAGTGGGATAATTTATTTCTTGGAGTTTCTTAAGTTTTTTAAATAATTTTTGTACAATACAACAAAAGGACTTAAGTCCTTCCCTTAATTGTTATACTCCATACGGAGACTTTTAGTTTCTATATTTTCACCAGGAAAACTTTTAATTCAAACCTTTACCTTTTGGCCTCTTTTTCTTAACCAAAAATTATTGATTTCTCGTCAATGATGACAAGCAAGCGTTGCAAAAGAACCTTAAATTCACTTGCAGTTACAAATCTCAAGAGCGCTAGTTTTCTAGTGAGTCATGTATCAGTAATTACAAATTACTTATTTTAGATTTATCAGGTTAGTAGCTATGACCCAGGTTCCGAAGCAAAAGCGCAAGCGCGGTCTTATTCTCACACTTGAAGGATTGCAAAAGCTTCAATCTGGTAAAATCGCCCTTGAAGAAAGAGAGAATTACGGCAATAGATATACCCTGGAAGATTTAAGTGAACGTGTAAAAGTAAATACTGTTACAGTTTCTAAGGTATTATCTCGTGGGGAAGGAGTTGACAAAAAAACACTGGAACTTTTTTTTCAAGCCTTCAATTTAGAGTTAGATAAATCTGACTTTACAAATTCAGACAAATCTAGACATTTAGATTGGGGAGAAGCAATTAGTGGATCGGTTTTTTATGGACGCACAGAAGAAATAGCCACATTAGAGCAATGGATTTTAAGAGACCGCTGTCAGATAGTGGCAATTTTAGGTATGGGGGGGATTGGGAAAACTTCCCTTTCTGTCAAGCTTGTAGAACAAATTAAGGAGAATTTCGAGTACGTTATTTGGCGATCGCTACAAGATGCTCCTCCACTCAATACTCTCTTAGCTAGCTTAATCCAATTTCTTTCTGATGAACGGGAAACAGAAGCAATTCTACCAGAAAGCACAGCTCAAAGACTAACACGACTGCTACATTATCTCCGACAGCATCGGTGTTTATTAATACTAGATAATATGGAGTCGATTTTACGCAGTGGTAGTCGGGTTGGACGTTATCGAGATGGATATGAAGGATATAGCGAACTTCTAAAACGATTAGGAGAAACGGAACAACAAAGCTGCTTAATTGTCACAAGCAGGGAAAAACCGAAAGAAGTTGCATCAATGGAAGGAGGTGGTTTATGTGTTCGTTCATTTTTGCTCAAAGGCCTTTTGGCAAATGACGGCCAAGAAATTTTAAAAATCAAAGGAATATCAGCTTCAGACGATGAACTAAGAACATTAGTTGCACGTTATGGAGGTAATGCTCTAGCTTTAAAAGTAGTTGCGACAACTATTCAAGATTTATTTGGTGGTAATGTTTCGGAATTTTTAAAACAAGATGCAGTTGTTTTCGGTGACATTTGGGATATTTTAGAGCAGCAGTTTGAACGTTTATCAGATTTAGAAAAAGAAATAATATATTGGCTGGCGATTAATCATGAGCCAGTTTCGCTTTCGGAATTACAAAAAGATATTATATCAGCATTAACATTCCAAAAGTTTGTGGAGGTTTTGGAATCTTTGGTGAGGCGCTCTCTAGTTGAAAAAAGCGAAGCACTATTCACTCTCCAACCTGTAGTTATGGAATATGTGATTAATCGCTTAGTAGAGCAAGTTTGTCAAGAAATTAGCACTCATAATATTGATATTTTCCGATGTCATGCTTTAGTAAAGGCAACGGCAAAAGACTACGTAAGAGAAAATCAAATTCACCTGATCCTTAAACCAGTAATCGAAGGGCTTTTTGCAATCTTTAGAAGCCAAAGAAATCTGGAAAATCATCTAATTCAAATTCTTGCAACCCTCAGAGAAATATCGCCGCTAGAACAAAGTTATACTGCTGGAAATATTATTAATTTGCTGGGTTATTTGGGAACTGACCTGAGTGGTAGTGATTTTTCTAATCTAACTATTTGGCAAGCAGATTTGCGGAATGTAAATTTGCAAAATACTAGTTTTGTAAATGCTAATCTAGCTAAATGTGTTTTTGCAGAAACCATTGGCGGTATTCATGCAGTGGCATTTAGTCCTGATGGCAAACTATTAGCTACAGGAGATACTAATGGTGAGGTTCGCCTGTATCAAGTTGCCGATGGAAAACAACTGCTCATTTGCAAAGGACACACAGGTTTTATCTGGCCTGTAACTTTTAGCCCCGATGGTCATCTCCTGGCTAGCGGCAGTGATGACCAAACAGTGAAGTTGTGGGATACTAACACTGGGCAATGCCTCGCCACCTACCACGGTCATACCGCTGGAATCTGGTCAGTTTCCTTCAGTTCCAATGGTCAAATTCTTGCAAGTAGTAGTGAAGACACAACGGTAAGATTGTGGGATGTTGTTACCGGACGATGTATTCAGACTTTCCAAGGACACAGTAGCCGAGTCTGGTCAGTAGCCTTTAGTCCTGATGATACAATGCTTGCTACTGGGAATGATGACTCCTCCATCAGACTGTGGGATATTAAGACTAGTCAATGCATCAAGACTTTCCTGGGACACACCCATAGGGTGCAGTCAGTTGCTTTTAGTCCAGATACTGATAAGCTAATTAGTGGTTGTCATGACCGAACGGTAAGGCTATGGGATATTAACACTAGTGAATGTCTTTATACTTTTCAGGGTCATACTGATTTGGTTAATTCAGTTGCGTTTAGTTCAGATGGCGATCGCCTAGCAAGTGGCAGTGATGACCAAACTGTAAAACTGTGGGATGTTAACACAGGTCTTTGTCTCAAAACTCTTAAGGGGCATGGTAGTCGTGTATGGTCAGTTGCTTTTAGTCCTGATGGTAAAATGCTCGCCAGTGGCAGTGATGACCAAACAGTGAGGCTGTGGGATGTTAATACAGGTGGATGTCTCAAGACCTTACAAGGTTATTGTAATGGCATCTGGTCGGTGACCTTTAGTTCCAATGGTCAAATTCTTGCAAGTGGCAATAACGACCAAACAGTGAAACTTTGGGATACTAGCACTGGTTTTTGCTTAAAAACGTTGCGGGGACATAGTAATCGCGTTACATCAGTTTCCCTCAGCCAAGACGGTAACCTCCTTGCCAGTGGCAGTGAGGATCAAACTGTGAAACTGTGGAATGCCAACACAGGTCAGTGTCTCAAAACCTTGGGCGGACATAGTAATCGGATTATATCAGTTGCCTTTAGTCCCGATGGTAAAATGCTAGCAACTGGCAGTGATGACCAAACTATAAAACTGTGGGATGTCAGCACAGGTAAATGTCTCAAAACTTTCCAAGGGCACACTCAGCGGATTTGGTCAGTTGCTTTTAGCCCCGATGGTCAGACACTAGCCAGTGGTTGCCATGACCAAACAGTAAGGTTGTGGGATGTCTGCATTGGTAGTTGCATTCAAGTTCTGGAAGGTCATACTGACTGGATCTGGTCAGTCGTTTTTAGTCCTGACGGTATGACTTTAGCAAGTAGCAGCGGAGATCAGACGGTGAAACTGTGGGATATCAGCACAGGTAAGTGTCTGAGAACCTTGCAGGGGCATACTAATTGCGTATACTCATCTACCATCAGTATAGATGGTTGCATTTTAGCCAGTGGTAGCGGAGATCAAACAATCAAGCTGTGGGATTTAAGCACCAACAAAGAAATAAAAACTTTGTCAGGACATAGCAAGTGGGTTTGGTCGGTTGCGTTTAATCCTCAAGGTAAGATTTTGGCCAGTGGTAGCGAAGATGAAACGATTAGGCTTTGGGATGTAGAAACAGGTGAGTGCCTAAAAACTCTGAGATGCGAAAGACCTTATGAAGGGATGAATATTACTGGGGTGACTGATTTAACTGAGGCAACTATTGCAACCTTGAAGGTTTTAGGGGCGTGTAATTTTTAGTTCTACCTGGTATCGGCTCATCGTTGTCCCGCCGTTTCAAGGAAATGTTCTCAAATATGCGATAAATACTGTTAGATAAAGACATAACAAAAACTTATCGTCATACAGTAGCACGTGATTCATCAAGTTAGCACCTATTTTGGCCGAATACCAATGGTACAGACAACGGTTTCTCAAGGTTGCGATTATTTGGGCAAAATACCTGCCAATGTCAAATTCCTTACAGAAAAAACTTTAGAAGATGGTTCGTATCTATCGTACATTTATCCTTCAGAAAAGCTGCGAAAAAAAGGTTTTCAGCCTCTACTGGTACGAGTTATTGAATACACAATTGAGCATCCTGAACACCTTCTACACCAAAAGGTAACAGAAATAAATAACTGGGCAGATAGATTAAATAACCAACTTGAAAGAGTGCTGACGTATGATGAGTGAATCCCTTGAAGTCTAATGCAACGGAAAGCGAACTTCTTCGGGAAAAGTTTGGTGCAATTAAAAATTGTGATTGATCATTCGTGCTGGGTGATTAAATGACGAGTTATCAATGACAGATTATCTTCTTCTGCGTCTGTTATCTAATAAATTAACAGCAGCACCAGCAGCAGCACCATTGACACCATTTTTCCAGGTAGTTCTACAACCACCAGAAATTGCACCTGCTAATACACCAGCACCAGCACCTACACCGATATCTTGAACAGGTAAACGTCCCTTTCTTCTTCTGGCTCTGGTGCTTCTTACACCATTGGCAGCATTAACAGCAGCACCAGCAGCAGCACCTTTAAAAGCATTGTCTAATACCGAACCACAATTTGTTAAAACCCCACTTAATACACCTGCTCCAGCTCCAATGGCTGCATTATTAATAACTCGGTCATCAGCAGAAGCAGGTTGAACCGGGATTAAGCTAGTACCAGCTAAAGTAGCAGCCATCAAGCCAGGTAGGAATGCGCGTTTTAGCATGTTTTGCATGGTAGTACCCTCTGAAAATCTTACGATTGGTGAACAACCAAATTTCAGTGCGCTCACTAAGCCTCGTATTTCTAATTTTAGACAATAGAAATATTATCTAAAATAAGGATATTTGGATAATTAGACACACTAAAAGGTAATTTTAGCCCAAAGCTTGTTGTATTTACTGAGTGGACAATAATTAAACTGACACATTAACTAAAAAATAGTAAACCAAAAAGTTTTTCTTCAAAGAGCGCATTTTGACTTGGAGCGATCGCGCTTGACGCTCAGAACCCTTGTAATCAATTTTGTGGCATCGCTGCTTTATTGGTATGGCAACCGCGTTTGAGCTTTGTAGCTCTCTCAACGCGAGGCGACTGGATGCTGAGTGATTTACAAGGGATTTCCTGCACAGTTAATTCGACAGAATTTATTCAAGTTGGCAAATGGTTTGGAAGGAATGTATCTCAGCTTCAATAAAAATCCTTTTGAACCTGACGATGACGGCAGTAGCAAAGTCCAACCACAACCCCAAACCGACCAAGATCCTTTTGAGAATTTAAAACAGCAAGATACTGTCAAACCACAGCCTGTTTATAATACCAATGGTTGGGCGTCGGAAGCTATGCTCATTGACAACCGGAACTGCTATTTCTTGGTCAGTTTTACCCCAGACATTTGAGACCTATATTTATTATGCAGCTATCTGCTGTCTTTGCGGGGAATTCTGCTTGAGTATTTCGGTAATTCTGTCAGTGGGAGCAGGGATACCAAAGTAGAATCCTTGTCCTTCTTGACACCCACACTTTTGTAGATACTCAAGCTGTTCTTCAGTTTCCACCCCTTCGGCTGTAATTTTTAACTGGAGGCTTTTAGCTAATGCAATTATGGCATCGGTGACGGCGGCACTATCAGAATTAGATGTCACGTCTTGGACAAATGAGCGGTCAATTTTGAGCATGTTCACAGGGAAGCGCTTCAAATAGTTGAGAGAAGAATAACCAGTACCGAAGTCATCCAAAGCTAGCCATATTCCTAGTTCTCGTAATTTTTTCAGAGTTTTAACGGAATGCTCAATATCACTTATCAAAGAGCTTTCAGTGACTTCCAGTTCTAGATAAGATGTTTGCAATCCTGTCTTCTCTAAGATTTGTTTGACAAGCTCAACTAAATTTAGTTGTTCAAATTGTCGAGCCGAGAGGTTCACTGACATACGAATTGGTGGCAGTCCAGCAACTTGCCAAGCTCGATTTTGAGCGCAAGCGGTTCGCAACACCCATTCACCAATAGGTATGATTAAACCGTTATGTTCGGCAATGGGAATAAACTTTGCTGGAGAAACCAAACCTCTAGTAGGATGTTGCCAGCGCAATAGTGCTTCCATTCCTGTGATTTGTCTGGTGTGCAAATCAATCAGTGGTTGGTAATAAATTACCATTTCGCCGCGCTCCAGCGCCCCATGTAATTCGTTTTCTAATGCTAATCGCTCTTGCAATTGAGCATTAATTTCTGGTGAATAAAACTGGTATTGACTAGACCCTTGCTGTTTTGCTTGATACAGTGCTATATGAGCCTGCTGTAATAGTAAATCTACACTATTTCGATCGCCTAAGTCACTAATTGTAATACCTATGCTGGCTGTGATGTGAATGTGCTGACCATCTATAAAGAAGGGTTTAGCCAATGTACTTTGTAGAATACTTGTTAAACTAATCACTTTTTCAAAGGAAAAGATATCTATGTGAGCGATCGCAAACTCATCTTGACTCAAACGCCCCAAAATATCTGTTTTAGCCATACAGTTTGTCAAGCGTTGGGCAACTGCTCTTAATAGGTGATTGGATGTTTCATGCTCCAACCCATGACTTATAGCAGTGAAATCATCAATGGCCAGCGAAAGAACAGCAATTAGTTGCTGGGGATTTTGAGATTGTGACACATTTTGATTAAGGCGATCGCAGAATAAATCCCGATTCGGTAACCCAGTTAGATTGTCGTAATTACTAATGTGGTGAATTAACTCATCTAATTTGTGAAGAGTTTGTGAAGTATCTGCCATGAGAGTACCTGCCTCATCCGTAAATTGTCTAGGCAGTTCCGGTAATTTTTTGGTTTGCAAATAGTCTTCCAATGCCGTATGAGTCAAAATAACCGGAGCAAGCAAGTAACGCAGTACAGCGAGGGTCGCTGCTGTACCCGCTAGTGTAGCCAAAAGTGCATTCAACAGTACTTGCATTGCCATCTCCCAAGAATAGGAGTTGGAAGTCACGACATTGAAGATTAAACTCAGAAGTGGTACGTGAGTTCCCAAAAAAGCCACTACCATGATTTTGGCAGTATAACTTTTTTTGAGTAATGGGAATTGAGCTAGAAAAGAGTATAGAAAGAGTTCCTGATTCATCTGTATACACCTTAATTCAGACTTGAGATTCAATAAATGATTTAGTAGTATTAAATATTTGGCAATTTACTGATTCCAGATTAATCAATATGCAGTAAAACTAGCTGTGGTTCATTCCTTTCGATTTGAGTGATGTCTAACGACAAGCCGCTTCCCTACGAAAGAAAGGTTACGCCAACGCGACTATGCACTTTTCCCATCGACTGCAATGAAGTTGCTGGATTATCAAGCAAGATACTTTAAGATTACTTTGATTTATATATTGCTGTCATATATTGACACTAGTTATTAGTTCATTAACAGACTTTATCTGTGTCTTCATCAAAAAAATACGTAGTTATAAAATTAGTTATAAGTACTTAAAGTATGAATTTTGATTCCCATAACATTCCGATTTGATTTTGATAAATCTACAAGAGTAACAAAGTACATCTGTAAGTCTCGACAATCGGTATATGCAAGATTGGAGAAAACTGCATGATATCGTTTCCGCCCTTTCCAGAGAGATAATTGTTGTAGGTAAAACTGCGCCGCTCGCCGCTAGTCACGTAACCATAATTTTAACTATTAAACTTGAGGAAAAATACATCTATTAATAGTAATTAATAGCCACATTTTTGAACTCACAAAGTACACAGGATCAAAAATATAGCTATTATTCATTGGGAATATCTCACCTTTGCAAATATACCAGGCGATTAGAAATCGCGCCTACGCGGACTCAAAGAATTTGAAACCCACGCAGGTCGGTTTTGTCTGTATAGCCGCTAATTCGATTCGCTAGGTCAGGTGTGTTTTTACACTCATTGAGATACTCCCTTATTCATTCACCTTTTAGGCTGACTAAAATGCAGAATTTATTACTGATAGGTGCATTCTTTATCTATCTAAAGATTGCAAAAAACTGCATTGCAATTTAGACTGTTTTTCACATCAATGGACTACGGTTGAGACAGAGGTAGAGAGGAAACAATGCATCACCTGAGTTAAGAGCGTTATAAAATAGAAATAAAGTTTATATACATTACGCTAATTAAGCAGAATTGCCCATGACCACTTCTAAACGCCACTACCACATAACTACTTTCGGTTGTCAGATGAATAAAGCTGACTCAGAGCGCATGGCTGGCGTCCTAGAAAACATGGGCTTTGAGTGGTCGGAAGACCCAAATAATGCAGATGTAATTCTCTACAATACCTGCACAATTCGAGATAATGCCGAGCAAAAAGTATATTCTTATCTTGGCAGACAGGCAAAGCGCAAGCACGAGCAGCCTGATTTAACCCTCATAGTTGCTGGTTGCGTTGCCCAGCAAGAAGGCGAAGCACTGTTGCGACGCGTGCCAGAATTAGACTTGGTAATGGGGCCACAACATGCCAATCGTCTGAAAGATTTGCTGGAGTCAGTGTTTGAGGGTAACCAAGTTGTGGCAACCGAGTCGGTTCACATTATTGAGGATATCACCCAGCCGCGACGGGATAGTAAAGTCACAGCTTGGGTAAATGTGATTTACGGCTGTAACGAACGTTGCACTTACTGCGTGGTTCCCAACGTGCGCGGTATCGAACAATCTCGCACACCAGAAGCTATTCGTGCAGAAATGCTGGAATTAGGACGACAAGGTTACAAAGAAGTTACTCTACTCGGTCAAAATATTGACGCTTACGGTAGGGATTTACCAGGAACCACACCAGAAGGTCGGCATCTACACAACTTCACAGATTTACTTTATTACGTCCATGATGTGCCAGGGGTTGAAAGGATAAGATTTGCTACAAGCCATCCCCGTTATTTTACAGAAAGACTAATTCGGGCTTGTGCTGAGTTGCCCAAAGTCTGCGAACACTTCCACATTCCCTTTCAATCTGGGGATAATGAACTTTTAAAGGCGATGGCGCGGGGTTATACTCATGAAAAGTATCGTCGGATTATTGATACTATTCGGCGGTATATGCCAGATGCTTCAATTAGTGCTGATGCAATTGTTGGTTTTCCTGGGGAGACAGAACAACAGTTTGAAAATACTTTGAAACTAGTAGAAGATATCGGATTTGATATGTTGAATACAGCCGCATATTCACCCCGGCCAGGGACACCCGCCGCTTTGTGGGACAATCAACTGAGCGAAGAAATTAAAAGCGATCGCCTACAACGGCTCAATCATCTGGGAAACTTAAAAGTAGCAGAGCGATCGCAACGTTACTTCGGACGCATTGAAGAAGTTTTAGTAGAAGACGAAAATCCCAAAGATAAAACTCAAGTCATGGGACGCACTGGTGGTAATCGTTTAACCTTCTTCGCCGGTGACATCAACGAATTGAAAGGGCAGTTATTAAAGGTAAAAATTACCGAAGTTCGCCCTTTTAGCTTGACGGGTGAACCAGTTGAAGTGCGAGAAGTGATGCCAGTTTAATGCTTTGCGATTTGACGGTTTATGACATACTCACACCGAGATTGCACTCGAACAGTCAGTGTAAGTATGTCTTAGTCATCTGAAGTTCAATTCCTCTACTTAACCTCGGGGGCGATCGCAATGATAAGGATAAAGCCACTCACACTTGAAAAGTCCGTGGGTATGTTTTTCAAAAAAGGTTCCAGCGTGACGTCCAGGTGATATGTCGATTCCAGCCTTGCTTTTTATTTCGTATAACCAAGGAAACGCTACTACTAAAACAGCAATGACAGCAAATATGGAGAAAATTGTGGTTTTAAGAAAGGGCATTTTTCGATAATTGCTGTTGTGGTTTTGAGGCATAGTATAAGTGAAAAACTAATAATCGATCTTAGCCTAAACCTGAAATCAGATGCGAAATATTCTAGAACCGCAAAGTTTGCTAGAGAAGGTCAAATATTCAGGTAAACTAGGGAACGCATAGAATATGTGGTGTATAAATCAATACGGTTCAGTTAAGGGCTACTGGTACAAAATTTTGGGTTTTCGAGACGCGATAAATCGCCGTCTCTACAAGTTTTTTGGTCTTATCTGAACTGTATTGGTGTATAAATGGCAAGAAAAAGCCCTCAACCAAAAGCGACATTATCTGAAGTACTAGATAATTCGCCAGAATATCTGCGAAGATGAGCGAATTTTCTTGCGGTTGCGGGGTGCAGCTTTAGTGCGTCGGAAAGGGCGTGTAGTGTTACCTCGTTGTCAACTTTATGCGGAGTATTTCCGGGAGTATCTACAAGGAGAATACGATTTTGTCTTTTGTGAATGATGACTGATGCCCGATGCCCGATGCCCAATCTGTATTTACACAACCTGAAAACTAAAGCTCAGGCTTGCCCAATTATTCACATCCAAGATATATGAGTCAGCAGCTGTGCCGTTCATCTCGGTTTTGATGGCGCTAGCGTTATGCAAGTCTTGTAGTAAGGCTTGTATAACATCTAGGGAATTTAACAATGGGGCAATTGGCTGTTCGTCGGGTGCGGGATATTTCGCAGTGTTCATAAGGGCGAGTGTTGCAACCAAGGGGGCGCTATTAAAAATTAGTTGTTGTTCGGAAAAGAAGGCTGGGCTGGGAATTACCCATTCAGAACCAGCATTAGTTTTGGGTAAGGTGAGGGTTTCTCCTGGGGCGATGACAACTTCTTTGAAGAGGGGCTTGGTCTCGGTAGTGTTTGTTTCTGGAGGAGTTTCCCAAGAGTAGAAGGCAACTGCTGTTTGATTATTTTTTAATCCTAACAAGATTAAATATACTGGGCGATCGCTTTGATTTTCCACACGATACTGTATTCGACTACCAATAGGCACAATGGGAGTGCTGAGTTGGGAGTGCTGAGTGCTGAGTGATTTTTCTCTAGTGAGAGTTCGTACTGTTTCTCGTTGTGTTAAGACCTCAGTTAATGTACCACGAATTATCTCTAGGCTTGCTTTGATTGCTAGGCGGGAAGAACCTGCATTTTCTGTCAGTCGCCATAACTTGGCTGCTAGCAGGGTGGATAATTTTGGCACTAACCGCAGTACTGCCACTTTTACTGCTTCCCCAACTTCCCCAGCAGTGTTGGGAATTAACTCGCCATCAAGAGTAAATAGTCCATAACGACTAGGTGCTTGCTGTAGCTTACCAAATATATAATCGGCTGGTTGTTCCCCTGCTGTGACGGTGGATACATGGGCAGTGGCAGCAAAGCCACTTGTGGCATCTACTCGTTCAATTCTTTCTAGTCCAGTATCTAGACCAATTATTAAATTAATATTTCTTGGTAAAACTCGGACTGCTTCTTGAATAAGTTGCCCGACTTGTATGGGAGTTGCACCTTGAATTTTGGCAATTTGGGCTTTTGCTGTTAATCCAGTACGCGATCGCAATATCAATTGCTCTGTTGTTGGTAGAGTCAATCGAGAATTAACTCCGTAGTATAGCAGCACTTGGGCAGGTAATCCTCCTAACCACAAATGGACTGTTTTACCGTCTTCTTCAATAGCTCTCACCACGCCCTCTGCACCAATGCTATTATCTGGCAGTTGAGACGTTACATGTAAAATTTCTGCATCTTGATTTTTTTGAGTTTTTAATAACCCTGGCTGCTGTTTGCTACCCAATTTATACAGAGAATTTCCCACATGGGAGAGGGCGACTGGAATTTTTGTCGCTGGGGTAACTTCCCATAAATACTGCGTCAAGGCGTAAGTAAATAACCCCGCACTAAAACCAGAAAAGAGTTCTTCCCTGGCTGACTGCTTTGGGTCTGAGGTCGCTGTTAAAATAACAGGAGTGCTGGGTGATTTTTGAGTTTGAAGTTGTTTGAGAAATTCGAGTTCTTCTATTGCTAACTTCGCTTCTACTGACTCTGGAAGGGCGCGAGTTTTTAATCCCATCGCTGAGCTAGGAGGATAATAGCTAGTATCTAATACTCCTGTGACTTTATTTGTCGGCAGCGATCGCAATAATAATAGTAATGTTTCTTCTAATAAATAATTGACTATTTTACCATTTTCTGTAGTTTGACTTTCATTAGCTGGCACCAGAGCATTTTGGATTGTCTCTGGCAATGTTTCCAATTTGACACGACTGCCATAGCCGCTAAAGTGAAAGACAACTACATCGCCAGGTTTAGCTTGCTTGCCCAGATGGTCTAAAAAAGCTGCCTCAATGAATTCTCTGCTAGCTTGTTCCTCAGTTAAAGTCAAGATATCTGAACCTTGGAAGCCAAAGCGATGCATTAAAAGTTCTCTTTGAAGTTCCACATCAGTCAGACAACCACTGAGGGCGGAAATTTTGGGGTATTGGTTGATACCAATTAATAATGCTAACTTGCGCGGACTGGGTTGTGCCAAAGCATAGTAATAGCGATTTCCCAAAGTCAACCACTCAGCTTCAGTTAGCCCCAATACGGCAAGTATTGAGCCAATTCTGTTTAAAAACGTGCGCCGTTTCATAATTTAGCTATCAGTCCTCAACCTATCAGCTAGCAGCTTAAAGGTTTGAGACCTGTAGTGTAAAGTGACAGATGGTGTTTAGATGAAAGTGGGCATTAGGAGTGCTGTACATGAATAGCGGGGCGTTTAGCCCGTGCTGAGTTAGGAGTTAGGATTATCTCCTATGTCCCTCATCTCCCTCATCTCCCCACTCTTAGAGGTTGTTTGAAAAGTAGTTAACTGTGATTTTAGGCACTTTTAGATCCCCCCTAACCCCCCTTAAAAAGGGATCTAAAACGTTTTGCTACCAACAAGAGGACTTTTCAAACATTCTCTTAACTCAGCACTCTTTTGCCCTAAACCGATACCTGTATACGCATTGCCCGCGCTAACTCTGCGGCTACCTCAGGACGAGAAAATTCTGGTGGAGGTAACTCACCTCGTCGCAGCATTTCCCTAACTTTGGTTCCCGATAGGTGAATGCGTTCTTCTGGCTTACTGGGACTGGTTTTAGTCGTAGCCATCTGCTTAGTGCGGGTGCAGTAGAAAGCGTGTTCAAATTTCATTGGCACAATGCCTAATTCACCTAGCTCAAATTCATCAAAGATGTATTGAGCGTCATAAGTGCCGTAGTAGTCACCAACGCCAGCATGATCCCGGCCAACGATAAAGTGAGTACAGCCGTAGTTTTTGCGAACTAAGGCATGAAAAATCGCTTCACGAGGGCCAGCATAGCGCATTGCGGCAGGATTAATTGCCAGAATCACGCGATCGTGGGGGTAATAATGTTCTAGCAAAATTTCATAGCAGCGCATCCGCACGTCGGCGGCAATGTCATCATCTTTTGTTGCCCCTACCAATGGATGCAAAAATAGCGCATCTACTGTTTCTAAAGCACACTTTTGGATGTATTCATGGGCGCGGTGGATGGGGTTGCGAGTTTGGAAACCGACAATGGTTTTCCAGCCATTTTCCCGGAATATTTGCCGTGAGGCAGCGGGATCGATTTGGTAAGTGGGAAAATTGGGATGAGAATCGCGTTGCAATAGCCAGATGTCGCCAGCCAGATGTACTGAACCTTGGTTATAAAGTACCTGCACACCAGGATGATTTGCATCATCAGTGCGATAGACATTAATTGCTTCGCGGGTTTTGTCGTAGTTATATTTTTGGCTGAGTTGCAAAACTCCAATAAACCGCCCTGCGGGGTTATCTAGACGAATCAAGCCACCTTCTTTGAGTGGAGAAGCGATTTCTTCGGCTACCGATAGTGTAATTGGTATTGACCAGGGAATACCATTAGCTAGTCGCATTTCTGTAACAGTGCGATCGTAGTCTTCCTGGTTCATAAAACCCGTGAGTGGGCTAAAAGCACCGATCGCGATCATTTCTAAATCAGAAAGAGCGCGATCGTCAAGTTGCACTCGTGGCAAAAAGTCGGCTTTTGAAAGAAATTCCTCTCTTTGTTCTGGTGTGGCGATACGGTTAACCAACTGTCCACCGTGCGGGGCAATGGCATCTGGATGGTGACTCAACGTAATCCCCTCTAAATCTTATTATTAGTGCTATTGTTTCAGACTATGTACTAACTTATCAAATGGTGGGACAAAAGATTTTGGGTATTGGGCACTAGCCATTGGCAAGGACGCAGTGAGGAACTTGAGCAAATGCAGCATGGTTACATACAAGCGACGTGCGCTTGATTGGTGTGACGGCTACGGGGGTTATGGAAAGTCGGTGTTGGTTGCTAAATTATGTGAAACTGTAACAGCAGATTTTCCCCAACAACTTTGGATAAGTTTTAGTAATGCATATCCTTTGGATGTTTGGGAACACTGGCTGTTGGATCAAGTTGAAAAAACCAGCACCAAAAAAACCAGAGGATTTATTAGTTTAAGTTTGTTCTTGTTGGCAAACAGAAAAATATGGCGTTGCTGAATAATGGGATGATTGGAGCTGACGCGGTGATTGGAGAAAGGGGAAACCATTAAAATCCCCAACTACCAATATAACTTGCTACTAATGCTCTATTTTTTGATGGGATGATCGTGGACTATCCTGTGCCTTAAGTTATATAGCTGTATTACTAAATATTTAGTTTTATTTAGCTTTTAAAAGCTTATCAATTAAGTTGGGAATCATTAATTGTAATCAAAAAAATTTGGGAATTTTAAGCGGCTGCATTTCGCCTACTAAGTTAAACTCATATCTAGTTCACTTTAATTCTTTATACTAGACAAGAAAAAAATGCTAACGCTTCCTGGCTATGTTCCTGCTAAAACTTTACATGAAGGCATCTCTAGGGTTATTTACCGCGCTATTAAACAGATAGATGAAACTTCAGTCATTGTTAAAGTTCTCAAAGCCGAATATCCCACCTTAGAAGAATTAACAGCACTGAGACACGAATATAAAATCCTCAACAGCTTGATAGATGTTGCTGGAGCGATCAATCCTTTAGCTTTAGAAAAGCACCAAAACGGATTAGCACTAGTTTTAGAAGATTTTGGAGCTGTATCGCTGAAAAATTTTATTGATTCACAAACACCATCATTAAAAGATTTTTTGATAATTGGTATTCAACTAGCAGATGCTTTAGCAAGTATTCACGATCGCCAAGTTATTCATAAAGATATTAAGCCACAAAATATTATTATTAATCAAAACAATTTAAATAGTAAAATTATTGATTTTAGTATTGCATCACAGTTATCTAGAGAAAAACAAACTGTGGGTAATCCTAACTTAATAGAAGGCACATTAGCCTATATGTCTCCAGAGCAAACAGGAAGAATGAATCGGTCGCTTGATTATCGTACCGATTTTTATTCATTGGGAGTCACCTTTTATCAAATGCTCACTGGGTTAGTACCTTTTGATAGTAATGATTCCTTAGAGATTATTCACTCACATATTGCTAAAACTCCAGTTTCACCTCACAAAATACGGTCAGAAATTCCGCTAGTAGTTTCTGAGATTGTGATGAAATTATTAGCAAAAACAGCGGAAGATAGATATCAAAATGCATTGGGGTTAAAAAGCGATTTAGAAGAATGTTTAAAGCAATTAAAAAATAACGCTGAAATTGCTAATTTTACTATTGGTAACCTAGATTTATATAGTCAGTTTATCATTCCACAAAAACTGTATGGCAGGCAAACAGAAGTAAATATATTATTAAATGCTTTTGAACGCATCAGCAATGGACAAACAGAAATGATGCTAGTATCTGGATACTCTGGAATTGGCAAATCTTGCTTAGTAAATGAAATTCATAAGCCAATTGTCGGCCAGAGAGGATACTTTATTTCGGGCAAATTTGACCAATTTAAACGTAATATTCCTTATGCTTCATTAATTCAAGCTTTTCAAGAATTAATGCGACAACTATTAACAGAAAGTGCTGAATCTTTACAAAATTGGAAATCTAAAATATTAACTGCCCTTGGTCAAAATGCTCAGATTATCATAGATGTCATACCAGAAGTAGAGTGCATTATTGCCTCTCAGCTTGCAGTACCACAATTAGGTGCAGCAGAATCGCAAAATCGTTTCAATCGAGTATTTCAACAGTTTATTCATGTCTTTACTAAACGGGAACATCCTTTAGTTTTATTTTTAGACGATTTACAGTGGGTAGATTCAGCTTCTCTCAAGTTAATCGAGTTAATTATTACCGATCCAGACAGTGAATATTTATTATTAATTGGAGCTTATCGTGATAATGAAGTCAGCGCAACTCATCCCTTAATCCATACCTTAGAGCAAATTCAACAGGTTAGAACTAGTATTAGTAATATTGTTCTCAGTCCTTTAAATTTTGACTGTGTAAATCAGTTAATTGCTGATGCTCTACATAGCAATATTTTAATAGTTAAACCTTTGGCAGAGTTAGTATTTAACAAAACTCAAGGTAATCCATTTTTCTTAACTCAATTACTCAATTATCTTCAACAAGAAAAATTATTAAATTTTAATTTTAATCAAGGAGTTTGGCAATGGGATGATCGGCAGTTACAAGGTATTAATATTACAGATAATGTTGTCGAATTGATGCTTGCCCAGATTCAAAAGATGTCAATAAAGACAATTGAAATTTTAAAAATAGCTGCTTGTATAGGAGACAAATTTACCTTAGAAGTTTTAGCAACCGTTAATGAAATACCTCAATCAGAAGCTGCCGCCGATTTATGGAAAGCTCTCCAGTCAGGTTTGATTTTACCCTTAAATAATTCCTATAAAATCCCCTTAGTATTGGAAGAAAAACAAACCGGAGCAGATAAATCAGGAATATTATTAAATAATGTATATAAAACAATCACATACAAATTTTTGCACGATCGCGTGCAACAAGCGGCGTATTCTCTAATTCCTGATGAGAAAAAGAAAATAACACACCTAAGAATTGGTCGGTTACTACTGCAAAATTTTACGCCAGAAGAACAAAAAGAAAATATCTTTGCGCTGGTCAACCAACTCAATTACGGGACTGAACTGCTCACATCTGAATCAGAAAAATGTGAGATAGCTCAACTCAATCTCATCGCAGGTCAAAAAGCGAAAGCAGCAACCGCGTATGATTCTGCTGTCAAATATTTAAATGTCGGTTTAGGACTGTTAGCAGAAGATAGTTGGAAGAGTCAATATGAACTAACATTAGCGTTACATACCGAAGCAGTAGAAGCAACCTACTTAAGTGGTGATTTTAACGGGATGCAGAAATTTGTTGGGATAGTACAAAACTGCGCTAATTCCTTACTGGATACAGTGAAGCTGTACACAGTTCAAATTCAAGCTTATGTATCACAGAATCAGCCCAAAGAAGCAGTTAATACAGGGCTACAAATCTTAAAGTTGTTGGGGGTAGAATTTCCTGAAAAAGTGAACCCTTCAGATGTTGGGCGAGGATTTGAGGAAATTACATCAATTTTAAATGGAAAAGAAGCTTCTGATTTAATTGACTTACCTTTAATGACTGACCCTGATAAATTAGCAACCTTGAAGCTGCTATCAAGCCTATTTGCTGCTACCTTCATAGTTAGGCCAGAACTGATACCTTTAATGGTGTTGAAACAGGTAAATATATCCGTCGAATATGGCAATGCTGCTGTCTCTCCCTTTGCTTATGCCCTTTATGGCTTTCTTTTGTGCGGGGTCATAGGAGATATCGAGCAAGGCTATCAGTTCGGTCAATTAGCTTTGAGTTTGCTGTCAAAATTGAATGCTAAAGAAATCAGCACTAAGACCAGCCACATGGTGAATGTCTTTGTCCGACACTGGAAAGAACACTCCAAGGATACCTTAGAACATTTTCGCTCGGATTACTCTAACGGACTAGAGACTGGAGATTTAGAATATGCTGCCTTTGGTGCATTTGAATATTGTCTTTTCTCATATTTAGTTGGTCAACAACTAACTGTCCTTGAACGAGAAATAGCAACTTACTGGAATGCTATTAATAAAATTAAGCAAGAAACAGCCCTTCATTATCATGAAATCACTTCCCAAGCCGTC
The DNA here is from genome assembly GCF_043099735.1 of Nostoc sp. C117. Classification (NCBI taxonomy): domain Bacteria; kingdom Bacillati; phylum Cyanobacteriota; class Cyanophyceae; order Nostocales; family Nostocaceae; genus Nostoc; species Nostoc sp. C117. Next base: position 1,265,337 of record NZ_CP170991.1, read on the forward strand.
TTAAACATGATGGGAAATGCTAAAAATCCTTGCATTTTAAAAGGTGAAGTCTATGACGAGCAAAAAATGCTACCCATTCATCAGCAAAGCAAGGACCAAGTAGCTATGCAACTTTTATACTTCCACAAAGTTGTGCTTTGTTATTGCTTTGAAGACTACTCTCAAGCGCTGGAAAATATCGTTCAAGTAGAAAGTTATTTTACGGCAGCTACAGGAATGATTATATTTGCTCTGTTTTATTTCTACGATTCTCTGGTGCAGCTTTCGGTGTATATCGGTAGTCCAGAATCTCGGCAACAAGAGATTCTCGATCGCGTCCAAGCTAATCAAGACAAAATCCAAAAATGGGCGCATCATGCCCCAATGAATTATCTGCACAAATTTTATCTAGTGGAGGCAGAACGGCATCGAGTACTCAACCAAAATGTTGAGGCGATGGAGGATTACGATAAGGCGATCGCCCTTGCCAAAGAAAACGGATACATCAACGAAGAAGCGATCGCTCACGAACTCGCTGCCAAATTTTATCTGTCATGGGGTAAACAAACTATTGCCCGAATTTACATGACTAATGCCTATCATACCTATAGCCATTGGGGGGCTATTGCTAAAGTTAAAGATTTAGAAGCACGCTATCCGCAATTGATCGCGCGTAGACGCATTCGCGAAGCATCGCTAAACACACAAAAGCTAGAAACGAATTATCAAGAACTTACTCAGATAAATTCCACAAGTAATGAAAGCACTCACTCTCTCGACCTGATGACCGTGATGAAAGCTTCTCAAGTTCTTTCTGGTGAAATTGTTTTGAGTAAATTGCTGGCTAAATTAATGCAAATCGTGCTGGAGAATGCTGGCGCTCAAACTGGATATTTAATTTTAGAAATCGACGGAAATTTACTAATAGAAGCAGAATCAACAGTGGAACAAGACGATGTGATTGTGATGCAATCAAAGCCAGTAACCACTAGTTGCGAATTACCTATATCTGTGATTAATTATGTAGCTAGAACACAGGAAAATGTTCTATATAGTAATACAAGTTATGAGGTAATTTTTGCTCAAGATCCTTACATAGTTACCCACAAACCCAAATCATTATTATGTACCCCGCTTCTGCATCAAGGAAAACTCAGCGGCATTCTCTACTTAGAAAATAATTTGACAACGGAAGCTTTTACCCCAGATAGATTAGAAATATTAAAACTCTTATCTTCACAAGCTGCAATTTCCATTGAAAATGCTCGTCTCTATAGTGATTTAGCCGCAGCTAACACGACTTTAGAAGCAAAGGTTCAAGAGCGAACACAAGAGTTACAAGAAAAAAATGTGCATTTACAAAAAGCAGAAGCAACAGCTCAATCTGCTAATCGGGCAAAAAGTGAATTTTTAGCCAATATGAGCCATGAACTGCGAACTCCGCTAAATGGGATTTTAGGTTATGCCCAAATCTTGCAGCGAGATAAAGATTTAACTAGTTCCCAAAAAGATGGCTTGAATATTATTTATCAATGCGGCGATCATCTTTTAAACCTGATTAATGAAGTTTTAGATCTTTCCAAAATCGAAGCTCGGAAAATGGAATTATCTCCTACAGAGTTTAATTTTTCAGATTTTCTAGAAGGAGTTGGAGAAATTTGCCGGATTCGCGCTCAACAAAAAGGTATTTATTTAATTTATCAGCCAACAAGTAATTTACCTCAAGGCGTGAGAGCCGATGAAAAACGATTGCGACAAGTTTTAATTAATTTACTCGGTAATGCAGTGAAGTTTACAGAAGTGGGTAAAGTAACTTTAAAAGTTGGCTATCACAATTATAAAATTCGGTTTCAGGTAGAAGATACAGGAGTCGGAATGGCTCCAGAACAATTACAAGAAATATTTTTACCTTTCCACCAAGTAGGCGAAAACAATCGCAAAGTAGAAGGCACCGGATTGGGACTATCTATTAGTCGGAAATTAGTGCAGATGATGGGAGGAGAAATTGAAGTTCAAAGTACATTAGGCAAAGGAAGTATTTTCTTTTTTGATTTAGACTTACCTGAAGTTGAACAATATTCGGAGTCAGTCAAAGCAGTATCACAAAATATTATCGGTTATCAAGGTAAAAAACGTACACTGATTATTACTGACGATAAGTTAGAAAATCGGTCAATTTTAGTCAAAATGTTAAGTCCATTAGGATTTGAAACTTTGGAAGCAGTTGATGGTCAAGATTGTTTGGATAAAGCAATTAAATGCCAGCCAGATTGTATATTAATGGATTTAATGATGCCCAAAATGAGTGGTTTAGAAGCAACTCGAAGATTAAGGCGATCGCCAGAAATTCAAGATATTATAGTCATAGGAACTTCTGCTAGTGTTTTTGATTTTGATCGACAAAAAAGTCAAGAATTAGGTTGCAATGATTTTCTAGCCAAGCCAGTAAGAATATCAGAATTATTAGGAAAATTGCAAATATGTTTAGAATTGGAATGGATTTATGAAGAGGAATCAAAAAAAGGCGATCGATCTCAACCTATGTCCGAAGAAACTTTGATCTTTCCAACTGAATCAGAAATCGCTACTTTGTTAGCTTTAGCGATGAAAGGAGATCTCAAAGGAATTATTGAACAGGCAACTCATTTAGAAGATTTAAATTCTCAATATATTCCTTTCTCTAGGGAACTACATCAATTAGCGAAAGGATTTCAAGTTAAAAAAATTCGCGAATTTCTCAAAAATGCTGGGAGTTAAGTTATGAATCCGAAAAATACAGAAAATAATGTAATTTTAATTGTTGATGATACTCCCACAAATTTAGGGGTACTATTTGATTTTTTAGCAGATTCGGGATTTCAAGTTTTAGTTGCCCAAGATGGCGAAGATGCAATTGAACAGATGGAATATGCCTTACCTGATTTAATCTTATTAGATGTACTGATGCCGGGGATAGATGGTTTTGAAACCTGCCGTCGTATAAAAGCTCAGGAAACAACAAAAGATATTCCTGTGATTTTTATGACTGCACTTTCTGATACAGTAGACAAGATAAAAGGATTGAGTCTAGGGGCGGTAGATTATATCACGAAGCCATTGCAGCATGAAGAAATTTTAGCCCGTGTCAACATTCATTTGAGCTTGCGAAACTTAACCAAAAAATTACAACAGCATTCTCTGCATTTAGAACAGGAAGTTCAAGAGCGTTTGAGAGCAGAACAAGCACTTTTGCAATTAACTGCTGAATTAGAAAAACGAGTGGATGCAAGAACAGATGAACTTCAAAAAGCTAATAAACAATTAAAACAGGAAGTTCAAGAGCGGAGCTTAACAGAACAAGCTTTACACTTATCAGAAACTCGTTATCGAGAACAAGCCAATCAGCTAGAAATTGCTTTTCGCCAACTGCAAGAAACTCAAAGCCAGTTAGTCCAAAGTGAGAAAATGTCTAGTCTTGGACAACTGGTAGCAGGTGTAGCCCATGAAATTAATAATCCAGTGAGCTTTATCTATGGAAACTTAACTCATGCAAATCAATATGCTGAAAATTTGCTTTCCCTCTTAGATTTGTATGCTAAGTACATTCCTTTACCACCGTTAGAAATCCAGGAAAAAGTAGAGGCAATAGATTTAGAATTTCTGATTGAAGATTTACCTAAACTGTTATCTTCTATGAAGATTGGTGCTGAACGCATCCGTGAAATTGTTCAGTCATTGCGAAACTTTGCTCGTTTAGATGAAGCAGAAATGAAACGCGTGAATATCCATGATGGTTTAGATAGTACACTCTTAATTTTGGAGAATCGACTCAAAGATAATACAAAAAATGCAGATATCAAAATTATTAAAGAGTATGGAGATTTACCACTAATAGAATGTTATGCCGGACAACTAAACCAAGTATTTATGAATCTAATTGCCAATGCAATTGATGCTTTGGAAGAATATGAAAAGCTGCAAATTTCACATCATATTCAGATTGAACCTCAGATTCTGATTCGGACTACAGTCATTGATAAGGACTCTGTTTCTATTCACATTGGAGATAATGGGGCGGGAATGAGTCAACATGTGTTACAACGCCTTTTCAATCCTTTTTTTACGACAAAACCTGTTGGCAAAGGAACAGGTTTGGGATTGAGTATTAGTTATAAAATTGTTTCTAAACATCAAGGTCAGATACAGTGTATTTCTGCACCCGATCGCGGAGCCGAATTTATTATTACCATTCCCATACAACAGCGATCGCTCGAACTTGCGTGTTTAATACCAACTGGTATAAATAGTACTTGTTATGGGTGAAATATTATTTAGTTGTTTGTCCGATTATATGCTTAGACAGTAGGTTCAATCTACATGAAAATACTACCCTACGATACCTTTACGGTTTTCACCTCTGACCCACTACCCATAGTTTTGCAGCGGCTGAATGACAAAATTGAACCTACAAAGATATTTAGATTCTCCAGAGAACACGCCCCTTATCAAGGAACAATTTCTGAAGAAGGTTTTCAAATACGTCGCATAATTCACTACCGCAACTCATTTTTACCAGTAATTAGAGGACGTTTTGAAGTAGAACCCTACCAAATATTGATTCATGTACGCATGAGCGTAAATTCTTTTGTTATGGGATTTTTAGGGTTCTGGTTTTTATCCTGGTATAGTGCGGTTATTCCTATAACCTTAACGACTGCTATACCTAATTATATGGCTGCGGTATTTCTCGGGATGCCTATGATAATGGCGATCGTTTTTTGGGTAGCTTTTTGGTCAGAAGCAAATCGCAGCCGCAGTGAATTATCCCAAATTATTCAGGGAGAAATATAGTTAAATTAAGCGCTTATCAGTTAAGTCATAATTTATCTCAGAAACTCTATAATAATTTCGGCAATCTGTTGCTTGAAGCAGCACTTACAACAATCCGGCTGACTCATACAATCGCTTGATCATGGCTGTAATTCTTGCACCATAATCTAAATCTGCTGACCATCGTCCTGATAACTGATCGATTAATGGCGCAATTCCCCGCGTCACAAAGCGAAATCTGGGATCTACTACTTCCTGTACCAAAGGTTCTAAACTAGCATAAGCTTTTAAATGTTGGATGTGTGCCCTCACTCCAATTCTGGCACTTTGAAAAGATGCAGCTTCCGAACCACCACCGATCGCTCCTAAGCCCGCAAAATTATTTTGCTCAGGTTTAATATCGCCACCAAATCGTAAAAATCCAGTTTCTACACACATTTGGCAAAAGGCAATATCATAATTTACTCCTTCTATATCTGCTTCTTCCCGATACAGTTTTGAGATATCAGGAAATTTTCCCAACGCATCTTCATTATTGTTTCTCAGGAATAATTGTAACTGTACTTCTGAAGTATTACCGTTCGACATCACCCGGTCTAATTTACCAGCGCAAACTACTAAATTTGAACGCAAGCTAACAGTACGAGTTGAAGCATCCCACGTAACTGCAACATGAAAATCTCGCAATTCGATGGCTTTGACATACACTATTCTGCGATAGGTAATTCGATTAACATTCGGTGTTTGGGAAAGGTCAATTCTCAAAATATCTACTAAATCAATGGGGATGTAAGCATTACCATTAACTAACACGCCTTGTTCTGAATACTTTTGCCCGTTAATATTAATATTAATTGCCGGATAACTCGCTTCTGTGGGAATTCCAGTAGGATCGATTACACGACTCCAAGATACCAATCCATCAGCAATTCCCAAAGCAAAATCGCGGCGACGACTTTGTAGCAAAGCCCGATCCTCTGGACTGCTGAGAAACCCCACTTGCATTAACAAAGCCGGAAGCGTTGTCCGGCGACAAAATGCCAAGCTACCCAATCCGCTATCTGTATCTGGCTTGACTCCGCGATTCGGTAGTTGGGGAACACGGCGCAATAATGCTACTAGCAACTGTTCAGCATTGGTTTTGCGCTCCGTATTGTTGGCAATGTAGAAGATACTAGCCCCGCGCACAGAAGGGCTGCTAGCGGCATCAGATTGAATTTCTAGAGCGACATCACCGCGACTTCCACGGGAATTGATCCAGGTGATAGTTTGGGCGGCACTCAAGTCATCGGGGACTGCTAAAATTTCCAAATTCCGCGCTCTTAGTTCCGTGACAATCAAATCCCGCAGCAGAATCATTTCTTTAGCTTCAGTTGTACCACCCGCGATCGCACCCGGATCGACTCCTCCAGCTTCTTTGCCTCCGTGAGCCGCCGAGATAAAAATACGTCCCATCTTCAGTATTTCCTCTAATAAAATTAAGCGTAAGCAATCCTAGACATCATGGTGGCTTAACAACAAGAATATAATACCTAGCAGAAGCGCTTTGTCATTTGTCCTTTGTTATTTCTCCAAACTTGGGGGTTGGAAATTGGAGACTAGTAAAACTGGGTATTATATTAGTACGGCACAATCAGTACTAATCCAAAGATTATGGTGTGGTTGAAAAGGTAATCTACTGCTGCTCAATGGCTTTAGGGCGATCGCATCTTAATATCTCAAGTTTGCGCGTTCCATCAAAACATTTTTAAGTGACTGGACGTACCACACGAATTAGTTTTCCTTGCAACGGTTCTTCTGCTGTCACAGCCTCATCTATCCGTGCTGCAAACTGTTCCAATTATAAGCATTAATAAATGCCGCACTTTTGGCAGAGGAATCCTTCACAGGTAAATTGATTAGTGTGGTGCTAACTAGTTGAAAATTGCGGCAAAATATAATCAATTATAAATAATGCCTAAATATGCAATTCCCCCGCTTGCACCCAGACACAATTGAAGAAGTGAAACTACGCGCTGATATTGTAGATGTCGTATCAGAGTACGTAGTTTTACGCAAGCGTGGCAAGGATTTTGTCGGTTTATGCCCCTTCCACGACGAAAAAAGTCCCAGCTTCACTGTCAGCCAGACCAAACAAATGTACTATTGCTTCGGCTGTCAAGCTACGGGAAATGCCATTAAGTTTGTGATGGAGTTGGGAAAACGTTCTTTTCCTGAGGTGGTGCTGGATTTAGCACGGCGTTACCAAGTACCTGTGCAAACCCTGGAACCCGAACAACGCCAAGAATTACAGCGTCAGCTGTCTTTGCGCGAACAATTATATGAAGTTCTGGCTTCGTCGGCACAGTTTTATCAACACGCCCTCAGACAATCCCAAGGGCAAAAAGCAATTGAATATTTGCAATCTAACCGGAAATTGAAAGAAGAAACAATACAGCAATTTGGTTTAGGTTACGCCCCCGCGGGTTGGGAAACTCTCTCTCGCTATTTGGTGCAAGACAAACATTACCCAGCGCAACTGGTGGAAAAAGCGGGATTAATTAAGCCACGTAAAGAAGGCGGCGGTTATTATGATGTGTTCCGCGATCGCCTGATGATTCCCATCCGCGATGTCCAAGGGCGTGTCATTGCCTTTGGTGGTAGAACTCTGACTGACGAGCAACCCAAATATTTAAATTCACCAGAAACGGAACTTTTTAGTAAAGGTAAAACATTATTCGCCCTCGATCGAGCCAAAGGTGGGATTTCTCAACTCGATCAAGCAGTGGTAGTAGAGGGATATTTTGATGCGATCGCCCTCCACGCAGCCGGGATTAATAACGCCGTTGCCTCACTGGGTACAGCCTTAAGCTTAGAACAAGTGCGGCTAATATTACGCTACACCGAATCGAAGCAGTTAGTACTGAACTTTGATGCCGATAAAGCCGGAACCAATGCAGCCGAAAGAGCGATCGGGGAAATTGCTGAATTAGCATATAAAGGAGAAGTTCAATTAAAAATTCTCAATTTACCTGATGGCAAAGATGCTGATGAATACTTGCATAGCCACACTCCAGAAAATTATGGAGAACTGTTAGCAAATGCCCCACTTTGGCTAGACTGGCAAATTCAACAAATTATTCAAAACCGCGACTTAAAACAGGCTACCGATTTTCAACAAGTCTCCAAACAGCTAGTAAAGTTATTAAAAAACATTAATAATATTGATACACGCGACTATTACATTGACAAGTGTGCTGAAATACTCAGTTTTGGAGATGATATACTTAAACCCTTACGAGTAGAAAATCTTTTAACTCAGATTGCGCCAGTTGCCACTTCCCGTAAGCCAATGTCTTTACGCAAGAAGCAACCTATAAACGTTAATCAAATCAATGCTCCTACCGGAGGCAGTCTTTTAGAACTGGCAGAGGCTTTATTGCTGAAGATTTACCTACATTGTCCCGAACAGCGACAAGCGATTATTGACAAACTAGAGGGGCAAAATTTAGAATTTAGCCTTTCTCATCACCGATTTTTGTGGCAACAGATTTTAGAGTTTAAGGTGGGGCAGATAAATTTAATATCAAATCTGCAAGACAGATATCTAGAATTGGCAGAGGAATTGGAATTAGTTTCCCATTTGTTTCATCTAAATGAGAAAAGCAAGAAAGAAATATTGCGTACCTCGCACGTGGTTCAAGCTGCAATCGCTTGTATGGAACTGGTGATGAGTCAAAAGCGCTACCGTCACTTAGAGGAACAATGGAAACAAAGTGATGAGAAAGCTGAACCGGAGCGATATGAATACTATGGTAAGGCTTTTCCAGCCGAAAAACAGCGGTATCTGGAGTTAAACGAACAGCGTAATTTTTCCATACAAGAAGTACAAAGATTTAGTGATTAAGGCTGTCACGAATCTTAGTTATCTCAGCTAAATCATTTGCTAGTTGCTTACTCCCCAAGTAGTTCAAGTTGCGATCGCTTGCATGGATTTGGTAATGCTCGAAAAACGCTATCGCCACTTTTTAGAACTATGGCAGCAAACCGATCCAGAAGCAGAACCAGAGAAGTATCAATTTTATTATCAGGCTTTCTATGCTGAAAAAATCAAGCTTCAGAAAATAGACAGACAACGCTTATTTTCCATCACCGAATTGTTGTAGTGATATAGCTTCGGATAATTAAGCGTAACGAAATAAACCAAAGACGTAACGCACCAATTTATGATGGAGGCGATAATAGAGAATGGTGCGTTACGCTACCCTAACAGCAGCCTACAAGATTTGAGATTGTACCCTCTTACTTACCTGCAAACCAAGCTTCCAAATCAGCAATAGTGGTAAAATCTAGCAGCGCTTCACCCAACTCTTCCAATTGTGCAATTGGCAAATTCTCAATCCGTTCTTGCAGTTGAGGAGACAGTAAACCAAAACGACGGTTAAGTAGACGGTTAAGCAAAGCTAATTCTCCTTGCTTTCTCCCTTGTTCAATACCTCGTTCGATACCTTCTTCCATCCAACTGGTGACTATTTGCATAACATCCTCCTGCTGTCTTGGTTCAATCGTAGCAAGTTCTTCTTCAAAGCGTTTTTTCTCTTCGGGGTTTAATTTGAGATAGGTATCAATAAATCCCGATATTAATTGCATTTGTGCTGGGTTTAATCCCAAACTCGCAAGCAACTGTAACGACATTAGCTTAACTATCGGACGTTCCTGCAAATCCATCCGCATTTTCGACATTAATGCACTAGCTAAGGGATTTCGCTGATTTACAAAAGCTTGCCATTGTAATTGATTTAACTGGATAACTTCGTAATTAAATTCCAAAATTTTCTTGTTGGGAAAATCGATGCGATAGCAATTCGGTTCTGGTGTTTGTGGAGAGTCGTGGGAATAAATGACGATGGGATAAATTGGGAAAGCATATTTTTCATGTAAACGAGCGAAGTATGCAAACATTCGTCGCTCAAAAGCTACTTGGGAGTATGATTGGTGTTCGGTGTGGATGATAAATACAGTATCCTGATTGCTAAATTTGGCTTTAACAACGATATCGAGAATTTTTTTCTCTCCCTCGGTGACATCGGTAAATATTTCCTGGGTTAAAAATTCAATTGAGTCCCTTTCCCAATATGCGCTGACACTGGGAAAGAATAACTCGATAAATTCAGGAAAGAAGTTAGTCAGGAGTTCTTTGAAGAGTCTGTCATGGTCTATCATTTGGGCATTGATTGTTCCTGGGTATGTGACAGCTACGATAAATTTAAAGCTTTACCAATCATCTCAAATAGCCGTTACACCCAACAAAACAAACATAAAAACCAACAATATTTCATCTTCGATTACAATGGCAGATAAATTATTCATCAAACATCAAAATTTGTCGTGCGTCTTCACCCAGCTACAATCAGAGGAAAGATTAGGTCTTACTACTTTCACGTAAGCAGGTAAAATCCGCACTAAATCCAGCGATAATCAACATTTAAAAATAGTTGTAGATGACTCAAATAACCCTTCCCTAAATACAAAGCAGGTCTTTGTTTAATTTTTTGTAGTATTTCATATAAATTAGACACATTCAACCTCAGTTTATCATTTACACTTGGACATTAACCCACAGCATATTCCGTAAACTGCCGCATAAACGGTGAGTGAAATCCTAAAACAATATCTTCTTTTAGAACTCCAACATTAACCAAATCAACTGCAATATCATCTTCAGTACCATTCCATTGCAGCCAAACTTTGCCATCTTTAATATCAATATGCAGGATGCAACTGTGTACCCACTTTTGACCTTCCCACCCTATATAAACGATTTGATAATGGTCGCGTTCTGTATCAAAAATTGTTTCAACTTCAATATTTCCGTAAGCAGGTTTTTGCTTACCATATTCTGAAAGTATCTGTTGTACAATTTGGCGATATCGTGCTATTTTTTCCATTCAACAATCACCTCACTCTCAACATTATAGATAATCATTTTTACTTGATTTTCCTCTACCATTTCTTTAGGGAAATCAAGTTTAAAAAATGTTGTGTAAGTCGTAAAAGGTACTGCTAAATATAAAATACGCTCTGGTTCTCGTCGCTTTAATGCACCTCTATAATTGATAAATTGTCCCAGCGCGGTGTGAAATTCCGAGATAGCAGACGACTTTTCTAGAAAACTCTTGACTTCAACAGCAATTTTTTCGTTTTCTTTTTCTGCTGCAATCAGTTTTTCTGCTGCCAAATCAATAGACATTTTTACACCACCCAAGTTAAACGTAAGGGGGTCATGAGTTATCTGCCAACCATCCTTTTGTAAAGCTATTTTGACAACCTCATGAAAGACATCTTTAGCATACACGCTTCTCAATTATAGTATTTCCTACTTCTATGCTATCGTGTCAGTGCATTTTAAGCACAACTTCTTCCGTACTCCTCCACTATTGATATTTATGGAGAAGAAAGCTTAAACCGAAGGTTTTCATTCACAAAAAAAGCCATATCTGGGTAGTCGCTAAATACGCCATCAATACCTAAACTGAAGAATAGTTCGTATTCGCCTTGGGGATTTCCTTGAAAGTCCAGCGGTAAGAAGTAATCTTCATTGCGAAAAGTCCAGACATGAACCAGCAAACCAGTTGCATGAGCATCCATAACTAAAGATGTCGGTGAGAGCAATTTACCATTGTTCTCTTTGGGAACCAGCAGATTTTTATGAACGCCGATCGCCTGTGCATATTTAGCAATTTCTTCTAAACCTGATAAACTTGTTAAATCTGAATAAGTGCGTTCGTTTCCATTAACGACAAAATCATACGGTTGACCACTATTATTTAGCAATTGCACCAAAGGTAATTCAGTTTTTGTAGACAAATATTGTAAATTACTCACTTCAAAAGACTGGATGAAAATAGGTGCATTGGCTCCTTGATAATCATTAGCTGTTAGAATTTCTAATAGAGGTATTTCTAGGGCTAACCCAATCGATTTAAAGTAAGTTGGATGCTTAGTTTCTGGATAAATGCCGATCGCACGATTAATTTCGGCACTTTTATTCTTAGCTAAATCAATGATTTCTTGGAATGTAGGAATTTCAAATAATCCATCATAGACGATATTTTGCGATCGCAGTTGGGGAATTCGCTCTTTCGCTCGTAGTGTTTTCAGTTCTCTAAGGGTAAAGTCTTCGGTAAACCAGCCTGTTTTTGACTCTCCATCAATTATTTTGGTGGTTTGAAGGTGAGCAAATTCCTTATGCTTAATAACGTCGGTAGTTTCAGAAATTTCATTTTCGTGACGAGCAATTAAAACACCGTCTTTTGTGGAAACTAAATCTGGTTCAATATAGTCAGCCCCAAGTGCGATCGCTAATTCATAAGCAGCTAAAGTATGTTCTGGACGATAGCCGCTAGCACCTCGGTGTGCAATTATAATTGGAGCTTTACCTGTGAATGCGTTAGTCATTCGTGTTCAGCGTAACTGAAAGTTTGAGATCCTGATAAATGCAGAATAACGCAGTTCATCCCCTTGAAAACGGTGATTTAGGCAGAGCTATAAATATTTAGTATATATAGTTAACTAAGGAACGTGGATTAAATAAGAAAGATGCAAAACTTCATCTTGTCTCTAGCTTCCCTCTCCTTTATAAGGAGAGGGATTGAGGGTGAGGTAAGCCAGGGACATAAATTGTATGTTATTTAATTCTTATTCCTAAGTGGTGGGTACAGAGCAAACACTAATTCTTCCTACACCCTGCACCTCACACTCTTGTTTCTGGCTTCACCAAAAGCAGCACTTAGTTTTCAGACCTTTATTTTTTCCTGGTAAATTGATATATTTTCATATAAGGCCAACTATGCTCATCTGTCAAGTTATATAAACTACTCATTTCACTTCTAAAATTACCTTTTAGAGTCCCAGAATATTCCCGATTGAATATGGCAAATACAGTATTTGCATTATTAGTGAATGTACTAACTTTTTCTCCGATATTTTTTCCATTGATTGTTTTGAGAATATAGTCCGGTAAATATAAAGTCGATGAATCTCCATAATATTGGAATAATCTAGGTTGTCCCAAAAACAATACAGATTTTGCAGATTCATCTCGATTTTTGATCAGATAATGAACAGCGGATCGGTAGTCATCTTTTGCATACTCTGGATTTAAATAGTAATTAAAACTTGAATAAACATTCATAATTAACAGAAAAATCATAGCCATTCTGGCAATTTGAGACAAGATATAAAGTTTGTTTTCAGGCTGATATTTTTGCAAAAAAGCTGATGGCAGGAGAATGAAAAGTGGTATACAGAGATAAAAAGAGTGACGTGGTAACCAATTAATTTTAGTTAGTGTGGCAAACAGAAAAGATAGCACAAATGATGTGACCAAAATTGATGCAAATAAGTAATCAGCACGTTGGTATATTTTTTTCTTATGGCCTTTCAATAAACTAATTGCTAAAGCTACGAAAAGTACAGTAGTGACAATAAAAAGTATTAGTAACTCCGGCCAATAACCAAGCACAATCTGTACTTTGTTATCATCGCGCAATCTCTCCAATGGTGGTCCATAGGATGTCCCAACTAATATACCGTAGATTACAAACATAAGGTTTTCAATTATGGGTAATCCGGTACGAGTAACTGAGGTAGCTGTTGGATCGGATACAGCAGGCGAAGACAAATAAAACCAAATCATTGGTGAAGAAAAAATTACTGGAAGTATCCACCATTTGAGCCATTCTTGGAAATTTCTATAGACAATCGCATGAGACAAACAAATGGCTGTACTAAACATTATTGTTAGAACACTGCCAAAGGCTGCTATAGCAGTAAAAATGCCAAAAAATACTTGTGGAATAATCTTATTACTCTCATCATCATTCATTGAATAACTAAAGAAATATATCTGAAGTGAAGCGATAAATATTAATAATGAGTAAGGTCTAGCATCTTGGCTATAGAATACGCTAAAAGAACTAACCGCTAGAATTATGGATGACCAGAACGCATGTTGTTTTCCATAAAGACGTAGACAAGTAAAGTAAATGGTAACTACTGAACCAACTCCAAGCAAAGCTGAGAGAGAACGAATGGCAAATTCACTTTCCCCAAAGAGCGATCGCCAATAGAACAATGCTAAGTAGTAAAGTGGTTGATATTTGTCACCAGCTTCTCGATTTATAATATTCGAGAGATTTGCTTGAAAAGTTTTACCATCAGATAAAGCTAAGCTCCAGCCTTCATCAAACCAAAGGCTTTGATTCGACAACAAAAAGAAACGCATGAAAATGCTGACTACAATAACCGTAAAAAACACAAAATAGTATTTTGACTGTTTCATGTAAACCTCTAAAGCATTGATATACGGGATGTGCAACTTTTCAAATATCAAAATTCCACCCTTTACTTAAGCGTTAATATCTCTATGTTGGGGTAGAATAATCCGATCTATGGAAGACATTATCATATTAACGAGTATTTTGTACTGTGAATTATTCCCTTCAAGAAAGTAACCTACGGTCAACTAATCGATGACTGCTAGAGAAGCATCAGTTACCTATAAAAATGCTGTACTACCTGCTGCTGCGCTCATAAGCTGGAAATTACTCGCCCACATACCTAAATTCTAGGTTGAGATTACGACTTTCTGAATTGCTGAATCTGGCTGTCTCAATACAAAAATTCCTAGTAATCTTCATGACACCTTTACTTTTATACCAATTTAACGTGAAGTTGCACATATCTTGATCCCCCTAAATCCCCCTTTTTAAGGGGGACTTTAATAGATGTTTTTCTGGTTCCCCCCTTCTTAAGGGGGGCTAGGGGGGATCGAATTATATGCAGCTTCATAAAAAATTGGTATTAAGCCTATTTTGACAGCATAAACGCTCACAATTGATTTACTTGAGATTCTTCCAAGTATTTCTGAGATCGCATTAAACTTTTAAAATCTCCAGCAGATAATTAGGTAGATTGCCATGAGTGAAAATACAGAAACGATTTTCAGTAAAGTCATTCGTCGAGAAATTCCCGCTGATATTGTTTATGAGGATGATTTAGCGTTGGCATTCAAAGACATCCACCCCCAAGCACCTGTTCATATCCTCGTCATTCCCAAAAAACCTATTGCCACACTAGCTCATGCTGAATCTCAGGATTCTGCTTTGTTGGGGCATCTTTTGTTAACCGCCAAACATGTTGCTGAGTCAGCTGGACTGAAAAACGGTTATCGAGTTGTTATTAATACTGGTGATGATGGTGGTCAAACGGTCTACCACCTACATCTGCATATCTTGGGAGGACGGCAGTTAGACTGGCCTCCTGGTTGATAAAACTACTTAAAGAGTAACCTAAAAGGCGCTCTCCGAAAGGAGAGCGCTTTTGATAATAGTTTAGTTTTTATAGCCTGTGGGAAGCCACTACGCGTTTATGGATACAAAATACATTCTCACTTGAGTGTGCGATAGTGCAAGAATAACTCACTTCCAACCTGACGAGTTTCCATGAGTTCGAGTTTAGGAGCAGCACTGGGAAGAAAACCTTTGCCATCTACAGGAGTAGGCGCACTCTCTCCTCCATAAATGACGGGCAAAATGGTCAACCACCAATCGTCAATTCGCCCTGCTTCCACTAAAGTAGCTGTTAAAGAGCCGCCTCCCAAAGCAAAAACTTTGCGGATACCCCGCTGTGCCATTATGTCGTAGGCTCGATCCCAATCGAGATCTGTATCACCCAGTTGAATTAATTCGGCTAGCTGGTGGAGCCTTGTTGTATGAGAACTGCGCTCTAAAGCACTCTGTGTCGTAAATATCCATCGCTCAATGTCTTGGCTAAAAAAATTCATATCCGGTGGTAGATTAAGCGAAGCTGTCACCACACAGGTAATAGGCTGGGGAGACTGACCCCGAAATTTACGTGCTGCCAAGTGTTCGGGATTTTCAATTGTAAAGGCTATCCCTTCATTCCGAACCGTCCCGGCTCCCATTAAAACTAGATCGGCGAGAGAGACTTGATACTCAAGGTGTGCGTGATCGAGTGGAAAAGAATTACGTGGTGCTTTAGAATCTACAGGACTGATTTTTCCATCAGCCGTCATGGCGAGAATCACAGTTGTTTGGATGGTTGACATAAATACTCCTAACTGATGACTCCTGCTGTATCAAAATCGTTGGCCTGTGGTAATTTCAAATCTAACTTCTCCGCGATCGCTTATTCCTAAATCACCTCTAATTAGCCCAAAGGGTGAGTTTGCTCGCAATCCTAAACCGTAACCAAAGCCACTTCCAGGTTTGTTTCGCAGCACTCCCGGTTCTCCTAGTACGGTGTCGCTAGATCCGAAATCTGAGCCGAAGTCAGTAAAGATAACTCCTCCGATTGACTGGAAAATTGGGAAACGATATTCGACAGAAGCTAAGCCATAACTCCGACCACTGGCAACTTTACCATAACCGTAACCTCTGACAGAATCCAGCCCACCAATATTAAATGCATCAGCTGGTGGAAAATCTCCAATGGTTGTACCAATTTGCAAATTAATCGCCAACATTTCTGGATTATCGGTTGGTCTACCATTACCTATCCAGCTGACTGGGAAATACTGAATATAGTCTCCTCGTAGTCGATTGCTGGAAATATTGCCTAATCCAATGGGAATTGCTTGTTCTGTGCTGAGGGTAAGGATCGATCCTTGGGTGGGGTTATCTCGGCGATCGCGTTGATCTCGAGATACAGCAAAGGATACTGTAAATAAGTCATCAATGCCAGTACCACTGACAGATAAAGGACTTCCTAATCTATCGACTTGGGCAACGTTGTATTCTGCATCCCGTAGGCTAATTCTGGTATAGTTGAGAGCTACAGTTGCATCCCAGTTATCGAAAGATTTTAAAACTCCCACAGAACCGCCAAACCTTCCCTCGCGCACTTCATCGCCGTTAGATAATCTAATATCTTTGTTGAAGGTTCCCGATGTATTTCGACTACGAAAAGCTCTAATGGTATAACCCAAGCGGTTTGGTTCTTGAGAACGATAACGGCTAGTAAACTGGCCATCAAACTGGACATCTTTACTACTGATTTGCACAATTGTATCTAATTTATCGTTCAGACCGCTGACATTTGCATCTTTATAACCGACTCGACCATAAAGCCCAACATCATCATTATTACCGCCTCCTAAAATTAGAGCCGGAAATCCCCGCTCTTGGATTTCATAAATAATGTTAATGCTAGAGCCATCTTCTTGTCGATAAACATTGACTTGATTAAATGACTCTAATCTCCTCAATCTTTGTAAGTCCGCTGCAAGTAAATCTTCACTGAATACCTCACCAGGTTTGAGTCTCAGCAGACCAATGATAAAATTTTTCTGGGTACGCCCAATGATTGGTTGACCTTTGTCATCAAATACCTGACCTCGATTGTTAATAAAACGAATCTGGATATCTTTGACAACTTTTTGGGAGAGTTCCATTGCTTGGATATCTACTGAACTCAGTCCTTGATAATCACCATATTTAGCATACCCTCTCTCTATCTGGATGGTAGATTCAGGGGTTCCAATACCGTTTTTCCCATTCTCAGTAGAAGTTTGTGATTGTGCAAAAACCTGTGGATTTTTGACCACCACTAACATGACTGCGATCGCCACTACAGCTATTTGAATACGCATAAATCAGGCTTTTTCATTACCCATATTTTGGGAACACTTAAATTGTCCCATTATGGCAGGTAAATCTGGAAAATATCGTTTATAGCAGTTGGTGAAGTAGCGATCGCTTCTTTAGCTAACTTTCACTTCAGCGCGGATTTCATTCGCACAGGGACGACCTTGTTCAACATCTGTAATATTAGCAAAAGTTGTCTCTGCAATATTGTGTAGAGCTTCTGCAGAAAAAAAGGCTTGGTGTCCGGTAATCAGTACATTCGGGAACGTTGTCAAACGTTGGAAAATATCATCTTGAATGATTTCGCCAGACAAATCCTCAAAGAACAATTCGGATTCTTGTTCGTAAACATCCACACCAAGATAGCCAATTTTACCAGACTTCAGTCCTTCAATCACTGCTTGAGTATCAATCAGCGCTCCTCGGCTGGTATTAATTAACATCACGCCTGACTTGATTTGTTCTATAGCTTCAGCATCGATCAAGTGATGGGTTTCGGGAGTCAAGGGGCAATGCAAGGAAATAATATCAGAATTGGCAAATAACTCAGGCAATTCTACATATTTGCCGCCTAATGCCTCTAATTCGGCATTGTGATACACATCGTAGGCCAGTAGGTGACAACCAAATCCCTTCATAATTTGTCCTAAAATCAGACCGATTTTGCCGGTGCCGATAATCCCCACTGTACGCTGATGTAAGTTAAATCCTAAAAGTCCATCTAAGGAAAAATTGCCTTCCCGGACGCGATTATAAGCACGATGAATTTTCCGATTTAGACTCAAAATCAATCCCACAGCATGTTCTGCTACACCATAGGGTGAATAAGCAGGAACACGCACAACAATAATCCCCAAGTTTGCTGCTGCTTGTAAGTCTACATTGTTAAATCCAGCACATCGTAGCACAACTAGGCGAGTTCCCCGTGAGGCGAGTAGTTCTAAAGTTGGCGCATCAACCTGATCGTGGACAAATACGCAAACCGCTGGAAATCCAGCGGCGAGGATAGCGGTATCCCGATTTAAACGGGGTTCAAAAAAGACTAACTCATGTTGAGTGAGAGAATTTGCAGCTGACAAAAACTGGCGATCGTAGGCTTTTGTACTGAAGATTGCTACTTTCATGCAAAATTTTAGGCTGTATGCTGCACGGTGTTCGAGTACATCATAACTTGAGATTCAGAGGAGCGATGTCTACCATGAGCTATGCCTGGATGCTTTCAATTGTTG
This sequence comes from Nostoc sp. C117, assembly GCF_043099735.1. Classification (NCBI taxonomy): domain Bacteria; kingdom Bacillati; phylum Cyanobacteriota; class Cyanophyceae; order Nostocales; family Nostocaceae; genus Nostoc; species Nostoc sp. C117. Next base: position 1,284,001 of record NZ_CP170991.1, read on the forward strand.
TCAAGATTAATTTCTGAACTAAAGCAAAAATTTAGGATTTTAAATATGGCGATCGCTTAATTAATTGTAATGCTATCTTCTATTTATTTCTAGTTATTGAAACGGTGTTCTACTATTAATTATTTTTGTTCCCACAATTGATTCTTCTTTATCCTTTAGGAGAAAATTAGAGCTATTAATTCTCATAACTTCATAAATTTCTGCCATCAATACAGAACTTAAAGTAGCTGCAATGTCTGCAAGAGAAATTTTAAAAGCTAGTGGTATCCTAAAATTCAAAAATGATTTTGGCATATTTCTAACATTTAAATGCAATTTTTTTTGACTTACGTACCATACCCCAGTAAACTTATTACCTGTTAAAAGTTCTTTAGGTCTCGAGAAAAGATGTATTTGAACCCTGGTTTGCTCGTAAGTCATATCATCTCTAAAATCAATGGTTATTTTTTCTGAATACGTATCAAAACGCCATTTCCCAAAAAGTAAAATTTCTATTTCGATATCGGAATGTTTACTAGTATTCATTCATATTTCTCCTTAAATTTAGCTTTAGCTGGAATTTTTATGATTAATAAATCTGTGATTAACGCATGGTAAAACTTTCGTTACAACTTTTTACACGAGAAAAGAATAAGTGCATTTGCCAAACTAACCAAGACTTTACCCGCCAAGCTCCCATTGAAAGAGATTCTGTAGATGATTTTGGAGATAATTCCAAGTTATATTGGTCATATTGTAGCCATTTGGCTGGGAGGTGTCCCATCGGTGTCATTGGGGACAATTTAAAAGTTAGTTGCTCATAGTCCAACCATTTTCCCTCTTTTCGCCAACCAAGGCGATCGCCTAGTCTCTTTTCTGCTTCGTAATCTACTTGACCACCCATTTCGCTCCAGATAATTTGCTGAATACTGAAGCCAAAATAACCATAACTATATTGTTCCCAAAGTACATCCATAACATGAAAGTCTTGACAAGAAAAGTTATCAATGTCCTCTTGATAAACTTCATTCCAATAATTTTTACCTATGACTTTTAGCATTAATTTAGTAGTTTCAAGATCAGCTTCTTTCCACTTATGCTGAGCTAGGAGATCCCGCAATTGGGTATAATCGATTTTCTGATTGTGGAGAAAGTTTTTTGTCAACGTAACATTGTTAGTCAGTCCCATAAATCCTGTTTCTTCAACAGCAGATAGAGGCGCTGTTGCAACAAAATTTACTTCTGCTATCCCTAGCACTTTCCTTTGATTGCTCAGTTCCTTGGATATATAGTTAGATATTAAATCAATACCTTTGTCTAAAAAGATACTATTTTCACTCAAATCAAAATTATCGATTTGCCAATCTAATAATTGAGATTCAATAAAAGCATCTTTTAATCTAGCTTTTTTCTCATAACTCGTCACCATAAAATCGAGAAAAGTTTCAGAAATTTCCTCGTTTTGTTCAAGATTAAATAAATTTGACTGATACTTTAAAATATTATCCCCTAGATTTTTAATATCTCCGACAGTTGCATAAAAATATTCATCTACTTTTACAACTTCATCTATTAAAGATTGAAAGGGACTAAAGTAATCTTGTAAAGAATTTTCAAAATTGATTGCAGTATGAGCAATTTTTGCTATTTCTTGACGAATCTTATAAGCTTTTTTTTGATATTCGTAAATCTCTTGGTATATTTCTAAATCTTTAACTATTTGCTGAACGATCTCTTTTTGACTTTTGGTATCTTCTGCAAGATTTTTAATTCCTTGTCCCAGTAATCTTATTTTTTCTAAAATTAAAAAATAAGCGTTACTTAACAGTAAAACTGCTTTAAAATTTTCTTGCTTTTCCCATATTAGTTGATCGACTATTCTCGGATTTTTATGATTTTTTAGCTCTAGCTTTCTTCTTTCATCTTCTAAACTTTTTATTTCCAAATATTTTTCTTGGAATAACTTTTTTAAATCGTCTGTAAGTCTTAGCAAAAAAACATGATAAATATCCTTATAATTCTCTAAGAAATCAATAATATGACTGTAGTCTTTAATGAATAATTGAATTTCTTCAAAAATTTCTCCTTGGCTAATTTCTTCTTTTCGCTTAATTATTCCTCCAAGCTTGTGATGATATTTAACACCTTCTTTAATTAATTTTTGACGTTCTCTAATTTTTATTTGAAGGGTTTTTACACTGTTATTTTTCAGGACAGGTAATTGGTAAGTTCGTTCGTAAATTGAAATAGTTTCGTAAGTAATTAGTTGTCTTTGCTGCTTAGTTAGCATGACCTTGATTTGCCAAATTAAAAATAGTCGTTAAGCTCTTACCCATTTCAAAACTTTCGGGTCTTTATCATAGCGATAGGTCAAGCCATCCTTAGCAGCAATAGACTTTCCAAGGCTAGCCTTGCTGCGGATGGTATTAATACTAGAGTCTGTTAACATCTGCATTTGCTGATGGGAAAGACCTACGATTGTGCTGATATTAGTTGATATTTGTGGTTGACTTCGTGATTGATTATTGGGTGAAACATCTATTGTAATTTCTGCATTTTGGGGAGGATTAATATTCGGTAAAACCTCTATCGTAGTTTCAGTATTTTCAGGAGAATTAGTGACCAATTCTTTTGCTTTTTGCAGCCGATAATCTTCTACAGTCAAAAGTTGCCAACTAGAATCTTGTGATAGTTCCAAAACCCATTGATGATAATTAAATAAACTTTCCCTATGTCCAACACTGATAAATGTTGTTTTTGTCTCTTGTAATTGTTGATATAAATTGCCTTCATTTTTTAAATCTAAAGCACTCGTGGCTTCATCTAATATAGTAAAGCTAGGACGAGTAACTAATAATCGTGCGAATGCAAGGCGTTGTTGTTCTCCCAGCGATAGAATATTTTCCCAAGGAACTTCAGTATCAAATCCCTCGACCCGACTGAGCAAGTTTTGCAGATTAACTTGTTGCAAAACTTCTTTGATTTCTCCATCGCTAATTTTACGATTTATATTAGGATATATTAACTGTTCGCGCAAAGTTCCCAAAATTATATAAGGACGTTGGGGTAAAAATAACACATCTTCTAGAGGTGGCCGCACCAGACGACCAGTACCCGCATTCCACAAACCAGCGATTCCCCTCAATAGAGAACTTTTACCTCGACCACTAGGCCCCACAATCAATAAACCTTGTCCAGGTTCAACAGAAAGTGACAAATCTTCAACGATCACCTTTTCATAGTTGGGCGTTTGTAAAGTAACATTCTCAAAAGCGAGATGGTTTTCTTCGATTGTTTTAATAGTACTGACTTTCTCTGGTTCTTTGGTCACAAAGTCTAACGCATTAGACAACTCAGATAAACGCTCAACGTAACTAGAAAATCGTCCTGAAGTTGCAAATTCTCTGATTAATTCTGCCATAGCATTGGCAAACAGATTACAAGCTAAACTGGCTTGGCTAATTTGTCCAAAATCAATTTCACCTTGAATCTGTAAAGGTCCGAATACTATAAATGGAAATATTTGGATAACCGCCTGATATCCCCTAGTAAAAATATCTTGACTTATCTCCCAATCAATCTTGCGTTTAGCACTTTTAATAATATTATTAAATCTTCGCTGGATTATATTTAATTCTTGTTTCTCTCCCTGAAAAAAAGCTATTGATTCAGCATGATTACGAACATGGGTAAGGCTGTAAGTATAGTCCGCTTCAAATTCGAGTTCCTGTTGTTTAATCTTATTCAATTCTTGAGCTAAGTAAATAGCAATTAAATTACCTATTATGGTATAAACAACCAATGCAACTGCAATAAATTTGGAAAGAGACCAGAGAATTATTAGAAAAACTATCATTTCCAGTACTTTTTCTAAGAAAGTAGCTGAAAAACTGAGAGCATTTCTGGTGATTGGTTCGATTTCTTGAGATAGACGTTGGTCTGGGTTATCAATATCAGATTTAAAGTTTATTTTATAATAAGCTCGTTTGCTTAAATATTTTTCTAAAATTTGTTTATTTAGCCATTCATACCAATCAAGAGCGATTTTTTTTCTGACAAATTTAGAAACACCTACCAAAAGCGTTACCAACACTAGGGCTCCACCGTAGAGCCATAAAGTATCATAAAACTTAGAAAGATCGTTTTCCTTAGTGATAATATCAAGTAGATCGCGAGTAACGAAGCTATTAAAAACAGTTACGCCCACGAGCGCAATGATTAATAAGATTAGGAGAATAAGCATCCCCCATGCGCGAATAACATCTGAAAATACTCTTCCTTCTGCCTCTGTGGGATACCAGTAAGGCCCGGCGATCGCTTTGACATTTTCCCAAAATTGAGTAAAAGCCGAATTAGTATTGGTTATAGGTTGCTTATGAACAGTTTTAGATTGCATGTTGTAAAAATCAGTTGAGGCTCTAGAGGCTGACTGAATAACTTTGGTATTTTACTATATTGACTACATCCTTTGTTTTGCAATACTTTTAGGTTGTATATAGCAGTATGCAAACAAAGTCTATATGCTTTCCCTCTGGGATGTAGTGGGATCTGTGCTTTTCTACCAAACGCTTTGCGATCGCACTAGCACTTCTCAACTCTTAGAGACCCTGCGCCAACAGGAGCGATCGCCTTTTCCCACCATCCGATAATTGTGAGCTATTACACAAGAAGATGGATTATTTAAAGACGCCATTTTTCCATAACTCTAATACCTCCTTGGCTGTAAAATAGCGTTCTTGCTCAACAGCAAGAGATTTAATCACTGAGCGCATTTTTTCATATTGCTTCCTTGGTTGAGGATTTTGCAGTTGCTTTTCAAATAAATATTGAAAATTACTGACTCCGCTCCATTTACCGAAGAGAACTTCTATGCTGTTGTAACGAAAAGCAGCATAGCTTTGAGGATCGCTAAATAAAGAATTGACATGGATACCTGATTCGTGACGTTGAGCAGTTTGAGAGTAAGGTGCCGCTGGACGAATCCCCAGTTGCTCAATGTAATCTGTCACAGCGGCGATCGCATCATAGTTAATCCCTTTGACTTCAATTCCAAAGCGGACTCGCAACCCATTTAATACCTGCTCGTTCGCAACATTTCCGGCTCGTTCCCCAATCCCGCAAAACGTACCCGATACTAAAGTTGCCCCAGCCATAACAGACTGGAGAGTATTTTCCAGAGCCAAGCCCATATCATTGTGGTAGTGTACCCCGAAAGCAACCCCAGTTGTACATTGCAGCAGGTCGTTAATCCAGATATAGCTCTTTTCTGGACTGAGGACTCCGACTGTATCACAGAGCATAAAATGATCGATATAAGGACTGCATGAGCGGATACATTCGACTAAAAAGTCAAAATCGGCTCTTGAGGCATCCTCGGCCGCAAAGTCTACAGTCATTCCAGCAACTGTAGTGGCATAGTGCAAATTTTCAACAATTACATCAATGGCATTTTGGCGAATTCTCTCGATTACTTTTGTTGGGATATCATCATCAATAGTTTTTCCTTGAAACTCCTTCAACAAACGGATCTGAGGATCTCTAAGGAAGAGTAAGCGATCGGAAAGGCCGTAGAAAAGTATGATGCGCTTAACTCCGTACATTTTGGCTCGATCGATGTACTGCTTTCCCATCATGGTAGCAGCAGCGATCAGACTATCCAATCCATCCAATACTAATGATTTAACTAGCTTTTCTTCTTGCTCATGAACACCGGGCATGATGGATATTCTATCTACTCCCGTTTGGGCAATTAGATGGGCGAGTTTTTGTTTAGTTGGATAAGAAAAGAAAATACCTGCTTGTTGTTCTCCATCCCGGAGAGTTTCATCGCAAAATATGATAGGAAGAGTTTCCATTGCTTTAGACCAATTAAAAATTTAAAATTAAGAAAATCAAACTAATTTAAAAGAATCACTGATTGTAAGTGACGCTTTTTTTGCTCATTTATGCTCTGCTTTCTCTAGCATTGTCGTCTGTAATTGCGTGGCTAATAGTTTGACATTGGGTTCATAAAGCATTCGACCGTGGTTTCCAGGTACAGAAATCACCTTGACAGGCTTTTTAGTATAAGTTTGCCATCCCCAATCCGGTAAATCGTAATCAGAAAAAGCTTGGATTTCTTGCAAAACAATTTCATGAACTTCTTGAGCGCGGAATAAAATAATCGGGGCACAAATTGGATGATTAGGCTGATAATTTGCGTAATTGAGTGTTAGTCCTTTCATTACTTTCATATTGGTTTTGAGCAAAGAAAGGGTGGAGTGTTCTGGTAAAATATTATGCTGATACAAATATTCTGCTGCCAGATCCCACATAGTTTGGTCATTGGTTTGAGCGGCTAAATCGTCATATTCCAGTCCGAAAGAAACTCCCTTTAAAATTTCAAGTCGTCGAATCAATTGCCAAATCCAATCAAGCTCTGTTCTATTACTAAAATACTCAGGTTTAGAAACTAGTCCAGCATCCAACATAGCTAGTAAACTCACCGTTTCACCTTGCTGTTCTAGCTGAGAGGCTATTTCAAAAGCAACGGCACAACCTGAAGAATACCCTGCTAGTATGTATGGACTTTTGGCTTGCTTTTGACGTAAGACCTCAATCAGTTGACTCGCATGATCTGCTACTGATTTAGGTAGTGCGCTAGAGCCGTCTCGTCCTGGAGTTTCGAGTCCATAAACTGGACGCTCAATTCCTAGATTGATTGCCAAATCTCGAAAATAGAAGCTGTGTCCGTTTGCACCAGGAAGCAAAAATAAAGGGGTTGCATCACCTTGAGATTCGAATGAAAGTAAATCAGGATTTAACTGTTGAATCTCAGCATTACAAAGTTGTTCTGCTAGTTGAGCAATAGTAGGATTCTGAAATAAACTACTTAAAGAAAGTTGTTGATCAAAGACTTGTTGAATATTATTGAGCAGTTTGATTGCTAATAAAGAATGACCGCCCAAATCGAAAAAGTTATCATGAATTCCAATATCTCGATGTTCCAGGACAGCAGACCAAACTTGCGCTAATTGCTGTTCAACTTCGTTACGCGGAGCTTCATATAAGCCGTTAATTAAAATATTTGGAGCAGGTAAAGCTTTCCGGTCAACTTTACCATTGGGAGTTAAAGGCAACTCATTCAGTACGACAATCTGAGCAGGTATCATATAATCGGGCAGACGGGATTTAAGATGATTTTTCAATTGGATAGACAAATCATTGGTGATGCCCGTTACATAAGAAATTAAACTTTGATTGCTCTCAGTTTTATATAAGGTGACAATTGCTTCTTTAACTGATGGATGTTGTAACAAAATCGATTCAATTTCACCCAGTTCAATTCTAAAGCCCCGCAATTTAACTTGATCGTCTATGCGACCCAGATATTCAAGATTTCCATCAAACCCCCATCTTGCTAAGTCGCCAGTTTTGTAAATTCGCTCAATTTTACCGAATAACTCAACTTCAATAAATTTCTCGGTGGTTAAGTCGGGACGATTGAGATAGCCTCGTGCTAAACCTACTCCAGCGATGGACAATTCTCCGGGTATTCCTGGGGGCAATGGTTGATTGTGGACATCTAAGATGTAGATGCGAATATTAGATAATGGTTGACCAATTGGTGGTTTTTTGCCATTGGGTTGACAAATTGCGATCGCTGCAACAACTGTAGATTCAGTAGGCCCGTAGCAATTAAACAAACGCCGTCCCGTTCCCCACTGGGTAACTAATTCTGCTGGACAAGCCTCACCACCAACCGTTAGACATTGCAAATCGGGTAAAGTCGCTTGAGGTAAGACAGACAAGACCGAGGGAGATAAAAAGCTGTGGGTAATTTGGCGATCGCTTAAAAAGTCAACTAAGATTTGACTCGGTAATAAAGTTTCTTTTTTAGCCAGATATAAGCAAGCACCAGTAACGAAAGTAGTCGCAATTTCCCCAATAGACAGATCAAAACTAAAAGAAGCAAACTGAAGTAACCTGCTGTGGTGTTCAACTTGAAAAGTTTTACCCCAGGATAAGGCTAGATTAACAATTGCTTGATGCTCAATCATTACCCCTTTGGGTCGTCCCGTCGAACCAGAAGTATAGATTATATAAGCCAAATTATTCGGCGTAATTTGAGGACTGAGATTTTCTTTTGAGGCTTCGGTAAAAGTTTTCTCATCTAAACAAATTACCTGACAGGGATTTTCGAGGTTAGCTAAGGGTAATTGGTCTAATAAGAAACTTTGGGTCAGTAACACCAATGTCTTAGAATGTTCTAACATGAACGCAATTCGTTCTTGAGGATAATTAGGATCGATCGGTACATAAGCTCCACCTGCTTTGAGAATACCGAGTAAACCAATAATCATTTCTAAAGACCGTTCAGCGCAGATACCAATTAAAGTGTCTGGCTTAATTTGCTGATTTTCAATTAGATAATGAGCAAGCTGGTTCGCTTTTTGATTGAGTTGCTGATAAGTTAGGCTTTGGGATTCAAATACCAAAGCCAGATTATTAGGGTTTTTTGCAACTTGTTGTTCAAATAAGTCAACTAAAGTTTTATCGTAGGGATAATCAGTTTGGGTTTGATTCCAGCGTTGTAATTGTAGAAGTTCGGGCGCCGTCATCAAAGGCAGAGTCTTGATTGGTTGTTGAGGATTATCAACAATTCCCTTCAGTAAAACTTCAAACTGTTCCGCCATTCTTTGGATAGTATTTTTCTCAAAGAGATCGGTGGCGTATTCCCAAGTTAAATTTAACTGGTTATCAGATTCTACGACCATAAGTGCTAGGTCGAATTTAGCAAACGGATAAGTTAATGGGAGCCATTCAATCTCTAGTCCTGGCAAACTTAGGTCGGGACTTTCGTTATTTTCCAGTGCTAACATGACCTGGAATAAAGGGTTATGACTCAAACTGCGTTCTGGTTGCAACTGTTCTACCAGATACTCAAAGGGAATATCTTGATGAGAGTATGCATCTAAACAAGTTTGGCTAGTTTGTTGTAGGAACTCGATAAAACTTTGCTCAGGCTTGATTTGGTTACGCAGTATTAATGTATTGACAAAAAAGCCGATTAATCCTTCTGTATGGCTATGGGTGCGGTTAGCGATGGGAGAACCAATACATAAGTCTTCTTGACGACTGTAACGAGAAAGCAGAATACTGAAAGCCGCCAACAAAGTCATAAACAAACTTGCGCCTTGCTGTTGACTTAAAGTTTTAATAGCCAGAGTTAAGTCAGGCGATAGGGAATAGCGATCGCGATCGCCTCGGTAGCTTTGCAATGCTGGACGAGGATAATCGGTGGGTAACTCCAGTAATGGGGGAGTATCTTGGAGTTGATTTTTCCAGTAGTCAATCTGAGTTTCTAATACTTTGCCTTGTAACCAATTTCGTTGCCAGTTTGCGTAGTCGCTGTATTGAATGGGCAAGGGAGCAAGATTTGGGGTTTGACCTTGGGTAAAAGCGGTATAAACTTGTCGCAACTCACGGACAAACACACCCATTGACCAGCCGTCACTGATAATGTGGTGCATATTGATAAGTAGCACATATTTCTGCCCCTCAAGTTGCAGGAGTTTTGCTTTAAACAAAGGGCCAGTATTTAAGTCAAACGGTTCTTGAACATGAGCATCGATAAAATGCTGAAGGGTTGGAGAGTGGGAAAGAGTTTCTTTTTTTGCAGTCCCCAACTTCAGGTTTTGTGAATCTAGTACTGTTAAAACTTCGATGTCGTCTAAATTTTTGATGACAATCTGGGGATGTCCCGCCACTGTGGGGAAATGCATTCTCAAACTTTCATGCCGATTCAGTAAATAAGCCAAACTAGAATGCAGAGCATCAATGTTGAGGTTTCCATGCAGTTGCAAAACCATCGGCATATTGTAACTAGCTGATGACCCTTGAAGTTGCGCTAACAGCCAAAGGCGTTGTTGAGCAAAGGAAAGAGGCTTGGGGACATCATCTGGTAAGGTCGGAATTTCTTCTGCCATAACAGATCCCGCTTTGGCAGAATTTAAGAATGCTAATATATCTGCTTTGTTGGCTTGAATTTCTTGCTTGAGTTCAGAAGTTAAGGCGTTTTTACTAGTACGAATCCGTAACTTATCATCATCAGCCCAAATTTTGCAGCCTATATTCTGCAAACGAAGCATTAAAGAAACTACTTGCTGATTTTGTGTCATAGTCATAGTTCAATTTCCTCTTCGTCTGAGTTTAAAGGTTGCATATCTGCGATGGATGAATTAATCCAAATAGAGGTATCGAGATAATTTGCTAATTGAGTCAGGGTGGGAAATTCAAATACCTTCCGCAGAGGCAGTTCAACTTTGAATGTGTCACGAATGCGGGCAATTAATTGGGTTGCTAATAAAGAATGACCACCTAAATTAAAGAAGTTATCCTGTCGGGCGATCGCTTCAAATTTAAGCAGCTTCGCCCACAATTCGGCAAGTAATTTTTCTGTCGCTGTTACAGGCAATTCAATGTCTGTTGAGGAAACGGTTCCATTTGGTGCAGGTAAAGCTTTACGGTCTACTTTTCCATTTGGTGTTAGTGGTAGTCGATCTAAAACCATGAAATGGCTAGGAATCATATAATCAGGCAGATTTTTAGCCAGAAAATCTCGCCATTCGGCTAATAACGCTGGATCGACTTGATTGGTGCGATATTGCAACGGTTGATTTGCATAACGTTGCCAAGGTTTCAGTCGTAAATTTTTATCCTGAGAAAATCTTGGCAATATGGACTCTCCAGGGATATTCCGTTGGAAAACAACATCATAATCAGAAAACCCTGTAGAACTATATTGGATAAAAGGTGTATAGGGCAATTCTCGCACTAAAGTTCGGAATGCTTCGGGTTCTATGCCTGATTTAGCTTTGGCAACTGCCGCTTTTAAATCTGAAACAGTACCATCTAATTGAGAACTTTCTTCTAACAGTAACATTTCTGAAGTTAGATAAGCATTGGGAACACCTTTAATCCCTAGCAAATCTGCTTGTTGAGTCGTTAAAATTCTCTCGATTGTTTCCAGATTTAGTTGCTGGCTCTGCCAATCTAACCATTCAGGTTCCGCAAGAGGAATATCTGTTTGATCCAAATGTAAAACAACGTCATAACGAAAACGGTTCATTTCTGTTTGAGCAGAACCTCGTTTCAATTGAATTTGTACATGACTAATTCGAGGGAATTTTTGTTTGAGAGCGATAAAGAAATCAGGGTCAATCAATAATTCGCCTTCGGTGCCGATGCTTTTTTGAATTTGTTGACGCAAGTCTTTAATTGATAATTCATCAGGGGCGCGATAAAACTCAACTGCGGTGTGGAAAGCTTCTAATAAATGGAGATTTCGCACATCCCCAATAAAGATTTTTCCCTGATTTTTCACAGATTTTATTGCTCCCTCTAATACTGACAACAAGTAATCTAAAGAGGGAAAATACTGAATTACAGAATTGAGTATTACCAGGTCATAATTATTTGTTTCAATGCCGTCAAACTGGTTAGCTGCACCTTGTTTTAAAGTAACTTTTTCTTTGAGAGACTGCTGTTGAAGATGTTGTTCAATATAATCCAACCCTGCTGCTACAAGGTCTGTACCCAGGTACTTTTGACAATGGGGAGCAATTTTCAACAATAACATCCCTGTGCCACAACCGATTTCCCAGACCCGTTTGGGTGCAAGTTCTAGAATTTGCTCAACAGTTTTATCCCGCCATTCTTGCATCACAGCTTTGGGATAAGGTTTTCCCGTATAGCTATCATTCCAACTAGCCAAATTTATGGTTGGGTCATCTTTTATATCTTGTGGTTGATGGTAGGCATCATGGAAAACTTGTTGCCATAATTCCACCTGTTCATCTTGAAGGTCTTCATCCTCTGTTCCTGTTGGGACAATATATGCTACTAGACGTTGATCGAAATCACTGTCTTCTCGGATAATGACAACTGCTTCTTGAATTTTTGGGTGTTTGAGTAAAGATGCTTCAATCTCGCCTAATTCAATGCGGAAACCGCGAAGTTTGACCTGGCGATCGCTGCGACCTAAATATTGCAAATTGCCATCGGGTAGCCAACGAGCTAAATCGCCAGTTTTATAAATCCGCTCAGTTTGATTGAACAGTTTGATGTCAATGAATTTTTCAGCACTCAAATCGGGACGATTCAAATAACCCTGTGCTAAACCTGCACCTGCAATGCAGAGTTCCCCAGGAATACCAGGGGGAAGGGGTTGGTCATAGCTATCTAAAATATAGATGTGGGTATTGGCAATAGGCTTGCCGATGGATACCACAGCGCCTTGAGAATAGTTTCTTCTCTCAAAAGTATTTATCTGATAGATATCTGACCAAATAGTGGTTTCTGTCGGGCCATAAAGATTCCAGAGTTCAGCACTTTTTTCTAATAGTTGATTAGCTAGTTCCCAGGTTAAAGCCTCACCGCCACAAAAGATCTTAAGTTGTGTTGAACCTTTCCATCCTGCGGTTAACAATATACGCCAAGTCGCTGGAGTCGCTTGTATGAAAGTAGCATCAGAGTTAACTAATTGTTCTGATAACTGTAAACCGTCAGAGGCGATTTCACGACTGACTAAAACAATTTTGGCTCCTACTATCAGAGGTAAATAAATTTCTAGTGCAGCAATATCAAAGGATATAGTGGTGATAGCTAGAAGAGTATCGGAAGCAGCTATTCCAGGCTTTTCCTTCATCGAATATAAGAAATTCGTCAGTGAAGAGTGACAAATTGACACACCTTTTGGTCTTCCCGTAGAACCAGAAGTATAAATGACATAAGCTAAATCATCAGGGTTACTTTGGAGATTGGGATTATTTGTTGTTTGATTGACCGATGTTTCTGGCTCTAGAAATACTACTTGACAGGGATTTTTGAGTTTTTCTAGGGGAAGTTCCTTTTGAATGGGGTTTGTTGTGAGTAATATCGAAGCATTACTATCTTCGAGCATTAAATAAATGCGATCGCGGGGATAACTCGGATCGATCGGCACATAAGCCCCACCCGCTTTGAGAATAGCCAACAAGCCAACGATCATTAGGAGCGATCGCTCCACGCAAATTGCAATCAATGGATGATCGGGTAATTGTTGCTCTTTTTTGAGTTCCAACAAATAATGCGCTAGCTGATTGGCTTTTTGGTTGAGTTCTTGATAACTCAGGCTTTGATCTGCAAATACCACCGCAATATTATCGGGCGTTTTTGCCACCTGTTGTTCAAATAGACTCACCAAAGTCTGATTTTTAGGATAATTAATATCGGTTTGATTCCAAACTTGCAGTTGTTGAATTTCTGCTGTTGTAATTAAGGGTAGCTGATGAATCGGCTGTTGGGAGTTTTGGATAATTGCTTCCAGCAAGACTTCAAAATGTCCCGCCATGCGCCTAATTGTTTCTGCTGCAAATAAATCTGTGGCATATTCCCACATACAATGCAGTCGATCGCCCCTTTCGGAAAAATCCAGTGTTAGGTCAAATTTGGCAAATGGTAAACTTTGCTCTAAATATTGAATATCAAGCCCTGGTAAACTAACATTTTTCCCTGCTTCTTGAGTATTTTGCAACACCATCATCACTTGAAATAAGGGATTATGGCTCAGACTGCGTTCTGGTTGTAACTGTTCTACTAAATACTCAAAGGGAATATCTTGATGAGAGTATGCATCTAAGCAAGTTTGGCGGGTTTGTTGGAGTAACTCACTAAAACTTTGCTCTGGCTTGACTTTGCTCCGCAATACCAAGGTATTGACAAAAAAGCCGATTAATGATTCTGTGTTGTTATGGGCACGGTTAGCGATCGCACTACCAATACATAAATCCTCTTGACGGCTGTAACGAGATAGTAAAATACTAAAAGCCGTCAACAGAGTCATAAACAAAGTAACTCCCTGTTGTTGACTAATAGCTTTAAGTTTCTGAGTCACTTCATGACTCAAACTATATTCCTCACGCCCACCTTGGTAACTTTGTTGCGCTGGACGCGGATAATCGGTAGGTAAATCAAGTAATCGGGGAGCATCGCCTAGTTGTTGTTTCCAGTAATTTTCCTGACTTTCTAAAATTTCCCCTTGTAACCAATTGCGTTGCCAAGCTGCATAATCGCTATACTGAATCGGCAACGGTGACAAATTTGGAGTATGCCCCGCAGCAAAAGCAGCATAAGTCTGTTCCCATTCGCGCTTAAACACCCCCATTGACCAGCCATCAGTAATAATGTGGTGCATATTAATCAGCAGGACATTTTTCTGTTCGCTAAGTTGCAGCAGTTTCGCTTTGAACAGGGGACCAGTATTTAAGTCAAAGGGTTCTTGGGCGTGACTATCAGCTAACCGTTGTACGGTTTCTGCTTGAGTTTGCGGATCGAGCGATTGTAAATCTGCAATCGTCAGTACTTCTATATTCTCTGGATGTTGGACAACTACTTGCGCTTCTCCCTCCAAAGCTGGGAAATAAGTGCGTAAAATGGTGTGGCGATCGATGAGATAATCAAAACTTGCACGCAACGCCTCAATATTCAACTTGCCTTCAAGTTGCAGAGCCGTTGACATATTGTAGGTAGCTGAGGTTCCAGTGCCTTCAAGTTGGTCTAAAAACCAGAGTCTTGATTGAGCAAAGGACAGATTTTTAGGAGCATTTTCAGGTTGTGGTGTGATGGGTGGTAAAGCAATTACTGAAGAAGCTTTGTCAATTTCTGTGGCCAACTCAGATAAAATGCTGTGTTCAAATACCTTGCGGACAGATATTTCTACCCCAAAAGTGTCACGAATACGAGTAACTAATTGAGTTGCTAACAGGGAATGTCCGCCTAATTCAAAAAAGTTATCTTGGCGACCAACAGACTTAGTTTTCAGGAGAGTTTGCCATAAGGTCGCCAGCAGTTCTTCTGTTGGGGTAACAAAGGCTTCAAAGTTAGTTGAAATAGCTGTATCTGGTGCTGGTAATGCTCTCCGATCTAGTTTACCGTTAGCCGTGAGAGGTAACTGTTCCAGTACCATAATCTGGCTAGGAACCATATAATTTGGCAGTCGAATTTTTAGGTAGTCTTTGAGTTGACCCCCTAAATTGTTGGACTTTTCTGCCGCAGTGACATAAGCTACTAACCTGGGATTATTATCAGCTTCATATAAAATTACAACTGCTTCTTTAACTAAATAGTGTTGCAATAATAGTGATTCAATTTCACCTAATTCAACCCGAAAGCCCCGTAATTTAACTTGAGCATCAATGCGACCTAAATACTCAATGTTGCCATCATCTGTCCATCTAGCCAAGTCACCAGTTTTGTAAATACGCTCAGTTTTGCCAAATAATTCAACTTCAATAAATTTTTCGGCAGTTAAATCGGGACGGTTGAGATAGCCTCGTGCTAAACCAACTCCAGCGATGCACAATTCTCCAGTCAGTCCAGGTGGTAATGGTTGATGATGAGCATCTAAAATGTAGATGCGGATATTAGATAAAGGTTGACCAATAGATGGTTTTTTCCCATTGGGTTCACAACGAGATATACTGGCGATAACCGTCGATTCTGTTGGCCCATAGCAGTTAAAGAAACGTCGTTTTTTTCCCCATTGTGTTACCAACTCGGCTGCACAAGCTTCACCACCAACGATTACGGCTTGCAAATCAGGTAATGAAGCTTGAGGTAATACAGATAAGACGGAAGGAGGTAAGGTGAAATGGGAAATTTGGCGATCGCGCAATAAGTCAACTAAAGTTTGACTAGGTAACAAAGTTTCTTTCTTGGCTAAATACAAACAAGCACCTGCGGATAAAGCAGTGGCAATTTCACCAATAGACAAATCGAAACTAAAAGAACCAAACTGAAGCCAACGGCTATTGTGTTGAACTTGAAAAGTTTCAGCCCAGGCTAAACTTAAGTTGACAATGGCGCGATGCTCAATCATCACCCCTTTGGGTTGTCCGGTTGAACCAGAGGTATAAATTATATAAGCTAAATTATCAGGAGTACTTTGAGGATTGGGATTATCTGTTAATGCCGAATTAAAAGTTTCTCGATCTAAATAAACGATCTGGTGTTTAAGTTTAGTTAAAGGTAATTGCTCTTTGAGGTGACTTTGGGTTAGCAACACCGATGTCCCAGAATCTTCTAACATGAACTCAATTCTTTCTTGAGGATAATTAGGATCGATCGGTACATAAGCTGCACCTGCTTTCAGGATACCGAGGACACCAATAATCATTTCTAAAGACCGTTCAACGCAGATACCAATTAAAGTATCTGGCTGAATGTGGTGATTTTGAATTAAATAATGAGCGAGTTGGTTCGCTTTTTGATTGAGTTGTTGGTAAGTTAGGCTTTGGGATTCAAACACCAAAGCGAGATTATGAGGGTTTTTAGTAACTTGAGCTTCAACCAACTCGACTAAAGTTTGATTTAGGAGATAATCAGTTTGAGTTTGATTCCAAATTTTTAGTTGCTGACGTTCGTTCTCTGGGATTAACGGTAAGGTATTAATCGTTTGTTGAGGATTATCGACAATTCCCTGAACTAAAACTGCAAAATGTCCTGTCATCCGTTGAATGGTTTTAGCCTCAAACAAATCGCCAGCATATTCCCATTCTCCTGTCAAGCCTTGGGGCGTTTCCCGGAAAATCAGCGACAAATCAAACAGAGTTGTGGTGTTTTCCCACGTGAAACGGTTAAGGGTTAATCCATTGATTTCTAGTTGCTGCTGGCTTTCATTTTGCAAACCAAAGGCCACTTGAAATAGGGGATGATGAGAAAGCGATCGCTCTAGACCCAATTCATCAACCAGTTTCTCAAAGGGTAAATCTTGATGGTCATAAGCATCTAGAGTTACTTGCTTGACTCGTTCAAGTAATTCTAAGAAAGTTGGATTCCCTTGCAAGTTGGTACGTAAAGCTAGGGTATTGACAAAAAAGCCAATTAATGGTTCTACTTCACGACGGTTGCGATTAGCGATCGCAGAACCAACAACAATATCTTCCTGTCCACTGTAGCGCGAAAGTAACAGGGTAAATGCTGTCAATAAAGTCATAAACAGAGTAGTTCCTGACTCCTGACTTAAACGCCTCAACTTCTGCGTCAAATCCTGATTGAGTTGCAAAAACTCGCTACATCCCCGATAGGTTTGAACTGATGGTCGGGGTTTATCTGTGGGCAATTCTAATAGAGGCGTGACTCCAGCTAATTGTTTTTGCCAGTAATTGAGTTGGGTTTCGAGTACCTTTCCCTGTAGCCATTGTCTTTGCCAGTGGGCGAAATCAGCATATTGAAGCGGTAATTCGGTTAAGGGTGAAGGTTTTCCGGCGGAAAATGATGTATAAAGGCTGAACAATTCACGACGGAATATATCCATTGACCAGCCATCGCAAACGATATGATGGATGACGAGCAACAACAGATGCGATCGATCGCTCAGTTGCAACAACTTTACCCGCAGCAAAGGTGGGTTTGATAAATCAAAAGGCTGTTGCAATTCTGCTATCGCTAATTGCCTGGCTTTGCTTAACTGGTTTTCTTCAGTCAATTTTCGCCAATCTAGCACTTGCATTGTCAGTTGAGGATGAGCGTGAATCACCTGTATCGGCGACTCATCTACAACCGAGAAAGTAGTACGTAGCACTTCATGACGTTGGACAATTGCTGTTATGGCTTGTTCTAAGACAGGTATATTGAGAAATCCATTAATTTGCCAGAAAAATGGCACATTATAGCCACTATTTTCGCCTTCTAATTGGTCAAGAAACCACAGTCTTTGTTGAGCAAAGGAGAGGGGAAGAGGTTGCTCTCTTGATATGGGTGTTAGGGGTGGAGTTAACCTGCCATTATTTTGTGAAAATTGTTGTTGATTTTTCAGCTTTTGTAGAACTAATTCTCGTTTTTCTGGTGAAAGGGCTTCTAGACGTTTTAGTAAATCGCTCATAATAATTCGTAATTCAAAAAACTTCGAGTTTCTCTGGTTATATCTGAACCTTAAATTTATTCTTTTTTAATTGATTGAATCTTTAAAAAAGCAATTCCTGTGTTACCTCTTCTTCTGATAACCGATCGATTTCCTCTAAAATCTCTGCTAGTGAATCATTTTCTGCTTGTTCAATCTGTTGAGCGATCGCTTTTTGGGCGAGTTCGGCAATAGTTGGATTTTCAAACAGATAACGCAGAGGAAAATCTAGAGAAAAGGTTTCTCTTAATCGAGAAATAACTTGTGTAGCGAGTAAAGAATGTCCTCCTAACTCGAAAAAGTTATCGTGAATTCCCACCTGTTTTACTTTGAGAACTTCAGCCCAAATCCTGGCTAATTCTTGTTCCGTAGACGTGCGAGGAGCAACAAAATCAACCTCTAGATTTCTTTGATCGGTATCTGGAACAGGCAAAGCACGGCGATTGATTTTACCATTAGGTGTGAGGGGGAATGCTTCTAGAAAGACGAAAGCAGTGGGAATCATGTAATCAGGTAGCTTTGTCTTGAGAAAATTTCGCAGAGTGCGAGGAGTTAGTAGATGATCTTTGGCAATGAGATAGGCTACTAAATACTTGTTCCCAGCTTCATTTTCCCGTGCAATAACCACTACTTGTTTTATCTCAGAATGTTGATTTAAAACTGCCTCAATTTCTCCTAATTCAATGCGGAAACCGCGAATTTTTACCTGTGTATCTATTCGACCGATAAATTCCAGATTTCCATCAGGGAGACGGCGTGCTAAATCTCCTGTTTTGTAAAACTTACAGGCTGCGTTATCCTCAAAAGGATGAGAAATAAATTTTTCACTGGTTAATTTTGGTTGATTTAAGTAACCTCTAGCAACACTCGCCCCACCTACATAAAGTTCTCCAGAAACGCCAATGGGAACTCTATGTAAATCTTTATCTAGTAGGTAAACTTTTCTGTCACCGATGGGTTTTCCAATGGGAATCGAATGTACATTGTCAGCAAGTTCTTGAGGAATCGGATAACAACAGATAAAAACTGTACATTCTGAAGGACCATAAGCATTAATTAATTGCGTTGTCGGCAATAGTTCTAAGGCGCGACGAACATGAGGTAAAGAAACGGATTCTCCGCCAAACATAAGTTGTTTAATTTCTGACAAAGCTTGTGGCATTGTGTCAATCATGAGATTGAATAGGGCTGTAGTCAGAAACAGGATGTTAACCCTTTGTTTTTGGATGATGAGACTTAAGTCTTCAGGCGTGAGAATTTTTCCTGGGTAAAGCACACAACACCCACCGTAAACCAAAGGCGACCAAAGTTCTAGGGTTAGTGCATCCCAGGAAATTGATGAATGTTGTAGCCAAATCTGGTTTGCATCAAGGTGAATATAATCAACCCCAAACATAAAACCAATAATGCTACGATGAGCAACTTCTGTTCCCTTTGGTGTGCCTGTGGAGCCAGAGGTATAAATGATATAAGCTAAGTTTTCTGGATTAACTTCACTGTGTAAATTGTCTTCTTTGTGTTGAGAAATTATTTCCCAATCTGAGTCAATATTAACCACAATTTGATTATCGATTGGGAGTTTACCTTGGAAATGAGTTTGCGTTAATAAGATTGGTGTCTGGACATCTTCTAGCATGAACGCTAGTCGATCTGTTGGATAAGCGGGATCTAGTGGAACGTAAGCCCCACCTGCTTTGAGAATAGCTAGGATTCCGATTACCATTTCGAGCGATCGCTCCACACAAATTCCCACCCGTACTTCGGGTTTAACTCCCAACCCTTGTAAATAATGAGCTAATTGATTGGCGCGCTTATTCAACTGACTATAAGTTAAATGTTGTTGTTCATATATAAGTGCTACCGCATCAGGTGTTTTTTCTACCTGTTCTTCAAATAAACTATGAATACATTCGTAACGAATAGAATCTATATTTTTACTACTTTCTTGGAGAATTAATTCTTTTTCTTCGACTGCACTGAGCAGCGATATTTGAGAAATATTTTGTTGTATACTAGTTGCCATTGCTGATAACAATGTTTGGAAATGTCCAATCATCCGCCCAATTGTTTCTTGCTCAAAACGACTGGTATCATAGACAATCCTTCCAGACAATTGTGATTGGGGATTAACTACAACCGTTAGTGGGTAATTAGTCCGTTCAAAACAACGAATATGACTAATTTCTAAAGTTTTTTTGGTATTTTTTTCAGTAGCATCTAGGGGATAATTCTCAAATACCAAAAGGCTCTCGAACAGAGGCATTCCTGGGGCAATATCACTTAGGCGCTGAATTTCTGCTAGGGAATAATAAGCATACTGTTCCTGTTCAAATGCTTGACTTTGTAATTGCTTGAGCCAGGATAACAATTCCGCTTTTCCACTGACTTGTAACCGTATTGGAAGGGTGTTGATCAGTAACCCAACCATCGAATCCACTCCTGCAAGTGTTGGTGGACGACCAGATACAGTTGCACCAAAGACCACATCACTTTCCCCACTGTAACGGGAAAGCAACAGCGCCCATGCTCCTTGCACCAAATTATTCAGAGTTAAATGGTGCTGTCGAGCCGTATATTGGAGTTTCTCACTTACCGTTTGAGATAATTGAAAAGTTTGCTCATTGTATATTCCCTCTTTGCCGTTCCCTGCCAATGAAGTAGGAACTTCAAACCCCTGGAGGGTTTGTTGCCAGAAGTTCTTTGCCCGATCGCTATCTTGTTGCTGTAACCAATTAATATATTCTCGATAGGGGCGAGAAGGTATCAGACGTAAATGTTCGCCTTGTTGATGTGCTTCATAAAAAGCTAAAAGTTCTTTGAGGATAATCTGCATTGACCAACCATCAAAGAGAATATGATGATGACTCCAAATAAATTGGTAAGTATACTCCTCTAGGTGGATGACAGTGAAACGCATTAAGGGAGGTTGAGCTAGATCGAATCCTTTTTGGCGATCGCATTTCAAAAAATCTTCTAAATGCTGTTGTTGTTCATCGGAGGTGAAATTCCGCCAGTCCAGTTGTTCCCACGGGAGATCTACTTGCTTACTCACCATTTGCAAGGGTTTTTCTATTTCTTCCCAATAAAAGGAACTGCGTAAAATTGGGTGTCGGGCTACAACTTGCTCCCAAGCTTGGACAAACCCAGTAAAATTTAATTCTCCTTGGAGGATACAAACCAACTGCTCAAAATAAACTTCCGATTCTGGGGCATAAAGGGTATGAAAAAGCATTCCCTGTTGCATGGGCGAAAGTTCATAAAGATCGTCGATATTGTTCATAATAATGGGGATTGGGGACTGGGGACTGGGGATTGGCGATTGGGGACTGGGGACTGGGGACTGGGGAAAGAAAGGACAAAGGACAAAGGACAAATGACAAATGACTACTTTGTTTTGTTTTTGTTGATTTTAGATAGGAATTTGTCAAGCTGTTTTTGGCTGAGTTTGGCTGCTGAGAAGTCAGAAGGTGTATGACCGATCGCATCAGGAGATTGACAGTGGGTAATTAGCGATCGCAATGCCTCCATGAATCCAAAGGCCAAACGCTCGATAGTCTCTTTTTTATGAATTTTCTCGCTGTAAGCCCAAGTCATTTCCAGCCTTTCTGCACGAATGAATCCGCTGATTCCTAATAGGTGGCTGCGCTGATTAAGTAAACTCTGTGCCGCTTTCATTTCTTTGGCTAAACCCAATACAGCAGATGCGTTCAGCACGCGATCGAATTGACCAAGGTAATTAAAACTTACCTGTGCTTGGGGTAACGCTTGTAGTTTTGTGCGTATTGTTTCATCCGGTTGTAAATATCGCAACACACCATAGCCAATTCCTCGGTTGGGAATCCGTCGCAGTTGTTCTTTAACTAACTTTAAAGCTTCTCCTGGATGGTCAACTTCTTCTAGCTGTAAATGAACGGGGAATAAAGTGGTAAACCAGCCCACAGTCCGCGACAGATCCACATCCTCAAACAAGTCTTCTCGTCCATGTCCCTCTAAGTCAACCAGTAGAGAACTTTCTCCTGTCCATTGGGCAAAGCTTTGCGCTAGGGCAGTCAACAGCACATCATTAATTTGAGTGTTGTAGGCAGAGGGTACATCTTGCAAGAGGGCGCGGGTTTGTTCTTCAGTTAAAGAAAGTGAGACAGAAACTGTTGAGGCTATGGTGTTGTCATTTATGCCTAAAGGATAATCTACTGGCAAGGCATTAACTTTCAAACTAGACTGACTTAGCCAATAATCTAGTTCATCTTGAATCGTCTTTGATTTTGCGTATTCTGTCAGGCGATCGCTCCAATATTGCCACGAAGTTGTCTTAGCTGGTAATTTAATCGCTTTACCCCGACTAATTTGCTGGTAAGCCGTAGCTAAATCTTCGAGCAAAATCCGCCAGGAAATGGCATCTACTGCTAAGTGATGGATGATGAACAGTAACCGACCAGGTTGATTGTTGCCTAACCTAAACAGTACTACTCGTGCGATGCCTGGGCTGGGCGTAGCCATCGCTCCAGTAGATAGATTTAAACTCGCTTGGAGTTCAGCATCCGCAGCTTTCATTGCTGTTTGTTGTTCTTCTGCCGACAGGTGTGACAAATTGATGACGCTAAATGACACAGTTTCTTGGATAGGAGCGTTAATCTGCTGCCAGTTTTCGCCTTCTTGTACAAACCGCAGACGCAAAGCATCGTGATGTATGAACAATTTTTCTACGACTTGCTCCAATAGCTCTGGTTGCATGTCTGGTGGCACTTCTAGCAGGGCTGATTGGTTAAAGTAATCGAGTTCAGGCAATTTCTGCTCAAAAAACCATTGTTGAATGGGTGTCAGCGCTACAAAGCCAGTTACTAGCCCTTGTTCGGCTTTGATAGAGCGAGTAATACCCGCCACGGCAGCTAACTCAGCAATGGTCTGGTACTGAAATAGCTGTTTGGGGGCAATTTGGATACCCGCTTGATTGGCACGGGAAATTACCTGAATACTGAGGATAGAATCGCCGCCTAGTTCAAAGAAGTTATCGTGGATGCCGACTTGTTTTAATCTTAAAATTTCCGACCAAATCGCCGCTAATTTCTCTTCTGTAGGAGTTTGAGGCGCAACAAAGCTATCTTCTGCGCTTCGGGAGAAGTCGGGGGTTGGGAGGGCGCGATAATCTACCTTTTGGTTCGGAGTCATCGGTAGCGCTTTCAACAGCACAAAAGCCGAGGGCAGCATATAATTGGGCAACTTTACTTTTAGAAAATGCCGTAATTCATCGGTGGTCGGTTGCGATTGGTGTGGAACAATATAAGCCACTAGACGCTTTTGTCCGGGAATGTCTTCACGAGCAATGACTACAGCCTGAAATACTTGTGAGTGTTGTCTCAGCACCATTTCGATTTCTCCCAATTCGATGCGGAAGCCCCGAATTTTTACCTGATCGTCAACCCGACCAAGATATTCTAAGTTGCCATCTCGGCGAAATCTTGCTAAGTCCCCTGTTTTGTAGAGCCTCCTGCCTTCTGCCAACCCTCCCGGACTCGTTGGTGGAGCCTCTCGTAGAGAAGAGGCTGCACTATCCTGAAATGGACTTTGGATAAATTTCTCAGCCGTAAGTTCACGACGTTGCCAATATCCTCTGGCTAATCCGGCTCCACCAATGTGCAGTTCTCCTGTAACTCCTATTGGCACTGGTTGCAAATATCGATCCAGAATATGAACTTGAACATTGCTGATGGGTCTTCCAATGCTAACCGAGATGCCTGTCGCGGTTAACCGGTCTAAGGTGGTGATAACGGTTGCTTCGGTTGGCCCGTAACTATTAATCAATTGGGGTGAATGAGAGAAGTGAACAATACTACTGTGCCAGTGGTTGACTTTTTCCAGTTGAGCTTCTTCTCCACCAATAATCACCATTCTCAGACTTTCGGGAATTCGGGAATCTTCAGGGGTAAGTTCTGCTACTAACTGGTGCCAGTACGCTGTGGGAAGATCCAAAACAGTTAACTGCCATTCTCGGCAACACCGCCAAAATTCATCGCTGGAGTGCAACATCAGTTCGGTTCGCAGTACTAATGTTGCGCCGACTGAAAGACCAGGAAATATTTCTTCAACGGATGCATCAAAACAGATAGATGCAAATTGCAGCATCTTATCGCTTGCATTAATTCCATATTCATGGATGGCGGTCATGACAAAATTCGTCAATGACTGATGTTCAATCATCACCCCTTTGGGTTTACCCGTAGAACCAGAGGTGTAAATAATGTAAGCAAGGTTATGGAGTTCAACGTTACTAGTAGGATTGGCTGTACTGTGTCGAGCAATTATTTCCCAGTCTGTATCTAAACAGATGGTTTTTCCGGCATAATCTGGTAATTTGCCCTGGAATCTTTCTTGAGTCAGCACAATGCCCAGTTGCGTATCTTCGAGAATATCAGCCAGTCGCTCTTGGGGATAAGCTGGATCGAGGGGAATGTATGCACCCCCCGCTTTGAGAATTCCGAGTAAACCAACAATCATCTCCAAAGAACGCTCAACACAGATACCGACTAAGGTTTCTGGTTTGACTCGCAAACTTTGCAGATGGTGGGCTAATTGATTGGCGCGATCGCTCAATTCGCGGTAAGTTAACTTTTGACCTTCTTGCTGAATAGCTACAGCATCAGGCGTTAACTCCACCTGAGCCGCAAATAAATCGTGAATACACTCTTTAGTGGGATAATCCCTATGAGTCTGATTCCACTTAGCCAGTAACTGCTGCTGAGTCTGCGTTAGCAGTGGTAATTCTGAAACTCGCTGCTCTGGGTTAACAACAATCCCTTCTAGTAAAGTTTGATACTGCTCTGCCATCTGTTGGATTGTGGGAGCGTCGAATAAGTCGGTGTTGTATTCCCAAATAACACTAATTCCCTTCTCTCCATCATGGTGGGGAATCAGAACGACATCAAGATCAAACTTTGTTGATTGGTTGCTAAGGGCTACATTCGTGGTGATGTTCAACTCTGGGAGAGTTAAGTCTGGGCGAGGAGAATCATGGAAACTGAACATCACTTGAAACAGGGGATTATAACTCAAGTTCCGGATTGGCTTGAGAACCTCCACGACCTTATCGAAGGGTAAATCTTCGTTAGCAAAGGCTTCCAGACTAACTTGGCGGACTCGATCCAGTAACTCCCGAAACGTGGGATTTCCAGACAAATCGGTGCGTAAAACCAGGTTATTGACGATCATGCCAATTAATTTTTCTGTCTCCCGCATCCGCCGATTGGCAACAGCTGTCCCCACACAGAGATCGTCCTGTCCGGTGTAGCGGTGCAATATTACTAAAAAAGTTGCCAGCGTCGTCATGAATAAGGTGATTCCCTCTTGACGACTGAGAACTCTCAAAGATTCGCACAAGCTAATGGGCAACTCTACCCTGACTTGAGCGCCGTTGTAAGTTTGTTCTGCTGGGCGCGGGCGGTCTGATGGTAATTCCAACAGGGGCGGACTACCAGATAACTTTTGCTGCCAATAAGCTAACTGTGCTTCGGCTTCCTGGCTTTTAACCCACTCTCGCTGCCAATGGGCATAATCTGCAAACTGGAATGTTAATTCCGACAGTGGGGAAAGATTACCTAAACAGAAGGCTTGATAAAGTTCCACGAACTCATTCAAGAACACATTATTGAAAGACCAGCCATCATGAACCATGTGATGTTCGATGTGGATCAAAAGATGGTCTTGGTCGCTCAACTTCAACAATAACCACCTAACTAACGGCAGTTGATCTAAGTAGAAGGGCTTTTGCACCTCTGCGTTAAATAGGCGCTGAATTTCTGCTTCTTGCTCGGACTCAGGAAATGTCTGGAGGTCTACCACCGTTAACCTAATTGTTTCGGCTGGGTGGATTACCTGAAATAAGCGTCCATCTATTGCCGGAAAAGTCGTGCGGAAGATTTCATGCCGTCGGACAATCTCATTGAGGCACTGCTCTAATGCTGCCACATCTAGTTTTCCGGTGAATCGCAGAGTTACCTGAGCTTGATAAGCAGTACTTTCAGGTGCTACTTCTTGGATAAAATATACTCGCTCTTGAGCAAAGGAAGCAGGCAAGTATCCTGACCGGGAAATTGGCTGCATAGCAGGACGTTGCAATTCCTGCTTGAGGTGGCTCTGCTGTTCAATTACCCCAGCTAGACCCGCTATGGTAGGATTGGCAAAAATGTGGTGAAAGAATAACTCTACTTGGAAACCTTCGCGGATGCGGGAAAGCATCTGAGCTGCTATTAAAGAATGACCGCCTAAATTGAAAAAATTGTCATCGATTCCGATCTGCTCAAGTCCCAATAACTCAGCCCAAATGCTGAAGAGTGTTGCTTCAGTGGAGTTACGAGGGGCGATAAAGGTTTCTTCAAGATCGGGGCGTGTGCGATCGCCAGCTGGAAGATTTTGGCGATCGACTTTACCATTGGGAGTCAGGGGCAAGGAGTCGAGGATTACAAAGACTGCTGGCACCATGTAGTTAGGCAGTTTTTCTTGAAGAAAGCGTTTAAGGGTAGTGGCGATCGCGTCAAGTTTTTGATTAGGCACAATATAGGCAACCAGCCGTTTATCGCCAGGGATGTCTTCACGAGCAATCACCGCTACCTGGTTGACATTCGGTTGCTGAATTAAGAGCTTCTCAATTTCATCCAGTTCAATGCGGAAGCCACGAATCTTCACTTGATTATCGACTCGCCCCAGGAACTCAATATTACCGTCTGGTAAATAACGCGCCAAATCCCCAGTTTTATATAATCTACTTCCTTGTGCATCCTCAAAAGGATGAGGAATGAATCTTTCCTGGGTTAACTCTGGACGGTTTAAGTACCCTCGCGCCAAGCCATCACCACCAATATATAATTCACCAGGAGTACCAACGGGAACTGGTTGCAGATTTTGATCGAGAATATATACCTGAGTGTTGGCGATCGCTCGACCAATGGTCAGTTGAGTGTCACCAGTATATTCTGCTACTGTGGCACAGACTGTTGATTCCGTTGGTCCGTAAGCATTAAAAAAGCGCCGCCCTTGTGACCATTCAGCAATCAACTTCGGATTACAAGCTTCTCCGGCGACGATGAGGATTTGCAAGTTTGGCAATTCCGCTATTGGTAACGCTGCTAGTGCTGTGGGTGGTAATGTTACCTGAGTTATTGATTGCTCGCGCAAAAATTGCACTAAATCTGTTCCTGGCCGCAAGGAATCTTGAGTTCCAATGTAAAGGCTAGCTCCTGAACACACAGCCATGAAAATTTCCCAAACTGAAGCATCAAAGCTGAAAGAAGCAAACTGGAGAACACGGCTGTTTTGGTCTACATCAAACAGTTTGATTTGTGCCTGGATTAAATTACACACACCTTGATGTTGAATCAGTACGCCTTTGGGTGTTCCCGTTGAACCTGATGTATAAATTACATAAGCCAGATTTTCTGGTGCAACCCCACTACTAAGATTCTCGTTGCTCTCTCGCTGAAAAGATTCCCAGTCAGTATCGAAACAAACTAACTTCACCCCGCTTGCAGTCAAATCTTCAACGAATTTTTCTTGGGTTAACACCACCTGCACTTGTGAATCTGAGAGCATGAACGATAAACGCTCTTTGGGATATGTTGGATCTAGCGGTACATAAGCTCCACCCGCCTTGAGGATGCCCAACATTCCTATAATCATTTGTAGCGATCGCTCAATGCAAATCCCTACCAGCACCTCTGGTTTTACACCCAAACTTTGTAGATAATGCGCTACTTTATTGGCTTGGTAGTTCAACTGTTGATAAGTTAGTTGTTGGTCGTTAAACACAACAGCGATACTATCTGGAGTTTTTTCTACTTGCGCTTCAAATAACTGATGTATACATAGATGTTTAGGATAATCTACCTTTGTATCATTCCATTCAAATAATATTTTGTATAACTCACGCTCAGTTAAAGCAGAAGAATCATCAATAGATTGAGTAGAGCTAATTACCATTTCCGTCATAGATTTAGTATATAAATTGCGATAGTAGACTACTAAGTAAACTCAGATTATTTGGTTTTACTTTTGTTGATTTTGGCTATAAATTTATCAAGTTGATTTTGATTGACTCTGGCCGCAGAAAAATCAGAAGGGGTATAGCCTTGGGACTCTTTTAACTGACAATGAGCAATCAACTTTCTTAATGCTTCCATATATTTAAAAGCCAACCTTTCAATAGTGTCTCGCTTGTGAACTTTATCACTATAAGCAAAGTCTATTTCTAGCTTTCCTGAATGAATTAATCCGCTTACTGCCAATAGATGGCTGCGATTTCCTCGCTTACTCTGCTCTGATTTCCACTCTTTGACAGATCCAAACATTGCCGATGCAGATAGTACTTGGTCAACCCCTAAGTCTAAATTTCTGTCTGAAATCTCTGGAGCAGGTAAAGCACGATAGTCTAATTTCCCATTACGAGTAATCGGTAGCTTTTCTAATGGAACGAAAGCAGAAGGAACCATATACAGGGGTAACTTCTGTTTGAGGAATTGGCGAATTTCATCAATTTGAACTTGTCCTTGATTTCCAACCACATAGGCGACGAGACGCTTATTACCAGGGATATCTTCACAGGCAATGACGACAGCTTGAGCCACCTGGGAATGTTGATTTAAGACTGTTTCAATCTCACCAAGTTCAATCCGAAAACCGCGAATCTTCACTTGGTTATCAATTCGCCCAAGGTATTCAATATTACCATCAGGCAAGTAACGAGCCAGATCGCCTGTTTTGTACAAACGCTCCTGTGAGTGCTGAGTGAGGAGTGCTGTTAGCGGTAGCGGGGCGTTTAGCCCGTGCTGAATGCTGTTAGCGGGGCGTTTAGCCCGTGCTGAGTGCTGAGTGAGGAGTGAAGAAGATGAAGAAGAACTTTGTCCTCCTTGTCCCCCTGCCTCCTGCCTCCTGCCTCCTGTCTCCTCCAAAGGATTAGGAATAAATTTTTCCAATGTCAATTCTGGACGGTTCAAGTAACCCCGCGCCACACCTGCACCGCCAATATGAAGTTCTCCTGGTACTCCAATAGGTACAGGTTGCAAGTATTTATCCAACACATATACCTGAACATTACTAATGGGTTTGCCAATTGTCACATCTTGACGATTGAGAGCGTTTTCTGACAACTCAGATAAGGTTGCAACCACAGTGGTTTCAGTCGGACCATAACTATTAACCAACTGAGGATAATTACCTACCAATTGATGCCACATCGCAACTTTTTCTGGTAGCACTCGCTCTCCGCCGATAATAACCAGCCGTAGTGAATCAGGTAATGATAAATTCTCGCTGGCTAATTCACTTACTAACAAATGCCAGTAAGCCGTTGGTAAATCCCATACTGTTAATTCCCAATCTTTTGACTGCTGTACAAATGCTGAGACAGACTGCAACATTTCCTCGTTACGCAGTACTAGTGTCCCACCGCTACTTAAACAGGGATAGATTTCTTCGGCGGCAGCATCAAAACTAATTGAGGCAAATTGAAGAATGCGATCGCTTTGTCCGTCGTAGGTATCGCACTCTGTTAGTTTATATTGGGCGATCGCCATCTGGGTAAAATTCACCAACGAATGATGTTCAATTAGCACCCCTTTGGGCTTTCCTGTGGAACCTGAGGTATAGAGTTTACCTTCAGAAAACGCTTGATATAGGGTTAATAATTCTCGCAAAAATAAATTGAATGACCAACCATCATGCACCATGTGGTGTTCAACATGAACTAATACATATTCTTGGTCACTTAATTTTAATAAAGTCCAACGAATTAAGGGTAATTGACTAATATCAAAAGGTTTTTGAATTGCTTCATCGGTCAATCTTTGTACTTCAGCTTCCTGTTCAGATTTAGGAAGGCTTTGCAGGTCAATAACTTGTAATTTTACAGGTTGAGGAGAATGAATTACTTGTACCAGCTTTCCTTCTACTACCGGAAATGTGGTGCGGAAGATTTCATGACGGCGCAAAATTTCGCTAAGACTTTGTTCCAGGATAGATATATTCAAATATCCTTTGAAACGCAAACTCTCTTGAAATTGGTAAGCGCTCATAGAGGGAGCTAATTGCTCAATGAAATATACCCGTTCTTGGGCAAAGGAAACAGGTAAGTAACCCTCGCGTGAAATTGGCTGAATTTTAGCTAAGGGGGATGAATGTTTTAATTGTTGCTGGACAATAATCTTAACTAAATCGTTGATTGTGGGGTTATTTAAGAGTTGCCCAAAGGATAGCTCAACTTGAAAAACATCCCGTATCCGAGACAGAATTTGAGTGGCGATTAGGGAATGACCACCTAACTGGAAAAAATTGTCATCGACTCCAATCTGTTCTAACCCGAAAACTTGACGCCAGATTTTGGCGATCGCTTCTTCCTGGTCATTACGAGGGGCAACAAAGGTTTCGTGCAGTTTGGGAGCGGGAAGTGCTTGGCGATCGATTTTGCCATTGGGGTTGAGAGGTAAAGCATCTAGGGCAACAAAGACTGTTGGCACCATATAGCTTGGTAGCTTCTTTTTCAAAAAGCTTTGCAGATTAGTGCAGTTAATCTCCGTCTTTTGGTAGGGGACAATATAACCTGCTAGGTATTTGTTGCCAGGAGTGTCTTCACGAACAATGACTACGCTTTGAGATACGTGGGAGTGTTGATTGAGGACGGATTCAATTTCTCCTAATTCGATGCGGAAGCCATTAATTTTTACCTGATCGTCAATCCGTCCTTTAAATTCTAGGTTACCGTCTGGTAGATAACGTCCTAAATCACCAGTTTTATATAATTTTGAATTGTCAAAAGGATTTTTAATAAATTTTTCTGCGGTCAATTCTGGACGGTTCAAATAGCCCCGTGCTAGTCCAGCACCGCCAATGTATATTTCTCCTATTGTTCCAGTGGGGACTGTATGCAGGTTTCGATCCAATACATAAACTTGGATGTTATCCCCCATTGGTTTGCCAATAGGTATTTCTGTTCCCTCTAGTTGGGTGTAGCTCAAATTTGATAAAGTGCAGGTTGTCGCTGCAATAGTAATTTCAGTGGGGCCGTAGGAATTAATCAATTCAGGGAAATTCCCTACAAACTTCAGCCACATCCTAACTTGTTCTGGCAACGCACGTTCCCCGCCAATAATCACCAAACGTAATGATTCGGGTAATTTTATTTGACCAGTGACTAATTCATTTACTATTAAATGCCAGTAAGCTGTGGGTAAATCCCAGACAGTTATTTGCCAATCTTGAGATTTCTGTACAAATGAGGCTACAGAACCGATCATTTCTTCTCTTCGTAGTACTAGAGTTGCACCACAACTCAGACACGGATAAATTTCTTCTGCGGATACATCAAAACTCATCGAGGTGAACTGAAGAATGCGTTCGCTTTGCCCGCCGTAGGCATCGCTGGCGGAGATTTTGTATTGAGCGATCGCCATTTGGGTAAAGTTCACCAATGATTGATGTTCAATCATTACCCCTTTGGGTTTTCCAGTTGACCCAGATGTGTAGATGACGTAAGCCAGATTATTTGGTTTTACTGTGTTAAAAAGATTCCAATCGCTCTCGTTAGCAATCTCATCCTGGTGATTATCTAAACAAATTACCTGGTCTGAATAATCAGATATTAGACTAGACCATTTTTGTTGTGTTACCAAAATAGAGATTTGAGCATCTTGCAGCATGAACTCCAATCGTTCGGCTGGATAGGCGGGATCTAGCGGTACATATGCACCTCCAGCTTTGAGAATTCCCAACAAAGCTACAATCATTTCTAGGGAGCGATCGAGGCAAATTCCAACCAAAACCTCAGATCCTACCCCTAATTTTTGTAAATAATGAGCGAGTTGGTTAGCTTTAATATTTAATTCTTGGTATGTCAGTTGCTTCTGCCCACATTCCACAGCTACAGCTTGCGGAGTTCGCGCAACTTGGGCTTCAAATAACTGATGAATACATTGTTTAAACATAAGCTAGTATATTGCAAAATTCAGGTTGAGACTTTTAAAAAGTACATCCAAGTCTTCTGTTGACTAACCTTTAAACGAATTCGTAATTACAAAATTCAGATTTTATCTGAGTTTATAGGTTTGAATTTGGTACTGAATTTTAGATGTACTACCAATGAAGAATTACATGTAATAGACCTCTTGCATAAATATTTTTTGTCTCACGCAGAGGAGCCAGTGCGTTGGCTGGCTCTGCCGACTTGTTCGCGTAGCGTCTCCGACAGGAGAAGCAACTGGCGTCGCGCAGAGGCGCAGATAACAGGGAAAAAAGAAGGAATTTTGCAAGAGGTCTAATGATGGAATTTGAGAGTTTACTCCGATGAAATCGGACTCAGATGCCATTTTTTTATTTGACAACAATTAAGCGCGATCGCACTTAATTTAGTAGCAGCTTGCCGAAAATATCAATGAATGGAGCAGTGATATTATTCCTCGACAATTTCAATTGTTTTTGGCGGCTGAACTTCTTCCGCATCAATATTGATTTCTGGGCTAAGTTCATTTTTCAATCTGAGTTTTAGCTCCTCGGAAATGGGTAAATCTTTAATTTCTTTGAGGAGATATCTCACGGATTCGGTTTTACTACGTTCTGTATAGATGGCTTTGAGAACAGCTTCAATTCCATATCCGGCTACAGTATCTCCTAACACCGTGATTAGACCGAGTATTCCTATACCTCCGACAATACCAAGGGGTCCTCCCAAGGCTGTGAGAGCAGCAACAATGGCAGCATTACTACCTGCTGATGTGACGGTTAAAATTACGAGAATTATACCAGGAAGACCCAGACCAGCTAGTTTTTTAACGATTTCATCCATTGTAATTACCTAAAATCCTTGTTTTCTTGATTAAGACATTAATAAGGGTAAGAGAACAGAGTCTTTGTAAATAAAGAAACCTCTCTAAAAACCTAGACTAAGCTAAATAAGAGTCATTCACACTAAGATTGAGTTAATATTTTTTGAGTTTTATCTCTATTTACTCCGATTTGAGAGTTCGATCTTTAATCAAAGCGATCGCTAATTTTTCCATTAACAGCAGATATAGCCACTGTTCTTGGTGAGGCTAAATAATTTTTGCCTGTGGGATCGCCACTGCGTCCTTTAAAATTGCGATTGGTTGCATAAATTCCTGTTTCTTCTTTTGCTAAAACTCCAAGTCCAGAATTGATACAAGCTCCACAACCTGTCTTGAGAATCTGCGCCCCTGCTTGTTCAAAAATATCGAGATAACCCAATTTTTGGGCTTGTTCTCGAATTTCAATGGTTGCAGGTACAATAAACAAGTTTACACCGTCTGCTAGTTGGCGACCGTTCAAAACTTCAGCTGCCTGAGCTAAATCGTAGAGTTTACCTCCTGTACAAGAACCAATAAAAGCTTTAGTAATGGGAATGTCTTCTAACTGACTAATGGCGACTACTCGATCGGGTTTTGGGGGACGTGCAACTTGTGGTTCTAAATCACTGAGATCGAATTGATAAATCTTTTCGTACTCAGCATCACTATCGCCGCTAATCTCTGCAAATTCTTCTGAAGTTCGGTTTTTTAAATACTCACGAGTTACTTCATCAGGAACGATCAAACCACAGATTGCTCCACACTCTACAGCCATATTAGCTAGAGTCAACCGTTCATCAAAAGGCAGTTGGGTGAGGATCGATCCTCGAAATTCCATGACTTTACTAGTAGCACCAGCACAGCCGATTTGTCCCAAGATAAATAAGATAATATCTTTGGCACTGATTTGGGGCGGTAAGGTTCCAGACAACTCAAATACTAAAGTTGGAGGAACACGAATCCACATATCTCCTGTGGCATAAATATTCGCCATATCGGTTGTTCCTACCCCCGTAGAAAAGGCTCCCAATGCCCCGTAAGTGCAGGTATGGGAATCTGTACCAGCAATTATCATTCCTGGCCGGACAAATCCTTTTTCTGGGAGTAAAACGTGACAGATACCTGCTGCTTCGCCTGGGGAAACTACATCAAATAAGTGGCATCCTTGGACTTGAGCAAACTCAATCATTTGTTGGTACATGATATGAGCTTTGTCATCAGCACGGATGTCGTTGACTTGGATAAAGTGATCGGCTACCAAAACTACTTTTTGGGAGTCCCATAACTTTGCTCCTTGGCCAAACTGTTTATAAAATGTCTTGGCTACAGGTCCAGCTACCGCATCATGGGATAATGCTAAATCGACCTGAGCAAAAACCACTTCTCCCGGCTGGACGTAGGAATTACCAGAAGCTTTAGCTAAGAGTTTTTCGACTAAAGTCATGGGGCGTGGCTTAGTCAGGCTAGGGGGAATGGTGATGTGTCCCTGACGACGCAGCTGATTAAAAGACATTAACCCACCGGCTGCGGCGATCGCCTCAACTACAGGATTCTCCTGTTTTTCCCCTAAAATCTCTAGGGAAAGTCCAATATTAATGCTATTGCGATAAAAAATTTCTGCAAACGATCGCGCCCGAATCTTTTCAATTCCCGCAGCTTGCAGCGCAATGGGGGCAATTTCTCGACTGGAACCACAGCCAAAGTTTTCTCCAGCTTCAATCACATCGTATTTTAGGAGTTCACCTTCGCCAATAACATGTTCTAATGCATATTGTTTTAAGCTATCGGGGCGATCGTTTGTCGCCCGATTGGCAGGAATAATATCATCGGTATTGATATCATCTCCAAGGTGCAAAACATTGTTTGTCTTACTCATGCATGAATCACTCCTAATTGAGAATGTTGCACCGCTGAAAGTTCTTCTAGCAAAAGGTCAACTAAGGTTGCAGTGTTGACTAAAATTTCTTCTCCTTGGCTAAACAAATCAGCCGTTCGGTATCCCTTAGCTAAAATTCGGTCTTGAGCTGCAATTATTCGTTGAGCAGCTTGGATTTCGCCCCATTGTTGCAGCATTAAAATACAGGCTTCTAGGGTGCCGAGAGGATTCGCAATTCCTAACCCGGCAATGTCTGGTGCTGTACCGTGGATCGCTTCGTACAAACCAAATCCATTCGCGTTCAGACTCGCCGATCCTAATAAGCCAATTGAGCCAAGTAATGCGCCGCCAATATCGCTGAGAATATCTCCAAACAAATTCCCCGCCAAAATGACATCAAACCGTTGGGGATTAATAACCATTTGCATAGCTAAGTTATCCACCAGCATTGGTTCGACGACAACGCCGGGAAACTCTCTAGCTTCTTCTTCAACTAGACGAGTCCAGGGCAAATGAGGTAAGGCGTTTTCTTTGTGAGCTACGGTGAGTAATCCTCGGCGGTATTGGGCTTGCTCTAAGGCTTTGCGAGCAATCCGACGAATTTCCTCATCGTAATATTGCATCGTATGGTATCCGTAAGCTCCGCGATCGTCAGAGGCTCGTCCAGATGCTCCAAAATAGATTCCACTAACGAGTTCTCGAACGATGAGAATATCAAGTCCTTGGACTTTCTCTGGTCGAAGACTAGATTTATGCAGCAGACTGTTAACGCTACGAATCGGGCGAAGGTTGCAAAAAAAGTCGAAGTACTTTCGCAGTTCTAGCAATCCGCCTTGGCTAACTGCACCAAATACAATTCCATCGGCTCCATCGCACAGTTTGGCGGTGGCTTGAGGAAAGTAACTACCTAGTTGCTCAAGAGCAGTTGCACCGAGCCAACCATAATCTACCTGCAAGCTAAATCCTTCAATCTTAGCGACCTGTTGCAGAATTTTTAAGGAAGCTTCCACAACTTCTGGTCCAATTCCTTCCCCAGGAATAGCGACGATCCGATAAGATGGCTTACTTAAATACCCCATTTGCACTTCAATACCTCGTTAGCGGAAAAATAGCATTCTCTTTAGTTTGTTAAAATGCTACACAATTCATCGATTTCTTGACTTTTTTCTTGAATCAATATATTACCTAAAACTTGTAGCTGTCGCACATTTTCTAGCTTGACATTATCTATTTCTTCGAGTTCACTTTTTAAGAATGTTTGGAATCGATAATAAGAAGTTTTATTGCCTTTATTCTTAGCCTCAAACAATCGCTCTAATTCTCCAGCGACTACTTCACTACCACCGTCAAGGACAATATTTAATAGTGGTTTTGCCCATTGTAATAGTCCCCATTTTTTTACTTCTTCATAACCATAGACGCTTGTCAGGGAACCAGTACCCAAGGATACTAATAAGATATCCTCTATATTCAGGACTTGTTTGTTTTCTTCTCGACTAATTTGCGCTTCTAAAATAGCCAAATTAGCCGGATTATTGGCGACTACTCCACCATCGACTAAAGTATAGAAACCGTTGGTATTATGGGAGCTAGAAACGCGATAGGGAGCAAAATAAGTCGGAGTTGCACTCGTTGCCAATGCCGCATCTGTAAGGGTAAAACCTAAGCACAACTTGCGAAATTTCTTCGATTCTGTCTGTTGTTTTTCCAGCTTGTTGGTAAAGAATATGGGAATTCGCTGCTCAATATCGTAGCTAGTGACAAAAACTTCTTTGAGATTATTTTCTAAAGGAGAGTCACCAAAAAATTGCCTGATAATTTCTTCTCTCCCCTCCGAAGAATATTTGGGTTGGACGAATATATCCTCTAGCTGACCGAGTACTTTTTCCCAGAATGGCTCGTAAAATATCTCAGCCCCATATTCGAGATATATTTGCAGGAGATCCTCAGCACTATATTGAGCGGTTGGTGAGGTATCAGTTGCTTCTAAATTTATTCGGGGTTTAGTTAATCCCAGTGCGAGAATTCCGCCGCTAGAAGTGCCAGAAATTAAATCGAACAAACTGAAAATTGGCTTTTGTGTCCGCTTTTCAATTTCTGCCAGGATCATTGTCGGGATAATACCGCGAATACCGCCGCCATCAATGGCCAGGATTTTATATTTGGGATTAGCTTTTGTATTCATAGTTTTTGGCGATCGCTCCTGAGTTAATGTTTCTGGTTCTTTGATACTGGCTGAAACTTGAGTTTCCTTCGTTTGGGTTGTTTCGGCTTTCCCCTCTTTTGCTGGGGGAGTTGAAATCGCAGATTTTTCGCTCTGTTTTTTTGTCCCTTTTTTGCCTTTTGGACTGACAGTTGTCGCGCCGCTAGAAACGCTAGTTTCCAGGGTGGGGGGAACTTCAACTGACTCTTGCTGCAACTCACCTGAGGCGATCGCAGTTACTTCAACGGAGACAACCTCTGCAATCAACTGGCTTTCTTCCTCCAGCACCACAGTTTCTCCAAGCTTTTCCAGCTCGTAACTACTTGCTATCTGGTCTTGTCTTTCACTCTCGTTTGATGATTGTGTAATTCCAAATGGAAGCTCTGCTATATCCCAATTAGGGTTACCACGCAAGTTTCCATGATGGCCATTTACAGTCTGATCGTTGACGCTTGTGCCTTGTCCTTCATTTAATGTCCAATAAGCGACTAATCCCGGTTCATTCCCAATTAAAGGTTGAGACCGATGATTCTGGATTTCTACTGGCGGACAGGGGTAATTCCAGACGCTAATATTAGCTAATTGACCTGTGAAATATATGTTGTTGTGTAAAGTCGCACCCAGAGTCACAGAACTAGTTGCTTTGTTTAAAGATTCACCTCTAAAGTGGCCAAAATACTCACTATCGTCAAGGTATATGCTTAGTTGACCTTTATTAAAAACAATGGCAAAGAAATGCCATTGTCCGATAGTTAATTCTCCATTGCCAAAAGTTGTAATTTTCCTCTCAAGATTTTCATCAATGAATATATCTAGGCTCCCTGATTCACTAATGCCAAACTCAAAATTATCACTATATCGATCTGAAGAACGGGCAAAAAAAACATTGCGTGTCCCGTATGTAGTGGATTTATTTGTTAGCTGATGAGGATTCAACCATCCTGAAATTGTAAAGGCTGAACTTCCCTGAGCAAAAACACCACCAAAATCATTTTTCCCAAAATCTATGTAATCATCTTGACCATCAAATGTCAGAACTGATTGGCTATATACCTGGTTTGTCACGAGATTTTAATCTCCAAATTTAAGATAATTCGTAATTTTAATTAATAAATGAAATAAATGCATATCTTATGAGAAATAGTTAACCCTAGTAGTAGATATCTTGAACGATATCGTTAAATGTATTTTTACTTCGGAAACTATTGATTAAAAAAACTAATTTTCGATAAAAGTTTTATTAAATGCTCATGTTTTCTAACTAATAACAATTGAGGTAAGAGTCTGTAATAGATAACTTATTCTAAATTAGAATTGATTTGTTCCAGTGAAACTAAATATTAATTTTTTCATTCTAATAGACTACTTTTTTAATCAATCGTGCTTAAGTCAGACTTTCAAATAATCTCAGCTTTATCAAGAAAATGCAATAGCAGTTCAGATAATATAAGCGGACACTTAAGACTATCAAGTGGACAGTTAAGACAGTTAAGACAGTTAAGTGGACACTTAAGACAGTTAAGACAGTTAAGCAAAGAATTAAAATTTTTAAAACAGTTAATAAAGAATAATTACCAACTGTAATTTCTTTGGTTATATCTAGGAGGCGCACAATTGGCCATCTGAAGCATCTCGGGAGTGATTGAGATGAGAAAAAGGCAGTGAGTGATAAAAGCTACACATAATTAAATTTGTGTATTGATATTGCTGTGCCCCTACATAGTTGTGTTTTTGTAGGTTATGTTAGCGATCGCCTACATTAAGTATTGGTCTCTATTTAATCCACATTCCTTAGGATTCGGAATACTGTGCCCCTAACCTTTGCTAAGATATCCGAAAATAAGGGTATGTCCGTTGTAGTCACTGAATAAAACCTTAACTTATCCTTCAGCACCATGCAGGTCTATTGCAGCAAACAACACACAAATACTAATGGTAACCGCTTTTGTACCCATTGCGGCGAGCCATTAGCTCTTGTTGTGGGACAGGTTATAGATAATCGCTATCAAATCATCCGTCAACTAGGACAGGGCGGCTTTGGACGCACCTACTTGGCGGAGGATAAAAATCAATCCCATCAAACCTGTGTGCTGAAGGAATTTGCGCCCCAAGTACAACAACAACAAGATTTACAAAAAGCTAAAGAGTTATTTGAGCGAGAAGCTAATGTCCTCAAAAAACTCCAGCATCCGCAAATTCCCCGTTTTCACGCTTCGCTACAAGTAAAAATAGGTACTAGAGATTTTTTCTTTTTAGTACAAGATTATGTGGATGGTGACAATTTCGATCAATTATTAGAACAGCGCCAAAGTCAAGGAAAAGCCTTTAGTGAAGAAGAAATAATTACCTTACTCCAACAGATTTTACCAGTTTTATCATATATCCATTCACAAGATGTAGTTCACCGTGATATCTCTCCCGATAATTTGATTTGGCGGCGTTCTGATAATCTACCAGTGCTGATTGATTTTGGTGGTGTCAAGCAATTGCCAGCTTCTCAAGGTTTTTGGCAGACTAAACTGGTGGGAAATAATACTTTGTTAGGTAAAAAAGGTTATGCGCCAGAAGAACAACTACGGCAAGGTAAAGTATTTTTAAGTAGTGATTTATACTCTTTAGCGGTAACTACTTTAGTCTTGCTGACGGGGCAGGAACCACAAAAGTTATACGATAGTTATCAGGGAATTTGGTATTGGGGAAAGCAAATCCGAGTGAGCCCCAAATTAGAGTCTGTATTAAAAAAGATGCTGGCTTATAAACCGAGCGATCGCTACCAAAGAGCCGAGCAAATCCTCAAAGATTTACCATCGCCAAATGCTACCCAACCACCGAATAATTATATTACCAAGATTAAAACGATGGTAGTTGCTCCGGGAAAGCAACGCGCAACTGCTATTATCAGTAGATTTCAGAATAGAACACAAGCCATTGCTAAACCAATATCTTTTCCCCTTTGGATTCGCCCTTTTATGATGAGTTTAGGGGCGACGGCTGTAGTTGGATTAACTTTGGCGGTGGGAAATGCACTTGTTCGGAGTATAACTTCAATCACTATCCCATCTATTTCATTACCGCAAATTCCCCAATTACCGGGTAGTAAACCAACCAGCGACAAAGGCACAAGTCGCAATCTCCAGGAAATTATCAATCGTCGCCAACAGCTAGAAATTACTGAAGGATTTTTTATTCCCTTTGTGGATAATTTATTTTATACAAAAAAACCAGAATTAAAGGGACGTAGCCTAACATCTAAACCTGAAGACGCTGGTTTACGAGATGAATGGTCTAGTATTGCTGACGATTTATTAAACAAAATAGAACAGGCTAACCTCAGTACAGCATCTCGTCAAAAACTGGGGAAATATACTGCACAAGATTATGAAATATGGCGACGACAAGCGCGATCGGGGCAATTGGGCGATTATACAATCGATCGGCTGAATAAGGAAACAAATGAAAAGTTTGATCGGTTGTTTCCAGACCAGCAGCGTGGGAAACTGAATCAACAGACTTTCGGTCAAATTTGGTATGCGATCGCTGCCGATCGAGTCGATAAAGTACAATCTGGCAAGTAAGGGGACTGGGGACTGGGGACTGGGGATTGGGGACTGGGGACTGGGGACTGGGGATTGGGGAAGACTCACTACATGACAAATGACAAATGACAAATGACAAAATTACATTGTTCTCAAGGACATGAAAATTCCCCAGGTAGCCGCTTTTGTCTCCAGTGTGGTGAAAAATTATTGGACACATTTATGAGTTATGGTATACAAGCAGGACTAACTTTAGGCGATCGCTATGTGATTGTGCGTCAAATTGGTCAAGGTGGTTTTGGACGCACTTATTTAGCTGAAGATGTCAATCGTTTCCGCGAACTTTGTGTTTTAAAAGAATTTTCTCCCCAAGTTCAAACCGCTTACGTTGTCCAAAAAGCCGAAGAACTGTTTGAGAGAGAAGCTAATGTTCTCTATCAGCTGCAACATCCGCAAATTCCCCGCTTCCGCGAACTCCTTCGGCTCAACTTAGGAGGCAAAGAATATCTGTTTTTGGTGCAAGATTATGTAGAAGGGGAAACTTACAACTCTTTGTTAAATACCCGAACAAAGCAAGGTTTGCGTTTTACAGAAGCCGAAGTACGTCAATTGTTGCTGCAAATTTTACCTGTGTTGGAATACATCCACTCACTAGGGGTAATTCATCGAGATATTTCTCCAGATAATTTAATGCTTCGTACTGTTGACAAATTGCCAGTATTAATTGATTTTGGTGGTGTTAAACAGGTAGTAGCAACTGTAGCTTCGCAATATTACGAACCTGGCGTAGTGGCATCATCTCCATCACCAACCCTATTAGGTAAAATCGGATTTGCTCCCCCAGAACAGATGCAAACTGGGTTGGTATCTCCCCACAGCGACTTATATGCTTTGGCTGCAACAATGTTGGTTTTACTGACAGGTAAGTTACCCCAAGAATTAATTGATACTTAT
The DNA here is from genome assembly GCF_043099735.1 of Nostoc sp. C117. Taxonomy (NCBI): domain Bacteria; kingdom Bacillati; phylum Cyanobacteriota; class Cyanophyceae; order Nostocales; family Nostocaceae; genus Nostoc; species Nostoc sp. C117. Next base: position 1,325,306 of record NZ_CP170991.1, read on the forward strand.
AATCTTACCTGGGAATGGCGGCGAGAAGTTAGCATAAGTCCCCTGTTGGGACAAGTATTAGATAAAATGCTATCAGCCAGACCAGGCGATCGCTATCAATCTGCAACTCAAGTACTCCAAGCTATCAATCCGCCCCCAGTCAACTATCCCCCCAATCAATATCCCACTTCACCACAAACTACATCCGGCACCATCGCTATCTCACCCCCTCCCCCATCCCCCTCATACTCCTCATCTCCCTCATCTCCCCAATGGACACTAACAAAAACCTTCCTCGCAGCCCTGTTAGGAGTTAGTAGTGTTGGATTAATTTTGTGGGGAGTGAATAGCAGCCGCAATCCTGTTAAAGTTGAACCTAATCCCACAGCCAGCCCAATCCCAACCAATAATCAGCCAACCGATCCTTTAGCGCAATATTCACCAGCCGAACGCCAGCGTAAAGAAAAATTAAGCGATCGCCGTCAACAATTGGGTATTGACTCTAACTTTTATGTGAACTTGGTGAATCAGGTTTTTTGGGACAAAAATCCGAGTTTAAGGGGACGCACACTTAGTAATGGTCCAGAAGACGAGAGTTTGCGAGCAGAATGGGATAAAACAGCTTCCGAATTGCTGGAAAAGCTTGCACCATTGAGTAATAAAGCACGTCAGCAACTGGGAACTTATACAACTGCTGAACGCGATCGCTGGAAAGTGGAAGTCAACAAAATCAACGTTGGTAGTCGTTCTTTGTATGATTTGGGCGACGCAGCTTTCTTCAGTGTATTTCCAGAACAACGCGATCGAGATTTTACCAATCAGCCCATTGGACAAGTTTGGTACGGATTTGTTAGCGATAAACTCAGTGCGATCGTTGCTGGTAGGGCTTTCGAGAAACTTGCCTTTGAACCGGGTGCCAAGAGTAAAACAGCCAGCGGTACTCTGCAACCTGGTGGTGGTAAAGTATTCATTGCTAAACTTGCCAAAGATCAAGCTCTGGAGTTGAAGCTAGAAGCAAATTCCCAAGTTTTGTTATCAGTCTATTCACCGTCTGGCAAAATCAAACTTTTAGAAGACTCTACTCAGCGCACTTTGTCAAGTAAATTACCAGAAAACGGTTTTTACGAGTTTGTTGTCGTTTCCACAGCATTGAAATCAGTAGATTATCAACTCACCATTACAGCGGAAACTCCCACGTTAACACCGACGCCTACGCCAACTCCAACTCCTACGACTACTCCAACTCCTACACCAACACCCACACCCACGCTAACACCTACGCCAATACCCACGCCCACGCCCACAGAAACCTCCATACCTGAACCTACACCAACACCGACTGCTGAGACAACGCCCTAATGTTTTTGAAAGAGGGTGCAGGGACGCAAAGATAGGGAACACAGAGAATACTTTCACCCTGTCTTCCACTCGCAATACGGTTCGGATAAGCAGGGGAGCCAATTGAAGGAACTACTAAGCTGTTACGCATAAAACTAGTACATTTACCTGATGATGGTTGACGGTTGACTGATGACCGATAACCGTCAACGATTATAAACAGTAGACCTCTTGCAAAAGTGCTTTTTGCAAAAGGTGGGAAAAGGGAAAAGGTTAAAGGGGAAGGTGGGGTCCCCTCTGGGGATAAGGGGCGGGGGAAAATACAAAACCTTTCCCCCTTTCCACTTTCCCTTTTCCCTTTTCCCTTTTCCCGACTTCTGCAAGAAGTCTAGTGTTTATATAATTTAGACGCATATCAGCTTAATCAAAGTCTGTCGGTAAATCTGGTTGGCGATAATGCTGGAAAAGTCGGGTGATTTGGGCTGGCGTCACACGTCCAAGAGAAAGTTCTGGTAACGCATTTTCTGGAAAAAAATCTACTGCTTCAGTTTCAATACTTGATGATGGAGAACCACCAATAATTTCACATTGAAAAAATAGCTTATAGACAGAAAAGGGAAACGGTGGATGTCCCTGTTTGTCTCTGTCATAAACTGCTAGTAATTTGATAGCGCGTGCTTGATATCCAGATTCTTCATATACTTCTTTCACAACTACCTCGCTGGGAGACTCACCAACATCAGCCCATCCACCAGGTAAAGTCCAGCAACCGTCAGATATTTCCTTGACTAACAAGATAGTATCATCCTGAAAAATACCTGCGCGTACATCAACCTTAGGAGTTGCATATCCGGCTTCGCGGCTAAATAAATCAAGGACATAGCTATGTTCAACATTTGAGTGATTAGCGATGATTTCTGTGGCGATCGCTCTTAATTGTTTGTAGCGTTCGAGATCGTAAACGCCTTCAGAATAAGTTAAACCATTTTGGGCGATCGCTTGTAACTTTTGCGCCCATTCCAGCCATTTAGTTTCCACGGTTTTTTACACTTTTTAAGTAAGTAAACATCACCAATAATCCAAGTATGAAGTTTCAGCTTATGATAGTTTTTAATCCATCTCGAAAAACCTGAAAACTTTTAGAGAGGTTGTTTTCTATATTCATGTGCGGAGAAACTTTATGAGCAAAGTCTATCTTTTGCAAACCTGTCTGATATCCATATTGTTTCAAAATTCGATCTAGTTGCTCCCATGTACCTCCAGTTATAGCATCTGGATTACGAAATTTAGTTTTTTGCGACAAAGAAGCAGGAATCCGTTCATATTCAACTCGTATTGCTTGTACATCACCCAGAAACCATGATTCCAGTTCTTCTACAGCAATTCTATGGAGAACAATATTTCCTTTTTGTTTGGTTACTATACTACTAGCATTACAGAGTTTATTTTTTAATTCTTGGCAATTATCTCTATCTTGATCTACTATAATCACGATTCGCCAGTCATCAGGTATAAATTTAGAATACGCTTGCATACGTTCAGGTAATTTCTTTAATAGTCTGTCTTTATTTTGAAAGTTATGGATTTTAAATGTATGAATATTACCTATGATTTTGGGTACAATAAAATTTAAAGTAACTTCGGTGGAATATTCTTCTACTAAAAATTCTATATGCATGATTGATATTACTAATAAGGTAATCCTCTAAGATATCCCTCAGACCAAAGATCACCTAAACCTGCTTGGGATTCTATAAAATGCTTGGCTTCAGGTATTTGGTCAGCCCTTGTAACAGTTGCATAACCCTTGTCATCACGTTGGAAAATCCAAAGTTGTCCAGCATCTTTTATTGTGTTAACAAAAAATGGTGAGTGAGTAGAAACAAATACTTGTGCGCGTTGCGAGTAAGCCTGAGCTTCCTCACTTAAAGAATCAAGAAGTCGATGGTGCAGTCCATTCTCTGGCTCTTCAATGCAAAGTAGTTGAGGAGGATTAGGGTCGTTTAATAATATCAAATATGCTAGTAATTTTAGTGTCCCATCTGAGGAGAACCTAGCTAGAAATGGTTTGTTAAAAGGTGCATCTTTAAATAAAAGAGCCAATCTGCCATCAATTGTTGGCTCCGACTCCACTTTTTCTAACTGAGGAACACGGCTAGCCAGTAACTTCAAAATTTTAGATAAAGTTTCCTGATGTTCATCAGCAAGGTATTGAACTACATTGGCAATATTGTCTCCTTCACGAGAGAGATGTTCCATTGCACCAGCAGTTGCTAGCTGACGAGCTTGATCTGGTATGAAATAAGAAAGAAACCATCCCTCAATAAAACGGCGCAAACTAGCAATTCGTGGATTATCCGATAATTGACCTATAGTTTTAATGGCAAGAGAACTTGGATCATCCATTTGATAATGGATTCTCCTGTCATTTATTTCTGGATTTTCACCACTAATTACTTCACCTCCACCATTTTCAAACTTAAGAAAATCAAATGGTTTTCCATGAGAACCGCGCTTCCATTTCAGAGTTTCTCTTGAAATAATTGGCGCTCCATTTTGTAAAGCAATAGCCACTGTATACGTGATTTTAGGAGATTTATTATCTTCACGATACTTAATTAAAATTTCGATTTCTTGACCTTGACAATCACGGGAGATAACCTCTTGAAATCTTCCTCGCTTTTCTAGCGCTTTACGAACATTGGTAGTTAGGCAATCCGACAAGAAACCTATCACATCAAAAAAAGTAGTCTTGCCACTACCATTAGGGCCAAGGAAAACAGAAAAAGGTTTGATATCTTTTAGGGTTATATTTTGGAGAACTCTATAGTTTTTGACTGAAATTTCTTCAATTCTTGCCATTACAAAATCACTTCCATAACTTTGGTCGTATGGTTGCAGAAATATTAACAAAAATAGAAAGGGCACAGTACAACTGTACCCCTACTAAATTTGCAATCAACTTAGTTGAGCTTAACAATAGCTTAAGAACTAACTTTAATTACGCATCATCTAAAGCTGCAATTCCAGGTAATACCTTACCTTCAAGCAACTCTAAGCTAGCGCCGCCACCGGTGGAGATGTGGCTCATTTGATCGGCTAAACCGACCTTTTCCACAGCCGCTACTGAGTCGCCGCCGCCAATAATAGTAGTCGTGCCAGTTTTGCTAATTTCAGCGAGGGTATGAGCGATCGCTTCTGTACCTACTGCAAACTTATCAAACTCAAACACACCCATTGGTCCGTTCCAAATTACCGTTTTGGTATCTGCAAGGGCTTCTTGGAAAACTTTCACTGAGTCTGGACCAATATCCAAGCCCATACCATCATCGGGAATATTCTCAATGCTGACGGTTGTGGCGTTAGCATCGGGAGCAAACTTGTCTGCTGATACGATATCCGTAGGTAACAAGAAGGTAACGCCGCGTTCCTTAGCCTTAGCTTCCAAAGTTCTGGCTAGTTCTAGCTTGTCTTCTTCTACCAATGATTTACCAACACTCAAACCACGGGCTTTATAGAATGTGAAAATCATTCCACCGCCGATAATTAGCTTGTCGCACTTCTCCAGCAACGTTTCAATCACGCCAATTTTACTAGAAACCTTGGAACCGCCAATAATTGCCGCCAAAGGACGTTGGGGATTTTCAATGGCGTTTTGCAGATATTCCAATTCCTTCTCAACCAAATATCCAGCCACAGAAGGACTGAGGAATTTAGTCACACCTTCAGTAGAAGCATGGGCGCGGTGTGCAGTACCAAAAGCATCATTTACATAAAAATCAGCATTAGCTGCTAATTTTTGGGCAAATTCTGGATTGTTTTTCTCTTCTTCTGGGTAAAAACGGACATTTTCTAGTAAAAGCACTTGGCCATTTCCCAAAGCTGCCACCTTGGCTGCAACTTCATCGCCAATGGAATCATTAGTTTTAACGACTTCTTGCCCCAGTAACTCAGACAGACGCTTGGCAACGGGAGTTAGGCGTAATTTTTCATCTACACCCTTGGGACGCCCAAAATGGCTTACTAGAATCACCTTAGCGCCCTTCTGAGTCAAATCTCTGATGGTTGGCAAAGCGGCGCGAATGCGAGTATCGTCGGTAATGTTTCCTTGTTCGTCCACAGGCACATTGAAGTCAACCCGCACCAAGGCACGTTTTCCAGAAATATCAGCCGAAGATAAACTTGCTAAACTTTTTTTGGACACACCAAACTCTCCTGATTACCTTTTTGTTATTGTTTTGAAAGTAGAACCATCCAGATTTTACCGGAGTCAGGGGTCCCCAGGTGACAGAGATGTTTAAAACAGTCCTATTTCCTATCGATCAAAGCCGGGAAACGCGGGAAGCTGCTGATGTAGTTACCAACGTTGTCCAAAAGTACGGTAGTCGCTTGGTGCTGCTGTCTGTGGTAGAAGAACCACCTCCAGACGCGCTGAGTGCCGATCCGATGGTATCGCCAGAGGTTGTTGCCAAATTGCTAGAAACTGCCCAATCTTTGTTTTCTGGGCAAGGAATTCAATCCGAAGTTCTGGAAAGGCAAGGTAAACCAGCTTTTACTATCTGCGATGTCGCTGATGAAATTGGAGCAGATTTAATCATTATGGGGTGTCGGGGGCTAGGCTTGACTGAAGAGGGAGCTGATGATAGCGTCACCACTCGCGTAATTAACCTTTCCCCTTGTCCAGTGTTAATTGTGCCCTGAAAACCTGTAGCGTGCGTTAACACAGTGTAACGCACCGCCTAAAATGTCTTGAACCATTTTTGTATAGGGGCTTAATCAAAACAACTTGCCTTTAGGAGATTAACTTTCATGACGTATATCTCCCGAAAAACTCTCAGCTTTAAAGATTTTCGGCATTGCATAAATGCGGGATGAATCAGCGAAACACAGGTATTTCTCGATACTTTAAATAATAAATTAACAATCATATTGAATGTTTAATTCGCTTCGATGCGTTTCTTCTAACAACTAGAATTGCACAAAATAACCTTCACATAATCTTTAAAGATATTTTAGTATATACACCGTATCTTTTGTCAGTCATAAAAATCAAAATAGAGTTATAAAGCATCAAGATAAATTTACATCTTTGAGCTTGTTTAACCCAACAACAGTCATATATAAAGACCTGATAATCTTTATCATTATCTTCTAGTTTGTTGGAGTTATGAAACCAGCTTTCATAGCTAGATTTCAAGAAAAGTTCAGTCTTAATTATCTTTGTGTTCTTCAAGATTTATTACTAGAATGCTGCAAAAAATCTCTTTGGCTTTACTCGGAATAACTGCTGTAGTCATCAGTGCAAATCCAGCTAGTGCCGTAACTCTACAAGTCAACGCTGGCCCATTTTCTAGCTACGCTGATGCCAAAACTGTCACCTTTGACGATGGGACAGCAAACGATCCTAATGGATTTCTTACTTACTCTAATATTACTAGCAACATTGTTCAAGGTAGCGTTTCTAGTCAATACGCCTCACCTTATGGGGATAACACCAAATTTCTCACAATTTCTCCATCAGGTAGTAATGTTGCAGGCGACAGTGGTTTTGTTAATATTAACTTCAAAGAAGCTGTTAATTACTTCGGTTTTTATGCAGGTTCATTGGATGATTACAACTTTGTTGACATTTACAAAGGTAATCAGTTGTTAAAGACTTTTAGTGGTGCAGATGTGCCAACTGCTATAGCTAATGGTAGTTGGACTAGCTCTGAAGCTAATATGTTTATCAATCTTGTAGCTGATACAGGAGAAACATTTGACCGAGTTGTGATGCGCTCAAATGGTATTGCCTTTGAAACAGATAACCACGCTTATAGACTAGCCAGCCAGAGCGTTCCCGAATCTAACGCGATGTTAGGTGTGTTAGCAATAGGTGCTTGTGGTATGACTTCTCTCTTCAAACGATTAAAACAGAAAGTGACAGTGAAAGGATAAATTAATCAAGATACCGATTGAAAATCCTTAAGGATGTGTCTCTGCGCTTGGCGTAGAGACACATTTGTTATTTGTCATACAGTTTTCCTCATACGTTTCCTTGATGTATAAGCGACAGGTGCCTTTTTATGTAGGACTCAAAGCAATAATTTCAGGGGATAAGCTAAAAAACAATAACTTGTAGCGCTTGCTGGCATTGTTTTTATGTAGGACTCAAAGCAATAATTTCAGGGGATAAGCTAAAAAAAATAACTTGTAGCGCTTGCTGGCATTAGATTAATACTGTAGCAAGGCAACCGAGCGCTCATATCCAAAATATTATCAAATATTACTAGTCCTGCACAGCGCAAATAAACCACCCATTTGAAATGTCTACAACCCTTACGCAATCATAATTACGAATTAGGAATTATGAACTTGTACTGAGCGTCTTACCCTGAGTTTCGACTACGCAAAAATCGAGCGACTTGCACTGAGCGGCGTCGAAGTGAGTCGAGATTCAACTACCGCGAAGCTGTTCGCGCAGCGTCTCCGACAGGAGAAGGGAGCCGAAGTATTACGAATTACGCCTTGCAGTACTAGTATGCCCTCCTACTCACCTTTTCCTGAGAACCTGCTGGAAAAGCGTAATCCGAGAATGATAAGCTAAACAGTGGCATAAATAAAGTGACTTAGGATGAAGTGATAAATGGGTGTTTCTTTAACAACTCCTCATCTCTTACGTGCTGCTCGTGGTGAAGTAGTAGATCGTCCCCCTGTATGGATGATGCGACAAGCGGGGCGATATATGAAAGCATATCGAGACTTAAGAGAAAAGTATCCTTCGTTTCGCGATCGCTCGGAAATTCCAGAAGTAGCAATTGAAGTTTCCTTGCAACCTTGGAAAGCCTTTCAACCAGATGGTGTAATTTTATTTTCTGACATTGTTACCCCATTACCTGGTTTGGGCATTGACATGGACATTGCGGAAGGGAAAGGGCCAATTATTTACTCGCCCCTCCGCACTCAAGAACAAATTGACAGTCTGCATCCCCTAGAACCAGAAGCAGCTCTACCATTTATCAAGACAATTTTGCAAGCCCTGCGCTCCGAAGTAGGCGATAAATCAACGGTGTTGGGCTTTGTGGGTGCGCCGTGGACATTAGCAGCTTATGCAGTGGAAGGAAAAGGTTCCAAAACCTACTCCATCATCAAAAATATGGCATTTTCCGATCCAGCGATACTGCATCAACTGTTAGCTAAATTAGCAGATGCGATCGCCATCTATGCCCGCTACCAAATAGACTCCGGTGCCCAAGTGGTGCAAATGTTCGATTCTTGGGCGGGTCAATTGAGTCCTCAAGACTATGACACCTTTGCTCTACCCTATCAACAGAGAGTTTTCCAGCAAGTCAAGCAAACCCACCCCGATACACCGTTGATTTTGTTAGTGAGCGGTAGTGCAGGTGTGTTGGAAAGAATGGGTCAATCAGGTGCAGATATAGTCACTGTAGACTGGGCAGTGGATATGGCAGATGCACGGGCAAGATTGGGCAAACAAGTCAAAGTTCAAGGAAACCTTGATCCAGGCGTGTTATTCGGCTCTAAACAGTTTATCCGCGATCGGATTTATGATACCGTTCACAAAGCTGGTAATTGGGGTCATATTCTCAATCTCGGTCACGGTGTTTTACCAGAAACTCCAGAAGAAAATGTCGCGTTCTTCTTTGAAACCGCCAAGGAACTGAATCTTGCGGGAGTTAAAAGTTAGGAGTCATTCAATTTTAGATTTTAGATTTTAGATTTTTCCTTCAATCCGAAATCCAAAATTCAAAATCTAAAATTTCTAGAGTTATTAAGTTATCAGTTGCAATTTGGAACTTTTAACTTTATTCTTAACTCTTTAATTTTAACTCCTAATATTTGATAAATTTTCTATGAGCCAGAAACGGATTTTAGTGACTGGTGCAAGTGGTTGTATAGGTCATTATTTAGCAGAAGCCTTAATTAAGGAAACAGATTACGAGCTATTTCTGCTAGTTAGAAACCCAAGTAAACTGCAAGTTGATACTCAGGCACGTCCAGGTATCAATGTTTTGCAAGGTGATATGCAAAACATTAGCCAATTTGCCGATTTGCTATCAACAATTGATACAGCAGTACTCACCGCCACAGCTTGGGGTGGTGAGCAGACATTTGAGATTAATGTCAACAAAACTATAGAGTTGATGGAACTGCTAGATCCAAATAAATGCCAACAAGTAATTTATTTTTCGACAGCTAGCGTTTTGGATCGGCACAATCAACCACTCAAAGAAGCTGGGGAAATTGGTACAGATTATATCCGTTCCAAATATGAGTGTTTACATCAAAAAGAAAAATTAAAAATAGCATCTAAAATCACCACAGTTTTTCCCACTTTAGTTTTAGGTGGTGATGCGAATAAACCCTATTCTGCTGTGACATCGGGCATTTCAGAAGTAACAAAATATATTAATTTGATTCGCTTTCTTGATGCAGATGGTAGTTTTCATTTTATCCACGGGCGAGATATTGCTACTGTAGTGCTATATTTAATCGATCATCCTCCTGAAAACGATCGATCGCGTATGTTTGTCTTAGGTCAATCAAAATTAACTGCTAATCAAGCAATAGAAGAAGTTTGTGCTTATTTGGACAAAAAGATTTACTTTCGCATTCCCGTATCTATAGCGTTAGCAAATTTGATTATTGTTTTGTTCCGCATTCAGATGGCTGCTTGGGATAGATTCTGCATGAACTATCGGCATTTCAGTTATGAAAATGCGATTAATCCTAGCAGTTTTGGTTTGCCAAATTACTGTGCAACCATGACTGATGTTTTGAAAATAACTTGAGGCAAAGTTTTTATATAAAGTCGTGATTTCTAAAGCGTTTATTCAGGAACAGGGCAACGGACGGCTCCGAGAAGAAGAACAGCGGGTTGTTGAGGAGCTTAACCGACGTACAATTCCAGTTACCTTTTACACTGAAAAGCGTATTCGTCGCAAGCAGCTTTCGCTTGATGATAAATCCTTAGTTGTTGGAGATATGCCCTGTATTTCTGGAGCATTGAAGCAGCTTTCCATTCCTGAACCTGAACCGAATGATTATCCGGCTTCATTAAGTGAGTTTTTACATCGTCGCGTCTGGCATTCGACGCTTGGGGAATTGGAATTAGGGCTACGAGATGGCAACTATCCAGCGACATTTGCCAAACCAGCCAAACGCCGCAAGCGTTTTACAGGGTGGGTGTTTGAGTCTGATTACGATCTGTCTCAGGTTTACAGCGTCTCACGCCAAGAAAAGGTGCTGTGTTCTGAGGTTGTCACTTGGCTCAGTGAGTACCGAGTTTATGTTGTTGATTCAGAAATTAGGAGCGTGGATTACTATGCTGGCAACATAGAAGTTCCGATTGATATTGAAGAGGTATGCCGAGCCATCGAAGCATTAGATAAAGCAGGTGAGTCCTATGCAGGTTATGCAATCGACTTTGGAGTGTTGGCTTCTGGTCAAACTGCTTTGGTAGAAATGAATGACGGCTTCGCGATCGGTGCTTACAGTATTGATAGCAAAAACTATACTGATATGATTTGGGCAAGGTGGGAGGAACTTCTGGCACAGCGCGAAGGTTAACACTTCAAGGTGTAACTTTGGTTATAGCGACCTAATTTTGGGTTATTCGTACAGATATTTATGCTATAGCAATCCTAAATGAGTTGTGAAAATTTGCGTTCTCCAGATCCCCGACTTCTCAAAGAAGTCGGGGATCTAATTTTTCGCGAATGATTTAGGACTGCTATATGGCAATCCTAATTTGATTTCGTTTAAATCACAAGGCTTCAGATCCCCAACTTTTTTAAATGAAGTCGGGGATATAGTTTTTCACGAATGATTTAGCATTGCCTATCAATTCCAGCAACTCACCAATAAACACACATTTTCTATCTATTTTGTACTTAAGTTATATTTTTTTAATTGTGTTGTGAGTCCTTTTTAAGGATTGAAATTTGACTTTAATTTTTCATCAATATGTTATTGCTAAATCAATCTAATCAATTAAATATAAATAGGTAAAAAACTGTTTAAAACTAAAATTTAAACGCAGTTTAACTTGCTGTTTATCTATCGTTAAATTATTGTTAACCATAAAAAATGTAGCTTATTTAAGGCTGTGATTACAGCAGGGAAATATTCCTTTAATCAGAGGTAATATGATTTTTTCGACCACCATCTTGAATCGTGTCGTTGCAACTTCATTAGTGACAACTTCTGTTGCACTTAGTCCAATATTTGGGGCGATCGCCCAAGCTGAAACACTCAACGGTGCAGGAGCAACTTTTCCGGCTCCGCTTTACGAACGGTATGCTCGTGAAGTTAAGAAGAAATATCCAGATTTGAAAATTAACTACCAAGCAATTGGTAGCGGCGGCGGTATTCGTCAAGTGACTGCTGGAACCGTTGACTTTGGTGGTAGTGATGCTGCAATGAAAGATGATGAAATCGCTAAAGTCAAGAACGGTGTAATCTTAGTACCCACAGCGGGCGGTGCCGTTTCTGTGGTTTATAATATTCCAGGCGTTAACGATCTCAAATTGTCTCGTAGTGTGCTACCAGCAATTTTCTCAGGTCAAATTAGCAATTGGAATGACGCGAAAATTAAAGCTGATAATCCAGGTGTTAATCTACCAAATCAACCAATTAAATTTGCTGTTCGCGCCGATGGTAGCGGTACAACTTTCATTTTTACTAACCACTTGAGTACAATCAATGGTTATTTTAAAGGTAGAGTTGGAGCTAATACTGCTCCTAAATGGAATCTACCAAACGTCCTCAAAGGTAAAGGTAATCCTGGGGTAGCTGCCATAGTAAGTCGCACTCCTGGTTCTATAGGCTATGTTGAATATGCTTATGCTCTCAAAAATAATCTGAAATCAGCATTGGTACAAAATAAGAACGGAGAATTTGTTGCTCCTTCTTTACAATCTGCAAACGCAGCTTTGTCTACTGTCAATTTCCCTGATAACTACCGCGTTTTTGTTGGAGATCCAACACAAGGTTATCCCATCGTTGGCCTTACTTGGATGATGGTTTACAAAAAGTATGCTAGTGCTGCCAAAGCAGATGCAATCAAAAAATGGATAAATTGGGTATTAAAAGATGGTCAACAATATAATGATGACCTCAATTACACCAAGATTCCATCTGATGTGGCAAATCGTGTACTTCAGACAGTGAATAGTACTGTGAAGTAATCTTACTACTTTATTCTCCCAGTAGGGTTGGCAAATTACTATTAGTGTAAACTTAAGCAACACCCTTTTAGAATCTGGTAAATATTGTTAGTAAATATCATTTCCAGGCATAACCTGGAAATTCTTTTTTAGGGATATTACTGTTTGTCAACTCTACTTAAACGCAAACATTTATTTTATTTATAATGGCAAATTCATCGGAACCAGCCGACAAAAATTCATTACATCAGTCAAATCTAGATGATGAAAGTCTGAATCTGACAGTTATTGGTGGCAAAAATTTCTGGTTTGATCAAGGATTTACACGGCTAGTATACTTTTTTGCCGTGGTGACGTTTGCAGTATTATTTGTAATGACTTGGGTAATTTACCAAGAAGCTATACCAGCCATTAAAAACTTTGGATTGGGCTTTTTCTGGGGTCAAGATTGGGATACAGGTAATGGGATTTTTGGTGCATTACCTTATATCTATGGAACCTTAGTAAGTAGTGCGATCGCTATTTTATTGGCTGTACCAGTAGGAATTGCAGTCGCGTTGGTAACAAGTGAAAATTTCTTACCTTCATGGCTGCGAAGAATCTTAGCATTTGTTGTGGAATTAATCGCAGCAATTCCTAGCGTTATTGTTGGCTTGTGGGCTATTTTTGTGTTTATTCCAGTTTTGGAACCTTTAGAAAAGTGGTTAGGCAACAGTTTTAAATTCATACCACTATTTAATACGCAAGAACCTTCTGGAACAAATATGTTGACTGCTGGAATTATTCTAGCCATCATGATTTTGCCAACAATGGCAGCAATTACTCGTGATGTGTTACTGGCAACTCCTAAAGAATTACGTAGCGCATCTATGGCTTTAGGTGGTACTCGTTGGGAAACAATTTTTCGGGTTTTGCTACCAGCAGGATTTTCTGGAATAGTCAGTGCGGCAATGCTCGCCTTAGGACGTGCTTTGGGTGAAACAATGGCTGTGACAATGGTAATTGGTAATTCTGCTCAAATTAGTCTTTCTTTGCTCGATCCAGCTTATACAATCCCCTCTGTATTAGCTAATGAATTCGCGGAAGCAGAACCAGGGTTACATATTGGTGCTTTAAGCTATTTAGGATTAATTTTATTTGGGTTGACTCTAGCTGTAAATATTGGGGCTGTATTATTAGTGAAATGGTTTGGGAGAAAAAATAATTGAAGAAGAACTTTAAATTCCGAATCCAGAATTAATTATTATGCGTAATTGCTAATTTATATAGCAACTGTTTTGTTTATCAACCAAAAATTTGGAGAAATATGAGTGGTTACATTGAGCCGGAAACTGATGAATCTATAACGAGAGAATTATGTAGCCCCTTACCAAAAGAGCGAGTAATATTTACCTATTTAATGAATGCGATCGCCTTTGGTTTGACAGGTCTAGCACTCATCCCTTTATTATCAATTTTATGGGAAATTCTTGTTCGGGGAATATCTGGCATCAAATCGGAAATTTTTGTCAAAGCAGTAATTGATAATGGCTTTGGCAATGCCATCCTGGGAACCATAATCATGGTATGCATTGGTGCCCTATTAAGCATTCCTACAGGAATAATGACAGGAATTTTCTTGGCGGAATTCGATCAAACCAACCCAATTACTAATTTTGTTCGTTTTATCAGCAATATACTCACAGGTGTACCTTCAATTGTTGTAGGTATATTCGCTTACGGTATAATCGTTTTGGCAACTAAAGGATTTAGCGCGATCGCAGGTGGTTTTGCTTTAGCTGTGATTATGCTCCCCATAATTATACTGACAACAGAAGAATCGTTGAAACTTGTTTCCACATCTCAACGCCTCGCCTCTGCTGCTTTAGGTGGAACTCGCTTCCAAACTACTTTTCGCATTGTCCTAACTACGGCAATTCCCGGAATTACAACAGGCATTTTATTAGCTGTAGCTCGTGCTGCTGGTGAAACAGCACCTTTAATTTTTACTGCTTTATTTAGTTTAGATTGGTCAGAAGGATTGTTAAGTCCAACAGCTTCCTTACCAGTATTAATTTTTAATCTCTACAACGACCCAGACCCCGAAAAAGGTCAATTAGTATGGACTACTTCAATAGTTTTACTGGGCTTAATTGTATTTGTCAGTATCGTCTCTCGGTTAGTTATTAACCAGAGAAGAATCAAATGAAGAGTGCTGAGTGCTATTAGGGATAGTGGGGCGTTTAGCCCATGCTGAGTAGTGAGTCAGGTAAAAACCAATTTTTTTTGTTTTTGTTTCGCACCTTGGGTAAGTATGAGTAACCTAATTCCAGCTATCAAAGTAAAAAATATCAGTTTTTACTACGGGACAATTAAGGCGATCGAAAAAGTATCAATAGATATTTATCAAAACCAAGTAACTGCAATTATCGGTCCTAGTGGTTGTGGTAAATCTACATTCATTAAAATTCTTAATCGCATTAGTGAATTAGAAGGACCTGTAAAAGTTGAAGGGCTGGTAGAATTTTTTGGTCAAAATATTTATGCTCCTCGTGTCAATATCAATCGATTACGCCGCCAAATCGGGATGGTGTTCCAAAAACCGAATCCTTTTCCCATAAGCATTTACGAAAATGTTGCCTATGGTATGCGAATAGCAGGTAGGTATCCAAAAGTAGAATTAGATGAAATTGTCGAGTCTGCACTTCACAGCGCTGCTCTTTGGGATGAAGTCAAAGATAAGCTAGATAAATCAGCTTTCGGGCTTTCTGGTGGTCAGCAACAAAGATTATGTATTGCTCGTGCTTTAGCAGTTAAACCGAAAGTTCTGCTGATGGATGAGCCTTGCTCGGCTCTTGACCCCATCGCTACCATGAAAGTAGAGGAATTGCTCCATAATTTGCAATCTCAGTTAACGATCGCGATCGTTACCCACAATATGCAGCAAGCTGCTCGCGTCTCTGATTTTACTGCTTTCTTCAACACCGATGAAAGTCGCATTGGTCAGATGGTTGAATTTGGTGCCACAGAGCAAATCTTTAATAACCCACTTGACCCTCGTACCCGCGACTACATTTCAGGACGTTTCGGTTAAAAAGTCATTTCTCATTTGTCGTTGTTTAAGCTAATCGTCATTTAAATATTTGCGTTTTTCAGTCCCCGCTTCTTTCTAACGAAGCCGAATTGTGCAACTTAAAAGCACATTAGCTTGTTTCTTTGCATATCCCTTTGTTAATTTTCTCAAAGCTAATTTTTGTTACATAAGTTAATACAAACATTTAGTAAGGGTGTGTTTGCTATATATCTACTGTATATCTACGTAATTTCTATGAAGACCTCCTTTTAGGAGTAACATAGTGAAACAGTGCTGCTGATTTGTACTGTTTTACTTAGTTAAGTTTGTTTCACACGTTTTGGGAATATGAGTAAACTAATTCCAGCCATCAGAGTCAA
Organism: Nostoc sp. C117; assembly: GCF_043099735.1. Taxonomy (NCBI): domain Bacteria; kingdom Bacillati; phylum Cyanobacteriota; class Cyanophyceae; order Nostocales; family Nostocaceae; genus Nostoc; species Nostoc sp. C117. Next base: position 1,341,223 of record NZ_CP170991.1, read on the forward strand.
AAACTTCAGCTTCTATTACGACACTCAAAAGATAGTTGAAGGCGTGTCAATGGACATTTACCAAAACCAAGTCACGGCAATTATTGGTTCTAGTGGTTGTGGCAAGTCTACTTTTATTAAATCGTTAAATCGGATGACTGAATTAGAAGCAGAAGTAAAAGTTGAAGGAAGAGTAGAGTTTTTTGGACAGAATATTTATGAGCGTCGTGTCAATTTAAGTAGGCTACGGCGCCAAATTAGTATGGTTTTTCCCAAGCCAAATCTTTTTCCTATGAGCGTTTATGATAATGTTGCCTATGGGGTTAAATTAGTTGGATGGCATCCGAAAGTAGAATTAGACGCGATTGTTGAATCTGCTATCAAAGCTGCCGAACTTTGGGAGGAACTGAAAAATAAATTGCACAAATCTGCTTTAGAGCTTTCCGGGGGACAACAGCAAAGATTATGTATTGCCCGCGCTCTAGCAGTTAAACCAAAAGTTCTTCTAATGGATGAACCTTGTTCAGGTCTAGATCCTATTGGTAGTATGAAAATTGAGAGTCTGATCCATAACTTGCGCTCTGAATTGACAATTGTGATGGTTACCCACAACATGCAGCAAGTTACTCGCTTATCTGATTTTACCGCTTTCTTTTGCAGTAATGAAAATCGGATTACTCAAATGGTTGAATTTGGTACTACAAATAAAATCTTTACTAATCCTCTTGATTCGCGTACCCGCGATTACGTTTTTGCCCGCGTCAGTTGTTGAAGTATTTTTTAACTTCTCGGGTCTATCATATAATATTGAGTGGGAATTATGGATTGAATTTAATTCCCACCCATTTTGATTTTTTCTGATGATTGGTAATCCTAACTAAGTTGACAGCATTTTTTATACTATATATTGCAGAGAAGTATTTGCTTGAGACCACCTGAGTGAGAAAATGAAATGTCCCCGATGCGAATCTACTTCATATCGTAAAAATGGTCGTAGGAATGACAAGCAGAATTACCTCTGCAAGAGTTGTGGTAAACAATTTATTGAGCCTATATTCCCTCGCGTGTTGGAAAGTGACTTGCTTGCTAAGGGCAATGGACACAATCAACTATCTATGCCTGAAGCTGGAGAACTCCCTTTAGTAAAAGAACTAGCAGAAGAAAAATCTACTGAAAAAAGCCTGAGCTATTTATTAGCTGAAGAATTAATGCAAACTATATTATCACCTGATTGGTTAGAATCTGTTGCGTTAAGTCAATTTATCCAAAAAATTCAGGAAAAAACGCAAATTAAGCATCAATTAGAAACAGGAATATCTCTTTTACTTTTGGATGCAGAAAACTTAAAATTAGATATTAATTCCGAATCATTTTTAGCTAGTGTATGTGAATATCCTCTCAAAGTTAAAATAGCATTTGCTAATTGGAAAAATTCAAGTATTGGTAAGCAGGATATTGAACTATATAATCGTGGATATCAACTGGTTCATGTCCCTGGAGGTAAGGATAGTGCTGATGCAAAAATGATTGCATTTGGTGCTTGTATCTTACGCTCTTATCCAACAGTTGCAGAAATCTTAGTCTGTTCTGGTGATGGAATTTTGATGCACCTCTGTAACGAACTTCAAAATCAGGGATTGATTGTCTATTGGGTACATAGACAAGGACAAAGTTTGCATATAGAAAATCGTAATACTGGCAAATTAACTCATTATTCTATAACAATGACCACAGAAGTTCCATCTTTGGAAAAAGTGGTCGATCAAATTCAAGATTTAATTAAAAATGAACAAGATTCAATCAATAGTCGATTACAAAGTTTAGCAGCTATTGCCAGTTTATTTGAAGAAAGATGCAACATCAATTATACTCATCATCAAAAACAACCACAACATGAAGAAATAACTTCTATTTCACAGGAGTTATCTAGACAATTTATTAAAGATGGTAAAAAAGAATATTTTGGTCAATTTTGTGATGGCGAAACATTAGATAAATTCATGTTAGAAATTATTCAGGATATCAAAATAAAGTCTCCCAATACTAAAGTATCTATCTCAAAGTTAGGTACACAGATACAGAAAATAACCGGAGAATCTCCTAATGCAATTGTTAAAAAATTAAAGTTAGGTGCTAATTTTACTAAATATTTAGAATCATCTCCAGCATTTACATTAAAGGCAAGTGGTAGAGAATATGAAGTAACACCAGTACTCTTTGAGTAAGTACTTTCTGGATACCTACTACTGGTCTGTCGCAAAGGTTTTGAGAGGTTTGTAGTCAGCACTTGAGTGCTTGAAAAATCAAAGACTAAAGTCTAACTTATTTACCCAGCATACTTATCTTGACAGGCTACACTGACAACTTCAGTCCATAATTAAGTATTATGTAAAAAGATGTAAAGAAATGTAACTTTAAAAATGCAGGATAAAGTCGTTGTTATTGTCGGTGCTACTGGTGGTATTGGTTCAGCTTTAACACGCAAACTTGCGCCTACTGGAGTACGGTTGGTACTGGCTGCTAGAGATGCGGTTCGTTTAACCACACTGGCTGCGGATTTCCCAGGGGAAGTTTTGACCGTTCCCACGGATATTACTGACCCCCAACAAGTAGATACTTTGATAGAAAAAACTGTTGCTGAGTTTGGTCAAATCGATATTTTAGTGAATGCAGCTGGTGCTGGTATACTCAAGCCTTACAACAGCCTGGAACCTGCTGATTTAGACAAGATGCTAGATGTCAACTTAAAAGGCAGCTTTTACACTACTCAAGCGGCGGCGGAAGAAATGCAAAAGCGCAAATCGGGTCACATCTGTAACGTGGTAGGAATTCTTGGTAAGCATTCGATGGGGATGGCGGCGGCTTATTCTGCTTCTAAGTTTGGTGTTGTCGGTTTCAGCAAGTGCATGGCAGAAGAACTTAAACGTTTTGGTATCAAGTTCACGCTATTCTACTTTGGTGGGGTAGATTCTCCTTTCTGGGATAACGTCACCTTAAAAGTAGACCGGAAAAAAATGCTTAGTCCTGAAACTGCTGCCAATGCGATTTTTTTCGCTCTTTCTGCCGAACCGCAAGCTGTACCAATGGAAATTAACATTCAACCTGATAGTCATATGTTCTTTTAGAGTGGCAGTACGTCTACATAATTCTTGCTTAGGAAGGACGTGAAAATCTAGCAAAAAAGGCAAAATTTACAGATATATAAACTTTTATGCTGGATTTTCCGTATCTATGAAAATTGATCACGTTCATTTCTATGTAGAAGACGCCAAAGTATGGCGGGATTGGTTTGTATACCATCTTGGTTTTGAACCAGTAGCCGATCGCCTTAGTTCATTTCACACTTGTACAGAAGTAGTCAAAAGTGGTGATGTCTGCTTTTTTCTGTCTTCACCACTGTTACCCACAAGTCCAGTAGCTGAGTTTCTGCGTCAATATCCGCCTGGTGTTGCAGACGTTGCTTTTGCTGTGGAAGATGTAGAAGCAGCGATCGCTCTTGCTCAAAAACACGGTGCCACAGTCCTACAACCCATCCAGGAAAAGAATTTAGGTACAGCATCCCTTAAGTGGAGCAAAATTGCCGCTTGGGGTGGATTGACTCATACGCTGATAGAAAGAGAAGTAGGAGGAGATGGGGAGGCTAGACGTGGGGACGCACTGAAAGAAGAGGCTAAGAGGCAGACGGTAGGGTGTACAGGAGACGAATTTTCCACCTGCTCACTGCTGACTGCTTCTTGTGTTACCACATCCTCTTTAATTACCGCCATAGACCACATCGTATTGAACGTAGCAATTGGTGAATTAGAAAGTGCTGTTACTTGGTATGAAAAGATCCTCAATTTTCAACCCCAGCAAGTATTTAAAATTAAAACCGATCGCTCTGCTTTACACAGCCAAGTAATGGTTTCGCGCAACGGCAAAGTCCAATTGCCAATTAATGAACCAGCTTCTAGCAACTCCCAAATTCAAGAATTTTTAGATGTCAACCGGGGACCAGGTATTCAACATATTGCTTTGCGGACACCTAATCTTGTAAGTGCGATCGCCAAATTTCGTGCCAATGGTCTATCCTTGCTCTCAGTTCCCCAAAGTTATTACACCCAACTACAACAGCGTCCAGGACTTCCATTATCAGTTTTAGAACTTGAGGCGATCGCCCAACAAGAAATTTTGGTGGACTGGAAAGAATATACTCCTGTAGAAGGAGGACATCCTGCACCCTTATTACTGCAAATTTTTACCCAGCCAATTTTTGAACAGCCGACATTTTTCTTTGAGTTTATTGAACGGCGTTTTCAAGCTCAAGGTTTTGGCGAAGGTAACTTTCGCGCCTTATTTGAAGCGATTGAAAGCGAACAAATTAAACGTGGTACTTTGCAATGATGCCTGAGTACAAAATATCAATTGAAATTCAGCCAGAATCCAAAGAAGTTGACTTTGTAGACAAGCAACTTCACGAATTTAATGTAGGCAAGATTAGACCTCTTGCAAAAGTGCTTTTTGCAAGAGGTGGGAAAAGGGAAAAGGTTAAAGGGTAAAGGGTAAAGGTTAAAAGTTTTTTCTTTCCCCTTTCCCTTTCCCCATTACCCTTTAACCTTTCCCCAGACCAAAAGGGAGATTATTGGGTTTAACCGAAAAGTATTGTATCGGTACTCTCTGGATTAGAGAATATTTGAGAGGTGATGGATATGGAAAAGCACTTCTTTTAGCAGCAGAGCAAGAGGCTGTTAATCGTGGTTGCTTAAATGCATATGTTTTTACTTATAGCTTCCAATCTCCTCGATTTTATCAGCACTTGGGCTATGAAGTTTTTGGAGAGTTAGAGGATTTTCCTCCAGGTCATCGTCGATACTTTTTGAAAAAGTGTTTACAAAAAATGCCTAGCTAAATGAATAGTGCAGATTCTTGGTCTAAAAATAGCCACATAGCTGCGATAATTTTAATGAAAATTAACATTTTGCGGCGATGCTAAGACTGATTACTGACTTCGACGGGCCAATTATTGATGTTTCCGAACGGTACTATCGCGTTTATCAATTTTGCTTAGAAAAAACCCGTCGTCCAGACCAAGTGGTGCAAGAACTTCCCAAAGCAGAGTTTTGGCAGTTAAAGCGTAAGCGTGTTCCCGAAAAACAAATTGCCTTAAATTCTGGCTTAGACGAAGCCCAAGCACAAGAATTTGACCAATTGCGGCGGCAAACTGTGCATACACAACCTTACTTTGAGTATGACATTCTTTCACTTGGTGCGGTGGATGCACTGTTAAAAATTCAACAAGCTGGAGTTGATTTGGCAGTTATGACCATGCGCCGAGTTCGGGAATTAGATTATGCTTTCCAAAAATACGATTTAGCGAGATTTTTCGCGGAAAATCGTTGTTATTGTCTTAGTAATGACTATGTGAAAACTCGTGACATCGAAGATAAACCCTTGTTGATGGCCAGAGCATTAGAAGAACTACCTCCTGCTGCTGATACTTGGATGGTGGGAGATACAGAAGCAGACATCACCGCGGCAAAAACCCACGGTGTAAAGGTGATGGCTGTGGAATCTGGAATCCGCGATCGCACTCAATTAGAACTTTATCATCCCGACTTAATCGTTAAAGACTTAAGTGCTGCTGTAGATTTAATTCTAGAGCCTAAAGGTTTGATCTAGAATTAGTGCGATCGCTTATCATCTGACCGTTACCTAAATATTTTTACTGAGGCTTGACTGTATAACTGAGGTTAATTTAGGACATTAATACCAAACTGACTCGGTGATTTTGTGCTTACATGAAAAGGATTACATAAGTTTAGAACCGTAGATCCTGTGAATTAATCCGGCGAAAGGACAAAGACCAGCGATCAGATACAATCGGAAGTAGTTCATGGTGAAGATTAGAATAAAACTTGATAACCTGACTATCTTCAAGGTGATATTTATTACTATACCCTTGAGTATCAATGCAGAAAGTAGCACGTCCAATATTGACTAGTGCTACCAGAGGTTCAAAAGCGCGGTGGTCACGGTGTCGTTTCATGCCAACACCTGGAGGATAATGGCAGAGTAAGGCAGAATTCCATCCTGGAAGAATGCGATCGCCAAGTCGATTAACCCTCGCATCCCAGTGTCCTTTCTTGATTTTCGCATTAGGCTTTAGTAATATTACCTCGTATCCAAACCATTTGTGAGTTCGATCAAAAGCAACCCGACTAGAAGACATTGACTTCATGCCAAATTGATGATTAGTCCAATCATGAAGACTTTGAAGGTCAGTACGAACGTATCCAATAGTTATATCGGAATTCATTATTAACTCCTAAAAATCAAAATTCATTAATCCAAAGTGAAAAAAAGGAAGAGCTGATTCGTAAAGAAAATCTTAAGGAGACTCAACTCATTACTAGGTTTAAGTTTCAGCGAATAAGTGCTGTATTAACTAAAATTCCTGAAACCCTTACAAGGTAAGTATTTTACTTGAGTTTACAAATTAGCTCTAACTCAGCTTCATAAATGCTTCCGTCGTCTCAGCTAATGGTTGCAAAGCCTTTAAGTTTCCGCCACCGTCCTGAACCATAAGTTTTACGCAAGCGTTCGAGTTCACGAATGGAGTTACCGACAGCAATTATTTCAATATTGGTGATGTCTCCGACAATTTCAAAATTCAAGTAAGCATTACTCCTAGTAAATATTGCAACAAAGAACTTTTAACCAAATCGGATAAGGTTTTTTGATGAAAATTATACATAACAAAGACGCGATAAATCGCTGTCTCTACAAAGGACTAATTCTTGTAAAGACGGCGATTTATCGCGTCTCTTGCCTTAACCGAACCGTATTGACTGCCAACCTTTGATTAACTAACTCAGCCGCTAAATGTATCGCTGCTTTCATACTCGTAGCATCAGCAATTCCCTTACCGGCAATATCAAACGCTGTTCCATGATCGGGTGAAGTCCGCACAAAAGGAAGCCCAATAGTAGTATTCACAGCGCGGTCAAATGCCATCAACTTTACAGGAATTAAACCTTGGTCGTGGTAAAGTGCCAAATACCCATCAGCCGGATTTTGGATGTGAGAATTTCCATACCAGGCTTGACCAGGCTTAACCCACATGGTATCTGGCGGTATCGGTCCATCTAATTGCAATTGTGGTCTATTTTGCCGCTCTTGCTCCAACCAGGGAATTAACCAATCTTGTTCTTCACGTCCCAATTGTCCCTGTTCGCCACTGTGTGGATTTAAACCTGCGATCGCTATTCTCGCTTTTTTTATCCCAAAGTCTTTCTCCAAGCACTCCACCAGCAAATCTAATTTTTGTGTCAACAACTGCGGTGTTAATGTATCGGCTACTTGACTTAGAGGAATATGTGTGGTAGCCAGTATTGCACGAAGTATCCAATTAGTATGGGGCGATCGCGCTACAAATAACATTCCAAAACGGTTAACACCCGATTTTTCGGCTAAAAGCTCGGTTTGTCCGGGATAATTATACCCTGCGGCTTTCCAAGCAGATTTAGCGATGGGTCCTGTGACAATACCATCAAAATTACCAGCGAGTGTTTTGGCGATCGCATATTCCATATAAGCAAAACTAGCTGCACCACTGGCCGCATTACCTATTCCTGGGATAATTTCACGTTTAATTTCCTCATTTAACTGCACATCAATTATTGAGAGGCGATCGGGATTTGCCAAAGGTGGTAAATTCTCAGTTAAATTCAAGTTGTGATAAGTCTGTGCCACCAAATCTCGGTTACCAATCACAGTAACGTCGTATTTTTTACTAATTTCCGGATCTGCTAAAGCTTTTAAAATTACCTCTGTCCCAATTCCCGCCGGATCTCCCACCGTCAGCGCCAAACGCGGAAGATTTTCTTTGTCCAAATTTACTAAATTATCTTGATACATAAAATTTCTTCATAATGAATGATGAACTTTTCTCTCATCTTTCTGATCTCTATCATCTGTCTGCACAGTAAGGATTACCTGCTAAATCAGTAGAGATTACCCGCTAAACTAGTTTAAAATTATTTACACAGGTCTAATGCCACAGCAACTAATGAAAAGCTTCCGGTAGACCTAGTTTACACACCATTTTGCATAAGGAGAATCACACCAATGGGCGGCGAAATTTTGAATGCAGCTCTATTGTCTTTCGGTTTAATCTTCGTAGGTTGGGGCTTAGGCGCGTTGTTACTCAAGATTCAGGGCACAGAAGAATAGTTGAATGCTGAGTGCTGACTTAATGAGTTAACGCGATGTGTAACTTTCTTTTGTTCCCCCCTTAAGAAGGGGGGCTAAGAAAAACTTGCACACGGCGTGAGTTATTATTCTTATTCTTGTCTCCCCATTCCCCATCCCCCATTTCCCATTCTCTTTTTCATCCCTAACTAGGAAAAAAAGTTGTTCGCTAATCGGACAGCTTTTTTCTCATGAGTCTCTCCGATAAATTAATTTTCTTAAAAAAGATGTAAACTTTTGTTTACATAGGTTATTCTAATAACATTCTTTTCATAAAAAATTAAGATATATTACGACCCTCATGACATTATTAATCGTCGGTGCCACTGGCACCTTAGGAAGACAAGTGGCTCGTCGTGCTATCGATGAGGGATATAAAGTACGCTGTCTTGTCCGCAGCAGTAAAAAAGCAGCTTTTTTGAAAGAATGGGGTGCAGAACTCGTACCGGGAAATTTGCGTTACCCCGACACCCTCGCAGAAGCATTACAAGGTGTCACCCAAGTCATTGATGCCTCAACATCTCGCCCGACAGATTCCCTAAGCATCAAACAAGTGGACTGGGACGGCAAAGTAGCATTGATTCAAGCAGCAATTGCAGCAGGTGTAGAGCATTTTATCTTCTTTTCAATTTTGGATGCCGAGAAATACCCAGAAGTGCCGCTGATGGAAATTAAGCGGTGTACAGAACTTTACCTGGCAGAATCTGGCTTGAATTATACCATCTTGCGGCTAGCTGGTTTTATGCAAGGGTTAATCGGTCAATACGGGATTCCCATTTTGGAAGCACAACCAGTTTGGGTGACTGGCAATTCTTCTCCTATCGCTTACATGGATACTCAGGACATTGCTAAATTTGCTATTCGCGCCTTGAGTGTGCCAGAAACCCAAAACCAAGCTTTTCCTGTAGTTGGTACTCGTGCATGGAGTGCCGAAGAAATCATCAACCTGTGCGAACGCTTATCTGGAAAAGAAGCCAGAGTAACGCGGATGCCAATAAATGTACTGCGTGCTGTGCGTGGCTTAATGCGCTTCTTTCAGTGGGGATGGAACATAGCAGACAGGCTGGCGTTTACAGAAGTATTGGCTAGTGGTAGACAGTTAAATGCTTCAATGGACGAAGTATACACAATATTTGGCTTAGATCAACAACAAACCACAACTCTCGAAAGCTATCTGCAAGAGTACTTCAGCCGAATTATGAAGAAGCTCAAAGAGCTAGACTACGAGAAAAATAAAAGCAAAAAACAGAAGCCGAAAAAAACTCCTTTTAAACAGTCTTCAAAAGTCAATAGTCAATAGTCATTAGTCAAGAGACATTAGTTATTGAAATCTAGATTCTAAACATTAGACTCTAAATTAATGACTACATGGTCAAAAATGTGTAACGATTACAAAATACAGAGCATCGCCTAAACTTGGATATTTGAGTGTGCCGAAAGCAGGCATTATCTATAATGACGTTAAACCGATAGCAAGTCGTGTCGCTATCGAGTTGAAAGACAAGCTAACCGCTGTCGGTTGGAATGTATGTGTAACATCGAGTATTGGTGGGATACTGGGCTACTCTACCCCTGAGAGTCCTGTACGCCACACCCCCATAGATGGTCTGACGCCCCCTGGTTTCGACTCAGATATGAAATTTGCAGTCGTGCTAGGAGGAGACGGTACTGTTTTAGCAGCGTCTCGTCAGGTAGCGCCTTGTGGTATTCCACTGTTAACAGTAAATACCGGTCATATGGGATTTTTGACGGAAACTTTCCTAAATCAATTGCCCCAAGCACTAGAGCAAACGATGGCGGGTGAGTATGAAATTGAAGAACGAGCCATGCTCACCGTCAAAGTGTTTCGGGGAGATTCAGTGCTATGGGAAGCTCTCTGCTTGAATGAAATGGTTCTGCATCGGGAACCTTTGACCTCTATGTGCCATTTTGAAATTGCCATAGGGCGTCATGCGCCAGTAGATATTGCAGCGGATGGTGTAATTGTTTCTACGCCTACTGGTTCCACAGCTTACTCATTGAGTGCTGGTGGTCCGGTAGTAACTCCTGGTATACCTGCTTTACAGCTAGTACCCATTTGTCCACATTCCCTAGCCTCTAGGGCATTGGTATTTCCAGATACTGAATCTGTCAACATCTACCCAGTCAATATTCCTCGGCTGGTGATGGTGGTGGATGGTAATGGGGGGTGCTATATCCTACCAGAGGATCGAGTATATTTAGAGCGATCGCAATATAGTGTGCGATTTATTCGCTTGCAACCTCCAGAGTTTTTCCGAATTTTGCGGGAAAAACTCGGTTGGGGATTACCACATATCGCCAAACCAACTTCCGTAGAATTGCCGTAATTATTTGGATATTGGGCATTGGGCAAAAGAAGGCAAAGGGGCAGAGGAGAAAGACTTACTATAAATTCCCTCATCTCCCCGATCTTCCCATGCCCCACTTGCAACTCCCCTTCTTCCCGATTTGATACTGGAGGAATGGTATTTGGAGTTAGTTATTAAGATTGCATCCGAGAATTTGATGGGTGATACCTGAATGTGATAAGACATCCTTAGCAGCATGTCAAATCAGGATTGTTCTGTCACACATATTCATAATTGCACTTTTAACTAATGTAAAGACTTTCTCACAAACGTTTTTACAATCCCAAATCCAATATCCCAAATTGTTATGACAGTTGCTCAAAGTCCCTGTGTTTTGGTGATTGAAACCGATGAGAACCTAGCAAATCAGCTGTCTTGCGATTTGCAAGAAGCCGGCTATGAATCAATTTTGGCTCATGATGCGACTAGTGGATTTCAACACTGTCGCGATCGCCAACCTGCTTTAATTGTTTTAGACCGGATGCTGGCTGGAGAATCAGGACTCTCATTGTGCAAAAATCTGAGAAGCATTGGTATGCGATCGCCTGTGTTAATTTTAATGGCAAGGGATACAGTTGACGATCGTGTTGCTTGTCTAGAAGCTGGAGCCGATGATTACATCCTCAAGCCTTACCGCTCAGAAGACTTTTTAAAGTTAATTCGTCTGTACTTAAAACCCGATGTAGATACCACAGAGCAATTACGCTTTGGGGAGTTGATTTTAGACATAGCAACTCGCCGCGCGATACACAACGGACGACCAATTGACCTGACAATGAAGGAATTTGAACTATTAAAATTCTTAATGGAACATCCGCGTGAGGTCTTAACCCGCGAACAAATTCTGGAAAACGTTTGGGGTTACGACTTTCTCGGTGAATCCAATGTAATTGAAGTATACATTCGCTACTTACGTCTAAAAATCGAAGATGAAGGTCAAAAACGCCTCATACAAACAGTGCGAGGTGTCGGATACGTTTTAAGAGAATCATAGTAGCCACTTTCAGGGGCTGACAAAAAATAAATTATTCATCTTGTGGGGTGGGTATGTTTTTTTATTTGTCAGTCTCTTATTACTGCCCAGTCATAAATCTGTAGAGACGTTTCATAAAATCTCTCTACAATATGTTTTTAACCCGCGCAGGAGGGTTTTGACTGTGTAGACACGCTTTGCATTTGCCCTTTTAGACTTCAGTTGACATTTATGCATTAATGTGGTGCGAGATTCATTTACCTAATTCAGATGAGAATCACTATATTCAAATCCAAATCGCTGTAAATTCTGTAAAATTGATATCTAAATTACAAAATCGAAAACTAATATGACTCGTTGGCTAAGTTTGCTCTCGATATTTCTGGGTATTTTGCTAATGGGTTGTTCCATGCCAACAACAGCTATACCTTCCACTCCTACATCTAGTTCTCAAGCTCCAGCACCAAAAAATTTAGGTCAAACACTACCAATTTCTGCTAAAGTAATTGTCCCCAATGGCACGACAATTCAGTTAGAAGTGGCAAAGAGTCCACAAGAGCAACAGATGGGGCTGATGTATCGAGCAGCTTTACCAAATGACCGAGGAATGCTTTTTCCGTTCCGTTCCGCACAACCGGTCAGTTTTTGGATGAAAAATGTACCTGTGGCCTTGGATATGGTATTTCTAAAGAATGGTGTAGTTAAATATATTCAAGCTGCTGCTCCTCCTTGTGCTAGTGAGCCTTGTCCCACCTATGGTCCTAATACACCAATTGACAAGGTGATTGAACTTCGATCTGGAAGAGCTGCCGAATTAAATTTAAAAGTTGGTGATACTGTGAAAATCGACTGGAGCAAGCTCTAATGCTTTCTTTAGAACTAAAGCTATCAACATCTATGTTTTTTTTGTAAAAAATGTCACTTGATGTGGTATAAAAGTCACTTGTAAGGCTACTATTTAAAAACTGTGGTAATAATGTAAAATCCTACCGTATCCAAGCTAAAATCGCAGTTTTAAAGTTTGGTGGCAAAAATATTCCCTTGGGCGTAAGTGTAAATAGTGGCCAATAGGGGAGTATAGGCTATGGAATCTTTGTTGCTACATGTGTAACTAACTAAAACACAGAAGTAAACAAGATGGAGTCAATTTAAATAAGTAAAAATACTGCTTGAATCTCAAGCGGATGATTTGTAGAAAAATTTTTATTTCCCAGACCCTCTATGAAAAGCCTCTTTTTCAGGCAGATCGAGAAAACTGGGTTTAGGTGTATGGCCGATAAAGAAGACAAGTGACAGATAAAATATTGGCTACTGGCTACCAAGTAATGGTGAACTGATATATGACAATACACTCTGCACAAGGAGGTGAGATACAAATGTCACCATCGAAATATTCTCGACTTATTCATTTTTTGCAAGAAGATTTGGCAATTTCTGCAGCTTCCTTAGCAGTGGCGCTTCGCCACCGCGAGCAAGATCCAGGTCCTTTACCCATGATTCTTTGGCAGTATGGGTTGATTACTCTAGAGCAGTTAGAGCAAATTTATGATTGGCTAGAGACAGCATAGTTAGCGAATTTAAAATTCAAATTTAAAAGGGGGAAAGGCGATGGTGTTAGCTTTTTGGCTATTAACTGAATGGAAATTAAAGTGAGGGTAGTTTATGAGTAGCTCATTCAATAGAATGGAGGTATGTTATATCCACTCTAACTTATACAAAGGTTGATATATGAGGAAATTATATCTGGCGTTTTTTAATCATTTACATACAAATAAAAAGAGCGAGTTGATGATTTAACTCGCTCTTTTTATTTGTCATTTGTTCTTTGTAACTAATAGACCTCTTGCAAAAGTGCTTTTTGCAAGAGGTGGGAAAAGGGAAAAGGTTAAAGGGGAAGGTGGGGTCCCACCTTCTCCTTTTCCCGACTTCTGCAAGAAGTCTAATGACCAATGAATGATCGGTGACTATTCTGCAAACACTTTAACTGCTGCTGCGATACCAGAACCAGGGGTGAAGTCTTCATAGCCAAGTTCTCTCAGACTAACTTCTAAGGATGCTATGCAGCTGAGGATATCGCGATCGCTCACAAAACCCAAGTGACCAATGCGGAAAATTTTGTTACTCAGATGGTCTTGACCACCTGCTAAGGCAATATCAAACCGCTTTTTCATCACTGACCGAATTTTATCAGGTTCAATTCCCTGTGGCGCTACAGCTGTAATCGCCGGACTGGCGTAACTATCTCCTGCTAACAGAGGTAAGTTCAATCCTTTAATGGCGGCGCGGGTAGCATTTTTGAGCCGTTCGTGTCTAGCAAATATTGACTCTAAACCTTCTTCTTTCATGATTCGTAACGTCGTGTGCAGCGCTACGATCAAGTTCACAGGCGGCGTAAATGGAGTTGTATTTTTCGCTGTGGCTTTGCGATATTTGCCTAAATCCAAATAATATTTCGGTAGTTTCGCGGTTTTGTAAGCTTCCCAAGCTTTGGGACTGACAGAGACAAAACCCAATCCTGGGGGAATCATATAACCTTTTTGAGAACCGGAGGCGACTATATCCAAGCCCCAAGCATCTACAGGTAGATTGAATGCACCCAAGCTAGTGACGGCATCAACAATAATTAAAGCTTCACCGTGTTCTTTCACATGACGGTTGATGGCTTCTAAGTCATTCAACACACCTGTCGAGGTTTCGCTGTGGGTAATGATTACAGCCTTGATTCCCTTTTGGGTATCTGCTTGGAGTTTTTCGGCGAATACTGTGGGGTCTAAGGGTTTTCCCCATTCAACCTTAACTTCTTCTACATTCAAACCGTAGGCTTGACAGACTTCTACCCAACGTTCGCCAAATTTACCATTAGAACCAACTAAAATGCGATCGCCTGGAGAGAAAAAATTAATTATGCCAGCTTCTACAGCACCCGTACCACTGACATTTAGCATCAGCACATCATTTTGAGTTTGATGCAGCCACTTGAGGTTTTCTGTTACCTCTGCCAATATGTTGCTAAATTCACTAGTGCGGTGTCCAATGGGATGCTTGGCTAATGCCAGTAAGGCAGCTTCTGGCACCGGTGTTGGCCCAGGAATCATCAGCATCAGCTTATCGTTCATGTGTCTATCCTAAAGTCAAATAAAAGTCAAAATTGTCGGAAGTTGGCTAACTCTGGTAGCAAGTTCTAGATTTTTTTCTACAAGTTACACTCAGTTTGTCACCAGTCTTGTTGTGTATTTTCTAAATCCATAGTCAAAGTATCGTGGAAGTTAATCAACGGTCAGCTTGACCTTTGCAATTTCTTTATATGAGACCTTAACTCGAATAATACTTCTGTTCCAGGAAATCTTACCACACACCTAGAACCTCAATTAAGTATTCAAAAATTGTCTTGATTAGGCATAGGGTATGACACATTGGGCATGATACCCTTTATCAAACCCACGATATTTTATTTGCACTCGAATTTAAGCGATCGCCAAGATATTATCAGTTTTTATACTGTATTTATAAATTGCCATCATACTACTTAGTGTAATTTGCTACTCTTTATGATGAATCCTTTTTAACTAGTGTCAGTTGATAAAGTGTCACTCACCAAAACCCTGCTTTTGTCACAAAAGAGATATTCTTAGTTAGTGCAAGGAGTGATACCATTTCACCACGTGTTTGTTACAAGTTATCCCCGCAATACTACTTCCTAAGAAGTGTTGCAGATTTCAAATGTTACATCAAACTAGTGAGTTGGTAAAAACTTATACGGGAAAGCGCTTGAGTGAGCAAAACTCTCAAGTGCTTTTTCGTGTATTGAATGTAACATCTAATTTGTTAAGCATAAAAATAAAAGTTTTAAATTACACATATACATAGAGAGAAACTACTATGTATTAAACCTAAAAATTTTTGGATGTCCCCAATCATTCCATAACGCCAGAAATTTTTGTGATTCCCGAAATTCCTGATTTTCCATGCCGCTTTTTGTATCGAAAAATTAAGGAATATTGCATTTAAGTCAAAACCTGAAGGTAAGGCGGCAAATCACCAGAAAGACCGTGATAGTATGCTCAGGGTAAATGTGAAGATTGGGAGAAAGACCTTTGACACTACGGGTTGCTGTTATTGGGTCAGGCCCTGCTGGTTCATCTGCCGCTGAAACACTGGCTGCCTCTGGGATTGAAACCTATCTGTTTGAGCGGAAGCTAGACAATGCTAAGCCTTGTGGGGGTGCAATTCCCCTGTGTATGGTGAGTGAATTTGACCTACCACCAGAAATTATCGATCGCCGGGTACGGAAGATGAAAATGATTTCGCCTTCCAACCGCGAAGTTGATATCAATCTGGTAAATGAAGAAGAATATATAGGAATGTGCCGCCGGGAAGTGCTGGATGGCTTTTTACGGGATCGTGCGGCAAAACTTGGTGCAAATTTAATTAATGCCACTGTTCATAAACTCGATATACCAGGAAACAATACCGAACCCTATACCATCCATTACGTCGATCATACAGAAAGTGGTGCAGAAGGTATTGCCAAAACCCTAAAAGTGGATGTCATTATTGGGGCAGATGGGGCGAATTCCCGCGTTGCTAAAGAAATGGATGCTGGGGATTATAATTATGCGATCGCTTTTCAAGAGCGGATTCGCTTACCCGCAGACAAAATGGCATACTATAACGACCTCGCGGAAATGTATGTCGGCGATGACGTTTCTACTGATTTCTACGCCTGGGTTTTCCCCAAATACGACCACGTAGCTGTCGGTACTGGCACAATGCAAGTCAATAAAGCCAGCATCAAACAATTACAAGCTGGCATCCGCGCCCGTGCATCCGAAAAGCTGGCAGGTGGTAAAATCATCAAAGTCGAAGCCCACCCCATTCCGGAACATCCCCGTCCCCGTCGTGTTGTTGGTCGCATCGCGTTAGTGGGAGACGCTGCTGGTTACGTTACCAAATCTTCTGGTGAAGGTATTTATTTTGCTGCTAAATCTGGGCGGATGTGTGCCGAAACTATTGTAGAAACATCTAACAGTGGTAGCCGTATTCCTACAGAAGATGACCTCAAAGTTTACCTGAAACGTTGGGATAAAAAATACGGACTCACTTACAAAGTGCTGGACATTTTGCAAAGTGTGTTCTATCGTTCCAACGCTACCCGCGAAGCCTTTGTGGAAATGTGCGATGACCTCGATGTACAGCGGCTAACATTTGATAGCTATCTCTATAAAACAGTTGTCCCAGCTAATCCCATCACCCAACTGAAAATTACTGCCAAAACCATTGCTAGCTTACTTCGTGGTAATGCCCTTGCACCCTAACTGAGTGCTGAAATGTAGAGCAGATAATTCATAAATTATGAATTATCTGCTGTCTTTTAATAAAAAATTAACCTAATATTAACTTGAGAGTTAAAAAATAATCAAGCAAGTTGCTACGTATAATAAATTTACTACGATCGCAAAAGTAAAACTTTGGAATAATTCATAAAATAAGATTAATAAATATAAATTTATGAATAAGATATTGTTAACTATATAAATATTTCATAAAAACTACAACAAGATATTGGCGTATTTTCGGTAAATTTACTACGGTAGACTGGAGACTTACTTTAGAGAAGCTCCAGGATGATAATTAAAACCTAAGTTTATGAAACTGAGTTTAGTTTTTGCTACTACCGTATCTAGTTTTTTTGTGAGTGTAAGCACAGCATTTAGTTTTGCTGCTCAAGCAGATGCTTTCGCTTTTTCTGGTATCTCCACTGGTACATGGGGACAACCCACTCCAGGAAGCCTTGATACTAATCCCATATATACAGGTGTGGGAAGCAACACGTTTACTTGGGGCGAACCTTCTTTGCCGTCTACACTTCCAAATAAACTAATTTTTGATGGAAGTTCATTTTCACCAGATATCAACTCTGTATTCAAAATAGGTGATTTGAGGTACTTTAACGAAACAGTACTCAAAGGCACAAGTGTTGAATTTGTACCTTTAAATCTCAATGTATCCGTTAACCCGCCTGTTGGAATTAACCAAGTTTTTGACTTTAACTTCCATCTGGTAAATACACCTAATACCTCAACAAATCCTGACGAGAATGCAGATTTTGTATTTATAGACACAAATTTACGTGCGAATACTTTCACGTTTGAAGGCAATAAATACACACTTGAACTAACTGGTTTTAATCCAGATGTTCCTCAGTTGAGTATTAAGGCTAATGAAGGAGGCACGACTACAACGGCAGTTTATGCCAGAATTAAGGCCATACCAGAACCTGGAGCAATAGTTGGTCTATCCCTACTAGGAATATACCTGATACCCCGTAAAAAATCCTTGCAGAGCAATTGAAGAATACAAAATGGGCTACTACGCCCCGCTGCGCTAACAGAACTCAGGACAAGAAAGTGGGAGATTCATACTCGCCACTTTTTTGCATTGAAGATTGACATTGAAATGCATAACGAACTTCCAAATAAAAAATACTCAACTACTTCTTGTGGTGTGGGCGACTACTTCTTGTGGTGTGGGCGACACCAGCGCCCGTCAGTAAGGGCGGACAAGATGTCCACCCCACAAGATTGGATAATTTATTTCTTGGTAATCTCTAAGTGATTCCCTTCCCGCACCATACGGGCGCAAATGTTTCGTTACGAGTTTGTGCAATTAATAAAAAAACTCCCTCAGAATTCAATACTTTTCGGTTAAACCCAATAATCTCTTTTTTGGTCTGGGGAAAGGTTAAAGGGCAATGGGGAAAGTGAAATTACAAACCCTTTCCCTTTCCCCTTTCCCCCTTAACCGAAAAGTATTGCCTCAGAATTTCTGACGGGAGTTAAAGAAAGAATATTATTTAAAACAACTATGCAGGGTTAAGTTGGGTTCGGCTTTGCAATAGTCGAATAATTTCAGCTTTTTCTAAGATTCCAACCAAGACGCCGTTCTTACTAATTACAGGAAGTACGGTTACTTTTTGTTCTTCAAGTAGCTGCATAACTTCTAAAAGAGGTCGATCGCTTTGAACTGTGGTAGATTCTGTAATTGGTCGCATGACTTCTTTGATTTGAGTTTCTGACCAGAGTACAGTAGGAATGCTTCGTAAATTATCAATACCGATCGCACCTACTAATTGTCCATCATCATCAATCACTAAAAACCGATTCCAATTTTGTCCACTTACAACCCGCTCATCAGCAAACTCTCTCAGGGTAAGATTAGCAGATACAACCGGGCTATCGGCAGTTACAGCATCTTCAGCCGTCAAACCTGTGAGTTTCTCTTGCACTCTGGCAAATTGAGCCGCATTACCAGCATTTTGCAACAAAAAGAAGCCGATTAACAAATTCCAGAAGTTACCGAAGTTGCCAAATAATACTAGGGGAAGTATACCTGAAAGAACTGCTACCCAACCAAAGATTTGTCCAACTCGACTGGCAAAAGTTACACCTTTATAAGGATTGCCTGTAATCTTCCAAACGATCGCTTTCAATATATTTCCACCATCTAAAGGCAAGCCAGGAATCAGGTTAAACAGCGCTAATGCCAAGTTAACAGAAGCTAAAACAGCTAAAATTGCCGCTAGCGGTCCTGATGCAGAGCTAGTAACACCAATCGCTGTAAGCGCACCAAAGAGTAGTAAGCTAACTAGAGGTCCAGCGATCGCTACCCAAAAAGCTTCACCTGGAGTTTTCGACTCTTTTTCTAAACTTGCTAAACCGCCAAATATAAATAGTGTAATGGATTTGACATCAATTCCCTGACGAATAGCAACGAAACTATGTCCTAATTCATGGGCGACGACAGAGGCAAATAACATCAGCGCTGTCATCAATCCTAGTAACAAAGCCAATCCCGCAGACAATTGGGGAAATTGCGCCCCCAATCCACTACTATAGCTCCAAGTTACCAAACCCAGAACTAAAAACCACGATGGATGGATGTAGAAGGGAATTCCGAAGAGATTACCAACGCGAATTGTGCCATTCATGTCGTTCACCTTTGATTTCAACTGTGAGAGGTTTGCTTTTGTTCCTCTCGTGTCTTTAGTGTAACGAAGTGTTAAGCAATTTTAATCTTTGCCATAGTAGTGGTGTCCGTCCGTAGAGGTGTGGTTATTGGGAATTGGGCATTGGGCATGGGGCATTGGGTAAAGAGCAGAGGGAGAATGACAAATGACCAATGACCAATGCCCAAATAAAATAAAGATAAATCAACAACCAACAATGCTTATGGCAACCCAACTTGGTGAAACCAAATCATCAACTCAACTGGTGATCTCTTGGGAAGCGTTACCGAACGATTTTCAGCTAGAGGATAAACCAGTGGAAAATACAGGTCAGCCAATCTTGGCTGGTGCTTTGCGTGAAAGCTTAGAAATTAGTGGTTTCATCCAATCCCAGATGTTAATCGCCTCAAATTTTGGACTGTGTGCCACAATCAACGGACAATTTATTATCAAAGCACCTGATTGGGTTTATGTGCCATCAGTGAATCAGATTTTAAAAGAACGCAAAAGCTATACACCAAACTTAGAAGGGGATATTCCGGCGGTGGTGATGGAATTTCTCTCAGATACCGAAGGGGAAGAATATTCATTTAAGCGAACTTATCCCCCAGGAAAATGGTTTTTTTACGAACAAATTCTTCAAGTCCCAATTTACGTAATTTTTGACCCAAATGGCGGTTTGTTGGAATTTTATCAACGGGAAAATGGACGCTATGAGTTAAAACAACCTGATGAAAATGGTCGTCATTGGATTGATTCAATGAGTTTATATTTAGGAACGTGGCAAGGAATAAAAGAAGCGCGAACGGGTTATTGGTTACGGTGGTGGGATGCAGCAAGTAATTTGCTACCTTGGGCGGTGGAACAGATTGAACAGGAACGTCAACAAAAAGAACGGCTAATTGCTTATCTACAATCTCAGGGTATTGACCCGAATCATTTACCTTAAGTAAATCGGTGTAATTAAAACTAACTGATAGAAGCCGTCCTTTGTCATTGGTAAACTTTAATTTAAATAAGATTTATCAAAAAAGTATACTTTAATTATTTCCGCCTTCAAACAACAAATTTGTCACTGTCTCTAACACTTTTAATGCTTTTAATGAACCTCTAATTAACCGAGTAGCAGCAATGGGTTGGCGAAGCATTGTCATCGCTAGGGGCAAAGGACGCAGGGAACCATCAGAGTTGATTGCTGGTGTGAGATCGGGGATATCGTGCTGACAATCGTCGCTGACTACTCGCAACATTGCCACATCTACCCCAGCTGTATTAAAAAACTCTAAAGCGGTAAATCCTTCCATATCAACAACATCAGCCGCCAAAGTCTCACCCAAACGTTGTTTTTCAGCCGCAGACGAAATTACCCGATCGCTCGTCAATGCCTTAACTAAATTGAGTGCTGAGTTCTGAATGCTGAGTTTTGAGTGCAATTGTGCTGTGAAAGAGCGATCGCATTCTTGCCGTTTTCCTTCATAAAGGCAATCCTGATACAACACAATATCACCAACACCATAGCGATCGCTCAAGCTGCCACATAAACCTACAATCAGCACTCTCGCTTTTACAATCCGAATCTGATTCTTCCCCTTGTCCCCTTGTCCCCTTGTCTTCTTGTCTCTTTCTCCAATTCCTGGGGATTGTTGCAGATATTCAAGTAAAGGCTTCATCCCAACAGGTATGGGTAATACCGTTGGGATGGAACCATTCACGCCGCGTAATCCGCGACACACGGCTTGATATTCTGCACCCTGAGGAACCAGAATTGTATCAATGGGCAAAAAATTAGGCACTAGCGCTCTCGATATTTTGCAGTTTGCGTTTAGGTATTAATTGGAGAGTGCGGAGGGCGATATTGGCAAGTCTGGGCAATAATTGCGGTTGCAGTAATCGAGGGTCATATTTGCTCATCCGCCGCTGATTTTCCACCAAGCAAATTTCCAGAAATTTTTCTAGTGTGAGGTCTTTGGTAAAGATGTTGGTAGCAGTGGGGACAAAACTAGTCCTGCTGGCGTCAGCATCGCTAAAGACGGCAATCAGATTGCTGAGTGCCTTACCATAGTGCCAGAGGGTTTTGGCATTCCGTAATGGGGTAAATCCCTGGCCACGCTCAATTTGTGTATAGGTAAACCAGTTGATAAAAAACACGATATGGCGTGTCTCTTCATCTATGATGGGATCAAAAATAGTGAAGATTGACTCTGGAAAAACATCAGCTTCACGGGCGATCGCAAATAGCCCGTAAGCAAAAAAAGTATCCAGACACTCTTCAAAGCCAAAGCGCGTAAATGTTGGCTCAATATTTGGGGGAATTTCAACGGGGGGACGTTCTGGCATTTCGATGCCGTAACGGTCAATTAATGTTTTGAGGAGGCGAGCGTGACGTAATTCTTCTCTACCTTGCAGAGCGATCGTAGCTTGTAAAAGCGGATCGCTTAAGGTTTGTGCGTAACCACTAACTATTGCTCCGGCTTCTCGTTCTATATCTAGAGCTTTCTCCCAAAAGGGAATACTGCGTAGCAAATTCAAAGCTGCATCATCCAGATCTGGCCAGGGAAGATTCTCAGGTTCGTATTCCCTGTAGCTTTCGGTAAAGCTCCGACAGAATAATTCCTTATGCTCGACAGAACCAAGTTTCATGGCTAAAGTTCCATTTTGTACTAAAAATTTTGCCACATCTGAGTCACAATAAGTAATATACCTAACTTGATGCAAGTAGCATATTAGCAATTGCCAAAAGGCTGGCTAGGATTGGATTTTTTCATTTTGAATTTTGAATTTTGAATTGCTTAATAATTGTGTCATCCGCACGATAATTTTCCAAGATGGTAAAGCCTCATAGCTCAAAATCCGCACGAGAACTCTTCAATATTTCTAAATTAGCGATTAAATTTTCGTGGCTGACCGTCAGTTTTTGGATTGCCGTCACGGTAGCTGGTATTCTTGCTCTTAGTTCCCTAAAGTATGCATTGTTTCCCGATATTACCTTTCCAGTGGTAGTAGTAAATGCTACAGCCCCCCTAACAAGCGCACTAGATACAGAGGCCAAGCTCACTCAACCAATAGAAGAGCGCCTCCGTTCTTTAGAAGGACTGGAGAATATCCGCTCGTCCAGCTATCCTGGTCAAACTGCTGTTAGCTTATCTTTTGCTGTTGGTACGAATTTAGAAACATCTACCAAAAAAGTTGAAACTGCCCTCAAGCAATTGACTCTGCCTCAGGGAGCAACTTCTAAAATTATTCCCCTGAACTTGAATGAGTCAGCCGCCATTAGTTATGCCATTGAGAGTCCGACGCAGAATCTCAGAGATTTGACTAAGTTGGCAAAAAACGAGATTGTAAGTGCGATCGCTAAATTACCAGGAATTCTCAAAGTCTCACTTCTCGGCGATGCCACTGCAACTCCTCCTCTCACAAGTGCCGCAGCTCTTCCCCAAGGTGGGGGAACATTAGTCCGGTTTAACGGCCAAGACGCTTTGGCATTTCAGGTAATCAAACGCGGTAACGCCAACACCTTAGAAGTGGTGAGTCGAGTTGAAAAAGAAGTCCAAAGGCTACGCTCTAACCTGAAAGATGTCAAACTCACCCTAGCTGCTACTCAGGCAGAATATATCCACCAAGCCACCCAATCAACCATCGATTCTCTACTGGAAGCAGTATTGTTGTCCATTGTGGTGATCTTTCCATTTTTGTGGAATTGGCGAGCTACCTTGATTTCCGCTTTGGCGATTCCTACGTCTATTTTGGCTACGTTTATCGTTATGGCGATTTACGGCTTCAACCTAGAGACAATTACACTGCTGGCATTAGCTTTGGTAATTGGCAGTATCGTTGATGATGCGATCGTTGATGTAGAAAACATCATGCGACACATCGATGATGGAGAAAATCCTCGCCAAGCCGCGCTTTTAGCAACAAATGAGATTGGATTGACAGTTACAGCAGCCACCTTGACAGCAGTAGCCGTTTTTCTGCCTATAGGTTTAATGGGTGGCGTCATCGGTCAGTTCTTCAAGCCCTTCGGCATCACCGTTTCCGCCGCAATGCTGGCTTCGATGCTAGTTGCGCGGACTTTATCGCCTGTTTTGGCTATCTACTGGCTAAAACCAAAACCCTCTGCTTCCCCTCGTCAGGAAGGAAAAATTTGGGTCGCCTTTGCCCAATCTTACAGAAACTTACTAAGTTGGTCTTTAAATCACCGCAAGATAGTTATCGGATTAGCTGTACTCAGTTTCATTGCAGGTATATTACTGATTCCATTAATTCCCAAAGGATTTATTCCTAAATTAGATCGCGGTGAATTCAATATTGCTTATACCGCGGCTTTGCCGAAGATTCCAGATTTGGCAAGTAGGGGAGCAGGAGGAGTTGGGGAAGCAGGGGAAGCAGGGGGGGAAAATTTAACTCCCTCATTCCAATCCCCAGTTCCCAATCCCCAATCCCCAATTCCCAATCCCTTGAACGATTCTCTCGATGTTGCTAAAAAACTCGAAGAGGTGGTGAGAAAATCGCCAGCAGTGGAAACGGTATTTACCACTGTTGGTTCGCGTGAGGGTGAGCCGAACAAAGGCAACTTATATGTGAGGCTCAAAGAAGACCGCAAAATCACAACTGCCCAATTACAAGACCAGTTACGCTCCTCCTTACCAATTCTCCCTGACGTAACTACCAGTGTTGAAGACATTCAATTTGTGGATACTGGCGGTCAAAAACCTCTTCAGTTGTCATTACAGGGTAATAATCTTGCATCTTTAAGCAAAGCTGTCAAGGCAATTAAAGAACGGATTCAGAGAATACCCGGTTTTGTCGATGTGACAGTTACAGGTGAAACGAATTCCCAGGGGACGGTTTTGCAAATTGAGCGGCTGAATAATCAGCGGGTAGCCTATATCAGTGCTAATCTTGGCAAGAATTTATCCTTGGGTGATGCTACTGATAAAGTGGTGGCTGAAGCCAAAGCGGTCTTACCCTCTGATGTTTCCTTAGATTTAGGAGGAGACTCTGCTAAATTGAACGAAGTTTTTGGCAGTTTCGGCAGTACTCTGGCTCTGTCTGCTTTGTGCATTGTCGTGGTACTAATTTTGCTCTTCAAAAGCTGGGTAGATCCTCTAGTTATTGGTATCTCTTTGCCTTTGGCACTGGTAGGGGCAATGTTAGCGTTACTAATCACCAAGAGCGACTTTGGCATGATCTCACTGATTGGCTTCGTGTTTTTGCTGGGGCTAGCAAATAAAAATGCCATTTTACTGGTAGATTACATCAATCAGCTACGCAGTGCTGGCTTAGACCGCACCGCAGCGATCCTCGATACTGGAGTAGTGCGCCTCAGACCAATTATGATGACCACGGCTTCCACTATTTTAGGGATGTTACCGATCGCCTTAGGTTTAGGTGCTGGTTCGGAATTGCGATCGCCAATGGCTGTAGCGATCGCTGGCGGACTAGTAACTTCAACTATCCTCAGCTTGATTGTTGTGCCGGTAGTCTACACCATTTTGGATGATTGGTTTCCCCGCTTCCAGGAGAGGGAGAAAAAAAAACATGAGGCGATGGGGAAAATTTAATGCAGGTTTTTGTCACGGGGGGTACGGGTTTTATTGGCGCTCACTTGGTACGGTTGTTGCTGCAACAAGGATACACAGTCAAAGCGCTAGTACGCTCTAGCAGCAATCTGCAAAATCTACACGGTTTGGAGGTAGAAATTGTCAAAGGCGATTTGAACGATCCAAATCTTTGGCAACAGATGAGCGGTTGTCAATACCTGTTTCATGTGGCAGCTCATTATTCCCTCTGGCAAGCAGACCGAGAGTTACTCCACCGTCATAATGTTTTAGGTACGCGCAATGTATTAGCAGCAGCCCAAAAAGCGGGGATTGAACGCACCGTTTACACCAGTTCGGTGGCGGCCATTGGGGTAGGCTCATCTGGTGAAGTCGTTGATGAAACACATCAGAGTCCCTTAGAAAAGTTGGTGGGTAACTACAAAAAATCAAAATTTTTGGCTGAACAAGAAGCGATACAAGCCGCTGCTAAAGGTCAGGAAGTAGTGATAGTCAATCCCAGCAGTCCCATTGGCTCGTTAGAT
The DNA here is from genome assembly GCF_043099735.1 of Nostoc sp. C117. Taxonomy (NCBI): domain Bacteria; kingdom Bacillati; phylum Cyanobacteriota; class Cyanophyceae; order Nostocales; family Nostocaceae; genus Nostoc; species Nostoc sp. C117. The sequence goes on from NZ_CP170991.1 coordinate 1,366,863, forward strand.
ATTAAACCCACCCCCACAGGTGATATAATTCTGCGATTCTTGCGGCGAGAAATGCCCTTTTATTTAGATACTGGTTTGAATTTTATCGATGTGCGAGATGTTGCCTGGGGGCATTTACTGGGCTTGCAGCGGGGTAAATCTGGCGATCGCTATATCTTAGGTCACCAAAACCTCAGCCTGAAGCAACTACTAGAACAACTCGCCCAAATCACAGGTTTGAGGACACCAGAACGAAGTATACCTGCTTGGATACCCCTGAGTGTTGCTTGGGTTGATGAAAAAATTCTCGCACCACTGGGAAAATTGCCCTCAGTGCCCATTGATGGCGTTCGGATGGCAAAACAACCTATGTATTACAATGCCACAAAGGCAGTACGAGAATTGGGTCTACCCCAATCTTCGCTCAATGGCGCACTCCAAGATGCTGTAGAGTGGTTTGTTTCTCAGGGTTATGTGAATGAGCGCAAGTAGAGGCGCAAATCTATACACCCCAACAGTGGTGTTTTTATCTTTCAAAGAGGAGCGATCGGAATCATGGCAGTTAATTTACAACAAGCGATCGATATTGGCAAGTATTTGGTTACTCAGCGTTTGTTGGGGCGCAAACGCTTTCCTTTGGTATTAATGTTGGAACCACTTTTTCGGTGTAATCTAGCTTGTACTGGTTGTGGTAAAATTCAACATCCAAAGGAAATATTAAAGCAAAACCTCACCCCAGAACAGTGTTTTACCGCAGTGGAAGAATGCGGCGCACCAGTTGTCTCAATTCCTGGAGGAGAACCTCTGCTACATCCCCAAATTGACGAGATTGTGCGGGGATTAGTTGAGCGCAAGAAGTATATTTACTTGTGTACCAATGGTTTGTTGTTAGAAAAGAACCTGGATAAGTTTCAACCTTCCCCTTACCTGACTTTCAGCGTCCATTTAGATGGGATGCGGGAATTGCACGATCGCTGTGTCGATCGCCAAGGCGTTTTTGATATTGCTGTCAAAGCCATTCGCGCTGCTAAAGCTAAAGGTTTTCGTGTCACCACTAACACGACTATCTTTGAAGGTACCCAACCCAAAGATATGCAAGAGTTCTTTGACTTTCTGGAAACCCTCAATACTGACGGGATGATGATTTCTCCTGGTTACAGCTATGAGTGGGCACCAGATCAAGATCATTTTCTCCACCGCGAACAAACCCGCGCTCTTTTTAGAGAAATTCTTGCTCCCTTCAAAGCTGGTGAAAAAAACTGGAACTTCAATCACAATCCCCTGTTCCTAGATTTTCTCACAGGTGAGAAAGATTACGAATGCACGCCTTGGGGTAGCCCAAGTTATAGCGTTCTTGGTTGGCAAAAACCTTGCTATCTCTTGAATGAAGGTTATTATTCTACTTTCAAAGAATTACTAGGAGAAACTGACTGGAGTCAATACGGCCAGAAGAGTGGTAATCCCAAGTGTGCTGATTGCATGGTTCACTGTGGTTACGAACCTACCGCTGCAATGGATGCAATGCAACCGCAAAATATGGCACGTGCCCTTGGTAGTGTGTTTGGGAGGAATTAAAGAACTTGCAAATCAAAAATACAACTGACTAATCTTGATAGTTTAGAAGTCGCAATTAAAGCATTTAAGCTACAGAGTAGCATCAAGCGGAGGAACTCCTACTCCGCTTTTTTAATGTCTTTTGGAAATAATTTGTTTAACAACAGCAATAAATCGTTCCATATCAGCGTGAGTAATAGCTCCCATTGTCGATACTCTAAAAATAGATTGAGCTAAATTTCCTTGTCCAGAATAAATTACATAATCCTCTACTTTGAGTTGGTCGTGAAATTCCTCATAGCTGAAATTATCTGGTAAATAGTAGGCATTCAAAACTACAGATGAACTTCCTTGAGGAAGTAAAGATTTAATTCCCATTGAGGCTAATCCTTCCCTGACTAAGTTTGCAAGTTGGCTGTAATAGCTGTGTCTAGCACGCCATCCTCCTGCTTCTGCCATTTCTTGCAAAGCTTCTGCTAAAGCATAAAATGTCTGTACTGATTGAGTAAAAGGTGTACCGCCTTTATCCTGTTGTTGGCAATAGGTTGCTAAATCTAAATATAAAGTACGGGGGATTGTGTCTAATGATGGCAGCGCATCCCGTCGCAGGATGACAAAGGAGGTTCCTGGGACGCCATGCAGACATTTATTGGCTGTTGCAGCACAAGCAGTAATTCCCCAATCCTCAAAATTCAGTTCCTCGGCACCAAAGCTGCTAACTGTATCTAGTAATAGTTCGATGCGGCGTTCCTGACAAATTGTAGCCAGTTCCACCAAGTTATTTAGACGACCAGTAGTAGTTTCGTGATGGACAACAGCGAGGTGGGTGATATCAGCGTTTTCATCCAGGAGTTTAACTAAACTTTTGATATCTATTTCAGCATCCCAAGGATGGGAAAGTGTGATGTAATCAATGTCGTGGATTTTGGCAATTTTGGATATTCTTTCGCCATAGACGCCGTTTTCAATAACCAGCAGTTTCCCATTCCTAGGTACTAAAGTGCTGACCATCGCTTCCATCGCGGCTGTACCAGAACCGGTGAGTAAAACTGCTGCCCAGCGATCGCCCCGAAGACCATAAACTTGAAGTAATTGTTCGCGTATTTGGGTTTGAAGTTGAGAAAATTCCACTTCCCGATGACACAAATCAGGACGTAACAGCGCATTTCTCACGCGATCGCTCAAATTAACAGGACCAGGATTTAGTAAAATCATTTTGATATTAGTCATTGGGCAGTTGTACTGAGCGACTCGTGCTGAGTTTCGACTACGCTCAAATCGAGCGACTTGCACTGAGCGGCGTCGAAGTGAGTCGAGATTCAACTACGGCGGAGTCGAAGTAGCCGAAGTATTACGAATTACGAATTACCAATATGTTTCACAAAGCGTTGCAAAACTGCTTCCGGCGTAAGGTTGGGTCGAGGTAGGTTTTCTAAGGTTCCGGGACGAATTTTTAGATGAGCGAATTTCGGTCTAGCGTCGGTATCTGCGGTAAATAAGGCATCTAAAAGGGCGGGGTCGTCTCCGGCTAATGTGACGCCGTAACCGCAAGCTTCGGCAATTTTGGCAAAGGAAATACCCGCAGAAACGGTTGCTTGTCCGCCTGTGGAATCGTGCGCTTCATTGTCTAAGAGAATATGGATTAAATTAGCACCGCCATAAGTGCCAATAGTAGCAAAATTCCCCATTCGCATGAGTGCTGCACCGTCGCCATCAATGACTACCACCTTCAGGTCTGGACGTGCTAAGGATAGCCCCAATGCCATTGAGGAAGCACAGCCCATTGAGCCGACCATATAAAGATGATTGGCGCTGTCTTTACTGGCAAACAGTTCGCGCCCGGTGTATCCTGTAGTGGCAATTATTACAGTGTTTTCGATATCGGTGAATTGTAGAATCCTGGCTAGTGCTTCGCTGCGGGAAACTCGTTGTTCTTTGTTTTCCTGAAAAAAGCTTTGCTGAACATGAGGGCGACTACTATCTTCCCGTTTGAGGATAGAAGAACGGGTGAGTGGATGAGGTGCAATTGCTCCTTTACGCATAATTAGAGCATAAGGACAGCGCTCTTGTTGCATGTAGGCTGTGGCTCTTTGCAGGACGGGTTCTATTTGTGCTGCGTCTGTGGGAAAATATTCCCAAGGTATAGTCATAGTTTGCAGCAATTTATCTGTGATTTGCCCCATTAATTGATGTTGTGGTTCATCTTGCAAACTGCGATCGCCTCGCAATGTACAAATAACTAATAATGGAATCCGAAAAATATAAGTGAGCGACGTTAGCGGGTTAACTGCATTTCCCAAACCGGAGTTTTGCATCATCACCACTGCATGTTTGCCAGCAATTGTAGCTCCCGCAGCAGTGGCTACAGCATCTCCCTCGTTGGCTGAGGAAATATAAGTCAGTTGAGCGTCATTAATGACGTAGTTAATAAAAGGCGTCAGAAAAGAACAAGGTACGCCAGTATAAAAATCAAAACCCAAATTTCGAGCAGCTTCTACAAATTCCTCTGCTTGAATCATAAATAATTTATTTGGAGATGGGCATGGGGCATTGGAAGTTATAACAAATGATGCCACTTGTTACTCTACAAGAAGCGGCGTTGCCTCTACAAGTCGGCAATGTTGCCTGAAATATTAGGGTGGGTTAGGGCGTGTTTTCAAACTGCTCGTTTAGCCTCCTAACTTTTTAGATCCCCCTAAATCCCCCTTAAAAAGGGGGACTTTAAGAGACTCTTCGCCCCCCTATGGCGTACACACAAGTCGAATTACCCCCCTTAATCCCCCCTTATAAAGGGGGGAAATCAAAAATTTGGTTCCCTCCCCTTTATAAGGGGAGGGTTAGGGTGGGGTAAAACCGTGATTTCTCAGCTATTTCTGTGTGTACACCGTAGCTTTTTAAGGGGGTTGGGGGTATCTAAGACTTTGAAAACACGCGCTAGTGCAGGGCAATGCAACAAAGATGCAGGGCAATGCAACAAAGATGCAGGGCAATGCAACAAAGATGCAGGGCAATGCAACAAAGATGCAGGTCAATGCAACAAAGATGCAGGTCAATGCAACAAAGGTGCAAGTCCATGCAACAAAGGTGCAAGTCCATGCAACCAAAAAATTATATTCCATGCCCAATACCCAATACCCTATTGCTTCAATTGAAACGCCAAATCCAGGTCATCTAAGGAATTAACATCTAACCAATTACCGCGAATATAAAGCACCTTAATTGGTTTACCTTGCTCGATTAAATAATTGCATAATTCCGGCAAACCCAAACTGTTAAATTCTGGTCGTGTTTGCAACTCATTAAGTGCTTCACTTATCCACTGTCTACCTTCACTTCGTAAGCGCAGCATTCCAATCCAGCGTCCGCAGGAATTCCCCAATTGAGTTTGCGTTGCTTTGGAGATATGCAAAAGGTTAACATCTTGTCCAAAGATGGAAAGGTCATCGGGAATTGAACAATAAGCATAGTCAGGGGAACCGCTAACTGACTTACTGTTAATTACAGAATCAACCACAGCCACAATTTCTCCAGGACATTCTAATAAATCCCGCAGGATATAGCTTCTAAATAGTAAATCGCCGTAAAGTACCAGCATTTCCTCGCCAAAGCTGTCTTGAGCGCAAGCTAAGGATGCTAATTCTCCAGTTGTTTCATAATCTGGGTTGCGGATAACTTTTGTTCCCGCAACATTAATAGTTTCTGCTTTGTAACCAGCGACAACGGTAATATCGTTGATGGCAAGTTTCTTGAATTTGTCCACCAACAGCCTAAGCAGGGGTTTACCTCCAAGGGGTAACATGACTTTTGGTTTATCTTGCGTCAACCCAGCTAACTCTTGTCCTCTGCTAGCAGCTAAAACGATCGCTTGAGTATGGTGGCGTCCGTTGCTGAAGTAGCGTTTTTCGGCTTCTAGGAGTTCATCGGCTCCCTGTAATCGAAAAATTTCTTTGACTGGCGCAATATCATCTTCAATGTTGATTAAAGTTTCGCTGGCTTGAACTTCTCGGGCGATCGCTTGCATACTGGTAACAGCCGCTCGAATTAGATGGTTTGCCCAGATGACCAAATTAACTTCGGCTTTGCGAAACACATCGGTTGCGGTGCTGTAATATTTGGTCGGTATAATCACTAATGGCGATCGACCCGCCCATTCTTTCGCAAAGGCTAGCACTTGGTCAGGACGCGATGATTTACTATGAATCAAAATCGCGTTTGCACCTGCGGTATGATAAGCTTCAGCTCGCCGCAATGCTTCGGAAAGATCCCAACCGGCAATCAAAGCTTCCAGTCGGGCGACGATACAAAAATCTGCATCTGTTTGGCTATCTTTACCTGCCTTAATTTTGCCGCAGAATTCATCAATATCAGCCAGGGATTGGCGACTACCGTTAATGAAACTATTGGTTTTGGGAAAGAGCTTATCTTCAATACAAACTCCAGCAATACCCCGCTGTTCTAACTTTTTCACCAAGCGACGCATATTATTAAAGTTGCCATAACCTGTATCGCCGTCTAATAAAATGGGGATAGTGGTTACATCAGACATGAACTCTAGCATTTCTACAACTTGAGTCCAACTGGCTTCGTTATTATCTCGAACGCCAAATTGAGCCGAAAGAGCTAATCCACTCGCCCAAATTCCTTTAAATCCAGCTTCTTCCACAATGCGGGCGCTAATTCCATTGTGGGCTTCCATGATGAAGTCAAGTTGCGGCGATTCTAATAATACCCGCAGTTGGGAACACTTACTTAAGTTTGTAGTGGTGGCAACGGGTGCAAATATTTGATCCATCTATTGTGATTTTGTTAAACTATGTGATATTTGAATTTTGGTGTTGCTGAGTGAAAATATAAATTTGTATCACGCAGAGGCGCAGAGACGCAGAGAGTAAGAGTTGATTTTTGGGTTATGATTTATGGTTCCGTCTCAAAAGTATCTTCTTTTAGAGAATTTATATTATCTAATACTTCAATTTTGGGCAAAGTTTCATTTTGAGCGCGTTGAATATCCTGGGGAAAATCGATTTCTAGCCAAGGTAAATCGGTGATGTCTTCGTAACCAAATATCTCTGGAGTTTCTAATAGCAAATCCCGAATTACTTCTTCATAAGGTTGATCGTGGAGTCCTTCCGCAATATATTGTTCTGTGCGGCTGGCGAGACGTTGAGCGATCGCATTTTCAAACCGAAAGAATCCCACGGACTCGCCAGCGAAATCATAAGCCAGGTTCAAAGCCACTTGTTTGCGAAACTCCACTAGATAACCATCTTTGACACAAAGCTTCACGGGTTCATCTCCTGCTTCAAAATTCCGATCCAGCAAGAAGCAGTTAGAGATATTGGTCTTGACTAGTCTTTCGATAATTTGGCGATCGTACAAAACATCTGCATCCATTAACAAAAGGCGATCGCTAGCATTGAGATATTGACGTAAACTCCACAAGCTGATAATGCTACCTTTGGTATAGTCAGGATTGTAAACTGTACTAACCCAATTTTCCGCTCCCAATGCTTTGATTTCATCCTGAATTCTTTGTGCCTGGTAACCTATGACAATTACAACTTCGTCTATCTGGTAATGACGGAGATAGTTCAAATGGCGCTCTAGCAGAGATTTACCGTTAAATCTCAACAAGCATTTGGGTTGGATTTGTCCCTCTTTACCCAAACGTTGTCCAACACCAGCAGCTAATATAAATGCCTTCATCGTCAAGTTCTTAACAAAGCTCAAACACCAAGAAGTCTGGAATTAGTTGAATTTTCCCAGTATTTTATAATGACTGAGTTTTGCTCAATTCAAAGAATATTAAGTAATTCTTAATATTCTTTGAAGATGGAACAAACTAACTCTCTATGATCCACACAGAAACAAATCGACTATTTAGGGATTTCCAAGTAAAAAATATTCCATCGTTGTGTATGCAGAGGAAGCAGAGGAGGCAGAGGAAGCAGAGGAGAATGTATGAAAATGGGATAATTTCTTTAATTGGAAGTCCCTTATAAGGGACTTCCAATTAAAGAAATAGACAAGGGAACAAGGAATAATTTACTTCCTCATCTCCCTCATCCCCTCATCTCTATTCCTAAAACTTAACTGTTTGTTGCTTAAACTCAACTCACTCCTACAGAGACATTTGCTACAGACCCATTATTTAAGATCGGCTGGCGGGTCTTCAGGTCAAATTTGAAGCCGTGCGGCAAAATATGAAGCTTGGCTCCGCAAATCGCCAAGGACTCATCCTTCAAAATTTCACCCATATTGTTATATGTAGCCTCTGATTCATCGACAATTGTGACCGCACCTTCACCAATTACTTCAATTTGGTTATCTGTCACAACCATCGCCGTATTCTCATCAATACCGAATCCCAAAACAGCAGGCTCTAATATCAAAGCTGAAATTAAGCGTCCTAAGCGTCCACGCTGCGAAAAATGCTGGTCAATTACCACACCTGGCAAAAATCCCAAACCAGGACCCATTTCCACAGTTTCAATCCGCGGATGGGTTTGAGAATCACCTTCAACAATCATTTTATCGGGCATTACAGCAGCTCCGGCACTGGTACCTGCAATAACTACACCTTCAGAAAAACGTTTGTGAATCGCCGTATCAATTTCAGTATCCTTGAGGATGCTAGTAATACGAGCTTGGTCTCCTCCAGTAAAAAATACCCCAGTTGCTTTATCAATAGCTTGCAATGCCGTAGATGAAGACGCATCATCACGAGTTTCTGTATCAATTATGCGAACATTCTCAGCTCCCAAACGCTCAAACACTCGAATATAATTTTCCCCCACTTCTCTGGGTAGTTCTGTCGCCGCTGTCATGATCACAATGTATGCTTTTGTACCTCCAGCACGGCGCACAAAGTCTCGTAAAATTTGCGAATCTCCTTCCTTGTCTTCAGCTCCGCCAATAATTACCAATTGTCTTTTAGGATTATTTTCCACCATATTGCCCCCTGATTTGATTTAGATAAATCTCAATAAACCATGACAATTAAAATTATAATATCTTCCATTTGATAGATAACTTGAAAATCGGTAGTATTAAAAGTTGCGAGCGCAGTAAAACTACATCAAAAACCATAATCCTTAAAACTCATTATCCATAAGTAAATAAACCCCTGAGCGGCAACTGCCTCTAGAGATATTTTCTAGAGGCATTGTTGAGTATATTGCTAATTGGCTATTGGAGATTTATCCTACAATCGTCAAGTAAATTATATTAACTTTAGCTGCGATATCTAAAGCCATGTATTGAACTAGAAAGCTCTAATTAATCACGTTTGTAAAGCAAATTAGTTAAGAAAAAACGTGCTTGTTCTAGTGGAAAATGCCTGGGTTTGCCTTGATAGACGATTTGATACTCTTCTTTATCTGCCCCATCTCCATGTCCAGAAATCAGTTTGCAGTGAAAAGCCTCCTCAGCGAGTAGTCTAACTTCATCTCTTAGAGCAGCTTGTGTGCTATTCATAGTTTCCTGTTTCCTTAATGTCTCCTTAATACCCTTTATCATTTATATAATTTATTGGTAAAATATCGCACCTTTCAAAGGTTATATCTTTGATTAATCATCAGGATGAATTGACTCATACAAGAGAATTCAGAAGTCAGTCTAGGCTACGCTCCGCTAAGCTAAGGCTTTATAGATATAGTAGCAATCCTAAATCAGTTGTGAAATTACTCGTTGAGGCAAGGAGGAAGTATTCAAAATGTACTTTATTTTTTTCCCAAATGAAATAGGACTGTCATATAACTACGAAACTTAGGCTGTGTATTTTCTCTGCCTTGAAATGTTCTGTATTTATTTTACTCATGAATCGGCATTTAATTATGCCCTGAGATAGTTAAAAATGCTGAATAATATGGTTAGTCTAGGTTCGGTTCAAGTAAATGGCAAAGCCATAACTCTCCAATCAATAAGTCTGAGTAACCATAACTCAGCATCTCAAGTTCAGGGTGTTTAGCCAAAGGTTCGTAATCAATGGTTCAACAAAAAAGCAGTGATTTAGTCCGCATTAATGCCAGAAGAACAGATGTATTCGATATTTTCAACTTCAAGCATTACATCGGATCTAACCCCTATTTAGATAGAGGTGCATTAGTATTTGATTTTGCTCTAGTTGAATTTAGACAGCCTTTGCCTATTGAGGATTATATTTCGAGAATTGGCGATCGCTATCCCCACCTGGGCAACCAAAGCTACGAATCCTATGCTGATTTATTTGCCCAAGTGGTGTCAGAAGTCGGAAAGCTGGATATGGATTTGCACCTCAACCACTGGAGTGTCAAGTCACATCTAAAATATACGCGAATTAGTGTCGAATCCCTACACGAACGCACAACCAGAGAAGTAGCCTACTTTGTTTGGGATTGGTTTGAAACCATTACTCAAGACGAAGATTTTTACTTTGACGATCAGTTAGTGAGGCTGCAAAATAAATTCCGCGCCTCTGTCTATGGTGGTCCCACCGTCTACGCCTTGTTGCGAACAGCCTACGAAAAAGGTATTCCCGCATTTTATTTGTGGGAAGAAGGATTGATGCAATACGGTTTTGGCAAAAAACATGTCCGGGGGATAGCAACAACATTTAATTGTGATAGCCATCTAGATTCGGAATTTACAACCCGTAAAGATGACTGCAAGGCATTTTTGAAAACTTTGGGTTTCCCAGTCCCCGAAGGCGATATTGTCTTTTCTCCAAAGGAAGCTTTGGCGGCAGCTAGAAAAATTGGCTTCCCAGTCGCAGTTAAACCAGTGGTCGGTCACAAAGGAATTGGCGTCACAGCTGATGTCCAAGACTTAAATGAACTGGAGTCTGCTTATAATCGCGCACTGGCAGCCATTCCCGAAGATCAGCTACCCCGAATAATTGTCGAAAAAAGCATTTCTGGATCGGATTTTCGCTTGTTATGTGTCGATGGCAAATTTGTCGCCGCCACCGAACGCCGTCCAGCATCGGTTGTCGGTGATGGATATTTAACTATCGCCGAATTAATCCGCCAAGAGAACCGCAAACCTGCACGTTTAGACTCACCCACCTCACCCATGAGTAAAATTCTCGTGGATGATGCGATGGAACTCTACCTAGAGGAACAACGCTTGTCATTGGACAGTGTGATCGAGAAAGGGCGCACTGTGTATCTGCGTAAAGTTGCCAATCTTTCCGCTGGGGGTATGAGCATCGATGCAACACGGATAGTTCATGATGACAATATTATCTTGGCGCAAGATATTGCCCAACATTTTCAGTTGACTTGCTTGGGTATTGATGTCATTACCAAAAGTCTTTCTGAATCTTGGAAATCCAGTAACTTTGCCATCTTGGAAATTAATGCTGCACCAGGCATTTTAATGCATCTTAAACCTTCCGAGGGTGAAAGCGTTGATGTGCCTTCTCGGATCTTAGAAACGTTTTTTGAGTCCGGTACAGATGCGAGGATACCGATTATTACCTTTAATAAAATCTCAGTTGAAGAACTGCAAACAACGATTGACCATATTCTTTTGCAACATCCAGACTGGATAATCGGCGCTGTTTGTCGTGACGCAGTTTTTGTGAATCGTTCAAAAAAAGTATTAGGCAAAGATTACAACAGCAACGTCCAAACTTTGCTGCGTCATCCAAAAGTTGATTTGCTAATTGCCGAGTATAGCGAAGATATCCTAGAGCAAGAGGGTATGTTTTATCAGCGTAGTAACTTAGTAGTTTTGGATAATCCCACCGAAACTGAGATGATGTTGTCGCGGGATATTTTTGAGGGTTCTACTGTGGTGATTAAAAAAGACAACAACATTTCTATTCGTCGCAAAGGATTTGTTGAAGACTATAATTTAGGTGAAGATGAACCATTTACACGGGTTTATTTGAAGGAAACTGGAATGATTTTGTAAGTTAAGTCGATTTTATTCTGTAGGAATCATATTTGATTTCTGAAAAAATCCCAGTATTTGTAGGGTGTGTTATGGCTTATGCCTAACACACCAACAGTCAAGATTGTGCATTACTATATGTACTTCTACAAATATTTAAAAAATCAAATACTAGTCCTATAAATCACAAAATAATTCAAATTCCATGACTTTTTCCAATGACCCAATTACGCCGGAAAAAGCGAGCTAAAGACGACTCTTCTAGGGATAAATAAATTGGGCGTCCGTGGGGACAGGTGCGGGGGTTACGGGTGCGTTGCCAATCATCTAAAAGTGTCTGCATTTCTTGCAGATTCATTGGTGTACCGTTACGAATTGCACTACGACAGGCAACAGCTACTTGAGCAGTTTGTAAGTCACCTCCCAAACTCAATTCTAAAATTGCTTCCGCACAATCCTCGCGCTGCTGTAATATTGTGGGTAGGTTACGAACTGCCCAAAGTTGTTCGCCAAAGGGTTCTATATCTAAACCGATGCGTTGCAATTGGGATACTTGTGCTGGTGACAATTGATAGAGAATAATTGAAGGTTCGACAGAAACGAGTTGCCAATTATCACATAATTGCTCATACAAAACTCGCTCATGGGCAATGTGCTGTTCTACTAACCACATCCCACCAGAATGTTCGGCAACAATATAAGTATTACTCACTTGTGCCACAGCTTTTAAAGAAAGCTGAGTATTATCTGGTTCCTTTGAGTTTTTCGGATTGAAATTGTAGCCACCTTTGGCTTCTGCGGCTTTGAGTAATTTACTAACTCGTGTTGTGTGGACAGATTCTTTGAGATTGGCAGAAGAGATGCGGAGTGCTTGGTTAATTGCTTGGGTAATTTGTTCTTGCCAATAAGTGATTTCGTTGAGATAAATTTCTGTTTTTGCGGGATTGCGGTTCCAGTTAATTTGATCTGGGGAAATGGCAAGATGTAGGAAACAAATTGGATAGCGATCGCGTGGTAATGTTCTATGAAATGCTGATAAAATTGTTTGCTCTAATTCTGGTGTCTTTACCATCCGTCCATTGATAGCTACACGTACCCAATCTGGACGATGACGATGGCAGCGATCGGGTAATCCTACCACTAAAGTAAGTGCTGAGTTGGGAGAGACAAGAGAGACGCGATTCATCGCGTCTGTACAAGGGTCGGGTATTTCGAGTTTTATTTCTTGCAAATCACCCTGCCGCACTTGTGGTAAAATCTGCGTTAATAGTTGCCCTGTTGTGGCAGATGGAGAGATGGTGAACCATTGACGGTCATTTTGCCAAAGCTGCCAAGTAACCTGGGGATGACAGAGGGCGATTTGGTGAATGGTTGCTTGCACGGCTTTCATTTGCTGTGCGCCTGTGGGCAATCCTTGACGACGTGATGAACAGTCACCAAAAAGATTTGAAACTGTAACTACTGTACCAGGTGCGATCGCAGTTACTTCAACTTGCACAACTTCCCCAGCATCACCATAGACAACTCGCCATCCTAATCTTTCGTCCACAGGACGACTCAAAATTTCCAAATCTGCCAGAGTCGTTAAACTGTGCAAGGCCTCACCACGAAAACCCAAACTGTTAATTTTCCACAAATCGCCACTAGAGCGAATTTTACTGGTGCTGTGGGCTGTGGCGGCTTGTTGCAAATCATCTAGGTTCATTCCACAACCATTATCTGCCACACGAATCCGCCATTGCTGCGGCCATAGGGAAACAACAATTCGCGTTGCTCCTGCGTCTAGGGAATTTTCTACTAATTCCCGCACCACAGAGGCTAAAGAGTCGATGACCTCTCCTGCTGTAATCAGATATACGACTTCTGTTGGTAGAGCTTGAATAGTAGATGCCATAAATTTTATTTTATAGCTTCTGGAGACAGAGTGAGTCGGAGAGTAAAAATAGCATAAATTTTTATTATATTTTAAAGAAATCGTAAAGAATAGACTATTTTATGCAGAACTACACATCACTACCAAAGATTGTCCGTGCCCATGTATTCATTTCTGGCCGAGTCCAAGGAGTGGGTTATCGCTATTCCACTGTGGATACAGCTAGCCAGCTAGGATTAACTGGTTGGGTGCGGAATCTCCCCGATAGTCGAGTAGAGGCAGTTTTTGAAGGGGCGCGAGAGGTTGTAGATGAAATGGTTCGTTGGTGTCACTCTGGTCCACCGGCTGCTGTGGTGCAAGAGGTTTTAGTTCAGTATGAAGAACCGGAAGGCTTGCAGAGATTTCAAGTTAAGCGAGTTGAGTAGGAAATTAGTCAGTGGGTATGAGGCATTTGGTCAAGATAAAACAGGTAACTGTGCTAATGCAGATCCATTTGTCAAAATTAATAATGTTCTTTACAATCAAGACGGCTTAAAACCACGCGAACGGGTTCCCCAACAGGGTAGGTTTGTGTAGCCGCTATTTATAATCGCCTGGTATATTTGCAAAGGTGAGATGCTCCCTATGGGTTGCTTGTGTTGGGATATAATCCCCAGACGCTCGAAAACTCGCTATCACAAAACGTAATTGCGTTAGCGTAGCGGGGCATAGCTCATTGCTAATTGTTTAAAGTATAGAGTATGCCAAAAATTACTGTTTGTATTCCTACTTTTAATCGTGTCAGTCTCTTACCTTATGCGATTGACAGTGTACTTAATCAGTCTGAGCAAGACTTTGAACTAATTGTTTGCGATGACGGTTCTAGCGATCGCACACCTGAGCTAATGTTAGAGTACGCAGACCATCGGATTAAATACATCCGTCATCATCAAAATATTGGTAAAAGTAATAATATGCGCTCTGGTTTTGATGCTGCCAGTGGTGAATATTTCATGAAATTTGATGATGACGATCGCCTAACACCCGATTTTCTCGCAAGTACGGCAGCTATTCTCGCTCAAGATTCTAGCATTGATTTTGTTGGCACAGACCATTGGATAATTGATATTAACAATCTGCGGGATGAGGTAAAAACTCAAGAAAATTCTCATCGCTGGGGAAGGAAGAATTTATCGGCAGGTGTTGTAGATAATTTACTGGAAGTTGTATTTATTCATCAAAGCTTTCAAGTTGGAGCAACATTATTTCGGCGTCAAACATTGCAAGAATTAGGATTTATGTTGCCCAATATGCAAAATTGTGAGGATAATGATTTATTTGTGCGTCTAGCTTTGGCTGGGAAAAAGGGTTATTATTTACCAAAATTATTGATGGAATATCGCTCTCATGCAGAGCAGCAAGGTATTAATCGAGCTATTCCTTATTTGTTTGATAAAATTCGCTATCTAGAAAGTTATAAGTTTGAGTCGGAAAAACTAGAAAAAGTTAGGCTCAATCGTTTAAGTGAAACGCAATTATTATTAGGTTTGCGTTTAATTGAAAAGGGAGAAACGCAAAAAGGCAGAGAGCTAGTTTTAGCAGGACAATCTTTTTCAAATGCTAAAGCTTGGACTGGTTTAGGATTATCCTTGTTACCTATAGGGTTGCGAGGTAAGGCGTTTGATGCACTGCGACAGGTGCGGCGTTAGAGGGAGTTTGAAAAGCAACCAAGGGTAAAAATTTATGCCAAACGCCGCAGCACGATCCGGATTGTAACAAGATACATAAATGTCTCCGAAGTTTGAGGCAATAGCTCGTAGTCTTTATTCAAACACCGACAACCAGCCCAAGGTTCTTTCTACTTATCGATCGCGGTGTTTGATAGAGCGTGGGTTTCAAGCAGCCTGACCGGGCTTAAGCACGACTTTGATGCAGTTATCTTTCTTCTGGTTGAAGATTTCGTAACCGTGGGGAGCTTGCTCTAGCGGTAGACTGTGGGTGATTACAAATGAGGGATCAATATCGCCGTTTTGAACGCGATCGAGTAGCGTCTGTAAATAACGATGTACGTGGGTCTGTCCTGTTTTCATGGTTAAGCCTTTGTTCATAAAAGCACCCATCGGCATCTTGTCTACAAAGCCTGTGTAAACACCGGGAACCGACACTGTACCGCCTTTACGACAGGCAACGATCGCTTGACGTAAGACATTGGGGCGATCGGTTTCCAGTCGCACCGCTTGCATCGCCTTGTCATAGAAGCCTTCCAAACCCATACCGTGAGCTTCCATCCCCACCGCATCCATGACTGAATCGGGACCCAGACCCCCAGTCATTTCTTTGAGGGCTTCACCTACGTCAATTTTTTCATAGTTCAAAATTTCTGCTCCACCGTCTTTTGCCATCTGGAGCCGTTCGGGAACGCGATCGATGGCGATGACGCGCCCAGCACCGAGCATGAAAGCACTTCTGATGGCAAACTGTCCAACTGGGCCGCAACCCCAAATCGCCACTGTATCCCCTGGTTGGATGTCACAGTTTTCGGCTGCCATATAACCTGTAGGGAAAATATCAGTGAAAAATAGGACTTGTTCATCTGCCAGTCCATCAGGAATCTTGAATAACCCGACATCGGCAAAGGGAACGCGGGCATATTCGGCTTGACCTCCTGCGTAACCCCCAGTTAAATGAGAGTAACCAAAAAGACCCGATGGGGAATGACCCATCATTTTTTCTGCCATCCAAGCGTTAGGGTTGGAGTTATCGCACAGCGACCATAAATCCCGATTGCAGAAGAAACATGAGCCGCAGGAAATTGTAAAGGGGACAACGACGCGATCGCCAACTTTTTTATTCTTAACGCCACTGCCTAGTTCAACAATCTCTCCCATGAATTCATGTCCCAAAATGTCGCCTGCTTTCATTGTGGGGTTGTAGCCGTTATATAGATGTAAATCAGAACCGCAGATCGCTGTTGAGGTGATTTTGACGATCGCATCACGTGGATTAATGATTTTGGGATCGGGTACAGTTTCAACTTCTACCTTGTTCTTACCTTGCCAACAAACTGCTTTCATTGCTTGAGTTTCCTAAAGTTAAGTTGTTCGGGAAATGTGAAATCTATTTACTGAACCAATACTGCTCGGTTAAGCATTTTTAACTCGGAATTGGGTTTGGGGTAAAGGTTAAAGGGTAAAGGTTAAAGGTTTTTTCTTTCCCCTTTCCCTTTCCCCTTTTCCCCTTAACCGACAAGTATTGTTTACTGAACTGGTTTGAATATTTATCCTTTGCCCTTTGGTTGACCTTCTGTTGTCGCAATTTCGCCGGTTTCCATCAGCATTTTAAAGCGGTGCAAATCGTCTCCTAGTTGCTGTTCGGGCGATTCACCAAAGAGTTTGGCAATTGCATCTCCAATCGCTCCACCCGGTGGGTTATATTCTGTGACAACTTTGACCTGGGTGCCGCGATCGTTGAGTGTTGGCTGGAAGTGAACAGAACCGGAGTTGGCAATATCTGCGCCTTCAACTGAAGTCCAACTAATCAATTCGTTTTCGCGATCTTCAATAATGTCTGCATCCCATTCAACACTTGTGCCTAACGGTGCGCTAGTTATCCAGTGGGATCGCTTGTCGTTATATACTTTTACGTTTTTGAGATGCTTTGTAAAACTGGGCAAGTTCTCAAAGTTGTGCCAGAAGCGGTAGAGTTCTTCTGCTGGCTTGTTGATGGTTACAGTTTTTTCAATCTTAATGCGTTGATTCATAACAATTGTCTCATTGGGGTGTTATCTTGCTGGCTCATGCTGTTTACTCTCACTCATACTTAGGTGAGAGAGATCAATAGTCATCTGTAAGGAAACTTCAAGAAATAAAAACAACCGTTTGAAGTTGCTGACTGTTGTACGTTAATATCTTTAATTGCAATAAAGGCAATAGTGTTCAAATAGTTGCTATGACTATCTAGGCAAGCTTGAATAAACTACTGCATCTGTGGATTTGCTTGATGCAGTTAAGCCGTCGGTCATGATATTTATTT
Source organism: Nostoc sp. C117 (assembly GCF_043099735.1). Classification (NCBI taxonomy): domain Bacteria; kingdom Bacillati; phylum Cyanobacteriota; class Cyanophyceae; order Nostocales; family Nostocaceae; genus Nostoc; species Nostoc sp. C117. Next base: position 1,384,156 of record NZ_CP170991.1, read on the forward strand.
CCTAAGGATGCTATTTCATCTTAGGAAGACACTTGATTAATCACCTCTAGCCTAAGGGTATTTGTGGCGATCGCCTATTTATGTTAAACGGGTGATTGCATATTAGCTCTAGTTGTGTACTCACCTTACTAGGAAAGTACAACTAGTGCCAAATTTTCAATTGCTTAGACTTGGAAAGATTTTTAGATTTGTTTTAGCCAAATATGGATAAATAATTACTTTCCATCCTCTAGTATTAATGTAGACTCAGCAGTACGCCCAAATTCTTCTGGTGCATATTGCAGATGAACTTGGGCACCAGGCCAAGAAAATGTTCCAGGTGTCACAGAACGGACTAAGTAATGCAGACTATAAACTCCTGGTTCCAGGTGGTCAGCGTAGGCGATAATACGATCGCGGTAGATATTTCTAAAGCCAAGTTCCCAACTATCGGCTTTTGCTTGTAATGCCGCTGTGGCAGTTTGAAAACTCGCATCTACCGCCTCAAAACCTGCTGGTAGCGGGTCTTTAATGATTATATGATCCACGGGGCGATCGGCGATGATTTCTAAACCAATATCAAATACCTGTCCAGAGGCTAAAGTCAAGGGTTTATCGAAAGCGTAAATACCTGTTTTTTGCAGAACTTTCTCTTCATTTAATTTGCTAATTTCTCGTGTTACTCGTAAACCGTTAAATCTCCCTGGTTGATTTCCTTGCAAGCGATAATTATAAGCAACCAGATAGTGTAAAGTGCCATTCCCAGACTTTTGCAGGGTTAAATCATTACGACCGCGAGGTAATTTATTCATCGGCACATTTAGCTGTAAGCTAGGATTTTGATAGCCATTAAACTGATTTTCTCCTAACTTATTTCCAGCTAATTTCACTGTGGCTACAAAATTAGGTGGTGTGGGTTGCAATTGGCTATAATCTACCAAAGCTGTTAAAGCTTGGGCGTTATTATAGTTACTTTGCCATGTACCATCCCGTCGCAGTGCCAAAAGACTTTGGAATAACTTATCTATAACTTCGGGTTTACTTTGTTTGGCAATAAATAAGCGTAAAGCTTGTGCTTGCGTTGTGGTAGATGAACTCATCCATCCCCAACTAGTTGGTAAACTGACAATTGCTGTGCGACCAGTTTCATAGATATTTTGTTGCAGTTTGTTGACTAATTGTTGAGATTCATCTTGCCATTCTGAGAATTGTGATAAGTATCGCGCTAGTTTAATTTGAGTTACGACATCAAAGTTATTGCGCTGTTCATAAATATCGGCAAGGAAAGTGTTACGTTTTTCACCTATTTCTGATAAGGCGATTAAAGCATGAAGTTGCAGTTGCCTTTTACACAGCACTTGTTTACAAAAATCATATTCTCCGGGATTCGCCAGAACTTTTTGCAAATAAGTTTTCAGGCGAGAAAGCATTCCAGAATCGACTAAATTAGGGAACGCCTGATTGGCTTTAGCTAAAGATTCAGCGGTATATGCAGAAACCCAAGGATCGGATTTTTCTTGTCCTGGGAAAGCAGCCAAACCACCATCGGCTATTTGCAGTTTTTGTAATTGTTCAATTGCTTGATTTGCTTGTTGGCTAGGATTAAATCCGGCAAATGCTTGACCATATTTTTGTCCAATTGTTTGCAGATTGGCAGCAATTATTAATTGACTTGCAGCCGGTTCTGTAAATGGTAAATCATCATCTGATAAAACCTGTTTTGCTGGTGCTTGAATCTCTGGTATCAAAGTACTCGCCAACTGAATATCTAAACCTCCTGCGTCAGGGAAGGTATTTTTATCTACATTCAAGGGAATTTTCACCTCTTTTTCAGTGACACCAGATTCAACGACTTGTTCTGTAATTTCAATTGGCTTAATTTCCAAAGGTACTTCAAAAGCATCTGCGGCTGTACCATTTAGCTGAGTCGTAAAGCGAACTTTACCAGTTCCCACACTATCCGCCAATATGGGAAAGCGATAACCATGAGTTGCGGATTCGGCTTTGGTTTGCAAAGCAGTAGTAGTGGGGTTTTTCTCAGCAAACTTCACATTACCGCTAAGTTCGCCATTAATTGAGAGATTTCCCGTATTTCCGGTGTTGTTAGTGACGGATAAACCAGCGAGAATGCGATCGCCTGGACGGGCAAATTGTGGCAAGATGGCATTAGTTAGTAGTGGTTTGGTGCTGATAAATGTTGCATCGCCGTTACCAAAACGCAGATTTCCATCGGTGGCCACAGCCATCACCCGCCATGTAGTTAAGTCATCGGGGAGTTTAAAGGTTATCTGTGCATTACCATTTGCATCAGTAAGGACAGAACCGTTGTAGTAAGCTAAGGCTTGAAAATCAGTCCGGGTACGAGTATTGGCTGCACCAGTTGAGAACCCACCGCCATAACCCCAACCTTTCGGTTTAGCGACATCTTGTGCTTGTAATATGACATCTGGTCGATTATCGCTAAAGCGGGTAGAAATTGTCTGTTCTGCATAAACGGTATCTACTAAATCTGGCGGACGATAACCAGAAAGTTGTAACACCGCTTCATTTACCACCATGACTGTAAATTGTCCTTTGGTGGGGTTTCCTTGATTGTCCTTCAGTTCTAATTGAACTGTTGACTCTGCACCAGGTTCTAGTGATGCTTGTAGTGGCTTAACTTGCAGTTTTAAATACTTATCTTCTAAATTAACTTTAAAAGGTGTAAAACCAATCTTCACCAAGTTATCTAAACTTCCCGCTTCTACTTGATTTATTGGTTTACCTTGTCTGACTAACACAGCTTCAATGGCTGCATTTGGCAGCATTTCTGGCGTGACTTGAAACTGAATTTGTGGTGCGCCCCCCTGAACTTTAATAATTTGCTGATAAAGAGGTTTGTCTTTAATCACAGCAAAGTACAATTCTGCATCTGGATAGGGAGATTGAATTAATGCAGTAGCAGTTTCACCTGGTTTGAACTCTTTTTTATCTAGCTTAACTTCTAAGACATCTTTTTCTCTGGAACCCCAAAATACCGGATTTTCTCCAGTTGCCCAAATTTGTAAATCTGTGGCACTTAATTCGCTTTTAGCATCGCTAAAATTCATTCTAATCCGATATGAAGCAGATTCCGGCGCTGTCAAACTTACCGATTGCGGATTACTAGCAGATGTAATTTCTGCTTGTCCTACTGTTTTATATTCAATTTGATTTTTTGGCGTCCGGCTACCTTCCACTAATTGCGTGACGCTGCTATATTTTATTTGTTGTAATTCCAATCGCACCCGTTGACCTGTGATTGGTTTTCCTGTAGGGTCAGTAACAATCACTTCAATGGGAAAAGCTTTGCCAGCATCAGCAATGAAATTACTTTTTAACCCGATAAGGCGATTACTTGGTAAGGCTGTAAATGTTTTGGAATTCGCTACAGACAAATTAGAAACATCTGCAACTTGCACATCTACTTGGTAAGTCATCGGATATGGTAAATCATTTGCCACATTCACAGTTTGACTACTTTTACCATTAGTATCTAGTTGTGAATTAGTTTGCAATACATCACTAGATATAGTAGGTGTTTCCTCTGGCCAAAACCATTGTCTACCAAATGTAAATTCCTCCCAACCTTTGGGAACAAAATTTGTCTGCTGACGAGTAATAAAATATTTTGCTTCTCCACCTTCTACAGGCGCACCAAACAAATAATTACTTGTAGCATTAATATTAACTTTCTCGTCAATATATGCAAATTCTTTATCTAAGTTAAGTTCGACTTTAAAGTTGGGTGGCTTAAATTCAGCTACCCGAAACTCTCCAGAAAGTTCTTGTCCATTCTTACCCTTACCCTGGATTGTATAGTAGCCTAAGCGTTGAGTAGTCTTGATTGGTAGTTCCAGAGAAAATGTACCAAATTCGTTTGTGGTTTGTGTACCTAAGCTGGTTTTTTGTCCATCAGGATTTACCAAGGTTAATTGGTAAATAGCATTTTTATCTTGCTGAATTACCCCATTTTGTAAGAAATCAGCAAAACCAGTTAACCAAGCTTTTTCACCTGGTTGATATAACTGTCTATCTGAAAAAATTACCCCCCGTGACTCTGGTTTACTATCTTGCCAACCTGCATCAATACCATAGCCATAAACACCGCTATATTCTTCAGTTCTTGCAAATGCCCAATCTTGATTTTCACGGGCAATTACTAATAATTGTGGTGATTTACTAGAGCTTTCATTTCCAGAATAACATTGCTGTAATCCTTCACGAACAATTCGGAAAATTCCATTTTCATCAGTTTTACCTGTTGCACATGGTACTGGTTCCGGGCGAGATTTTGCTTGTAATTTTGATTGATAAATTTCCACAGTGCCATTTTTCACTGGCGAACCATCTGTAAGATGATTGACGCGAATTAAACCTGACTCAGGAAACCACTGAGTAAATACGCCCAAATTCGTCAATTCAACTAAGCCGTAAGTCGTAGGTTCGCGCCACAGTTCCTTACCATTTTCTTGATATTTATTAGTGCGGGCTTGTACTCCATAAGCTAACATTCCTGTAGGGGAATTTATTTTTTCCCGCAGAGGAACAGCAATATCAACTGATTGATTTTTCTTACCCAATACCTGAAAGCTTTGCCAATCTGAAGGTTTGGGTAATAAATCATTACTATTATTAAAATAAACTAAATCTGTCGGTTTAACTACTTGATAAGCTGCTTTGTATTTAGATTCTGGGAGATTTCCTGTAGTAATATTTAGCTGTAAATTTTTATCTGTGGGAAAAATATTCAAATCCGATGGCACCCAGATATCCCCAGCTAAATCTCCAGTATCATATTGAAGTGTGACGGGTTTACCCAAAGTTTGTCCAAACTTATCTTTGAGATTTGCACCGATAGTAATTGTATAAGTCTTAGCTGGTTCTAGTGCATAAGGATTAATACCAACAATTTTATCTTCATCATTTATTTGTAGAATTCTGGAAATTTCTTTTGGCGCTGGATTAATAGTAATATTTTCTTTAGCTGAATCTGCTAATAAGACGTTATTAAATTCTAGCTGTGGACTGCCTTTGACAAATCTGCCAAAAGTTCCACCTGCATCTGGCTGTCCGTAAAAATTAATTTGCCCAAATGCCAAAGGCGAGTAAGTTGCTAATTTACTAGCAAATTCTTTCTCTGTAGGTAGATTGCCATAAGCAGGACGTATTCCGGGAGAAAATACTAAACGATAATGAGTTGCTTTTTCGAGATTTTCCTGTGGGATGAGGTTATAAATCCAATTGCGTGCTGAAGGATCAAATTTTTCTAAAGGGTCTTCTTCATTCTTTAATGGTTTTTCTTCTTTGTTTAATTCGACTTTGAAGCCGACACCCTTGTTTTTTCCTTCAGGAATTAACTGTAAATGTTCTTGTACAGAAGCTAAATCCAATTCTACATTTGAGGTAAACTGTAACTTTGGTTGTAAATCAATTGGTTCAGCGTCAGCTTTCTCAATGGGATTGACGCCGGGTAAATTAGTTAAGTTGATAGATTCGGTGTTAAATGTCCAAGGTAAATCTTTATCTAGGCGATGATTTTTTAAATCGGCTAAACCTGCTTTGAGAGTGACTTGAAATCTTGTCGCTATTGGTAAGGCTTTGTCAGGTTGAAAACCCACCATGCGCGCTGTTAAAAAGCGAAATTGACCGGGTAAAGATGGCGAAAGTTCAAATTTTTGTAATAATTTCTGTTGTTCTGGATTGTCAAGGCTTTCAACTGGAATTAAAGCTTCTTTAAAACGGATGCGAATTTGGTTGAGGGGTTTTGCATCTCCAAGGGGACTAATTTGTTCAATCCAGTTTGGTAGTTTAGGCGGCGTGAGTGGGGATACTGCTACTAGTTGTTCTTTGGTTGAGTTAATACCAAAAAAATTACACCCTGCCATTCCTAGCATAAATGTAAAGAGAAGAAGATATTGTATTTTTTTCTTCTGGCTGGATGAATGACTAATTTTTTTTAACGAACCGCCAAGGACACCAAGGAAGAGACGGAGAATTTTATGCTGGAAACGGAGTAAAACTCTAATAATCATATTCTTAGTAATTCAAAATTAAAAATTCACAATTTATAGCAAAAAAATTTGCTTTACCTCATTGATTGGGCAATGTCAAGGCTGATAAATAACGCAAGATGACTAGTTATTTCTACCCAAACTTTGGATTTAAGTATGTTTATTTATATAGATAACTAATTCAGTGTGATGTTCCAAAAAATAACTACAATTCTTAACTATTAAGAAGTATTCAATTTCGGAAAATATTAATTTACATCTGCTAAGTTAGCATAAATAAATTATTAAGTCTTTGACATATTTACTGATGTAGATGTAATCGCTGCGTCAAAATTAAGGTAGTTTTTTGGGCAGGGGATTCCCTGATGAAACTAATTTTACGATCGCTACTCAAACTTAAGCGCACTAGTAAAGTTATTCTGGCTGTGCTGTTAATCTGTCTGGTGGTGCGCCTGATACCTTATTTTGCGGCCATTCGTGCCGCAGATATTGCCCAAAATCAACTGGCAATGCAATTTAGCGATCGCAATAATTTACCATTAGGAACACTACTCACCCGCGATCAAGAGCATACATCAGTAGTACCTCTAAATCAGGTTTCGCCCCAGTTTATCCATGCCATTTTAGCCGCCGAAGATGGCAGCTTTTACCATCATGGGGCATTGGATATGAAAGCTGTTATCCGCGCCAGCCAAGAAGCCATCCACGCCAAACGAATTGTTTCCGGCGCTTCCACTATTACTATGCAGTTGGCGCGGATGTTAGATCCAGTGCCTCGCAGCTTCTCTGGTAAAATGCAAGAGATTTGGCTATCTTGGCGGTTGGTAGCAGGGATGAACAAAGATGAAATCCTGGCTGCATATATCAATCGGTTGCCAATGGGAGGGAATATATATGGTGTGGAAGCGGCTGCGCGCACTTATTTTTCCATCCCAGCGAGTGATTTGAATCTTGCTCAAGCTAGTTTGTTGGCTGCTATTCCCAATAATCCCACATACTTTAACCCTTACGAACATTCGGAACGACTGAAGCAGCGACAAAAATACGTCCTGAATCGGATGGTACAGGAAAAGTATATCAGTGGAGCGATCGCCCAACGAACATCAGCCGAAAAAGTTGTGTTCCAATCTCGCCAGCGAGGAATTATCGCCGCACCACACTTTTTATTTTGGTTAGCCAATCAAATCACCCCTAGCCTTCCTCACAATAACAAGAATAAAGCCCTTTTTAAGGGGGGTTGGGGGGATCAATCTGTTATCCGCACAACCATAAATCGCCCCTTACAGCAGTTTGTCGAAGCACAGATACAGCAGGTAATTTCTTCTATCGCCGCCAACAATGTCCATGATGCAGCAGCGTTGGTAATTGACAACCACACTGGTGAAGTATTGACTTATGTGGGTTCGCCTGATTACTTTAATGAAGCCAAATTGGGACGCAATGATGGAGTGCAAGCGCTACGTCAACCAGGATCTACCCTGAAGCCTTTTGTCTATGAGTTAGCTTTAGAAAAAGGTTTAATTCGCCCAAGTACCATTTTGGCAGATGTACCTGCCCATTACGCCATTCCCGGCGCGAAACTTTACAGCCCCACAGATTACACCGAACGTTTTCTTGGCCCAGTGCGGGTAAGAATCGCTTTAGCAAATTCTTTAAATGTACCCGCAGTGCGAGTGTTAGAAAAGGTAGGTGTGGAAACTTTCCTAGAACGTCTGCATCAACTGGGATTTGAACATCTCAATCAAACCCCAGAACATTATGGTTTGGGTTTGACTCTTGGTAGTGGCGAAGTCAGTCTTTGGGAATTAGCCAGAGCTTACGTTACTATGGCACGAGAAGGAGACGCTACTCCTTTAGTAAGCACATTTTCTAATTCCTCAATCTCTACAGACGACATGAATCGCGTCTCTACCAACTACCCACTCCCTAACCGCACAATTTGGCAATTAATCACCAACATACTTAGTGACAGTCATGCTCGTGCCACAGCTTTTGGTGTAGACTCGGTGTTAAATTTACCTTTTCCTACGGCTGTTAAAACTGGCACTTCTTCCAATTTTCGGGATACTTGGACGGTTGGCTTCACCACAGATTACACCGTCGCTACTTGGGTAGGTAACTTCAATGGCGAACCGATGCGTCAGGTTTCAGGTGTCACAGGTGCAGCACCCTTATGGAATCGAATTATGTTACATCTGCACGAACATCAAGAACCAGCGGATTTTCCTTCTCCAGAAGGTTTAGTGCAATTACCTGTTTGTGCAATTTCGGGGTTACGACCAACATCAAATTGTACCTCAGTGGTGCAGGAATATTTCTATCCTGAAGATAAAATTGCCTATGAAGGTGACAATCAATTCAATTTGCCATCAGAATATGATGAATGGTTGGTAAAACAACAACAATCGAGTTTTATTTCTAACAAGTTGAGAATTTTATCTCCGCATCGCGGCGATTTATTCTTGGTTTATCCAGGTGAAGAAGGGAAGCAAAAATTGGAATTCAAATTAACGGGAAATAAATCTGCAACCGTGGAATGGTGGTTAAATGGTGAAAAGTTAGAGACAAACTCAGCTAATTCTTTATTTTGGAATTTGCGTCCTGGTAAGTGGACTTTGGAAGCGAGAAGTGGGGAAATGAGCGACAAGGTAAGTTTTCAAGTGGAGTTGGCAAATATTAAACCTACGCGTCGAGGATTTTCTATTAAAAATTCTTAGGAAAATAGCGTAGACAATTATTTTAATATATTTGCTTAAAGTCTCTGCTTGATGGGAATCTCAATCACAAACTCTGTGCCCTTTCCTGGTTCAGAAATACACTGAATTTTTCCTTTATGTTTATCCACTATAATCTGGTAACTAATAGATAATCCTAAACCAGTCCCTTTACCTACAGGTTTAGTAGTAAAAAAAGGGTCAAATAATCTAGTTTTAACTTCCTCATTCATTCCTGAACCATTATCTTTAATAGTAATAATTATGAAGTCTTCATTCTTAACTTTAGTATGGATAATAATAGAACTAGGCTCTTTTTCAATCTCTCCTTGTAAACATTCTATTTCATATTGATATAAAGCATCGATAGCGTTGCTAATGATATTCATAAATACCTGATTTAATCCTCCTGCATAACATTCAACAAGAGGCAAACTACCATAATCTTTAATAATTGCAATTTCCTGATATTTATGTTTTTCTTTGAGACGATACTGTAAAATTAATAGTGCGCTATTAATTCCTTCATGAATATCAACAAGTTTCATTTCTGCTTCATCAAGACGTGAGAAGTTCCGCAAAGTTAGCACAATTTCACGAATGCGATCGGTACCTAGTGCCATTGAAGATAATATTTTAGGCATATCATTAATAACAAACTCTAAATCCATGCGATCGATAAGACTAGTTATTTCTGGATTGTAGTTACAATATTGTTGCTGATATAGGTTAATTAAAGTGAGTAATTGCTGACTATATTCTCTAACATGCATCAGATTACCATAAATAAAATTAACTGGGTTATTGATTTCATGAGCAACACCGGCAACTAACTGACCTAATGATGACATTTTTTCAGTTTGAATAAGTTGTACTTGAGTGTGTTGCAATTCTTGCAGTGTTTTTCGTAGTTGAATATTTTTATGTTTTAATTTTGCCGTTCTCTTTGCAACTTGCATTTCTAATCTAGAATTAGTTTCTTCTAAAGCAGCTTGAGCAATTTTTTTATCTTTTAAGTATTGCCGCAATAAATGCAATACTAAAAGCCATGCTGGAATCAACATCATTAAACTGATAATAGATTCTAAAACTGCCCAAAATATTCTTTTATAATATTCATCAACTTTCTGTTGTAATTCAAGTGAGATATTATGCTTTCTTTTCGTAACTCCATCAGCATAAATTTGCTTCTGAATTTCATATTCACGGTTAAAAAGTAGTAATTGTGCCGTCTCTTTTTGATTTTTTTTAACTAAATCAAAAGATTTATATTCCATTGTTACCAAGCGCTGATTAGCAGCATCAATTTTTTTAGCATCATCGTTTTTATATGTTTGTGGAGCCAGTTGAATTGATTCTTTAATAGCAATGTCCAGTTTAGGTTCAAATTGGCGATACCGTTCTTCCCAAATAGAGTTACCTGTAGCAGCATTCATCCGGGCTGACATCGTTAGTACTTCATCAAGATAAGTAATTTGATCGCTCAGTATTTGTAGTTTGAATTCATTTTTAGTAATACTATTGAAGTTATAATATGCTTGTAAATTAAGCCAAATTTGAGGAATAAACAATAGTAATGTCAGTAGTACAGTTAGAGTTACTAATTGAGATGAAACAAATTTAAGTTTATAAGGTAGTTGCATTTTAATGCTATATTTTTTTAAATAATTGATTATTAAGTAAATTAAATACAAATACTTTTACATCGCTTTTGTTTCATCCTGATTAATACCAAATATATTCCTTAAATATTCTATACTTTCATCTTGATATATTTCAAAATTAACCTCATTTATTTGTTTATATTTAATCTTTCTGCCATAAATAAATCCTAAGGAAAAAATCTTTAAATCTAAACTTGAAAGTTTATAAGGATATGGATATATAAATCTAGAAAAAACTTTATAAATAAACAAATGTAGTTGATTAGTTTTTAAGTCATTACCCATTGTAAATCCTATTACAAAAGCTTCATCTTCAGGAGAAAGACCTCTACCTAAAAGTATGTGAATATAATCATGATGGATTAAACTTATTTTTCCAGGTAAAGCTAATTGGCTATTAGGGTTCTCTAGTAACCAAATTACAAAAGGAATTTTTATCTCTTCATGTAACTTAAATACTAATGAATGTGCTTTTTTCAAACTTATTTGAGCTATATCTAGTTGAAAAGCTTCATCTAAATCGAAAGCCATATATATTTATAATAATAGAACTAATTTATTAGTATTTGTTTTTCGTTTAATTTGTCTATATTTATCAACAAAATTGTTTTGATTTTTACAATTAAGTATAATAAAAAATATTTTACGTAAAGATCGCGTATTTTTACTGAGATATAGACTAATAGCAAAGAGATTTCAATGAGAAATTCTCAACTCATAAGCTGATGCGCGTCTAAAGTATATAAACACTCTTGATGGTCGTTGACTGTTGACTGTTGACTGTTAACAGTCATCAGGTAAATGTACAAAATAAACTTGTACGATCGCTCTGGGGTGGCGATCGCATTCTCGAAATTTGTCCTTTGTTATGACTCCCATCCCAATGCCCTATGCCCCATACCCAATACCCAATGACTAATCCAGAATCATACCGCGCCTTAGCACTGCAAGTTACCTGTCATGCAGTCAATCAAGCAAGCGATCGCCACGAAGCGCGATCGCTCATGAAAAACTCTATCAACCGTCTAGCGCAACAAATTGCAGCCAGTATCGCTTTCATTGGCTTCGATTGTCGTTTAATTGTCTTGCCAGAATATTTCCTCACGGGTTTTCCGATGGGAGATACTTTAGGAGGATGGGCAGAAAAAGCCTGTATAGAAATGGCTGGTGCGGAGTATGAAGCACTGGGGAAAATTGCCCAAAAGCATCAAATCTTTTTGGCTGGTAACGCCTATGAACTCGATCCCAACTTTCCCGGATTATATTTCCAAACCTGCTTTATTCTGGACCCCTCTGGCTCAATCATTCTGCGCTATCGGCGACTAAATTCCTTATTTGCTCCCACCCCCCATGATGTTTGGGATAAATATCTTGATTGCTATGGTTTAGAGGGAGTTTTCCCCGTAGCTAAAACAGCGATCGGTAATTTAGCAGCTTTAGCATCAGAAGAAATTTTGTATCCAGAAGTGGCGCGGTGTCTAGCAATGCGGGGAGCGGAGATTTTTGTCCATTCCACCTCGGAAGTATACAACAAAAACCTCACACCCAAAGATGCCGCAAAAATCACTCGCGCCGTAGAAAATCTGGCATACGTAGTTTCAGCTAACACTGCGGGCATCGCTAATATTTCTATACCCATTGCTTCGGCTGATGGTGGCTCTAAAATTATCGACCATCGAGGAATAGTCATAGCCCAGACAGATACAGGCGAAAGTATGGCAGCATTTGCAGAGATAGACCTAGCAGCATTGCGCCGCGATCGCCGCCGACCAGGGTTAAATAATTTACTCGCACGTCAACGATTTGAACTATACGCCGAAAGTTATCAACAGTCAGACTTTTACCCCGCTAATACTATGCTGGAAACAGAAGTAGACCGCAAACACTTCCTGCAAACACAGCAAGCCACCATTGAACGCCTAGCCAAACTGGGGATAATTTGAATTTGGGCTGGGGGCAGGGGAGCAGAGGAGGCAGAGGAGCAGGGGAAGCAGGGGAGAATAAGAAATAACTGGGGATAATTTGAATTTCGGTATGGGGCAGGGGAGCAGAGGAGGCAGAGGAGCAGGGGAAGCAGGGGAGAATAAGAAATAACTAATAACCAATGACAAATGACAAAACCAATAGAAGTCCGTAATCCTCGAACTGGAAAATTTGATTACGTAATTATTCCGCCGCCTCCCAGGCTCTTGGTACAGCAATGTAAGCGCACGCGTCGGGCACAAGTTTCTTGGCAACAATTGGGTATAGAGGGCAGAATCGAAGCTTTACAACAATGGAAGAAAGCAATATTATCTGAACGCGATCGCTTAACGGAAGCTTTGCTCAATGATACGGGCAGATTGTCAATCTCAATATTAGAAATAGATTCCTTTCTCTCTAGCATTGACCGCTGGTGTCGGTTAGCACCAGATTTACTACAAGAATCGGCAAAAAACACAGCAATTCCCTTTATCGCCTTACAACAAACATCTGTACCTTATCCCCTAGTTGGCATCATTAGCCCGTGGAATTTTCCGCTATTATTATCTACAATTGATACCATTCCGGCATTGTTAGCGGGTTGTGCTGTCATAGTCAAACCCAGCGAAATTGCTCCTCGCTTCGTAGCACCACTGATTACAGCACTCAACGCCGTTCCTAAATTGCGCGATGTTTTAACCTTTGTGGAAGGAGCGGCAGAAACCGGAGCTGCTTTAATTGAAAATGTAGATTTAGTTTGCTTTACAGGGAGTGTAGCCACAGGGCGAAAAGTAGCCGAGGCTGCTGCTAAACGCTTTATTCCAGCTTTTTTGGAATTGGGAGGAAAAGATCCCGCGATCGTTTTAAAATCAGCAAACTTAGAATTAGCAACTTCAGCAATATTGTGGGGTTCCGTCGTCAACACCGGACAGTCATGCTTATCAATTGAACGAATTTACGTTGCTGAATCCATATTTGAAAAATTTTACCATCAACTAATAGCCAAAGCACATCGCCTTGGGCTAGCTTATCCCACAGTTGAAAGCGGAGAAATTGGCCCCATTATTGCCGAAAGACAAGCAGCAATTATTAGCGACCATCTCCTAGATGCAGTAGAAAAGGGAGCAATAATTCACTGCGGCGGTGTCATTGAAGACTTAGGAGGCGGTTGGTGGTGTCGTCCCACAGTTCTCACCCAGGTTAACCATTCTATGAAAGTGATGACGGAAGAGACTTTCGGTCCTATTATGCCCATCATGCCTTTTGCCACAGTAGAGGAAGCAGTATCTTTGGCAAACGACTCCATCTATGGACTTAGTGCTGCGGTCTTTGCCGAGTCAGAAGCAGAAGCCTTAGAAGTTTCCCAGCACATAGATGCAGGTGCTATCAGTATCAACGATGCTGCACTCACCGCCATCATGCATGAAGGAGAGAAAAACGCCTTTAAATTCTCCGGTTTGGGAGGTTCACGTATGGGTGCGGCAGCGTTGAAGCGGTTTATGCGGAAAAAAGCTTTTTTGATTAAAACTAATGTGAGTAATGACCCTTGGTGGTTTGGGAATGGGGAATAGGGGGTGTAAACATAAATAACTAATGAAGATCGATAACTTCACGAGTTAATTTGTCAGTTAACTAATATAAAAACGTGATTTTGACATTTCAAAATGAGGAAAGTGGCTGTTTAACTAACGATCTGCTTGTTCTAGTCAAATTTAAAATACTTCTATTTGTTTCTGAACTCAAGTTGGGCATCTCTTGCCAGCAGTGGCGGCAGAACCAGTAGGTTTCTTGTAAACGAATGTGACGAAGCATTTGGTTTGAACAGCAAGGACAGTTGGTCATACAATTGTTGTTTTATTAAAAAAGTTAAACACAAATAAGTAGTTCGCTCTTGGTTTTACTACCAACAGTTTTAATTTATAAACAGAAAATAAAGAACTAATAAAGAAATAAAATTAGTTAACAAATTTTAAAAAATCTCAACAAGCACTTAATTAATGTAGGCTAGCAAAAACCGCGTCGCATAAAAGTAGTGAGATAAAACCTTGTTCTCGTAAAAGATATTGCCAGACAGAATTAAGCCTAAGATCAAAACATCGGCGATTGGCGATTTGAGTTAATTCATCTACCATCACCATATTTTCAAGTTGCTGGTTGACATGCTGCAATTGTTGATAAAGTTCTGATTGTTGAATAGCGATCGCCAACTGTGTTGCCAATTGCTGAAGCAGTTCGTTTTCCCAAGGTTGCCAGCCACGAGGGGCGCTACAATGATGAGCAACCAAAAGACCCAAAAGGCGATCGCCTTGTAAAATTGGCACAACTAGCTTGGCTCTGACTTGCAACTGTTCCAATAACTCTATATTTTATCTGACACTTTGTTATACGGTATCGGTTGTGGGCTGACTCCCAACCGAGTTAGCTTTTCTCCCCAAACTGGCTGATCTGCAAAAAAAGGTACAGTAATTGATGGTGTCCCCGCACGTAATACTGCTGCCGTTGTACTAGCTCCTCCGTGATGTACTACTGCTGGCACTTGGGGAAATAACCAATCATGCGGAACTTCCTTGATCGCAAACACTCGTAGCGAATCTTTTATATTTACCGTTCTTCCAACGTCTCCCCAGCCTGATCGAACAATTCGCAATTGCAGACGTAATTAGATAATTGAGCTGTTGGAATACAAGCCCCTTTAATTCATTGATGGAAGATGAAGAAATGCACAGCATAAATCTTCAAACCCCTGCCTGAAGACATGGGGTACTAACTGCGAATTGCGAATTGGCAATTGCTCTGATGGGTTTTCTTTAAGGCTTCCACGATGTAGTGTGTGAGATATTCTGGATTGGGCATCGTCATGCTCCCAAATCCAAAACACAAAGGTAATTGCTTTCGCCCAAGAAAATCCTCTAGTTCCAAAGGTCGGGGTATGAGTAGCATTCGCGCAGAAAACCGAGTTAAGAGATATTACATCGACAATATAAGTATAGTTCACAACTAAAGCCCTTACTTCTTTATACCAATTCACAATTCGCAATGGGCTTCGCCCCGCTACGCTAACACAATTAAAAAACTTAGATGCAGCAAAGTTTTCAGGGTTTACATCTGTATCAGATTTTTCATGAAGTGGTATTATTACTACTGAATTGCAAACTTTAAAGGTTACATCATCTCTTCTTAATATCTATCAAATATCTTAATACAGATGTTCAGACTAAGAAGTAAAAAAAGTGGTCAGTTTGCTTGTAGCCAACGAAAAATTCTCTATTTATTTTCTAGCAATCGATAGAACATTGTGAAACTTGGCATATCCAACGTCTGAATTAAAATCGCAGGGCGGCTGCATAATGTCAATAAGATTAGTATATTCTCAATATTCGGTTCAAAAATAATCTCATTAATCCCTATTTATTGACAAAGATTTTAGCGATCGCTTTAATCCTTGGAAAATAAATCAAGCCAGAAATACTGATTTTTCGTTGGGTCTTAATCTTGATCGTAACCCAAATTAATAACCAATGAAAAGATCAGCCCCACAACTCCTCCAACTGCTTCAATAACTTTTCAAACATCCTCTAAATTTTAATTTAGTCTCAACTCCAGTTCTTAAGTTAGGAAAACCAATCTAAAAATTAAAAATTTAGTATAAGAATCCTTTAATAGCAATATTAAATCAAAGTTTCAGAGTTTCACTCCGATTATCAAGAAAGGCAGAGGGCAGTCCCGATGAAACAAGTTTCATAGTCAAGCATGAAAATGCGATGTGAGACTGATCTATATATATACTCATCGAAGGAGCATTTTCCAGTCAGGAGGGAATACTGCCTCCTGCCCTCTGCCCTCAGCATAGCTGCCTTCTTCAATGTTTTCCGTCAGTGACATAAGAGGGTTAGTCTCTTTTTTCATCTTTAGACTCTTTAGAGTTAGTTTAACTAAAACGTAAAATCTTATACCAGCACTTAGGATTTCTATATGAATCTTAATCTCAAAAATAAACTAGTACTTGTTACAGGCTCTACGGCTGGCATTGGCAAATCTGTTGCTAGAGGGTTTTTAGAAGAAGGAGCAGAAGTAGTTATCAATAGTCGCTCACAAGAACAAGTAGAAGTCACTGTCAACGAATTGAAACCTTTTGGTAAGGTATACGGTGTTGCGGCTGATCTATCTAATCCCAATGCAACGGCGCAATTGATTGCACAAGTGAGTCAGATCGGTCATGTTGATATTCTAATTAATAATGTTGGCTATTTTGAGGCTAAACCATTTGAGCAGGTGACAGACGATGAGTGGTTTTACTTGTTCAATTTGAATGTTATGAGTGGAGTCCGTTTAACTCGTGTCCTGCTGCCTAAGATGTTGGAACAAAATTGGGGACGTGTAATTTTTGTTGCTAGCGAAACAGGGGTAAAACCCATGCCTGATATGATCCATTACTCCGTTACTAAAACAGCCATAATTGGACTTTCTCGTGCTTTAGCAGAATTAACCAAGGGAACTAAAGTAACGGTCAACAGTGTCCTTCCCGCATCAACTTGGACTAAAGGTATGGAGATCTACTTGAATAAAATTGCTCATAATACGGGACTTGAAGTGGAGGAATTAACAACTGCATACTTTTCCCAAGGCGATGGCAAAAATTCGTTGTTGCAACGTTTCCTTACACCACAAGAAGTAACAGACGTAATTTTGTTTCTTTGCTCTGTTAAAGCTTCTGCGATTAATGGTGTCGCTCAACGGGTAGAGGGTGGATTACTGCGATCCATCCTTTAAAAAACTTCCAAACAAACCTCTATCGGGAGCAATGCTCTAACAGTGAGGTGCTAAAATCAAGAACGGAAATAGGGTATTTCGGGATGCGTAGGCGCAATCCGCCGTAGGCATCGCAACGAAATAAACCTAGTTTTATTGAGAATACGACGATGTAGTTGATAATTAAACCCCGATCTCACATTTTCGCATTGCTCCCAATTGGTACTACTAAATTAGCTCGAATCTGCAAGTCTGTTAATAGCTTTTTATAACAAGGATCAATGGTTGTAGTATCAATGTCTTCAATGACACCAATGCATCCATCTCGATATCGCTCTACCCATGTCGCTTTGAAGCTTTTTCTCACTTCCTTGACAATAATCTTGAGGATTTCACTCACTTCAAGCGATTGGTGAATTTTATCAGCCAGTATCCTAATTCGATCGAGGATTTGTTTTAAATCAATTTCAGAATCTGATAGACGATTCAACAGTATGGTAATAGTATAAATTTGTGCGTATATTTACTAGTTTTGTATGTAAAAATTAAATTTAGTATTTGATGCTATTCTAAATTACCCAAAACGTTAAGTGAAATTCAACTTTACATTTAATAGTTTGTAATAACTTTAAAATCAAACTAATTGCTGAAAGGCTAAACTTTAATATTCGTACTGTTCTTTATAGAAATTTGAATCAGATACAGGCTAGGGACGCACAGCTAGGTATAAGTCAATACACACTTCTAGAGACGGCGATTTATCGCGTCTCAAAAACCCAAAATTTTTGCCAGCAGCCCTTAACTAAACCGTATTAAACTATAAGTCTCTACAAATTTTTTGTACTATAAGTAATTGTCAACCATGCTATCTATTGGATGTTTGATCTATTTTTTTAATCTATTAGTGAAGTAAAATCCCAACCCAGCAATTGAGCAACTTGAGCAGGGAGGGTAACTGGATTAAAGGGTTTTGGGATGACACCTGCAACTTGATACTGTCGCAAAATTTGCGAATCCAGCCATCGCGCTTTAGCACTGAGCAGCACTACAGGAATAGCTTGAGTTTCTGGATTATTTCTGAGTTTATTCATCAACTCAAAACTAGCGATGTCACGGATTGAGATATCTAATAAAATCGCATCAGGATTCTGGTTTACTGCATTCTGCAATCCTTCTAATGGAGAATCTGCTGTCACCACATTCCAACCAGCTAAATCTTTGAGGCAAAATTCTACTATCTCACGTACATTGAATTCATCATCAATGAGCAATATCGTTTTGCCGATTATATTTACCTCCTTTACCATATTCATTTCATTTCATATACCTTTTCGGTAAGATAAAAGATTGTTATCTTTAACCAAAAAAGATAAATTACAAAAATAAAAAACTAATAAAGATATAGATTTTGTTACAAATCTTAAAAATTAATCCTCCCACTCCAGAATCTGAGTAACTTCGTTGCAAATAGAGGTGGGTTCAAAGGGTTTAGTAATAATCCCAGCAATTCCCATCTGGGCGAAACGGGCGCGATCGCTTCCTTGGACTTTCGCTGTTAACAAAATCACTGGAATTCCTTGGGTGACGGTATTTGCCTGAAGTTTTTCGTAGACTGCAAAGCCGTCCATATCAGGCATAGAGACATCAAGTAGAATGGCATCAATCAGTTCTGTCTGGGCGATTTTTAATCCTTCTGCCCCTGATGCAGCTGTCAAGGTGTCCCATCCTCCCAAGTCTTCTAAACAAGCTTGCACTAATTCGCGGATTCGTTCTTCATCATCCACAATTAATAATCTTTTAGTCATTTGTCATTTGTCATTTGTCATTGGTCATTAATTATTCTCCCCTGCCCCCTGCCTAATTTTCCGGCATTGGCAGAGTGAAGAAAAACGTGCTGCCAACACCAAGAGTACTTTCAGCCCAGATTTGCCCACCGTGCCGATCGATAATACTACGACAGATTGCCAATCCCAAGCCAGTACCGCCTTTGGTGCGAGAATCAGAGGCATCTACTTGCTGAAATCTTCCAAAGATTGCTTCTAACTTATCTGGTGGAATACCTCGTCCTCGATCCGTTATTTGGAATAGTACGCGGTCTGTTTGCTGTTGGACACTGAGAGTAATAGTAGAATCAGCAGGTGAGAATTTAATCGCATTACCTAACAAATTGGTGAGTGTTTGCACAATAGCATCAGCAGCTGCCCAAACTTGAGCATTGGTAGGGTGAATCTGAAAGGTAATATTTTGCTCATTGGCAATCGCTTGCACTACGGCTACTGCTTGTTGAATTAAATCAGCCGCATTGCAGGTGGTTTTTTCTAAGACAGCTCGATCCGATTCTAAGCGTTCCAAATCGAGAATATCGTTAACAAGACGCACTAAGCGATCGCTATCGATGGCTGCAATCTCAATCATCCGCTTAAATTTGTCTGGTTTTTTGTCATAGATACCAGTTTGCAGTAAGCCTAGTGCTGCCCGAATTGCAGTTAAAGGAGTGCGGAGTTCGTGACTAACGATGCCAATAAACTCACTCTTGATCAAATTAATCTGTTCAAGTTCAGTGATATCTTCGGCAATACCAGCAATCCGAACTAACTCGCCGAGTTCATTTTTGATCGGAAATGCGCGATCGCGAATCCAACGGATTGAACCGTCAGCGCGAATAATGCGATATTTGTTATCATAGTGCCCTGTTCTGAACTTTTCAATGAATTCAATTTCGACGCGCTGACGATCTTCTGGGTGAATTGCATCTAACCAATTTGAATGGTTATGATACAAGTCCTCACAACTTCTTTGCCAGATGGTTTGGTATGCATTGCTTACATATAGAACTTGTTGATTGCGAATATCTTTGATCCAAAATATTGCTTGGATGTTTTCTGCCATCTGACGAAACTTTTCTTGGCTCTCGCGTAAAGCTTCTTCGATGCCTTTGCGCTCAGTGATATCTTGGTGAACCGCAACCAGAACCTCGCCGTAGTCGGGATGCCTGAATACAGAAGCCGTCACACTACACCAAAATGGCGTACCATCTTTTTTAAGATTCTGGGCTTCATAGGTGGCTTCTGTATTTTGTAAAACGGTAGATAGAGTGGCTTGATTTACATTTTCATTAGTTACCGATCTGGTGACATAGTTGATAATTGAAACGTGCTGACCGTTGAGTTCACCAGAGTCATAGCCAAACATCTGCTCAAATTTCGGATTGGCATAGATAATGATTGCATTATCAATTCTCACTAAGCAAATGCCTTCCCCCATATTTCGGGTGATTACAGCCTGAAGCTCCAGCATTTGCGACTGTTCTAAAAGTGTGAGTTGAGTTTGTTGTTGCTCTATCACTGTTTTTCGCAGGCGATCGTTCGTCTCTGTCAGTTGTGCAGTGCGTTCTTGCACCCGTTGCTCAAGTTCGGTATTCAGTTGTTGTAGGTCAATTTCTGCCTGTTTGCGCTCTGTTAGTTCTGTCTGCAACTGTTTGAACAAATCTGCTTGCTGAATAGCAATGCTTACCTGCGCTCCTAACTGCCGCAACAGAGCAATTTCTGAAGATTGCCACTCACGAGGAGCTCTACATTGATGAGCTGCTAATAATCCCCACAATTCATCTCCCAAAGAAACGGGAACGACCAGATTTGCCCTCACCTGGAGACTTTCTAAAAATGCAACGTGACAGGGACTAATTCCAGCAGTATAAATATCAGTTTTGGCAGTGACTAAGCCTTGTTTAAAGGGTTCGACGTTCTCTTCACCAATGCAAGGGTCATGAATTTGGAGTGGTAAAAGAGCCATCCATTCCGGTGCAACAGACTCAATAACAATCGTTCCACCCCAACCTGGATAAAATTGGAAGATAGTGACGCGATCGCACTCCAGAAAATGCCGCACTTCATCAACAGTGGTTTGCAATATATCTTGTAAATTCAGCGATCGCCGGATACGCTGGGTCATCTCCATCACTAAGCGCTGTTGCTCAAATTGTTGTTGCAGCGTTTCTTGTGCTTGTTTACGTTCGTCAAGAGTCATTCGCAATTGCTCGGCATTTTCCTGAGACAATTGTTGGTTGAGTTGTTGAATCTTCTGTCTGCTGTACTGAAGATTGCCTGTTACCAGGTTAATTATCAAGGCAACTACTAGAAAAAGACCTAGCCGGAATATATCTCCTGGTTGAGTAGTCCCCAGATGATATCGAGGGGGAATCAAGAAATAATCAATTGCCAGTGTCGAAAGGACAACTGTAACAATCCCTGGCCGAAAGCCACCATACCAAGTACTGGCAATGATAGCTATGTAGAAAAATGCCCCAATGGTTCGAGAAATAAGTGGTTCTAGCCAGAGTGAAAACAGTGTGGCGATCGCAGTTGAGCCAATAGCAATACCGTAGGTCAATAATCGCTGATAATTTCCGATCATGCTTTACTTCTCCCTGCCTGAGATCGCCAATGCCTTCTTTGAATGCGACTCAGCACCCGTGTCACAAGTTCTGGCCCTAGCACTGGCTTGCTAATAAAATCATCGGCTCCAGCAGCAAAAGCTTGCTGGAGGAATTCTGGTTCAGTATGGGCTGTAACTACTAAAATTGGTAAATCTCCCCACTGGGCATCCTGGCGAACGACTTGGCACAACTCTAGGCCATTCACTATTGGCATTTCTAAATCTAGTACTATTAAGTTTGGAGAAGTGGCAATCAGCACCTTCCAAAATTGCTGTGATTGGGAGAGGGTTGTTACTTCCAGCCCCCAAGGAGTTAGTAAGTCCGATAATCCAGCCAGCATTACCGGGTCATCATCTACGATTAAAACTTTAGCTTCTGAAGTTTGAGGTTGAGGTAAGACACGAGCGATCGCCTGAAAAATCTGCTCGGTTGTCGCCGGTTTATGCAAAAATTGTCTAGCTCCTAAACGCGATACTGCCAGTCTGTCTGCCAGGGTATCTCGTCCTGTAAAAACAATCACTGGAAGATTTGGCGATCGCTCTACTATTTCCCTCAATAATATTAATCCGTCTTCCTCTACTCCTGTAAAACTCAAATCCAATAAAACAGCGTCAGGAGTTTTTAAGGAAAAAAGCGATCGGGCTGTTGCTAAATTTGGCGCAACCTTCATCCTGATTCCCCATGAGTCGGCTTCTGCTTGCAACTTCTCTGTCAGCGTCGTATCATCATCGATAACTAACAGACGATAAGTTTGATTTATCGTAGAATTTTGAGTGGTGGAGGTGACAGCCGGCTTGGTTAACTCTTGCTGTAATGCCGTGACCAGTTGGGAAAAATCAGAGATTTTATCTGGAGATAGTGAGGAATCTTGAAGTAGCAAATGCTCTATTTTCCGCGCCAGTCGGGAACCTTCTGGATAACCGAACGACCCCATTGAACCTGCTAGCTTATGGGCTTCATGCAATGCGTGCTGATGTAAGTCTTCATTGAAATTCCCGGCTAAAAGTGCAACTTTTGCTCGATCCAGCACTACAACCTGTCCGGCAAAGGAATTACGAAATCGCTCTAGCACCCGATTTACAGAAGTCATATCTTTGGGGCTGGGTTTTTTCTTGCTATCTTGATTCGTTTCTCCAACAAAGATGGAGCGATGAGGTGCAGGTTTGAGGCGATAGCCCATACCATATACCGTTTCTATAAATTCTTCTGCTATGCCGACTGGTTTCAGTTTCTTTCGCAAGTCTTTAATATGAGTCGAAACTGCATTTTCAGTCGGTGCATCATCAAATCCCCACAGCCGATCTAGAATCACTGCACGACTAAAGATCCGGTCTGGGTTTTGCAAAAACAATTCCAGAAGTTTGTATTCTGTGGCTGTTAAGGGAATTTCCTGCTCATTATAAGTTACTCTACCGGCACTTTGATCTAAACAGAGATTTCCCCAGGTTAACGTGGATGATGAGATCGCCCCATTTCGTCGTAATAAAGAGCGAATTCTTGCTAGTAATGCTTCTGGGTTGAATGGCTTAATGACATAATCATCTGCTCCGGCATCTAACCCCGCCACAATATCTGCATTAGAATTTTTCCCTGTTAACAACAGAATAGATTTACGGTAGCCTTGCAAGCGCAGTTGCTGACACAAGCTAATGCCATCCAACTTCGGAATTAGCCAATCCAGCAAAATCAACTCATATTCGTTCGATAACGCTAGTTCTAATCCCGCTTGTCCATTGCTTGCAATGTCGATAGTATAACGATTTGCACTCAACAACTCGAAGAGTGTTGTACTTAGTAATACGTCATCCTCTACCAACAAAATTTTCATAAGTTGTATCTATAAAGAAGATGCTTATGACATCTTCGCGATCGCAGGGCATACTGTCTGCGTGGTTAAACTTCTGTGTAATTTTAATATATTGTTACAAACTTTACAAGAAGTTAATTTAAATTTTGTAGTCTGATATATTATTTTACAAATCTTGTTGAAGAAGAATTCAGAATACCCTACGAGAAGCAAGAACCGAGAATTATGAATCAAGACGCTCACGGACTCTTGTAGAGAAGAGACTTCTTGCAGAAGTCGGGATAAGGGAAAGGTGGGGTCCCAAGAAGGGGATAAGGGGCGGGGGGAAAGGGGGAAAGGTTTTGTATTTTCCCCTTTCCCTTTAACCTTTTCCCTTTTCCCACCTCTTGCAAAAAGCACTTTTGCAAGAGGTCTAAGCTATGCCGTTCCGGTTCGTGCAGTAACCATCGTAAAGAATTCATGCTGAATTCTGACTCCTAACTCGTGCATTCTGTTTCGATAAATAAAGCAGTATTTCCCTTTACTTTGATTGTGAAAAATTTATTTAATTATTTTTCTGTCAAAACCTAGAATCCTCATAAAATCTTTAGATTTAGAGATTATTTTGTTGAAAGTCTCAATTGTGCTCTAAAAATTATGCAATACCTCTACAATCTGAGCAATGCTAGTCTGACACTGCGTGTTGTTGAATATTTTAGCAGGAATGACTTTTCTATTGACTATATTACTGTAATTAATCAATTTCATGGTTGGATAATCAATGTCAAAATTAAATCTTTTGTTTCAATACAAAAGGATAAAGATATTAGAGCTTTATTGAATGAATTCGGAATTATTTACTCACCATCCGAGGTCATTAGTAAAGTTCTGAGCAGTTTGGAAAGTGGACAATCAGTAATTAATGTTATGGAACGCTATAAGGTTGCGGTAGTTTCTCATGGTAGACCGCAACCTTATGAGATTGAAGTATTCCGACAAAATTATATTCGCGGATTGGGCTACTGTCCACAAAACTTAGCTTAATTTTCACAGGTGCGACAAGATAAACATGAGCAAGAAAAGCTTTGTAAGCATAGACGGCCATGAGGCTGTTGCCGAAGTCGTCTATCGACTGAATGAGGTCATTGTAGTTTACCCAATTACTCCTTCTTTAAAAATGGCTGAGTGGGCAGATGCTTGGGCTAGTGAACGTAAACGCAATATTTGGGGTGATGTTCCCTCGGTTGTACAAATGCAGAATCAAGAAGGTGTAGCTAGTGCTGTAAATGGTGCTTTGCAAACTGGTTCGCTGACAACGACATTTACAGCATCGCAGGAATTATTGTTGATGATTCCAGATATATACAAAATTGCCGGAGAACTTACATCTACAGTTTTTCATATTGCGGGGCGATCGCAAGCCCTCTCAATTTTTGCCGGTCACAGCGATGTTATGGCAGCGCGTGGTACTGGTTTTGCCCTGTTATGTTCTACATCAGTGCAAGAAGCACAAGACTTTGCTTTGATAGCAACACGGGCAACTTTAGAATCACGAATACCATTTCTGCACTTTTTTGATAGCTTTCGTACCTTCCATAAAATTAAAAAACTTGAACTGTTAGCAGAAGATGACTTAAGAGAATTTATTCCAGACGAATTAGTATTTGCCCATCGTTCAGGCGCTTTTACCCCTGACAAACCTGTTTTGTGCAGTACAACAGAAAACAGGTTTGTCTACTTCCAAGCGAGAGAAACTATCAATCCTTACTATCTAGCTTGTGCAGACATCACTCAGAAAGTCATGAATGAATTTGCTGCGATGACTGGTCGACAATATCAACTATTTGAATACCACGGCGACCCAGCAGCTGAACGAGTTATTGTACTGATGGGTTCTGGTTATGAGGCTGTACGTGAAATAGTAGATTACCTCAATGCTCGTGATGAGAAAGTGGGCGTTTTGAAAGTACGACTATATCGCCCATTTGATACCAAGTGCTTTGTTGCTGCTTTACCAGACACTGTTCGTACCATCGCAGTTTTAGACCGCACCAAAGAACCAGGCGCATCTGGTGAATCATTGTATTTGGATGTAGTCGCTGCTATCCATAAAGCATGGGGAGAGAGGAAGACAGGGAAAGCAGGGGGAGCATTCCTAACTCCTAACTCCTCACTCAACACTCCTCAAATTCTGGGTGGTAACTACGGTTTATCTTCTAAAGAATTTACGCCAGCCATGATTAAAGCTGTCTTTGATAACCTTCTCCATTGCCCATTCCCCATGTATTCAAGATATGCGAACATAATTAAGTTGTAGTTGACTGTCTGCACTGAGGTTTAAAGTGGATACCATTGCAATCCCTGCTCTGAATCGCCTAATAGATGCCACGGTAGAGATTCCTGGTTCTAAAAGCATTACCAATCGGGCATTACTTGTCGCGGCTTTAGCACAAGGCGACTCTATTTTAGAAAATGCCTTATTTAGTGAAGACAGCAATTATTTTGCCAAATGTTTAGAGCAATTAGGCATTCCCATCACCCTAAATCCTAATTTGACTCAGATTCAGATAGCAGGAAAGGGAGGCGAAATTCCAGCTAAGCAAGCAGATTTATTCGTTGGCTTAGCAGGTACAGCCGCAAGGTTTATTTCGGCGCTGGTAGCACTGGGTAACGGCGAATATCATCTAGATGGTGTTCCCCGGATGCGAGAACGACCGATGGGTGACTTGCTAAAAGTGCTGCAAGCCAGCGGAATAACTGTTAACTTTCAGGGGAATTCTGGGTTTATGCCCTACACCATCTACGGTGGACAGTTTTCTGGAGGGCATTTTCGCTTACAAGCTAACCAAACAAGTCAGCAACTTTCGGCATTACTAATGATTGCGCCTTATGCTCAACAAGACACAATTATTGAGGTTGAAGGTACACTGGTTTCCCAATCTTATGTCAAAATGACTTGTGGTCTAATGGCCGATTTTGGCGTCGAGGTGATTCAAATTGGGGAGAATCAATTCCAGATTAAAGCAGGTCAACGTTATCAAGCTCGACATTACACGATAGAACCCGATGCGTCAAATGCTTCTTACTTTTTTGCCGCCGCCGCCGTCACAGGCGGACGAGTCCGGGTTAAGCATTTGACCAAACAATCTTGTCAAGGTGATATTCTTTGGCTGAATGTCTTAGAACAGATGGGTTGCCAAATACGTGAGGGTGATGGTTACACCGAAGTGACCGGCCCAGAGCAATTGCAGGGTATCGATATTGACATGAACGATATATCAGATTTAGTGCAAACTTTAGGAGCGATCGCCCCCTTTGCCACCTCACCTGTTACCATCCGTAATGTAGAACATATTCGCTATAAAGAAACCGACCGCATTCACGCCGTAGTTACGGAATTACGTCGCTTAGGAGTTCAGGTTGAAGAATTTGCCGATAGACTCAAGATTGAGCCTAGCGTAATTACTCCAGCAGCGATCGAAACCTATCACGATCATCGAATGGCAATGGCATTTGCTGTCACTGGCTTAAAAGTTCCCGGCATTGTCATTAAAGACCCAGGTTGTACAGCGAAAACCTTTCCCGATTACTTTACCCGATTTTTCCAAATGTTAGAACAATAAAAGGTGAATTGCAATGTCTAATATACGAGAAGGAATGCCTGTGCTTGCCCGTCATGAAGGAGATTGGGTAGGAACTTATACAGTAATTGATACAGCCGGAAAAATCCTCGACAGCTACGAGTCTCACTTAACTTGTCAATTCCCAGAAAACGGCCTTCATCCCTACTACCAAATCAATCGCTACAGCTGGGCTGATGGTAAAAAAGAAGAGTACGAATTTCCCGGAATATATAAAGATAATAAACTTTGGTTTGACACCGATCGCATTGAAGGAAAAGCTTGGGAAGCAGATGATTCCATTGTGATTTTGTGGTTTGCTTATAAAACAAACCCAGAAATGAACTTATATGAAATGATTTACATTAGTCCTGATAATAACAATCGGGCACGCACTTGGCATTGGTTTAAAAACAACCAGATTTTTCAGCGAACTCTCATTCAAGAAAAAAGACTTGGATAGTCATTTTTCCCTCACCTCTACCCTAGTTTTATCGGGTGTATTATGGCGGAGGCAAACGCACCATCTTAGATTTTATGTGCGTTGATATTCTCCTACATCTACCAGACTAAACCTAGATAACATGGTGCGTTAGAGAAGTTTTAAAAGTCTTTTGATTGGTAGCAAAACGTTTCAGATACCCCTCTAAATCCCCCTTTTTTAAGGGAAATTTTGATTCCGGTTTTCCCCTTTTTTTCAGGAGATTTGCGGGTTCGATAAGTGCCTATTTTTCAAACATCCTCTTAGGCTAAAACCTAACCAACTGTACTTTTTAGTTCTGAATTTTTATCTCAAATCTCAACTTATTAAGGTAAATGCATGGCCAAAAGTGACAAAATAAACTTTTCTACTCCTAGCGGATTCCCAGAATTTCTACCTAGCGAAAAGCGTTTAGAATTATATTTGCTCGATACCATTCGTAGAGTTTTTGAAAGTTATGGATTTACGCCGATAGAAACCCCTGCTGTAGAACGTTTAGAAGTACTACAAGCTAAAGGAAACCAAGGTGACAATATCATTTATGGTATCAATCCCATCCTGCCACCAAATCGCCAAGCCGAGAAAGATAAATCTGGCGAAACTGGTTTAGAAGCAAGGGCATTAAAATTTGACCAAACAGTTCCATTTGCAGCTTATATTGCTCGTCACCTCAATGAATTAACCTTTCCCTTTGCCCGCTACCAAATGGATGTAGTTTTTCGGGGAGAACGAGCAAAAGATGGGCGTTTTCGTCAGTTTCGTCAATGTGATATTGATGTAGTCGCCCGTCGTGAACTTAGTTTACTTTATGATGCTCAAATGCCTGCAATTATCACTGAGATATTTGAAGCAATTAATATTGGTGATTTTGTCATACGCATTAATAACCGCAAAGTTCTTACAGGCTTTTTTAAATCAGTGGGAATTGCTGAAAATCAAATTAAATCATGTATTGGTATTGTTGATACTTTAGAAAAGATTGGTGAAAATAAAGTAAAACAAGATTTAGAAAAAGAAGGTATTTCAGTAGAGCAAGCTGAAAAAATTATTGATTTTATTAAAATAGATGGTTCAGTTGATGAGGTATTAGATAAGCTCAAGCACCTCGCAAACAATTTACCAGGAAGCGAGCAGTTAAGCTTGGGAATTACCGAACTAGAAACGGTAATTGTAGGCGTGCGTAATCTTGGAGTTGCCGAAAATCGTTTTTGTATTGATTTATCCATTGCGCGGGGGCTTGATTACTATACCGGCACAGTTTACGAAACAACTTTATTAGGACATGAAGCTTTAGGTAGTATTTGTTCTGGTGGCAGATATGAAGAATTAGTAGGAGTATTTTTGGGTGAAAAAATGCCTGGTGTCGGCATTTCTATTGGCTTAACTCGCTTAATTAGTAGATTGCTCAAAGCAGGTATTCTCAGTACATTAGCTGCAACGCCAGCCCAAGTGATGGTAGTGAATATGCAAGATGATTTAATGCCCACTTATTTAAAAGTTTCTCAACAACTGCGTCAAGCGGGAATTAATGTTATAACTAACTTTGATAAGCGTCCCTTAGGCAAACAATTTCAGTTAGCAGATAAACAAGGAATTCAATTTTGTGTGATTATTGGTTCTGAAGAAGCAGCAGCACAAAAATCCTCACTTAAGGATTTAAAAACAGGAGAGCAAATAGAAGTTTTACTACAAAATTTGGCAGAGGAAGTTAAAAGCAGACTTGCCTAAAATTTGATTTATAAAGTACTTCCAAAAAAATTATAGTGGTTCACTATCTAGGGAGGTATGTTTCAAAGCTAGTAACATATTCCTTTCTTTCATCGAAAAGCATCATGTGACGGGTTTTTATTGGCTTATTACTCGTCCCACTGGCGAAAAATCCGTGCCATTATTTTTAACGAAAGCTGGTACATTTACTGATTCTACAGATATCCTGCACTATCTTGACGCGATCGCTCCAACTAGTCAGAGACTTTACCCTGCTGATACTGAATTACGCCGCGGGCTGTAGTACATAATGAACTACGGAATACTATTTCTGGGGCATTTGCGTTGCGTTTATTTCGTGAGGAAAGGCGAAATAGTTTTCGCTGAACTAGCTTGGTTCAAGGATGAAGGTGAACATAGATACTGAGACAGATCGGATTCTATAGTGTTGTATCATATCCAGTGAAAGAGTTATTCATATCACAGTGGGCAGGTAGCAAGGGGGAAAAGAATTTTAGATTTTTGTACAGATATATCGAACGATCGTTAATTCACTGGACTTAATGTCATAGAGGGCTTTTAATATTTCAATCCGATCTCCATTGGCACAATTATATTTTGTTCCACGAATACTTTCACAGAGATAACGGGGCGGGTATTGAAGCCAGTCATCAAACAGGCTGGACAGGATTAGTCGCCGCGCTAATTCTCCCAAATGCTGAATACCGAGCGCAAGAGCAGCATGGAAACATTTAGAAAACATTTACCCGAATACTTAATGGAAGCAGCAGAACTGGGATTATTTCTGATTGCTGCGGGAGTATTTACCTGTGTGTTTGAGTATCCTGGTTCCCCAATTCATCAAGCAATTCCCAATGGCGATTTGCGTCGGTTTTTAATTGGTGTGGTCATGGGAATAACGGCAATTACCCTGATTTATTCGCCTTGGGGCAAGCAATCCGGCGCACACATGAATCCTGCTGTCACGCTCACGTTCTATCGTCTGGGAAAAGTCAAACGTCAGGATGCTATTTTTTACATTCTGTTTCAATGTTTGGGCGGTTTGTTTGGGGTTTATTTGGTGGCATTATTGCTAGGTCAGGTGTTCACTAAAGTGCCTGTGAATTATATTGTCACTGTCCCAGGAACATCAGGGTGGGTTATAGCTTTATTGGGCGAGCTAGTCATTGCATTTGTAATGATGATGACCGTTTTACTAAGTAGTAACAACCAGAAACTCAATCGCTTTACAGGTCTATTTGCCGGATTTCTGGTAATGCTTTACGTTTTTTTTGAAGCTCCTCTATCGGGCTTTAGCATGAACCCTGCTCGTAGCCTTGCTTCTGCATTACCTGCCCACATTTGGACAGCATTTTGGTTATATGTAATTGTGCCACCTGCGGGGATGTTTCTGGCATCAGCAGTATATCAATATTTATTTGGCAAACGCGCCGTCAAGTGTGCCAAATTGCATCACGACAATCACAAACGCTGTATTTTTCGCTGTGACTACAATCGTCACGGCAAAATCGATTTGAGTGACTCTCTGCCAATTCCAGGAGAACAATCATGACAACGAACACTCATTATGATGTGATTATCATTGGTACTGGAGCGGGTGGTGGCACTTTGGCCTATCATCTTGCACCCAGTGGCAAAAAAATTTTAATTTTGGAACGAGGTAAATTTTTACCCCGAGAAAAGGAAAACTGGAGTGCGCTAGAAGTTTACCAAAAAGAAAGGTATCACACTCCAGAGCAGTGGTATGACGTAAATCATAAACCCTTCCGTCCAGCAATGAATTACTGGGTTGGTGGTAATACCAAAGTTTACGGTGCAGCGTTGTTGCGATTACGGGAACGCGATTTTGAAGAGGTGGAACACAAGGACGGCATTTCACCAGCATGGCCATTAAAATACCGCGACTTTGAAGCGTACTACACTCAAGCAGAGCAGCTTTATGATGTTCACGGTCAAGGGGGTATCGATCCCACCGAGGCAGCTAGGAGTTTACCTTATCCCTATCCTCCCGTACACCATGAACCCCGAATACAGGAACTTGTTAACGGTCTGAGGGAAGCTGGTTTGCATCCCTTCAATCTGCCGTTGGGATTGAAACTTAATGAAGTAGATAAAAGCCTGGGGAACTGTATTCGTTGCGATACCTGCGATGGCTTTCCTTGTTTGACTCAAGGTAAAGCTGATGCTGAAGTTAATTGTATGCAGCCCATTCGCCATCATGAAAATATTACTTTACTGACTGAAGCCAAAGTCACACGGTTACATACAAGTCCCTCTGGTCGAGAAGTCACCCGCGTAGAAGTTGAGATTAACGGCGAAACTCAGTTCTTTACAGGTGATATTGTTGTAGTTGCTTGCGGCGCGATTAACTCAGCAGCATTGTTATTGCGATCGCACAATGACCAACATCCCAACGGATTAGCAAATAGTTCCGATCGGGTGGGGCGCAACCTGATGAAGCATATTTCTATGGCAATGGTACAACTAAATACAAAACTCAATCCATCTGTTTATCAAAAGACGATCGCCATTAGTGATTTTTATTGGGGCGAGTCTGATTTTCCCTACCCAATGGGCTTGATACAAAATACTGGTAATGTATTGGCAGATATGCTACCCGCCGAAGTTCCCTCACTGCTGGCTCCACTATTAAGGCTGCGACCGGGGGCAGAACTGAAAACAGTTGCCGACCATACAGTTGGTTGGTGGTTGCAAACAGAAGACTTACCCGATCCTGAGAATCGCGTGCAGGTCAAGGAAGAGCGCCTTTACTTAAACTATAAACCCAACAATTTAGAAGCAAGCGATCGCCTAGCTAAACGCTGGGTAGGTGTTCTCAAGCAAGTCGATCGGGCAGAACACTGTATTCCATTTAGCCTCTATCCCCGCAACATGATGCCACTGCAATCAGTTGGTCATCAATGCGGTACTTGTCTTTTTGGAGAAGACCCAACAACCTCCGTACTGGATCTGAATTGCCGTACCCATGACGTGGATAATCTCTATGTTGTCGATGGCAGTTTCTTTCCATCCAGTTCCGCTGTTAATCCCACGCTGACCATTATTGCTAATTCATTGCGAGTTGGCGATCGTTTACTAGAGCGCTTGAAATGATCCACATTCAGGAGGCGACGCGACACTGAGCAGCCCCTTAAAGTAGACATCGCTAGGCGAGGCGTAATCCATCATTCCCCAATCGATTCTCTCTTATTGGAGGACTGGGGAAAGGGGAAAGGGAAAAGGGTAAGAGATTTAAACCCTTTCCCCCTGCCCCTTATCCCCACTTCGTGGGGGCTCCACCTTCCCCCTTCCCCTTTACCTCGCAAAGTTCACTTGGCGAACAACTAGGACTTATGCATTGACCAGAATTTCCCGTCGCGTTGAGTTTCTGTATACGTAAAGGTCGGAGATTTGATAAAAGCTGATATGCTGATAAAGGCTGGATTAAACCAATATACTTGCTTGTTAGTCAAAATTAAAATAGATCGCAAGTCTATTTTTAAGGGATGTAAAAATACAGTTGTGAAATCTTCTTAGGACTGAATTTCGTAGCTGTTGCAATCCAGTGGTTGGTCTTTGGCATTTTGTAACCATCAGTACCTAGATTTTCACAACACAATATTCAAGATTTTGCTGACATCAATCACTGATGTCAGGTTGATTGTAAATCATGAACTTGTAAAACAATGCACAAAACAAAATCTTCAAAGACTAACTCATCTACCTATTCCAATTCCTCAGCACCAAACTCACACCTTCAACTAGCGTATAGACCGTTTACTAGTCAACCCCCAAAAGTATCAGATGCAGCAAAGACATCAACTGATATAGAAGATGTTGCCTTTGCAGAACAACAGATGGAGGCAACTGGACTTGAAATACAAGCTAAGTATGGCTCGATTACGCCCGAAGGACAGGAGCGCCTAACAGTTTTACAAGCCAAGATGGACGGACTATTGAATTCTCGATTGTCACACGCAACCCTATTTGGTCATAATATCGCCAATATTCCACTTCATAGACCAGATAGACCAACACCAATTCAAGCAAAACTGACGATTGGAGAGCCTGGCGATAAGTATGAACAGGAAGCTGACGAAATTGCTCGTCAGGTCGTGCAACGACTTCATCAACCACAGGGCGGAAAACTTCAGCGTGAGTCTTTGCCTGAAGAGGAAGAACTCCAAATGAAGTCGATGGTGCAACGTGCAACAGAAGGGGGAATGGCTGCATCACCTTTGGAAACGTCAATACAACAAGCGCAAGGGAGTGGACAACCACTGGCTGATAGTATCAAGTCCCCGATGGAGCGTCATAACTTGAGCCGAGTAAACCAGGCATAATATCAGGATAATTCGTTTTGGTAAATTGAATTCCTTGATTCTTATGACAACCAAAATTGTCGATCAACTCTTAGCTGACTGGAAAAATAAAATTCAAGTAGTTAGCCAAAACCTATTCGATCTACAAGAACTCCCAGTATATCAACGCCTTTGCGGGAGTCCTGGTTTTGCTAAAGTTCATTTGACAGGCATTACTGCTCTAAAAGTGACTCCAGCGTTGGAGGCAATGAACGATTTATTTCAGTACTTTGACCTATTGGTGCAAACAATAGATCGAGCCAGTAGATTGCGGCAGCAATTACCACGATTTTTGGCAACAGAGGAAAAAATTGATGAAATTAAACAACTATTAACAGGCACTTCGATTCATCTGTCTGTTGTGCAAACGCCATTAGCACAGAGAGAGTTACTGACTGTGACTCAACAAGCAAACGCGATCGCTCCTGCACAATTATTAGAAGTAATGAATCAGGCTTTTTCTGTAGCCAGAGATGCAGTTCTAGCGGTTGATGCCGCTTGGACAAATCTAGAATTTATACTCCAAGATGCAGAATCGCAAATTATCTTAGGGCAAAACTTAGCCGCATCACTCAATCAAGATTCTAGGAATGAACTGGTACAAGCTCATGAAGCGATCGCTTCCCTACGAGAAAGGGTTGAGCAAGATCCTTTGGGAGTGAGTGCAGAGATAGATCGGCAACTCAAACCTTTATTGGCACAAGTTAAATTAGTCTTAGAGCAAGCCCAAAAACAACAGGCTCAGATACAAGAAAAACTAGCGATCGCTCACAATTTATTAGAACAATTAATTAGACTTCACTCACAATCTATTGCCGCTTTTACGGAAAGCCAAGAAAAAGTTTTGTATCTAACAAAGCACACTCCATTAGCGCAAGAGCAGATAGATGCCCTTAGCCAATGGCTCACACGCTTACAAAATAAGCTAGAGGAGGGTTTAGTTAGTCCAGTTATGCTCGGTTTAGATAATTGGATAGCCAAAGCCAAAGAATACATAACTTTAGAGCAACAGACATACACAGCTAATAGTACTTTGTTACAAACTCGTCGGGAGTTACGTGGACGACTGGATGCCCTCAAAGCTAAAGCCTTAGCGCGGGGATTGATTGAAGATATTACCTTGGTTGATTTAGCCCAAAAAGCAACGCAACTCCTCTATATCCGCCCAACTCCATTAGACAAGGCATCGGAATTAGTTTCCCAATATGAAAAACGTTTAAACAGCCAATTTTAGGGGAACAATAAAGCAAATATCTGGTGAAAAAGATCGGGAGAAGAATAACCAATGATTTATGACTATAGATTTAGGAGACTTCAATGAACAGTCTTCGCTGTCTGCGGAATGGATGTACTGGCACTATTGAAGATGACTACTGTAATGTCTGTGGGTTAGCAGCATTAAAATCTCTAGATGTCAGCCAGAAACAAAATGCCTCACAAACACTCAGAAGTTCACCAATTACCACAGCCACAGGCTCGTCTCCATTAACCAATCGTTCCAAGGGTTCGCGGCGTACCAGTAGCACTTCTGCCCGTAGTAGTCGCAGACAACTAGGAGCGGGATTAACTTCTGTACCAGAACTGCCTTCAACGGAACCAGAAAAAGCGATTCTTACTAACCCAATGGTGCCGGAGAATAAACGCTTTTGTAGTAATTGCAATCATTCTTTGCGACGAGAAAACGGATTTTGCAGCAAGTGTGGGCAGAAGTATTCTTTTATTCCGACTCTGAAGCCTGGCGATGTAGTTGTTGGGCAATACGAAGTCAAAGGAGCGATCGCCTATGGTGGTTTAGGATGGATTTATTTAGGCTTCGATAAAACTTTATCTCGCTATGTAGTACTGAAAGGATTGCTCAACAGCGAAGACGCATCTAGTGCAGCCGTCGCCGTGGCAGAAAGACAATTCCTCGCAGTAGTAAAACACTCTAATATCGTGGGAATTTATAATTTCGTTAACCACGGTAATGAAGGTTTTATCATTATGGAGTATGTGGGCGGTAAAACCCTCAAAGAAATCCGCAAAACTCGCGGCGCGTTACCCGTAGCAGAAGCGATCGCATATATTCACCGTATCTTGGGAGCTTTTGCCTATCTACATTCCTTGGGGTTGGTATACTGCGACTTCAAGCCAGATAATATCATGATCGAAGACAACGACGTGAAATTAATCGACTTGGGTGGTGTCCGTCGCGTTGACGATCCCAATGGTGATATTTACGGTACAGTGGGCTATAGCGCTCCTGAAGCCGGCGAAGGCCCAACAATCGTTTCCGATTTATTTACCATTGGCAGAACTTTGGCGGTGCTGCTTACCGAGATTAAAGGTTTTAGTAAGGAACATTTATACACACTTCCCAGCCCCCAAGAAGAACCTTTATTTGCCCAACAAGAATCACTGTATCGCTTTCTGATTAAAGCCACCGCCGAAAATCCTGATGACCGATTTCAGTCAGCCGATGAAATGGCAGATCAGTTATTGGGTGTACTGCGGGAAGTTGTTGCAATTTCTACCAATATTCCCCGTCCCACCACCAGTAACCTGTTTGGCGGCGATATGTTGGCCATTACCCACAGTGGAAGTTTTGAACCAATTAAGCCAGAATATCACCAATTACCGATACCAATATTGGATGCTACCGATCCGGGCTTTAATGCAGTCCTAAATGCCAGCGCGATCGCCGATCCAGTCCAGCGAGCCGTCGGTTTAGATGTTGTTGTCAAGCAATTCCCCAAATCAACTGAAGCATTGTTGCGCTTGGCAAATACCTTAATTGATACTAATGATTACGAAGAAGCAGAACAAGCTATAGCCCAAGTCGTAGCCAAAGATCCTTGGGATTGGCGGAGCTTTTGGTATCGTGGGCGATCGCTGATGGCGCAAAATAAACCCGCAGAGGCGCAGAAAGCATTTGACCAAGTTTATTTTGATTTACCAGGAGAATTAGCTCCGAAACTGGCGCTGGGGTTAGCCGCAGAACTTGCCGAAAATTACCAATTAGCAATTAAGATGTATAGTTTGGTGTCCCGCACCGATCCGAGTTATGTATCAGCAGCTTTTGGGTTAGCACGTTGCTTTTGTGCCACTGGAAATCGCAACGGTGCTGTAGCAGCTTTGGAAAATATACCGCAAACTTCTAATTTATATACACGAGCGCGAGTAGAGATTGCCCGGACTTTAATCAACGGCGATCGCTCGGCTCCAGGTACTCAAGAACTCAAAGCCGCTTCTGTGGCCATTGAAGCACTGACATTAGAAGGTAGCGATCGCTATCGCCTGACTAAACAAGTATTAGAAACTGCTCTCAATTTAATCACCTCCCGCCAACTCCAAGCTGCTGCTGATTTAACAATTTTGGGGCAGCCATTACAAGAAGTGCATCTGAGAAAGGGATTGGAAAAAGCCTTACGCGACATGGCGCACCTCGCAACTAAAGACGAAAAAATCTCTTTAGTCGATGAAGCTAATCGGGTACGTCCTAGAACCCTAATTTAAATAATTCGTAATTCGTAATTAAGTTTTGTGACGGGGATTTAGCTTAGGCATCAAAACGCGCTGTCTGTAGAGACAGGGGACTTAAACCCCCAAAGTTCGTTAAACCTAATGAGGGCAAATTATGCAATGTATATGTGGTGCATCCATCTTAGCTGATGATAAATTTTGTGAAGAATGCGGTACACCTTTAACGGCTAGTAAACCGCCAACTGCGATCGCTAAATGTGAAAAA
This sequence comes from Nostoc sp. C117, assembly GCF_043099735.1. Taxonomy (NCBI): domain Bacteria; kingdom Bacillati; phylum Cyanobacteriota; class Cyanophyceae; order Nostocales; family Nostocaceae; genus Nostoc; species Nostoc sp. C117. The sequence goes on from NZ_CP170991.1 coordinate 1,421,394, forward strand.
TGTGGTGCAGGAATCGATTCTGAAGGCTACTGTTGCCAATGTGGATTTCGCCAAGAACCACCAGTGCATGATTGGTTAGAAGTAATAATTAATTCACAGCTAGCCGGAGTTAGCGATCGCGGACTCAAACATAGCCGCAATGAAGATTTCCTCGCTTTACAACAACTCAATGACAGTCAGCCAAATATTCTCGTAGTTTGTGATGGAGTTTCTAGTTCCGAAAAACCTGATTTAGCTGCTAAAACTGCTGCTGAAAGTACTTGTCTGGCTCTAGCGAATGCGTGGGAAACAGGGGAAAATTCCGCTTCGGTAATTAAATCAGCTTTTGCTACTGCTTTAGCCAATGTATGTAATATTTCTTATAGAAATAGTGGAGATTTAGAACCACCATCTACAACTATTGTGGCTGCAATTGTTCAAGAAAGTATCGCTACTATTGGCTGGTTAGGTGATAGTCGCGCTTACTGGATTTCTGCTCACAGTCACCAACAATTGACTCAGGATGATTCCTGGTTAACTGAAGTAGTCGCAGCCGGAAAAATCAGCGAAGTAGAAGCTAGACTATCTCCCAAAGCTCATGCAATTACGCGCTGGCTGGGAGCAGATGCCGTTGAGGATGCTGTTCCCTCAATTGTGAAGTTTACTATTCCTGGTTCTGGATATCTGATTTTGTGTAGTGATGGATTGTGGAACTATACCTTAGATGCAGCACATTTAGCTAACTTAGTGCAGCAATCGCCCGTTCAAGATGCGATCGGCATATCTCGCACTCTTGTAGAATTTGCCCGTAATTGTGGTGGACATGACAACATTACTGTTGCTGTTCTCTGTTTATGAATTAAACTCTCAAACAAACAAAACACTATGTCTCATCAATTTAAAGCCGAAGTTTTTCAAAACCAATATCTACCCCAAGGAGCCAGAGAAGTTGATGCCATTATGACCATTACCGTCGAAAAAGGTGATAGTGCGATCGCAACTGGACACAATGGCAGACTTTTTGGCATCATCTGCGACACATCCGGTTCAATGGGAGGTGACAAGATACATGCAGCCAAAGATGCAATGACCAAAATTGTGAAATTGCTCCCAGAGGATGCCCATTTCTTCATCGTCACTGGTGCTGGTAAAGCCACTGTAGTTTTTCCTGTTTCTCCAGCCACAATAGAAAAAAAGCAAGAAGCGATCGCAGCTATTAAGAGTACTCTCGCTAATGGTGGTACTCTCATGTCTACTTGGTTGGCTCAAGCCTTAACACAATTCAAAAAGATGCCTAGCGCAGTTCGTCAAGCACTACTGCTCACCGATGGGCAAAATGATGAATCTGATGAGAAATCCTTGAAGAAAGTTTTACTTGAATGTGAAGGTGTCTTTCAGTGCGACTGTCGTGGTGTCGGAACTGATTGGCGAGTTGCTCAACTTCAAGAAATTGCCAGCAAACTTTTAGGGACAACCGATATTATTCCTAACGCCGCAATGATTGAAAGTGACTTCCGCGCCATTTTGGAAAAAGCTATGAGTAAAAATGTTAGCGATGTCGCTTTACGTTTATGGACACCGCAAGGAGCCAAAGTCTTGTTTTGTAAACAAGTTAGTCCCGATATTGTTGACCTTACCCACCGCCATAAACCTGTCAAGCCTCAGATGGTTGATTACCCCACTGGAGCTTGGGGAAGTAACGAGTCTCGTGATTACCACTTCTGTATTGAAGTTAATCCAGGCAATATCGGTGATGAAATGTTAGCAGGTCGAGCGAGTTTAGTATACACCCTCAACGGCACAGAAACTAAAGTTGCAGAAGCACGTATTTTGGCAACCTGGACTGATGATGAAGCCAAATCGACCAAAATCGATCGGCGAGTTGCCCACTATACTGGACAAGCAGAACTGGCTCAGTCAATTCAAGAAGGATTGGAAGCTCGTGCTAGGAATGATATTGAGCTTGCTACTGCCAAATTAGGCAAGGCAGTAAAACTAGCCCATGAATCAGGGAATGAAGCCACAGCCAAACTACTGAAAACCGTAGTTGAGATAGAGGATGCACCGACAGGAACAGTCCGGTTGAAGCGAGAAGTCGCCAAAGAAGATGCAATGGCATTGGAAACACGTTCCACAAAAACGACTCGAATTGCTAAATCTCCGAATTAATTGTTATTGCTAAATACAAACGGCTTATACCGATTTAAAAAATTACTTCAGTAACTATGTCAATCTATCAATGTCCTAAAGGACATGAATCAACTGAATTAGATTTTTGTTCAGAATGCGGTACTAAAATTCTCGGTGTACCTGAACTTCCATTCGTCCAAAAAACAATTAACTCAACAGTAACACCAACCAAAGCCACAGAAAATTGCCCAGATTGTAGTACCGTCCATGAATCAAATAGTGGCAATTTTTGTGAAATTTGTGGTTACAACTTCGTCACTGGGGCGCATGGTGAAGTACCCATTGCCAAACGCACCCAAGAAGAAGAAATGGGAACAAGTCGACAGACGAATACCAATAATTCTGGGTCTGGATTAATAGATTCTCAATTGTTAGTTATTGGTTGGGATGTAGTTGTCTATATTGACCCATCTTTACGCCATCCCGAAAGTCCAGAACCACCGATAAATCAACTACCAATTACATTTCATCTCGATAAGACAATTAACTTAATTGGTCGCAATAGCGAAGTTAGAGCAATTCACCCAGAAATTGCTTTAGATTTTGATGATGCTGTCTCACACCGCCATGCTTTGCTGACGTTAGAGACAGACAATACATTAACTCTCCGTGATATTGGTTCTGCGAATGGTACACAATTAAAAGCTGTGGAATTGAAGCCGATGGTAGACATAAAACTTCAGGATGGAGACGAATTTACCCTTGGACATTGGACTCGGATCGCGGTGAAAGCTGTTCGGAAATTAGGATAAACCTGCAAATAAAATATATGAGTAAAATCATCGCTCTTTTAAGTCAGAAAAATTATAAATTTACGACTCCAGAACGACTTCAGGTAGGATTATACTTAACCGGAGCAACCAGTTTACTATTACTGATTGCGATTATTAGCGCAGTTCAAGGGCAAAGACACGCGGTCAAAACCGTTGGTGAAGATTCCACACCCAGCATCGTCACTGCTCAACGCCTCAAAGACGCATTTGCCGGTATGGATGCTAATGTCGCTAATGAACTTTTAGTACCAGCAGGACAAAACCAAGATGCAGTCAAAGGTTACGAAGAGAGATACCAAAAAGCTGCTGAAAGATTAGTTGCTGCTGCTGAGAATATCACCTATGCAGATAAAGAGCGAAAACCCATTCAGACGATGCAACTCGGCTTAGGTAACTACATAGCCCAAATTCAGCAAGCACGGGATTTTCACGCACGCGGTGATACTAACGCGATGCTGGTTGCTTACCGTGCAGCTACGGAACTTATGGATAAAACCTTACTGCCAGCAGCCGACGAGTTAGATAAAGTAAATATACAAGTTTTAGAAGAAACTTATACCGAACAAAAGGTTGCCGCTAATAATTCTTTGATCTTACTTTTTGTTTCTGGGGCAGCACTGATAATTGTGCTATTAGGGATTCAGATATTTCTGAGTCAAAGGATGCGCCGCACCCTCAATCCTATGCTGTTGGTTGCCACAGCGATCGCCTTGGCCTTATTAACTTATACCACAGTCACGTTGCTGGCCTCTGCGGAAAATCTGAGGACGGCTAAAGAAGATGCGTTCAATTCTATGCACGCTCTGCGAGAAGCTCGTGCTAATGCCTACATTGCTAATGCTGCCGAAAGCCGCTATTTGCTTGACCCAGCTTTTGCCACCAACTACGAACAAGCTTTTTTCAGCAAAATAGCTCAAATTGCCCAAATTCCTCAAGGCCAAACTGCTCAAACCATAGCATCTGCCTATAATTCTCAGGGTAAAAAGATAGATGGTTTTAAAGGTTACATTGCTGACGAACTGAATAATATCACCTTTCCAGGTGAAAAAGAAGCCACCCTCGCCAGTCTCGTGAGTTTGGGTAAATACCTTGCTATTGACCAACAAATTCGCCAATTAGAGCGCAGTGGCAAGCATCAAGAGGCGATCGCTCTGTGCGTCGGAAATAAGTCTGGACAGTCCAACTGGCTGCTTGAAGAGTTTAAAACAGCTAATCAAAAGACATTTGATATCAACCAAGCAGTCTTCGATCGAGCAATTCACCAAGGTTTCAGCAATCTAGATGCTTTTGAGATTAAAACAGCGATCGCAGCAAGTACAATTGTGCTTCTGAGTTTCTTGGGATTATTACCGCGTCTCAAAGAATACTCCAATTGATGTAACTACTGAGTTATAGCATTTAGATAATGTAAAAAATATTGAGATTAGTTTCGTAGTGTACCCCTCCGAGGCAGCAAGCTACGCGCAGCATCTCGAAGAGAGGACTTTAGTCCTCAAATCAGGGCTGTTCGCCTTGGCGGAGACTCTCTAAGAGTTGCGTTCCCGTAGGGTAACCCTGACTACAAACCTTGCATTATTCACGCTACTCTACTTATGTGGATTGAACAAGTTTACAGGTATTCAAAATATGACGCAACTAACCTTAGTGATTGGCAATAAAAATTATTCATCTTGGTCACTCCGTCCTTGGCTGGCGATGAAGCAATTTGGCTTGGAATTCAAGGAGATTCGGATTCCACTTTATAGTTCAAACTCATCATCAAAAATTCGGCAATACTCGCCATCTGGAAAAGTACCTGTATTATTACACGATAACCAAACTGTATGGGATTCTCTTGCTATTTGTGAATACTTGGCTGAAACTTTTCCGACTTCGCAATGGTGGCCAGAGAATAAAATAGTAAGAGCTTTTGCCCGTTCTATCACTGCCGAAATGCACTCAGGGTTTCAAAATCTGCGTCAAAATATGCCGATGAATTGCCGTACTAAATATCCTGGCAAAGGTTTAGTATCTGGGGTACAACAAGACATTGACAGAGTTACTAGTATCTGGAAAGAATCACGCCAAAATTTTGGGGTTAATGGTAATTTTTTATTTGGTAATTTCACAATTGCTGATGCCTTTTTTGCCCCGGTTGTTTTGCGGTTTGTGGCTTATGATGTGCAGTTAGATACTGTTTCTAAAGATTATGTTGACGCAGTTTTGGCACTGACGGCAATGCAAGAGTGGATAAATGAAGGAAAGAGTGAAACAGAAATTCTTCCTCAATTCGAGTTTTAAGAGAATGGCAAGCACAAATAAAATATTTTAATTCGATAATATTTTATCGTATGGAGTTGCCAAAGTTAATCAAATCTCCTACTCATTAATTATGACTCCTGAATTCTGACTGATGAATTCTTTATTTAGTGGTGTCGCTAAACCATCAATGCTGATAAGATTTTTCTGCTGTTGATATTCTCGAACTGCGTCTTCGCCTTTTTTACTAGCCCAGTTTACTAGAGTTTGACGTTGACCTTGATATTCATAAAGTGGTACGCCAAAACCACAAGATGTCTGTACTTGTTGGATATCAGCGACAATAATTTGACGAGTTCCAGCTATCGGGGTAAACAGAGAGTAGAGAGAATTCCAATCTGGAGAACTCGGTAAAATTGTGTTTCCTTGACCATAAAGACGCAAGATACAGGCGGGTTCTTGAAAGGCACAAAACATAAAGGTTATTCGCCCGTTTTCTTGCAAATGGGCTGAAGTTTCGTTACCACTACCTGTAAGGTCTACATAACCTACTTGGTTAGGAGAGAGGATACGAAAGCAATCTAAACCTTTAGGAGAAAGGTTTATATGACCTGTAGAACTTAAGGGTGCAGAGCCAACGAAAAAAATGTGTTGGGCAGCAATAAAGCCTTGCAGTTCCTCAGTAATACAATCAAAAAGTTTAGCCATAGACTATCTGATTTCTATTTGCAGATTTTCCATCTTTTCAGCCTATGTCTTAGCTAACAATCTAGCAAGACCGAGGGGACAAGGAGATAAACAAAACTCCTCACTCCTGACTCAGCACTGAATATTACTGTCCCATGTACCGACTAGCCATTTGTAGGGCATCAGCGATATCGACATCACCATCGCCGTCAGCATCTAAGAAGGAATTTAGTACGGGATTTCCGCCAGCTTGGGGATTTTGAGCATTAGCGCCTGATTGCAAAAAGTTCAGTACTAAAGGTACTGCTAAAGGCAGTAATTGTTGAATCATACCAGCGTCTAACCCAGTGCGCTGAGCAGCAACTTCAGCTACCTGCTGTTGCATATCAGGAGAAAATAGGGAATCTACTGCTTGGGCGTTGGGAGAAGTCCCAGCATATTGATTTACTAAAGTTTGTGTGGCTTCATTGCCATCTGTGGCTTGCTTTTGCTGTAAAGCAGAACGGACTTGACCACCCACAATTGACAAAACTGATTGGATAGTAGAAGGGTCTGCACCAGTACGATCGCTCAATTGATTTACAGTGTTAATAATGCCGCCCAGTTGACCTAAGCTACCTTGTTGATTGGGATTGGTGACTGCACCAAGAATTTGATCGAAAAGTCCCATAAGTTTATTTTTTCCTTTGTTCTCAAAAAACTGGCTCAAACTAGTTTAACAATTCGTAATTCGTAATGGGCTACGCCCCACTTCGCTAACGTAATTCGTAATTCCCTTTTAGTGAGGGTTTGAGACATTACAAATCGGTGGCTTCTTTATGCAGTGATGTGCTATAAGCTCAAGGGTGAAAAGTTGGTAAAACCAATGCAAACTCTGTACCTTTATCCAGCTCAGACTCGCAAGTAATTTTACCTTGATGCTTTTCTACCACAATTTGATAGGCGATCGCTAGGCCTAAGCCAGTACCAACACCTCGGGGTTTGGTGGTAAAAAATGTTTCAAATATCTTATGGAGATTTTCTGGAGAAATACCAGAACCGTTGTCTGCAATTCGGACTATCACCCAATTATCATAAGATCGTTCTGTGATGATGGTAATTTCAGGTAAAAATTCTGGGTTGTTAACCGCTCTTTCTTCTACAGCATCGATCGCATTGCTGAGAAGATTCATAAATACCTGATAAAGTAAACCTGTGTACCCTGGAACCGCTGGAATATCTCCATATTTACGAACAAGGCTAATACCATTTTTCAGGCGATTGTTCAAAATCAATAGTGTACTATCTAAACAAGCGTGTAGCTCTACTAACTGCGCTTCTCCTTCATCTAAACGAGAGAAATCTTTTAAACTTCGCACAATTTCTCGCGTGCGCTCAGCACCAACTTTCATAGAGTTAAAGAGTTTTGGTAGGTCTTCTAAAAGAAACTCCAAATCAATTTCTTCTGCTAAAGTTTGCAAAGTATCTGAAGGCTGAATAACTTCGGTTTTATATGTTTGCAGAAGTCCTAATAAGTCGTCAGTATAAGTTTTCGCGTGTACGAGGTTGCCAGAAATAAAATTTATCGGATTATTAATTTCATGGGCGACGCCAGCCAACATCCGTCCCAAACTAGACATTTTCTCACTTTGAATTAATCGTGCTTGATTCTCAGATTGTTGTTCTTCTAAAAGGTGCTTCACCTGTTGAATCAGCTGGTTAAGGGAATTAGTTAACGCCCCAACTTCATCTTCGGTAGTGACAGATGCTTGCAAATCAAAATTGGCTTCTTGGGTAACTCTTTGGGCAATATCTGTCACTGCATTAATGGGACGGGCGATGATTAGACTTGTGTAGAAAGCAAGTATGGCAGCCATCGCCACTGACAGCAGCATACTGATAATAATAATCTGAGCTTGTATTAATGCAGCCTGTTTTTGAGCTATATCAGCTTCATCTTCCCGTTTTTGAAGTGTTTTAGCAAAGTCGGTTAAGTCATGGGCAAATTGATAAAACTTTAAAGAATTCTGACTTTGACTGAATTTTGAGATTAATTCCTGCGCTTTTGTTGCTCCCTCTGGCTGTGAACTTAATGGTAAGATTTGCCGGATCAAATACCTAAGTTGTTCAGAATATACCGCTATAGTACTGTCATACTTTTTGAGTAGCGCTTGCAAATCTTCTTGTGAACTAGTTTGACTAAATTCCTGCGCTTGAGAAAGCAACGTTTCGGCCTCTGCCAAATCGGTTTTGAAATTAGAAATTCCCTTTTGCAAGGTTTCTGGCTGCTGTAAAAAAGGCACTATTTCCTGTTGATTGATCTGTATTTCTAACAGTTCTCCTTGCAAATTACTTAACAAGCTTCCTTCTTCATCTACTAAGGCCATTTGTTGTCTAGCTTGGTGGAAATGGCGATCGCCAATTACTAACCCTGCTGTTGTTCCCAAAACTGCAATTCCCAAAGCTAAACCGTACCCATAAAAAATTTTTTCCCGAATACTAAGTCGGTGGAATCCTTGTTTAAACCAGTTAGAGTATCTTAATTCAGGTGTGGCAGTCATGGTATAACTCGCTGTTGAATTTTTGTTGTAGACGGGTTTTTATCAAAAACAACGAATCTAGCCGAGAGGACGCGGAGAATGAAAGTAAATTTGAGACAAAATGCGCTATTAGCTTATCAAAAGTTACTTTTTCTACCCTGGTCAAAAATACTGAAACTATGAAGATAACAAGCTTCTACCTGAATGCCCAGTCATTTCATTAAAAAAAATAAAGGCGATCGCTCTCGTCTAACTAAGCTGTAGTAAAGTTTGATGTCACAGTCGTTAATCTAACGGGTTTGTGAAATTGTCAACAATATTTGTGAGAGCAAATATACCAGGCGATTAGAAATTGCGGCTACACAAACTCTCGTCCGCCTACGCAAACTCAAAAAATTTGAAACCCATCCAGGTGAGTTTTGTCTGTATAGCCAAGCCAGTTGCTCATGGGGGTTTCCCCTATGAGCAACTGGCGCGCGAATTCCGCCAGGGCAAGCTAAAGTCCTAATTTTTCTTGAACTACTGACTCATCTCTAAAGCCGACCAGCACAGCTGTTCCATCTTTGACAAAAAGCGGACGTTTGAGCAGCATTGCATCCTGAGTGAATGCATCAACCCACTCTTGTTCAGTCCAAGTCTTTTTTTCGTCTCCTAAAGCACGGTAGGATTGACCGGAGGTATTTCGCATGAGAGCAAAACCTAAAGACTTTACCCAATTTTGGATTTGCTCGCGGGTTGGTGGAGTCTCTTTGATATTAATGAACTCATAGTCAATGTTGTTGCGTTGGAGCCATATCAAAGCTTTTTTGCAAGTGTTGCAATTAGAAATTCCGTAGACTTGAATAAACATAATACAATTAAGTAACAATCTCCATATATGACATAACTAGTGGTCTGTCACATTAATTTTAATGGGTTTGTAGTGAGCGATTTATCGCTCAATTTTAAGCACTGAAGTGCTTACTACAAACTTTTATAACCCTTCAAAACTTTTGCGATAGAACACTGTAAAATTTTACGATCAATCCTTATATAATTGAATCTTGGCGACATAAATTTGCACATTTGGGATGCTCGCCAAAAATCAAATAGGAGTCCCATATTACTTATTAGGTTGTTTAACTGGAATTTGAATAATAAATTCCGCGCCTTGGTTAGGAGATGAAATACATTGTAACGAACCACCATGTCGCTCGGTAATAATTTGGTAGCTAATCGATAAACCTAAACCAGCCCCTTTACCTACAGTTTTAGTCGTGAAAAAAGGATTAAATAACTTTTGTCTAACTTGTTCTAGAATACCAGGGCCATTATCAATGATGCGGATAATTATTTGTTGAGCAGTTATGTGTTGAGTATAAATCCGAATTTGTGGCTTGTTAATTGTAATTTTTCCTTGGATTAATGAATCTTCTAACGCATCAAGCGCATTTGTCAGAATATTCATAAATACTTGATTTAGTTGTCCTGCATAACACTCAACTAAAGGTAAATTGCCATAATCTTTAATAACTTGAATTTTTGGATAATTACCTTTTGTTGTCAAACGATGTTCTAAAATCATCAAAGTACTGTCAATACCTTCATGGATATCTGTTACTTTTAACTCAGCTTCATCAAGCCGTGAAAAGGTACGAAGAGAAGCCACAATTTGACCGATACGTTCTGCTCCGACTTTCATAGAAGAAAGCAGTTTTTGTAAGTCATCTCTTAAAAAATCGAGGTCAATAGCTTCAATTTCTTCTTGAATTTCAAGTACAGGATTTGGGTAATTTATCCCGTAAAGGTGAAGTAGTTTGATTAGTTGTTGAATATAATTATTAGCATGAATCAGATTGCTATAAATAAAAGTTACTGGATTATTGATTTCGTGGGCAACTCCAGCTACTAATTGACCGAGAGAAGACATTTTTTCATTGTGGATGAGTTGGGATTGAGTACTTTGCAATTCTTGGAGAGTTTGCTCTAGTTCTATTGCTTGCTGTTTGAGTTGAGCTTCTGCTTGTTTACGCTCGGTAATATCTGTGTGGATGCCAACTAAAGCAATAATATTGCCAGTTAAGTCTTTGATAGCATCTGCCCTTAAATCAATTTGCATAGTATGACCAGTAGCACTTTGCATGGTGACTTCACCACGCCATGACTGACCGCTATTGATAGTAGTTAAGACGCTTTCTAGTTCTAGTGGATTTGAGTAAATTGCTTTTGGTCCACCAGTAGCGTTAAGTTCATCAACTGTGTAACCAAACAAATGTATAAAAGCAGGATTTTGATAATTTGATTGGCCTTTAACATCAGCTATAGCAATAGCATCACTGACACTTTCCACAGCCTTACTAATACGTAGTAAGGCTTCTTCTGTTTTTTTGCGCTCGATAATTTCACTTGAAAGCGCTTTATTAATAGCTTCTAATTGGGTAGGACTAGTTAATTTTAGAGCTTGAGGTATGAGATAAATTAATGTAAATGCTGTATAAATAGAAATAATTGCAGTTAAAGCTTTTAAAATACCTGCAATCCAGTAATCGGGATGCCAAAGCGTCCAAATTTCCATCAAGTGTCCAGTACCGCAAGCAAGGATAAAAGCACCAAATAAGAAAAACACTCCATTGAAAGGAATATCTTTGCGTTTGTAAATAAAGTAAATCAGTAATAGAGGAATAGAATAATAGGCAAAGGCAATCGTTGCATCAGAAATGATGTGGAGCCAGACTAGTCTTGTTTTCCAGAGATAACAATGTCCATGAGGAATAAAACTGTTTGAATAAAAGGGATAGTTGAAAAATGCTAACATCATGCCAGAAGTTGCTGTAATTTTTGTGTATTGTGCAACTCTAGTATTCCCAAATCCTTACTAAAGCTAAACTATGGTTTGCTAAAGTATTTGTTCAACGTTGTTGATGTTATCTATAATACGGTACTGTTTGGACTTGCCTTACAGTTACTTACGACCGAATAATTTTGACGATCGCACCAGTGTGATAAATTACATAAACTTGGTTGGCAAGATGCTGAAATTCCTCTTCTGTTAGTTCCAAGAACAGTTTAGAGAACTTTCTCAGACCTGGAATGATTTGAGAGTCATAATGAGGATTCCAGAAACCTGAATGCTGTAAATTCTCTTAAATTTTTGGCACTCACCAAGCAGTAGATTTCTACTTTGAAGGCGGAAACTGTTACAGACTGCGCGAAACACTCAAACGTCAAAGCGGAAGCTCTTACAGACTGCGCGAAACACTCAAACGTGAAGACGGAAGCTCTTACAGACTGCGCGAAACACTCAAATGTCAAAGCGGAAGCTCTTACAGACTGCGTGAAACACTTAAACGTCAAAGCGGAAGCTCTTACAGACTGCGCGAAACACTCAAACGTGAAGATGGAAGCTGCTACACAGAAAGCGGAAGTTCCTACAGGGAAGTTGAGCTTTGTTCTGATAGCGATCGCCTACGTTCTTTAACTTTCTTTACCCATCTCATAATACTACCTCTGAACCCAACTTAGTATAAGTAGGGAATCAATTACCTCCGACTTCCGAAGAAGTTGCAGAAGTCCCAACAATTCTGGAAATTTCGTTGAAAGAGTTTCAAGCTTTTTAATTTTCAATAGGAGTTTTGTTCGCTAAAAATTAGATTTTAGCCTTACACTTCTCAGCAAAAATTGCACAAATGATTCTTCACGAGAAATAATATCAACACGACCTTGCATTCCTGAACGAAGAGTACATTTATATTCAGCTTTATCTAAAACAAAAGTATTTGGTTTAATCGTCACTTCATAGAAGGTAGACATCTTGTTATGATTGGTTATACTATTCGGAATAGGAGTATTATTTTCTGTTAGCTCAACAGTGTCTAATGAAACTTGGCTAACTAGACCCTTAAGAGTACCATAATCGGGATAAGGACAGGCAGATACTTGCATTTGTGCTTGCTGACCAACTCTCAATTTGCTAATATGTTGAGGTGACACAATAGCTTTAATTATAAGTGGTGCATTGCTAGGAATAATTTGAGCAATTTCTTCCCCAAAACTTACTGTTTGACCAGGATTACGTAGATTTAATTTCATAATAGCTCCATCGACGCTGGCTTTAATTGTATTTTGATCGATATCGATTTTTAATTGCTGAAGTTCGTGAATATTTTGAAATAACTGCTTTTGAATTTCACTACGTTGTTGAATAAGCGATTTTTTATCTTTGTCCAAAGTCACAAGTGTTGCTTGAGCGGACGCTTTTTCTTGAGCAATGTGTTCAGAAGCAATTGTCATCGTTGCTGAAACTGGATTTATAGTCGCTTCTACCTGGTGTAACTTTGCTTTCGCTGCCGAAATCGCGTGTTTTCGCTCAATTATAATTTGTTTTTGTGCTTCAATAGTTGTTTGTTGTGCTGCAACTGCTTGTTCTTGTTGGTCAACGGCTAATCGTACTTCTTCCAATTGATCGTGAGAAATAGCACCTGCTGTAGCTGCTGTCTGGTATCGCTCCAATTTAGTACGAGCAGCCAAAAGAGAGGCTTTAGCTGACCTAAAATTTGCTTCGGCTGTTTTTAATTCATATAGAGATTTTTGCGATTCGTTTTCAGATGAATTTAAATTAGCTTCAGCTTCTTGAACTTCCGTTAAGGCAGTAATTTTTTGCTGGCGATAATCTTTTTGAGAACCATCTAATTCAGCTAAAGCAGATGCGATCGCATGTTGTGAGCGATCGCGTTCTGCAACAATTTGAGAATCAAGATCGCCGATCTGTCCATTAAGTTGAGTTAGTTGTAAAGTAGTTTGCTGAATTTGGTTTTGCAACTGGCTTTTCTTGATTTGCAGGTGTAAATCATCTAGAGTTGCAATCACATCGCCTTTTTTCACTAATTGATTTTCTTGAACTAAAATGTGCATAACTGTGCCATCTGTAGCCGCTTGAACTAGTTGTAGTTCACCAGTAGGACGAACTGTTGCTTGAGCTTTGACTGTAATTTTATAGTGAGTAACAGAGGCCACAATAATAGCTACCCCCACAGATACCACTATGAATAATCCCCCAAAACTAGCCCAACGACTAACTGGTGGTATAAATTCATTAGCTTCAATTTCAGGTAAAAAATCCTGGCTAGATAGATTCACCATCATATTTAAGGTCTTAAAAAATTTAAATGTTCTCCTTGTATACGTCGTATATTCTCAAGAGAACCTTGGAGCTTGAGTTTTCCTTGCTCTAACATGACAATCCAATCAGCTCGTTGGATAACTTGGGGACGATGGCTAATCAAGATAGTAGTTTTATTTACTCGTTGATCTAATAAATTATTTAATACTTCTGTTTCGCTAACTGGATCGAGAGCAGCTGTAGATTCGTCTAAAATTAGTATTGGTGGATTGTTGACTATGGCTCTCGCGATCGCTAATCTCTGTCGTTGTCCACCTGAAAGATTAGCGCCAAATTCGCCTAAAACCGCTTGATATTTGTCGGGTAGTTGGCTGATAAATTCATCTGCCCCAGTAATTCTGCAAGCTTCGACAATCTCCGCAAAGGTGACGTATGGTGAGCCTAAGCGGAAGTTTTCCATAATTGAGCGACTCCAAAAGTGAGCATCTTGAGGTACTAATACTACTTGTTGTCGCAAACAGTCTAGAGACAAATCTTGCTGATTATAAATACCAAACCGAATATTACCAGATTGTGGTGAATATAATGCAGCAATCAGTTTTGCGAGAGTACTTTTACCACAGCCTGATTTACCAATTAGCGCAATTACTTGACCACCAGGGAGAATTAGAGAAAAGTCTTGTAAAAGTTCGACTCTACCAGGATGATGAAAGTTAAGATATGTACAAATAATGTCTGCATTACCAGTAATATCAACAACAGATTTTTGATTATTTTCTTGAAATTCTGGCGCAATATCGATTACTTCAGTTAATCTTTGGGTAGCTGTTTGGACACGTATAAATTCATTCACAAAACCTACTACTGTTTTGGCAAAGTTGGTAAAATTACCACTCATGCTGTTGAATGCGAGAAGCATCCCAATTGTCAATTCTTCATTAATTACTAGGTTGCTACCAACCCAAAGTAATGTAATGCTGCCAATATTAGCAACTAAACTAGACGAAGTGTTGTTAACAATGCCAATTTGAATTGTACTTAAATAAAGGTTAGCAACCCGACTAAAACGACTTTGCATTTCATCCCAAAACTGGGGTGTGGCAGTAGTTGTTTTCATAGCAATCGCACCTTTAAAAGTTTCTACTAAGATTCCTTGATTTTCGGCAGATAATACTAAAACATGACGGAACTTTTGCTGTAAACTTGGCAAAAAAACTACAGTTGAAATAGTCATTACTAAAGTAATTATAACAGCAATAATACTTAGTTTTGTACTGTAAAATAGCATGAATCCTAAAGAAACCAGAGCGATAAAAAACTGGCTGGGTAAACTAATGACAACTTGGGAGATTAATTGATTAATTTGTTGAATATCTTCCAGACGGCTAACAACTTCCCCACTACGGCGGGTTTCATAATAAGGCAAAGGTAAACGTAAGATTTGACGAGCGAATTCTAGAGTTAATCCCAGTTCTAAACGTTGAGCAAAATGAGCTATTAAATTAGATTGAGCAAGTTGCAAACTGCTACTAATAATGTGCATTACACAAACAACAAGCGCAATGCTAGTAAGTAATTGGCTATCTCCTCTAACTATCACGTCATCTGTAAGAATTTGCAGAACGTAAGGGGAGGCTAAAGAAAGTAATCCCAAAACCAAGTTGAGTAGTAAAACTTCCGCAAGTAAAGCGCGATAGGGTAAAACTCGCCTGAGGAAGCGACCAAAACCACCTATTTTGTGACTTTCATCTTCATGAGTAAAAAAGCGCACAGGGTCAGGTTCAAGAAGTAGCATGACTCCATCTGTCCATGCTTCTAATAACCATTTTTTCTCTACATAACGAATCCCAACACCAGGGTCGGCAATAATGTATTTTTTACCTTTTTTTCCGTACAAAACTACCCAGTGATAGCCTTTCCAGTGAATAATAGCTGGTAGAGGTACTGTCTGCCGATTAATAATGTCTAATGAGGCTTTGACACCTCTGGCATTGAAACCTAATGATTCTGCACCTTGCTTTAAACCGAGTAATGTAGTTCCTTGTTGTCGTGTACCTACAGTTTCTCGTAAGCGGTTAATGGTAAAGGTACGACCATAATATTTGGCAATAGAAGCCAAGCTTGCAGCACCACAATCTTCTTCACTGTGCTGTTGCACAACTGGGTGACGATAACGAGAACACATAACGCTAAATTCTATAAAGGAAAATTTATACTGGGTGAATAGGAGGCTCTAGTATTAATACAGAAGGAACAAGTTCTGGATGTGCTAATCGCAGTAATCCATAGCCAATTCCTGCTAATCCTGTCATCAGTCCTGGTGTCTCAACCTGCAAAGGTACGCCGCAAAGCCAGCCATGTTTTTCGATACTTGCAAGGATGTTGAGAGTTAGGCAGTGTAGATAAGTTTGATATTGAGAATCTTGGAAACTAGCTTGCAAAATTAACTCTAGGTTTCCCAAGTCTCCATGACACAGAGAATGATTGAAACCAAATCCTTGCTTTAATGTTGTAGCGATCGCAGTGTTAATTTCTGCACGAATGGCAATATCATCAATATAAGGCAGACAACGCAACCTAGCTAACCCAATTCCTGGCGCACCATGACACCAAGCAGTCATACAATTATGTTGGTCTGGTGCATTTTTGTTTTGTAATTCTCGTAAGTCAAGCCAATTTCCTAATTCTGGATAGAAAAGGCTACGTTCATAGGTAATAGCTGCAATTGCTGTCTCATAAAAACGTTTCTCTCCTGTCAAAGCTGAAAGTTGCAATAGCCCCCAAGCAATACCCGCAGCACCATGAGAAAATCCACTTAAAGGCTCGCTTCCCACGTTCTTGAGTTTCCAACCTACACCGTGCTGCATCGGTTGCGCTTGGGAAAGTAAGCGATCGCCACATTGCATTGCTACATTTAAAATTTTCTGGGAAGGTTTGCAGACATAAAGACTAATTAAGCTACCAATGCACCCAGCAGCACCTGCAATAACATCTAACTGTTCATCTTCAGCAATCAAATTTGGAAGAAGTTCGACTAATGCTTCTGCTTGTGACAATAACTCACAGTTATTCCACAACGCACCCAAATGACTTAAGGTATATATAATTCCCCCAAACCCACTAAAGCCACCAATAGAACGTATGAAATCTGGATGCTCGATTTGACGTAGTACTGGTTTAAATGCGGCTTCTGCTAATAATTGGTAGGGATGTTCTTTAGTGATTTTTGCTAAATAAGCTAAAAATAATGTTACACCTGAAAGACCATCATAAAGGTCAGTTCCTAAAGGAAGTACAGACCATTGTTTGTCGCTGACAAGGTTTAAACCGAGCCAAGTTGCATCATCTTCGCCTCTGATTGCTAATGTTGCCAGATGATCTGCGATCGCGCCAGCATTTTCTATTAATTTCTCACTTAACGATTGATGAGAATCTAAAATCAAAGAGTCAGAGTCCACGATTCGCTTAACAAATTTATCCTGACTCCTATCTCCCATTATTAAAGTTGCTAAAGAAGCACGGATAAACCAAATTTGCCTTTGTAAATCTTGTACATCTAATTTTTGTAGCCTTTGTTGAACAAGCTCAATTCCTGATTGAGTAAAAAAGTTAGGAATTAACTGATTGTTACTTGTCCATAAATCACAATAACTAGGACGAGTTGTGAATATTGGAATATCATTATCCCATAAGTCTTGCAATTCAGCTAAAATTACTTTTTCTAATTCTGGTCGATATTTAACTTCCATCCACAAACGCGCAAAAAATCTTTCTCTATCCAAAGCATCCCTTAATAAATTAGGATGAAAACTTTCCCATAGCATTCTGGCATAGGTTTCTGTAGGACGCAAAACAACGCGCACTTCATCATCTGCAAACTTATTCAAAGGACTATCAACACATAAAAGCTCATCTCTATGCTTCAACAATAATTGATAAATTTTAGTAAACCCAGTAATAATAGATTCAGCGTAATCCAAAACATTAACTTCATTACCATTTAAACTAGGACGGTTCTGACTGACAGGAATTTCCATTCGCTTACGTATCAGCCGCATTTCATCCGTACCTTTCCGTTCCCATGTTGGAACGCCTTTAGGTGTCATTTGTCCAGGAAATCCACCTAAACCACTGATATCTACACCTTCAGATTCATCGTTAGCCCAGACTTTTTGCGGTAGCAAACCAACTCGTAAAACAGAGTAAGCCATTTGACTACCCGCTACCATTTCCAACTCTTTATCCTCTGTATGACTAACATAAGGATGAAACAAAGCTTCTAAATCAATCATCATTGGATACTCACCCGAAGCAATCAAATTCTCACTATGAAAATCTGTTGCTTCCAGGGCATAGAATAGAGCTAGATAACCACCTTGTCTTTGATAAAATTGCTCTATTTCTACTGATGTAATACAACCTTTTGCATCTATAAACTCTACCCAGCTATGAGTATGAAAATTTAGAACTTTAAAAGTTTTAAATTGCAAATTATCAATTCGTTCGTTTATCCAGTTTATCAGTTGCTGAAAATGTAAATCAACACTCAGGCTTTTAGGTTTATATACTAGTTTTAAACCAGATTCAAACTGAGCAATAATCACCGAGCGTCCTTGACGATGACTGTCACCTACTCCTATTTGTAAATCAACCAGCAATCCTGGATTAATGTCTGGACTGAATGTATTACAAAGTGCGTTCCAATCATCACATAAATGCTCAATAAATTCAAGACTAAATTGCAACCAATAATCTATACAAATAGTAATTTGACGAGCTAATACTGGATATTCTTGAAATAAAGCTAGACGAACATCAGGCTGTTTCAGCCTTTCAATAAAACTTTTAAATCTTTTCTCTGGCGATTCATCTTGTAATAAACCCTGTAAACGAGCAACATTGAGTTCTAACACCATTGTGCGACTCAACATTTTTAATAATCGCCCTGATAAACTAGTAAAAAATATCGATTCAAGCTTTTTATGTTCAAAAGGTATATGTGGGTGAATATTGATGATTGATTGTATACCTAAATTTAATTTTTCTAAAGCTTTATTAAGTTGTAGTTCAATAGCATATAAAAACCCTATTGTTACTGATTCTAATTCAGAGGTGGCTATTAAATCTGTCAAACTGTTATTGAGTGCAGGTGAATAAAACGACTTTTCAAATGCACTTAACCAACTAGGCTGTTCAGAAAAACGAGTCTTAACAGATTCAACTGACTCGCTTATAAGATACAAAAAATCAGTTTCAGTTATGCCATTTGTTGCCAGCATTTTAGCAAAAAATGAATCTTCATCAAAAGGAGATTGTAGCCACCATTTTTGTAGTTTAGCTTGAGCTGCATCAGTATTAAACTCATTTTTTTCATTTCGAGGTAATAATGAAATTATCCTTTCTTTTAAAGGAACTCCACGATACCAGTCATATTCAATACGTTGAGAGTATATTTGATTCATAGTAATTCAACAATCCTATAAATTAGGTAAAAACTTTTGAGATGACACAATTTTTTTGTAGAAAGAGGAATTATTTTAATTCCTCTTTGTAAAAATTTAAATTTTAGGTGTGTATCAGACTAACTCCAGTCTCAAATACAGCCACAAGCACCAGTGTTGTACCAGCGAATAGTTGGATTCATCTTACCACCTTTAACAGCGTCCATCTCTTCATTAGAAAGTTCAATGATTCCGGCGGGATTTTCAGGTAGTTGAGAACATTGTTTTTTAGTTAAACTGTTGGAATATTCTTCATCTTTCCAAGCACGGATGATGTCATTATTTGACATGGTTTTTCTCCTACATTAACTAATTGTTAAATCAACCAGAACTATTTCAATCAAGTCAGCATTAACACCAATTGCATAAAGTAATAGTAACTGGTGGCCGACCTCCAGGAATCATTTCCATTTCATTATCTGAAAGTTCAATGATTCCAGCAGGGTTTTCAGGTAATTGAGAACGTTGCTGTTCAGTTAAGCTGTTGAAATATTCTTCATCTTTCCAAGAACAGATTATGTCATTATTTGACATAATTTCTCTCCTTATTCAAGTAGTTCAATTGATATTGATGCGTCAATTAGAGGTATTGTCTTTTACAAATTGTAGCTGGAGTATTTGTGTATTGAGTGCAACCGACTTCATGCGTGTAACACCAGTAAGTCTCAGGACGACCACCAGCAATACTTTCCATTTGTGCATCAGATAGTTCAACAATACCTGCTGGATTTTCTGGTAGTTGAGAACGCTGTTGTTCACTCAAATTCTTGCGATATTCTTCATCTTTCCAAGCGCGAATGATGTCATTATTTGACATGATTTTTCTCCTGTTTTTAGCATTACATAGCGTTACATAATGATGAATAACGCTATTTAGCACTGATCGGTGGTCGGTGTTAGAATAAAATGAGGACGACCGCCTGCAATACTTTCCATTTGTGCATCAGAAAGTTCAACAAAACCTGCTGGATTTTCTGGTAGTTGAAAACGCTGCTGTTCACTCAAATTCTTGCGATATTCTTCATCTTTCCAAGCGCGAATGATATCATTATTGGACATTGTTTTTCTCCTGTTTCGGGATAAAAGTAAGAAAAGTTTTTTACTAAACACATCTTATCAGGCTTTTAAATAGCTGAATAATACAATTTTATTGGCTTAAAATATAACTAAAATAAGTAACAGATTTAAATTAATAAATATTTGAATTACTAGGCGATAAACAAGATACCCGACCTCTTGAAGAAGTCGGGTATCTGAAATTTTTATAATATTAAGAAAAAAGTTAAGATTTAAACATAACTTTCTAGCAGCATCGCACAGGTACTACTTATCCTAGCTTGTGTATTAGAATTACATGACACATCTTTAATGTTAGTCATTTTAATATCACATAATTCAATTAATCCTGCTGGATTCTCAGGTACTTGAGAAATCTGCTCTTCATTTAAGCTATCACGATAAGCTTCATCTTTCCATGCTCGAATAATATCAGTAGTTAACATAGTTTTTGTTTTATTATATTATTTGTATTAATTAATTTATCATGCTATTAAATACTTGGAAAATATAATTATTTTAATTCTAAATAAAAATAGATACAATCTAAATACAACTAAATATAATTACATTTATTTGATTAAAATGTTAAAATTTCATTATTAAAAAAGAGGGATAACTTTAATCCCTCTTTGCTTCTCATTATTCAAGTTGAAATTGAAATCATGATATCAATATTCAACATTATTTACTCCTTGTTACTTTTTTAGTTTTGTCTTTTCGTATTAGATTCCACGAACTTGAAATTTAACTATGTAGTCACCGTCATCGTGTCGGAAGTGGAGAGCAAAAGTACCTGTTGTGTTATCTAGTGTCTGATCAAAGGTAGTGTAGTAAAGAGGTCTTAAATCAGTGACTTGGACTTTACCGCCATAGTTGTTAAGTTGCAAAGCAAAAGCTCCTAAAGAATCATCACCGTTACTTGGGATAAAAGAGGATATAAGTTTTCCTACAGCTGACCCTACAGTTCCTATGATTGGATTTCCTGCCAAAGATGATGCACCACTAACTAAAGTATTGATGAGAGTAGCAGCTGCATTGCTGTTATCACTTTCAGCAAAACCAAAGCCAAGGGTAGCAGTTTGTCCAGATATTAAAGGTTGATCATAAATAACTGTATTGAGATTTTTATGCCACCCTTCATTGAAATCCCATGCTGTATAGTTATTCCCTGATACAATATCTGCATCAGCACCTTCTAAATTGTTAGG
Organism: Nostoc sp. C117; assembly: GCF_043099735.1. NCBI lineage: Bacteria > Bacillati > Cyanobacteriota > Cyanophyceae > Nostocales > Nostocaceae > Nostoc > Nostoc sp. C117. Next base: position 1,442,646 of record NZ_CP170991.1, read on the forward strand.
GCCTCGCTTGGCTACAGGTGTTCCATTACCATTTACTCCTTCAATAAAGTAATAGACCTCATCATGATTATCAGTAAATAAAAAGTCTGTATCAGTACAGCTTTGGCAAGAAATACTGCTAATTAATACCTGAACACGGAGGTCTGGCCCAACAATCTTAATCGGCTGATAAGCTAGGTTGTTGTTTTCATTGCTTTCAACTATCTCCTCATCTCCATCGCTACGATAAATTAGATAGTAATCGCCGCGAATTAAGTTAGTTGCTAAGGAGATGGAAGCTGATTCGGCACGGGATGCACCAGCAGCTAGTGGGTTAACCAAGTAGTCAGAACCCAGGAAAATATCATCATTACTAAAGGCAGTATCTTTAGAGAGATAGAAATTAGTAGAGCTGGAATCAACTGTTAGATTGCCTTGATTCTTGATGGTGTAGGTGAGGTTAATCGTATCACCTCTAACAGCCCTAGTGGGGGCAGTAGCATTATTGATAGTCAAGTCACCTCCAAGAACTTTAATGGAACGGTAAGCTAGGTTGTTGGTTTCATTTTTTTCAGGGACTGCATTTTTGGCATCGGCTTTATAGAGTAGGTAATAGTCGCCGACAGGCAAATTAGCTCTCCAAGAGATAGATGCTGATTCGGAACGAGATGCACCAGCACCTAGAGATTGAACTGTGTCCGAACCCAGAAAGATGTCATCTTTAGAGAGGATAGTGTCTTTGGAGAGATAGAAGTTGGTAGCAAAAACAGGTCTAGGGAGTGGCTTAGGTGGTTTACCAGGAATGGTAGGTTCGATGTATTCAGGGGGAGGGACTTCGGCGATCGCCTTACCCTGGTTAGTCAGTGTATAAGTAATGGTAGTGGTAGTTCCCAGTGTCACTTTGTTAGGAGCCAAAGGATTTTGAATAATCAAATCGGGCAAGGCTGGGGTAATATTAATAGCGCGATAAGCTAAGTTATTGCTTTCGTGACTTTCAGCAATTGCACTACTTCCATCAGCTTGATAGAAGAGGTAATAAGTACCGGGAGCTAGACTCGAACTCAAAGAGATGGTAGCTGATTCGGAACTGGATGCACCAGCTGCCAGAGAATTAACTGCGTCTGAACCGAGAAAGATATCACTGTTATTTAAGTTTGTGTCTTGAGAGAGATAAAATTTAGTTGTGCTAGGGGTTGCTATGAGATTTCCCTGATTTTGGATCGTATAGGTGAGAGCGATATCATCACCCGCAGCCGCACTCGTGGGAGCAACAGGATTTGCGATCGCCAAGTCTGGTTGATTATTGGTAATTGCGATCGCCTGATATGCTAAATTATTGTTTTCATTTGTTTCAAACACTGTATCTTCTGCATCAGCTTGATAGAGCAAGTAGTAATTACCAGCTAGGTTAGTTCCTAAATTGAGAGAAGCTGATTGTAAACTAGATGCACCACCTACGAGTGGCCCAACCGACTGTGAACCTAAGAGAATGTCATCGCCGCTAAAGGTAGTGTCATTGGAGAGATAAAAATTAGTAGAGCTAGCAGCTGCTCTAAACCGACCTTGGTTTTTGAGAGTATAGGTGATATCTATATTGTTGCCCGCGATCGCTGCACTAGGAGCTAGAGGATTTTCAATTATCAAGTCGCTCAAAACACGAGGAATAGGATCGGGATCGGGAGGATCGATCGGTCGCAGCATTGCTATTGCAGATAGCTGTTGAGAAGTCGTCGCGCTTGAAAAAGGATCAAAGTTTGATAAAGAATTAGGGATAAGAAGGTTCTTATCAGTAGCAACGTTAAGTGAATTCAATTCTGACGAACGATCGAACATAACGATCAACCTCTATAACTTACACATTGAAAAACAACATTCAAGAAAAGGCACTGAAGGTAAGCACCGTCAGCTTTTAATATACTTACGTACAAAATTATCACCACTTTTTTGGCGGGTAATTCTAGTTGCTATTTATTTCTCTTTGCTCTGAATTTATATCTATTCTCTTCACTGAAATTGTGATTTTTTGTTAATATAAAGTGATTAACTTACGAAAACAATGTATATGTTTTGCTCAATAGCTGTCAACTATTAGAGCGATACAGTATTAATCAATTTCAAATACAAATCAAATATAAAGTTTATGAATAAAATACATTTTTCAGGGATATTAATTTTTGTTAAAACTTATAGCATTTAATAGAAATTTAGTGTAAAGCTACTAAAAGCTTAACAAACTTATGATTTATACCTAAAAATGCGATATGGACTCAACTATGGCTGAGTTTTTGAGAGATATAGCCGCAAAATATCGCTTTGAGGATATAAGAAGAGATGTCTTTGTGACTCGATTTCATCCTCAAAATAAGCGGCGTAGGAATCAGGTTTTGGCAGAAGAAGTATATAGAAATGGAGAGGTTGTAGATAGAGGACAGAGTTTCCAATATCAGTTAAGTGAAATATGTAGAACCTTACAAGACAATGGCTGTCCCATTATTTCTACTACGCGAGGTCAACGTCCTGAAGGGCAAAGAAGCCCTTGGGAACAAGCTTTTGATTGGTTATGGGAAGAAAAATATCATAATTGGTTGTCTGAAAGAAGAATGATTATTCCAGAAGTCAGACGTGTTTTGGAAGAAAGGGAGTGTTATCAAGCTCTTTTGCAACCTGGTGCTTTAGTTCGGATTCAAGCACCTGAAAATATGGGTAAAACACGGTTGTTAAAGAAAGTTATTGAACAAATCACAGAACAAGGATATCGACATTTAATTTTTGACTTTAAATTACTGGAGTATAGTGTTTTCAGTGATATTTCTAAATTTTCGCAATGTTTTTGTGCTGGTGTTGCTCATAAGCTAGATTTATCTAACCAGTTAGATGAGTATTGGGATGATTATTTAGCTTGCAACTTAAATAGTACAATGTACTTTCAAAATTACTTATTAACGCAAGATACTAATCCTTTAGTATTGATGTTAAAGAACGTTGATAAAGTTTTTGAACACCCAGAGATTGCTGCTGATTTTTGTGGACTTTTACGAGGTTGGCACGATCAAGCAAGAAGCGGCGATCGCAGTAGCGAAATTTGGCAAAGGCTACGTATAGTCATCTCACACTCTACGGATCTTTATAGCTGTTTAAATATTCGTAGTTCGCCTTTAAGTAATGTAGGCGTATTTATAGAGTTGCACGATTTTACACTAGAACAAGTTCAAGATTTAGCACAACAATGTGGATTAACTTGGGATGCTAACCAAGTAAGACAATTAATGGATATGGTAGCGGGTCGTCCTAAATTGATAGATGATGCACTTAAAAATATTGCTCAAGGGAAAATTACTCTAGAGGAATTTGTGCAAACAGTAGCAACAGAAAGAGGTATTTACAGCCATTACCTACGTGATTTGTTAGGACGTGTTCAAAGAAATCAAGATTTAGTTTCAGCTTTAAGAGAAGTTGTGATTTCCTCAAAACCAATACAATTAGAGCCAATTCAAGCATCTAAGTTATATAGCATGGGACTGGTAAAGCGAGAAAGCAATTTTTACGTTATTCCTAGCTGCGAGTTATATCGTCAGTATTTTTCTCATGTCTTAAATTTATATGCTTGCATCAACTAACTCGACATATCAATATCAAGTAGGTGCTAGTTTACCGCCAAATGCACCTAGCTATGTTGTGCGACAAGCCGATCAAGATTTTTATGAAGGACTAAAAGCTAGAGAGTTTTGTTATGTCCTCAATTCCAGGCAAATGGGTAAGTCTAGTTTGCGTGTACAAACAATGCAAAAGCTGTTAGCGGAAAATATTGCTTGTGCAACTATTGATATTACCTTAATTGGCTCCGATGTATCACAAGACCAATGGTATTATACTCTAGCTAAAAGTTTATTAAACAACTTTCGTATCCAATTTAAATTATCAACTTGGTGGCGAGAGCATGAATTGTTGTCTCCCTTAGGACGATTTAGTGAGTTTATTGAACAAGTACTGCTGACAGCAATTACTGAAAGTATTGTGATTTTCATTGATGAAATTGATAGTGTTCTTAGTTTGCCCTTTCCTTGTGATGATTTTTTTGCTTTTATTAGAGCTTGCTATAATCAACGGGTTGATAAACCAGAATACTATCGTCTTACTTGGGCGTTGTTAGGAGTCGCTACCCCCTCAGATTTGATTGAAGATAGACGACGTACTCCTTTTAATATTGGTCAAGCTATTGAGTTAAATGGCTTTCAAGAGCATGAAATCCAACCCTTAGTTAAAGGCTTGGTACAAAGAGTGAACAATCCTGATGCGGTATTGAAAGAAATATTAGCCTGGACTGGAGGACAACCTTTTCTTACGCAAAAGCTTTGTAAATTAATTCTTACCTCTTCATTTCCCATTGAGATAAGCTTTGAATCTGAATTTGTACAAAACTTTATCTGCTCTCAAGTAATTGAAAATTGGGAAGCTTTTGATCATCCAGAACATTTAAAGACAATCCGCGATCGCATTTTGCGACAGGATAAAAATACAGATAGACTGCTAGGACTGTATCAGCAAATTTTACGTTATACAGAAGTGATTGCTGACACCAGTTCTGAGCAGCTAGAATTGAGACTTTCGGGACTAGTAGTTAAGCAAGACAACAAGTTAAAAGTTTATAACCAAATATATAAAGCTATTTTTAACGAAAAATGGGTAACAGAATCATTAGCAAATTTGCGTCCATATAAGGAAGAAATTGCTGTTTGGATAGAGTCTAATTATCAAGATGAATCTTGCCTATTAAGTGGACAAACCCTACATGATGCTGAAGAATGGGCAAGCAACAGAAGATTGAGTGATGATGATTACAAGTTCTTACATACGAGTCGCAAAGCTGAAAGAAAAGCTAGTAAGTTATTGGCTGAAGCAGCACATCAAGCTAGGAAAAGAATTCGTATAAGTAGAAATTTATTTTATGGTAGTTCATTAGTTGCTACTTTAGCAATCTTCATGGGTCTATACTTTAAAATTGAGGGATTTAATGCAGGTAGAGAAATTGTAAAATTAGACTCGCAAGCACTTAGTATTTATAATAATACAGTTAGTGCAGAATCATCACAATTAGAATCTTTAGTTTCAGCTATAGAAGTTGGTAAAAAAACAAAGTTACTAATTAAGCAAAATTATTTTTCTCAATTTAATCAAAATGTTTCTTCTCTATTACTTTTACAAGCAATTATCAGCAATGTTCAAGAACAGAATCGACTTGATTTTAATAAAAACCAGCATGAAGTTTTAAGTATCAGTTTCAATTCTGATGGTTTATTAATTGCTACTAAGCCAAAAGATATTAACATTCATGAAATACAAGAAAAAGAAAATGTTCAGTTATGGATGTATGGTCAAAAAATTGCTATATTACCAAGTAAAAGTAGAGTTAAAAAACTTAGTTTTAGTCCAAATGAGCAAAAATTAGCTACATTTGCAACTGATGGAACTATAAGGCTTTGGAACTTGTCAGGTAAGCTGCTTACAAAATGGAATATTTCAGATAAGTCCATTTCCGTCCTGAAATTTAGCCCGGATGGTCAATATCTTTGTGTTATTAGTAAGGATGGTATTGCAAAAATGTGGAATATCGCTAGTCAAGAAATTACCCAATTACCAACCCATCAAGGTAAAATTGAGAGTATAAGTTTTAGTCCAGATAGACAGTATATTGCTACAGCAGGAGAACCTAATAAAATTAGGCTTTGGAACTACTCTGGTAAGCAGTTATTTCAATGGAATATAGATAAAACTTCAGTCAGTATTATCAATTTTAGTCCTAATGGAAAACTAATTGCTATTGGCGCACGTGACGGCAAAATTAAAATCCTGAATTTGTTAGGACAAATAACAGAACAATGGAAGAGTGAACAAAGCAGAATATCAAATATAACTTTTAGTAGTGATGGACAAAGTATAGTTACAGTCGGCTCAGATGGTACTGTTAAAGTGTGGTCTTTATTATCTAGAAAGCTAATTAATCAACTCAAAGCTAGTGAAATTAATTTTACAGGTATCGCTTTAAGTCATAATTTACAACAAATTGCTACTGTAGACGAAGCTAATACAGTTCAAGTGTGGCAATTAAATAATTCTTTACAGAATCTATTAGAACAATTGCCAATTAAGCAAGATTCAGGTTTAGATTCATTAGATTTTAGTTCAGATGGACAAAGTATTATTTCAACGGAAGACCAAAATAATCTAAAAATTTGGAATCTCACAGGTAATGAGATTTCTCTTGGTGGAAATAAAGGTAATATCTTAGGAATCACTTTTAGTTCTTATAACAACCTAATTGCTGCAATAGGACACGATAGTAAAGTTAATATTTGGGATCGCTCAGGAAAACATTTAGTAGTTAATAAACAAACAATTAATAATGAGAAAATAACAACTAAAATATCTGGAATTGGTGTTGTATTTGGGTGGGATAGAGTAACAAGAAAGTTAATTGTCACCCAGTTAATAGCAGGTTCGCCATCTGAGGAAATATTACAAGTAGGCGATCGCATTTTATCTGCTGATGGTAATTCTACAGTCAATACCAGCCGAGACAATGCACTCGCCTATATACGCGGTGAAGAAGGTACAATCGTTACACTACAAATTTATCGTCCTAGAAAAGGATATTTGACTCGGAAAATTAAACGTGAAAGCTTTCCAATACCTCAACACATCCTCAAATGGCCAACGTTTCCGAACATTCTCAGTTTTAGTCCTGATGAGAAGACTTTAGCTATAGGTACTGATGAAGGTATAGTTCAACTCTGGGATGTTTCTAAGAATGATTTGAAGTTAAATAATAAAAAATTAGATAATAATCAGCCAAATCCTGTTACAAGTGTAAATTTTAGCCCTGATGGAAAATACCTGGCAGTTGCAAAAGATAACAGCACAATTCAACTGTGGAATGTATCTGACAAAACAATACTTGATCAATGGAACAGTTATCAAGGTCTAGTCACAAATGTTAAATTTAGTCCAGATAGTCAGTCTCTTGGAACTATAGGTGGTAGTAGAGTAAAGATTTGGAATCTATCAAGACAGAAAATAACTCAATTAATTGGTCATCAAGGTGATGTTTTGAGCTTGAGTTTTAGTCCTAGTAGTAAAATCATTGCCACAGCAGGCGCCGACAATACAGTACGCCTGTGGAATTTCTCAGGGCAACAGATAGGTCAATTTTATAGTAATGTTGGTTTTAGGGATGTCAGTTTCAGTCGCAATGAAAAAAGTATTACCACTATAGAATTAGACGGTACAGTAAAACAGTGGCGGATTGGCCAGGGATTGGATGAACTACTTTCAAGAGGTTGTGATTGGCTTAAAGATTATTTAGCAACTCATCCTGAAGAACGAGAAGCACGTAAAGTATGCAGCGATCGCTAGTTTTTAATCAGTAACCTCATATTCTCGCTCTATCAAACTCAACAATTTCTCCTCGACCTTCGTTTGGGTGGATATTGCTATTTTCACTGAAAGATTTTTTACCAGAGCGGGAAGGGATACTGTTCATCAAGGCAGACAACAAAGCATCACTTCAGGCACATAAAAAGATGGGTATGTGCAAGATGGCAGAGTTCATCTATGAAGGCACTGAGTTTTTGGTATTCGCGTATAATGGTTAACTACTTGATGGGTTTGGATAATTCGAGCGAGGCGCTCGCTTTCTTTTAAGAGCGAGGGGCGTAATCCCAAAACCCAGGAGATACACCGCTTCCGGCTATTATGCAATACAGTTTTTGTTCTTGCTCTCTCCTATCAAAGCTTTCAGATTTGAGGTACCTTTAACCCAATAATAAATATAACTTAAAATAAGGAGTTTAAAGTAACAGTACTCAATATGTCTGCACCTACGTAAGTCATCTTAATGAATACCTCTGCAAACTATCCAAGTTTTCTCGGCTTCGACTATGTTGAACTGTGGGTTGGCAATGCGAAGCAAGCTGCAAGCTTCTACAAGACTCGGCTGGGTTTTTCGGTATTTGCCTACCAAGGTCTGGAAACGGGCAGCCGGACGTGGACTTCCTATGCGCTTCGGCAAGGAGATGTGACACTAGTTCTTTCATCGGCGCTGCCACCAGGTAACAAAGAATTCAACGAACATCTCGCTCGCCACGGCGATGCCGTTAAAGACATCGCCTTCCGTGTAACCTCATGCGAATTGACCTATGAACAAGCGATCGCAGCAGGGGCAGTGTCAATTCAATCACCGCAAAAGTACACGGACGATCATGGGCAGATCGTCCTCGCTACTATCAAGACGGTAGGAGATACCACCCATACCTTTGTCGAGAGAAGTGGTAACAGTAAGACTTTTCTGCCGGGTTTTGTAGCTATTAATGATCCCGATCCGCTTGAACAGGTACTGGCAAGTGTTGGTGGGCGCTCACTCGATCACATTGGACTGAATATCTCTGAAGGAGAGATGGAACCGCTTGTCGAGTGGTATGAGCGCGTACTTGGTTTCCATCGTTTTTTCTCTATTGACGACTCCATTGTTCATACAAAATTCTCAGGGCTGAAGTCGATTGTAATGGCCGACTCCAGCGAACGGATTAAGATTCCATTGATTGAGCCAGCTTCCGGTATTCGCAAAGGTCAAGTTGAAGAGTTTCTTGAATATCACGGAGGAGCAGGAGCACAGCACTTTGCTATACGCACAGACGACATCCTGGCTTCCTCGCAAGCTCTGCATGAGCGTGGTGTTGAGACTCTCAAAGTGCCATCAGCATACTACCCACGGCTGCGCGAGTTTCTCCAGGTAGCTAATATCGAACTCCCGGAAGATATTGATGTGTTTGCTCAGTATGATATAATGATGGATTTTGACGAAAATGGCTATCTACTCCAAACGTTCACCAAGCCGATGAGCGATCGTCCAACGGCCTTTTTCGAGTTCCTGCAAAGACGGACGTTCAACGGGTTTGGAGCAAACAATTTCCGTGCAATTTTTGAGGCAATTGAGCAGGAACAGGAGCGGCGTGGCAATCTGCGATGAAACATAAGCTTTTATGGTCTTAAAGTGATCGCCCATCATAATCTCAATATTTCTCGGTTAAGAATTAAGCAGTATTGAGAATCAAAAAGTGAGTGGTTGACGTTTAGTTGGATGCCTGGTCAATTAGTTTCTCAATCTTCATCTGTTTTAGCCACTCCACTATTACGGGAATATCATCAATTCGCTCTGAGGTAATCTCTACTTGCTCACTGGTCATCGGCACACCCATCTGCTGAATATGTCCTCTAGACTACCGAGCATTCCTGTACAAATGTGGGATTCTTTTACTACAATTTCTCTATTTCTTGCTCTTCATCACATTAATTCCCTTCATCATCTCAAAATGAGCGAACCGACAGCAATGACTGATTACTGTTAACAGTCAACGGCCATCAAAAGAGTTTATATACTTTAGACGCATATCAGCTGACTAAAAATCTACTAACTTTCAGTTAAGGTAGGAGACTGGCTTATAACCACGTTTATTAAGCTGTCTAACAAGCGATCGCGTGATAAAAATGTCAGTTCTTTGCCATGCAATATTTCTTGTACAATCACATAGGATACCAAGGAACCAAAAAAAATGTGAGCCATTGCTTCTGGGTCAATAATTCCTAATTCTGCATGAGATGCAAAATACTGACTGAGTATTTGCTGACCGCGTAGCACAACGGTTCGGGTATAAACTTTTGCTAGTTCTGGAAAATTTTGTGACTCGGTAATAATCAAACGCAACAATGCTAAATAATCAGGATTATCAGCAACTTCGGTTAAATAAATTTCCCCAATTTGACGCAAAAAAATTTCTGGTTTGTTAGGCAAATTTTCTGTGGAAAAAATGCTGTGAAAACAAGTTAGCGTCAACCGTTCTATCAATGCTTTAAACAGTCCTTCTTTATCTTGAAAGTGACTGTATATCGTTTGTTTTGATACTCCTGCTGAGGCACTAACACGATCCATACTTGTTCTAGCGTAACCTTCCTTCAGAAATACCCGTATAGCTCCTTGCAAAATTTGCTCCTGCTTTGGAACGATCGCAGGGAGAGGATTTTCTAAGTTAGAAGTAGGGTTTTTGGACATGAACAGTAAATTTTTTGACGCATCTCTTGTATTATCATACTAGACAGTCTAGTATTAATGACGAAGAATTCAGAATACTTGATGTTCGTCTAGAAAATATTTTTGCTATCCAGGGTGCTACCATGACTCAAACTATCACGACATCCCCGGAAAATCTTAAAAATGCCCCAGTATCAAAGCAGCAGCGCTCCAAGAAATCAATTCTGTTAGCGATTGGGGTTTTGCTGGTGGCAGGTGGCATTGGCTACGCAGTATGGCGCAGTCAACCGCAAGTATCAGCTAATATACTGCAAGTTAGTGGACGGATTGAGGGTTATGAAACTGAGATTGGAATCAAGCGTTCTGGAAGAATTGAGTCAATTGCCGTGCGGGAAGGAGCAGCGGTTAAAAAAGGGCAAGAGTTAATTAAGTTAGATAATACAGACGATCAATTACTGCAAGATCAACTACGTGGCACACAAGCGAGAGTGACATCTGCTAAGTATGATGAACAACAGGCAATTGCTGATGTTGAACAAGTAACCAGAGAAATTCAGGAAATTAACAGCCAAATTAACGAAGCCAAACTGAATTTACGGCAGTCTCAAGGAGATACCGAAGGCAGAATTGAGCAAGCGCAAGCAAATGTAGCAGCAGCCAGAGCGACATTAGTGCAAGCACAAGCGCAAGTTAAACAGGCAACCGCAGAAGTTAATTTAGCAAAAATCAACCGCGATCGCTATGCTCAATTGGTAGAAGAAGGAGCGATTAATCAACAACAATTTGACCAAGCACAAACTACTCTAGATACGGCAATAGCAACCTTAGAAGCACGAGAGGCAGCAGTTAATGCTGAACTTCAACAGTTAAGTGCTGTGTCAGGAGCATTAACTCAAGCCAAAACTACAGGTTTCAATCCTGATATTCGCAACGCTCAATTAACAGCATTATTCAGAAAGCAGCAGCAAAGTGAGGCTCAACTTAAATCTGCACAAGCAAAAGTCTACTCTGCTCGTGCCAAAGTCAAAGATGCCCAAGCATCAAATCAGCAAATTCTTACCCAGATTGCAGACTCCAAGAAAGATTTAAATGTAGTTAGTCCTTTAGATGGAGTAGTGACAGCCCGGAGTGTCGAACCAGGTGCAATAGTTAGCAGTCAGACTAATATTTTGACAATTGTTGACCCTAAGACCGTGTATTTTAGAGGTTTTATTCCCGAAGGTGATATTGGTAGAGTGCGTCTAGGACAAACAACAAAAATCTTAATTGATTCTGCCCCAAATAAACCGCTAGAAGGTAAAGTAATTGCCGTCGATCCGCAAGCTTCATTTACACCAGAGAATATTTATTTTCAAAAAGATCGAGTCCGACAAGTAGTAGGAATTCGGATCAAAATTCAAAATCCTGACAGTTGCTTTAATCCTGATAATCCTTATATTCGATCGGATTTACCTTGCGCCAAAATGGGGATGCCAGCAGATGTCCAAATTAATTTGGAAGCAGGAAGGTGAAAAATGTTGGATTTTAGATTTTGGATTTTGGATTGAATAATCTGAGATTTGGGCGTTGCTGAATTTAGGTATAAAACAGAGAAATTTTTGATAACTCTGACTGCGTGAGAAATAAAATTCTGATTCTCAAATATTCGTGCTATGACCCTCATGAAACAGCAATTCGCAACTTTACCGCCAAATTTACCACCATTATCTAGTCCGCCAACCACAGCAATTGAAGTTCGCGGTTTGCACAAGCACTATGGAAATTTAGTTGCTGTGCGGGGAATTGATCTCAGTGTCAAAAAAGGTGAACTATTTGGATTAATTGGCCCTGATGGTGCAGGAAAAACTAGTACTTTTCACATTTTGGCTGGTGTGATGGAAGCAACGGCTGGGGAGGTACAAATATTTAATCAACCTGCACGAGATGCCCGATTAATGACAGGTTATCTTACTCAACAGTTTTCGCTGTATTTGGATTTGAGTATTGATGAAAACTTGCGTTATGCAGCAGGATTAAGGCAAGTCGCAGATGATTTGTTACAGAAACGCCGCAGTAAATATTTAAAATTAATGAATTTAGAGCGATTTGGCGATCGCTTAGTGGGACAACTTTCTGGTGGAATGAAACAAAAGCTGGCGCTGTGTTGTGCTTTAGTTTCGCAACCAGAAGTATTATTACTAGATGAACCTACCACTGGTGTCGATCCAGTTTCTCGGCGGGAGTTTTGGGATGTGTTAGGGGAATTGTCAGCCGAGGGAATGACAATTGTAGTTGCAACACCATATCTAGATGAAGCTGAACGCTGTCACCGTGTGGCTTTGATGTACAGTGGGCAAATTCATGAAATTGGCACACCCGCAGACTTACGGGCTAACTTAGGCTTGCATCGTTTAGAAGTGCGAACAGCCAACCTGGAAGCCACAGAAGAAATACTTTCCCAGGCTAGCGAAACAAATATAGTAGATGTGCAGACTTTTGGCGATCGCTTGGATGTCCTCGTTGAAGATATAAATTCTGGTGAAAGCCAAGTCCGCGAACTACTGAAACAACATCAATTACCTTCTCCCACTATCGAGTATGGCGAACCCACATTAGAAAACGTCTTTGTCACGCGCTTGCGACAACAAGGTTCCGCGCCGCAGTTTTTGCCGTTTCCTCGTTCTCGGAAGAGGGGAGTAGGGGAGCAGGGGAGCAGGGGAGCAGAGGGAGTATTTAATACTCAGGACTCAGCGCTAGCGATATATGCTCGCAATCTCAGTCGTGTTTTTGGCAAGTTCCAAGCCGTTAAAGATGTCAACGTCGAAGTGCGATATGGGGAAATCTTTGGGCTGTTAGGTGCTAATGGTGCTGGAAAAACCACCACCATTAAAATGCTATGTGGATTATTAGAAGCAAGTGGCGGTGAAATTTCCTTGGGTGGTGAAACCGGAAATCTGCGGAGTGCAGACTTACGGCGACGCATTGGTTACATGAGTCAAAAATTCACCCTTTACGACGATCTTACTATTCTGCAAAATCTCGAATTTTATAGCGGAGTTTACGGCGTACCTCGTAAACTCCGACGGGAAAAAATTGATTGGGTAATTGCTACCTGTGGCTTAGAAGGACAAGCAAATATGATTACAGGACAGCTACCTGGAGGTTGGAAACAGCGAGTTGCTTTTGGTGCTTGCGTGATGCACGAACCAGATATTTTATTTTTAGACGAACCAACATCGGGGGTAGATCCGTTGGCGCGCCGCCAGTTTTGGAAGCTGATTAATGACTTCGCCCGCAATGGTACAGCTATTTTAGTAACGACGCACTATTTAGAAGAAGCTGAACAGTGCAACCGTATGAGTTTTATGGTTGCAGGAAAAACCGTCGCCGAAGGTTCACCCAGTTCTGTCAAAGCCTCGCAACCAGGACAATTAATAGAGATTATTGTCAATCAAAACCAAGTAGCTTCTAAGATACTCAAACAATACTTTGAGTCGTGGCGTGTTTCGATTTTTGCTAATAGTTTACATATTGTCCTTGATAATCCCGAACAGGAAATAAATCAACTAACTCAACTTTTAGAAGCTAATCAAATTACCATCAATTCTTTACGTCCCATTCCTTTTTCTTTAGAAGATGCCTTTATTGGGATAGTAGAGCGATCGCAAGGATAGGACGCGGGTGGAGATAGGAATTTTAGATTTTGGATTTTAGATTGAATTCCAATAAAATTTTTAATTTCTCAATTCCTACTCACCATTACCCAATACCCAGTACCAAATATATATGAAACGAATTATTGCTCAATGTGTGAAAGAAATAGCCCAATTTCGCCGCGATCGCCTGACGTTGGCACTAGCATTTTTATTGCCATTCATCACCTTAGTAATTTTTGGCTTTGCCATTAGATTAGAGAGTAAAGATATTCCCTTAATTGTCCAAGATTTAAACCGCACAAACCTAAGTACCAGCTATATTGAAAGACTATATGCCACCAATCAATTTGTACCTAAACAGTGGTCTGGTGGCAATCCTACACGGGATGCTATAGATAGAGGAATCGCCAAAGCCGCAGTCATTATTCCGCCAGAATTTAGCCGTGATATTCAAGCAGGTAGAAGTACAAAACTGCAAGTATTAATCGATGCCACTGATGTTAACAATGCTCGTGTAATTAGAAATAGTATTCAGAGAGTCACAAACTTTTTTATGCAAGAGCATAGATTGATACCTGCTACTAGTAGCATTACAGCAAATATCCGTCTATGGTTTAATCCTGGTAGACTAGAATCGCTATATATTGTCCCAGGAGTGTACGGAGTTATACTATGGATTTTTCCTTCATTGCTCTCAGCGATCGCAATGGTGCGGGAAAAAGAAAAAGGTACAATCTTACAAGTTTATGCTTCTAGTATTAGTGCCACCGAACTATTATGTGGTAAAGGATTAGCATACTTATTAATTGCGATCGCTGAAACATTAGTAGTTATGGTATTAGGCTCAATTATTTTCCAAGTTGGTATAGTTGGCAACCCCATAACATTACTACTTGGCACTTTATTATTTCTGACAGATAGCGTTCTTTTCGGGTTACTTTTAGGAGTACGTAGTAGTAACCAAAATGCTGCTGTACAAGGCGTTTCCCTCGTAGGATTTATCACATCATTGTTACTCTCAGGTTTTATTTATCCCCTCAACAATATTCCTTTCCCCTTATCACTAGCACCTAATATAATTCCGGCACGTTATTACATTGATATCACTCGTGATGCCTTCGTCCGTGGTACAGGATTTGCTGGAGTTTGGTTTGATTTACTCATGCTTGCAGCTTTAGGATTAATATTTTTCAACGTATCACGCCGAGTTTTAAGCCGAATGCAATTACCAAATTAATCTCTCTGTATTCTCTTGGCTTCACTAAAAAAGGATTTTATGAAATTTATCCAGCGATTATTTGATAGTCCATTTTGGGCATTGGTGCGGAAAGAAATTAATCAAATTATCCCCAATAAACAATTAATTATTTTATTAATTGTTCCGCCAACAGTCCAATTATTGCTGTATGGCTTTATCCTCAATCCTGATGTTCATAACTTACGATTAGGTGTCATTGACTATGCCAACGTCAGCGCCAGTCGAGAGTTAGTTTCAGCTATGACATCAAATCAAATTTTCACTTTAGAATCTTTACCAAACAGTGAGAAAGAATTGAGTCGTCAGGTAGAAGAAGGAAAGTTAGATGCTGGGGTAATAATTCCTCCCGATTTCCCGCGTCAACTGGCACAAAAATCAGCAGAAATTCAAGTATTTATTGATGCAGTAAATGCTAACACAGCAGGGATTGCCGGAAATTATATGAATCAAATTATCCAGCAATATAATCTGCAATTAACCCCAGGTAAAGCAAGTCTTCCAGTGTCCACTGAAGTTGTATTTCTTTACAATCCTGGACTAACGAGTAGTTGGTTTTTTGTTCCAGGAGTTATGGGTTTAGTTTTAACATTAATTGGGACAATAGTATCAGCAATTACAGTTGTCCGGGAAAAAGATACCGGAACTTTAGAACAATTATTAATGAGTCCGGCTGCTAACTGGCAAATATTACTATCGAAAATTGTCCCTTTAGCATTTTTATTACTGGGAGATGTTTTATTAGCTATTACTTTAGCGACAGTAATATTTCATGTACCATTTCGAGGTAATTTTCTGCTATTTTTGGCCTTATCAAGTATGTATTTATTTGTCGGCATTAGCTTGGGTATTATGTTGGCGACTGTGAGTAGTTCCCAGCAACAGGTAGTTCTGATATCTTTCTTTATTAATTTACCAATGGTACAAACTTCTGGAGCGATCGCCCCCATTGAAGCCATGCCCCCTTTCTTTCAAGTGCTGTCCCTACTCAATCCCCTCCGCCATTACATTGCGATCGTTCGAGGTATTTTGCTCAAAGGTGTTGGCTTAGATGTACTGTGGATAAATGTTTTGGCTTTAGTCGCATTTTCTGTTGTGTTATTAACTATTAGTATTAGTAAGTTTCGCAGTCAGTTAAGCTGAAAGATATTGAAATTAGAAATAAACCGAACGCCTATCTAGTAGTTCGCCAACCCAAAATTGCGCTTGTGGAGGTCGGCAAGGGAGCAGGGGAGCAGAGGAGAGGCAAATACCAAGTTCTTTCCCCTCTGCCCCTCTGCCCCTCTGCTAACCACCATGCAAAGTTTCCTTGGCAGACTACTAGTAGTCTGTCAAGCCAACTTTGCTTGGTTTGACAGGTTTTGGTAAGCTAATTGAAGTATTAGCTACGGTTAGCATTATGGCAAAGAAGTATACAATAAATTTGAGTAATGGAGAAGTAGCCTATCTGCGATCGCTAATCAAAACAGGTAAGAGTAAAGCAAGAACTATTGCTCGTGCCCACATTCTTCTGATGACTTCTGAGGGGGAAACCGATGCCACGAGCGCAGATAGGCTACGAGTTAGCGTCTCGAGAGTTGAGCGCACCCGCGCCAAGTTCATCAAAAATGGGATTGAGGGCACGCTTAATGACCGTCCTCATCCACCCAAACCACGGAAGCTAGATGGTTTTAATATTTATCACCGCGATGCTGATGTTATTCGTCTAGTAGTTGATAACCTGAACACAGATAATCCAGCATCTTTGTATGAAGTTTTTGAGCCACAAGAAGCTCGTCGGATTGTCCAAAAATTAGAGTTTCACTACACACCAAAACATGCCAGTTGGTTAAATCAAGTTGAGATTGAATTCTCTGTTTTATCCCGACAGTGTTTAGAGCGACGCATAAAAGATGTACAAACATTATCGAATGAAATCGCCACTTGGGAACAACAACGGAATAATGTATCTGCCAGTGTCAATTGGCGCTTCAAAACCACTGATGCACGGACAAAGATGGAGCGGTTATACCCCACGTTCTCACCCTGCAAAGTTGCCTTGACAGACTACTAGTTCCATAAAATCAATTTTATCAATCTCAAATGAAAGCTGGGGGAAGGCTTGCGTTTACAATCTGCTATCAACCAAGCACAAGCTAAGTTGCAATTAACTGTACGCGATGCAATTGAAACCGTTCTCAAACAAGCAGCGTCCTAACAAACATGGCTACGGCTATACCACAAAACACTTTTGCAAGAGTTCTAACCGAGATCGCCAAAAGTTGCCAAGAACCATTTTATGCTTAAATCACTAAAACCCAGATTTTGAAAGTGATTCAATAATCTGAGTTTAGTGACCATAAGTACACTTATCTGATTGATTGCTAGTCGTTAATCCTGCCAGACGGGAATTTTATCTGGCTTGAGGGAATTTCCCAACTTCTCAAAGCGGGCTTTAGTCATATAGTGTACTTCAGGTAAATATTCACCTAAAACACCATTGTGAGAGTTTTGTCCAATTATGGATGGGTCATATCGTTTGCTTGCCCAATCACTAGCCCATCCTATTTTGCGATCGTCTGGAGTTAAACCAAAGTCCCAATTGGGATAAACACTCATCCAACGCAGAGTCCAGCTGACGTTTGTCGTTGGTCCCCAGTTGACCCAGGTGATACCATTGCTGGCCGTTGCGTTTTTCGGACGGTCTTCCGCTCGAGATAAAACGATCGCATATCGCTGCTGAGCATCTGTGATAATTTCATCATCCATGACTGAATGTAAGACTGCACCAACAAAGCCATCAGGTTCGGGCAATGCTGTATCAGTAGCAGTGATTGACCAGTAACGAGCCTGGGCTTTTTTCATCACGGCTTCACCATTGCGTGTACGTGGAGTTGTCGGCAATTTACCAGTTAATACGGCAACCTTATCTCGTCCCAGAGACATGCCTCGTAACAAATAATTAATGTAATTACATTCCGTTGCCGCCACTGAAAAGTTACCAGGTGGTGGCATGTCTTCTCCACGACCTGCGACACCAAGATCTAGATCCCGTACATACTCCTTGTCTAGGTTCAACCAGGGAACTTCCAAAGCCATTCCCTCAACAATTGCTCGAAAAATCCCAAATTTCTTGAACCATCCCGTTTTTGCACCTTTATGTTTAGTTGGATCTTCAGGAGCTGTCCACTTAGCAGCAATGCGCCGATTAGATCGATTCTCCCAACCTTCAAAATCAGCTTGGATATAGTATTTTCTACCATCAGGCAACTGATAATAGACTTTAGGAAGTGGCACACCCCCTAAGGAACCCTTAGCTTTATCTGGTGCATAATAGCGAATCCATATCTGACCCATATCCCATATACCCAGTCCATGCCCCCAAGGTTTAGTCTCTCCCCAAGGTCCTTGATAGAGGATTGATCCACCCACGCGATTGTTGCCAGGTGCGCGATAATGAGGAGGACGAAATGCCGGATTCAAATCAACAGGATTGCCGATCGCCATATCGAACGTCACTCGATATTTACGCTTGGCCGCATTGCGGTTCGCATCTACTCGGAATGGATTGACATTTCCTGGCAGTGGATCGATATCAACATCTACAATCGGCACTTCGCCAACACCAAAGCCCCGATATCGGTAGGCTTCAGGATGAAACGAAGGTGTAATTTGAATATCAAAGAACCGCGCATGAGGAAATTCTCCTTCAACGATTACTTTACTGCCAAAGGGGGCAAGCAGATTAGGTAATACTAAGTAGGTTGCATTGGGGTCTGGGAAAAACCCACGAGTTGCTTTGAGATTAATTTTCTCAGCCGGTCGGACTACCCATTGTTGCTGAGGTGTAATCTGCTCAGGCTTTACTAAGCGAAAATTACGGAATTCTTTGGTATCCACCCCCTTAGGAATCAATTTATCGGGAATCCCCGGAGAAGCCTTACCCGCAAACCATGCTTTAATGTGGCCTTCAAGACCATCCGAAATTTCTTGTGCCTTAGCAATCACTACTTTTCTATCTTGGAAATAAGGGAACTTAGGTGGAGACGGTGCCAGCCAAGAAGGACGAGGATTTGCTTCTGCGATTACTTGAGATTGAGAATAGGCTTCTACAACATTGCCACGATGGTTAAAATTGGCTACAACTAGGTACAATCCTAGAGAAAGCACGGCAGTCAGAGCAATCTTAACAAACCGATTACGGAGACAATTCATAGCTCTAATAGATCCGATTAGTTGACAAAATTTAGCTATTTACTCAGTAAATTAAGCATTGAACCTGGAAAAGGTTTTTGTAAAAAAGTATTAAGCTTCCTCAATATTTAGATGAATTATCACCACATATACCATCCCTGCATGATTTTCGGGTAGACATTTATAATTTAGGGTAAAGCCTTGCTAAGCTGATGCGCGTCTAAAGTATATAAACACTCTTGATGGTCGTTAACTGTTGACTGTTGAAGGGTTTTCAGTCATCATTCATCTGGTAAATGTACAAATTAAATGCGTAACAACTTAGTTGTATAGCGATCGCTAATTCAGTGATTTGATAGTTTGTGGAGGTTCGTTAAAGTTTAAGGTCTGATACCAGTCAATAAGCAATAGTACTTAGGGCTTGCTGAAATTGCAGTCTCAAACAGAATTTTTCAGTAGGCGATCGCCGTTGATAGGCATCATTCATTCTTGCCCCATAAGTTCAATACAAAATTTCACTTCATATCTCTGTTTTTTCTAAATGTTAAGCATAATTACTAGTTGACAAAAATCATGTGGTTTGAACCTTTGACGGATGACAAAGAGCTGCTGACGGCTGCTATAGTTAAGCTGAAAGGAAATATGCTTTGCAAAAAGCACAATTGGTTTCTGGTATCCCAATCGAGTTGATAAAAGCCAACTTAAAGTTATACAAATCAGCAAAAATCAGCAACTTTTGATAAATAGTAATCCATATTAAAAATGTCTATTGAGATCATACAAGTTAATAATCTACGCAAAAAAGGACAGTTTTTTCAGTACAACTATCAACTCTACAAAGACGATCCATATTGGGTTTCCTGGCCTGTTGCCAATCTTGTCAAGATGTTCGATCCTGGAGAATGTGGATTCCACCAGCACGGGATTCTAGAAGCATGGCTGGCTTACCAGAATGGAAAAATAGTTGGTCGGATTGCAGGTTCCATCGATTGCACTTATAACCAAACCTACGGTACACAAACCGCTTTTTTTGGATTCTATGAATGCATTGATGACCTAGATGTATCAAAGAGATTATTTGAGCAGGTTGAGAATTGGGCTAAGTCTCATGGGATGACACAACTATTAGGGCCTTTTGCTCTCTCTCCAATTTATGGTGCTGGAATGCTAATTGCCGGATTCGATGATAGCCCATACGTGGCCATGCCATACAACCTATCATACTATCCAAACCAATTAGAATCCTTAGGCTTCAAAAAAGCTAAGGACTATAAAGCGTTCAGAATTAAAGGAGAATTGACTATCCCTGAGTTCTTGACAAAAAATGCCCAAAGGTGGCGCAATAAACGAATCACCTATCGTCAGTTGAATCCAGATAAGCTTGCCCAAGAATCTGACCTTGTTTGCGATCTCTACAATGATGGGTTTGCGGGTCAATGGGGGTATACCTACATTGAACGGTCGGAATTTTACCAATTGGCGCTGGATTGGATTCAGGTGATTGACCCTCGGCTGTTTCTGTTTGTCCTTATGGAAGATAATCCTGTTGGGTTTGGTATGCTTGTACCCGATGTTTTTCAAATTCTGCACCAGACCAAAACCTTACCGGGATTACTACGGTATTTAGGCCGACGTATCTTCACCTTTGGTCGTGAGAATGGAATTACGCGTTACCGTTTAGATAGCTTGTGTATCCGCAAAAAATATCAATCTTTGGGTTTAGGAGTGCTTCTCTGGTGCGAGATAATGCAACAATATTTAAATTCTAATTATACTGAAATTGAGTTTTCACCAATGTTAGAAGATAACGCAATGGTTCAAACACTATTACTTAAACTTGGGGCTGAACGTTCCAAAGTCTATCGAGTTTTTGAGAAATCTTGGTGTAATTAATTAACTAAATTTCGGCTCATCTTGATACGTATCATATAATTGATGAAAAGTTTTGCGATTTCAGATAAGAATGTCTGCATATCCAGAATCCGTTGCTCCAAACATTGACGAATTGACACTCTGCGATCTCAAGGTGCCGAGGTTCTTAAGACTTTACAAATTCAACAAGGATCAAACCCTTTTTCCTCTGCCCGATCCCAACGATAATTATTTACATGAACCTACTTAAAATATATCCGCAGGGTCAGCTTGGTGTAACTTATTGATCGCAATACCTCCAGAAATAAAACACATGACAATGGTCAACAACAGCACAAAAATAGCCCGACTAGCTGTCATCATAATTGGCAATCGAGTAGATATTTGGGCAGCATGATATACTCCCAAAGATAGAACACAACCTGGAATGAAGCCTATTAAGGCCAAAATCAATGATTCTTGAAAAATGACAATTATTAAGTAGCGATTGCTATATCCCATAGCCTTCAATGTCGCGTATTCTGGTAAATGGTCAGAGACATCTGCATAAATAATCTGGTAAACAATCACTGTACCAACAATGAAAGCCACTACTGAACCTAATCCAAATATAAATCCAATGGGAGTAGAATTCGCCCAATATTCTTTCTCCCTTGTAGCTAATTCTGCTTGTGTTAACACTTGAATATCTGCTGGTAAAATAGTCTGTATATCTGCTTGTAACCGTTGAATATCTGCATTGGATTTCAGTTGAATTATACCTATATCAATCTGGTCTGTCCGACGGTTGGGAAATAACTTCATAAAAGTTGATTCACTAGTAATGGCGTTACCATCAGCGGCAAAAGATGCTCCCAAATTAAATATTCCTGCTACTCGGATCAAAACATTATTAACTTCTGTTTGTAATAAATCAGACTGTTGTACAAGAGCAGAGATAGGGCCATATTCTGACCGTCCCATTTGGTCAAACAGCACGCTATCGAGCATTTTTAAGTCATCCAAATGTTGATTGACCTCTGGTAATTTAAAAGCAGAATTGGCTGGATCTATACCAAAAATTAGAATCCGGCGGTCTTTGTGGGTAATAGGATTGCGCCACTGTCCAGAATCAATGTAGAGGTAACTAACCGATGTCACACCCTCAAATCCCGCAGCTTGATATAACCGTTGTCTGGGAAAACTCTTGACAGAGAACACAGTTTCAAACTGAGGATTAATTAAGAAAAGATCCCCTTGTAGAGAATATTGAGGTCTCACAGCAGCATTGTAGAGCGCACTCTTAAACCCCAATTGTACAAACATCAAAATATCTGCAAAAGCAATTCCCACAATTGCAACTGCTAAGCGAGTTTTTTCCCTGGACATTTGCAACCAGGCTAAGGGGATTCTATAAAATAGTTTACGAAGCATAAATTGAATTTTTGAAGAAAAATTAAAGGATGTCTAATGAATTCTCACAGGTAGCCTATATTATTTTGACTTCAGATTTCTATAGCTACTTGTACTTGTAAGTTAGTCAAACGGGATACGCGTTCGCTGTCTTTAGGTTGCAAACGCACTTTGACTTCTACAACTCGGCGGTCGAGGTTTTCTCCTGGTTGGTTACTAAACACATTTTGGCGAATAACTTCTAGTCCGAGTTCGTAAACAGTGCCTTTGACTTGTCCAGTAAATGCTTGACTGGTAATCAGGGCTTTTTGTCCTACCCGGATTTTAGCAATATCGGTTTGATAGACTTCGGCGATCGCTACCATGTCATTTGTTTGCGCTAGGTCGGCAATACCTTGATCGGTTAGCTTTTCCCCTGGTCGGGCATGAATTTTAATAATTTGTCCGGCAATTGGTGCCTTGATATCAGCCTGATTTAAGTCGTTTTGGGCGCGTTTTACGGCAGCATTGGCTCTGTCTATCTCGGTTTTTGCAGCTTGTAGATCGACAGGACGTACTTCAGCTATCCGGTTAAGTACTTCTTTGGCTTCGGTGATTTGGGCTTCAAGTGTGGCTACAGTGCCATTTTGCTGGGCAGATGCTTGGGCTAATTGAGCTTGAGCCGTTTCTAGGGCTAAACCCTTGCGATCGAAATCAGAAACGGCGATCGCCCCTTGTTGGTACAGGGATTGAAACCGATTATATTCTGCCTGAGCATTGGTAACTTCCGATTGCCAACGAGCAATATTAGCTTTTTGGGTGGCTATTTCTCCTTGTAATTCGGCTTGCAATTTAGTAATTGTAGCCTTTTGCGCTTGAATATCTCCCGCTTTTGCACCTGCTTTGATTTGGTCATACCGAGATTGGGCAACTCTGACTTGCTCTTGTGCCTCTTTTAAGGCTAATTGTAGGCTTTGTTTAGAGTCTAACGTGGCGATTATTTGTCCTTTTTTCAACTTATCACCTTCTTTGACAAACAATTGAGCGACGCGATCGCTCCCTAAGGTCTGAGGTGCTGACAAGCGAATAACTTCTGTTAATGGTTGCAATCTCCCTAAAGCCGTTATCTTTCTAGTTAGTAGTTTCTTTATCGTTGGAGCTGATGTATTGCTTTCTCCCACTCCTTGCCTAAAGAAAGATAATCCGTAAAAGGTTGTAGTACTCGCTACTAGACCAGCTAAAACAAACAGTCCAATTAACCAAAGATTTAAAGACTTTTTTTTGAACATCTGCTTCATTATGTCCTCTTTTTAGAACGTCAATCAAAATTGCTACCATAAATTTATTAGTATCTACTAGATTTCCATGTAAATATGCCAATTCTGCATCTCTGTTGTTGATAAACAGTATAAATTCTTATGCTCACAGTGAGATTTTACGTATGCTGGTCAGTCATGAAATCTACTTGTCTAGCAGTGGATATGAGCAGCACAGGAAACTCAGCAACTACCGCAGAAATTAGATTTAACTTTTATAAAATTTACTGAATCGGTGAGATATAAATGAGATAATTTGCATAACTCAGTAAAAACTCGCTATAAAAATTTTACCTATCGTTGCACAGTTATATCTTTTTTGATTGACGAAAATAAAATTATTTTTGTGAATCTTTTATGAAGTCACCAAGGAATTATCTCAAAGCTGAGTGAGAGACTCTACTGAACAGACATCTTTTCTTTATTGAGAGTTTATTTTTTTTAAGTTCTTATGCAACATATTCTGGTTACTGGAACTACAGGATTGATTGGTGGTATTGTCGCAGCTCAATTGCTCACACGGAAAGATACATTTCTAATTTTGCCAGTACGGGCTAGAAGTGAAACTGAAGCCTACGTAAGATTAGCTCGTTCTCTAAAACGTTTTACTGATGTTCCCCTGTGTGAGGAACGGGTCAAAATTATTGCGGGTGACTTGGCTGCTGTGGCTGATTCATCCGATCGTATCCTCAAGGATGTCACCCATGTGGTTCACGCTGCGGCTGATACGTCATTTTTAGGGCGCCGTAATGTTTGGCAAGTGAATTATGACGATACCTGTCGCTTCGCAGAGCGAATGCGCCGTTGTCCTCAACTGGAACGTTTTTTGTACATTGGTACAGCCTGGATCTGTGGTAATAATCCACCAGCGATCGTTAAAGAAGATTTATACCCAATGGCCGGAATCGATCACCACGTAGAATATTCTCGTTCTAAAGCTGCTACAGAACAACACTTGGCCGGGATGAGTGATTTTCCCTTATTGATTGTTCGTCCATCTGTTGTTGTCGGACATACCACTCTCGGCTGTAAACCAACAGCTAGCCTATTCTGGGTTTTTTTCACATTTGATCGAATGCGTCAGATTACCTGGTCACAGAGCAACTATATTGATGTTGTCCCAGCAGACTATGTTGGTTTAGCCCTACAAACCTTGCTATTTTTGCCTGAGCCTGACTACCGTTGCTATCACATTTCATCGGGATTTGCTTCGTCATGTAATTGGCAGCAAATAGCTGATGCTTTTGGGCTTGTGGCTGGTGAATCAGCAAAACCCAACCCATATAACCAGGTCAATTGCTTCTCAGACGAAGCCCTTGAGCAACTCTATCCAACCTCAGTCCGTCGTCTGCGGCGAGCTATAGAATTGTATGCGCGTTTTGCCAGCCATAATACAGTCTTTGATAATACACGTCTTTTAGAAGTGGGCTGTCCCCCTCCTCCTCGCTTTATAGATTGGATTCCCCAGTGTCTGGAAACCATCGCGGGACGCACAATCGATGATTTGATGGGGGATGACTAAAGATGCAACAACATACTTTCAAAAAACCGATGCGTGTAGTTCAACTCGGATGTGGAGTTACTGGGTTAGTGTGTGCCGAATTCCTAGTTCATCATCCCCAAGTAACAAGCTTAATTCTAGCTGACCTCCATCCGACTGCCGCTGTCGCTATGAAGGCGCGGGTAAACCATCCTAAATTGGAGATCCAACAGGTGGATGCTAGAGTACCACAAGCACTCCAGACTCTATTTGAACAGGCAGATTTAGTGATCAATGCCTTACCCTGGCACATGAATTTAGGGACGACGGTGTTGACAATTGCCGCGCAGATGGGAATTTGGTATCTGGACTTTGCGATCGTTGCCGATTCCATAGCCGAGTTTGAGCGCCTCTCTCGGCTTTGTGCTGACTCTGGGATCACAGCTGTAACTGCTACAGGGCAAGATCCTGGGATGTCCGATATCTTTGCTTGCTATGCGGCTAATCAACTTGATAGTGTCAGAACCATTCGAGTCATTGACGGTGACAACGGTCAAGTTCCGGGACAACTCCTAGTACCTGCTTGGTCGCCTGTGGATTTTTTGTGGGAAACCTCTACACCTGCCGCCATTTTCCGTCATGGTAGTATTCACTATCTGCCTCCTTTGCATAAACGTCAAATTTATCAGTTTCCCGACCCACTGGGATCGCTACCGATTTATCACACACTACACGAAGAGACGTTTTTGCTCCCCCAGTTTATCAGGGGTGTGAAATATGTTGATTTCCGTCTGAGTTTAAGTGATGACCTTGTTGCTAGTCTGCGACTGCTGCGCAAGCTGGGATTACATCGCAGCGAACCGATAACTGTTGGCGATCTACAAGTCCGTCCACTTGATGTAGTTTGTGCTTTACTACCTCGTCCAGAAGAACTCATCGGAAAAATTGCGGGACATGCTTGTTTGGTGGTGGAAGTAACTGGTAAACAGCAAGAAAATCACAAGAAAATCACTGTTTGGACTCTTGCTTCCCATCAAGAGGCTTATCATGCTCACCGTAGTAATGCGATCGGTTATCTAGTGGGATTGGGAGGCGCAGTGGCGGCGGAAATGCTGATAGAGGGAGATATTTGTGGTCCAGGACTATTTGTACCCGAACAGATTGAGCCTAAGAGTTTCATTAAACGTTTGCAAGCTAAGGGTTTGGAGGTTTACGAGAAAATTTCCCCAGCGATCGCTTAAATCACTAAAACCCAGATTTTGAGAGTGATTCAAGAATCTGAGTTTAGTGGTCACAAGTACACTTATGTGATTGCTATTCGTTATTCTGCTAGATGAGAATTTTATCTAGTCTGAGTCAATTTCCCAACTTCTCAAAGCGGGCTTTGGTCATATAGTGTACTCTAGGTAAATATTCACCTAAAACACCACTTTCACTGAAGTAAAAGTTAACTACTATACGATACGAAAATCACTCGCACTAAGACTGGGATGATTAACCAAGTTAGCAAAGAGAGCGCCACTGCCAAATCCAGAGCTAGAGCCATTTTGATTGTAGTATAAATCACCATGAACTGAATCGTACACAATAAAGGCTTGGCTACTTCTAGCTGCCGTACCATTAGTAACTACAGCAAAATCTTTCAAATTGTTAAAGCCCTCTCCTAGTGAACTTTTCAAAGTGGTGAAAGTACTTTTACTCAGCACAATCTTATCACCAAGTTCAAAGTCAGTAATTCGATCTAGACCAAGGTCTCTGCTGGCAAAGAATTTGCCTGTGTCAAAGATAAAATTATCTTTACCAGAACCACCAGTCAGGATATCATTTCCAGGACCGCCAACCAGTTTGTCGTTTCCTGCGCCGCCAATGAGTGTATCATTACCGACATCACCATACAGCACATCATTACCTCCCTTACCATCTATGGTGTCATTGCCTCCTTGACCATGAATTTCATCGTTCCCATTAGCTGGATTTGAAGTTGCAGAGGTTTTTGAGTTCAATGATTTCAAATTGCTAGAGGTTGGTTCAGTACCGATAAGGCTATCTTTACTATTAGTACCAGCTATTTTATTGAGTATTGGAGTTGAAGATGGATTAAATGTTTCCAAAGTCCCTGTTGCAGAACTCAGCTTGGCGACCCAACTATCTACAGAGCCAGCATTAGAAGCACCCAATGAACCCTCTGTAAATCCCGTAACGTAGACATTACCCAAGTTATCAACATTGAGATTTGTCGCCTTATCGAGTTCAGCACTGCCAAACTGTTGAATCCAAAGTTGGTTGCCATTGGTATCAAAGCTGGCAACAAAGGGATCGTAAGACCCTGCATTGGAACCACCAAAGCTACCATCAGTATAACCAGCAACATATAATTGATCTTTTGAATCAATCTTGAGTCCATCTAAGAAGGCTGCATCATCACCGCTAGTACCAAACTGACGTACCCAATCTTGGGTGCCATCAGAAGAATACTTAACTAGCCAAATGTCATCTTGTCCAAAACTTTTACCACCAAAGTCACCCCCAGTCCATCCGTAGGCATAGACGTTACCTTGGCTGTCGGTGACAACACTCCAAGAAAAGTCATTGTCTGCACTACCAAACTGTCTAATCCATTGCACTTGTCCATCGTTGTTATATTTGGTGATCCAAGAATCGTAGAATCCCAGTTGGGGATTGTCTCTAGCTAGACCCCCATAAGTCCATCCTGTAGAATATACAGATCCATCCTTAGCAAGTGCTACACCGTAAGCTTCATCCCAAATCGCTGGATAAGATGGATCTGTCCCAACTTTGGTAAACCACTGTTGGTTGCCATTAGAATCGTACTTTGTTACCCAAAAGTCATCTTGAGCATCAATAATGGCAACTGGCCTTTGATCTGGGGTAACTGTCAGTCCAGATACATAGATATTGCCCTTGTCATCAACAGTAACATCAGAACCACCAGTAACTACTGAATCTCCTAGTTGACGAATCCATAATCGATTACCATCATTGTCATATTTAGCTAGCCAAGCATCTTGTTGCTCTGCTTGCGTAGGTTGTCCTGCCAAGTCACCTTGGGTACTTCCCACCAGATAAAAGTTACCCAACTTATCTGTTGTAATGGCAACAGCTAAATCAAATTTGGAACTACCGAACTGTTGATTCCATAACTGGTTACCATCACTATCATATTTAGTGAGCCAGATATCATAAGAACCAGCATTATTACCTTTGAAGGCACCAGAAGTTACACCTACTACATAGACATTTCCCGAAATATCTGTAGCAACAGCAGTAGCCAGATCAAAACCAACAGTACCTAAATGCTTAATTTGGGTTGGTCCTGATACTGGCGGTGGGGTAGAGCCTACATAGCGGAAATAAGAAGCATTCGGATCTAAATTAGAGGCCGCAAATACAACTCCGATTAACTCTCCATCCCAAAAGAACGGGCTATCCTTTGACTTCTGAAATATAGCTGTTCCGAGAAAAGGAACATTAATAAAATCATAATCTTCTGCACTCCCATGTAGCTGAATGACATCTTGATTACGGTTGAAATCAACAATGTATGCAAAGTCGTTATAACCATTATTTGTGTAAAAGGACTTTCGCCAGTCACCAAGTACAAATCTATCCTTCCCAATAGAAGGAGGATTGCCACCTAATGTATTCAAAATATCTGAATATGCAAATAGAGCAACTGGTTCAGAATCACCAAACATGACATCAATATCAAGTGATGATTTTTTATTACTTAAACTTTGATCTAAACCATAAAGTACATCGTTACCTCTACGTCCAAATAAGAGTTGATATTCGCCAAACCCTCCAAAAACTACGTCACTTGCAGGTGTGAGTGTTACAAATAAAAAGTCATTTGGATTAGTAGCATCCACATTGCTTATACCGGCAAGTGAATCTACTAATTGAGTTATCTTACTAGGAGCTTCATTATTTGCACCTGGAAGCGAATCGACTAAAGTATACTTTGGCTTTTTAGTAGACTTTTGGCTTGTTTTCATTGTTTTTTTATGACTCTAATACGAACGCTTAAATGCTGTCTCAAGCTTGCCTAGAGATCGGGTAAATCATACATACAGTTAGATGTATGTTCTTCAATCAAGACTAGTCAAAAAAGTAAATACCCTGACAAAAAGGGTAAAAAATATTGTTAGTTTTGATTATATTCCGTAGATGTACACACCTACTATAAAAAGAGAAACTTCATTAATTCTATATTTTTAAGCAGTTTTACTTAAATTAATGATGAAGATTCAAAAGCTTTTTATCTGAATAAGCTATATAATTGCTTGATGTATTGAGTTTGATCTATTGCGATAATTTAATGTGTATTTTTTTACGAAACATAATAGTCATGTCAGTACGGAGACTAAGCCAGTAACCAAAAAATGCATAGAAGAGAAATCTATATGATTTTAAAGCTTGCAAAATGTTAATTGGCTCAAAAATGACATCGAACGTGCCATCTGAGAGACGTTGGTACTCATTCCATGTCCGAGTGTTGAGTCCAAACCAACGTGTATCGTCATAGCCGCGATCAAAAAACTTCACAACTTCCCATCCCTGTTGCTTACCTAAAGACTCTACAACTTCACGAGTATAAATATGAATGTGATAGGGTACATGCACCGCATTGTAGTAGTTAGATAATTCCGGACGATTAATGTCAATATTGGCTGCGTTAGGTGTGCCTAAAAGTAGATAACCACCTGGTGCTAATAAACTATCTAATTTACTTAACAAAGCATAAGGATCTTCTACATGTTCGATAATATCTTGCAGCAAAATATAATCGAATGGGGCTTTTTGCAGGACTGTAGCATCACCAAAGGTTTCTTTGGGTGCATAAGGATCGTAACCGTAGGCGTTTATATAGCCATTTTCTTGCAGATATTGTACAACTAACCCATTACCACAGCCATAATCAAGAAATGAGTGAGTTTTAGACAAACCATACTTGGTCATTTTTTGGCGCAGGTTTTGATAACCCAATCGGAAGGGTAATGTCAGTTTCGCTTCTGCAAAAGGGTATTTAGCGTAATATGGGTCAATATCTACGACATCAAGACAATGAATGGTTTGGCATGTGGGACAGCGCCAAATCGGAAACTTTTCATCTCTAAATGCTCTGACGTTACAAAAGAACGTAGAAAATGCTGATTTATCATTTAAATCGACACGATAATTGCAAATCAAACATTCGAGACGTTGCTTGTAGTTGCGATCGCCGTTAGAAGTAAATTCTGGTGAGAGTGAATCCATGTTTAAAATTTTTATTAATTAAACTTTATCAGTTTTAATGTAGAATCTCTTGGTAATAATTATGAAGATTTTCACAGGCTTGTTCTAGAGAAAATTGTTTAGCATCTTCGTAAGCACGTTGTATTATGTTTATATTTTCATTTGTTAAAGTCTTGATAATTGCATGAGTTAACGCTTCCACATCATTTGGTTCGACAAGATAGCCATTGATTCCATCTAATATATAGTCAGAAACTCCACCACTATTGACAGTAATTGCTGGCGTACCAGAAGCCATTGCTTCTACAAGTGTGCGACCAAACGTTTCGTAGGGTGCCGGACTACAGTACACATCACATGCAGCTAAGAGGTTGGCTTTTTTTTCTCCATGCACAAAACCAATGAAGTGAATATGTGGAATAGATTTAGCTAGATTTTTTAATTTTTGAACGACTTCTACAGGTCCATCTCCAGCAATAATTAAAGAACTATTTTGTTGTTGAGTTTGTAATCTAGAAAATGCTTTGATGAGTAGATCAATTCTTTTTTCTAAGGCAATTCTCCCCAAAAACAAGATAACTTTATTATCTCTTTCTTTAGGAGTTAACCAAGCTTCTAAAAATTTCCGGTTGCGTCGGTTAGGAGTATATGCAGATAAATCTAAACCATACATGGGTATGGTTATAGCATTTGAAATACCCATTTTTTGCAAAATTTTACTTGCTGTGGGACTGATGGCTACAGTGATATCACATTTATTGTACAAATATTTGGTTATTGGTTTCCATAATATTTCTCGCAACAAATTACCAGCGGGATAGGTACTGACATGATTACAATAATCTGTATGATATTCAGTGATATAAAGAATTTTGTTGTCTTTGGCATAGCGTCTACCCGGTAAATGCCAAGTGCTAAACAAGAATAATCGTTCTACATCTACGACATTGATTAAATCTGGTTGGTAATGAGCTATCCTTTGGTTAATATAATGAGCCGCAGCAAACTTAGGGACATGCAGCAATGGGTAAAGCAACCAAGGCTGAGAAGGATAAGTTTCTAGAATTAAATTTTCTGTTAAATCTGGTGGTACAACAGGCAATTTTGATCGATCCTGCCAATCTGGTGCTAAAACAATTACACGGTAAATTCCTTGCTTGGCAAACCATTGGACTCGTTCCCAATTAAAAATAGCTGAACCTGTGACTTCTGGAAGAAAAGTTGTGAACAAAAAAAGTAGGGTGTGGGTTGGATGAGAAGACATTTATATTACGCTGATGAAGACTACATATTTATTTTTTAGCAATTAAACTCTCAGATGTTGATATTTTGTTGACAAATATGATGCCAAGCGATTTGCTAAAGCCATAATCGTCAAAGAGTAGTTTTTTTCTGATATTTCAGGTATCACACTCCCATCACACAGATAAAGATTTTCATGGTCAAATGTCTTTAAATTCCTGTCTACAATTCCTTCTTGACTATTTTGCGCCATGCGACAAGTACCAGCATAATGAATCGAGTTACCAGGTTTGGATGTGTAAGTAAAAACCACAAGTCCTGAACATTTGCGTAAAATTCTTTGACCATACTGAGCCATGCTTTGCTGCATTTGCTGGTCATTTTCTGTTAATTCATAATGCACATCCACCTTGGGAATACCGTAAATATCGCGTTCTTGACTAGGGATAATGCAGTTTGACTTTTTTACTTCTGGTTTGCCTTGAAAATGTAGTACAGCATAAGTCTTAAACAGGGACTTTGCTAACCACTTTTTAGTCCAGTCGGGAAAGATTTCTAACCCATCAATATAGTTAGGACGCTTTGGATAGGAGTTATAATAAAGAGCCATGTATCCACCGCGAAATTCTTTATTGTCGAATAAAAACCGTGGTATTAAGATATTATCTCCAAAACCGACATCATATTTTTCTTGTGTAGCAAATAGCTTCACCAAAGAAGTGCCAACGTTAATTAAGATATTATCTTGGAGGTAACAGCCTAAAGTTCCGGAACTGTTGGCAAATCCCTGGGGATAAGTTTCGTCTTGGGAATTAAACAGGATGCGTGGTGTTTCTAGCGCCCCAGCAGCCAGAATGAATACTTTCGCTTCGACTCGGAATCTTTGGTTAGTTGCAGTATCTAGACATTCAGCAGCATAAATTCTGTGGGAATCTTGATGTCTGAGTAAACGTATAACTTTACTCTGATAAAGTATTTGGTAATTACTCCGGTTAACAATGCGTGGTAGTAAATGACTGGAAAATTTATAAATGCTGCCAGAACTACAGCCATAAGCACACATACCGCAACTTTGGCAATTATTGGCAACTTCCGAACGGGTTTCGATTGCTTTGCGACTAGGAATAGCTTGGATATTGATATCACGAAATTTCTTGACAGCATTGATTAAAAGTTTATCGGCAGGTCGCAGGGGTTTTGGAGGAATAAACTCACCATCAGGTAGATTATCAATTCCTTCTTTCGTGCCACAAACACCTATCAGACGTTCAATGTCTGTGTAATGAGATTCTAAATCTTCATAGCCAATTGGCCAATTGAAGTCTGAATCTCCATAATCTTTGCTATGAAAATCTCTGGGTGAATATCGTAAACAAACACCGCCCCACAAATTTTGTTTACCGTTGAGTCGAAAAATCTGTCGGTTATCAAAAATTGCTTCAGATTGTGATGAAATTGATGATGTCTCTTGTTTGGCGTAGAGTTGACTAGCTTGAAAGTTGTCATAGTAAAAAGATGCAGCTGGGTTCAGAGGCCAAGACATATCAGGGGCAATGCCAAAATTTTCTTCTTGTTCGGGCATCAGTTGGTTGGAGAAATAGCTATTATCAATTTTTTCTCCTTGTTCTAAAGAAAGCACCGAAAAGTTATTCATCGCCAGTTGATAGGCGAGAATTCCTCCCGCCGCACCTGTACCGATTATACAAATATCGCATTTTTCTACCCAATCGTAACTATTTACACTCATATCAACTCCCACCTGACATTACTTCTGAAAGAAAATCATTGGATGCAAAATAGAGATATTCAAACAGTTGATTGATACTTTTTAATTCTTCTTGACATTTTGTTTTATCTGGGTTAAATTTACCAGTTTTGTGATTAAATTTGCTATATTTAAGCAAGTTATCTAAAGCGTTATTCAAAGATAAATTTGATTGAAAAATTTCGTAAATTTGGGATATTTTAGACAGTGCAAATTGAGAAAATATATGCTGAGAAGCTAATTGTCGCAGATAAATTAAGGACTGGATATTAGTAGGAGTCATTAACGCAAAAAAATTAAGTTCCTCTGAGAGGAGTCCGCGTTGACCAAAATATTTGATTGTATCTATGAGAGTGGTTTCGATGGGAGTAACATTGTATCCCAGTTCATTAATTGCTTTTTGAGAATTGGCATAATAATGCAGATTAAAAGATTTGACAAAATCTGGATGATAAGGATTTTTAAATAATCTGAAGCTGAATAAAGATAAAGTTTCTAGTAGTAACGATAAAAAATATACACCGCTAGCGGGTAACTCTTGAGGCATCTTAAAGCCTGTCATTTTCACTAGCCAACTAGAGATACTTGCCATATTTAAATTGTGTCCAGCCACAATGTAGCGATCGCCACTGCGTCCACGGGTTAGGGCTGCGACATGAGCCTTGGCAACGTCTCGGACATCGCAATAGGAGTGTCCTCCGTTAATGTAGAATGGGAATTGCTTTTGACAAAACCAAAGGACAAGAATTGATGTCGTAATTTTGGAATGCTGAAAAACCCCTGGTCCCAACATATTGCCAGGATTTAGTACCACAAGATTGTTACCTCTTTGGGCGTAGTCGAGTGCTATCTGTTCGCATTCGATTTTGGCTAAATCGTAAGGACTTAATTGATTTTGGCTGACTTGAGAGCGATCGCTATCCTCAAAGAAGATATAATCAGATTTACTGCCGGCGATGACAGACATAGAGGATGTGTAGACAATCCGAACATTCGGGCGATCGCCAAGAGCAGTGAAAAAATTCTTGGTAATTTGAACATTGCGTCGATAGTATTCCGAAATCTCCAAATCACTCTTCCAAGTACATCCGGCAGAAAATATAATGGCATCCATCCCGGCGATGGCATCCTGGATATAGTTTTGGTCTTCTAAGTCTCCCTCATAGTAGGTTACTTGAGTTTGGTTAAAGCGATCGGTAGAAGACTCGGGTTTAGTTCTCACAGCAGCATAGACATCCCAATTTGCACTGATTAAGGATTTGATAATATGCTCGCCGAGAAAACCACTTGCGCCAAAAACAATAACTTTTGGTAAATTGTTCATTTGCTTAATAAAATAATGTTGCGAAATTCATTTAAGTAAACATCTTGCTCAAGATAAATTCCATGAATCTATCTGGGAGCAAGTAATTAGCATTGATGATTAGTTTTTCCATAAAAGAAGCAACTATGATTGAGCGTTGTTTGCCCAAAACATCAAGAGATTTTTTTGATACTTCTGAGGGATTTTGCGGCTGGAATAAAGCCGGAATAGAATCAAAATCAATTGTCCAGTTGGCAGCTTTATATGCTCCTGTTTTAGTGAATCCAGGTATTACAGTTAATACGTCAATACCTGTATCTTTCAGTTCCCAATTTAGAGATTTGCTAAACTTCCAATCGAATTCTTTTGTAGCAGCATAGGTTGTTAATAAGGGTTGAAAATGATAAGCTGACACTGAAGAAATATTAATAATAGCCCCTTGATTTCTTTTGAGCATCTGAGCTAAATAATGGTGTGTTAGTGCTACAGGAACAGTACAATGTAGCGTTACCATATCTAGTTGTCTTTGCAGTTCAATTTCAGCAAATAAACCCCTAGCAACAATACCTACATTATTAACTAAAATGCCAACTTCTCTATCGCCAATTAAAGAGATCAGCTTATGTATCCCATTAGGCTGGGCTAAATCAACTGGACACAAGTAAGTTTTTGTTTGCCCGGTACTACATTCTGCGGCTACTTCTTCTAATCTTTCAAGCTGGCGGGCTACGAGAATCAGATTCATTCCTCTTTTAGCCAAATCATGAGCAAATGCTCTACCAATTCCAGAAGAAGCACCTGTGACAATCGCCCATTCTCCATATCTTTCTTGCCATTTCATGCAGTTCTCCTGACATCATCAAATATTTTATTTAAGTAACTATTACTAAAACATTGCTGAGGATCAGCTTGCTGTTTTATCTGTAAAAACTCTTGCCAACGAGGATATGTTGCTCGTAAATCATCATTTGTATACAAATGATCTTTTGCCCAATGTGGTCTACCAGCTAAATTTTTGATAATATTTTCGACTTGAATAAAAGCATCTTCTTGGTCTTGCTTAGAAGTGAAATTCTTTTTTTCAAACAGGATTTGAATATAACAAGTAGGTCGTTGATAAGCAGTACTAAGCCACACATCCTCTGCTGCTCCAAAGCGGACTTCAAATCTTAAATGCCCTTTAATTATTCCTCGATCTACAAGAGATAAAATTTTATTCATGGCCACCTTCCCCATCTCTTCAGGGATGCCATATTCTGAGATCAAGACATCTTGACAATATTTTGTCATCCGAAAAGAGAATTTATATAGTTTGAGAAAAAATCTCGGATAGCATAAAATATGTTGGGATTGATCTTTTCTAGTAAAAGACTCGGAATCATGTTCAGCCGGATTATCATGGCGAGAAATCCACAAAAACCAGAGGATTTGAGTGATGATGCGTTTAATAAAATGAATAAATCCTGTCTTTTCTGGAGTTTTGGCATCAGAAAAAGTTTGGACTATGGCATCTTTATTGCTTGTGGTATACCAAAAACGACAATAATCATTTTTTTTGAGAGTGTCTAAATTTTCTAAAACATCTTTAATATTCAAACATTCTAATTTTTCAGTTAACCAAAATTGATTGCAGCATTTAATTTTGACTTGAGTGATGATACCAATAGCACCAAGTCCAATTAAGGCGGCTGAAAATAAATCTGGGTTTTCTGATTTAGAACACTTAATAACTTGTCCAATTCCGTTAACTAGTTCTAATTCTAAAATGGATGATGCTAGTCCTCCTTGGTGTAAAGAATTGCCGTGTGTTCCAGTAGAAATAGCTCCGGCTATGCTTTGCTCACAAATTGAACCTAGTGAAGATAAAGCTAAACCATGTTTGGCTAAAATATCAATTAATTGGTAGATACGTATACCAGATTTTACTGTTACGGTTTTCTCTTCTACATCTATAGCTAAAACCTGATTGAATTTGTCTAAGGATATCATGTATCCATCGGTGCAAGGTATATTTGACCAGGAACGACCACTACCAATTACTTTTATTTGTTTTTGTTCGAGGTTTGCAGATTTAATAATTTCAACTAGTTCATCTATATTTTCTGGTTGATAGTAGTGTTCTGGTGTGCAGGTGTGATTCTCCCACCAGTTTTTCCAAACTTGTTGATTTACCATGTTTTTTTAAATGAGTAATTAAGTTATCAGCTATTTAATTTTTCATTTGTAAGGGTTTTAGGTGAATTGACGTTTTGTAATATAGGTTGGTTTATTCTTGCAGACTTACTTATGTAATAGGTTAATTTTAGGAGAATAATTTTTAGTTTCTCGACGTTTTTTATTAAGTTCTATGACACCAATGAAGCGATAAATGGCATCTCCAAATTTTGGAAAAAATTGCCAAATAGCAAATAGTAGTTTGGTCACAAATACTGTGATAAAATCTTTATTAACTATGACTTCAGCTTGATTTTTCTTGATGGATTGAATCACTGCTTTAGCTACTGCTTCCGGTTGAGATGTGCCGGATAAACTGGGTGCAGGAATACCAGTATCAGCTAGCATTCCTTGGTCGGCAATATATCCTGGACAAATGGTTGATATTTGTACGCCAGTATCAGCTAATTCTTGTCTAACAGCATCACTCCACATTAATAAACCTGCTTTACTAGCAGAATAAATGCTGTCGTAAGGGTGTCCTTTTTTGGCAGCTAGGGAGGCAATGTTGACAATATGACCACTGTTTTGAGCTAACATCTTTGGCAGTAGTAGTCGGGATAGTTCCATTGCTGCTAGTAAGTTAGTCGAGATGACTGATTGCATCTCAGCCAGGGAATAATCTGGAAATGAGCGATAAATTTCGATGCCGGCGTTATTAATTAAGATGTTAACTTCACCAACGGTTTGATTAATTTTATTTAATAAATTTGGTAGTTCTGATAAATTACTGATGTCGCAGGTAAAGGGAATGAAATTACATCCCAAAGCTTTGAGTTCAGTAGTAAGATTCTCAAGTTGTTGAGGCGATCGCCCAACTCCGATAATAGTTGTTTGTTCCTTTGCTAAAGCACGAGCAATGAAAACGCCGATGCCGCGAGAAGCTCCTGTTAAAAGTACTGTTTTACCCGCTATGCTGGTCATAATGCTTGGTTAAATGTTAATTTTTATGCCTACAGGTTGACTATTGATAATCAACCTGAGTTGATTTAATTCAAGTTTTGTTTTAAAGAAGGGAAATATTTTCCTCCTAGTTCAATTTCTCCTAGTTCAATTCCATTTTTGATTCTCGAAAGTAGATATTCCAGATCCCGACCGATGATATTTGTACCGTGATCTGGTTCAATCAAGCTGGCTAAGGCAATATCGCTACCATGTTGGTTGACTAAATCGTATATCCCCAGGAAGTTAAAGACTCCTGATTCATAAGTTCCACAGGGAACTGAGGGATTGTGGACACCTGTGTAATATTCTTTGTCGGATTTAAACCAATTAAGAGACGGGTATCCGTGGAAATGAACCATTGGCGCACCATTTTCAATGAGTTCTGGTGCATATAGGGAAGCAGAGAGGGCGATCGCCACCATCACGTACAAGTCGTATGATGGTTTAATATCCCCGGCGCTGGGGTTAATTGCTTGCGGTAATTGCAACAACAGCCTATCTTGCAAGCCAATCCTGAGAATATCGGTTTCCAAATTTAGGTCAGTTTTTTTGGAACCTGAACGAGAACTGACAACCCAAATATCTGGGATTTGTTTGTATCGATATTCATTACCAATTTTGGTTTTTAAATATCTCCTACCAATTTGATTTAGTCGCAGTTCATCACTGCTAAATCCAGGGATGGGTGATAGGTTCTCCCATTCACTAGCTGAGATTTCTCCAGCCCCGACATATTGCGGAGGTTCTGCATACGCGACAAAACCATAAGATACACCTGTTCTCCCATTGGCCATCCAGTCTACAATATCTCGATGGGATTTTCTGGTAATTACATCGTCAATTTTGAATCCAGAAGGCAGCAATTCGGTTGCTGCTAATTCTTGACCAAATTTTACCAGTTGGGCTGCATAGGGGGATTGATTTGGGTCATATTGACTGAGGGTAAATCTGCTCAGCGGCAATGGTAAAATTGGTACGTATATTTTCGGTGTTAAAGATTTCAAAACAAAATCATCAATTGATTCCACAGGAAATGTAGAATCGGAAAGATTCATATTTAATATAGAAATCTGATCGGCAGACACACCAATGACAATCTCAGAAAATGTTCTGACTAGAGTATTTACACCAATGGGAATTTTTTGTTGATAGGGAAGATTAGAGCTAACAAATTCCTCATCCAAGTCTGTCAATACAATAATTTGGGTATTGGTAGGGTCTTCTACTGGTTGAATATTCTCTTCAGCCCAACTGATAAATTGAGCAATTTTAGAGACAGACTGTTTTTGATCTTTCCAAATAAATTTAGAATAGAAATTATAGAGATTTTCGGCAATACAAATCTTCAGCTTACTGAGTAAATTCGGTTTTCTTTCAACATCGATAATGGCGCTGACATCGGCTTTCACCACCCTAGTTTTGATTGTCTTCCGCAGATTAGTTAGGGGAATGGTGATTTCATAGTTCATTTCTTTGGTGGCTGATTCCCAATCTACAATCTGCACGCCACAATCTTGGAGTTTTTGCGCTAATTGTTCTCGAAATTTGATAATTGCTGCTTCTTGATATCCCTTTGGCAAGGGTCGAAAAGTAATTTTCAGCTTTTGCGCCATAACTTCGGGGTTGGTAACAGGCGGTTTAAAATCTGTATCGGTTTTTTGGGAAAATCCGCCAATTAAACGTCCGATAGTTTGTAAGCTGAGAGATTGACCATTATCTGTAGGACATTGAGAATCGTTATTTTTTCTTTGCAGTAAACTGAGAATTTCGGCTTTGCATTTTGCCAGTTCGTTTTGAATTTCTGGTGTTAATATCCCTTTGGGGGAATGAATGCGGAGTTTATCATTATCAACCCATAATTTCACACCTTTTTGAGTTAAGTTATCTACAAGTTCAGTGACATTCATGATTGCTAAAATCCTTAATTATCTAATTTTTTAAAATATAACTAATCAAATTTCAAAAGCTTCTGTTTCAGATGCCGCTAATTCTGTAGCTAGGTGCTGCGAAAGTACGGCAATTGTTGGATAATGTACTAACATCAATGGAGAAACCTGGATTCCTAAATATTTTTGTCCGGCATTGGCAATACTAATTGCTAACATGGAATCCAATCCGTAACTATCAAAAGGTGCTTGAATCTCTATATCATCTGGTTTGACTCCCATTTCTTTGGCTATTTGCGAGACTAGCCAGTTTTGAATATCTGTGACTGTCAGCGATTGGCGTTGCAATTGCTGTGTAGATGGCGATGGATCTGTTAATTTTGTTAGCAGTTGCGACAATAATTCCCATTCATCGGCAGATAGGTTTTCTGCTGCTGGCAACTGTTGAGTTAGCTGATGCACATTTCTCTGCTTGATCGAGTCAATAATAGACAAGTCTGCATTGATCTGTGTTCCAGACTCAATCCAATAGCGTTGGCGTTGCCAAGGATAATTTGGTAATTGGAGGCGATCGCACAAATCATCTGGATACAAAGCCGCCCAGTCTATTGTCACACCTTTGATATATGATTGAGCAACGTTTTCCAAAATGCTTTGCCAATTTATTGATTCGGACTTGAGATCGGGTATTTGCAGTTCTTCTGGGAAGTTAGTAGTCGCTTTACCTTGACTTAACCCTTCTACTGGTTTCCCGTCTCTAAAAGCCCCTAGTTTTCCCGCCAGTTCCAAGGTGGATGCAGCAGTTACAGCTAGGCGGTAGGGAAAATGCGATCGCCTAGTATTAGCTGTAAAACAAATATCTGCCAAATTCAACTCCGGATTGCCAATTAAGTAGTTTTCATATGCTGCTGTTAACTGCACTAATGACTCTTGTGTTTTGGCGGAGAGGGCTAATATATGCAGAGGACGTGATAACCCTTGGGGATTTTCCACATTTGTGTATTCTTCCAACACTATATGAGCATTAGTCCCACTAAAGCTAAAAGCACTGACTCCAGCCAAGCGTTGCCGATCTCCTTTGCCCCAAGGGATATTCTGTGTCGGTACTTTGACTGGTAATTTCTCCCAGTCAATATAAGGATTGGGCTGATGCAGGTGCAGGTGGGGTGGTATTTCGCCATGTTGCATGGCAAGTACTATTTTCATTAAACTTGCAATGCCGGAAGCTGCTTCTAGATGACCAATATTAGTTTTCACCGACCCAATCAGTAAGGGATTGTCTAGGGGACGATCTTTGCCATATACTGCTGCCAAGGCTTCCACTTCTATTGGTTGGCCTACGGATGTGCTGGTACCTTGCACTTCGATGTAATTCACAGCAGTGGGTGCAACACCAGCATTTTCCAAGGCTTGGCGAATCAAAGCTTGCTGAGACGGTCCGTTAGGGGCAATTAAACTACTACTGCGGCCATTGTGGTTGACTGCGGAACCACGAATGACGGCGAGAATTTTGTCTTTGTCAGCAACAGCATCAGACAGGCGTTTGAGGACGATGACGCCACAACCTTCACCACGAACGTAGCCATTAGCGTCAGCATCAAAGGTTTTACAATAACCATCTGCATCTAACATTTTGGTTCTGGCAAAAGCCACACTGGTTTCTGGTGATAGCAGTAAGTGGACTCCACCCACCAGTGCCAGATGACACTCTCGATTTCGCAGGTGTTGACAGGCTAAATGTAGCGCCACTAATGAGGAAGAACAAGCGGTATCAACGGCTAAACTCGGCCCTTTTAACCCCAAAAAATAAGATAAGCGTCCAGCCGCTACACTTAAAGCATTGCCTGTGGCACAAAAAGCATCTACTTGAGTAGCGCCACCAGTCTGCCAAATCATGTTGTTATAGTCATTGCTACAGATGCCTAAAAATACACCTGTGAGGCTGTTAAACAACTGTTCTGGTGATTGATTGGCATTTTCTAGGGCTTCCCACGCGACTTCTAGTAACAAGCGTTGTTGGGGATCGAGGCTTTTGGCTTCTGTGGTAGAAATCCCGAAAAAGTGGGGGTCAAAGCTATCAAGCTGTTCAGTTAAACAGCCTCCTTTACGGGTGTAAATTTTTCCTGGTGTATCTGGATTGGGGTCGTAGTAAGCTGCTGTATCCCAGCGTTCAGGAGGAATATCAATAATTGCATCAACACCATCACGCAACAACTGCCAAAATGCCTCCGGGTTATCAGCACCACCAGGGAATCGGCAACCCATACCCACGATCGCGATCGGTTCTTTTTTGGCATATTCTACAGCATCAAGCTGGGCCTGCATCTTCTCTAGCGCCATCAGCGCCCGTTTGATAGGAGATAGGGAATTAGCTTGTTCTGAACTCATGGTTGTTTTTGGTGATTGAGTGTGATTTTGTCGGGGTGTAATTGGCAGTTAATATTTCAAGTTGTCTAACTTACTCAGCAGCAATGCTTCGGCTTCGCTATCCGATAATTCCTCCAGTTCTGACTCAGCCATTCCCTGTGCTGGCGGGGGAGAATTTTCTGTTAATGGTTCAGGCGATCGATCTGTCCATAATTCCTGTATGAGATAACTTACCAGAGCATCCACTGTGGGATAATCAAAAATCAACGATGCTGGGACAGAACAGCCTAAACTACTTTGTAGACGGTTTCTTAATTCCACCGCCATCAGCGAGTCCATACCCAATTGCAGAAAACCTTCTTTGGGATCGATTTCCTCTGTTGATGTTAAATTCAGCACTTTGGCAATTTGCGATCGCACATAATTCATTAATAAAATTGGGCGTTGTTTTGGCGCAGCTGCTTCTAGTTGTTGCCGGAGTTCGGCTACCTGCGGTGTAACTTTTGATATTGCGTTAGTAAATTCTGCTAAGAACGGTAGTTCGACATCGCTGGGGAACTGGGCTGTAAATTTAGACCAGTCTACTGGTAACACCCCGACTTGAGCCAGATTTTGCTGAACCACTTTTGCTAATATCTGCAACCCTGGCTCTAAAGGAATTGGCTGTACACCTTGTGCCGCCCAACGAGCCTGTTCGCGACTGCTTAAAGCGGCTGCCATACCTGCATCTGCCCAAGGTCCCCAGTTGATACTTGACCCTGGCAACCCTAATGCTTGACGATGATGCGCCAGTGCATCCATGAAGGCATTAGCCGCTGCATAGTTACCTTGTCCAGGGGAACCCAATAAAGCCGAGACGGAGGAGAAACAAACAAAGAAGTCTAGGTTTAGTTCCTTAGTTAAAGTATGCAAATTCCACGCACCTGCAACTTTCGGAGCCATGACTAGTTCAAAATTTTCCCAAGTCTGCCTAAGTAACATCCCATCTGCCAACAAGCCAGCTGCATGGATGATGCCACGCAAGGGAGGCATGGATGCGTTCAAAGTAGCTAACATCTGGCTCACGTCTTCTTGCTGAGACACATCTGCGGTGACAACTAACACCCGCGCTCCCGCTTGTTCTAACTGCTCAATTGCTGGTTGGTTCTCTGGGGATACGCCACGTCTTCCCATCAACACGAGGTTTTGTGCGCCTTGCTCAACCAACCATTGAGCTACTTGTAAACCCAACGCCCCCAAACCGCCAGTAATCAGGTAGCTGCTATCAGCCTGAATCGTTGTTTCCTTGGGCATCTGAGGTTGGGGAATGCTGACCACTACCTTACCAATGTGTTTGGATTGTGCCATATAGCGGAAAGCATTGGCGACATCTTGAATTGAGAAGACATTTACTGGCAGGGGTTTGAGGGAACCCTGTTGAAATTCTGCCATCAGTTCCCCTAACATTTCCCCAATTAAACTGGGATTTTCTAGGGAAATATCCAGCAAATCAAAGGGGATATAGGCTACATCCGGTCTACTATCTTTGACTTGCTCGGCATCCCAGATACCGATTTTACCAATTTCAATAAACCGACCGCGATCGCTCAACACTTCTAGACTCTTGGGAATATACTCCCCATTCAGGCTATTGAGTACCACATCAATTCCTTGTCCAGAGGTGATTTCTGGGATTTGGTCAGCAAATTCTAAGCTGCGGGAGTTCATCAGCTGTTTTACCCCTGTAGCTCGCAGATGCTCCCACTTGCTAGGGCTAGCTGTGGCTAGTACCTCTGCTCCCACCCGTTGGGCTAACTGCACAGCCGCTTGTCCTACACCCCCAGCCGCCGCATG
The DNA here is from genome assembly GCF_043099735.1 of Nostoc sp. C117. NCBI lineage: Bacteria > Bacillati > Cyanobacteriota > Cyanophyceae > Nostocales > Nostocaceae > Nostoc > Nostoc sp. C117. The sequence goes on from NZ_CP170991.1 coordinate 1,486,619, forward strand.
AATTAATATCCGCTCTCCTGATTTGAGCTGGGCTTGCTGGTATAAGCCGTAGTAGGCGGTTAAGAACGCGGTGGGAATTGTCGCTGCTTCCTCAAAAGTGAGATTTTCTGGTTTGCGGACTACAAATTCTGACCTGACAATGACAAAGCTAGCAAAACTGCCTATGGTTTGAGCCGCAATCACGGCATCACCCACTTGTACGTGTGAGACATTCTCGCCAACCGCCACGACTATACCAGAACATTCGCCACCAAAGGGTAGTTCTTTCGCATCCGTAATCCCCATTTGCTCAGTATATTCCCTGAGCATACCCAAAGCATTCAGGACATCGCGGAAGTTTAAGCCCACAGCCCGGACAGCAATTTCTACTTCTCCTGGTCCTGGTTGACGGCGTTGCATCGCTGCCAAGGTTAAATTCTCAAAAACTCCGTACTCAGAAATTTGCAGTTGGAAAGCCTGATTGGCGACATCTGCTTCCCTAGCAGCGTCAGACCGTACCAACCTAGCGACGTAACGTAGTCCTTGGCGGTAGGCAATCTGGTCTTCTCGGCTTGGGACTAACAATTCCTGGGCAAGCGATGGAATATGATCTTCTGGAGCATCAGGATTTATGTCTAGGCGGACGCAGTGCAATTCTGGGTGTTCTAAGGCAATTACCCGTCCCAATCCCCACAAGGTTGCTTGCTGGACTTGTAGTGGAGTTGCTTGTTCTCCTACGGACTGTGTACCTTTAGTCACTAAATATAAACTGGGCAACGCTGGCAATTTGGCATTGTAAATTGCCTGTAGTAAAAATAACACACTGCCACAACTCACTAGTTGTGGCTCACTGGTGGCATCGCAACTCCATAAATGGACAATTCCCTGACAAGGGTTGTCTTGGATGAGGCGTTGAAAATCTTCAGGACGAGTAAGATTAATTTGATAGTGGTCAGCTTGTAATTGTTGGTAAACTGCTCCTGCAGAAACCATGATGCAGCGATCGCCTGTTGCTATCAACAACTGGGCTAGTTTCTGCCCCAAACCACCTTGGTCAGCAAATATCAGCCAACTGCTAGGCTGTTTGTTACTAGATGCTGGCTCCAAGTTTTGTCTTTGCCAAGCGATTTGATACAACCAGTTGTCTGTAGTTTGTTGTGCTGGTAATACTTTTGCTAATAAGCGTTGAAAGGCTTTCTGGGTGATGCGACGAAAAGATAAGCCTGTGATTTTGGCGACTAGCTCACCAGCATCATTCACCAGAGACAAATCAGCTTGCAGATGTTGTTTTACATCTTGAAATTCTATCTTTTCTACCCGACTCCACAGAGAACTACCCGCACGTTGGTAGACTTGCAATTGTTCTACGCCTACGGGTAAGTAGACATCTTGCTGCCCGTTATCGGGAAAGTTTGTACCTAGTATTTGAAAGCAAGCATCTAATAATACTGGATGTAGCAAGTATTTACTAGCGTCTGCTGTCAGGGGTAAGGGTAGCCGAACTGAGCCCACAGCTTGGGTTTCTCTTTGCCAGAGGCGGGCGATCGCTTGGAATTGATCGCCATAATTAAACCCGCGATCGTGTAAACTTTGGTAATATTCTTTCACAGATATCTCTGTAGAATCCTCACCCACCAACCCAGTTACATCTACTGGGGCAGAATGAGTTTCTGCATTTCCTAGCCGTACCTTGCCAGATGCGTGGAGTGTCCAGTTATCGAGATTACTCTCATCCTCTAAGTAGCTCAACACCTGCCAAGAATATACTGTGGTGTTTTCGGGAGTCAGCACCACTTGCAGAGTTTTCGGTTCGTCTCCAGAAAATACCAAAGCTTGCTGGATGGATACTGCTTCTAACTGCACGCAATCTGTTTTGAAGACAATTGCCCCTGCGGACAAAGCCATTTCCATGTATGCAGTAGCAGGTAAGATAGTGGCATCATAGATGCAATGGTCTTGGATAAAAGTCGGCGACGCCGTACTAATTTGAGACTCAAAATGAATTGATTGGCTGGTTGCTAGGGGCAAACGTTGTCCTAACAGAGGATGGAGAATTTTTCTAGCTTTACCATTCCTGGATATGAGCGCAGGTTGATCTCGCTGCACATCAACCGTTTCTATCCAAAAACGCTGACGTTGGAAAGGATAAGTAGGCAAATGCAAACGCACACGGGAATAATCAGCATCAAAACTCTGCCAATCCACAGCCACACCATGACAATGCAACTGTGCCAAGGATAATAACATCACCTGCCAATCATCTTGTCCTGGTCGCAAAGAAGGTAACCACAATCCCTCAACTGTGGGGCTGCACTGACGCCCCATCCCCAACAATATGGGTTTAGGACCGATTTCTAGACATATTGCTACTTTCTGCGATCGTAATGTCGCTATACTTGCGGTAAATTCTACAGGATTAAGAATATGACGACACCAATATTCGGCTGTGGCGATTTCTGCTGTGACTAGTTGTCCAGTGACATTCGAAATCAGCTTCATCTGCGGTGAGGAAAACTTAATTTCGCTGGCGACTTGCAGAAAATCTGCCAACATCGGTTGCATCAGGGGGGAGTGGAAGGCGTGGGATACTTGCAGTTGTTTGGTTTTGAACCCTGCGGTTTCTAGTTGGTTTGAGATGGCACTAATGGCTGATTTCTCTCCAGAGATTACCAAACTCTGGGGTCCGTTGACGGCGGCGATCGCAACTTTTTCTTTGTATACTCCTAGCAGTGGCTGTAGTTGCTCAACTGTTGCCATAACTGCGACCATTGCCCCATTTTCTGGTAGGGCTTGCATTAATTTTCCCCGGGCAGCAATTAATTTCAACCCGTCTTCCAGGCTAAATACTCCTGCAACGCAGGCAGCAACGTATTCTCCGACGCTATGCCCCATGACGACATCTGGTTTAATTCCCCAGGATTGCCATAGTTGGTAGAGGGCATATTCGAGAGCAAATAGGGCTGGCTGGGTATATGCGGTGTTGTCGATGGGGCTATTTGTGCCTGGTTGGGGATATAAAACTTCTAGTAATGGTTTGTCTAAATATGGTTGCAGAATTTGGTCACATTGGTCGATGATTTGCCGGAATTTTGCTTGGGTTTGATACAGTTTTTGTCCCATCCCGGCGTACTGTGATCCTTGTCCTGTAAATAGGAAGGCGATTTTGTGAGTAGTTGACTCTGCCTCGCCTAAAACCACTCCCGGAACATCCTGCCCCAATGCCCAGCTAGTTAACTGCGCCAATGCTGACATTGTAGAGTCAGCCAAGATGCCGAGACGATATTTCCAATGCGATCGCCCAGTATTAGCAGTAAAGCAAATATCTGCTAAAGATGTTTCGGGGTGAGACTGTAAATAATTAATATAACGTTGCACCAATTCCCGCAAAGCCTTCTCAGTTTTCGCTGAGAGATTCAGCAAATGTTGAGGGCGCTCAATAAATTTGGCATCTTGCGGTTGGGATGGGACATTATTAGTTGGTGCTTCTGCCAAAATTATATGAGCATTAGTACCACTGGCGCCAAAGGAACTAACTCCAGCCAGGCGTTGTTTGTCTCCCACTGGCCAGGGTGTAGCTTGGGTGGTGACTGATACAGGTAATTCTTCCCAGTTAATGTGGGTGTTAAGTTGCTTTAAATGCAAATGGGGCGGAATTTGCTGATGTTGCAAGGAAAGTATGACCTTAATTATTCCGGCAATCCCAGCGGCTGATTCTAAATGCCCAATATTTGTTTTCACCGCCCCGATTTTCAGAGGATTTTCTGCTGTGCGTCCAGCACCTAAAACAGCAGCTAAAGCCCTGACTTCAATGGGATCGCCCAGGGAAGTACCGGTGCCGTGAGCTTCTACATAATCTACCTCTTCTGGTTTGACATTAGCCCTGGTTAAAGTCTGGCGAATCAAGTTTTCTTGGGCGCTGCGGTTGGGTACAGTAAAACCACTACTAGCACCATCTTGATTGACTGCCGAACCACGAATTAAGGCTAAGATGCGATCGCCATCAGCAAGAGCATCTGAGAGGCGTTTGAGTACCAAAACGCCACAACCTTCTCCTCTGGTAATGCCATCAGCTTGGCTGTCAAAGGTTTTGCAGCGTCCATCAGCAGACAAGACTTTGGCTTTTGACAAGCCGATATTATTTTCTGGAGATAAAATTAAGTTCACACCACCAGCTAAAGCGCGATCGCACTCTTGGTTCCGTAAGCTTTGACAAGCCAGATGCACGGCTACTAAGGAGGATGAGCAAGCTGTATCTACAGCCATACAGGGGCCATGCAATCCCAGAGTATAAGACAAGCGACCCGCTACGGCATTCAGGGGATTACCTGTGAGATAATAGGGATCGATTTGGCTCAAGTCACCACCGGGAGTAATGAGTCTGGCGTAGTCGTTGGTCGTAATGCCAATAAACACGCCTGTTTGCCCATTTACTTGTTCTTGAGGAATTATCCCAGCATTTTCTAAGGCTTCCCAAGTTACCTCTAACAATAAGCGTTGCTGCGGATCTAACTTGATGGCTTCTCGTGGGGAAATACCAAAAAATTGAGCATCGAATTGGTCTATCTGCTGCAAAAATCCCCCGTAGCGGGAATACATTTTCCCTGGTTTATCTGGATCTGGGTGATAGTAATCTTCCAGATTCCACCTTTGACTAGGAATTTCTGTAATTGCGTCCACACCATCGATCAGCAGCTGCCAGAATTCTTCTGGATTTGTGACACCACCAGGAAAGCGACAACTCAAACCCACAATAGCGATCGCTTCTGTTTTGGCACGCTCGACAGCTTTTAATTTTTTGACAGCTTCATCTAAAGCTAAGAGGATGCGTTGTGATGAATTGAGCTGCTCTAATTTATCTTTATCTACTTTTTTTGATATATTATTCATTCTATATATTCTTTACCCAATTAAGCTTTCTAATTCCGCCAACTTATCAGCAATTGACGCTTCCACCTCCTCCTCAGATAGTTGTGTGATTTCTAATAAATCTGTATTTAAATCTGTATTCGGCTCGGTTGCTACTTGTTGTGGTTCGTCTTGCCAATGTAAGACTTCCTTACCGAGATATGTCGCTAAGTCTTGAATATTGGGTACTTCAAACAGCAGAGTTCCAGGTAAAGAACAGTTGAGATTGGTTTCTAGGCGGTTTTTTAAATCTACGGCCATTAAAGAATCTATACCCATCTCAAAGAAACCTCGGTGTATATCTGCTAGTTGAGCCGCTCCTAACACTTTAGAGATTTCTGCTTGCAGGTAAGCAATTAAAATCGGTTGACGTTCAGTTGGTGTTGCTACTGTTAAGTTTTGTAATATTTCTGACTTTTCATCTAGAGATTTTTCTGTGTTTTCCGGTAGTGTTCCTAACTTCTCCAGCAGCAGACGTTGCCCTCTGGCTTCATAAATACCTTTAAACACAGTCCAATTAATATTAGCGATCGTTACTTGGGCGGCATCTCCTCTCAAAGCCACTCCCAAAGCAGCCAGTGCTTGCTGTGGTGGCAAAGCCTCGACTCCCATCCGGGCTAAAAACTGTTGGGCTTCTCCTACAGCCATGCCTACTTCTGCCCAAGGTCCCCAATTGATACTTAATCCAGGTAATCCTCTGCTGCGTCGGTAATTTGCTAAGGTATCGAGGAAATGGTTGGCGGCTGCGTAATGGGCTTGTCCTTTTGATCCCCACACAGAGGCGATGGAGGAAAAACTGACAAACAACTCTAATTGCATATCCTGGGTGAGTTCATGCAGAATCCATCCTCCCAGTACCTTTGGACGCAGAATAGATTCCCAGGTAGTCAATTCCATTTCGGTGATGGTATCATAACCAACTGCACCCGCTGCATGGATCGCACCTTTGAGGGGCGGCATTGATGCTGCCACTGCTTCTAGCACCTGCAACATATCTGCTCTATTGCATACATCTGCTTGTGCTACCAAAATTTTGATTCCAGCAGTCTGCATCTTGGTAATATTTGCCTGTGCCTCTGGTGAAGCACCACTTCGTCCCAGCAACACTAAGGATTTTACGCCTTGGGTAACAAGCCACTGGGCTAGTTTGAGTCCCAATGCACCAAGCCCACCAGTAATTAGATAAGTGCCGTTCCTGTTGAAATCCTTCTTTGATGATGCTGTTGGCTGCATCGGTACTAACCGCGCTACATAACGCTGTCCAGAACGAAAAGCTAAATGGTCTTCTTTTTGAGCATCGCTAATTTCTGCCAACAGTGTGAAAACTTCATCGGCTGTGGGTTGGGGGTCTAAATCTACCATCCCTCCCCATAACTCTGGGTATTCTAGTGCTACTACTTTACCTAGACCCCATACAGGTGATTGCTGTACGGCTGGTAGTGAGGAATTAACAGAGATTGCTCCCCGCGTCACTAACCAGAAAGTCGGATTTATGGGTTGTGGATTTTGGGCGATCGCCTGGAGCAGATGTAATACACTGATAGATCCCCAGGTTTGTGCTTGTGCTAACTCGGCAAGGGAGAAATCTTTTGTTTGAGTTGTTTCTAAACTCCACAGATGTATGACTCCACGCCAAGCTAATTCACCAGATGGCAAGGCTTCTCGCAATAAACGCTGAAAATCTTCCCCCCTAGCTGGGTTCACCAGCCAAGTGGCAGCAGCAAGCAACTGATAGTCATCACCAGGGTAGACAAGGACACAACTATGACCTTGGTTTTGGAGTAATTGGGCTATGGCTTGTCCCAAACCAGTGCGATCGCCTAATATTAGCCAACTACCAACTTTTTTAGCCGCTCCATTTTCTTGTGCCTCTGGCTGGCGACGGGGTTGGGGTTGCCATTCGATTTGATAAAACCAATCGGGAATCCCTGGGGAATTGATTTCCATCTGATGCTGCTTCACCAGCACTTCCAGAAGTTTTGGCAAATATGTCTGCTCATCTGCTGATAGTTGACTGGCTAACTGCTGGGTTAATTGTTCTACATTTCCTTGATGTAGCAGCTTCACAATCGAGCTGTGAACTAAGTCATCGGTTTTTTGGTCAGTTTTACTCTCTATCCAAAAACGCTGACGTTGGAAAGGATAAGTAGGCAAATGCAAACGCACACGGGAATAATCAGCATCAAAACTCTGCCAATCCACAGCCACACCATGACAATGCAACTGTGCCAAGGATAATAACATCACCTGCCAATCATCTTGTCCTGGTCGCAAAGAAGGTAACCACAATCCCTCAACTGTGGGGCTGCACTGACGCCCCATCCCCAACAATATGGGTTTAGGACCGATTTCTAGACATATTGCTACTTTCTGCGATCGTAATGTCGCTATACTTGCGGTAAATTCTACAGGATTAAGAATATGACGACACCAATATTCGGCTGTGGCGATTTCTGCTGTGACTAGTTGTCCAGTGACATTCGAAATCAGCTTCATCTGCGGTGAGGAAAACTTAATTTCGCTGGCGACTTGCAGAAAATCTGCCAACATCGGTTGCATCAGGGGGGAGTGGAAGGCGTGGGATACTTGCAGTTGTTTGGTTTTGAACCCTGCGGTTTCTAGTTGGTTTGAGATGGCACTAATGGCTGATTTCTCTCCAGAGATTACCAAACTCTGGGGTCCGTTGACGGCGGCGATCGCAACTTTTTCTTTGTATACTCCTAGCAGTGGCTGTAGTTGCTCAACTGTTGCCATAACTGCGACCATTGCCCCATTTTCTGGTAGGGCTTGCATTAATTTTCCCCGGGCAGCAATTAATTTCAACCCGTCTTCCAGGCTAAATACTCCTGCAACGCAGGCAGCAACGTATTCTCCGACGCTATGCCCCATGACGACATCTGGTTTAATTCCCCAGGATTGCCATAGTTGGTAGAGGGCATATTCGAGAGCAAATAGGGCTGGCTGGGTATATGCGGTGTTGTCGATGGGGCTATTTGTGCCTGGTTGGGGATATAAAACTTCTAGTAATGGTTTGTCTAAATATGGTTGCAGAATTTGGTCACATTGGTCGATGATTTGCCGGAATTTTGCTTGGGTTTGATACAGTTGCTGCCCCATTCCGGCGTACTGTGATCCTTGTCCTGTAAATAGGAAGGCGATTTTGCGGCGCTTGTTGCCTTGTACCTGACCTGTGACTATTGTAGTTGTTTCTGTTCCAGCAGTGAAAAGTTGTAGTTGCTGCCTTAACTGGGAAGTAGAGTCTGCTACAACTGCCAAACGGTGTTCAAAATGCGATCGCTTTCTATTAGCTGTGTAGCAAATATCTGCCAAAGCTAATTCTGGATTTTCATCCAAAAAGTTCGCATAACGTTGTGCTAATTCAGACAAAGCCGGAGGAGTTTTTGCAGAGATAGTGAGTAAATGTAGAGGACGTTCCAGGATATCTATTCTCTGGCTCTGATTTCCTCGTTGCTGTCCTCTGCCTTCTTCTAAAATGACATGGGCATTAGTACCGCCAAAACCAAAGGAACTGATACCTGCAAAGCGAGGCTCTGTCTTCACCTGCCAAGGTTGCAGCTCACAAGGAATAGCAAAGGGAATGCCGTCAAAGGAAATTAAGGGGTTTAGCTCTTGAAGATTTAAATGAGGCGGAATTTGCTGATGCTTCAGCGCCAAAACTACCTTCAGTAACCCAGCCATTCCCGCAGCTGCTTCCAAATGACCAATATTGGTTTTCACTGAACCGATCCAGCATGGTTGCTCTAAACTGCGCCCTTGCATAAGAACGGTTTTCAAAGCCCTGATTTCAATGGGATCTCCCAGTGATGTGCCAGTGCCATGAGCCTCAATATAGCTAATTTGGGCAGGTTCAACCCCAGCATTTTGCAGCGCTTGGCGAATTACAGCTTGTTGAGCAACGCTGTTAGGTGCTGTCATCCCATTGCTCAGACCATCTTGGTTAACTGCTGAACCTCTGATAATTGCCTGAATATTATCTCCATCCCCGATCGCATCTGCTAGACGCTTGAGTACTATAACCCCACATCCTTCACCACGGACATAACCATCTGCTTTAGCATCAAAGGTTTTGCAACGCCCATCTCCTGCCATCATGTGAGCATTAGAGTAGGTGATGGTCTGTTGCGGAGACAACATCAAGCTCACCGCTCCGACTACGAATAAATCGGTTTCTTGATTTCGCAAACTTTGACAGGCTAAGTGCAGCGCAACTAGGGAGGACGAGCAAGCCGTTTCAATACTAAAACTCGGACCTCTGAGATTCAATAGATACGATAGGCGAGTAGCAGCAATACTAATAGTATTGCCAGTACCATCATAGGCACTGATTCGGTCTAAGTCTTTGGATGACAAGATGCCGTAGTCATAGTTACCTATGCCAACTACAACCCCCGTTTGGCTACCAGATATCTCAGCAGGTACAATCGCGGCATTTTCCAAGGCTTCCCAAGCAACTTCTAAAACCAGGCGTTGTTGTGGGTCCATTGATTTCGCTTCTCGGGGAGAAATACCAAACAAGTCTGGATCAAACTGATCTACTTGTTCAATAAATCCACCGTAACGAGTGTTCATTTTTCCTAGTGTCCCAGGTTGGGGATGGTAAAATTTTTCAATGTCCCATCGTTCCACAGGCACTTCTGATATGGCATCAATCCCATTACGTAAAAGATGCCAAAAAGCCTCTGGGTTGTTAGCACCAGGAAAACGACAGCCAATGCCAATAATTGCTACGGGTTCCACGACAAAGACCTCAAATCCTTAGTATTGCTACTGACACATCAAACAATTGATGTTGATACTCACCATCATTTTCACTTCAGTATCGCTGATTTGCTCATGATGTCGCTATTTCCTTGGCAAATGCGTTGGAAGAATCATCACTTTTCAGCCACACCTAGACTAAACAACAGCACCAGCAAACTTGACAAATGCAGATTTGTTTCGTTGGATAGCTTGTTCAATTGAACCACCAGCAGCCATTAAGCGCATTTCACGGTTTACAGGCCACAGATAATCAAGGCGACCAAAGAATTTCCGCATATCGAATAACAGATCTTGGTGATACTTCAGATTCAAATGGAATCCTTCATGCTCTTGACATAAGCATTTCTCTAGCCAGTAAATAGCATCAGTACTAGACATACCAAACAAGGGAGAAGTCAGCAATCGATAATAAGAGGTCATAAAAGAGGTATCATCTCGGAAGGTGACAGGCAACCCTCCTGACAATCCGTTTAACAAACCACTTTGCAAGCGATAGATAATAATATTCGACAGCAGTTTTTCATAGGCTGTGGGTTTGGGGAAATCTTTATAAACCTCTTGAGAAATCACATGAGACATTGTTGTATGAAAAGCTTCATCCAACAAGTGATAGTAGGAGACTTGCAAAGGTGCAGGAATGAAATCGTTTTTTCTTTCGAGTTCTTTAAACTGTCTGAAGAAGCGATGTTCATAAGCCTTGAGGGACATATTAGCAATCATCCGAGCCGAGTAATACTGGGCTGCCATGAAAGGTGAACTACCCCAGTTCAAAGTCAAGAATTTAAAAGCAGATAGAGAAGCTGTCACTCCTGCTAACCCATCAGTTGTAGTGGGGATCTTCTCAACACCGCGTTCTTCTAAAAACCGGGAATAGTAATCTGCATTCTGGCGATGCATCAGCTTAGTAATCGCTCTAAATGTAGATTCTTGAAAAGATGACCAAGATTCCTTGCTTTGCGGCAACTTTAACTTATCTAACAGACTAGTGTTGGGTTTAGCTAACTTTTTATGAAGACTATTACCTAAGGATTGTTTACCCAGCAAAGCTACCTTAGTTTTATACCCAATTCTTTGAAATGTACCAATGTGAAATCGTTCTTGATGTGTTTCAAAATCTAGCTCTTGACAAAGGGTTTCATAGCCACCAAGTTTTGTAAATACACCTGATGTTACTTGGTTGTAAAGCATGGTGTTGGATTCGGCAGCTGCTGTGTGTTGATACTGTCCAACCCAATATAAATGATTCAGAGCTAGTTTTTGAGAAGTTGAAGCCTCTTCATAAAGGGGCGTGCCATATAAAGTTGAAAGTTCAGGCTCACCCCAGTAAGAACTGCTGTTACTGCTATAGTCAAAGTTTTTGCCTAGTGCTTCTATTTTTTCAGTGTAGTCAGACTCAGCGTTGTTGTTGTATGTTTTCTCAATTAGTTTAAAATGCTTTTTTTGCTTTGTCTTTGATGTATCTAATGATAGTTCTTCGTTGGCTACTGTTTTGGATGTTGTTAGCACTATTTGTCCCCTCAATGACGAATGCAAAAAGATAGAAAGAAGAAGATGAGTTTTTAACAATGACATCAAAAATTGGCTTTTCTGTTTAAACAAGCCAGTTTTTGATCCCTGACAAACTAGAGAAACTCAGCTACTACAATCTTGAGTTTTAGTTTCTAATGCAATTCAGAACTCAAATGCTGCACAAGACTTTCAATAGTAGGGTAGTCATAGAGCAGTGTAGGGTCTAAGTCCAATCCTAGCCAATCTGCTAAATCACCAGTCAAACCAACTGCTACAGAAGAATCTAATCCATATGTACTAAAGGGTAAAGTAATATCAATTTCTTCTGTTTCTACTTCCAGCAAATTAGCTATGTATACGAGAATCCAATCTTGAACCTCTTCAAGAGATGGAAATTTCTTTAATTCATGGTCTTTGGTATCTTTCTCGATTTGAGAAACTTGCATTACATCAAGATTGTGAGTTTTCATTGTTGCTATTTAATTAGATTATTTAGAAACTTTTCAAGTTCACCGGGGAAAGAATGACCAAAAGAAGACTCCCTAGAAGGAATAAGAAAAATAGGCGATATATTCGTCATGTTATTACATTGACTATGCGATATATCTTCTGTAATTCCTCTAAATAATACTATTACAGAAATGATTTTTTTGAAAGTAGGTGTAAGAATACTTTATCAATATATAATATTAAATTCCATTTTCTAATGTCTTGACAGAAGATAGTTATTGACTACACAGCCTAGGAACCAGAGGTTGGGTAGTAATGGCGCTTGAATAAATACTTCAAAAGTTAAGCCATCTGTTGCTCAGACAATGGCACAATCGAAGTTACAACACTACATAATGCATACAATTGCACCATTTCGGCTGACATTGACATTTTGATCTCGTTGTTGAGGACGAGTCCCATAAGCTCTTTGTGCTGATAGCACCTATCCGAATTGGCGAGCCATTCCTAAGTTCAGTCCCACTTCATCTACGAAGACTAAATCCTCCGCAGGTAACATAATCATTTCTTGTTGATAATTAGCTGCGTAAGCTTTTATCACTCTCAGTTCTATCCTTGTTTTTTAATTTGAAATTTATGCAAAATAGTTTCAATTTCTGCCTGTAAATTGATATATTTTTTAGTACTTTCTGGACTTTCACTCCAGTCTTGGACAACATCCAAGCTGCCTGACAAAAATGCGGTTCGACAGGCGTAACGGCGAACCTTACCACTAGAAGTTTTGGGAATACTTCCAGTCTTCACTAATACCACAGCAAATACATCTAGCCCATGTTCTGCTATTACTGTTTGTCTAATTTTATTGACGACTTCTTGAACGTTTAATTTCTTTAAGTAAGTTCTTTCGACTTCAGCAACAACAACCAGTCTTTCAGAAGCTTTGTATTCTACCGCGAAGGCAGCTAAACAACCTACTCTCAAAGCAGGATTACTCTTCTCTACAGTGAGTTCAATATCTTGAGGATAATGGTTTTGCCCACGAATAATGATGATATCTTTAATCCGACCTGTAACAAACAGTTCATCATCTTGTAAAAATCCCAAATCTCCTGTACGCAGAAATGGACCTTCTCCCGTATCTGCATAAGCATAGAAGTTTTTCTCTGTGAGTTCAGCTTGATTCCAGTAGCCTTGAGTCACACTTGAACCTGATACCCAGATTTCCCCGATTTGCTTCTCAGAACAAACAGTTAAAGATTCGGGATTGACAATGAGAATCTTCATATCTTGACAGCTTCGCCCACACCCGACTAAGGTTCTAGCATCAATCTGTTCATCTGTAACGTTGACTACTCGATTTTGTTCTAGTTCTGCAGGATCAACTTTACAAAGGATTGGTAATTCTGTTTTTGCTCCTCCAGAAACAATCAGAGTTGTTTCCGCCATACCATAGCATGGATAGAATGCTTTTTGATGAAAACCGCAGGGTGCAAAAGTCTTAGTGAATTGCTCCAACGTTTGAGCGCGAATGGGTTCGGCACCCGTAAAAGCAAGATCCCAACTACTTAAGTCTAGACTTTCTAAGTGTTCGGGTGTGGCCTTACGCAGACATAGCTCATATGCAAAGTTCGGACCACCACTAGTAGTAGCTTTGTAGCGAGAAATTGCTTGTAACCAACGCATGGGTTTTTGCAAAAAGTCCACAGGTGACATCAATACCACGGGAAACCCAGCGTAAAGGGGTTGTAAAATACCACCAATCAATCCCATATCATGGTAAGGAGGTAACCAAATCAAACCTTTGCTGTTGGATGAATGACCAAAACATTGGGCGATCGCGCGAGAATTATGTAAAAGGTTGCCATGATTGACCATTACACCTTTGGGATTCCCAGTAGAACCAGAAGTGTACTGTAAAAAAGCTAAGGAATTCTCTTCAAGTTCTAGTTGCTGCCATGATTGTGTGAGTTCGTTAGTCAATGCATCGGTTGTTAACCATTGCAATTGACCTAGTTCTAACTCCTGTTCAGCAAAAAGCTCGCGGTTATTCAGTAATGTGGTTGTAGTGAGTACTATTTGAGCTTGGGCATCAGATGTAATTGACTGTAGTCTACTGAGATTTTGATTTTTTCTTGGTGGGTAGGCGGGAACGGCTACTACTCCAGCATATAAACATCCAAAGAAGGCAGCAATAAAATCTAATCCAGGCTGATAAAGGAGTAGAGCCCGTTCTCCAACAAGATTAAGAGCTTGCAAAGAACAAGCGATCGCTCTAGACCGCAGATGAAGTTCTTGATAAGTCAAGCTATCTGCTTCTTGTTCTCCATTTTTTAAAAATGTATAAGCTTTTTGTTCTGGCTGGTGCTTTGCTCGATAAATGAGTATATCAACTAACGTTGAGACGCTATATTCACTATCTATTGAATAGCTTAAACAACTCAGAGTCATTCTATAAACACCTTATTTTAAATAATTATGCTCTCTCTAAACATGGTTTTTGTAAAATCAGAATGTAGCGCCAATCACAAATCTTCCGGTGATGGAAGATTATTCAGTATATCGGCTCGAACATTTATTGCTGAGACAGGGTATAAGCTCTGTGAGAAGGGAATTACAAGCTAATTTTATTTACATAGTTTTGTTTCTCCAAGCCGTGTTACTTAAATAAATTTAATTGCTAAGTAACAATTTTAAGATTTAAACCGTGTTGATTTTACATATATTCTTTCTTGAATTTGTAAAAAAAGATATATGACCCTTCTACAAATATATACGCATATTTTTAGATTTAAATCAATGTGTTAAAAGAATCCTTTACATAATCTTTATATATTCCTCACTGAATTCACTCATAACGTCACTCATGCTCATTTAAAACAGGTTAAAAGTAAGTAAATTTTATCGATAAATATTTGAGTATAAATAAACCTGTATATTAATTTTAATCGACGTTTATATTCAACATGATTATCATTATCAATAATTCTCTGAAGAATATTTTCATTGAGAAAACATGGTCTTTAACTCAGTCCAGACAGATGTTTGAATATTTGTGCCCAACCAAGAGCGTTTGCCCCTTCTCTGCAAGACGCTACGCGAACGGGGAAGTCAAAAGTCACGCATTCAAAAGTCAAAATTTAAAGACTACAATTCAGTTCTGTTTGTGATGATAAATCCTTGGATCGTATATCCTAAACCGAATCCTCAAGCCAATTTACGCCTATTTTGCTTTCCTTTTGCTGGTGCAGGTGCTTCTTTTTTTAAACCTTGGGCGGACCAATTACTTCCACAAATAGAAGTCTGTGCAGTACAACTCCCTGGACGAGAAAACAGAATTAAGGAGCCTCTGTTTAGCCAACTCACCCCTTTACTTCAGGAGATGATACCTGCCCTCCTACCCGAATTTGACCGTCCTTTTGCCTTCTTTGGTCACAGTTTGGGAGCCTTGATTTGCTTTGAGTCAGCACGCCAGTTGCGTCGATTAAAACATCGCCAACCATTTCACCTTTTTATTTCTGCTCGTCAAGCCCCTAATACTCCCGACTTACACCCACCAATTCACCAACTACCTGAAGCCGAGTTTTTTGAACAAGTATGTCGTTTCAACGGTACCCCAAGTGTTGTCTTGCAAAACCCTCAATTAATGAAATTGTTTGTGCGTATCTTGCGAGCAGACTTAGCAATAGCTGAAACCTATTCATATATAGAAGAAGCTCCACTTGATTGTCCTATCTCTGCCTTTAGCGGTCTACAAGATGAGGTCGTTCTGACTGTTTCTCTCAACGCTTGGTGTGAACAAACTCATAGCAAATTTCAACTCCATACATTTCCCGGCAACCATTTCTTTATCAAAAACAAGCAGAAAGAAATATCGCAAGTTATTTCTCAAACCCTATTAGGGTAATTGGTAATTCGTAATTCGTGACGATGCTCCGCCCCGGTACACTGTTTTCATGCCCAAAGGGCTGTACGTAATTAAGTTTTGCAGTAGCGAGTCTTCTCACAAGGGGAGACCGCCAAAGGCGATAGCGTAGCGTTAGCGAGTCTTGCCTACGTAACGCTGTTCGCGTTCGAGCGTCTGGGGATTTTAACCCCACTGCACTGTACTATCCTGTATCCCCATTTGTTAATCGATCTATTAAGAATTATTTCTTTAAGTCTAAAACTTCATTTTTGTATCGATTTAAATAAAAAATTTTATTATTGCTTAATACTTTAGAGAAACTTTAATTAAAGTACTATTGATTGAAAAGAACATATAAATTTTTGGTAAAGACAACCTCATAATTATTGATTTTCAATGAAATCCGTGATTTTATTGACTATAAGTTTAGTGTCAAGGAAAATCAAATTAGCGGGACTTAAATATTTTTGAGCGCGAAAGAAGCCTGAAACCCATGCTGGGTAAGGGAAATAGAATAAATACTCAAAAAATGCTTAAACCTAGATTTATGTAAAAAACCAAGCAAAACAATGTCTAAGTCTTTATATATATAGGTTTGATACTTTATTTGTGTATTTTTTTGTCTAAGTCCCATTAGTCTTTTTCCGTAAAGTTACTAAGAGATTCTAGATAAGATTTGTTAACAATATTTAAAATATTCAAATTTTATTTGTATGCTCTTTAGTAATTAATTTAAAGAACCGCACAATTCTTACTAGTGGTCTGTTCAAGTTTAAATTGATGGGTAAGGAAGTTAGTAGTAAGGACTTGAGTCCTTATTTCCTAAGCACTAAAGTGCTTACTACAAACCTTCAAAACTAGCTTGACTAAAGTAATAGTGCGGCTTGACAAAAGTTGCAAAATGCTCTTGATATTAATTCTGGGGTAGACTTTTGTCATAATTAATTATTTTTCAGGGAATGTACTAACGTTGAAAAGTTATTGGGAACTTGTACGATTTCTTCATACATAACTTGACTTTGGGATAAGCTGAAACCTTGATTCTGTTTTTAGTTTTGACAGTGTGAAACCCTTATTATTGCCTCGAAGTTTTCAAAATAGAGTCCTTAACCCGAACCAACGTTAAATAACAACATTTACAAAATTGTAGATGGCTGTCTTTTCCATCAGAAAAGATTTGTTTTCTGTATCTAGATATTATGGCATTCCACCTGATTGCCATACTTTTAATACTTTTGGAATGATTAACCAATAAAAACAATTGGTTAATTACGTTGCCTAATGTAGTTAGATTTTTAGGAGTTTTACTCATGTCTCTAGCTTCCTTGCTCAAAAGTCAACCCACTCTATCGATTGACGTTAATATTAAAGTCTTTACTCTTCTTCCACCCTTCGTTTTCAGTTCAGATTCTACGCCAACAGTAACTCTTCCGATCAGCATAAGTAGTCTGCCGGATTTATTTTTGGGTGATAGTGGCAATAACATCATTTCTGCCAATACCGCTCCAGGGGTTATCAACATACCTGACCTTAAAAGCAATGTCTCTATACCACTGAGTGGTTCAAAAGAAGTAACAATCATCCCTGCCCAACCTCCTATTACTATTCCCAACACTCCCAACTTTAGTTTTCTCGCAGGATTTGGTGGCAGTGATGTCCTGAATGGGCTGGATGGATTCGACCTGATTTTAGGTGATGCCCTAGCCCCCAATGATGGGGGTGATCAGGATGGCAACGATACCCTCAATGGTTTTGGCGGCACTGATATCCTGATTGGCGGTGGGGCTGATGATCGGCTCTTCGGTGGCGATGGCGATGATATTCTTCTTGGTGACTATATTCCTGGTATACCAACAACCATAAATATTACTGGCAATACTCTTATTCCCCCAGGTTCAGTTCAGCCACCGATAATTTTTAATGCTTCAGATTTCAGTTTTACAGATCCTCGTTCTTATAGTTCTGGAGCAATCCCATTTTTTTCATTAATCCCTGGCATTGGATCGGGTTCAGCCAGTAATATCAAAGTGGCTTTGGGTGCTATTAACATCCCCATTGGCTCAGGTAATGAAGGGAATGATTTTCTTTCGGGTGGTAACGGTAATGATATTGCTTTTGGCGATCGCGGTAACGATACTATTAACGGTGATGCAGGAAGTGATGTCCTCATTGGTGGCGCAGGAAGCGATCTAATCAATGGTGGCACTGAGAACGATGTCCTGATCGGAGATTATGTGATTACCCAGAGCCAGTTTGACCTCGGACCAGTAGGCAACGACACAATATTTGGAGGTGCTGGGAATGATATCATCCTTG
Source organism: Nostoc sp. C117 (assembly GCF_043099735.1). Classification (NCBI taxonomy): domain Bacteria; kingdom Bacillati; phylum Cyanobacteriota; class Cyanophyceae; order Nostocales; family Nostocaceae; genus Nostoc; species Nostoc sp. C117. The sequence goes on from NZ_CP170991.1 coordinate 1,504,464, forward strand.
GCGATGGCGGTAACGATAGCCTAGATGGTGGAGATGGTACTGACAACATCCTGGGTGGAGCCAACGACGACACCATCAGTGGTGGAGCAGATAATGATATTATTTTCGGTGACTATTTTCTCCCACAAGGATTTGATGTTGTTAACAATGGCGTAACTACTGCCATTGATTTAGGACCAGAAGGGAATGACTCTATTTCTGGCGGCACTGGTAATGACTTCATTAGTGGTGATGGTGGTAACGACATCATCAATGGAGACGAAGGAGAAGACATTCTCATTGGTGGCGCGGGTAGAGATAACATCAGTGGTGGCAGTGAAAATGATGTGATCTTGGGTGACTTTTTAGAACTACCCAACGCTTTGAAAAAGCTGTTAACACCAGCGCAATTAGCACAACTGCAAGCACAAATCCCTGGTCTCAATAAGTTTGCAGGTTCAGGTGGTGACACAATATCTGGAGGTACTGGTAACGACATCATCAGTGGCGATGGTGGTAACGACATCATCAATGGTGATGAAGGAAATGACACCATTTTGGGTGGCGCCGACAGTGACAACATCAATGGCGGCATTGGTAATGACATCATTTTTGGTGACTACTTCCTGCCACAGGGATTTAATACTGTTAGTAATGGTGTAAGTACTGCCATTGATTTCGGACCAGAAGGAAATGACACTATATTTGGTGGTGTAGGCAATGACATTATCTCCGGTGATGGTGGTAATGATAACATCGATGGCGGCGATGGTACTGATATTATTTTGGGTGGTGCTGGCAGCGATGTCCTCAATGGTAGTGCAGGTGATGACATTATTATTGGCGACTATTTAGTATCCCTGAATCAAGATGATTTATCGAAATTTTTAACACCACAGCAATTAGCTCAGTTTGCAGATTTGCTAACAACAGTCCCTGGTGTTGGCAAATTTGACAACCCAGGAAACGACTTGATACTTGGTGGTACTGGTGTTGATATCATATCGGGTGATGCTGGTAATGACACGATAGATGGCGGTGAAGAGAGAGATCAGAGCGCAGATTTTGATACAGTCCTCTATGTCACTTCGCCTAGTGGAGTCACAGTTAATATCGATGAGCAAAGCGGCTACACCAACCCTGGTGGCTCTGTTCACATCGATTGCATCAGCGAACGAACGATATTAACAGACTTAGAACCACAATTTGGCATCAATGCAGGTACAGCCTACGATGGATATGGAAATGTCGATACCCTGAGAAACCTAGAAAATATCGTCGGTTCAACCTTTGATGATATTTTAATTGGCAACTCCGAAACCAACATCATTGAAGGCTTAAGCGGTAATGACCTGCTAGTTGGTAACGCTGGCTACGATGTACTGGATGGTAATGACGGCATTGATACAGTTAGCTATCGGGGTGACCCCAAGGGAGTCACAGTTACTTTAGGATTCCTCTCGGTCCCAGGATTGGGTATCGCCTTTGATGGATTTGGTGGCATTGATGCCCTCAATAGCATAGAAAATATCATCGGTTCTAACTTTAACGATCAACTCACAGGTGACATCAACAAGAACGCCATTTACGCAGGGGGAGGTAACGATACAGTATCTGGAGGTGGTGGAGATGACATCCTCTTTGGTGAAGATGGGAACGACATTATCAGAGGCGATGACGGTGATGACTTCTTAGTTGGCGGTAAAGGTGCTGATACACTGGATGGTGGTTTCTTCGGCACAACGATACTCGGATTTATTGGCGTTGATACAGCTTCCTATTTCAATTCAGGAAGTGGAGTTGCAGTCAGCCTGACCACAGGAACAGGCTCGGCTGGAGATGCCAAGGGAGATGTGTTGACAGGTATTGAAAACCTAGAAGGTTCAGAATACGACGACTATCTCCAAGGCGATGCCGGCAATAACCATATCTGTGGATTGGGTGGCAATGACTTAATCTACGGTGAAGCCGGGAATGATACTCTAAATGGTAATGAAGGTAACGATCGCCTTTATGGTGGCAATGGCATCGACATCATCTCTGGAGAGAATGGCAACGACCAACTCTATGGTGAAAATGACAATGACCAGCTATTCGGAGGTAACGGTGACGATCTGCTAGATGGTGGTCAAGGAGTGGACATTCTCTATGGTGGAGATGGTGATGACCAACTCTATGGTCAAGCTGGCGACGATCAACTCTATGGCGAATCTGGCAACGACCTGCTAGATGGTGGTGACGGTAATGACCTGTTATTTGGTAATGATGGTAGCGATCGCCTTTTTGGTCAAGCAGGTACAGATAGCTTGTATGGTGGTTCAGGTGATGATTATCTAGATGGTGGCGACGGTAATGACTCCCTCTATGGTGATACCAATAATGATATTCTCTACGGTCAAAATGGAGATGACTATTTAGAAGGCGGCGATGGTAACGATGGACTATTCGGCGGTGCAGGTCAAGATACGCTATTTGGTCAAGCCGGCGATGACAAACTCGATGGTGGCGATGGCAATGACGAACTCAACGGTGGCGATGGCAACGATGTTCTCTATGGCCAAGCAGGTGATGACCATCTAACCGGTCAAGCCGGAGATGACTTTTTAGATGGTGGCCAAGGTAACGACTTGCTGTATGGCAACGATGGCAATGACCAACTTTATGGTCAGCAAGGAAATGATTTCATTTATGGCGGTGCAGGTAGTGACTTCTTAGACGGTGGTGAAGGTGACGACTTCCTTTATGGTCAAGGCAGTGATGACCGCCTCTACGGACAAGCCGGACGGGACTTACTTGATGGTGATATCGGCAATGATGTCCTGAATGGTGGCACTGGCGATGACCAACTCTATGGTCGCGATGGTATGGACTCCCTGGATGGTGGTGCAGACAATGACCTGTTAGTAGGTGGACTCGGCAGTGATTACCTGTTGGGTGGTGAGGGCAATGATTTCCTTTATGGCGATGATGAGACTCATACCTACGGCAATGGCTATGGTGACAGCTTGTCCGGCAATAATGATACCTTAGATGGCGGTATTGGCAATGACAACCTTTATGGTGGCTTCGGTAATGACTCACTCATCGGTGGTGACGGTAGCGATCTCCTAATTGGCGATGACCAATTAATTACTGGTGAGGGCAATACCTACAACAGCGACACTTCTACTTTATACAGTGGTAACGATACCTTGATTGCTGGTGCTGGTGATGATTATCTAGAGGGTAGTCTGGGTAGAGACTCTCTGTTAGGTGGCGAAGGAAATGATTTCCTCTTTGGCGATTTTCCATTTTTTGCAGGTCAAAGCAATAAAACCGTGGGTCAGTTCGATGAGAGTCATGGCTATAATAACGATACGCTAGATGGCGGTAGTGGTCATGACTATTTAGAGGGCGGCTTCGGTAATGACTTGCTCTTTGGTGGAGAAGGCGATGATTTCCTCTATGGTGATTTCGGTAATGGCTACGGCTATAACGACAATCAATTTAATACTGTTGATAATGGTTATGACTTATACGGCAGTGGCAACGACTACCTTGATGGTGGTGCTGGCAATGACTATCTCAATGGTAATGATGGCAATGATACCCTAATCGGTGGCCAGGGCGATGACTACCTAGTAGGCGGTAACGGTAATGACCAACTCTACGGCGAAAATATTCCAGGGGATAATCAAACAACTCCTAAAGATTCTCTGGTAAAGATTTCTGTAGATGATAATGGCAAACCCCAGTTCCAGGATATCGCTTACAGAGATATTCTCTTAGGTGGCAACGGTGCTGACCTATTGGTTGCGGGTAGCGGAAACTCAGTCCTAGATGGTGGATTTGGTAATGATACCCTGTATGGTAGTGCGGGAATCGATCAATTCGTACTTTATCCTGGTGCTGGCAGTGACATTATTTACAATTTTGTCAAGGGTCAGGACTTCATCGGATTACGCAACGGTCTTACCTTTGGACAACTGAGCATTACCCAAAATTCTAAGGATACTTTGATCAGCATTAATGACACTAAAGAGCTATTGGCTACATTGATTAATGTTCAATCCAGCACCCTGAATGTCTGGGATTTCTCTGCTGCCTAGTAGTTCGCCAAAGAAACTTCGCAGGGTAAAGGGTAAGGGGAAAAGGGAAAAGGTTTTAATTCCTTCCCCCAACCCCAGTCCCCTTTTCCCAGTCCAAACCTAGCAATTTTGGGTTGGCAGGCTATTCGCCAAGGAAACTTGGCGGGGTAAAGGGTAAGGGGAAAAGGCAAAAGGTTTTAATTCCTTCCCCCAACCCCAGTCCCCTTTTCCCAGTCCAAACCTAGCAATTTTGGGTTGGCAGGGGCTATTCGCCAAAGAAACTTCGCAGGGTAAAGGGTAAGGGGAAAAGGCAAAAGGTTTTAATTCCTTCCCCCAACCCCAGCCCCCTTTTCCCAGTCCAAACCTAGCAATTTTGGGTTGACAGACTGCTAGAACAGACAATCAGCTCAATTTAGCTCGGATTTCTTGAAAGAAACACATGACGTAAGTCATATTTAGCAAGGCTTTAAGAGGATGGATGATTTTGCATAGCTGGAGAAATTGGCACAACTTCAATACCAAGAATATAAGCTTTGTTCCTGAGATTTTTTAGGACTTTGTAAACAGACCCTGAAAACTTTTGGGTCTGCTTACAACCAACATTTGGGAGCGCTTAGAGGCTAAAATCGGTAGATATAGCATAAACACTAGCTTGAAAAAGAGCTTTGGGCGGAGGTAGGTAGCAGAAATTTGTTGCTGTAGTTGGAAAAATTCGTTTGACAGCAGGTAATTAACTTGACGCGGTGGTTTAGGTTAATTATGATGCAATGGCAATCTCAGGAATGGCACTAAGAAAAGCCGGAACCCTTGCGGTTTAAGCAGTTTGTAATTGTTTACGTAATTCATGCTGGGGCTTGGTCATCAAGGGGTAAATTTTGGGGCGGCGTTTACGAACTCGTGGTTCACTACGGCCTCATACTAAGAAAAACTAAGGAAGATTTAAAAATGACATAGATAATTGTAAAAATTTACACAGATTAGTTCTACTAAAGTCCAACATTTTCAGTTAATTAAATGTTAAGAGTTGGTAAACAAAAAGTTAAATTGAACTTTTCAAGTTAGTAGTTAACATCCTCAAACCTTAGTAAGTCTCTAGCCTCTTTAACAAGTAGTTAACCTCTACATTTGCATAACTGCAAAATCTTCTGTTCTTTGGTTTGCTGTACAGTCTACCTAATTATGGGATTCTGATTGAGAAAGCTTATGCAATAGGATTTGCCTCCTTTTTCTGCACCCTCTAGGTTTTGATGTATACGTGTTATTTAAGCTGTGACTTTTATTGCTTTTTTCTTACGTTGGACCCACAATCCTATCATACTAGCGATCGCAGTACCACTAGCATCTGACGGTTCTGGTACTTGAGTGTAGCTTACAGTACCTACTTCTATCGCATTTATTGATTGCTCAATCACATAAAATCTGTCTCCTCCTATATCTAGAGAATCTACATCACTATCGATCGCAAATTGGTTTGCGACAAAATAGCTAAGTCCCAAAAATTGACCATCATTGAAGCTGACTATGGGAAAACTGTCGAAATCAGCATCATCTGCCTCTGTATAATTAGTACCCAAGTAGTTGAATTGAACTTTTAAACCATTATCAACTCTCAATATCTCAAAACCTACATTAGCTAAGTCAGAGTTGTCGTATTGAAAAGAACCAAAATACTTACCTGGTTTGCTTCCAGAGGTAGCATTGACTGTGAAATTGTAATTTAATAAGGCAGCTTGTGCTGGTTTAGTACGAGTAGCAGCAACAAAAATAGCAGCAACGGCAATCGTACTCAAAAATTTAGCTAATTTCATCGGGAAATACTCCAAAACCAGAAAGTCAGTAGTTACGTAAACTCACTTAAATTTAATAAGCTCTCAATCAACTACAAGAGGTTAAGGTATATAAAACAAAAGGTTAATATTTTTGAGCTTCAGATTTTAACAAATAATAATCACCTCTTAATGTTTGTACATTAAGCTCTTGTTTTGGTTGGACAAAAGCTAATTTAACTCTTAAATCAAAGTTAAATTGCAATAGTATAAGACTCCAATTTAATTTTTGAGAACATACTGAGGCTGAAAAACCCAATTTATCAAAGTTTTATTAGCTCTTTTGGTTATCGGGTTGAGCATATTGCTTATCAAGACTGGCAAATGCAACTAAGTAATGTTGTACGTTCCAGAGAAAACTTTTCATATTTCATTCGTAGTGGTTGGTTTGATGTAGCTTAAAAGTAGCAGAAAAAAAGTAATGTAGAGGCTTGCCCTTAGCAAATACCTTAATCAATCTTTTGTAGTTAAGCTATCGTTTTCTCAGCTAAAAGCTTTACTACATCTGACCTCTGTGTTTAGATCCATACTCTTTTTTTGGTAAAGGTCTTGTTTTTATGAAAGAATCACGCATAGTTAATGTTCTATCTGAATTTGATGCTCTTTTAGAGGCAGAACAAAATCAACTCAAAGTACTCAGCCCTCAAGAAATAAGAAAACATCGAGATGAAATGATGCTGGCAGTTGGTTCACAAACTGGACAGTTTTTGAATATGCTTCTGAAAACGCAAAGTGGTAAACGCATTCTCGAAATTGGTACTAGCGTCGGCTATTCAACAATCTGGTTAGCAGAAGCAGCGCGGGTAAATGGTGGTCATCTGACTACTTTGGAATGTGTTGTTACCAAGCAGGCGCAAGCAGTGAAAAATATCCGTAGGGCTGGTTTAGAGGATTTTGTAGACTTTCAACTTGGCGATGCTATCCAGTTAATTGAAAATTTACCAGGAGCATGGGATTTTATCTTGCTTGATATCTGGAAAGATGCTTACATTCCCTGCTTCGATCGTTTTTATGAAAAGCTTGCTCCTGGGGCGATTGTTGTTGCAGATAACATTACTTCTCCTCCTGATTTTCGCGCAATCATGAAGGATTATCAAGAATATGTCCGCAGTAAACCAGACTTAGAATCAATTCAAATCGATATTGGTCAAGGTCTGGAGTTAACGCGAAAAGCAATTTATCGAGAAGACCGTGAATTGTGGCAGCGAGTTGATCAAGCTAGTGAAGAAAGAGCTAATCAATAGGGACTTTAAAAGCATCGAGGAATAAGCGATCGCCCCTGGTACATTCTCCCAGCACTTAAAAGCATCGAGGAATAAGCGATCGCCCCTGGTTCATTCTCCCAGCACTGCCTGACTGTGTGCTGAATCTAGAACCCGCATTCGGCAGATATTAACACGGATTGAATAAATATGAATTTGGATAATATTAAGCCTGGTACTTTACCTGTTTTAGGGGTTGTATAACTAAAGAAATCTCATCTTTAACATTTATTCAGATAGTTAGCGATCGCACTTTGCCATTTTTCCACATCTTCGTCTGATGCCAAATGATGATGCTGATGTCGAGAGGTTGTCCTCAAAATGCTGAATCACTGGGCGTTATTGCACAAATACAGGCAGATATTTGCTACCCTATACTGATACGATTTCTGCCCCATCATATAGTGAACATCAACACTCCTCTCCACAAGAAAGTTCCCCTTCTATAGTGCTTCACTTACCAATGCCAGAAGCGCTTCTAAGAGATTAGTTTCGACTTTACCGAGTCTAAACTAAGTTCAACAACACAAATGATGCGTTCGCCCTCGAGATAATACGGAGTTGGGTAAACCAGACAGCTACAAGAGAGAACACTAATCACCATCCTCATTTAATTAGGATTTCGTTAAGGGACTTCCAAGAAATAAATTATCCAAATAAACGTAGACGTAAAGCAACTACTCTACGAGAACGCCAAAGGCGAAGCCGCAGGTTACCACAGAGAGGGGAGGAATAAAGAGAGTTTTGGCGTCAGTTTTGGAACATTTTTTTATTTTTATTTGGAAGTCCGTAAATCCCACTCTGATTCAGACTCGTCAATATTAGATGCGTTTGCCCTGAAGACTTACTCCTGTCATCCGCTTAAATTTCTTTGAAGTAAGCTGTTTAGCTTTTCCTATTTTCACTGTTAATCAAAGTCATGCTTGCAATTAGTCAAACTCCTGACATAACACAAAACACTTTTGCAAAAGTTCTATTTTGTTAGAATTTATTTCGTTTTTTCAGTATAACTGGAACTCCTTCTTTTGAGCGTAACGTCAGTGTTGACCACAGAATAAGTTGGAAGTTAGGTATTAGTTTTAATTCATACTCTTGTATTATTGTTGATATAATCAATACTATTAACATTTGTGCAAAATATTTGCCAAGACAAATTCGAGAACCTTCTCCAAATGGAAAGTATGTTCCTTTTGGAAGCTGTTTTTCTAAGCTATCGCTCCAACGCTCAGGATTGAATGTGTCTGGTTCCTTAAAGTATTGTGGATGTCGATGCATCGTCCATGCACTTATTATAAATGGATAATTAGCAGGTACTTTGTAACCACCAATTTCATAGTCTTCGTTGGTTGAAATAATCATTATTGGGATAGGTGGATACAGTCGCATTGACTCCTTTATCACCCAATCAGTGTAAGACAATCTTGGTAAATCGGCAATTGAAGGGGAATGATTTTCAAGTACTTCATTCAATTCTGCAAGCAATCTTGTTTGTGATTGTGGATGCAGTGACAGCAGAATAAAAGTCCAAGATAGGGCTACAGCTACAGCTTCTTGTCCCGCCAAAATTAAATTTACTACTTCGTCTCGCACTTGCTTGTCACTCATTTGGCTACCATCTTCATAAGAGGCTTGGATTAGCATAGATACTAGATCATCTGAGTACTCTGTATTTTGTCGCCGTTGTTTGATATGAGAGTAGATATATCCATCCATCTGCTTGAGAATACTTTCATAATGTAGATCTTCTGGTATTGATGCTGGCTCCCGATTATTAAATTTCTCGCTATCCTTATTCTCCAAAAATCCAGTAGTCTTAGCTAACACATATTCTATGTCTTGAGCCTCTTCATTAGTTAGATACTGATTAAAAATTATCTTCCATATAATTTTCAAGGTAAGGCGTAACATGTCTGGCTGAATATCACGGATTTCGTCATGTTGCCAAGTATCAAGCATACATTTGACGCATTCCACTACAGTGTCAGCATAATTAATTATTTGCTTTTGTTGAAAGATTGGTTGATTCATACGTCTTTGACGAAGCCATAAATCTCCTTCCTTCAGCAATATTCCCTCTCCGAGTAATCTTTGCAAGTGAACACGAACATCCGGACTCATCGTAAAGATTTTTCTATCTTTGAATATTTGCTCGATATAATTAGGGCAGTTCAGTAATATAGCCTGAATTTGACCGATTTGTAATGGTATTAGCTCGTGATATTCACGAGAACAATTTTTTAAAAATTCCAATTTATATTCATTCAAATTATCCAGACTATCAAATAAAGAATCTCTTACAGGTTCAGGCAACTTAGAAGATATATCCTGGTTATAATTCATAAATCAAATCCACAACAGTACAGTGTAGTTATAGAGCCTATTAAACGCGATCGTGCGGGACGGAAAATTTCTTCAAAGAAGTTAGTCTATCATTAGGTAATTGTAGCCTTGATTGTTTGGTAAACAATTAAAGGTACTTCTGCTGATAATGGTTGACTATTAAACGAGCGCCCATATATAAGTGAGCTTAGTAGATATATTCTACATATTTAATTATCCTAACATTGTTTGGTTTTTTTTATGCCGACTTACTTATTAATATTTTGGTTAAATTGTTCAACGTGAGTCGTAAATTGATCGACAATTGAGTTTCCATAGAAGCGCAACAGAGGCACAAAATTTTGGAGTAAAGTAAAGAGTTTGTTAGATATCTTGTAAAAAGAATTTTCCACTTTTTTCTTGTATTATTTTGGTCATGACTAATTACATTCCATTTATAAAGTGAACTAATGGCAGTTAGATGAAAATTCGCGTTAGCAGATGGTAATTTTGATGAAGTCTTGCTGTTTTACTATCTAGTAGTACTAAGTTAGTCTGTATCTTGTTCGAGTTTCTCATTCTTGAAAAAAGGAATAAGTAATTTTTATCGTCTTAGTTACTTGTTGTATAGCGGTTATCGTCTGAGTGAAGTACTTTTGCAAAGCTACTAAGGCTAGAACACCGATTCAGTAATCAGATAGAAAGAAGCAAAGGTAGACTCAGTAATGAGATTTTGAAAGTTCTTTATCATGTACTACCATATCTACGTCAACACGATCTGTCGCAATGTCATATCGCGCACAGGTATATTGATTGCTCATGATAGAGTTAGTGCAGGGGAAGTCCGCACGGAAAAAGTACCCACGGCTCTCGGTGCGAACAAGGGCACTCTGAGTGTAGGCTTCTGCAAGAATGAGAAGGTCAAAGTCCTCATCATCTTGTTGACCATCACAGTGCATTTGTTTGCGAACCTCTCGACACCAAGCAATGAACTGTAGCGCTCCCTTTTCCGAGAAACGCTGATCTTGAAAATTAGCCAAATGCCGTCGAACCTCACTCAGTAAACTAACATTGAGCGCACGGGGAACTGGCTTCAGAGGAAAATCTTGAAGGCAGTCTGTGCGAGATCTTTGACTCAATACATCACAGAGCATACCGCCGCTAGCAAGGTAGCAAGCCCAAGGAAGCGAGGTAGTGTAATCGACTGCGAGATCGTGTCTCGCTTCGCCTGTGGCGAAGACATTGCTGAGATTGCTGACACCTTGATGGTGTGCAATGCCACCCATCGAAAATCCACGAATGGGACCTAGAGATACAGAGCCACTTGCTAGTTCAGCAGTGTGTGGCACACCGAAGTTGCGGCTCCAATATGTCTGGAAAACTTCTAGGTCGAACTTCTCTGGCGGATAACATGTCTGTGCATTATAAAGCCAAGTTGCGCGTTCCCCATCTCGATATAGGTGTGCTTCTTCCAAATCTTGTGGATAAAGGAGGCGCCGACGGGTAAGATCTCCAAAAGCGAACCGTTTAAAAAATTCAAGATTCGCTAGCGTACCACCACATCGGGCAAAAGTACCCAGCAGGGAGCCAGTATTGTTAGTCATAGAGTCGGCAAATAAACCAGAGAAACCGCCAGAAGCCAAAACCAAAGCTTCGCACAGTAACTTGTGCGGCTCACCGTTTCGTTCAAACTGCAAACCCCTACACACTCCATCGGCGACATTTAGATGGGTGACGCGCCCCTCAATTATCTTTCCTCCAAGAGAGATAAATTTGTCTAGGACTGCGGTAACTACCTCATTCCCCGCACCAAGTCTAGGGACAGGAACTGCGTGTCGTGGAATCAGGGCGAAGTGGAAGGGCATGAAATCTACAATTTGTGAGAGTTCGGCGAATTCCGGACGAAAGTAGCGCCGAACCAGAGGCTGGAGTTCCGGATGTTGTGTTGTTGAAGCATCTTCAAAGAGGTCGGCAGTTGAGTCCGGGTCATCTTGCACAAGCCGTCTGTTAATCACTGATGCAGCCCATTGTCGTGAGACTGCTGGAGTGTTCTCCACTGGTTCAGAACTGATGACAACGGTTTCGATACCACGCTGAGCCAATCTGTATGCCAGCCATGCGCCCGCGATTCCAGTGCCAACGATAACAACAGATGTACTTGTGATAGTCATAGATGTGGATGTACCTCTTAGCTTCGACTCTATTCACAGTTGGGTTAATTAATTACGTCGCTCTACTAACTTCTGCTGGCTGACTAATAAGGTTAGCTAACTGAATAATACTAAGCTCAAAAATGTCAACCGCAGAAGGTATTTTGACAGCTAACCGTCGTTCTACCCGATCTTTCAATTCTAAAGTGGCTATCGACTCCATTCCCAATTGAGTCAGTGTTTTATCTACTAACACTTGCGCTGGATTAATGCCAATTAATTTCGCAATTTCACTTTGCAAGTAGTTCGTTAAGAGATAAACAGAATTACCATTAGCTGCCTTTATCTGCTCTATCAAATCAGATGGTGAAGAGATTATAGGCACATCACTACTAGATGCTGTCGTCAGAGGTAAAAGTGGATTTGAAATTGACTTGAGCGGCTCTGTCCCTTTAACCTCTGGCTGCTTGTTTAAATTCTCAGATGAGGATAATCCAAGCTCTTGTTGCCCTAAAATCCAATCGAAAAGTTGTTGGCGCTGCTGTTCTACGAGGGTAAAAAGCTCTACTCGCTGTTGCTGTGATATCTGAATTAACTGGGATATTTGTGATGAAGAAGTTGGTGACTTTTGACCAATATGTTCCAGCACTTCTCCTTTTTCCTGAGTGGAAAAAGGAGGTTGGATGTCAGATGGTTGAGAAGTCGCCTGAAGCTTGTGAGATATAGCCTTCGAGGAATCACCCTTTCCTGTTTCCAGCCAATAGCGCTGGCGTTGAAAAGGATAAGTTGGCAGGACTAAACGGCGACGCTGATAGTCTTGCTCAAAACCTGCCCAATCTATCTTCACCCCCTGTACATATAACTGACTCAAACTATCGAGCAGTTGCTCCCAGTCAGATTGTTTTGAATACAAGCTAGGCAGCCAGACACCAAACCCTTCACTGAGGCAGTTACGACCCATTCCTAAAAGAACAGGCTTCGGGCCACATTCAAGAAACACTTGATATCCCAAATTATGCAATGTTTCTATTCCTGTAGCAAAGTCAACAGGGGAGAGGATATGTTCGCACCAATATTCAGGAGTAGCAATTTCGGCTCCTACTATCCTTCCTGTAATATTAGAAATTAGCTCGATTTGGGGGAGCGAGTAGCTGACTTGACGCGCTACTTGCTCGAATTTGGATAACATTGGCTCCATTAAAGGTGAGTGAAAAGCATGTGAAACCTTTAACCGGGTTGTCTTTACGCCTTTGGCTTCTAAGAAGCTAGCGACTGCTAAAACCGCTTTTTCTTGCCCAGAAATGACGATACTTTGAGGACCATTGAGAGCTGAGATTGTTACATCTTTTTGGCTAGAACACTCTGAAATGGCAGATTCAACTTGTTCTTGCCCAGCCATTAAAGAAACCATCGCACCACCAGAAGGCAACTGTTGCATTAATCTGCCACGAGCAGCCAGCAGCTTTAAGCTATCTTCGAGGGAGAAAACCCCCGCGGCCCAGGCAGCTACGTATTCCCCAACGCTGTGACCCATTACCACACCAGGTTTGATTCCCCAAGATTGCCATAGGCAGTAGAGTGCATACTCAATTGCGAATAAAGCTGGTTGAGTGTAAGCTGTTTGATGCAGCAAGCTCTCTCTACCTTCTTGGTTTTCTAGTTGGTTGTCCTTTGATTGAGGATACAGAACCTCTAACAAAGGCACATCTAGTTCCGATCGCAAAATTTCATCGCATTGTTGCAGTGCTTTGCGGAAAATCGGCTCTGAGGAGTAGAGTTCGTATCCCATACCCACTGATTGAGAACCCTGACCAGTGAATAGAAAAGCAATTTTTGGAGGTTCTTTAGTCACCTGACTGCTAAAGACCCCGGTCGATTCTTGCTTATTTAAGAAAGCAACTAGCTTTGTTTCAATTTCCTGGATCGATTTTCCTGTAACCGCAAGACGATGCTTGAATTGCGATCGGATGTTAGCACTAAAGCAGATATTACCTAAATCTTGCTGACGATTTGCTCTGAGATATCGACGATACCTCTGTGAAAGTTGTTCGAGTGCTGTGGGTGTTTTTGCTGAGAGCGTCAATATGTGCTGTGGGCGTTCTTCTTTCTCCACTAATACTGGTTCGATCTCTGGTGCTTGTTCTACTACCAGGCATGCGAGGGTACCATGGATGCCAAAGTTATACATTGCGGCAATTTTGCCTTGCTTCTGGTTCCAGGGCACGACTTCAGTTGGAACTTCAATTTGAGCTTTTTGCCAATCGATGCAGGGATTGAGTTGCTCAATATTGATCTGAGGAGGAATTTCGCCGTGCTGGAGAATACAGACCAACTTAATCAAGGCGATAATACCGCTACTGGCTTCGTTGTGTGCAGTGTAAGCTTTGAATGAACCAATCTGAAGCGGTAACTGGCGATCGCCATCTTCTCCAAAGACTTTAGCAAGCGCAGTTAATTCTGTAGCATCTCCTACTGCTGTTCCAGTACCGTGAGCCTCAAAATATCCTACTTCTCGAGGCTCAACCTGGGATTGCTTCAATACTCGTTGCAGTACAGATATTTGAGCTTCTTTATCGGGAGTTCCATAACTAGAATTGCGGCCGCTCTGGATGAGGCTACTGCCTCGAATAACAGCTAAGACATTATCCCGGTCTGCCAAAGCATCAGACAAGCGCTTCAGCAGAACTACTCCACAACCTTCTCCTCTGACATAACCATCAGCGGAGGCATCGAAAGCTCTAATGACTTTACTGCTTGGGGATAAAAACTTATTTTTAGTATCTGATTGTTTATTCTCCGGTGCAAGCATCAGATGAACTGCCCCAGCCAAGGCCATTTCGCATTCTCCCTGATGCAAACTGGTACAGGCTTGGTGAATGGCAACGGTAGAAGATGAACAAGCCGAACTGATACCAAAGGCAGGACCGGTCAAACCAAAGGCATGAGAAACTCGCCCGGAAAGCGAAAATGATCTCGGACCGACAGCATAGAACATTAGAGCGTCTTCATTTTCTTCCTGATGTTGACGCAACAGTTCGTAATAATCTTGTTCGAGAAAACCGGCAAAGACTCCAATGGAATTTTCCGCTTCGGCGTTAGGAGCGTGTCCTGCTCTTTCAAGAGCTTCCCAGCATACTTCCATAAACAACCGATGCTGAGGGTCAATTGTTATAGCTTCTCGTGGAGAGATGTTAAAAAAGTCTGCATCAAATTGTTCAATATGGTTTATGTAGCGGATGTTGTCTGCATGGGTTTTTCCTGGAGCATAATTTGGATTGTATGAAGTAATCAGTTCATACCGCTCTTTTGGAATTTCAATGTCAACGCCAACTTTCGACTTTAGCATCTGCCAAAAAGCTTCAGGAGTGTCAACTCCACCCGGAAGCCGACAACTCATACTAATTATGGCAATTGGCTCATTTTTCTGATACCAATCTTTCATACAACTTTACCTCTTAGTTTATGTTCAGTAACTCGGTGGCGAATCGAGCTTATACCATTTGGGATTTTGGACTTCGGCTACGCTCAGTCGAACGATTTGAGATTTTGGACTGTGAAGAGGACTCTTGTTCTGGCAGTAATCGTTTGAGTACTTTACCCATAGAGTTTTTAGGAAGAGATTCTACAAACTCAATCTCGCGTGGTACTTTGTAGGATGCCATTTTCTCCAAACAAAAGGCAGTCATTTCTTCTGTTGAAGTTGTATAACCCGATCTCAAGACAATCTGAACTCGGACGCTTTCACCTGTAGTCGGATCGGGAACAGCATAAACCGCACTTTCTACTACACCTGGATATTGAGCTATCACTTTTTCAACTTCTGCTGGGTATACCTTAAGTCCATCGACGTTAATCGTCTCTTTCAAGCGACCGGTCAAGTAAATATAACCGTCTTCATCCCTGCATCCCAGGTCTGTGGTGTGATACCAACCATCTTGAAGCACCTGCGCTGTTTGAACCGAGCGATTCCAGTAACCGAGCATAACCATCGGACTACGCACGACAATCTCGCCGACTTCACCGGGTTCTAGCTCCTCTCCTTCTAAACTAATGATTTTAGTCTCGACATTCTTAACGGGAGTTCCCACTGAGCCGGGTTTAAAAAGTGAACCATTATTTGAACTGGCTATAGTTAAGGTTTCCGTTGAACCATACTCTGAGTAAATGACACGACCATATCTTTGCTGCCACTCCTGAACTACTTCTATTGGTATGGGAGCGCCGCCACTAAAGTAGCGTATACCAACCATCTCGTTTTGGGGAGGATTGAGTTCCAGTAATTGGCAGTAAACAGTTGGGGCACCAAAAAAAATCGTGATGTTATGAGTTGCAATCGCTTTGAGGATGCGTTCGGGATCGAAACGGCGTTGCAGAACCAGGGTTGCTCCAGCCGCGAAACATCCGTTGAGAATCACGCATTGGGCAAAGCAATGAGATAATGGAAGATAAAGTAAGAGGCGATCGCTCCCTCTAATTGGACGATAAGTACTCGAAGTATAGGCTTCAGCAATTAAATTGGCATGAGATAAAGTCACCCCTTTGGGTGTGCCAGTTGTTCCCGAAGTAAAAAGTATAGCTGCTGGTGCATCTGCTGACATTATTACTGCATCTGCTTGGGCAGAAACACCAGAAATTAATTGAGTTAAACTTTCTTGAATATTGACTTCATCTCCGACAATGAGAATATGTTCCAAAGCAGGTAGTTCTTCATCGGGCACTTGCTCTTGAAGTTCTGTGGTTGCAATCAGAGCTTTGGCCGTACACTCGTTGAGCAAGCATTTGACTTCATTGCGCTTCAACTTGGCATCAATAGATACTACCACTGCTCCCATTTTGAGGATTCCGAGGTAGGAGATGATCCATTCTGGGATGTTGGGTAAAAACAAAGCTACGCGATCGCCTGGTTTAATACCCAATTGACGTAGCCCTTTCGATACTTGGTTAGCTAGTTCATCAAGTTGTTTATAGCTCAATAAGCAGTTCTCACAAATCAAAGCAGTCTGATCTGGAAAATAACGATGACCTTTCTCTACATTTTCCGAGACATTCATATCTTTTCTAAATCCCATAAACTATTAGGAATTCGATTTTTCATCTCGTCTAACTTCCTTATACAAGTTAATGATTTGTGTTCAAGAATGAGAGAGGCTTGTCCACAAACGAAATCATAAATCATATAATTTAGCAATCATAATCCAGAATGTTTATGATGAATATAATTCATCACATAGACATTTTTTTTCACTACTCCAACACCTACATTGTCAATACAGAAAGTCTTGTTAATTCTGAATTATCTCTTCTCTATTTTTCTGCATCTGTCCAATAGAAGATCTGTGAGAGGTTAAAATAATTTTAATTTTATCAATTAGAAATTATGCTTAAATTTTCAGTAAAACCTAACTATTTTACTGGACTTGTGAGGCAAGGATGAATCATACATATCAATATTACACGTAGGCGTAGCACAACCTAGGCATCATCTGGTTAAAAATTGAGTTTCCCGTACCAATTTATCAATATAAGTATTATTACTTATTGATAAATGCTATCTATTTGTAAGTATTCAAAGAAAATTCTCCATCTTTTACGACAAACCTATGTAAAGCTTAAATATTTTTTACATGAGAATACTTATTTATTTTTTTAAGATCCAGATTACTTTATATAGCAAAGGTTAAGTAATTAGATGTACTTGGTTTAAGAATTAGTAAATCCTCGTTTGAATGATTTATTTATGCCCGTACATATAAGGTTATAAATAGCAAGAAAAAGCCCTCAAGCAAAAGCAACACCCTCGCTCAGTACTACAATGCGTGCAAAAGAATTGTCATAGTTACAGCAAACCAATATGGAATGAGTATAACAATCTTCGACGTGTGAGAATGCTCAAAGGAGTGGTACAAGTGATCTTAAAAAGGGAGCAACGCGATTTTGTGAGGTGGGGTGAAAAAGATGCGATGCCAACGGCGGGCTACGCCTACGCTAGAAACTAGCTTCAGTACATTAAAAATATTTAATACAGCTAATTAATACAGCTAAATCAATATTAACACTGCTGAAGTCTTGATTTTTATTCTTGCATACAAAGACTCGTTTTTTAGTAACCGTTCACAGGATTGTTTTGGTTACGATAGAAAATAGGTACACATCGATAGTAGATTAAAGCTCACTTAAATTTAATAAGCTCTCAATCAACTACAAAAGGTTAATATTTCTGAGCTTCAGATTTTAACAAATAATAATCACCTCTTAACTTTTGTATATTAAGCTCTTGTCTTGGTTGGACAAAAGCTAATTTAACTCTTGAATCAAAGTTAAGTTGCATATAGTATAAGACTCTAATTTGATTTTTGAAAATATGCTGAGGCTGAAAAGCCCAATTTATCAAAGTTTTATCTGAAATGTTGTTCAGTATCTGGTTTGTAACTCATCGAGAACTGCTCTAGGAACAGATATTTTTAGACCTAAGTGTATTTGAACATGAAGAAAATAAAAAATAGCGCCATTTTTATAGTTGCTGTACTCACCAAGGTTAGTAATCTAGTCTCAAATTTGTCAAAGAAAATAAAAAACAGTATCGCAATTACTGTGATAGTTGCGATCGCAGTACTAGCTGGACATAGTGTATCGGCACAAGTAACGCCGATCCCCGTGAATTTTTTCCCATTAACTCCACTTAGCGACGTGAAGGTTCCAGAGCCTGATAATCTCTACGACTACGTTAAAGATAAGAAAAAAGCAATTGTTTTGGGAAAAGCCCTGTTCTGGGATATGCAGATTAGCAGCGATGGCACCACATCCTGTGCTACTTGCCACTTCCATGCCGGAACAGACAACAGGATTAAAAACCAGATCAATCCAGGGGTCTTGGGTGGAGATACTACTTTCACATCCCCCTTTAAGCCGAACTACACACTTAAAGAAAGAGATTACCCATTTCACAAACTGGCAGATGCCAACGACCGTTTATCAACTGTTGTTTTTGACACCAATGATGTCACCTCCTCCCAAGGAATTTTCAAGTCAAAATTTGTTGATGTTGTTCCCGGTAGTAGTCAAGACATACTGAGTCCAGAGAAAGACAAAGTTTTTAATGTCAAAGGCATTAAAACCCGTCAAGTATCACCACGCAACGCACCGAGCGTGATCAATGCGGTATTCAATTTCCGCAACTTTTGGGACGGACGAGCACAAAACATCTTCAACGGCGTAGATCAATTTGGCACAAGAAACCCTAATGCTCAACTTTATAAGTCAACAACCCCATCTGACCTAAAACCAGTCAGTGTTCAACTAAAAAATTCATCTCTAGCTTCACAAGCAGTAGCGCCACCAGTCAGCTCCGTCGAGATGTCCGGAAACGGCCGCACATTTGAGGAGATTGGTGACAAATTTGGGTCTGGACGGGTCAATTTATTAAAACGCGTTGTCTCTGAGGACGGACTAATAACAACCAATATTTCTAAAAGGTTACGTGGAATAAGACCACTTGCCAAGCAAACCGTAGATCCGACTGACAGCGTTTTAGGTAATTACAGCAGAGCATCTCAAAACCAAAAGGGACTAACAATCACCAGCTATGAAGAGATGATCAAAGCAGCCTTCAAGCCTGAGTGGTGGCAATCTTCTAAATATATTCAGGTTGATACAGCAAACAATAATATCCGAAAAGTTGTCCTCGCTCCGGATTCGTCCGATACTACCAAAGAGTACACACAATTGGAATACAACTTGTCACTCTTCTTTGGGCTAGCAATTCAACTGTACGAATCTACACTAATATCTGACAATGCACCCATTGACCAGTTCTTAAAAGGAAAAACTAGCGCTCTAACTGCTGATGCACAGGCAGGTCGAACTATTTTTGAGGAAACTGGTTGCATCATTTGCCACGGCGGAGCAGAATTTACCGCGGCTTCGGTCAGGCAAGTAAAGACTTACGGACGACTTAGCCGTTCGCTAGCACCAGGCGCACCGATTGAAGATACTGGTTTTTTCACTATTGGAGTCAGACCAGCACTTAACGATTTAGGTGTAGGTGCTAACGACGGTTTAAAACCGGAGTCGCGATCGCTTTCGGAGGCGCGGCTAGCTCAATTAGGAAAGTTTCAAGAAGTTTTTGGTGAAGTGCCAAACATCATACCTAGTTCTGGTCTTCATGATGTAGCAGATCAAGGATCGTTTAAATCTCCAGGACTTCGCAATGTCGAGTTGACCGCTCCTTATATGCACAATGGTGGAATGTTAACTCTCGAACAAGTGGTCGATTTCTACAATCGGGGTGCGGCTGATGATAATGCCAGTATACCTAAATTGCCTCTGCTTGGATTGACAGACAAGCAAAAACAACAATTGGTAGCCTTTTTAAAGGCACTGACTGATGAGCGAGTCCGTTACGAAAGAGCGCCTTTTGATCATCCACAACTGTTTATTCCCAATGGACATCCAGGAGACGAAAACTCCGTCACCGATGACGGCACAGGGAAAGCCACTGATGCCTTTATAGAGATCCCATCTGTCGGCAGTAATGGGCGTAGCAAACCTAATCCTAACTTTCTTGAAAAGACTTTCTAAAAAGTAGGGGAAACTTCCATTTGTGAACTATTCAGGTTTCAGCCGAATGCTGAAACCTGAGCTTCTATAACCTAGATTGATTCCGCAGGTTAGTTAATAAAGTGTACTCAAATCTGGTGTTAACTCTGCAAAATATTAAAGTAATTTTTTGCTTCAAAAATTTAATATGCCTGTACAAGATAGAAATTTATATATAAAAATAAGAGTTTATAAAAATAAGAGTTAAATAAGTTTTTGTGGAACCAAGACAAAATATGAGGTGAAATTTAAGAAAGTTAAAATTTAATTATCTTTTATTAAAATAAAAACTATCAAAAATATAAATTACGTTTAAATTTTATTTCCACAATTTATTTAATAGGATTAGTATAAGTTAAAAATATATATAGAAAACACAATAAATAATGTCGCACTAAGCTTGTATTTTTAAATTAGTTTTGATATGCTTATGGCAATCACACCGTTAGTAAATGTTTCTTCTTATTTGACGAATTTACGCACTGCATAAACGAATCATCTTGTGTATTAACAATAAATAGGTTGTTTCAGGTTTTTACAAGCTATCCTTTGTTATTTGTAATCACAAAAAGGTAGTTGAAAAATCATTATCATCAAGGTGAACTGGCATCTCATCTCATGAGTAAATTTTTTAGGCTTTATAACTAAAATCCTCGTCTGAAACCTTAAAGTTACGTTCGAAAATTCAGAATTGTCTCAACTATTTCCCTAAAAATTAAATACCTACCCTTGAAATATTATTCTCATTGTAAAAAACCATATTCCAAAAAAAGGGATTGAATTTATGAAACTGTACAAAAGCTTAACTGTAGCCACTATAGGAGCAATTGTTGCTGGTTACGAGATATTAGGCTCTGCACTTCCCGGACAAGCTGTAATAATTTCTACTGGAGTCGTTCCTTCACCTTTGGTAATTACTCCTGGGTTAGGACAAGTTGGAAATGTTGATGTTTCAACAGGCGTATTTACTCCTTTTATTACCAATGGTGAAAATTTTAGTGAGTTAGCCTTTAATGATTTTGGGAAACTTTTCGGCATTACCACTTCTGGGGAACTATACAGTATTAGTCAGAGCCAAGGTTCATATACTTTGATTGGTAAAGGCGAATATAATGACGTAACGCTTGGATTGGGTTTTGACAAAAATAATCGACTTTATGCCACAGGGCTTGGATTAAGCTCGATCCCTCCAATAACTGCAACTCCAGACGGTAACTTTTACTCTGTTAATCAGTCTACAGGTTCTGCCAGTTTAATAGCTAAAGTCCCTAACTTACCCAGTATCTCTGATATCATATTCAATCCGAAAAATAATCAATTTTTAGCTATTTCCTCAATTGTAGGAGGAGGTGATAGTACTTTATTCTCTCTTGACTTAAATGGTGCAGCTACCGAAATTGGCAAGATTGGTTTTAGTGATGTTTATGGAATGGCTTTTGAGAATGGAACTTTGTATGCTTATACAAATGATGGCAGACAGTTGATTATTAATCAAACAACAGGAGCAGGGGTTTTTGATAAAAAGGTTACAGGACTTACTGGTGAAATCTTTGCGGCTGCAAGTTCTATTAGTGAGACAAAATCTGTTCCTGAACCAACCAGTCTTGTTGGTACAATAGTGGCTATTTTTATAGGTTGGTTGATGAAGCATAAGCAAAAAGATTCTCAATCTGCCTAGCGATACTGTTAACCCTCTCCTAAGAAAACAGAATGGTTTCTTTCATCCATAGTGGGCGATCGCTCATGAACAGCTTTTGTCACTCTGAGAAAATAAAAATAAGAGCCAAATTTTCAACTGTAGATATAACGAGCATTTGAGCGTTTATTTTCTCACACAATGCCTGAAATCAAGGTTTTTGGTAAAAGTCTTATGCTGTAAGCATTCAAGATTATTCTCTCCCGAAAGTGATAAAAGAGGGTTAAATACTTCTCCCCTCTGATCCGGCAAGTATCTTTACTAATTTTTTCCCAAAAAAAGGAATTCAATTCATGAAACTCTGTAAAGGCTTAACTGTAGCCAGTATAGGAGCAGTTATCACTGCTTGCCAGATATTAGGCTCTGCACTTCCCGGACAAGCTGTAATACTTTCTACTGGAATCGTTGAGGCTCCTGGAGTTGTTGATGTTAACTCAGGACAAGTTGGAAATCTTGATGTTTCAACAGGCATATTTACTCCTTTTATTAAAGGCGGTTTACCTTTCACCGATTTAGCCCTCAATGATACAGGAGAGCTTTTCGCTATTACTTATAATCGGCAACTATATAGTATTAATCCAAGCTCAGGCTCATCTACTTTTATTGGTGGAGGAGATAATACAACAGTTTATTTTGGATTAGGTTTTGACAAAAATAACGGGCTTTATACTACAGATCTAAATGGGAACTTCTACTCTGTTAATGAATCTACAGGTTCTGCGAGTTTAATAGCTAATACTGGCTTGTCATTCATCTCTGATATCGTATTCGATCCTAGAATTAATCGATTTTTCGGTCTATCATCGATTGTCGGAGGAAGTGATAGTACTTTATTCTCTGTTGACTTAAATGGTGCAGCTACCCCAATTGGCAATGTTGGTTCTGCTGATGTTTTGGGACTGGCTTATGATAATGGAACCTTATACGCTTATACAAATGATCGCAGGCAGCTGATTATTAATGAAACAACAGGAGCCGGGGTTTTCGATAAAAACATTACAGGAATTACTGGTGAAATCTTTGGGGCTGCCAGTTCTATTAGTGAGGCAAAATCTGTTCCTGAACCAACTACTCTTGCTGGTACAATATCCGCTATATTTGCAAGTTCGTTAATGAAGCTTAAAAGAACTTCCAAACACAAACATAAGTTATCTCACAAATAAGAATCACTATCAGCGAGGTGAAGTGGTATCTCATGGGTAGGTTTTTCAAGTTTAAACAGTTTTTTAAGGCTTTAGAACCAAAATTATCGTCTGAAACCTTAAAGTTAGGTGAAATAATTGAGCATTGCCTCAAGTGTTTTCCGAAAACTTAAATACCTATCCTTGAAATACTATTCTCATAGTAAAAAACCACATTCGCTAAAAAAGAAATTAAATTTATGGAACTGTACAAAGGTTAAAGTAGAGTTAGTATCACGGCAGTGATTTCTGCTTTCGGCATATTAGGCTCTGTGCTTCCTGGACAAGCTGTAACACTTTCTCTTGGAAGCTCCTTTGCGCTCACATCAGTAGGTTACGGAAAAATGAAAGCTTGGAAGATGCCCCAAGTGCTATGTTGAAGTACCTGGGGGAGTTGAAGCGACCGTATTTGACTCTTGTGGAGGAGAAGCTGTTGGGTTTGATTGAGAAAGAATATGGGATTAGCCTTCTTCTGTAATCTTTGGGAGAGGCCAATCACTGAAAGCTTTTGGAGTTTTAATTTCCAGGTTTAGCAGTGGCGATCAACGCCTTACGGCATCAAAGGTTTGGGCAGCAGAGGAAATTATACCAGGTATAGCAGCGATCGCAGTGATTAACGCCTTATGGTATCAAAGGTTTGGGCAGATAAGGATTCAATTTTATCTAGTGCTGTTTTTGAGTTCGTCGAAGGAACGTTTTTTTAGTCTGACTGGCGATTTTCTCCAAAGTAGGGAGTACCTAAAGCTTTTGGGGGTGTAGATTTTCCCGCTAATCCCACTAATGCCAATAAAGCGATCGCATAAGGTAGCATGACTAAAAATTGGTAAGGAATATTTACCCCTAATGCCTGAATTCGTAGTTGTAAAGCTTCTGTAGCCCCAAATAGCAAACAAGCCAAAGCACTACCTATAGGATGCCATCTACCAAAAATTAATGCTGCGATCGCAATAAATCCTTTACCAGCACTCATCCCTTCAGCAAAAAATCTTACTTGTACCAGGGTTAAATAAGCACCTCCTAAACTCGCAAGACAGCCACTAATTATCACAGCGATATAACGAACAAATGGTACTGAAATTCCAGCCGTGTCAGCAGCTTTTGGAGATTCTCCCACTGCCCGCAATGTCAGCCCAAAGCTAGTTTTAAATAAAATGTATGTAGTTAAAATAACTAAGATAAATAATAAATATACTAAAAAATCTGACTGAAATAGTAGTGGCCCAATCAGGGGAATATTGGCTAAACCAGGAATAGTAATTGTCCCAATTCCAGGTAACTGCTGTGTACTACTGCCACTAAACACTAATCGAGCTAAAAACGATGTTAATCCAGCTGCGACAAGATTAATTGCTAGCCCAGATACCAATTGATCGACACGCAAAGTTACACATAAAAAAGCATGGAGTAGTCCGACTAATCCCCCCCCAATCAAAGATACCAGGATACCAAGCCAGGGATTGCCTGTGTAGAAAGTAGCCGCAGCACTAGTAAAAGCACCTGTAAGCAACATTCCTTCTAAGGCGATATTTAAGACGCCCGCTCGTTCCGAGTACAATCCTCCAAGGGCTGCAAATGCTAGGGGGACGGCTAGGCGTAAGGTAGCGATTAAGTAATCGGAGAAGAAGTTGAGATTATTCATAGAGTTATACCATTGTAGAGACGCGATTCATCGCGTCTTTACCCAAGGATATGTTGCAATCATTAATTAAATTGGTATTATTTTTTAACGCAGAGGTTCGCAGAGGGAAGCGCAAAGTATCGCAGAGTTTTCTGGGTTAAACCTTTGCGCCTCTCTGCGTTTTGACTTTTATCTCTCTTTCGACTGCGAGACTGATAGCAATAAATAACACCATAAATCCTTGAATTGCGTAAACTACTGTTACCGGCACACCTGCACTACGCTGCATCACATTTGCACCACTGCGAAGCGCTGCGAAAAACAAAGAAGTCAAGACTACACCGATAACACTACCACGACTTAAAAAAGCGATCGCAATGGCATCAAATCCATAACCGGGGGAAACTTGTTCAAATAGCCGATATTTCAACCCCATCACCTCACAACTCCCAGCCAACCCAGCTAAACCACCTGAAAAAGCCATCACCAGCATAATGGTACGTTCAACAGATATGTGGGCATAACGGGCGGCAATGGGGTTAAATCCTACTGCTGTAATTTGATAACCTAGAGGCGATCGCACTAACAATACCCATAAAATACCTGCGGCAATTAAACCGAATAAAATCCCAGCATGGGCAAGGCTTTGGGGTAATATAATCGGCAATTGTGCTGTTTTAGCAATTAATGGCGAATAAGGACTAGGCGCACCTATTGCCATTAATGGATTTTGGACGAGGTAGCTAACTAAATTCACGGCGATATAGTTGAGCAATAATGTAGTAATTACCTCATTTACTCCGCGCATGGCTTTGAGATAACCAGGAATCCAACCCCAAACAGCACCAAAGAAAAATCCTGCCAAAAGTGCTAAGGGGATATGAATCACCGCAGGTAATCCTTGCACGTATAACCCAATTAAAGTACTTCCCAACGCACCCAGATAAATTTGTCCTTCTCCACCGATATTAAATTGTCCAGCCCGCAATGCTACTAACACGCCCAAACTAGCGAACAATAGCGGTGTCATTTTGGTGAGGGTGTTACCAAATCCAAAGTAGGTAGAGATAGATTCTTGAAATAAGATGCTATATGCGGTGATGGGATTTGCCCCAGCAATTAGCATGAGGATAGCACCGACGATGAGGGCACAGGCGATGGCAATGAGCGGTGATAGGATTGGTAACAAGAATTTCATGGGATTAGTTGCGATCATTCATTAACCCCACCAGCCATCAACAAACCAATTTCTTCCACCTTCGCCGTAGCTGCATCCAAAATAGCCACAAACTCACCTCTGTAGATTACGGCAATGCGATCGCTCATTGCCATCACTTCTTCTAACTCAGTAGAAATATATAAAATTGCCGCACCGCGATCGCGTTCTGTTAAAATTCGAGACTGGACGGCTACTGTCGCCCCGACATCTAACCCTCTTGTGGGTTGCATAGCGATAATTAAAGCTGGTGTTTGCGCCAGTTCTCGCGCTAACACCACTTTTTGTTGATTTCCTCCCGAAAGCTGACTTACCTTGATATCAATCCCATTCGCCCGAATGTCAAACTCTTGCATTGCAGCTTGGGCACGATTAGCGATCGCTTCTGGTTGTAACAAAAAACGACGACAAAATGGCAGATATTTAAAAGCTTTTAAAATCAAGTTTTGGGCAATGCTAAATTGCAACACCAATCCCATTGTCTGCCTATCTTCTGGGATGTAGCCCACTGAGGAATGCTTGGGCGTAAACTCAATTTTACCCTGCTTAATAGTCCGCACAAGAGCGATGGCATCAGCTAATTCTCGCTGTCCATTGCCATCGACACCAGCAATTCCTAAAATTTCTCCCGCCCGCAGTTCAAAAGATACATTATTTACAGCAGGAATATTTCTTTCATCAGCAACTTGCAAATTTTGTACCGATAGGATGATTTCTCCTGGTAATGTAGGACTTTTATTTAACTGTAAACTTACTTCCCGTCCTACCATTAATGTTGCTAACTGCTGAGGTGTAGCTGCTGAAGTTGATATTGTTGCTACTACCTTTCCCTGGCGCAAAACTGTTACTGAATCACAGAGATTCATTACCTCTTCTAATTTATGACTGATAAAAATGATTGTGTTACCTGCGGCTGCAAATTTTCGCAAGATAGCAATTAATGATTCTACTTCTGGCGGTGTCAAAACTGCTGTAGGTTCATCAAGAATCAACAACTTTGCTCGACGGTAGAGAACTTTGAGAATTTCTACCCGTTGTTGTGCCCCAACAGATAAATTTTCAACTTTGGCAGTGGGGTCAATTTCTAATCCATAAGCTTGGGATAATGCGGCGATTTCTTGCTGTTTATCTTCTAGATTTAGCCGCCAAGTTTTCTCCATCCCTAAGATGATATTTTCTGTGACAGTCAATTTCGGTATAAGCATGAAGTGTTGGTAAATCATGCCAATACCTAATTTAATTGCCTCATTTGGTGAAGTAATTTTTATTGGTTGTTCTTGGAGATAAATCTCACCAGCATCAGGTTGATAGAGTCCACTAATAATATTCATTAAAGTACTCTTACCTGCACCATTTTCGCCTAGTATTGCATGAATGGTTCCAGATGCAACAGAGAGGTTGATATTGTCGTTAGCAATAAAAGACCCAAAGCGTTTGGTAATATTGTTTAAGCGTAAATAGTTCATATTTACAAAACTGATAGCTCGTAGTGAAGATTCGCGTCAGTTTTACCCCACCCTAACCCTCCCCTTGTGAAGGGCAGGGAACAAGATTCAATATTTCTTATTTCCCACCTTTATAAGGGGGGATTAAGGGGGGTAATTTGACTACGAAAGTTTTTAAGATATCTGTATGTTAAACCTACGTGATTGCTTTCTTCACGCAGCGCGTATCTTTCCCAGCCTCTTTACAGTCTTCAAAAACGATTTTTTTATTAACAATATCTTGCTTTGCATTCAATACCTTTTGCTTTACTAGTTCTGGTACAATTCCTCCGAATTTTCCTAAAAATAAGATATCTGTTCTTTCTAACCCAATTGTATATATTTGTCCTTTGATTTGTTTTTGTTTAGCTAATTCTGCTATGTAAGCGATGGCTAAATCTAAGCGTTTTACAGCGCTGGTTAAAACAGCTTTTGGTGCAACATCTAATTGATCCTTGGTGTTGCCAAAAGCATATACTCCTTTTTCACTTGCTGTTTGTAAGACTACGGCTGAGGCATTATCTAACCATTGATAGATGACATCAGCACCAGAAGAAATTAGTGCGAGCGTCGCTTCCTTGGCTTTGGCAACATCATTCCAATCACCTGTAAAAGTAGAGGTAATTTGGATATTTGGTTTAACAGACTTTGCTCCTAATTCAAATCCCCGGAGTTCTCCCTCGGTAGCGGGAAACTTCTCTCCAGCAATATAAGATAATTTATTAGATTTAGTGATAGAAGCACCGATAATGCCACACAAATAACTAGCTTGTAGGTGATCTATTCGTAAAGAAGCAATATTCTCAGCCTTAAGATTACCATTCACACCCACAAAAAATGTGTTGGGGAACTGTGACGCGACTTGTTCAATTGCGGCATCAAATTGTCCGCCATGTGCGAAGATGAGATTGTACCCTTTACGAGCAAAATCTGTTAATACTTCTGTTTGATCTGCTTGTGCTACTTTTTCTACATAGGCGGTTTCTGTACGTAGCTTTTGTTTTGCTAGATTAATTCCTTCATAACCAGATTGATTCCAGCCTTTGTCAGTAATTATTCCAGGGAGAGCGATCGCTATTTTAAACCCTTCAGTACCACCCGTTGTTGTCGCTGTTGGTGTCGTCGGCTTATTACTGCAAGCTTGCACCACTAAGCTAGTAGCAAACGCTGCTGAACCAAATAAGATAAATTCACGCCGACTAAAGCTTGTTGTCATACCTCGCCTTCAGATAGATAGTTATTTCAAAACTCTAAAGTCGTAGGTGGTCTTTTGGAAACAATTTCTCCCGGATTTCTCAATCAAGACACAAAAACGTCTCTCCTCGGACAAGTTATCCTGACAATGACAATAAAACTAAACTGTTCAGTCTAGTTACTTATTGCTTTGATAATGAGTATGAACAGTACTCTATTGTAAGTTAATTAAGCAATACTTTAGCAAGCGATCGCTACACATAATGAAAAAACAAGTTATGTATTATTGACTAAGTTATTTAAAGCAGATTTAGCTACTGATTCTGCCCGTGAAGATGTAATTTTTTGGTAGAGTAAGGTAGAAGCATACAGATGACACCACAAGACGCACGACAATATGCACGTAAAGGAAACTATTTGAAGGAGCGACAATCACCTCCAAACCCAGCCAGCTAAAGGTGTGAGGGAAACAGACCCCTTGAAAAATTTGGGTGCTTATTGAGAATAAACTGTACAGTTATTAAGCAGCTATCTGTAGGGTACAATCGACATTTTCAAACTGGGTCACAATTAATCATTGCTATGGATAGAACGAGCGTGGAAAGAAAATAATGAATGTAAAAAAGGGGTGTCTGATTGAATACAGTCCCCATGAAAGCAGAAAGTGAGAAAAGAACTACCATTACTCACCTGCCAACATGAAAAATGCCAGACTTGAAGAGTTTCGTCAAGTAGCCTACAAATATTTAGGTAGAGCCAAAGACGCGACCTTTGAATTAACAGATGCTATATTACTGACCCGTAATGTTTATTCCTTAGCAGAAATCCGGGTTGAGTCATGTTTGCTCTGGTGTATTCAAAAACCCTATACTTAGGAAGTATGAAAAATATATATCGAGTAGCTCTGCATTTATCTGTGGACAAGAAATTCCAGTTCCAGACAATGCTTTAACCGTATTTTGGTAGTCAAATTTAATTTCTAATTTTTTAAAATCAGATTCTGCGGGAAACATAGGTAATAGAGAATGTAGAGCATTGTCGGGGAAATAATTAATATGATGAATCAGTTCTTTACGCCACTTTACAAATGAAATTTGTTTAACTGGATAACCAAATTTCTCTATCCAATTACTTAGATATTTACCAGATATCTGATCGGGATTGGTGATATGAAAAGCCTTTCCCAAAGATGATTTTGCTTGTGATATAGCAATAATTGCTTTGCTCACATAGTCTACAGGAATCATTTCTATCATCCTTTCTAATTCTGGGAACATTCTGAGTTGGATACAACCTTTAATCATTATAGAAAGCCAATCACTTGTATTTCCTATACCAGTTTTGCTGTGTCCAGCTACATGACCTAGCCTATAAATACACACAGGAAGTCCCCTTTCACGAGCAATCATAATTAATTTTTCCGCTACCCATTTGCTTTGAGCATAACCACCAATTAAACCTTGACTATCGTTAAGAGGATCTGATTCGGAAATTACTTGAAGCTGAGAAGATTTAGACAAATCAAAAACAGAAAGAGTAGAAATAAAATGAACAGGCTTGACTTTGATTTGGCTAGCTAACCTCAGAACTTCTTCAGTTCCCGTAACATTAGCTGCCTTCAATGTTGAATAGGGATAAATAAAATTAACTAATGCACCATTATGATATATAACATCAATACATTTGGCTAAGTTTTCAAACTCTGCTGCTGTAACACCTAAATATGGTTGAGATAAATCTCCAAGTACAGAAATAATTCTACAACTAAAGTCCTCTTCCCAAAGTAAATAAGCTTCTAGTTGAGTTTGCAATCTCTTTTTACCTTCATCAGGATTAGCAGCACGAACCAAACAATAAATATCAGCATTAGTACGTTGAAGCAATTCGTATAGTAGATAAGTACCGACAAATCCTGTTGCTCCAGTTAAGAAGATACACTTCGGCTCACTGACATCATCAAAAGCTAGTGATTGAGGTTGAATTTCCGAATCAAGAACGGCTTCAGCACTTAAATCTAAAATATTGTCGGTAATATTATTCGATGTTCCTACTTGACGAATCTTTTCAACAACTGGGGCAATATCAGCCACAGTAGGAAATTCAAACAAGCAATACACTGGCAAATCTACGCCACAGATTTGTTGTAATTTAGACAGAAATTTTACAATTAATAAAGAATTACCACCAAGTTCAAAGAAGTTGTCTCGAACTCCTACTGGAGTGATATTCAAAATAGATGACAAAATTTGAGTCAGTTGAATTTCTATAACTGTACTTGGTGGGATGTATTCATGTTTGCGGCTGATTTCTCTATCTGGTGTTGGTAGTGCTTTGCGATCGATTTTGCCGTTGGGTGTGAATGGTAGGGTGTCTAAGGTGACAAAGACACTAGGCAGCATATATTCTGGTAGCTTGTTCTTGAGAAATTCCCGGAGTTGCTTGGTGATAGGTGTTTCATCACTAGTCACTACATAGGCAATTAAGCGTTTGTCATCTGGAATATCTTCTCTGACAATGACTACGGCTTGTTGGATTTGGGGATGGGTGTTGAGGACTGTTTCAATTTCTCCGAGTTCGATGCGGAAGCCGCGAATCTTTATTTGATTATCGATGCGACCAATGTATTCGATGTTGCTATCGCTGTTGTAGCGGGCGAGGTCGCCTGTTTTGTAGAGGCGTTCTGATTTACCATCATAGAAGGGGTTGGGGATGAATTTTTCTTGAGTTAGTTTTGGTTGGTTGAGGTAACCTCGCGCTAAACCTACGCCTCCGATGTGTAATTCTCCCGGTACGCCTATGGGTACTGGTTGCAGATGGCTGTCTAAGATGTAGATTTGGGTGTTGGCAATAGGACGACCGATGGAAATTAAGCCAGACTGAGACTCAACCTGAGAAATTAGTGACCAGATGGTAGTTTCTGTCGGCCCGTAAAGGTTCCACAAGGAAGTACTCCTTACTTGTAATTCATTGGCTAACTCCCAAGGTAAAACCTCACCCCCGCAAAGTATTTTTAATTGATGGGAATTTTGCCATCCAGTCTCTAACAGTAATCGCCAAGTTACTGGAGTAGCTTGCATAATTGTTACCCCAAAGTTGACCAGCAACTCTAGCAACCGTTGTCCATCAAGGGTGACTTCACGCTTTGCTACCACTAAGCAAGCACCCACAATTATTGGCAGAAAAATTTCTAAAGCAGCAATATCAAAGTTAAAAGTTGTCACTCCAACAAGTATGTCATCTGCTGTGATTCCTGGCTGCTGGCGCATAGTACATAAGAAATTGACCACAGCACTATGTAAAATTTGCACACCTTTGGGCTTACCTGTAGACCCAGAAGTGTAGATAGTGTAAGCCAGGTTGTTAGATATAACGTCGGTGATTGGGTTTTTATCGCAATGCTGGGCTATCTGATCCCATTCGGTGTCTAGACAAACTACAACAGCTTCATGCTGGGGTAAACTTTGCACAAGTTGTTGTTGCGTCAATAACACCTCAACACCCGAATCTGCCAAGATATAACTCAACCTTTCTTGAGGATAGGTGGGGTCAAGTGGCACATAAGCACCACCAGCCTTGAGTATCCCCAACAGTCCCACCACCATCTCAACAGAACGTTCTACACAAATACCTACCAACATCTCTGGTCTCACACCGAGGCTTTGCAAATGATGTGCTAGTTGGTTAGCTCTTTGATTTAATTGTTGGTAGGATAATTGCTGGTTCTCAAACACCACGGCAATAGTCTGGGGTGTTTTATCTACCTGTTCTTCAAACAACTGATGAATACATTTATTTAAGGGATATTCACACTCAGTATCATTCCACTCCACTAACAATTGATGACGTTCTGCTGCACTTAACAAGGGTAATTCATTCACCGCTTGTTGTGGATTTTCTACAATTGCTGATAACAAGTTCTGGAAATGAGCCGCCATCCGCGCAATAGTTGACCCATCAAACAAATCAGTATTGTACTCCCATGACCCCACCAATTGCTGGTCGGTTTCGGACATCGACAGTGTTAAATCAAACTTAGCAATTGTACTTTTTGTATCTAGCTGACAGCAAGTACAACCAGGGATTTCTACTTCCCCCATTGGTGCATTTTGCCATATAAACATCACCTGAAATAAAGGTGAATAACTCAAAGAGCGTTGTGGTTGCAATTTTTCTACTACTTGTTCAAAAGGTACATCCTGATGTTCATAGGCTTGGAGTGTAGTTTCCCTGACTTGTAAAAGTAAGGTTTCAAAACTGAGATTCTCTTCAAACGTGGTTCTCAATACTAAAGTATTCACAAAAAAGCCAATCAGCGGTTCAATTTCACTGCGGTTGCGATTGGCTATCGGTAAACCAATTAAAATATCTGATTGACCACTATAACGATATAGGAAAGTCGCAAACGCCGCGTGGAGGGTCATAAACAAAGTAGTACCCGATTCACGAGACAAGGTTTGCAACTTCTGGGTGATATCAGTATTCAAGGTGAAGCTTTGTGTAGCACCCTGGTAAGTTTGCACACTGGGGCGAGTCCGGTCAGTTGGTAATTGTAATAATTCTGGTACACCATGCAATTGAGAAAGCCAATAATTGAGTTGAGTTTCAAGGTAGTACCCACTCAAGCATTGTCTCTGCCAAACTGTAAAGTCTGCATATTGGATAGGTAATTCTGATAAGGAGGAAGGAACTCCCGCACAGAAAGCTTGATATAAAGCAGATAGTTCGGCGATGAATACTCCCATTGACCAACCATCAGAAACTATGTGATGTGTCGTCATTAATAACACATATTCTCTGGGTGACAACTGCAAGAAATTACACCTGATTAATGGTGCGATTTTTAAGTCAAAGGGGGTAATTGCTTCAAGTTGTACTTGTTGTCGTAGGAGGGTTTCACACTCTGTATCTGCTACTTGTTGTAAGTCCACCAGGTTGATATTTATGGTGGCTGATGGGTGAATTACTTGTATTGGTGTGCCATTGACAGTTTGAAAACTGGTGCGTAGTACTTCGTGGCGACGGACTATTTCTGATAAAGCTTGTTGCAGGGCATTAATATCTAAGTCACCATTGATGCGGACTACTGTTGGTATGTTATAAGTTGCACTTGGTCCTGAGAGTTGGTCTAAGAACCACAGTCGCTCTTGTGCATAAGATAGGGGTAATTGTTCTCTGTCTGGTTCTCTTGGTTGAATGGGGGGAAGAGTTAATCCGTTATTAGTAGTGCGTAACTGGGTTATGGTTTGCTCTAATTGAGTAATTGTTGGAGATTCAAAAACTGCTCTGAGGGGGATTTCTATGCCAAAAGTTTGTCGGAGTCGAGAAATTACTTGAGTTGCTAATAGGGAATGTCCGCCTAAAGTAAAGATATTGTCGTGGATACTGACCCTTTCTACATTTAAAACTGATATGAAGATGTTGGAGATGATTTCTTGGGTTGCTGTACTTGGTGCTGCATATTCTTTCGGATGATTTTCAATACTTTTGTGCCACTGCCCTACTACACTTAAACTATCTTTTAAAAATTCCACTTTACAAACACGACGTTGAATTTTTCCACTAGATGTTTTAGGGATACTTCCAGTTTTCAACAACATAACATGACAAACTTCTAATTCATGTTTTGTTGCTACTGCAATTTGAATTTCTTTAACTATCTCCAAAGTGTTCAGATTTCGTAGTTGAGTTCTTTCTATCTCGCAAACAACCACCAAACATTCCTCTTTTTCCATCTCAACAGAAAATGCTGCACTACAATTCTTTCGTAGAGAAGGATGGCTGTTTTCAACGGTTAATTCAATGTCTTGGGGATAATGATTTCGTCCTCGAATGATAATTACATCTTTGAGTCTTCCTGTGACAAATAATTCTTCATTACGGATAAATCCCAAATCTCCTGTACGAAGAAATGGTCCAGAACCAGTGTCTGCTAGGTATGCTTGAAATGTTTCTTTTGTCTGCTCTGGTTTTCCCCAATAGCCCTGAACTACACTAGAACCACTAACCCAAATCTCTCCGACTTGGTTATCAGAACAAGCAGTATATGAACATGGTTCGACTATAACCACTTTCTGATCTAACCAAGTTTTTCCACTGCTTACTAAAATGCGAGTATCTGGAGCTTCTGGAGCTTTTGCAACTATGAGATTTTGTTCGAGTGCTGTCTTCGAGACACGACAAAAAACAGGTTTAGCTCCTTTTGGACTTCCTGTAACTGCGGCAGTTGACTCAGCAAGACCATAGCAAGGTGAAAATGCTTCTAGCTCAAAACCACAGTTAGAAAAAGTCTTTTGAAACAGTTCTAAAGTTTCTGCCTGAATTGGCTCTGCGCCATTAAACGCTACCTTCCAACTGCTCAGGTTAAGAGTTTCGCGCTCTTCCAAAGATACCTTGTCAACACACAGTTCATAAGCAAAATTCGGTCCGCCACTGGTATGGGCTTGGTACTGAGAAATAGCTTGGAGCCAGCGCACGGGACGTTGCAAGAAGGCTACAGGTGGCATAAGGATACACTTTGCACCGATAAACAGAGCTTGAATTGCATTTCCCAATCCCAAATCGTGGTAAAGAGGTAACCAGCTTACGTAAGTTGATTCTTCTGTATGTTTGCTTACAGCCTGGATCATCTGTTGATTGTGCAGTAAATTCCCATGAGTCACCATCACTCCTTTTGGTGTTCCTGTAGACCCGGAAGTATATTGCAAAAATGCCAAACTCTCCAGTGTCACTGATTTAGGTACAAACTTTTGAGGATTAGCTTCAATGATATCTGTAGCTAGCAACTTTAACTGGGCTAACTCTGGTTCCTCTTCCCATCCTTTCTCAATGTCAGTTAGTATTGATGTGGTTGTCAGTGCTATTTTCGCTTCGGCATCATTAACGATAGAAAGCAACCGAGACAACTTATGATTGCGTCTGGGAGGATAAACTGGAACTGCTACTACCCCAGCATACAAACAGCCAAAGAAAGCTGTAATAAACTCTAATCCAGAAGGGTATAACAGTAAAGCCCGTTCTCCTTGCATTGATTGGAGATGGACTGCGATCGCTCTAGCTTGTTTATCTAATTCTCCATAAGTAAGGCTCCCTGACTCAGTTTCTCCATTTTG
This sequence comes from Nostoc sp. C117, assembly GCF_043099735.1. Lineage (NCBI taxonomy): Bacteria > Bacillati > Cyanobacteriota > Cyanophyceae > Nostocales > Nostocaceae > Nostoc > Nostoc sp. C117. Next base: position 1,540,160 of record NZ_CP170991.1, read on the forward strand.
GAGAAATAAATAAGCTTGCCGATCAGCCTGATATTCCCCTCTAGAGGTGAGAATGTCTAATAATGTTTTAGTTATTATTTGATACATTTATTATATTATTTATGCTTTTTTGGCTGGAGACTAATAAAGCGATTTTGTTAATACCAAAGTCAACCAAATTTATCAAGAAAGGCAGAGGGCAGAAGACAGAAGGGATTTATCCCAACTCTTCTTGCCCGATAGCGCCGGCGGCAAGCGACGCAGGAGCGTCACCGTCTGCGCGACCGGAGCGAGCAAGGGTTTAAGACCCCCACCAAATTGAAAATTTGGTGGCTCTCGAACAGAAAAGGGTTTGAATCCCCATCTGAACGAAACCTTCTGACTTGAAAATGCTCCTTCGATGAGTATCTATATAGATAGATCAGTCTCACATCGCATTTTCATGCTTGACTATGAAACTTGTTTCATCGGGACTGCCTTCTTCAATTGGACAGGATATGATTGTTCCTCTTATTCCCTTATCCATAACAAACAATCTTGCTTAGTTGTGTAAGCATATAATAGGCAATATATTTTTTCATCAATTATTTAGAATTGCCATAAACCATGAATCTATTAGATCATCAAAACAAATATGAATAGATTATTAAAATGTTAAATGTAAGTTAAAATTTAGACTTTTTTCGGAAACGCTGTTTTTATTTAGCTATAGCAAATAGTGCGCTCGCTCAATACTTATGGCATAAATCTTCTGATAGAGACACCATAACAAGATGAAATTGTATTCTATTAACAATGTCATTTTAAGGAAAATGCCTGTAAAAAAAGTGGTTTTCTATAAAAAATTGAAATGGTGATTGGGCATTGGGGAATAGGGATTGGTGAGTGGGAAGATTTGGATGCAGATTCAGACTCGAACCAAAACAATCAAGAAATTTATTGCTCAGTACTGAGATACCAATTCTCAGTCCGAGATCGTCTAGTATTCCTTAATTTCTCTACGAGACGCATTTATGAACAGGGCAGAAATTTGGGCAATTGTGGGCGCGACCTGTTGAATTCTAGAGAATTACTCAATATTAATTATTACTCAACAAAAACAGAATGGAGTAAACAGATGAGGTTTGTCCTAAGACACCGCAAGTTAGGTCAATTGATGATTATCAGCACAGTAGCAGCGACGATCAGTAATTTTGTAGGGAAAACCATAGCACAAACTCAAGCCAAAAAAACTATTCCCATGTTGAAAACTTCGACACCTGAGACGATGCAGGTGAAGTTGCAAGTGAACGGAACAGCACATAGTTTGCAGATTGAACCGCATGTTACTTTACTTGATGCGCTTCGGGAATACATAGGACTAATTGGGACTAAAAAAGGTTGCGATCATGGACAATGCGGTGCTTGCACGGTGCTGATTGATGGAAAACGGATTAATTCATGCCTGACATTTGCAATTATGCACACCGACGCAAAAATCACAACTATTGAAGGGTTGGAACAAGGAAACAATCTGCACCCGATGCAAGCGGCGTTTCTGTCCCGCGATGCGTTTCAGTGTGGCTACTGCACGCCAGGACAGATTTGCTCGGCGGTGGGTTTGGTGAACGAGGGACACGCTAAATCAGATGCCGACATTCGGGAACTGATGAGCGGCAATATCTGCCGTTGCGGTGCTTATCCAAATATCGTAGCTGCTGTCCGCGATGTCTTAGAGGGAAAAAAAGATGCAGCCGTTTAGCTATAAGAAAGCAGGACAAGCAGAAAATGCTGTGGCTTTGGTTACTCCAGATGCCCAAGCTTCGTATATCGCTGGTGGTACTAGCCTCATCGATTTGATGAAGCTGAATGTCCAAACCCCAAGAGAGTTGGTTGACATTAACCCACTCCCACTGAGCAAGATAGAAGTGCAGGGTAACGGTGTGCGGATTGGAGCAACGGCAAGCAATAGCGATGTTGCATATAGTCCGATCATTCAAGAGCGTTATCCTGTGCTATCAGAGGCGTTGCTGTCTGGGGCATCACCGCAACTGCGAAACATGGCGACAGTCGGCGGAAATTTGCTGCAACGTACCCGCTGTTACTACTTCCGCGATACTTCGATGCCCTGTAATAAGCGCGTTCCCGGTTCAGGTTGTGCGGCAATTGAGGGCTACAACCGCATTCACGCGATTCTTGGTGGTAGCGATCGCCAAAGGTAAAATTGCCCAAATCGATACAAAGGCGGCGGAGCGAGTACCAGGTGTGTTAGCAGTTATTACCCACCTCAATGCGCCCAAAGCGTCTGGAGAAAAGGGTGGCGGTCGCAAGCTGCAAGTGCTGCAAGATAACGTTGTCTTGTATAGCGGTCAGCATATTGGAGTGGTCGTTGCCGATACTTTTGAACGAGCGATGTATGCTGCCTCTCTGGTGCAAGTTAGTTATGACGAAGAGAAACCAACCATTAATATGAGGGACAACCTCGCTAAGGCATACTTACCTAAAGGTAAAATCCCTAGAGAAGAACCGCCTGACTCCGCGCACGGCAATGTCAGCCAGGGACTGGCGGCGGCGGCTGTCCGCGTCGAGCAAACTTATACGACACCGATCGAAAATCACAATCCGATGGAGCCTCATGCCACAACAGCAGTTTGGCAAGGCGATCAACTGCTGCTGTATGACGCAACTCAAGGAATCTTTCAGGTTCAACAAAAAGTTGCAGGGGCATTGGGAATCGATCCAAAGAATGTCCGTATTATGTCTTACTTTGTGGGCGGTGGCTTCGGTTGTAAAGGATCGGCTTGGTCGCACGTGCCATTAGCAGCGATCGCAGCACGGCAGGTTAATCGCCCAGTAAAATTAGTTTTGGGACGCATACAGATGTATGGGCCTGTCGGCTTTCGACCGGAGACAATTCAACAGGTGGCTCTCGGTGCAACCCGCGATGGCAAATTAACTGCTTTGCAACACGCTGGCACTTCCCAGACTTCAACTTTCGATGAATTTATTGAACCTGTTGGTAAAAGCGCCCGAATGCTTTACGCTAGCCCGAATATCGAAACTAGTCATCGTCTGGTTCAACTCGATCAAGGAACACCAACCTATATGCGGGCCCCAGGCGAAGCTTCTGGGTCGTTTGCTCTAGAATCGGCAATGGACGAACTGGCTTATGCACTCAACATTGATCCGGTGGAATTGCGCCTGCGTAACTATGCTGAAGTCGATCCCACTAAAAAACTGCCTTGGTCGAGCAAGTCACTCAGAGAATGTTACAAATTAGGGGCAGAAAAGTTTGGCTGGCAAAAGCGCAATCCTCAGCCCCGTTCAATGCGAGACGGTAATTATTTAATTGGTTGGGGTATGGCGACAGCTACTTATCCTACCAACCGTTCTCCAGCATCAGCGATCGCTAAAATTATGGCGGACGGTACAGCCGTGGTACAGAGCGGCTCCCAAGATATTGGCACGGGAACTTATACTGTGATGACTCAAGTTGCAGCTGAGGCACTTGGTCTACCAGTTAACAAAGTCCACTTTGAACTAGGCGATACAAAGATGCCAGAAACCCCTATTTCTGGTGGTTCCCAAACCGCCGCCAGTGTCAGTTCGGCTGTGCATTTAGCAGGAAATCAAGCTCGCAGTCAGCTTTTGCAACTAGCACTCGCCGATCAAAAATCGCCGCTTTATAGTTCAAATGCTGAGGATGTGATTGCCGAAAATGGCAGCTTTTTCTTAAAAAATAAATCGTCTGCAAGCGAAACATATCAGGCAATCTTGGCACGACATGGGATGAAAATGATCGAAGCGCGTGCAGATGCCAAGCTGGGAGACGAACAGAAGAAGTTCTCAATGCACGCATTTGGAGCGCAGTTTGCCGAAGTTCGCGTTGAGCCTGATTTGGGTGAAGTGCGAGTATCGCGTTGGGTGGGAACTTTTGGTGTTGGACGCATCCTCAATGCTAAAACAGCCAACAGTCAACTGATTGGTGGGATTATTTATGGTATTGGCATGGCGCTAATGGAACACACGATAATAGACCCCAACCGAGGACGCGTTGTCAACCATGATTTAGCTGAGTATCACGTACCAGTCAACGCAGACGTTCCTGATATTGAGGTGTTGTTTGTCGATGAACACAATCCACATATCAACCCGCTTGGTGTCAAAGGAATTGGTGAAATTGGCATTACTGGTACTGCAGCAGCGATCGCTAACGCTGTCTATCATGCTACTGGTAAGCGCGTCCGTGATTTGCCAATTACATTAGACAAGCTGCTGTAGTCATAGTAATTGGTGAAGTACTGTGTTTTGCAAGTAGTGCGGTTACGAGATGGTGGGATTCGCTGGGGCATCTTTCATGAACCTATCCCACTATTTCAAAAAGTCCTACTTAGTTTCGTAAAATGTGCTTGAAAACCTTAATTTTTCGTTTTCAGTTCTCAATAAGCTTAACCTTTGTAGCACAAATATTATTAGTGGGATAAGTTCATGTAAACATTTTTTCTCAACATTCCTGCTTTGAGTAAACTAGAAGTAACTAAGTAGAAACTAATCGGGTAATTTTTGGCTCCGTACTCCTGCCTTCTTCAGCTTTAACTGTGCCAAATCCTTGCCTGATAATTGAACGTTGAAATTGTCATATAGTGGCAGCGTTGGAAATTCTCGGTTAGCTATGGGGCGGCAAGTTTGGTCATTATGAGCAAAATGATGCTCTTTCACCTTGCTTTTTTAGCAGTTAGCTCACCATAACAGTAAGGACACTTAGTGAAGTCTTACCTCTTGCGATATCTTCAATACATATCAAGATACCTTCTTCATTTACACCATATTTTAGCCACATTGCCACACCATTATTGAATAGTTAAAGTTGCTCTTATAAGTGTGCTTCAACTTTTCAAAAATGTATCTATCTGGTTCTTCAGCACTTGTTATGCTAAATTGTTAGCCAAAAAGCTTAATAAATAAAAATAATCGTATCAGCTATTGAGAAAAAACTTTGACCTAATTGACTTATAAAGCATATTTGTTGTTAGCTGTAATTACAAGAGAAATATTTTTTGGTGTATTTACAGTCATGAATAGGAAACAAAATATTAAAATCCTAACAGCGCTTCTTGATTTAAAAGATGTGAAAGTTATATCTCATCGGATTCATGAGGGGATAGGAATGATTTTACAAACTGAATCAACAAAATCATACAGTAATTGTCCTCGCTGTGGTACAAAAAGCCATAGATTACATCAAAATCATCGATACGTTGTTAAAGACTTACCTTTTGGAGAAAAGCCAGTATTTTTAGAAATAAATAGGAGACAATTCAAATGTGAAAAATGTGAAAAACCGTTTAGTGAAAAGCTAGATTTTGTAAGTAAGAAAAGAACTTATACAAAACGGCTAGCAGACAAGATAATACAAGATGTTGTAGAAAATGATATCCATAGTGTAGCAAATAAAGGGATAGTGACAACAGAAGAAATAGAAAGAATGTTAAAAGATGCCTCAGAAAAATTATCTGATAACAAACCTGATTTTATAAAAAGGCTTGGAATTGATGAAATAGCTCTAGTTAAAGGCAAGGGTAATTACTGTGCAGTATTAATAGATTTAGATACATCTAAATTAATAACTTTGTTAAGTGGGCGCACACAAGAGGTAGTAAAGAAAACCCTTATAGAGTGGGGAACTGAGGTTTTAGCACGAATTGAGGAAGTGAGTATAGATTTGTGGGTAGGTTACAAAAATGTAGTAACAGAATTAATGCCCAATGCCCAAGTAGTAGCAGATAGATTTCATGTGATGACACAAATCAATAAAGAACTAGATACACAAAGAAAACAAGAGAAGCGGAATCTAGAAGAATTAGTTAAAAAAGCGCAATCATTATCAAAAAAATCTAAGTACGAAAAAGTATTGTCGGGACTAAAAAATAGTAAATACGTTTTATTGAAAAATGAGTCAGACTTAAATGAAGAGCAGATAAACAAACTTTATGAAGTGAAAAATTTATCTCCTATTCTCAAAGAAATGCATGAATTAAAAGAAAAAATTAGAAAGATTTTCAATAAGACAGATAACTGGTATCCGGGAGTTTTTAAACTCGGGATGTGGTTAGCAAAAGCTAAAAAATATTTTCCCAAGAGTAACAATACTATTATCCGTTGGTTTGATGAGATTATTGCTTACTTTGATAATGGGACAACTAGTGGTGTTGTGGAAGGCATTAATAACAAACTTAAGCTAATTAAACGTTCCGGCTATGGATTTAGAAACTTTGATAATTTCCGAGTTAGATGCTTGTTAAATTGGCATTTAACCTATTAGTTAAGCATATTATGTACTGAAGAACCATCTATCTTTTGAGCCAGGTAATGTTGATTTGAAGAATATAAGTGCAATGGAGTGAAGCGACACCAAGAGTGAGTCTAAAGCCAACAAAATGGGTTAACGAATCATCAACCGTTCGGTTCTAGGCAAAAGGCATTAATCATCAGTTGTGGCTTGGGAGACGATGCACAAGCTTTAGCTAGTCTGGGGTTTGAAGTAACCGCCTTTGATATTTCTCCTACGGCAATGTCTGACGACAAGCTGCTTCTCTTGGAGACGCTACGCGAACGCATCTGCGTTTGGAGGCAATATATTCAAACCCCAAATCCAGATATAGTCTAGCTTTCTTAACTACGAATTACAAATTGGTATAATTCCCAGCGATCGCCAAAGGAAAACAACCGCGCCGATTGTACAAATATGGTTATCCACTAGAAAAGCAAGAAATACTTTCATCTGGTCTATCTGAATATCTTTTTTTTCTGATTTCAGATATACTCTCCAATTTTCTCTCGTCACTTTTGAAGGTTCATACAAAATATCCTACAGCCTAGAAACTTTCTTTGACAAAATTCCCCACCCCTACCATCTCCGATGGTGGCCCCATCCGTGGAACCCTCTTCCAAATCCGAAGTTGATGCCATAAGTAGGATAGGGCGACACATAGATGGGATAAAGGTTGTAGATGTAAGTAGGAGAAGGTGCTACGGTGTAATAACCATCTTCATTACAAACAGTAGTAGTCTGTTGCACAATTGTTCTAGTAGTCTGTCAAGTCAACTTTGCGGGGTAAAGGGTAAGGGGGAAGGTGGGGCCCCCACGAAGTGGGGATAAGGGGCAGGGGGAAAGGGTTTAAATCTCTTACCCTTTTCCCTTTCCCCTTTCCCCAGTCCTCACAAGCGCATTTTTGGGTTGGTAGACTACTAGAGGAGTTAAACCTGTGGGTTTAAGCCAATGGCAACGTGAAAATTTTTATTTATACGGAGTCGTAGAACCCCTAAGTGGATACAGCTTTTTCTATGAGTTCCCCTACCTGAATGGTAGTTGTTTTCAACACTTTTTGGATTTGCTGTCTGCTGATCTGGGTGATGATATCGCGGTTATCCAGTTCGACCAAGGATCTTTTTACAAAGCCAAAGCTCTCGATTTTCCAGATAATATTATCCCGATTTTTCAACCTCCCCACTCTCCTGAACTTAACCCCATTGAGCGCTTTTGGGAATTTCTCAAATCTAAACTCCAATGGGAAAATTGTAAAACTCTCACACAACTAAAGCACAATTTAACTGATGTTCTCAAAGAAATTACACCTGAAATGATTGCCTCTCTCACTTCTTACGACTTTATCCTTGAAGCCTTATTTAGCGCAGCTTCATAAAGAATTGGTATGACTTCTGGCTTCTGATTTACACTGCCCCAGTCTTTGCTGTTTCCAACTGTTGCATCCATGCGTTGATTGCCGTTAATTCATCAGCACCATTACCAACAGCATCAACAACCTGCTTTTGATACAAAGACTCAGCATGATTGGGATATTCACACTTGTCTGCTACCCAAGCCAAACACATGGTTTTTACCAGTTCATTAATCTTGCTAATATGAAGTAGACTTGGGCGGTCAACATCCTGAAATTGCAACCACTCTCTGACCAAATCAAGTGGATAATCAAGCAAGGTGCGAATATTTTTAACTCGCAAGTCTTGAGAGTGTACTGGTTGAGGGACTACGCTAAGTTTTGGTGTAGATGAAGTCCCACCTAAGCGAAATTGGATGTCACGAATGATAGTTGCCCAATCAGCATTTTTGTTCCATTCTCTTTCAATTTTGCTTTTACTTGCGGCATCATAAAGATTACAGAAAACTGTATTCTCGTCACCAGCATTCGCAACGATAATCAGTGGTTTGGAAAAATCTTGGATTAAAGAGGCAGCTAAAAGAAAGCTTTTGGTGAAATTGGTTTCAACACCAGTTCTGATAACATAAAGTTCATCGGCACTGACAACAATATCCAGCTTCAAGTTGTCCTTGCCTTTAAACTCTTTAGTCGTTAGACGGAGTTCAGACAAATATCCAGTTAATGCTCTCTGGGCAACAGAGATTTTCTTCTCCTGGCTGATATTGAACTTGTACCAAACGAAAGATTCTCCATCTACTTCACCCTGATTGACATATAAATAGATGGGTTCAGGAGGGTTGCATAAACCTAGTTTGATTTCAGTAACCATGTTCACCTCGGTTAAGTTTCATTGATTAGTGTTTCGTGTGCAATAATGGGAATTCTGTAGCGGGAGAAAAACTTCCGTGCGTTCATCTGAATAAGCGGCACTTATTCAGGTGAACGCTTTTGTATTAATCAGATGGTTATCGATTTCGCTCTAACTCCCATTGGAGATAAGTCAACGCAGTTTGAGCATCGGCAATGTTTAAATCTGGCTGATACCCTTCTTCCAAGAGTTGTTTGTAGTCTGGGTGCGTAGCAATATCGGCTATCAGGGTTTGGGCTTGTTCAACTAACTGCTGGAGATGCGGATTAGACATTTCTATGCCGAGCCTTGAACATAAATCTTCTGCTTTAACACCGAATGTTCCTGGTTCAATCTCGGTTTCTAACTCTTCAAGCAAAGATTGAAAATTCGGGTGTTCATCGTTAATTTCAATCTCAATCAAATCTGCATTTTGTTTAACGACGCTTGCCCAATCTGGCAGAGTAGCTGAAATGGTTTTCGCGTAAATTTTCATAATTTATTCCTCTTCGATTAAGAGCTAAAAATCCTCGGCAATCTCCAACAAAAAGCCGCGTCCCGTGTTCTGTATTTGCACCAGTTCTTTATCCAGCAGAGTTTGAATAACTGAATCCGAGAATTGGAACTGAAGCCGATGCAGAGGCACACAACCACCACAAAGTTGAAGTAAACGCAGCAGATAATTAGCCCTACGGTCAAAACTATTTGTAGAATTAGCCATTGTTTGCACCCTTAGTTAATACAGTTAACTGTCGGTTGAGAATGCTTATCTGTTGTTGATAAAAGTCAATCTCTGCGGTAATTTGCTGGAATAATTCTTCTGGCGTGAGCGGTTGGATTTGATCCTCTTTCAAGTACGATATTTCATCAGAATTCTTGTTAGGCATCAGTACATAGCGCCAACCATCATCAAATTGTTCAGCCAGTTCTGTACCAGAGGGATAGTAATAAAGTCCCAAGATGATGCCTTGTTCTGTGCGCTGCTCCAAAGCAAAGCGAGGGTAGTCCCAGTGTTGGGGGATTGAGATGGGTTGCATTGATTTAATGGGGATTGGTGAATGAAGGGAAATAATCAGTGAGCAGTTACCAGTTATCAGTTAACAGTGTCGAATCTTGATAACTGTTAACTGTTTACTGATAACTGATTGAATTACGCTGTGACTAACTCCGTTCTCTCCAGCAGGCGTTGCAATTTATCGCCAGTTAGCTGTTCTAACGGCTGATCTAAAAAATATTCATCAAAAATGGATTTATCATCAGTAGATACGTCCACTATCGACAATGAGCGCACAGCATCATAGACCGAGTTAGAATACTGCTGCTGGACTGAATAACGCCTCTTCACCCACCAGTTACCGTCAGTGCATCCAACTTCACCCAATTTGCGTAGTTTGCCGTCTTCAGTATCGTGGGTATAAATGCCATCATCGAGAATTTCAAAGCCGTAATTCTGGCACTCGTTGAAGATATGCGCCATGATTTGGTTTTTAGTCGTGGTGGGTGTTGTTTCTTTCTCCTGCACAGGTAATGAGCCATCTTTGTAGTGAGTGCAAATGAAGCGATCGCAACGCATTGGAGTATTGGCACGAAATACTTCTTTATCGTTGACCATAACTACCCAGCGTTGCGTTAAGTGGTTGTCGTCATAGCTGATGCTGGCTACTAGTTTGTCATCAGCGTAATATTCGTGATGGTCAAAAGAGATTTCGACTATTGTGAGGGGTTCGGGGGCTATGGTTTGGGCTTGGTCGGCTATGAAGTGGTCGAGTTCGGCTTGGGCGAGGGCTTGGTTATCAACTTTCTGAAGCTGGGTGGATTGGTGGACTATGATTGCGTTTACCCAGGTTTGGGTCGCTCTTTTGTCCCCGATGGGTGTAACGCCGAGTTCAGTGGCAATTCTTTTGAGGCAGGGAAGGTTATAGCGGCAAAGGGCTTGCTGTGTGTAGGTTGGATGGGACATAATGAAGATTCCTTGAATATAAGGTCAAAGAGCGATTCCCAAATAGATCACTTAATTGCGAGGTTGATTACAAAAGGCGATCACTTCTCTTCAAGACGCTACGCGAACGCCCCAACGCAACTACTCATAGCAGTCAAAATCTATCTGCAATCGAGTTTGAGCAAATGCCACTGAGCTAAAAGAGGTGGAATAATGACTAAACCATCCTCTAAGCGCAAAAAAGCGACCTCTGCCACATCCAGGGACAGCACACCACCAGATGACCAAGACCTTGAGGATATCTCCCTTCAAGAAAATCCCGGTTCAGCCACAATTACGGTTAGCGCTGTTGAGGTTGAAGAGTTAAGCGACGAAGAACAGCGCGATCGCCTTCACCTAGAGCGGCGTGTGGAGAGAGCAGTTTTTGAGGCGGGTAAGGCACTGGCAGAATTAAGGGATAGAAGGCTGTATCGTTCCATGCACAGCACTTTTCAGGAGTATTGCAAGGACAGGTTTGGGTTTGAGCGCCGTCATCCTTATAGATTAATCGAAGCTTGGGCTGTGTTTGATAACCTAATGAAAATGTGTCCAAATTGGACGCAAAATGAAGATGATCCTGATATAGTCAACTCCGAGCAGCGACAAATCTTGCCTACCAGCGAAGGACAAGTCCGATCCATGACAAAGCTTGAACCTCGGGAACAGCAAGAAGTATGCATTCAAGTTCAACTGGCACGATGGAGATTAACTTTTAATAGTATTTTGTCTGATGATAGTAAACAGAGGGAAATGTCAGAACAATGTAATATTTGGTCAGGACGAGTATTAGATATGTCAGGGTTGCTGTCCGAATCCATCTAAAATTTTATTTAAAGACTGTTGCCTTCACGTACATGAATACTGAAACACCCACCAATTCTCCAGATATTTACTCAATTTTGAGTCAAACTCAACGCTTGCGAGTTAGTGATGGAGAGATTAAACCCGTTTTAGATGGTTGCTCAAATACTTCAAAGTTGCTCGTACTTATTTGGTCGCAGTTGGGAGATTTTGATAATTTAGAATACGCTTGGTGGCTGCGAAGAGAATTTGAAGAGATTGAAGCCAGAGGAATCACAATTCGTGCTATTGGAATTGGAAACCGCAATTCTGGGATCAAGTTTTGCGAATATACTGGCTTTCCTCAAGAATGGTTATTTGTGGATGCAAAGGCTGAAGTTCACGAGCTTTTACGACTTTATCGCGGCTTATCTATACAATTTCCTTTGCTATCAAGTTCACAAAAAGCTTGGCTTAATTTAATCTTAATGTGTGCAGGAATTCGTAGCCCTGGAACTCTCAAGGAAGTTTTTCGGGGTTACAAAGGTGATAAAAAAGCACCTCAATTAATTGCTGATGAGGAAGTTATCAAGGGTACACCAATACCCGCAATAAAAGGTTCGTTTTTCAAAGCGGCTGGAGGAAAAGGTTTTCAGCGCCCATTTGAATTAGCAACCCTGCGCCTGCGAAACATGACTGAAGTTTTGAGAAACTGGAATATTTATGTACCAGATTCATCTTATTTGACACAACGGGGAGGCACTTTTCTATTTGATTCCCAAGGTCAGTTAATTTACGAACATCGCGATCGCGGGATTCTTGGTTTTGCTGAAAATATGAGCAATCCCTTATCTTTTTTGTATAAGTAATTAATCGGCAAGGGTGGCTGTTAGAGAATTGTCAGGTTTTTCTGAACTGACTGAAATTTTGGAGTTTTTAGCTCATTTGCCATCTCCTCAAGAAATTTTAGCTCTCCGTCTTTCGCCTACGGTTCAAGCTGAAATTGATTCTCTCTTAGACAAAAATCGTACTCAAGGTTTAGATGAAAGTGATCGCTGTCTGTGGCAACATTATGAGTTTATTGAGCATTTAGTACGTCTTGCTAAAGCTCAAACTCTGCTCAAGTTACAACAAAGTGCATGAGTAAAACTTATATTCCTAGCAATTTACGGCAAATTGTGTTGAACGCGCTCAGGGATGTTGTGAGTATTGTCTAATTCCAGAAATGTTGGTTTTAGCCACTGATCAGATTGATCATGTTATTGCTGAAAAACATAATGGTGCAACGGTGTTAGAAAATTTAGCCCTGTCGTGTTCATTCTGTAATCAGGCTAAAGGTAGTGATATTGCTTCAATTGACCCAGAATCAGGTGATATGGTGAGACTTTATAATCCAAGAATTGATGATTGGGCTGATCATTTTTTGTTTGAGGTAGAAGGTGGTGTGATTAAACCTCTAACAGCAATTGGGCGTGTAACTGTCAAATTATGTTTCAACAATATTTAGCATTGGCGCTGATATTTGGAGTTCAAGCTGTCGATTTGAGAACTTATGCTATTGCAGGTCATTACAATGCTACTGAGTGTTTATCACCTGCAACTCAAGAATTGTATATGGCTGTGCGAAATGTGGTTGGAAAACCGCCTTCACCCAATCATCCCTACATTTGGAATGATGACGACCAATTCCTTGACCAGCACATTGCTCTGATTGCTCATGATATTTCGGTGGGTGGTCAGATTGTGCAAGCCGTTGACAAAATTAGAGCGAGCTTTTAGTCAGGTTTCAGCGAAAGTGCTGCTTAAACCTGTTTTGTCAAAGGAGTTCAGGTCTTAGATACGTTTGTCCTGACTCCTCTCACTCTTGAAGGCAAATCATTCACTGATATAAACAAATTAGACGAGATGAAAAATCGAATTCCTAATAGTTTATGGGATTTAGAAAAGATATGAATGTCTCGGAAAATGTAGAGAAAGGTCATCGTTATTTTCCAGATCAGACTGCTTTGATTTGTGAGAACTGCTTATTGAGCTATAAACAACTTGATGAACTAGCTAACCAAGTATCGAAAGGGCTACGTCAATTGGGTATTAAACCAGGCGATCGCGTAGCTTTGTTTTTACCCAACATCCCAGAATGGATCATCTCCTACCTCGGAATCCTCAAAATGGGAGCAGTGGTAGTATCGATTGATGCCAAGTTGAAGCGCAATGAAATCAAATGCTTGCTCAACGAGTGTACGGCCAAAGCTCTGATTGCAACCACAGAACTTCAAGAGCAAGTGCCCGATGAAGAACTACCTGCTTTGGAACATATTCTCATTGTCGGAGATGAAGTCAATATTCAAGAAAGTTTAACTCAATTAATTTCTGGTGTTTCTGCCCAAGCAGATGCAGTAATAATGTCAGCAGATGCACCAGCAGCTATACTTTTTACTTCGGGAACAACTGGCACACCCAAAGGGGTGACTTTATCTCATGCCAATTTAATTGCTGAAGCCTATACTTCGAGTACTTATCGTCCAATTAGAGGGAGCGATCGCCTCTTACTTTATCTTCCATTATCTCATTGCTTTGCCCAATGCGTGATTCTCAACGGATGTTTCGCGGCTGGAGCAACCCTGGTTCTGCAACGCCGTTTCGATCCCGAACGCATCCTCAAAGCGATTGCAACTCACAACATCACGATTTTTTTTGGTGCCCCAACTGTTTACTGCCAATTACTGGAACTCAATCCTCCCCAAAACGAGATGGTTGGGATACGCTACTTTAGTGGCGGCGCTCCCATACCAATAGAAGTAGTTCAGGAGTGGCAGCAAAGATATGGTCGTGTCATTTACTCAGAGTATGGTTCAACGGAAACCTTAACTATAGCCAGTTCAAATAATGGTTCACTTTTTAAACCCGGCTCAGTGGGAACTCCGGTCAAGAATGTCGAGACTAAAATCATTAGTTTAGAAGGAGAGGAGCTAGAACCCGGTGAAGTCGGCGAGATTGTCGTGCGTAGTCCGATGGTTATGCTCGGTTACTGGAATCGCTCGGTTCAAACAGCGCAGGTGCTTCAAGATGGTTGGTATCACACCACAGACCTGGGATGCAGGGATGAAGACGGTTATATTTACTTGACCGGTCGGTTGAAAGAGACGATTAACGTCGATGGACTTAAGGTATACCCAGCAGAAGTTGAAAAAGTGATAGCTCAATATCCAGGTGTAGTAGAAAGTGCGGTTTATGCTGTTCCCGATCCGACTACAGGTGAAAGCGTCCGAGTTCAGATTGTCTTGAGATCGGGTTATGCAACTTCAACAGAAGAAATGACTGCCTTTTGTTTGGAGAAGATGGCATCCTACAAAGTACCACGCGAGATTGAGTTTGTAGAATCTCTTCCTAAAAACTCTATGGGTAAAGTACTCAAACGATTACTGCCAGAACAAGAGTCCTCTTCACAGTCCAAAATCTCAAATCGTTCGACTGAGCGTAGCCGAAGTCCAAAATCCCAAATGGTATAACCGCGATTCACCATCTAGTTACTAAACATAAACTAAGAGGAAAGTTGTATGAAAGATTGGTATCAGAAAAATGAGCCAATTTGTGATTTGAAACAAAAAATGAGATTTTAACTCATGATATGGGTTCTTGTCAGATTTTGGTGATGATGAAAGGTTACGCGCTTTAAGGCAGAAGGCAGGAGGCAAAAGGCAGGAGGCAGAAGGTTTTAAAACGTTTTCTTATCCGGGCGTGGGATTTGTGACTTCACTCTTGCGATTGCAAGAAGGCTTTCAAGTGATGCAGATGTTCTATAATCCAAGCAGAGCTTCAATTGTAGGAATTTTTCCTTCCTCTTCCTTCTGACATGAAAATGCTCCTTTGATGAGTATCTATATAGATTAGTCTCACATCGCATTTTCATGCTTGACTATGAAACTTGTTTCATTGGGACTGCCCTCTGCCTTCCCCAACCAAGATCACCAAAAGTTGCCAAGAACCTAAAAAAATTAACCCTCCTACCATGTGTATACATAGAAATATGGATCAGTACTCTGGAACTAGACAGAAATCGGCGTGGTTCAAAAACTGGGCTTTTTGGGTAACACAAGCAGGTCAAATTCAGCCATTGTCTGTCAATGGCTTATAAAACAAAAGTATAAGAATTCAAGCCAGTTTCTCAGGATGTTTTTTGTCAATGGGTAAGTCCTAACTCATCCATGCTGGGGACGGGGAATAGAAACACTCAGTCGTTGAGAAAACAAGCTGTAGGCGTTAGCAGTCATCGCGGCTTCCCGGAGTTCACTACTTAAAAGTGGTGTTTCGTTCAGTTGTTTAAGCAGTTGTTCGCACTCTTGAAGCGGCGTAAAAGGATAGTCACTTCCGTAGTGCAGCTTTTTAGGATCGGCAATTTGCAGCAGAACACTTAACGCTTCGGGGACAGGCACACCCGCGAGATCGTAATGCAATGCTCGAAGTGCCACGCGAATATCCTGTGGGGCATCTTTACCTACAGGCGCACCTGCCTTTATGATGCGTTCGATGCGACCCGCCAGCACAGGGAGCGCAGCACCAGCATGAGGGACGATAACACGAAGATTAGGATAGCGTGCTAATGTCCCCGAAAGCATCATATGCGTAATCGTGCGTGTGGTCTCGAAGATAAATTCAATCAGCGGCACTGGATAGCCGAGAGCTATATCGCGTGGATGCTCTCCGGTACTGGTTGAAGCTGAACACTGGCAGTTTGATCCAGTCGGGTGCAGAAAGATAACAGCACGACGCTTGTTCAATTCTTCGTAAATTGGAATCAGCAGATCGTCTCCAAGATAAGTACCCCTGAAGTTAGATTGAAACACAACGCCATCAGCCTCTAGCATATCGAATGCGTATCGAATTTCTTCGAGTGCGCCTTCAACGTCGGGTAAGGGCGTGATGGCAAAGAATCCGAACCGTCCCGGATGGGCTTTGGTAAGACGAGCGGCTTCCTGGTTCGTCCGCCGCGCTAAGCTTCTAGCTGCATCGTCATCGCCGAAGTGAACACCCGGAGAGGAGATCGATAAAAAAGCCGTTCCGATCCCTAGCTGATCGAGCATGGCAAGGACTTTAGTTTCGCTCCACTCTGGGATAAAACTCATCCCGTCTGGCGGTGATAGCCCCACCTGCTTCAAAGCCTCCACATAAAACTTTGGTAGGAAGTGATGATGCACGTCGATCCGTCCACTGGTTTGGTTTGACATTCGCTGGTTTCTCCAAGTGACAATTCAAGCCTTTTGAGTCGAAAACCCTACAACAATTTGTCGGGTGTCAGTGGCAAATCTAGAAGCCCAATGTCAGGATATGGTATCGGCTTAAGCAAGAAAGTTAAGAAGTAATTATTAATTATTAAATATCAGTTATCAAAAATATAAATCTAGTTTAAATTCAGTAAAAATACAATAAATTATGAAAGTAAGCTTGTATTTTCAAATTAATGATGCTAATAAAATTAGTAAGACTATTCGACAGCATTGTGTAATAGAAAATTCTGTTCATTAGATGGACATTAGATGTTATTTTTAATGAGGATGAATGTCGGATTCGTTATTTGCACAGCCCCCAGAATTTTGCTTTGTTACGTAGCATTGCCCTCAATGTCTTAGAGCTATAATCATCTTTCCACCGCAGTATTCGCCAAAAGTCTTGGCGAGCCGCAATGAATGATCGGTATATGATTTCTGTGTTGGCAGAGGCTCTCCGAAACTCAGCACTGTCCTCAAATCCATCTGCAATAGTGTTTGAGACGCGCTAACCCTGATTAGAATTGACAATATTTATTTTATATTTATTTAAAGGATAAAATTATGACTTTGAACACCAAAAGTGATGGAATTCTAGCTGTTTGGCTCAAACCCCCTATTGAAATCGATGAGGAATTTAACGAGTGGTATAATACTGAACATCTTCAACAAATTACGAGTCAAAGTGGTTTTATTAATGGTCATCGTTATAAATCTATTGGTACTGACACATGGTATTTAGCATTATACGATCTGGAAACACTAGATGCGTTTTTTGATAAAAATTTTCAAAATATTCTTGCCAACCCAACGCCTTGGTCAAGACGCATAAAGAGAAAATTTAATGAATCGGAAAACTCGGATGGAATACGTAATGTATACCGAAAAACTCTATCGCTGGGAGACGAACCACAAAAACTAATCCGGTTTATTTTGATGACGAAAATGGATATTGCCAGGGAAGGTGAAGATGAGTTTAATGACTGGTACAACAACAAACATGCTTTATCGCTTGTACAAGTACCGGGTTGTTTACGTATACGCAGGTTTGAAGCTGAAGCTATTGTTGGAGAAACACCAAAATTTTTAGCCATTTTTGATCTGTCCTCATACGAAGTCCTGAAATCAGAAGCTTGGATCAAAGCACAAGCATTTGGACAAACAGAAAAAATGCGTTCATACATAACAAACTTTAACAAGGATTGTTATCAATTTATATTTGGAATTGATGCGAACGGATTTAGCAACGATCAAATACAACCCCTAGTATTGGCATCAGTCACGACACCAGTTAATTAGCCTGTGACTCAATTGGCTACTAGTGGAACACTTATGGTCATATACTCTATGATGCAACAAACTAGATTCTGCTGTTATGTGATGGAAGCAGCAGCAATAGCTCTCGCTATTACATTTACTTGCATTGGCACATTGGCACTTTATGAGCCGATCGCATAAAGGCTCTTAATAATTATCAAAAATGTTTAAATAATACAAAGAGCATGAATCAAGATGTATTTACATTAACTGGTCCAAGAGGAACATCTGTAGTTGATACCTTAGCTAATTTGAACGAAGAGAAATTAGATTTTTTAGCCAAATGCTCTCTTGAATATGGAGATATTGTGCCGCTACAAATCGGTACAAATCCATCTTTATTACTCAATTGCCCCGCCTATATCGACCAAGTATCAAAGGATCGGACTTTGTTTATTAGAAGTCCGCATGTGCGTACTGCCTTACAAGGTCTACTTGGTGAAGGGATATTTATCAAGGAAGGAGAATCCTGGTTTCATCAACGACGCATTACTCAACCAGTTCTCTATCATAAGCGTATTACCAACTTTGGCGACACTATAGTAACCTATACTGAACGCTTGCTTGATACTTGGCAAGATGGCGAAATTCGCAATCTTCAGCCAGACATGATACACCTTACTTTGGACATTATCTGGAAAGTAATCTTCAATCAGGAGCTAAGTGAGCAAGAAGCTCAAGACATAGCTTACATTTTAGGTGTATCTACAAGATTGTTCGAGAACCCACCCCAAGAAGGAATTAATGACCTAGAAAAGCAGTCAACAACGAATAACTTACGTTACGAGCGTATTCTTCAAGAGATGGATCGATATATTTATTCCCTGATTGAACGGCGCAGGGAAAGTGGTGAATATCCAGGCGATCTACTCTCGATGCTGATGCACGTTCGTGATGAAGATGATAATAGTCAAATGAATGATAAGCAACTTCGAGATGAAGTTGTGTCTTTACTCTTTGCAGGACAAGAAGCGGTAGCTGTGGTTTTATCTTGGGCTTTTCTGCTGATATCGCTACATCCAGAAGTACAAAGCAAGTTACTGACGGAGTTAAACGAGGTATTGGGTGGCCGATGTCCTTCAGTTATAGATTTACCCCATTTATGTTACACCGATTCGATAATTAAGGAGGCAATGCGTCTTTATCCACCGATCGCAGTTATGCCTCTTATAGCTACTCAAGATTACGAAATTGACGGTTACAAAGTACCGACAGGATGCACAGTTGTAATGAGTCCTTGGATAATGCATCGACATCCACGTTACTTTGAAGAGCCAGATATGTTTAATCCCCATCGCTGGGCTAATGGTTTGGAAAAGCGGTTGCCGACAGGAGTCTATTTTCCATTTGGTAATGGCTCACGTATTTGTATCGCTAAGAGTTTGGCAAAAATAGAAATGGTGTTGATCGTTGCAACTATTGCTCAAAAATACCATCTGAAACTAGTATCAGATTTTAATCTCATACTGTGGGCAACTCTTACACTGCGCTCAAAACAAGGCGTTCCAGTTCAGTTACATTTACATGAAAGTATTTAAGTACCACGCGAGATTCAGTTTGTAGAATCTCTTCCTAAAAACTCTATGGGTAAGGTACTCAAACGAGTACTGCTAGAACAAGAGTCCTATTCACAATCTCAAATCTCAAATCGTTCGACTGAGCGTAGCCGAAGTCCAAAATCCCAAATGGTATAACCGCGATTCGCCACCGAGTTACTGAACATAAACTAAGAGGAAAATTGTATGAATGATTGCTACAAGGAAAATGAGCCAATTGCCATTATTGGTATGAGTTGTCGGCTTCCGGGTGGAGTTGACAGCCCTGAAGCTTTTTGGCAATTACTGAATTCAAAAGTTGCTGTTGACATCGAAATTCCAAAAGAGCGGTATGAACTGATTACTTCATACAATCCAAATTATGTTCCAGGAAAAACCTATAGAGACAACATCCGCTACCTGAACCATATTGAACAATTTGATGCAGAGTTTTTTAACATCTCTCCACGCGAAGCAATAACAATTGACCCTCAGCATCGGTTGTTTATGGAAGTATGCTGGGAAGCTCTTGAAAGAGCAGGACACGCTCCTAACGCCCAAGCGGAAAATCCAATTGGAGTCTTTGTTGGTTTTCTCGAACAAGATTATTACGAACTATTGCGTCAACATCAGGAAGAAAATGAAGACTCTCTAATGTTCTATGCTGTCGGTCCGAGGTCATTTTCGCTTTCTGGGCGAGTTTCTCATGCCTTTGGTTTGACAGGTCCTGCCTTCGCTATCAGTGCGGCTTGTTCATCTTCTGCCATTGCCATTCACCAAGCCTGTACCAGTTTGCGTCAGGGAGAATGCGAAATGGCCTTGGCTGGGGCAGTCCATCTACTCCTTTCACCAGAGAACAAAAAGTTAGATGCTAAGAATAAGTTTTTAACCCCAACCAGCAAAGTCATGAGACCTTTTGATGCCTCCGTTGATGGTTATATCAGAGGAGAAGGTTGTGGAGTAGTTCTGCTGAAGCGCTTGTCTGATGCTCTGGCAGACGGGGATAATGTCTTGGCTGTTATCCGAGGCAGTAGCCTCATCCAGAGCGGGCGCAACACCAGTTATGCAACTCCGGATAGAAAAGGTCAAGTCACTGTACTGCGCCGAGTATTGGCTCAATCTGGGATTAAGCCTCGAGAGGTAGGATATTTTGAGGCTCATGGTAGTGGAACAGCAGCGGGAGATGTTGCGGAATTAACCGCACTTGCTGAAGTTTTTGGCGAAGATGGCGATCGTGAGTTACCGCTTCCGATTGGTGCATTCAAAGCTTATACTGCACACGACGAAGCTTGTAGCGGTATTATTGCCCTGATTAAGTTAGTTTTAGTTCTCCAGCACGGCGAAATTCCCCCTCAGATCAATATTGAGCAACTCAATCCCTGCATCGATTGGCAAAAAGCTCAAATTGAAGTTCCAACTGAAGTCGTGCCCTGGAAGCAGAAACAAGGCAAAATTGCCGCAATGTATAACTTTGGCATCCACGGTACCCTCGCATGCCTGGTAGTAGAACAAGCACCAGAGATCGAACCAGTATTAGTGGAGAAAGAAGAACGCCCACAGCATATATTGACGCTCTCAGCAAAAACACCCACAGCACTCGAACAACTTTCACAGAGGTATCGTCGATATCTCAGAGCAAATCGTCAGCAAGATTTAGGTAATATCTGCTTTAGTGCTAACATCCGATCGCAATTCAAGCATCGTCTTGCGGTTACAGGAAAATCCATCCAGGAAATTGAAACAAAGCTAGTTGCTTTCTTAAATAAACAAGAATCGACCGGGGTCTTTAGCGGTCAGGTGACTAAAGAACCTCCAAAAATTGCTTTTCTATTCACTGGTCAGGGTTCTCAATCAGTGGGTATGGGATACGAACTCTACTCCTCAGAGCCGATTTTCCGCAAAGCACTGCAACAATGCGATGAAATTTTGCGATCGGAACTAGATGTGCCTTTGTTAGAGGTTCTGTATCCTCAATCAAAGGACAACCAACTAGAAAACCAAGAAGGTAGAGAGAGCTTGCTGCATCAAACAGCTTACACTCAACCAGCTTTATTCTCAATTGAGTATGCACTCTACTGCCTATGGCAATCTTGGGGAATCAAACCTGGTGTGGTAATGGGTCACAGCGTTGGGGAATACGTAGCTGCCTGGGCCGCGGGGGTTTTCTCCCTCGAAGATAGCTTAAAGCTGCTGGCTGCTCGTGGCAGATTAATGCAACAGTTGCCTTCTGGTGGTGCGATGGTTTCTTTAATGGCTGGGCAAGAACAAGTTGAATCTGCCATTTCAGAGTGTTCTAGCCAAAAAGATGTAACAATCTCAGCTCTCAATGGTCCTCAAAGTATCGTCATTTCTGGGCAAGAAAAAGCGGTTTTAGCAGTCGCTAGCTTCTTAGAAGCCAAAGGCGTAAAGACAACCCGGTTAAAGGTTTCACATGCTTTTCACTCACCTTTAATGGAGCCAATGTTATCCAAATTCGAGCAAGTAGCGCGTCAAGTCAGCTACTCGCTCCCCCAAATCGAGCTAATTTCTAATATTACAGGAAGGATAGTAGGAGCCGAAATTGCTACTCCTGAATATTGGTGCGAACATATCCTCTCCCCTGTTGACTTTGCTACAGGAATAGAAACATTGCATAATTTGGGATATCAAGTGTTTCTTGAATGTGGCCCGAAGCCTGTTCTTTTAGGAATGGGTCGTAACTGCCTCAGTGAAGGGTTTGGTGTCTGGCTGCCTAGCTTGTATTCAAAACAATCTGACTGGGAGCAACTGCTCGATAGTTTGAGTCAGTTATATGTACAGGGGGTGAAGATAGATTGGGCAGGTTTTGAGCAAGACTATCAGCGTCGCCGTTTAGTCCTGCCAACTTATCCTTTTCAACGCCAGCGCTATTGGCTGGAAACAGGAAAGGGTGATTCCTCGAAGGCTATATCTCACAAGCTTCAGGCGACTTCTCAACCATCTGACATCCAACCTCCTTTTTCCACTCAGGAAAAAGGAGAAGTGCTGGAACATATTGGTCAAAAGTCACCAACTTCTTCATCACAAATATCCCAGTTAATTCAGATATCACAGCAACAGCGAGTAGAGCTTTTTACCCTCGTAGAACAGCAGCGCCAACAACTTTTCGATTGGATTTTAGGGCAACAAGAGCTTGGATTATCCTCATCTGAGAATTTAAACAAGCAGCCAGAGGTTAAAGGGACAGAGCCAATCGTCGAGTCAGTTGCTCCCACAGTTCAAAATTTTGTTTTACCTCAAAGTGCAGCATCAACCAGTGATGTACCTATACTATCTTCATCATCTGACTTGATGCAGCAGATTAAGGTAGCTAACGGTGACTCTGCTTATCTCTTGAGGGACTACCTGCAAGGTGAAATTGCGAAGTTACTTGGTATTAATCCAGCACAAGTGCTAGTAGATAAAACACTGACTCAACTGGGAATGGAGTCTATAGCTACTCTCGAATTAAAAGACCGAGTAGAACGACGCCTAGGTATTAAAATACCTGCTGCGGTTGATATCTTTGACCTTAATATTATTCAGTTAGCTAACCTCATCAGTAAGTCAACAGAATTAATAGATCGACGTCATTAAGGGTTAAACAAATCAAGTACCCAATGCATAAGGTACTTGAAAAGCATAAAATGTTCAGCCCTGTCAAAATATTGTGCATCGATGCTATGCTTTGTACCTTTTCATAGAAAGGCTTATGTATGCTTATTTTTGCCAGTTTTGCCAAAAATTATCAAGGCTCTTATTTTGGCTAAGGTATTGAGTTATTGGTCTGATTGTTTCATTGCTAAGAGGTTGAAGGTTTATCTCGAATCAATAGCTTAAATGATATTCTCAGAGAATTAATCAGAACCTTGACGGACAAATAAATTTATATCCCCCGCATAAATGACGGGGGCTTTACGCATCACGACTCGTAAGCAATGGTGTGAATATCAAGCGGCAGTGCAAAGATGCTGTGCAATCTTCCATCAACCACCAGAACGTGTTCAACTGAGTGGCGTTTATCAAAAGTTGAGAATACATAGTAGTGAAGTAATGAGGTATAAAGTTTTTAATTAATTGGCAATCTAGCGATGCGGCACTCAAGCAGCAAGACAGTAGTAGCTTCTGGGTGAGTGAGGAGGGTGACTTCCTCGCTTAGGCATCCACTTACAGCTTATTGTACTTGTTTATACTTTAAATAGATGAGTAAAATGTAGAGAAGTAACACTGCTACGTCTCTACAAAAGTTCTGGACAACGCATATTTAATTTCACCAGATGTCTTTTTTGCTCAATCAACAGAGAAACACCAACTCACCTATTGTCCATAATGTGTACCTGCCACTTTCCCTCGAAACACAATGTAATTGTAGATGTTGTAAAACAACATAATGGGAATAAGAAATCCAATGAAGATAATCATGAAGACTAATGCGCTAGGTGCTGCGGCTGCCTGATAAATGGTGATGCCTGGGGGGATAATATAGGGAAAGACAACTAATCCTAAGCCCACAAAGGTAAGTAGAAAAAGTAGCACTGTCCAAACTAGAGGACTAGTTTCTGCTTTGCGGTTCAGGCTTCTAATCAATAACCCAATCAGCAGCACACCTAGCACTGGAATGAGTGAGAATAGATACACTTCTGGCTGGTGAAATAACTTTGCCCTGGCATTTTCATATACAACAGGGGTGGCAATCGTGATTAAGATTGCACCCAACAGCGTTGTCCAAGCAGCGAGTTTTGCTGTGCGGTAATGGGACGTTTGTAGTTCTCCCTCAGTTTTTAAGATAAGATAGGTAGAGCCAATCAGAACATAGCCTTGGATGAGGGTTATGGCGACCAGAAGCGATCGCCAATCAAGCCAATCCCACATACTGCCGATAAAGTGACCCGCTTCATCCACCTTAATGCCTTCCAAAATGCTGCCCAAGGCGAATCCTTGAAATAGCGCCGCCATGAAACTACCAACTCCAAACGCCACATTCCAAAACACTTTGTTGGTAGAATGCTCTCGAAACTCAAAGGCCACAGCCCGAAAAATCAAGCCAAAGATCATGCCAAAAATGGGAATGTAGAGTGCATTCAAAATGGTGCTGTATGCGAGAGGAAATGCCCCAAACAATGCACCCCCCATCAACACCAACCAGGTTTCATTTGCATCCCAAACATTACCCAAACTTGTCATTAAAATGTCGCGTCGGTCATCATTGGAACTGGTTAGCGATAGGATGCCTACGCCTAGATCAAACCCGTCTAACATTACGTAGAGAAATAAAAACAGAGCCAAGATAACAAACCAAACTTGTGCTAGAAAGTGTTCTAGATTCTCCATACAATTACCTATTGATTTACCATACTCAACACGCACCTCTCACTACTCAGCACGGGCTAAACCTTAGCTATCCGCTAACAGCACTCTTCATTGCGAATTGCGAATTGCGAATTGGTTTCATTGCTCTGCTTCAACAGGACGTTGATCTGGAACAAATTCAGCCGGAGTAGTTTGTACGGCAGGTTGGGTGTTAATGCCTGGAACCGGAAGCTCTAGGTTGGGGCCTTGACGAATGATCCGACTACCAAAGAACAAGGCACAAATAAACAGGGCTGTATAAATTCCAGCAAAAATTAGCAGGGATGTTAAAACCTCACTAGCAGGTAGGTGGGAGGCTCCGTCTGCCGTGCGAATTTGCCCGTAAACGATCCAGGGTTGCCGCCCAACACAGCGCACAATCCAGCCTGATTCGACGGCGATGTAGCCCAGTGGAGCCGCCAAAATCCAGATTCGCAGTAGCCATTTCTGCCCGGCGATCGCTTCTGGTGAGAGTTTGCCCCGCAACCATTGAATCACACTGAGTCCCATCAATCCAGCTAAGAAGAAGCCAATACCACTCATGATGCGGAAGGCGTAAAAAATCAAACCTACCATCCGGGGGCGATCTTCAGGCTTCCAATGTTTCAGTCCAAGAACGGGTTTAGAGAGGTTCTGTTTAAATTCCAGAATGTAGCCTAAGCCGTTGGGAATTGAGATTTCCCAGTCATTTTGCTCAGTCTTATTATTGGGCAATGCCACGACACTCCAGGGAGCAGGAAGACCTGCGGGACTAGTTTCCCACTTAGCTTCCATTGCTGCGAGTTTGGTGGGCTGATAGTGAGCTACCTGCTCGGCGCTGAGGTGTCCAATATAGATTTGCAATGGGGTGACAGCGATCGCAGTTGCTAAGACAATTTTGAGCGATCGCGCAAAGAAAGCCTGATGAAGGTTGTTGAGAATATACCAAGCACTAATTCCCCCAATCACAAACAGAGAAGTTTCTAGCGTCGCTAAAAACATGTGCGAGACGCTGTTGAGCATGAAGGGATTTAAGATTGCCTGAAAGTAATCATCGACAACAAACTTCCCGTTCACCATTTCCCCACCTGCCGGGGTTTGCAACCAAGAGTTTGCCGCTAAAATCCAGAAGGTAGATAGGTTTGCGCCAAAGGCAACCATAATGGTGGCAAAATAGTGAATTGCTGGATTTACTCGTTCCCAGCCAAACAGCATAATACCCAGAAATCCTGCTTCTAGCATGAATGCCATCGAAGCCTCAAAGCCTAAAATGCTGCCAAAAAAGTCGCCTACCGCTTCAGAAAAAGGTGCCCAGTTCGTGCCAAATTGAAACTCCATCGGTAAGCCAGATGCTACACCAATACCGAAGTTCAGCACATATAGCTTTGCCCAGAAACGAGCATGGTGATAGTAATCGGGATTGCGTGTTTTTAGCCACATTCCTTCGACGATGACTAGATAAATTCCCATCCCAGTGGTGAGAACAGGCCATAGCATGTGAAAGATCGCCGTCAGTGCAAACTGCATCCGCGATAGGGCAACGGTGTCCGATAGAAAATCCATGAACTAACCTCTGAATTTGTTTAAATCTTAACCACTAGTAAACTAGGGTGTTGACTCTGAGGGTTTTAAAGTGGTAAATTTTCATGCAAGAAGTACGTAGCTGCATAGAAGTTAATGCAAGAGTTTAAAAGCCCAACCAGCCGATTAGCAAGATTGTTTCGCAATGGTCGAGACAATTGGAAAGAGAGAGCTTTGGAAAAACAGAAAAAACTCAGAGCATTAGAAATAAAAGTCAGAGATTTATCAACCTCACGAGACTATTGGAAAAGCAGAGCAAAAATTGCTGAATCAAAGCTACTCAAACAGAACATCGAGACGAGCGAGGGAAAAAAAAGAGTTGAGTTAATTTCAAACACTCTAACTAAGTTGCAAACAAGTGGACAGGCTCTTAACAAGGTAGCGAAGGGACATCATTATTCAGTCGAAACAATTCAAATATCATTAGAACAAGTTATCAAGTGCGGTAGTAGTTTGCGAGGAGTCGAAAAGACTTTTGAATTGTACGCTGATTTTTGTAACCAGGGTACTCCAAGCTTTAGTAGTATTAGAAAATGGTTAGGGCGAATTGGTCTGTACGAACTCAATAGAGAAAAAGAATATCGAAGTGATTGGATCTTTATTGTAGATTTGACTGTAGAACTAGGGGCAGAAAAAGCTCTGGTAATTTTGGGGGTTCCACAACAACTACTTGAATCAGAAATTTTTCCTTTAAAACGAGGATTAGGACATCAAGATATAGAACTTCTTGCATTGGAAATTATGTACTCCACTAAGGGAGAATACATATCGCAGAAGCTCTCTGAGCTAACTTCAAAAGTTGGTCGTCCATTACAAATAATAGCTGATCGCGGCAGTGATATCCAAAAAGGTATCAAGCTGTACCAAGAGAATTATCCAGAAGTGATTTACACGTATGATGTGACTCATGCAATGGCTTTACTGCTCAAGCATGAGCTAGTAGCCGATGAAAAATATCAGTCTTTCATCGAGCAATGTACACGATGCCGACAACAACTACAACAAACAGAGCTATCTTTTTTATCTCCACCATCTCAACGTTCTCAATGTCGTTATTTCAATATCGAAAGGCTAATTAATTGGGCTATTAAACTTTTAGATTCTCCAATAGACATACAGGGTAGAACTGTTACCAAATATTGAACCTGCCATTTTGAGGCAAAAATTAAAATCCAAATTAGGATGGTTAATCAATTATCAAGAGCCGCTTAGTATTTGGAGCCAAATGGTTCAAATGACTCGAACTGTAGAGACTCACCTTAAAACTTGTGGGCTGAATCAAAAATTAAGCAGCGTCTTGAAGTTACAGCAATTAACTATAGGAGCCAATTCTCTAGTTAATTTCCAACTAAAAATTATAGATTATTTGACAATTGAAAGTTCTAAAATTCATTCAGAACAGACAATCCTTGCTACTTCTGATGTAATTGAATCGCTTTTTGGCAAATATAAACAGTTTTCTTCTCGATGTCCTCTTAAACAGATAGGTCAGATGATTTTGAGCATTTCTTTATCTACTATGAAGTTGACAGGATCTGTTGTAAAAATTGCCTTAGAAACAGTTCGGTATATTGATCTTGAAGCCTGGTCCGCTCAAGTTTTCGGTCAATCTATGCTTTCAAAGAGAAGAACCGTGTTTACTGCCTCAAATAACGACACGGAAATTGCATGAAAAATTCTGGCTTAATTTCCCACAAAGTCAACACCCTACCTTCGGGCCCTAATCCCGGTAGGACATCCAGCGCCAGTTCTGGCCCTGTGGCAATAACGGCATAATCATAGTCCAGTGTTTGTTCGCTCATCTTTATCTGACGAGACTTCGGATCAATGGCGGTGACAGCAGCATGAATAAACTCAATACCATGCTGAGGAACAATTTTGGCTAAATCTAATTGAATGCGATCGAGGGACTTTAACCCCAATCCAACCCAAGGTAACGAAGGAACAAATGTAAACTTTGGTTGATTAGAAATGAGTGTAATCTGATGTTTACACGGCAATACTATGCCTCAGTTCATAAGCCGTAGGCAATCCTCCCAGTCCAGCACCAATGACAATAACACGAGCCATAATAACGACTCCTAAAGGTAATTTCTTAAGTTGAGTTTTTAACCAATGCTTTCTGAACCCCATCTTTATGCAAAAGAGTTTTAGACGGGGCTTGAATTTAAAGTAACACAATTATATTACTATATAGTAATATTGTTTAAAAATTTAAACGTTTTCCAATATACCAGGCGATGTAGCCATACTAGAGGTATTGCTGATTTGTGTGACTAAATTATGCAGTAGATAGAGTTTGCATAATATACAGAGTTTGCAAGTAAATGAGGTACAAAATGCAGGACTTCAAATCAGATGTAAACAGTTTCTGCCTCCTACCTCCAAACCTGTAGCTTTGTGCTTCAAAAGAAACCTGCTGTATTGAGCGATCGGGGGGCTTGCACAAATGTGAGAATTAATGAAAAAATTGATCCGTGAGAGTTCCTTAGGAATTCTCGTTTCGCAAGGGACGCACGAGGAAATAAGTGAAAGTTTTAGTTGTCGGTAATGGAGGGCGCGAACACGCTCTAGCTTGGAAACTGTTGCAATCTAAGCAAATTGAGCAAGTTGTCTGTGTACCAGGGAATGGGGGCACGGCAAGTATGGAACGTTGCCAAAACTTGCCCTTAGCAGTAGACGATTTTGAGGGGATGAGCCGATATGCTCTAGAACATGGCATAACTCTAGTGATAGTTGGGCCAGAAGTCCCCCTCTCTAAGGGAATCACAGATTACCTCCAAGATAAAGGATTGATGGTATTTGGCCCAGTCAGAGCCGGAGCGCAAATTGAGGCGAGTAAAGCTTGGGCAAAAGCCTTAATGCAAGAATCAGGGATTCCGACGGCACGGGCTGCGGTATTTACGGAGGCTGCGGCAGCAAAATCTTACGTAAAATCTCAGGGAGCGCCCATTGTTGTTAAAGCTGATGGCTTGGCGGCTGGTAAGGGTGTAACGGTAGCTGAAACAGTTACACAGGCAGAAAGTGCCATTGATGCAATTTTTCAAGGACAATTTGGCAGTGCTGGTGAATTTGTCGTCATTGAAGAATGTTTGATTGGACAAGAGGTATCAGTTTTAGCTTTAACCGATGGGTTAACAATTAGACCTTTGTTACCAGCTCAAGATCATAAGCGGATTGGTGAAGGTGATAGCGGGGAAAATACTGGGGGAATGGGAGCCTATGCGCCAACCCCTATTGCGACACCAGAGTTAATGGCACGTATTCAAACAGAAGTTTTAGAAAGAGCGATCGCCACCTTAAGATCCAAAGGCATTGACTACCGTGGTGTACTATATGCTGGGTTAATGATTACACCCGATGGCGACTTCAAGGTTTTAGAATTTAACTGCCGCTTTGGCGATCCAGAAACTCAGGTGATTTTGCCACTGCTAGACACACCCCTAGAAGAGTTGCTTTTAGCCTGTGTACAGCAGCGATTAGGCGAATTACCGCCCATCGCTTGGAAAGCCGGAGCATCTGCCACAGTCGTTGCTGCTTCCGGTGGCTATCCAGGAGAATATAATAAAAACCAGGTGATTACCGGCATTAAGGAAGCAGAAAAAGCCGGAGCAACTGTATTTCATGCCGGCACCAAATTGAACCAGCAACAACAAGTACTGACAGATGGAGGACGAGTATTAAATGTAACTGGCATTGGCGAAAACTTTGAGCAAGCGATCGCCCAAGCCTACGCAGGAATCAAATATATTCAATTTGAAGGAATATATTACCGTAGAGATATCGGCCATCGAGTGATAAGTCGGAAATCCTGAAGGAAACTGATTTCCGTTAGCCAGCAAGGGTGACTTATACTTAAGCTATGCCCAAGTTAGACATTATCCATAATGCTGTAAAAAATGCACTGATAAAGGACGGCTGGGCGATTACAGACGATCCCTACATAATTCAGTATCGAAGAACAACGTTATACGCCGATCTCGATGCTGAACGTCCCATTGCGGCCGAACGAGACGGGCAAAAACTTGTTGTTGAAGTCAAAAGCTTTGTTGGCGCATCAAAGATACAAGATTTGAAAGAAGCTCTCGGTCAGTATGACATCTACCGTTATCTTTTAGAGGAAACAGCGCCAGACCGTAAACTTTACCTTGCTGTTGGTGCGATCGCTTATAAAAAGTAGAAATATTTTGCGACTCAGTTCAACCTGACTAGAGATGGCTGAAATGAGTTAAATTCGTTAAGACTACCTTAACAAGGATAGTTCTTTAATTCCGCTATTCTCCATGCCCATAACATATTTGTCAAATTAACTGTTAATTTTTTAGTTGTTGGGCTTTATAACAAGGACTACTAACAACTTTATTTAAGATGCTAGCTCTGTTAAAAACAATTCGAGATGCGATCGCTAGTTGGTGGTCAGAGTTCACTCTCCAGACCAAGCTTTTGGCTGTGGCTACAATGGTAGTCTCATTAGTGATGAGTGGTTTGACCTTCTGGGCTGTGAACACAATTCAGCAGGATGCGCGGATGAATGACACCCGCTTCGGGCGTGACTTAGGGCTGCTGCTTGCTGCCAATGTTGCCCCCCTAGTGGCTGACAATAATCTCACCGAGGTTGCCCAATTTTCTCAACGCTTCTACAGCAGCACCTCTAGCGTGCGTTATATGCTGTACGCCGATGAAAGCGGGGAAATATTTTTTGGCATTCCTTTTTGGGAAGCCGAGGTAGAAAACTCGCTCACCATTAAACGGCGCATACAACTGCCAGAAGATTATCCTGGTGATGGGGAAAAGCCGATGGTAAGGCAACATACAACCCCAGATGGCATAGTCACCGATGTATTTATTCCGCTGATCGTCAATAAAAAATATTTAGGTGTATTAGCGATCGGGATTAATCCCAATCAGACTGCTGTTATCTCTACCAATTTTACCCGTGATGTCACCATTGCCGTATTTATCACGATTTGGGTAATGGTGATTTTAGCAGGAGTCATTAACGCTTTGACCATCACTAAGCCAATTAAGGAACTCCTAGTGGGAGTAAAACAAATTTCCACCGGCAATTTCAAGCAGCGCATTGATTTACCTTTAGGCGGTGAACTAGGAGAGTTAATTTTAAGCTTTAATGAGATGGGAGAGCGATTAGAACGCTATGAAGAACAAAATATAGAAGAACTGACCGCAGAAAAAGCCAAACTAGAAACTTTAGTTTCCACCATCGCTGATGGTGCTGTGTTGATAGATAACAATATGCAGGTGATTTTAGTCAACCCCACAGCACAGCGAATTTTTGGCTGGGAAGCTGCTGAAGTGGTAGGCCGTAATGTATTGCATCACTTACCCCCAGCAGTACAAATGGAAATCACTCGCCCATTGTACGAAATGGCCGCAGGTGAATGCGAAAGTGCCGAATTCCGAATTTTTATCAACCAACCCACCCACAGAACAGTCCGCATTCTCTTGACTACAGTACTCAACCTGCAACGGGAAAGCATCAAAGGTATTGCGATTACCATCCAAGATATCACCCGCGAGGTGGAATTAAACGAAGCCAAAAGCCAATTTATCAGCAACGTTTCTCACGAACTGCGAACGCCTTTATTTAACATCAAAACTTATATTGAAACCTTGCATGACTACGGTGAAGACTTGGGTGTAAACGAACGCAAAGAGTTTCTGCAAACCGTGAACCATGAAACCGATCGCCTGACTCGCTTAGTTAACGATGTTTTAGATTTGTCAAAACTCGAATCTGGTCGTAACTACAGCTTTGATGGAGTAGATTTAGCCCAAGCGATCGAGCAAACACTGCGTACTTACCAACTTAATGCTAAAGATAAATGTGTTGAACTCATTCAAGAAGTTGCTCCTAATTTGCCCCTAGTACTAGGTAATTATGATTTATTGGTACAAGTGTTTGGTAATCTAATTGGTAATGCCCTCAAATTCACAAAAGCTGGCGGTAAAGTAGTAATCCGCGCCTATCAACTAGATTTCAAGCCCAATCACACCCAATCTTGTCCAGTGCGAATTGAAATTTCTGATACTGGAATTGGTATCGCCACAGAAGACCAGCACTCAATTTTTGAACGCTTCTTCCGCGTAGAAAACCGAGTTCACACCCTAGAAGGCACGGGTTTGGGTTTATCAATTGTCAGAAACATCATTGACAGACATCGTAGTAAAGTCCATCTGGTGAGCGAAGTCGGCATTGGTACTACCTTTTGGTTCGACTTAGGGGTATTTGAAGAAGAACCGCAACCGATACAGCTTGAGCCGATCGCCGAAACCCCCAAAATTACCACACTCTGAAGGATTGGGCATGGGGCATTGCACATTAGTCTAGTCGCTAGTCTCTAATCCCCCTACTGCCCATTCCCTAAAAAACATAAATCAAGATGTTGCTATAACAAATAGCAAACAGACCAATAATAAACCTAATAGCAACAGCCAAGTCTGATTGCGTTTTACCCAAGTTTTCACATTTACCGCAAAACCATTGGAATGATGCTGCTGTTCCAAATCTAACTTTGTCTCTTCAATATTTTGGTAGAGGGTACAGTCTTTAGCGTAGGGACGCTGGGGAAAATTGCAGGTATCATCAACCTGATAAGTGCAGGTCTCGCACAGATACCCGTCCCCAGTGGCGCGGTGCAATGGAATACCGGGATGACCGTAAGCTTTGAGTGTCGTCCGACAATAAGGACAACTAATAGCTTGATTATCAACGAGTTGATGACAGCGGGGACAAGATACAGTAGCCAAAACCTTCAGGGCAAATTTGGTTAAGTAGACACTTTGATTCTATCCATTTACCGAGATAATAGGGAAATACTAACTTAGCCCGTTAATTTTAAATATGGCTACAGAAGATTTGTTCGATATCAAGGCAAGATACAATGCTAGATTAAGCCTTGACCCTCATTTCTCTGAGATATTTTTAGTCTCGGCGTTTTTTCCTGCTTTTTTTGCTCATTCTTCAGTCAATCTTAGCGTAGAAGTAGCCCAACCCAGGAATACAGGGATGCCTGTTGAGTTTCTCACGCTTCATATCTAGCAAGCTTTTTGCCTTTTTCTAACCGTAGAACTCAGGTTTAATTAAAATTAGAAATCGCTCTTTTTGTCTATAATTCTTCATGTTTTGAATCTCACTTACTTGAGAACTGCTGTATTTATGAAAAAATGATTGATAAAAGCTGGAAACTAGGTATTTACTTTAATGCACAATCGGTAAATTTGTACATCTTGAATAAATAAAACAGATATTTTTATGTGGTTAAAAATTTTAGAAGGACAGAAAATTTTGGTGTCGTCAGTTTTCGTGATAATGGGAATAACCTCTGTAAGTTCTGCTCAAACAGTTCCTGAGAGCTTTGTGACTCCTAGCGGTAATATCCAGTGCATAGTTGTTGGAGAAAATAATAATGCACTGCGCTGTGACATTGGCAGTGGACTAAATCCTATACCCCCTCAACCTTATCCAAATTATTGTAAATATGATTGGGGTGGAGGATTTTTATTATCTGAGTACGGCAAACCAGAAATTCTTTGTATTAGTGACAGCTTTGAGGCTAATTACAAGCTAGCCTACAACAGTACTTGGCAGAAAGGAGGTTTCATATGTATATCGCAACGAACTGGACTGACATGTACTAATACTAGTGGTGATGGTTTCTTTCTCAGTCGTGAAGGCTGGAAGATATTAAGTGGCGATCGATAAAAAACAATTTATAAGTCAGAATGGGCTACGCCGCGCTGCGCCAACAGGAGTCAGAATTAAGACCACGAAATTTTCAATTTGCTGGGGTCTTAAACCCAATGATTCAGATGCTCGTTCGCTTTTGGCGTCTCCCCTTGGGAGAAGACTCGCTAACGCTACGCTATTCGTCAATCGTACAGAATTCGTTCTAAATTCTAGCTCATAACTCCTGAATTCTGTTTGATAAACGATGTAAGCAAGTTAATTTTTATTCTCTACTAAAAGTTTTATTTATCATGCTCAAGTAACTTTATCATGATAGACAAAGCTGGTAATTATTTCATATTAACTTGACGCAGTTATGACAAATATATAACAAAATTATGACCTGATATTTTTACGAAGATACTGGTTAAAATTAGGAAATAAAGGAAACTTATCCAGATTCATCTGGGTCATTATTTTTTGACAATCAATACTCATAAATGAGGAGATTTATTATATGAATCGGCTTTTTTCTAAGAGCTTACTGGGGTTAGCAGGTATATCATTTATGCTTTCTACATCTCCATCAGCAATAGGGCTTGTACCCAATAACGTCGCTGTTATCGTTAATAGTGGCTCTACAAATACGATTGGTTATCGCATTTACGTATCACCATCTGGAGAAGTCAATTATGTTGATGGCAAAGGGTCTAATCAAGGTAAATTGTCTAAAAAGTTGACGAAAAAGTTTTTCCGCGACGTGAAATTTGCAGAACCTTTATCTAATTTGGCAGTCAGACAAGATTGTGCCAAATCTGTTTCTTTTGGTACAAGTACTACCATCAATTTAGGTGGTCAGCAGTCGCCAGACATTAGCTGTCCTGGCGATGCTAAAGCTCAACGTTTAGATAATGACGTTATTGCAATTGCTAAAGCTTTAAACGTAGTTAATGTTCCTAAGAGCCAAGGTCAACCACTGCCACCCCAGAACTTTTAGGCAGTTTTAGGGACAATGGAGCCAGGATATTTGGTTTGATTTACTGATTTAAGTTTTGCGATCTGGGGTTAGAGTCTGTATAAAATAATGCTGCTCTGGGACAAATCCAGAGCAGTGCTAAAAACTCTTTCTCCTAGACCTTTACACCCATTTTCAAGATAAATGAGCAATTTTGATCCACATAGAAAAGGATATGCGACTCATAGCAGCGAGAATCAGCAATATGCCTCCTTAGTAGAGCAACTTGATTTGATGATTCGAGCAAGGTATCCCTTACTGTATGTGATTACTATTGAAGAAGAACCTGTGGAAGAAGTGTTGCAGCAAGTTGCATTGCTTTCTGTGCCCAAACGACAGCTTTTATTTTGGGATATTGTGCGGGGTTGGAGTGATAATGGTGCAGATAAAGGTTCGGTGATGGCTGCATTAGGGCGAATTGGCAAAGCTGATGGCCAAACACCTGCAATGTTTGTGCTGCGGGATTTGCATCCGTTTGTGAAAAATCCGACTACGGAGAAGAATGCCCCAATTGTGCGGGAGTTGCGAAACTTGACGCAGGAGTTAAAGCGATCGCGTAAAATTATCATCACCACCAGCCATACTTTAGAACTTCCTGACGAGTTACTGCAAGAAGTGACAGTAGTGGATTTTCCCTTACCTAGCGTTGGCGAAATAGATAATTTAATCCAACAGTCAGTAGTACCAGATAAATTAAATGTTTCGGGCTTGGCACGGGAACAGTTAGTTAAAGCCTGTCAAGGTTTAAGTCGCACCCGAATTTCGAGAGTGTTGGCAAAAGCTTTAGCCGCTAAACAGCAAGTAAATGAGTCTGACATTGACGGCGTATTGGAAGAGAAAAAGCAAGCAATCCGTCAAACTGGGATTTTAGAATTTTTCACACCCCAAGAATCACTCAAACGAGTTGGTGGATTAGATCAACTCAAACAATGGGTACTCATGCGCCAAGATGCTTTTACCGAAGAAGCCAGACGCTACGGTATTCCTAACCCCAAAGGGATGTTACTTGTGGGTATTCAGGGAACAGGTAAATCCCTCTCAGCCAAGACAATTGCCCATGAATGGCGCTTACCTTTATTAAGATTAGATTCTGGGCGTTTATTTGGTGGGATTGTCGGCGAAAGTGAAAGCCGGGTGCGCCAAATGATTCAGTTAACTGAAGCAATGGCACCGTGCGTTTTGTGGATTGATGAAATTGACAAAGCCTTTGGCAATATTACCAGTAGCATTGATGGGGATTCGGGGACATCGCGCCGCGTGTTTGGCAGTTTGATTACCTGGATGCAGGAGAAAACCGCCAGTGTGTTTATTGTCGCCACAGCAAATAATGTCAAAATATTACCAGCCGAATTGTTGCGGAAAGGAAGATTTGATGAAATTTTCTTTTTGAATCTACCTACAGAAGCCGAACGCCAAGAGATTTTTAAAGTCCATTTGCAACGGTTACGCCCGAATCGGCTGCGAGAATTTAACTTAGCTTTGTTAGCCAAACAGAGTCTCAACTTTAGCGGTGCGGAAATTGAGCAGGTAATAGTTGATGCTATGCACCAAGCATTTTCCACAAGAGTCGAGGGACAGCGCCGAGACTTTAATACAGAGGATATTTTACAGGCTGTAGCGCAGACAGTGCCATTAGCGGCGATCGCATATGAACAAATTGAAGCATTAAAGCAATGGGCAGCACAAGCCGGTGCAAGAACCGCCTCTAATGATGTGGTGTTGATAGAAGAATTAAAACAATACTCAAGTGAACAAGGAATAGGTCCTTTAGAAGTCGATTAAAATAGAAAAACTATGTATTTCCTGCGCCTCGTTTTTTAATCCAAAATCTAAAATCCAAAATTGGTATTATGTCTCATTTCACAACTATAAAAGTCCAAATCAAACGCGGTGAAATTCTGCATCAAGTGTTGCAAGAATTAAACTATCAAGTTGAATGCAACACGAATGTACGCGGATATCAAGGCGATACGACTCAAGCCGAGTATGTGATTCGTCAGAAGAATGGTTATGATTTAGGTTTTCGCCGCAGCGGTGAAAATTACGAAATAGTTGCAGACTTTTGGGGAGCAAAAATTAATCAACAGCAGTTTGTTAACTCCATCAGCCAAAAATATGCTCATAAAACCTTGATAGCAACAGTGCAAGAACAAGGCTTTAATGTTGAGGACGAAGAAGTTTTAGAAGATGGAACTGTGCGGGTAGTTGTAGGGCGTTGGTGTTAAATTAAGGCAATTTTCTGAGTTGGGGTATAACTTGGCAAAACATGACTTAGTGTTTTTTGGTCAACCTGCAAGTGACGTTCTAACACGGCAGAAATCACATCTCGAAAATCGGTAGCGATCGCTAAGTCTCTATTTTGGTAAAGTTGGGCTGTTGCTAATCCCGGCCATTCTCCATAAACTTTACCACCTCGTACTTTACCACCCAATACCCACATCACATTCCCATGTCCGTGATCTGTGCCACCGTTACCATTTTCTTGTACTGTGCGACCAAACTCAGACATCACCACAATTGCTGTATTTTGGTAAATTGGTCCTAAAGTTTGTACCATCGCAGCCAAACCTTCTGCTAATTTTTTTAGCCTCTGGGCTAACTGTCCTTGACTACCACCTTGATTAACGTGGGTATCCCAACCACCCACAGCCATAAACCCTAACTCAACTTTAGGGTCTTTAACCATCAGTCGGGCTAGCCGTTGGGCGTCTCTGGCAAAAGCATCGGGTAATGGCGCACCATTATTTGCCATCTTCATTTCATTATCCAAATCTTTCATGATGGCTTGACGCGCCATTCGTCCTTCTTGATAGGTTTGACTTAAGCTATCATTGCCACTATAAAGTCGGTCAAATGCTGCGCCTACTTGTGGACGATCCAGTGACAGAGAATTATTACCTCTTTGCCCTGATGGTAAGCTGGCTACAGACATCCGACCATGTAAAATCTGTGGTATTGTCTCTCCCACGCTTACTGCTTGGATGGGTGTTTTGTTGGAGATAGTACCTAATAAACGATTCATCCAACCATCCCCAGTTTTTTTTGTACCAGGAATACCGCTTTCCATATAGTATTGAGCATCAAAGTGGGAGCGAGTGGGATCGGGAGAACCACAAGCATGGACAAATGCTAGATTACTCTGTTGCCACAAGGGCATCAAGGAATTTAACGCTGGATGCAAGCCAAAGCGACCATCTAAATCTAGAACTCCCCCTTCCTTCCCTGGTTGGGGAATTGCAATTTTCGGTCTTGCTTGGTAATAAGCCGTCTCCGAATAGGGAACCACTACGTTTAAGCCATCAACTGCACCACGCAGAAAAATCACAATTAAGCGTTTTTGATTGCTATTGTCGCTAGCCGATCTAGCAACAATAGCGTTCGTTCCGATCGCGGCTATGGCTGAGGTGGAAAATATTCCTGCTTGGAGAAGAAAGTTACGTCTTTTCATATCACTTTAGTTTTGAGGCTGGAATTTCGAGTTTTGAGATTTTGCTGCTAACGATGCATAAATTCTGGACTACCTAAGATTAAAGCTGCCTGGAGTTGGGGCGGACTAGATGCGATCGCACTTTGGGTTTTACTAGATAAAGAGTTACCTAATGTATTAGTGAGTTGTAAGCTATCTACAGGAGATGGTTTTACTTTCACGGGTGGCAGAGTTACGCCAGCTACATTGTTAGCTGCACTTAATAGTGGTAATCTGCCGCTAGCGATCGCAGTAGCAAAGTTAAGCCGACGAGTCATAGCATCAGGGTTTAACCATGCCTCTTCTGTGTTTTTGTAGCCATCTGGAGTTGGACAACCATAAATGGGCATCCCTAACTGTTGGAGTAAATTAAATATTGGTCTGGTGTTATTGACTTCAACACCTGTAGCTCGCACCGCAGAGATAGCATATTGATAGGGTGTTTTAAACTTGGTATTAAAGTTTTTTGTCTCCCAAAATTCGGAACTGTGGAATAAAGTATCGAGGACATCTCGAATATTCCCATCGGTGGCGAGATAGCGCTGTGTTAGACGATTGACTAAAGTTGTGGGTGGGCGATCGCTGACGAAATACTGAGCTAGTTCGTAGCTAATATGACGGGCTGTAGCGGGGCTACGCGCTAAAATATCTAAGGCTTGTTCGCCCTCAGTCTCCCCACTGCCTTTAATAGTGGTTTTGAGAAAAACTTTGTCGCTAGGATCGTGGCGCTTGGGATCAAAGTAAAATCCGTTACTATTAATATTGGGCTGATTGGGACGAGCAATTCCCCAACCAGTTAAAATCTTTGCTAGAGCGATGACATCTTGCTGAGTATAGCCGCCATCTACGCCGAGAGTGTGTAATTCCATTAACTCACGGGCATAGTTCTCATTTAACCCCTGAAATCTACCACGCGCGCCAGGGCTACCAGGAGCAGTATTTTGCCAATTGTCTAAATAAAATAGCATAGCAGGATGGTGAGCCGTTGCACCTAAAAGGTCACGAAAACGCCCTAGAGTAAAGGGTCTGATGGCTTGTTGTTCATAGGCTCCGACTAAAAGGCGATCGCGTCCCTTAGCTGCATCCACATTAAAATGGTTATACCAAAAGTCCACCATGACTTCCTGGAGTTGCTTCGGACTGTTGGTAGCCTGTAATAATCGTGCTTGAATTGCTGCTTGAAGCACCCCTCTAGCTTTTTGCTGGGCGGCTTTCTTGGCTTCGGGGCTGAGTTTTTGCCCGGTTGTCCCATAAGCTAACAGTTGCATCGGATTCAGGCTGAGAGTTTCTAGCTGCGCCAGTTGACTTTTAAGGCTTGCTGATTCCGGGATCGTGTCAGGTGAAAGTTGCTCTTTAATGTAGCGGTCTACACCAATAGACTCGACTCGTTGCACATCTCCAGGGCGAGGTCCAAAACTCAGGCGGTTAACTATATGTAAAACTTTCGGATCGATAGATTGAGGCGCTGCATTACTGGGCGTAATCCCTAAGAAGAAAATTAACAGCGACATCACCAAGAATTTCGGCTTCGCAGTCATAGAGTTATTTTTACTTAATTGGACGATTGGAAGAATTGCGTTGCGGCTTGTACAAATGGTCAGCAAACTTTTGCCGTTGCTCTAAACTCAAAATTTCCCGAATCGCCAGGGTATTTTCAAATTGAGTATCAGCAAGCTGCTGCCTAAGAATTTTAAGTTGGTTGTATTTTGTTTGTACCTGTTCTTTAGAGTTTTTTCCTGCTAATAAATCGTGTAATTCTTGCTGTGCTTGCTGCACTGCCTGTCTTTTGGGTTTTATTTGATTTTGGGATTGACTGCGAATCGTTTTAATCTGTTGGATCTGTTGAGATGTCAAATTCAATTCCTGAAGCCAACCTGATTGCGGACGACGCTGAGGCGGTAAATTTGTAGAATTTTGTGCCAATTTGCTCGGTAAAAATGAACCGCTAGCTTGAGCAAAAGCACTAGCACCACCAATAGCAATGACGATCGCTGCTACCAGACACCAAGGACGTAAAATCATTAAATTCATCTCCTATAATTCAGCAAATTAATCAGCACTATCATCGGTAAAATGCCATACATAACTTTCTGTATGTTCGCTGACAGTCCCTTGCCAATTACTGTCAATGAAAGCTTCCAAATTGGCTAGTTCAGCTGCACTGGGTTTGGCTGGTACTAAAACACGGTAGCTAAATACAGAAGCCAGTAAGGAAGCAGCCATAACAGGTGGAACTAACCACAGCCGTGCAAGACGGCGTTGAGGTTTAACTATTGAAGTTTGCACCTGTTGTAAAATCTGTTGCTCTAAATCTGGGGAAGCTGGGGGGACTGGCGGACGATGCTTGCAAAGAAAATTAACCAGATTTTTATCATCATTGGGAAACTGACTCATAGTTGCACTCCTTGTTGTTGGAGAAATTGACGCATACCAGCACGAGCATGAAATAGACGAGATTTGACTGTTCCTAGAGGAATATCGAGAATTTCTGCTATCTCTTTTTGCGGTACTTCTTCCAAGTCATGCAAAACTAGTATCGTGCGATGATCGAAGCTTAAGTTGCTCAACCCCTGCTGCACCAAGTCTTGATAATGTAGAGCCATCAAATCTGGGGCTTCTTGTTGGGTAGGAGTATTTGCTGTGAGAGCCTTTAATTGAGTCCGCCGCTGAATTTCTGCTTGTCGCTGGTCGCAAGCTAAATTCCAAGCAATTCGATACAGCCAGGTCGAGAATTTTGCTGTTTGTCGAAACTTGGGTAATCCTTTCCAAGCCTTGACAAATACTTCTTGCACCAAATCATCAAGGCTGGATGGTTCGCATTGATATAAAATCGATCTCACCCGTTGCTGATGGCGACGATAAAGCAGCCCGTAACTTTGGATGTCACCTTGCAAGCACTGCTGTATCAGATAACTATCAGATTCGCTTGCGGATTTGCTGGATAATTGCCTATTCTTTGAAAGCTTTATTGGCACAACTAACACCTGAGGCACTCTCCTCCATCCGTTTGTAGCTTGTATTTATTAGACCGGATGGCAAAAGAAAAGGTTCAACAAGTCGCTGAATTTTGTCTATGGGGGTTGGGCATGGGGTATTAGGGACTTGCAAAAAAATATCTCACTGTTCACAATCAACACTTTGGCTCATTTCGGCTCATTTCGGCTCATTTCGACTCATTTCGACTACGCTCAATGACCAACGCTCAAATCGAGCGACTTGCACTGAGCGGCGTCGAAGTGAGTCGAGATTCAGTGGCCACAGTCAGCAACTTCAAGCGGTTGTTTTTATTTCTTAGAGTTTCCTTACTATATAGCAAGACAGTTCAGTGAAAGATTTCTTCCATCTCTGCGAGACGCTACGTGAATGCGGTTCCTTAAAAAATAACTTTGACAAAAAGTTTTAACCTTAACTGAACCTTATTGACTTAATATAGGAATCGTACTTGAATATTGCTAAGTATACTGAGAAACAACCTTTGTATGGCAAGCTTTTAGGCAATTTAGTTTTTCAGAACTCAAATATGAGTCCTATAGAGAACTTTCATGTGTCTACTAAACTGCTCTTCGACAAAATAGCTGCTAGAAAATTCACTTGCAAAAGAAACTTGATGAAAGTGATAATCTAAATTCAGCAAATTGTAGACAAGTCTTAAAAAATAATCATCTATCCAGAAATCTACATCAAATAGTGAAATACCATATTTTCCTTCCAACCTGC
This sequence comes from Nostoc sp. C117, assembly GCF_043099735.1. Lineage (NCBI taxonomy): Bacteria > Bacillati > Cyanobacteriota > Cyanophyceae > Nostocales > Nostocaceae > Nostoc > Nostoc sp. C117. The sequence continues at coordinate 1,582,351 of NZ_CP170991.1, forward strand.
GATTTAAAGTTTTCAGTAGCCAAGACCATTGAGGTTTGAGTGTCGGATCGATGCGGTTTCCAAATACAGGATTAAAAAACTGATTCACTTGAGTTTTTCTGACATCAATCACTTTGGTTAATAAATCTGCCGCATTGATTGGAGATAAATTAAACCAATAATTAGCAACTACTAAATCATGTAAGTAAGCAACGACGATTTTCGGGTTTTCTTTAATAAACTGCGAGCGACATACAATTCCTCTAATTGATGGAATTCTTAAACTATTTGTTTGAGGAGATAAAGGTAGCTTTCTGACAAAAGTATATCCTTCTAAAATTGAGGCAAAGGTGTGACAACACACGTAAGCATCTATAGTTTTATTTGCCAAACTCTTACTTGCTTTACAAGGCTCCTCATTAACTAATCTACAATCTTTACTGATATCCAGATCGTAGATGTCAAAGAGAGTAATGATAAACCTATGAGCATTTGAACCAAATAAGGTAGAAATTCGTTTACCTTTAAGATCCTGAATAGTGTTTATCGAAGAATCTTTATGCAGAACAATATTTATATCTTGACCCAAAAGATTATATGAAGCAATCCCAATTAATTTAGAACCAAAACTTAAATCATCAAAGAATTGGCTACCATTATTCAAGAGAGAAATATCATCTAAAATACAAATATCTAATTCTCCCCGTTTCATTTGTTGATTCATTTGTTCTCCAGAAGCAAATTGCAGAATCTGTAACTCGAAATTTCGATTAATTTCAATATTTTTGAAAATAGTATTTTCGAGTGATGATGCTCTCTGTAAATCATAGATATACTTAGTCCCATACCCAGCAATAAACTGTCCGATAGAATTCCTCTGAATACCAATCCTTAAAATATTTTCTTCTTGGAGAGAAGAGCTACCTAAAATTATGTTTATATTAGGCAAACTTTTCAAATTTTCTTCATCAAGTCTAAAACTTCTCACCAAACCCTCTGCGGATATTAACAACTCACTAAAGCGAGGAACGTGCAGATAAATCCCATATTCATTAATATCTTGAATCGGCAGAGTTAAGACTTGGTATTGAGATATTATTTCAGCTTGACAAAAGTCAGGTAAGATAGTTAGCTTTTGATTTTTGGAAGCATAGTTGAGAACATCTTGATAACTGTTTAGCACTTGGACGCCACTTAATCTATTCATCAAAAATCCATTTTTAGATAGTTCTTGATGAATTTCATCTAAAAGCACAACATCAGCCAGGTCGATATCATTTATTTTAACTAAGCTATGCTCATTGAGATATTTAGTTGCACCGAAGGATACCAATAGCATTTTATGAGTTTTTAATCTAGTGCAGTGATGTTCTTCCTTATATCCAGCACAACTATTGAGTAATATATCTATTTTTAGGAGTTGAGAATTAGAAAAAAATCTAGTATTTTTAACCGTAATCTCTTTGATATTTCTACCTGGAAAACAAAGCTGAAATCGCTGCAAATATTGTTTCAGCCAGACTTCTAAAATTAAACTATTAGCCCCCAATATCAAATCTTCGCCTTCAGCGCTAAATGTTGCCTGAAATTCTTCTTGCAGATTTTCTATAGTTTCTACTACATGAAATGTCTGGGAAATCAATTTCTTGCCTTTACTAGTCAAGCATATAGAGCCAGGAGAGCGATTTAGCAGAATTACTCCAAAATAATCCTCGATTTGTTTGACTTTTTTACTAATTAATGCTTGGCTATACCCTAGTTTTTGTGCTGCTTTAGAGAAGCTACCACAGTCATCTACTGCTTTTAAAATTTTGATGTGGTTTAGGGTAATATCTTCGAGTTTAATCTTATTCATGCTAAGTAAGGCAAGATTTTTAATTACAACGGAATGAAGCTATTCTGCTGTTTATATTCGGAAATAATGAGTTTGTGGAAGCGAATAGTGTCTTCCAGCATCGATTCAAATTTAAGTATTATTAAGTCAACGCCAACAGCTTCGTATTTTTTCAGGCGGTTGCTAATAGTATAGCGATCGCCAACCAGTTGAGCAGATAAACCGAGATTGGCTTCAATGGTTTGACTGATGTCTAATTTGTTATGGGCAACTACATTCGGATCGATTTGCTCTTGAAAGTACTCGATCTGCTGCCAATCGGCAGAACGATAAATTGCTTCTAATCTGGCTTCGGCTTCGGCAGTATGTTCGCCAACGATGGCAAAGGCACTCATTGCGACTTTAATCTGACGCCCGTAGCGATCGCTAGCCAATTTTTTCACTTTCTGTACCAATGCTGCCGTTTTCTCTGGTTCATCAGCGTTGATAAATAGATAATCTCCCAGACGAGCCGCTAAGTTAATCGCCCTGTCTGATTCCCCAGCAATGAAAATGGGTGGTATTGGTGTCGGCCGATCTGCAAGAATACCACCCTTAATAGTGTAGTATCTGCCAACATAATTAAAGCCTTCAACTGTCCACAGACCTTTGATGACATCAATGTACTCTTCTAATCGGGCGTAGCGATCGCTATGAGGTAGCCAGATATCTCCATAGCTTTCTACTTCTAATTTCCACCAACCTGCAATACCACTCAGAGCAAATCTGCCATTACTAAGTTGATTTTGAATGTTTGCACTCAAGTTAGCCACCACCGCAGGTAGTTTAAAACCGGGTTGTACAGCCCCAACAATCTTGATATTCTTGGTATTTAAACTTGCCAAAGCTGCTGTAATCCAAGCATCAGCAACATTATAGTTAGGTCCATGAACTGCATTTAAGTAATGTTCAGGAATGTAATAGAAGTCATAACCTAACTCGTCTGCTTGAACTGCCAGTTTTAGCAAATCTTGGGTAGATAAATTAGGCTCATGGTTGACAACCCGCAACCATCCACCACAGACCGGCGACCAAATTCCAAACTGAAGTGCCATAAAACTTTTTCTTGTGCCTTTTTTTACGAGATACTTAAAAGTACTGTATCTATATCTGGTTACCGTGATTTAGTAGTTCACACTACCATATTTATTTCTGCTGTGTATAGTTGCAGATGACAAGCATTTATCACGATATGGAATAGTATCGATACTTTGTCGATTCCCGATTTATCATTGCTCTGACTGAATCAGGATAATAGCTAGCAAGTATAAAAAATAATTAAATACTCAGAAAAATTGGGCAGTATTCCAAAATGGAATATGGAAATGGAATTTCAGTATATAGAGTCACGACATCAGAAAAATCGTTGTGATAAAGTCTGATTCATTAAAAACTACGGTAGCAAGGTCGAGTTATGGTATATTACGACCATAAGAACCTGAAATTGTCTACTCTTAAACTCAGAGTAGTCTACAGCCGCTCTCAAGCTTTCGATTTTGACTAAGATTTTGCTCTATCAAGTTTTAGCTGATTTGTTACTGATGACAAATTCGGCTTTGTTCCTGCACGCGCAAACTTAGTTGAAGAAGGTAGGAGGCATGAAGCAGCAGTAACCCACCTTTGAAAGCGTGGGATTTAAGCAAGGATATTTTGTATCTCACGCTCAAGTCTAGTACCAGTGTCTTCTTTTTAAACTGGGTTTTTGACCCAGAAATAAAGTTTTCATTCATACTTCTTTCCTCCTACCTTCTGCTATAACCAAACAATTTCAATTACAAATGCACAATTATGGTAGATATTAAGTTCGCATACTGGATTCCTAACGTCAGCGGTGGGTTAGTTGTTAGCAAAATTCCCCAACGCACAGATTGGACTTACGAATATAATGCTCAACTAGCTCAGACAGCTGAAGAAGTTGGATTTGAGTATGCTCTAGCACAAGCCAGATTTATCGCTAGCTATGGCGCTGAGTACCAGCTAGAGGCACTTACAACTGTATCAGCTCTGGCTCCTGTCACCAAGAAATTGAAATTGATTGCAGCAGTTCACCCTGGATTATGGCATCCGGGAGTAGTTGCCAAAATTGGTGCTAGCATTGATTTTCTCTCTAACGGTCGGTTTGCTTTGAATGTCGTTAGCGGTTGGTTCAAAGATGAATTCACTATATATGGTGAACATTGGTTAGACCATGACGAACGTTATCGTCGTTCAGAAGAATTTATCCGCGTTCTCAAAGGTTTGTGGACTGAGGATGAGTTTCACTTTAAGGGCGACTTTTACCGCATTAACGGCGGTTGGGTGAAGCCTAGACCAGTTAATCAAAATCCACACCCAGAGATATTCCAAGGTGGTAACTCTAAAGCAGCTAGGCGAATGGCTGGCCGCGTCTCCGATTGGTATTTCATGAATGGGAACACCATAGAAGGTGTGAAAGAGCAGATTGCAGAGGTATCTGAATTAGCGAGTCTTGAAGGACGCACAATTAAGTTTGGTCTGAATTCCTTTATTATCGTGCGAGATACGGAAGCAGAAGCGCATGAAGTATTGCGCGATATTATTGCTCAAGCTGATGTGGAAGCTGTCAAAGGATTTGGCGAAGCAGTAAAACAGGCGGGATCTTCTACTCGTGAAGGTCAGGGAATGTGGGCGAATTCCAATTTTGAAGACTTGGTGCAGTATAACGATGGCTTCCGGTCAGGCTTGATTGGCACTGCTGAGCAAGTAGCTGAAAAGATTCGCCAGTTCCATGCAGTGGGAGTCGATCTAATTCTTGGCGGCTTCTTACACTACACAGATGATTTGCCAGCATTTGGTAAAACGGTAATACCAATTGTGCGCGAACTTAAAGCTAATCGTCGGACAGCTGATGAGTTGGTTAGGGTATAAACAGGAGGCAGAAGGCAGATTTAAAAACTGTTTATATCTGATTTGGAGTCTAGCATTCTGTACATGATTTACTTGCAAACTGCTATACTTTGTGGGTTTTGTGGATTGAAGCTGTTATCTAAAACAGCTACATCCACTCCTACAGCAAATACCAACGCTTAATACACGTTCAAACGCGAAAAAGAGTTTGATGTAATATTCCACTATTTTGAGCGATCGCTTTTGCCCATCAACAACAAATATTAGATGGGCTAGATATCCATCCCTCAAATAGGATGTACCGATCGAATACAGATATTTTGCTTTGTCTCATAGTCATGACGATTATGAGTCACTCAATCACAATCAAGGGGTTTTACCATGACATCAATAATCAACACAGAACAGAAGGCGCATATTATTCAGAATGACCAAGAAGCGATCGCGATCGCTCACGAATTAGCAGCTGAGTTTGCCAAGGGAGACTCAGAACGCGATCAAAATCGGCGTTTACCTGCTGAGGAAGTAGAAAAGTTTTCGCAAAGTGGATTGTGGGGAATTACGGTTCCTAAAGAATATGGTGGAGCTTTTGTATCAAATGCAACCCTAGCAGAAGTAATTAAAATCATCTCCGAAGCCGATTCTAGCCTCGGTCAAATTCCCCAAAACCATCTTTACATGGTGGAAGCAGTCCGGTTGGATGGCACTGATGAACAGAAAAAGTTCTTCTTTGATTTAGTTCTACAAGGTAAGCGCTTTGGTAATGCCTTCTCGGAAATTGGCACTAAGTCTGTGACTGATGTCCAAACAAAATTAACACCAGATGGATCTAACTTCGTACTCAACGGACGCAAATACTACTCTGCTGGGGCATTACTAGCACATTGGGTTCCTGTCATTGCCAGTAATCCAGATGGTAAGACAGTGGTGGCATTTGTAGAGCGGGATGCCGAAGGATTGACCCTACTTGATGATTGGACGAGTTTTGGACAGCGTACCACCGCTAGCGGCACTACCATTATTGAAAATGTGAAAGTTAAAGCAGAACACGTGATTCCGCACTACTTAGCTTTTGAGCGGGCAACACCAATGGGTGCGATCGCGCAAATTATCCAAGCCGCCGTAGATGTGGGAATTGCCAAAGCCGCAGTCCGTGACACCATCTACTTTGTCCGCAACCATACTCGCCCTTGGGTTGACAGCAATTTAGAAAAAGGTTACGAAGACCCCCTGACACTGTACAACTTAGGCAATGTCCAAATTCAGGTTCACGCTTCTGAAGCATTGCTGCGTCGTGCAGGCGAATTTCTGGACATCGCCAACGAGTCAGGTTTAGAAGAACCCAAGGTAGTTGAAGCATCGATCGCAGTTGCTGAAGCCAAAGCCTTAGCCACCGAAGCAGCATTACTAGCTACCAACAAATTGTTTGAACTAGCAGGTACTAAGTCCACATTGGAGGAATTCAACTACAATCGCCACTGGCGCAATGCCCGCGCTCACACACTCCACGATCCCGTGCGTTGGAAGTACTACGCTGTTGGTAACTACTTCCTCAATGGTGTCTATCCCCCGCGCCATCCTTGGTTGTAATTGCCGCATTCTCTACTGGGGTGAAGCTTTGAGAATTAACATTTACCAGTTCAAAGCCTCTCTCCGCTTGCCTAACGGCAGGCTAACGCCAACGGGGAGAGGTTTGGAGAGGGGTCAAAATCTATGGTTATACATGAGAAATCAATACTTATGTATTTTTCTTTTTTTGTATGAAACCACTCTGCTTTCCGTTTCAGGGAGGGAGAGGTTTATGGAACTCACGTTAATTTAGCTTTCATATCTGCATTTGTTATCTCACACAAAGGCGGAGAAAAGAATATAGAAGTGCGATCTAAATAAATGAAAACATTCTCAAATCTTACTCTCTGCATCAAGCAAATTCACATTCTCAATCAGCAACGCCAAAATTTGTAACGTTGCTGAGATGATTCAAAAGGTGAAGGTTGTTCTGACAGTGCCAATTACCGCATCTTTATTGTCATTGTTTTGAGCAGGAGCCGTGATCCAAATTACGCCAGGGGTGATGGCAATATTATCTGTAAGCTGATACTTATAAAAGCCTTCAATGTGTAAGGATAAATCGTTTGCAGGTGCTGGATTACCACCCCGATAAGGTTCTGCACCCACAAGAACACCACCAAGGTTGCCTTGTTTACCTAAATCTGGGAATGCCAATCCCAAAGCATAGTACCAAATATCTGCACTACCACTACCTGCCAGATTCTTGGCGTTAGTGTAGCCAAAGAACCCATTGACTGCAAATCGAGGACTAAATTTATAGAAAGCTTCGACTCCATAAGAGTTGGTAATGGTTCGCTCAAATGGAGTATTGGCTTGTTGTGTTCCGACAAGTGTAAAACCACTTCCCAGGTCAAATATTGCTCCCCGATTTTGGTAGGCATTTACATAAGTCAAACCAATGCCAGAGTTTTTGTTTGGGTTCCATGCTATTTGTCCAAATGCACTATATTGACCATTAAAAAAACCACTGTCTGGCTGAGGACTGGCATGATCTCCTGCTAAGTAAGCCAAGCTCAATACCAATTCGTCACTTAATCGATAATTGAATCCCCCACCAGCACCACCACCAATTCGGTAGATAGGACTAGACGAAGCAAATTCTGTCAAAGCGCGATCGCCGCCTGTGGCACTATCGAGATAGGGACTCAGAGTCGGAACAAAGTCAAAAAATACTCCGTTTACAGCTCCTATATAAGCATCGATTTTGCTACCAACTGGGAAATAGTAAGAGAGCCAATCTACAGATAGGCTGTTGTTACTAGGAGCAAGATTGAAGGTTTGCAAACCTTCGGCTGAACCACCAGGAAGCTGCAAAATAGTAGTGTTTCCAGTACTTAGACGAGTATTTAAAGTGTCTTTACCTGTAAAGCTAGTTTTGAAAACGAGGCGAACTCTATCTTGAAAAACTGTGTTATCACCATTAACTGAACCTTGAAAGGCATTCGTAATCACAAAGATGGCTTCTGCAGAAAGCTTTGTAGTTGTGGAAAACTGATTGGCTTCTAGTTCCGCAGTACGAGATTCTAAACTATCAACACGACCTCGTAGAGTTGCTAGTTCAGCAGTAAATTCTTCTTGCAGCCTTTGTACAGTAGTTAAGTCTTCTTTGGTAACTAAGTCAGATGTAGCTGTTGCAATTAGCTCGTTGATTCGAGATAAACAAGCATTTAAACCTGCTGCAAATTCATAGCGAGTGATGGCGCGGTTTCCTCGATAAGTGCTATTTGGATACCCCGCAATACATCCATAACGCTCAACTAAAGACTGGAGTGCTTGAAAAGCCCAATCAGTTGGTTGCACATCTGAAAACTGAGATACAGATGTTACCTGAGACATACTGTTTATCTGTTGGATATTTGCATCACTATTGATTACAGGAATTTTAGGAGTTTGGGCGATGGTTGTTACCGAGGAATTATCCCCAAAATTGGTAGTCTCAGCCACTAAATTCCTGTCTTCAGCATGGGCTGATGTGCTGGCTAGCAAAGTAGCCCCCATAATCACCGATTCCATAAATAAATTATGAAATGAACGATTGAACATTTCTCTCACTCCTCACATTTTTGGTTTGAAAAATTTAGTGCAAGTCATCAGACATTTCAGTGACTTGCCAAGCTATAAGATTATGGCTGTCCTTGAAAAATGTTGATTTATTCTAACAATCGAAAATTTTGACTAATATCGTTATAATCCCAGATATATCAGTGAATATCTGATATTTGAATCTGCATATTTTAGTGGAGAAAAGATTTGTTTTTACAAAACTATAATCCTTAGACAAGCTGACCTATTTGCTAAGGAAATATCTATCTGTAAAAATATTTTAGTTTTAGACAAAAATTAGACTCTTTTGCCCATTAGTGACTATCTACTGTTTACCTATACAGTTTAAGCAGATTATTGGATTCGATTTATTAATATTGCATATATGCTCTTGAAAAACAAGTAGATTAGAATATTTTTTATTTTTTACTCTTAACCAAGTATTTTTTCATATTGTGCTAACATCCTCTCGATCGAGCAAAGTTAATTTAATTTAAACTTGCCTTATTAGTTAAAATATGCAATTATATTTCTATTAGTACGGTAGTTATATCAAAATACTGTAAATTAAAATTTTTCCAGCCAAATTTATAGTTGCTCCTCACAGAAGGTTACCAGGAGAAGTTGCAAGATATGCAATTAATCGAAACGAAAGAGTCTCAAAATTATCTCAATTTAGCTAAGTCTTTAGCAAAGGAATTTGACCAGACTGCTGTCGAGCGGGATGCCAAAGGGGGAACACCAAAACATGAACGCGATCGCTTGCGCCAAAGCAACTTGCTGAAACTGATTGTACCCACAGAGTACGGTGGTTTAGGGCAAAGCTGGATTACTGTTTTGCAAATTACCCGCGAGTTTGCCAAAGTTGATAGTTCCATTGCTCACGTCTTTTCTTACCACCATCTAGGTGTAGTTATTCCTCATATCTTTGGTTCAGCGGAGCAAAAACAGCGGTATTACTCAGAAACTATTCACAATAATTGGTTTTGGTGCAATGCCCTTAACCCTTTAGATAAAAGAACTACTCTGACACCAGAAAATAATTATTTCCGTCTCAACGGTATTAAAAGCTTTTGCTCTGGCTCTCAAGACTCGGATATATTGCCGATCGCTGCAACTCATCAAGAAACTGGTGAATTGAGTATTCTAGTAATTCCCACCCAACGGCAAGGCGTTACTGTTAATCATGATTGGAATAATATTGGGCAACGACAAACAGACAGTGGTAGTGTCACTTTTGAAAATGTGTTGGTGTACCCTAACGAAATTCTTGGTAGTAGAGACAAACCCAGTCAACCCTTCAACACTATTCGCGCTTGCTTAACTCAATTGAATCTTGCTAATATCTACCTGGGAATTGCCCAAGGAGCATTTGAAGCAGCTAAAACATATACTTCCACTAATACAAAACCTTGGCTGACATCAAGTGTAGAGAGTGCAACCAAAGATCCTTACATCCTCCAGCACTATGGCAAAATTTGGGTTGAACTCCAAGCGGCTAAGAGCTTGACTGAGCAAGCAGGAGAACTACTACAAGCAGCTTGGGAAAAAGAATGGTCACTTACCGCAGAACAACGGGGAGAATGTGCGTTGAGTGTAGCTACTGCCAAAGTTGCAGCGACTAGAGTCGGTTTAGATATTACTAATCGCATCTTTGAAGTTATGGGCGCACGTGCTACTAATGCAAAATATGGCTTTGACCGCTATTGGCGTAATCTCCGCACGTTCACTCTTCACGATCCAGTAGATTACAAAATCCAAGACATAGGAAACTGGGCGTTAAATGATGAACTGCCAAAACCAAACTTTTATTCATAGTTTTTTCCTTGTAGGATGACAAAACACTCTATAAAGAGTAAAGGATAAAGATTTTAGCAATTTGTAGTAACTATGTTTTGCTGTACTGTACCCGCAGTTGATCAATGTAATCGCTATACTGCTCTGCTAGACTTTGATCGTGTAACACGACGATATTTTCTGCATTCTGTGTAGCACTGCGAGAAAAGTTAAAACTGCCACTCACCACAATGTTGTCACAGACCACAACCTTATTGTGCATAAAGTTATGCTTGCTATCTGGTTTATAAGGCTCGGAGTGCTTACCAACTAGATGGGATGACACCTCTTTAAAAGTTTCAGCAACACCTACACTTGCTTCTGTTTTCTCCCAAAGTTTTACCACATGAGACATTTGTGTTGCATCATACACTCCAGTTATATCTTTCACCTGTTTGTGTCTCAGGGCATCATCGAGGGCAGCTAGAATTGTATGAGAAGTAATCATCATAGAAGCAATTTTGATTCGCTTTTTTGCTGAACCAATCAAACTAGAAATGATATGGTCAATCGTCTGACCTTCCCCTGGCGAAAAAGCGAAATCAACTTCAATTGAACCAATATAAACTTTACCAATATCTCCAACACCTGTGGTCTTAATATTCCCACTCACCCACAATTCCTGAAAATCGGTTTCATAGTATGAGCAAAGCTGCGGCGAAGAAATTTGTAATATATTGTTATCTTGGTAAGTCCAAGCATCGTCTGTGAAATTGGCTGAACCAGTCCATAAAGTTGCTTGGGGGGTATTCACATCTCGGATTACATATTTATTATGCATCAGCTTTGAACCAGCAATGCTCTTGATTTCAACTTGAGTTCCCTCAAATACACTTTCTAGGAATGCTTTAGTTCCTTTCGGTGCTGGATCGCTACCACTAGCGATGAAAGCCTCAACTGTTTTAGTTTCAGGTTTTCCATGATCAAAGGCAATCCTCACTTTGACACCCGCTTGGGCTTTGTTCTTAAGTGCTGTAATTACAGGCTCTGCAAGGGTTGATTCCGTTAAACGAAAATCATAGATTGCAATGTGCAGATTGGACTTTGCTCCATCAATAAACTCGGCTAATTGCTGTGCAATCTTTTGTGGTTGCCCTTTCTTTCCACCATGATTTACATCTGTTAAGAAAGTTGGATTAATTGCTGAACTCACTTTTTTGGACATAAGTCACTTATTTTTTATTATTTGCTTTTACTTTACTTCAAATTTGTGAACCAGTTTGGCAAATAAATGAAGCCAGAATATTAAATAAATCTGAAGTTTATCGAAAAATCATAGAGATTAATATTTGGCGTTCCTGAGTTTAACCTTAGTATTAGTAGGAGATTGTACCATTTTGTAACTGCGTACTTATTTAGGCTTTTTGACTTAGTAAAGGAATTTCAATAGAAAATTCTGTGCCTTGCCCCAGCTCAGATACAAAAGAGAGAGTCCCACCATGTTTTTCCTCAATAATTTGCCGACTTATAGATAAACCCAAGCCTGTACCCTTTCCTACAGGTTTGGTAGTAAACATTGGTTCAGATAACCGTTCTTTGACTTCTTTTGTCATACCGATGCCATTATCGGCAATTTTAATTACTACAATTGAGCCTTGCTCATGTAGAGCAGTGCGAATTGTGATTTGTCCTTTTTCTTCTACCGATAACAAATGAACGCCACTTGCTGCAATTTTGGAAAAGTTTGCAACATAGTTGTTCTTAGTTACCAATGACTCCTCTATAGCATCTATTGCATTCGCCAGGAGATTCATAAAAACTTGATTCAGTGGGCCTGGGAAACATTCTACCGGTGGCAAAGTTCCATAATCTTTAATAATCTGAATTTCGGAACGTTCTGAGTTTGCTTTTAACCGATATTGTAAAATCAATAGTGTACTATCAATACCTTCATGAATATCGATAGGTTCTACTACTGAATCATCGCGCCGTGAAAAATGCCTAAGAGAATGAATCATCTGTGCTAGGCGCTTTGTTCCTTTGTACATAGACGACATAATTTGCGGAGAATCTTGGATTAAGAAATCAATATCAATGTCATCTATTTTTTGCTTAATTTCTAGTTCAGGGTTGGGATAATATTGTTGATAAAGTTGACACAAATCAATAAAATTTTGGATGTATTCAGAGGTGTGATTAAGATTTCCTAAAATGAAATTGACTGGATTGTTAATTTCATGGGCAATTCCAGCAACTAACTCACCAAGGGTAGACATCTTTTCTTGTTGTACTAGACGAACCTGAGCTTGCTGCAAATTATGAAGTGCTTGAGATAGTTGAAAAGTACGTTCTTCTACCCTTTGTTCTAACTCCTGAGTCAGCTTTTGTAACTTAGTTTCAACTGCGAGACGGTCGGCTATTTCTTGTTGAAGTTGCTGATTATGAGTTTGGAGTTGCTTAGTTAGATTACGGATTTGGAGGTGTGTTTTGATACGAGCCAGTACTTCTTCATGCTCAAATGGTTTAGTAATGTAATCTACTGCTCCCAAACTCAAACCCTTTACTTTATCGACAGTTTCAGAGAGAGCTGTCATAAAAATTATGGGGATATCACAAGTTACAGGATTTAACTTTAAATGCTGGCAAGCTGTAAATCCGTCAATTCCAGGCATCATGACATCTAAAAGTATGATATCAGGACAGGCGTATTCAGCTTGAGCGATCGCGCCCTCACCATTCACAGCAATCAATATCTCCCAACCTGTATCCATTAAGGCTTCAGATAGTACTTCCAAATTATTGGGATTATCATCCACAATCAAAATAACCCCTGTCTCCAGAAGAGGTATATTCATTGTTCTTCTCCTCGATATGGTTGAATAAATTCCCTAATTTTTTGAATTTGAAAGCTTTTAGCAAATTGCTCTAATTGTTCAGCAAATAGTATAAACTTCTCATCCAAAAGTTTCAACTTTTGGGCTTGCTCTCGGATGCCTTTGATATTACCTCTCATCGCCAACTCAAATAGTTTCTCGATTTCTTCAAGCGGTGGAGCAATTAAGCCACTCTCTGCTACCGAGGAATCAACAGAAGTAACTTTTAGATTTTGGGCTTCGTTGACTCCTTGTTGACTCTGGGGAAAATCATAAATCCACTCAAATTGTAAGTGTTTCTGTAACTTCTGGAACAATTCATCTACTTGCACTGGCTTCGGCAGAAAATCGTTGCCACCTACCTCTAAACTCTGATGCCGATCAGATTTAAATACGCTGGCAGATGAAACAAGTATTGGTAAATTATCAAATGGCAAAATCCGCAAGTGATGGATCATTTCCAAGCCATTCATGACTGGCATAGACAAGTCGGTTATAATTAAATCAGGTTTCCATTCGACTGCTTTATCTAAGCCGTCTTGACCATTAGTTGCCTCCGTTATTTCAAAGCCAATATCACCTAATAAATTGACAATAAGAGAACGGTTTTCCCCATTATCATCTACAATCAAAATTTTCCGCTTATCGCCCGTAATCCCAACAATTGTGCTTTTAGTAGGTACGACAGAACTATTTTTGTTATAGATACTATTTAGTGTCGCACTTACAGGTTTTTCTGGTACAGTTTCATAAACCCATTCAATTTGTAAATATTTTTCTAACTTCTGAAGTAAATCATCAGCATGTACAGGTTTAGGTAGAAAATCGTCTGCACCAACTCCTAAACTTTTATGTTGGTCAGATTCAAAGACGCTGGCAGATGAAACTATGATAGTCAAGTTCTGAAACTCTTCTTGCTGGCGGAGGCGACGTGTTAATTCAAAGCCATCCATTACTGGCATTGTCAAGTCTGTAATGATTAAGTCAGGCAGAAATTCCATAGCTTTATCTAAGCCTTCCTGACCGTCACTTGCTTCTATAATTTCAAATCCAATCTCCTCTAATAGATTCACCACAACAGAACGGTTTTCCCACTTATCATCAACAATTAGGATTTTCTTCCGATCGGTGGCAATTCCAACAATTTTGCCAGCAGCCATGACTCTACCTGATTGTATCCAATCCACTGATTCTTGCAAATCCAAGTCAATCCAAAAAGTGCTACCCTGACCTATTTCACTTTTTACTTGGATTGTACTATCCATTAATTGCACAATCTTTTGACTAATAGCTAAACCTAAGCCAGTACCTTCTGATTGCTTTTTAATTTCTCCGACTTGCTCAAATGGGAAAAATATTTTCTCTACCTGTTCTTGACTCATGCCAATTCCCGTATCGATGATTTGAAATCGAATTCTATGAATTGGTTTTTGGTTACTTTCATTTACTAATAATTGGTCTACAAAGTTAATAGTAAATCTCACTCCTCCTTTCTCAGTAAATTTAATAGCATTACCAAGTAGATTAATTAAGACTTGTCGCAATCGTTTTTCATCTGCCCAAATGCCAATAGGTAGTTCTGAAGTTGGTTGGTAAATGAAGGAAATACCTTTTTGTTCAGCACGAATCCGACAAATTTCTACGACACTCTGGAGAAACGCTGGAAAATGGAAATCGCTTTTGTAAAGTTCCATTCTCTGGGCTTCTATTTTAGATAAATCTAAAATGTCGTTAATTAGTGTTAATAGGTGTGAACCACACTGGTGAATAATTCTTAATCCATCCTGCTGTTTATCAGTTAAAGTTTTATCTCGTTGCAGAATTTGAGCATAACCCAGAATACCGTTAAGAGGGGTTCGCAACTCATGGCTCATGTTAGCTAAGAACTCACTTTTGGCACGATTTGCCGTATCAGCAAGTTCTTTTTTTAACTCTAGGGAGCTATAGGACTCAGCTAACGTTGCTGCCATTTGGTTAAAAGCTTCTGCTAGTTGTTGAATTTCGTCTTTGGTTTGAATATTCAGACGATATTCTAGATTTCCATTTCCAATTTTTGCTGCTCCTTGTTGTAGTTTTTGAATCGAGCGGATTACTGGTAGGAGGATCAGCAATAACTGACCGACAAAAACTAAAAGGATGGACAAAAGCAGAATTTGTCTAGCAAGTTGAGTATTCTGTTTAAAGTTATTAAATTCTTGCTTGGCTAAACTATCCTGTTGCTGAAGCTTTTGAGTTAATAACTTTAAGTAGAGTTCAATATCCCGAGAAAAAGCGTTGATTACTCGAAAATCCTGTTGAGATTCAGCTAATTCTAAGGGTTTATCTGTGTTAGATTGATTAGTTAATTCGATTATTAGATTGGCAAGCAAGCTATGGCG
Source organism: Nostoc sp. C117 (assembly GCF_043099735.1). Classification (NCBI taxonomy): domain Bacteria; kingdom Bacillati; phylum Cyanobacteriota; class Cyanophyceae; order Nostocales; family Nostocaceae; genus Nostoc; species Nostoc sp. C117. The sequence goes on from NZ_CP170991.1 coordinate 1,597,710, forward strand.
ATCGCGTATCTTGACTAACTCTGAATTTATCTTTGGCTCTAAATTTTGTAACTCAGCCAAATTTTTAGTAAATCCAGATAGAGCTTCCTGATATTTCACCAGATTGGAAGCATCGCGTTTGAGCAAGATCATGTCTTTGAGCGCGGCTACTTCGTTATTCAAAGAGAGGTTTATTTGCAGGATAGTCGTCAAAGCCTGAGTATTTTTTGCCTGAGTATCCTGTGCTTTTTGTTCTGCTTGCCTGATAAAGAGGTCGCCTCCAATTTGGGTAGAGGCAACCAGTCCCAGAACGATCGCAGATGACCCAATACATTTGGTCGTTATCCGCATATCTTGATTAGCCTTATTTGGTGGAAACTCGCTTTTGCAACTCTCTAACGATGTCGTAATCTCCGTCTTGCACCAAAGTGTAGCCAACTCCAATACCGCCTGTAGGGTCTACAAGACCTGCTGGAGCGTCAATCAATGCCTTTTTCAAGTTATCTTTCAACTCGACGGAGACTTTACTAGATGCAACAAGAGGCACGCTAGGAAGCGGGACAGATTCCCAGATAATTGTGTATTTTTTGGGGTCAATCTTCCCTTCATTGACTTGATCGGTATAAGAGCGGCGATCGTCTGCGATCGCATCTACTTCCCCATTGACTAAAGCTTGTTTGGCTTTATCATGGCTGCCAGCAAAGATTATCGATCTAAAGTCTCGCTCAGGATTAATATTTATTTCCTGAAAATGAGCTGTTGGTACGACGTATCCAGATGTCGATAACTTGGTGACAAAAGCAAATCGCTTACCTTTCAAATCCTTGAGGGTTTTGATCCCACTTGTCTTGCTGGCAATAATTACAGCGGTGTACCAAGGTCGCTTTGTTTCTTTATTAATCTGAGCAACCAATGGCTCAACCTTGGGATCGCGGCGATGAGCTTCGATGTAACTGGTGGGTGCAAGGTAAGCAATGTCTACCTTTTGTTTAACCAATAAATCAATTGCTGTTTCGTAGTCCTTAGTAATTTCAAATTTAAAGGGTCTTTTTAGTGCTTTGCTCAGATAGTCAGACAAAGGTTGGAGTTTCTTTTCTTGTTCGGCTGAAACCTGCCAGGGAATCACCGCCATTGTAATGGTTGCTTGTTCTTCTCCTGCGGTAGTGCTAGCAGGTGACTGAGCGGCGTTAGGCTGAGTTGCAGAGGAAGTTTCACGACTTGGAGTACAGGCCATGCCAAATATGGCGATCGCTAATATTGAGGTAAATAAAGTAGTATTTCTACCAAGTAGATTGGTTACAACTTTACAAAAAAGTTGCTGATACATGGTTTGTTATCCTTTTGGAGCCTGTTCTCTTCAGAGAGGTTTCACATTTATTAATCCCAAAATGGTGTATATTCTCCCAATTTGAAACTAAATAAGTAGGACAAGCAAATAACCCCTTTTAAAGCGGTTACAACTTTGCTCCAAAAGCCATTATTGTTGGTATGGAGATTTGAGAGAAAATGCTGGTGATATTGAATCAACCTGATGTTTGAAAAAGATTGACGATGAAGTTTGGATTTAATCCCTATAGCTACGAAATATGATTCAAATTGACCATTTAAGTATGACTTATAAAGGCGGAGTAGTAGGGCTTAAACCAATTTCTCTTAGCTTGATCAAAGGACAATTCACTGTTATTTTAGGGGCTTCGGGTTCTGGTAAATCAACTTTACTCCGCTGTCTTAACTATCTTAATCGCCCCACAACTGGTACTGTGATAGTTGAAGGATTGGGAAATCTGCATAATCGTAAGGTGTTGTATGAACATCGCAAGCGCACAGGGATGATTTTTCAGCAGCATCAACTTATTAGTCGGCAAACGGCTCTTGGGAATGTATTAGTGGGTCGTTTAGCGTACCATTCAACACTCCGAAGTTTCTTTCCTTTGCCCAAAGCAGATCAGTATATTGCTTTAGAATGTTTAGACCGGGTTGGGCTTTTGCATAAAGCTCTAACACGAGTGGATGCTCTTAGCGGAGGTCAACAGCAACGGGTTGGTATCGCACGCGCCTTAGCACAAAAACCACAATTGATTTTGGCAGATGAGCCTGTTGCTAGTCTCGATCCTACTAGCGCTCACAAAGTTCTCTCATTTCTGCGTCAGACTTGTCAAGAAGATGGAATTTCCGCAATTCTCAGTCTGCACCAGATCGATCTTGCGAGAATTTACGCGGATCGAATTATTGGACTATCTCAGGGAACGGTTGTCCTAGATGGGAAGCCAGCAGATATCAGTGCCTACGAATTAAAGCAACTTTATAGTGACAAAAATAGTCCTTATGATGAAGGTTTTCAGGAAACCATTAATTCCTAATGGCTAAATTTACTGTACTGTTTTTATATTAATTTAGGATAACCTTAATGACTGTTTTACTAAACAAGCGATCGCTTGTCTCAATGACATTAATCATGACTACCTTAATCGGTTGTCAAAGTCCCAGCAATCAATCAGCTTCTAATAGTCCAGTAGTGGCATCAGAGTCGGCTGATCCTCAAACCCTGAAAGTAGCTTTATTACCTGATGAATCCCCTTCCACTGTAATTAAAAACAATGAAGGATTTAAAAAGTATCTTGAGACAAAGCTACAAAAACATATTGAACTTGTCGTTACAACTGATTACTCTTCAATGATTGAGGCAGCAAGCAACAAGCGTGTTGATTTAGCTTATTTTGGTCCACTATCTTACGTTTTGGCAAAAACAAAGAGTGATATTGAGCCATTTGCAGCTTTAAAGAAAAACGGTAAAACTACTTATCAATCGGTAATTATTGCTAACACAGCTAGCGGCGTCAAGTCACTGGCAGAAGTCAAGGGTAAAACAGTAGCTTTTGGAGACCAAGCATCTACTTCTAGTCATTTGATTCCTAAATCAATGCTGGCAAATAGCGGATTGCAACCCGGCGGAAAAGACTACCAAGAGGCATTCACAGGTTCACATGATGCTGTAGCATTGGCAGTTCAAAATGGTAATGCTCAAGTTGGTGGCTTGAGTAAACCTATCTTTGAATCCTTAATTGAACGCAAAGTAATTGATTCTAGTAAAGTTAAGGTGATTGCAGAGTCTAAAGAGTATCCTGAATATCCCTGGACAATGCGTTCTGATTTAGCACCGACATTAAAAGAAAAAATTCGTGCAACCTTTTTTGCATTGAAAGATAAAGAGGTTCTTAAACCCTTCAAAGCTGATGGTTTTGGAGCCGCTAAAGATAAAGATTATGATAGCATCAGAGACTTAGCAAAAATACTTAATCTTGATATCGCCAAGTTGCAAAAGTAATTTATAAGAAGAATTCAGAACTCAGGCGATGGCTGAATCTCGACTCACTTCGACGCCGTTCAGTGCAAGTCGCTCGATTTCCGCGTAGTCGTACCCCTCCGGGGAAGCTACGTGTAGCGTCTCCGGCAGGAGAAGTAAAAATAGAACAGTATAAATTCTATTTTTACTTAGTACTTTGCTATAAATAGTTTTCTTGATAAAAACTCTATCCCTTGATGAGTAGAGTTTTCTGAATTCTGTATTCTGACTACTGATTTATTTTGTTTGAATTCGGGGCGAAGCGACGTGAAACTTCCTAATGCTCAACCAGCTTTCGAGCAGCTACTAAAACAACAACGCCGGGAATGGTATCGAACCATAGTAACCTGGGCGATCGCACTTTTGGCGATCGTTGTGTGTTGCTTCCTAGTTGGACTTGGGGACGAGAAACGCCTTGCAGATGGCATTCCTAGTATCTTCAACTTGCTACATCAAATGCTACCTCCAGATTTTAGTGATGCCCGAAACTGGGTGAAACCTTTATTTGATACCCTGGCGATGAGTGTTGCAGGTACCGCGATCGCTATTGTCTTTTCGATGCCTCTATCTTTATTAGCGGCTCGCAATACAACTCCTCATCCGTTGTTATTTCAACTTTCACGGCTGATTCTCAACGGCTTGCGTTCGGTGCCAGAGCTAATTATGGGTATTATCTTTGTGGCAGCTGTTGGCTTTGGGGCATTACCCGGAACCTTGGCGGTGGGATTTCACTCCATTGGTATGGTCGGCAAATTCTTTGCAGAATATATTGAACTGGTCAACGAAGCACCGCTAGAAGCAGCAAGAGCTGCTGGAGCCAACAAGGTGCAAGTAATCTATCACGGAATTTTGCCACAGGTCTTACCACAAATGATGGATCTGACCCTTTATCGATGGGAATATAATTTTCGCGCCTCCACGGTTATGGGAGCGGTAGGGGCTGGTGGCATCGGGTTTGAGCTAATTGGCGCACTTCGCCTGATCAATTACCGAGAAGTTTCAGCAGTGCTGCTAGTAATTTTGTTTATGGTCATTCTGGTTGATGGTTTTAGTAGTTATCTTAGAAAACGTTTAGTTTAGGAGGTTGCTGATGAAACCTAAAGTTGTAATTACCCACTGGGTTCACCCGGAAATTATTACCAACTTAAGTGAGTATTGTGAGGTAGTTGCCAATCCAACTAGAGAGACTTTACCGCGTGAAGAAATTCTCAATTTGGCGCATGATGCTGAAGCTTTGATGGTTTTTATGCCAGATCGAATCGATGATGCGTTTCTGAAAGCTTGTCCAAAATTGAAGATTATCGCCGGAGCATTGAAGGGTTACGATAATTTTGATATTGATACCTGTACTCGTCAAGGTGTTTGGTTCACCATCGTCCCTAGCTTATTAGCTGTACCAACGGCTGAATTGACTATTGGGCTGATTATCGGATTAGCTCGTCAGATGTTGCCAGGCGATCGCTTGATTCGTCAAGGTACGTTTGCAGGTTGGCGACCGCATCTATACGGCATAGGATTAGCAAACCGAACACTGGGAATCGTTGGTATGGGCAGTCTAGGCCAAGCCCTGGCTCAACGGCTTTCCAGTTTTGAAATGAACTTGATTTACACCGATGCGATACCTTTATCCAAGCAAAAAGCAGCAGCTTGGGGTTTGTCACAGATTTCCTTAGATACGCTATTGGCAACCAGTGATTTTGTTGTGCTAATGGTTCCTCTGCAACCGGAAACGTTTCATCTGATAAATGAAACATCTTTAGCACGGATGAAACCAGGGAGTTTCTTAATCAATCCGTGTCGCGGCTCAGTAGTTGATGAACAAGCGGTGAGTGATGCTTTAGCCTCTGGACATTTAGCAGGTTATGCCGCTGATGTCTTTGAACTAGAAGATTGGGCGCGTAGCGATCGCCCCTCGGAAATTCCTCCATCTTTGTTAGAGAAACAAGACCAAACCTTTTTTACTCCCCATTTAGGATCGGCGGTGGATGATTTACGACGTGACATTGCCATAGAAGCGTCCCAAAATATTTTACAAGCCTTACAAGGTCATTCTCCTCAAGGAGCAATTAATTGTCCAAGTCAAAAGTTTAAAATTAAAGCTTAAAGGGCGTTTTTTTATTAATCGAGCTTTCATTGCTTCACTAATGCTTCAAACTACCATTTTGTACGGTAAATCGGTAGGCTTATAGTAATATATTATGAGATTTGCACAGGTGAGGATGAAAAACAAGGTGTATCTCCCCACTCCTTGGTGGTAATAGTAGGACAGTTACCAATACTGGGTAGGTTTTGGAATTTCTTGGTTCAGGCAAGCTGTTCTTGAGCAGGGGGAGAAATGGAGGCTGGCATTGAGTTTTGCCTCCCCTGCTTGAATAACAAATCAATCCTTCAAACGCTTTTTATTACTTTTTCAGCAAGCCCTAATTAGAAAGAAGGTAACTGTATTATCTACGCATAAATTGAAATTCTTCCTATATCCTTTATTCAATTTTTACTATATTTTTTCTTAAAGTTTAATTTTCTTAATTAGTAAATTTAACAATGTAATTATTGGCAATCAGCAAATAAATGGACTAAAGTATTTGAAATATACCAAGTTTAAATTATTGGTTTAAGACCAGATTACTCAGTTTTTATAACAAGTTAGGAATCTGAGCCAATAAAAGTACTAACCTGTGAAAATAGAAATTAATCAGGACATCAAAAAATAACGAACATGGCTAAAATTATTGTTACTGGAGTCGCCGGATTTATTGGTTCTCATCTGACAGAAACATTGCTGCAACAAGGTGAAGAAGTAATCGGAATTGATGAATTCAATGATTACTACGATCCGATGTTAAAGCGTAAGAATGTTGCACAGTTAGGTTGCTCGCCTAGTTTTACCTTAATTGAAGGAGATATTCAGTTTTTAGATTGGCATAAACTCCTTCAAGATGTTGATGTCGTTTACCATCAAGCAGCACAAGCAGGTGTGAGAGCGAGTTGGGGTAATGCTTTTCGAGGTTATACAGAACGAAATATTAACGCTACACAAGTCCTGTTAGAAGCAGCTAAAGACGCTAAAGACTTAAAAAGGTTAGTGTTTGCTTCTTCATCAAGTATATATGGTGATGCCGAAACATTACCTACCCATGAGAGAATTTGTCCCCAACCAGTTTCTCCCTATGGTATTACAAAGTTAGCATCTGAGTTTTTGTGTGGACTATATCACAAAAACTTTGGTGTGCCATCTGTGTCATTACGCTATTTCACCGTTTATGGTCCTAGACAGCGCCCAGATATGGCATTTCATAAGTTCTTTAAATCGATTTTGCAGGATGAAGCAATTCCGATTTACGGTGATGGACAGCAAACGCGAGAATTTACGTTTGTTAGTGATATTGTCGCTGCTAATTTAGCCGCAGCAATCGCACCAGAAGCTGTGGGAGAAATCTTTAATATCGGCGGCGGTAGCAGAGTAGTTTTAGCAGAAGTCTTGGATACAATTGAAGAAATTGTTGATAAACCAGTCAAAAGAAATCACATAGAAAAAGCGATGGGAGATGCTCGTCACACGGCTGCGGATATATCTAAAGCGGAGAAACTTTTGGGATATCAACCGAAAGTTTCCCTGAGAGAGGGTTTGATACAGGAATGGGAGTGGATGAAGTCGTTGTATTGCCTATCCCTCTAATTCTCCTCATCCCCCTTATTTTCTTAACCTTCACTTTTGTTATCCAAACCGTATTCAATACTTTTCGGTTAAATCCAATAATCTCTCTTTTGGTCTGGGGAAAGGTTAAAGGGTAATGGGGAAAGGGAAATTCAAACCCTTTCCCTTTCCCCTTTCCCCCAAAACCCGAAAAGTGTTGAAACCCTATTGATAAGAGTCTTACCTTTAGCTAGTAGTAAAAACAAGAAGTTGGCGCACAGTAAGTTGCGATCCAATACTGTTCGGTTAAGGTAAGAGACGCGATAAATCGCCGTGTCTAACAAGGACTGATTCTTGTAAAGACTTGAGATATGGTATATCCCAAGGTCTAGGGACACGGCACTGCCGTGCCCTTACTGGTGTACCTCACGCTTGTCGTGAAAGGCTATAATACCTAATCCAAAATCTCAAATCGTTCGATGGTTCCTGAGGGAAGTCTTACCACTTCGGGGATCTTGCTACGCGTAGCGTTCCGCAGGAAGTCTAAAATCCAAAAGAAATCAGGTTGAGATCAAGTTATCACCGTGCAAATAATGCGATCGCAAAATTCCGAAATTGGCTACTTGGGGTGTGTAGAAGGAAATAACAGGGATTTTAACAATAGCGCGACGGTAGCTAAATATGAATTTTTCTGATTTTGTTTTCTCCGCAACAGAGATAGCAGCTTTTGATTTTAATAAACAAAGAAAACGCATTTGGGAAGCAACAAAAAATCGCCCTGACAACCCACAAACTTGGCAATTTCGCTACGATCCCCTTTTGATTCCAGAAATCAGCAATAATCGGCTATTAGTCAAAAGCGAACAATGGAATGAAAGTTATTGGAGAACTAGCTTGACAATACAGTTAGACAACGATGCAGCTGGAAAACTTGCACATCAAGCTGTATGTAATTTGTATCCACCAGAACAAGCGCGAGAAATTCAACGTTCAAGCATTTTTGCTCTGCAAATTCCCTATATTAAAATTAATATTCCTGATTTAAAAGAATTAGCACCAGAAGCTAAAATTATCAAAGATAATTTTGAGTTTGCTCAACCATCACAAGAATTTACCATCAAAATTGAATCTCGAGATAAAGAGACTGCTCTTAAAATTGAAAAGAGTTTATCTTCAATGACTCTTGAATATGAATTCTCTGTATCTGCTCGAAAATCACAGCAAAATACAGTCAGATTCTCACTCCAGAAACTAAAAAATAGCAAACTATATGCAGAATTAAATGGTTTGGGTGATGTAGCTTATGTTCATCGGGACGACTTAAGAAAGTTACTAGAGGGAATTAATACAGAAGTTTCTTTTAATGCTGTTATTGAAAAGCCAGAGGATTTTGAAGCCGGACTATTTGACAAACTATTAAGTTATTGGAATCAATCAGAATCCTCCAAGAACTTTGATGAAACTAAATGGCAATCAACATATAATCAGGATGATTTAAAACCTGATATTCTCACCAAACAATTAAATAAGATTTTCACTAAAGATGAAAATGAGAATCAATGGAAATTTAATCCTGCGGCTGATATAAATGTTGACGCAGGGGCATTGACACAAATTAAAGGCAAGATAGGTGGCAAATTATCTTTATCAAATGAGAAACTAAAAAAGTTACTACGAGAGCAAAATATTGAAGCAGATATACAAGGTACAAAAATAGAGGCTAAGTCTATCGAACTGCGCCAAGTTAATTTAGCTAATTTTAACGATCAAACTGAATTAATTAGTGTTGTGACATTTGTACAACCAATTGAAGATAACAGCAGCAAAGGTTCAGTAGAGTTTTCTCGGTTAATTTCAAGTACGATATCTGATGTCAAAGATAAGATAATAGCGTTGTTTGGCAAAACCTCTGTTGGGAAGTCGGCAATTCTCAATTCATTGATTGGTGTTGATATAGCTGAAACTCATGAACAAGGTAATTTACTTACTATTTGTTTCCAATCACCTTTAATTTGGATTGATCTACCTGGAACAATTGGCAACAAGGATTATGAACAACTGGCAATTAAAAAGGCTGAACAAGCTGATGCACAGGTTTTTGTGATTGATGGTGAGCCTTATCAAGATGAAATAGAATTGTTCAATTTAGTCCATGAACATTCGCCTGATATTCCTAAAATTGTATTTGTTAACAAGTGGGATATTGTGAAAAACAATAAACCCAAGAAAGATCAGGAGATTATACGCTCTCGGATCTCAGAAAAGATGAGCAAATTTGTGAAGTCTCCAGAGGATATTGTTTATGGTAATGCCATGCTTTTTGATCTAAAGCATGATAAAATGAGCCGACAGGAATTGCCTCAATTAATTAATAAAATAAATGAGATTTTTTAGAATATGATTAGTAATCAAGAAATTCGTGATGAAATTTCTCAAGTTCAAACTGAACTACAGGAAGCACTGGAAAATCTGAAGGAGCAATTTGGTAAAAAGCTTAAAGAGAAAGAACGTCAAGAGATCGAAAAGGAATTTCAGGAAATCAACGAACTTCTAGAACGTATAAAAACTGGCTTAGTTTGGGTAGCCCTGTTTGGTAAAACCTCTGTTGGAAAGTCGGCAATTCTCAATTCATTGATTGGTAGTGATGTCGCTGAAGTTGGTGTTGAACATGATAAAACTATTATTCCCACTTCTTATAAAAAAGAACCTTGGAATATAGTAGATGTGCCTGGGGTAATGGGTGAGGAGCATAATGAAAAGCTGGCAATCGAAGAGGCAAAGAAAGCTCATGGACATATTTTTGCCATTGATGGTGAGCCTTATCAAGATGAAATAGAATTGTTCAATTTAGTCCATGAACATTCGCCTGATATTCCTAAAATTGTATTTGTTAACAAGTGGGATATTGTGAAAAACAATAAACCCAAGAAAGATCAGGAGATTATACGCTCTCGGATCTCAGAAAAGATGAGCAAATTTGTGAAATCTCCAGAGGATATTGTTTATGGTAGTGCCATGCTTTTTGATCAAAAGCATGATGAAATGATCCGACAGGAATTACCTCAACTGCTCGATCGCTTACATGAGAGTGCTGGGACTTTAGGTGCATTAATGAATATTCTAGATCCAGCCCAACGTGCGGTTAACTTGACCGATAGTATGAATAAGCGTATTTTCGATACTAGGTTAAAATTGGTACGGAGATTCATTGGTGTTTTCAGTAGTATTTCTGCATTGGCTGGAGCAGTACCATTTGCCACATTCCTTGTTCATCCCCCACTCCTAGTAAGTATGGTGTTTACGATCTGTGTGATTATGGGAAAAAAACAAAGCAAGTCTGAGGCGATAAAAATAACCAAAAATATTTTTGGGACTTGTGGTAAAGTTATCGGTGCAAGTTTTATTGGTACAGTTGCGATAGCTGTCATCACAGATATGACCTCAACTGTACTCACTCCTCTTGGTGGAATTGGTATACTTGTGGGGTTTTTGGGAAGCATAGGTGGTGTAGGCTATCTTAGCTATAAATTCACTGCTACATTAGGTGAAGTAACAGTAGAGTATATTCGCAATGGCTTTTCTTGGGGAGAAGAAGGGGAAGAAAAAATTATTGCGCGCTGTCAAAAGCAAGTTAACGATATCTATCTGAAGCTCAAACCTATCGATAACTCCAATGCGATCGCCTGATCTTGTAGCGTGCGTTAACGAAGTAAGTGTAACGCACCAAATCAACTGATAACTAAAAGGTAGGATATAGAGAAAGTAGACTACTACACAGGCGATCGCATGTTTAATTAGTTCAGCCCTTAGCTTAATACCTAGCCCTATTGCCATGATTGAAATTCATCAATAGTGCTACGAATGAGAGAAGTTATTTGAGCGCGACGGGTTTCAAAGTTGGCAGCAATATAAATTAGTAGAATACCAACTAGCAAGCCAACAACCCATTTTAAAAAAGAGTACTGCAAGCTGAAAATTACCGATTGATAGATTGTAGTAATTAAAAAAGTGGCTGTACCAATGTAGAGAAAAGCCCGCACTCGCAAAGCTAATCCGGCAAAAATGGCGATGAGGCTAAAAATTCCCGGTATCCAGGGGGTGTTTTGATCGAAGAAAATTGCCCAGCCACAAATTAAACCACTACCTACTAATCGGAGGCTGTGACGAGCTATTTTAGATTCTGGTAGTCTTAGTTGGGAATCGACTTGAGCAATGTAAAGCAGTGATAATCCAATTGGTGTTACATACCATAAAGCATCAGTTAGGTGTAATTCATTAAACCAACGGTAGAGCGCCCAATCAATCAAAGCTACACTAACGTAGGTAAAACGGATATTTTGACCAACTTTTGCTAAGAAGATGTAAAACCCAGCGGTGATTACCAAAGTGATTGGATAAATTTCCAGTCTGGTTTGCCACAAAATCAATAGTGGGAGGACGTATGCAGCTTGTTGCCAAGGTCTTTTAGACCAACCCCAATTTTCCCAAGGTAGAATGTACAAAAAATAGGCTACTACACAGGCGATCGCCCCATTCCAAGGAAGTAATTGTGTAGCGAATAAACGTCCTATTGGCATGTCCTGCAATAAAATACTGATGATACCTGCCTCTAATAAACCCAGATAAACCCAGATTTCATCTATTTTTATACCCGACACTGTTGCCAAAGTAGATTGGGGCGATCGCCTTCCCTGAAAAATCGCATAGCGAATCAAAAATACTCCAGTTCCCAATGCCACCAAACGGTTAACTCCAATGGGAACAGCAAGGGCAGCCATTAATAAGCAGCTACTCCAAGCCCAGTGAATATCAGCTATTCCTTTTAGTTCTTGGGGAGTTAAGCGTAAGTAGCTCATCAACCAAGGGGACAGAAGGCGGTAAGCATACATGATACTGGTGCCAAGGGCAGACATGGCAATCAATCCATCACCTAATGCTCCTCCTGAAGCTTGTGACATTTGATAAAACAAAAGTTCGTATGCAGAAATTGAAACGCCAATGATTCCTAAGTACAGCAGGGGTTTAAAGTCCTCGCGCCGTCGCCCTACGCCAATAATTATTAAAGCTACACCCAAAGAACACAAACCCGTCCAATCGGTGAAGGTATTTACACGTAAAAATACACTAAATACGGCATAAATTAAGGGCAAAATATGAAAGCTACTAGGGAGCCTTTCTAATTGATGTCGTCGCCGCCACCACTCTCCCACAAGTTGAGCAAGTAAACCTAAAGCGATGTTTGCGATCGCCATTCTTATAATTGATCGCTCCCCAAATCCTAACGCCTCGGCAGTCAACAATTCCAAACACCAACCGATGCCATAAAATGCCCAATTTGTTGGTTCTCCCCAACTGCGATAGACAATGGCTGCCAAGGTGATAGCAGTGGCAGCTAAATAGAAAAATCCGGAAGTAGTCACCCCTTGGTAAATCAGCACTGAGTGCAGGGTTAAAGCCGATAACTCAAAACCACACAAAGCGATCGCCCATTTATCGCTGGCGGCTGCATAGATAACTGCTAATTCGTTACCGCGTCGCATCAGTGCTGTCTGCACTAACCATAGATTTAAAATGGCGATCGCTCCGACAACAAACCAACCTGCTGCACTGAGGTGAGGTAAACCAGGTATACCTGTCCACAGCAGCACTCCAATAAAACTTAAAATAAACCCTTCTGTGATTACTGCACATATTTGATTTCGCAGATAGCGCGTATTTACGAACAATAGCCCCGCACCCACAGCCAAACCAATTAATCTCGTTCCTGGTAGCTGTAAAGTCAGTACCTGAGCAACTCCCACGGCCAAAATACTCAAGTAACGGCTAATAGTGCGATTCTCTATAGTTGTGCCATTGGCAACACCCGTGAGAGCTACAGGCGTAACTAACCAAATAACTCCCCAATGAGCTTGGTTATCAGCCATACCAAACCAAGATGATTCTGCATTCATCCACAATAGGAAAAAACTAGCAGCGGCTAGTCCTAAACCCATATCCCACGCACTACGTCGCCATACTCCATTCCCCAGGCTAAATTTCCATTCTGCAACCATTAAAGCTAATAAAATGCTTGCCCAGGCTGGTTTATTCAGTGTTGGAACTAACCAATTAACGATCGAGCAAAACGTCAGCACTCCAATGATGTGAGTTAGGTATATTAGGGGAGCAGATGAGCTAGAGCGGCGTTTGGTGACGACGGCGAGGGTGATTGTGGAAAATAACAGATTTAGCGATCGCAAAGTCGGATTGACTATAGCGATGGTTGTTAAAAAAGTTCCAAATAATAAAGTCAGCAATTCGCCAAATTTAGCTAATTTTCGTTTTTCGGTGCGATACAGCCGATCTGTGAATGTCACCATAAAAATTACATAGGGAAATAAAGCTACACCCAACAACGCCCAAGGTTGATTTTGAGAATTTGTCAGTTGGCTGCTAATAGCGATCGCCAATTCCTGTAAGCGATCGGGTACTAACCGCCAACCCAACCAAATCGTCTGTAAGCTGATGAGGAAAATTGCCGCTAAATCAACTTTGAAACTATAACGCTGCAAGCGATTTCCCACAAACCACAAACCCAAAGCACTCACAGCGATCGCTTGCCAAGGATAATTGATTACTGAAACCAGCCAACCCAGCAAGAGTAAAATTGCACCGAGTCTTTCCCAGAGTAGGGAAGATGATAGGAATATTACAGTTGCTTCCTCATCTCCCTCTGCCCCCTGCCCTCTGCTTCTCTGTGGTGCTAACCAAGTCACCAACCAGCCGCAAATACCAATCGCTAATCCCAACTGGGTAACATTTACCCCAGCAACAAAAATCGCCCGTACTAGCAGGATTAATAAAGCATAAATAATTATTGAGGCAGGTAGACTAATATTTAATGTGGGGCGATCGCTGGCATTTTCTCCATATGGATAGCGATTTTGATAAATGGTAATTATAGTTGTGGCGATCGTTGCCACATAAATTGCAATTAAGGGAAATATTGGAAATTGCCAACCGCAATGCAGATAACTCAGCCCCAGAATATTCACTACAGGTAAATATCCGGTATGTAAATTGGGAAAAATAGTGCGATTTTTACAGAGTAAAATAGTCATACCAGTGAGGGTAGGCCACGCGATCACCACTACAATCCAATCCAAAGGATTTTGCCACAATCGAAAGCTATCCATTGCCCAAAAGTTCACAGGCACTAACAAAAGAGTGACAATCAGTAATGTCTGAGCCGTCAATCTCAGATTATTTTGCCTAGTTGCCCAGAAGCTTAATCCCCAGAAACTCAAACTATAAGCAAACAAAACTCCATACTGTCCAGAAGCCGGAAATTTTTCCCACTGGCTAGCAGCCAGTACCCCAGAGGACACAACTACCAAAAATACCCCGAGAAAAAGCAACCATCGGACACTCAATTCTGCCCCTAAGGACTGCAACATTGTGGCGATAAAATTCGGTTTAGCTGGTTTTTCTGGTGCTTGTGTGGGGCGATCGAATTGTAAAGCTGCTCTGGGCAACTGTTCTACTGGATCGGAAGTTGCAAATACTACCTTTGGTTTAGCTTTAGCCTGGGGTTCCAACACCACTGCACAGACGAGAAATTCTCGGCATAGCTGCCTGACTTGGTTATCGGATATCAAACCTAAGCGCAACCATATGTCCAATCCTTCTAATAACTGAGGATGGGAAGATGGGAGTCTGACTTCAATTTTTAGCGGGCGCTCAAGAGGTGATGACATAAGCGGCAGCAGTACAAAAATATACTTAAATTATGAGTTCAATTAAAGTATATTTTTGCTCTAATTGCGCTACTTATGAGGCTGATTGATATTAATTTTTAACCTATGAGTGATAAAAGTTTGTAGTAACCCTCTTTTGTCACTTTGGGAGAATCCAATCGCTCAAACGGTTACAGGGCTTTAATTTCTACTTTTTGTCTAAAAATTTTGGTTTCTGTTAGAAAATAAAGCCTCAAACCTGGATTAAATTAAAGTCTCAGAATTTGGCTGAGATTATTGTTTTCCGAGAGTGACAAAAGAGGGGTAAGCACTTCAGTGCTGGAAATCGAGCGATCAATCGCTCACTACAAACCTTGCAAAATTAAAGAAACAGACTACCAGTTGGATCTTTTTTATTTTGAATTCCTTTAGCTGACTACAAAATTTACCAACTTTCCAGGCACGACAATTACCTTTTTAATCTCTTTGCCTTCGATGTAACGCTGGGCAACTTCTGATTCACGGGCGTATTTCTCCAACGCTACTTTATCTGCTTGTGCTGGTACTTGAATCGCCCCGCGAGTTTTACCCATAACTTGAATCACTAAAGTGATTTCATCAGCTACCAAAGCCGCAGGGTCAAATGATGGCCAAGTTTGAGTGTGAACAGAATCATTTTCACCCAATAAATGCCACAATTCATCAGCAATGTGTGGTGCAAATGGTGCTAGCAATACCACCAAAGTCCGAATACCTTCTGCGTAAATTGGGGAATTTTTCCCGTCAGCATCAGTTAAGGCATTACTCAATTTCATCAATTCGGAAATAGCTGTATTGAATTGATATTCATCTTCCACGTCTTCTGTCACTGCTTGAATCGCCGTATGAATTGACCGTCGCAACTCCTTTTCTGCTTTACTTAAATCAGAGAGTTGAGCTTGCTTACGGGATACACCAGCAGCAACATAATCCGTCACCAAACGCCAAACCCGATTTAAAAAGCGGAATTGTCCTTCCACATCGGCTTCATCCCATTCCAAATCTTTTTGTGGGGGTGCTTTGAACAAAATGAACATCCGCGCTGTGTCTATACCGTATTTGGAAATTACATCTTCTGGCGCTACACCGTTGCCTTTTGATTTAGACATGGTGGCATAAAGACGTTGCAATGGTTCACCTGTCTGGGGATCGCGGGGATCGGTTGAATTTACCAACTCAGAAGGAATCCATTTATCTTTGCCGCCCTTGTTGGGATTCAAGTAAGTTAAACCCTGTACCATACCTTGAGTTAACAGGCGTTGGAAGGGTTCGTCAAAATTTAACAAACCGCGATCGCGCAATACCTTAGTAAAGAACCGCGAATACAATAAATGTAAAATCGCGTGTTCAATCCCACCCACATACTGATCGACTGGCATCCAGTCGTTAACTTTACTAGAATCGAAAACCTGTTGTTCATTCTTAGCATCAGGGAAGCGCAAGAAATACCACGAGGAATCAATAAAAGTATCCATCGTGTCAGTTTCCCGCTTTGCTGGAGTGCCACAAGTTGGACAAGGTACATTTACCCAACTTTCTAACTGAGTCAAAGGTGAACCGCCACGTCCAGTAAATTCCACCTCTTCGGGCAACTGTACTGGCAAATCTTTGTCAGGAACTGGCACTATCCCACAGTTGGGACAGTGAATTACAGGTATCGGTGCGCCCCAATAACGCTGGCGCGAAATTAACCAATCCCGCAAGCGATATTGCACCCGCACTTTACCAAAACCTTGTTTTTCGGCGTATTCAGTTATTGCTTGTTTCCCATCTGTAGAAGCCATACCAGTAAAAGCACCGGAATTAATTAAAATTCCTGGTTCAGTATATGCCTGGTTGTATTCAATTTGTATGAGTTGGGTGACTTCATCTATTTCAGATGTTGGAGTTAAGTTAAAACTTGCAACATCATCTGGGGAAGCGATGACAAAATCAATCGGCAAATCGTAATTTTTGGCAAACTTAAAATCCCGAACATCGTGTGCTGGTACACCCATGACTGCCCCAGTACCATACTCATACAGTACGTAGTCAGCAATCCAAATCGGCACTTCTTCCCCTGTAAAGGGATTAATTGCCTTACCACCTGTGGGAATACCCCGCTTAGGTTTATCTTCAGCAATACGTTCCAACTCACTTTGATTGGAAACCTCTTTAATAAAGACTTCTACTGCTGCTTGTTGTTCTTTTGTCGTGACACGGTTTGTTAGCGGATGCTCTGGTGCTAATACGACGTAACTAACACCATAAACTGTATCGGGGCGTGTGGTGTATACAGCAATTTTTTCATCTATCCCAACGATCGGAAATTCCAAGTAAGCGCCTGTGGATTTGCCAATCCAGTTTGCTTGCATTAATTTGACACGTTCCGGCCAACCTGTCAACTTATCCAAGTCATTGAGTAATTCTTCGGCATAGTCAGTAATCTTAAAAAACCACTGACGCAACAATTTGCGCTCAACTATTGCCCCACTGCGCCAAGAGCGTCCTTCGTTATCGACTTGCTCATTTGCCAACACAGTTTGATCGATAGGGTCCCAGTTTACCGCTGCTTCTTTTTGGTAAGCTAAACCCGCTTGCAAAAATTGCAAGAAAATCCATTGCGTCCACTTGTAATAGTCTGGTGAACAGGTAGCAAGTTCACATTCCCAATCAATGGATAAACCAAGACGCTGCAATTGTTGCCGCATCTGGGCAATATTCTGATAAGTCCACTTTGCTGGCGGTACACCACGGTCAATGGCGGCGTTTTCCGCTGGTAAGCCAAAGGCATCCCAACCCATTGGGTGTATTACCCGATACCCTTGCATTCGCTTGAGGCGGGCAATAACGTCACTAATCGTATAATTACGGACGTGACCCATATGTAAGCTGCCCGATGGATAAGGGAACATGGATAAAGCATAGAATTTTGGCTTCTTGCTAGCTGTAGGTGTTCGATCTAAGCCAAGTTCTGCCCATGTTTTTTGCCATTTTTCCTCAATCGCTGCTGGATTATATCGGGAATCAATAGAACGTATTTCCAATGGTTTCATGCCTGCTACACTTTAATTTCTACTAATTTTCTAGTAATTGACCATTTTTAGTACATTTGAACTATTATATTGGGTGAATTATCTGTCTAGTAATCTTCTAATTTAATTTATAAAATCAGTTTAGTATCCCTTATTCTTATCTATCTTATATCCCTAAAGTTCTTAGACTATTACTCAAATGCCAAGCTTGTAAGATAAAAACCCTTACTAACGCTAGGTGTAAGAGTATAAACAGGTAGGGGGGTAAGTGAACTAATGCCGGAAATGGGTAATGCCATTAACGAAGTAATGTAACTTCTCTTATAGGCTGTACTCCTCGTCGGGCGCATACTCTAGCTACACCATAAATCCTCTAATTCAGGAACAGTCTTAATTTCGAGCTTTAAATGCGTAAACATAAACATAAAATTATATTTTCTAAAATCGCTATCGTATCATAGATAAACATTTAGAACACCAGCAATTTAAAACTCTATCCGCTTGGTATAGAAATCGTAAATTTTTTTGACAAGATTTCAGTTAGTATTTAACAACTTAATTTCCTTTGTTTAAGAGGTTGTTTGAAAAGTGCTTGGCTGTGATTTTAGGTACTTATTGATCCCCCCAACCCTCCTTTTTAAGGGGCGCAAAACCTTTCAAAGTCCCCCTTTTTAAGGGGGATTTAGGGGGATCTAAAACGTTTTTCTACCAAGAAGAGGACTTTTCAAACATCCTCTAAACATAGATAATCAATAATTAATTAATGTTTTAATTGGTGAGATAGCCTTTGCAAAGAAGCAAAGATATAATATAAGGAAGTTTTTGACTAGCTCAATACAGTTCAGAAGTAGGGTGTGTTATGCCGTAGGCTAACACATCTATGATTATTGACTGTGTTAGCTAAAAGCGTAACGCACCCTAAATTTAAAGGGAGCATCTCAGTTTTGCAAATGCACCCTAAATCGACCCCCCTTAGTCCCCCCTTAGTAAGGGGGGAAACAAGATATTTGCTCCCTCTCCTTAGTAAGGAGAGGGTTGGGGTGAGGTTGAAAAAGCTTTCTACAAAAGTGAGATGCTCCCAAATTTAAATTTAATTTATTAACATAGCTGGAAATCTTAGCCCCTAATTACTTGCTTTAGTTTTTTATGAAGCTGCAAAAATGGTGCTTGTTGCAGGATTGTAAAAAACACAAGTCAGAATATTTATTGATATTCTAGATAATTTTCCTATATTTGCCCTGTGAATTTTAAGCACTAATTTGGGAAAAATAAGTTTGTAACAATTCATGAAGTTTAAAATTAGTGAGATAGTTGTTCAAGATGTTACCAGAAATATTACCTCAACAGTCAACTATTGAGACTATGCTAGCTACCGCTGGTCTAACAAATACTAATGAGCCAAACTTTCGATTAGAGTCAACTTTACAAGAATTACCCTTTTGGCAGGTTTACACAGAATTAGAGTCTCCAGGTAATAATTTAGCTAGGCTTTTTAAGCAACATCCTTTATTACCAGGAATTATTCTTAATAATCATCAAGAATATGTGGGAATGATTTCACGACGAAAATTCTTTGAGCATATGAGCCAGCCTTACAGTTTCTCACTATTTTCTATTAGACCGATTAAAATTCTCTACAAGTTTTTCCAGACAGAAATATTACTACTTTCTGACGATATGTCAATTGTCAAAGCCACTGAAATAAGTTTACAACGACCAGCCCAAATTATCTATGAGCCGATTTTAGTTAAAACTAAGTCTGGAAAATATAGAGTGATTGACTTTCATCAATTACTCTTAGCTTACTCTCAAATTAATGTCTTAACACTGATTAAATTACAGCAAGTACAAGAACAATCTAGAGTTGTCAAAGAAGGCTTTCAGGATCTTCAGCAAAACTACACCAGATTAATCCAGAATGAAAAAATGGCTGCCTTGGGACAACTCGTTGCGGGAATTGCACACGAAATTAACAACCCTGTGAACTTTATTGCTGGTAATCTTGTCCATGCCATTGAGTATAGTCAAGATTTGCTCAGTTTAATTAGATTGTACCAACAATGTTATCCTGAGCCAACAGCGGAAATTAAAACTGCGATCGCTCAAATTGAACTGGATTTTTTAACTACCGATCTCCCCAATCTTCTCAGTTCTATGAAGGTTGGTACAAAGCGGATCGAAGAAATCATTGTCTCGTTGCGAAATTTTTCCCGCCTTGATGAATCTGAGAAAAAACTAGTTGATATTCATGAAGGTATTGATAGTACCCTACTAATTTTACAAAGTCGTCTCAAAAATCATCAACTTCCTAAAAGTATAGACCTCATTAAAGAATATGGAAATCTTCCCCTAGTGGAATGCTATGCTGGACTACTCAATCAAGTATTTATGAATATTTTGGCAAATGCTATTGATGCTGTAGAAGAGTCACTAGTCACTAGTCATCCGTCATTAGTAAAGAATCAAGGACAAATTCGTATTCGTACTGAAATTAGTGACGACAAACAAGTAATGATTCGGATTGCGGATAATGGCTCAGGGATTTCCGAGAGTTTACAAAAGCGATTATTTGACCCATTCTTTACCACTAAACCTATTGGTAAAGGAACCGGATTAGGCTTATCTATCAGTTATCAAATTGTTGTGGAAAAACATAGTGGTCAACTCCAATGTATCTCTGTTTTGGGTGAAGGAACTGAGTTTATTATTAAAATTCCAGTTGAAGTTAATTCCTCTATTTAATTAATTTAAATGATTGTAAATGATTGGGTTTTAACTATAATTTCCTACTGTTTCAGTCGGGATTTTTGCAGGTTCTAACTCAATATTCTCTACCTTATTCAACTCTCCAGCACGCCAGCTATCTGCCAGATCCTTGATAAAACTGGCAATGGGAATTGCAATCAATAAACCCAGCACACCTCCTAACTTAGCTCCCAGCAGCAAAGAAATCACTACCCACACGGGATTTAAGCCAGTCAAATTGCCGAGAATTCGGGGTGCAATAAAATTAGAATTTACTTGATCGATCGCCACAGCTACACCTAAAACTTCCACTCCTAGCCAAAAGTTTTGCAACGCCACCAAAAGACTGACTATAGCGATACCGATTCCAGTACCAAAGGGAAATAGAGAAAACAAGCCAATACCGATACCAAAAAGTAGCGCCAGAGGAACTTGTAAAATCCAAAATGCCAGTGTGACTGTCAATCCGAGTACAGCACCCAATGTAGCCTGACCAATAAAGTAATTGTGAAAATCCTCTCGAAGTAATTCTCGGACTTTTGAGCCAATGTTAGGGGGAAACCACTGAAAAATTCCATCCCAAAGACGTTCGCCATTTAATATTAGGTAGATAGTCAGCACCACCGCCAGCAGTACATTTAGTACAATACCAATGGTATCGACAGCAAAACCGAGAATTCTTCCCGTGAAAGATTGGAGTTGGTTAGATAATCTTTCTAAAATTTGGCTAGCTAAAGCACTTAAATTAATCGGAAGTTGCTGTTGACTTAACGCCCAATCTTGAAAAGCTTGCACTTGCTGAGTACCAGAATCAATCCAACTAGGCAAAATATTAGCTAGCTCGTTGAGTTGTTCTATAATCAGGGGAACCAAAGTGATACCTAAACCCCCTAAAATCACCACAGTTAAAAGTAACACTCCCCCGATCGCTAAATTGCGTTTTACCCCTTGTTGTTGAAGAAACTGAATTGGATAGTTCAAGACAAAAGCCAGGAGGATAGCGGCGGCAATAATGCTGACTAAGGGTTGAAAATACTGCACAACCTGGAGAAATAGCCAACCGTTAAGAATAATAATGGGAAATGCCAATCCTATAGTTAACCATCGTGGTAGTTTGTTTGCTGATTGCATTAGTAATTACTCCATAAGAGTTCTAACTTGATTTTGGTTGCTGGGAGTGGGGAAGAGGGCAAGGGGGAGATGGGGGGCGGAGGGGCGGAGGAGATAATACCAACTCCTAACTCAGCACTCCTAATGCCCCATACCCAATAAAGTTTAATGATTTGTCTCAATAAAATCCAACATAATTCGCTGATGCACATGCCCTAAAGGTCGCACTTCGCCAGCATTTTTTGAATAACAGTTACCTTGGCGAATATCTTCTGGCGTCAATAATCCCATATCCCAGCCTTCATTCAAAACCAATTGATTTAACTCCACCAACAATGGTGCATGAAAGACATGACGAACAACTTTTTCGTCGGGATAACAGCCAAATTCAATAAATGGTGGTAAGACATAGCCGATTTCTTCTAAAATTTCTCGTTTCACTGCGACATCTGGCGTTTCACCAGGTTCGATATGACCGCCAAATAACGCCCAGTAACCAGGATAGAGAATACCGGGGATATTGTCGCGCAATTGCATCAGAAATTTGTGCTTTTGGTAGAGAATTGCGATCGCTACATGTACCGGTTGATTGCTCATATTTTAATTTTTAATTGCTGATTATCAACAAAGGATTCAGCAGTCAGAATCCAGCATAAATTCTCTACAACTGACAGATGAATAAAAGCTGTTTACGGACGCGATCGCTTCCGTTATGGATGGAAGAAACAAGTCAAATCCTCTTCCCTTCAGCCTCCTGCTTCAAAACCCATAGCTTTGTACTTTATAAAAAAGAAAACTGCTGTAAATCCTGACTGATTGATTCTGAATCCTGAATTATTCTTCATTCTTCTTCTAAATAAACTTCCCCCAACTCTTTGCCACCTAAGGGAATACTTCGGTAGCGAACTTTACCCTTAAACAC
Organism: Nostoc sp. C117; assembly: GCF_043099735.1. Lineage (NCBI taxonomy): Bacteria > Bacillati > Cyanobacteriota > Cyanophyceae > Nostocales > Nostocaceae > Nostoc > Nostoc sp. C117. The sequence continues at coordinate 1,620,211 of NZ_CP170991.1, forward strand.
TACTTGCGCCCCCTCGCCCAGACTCTTCTGATTGGTGACAACCCAAATTTTGCCAGTTGTATCATTGATTTCATAAGCCCACTGCTTCATCAGGGGAGCTTGCTTTTCTATCTTCCCTTGAATGTAAACTGTAGCTTGATTCTTTTGTTCTGGTTTAATTTCTTGAATTGGGGTGACATTTGTGCCAATTTTTAAGCTACTCCCATTTAAGCCAGACCGAGATAAATTACCACAACTACAAAGTCCTGCTACTAGGAAAAAAGCGAATCCCAGGCGATAGGGAATAATACTGTGCCCGTACAAGAACGAAAGGAAAAAATTTCTCATTTGTTGCATGAAAGCCATCGATTTATTTTGGGCATTGGGCGTTAGGCATTGAGAAAGAGGAGGCAGAAGTTCTAAAATGCTTGAATTTTGTTAGCGCAGCGTAAAGCCTCCGGCATAGCAACTCTTAGAGAGTCTGCGCCAACGAACGTTTACAGCGAGTCCGCGTACTCTGTAAGAGTTGCAAGCTACGCTTTTAGCGTCTCGTAGAGAGGGTCATTTTGAATTTTGAATTGATTTCATTTGATCCTTAATCCTTTATTCATCAGATGATGTCGCCGATCTGAGAAAATAAACATTATGGATTTACTGTGAGAAAAACCCTACGACATCAAACAGCAACACAATAATAGTCGAAAGTCAAGATTCAAGAATCAGTATTTTAATTTTGGAAAAGAAGCGAATATAGCTGGAAATTTTCATGAAAACACAAACTGCCAAAATCCTTGATGGTAAAGCTTTAGCCGAAAAAATTCAGCAAGAACTTTCTGTAGCCATTACCGAATTGCAACCAAAAATTGGGCGATCGCCTGGTTTAGCTGTGCTGATGGTTGGCGATAACCCAGCGTCAGCTGCTTATGTACGCAACAAAGAAAAATCCTGCGCTAAAGTTGGTATTGCCTCTTTTGGTAAGCATTTTCCTACCGAAACCACTCAAAGGGAATTAGAAGAGGCGATCGCTGCACTGAATCAAGATGAACGAGTCGATGGCATTCTCGTACAGCTACCCTTACCTAACCACTTGGATGCTGTGAGCCTTTTACATCAAATCGATCCCGATAAAGATGCCGATGGACTGCACCCAGTGAACTTGGGGCGACTAGTAAGAGGAGAAATCGGTTTACGTAGCTGTACCCCAGCTGGTGTTATGCGGCTTTTAGAAGAATATGAGATTCCCTTGCAGGGAAAACAAGCAGTAGTAGTTGGACGCAGCATTTTAGTGGGTAAGCCAATGGCATTAATGTTACTAGAAGCTGATGCCACAGTCACGATCGCTCACTCGCGATCCCATGACCTCAAAACTATCGCTCAGAATGCTGATATTCTGATTGCAGCAGTAGGTCGTCCTGGACTGATCTCTGCTGATATGGTAAAACCGGGCGCTGTTGTGGTAGATGTGGGAATGAACCGCGTCAAAGATGCTAGTGGCAAAAGTCGCCTAGTTGGCGATGTCGATTTGGAATCAACTGCTGGCGTAGCAGGATTTCTCACCCCAGTTCCTGGTGGTGTTGGTCCGATGACCGTCGCCATATTGTTGCAAAATACATTTGCTAGCTATTCCAGGACGGCAAGAAAATGAGGAAATACGGGGCACAGGGACACGGGAAGGCGAGGATATGGGGATGTGGAAAATTCTTTCACCCCGTCACCCCTCCCCGCGTCTTCTTTGCCAACTCCTCATTTTTTCAGCCCCACAGCACCTTAAAATTGTGACGTATAAGACAAAAATCCTAAAATGTCAGGAATTTAAGAATGGTAGCAACTGATAACGTTCAAAAGACACCACCAGAGGAAGCCAAGTTTAACCTAGCAGCTTATCTCAAAGAGCGACAAAAGCTTTGTGATAATGCTTTGGATCGGTCTATTCCCATCGTTTATCCAGAAACAATTTATGAGTCGATGCGCTACTCATTATTAGCTGGAGGTAAGCGTGTACGCCCAATTCTCTGCCTTGCTACTTGTGAAATGATGGGTGGAACCATCGAAATGGCTATGCCAACGGCTTGTGCAGTGGAAATGATCCACACAATGTCTTTGATTCATGACGACCTACCGTCAATGGATAATGACGATTATCGTCGCGGTAAGCTGACCAATCACAAGATATATGGCGAAGATGTAGCAATTTTAGCTGGGGATGGCTTGTTAGCTCTGGCTTTTGAATTGGTTGCTATGGAAACCCCCCAAAATGTCCCGAGAGATCGAGTTTTGGAAGTAATTATCCGTCTTGGCAGGGCTTTAGGGGCAGCTGGTTTAGTTGGCGGTCAAGTTGTCGATTTAGAGTGTGAAGGAAAATCAGATATTTCTCTAGAAACGCTGAATTTCATTCATGAACACAAAACAGCCGCACTTTTGGAAGCTTGCGTAGTTTCTGGCGGGATCATAACAGGGGCATCATCTGAAGATGTGCAGCGGCTAACCCGTTATGCTCAAAATATTGGGCTAGCATTTCAAATCATAGATGATATTCTGGATATCACTGCTACCCAGGAGCAATTAGGCAAAACAGCGGGCAAAGATTTAAAAGCTAAGAAAGTAACCTATCCCAGTCTTTGGGGACTTGAAGAATCCCGATTAAAAGCCCAAGAGCTAGTTAAAGCAGCTTGTGCAGAATTAGAACCATTTGGGGAGAGAGCCAAGACACTCCAAGCGATCGCTCATTTTATTATTAATCGCAATAACTAGTACCGGAAAACGGAATTCAAAATTCAAAATTCAAAATGAATACAGCGTAAGCATTTATTAATTTGGAATGGATAGTTTATTTACGCCGTGCTGTACTAGTACAAAAAGGCAAAAGGCGCAAATGCTCATAGCATAGACTTTTTGTCTATTTTTAACGGTGGCGTTATTGCCGCCACGATCTACTAGGTTAATTTTGGATTTTGGGTTGAATCTATAAATGTTTCCTCAACCAACCACTGCTGCTAATACTACTAACTTAACCAAAATACCATGCAGGACATAGGCAACATTTTAGACAACCGCGTGCTGCTGGTTGCTCTGGTAGCTTGTTTAATTGCTCAAACATTAAAGCTCATAATCGAGATCGTCAAAAATCGCAAATTGAATATCCGTGTTTTAGTGACAACCGGAGGTATGCCGAGTGCCCATTCAGCTCTGGTTACAGCTCTAGCTGCTGGTGTAGGCGAAACACTTGGCTGGGCATCTCCTGATTTTGCCGTGGCAATGGTTTTTGCCATCATCGTTATGTATGATGCAGCAGGAGTTCGCCAAGCAGCTGGTAAGCAAGCTCGTATCCTCAATCAAATGATTGATGAATTATTTCATGAAAAACCAGATTTTAGCCAAGACCGTCTAAAGGAGTTACTTGGACATACACCAGTTCAGGTCATAGCTGGCTCAGCTTTGGGTATAACAGTTTATTGGTTAGCTAGATCTGCTTATTAAGAGGTAGAAGGCAGGATAGCGCAGCAGTAGCGAGTCCGCGTACTCTGTAAGAGTTGCAAGCTACGCTTTTAGCGTCTCGTAGAGAGCGTCGGCAGGAGGTAGGAGGTAAGAGGAGCAAGGAAAGCAGGGGAAAGAATAACTCAGTACTCAGCAGTTTAGCTATATCGCTAGAATCGCACAGTTGACCGCAGCAGAATTACCTTGCGACTATCTACAATACTGGCAACAAAACCACGATTGTTCAGCTTTTGCAATGTGTTATATGCTTCAGTTTGGTTGGTAGTATAAACTGCCAGTAAGTAAGGGCGTTGTCCATAAGAAACAAAACCTACATTACCTCCCACAGCTTGCTGTATGCTATTTGCTAGTTCCGGGCGATTGTAATAATCTACCAACACTGCATAACCCTCTCCTAAGGCTTGGGGATTATAACTGATTGTCTGCTGCTGAGGTTGCTGAGCTTGCACATCTGGGGATGTTGGCCGAGTAGTAATGATGGCAGATAAACCGACAATATTGCTGACATACCTTGCCCATCGATTAGCATCATCAATTTTATTAAAGCCCCCTATGCGCGTCACAGTTTCGTTGAGATATTTACAAGTGATGGTCTTGAGTTCAGGTGGCAAGGCACTACGCAATTGCTTTTGATTATCTGCTGTGGGACTGACTACTAATAAAAGATACTCACCTGCACTCGGTGCTTGACAAAGTGGAATGGCTTGTTGAGCAAAGACAGAACTCATCCCACCAATCAACCCCGCGTAAGCGAAGCTCATCGTAGATATAGCTAATCCTAAAACACTTGGTAAAGTCTGAAATCTCTGCACAAAAGTTACATAGATAAATGGTGTCTTCAAAGATTTTATAAATAAAAGTGGGGAATAGGGAATGGGGACACTTCTCTGCGAGAGGCTGCGCCAACGACAAGCTCAGTGCATCGCTGGGGAGATGGGGAGACTTGTACTGAGTTTCGACTACGCAAAAATCGAGCGTTCGCGTAGCGTCTCCGTTAGGAGAAGTCGAGATTCAACTACCGCAAAGCCGAAGTAGCCGAAGTAGCCGAAGTATGGGGAGAATAATAACTCCTAACTCCTAACTCAGCACGAGCTAAACGCCCCGCTATCCATGTACAGCACTGTTTTGTCCTATGCCCTATGCTTAATGCCTAAGACACAGTAGCCAAAGATGCCAAGGCATCAGGTATTGTCTCAGAAGGAGCTTGAAATTCTCCTGTGATGACATACTCTAAACGCAGTTTTAACCAAGTAATCAATTGGGGATTAGTGGAAATTATTGCTACTGCTGGTTTGGGACACTTCGCTTTAATCTCTGCCAACTGGGGCGCTTCTAAGAAAGCTGGTTGCTTGACTAACCAAAAATCAATTTGTTTTTCTTGCTCGTGGTAATAACGAGTGCGCTCTTTGAGAACTTCCTCTATCGGTTCTTCTTCGAGGATAAAGCGTTGACTGGCCAAAACGTAATGATATGTTTGCATTTTCATCCTTTAGTATTTAGTGAATAATTTCAGGGCACAGTGCTGCACTCTGTACCCCTACGAATTAACTTTTGTGGAATTTCTTGAACCAAGAACTGAAGGGACAAGTACTTCCTTGATTTTCAGCATTTGCCTGTTTGCCACCAGATGTTAGCTTACCTAAGAACAGACTATTGTCAAAGTAGTGTTCTAAGGAAACAATTTTTAAGTCATCGGTAACTTTTGCAATGCTCATGCCGATAATTTCCACCGTTTCTCCGGTAGGTGCATAGTCTTTGTATTGTCCGTTAAAATGTCCCCAATGCCGCCATTTAAATGTTACATTCGGTGGTCCTGAGAAAACTTCCAGCACTTCCCAAGGGAAACCTTGGGGAAATGTTGTGTGGAAGACTTTTGCGGATGATTCAAAGCTTTCTTCTGAAGCCTTATAGTGTTCTGAATCAGCCATAAATAGATTGTAAGTACCTTGGGCAGATAAATCTGCTGTTGTGTAGTCTACTCCGCCATTGGTACTGACGCGAAACTTGTCATTTACAATAGATAACCACTGTTGCGGGTTAGCTTTGAAGGATACTTCCATCTCAAAGGTTCGCACCAAATTCTCCACGATCGCTTCTAGTGTACCTTCAAGGTGATTGTGCGTACTTTCTTGAGCAAGATTCTCTTTGGAACGGGAATAATCAGGCGGTGTTTGATAGCGCCACTCGACATCAGTGCTTTCTGCTATCACGCGATCGCGCTCCTGCACCCAAAGCGGTAGGTTGTTTGATTGTGTTGCGCTCATAGAAGTTTTTGCTGAAGATTTAATTTGCTCCCAATTTCCAGATTTCGCAGTGACAACCCCTCTAGGAGGCGGAGGTAGGGCAGGGGGAGAAAGAAAAACCCCATACCCCATCCCCTATGCCCCATTCCCCCTTATAGCTTGTTTCATCTCACGGACTGCCCTTTCCATACCTACTAATGCTGCTCGACTGATGATGGTATGACCAATGTTCAATTCTTCCATACCTGGAAGCGCAGCCACAGGATAGACGTTCCAGTAGGTGAGTCCATGACCGGCATTGACTCGTAATCCGGCTTGAATTGCTTGTTCGCACCCTTTAGCTAATACGGCTAATTCACGATCGCGATTTGTTTCATTTTTAGCCTCAGCGTATTGTCCGGTGTGCAATTCAATAAACCTTGCCTGTACCTTAACAGAGGCTTCTATTTGTGGTGGGTGGGCGTCAATAAATAAACTAACTGGAATGTCAGCGCTTTGCAATTTATCAACTATTTCCCCTATTCTAGCAATTTGCCCAACTATATCCAGTCCCCCTTCTGTTGTGACTTCTTCGCGTTTTTCGGGGACTAAAGTTACATAATCTGGTTTAATGTCAAGGGCGATCGCAACCATTTCGTCTGTAGCGGCCATTTCTAAATTCAGATGTGTTCTGACTGTTTGCCGCAACAGTAGCACATCTCGATCTTGGATATGCCGTCTGTCTTCTCGCAGATGTACCGTAATGCCATCTGCACCCCCTAATTCTGCCAGTACCGCCGCCGCTACGGGGTCTGGTTCAACTGTTCGCCGCGCTTGCCGGATAGTGGCGATGTGGTCAATGTTAACGCCAAGTGTAGACACCCCAAATTTCTCCCCAATCCACAGTCTTCAGAACTTGATTCTACCGTAAATAGCCGGAATTTTACTTCATCACGACAGAGACTACACCTTTGATTTTATATTTATCCAAGGGAACAGGGAACCCTTAACAGAAAATAATTAATAAAAATGTATTGAGTTTTATTGAATTATTAAATAGTGACTTTATGTTGTAATCCATGTACAGATGATAATTAAGTTAAGAGGCTATTTAGAAAGTAAATATTCAGTAGGATGTGTTACGGCTGTCTAGAAAATTGAGTGTCTGATAAAATCTAATTTAGCATTGCCGTACTATCTTTATAGGTAAGTTAAGCGCTGCTTTAAGACATCCTATAATTTAATATTTATTTTATAAATAGTCTCTAAAACATCTGTCATTTTCATATCTAAGCTTATCAAAATATTCTTGAAACCTATCTATATTCACTCTCTAGTTTATTTAATTTTAAGGTAGAAAAAATTCATTACTCTACTCAATTGATTTGTAATTTTATTGGTCTTTTTGTTCACGAAAAATTAGTAATTTTTTTACGTAAACAATAAATTTCAAATTGATTTACAAAAGTATAATTTTTTTCAGTATCGAATTTATAACCAAAGCATGGGAATTATACCCGTAATAGTCTTAGTGCTGGTTTTGACTAGCTTACCAATTTATTTACTACTTAGGGGTTGCTGAAAAAGAAAGAGAAGCTCACAGGATATAGATTATCTGACCAAAGAAGTATATTCAGGTGCAAGACTTGAGGGTAAAATAGCCCAAAATCCTTGCATAACCGCGACCAGCAGTACACAAGTGTGCTGTTTGTAACCATGTACAGAAAACAGGGGCAAAATCCAATCTCACCAGAGAACTTTGAATTTCCGTTTTCAGGCAAGTTGTCATCAGATAATCGTTGGATTATTCTGGCGAATTTAATACCCTGGGCAGAATTTGAAGAGGAATATTCATCCGGGTTCTCTGTAGAGATGGGAGCGCCAGCAAAGTCATTTCGGATGGCATTAGGGGCATTAATAATCAAAGAAAAACTAGGAATAAGTGATAGAGAGACAGTAGAACAAATCAAGGAAAACCCTTATCTACAGTACTTCATAGGGATGTCATCCTATATTAATGAAGCTCCATTTGATGCATCGATGCTAGTCCATTTTCGTGAAAGAATTAGTGCAGAATTAGTAAACAAAGTAAATCAAGAAACTGTTAAGAGGATACTAGAGACAACATCTTCGACTTTAGCAACTGAATCAATTGAATCAACTGAATCAACTCAAAAAAAAAGAAGAATTAGAAAAAGAAGATAACACGCCAAAAAATCGGGGAGAATTAATATTAGATGCGACTTGTGCGCCAGCAGACATCAGCTATCCAACAGATTTCGAGCTATTGAACCAAGCAAGAAAACAGACAGAACAAATAATAGACCTTCTTTATGAACAGATAAAAGGTACATTAGAGAAAAAACCAAAGACTTATCGGGAAATAGCAAGAATTGACTACTTAGAAGTCGCTAAAAAGCGTCGTGTATCCCAAAAAGATAGGAAAAAAGCGATTAAAAAGCAGCTTCAATATATCAAAAGAAACTTATCTCATATTGACCAGCTAATCAGAACAGGAGCAACTCTAGAAAAACTAAGTACTAGACAATATAAAATGTTGCTTGTAGTTGTAGAAGTTTATCGTCAACAACTATGGTTGTATGAAAATAAAAAACAGAGTATTGATGACCGAATCGTTAGTTTAAGCCAACCACATATCCGTCCAATTGTCCGTGGAAAAGCTGGGAAAGCCGTGGAATTTGGGGCAAAATTATCAGCTAGTTATTTTGATGGATATGTATTTTTAGACCATATTAGTTGGGATAATTTTAATGAATCAGGAGACTTAAAAGCACAAGTAGAAGCATATAAAAATTATACTGGCTATTATCCAGAATCGGTTCATGTAGATAAAATTTATCGCACAAGAGAGAATAGAGCTTGGTGCAAAGAAAGAGGTATTATCATCAGTGGCCCTCCTTTGGGAAGACCACCTGCTAATCTTAGTAAAGAAAAAAAGAAACAAGATTTAGAATCTGAGAAAATTCGTAATTGTATTGAAGGAAAATTTGGGCAAGCTAAAAGAAGGTTTAGCCTCAATCGAGTGATGGCGAAACTTTCCCATACTTCTGAAACTGCAATTGCTATTACTTTTTTAGTGATGAATCTTTCTACTCACCTGTCGCGCGTGTTTTATGCTTTTTTATGTCTATTTTTGAAAACTGCACCTTTTTTGCAGTTTCCTATAACTGAAAGTTATTATTTTCTGAATTAGAGACAACAAAAGCTTATCTTTCATTTTGCTTGAATAACTAGTCAACCCAAAAGAATTGCTTTTTCATACTTTTTCAGCAACCCCTACTTACTTCAAGAGGTGGATTCAGATCTAGCAAGCTTAACCCTCTAAGATCGAGATTTTCCAAGAATATAACAATTGCTGCTATGGTTCTGGTGGCAGTAATAGCTGGAAATACTGTATCAGCGCAGATTGCTGGCTCGTCTGTACCTTGGCTCAAAGATATATCGGTTCCAGAACCCGACAATCTTGGAGACTTCGTAAAAGACAAACCAGCCGCCATCAAGTTAGGAAAGGCTCTTTTTTGGGATATGCAGGTTGGTAGTGATGGTAAAACCTCCTGTGCTAGCTGTCACTTTCATGCTGGAGCTGACAATAGATCCAAAAATCAGATTGCTCCTGGGCTTTTGCGGGTTAATGCAGATGGTACACAGAATCCAGATACAGTTTTTGATATAGGTGGACTACCCAACTACCAGCTCAAGCGAGAAGATTTTCCCTTCCACAAACTATCAGATCCGAACGATCCTACCAGTGTTATATACGATCGCAACGATGTCAGTTCTTCCCAGGGGGTTACTAATACTAAGTTTGTTGATGTTATACCTGGTAGTGCGGAAGACCAAGTAAAAACTGAGCCAGATCCCGTGTTTAACGTGGGAGGCATAAATGTACGCCGTGTTCAGTCCCGTAACACCCCAAGCGTGATTAATGCAGTATTTAACTTCCGCAACTTCTGGGATGGTAGGGCACAGAACATCTTTAATGGGGTGAATCCTTTCGGTTTGAGAGATCCTAACGCTTTTGTTGTCAAGGCAGAAACTCCAAATCAGCTAAGCTTTGTTAAAGTCAGCCTAAATAATTCGTCTCTAGCTTCCCAAGCGGTGGGACCACCACTCAGTTCCTCTGAAGTGTCTGCTGATGGTCGGACTTTTCAAGAAATTGGTGATAAGTTTGGGCGAAGTAGTGTTGCTAAGGGTAAAAAGTTGCCCCGAAAACTTGCGAAAAAGTTATTTCCTCTAAGACCATTAGGCGAACAACTTGTTCATCCCCAAGACAGCGTTTTAGGTGCAGATAGTAGATGGCCTAAACCTGGACTCAAAGACAGAACTTACGATCGCATGATTCAAGATGCCTTTAAGTCAGAGTGGTGGAAGTCTAATAAACTGATCCAAGTTGATGCTGAAGGTAGACGGACTTTTGTCAAAAAACCCGATCGCTCCTTGGAGACTAATGAGTACACTTTGATGGAGTACAACTTCTCGCTATTCTTCGGGCTAGCAGTTCAGTTGTACGAGTCTACGCTCATCGCCAATGATACACCTTACGATCGCTTCTTGAATGGCGACACCACTGCCCTCACCCAGCAGCAGCAACTAGGTAAAGAACTGTTTGGAGGCAAAGCTCTGTGTATTGGTTGTCACTCTGGAGTAGAATTAACCGCTGCTTCAGTGAGCAATGTGAGTAAAAACGGACGAATCAAACGTGCGCCGTTTCCGCCAAACAGCCCTGAAGATAATGGTTTCTTCCGGATTGGTGTTAGACCTAATATCGACGACCTCGGCTTGGGTGGTAATGACGGTTTGTTTGGTAACGGCCAAGGTAATCCGCTCTCAGAAGCACGAGTGGCTCAGTTAGGGAAATTTCCCCTTCTCCTTGGTGAAAACCCTCCTACCCTCAGTCCCCCATTGAATCCTAGTGAAACTGTGACCGCAGACGGAGCATTCAAAGCACCTGGACTTCGCAACGTGGAACTCACTGCTCCCTACTTCCACAATGGAGGTCAGGCAACTTTAGAGCAAGTGGTTGATTTTTACAATCGAGGTGGTGACTTCGGAGTTCTTCCCCCTCTAAAACTCTCACCAGAAGAAAAGCAGCAATTAGTCGCCTTTTTAAAGGGACTAACTGATGACCGAGTTCGGTATGAGAAAGCGCCTTTTGACCACCCGCAATTGTTTGTCCCCAACGGGCATCCAGGTGACTCTACACATGTTACCGATGACGGTACTGGTAAAGCCACAGATAGTCTATTAGAAATTCCTGCTGTTGGTAAGAATGGTGGTAATCCTATCCCAAATTTCCTGGACTAATTAGCAGGGACTGGGGACTGGGGACAGGGGGAGAATAACTCTTAACTCAGCACTCCCAATGCCCCATACCCAATTCCTTTAACTTTGTTGCTAAACCTCATCTAAGTTGAGAACCGTAGTTTTCGCCCTCACCCTAACCTGGATTTCTCACAAGTGAGAAATCTAGGTTAGGGTGAGGTGTGGCAGGATGGGGAAGAAGTCTTACCCCCCACACTCCTCTTCCGCTGAAGCCTACACTATGCGTGAGAAATCCGGGTCTAAATCCCTCTCCCATATCTGGAAGAGGGACTTTGAAATTCTAGCTCCTCTTCTCCCAGATATGGGAGAAGGGGTTGGGGGATGAGGGCAAATCTTTTTCATTAGAGAAGAACTACAGGTTTCAAGATAGACGTGGTTTAACGAGTGCGATCGCTAACTTTGGTATTGTCTAGGTAATTGTAGACTTTTCTCGAAACTTCACGGACAAAATCTCCAGCTTTCGGATCGTAGTTTGGTCTTTGCACCAAAACACCTGCTAAATAACTTTTGCCGTTGGGCATTTGAATAATACCCGCGTCACCAATGATAAATCTCAACGTCCCAGTTTTGTGGGCGATGGTGGCTCCTTGACCAATACCAGCTGGTAGTAAACTATTAGTTTTGACATGGCGCATAATGCCTAAAACTTGATTGCGGCTGTTTGGGGATAACAAACGATTATTAGAAACTAACGCCGCTAATCGGACTAAATCTTTAGAACTAGTTGTATTTGTGCCAGCGATGTCTGGAAGTAGATTTCGGAGTGTTGTATTTTGCAATCCCCAGCTACGAAAACGTTGACTAACTCTTGCTGCACCACCCAAGCGATCGAGAATCAGGTTTGTGGCGGTATTATCGCTAATTGTCATCATCAAGGTAGCAGTTTCCAGGACGCTGAATTTCGTTCCCACGGGTTTGTATTGCATAATTCCCGATTCGCCAACCTTTAAATCACGCCGCATCACTAATTTATCGGTGAGTTTAATTCTCCCAGCATCTATTTCTTGAAAAAGAGCTACTAATAAGGGAAATTTGATTGTACTAGCAGCCGCAAATCTTTTCTCACCATTAATATCTATATAGTTTCCTGTAGATAAATCTAAGAAAAATATTCCTGGATTTAATGATTTATAACTCGCTAACAACGTGCGAATTTGAGAAGTGATGCCAACCATTTCTTGACCAAGATTAACAACTCCAGCAAATGTAGATGCATCTGTGGATTTAATGGCAATATCTTCTCGATTTTCTCCAACAATGGGATTACTTTGATGGCTAAATGAATTGAATTTGAAAATCCAATGAGAAGGAGAATCTCCTTTAATTGATATATTTTGAGAAGTAACATCATAACCAGGAGCTAACTCGACAACAAAACGAGTTGTTTGAGAGTCTGATTTGCCAATGCGAATTTCTTTAATCGCATTACCAAAACTTTGTTTGACACTATCGGAATTAAAATTAGTTCCGGGTAAATCAATCACTAATCGGCTAGGATTATCTAATAAAAATGCTTTTGGTTCTATTCCCGAAGTGGTAGTTAAGTCTAATTGGTTTTGGCTAGAATCATAGTACCAAGACTGTAATTGTGAGGCTTTAGCTTGTCCTGCCACGAGAACTAAACTGCTTAAAGCAATTGCCAGTAGATGTGATTTCATGTTGTGATTGTGGGTGTGCAAGTAAGAAACAACTAATCAGGTTTACTTAGAGTGTTTTCTGATGACTGTGCTGAATTTCCGGAGAAAAATTACTAAATCCCGTTGAGTTATTTTCTCAGATGATATTTTGGTTTACATAAGCACGATAAATTATCATTACTGATTCAAAGTAAATCGCTGACAGTTTTATTTGTGGTGTGAGTTGACAACAATAGAAATTGTTAATCTAGCGGAACGACGAGCCAAGGATTAATAATGTTTCCAACTTATACCAATTCTTTATGAAGCTGCGCTAAATAAGGCTTCAAGGATAAAGTCGTAAGAAGTGAGAGAGGCAATCATTTCAGGTGTAATTTCTTTGAGAACATCAGTTAAATTGTGCTTTAGTTGTGTGAGAGTTTTACAATTTTCCCATTGGAGTTTAGATTTGAGAAATTCCCAAAAGCGCTCAATGGGGTTAAGTTCAGGAGAGTGGGGAGGTTGAAAAATCGGGATAATATTATCTGGAAAATCGAGAGCTTTGGCTTTGTGAAAAGATCCTTGGTCGAACTGGATAACCGCGATATCATCACCCAGATCAGCAGACAGCAAATCCAAAAAGTGTTGAAAACAACTACCATTCAGGTAGGGGAACTCATAGAAAAAGCTGTATCCACTTAGGGGTTCTACGACTCCGTATAAATAAAAATTTTCACGTTGCCATTGGCTTAAACCCACAGGTTTAACTCCTCTAGTAGTCTACCAACCCAAAAATGCGCTTGTGAGGACTGGGGAAAGGGGAAAGGGAAAAGGGTAAGAGATTTAAACCCTTTCCCGCTGCCCCTTATCCCCACTTCGTGGGGGCCCCACCTTCCCCCTTACCCTTTACCCCGCAAAGTTCGCTTGATAAACTACTAGTAGTCTACCAACCCTAGTAGTCTGTCAAGGCAACTTTGCTGAGTAAACCAAGTTTTAAAATCTTTCTCTCTTTCTCTTCCTTTGTGTCCTTTGCGTCCTTTGCGTCCTTTGCGGTTCGTTTCTTTACCCTTTAAACTTCGCTTGATAAACTACTAGTACTAGTTCATATCATTAGTTTTGATGGGTTTGTAGTGAGCGATAAATCGCTCAATTTTAAGCACTTCAGTGCTTACTACAAACAAACTTTTATAACCTTTCAAAACTTTTGCGACAGAACACTACTCTACGTTAACGCGAAGTGCCCATACATCAACCAAACAAAGCTACAGTAAAAACGAGACGCTATAATTCACGTCTAGTCAATGCCAAATCAAAAATTCTCAATTGTTTTTTCCTATGCAATTACAAGAAGAACGTCAATATTCTCCGACAGAATACTTAGAATTAGAAGTCATTTCAGAGTATCGTCATGAATATATAGATGGTCAAATTATACCCATGACAGGTGGAACACCAAATCACAATCAAATAGCTCTGAATCTGAGTGGATCTCTGAATTTTGCTTTGAAGCGACAAGCTTATCGAGTATTCATAGCCGATCAACGTCTCTGGATTGCCAAAAAGCAAATTCATACATATCCAGATGTCATGGTTGTCTCAGGTTCATTAGAATTTTCGGAAGGACGTACAGATACAATTACCAATCCTTTAATTATTGCGGAAGTGCTATCTAAATCTACCAGAAGCTATGACATAGATGAAAAATTTGCGGCTTATCGTACTATACCCAATTTTCAAGAATATATTCTAATCGATCAATACAAAAATCATGTAGAACAGTATTACAAAACTGACGATAATAAATGGATTTTTTCAGAATATGAAGACGAAGATAGCATCTTAATCTTATCCTCTATTCAATTTCAAATCTCTCTAGTAGATATTTACGATAAAGTTGACTTTGATGATTAGTCATTAGTCATTAGTCATTGGTTTTGGACAAAGGACAAATGATAGCTAATAAAAAATATTTCACAAATAATTCCTAACTGCTATATCCTATTAAAATTTGAGCAGGGAATTTCAAGGGGGTCGTAGAGTGGCTGGTGAACCCATAGTCAATGCAGAACAGATTCATGCCAGGGACTTTTCCTGGCGATTATGGCCTGTTGTGCCACTCTACCCATATGGTAGGCGGCGGACAATCCGCAAAGAAGTCATCAAGAACACAATCTGGAATTTTGACCAAATTCAGGGCATCTTCTACGTTGTTGTACCGATTCGCATGACTATAGTGAAGCTGGAAGCCGGTGGTCTTTTAGTTTATGCGCCTGTTGCGCCTACCCCAGAGTGTATCAGGCTGGTAAAAGAGTTGGTAGCGGAACACGGGAATGTTAAGTACATCATTCTCCCAACTGTCTCTGGTCTAGAACACAAGGTTTTTGTTGGTCCCTTTGCCAGATACTTCCCGACTGCACAGGTGTTTGTGGCACCCAATCAATGGAGTTTCCCACTAAATCTGCCTCTTAGTTGGCTTGGCTTACCCCCAAAACGAACTCAGTTACTCCCAGAAGATAGCAGCAAAACACCCTTTGCTGATGAGTTTGATTATGCCATGCTTGGTCCCATCAACCTTGGTACTGGTCGGTTTGCGGAAGTTGCTTTTTTTCACAAGCGATCGCATACTCTCCTTGTAACAGATTCAGTCCTTTCGATTCCCGAAGATCCGCCGGCGATTGTCCAATTAGATCCATACCCGTTACTATTCCATGCCAAGGATAATGCTTCTGACACTGTTGCAGACATTCAGGCAAATCGCCGCAAAGGATGGCAGCGCATCTGCTTGTTTGCTTTATACTTTCAACCAAGCCCATTGGAAATTCTTCCTTGGAGTCAGGTGTTCCCAGATGCCCTAAAAGCAGCAGAACGCTCCAAAAAAGCTTATTTTGGATTATATCCGTTTAAATGGAATGATTGGGAGCGATCGTTTTATGCCTTGTGGGGTAACGGTCGTTTGTTCGTAGCACCAATTTTACAGACACTAATTCTCAACCGCGCCCCCAAAGAAACCATCGATTGGGCTGATAAAGTTGCAAGTTGGGACTTTGAGTGGATTATTCCCTGCCATTTTGATGCACCGATTAAAGCCGAACCGCATCAGTTTCGTCAAGCTTTCTCTTTTTTAGAAAAGTACCCTGCTGTCAGTGCAGGTTTATTCAGCAGTAGCACCTATCCCTTACCAGAAGAGGATTTTAAAGTACTTAGGGAAATCGATGCAGCTTTAAATAAATTTAGGATTGTGCCGCCAGCCAAGGATAAGGTGTAGGAAAAATTGGCAAAACAGTTCCTCTTTCTGAGTAAAGAATTCCCTACTCTCTACTCTCCACTCCCGATTTAATATCAGTGGTAAACTAAAACAACTTTCAAAAAAAGTCAATAAGTCTTTATTTTCGTTAGAGTTGGGATAACAATTTTCCAAAAAAGTCAATAAGTATTTATTTTCGTTAGAGTTGGGATAATAATCAAAGTGTGAGGATTGATACTAAATGCGAGTACTGCTAGTGTATCCAATATTTCCAAAAACCTTTTGGTCATATGAAAAAATTTTGGAGTTAGTCAATCGTAAGGTTTTATTACCACCTCTGGGTTTAGTAACAGTAGCGGCAATTCTACCCCAAGAATGGGAATTTAAGCTGGTCGATCGCAACATTCGTGCAGCTACAGAAGCAGAATGGGCATGGGCAGATGTAGTAATCCTCTCGGCGATGATTGTCCAAAAACAAGATTTGCTCGACCAAATTCAGGAAGCAAAAAAACGTGGTAAGTTAGTCGCAGTGGGCGGACCTTACCCCACGTCTGTACCTCATGAAGTCCAAAATGTTGGCGCAGATTTCCTGATTCTGGATGAAGGGGAAATCACGCTACCGATGTTTATTGAGGCAATTCAACGCGGTGAAACTTCTGGGACTTTCCGCGCCACAGAAAAACCAGATGTCACAAGCACACCAATACCCCGCTTTGATTTATTAGAATTGGATGCCTATGACATGATGTCGGTGCAGTTTTCCCGTGGGTGTCCTTTCCAGTGCGAATTTTGTGACATTATTGTTCTCTATGGGCGCAAACCGCGCACTAAAACCCCAGCCCAACTATTAGCAGAGTTAGATTACCTCTATGAACTGGGTTGGCGGCGGGGTGTGTTCATGGTGGATGATAACTTTATTGGCAACAAGCGAAATGTGAAATTGTTACTGAAAGAGTTAAAAGTCTGGATGGCAGAACATAAGTATCCCTTCCGATTTGACACTGAAGCTTCAGTTGACTTGGCACAAGACGCAGAAATGTTGGAGTTGATGGTTGAGTGCGGTTTCTCAGCGGTGTTTTTGGGAATCGAAACCCCGGATGAAGATAGTTTGCAAATGACCAAGAAGTTTCAAAATACTCGCAGTTCCCTAACAGAGGCAGTACAAACCATTACCAAAGCTGGATTGCGCCCAATGGCTGGGTTTATCATTGGGTTTGATGGCGAAAAAGCAGGTGCTGGCGATCGCATTGTTCGCTTTGCCGAACTAGCAGCAATTCCCTCTACAACTTTTGCCATGTTGCAAGCGTTACCTAACACCGCGCTTTGGCATCGCCTGAAAAAAGAAGGACGACTGCGGGAAAACCTAGATAGCAACGTTGCTAACATCAACCAAACAACATTGATGAACTTCCTCCCTACTCGTCCTTTAGAAGAACTAGCCAGGGAATATGTTGAGGCATTTTGTACTTTATACGACCCAGTAAAATACTTGGATCGCACCTATCGCTGTTTCTTGATGATGGGTTTGCCAAGTTGGAAAGCACCAGCCAAAATGCCAGAGTGGGTAGTTGTGAAAGCCTTGCTGATTGTGATTTGGCGACAAGGAATCAAACGGGAAACTCGTTGGAAATTCTGGCACCATTTGTTCAGCATTCTCAAGCGGAACCCTGGAGTTGTGGAACATTATATTGCTGCTTGTGCCCACAACGAGCATTTTATGGAGTATCGCCAAATTGTCCGCGATCAAATTGAAAGTCAGCTAGCAGAATATCTAGCACAAGGTGCAGAAGAACCGTATGTGCTAGTTGATAAAAAAGTAGAGCAAAAAGCTGAAGCGGTAGTGAGTTAAGGTTGGTAGCGGGTAATAAAATGACTTATTATCCGTTACTAAGCTATTAGGCATTTAATTTGTACATTTCCCTGATGACCGTTAACCGTCAACAGTCGACAGTCAACGACCATCAAGAGTGTTTATACTCAACCATATTGCGCTTCAGACAGCTTGGAATAAATCCTGACGAAGTTTAATATTGAGATAATCGTAGTGACGAAATTAATCCCCAATCTTCAATATTAAACTTCAATTGCCATTTCTTTATCCTCGCTTTTGGGCTGTGAAGTCAGGCGATCTAAAATCTCTAAAACCTCTTGTTCAAAAGCAACTTGGGCGCGATTAGTTTTACCACCAACATACAAGCGATCGCCTTTTTGTAATGCCCAAATTTGCGAGTGTGAAAAGTAACTCATCACCACACCCAACATTAGCAAACCAAATCCTGAGTAAACAATTGGTATACCTGGATCGGCTTTTATTTGTAAGCCTGTGCTACCAATTACCTCGACAATTTTCAGGTTCACGCCGTTGACTTGGGCAGACATACCAGCGCGTACAGTATTAATTAATTTCCCAGTGGCATCATAAATTAATACCATTCCTTGCAAGTCTTTGGCTAGGACGGAGACACCCTCACTCAAATCCGGTTTAGTTGGAATCCATGTGCCCCAAATCGCGCCTTGACCGTTGGAGTTCAACTTTGCCATTGGTAGCTGAAAAACTGGACTGTTATTAAATTGAACGCTAATAGCAGCAATTCCCCAATCAGTTTGGTAGAAAGTTACGCCATGATACCGCAGAGGTTCGTTGACAAAAATCTTTTTGTGGTCAACTTCCTCTCCCTGATTATTTAAGACAGATAAATCTGAATAAAATTGATTAATGCCCCCAGTTGCAGTGTAATCAATCCAAAAACGATTGACTCGCACAGACCAATCTTTTGGAACTTGACTTATTGCTAAAGGTCCAGCATCTATAATATTTTTTACCTGAAAGGTATTGCCACTAGCTACCATTTCTTGGGCAAGAAATCCAGTCATTGCCCCCCAAATTCCCCCTAGCAAAATAGCCACGATGCCAATATGAACAATAATCGGTCCAATGCGTCCGACTATTCCCTTACGGGCGTATAAAAGATTTTCTTTTTCTGGATCGAGAAAAATTTTATAGCGTCGGTTCTGCAATAATTGGTTCAGGGAATTCAGAGAACCAGTATCTAGTTCTGCACTTAAAGCTAGTTTTTGAAATTGTCGTGGTTCTTCGTAATATTTCCAGCGTTGGGCTGCTTTTAAGGCTGGTAACTGACGAGTAAAAGAACAAGCAGTTAAGCTAGTGCCAAATAAGATAAGTAATGCCAGAAACCACCAAGTACGATATACATGGTCTAAACCAACGACTTGAATTACTTTCCAAGTTAAGAAACCAAATAATGCTGGATGTTCTGGATAGTTAGCTTGGTAAAATGCAGGTGATTGACCTTGCTCAATGACAGTACCCGTGGCGCTAAAGATGGCAATCAATAGCAGTAGTGCGATCGCCAATCGTAAATCTGTGAGTACAGGCAAAAGTTCTCGGCGCAAATATTGGCCAGGGACAGCCCACCAGTTAATTTTTTTGGAAGTTGAATCTTCTAAAGTCATGACTCACATGGGTTAATCGGTGTACATTCTTCTGAATTCTGACTCTTGAATTCTGAATCCTTACTTAAAAACTACCAAGGGGAATTCGAGAAATTAAAGAAAACACACCAAATCCTACCAACAATGCCCCACTAACTGGGTTAATCCAACCAGACCAGCGACGCAATTCTAACAACTTTTTAATTGAAGCAGTAAAAGTACCCGCCAAAATCAATGGTGCTACATAACCAGCTGTGTAAGCAAGTAGCAAAACAGCACCTAAAATCAAGTCTTGTGTATTGGCAATCCAACCTAGCAAGCTAGCTAAAACAGGTGTGCTACAAGGAGATGCAACTAAGCCAAAAGTCAGCCCCAGCAAATAAGAACGCAATCCTGCTGGTAAATCTTGGGAAATCCAATTTGTTTCGTTCAAGGATGGAAATTGCAGAGGTAGTGCTTCCAATAAGTTTAGCCCCATAAGAATGGCGATCGCGCTAACAACGATCGGTAAACCAATTCCCACTTGACCGTATACTTTTCCCACTAAACCTGCTATTATTCCCATTCCTGCGAGGGTAGTTGCTAACCCAAAAGCAAACCAAGTTGATTGGGCAGCAGCTTGTAGGCGGCTTTTTGCTTCATAACCACCGATGTAACCAATGGTAATTGGCAGCATGGAAAGCATACAGGGCGTAAGGCTGGTGAGCAAGCCAGCTGCAAAGATGATACCAATACTTACCACACTAATGTGGGTTAGTTGATTAGAAACAAGGGTGTTAGCAAATTGTTCTACTTCGTAAAGTTGGGTTTCTAAAGTCTCAAGCATGGGAAGTTTATGAGCGTGAAATGCTTACTCTGCCTGAATTTTAGCTTATTTATAGCTATTTTGCCGTAAGCGGTAGAAAGCAGTCCCGATGAAACAAGTTTCAAAAGCCTTGGTGCATCCGACTTGTAATCAATACCGAAATTTCACCCCTATCCCTGTAAGGGACTTCCAACTAAAAATATCCTATGGTTTCGCTGAGCAGGGGAGCATACTTTGACTCCCTTCTCTACGAGAGGCTGCGCCAACGACTACGCTACCTCGGCTACTTCGGCTCTATACCTGACTTTAAGACGAATTATTGTCTACTTCGTCAAGTTGAAATTTACTATATCATAAATCTAATTTATCGTTTTAACAAATAACAATATTTGATCTTATTCTTAAAATTGTCTTATCCTGAATTTAGTAGAGATTTTAACTTGGAATAAATAACTGATTTATTGTTCACTTATTTAACAATAGATAAATGCTTCCTCGCCAAATTAATCCCCTTCCCAGAGCCAAAACAGGTGTAATGGGTATGAAAATTTTCCAAATTACTATAGTGTCATTAGTACTTTTGATCAACTTAATAGTTGCTTTACCCTCTTGGGCAGAAACAGCAGCTTCCTTAACTAGCAGTTCTGACTATTTTCAAGTAGGTCAAAAAGTCATTTGGCTTTACAAATCTCGTGGTGATTCTGCCGATATCCAGAGAATTCCAGCAGAAGTAGTCAAATTAGGTTCCAAGCAAGTGCAAATTAAGGTATACAAAAATAAAAACGAATTTGTGAATCGTTGGGTGAATCCAAATAAGCTTGAAAATTCACAAAAAGTTAAAGAACTAGTATCATCAAACTGAGTTTAATAGAAGCAAACTAATTTCAAAAGTAGCAGAAAAATATGCAGTTTATCAAAATTATTATTGTCGCTCTCGTGTTTATGGTGAATCTGATGATTGCTCAGCCTTCTTGGGCTGGCAAAGATTTCACTAAGGGAGCTGATTATGCTGAGGTAACTCAGGCGCTCAATCAACTTCTAGTTGTCAAGGATGCACCGGACAAAGCTGGCTATACGCCTGAGCAATTCCAGCAGCGATTGGCACAATTGCAGTTTCAAAAGAATGTTATGGAAACTGCAACGAAGCGAGCGCAGTGCAGCAATGAAACTGGAAAGACATTGGCTGTCTATGCTAATAAACCAAAAAAATCTCCAACCCAACTTTACTTCTTGGGCGCTGGAACAATCACGGATGATGATTGGGATTGTGATGGGATCTACTTACCCGCAGGGACTCAAGTACGTTTAAGTCCGAACGCTCAACCAGAAGAACTGACTGAGGCGATCGCCCTTAAGTTTGTCGATGGTACACAATCTGCTGCTAGAGTTAATCCTACCACTGGTGCAGTTGAATTAAATGTTGAACCTGCCAAAGTATTCAAGGCGGGTGAGACTACCTGGTTGCTTCCCTCTTTATCTCAGGCAGATATTGACAGACAAATTCCTAATCCACAACTGATTGACTAATGCCTCAACCATTAGGAGTGCTGAGTTAGGAGTTAATATTATCTCCTCTGTCCCTCTCTGCCTTATTCCCAAAAACTCCATCCCCAAAGGGATGGAGTTTTTTTATTTAGTAGAGCTTTGAAAGTCTGGAAGTTCTACTTTCGTGGGCTTCCAGCTTGCCGCCCAAGCAAGGCACAACTGACGAAAATGGTCACCCCGGACTTCAAAGTTTGGGTACTGATCGAAACTCGCACAAGCAGGAGATAGTAAGACAACAGATGCTTGATGCTGCTTGGCTAATTCTGCCGATCTGGGGACTGCTTTTTCCATCGTTTCTACAATTTCGTAGGAATAATATCCCACTTCTTGGAGACGTTGAGCAAAGGCTGCTGCGGCAGAACCAATTAATAACACAGCAGCAGCTTGAGAGTGAATTTTGGCTAACCAAGCATTATCATCACCGGCTTTAGCTTCTCCACCAGCAATTAAAATCGCTGGACTATTTACAGATGTCAAGCCAACTTCGGCAGCATCGTAGTTGGTAGCTTTGCTATCGTTAATGAAATCAATACTATCCCAAGTGCAGATATGCTCTAAACGATGGGCAACTCCAGGGAATTCCTGAATTGCACGGGCGATCGCTTCTCGATTAATTCCCGCTAATCTTGCCGTTGCTACTGCCATCAAGAGATTTTGCTGATTATGTTCTCCCACCATCCGCAAACTAGATACTTTCACAATCGCTTCTGGTGCAGAGGTGGCAGTTAACTTCTCGACAACCCAGCCATCTTCGATATAAAAGCCTTTTTCGCTAATTAGGAAATCTTTTCCTCTGACACTTGTCCAATAGGCATTAGGCCAAGCACTTAAACCTAGTTTGCTCAAGTAAGCATCATCGCCATTGAAAACTTGTAACTCAGACTGGCGTAATAACTTGGCTTTGATGTTGTAATAATTCTCTAAAGTTTTATGGCGCGCCAGATGATCGGGGGTGAAAGTAGTCCAAACACCGATACGAGGTGCAAGAGAACTGGAAGATTCTATTTGATAGCTGCTAATTTCCGCAATTATCCAATCAAGTGAAGACGAGGTAGAATTCTCTCCCTTGTCTCCCCCTGTCCCCCCTGCTCCTTTCCCCCTCCAAGACAGGGCAACTTCACAAGCAGCGTAGCCAATATTACCACAAGCGGGTGCATCTAAGCCCGCTGTTTGGAAAATGGCAGCAATTAAAGCTGTGGTAGTAGTTTTGCCGTTTGTGCCGGTAATTCCTACCCAAGGTAGGGAGTGCAAATGTCGCCAAGCAAGTTCTATTTCGCCAATAGTTTCAATACCTAAATCCCGTGCCTTAGTTAATACAGGAATGTCCCAAGGTACGCCAGGACTAACGACTATTAATTCCGGTAAATTAGCACCATTCAATTCTGGGGATTGACCTAGTTTAACGGTTATTTGTTCGGCAGCGAGTTCTTGTTGTTGTTTGAGGAAAGTTTCGGAGGTGTTGCGTTCTGCTAAGCTTTGTGCGCTAGCAGAATCGCTTAGTTCCACCTCCCAACTTTCCTGTTTCAACAATCTCGCCGCAGCAATACCGGACTTTCCCAATCCAATTACAGTAGCTCTAGGCATAGATTGCAGCAGAGGTCCCTGGTTAAGCACTCCCTATAGTAACGTTTATTGGCAAAAATTACACAAGTTTTTGTTAACCAATGCTACAGATTTTTGACCGTGCCAATTTTAGATTTTAGATTAACGAAAAGTAAAATCCCTGTATTTGGCTCGTAGTTGCGCTTTAGCGCTAAAGCGCAACTACAAACTAGTTAATGATTATTTGCGCCGACTTACTTACCTCTACACCATTATTTTTTGACGATCGCCCCAAAATCAGCTAAAACACGGGCATGATTCCGAACTAATCCCAACAGATGTAACCGATTACGCTTAATTTCTGGATCGGAGTCCATAACTAAAACGCTATCTGGCCCATCAAAGAAGTTACTAACTGTCGGAGCAATTTTTCTGAGGGCTGCTACTAAAAGTTGATAATTTCTGGTTTGCTGTGCTGTTTGAGTTTGCGGAAATGATTCGATTAAGGCATTATACAAAGCTGCTTCAGAGGGCTTTTGGAATAGTTCTTGACGAACTACGGCTGTTGGTTCTAGCTGTTTTGTATCCAAATCACCTTGGCCGGCTAACCGTGTGGAACGGTTAACAGTTTCGTAGATGCTATCTAAGGTATTGTCGTTGCGAATTTCTTGCAGATATACAGCGCGATCGCGTACATCTAACAAATCCTTTAATGCCCGTTCTGTATATTCTGGATCATTTTCTCCTAAAACTGCATTCACTAAGTCGTAATCAATCTGTTTTTCTTCTTGCAATAGAGTGCGGATGCGTTGTAAGAAAAACTCTTGTAATGCTGTAGTTAATGATGCCCGATCTTTTTGATATTTTGCTGCAAAATCTGTCCCTATTTGCACCAGTAAATTATCTAAATTTATTGGTAAATTAGCAAACCAAGTAATTTTAACTACGGCATTAGCAGCACGACGCAAAGCAAAGGGATCGGAAGAACCAGAAGGAATTAAACCTAAACCAAAAATACTCACCAAAGTATCTAATCTATCTGCCAAACCGACAATTTGACCTGTGAGCGTTCCAGGTAAAATATCACCGGCTCCCGTTGGCAAGTAATGTTGAAAAATTGCTTTGGCAACTTCGGCATCTTCACCACTGGCTAAGGCATATTTTTCTCCCATAATGCCTTGCAGTTCTGGGAATTCATATACCATTTGAGTAACTAAATCTGCTTTACATAATAAAGCAGCACGTTGGATTCTTTGGCTTTGATTTTCTCCTAATTCTAATTGGCTGGTAATTTGCTCGGCAATTTTTACTACTCGATCTACCTTGACACGCACCGAACCCAATTCTTCTTGAAAAGTAACTTTTTCTAACTGAGGTAAAAAGCTATCTATTGGCTTAGTTAAATCAGCTTCATAGAAAAATCTGCCATCAGCTAATCTGGCTCGAATTACCCTTTCATTCCCCACAGCAACAATATCTGATTTTTGGGGATCGCCGTTAGAAATAGTGATGAAATTGGCCAATAATTCTTGTTCAAAACTACCTGGTTTAAATACAGGAAAATAACGCTGATGAGTGACCATAACTTCTGTAATTACTTCAGTTGGTAATTGCAAAAATTCTGTTTCAAATTTACCAGCAACTGCTGAAGGATGTTCGACAAGGTTGGTTACTTCCGCTAACAAATCGGGGTAAATGACTGTATATCCACTTAAATTATTGGCTACTGCATTTACTTGCTCTTTGATTAAATTTGCCCGTTCTTCTGGATCGACGGTGACATAGGCAGATCTAAGGGTGGTAACATAATCGGTAGCTTGGGCAATTGTTACAGATTCAGGATGTAAGACGCGATGACCTTGAGAAATGCGATCGCTCTGAATCGTTTTAGAACCATTCACCAATTCTAAAGGCAGCACCGTATCATCTAACAAAGCCACCAGCCAACGAATTGGTCGGGAAAACCTGGCATCTCCATCACCCCAACGCATCAACCGCTTACCTTCCAAGCCCCAAATCCACTGGGGAACAAGTTCTGTCAAAATTTCCGCTATCGGACGACCGGGAATTCTTTTCTGCACAAAGACAAAATCCCCTTTGTCAGTCGGGCGAACGAACAGCGCATCTACTTCCACACCTTGCTTTTTGGCAAAGCCTAATGCTGGTGCTGTTGGCTGTCCATCTTTAAAGGCTGCTTGGGCGGGGGGACCTTTAATTTCTTCTTCCCGGTCTGGTTGCTGGGATGGTAGACCTTTAATCAATACCGCCAAACGTCGAGGAGTACCGTACACCTGGACACTTTCGCCCTTGAGGCTGTTTGCTTCCAAACTTTGGGGAATGCGCTCTTGCCACTGCATCAAGGCATCACTGAGAAAACTTGCAGGTAGTTCTTCTGTACCAACTTCTAATAGAAACCCAGGCATAAGACACTGTTTTCAACTTTGCGTAGCTCAACTTTATCAGTTATTATCAAGCGATCGCTCATGATTTTTAGCTAACTAGAACCCAAAACCAAATTTCAAATTCCAAATTCGTCTTGAAAAGTTTACTCAACAAGGGGTAACCCCACACTCAACTTTTCCCAAAATTCCCAAGTCCTAAGTTTTTAACTTCACTTAGCACAAGCTAAACGCGCCCCTACCGATAACACCACTTTTCATTAAGAGAAACTGGGCATTTTTGCCAAAACTTTACAGAAAAGTATTTTTCTTCATGGATTTATTATATTTGCTACCGTATTTTCATGCGGTATTTACTTATACGTATTTCTATCGTAAGGTTAGTGTTGTTAGATGCATTGATACTTGCATCATTTCAATCAATTTTGGAGTGATAACAATGAAAAAGATTTTCGCCAAAATAGCTAGTATTACAGCAACTAGTGCAGTTCTTAGTGTTGCGATCGCTGCTGGTAGTAACAACTCTGCTCAAGCCATTGATTTCAACTTTAACTGGCTAGGTAATGGTGGTTATTCAGCAACAGGTTCATTCAGCTACGACGAGGCTACAGCACCGACAATTATTTCAGAAAGTGGTAGTGGAGCGACAAACTTTTTAAAATCTTTGAATGTCTCCTTTTTAGATCCATCTAAAAATCTTTTGGGAACTTATAACACTGTTGCTGGCGGAGTTTCACAATCTAGCTTCTTCGCTTTCAACTTTGATACTTCCACCAAGAAATTGTTTGGTCCCCTTGATGTAGCAGGAGGAACAGGTGTAATCGGAGAATATTTCTTTCAGGGAACTGTTGGTGATTCTTTGCAATTACGTCAGGATGTCGATCAACAAGGAACATCAACACTCGTAGATCAAAACTCTGGTTCTATTCAGGTATCAAAAGTTCCTGAACCTGCTTCTATGCTGGGTTTAGTGGCATTGGCAATGTTGGGTGCAGGTTCAACTCTCAAGAAAAAGCAAGCCTCTTGCTAGAAAGTAAGGCTTCCTAGTCAGAGGTTGCCAAATTTACTGAATCTCTATTCTAGCCTCAATAGTTCAGTGAGCTAGTGATTCTATCATTTAAACTATCGGTTTGCGATCGCTCGAATACTTATTGATACAAGTATTCGAGCGCTTAATCAAAATTTTGTCGATCGCAGCAATAATCAATCAGTGTTACTTTCTGTCTTGCGTAGGCGTAGCCCAACCCAGACATCGCTGCTGATATGAACTATAGACTTTAAGACCTTAATTTTAACCTGTCAGGTGATACTGCTTATTCAGCTATACTGATGGTGTACTTTAAAATACTACATGTGCCAGTTTCAAGGGCGGAATGAGGCTTCTATGCACAAGCTTGAATATAATGCTACAATCCCCCAAGTGTAAATTTAGGCATCATTCAGGAGTAAACAGACCAACTATTGTCATAATCACCAACAACTAAGGTCTATGTTATTGAAATTTGGAATTTTTAGTGTTTTATTCAATAAAAATTTTGGGAAACATAACCAAACAAAGTTATAAATATTATTTAATGTAATCTTAATCTAAAAATATTAAAACTTAAAAAAAGTAGCAAAAATAGCAGTCCCTACTAACTCTAAGAAATTACTTCCATATCTCAGGCGGTATTAACAAAATTATTAAATAGCTCATGCACATTCTGATCTATTCCTACAACTATTATCCAGAGCCAATTGGTATTGCTCCCTTAATGACCGAATTGGCAGAAGGACTAGTAAAGCGAGGTCATGAAGTGCGGGTGATTACCGGAATGCCCAACTATCCTCAGCGCGAGATTTACCATGAGTATCGGGGTAAGTGGTACGTTACTGAACAAACAAATGGCGTCACAATTCAACGAAGTTACCTCCGAATTAAGTCTAAACCCAACCTGCTCGATCGGCTTTTATTAGAGTTGAGCTTTGTCTTCACAAGTTTGCCGCAAGCCTTTAAAGGGAAACGTCCAGATGCGATTCTCTTAACAGTTCCACCTCTTTTAAGTACGTTACCAGCAACAATGTTTAGTTGGTTATACAACTGTCCATTAATTCTGAATGTACAAGATATTTTACCAGAAGCTGCCGTGCGTGTTGGGCTACTCAAAAACAAGTGGATGATCAAAGGTCTGGCAGCTTTAGAGAAATTTGCATATCACACTGCACACACCATTAGCGTCATCGCTGATGGGTTTAGTGAGAATTTAGTGAATAAGGGAGTACCTGCTAATAAAATTGTTTGCATTCCCAATTGGGTGAATATAAATTTTATTCGCCCTTTACCAAAACACAATAATTCCTGGAGAGCTACACATAAATTACATGGAAAGTTTGTAGTACTTTATTCCGGAAATATTGCCCTCACCCAAGGTTTAGAAACAGTAATAGAAGCAGCAGTTTGCTTGCGTCATATCAAAGATATTGTCTTTGTGATTGTTGGCGAACCAATAGCATTGCAAAGATTGCAGGAATATTGTCTATTAAATGGAGCGGACAATGTTTTACTGATACCTTTGCAGCCGCGAGAAAAACTACCCGAAATGCTAGCAGCATCTGATGTGGGATTGATTGTGCAAAAGCGCGATGTGATTTCTTTCAATATGCCTTCAAAAATACCACTGCTGCTAGCGACTGGACGGCCGATTGTGGGTTCAGTTCCGGCTAGTGGTACTGCTGCTAAAGCGATCGCACTCAGTAGTGGTGGGATAGTTGTAGAACCAGAATCTCCCTATGCAATGGCCGCTGCAATACACGATTTATATACCAATCCGTCACTAGCAGCGAAGCTAGGTCACACCGGTAGACAGTTCGCCGAAGCAAATTATTCCTTAGAACAAGCACTCGATCGCTATGAGTGGCTCTTTTCTCATGTTGTGACCAACAGAAAATCAATTTGGCGTATCTTACCAGAATTGAATTCTAAGAAATCGGTTGTGGATGGTTGAAGGGAATTGCGAATTGGGCATGGGGCAAAAGAGTGTTAAGTGCTGTACATGGATAGCGGGGCGTTTAGCCCGTGCTGAGTTAAGAGTTAGGAGTTTTGTTTGTCCCCAGTCCCCAATCCCCAGTTCCCAATTCCCAATACCTAAATTGGGAAAAATTAAATCACCCGATCGGGTGACCTAAGTGTAGGAAGTTGAAATCGATCAAAAAAAGCATCCTAGATAAATAACACTGATTATGCTTAGTTCTTGGTGAGGATAATTCCATGAAACTCGCAACCTTGATTAATAAAGCTCAATTAATTAGCGATCGCTCCATACTCTTTTCTTCCCTGAGATCGATATTCAGTATTACTTAATAACGGTAAACTCGTTTTTAGCATTACCATCTTGTTTACTATGTAGTTATAATGCAACCGAATACTTACACAAACATGCAAGTAACCGCTTGCACATACTTATGAAAATCCAAGCACTAGGTTGCCTATGTAACTTTATACAAAAATAACAAATTGCTGCGCGAACTGCTGGTTATGTACTAAAAGAAGTGTGAGGAGAAAGGTATAGTGCGCTCAGATATTAATTTGAAAGCATCCGTGGATAATTTTGCTTCTTATCTTGCTTTAGCTGAGAGGGAAAGAGTTAAGGAGTTCTTAAGTAGAAGGGAAAGAAAAAATACCCCTCGAACCATGTGGTTTGAAGCTATCCGTTTTGCTATGAGGTTCTCATCTGTGTCTCTTTTATCACCAACATAGAAAAAAAGACTAAAAAAGTATTTGAAGAACAAGTCAGAATTGACAATTTTGGCCACTGAAGCCTCTATTCTTTGTGCTAAACAATGCTGTTTTAGTGAAGACCTAAAATTTCTGCAAGTCTAAATCCACAAGACGAGAAAACGAAAATGTCCCATTCTGAGTTCCCTGAATCTTCCTTTCCCGTTGAAATAGAAGAACCTACTATTACTGACTCTAATCAAGAGTCAGAATCGGAGCCAAAGCGATCGCCCAAGCGACCGAAAAAGCGGCGTTGGCCTATGGTGTTAGGAATTATCTTATTAATTGCAGGTGTTGGTATCGGTTGGCGGTGGTGGCAAACTAGTAACGCCAGCAATCCACCGGCGGGTGCTGGAGCTGGTGCCCCTCAACCAGCAATTCCTGTCAAACTAGAAACTGTAGAAACTGAAACTATGCAAGAAAGTTCCCAGTTTCTTGGCTCCTTAGAGGCTCCACGTTCAGTACTCATTAAGCCACAAGTTGAAGGACGAATTACCCAGATTTTCATCAAAGAAGGTAACCGTGTCCAACAAGGGCAAGTTATTCTCACCTTGGAAAGTGATAATGTCCAAGCTCAATTATTACAAGCCAAAGGCGCACTCCAACAAGCTCAGGCACGTCTTGCTGAACTGGTAGCGGGTACTCGAAAAGAAGAAGTTGCCCAAGCTAGAGCGCAATTAGCCCAAGCCCAAGCTCGTTTTAGAGATGCTCAAGCAGGATCGCAACCAGAAGAAATCGCTCAAGCCGAAGCTCAAATCGAGTCAGCGAAATCTGATGTGGATCTGGCACAGTCACGAGCCAAACGATACGAACAATTGAGAAAAGAGGGTGCAGTTTCCCAAGATACTTTAGACGGATATGTAAAAGAACAGCAAAGTGCAGAAGCTGCGCTTGTGGTAGCCCAGAAACGTTTAGACCAACTTAAAAAGAGCAGAAATTCTAGTATCAATGAGCTAGCTGCTGCGGCAGAACAACAGAAACAGAACTTGACACAACTAGAAAATGGTTCTCGCCCAGAAGAAATTGCCCAAGCACGATCGCAAGTAATCC
The DNA here is from genome assembly GCF_043099735.1 of Nostoc sp. C117. Lineage (NCBI taxonomy): Bacteria > Bacillati > Cyanobacteriota > Cyanophyceae > Nostocales > Nostocaceae > Nostoc > Nostoc sp. C117. Next base: position 1,650,658 of record NZ_CP170991.1, read on the forward strand.
AAGCAGCGGGTCAAGTCCAAGCCGCTCAAGTGCAAATCCAATACACAAAAGTCCTAGCTCCTTTTACTGGCTTTGTTGGAGATATTCCAGTCAGAGTAGGAGAGTATGTCGGTAAGGGAGATCAACTCACCACATTAACTAGAAATGACTCTTTAGAACTAAATATTGCCGTTCCCCTAGAAGAAAGCAAAAAGTTGCGCTTGGGATTACCCGTACAAATGCTAGACGCCCAAGGCAAAACCATAGCTACAGGTAAGGTGAATTTCATCTCCCCAGATGCGAGTTTAGATTCCCAGACAGTTTTGGCAAAAGCCACCTTTGGCAATAATTATAGAAGTCAACTGCTGAATCGCCAGTCAGTGCAAACCAAAGTAATTTGGCAGGAACGCCCAGGAATTTTAATTCCAGTAACAGCAGTATCTCGGCTGGGTGGGGAGACATTTGTATTTGTCGCTGAAGCGCCACAAGATTCTAAACCCGGAGCACCAAAATTGGTAGCTCAGCAAAAACCCGTGAAATTGGGAGTGATTGAGGGGAATAATTATCAAGTTATTGAAGGACTAAAAGCCGGTGACAAAATTGTTGTTTCTGGTATCCTCAATCTCACCAATGGCGCACCCATAACTCCTGCACCGGATAAAGTGGGTAGTGTAAATTTTTAGGTGAAGACGGGTACAAGGGGACACGGGGACACGGAGAATAACTAAATGACCTATGCCCCATGCCCCATGCCCTGAGCGTACTCCTTCAGGGAAGCAAGCTAGGCGTAGCGTATCGCAGAGAAGCCGAAGGGATACCAAATACCCAAATTTCTTCTACAGGTTTTCCATAAGCTACCAAATTTATCACTAAAGAAACTGGAATCCGCATCCCGCGAATGCAAGCTTGTCCAGCCATACTACTAGGGTCAAATGTAATTCTCTCCAGACCTAATATAAACGATCGCTCCAAAATCTTTTTCATCGTTCCGATCTGCAAGATTGTAAAGCCTAGCGCTCTATTTTTGATTTTAAACCCACAAGCGATCGCCTTTTAGATAAAATCCTGAGCGCATCAGTGTCATTGTGTAGAGAGAGTCCGAATCTGCGCGATCGCCTCTCCTCAAATCCAGATAGGTTACATAGATATACAAATTTACATATTTTGTGCAAAGTATACCGTAATAAAACTGAAAATAGCCTTAGTGAAGCTCACCGAAGATATCGCCTAGACTAAAATTCATATTGAACTAAGTAAAAATGCCATTCGATTTTCTCATTTTGGTGTTTTCCGCAAGCAAAAAGAGCTTTTACTTTCTCAAACCCCAGTTTGCTTTCTCATTTTAGTAATTCACGCATTGGTTTTGGTATATCATTGAGCCGAAAGCTGGCGATCGTTGTTATGCGATTGTCAATGATAGAGAGATGCAGTTCTCGTAACAAAAAATTATATTTACAACTTCAAGAAAAACTGTTTAGTGAGGAAACAGTTTCAAACTTATATGCCAAGCGTAATTCACACTTGTTCAAATCCGGCGTATATCCAAAATTTAAGTTACAGTCTAATGGACTAAGTTGACGATTTATTAACAAAGCCGTACTGTCCATAACTGAATCGTCAGGGTGCTAAGACAGCGTAGAGAGAAGCACAGTATATCTTCACTCATCGTAACAGCAGCTATGCATATCGAAGAACCCACTACCAATCCACTAGAAACTGAACTTTCAGTACAACACTACCAGAGTTTCCCAGAATCAGAGCCACTGCAAAAAGGACAAAAAGACTTAGCTAAAGAAAACCTAGATATTTCTTGTCAATGTTCACAAGCAGCCTTACAAATGGCCTTAATCGCCAGTGGCTTGGGTTTGTGGGATTGGAATCTGGTAACAGGCAAAACTTATTACGATCCTCAGTGGAAGAGCATTCTAGGGTATGAACTAGACGAAATCGATAACGAGTTTAAATCTTTTGAGCAACTTGTCCATCCTCAAGATTTACCAAGAATTCGCCAGACATTACACGATTATCTTCAAAAATCCATACCTGTGTTTGAAGTTGAATTGCGAATGTTGACTAAATCGGGTGAATGGAAGTGGATTTTGGCTTGTGGCAAAGTATTTCAGTGGGATGAATTTGGTAAGCCACTGCGGATGGCGGGAACACACAAGGATATTACTCAACAAAAAGCACTATCTGAACAACTTCAAAGCGAAATTACTGAACGAGAGTCTAGCCAAACCCAAATTAGGGAAAAATCCCAACAGCTAGAAATTACCCTGCAAAAACTTGAATCTACCCAAAGGGAGTTATTGCAGAACCAGAAAATGGCTAATCTCGGTCAACTAGTGGCGGATATGGCTAACGAAATTAATAATCCAGTTAGCTTTATCTACTGCAATCTCCATCCTGCCAGTCAATACGCTGAGAACTTAATCAGAGTTATTGAACTTTACCAAAATTATTATCCTACACCAATCCCAGTTATTGCCTTACACCTGCAACGCCTTGACCTCAGTTTCGTCAAGACAGACTTTTTGAAATTGCTGTGGTCAATGCGCGCCGGATCTGAGCGCGTCAAAGAAATAGTTTTCGCATTGCGGAATTTTTCCACCTCTGACGAAGGTCAAATGAAAAAAGCTGACTTGCATGAAGGACTTGATAGTGTTCTGAGAATTTTGCAGCATCGTCTGAAAGAACAGCCAGATAGACCAAGGATTGAGATAGTTAAAGATTTTGGAGAATTGCCTTTAATCGAGTGCTATCCTGGTGAACTCAATCAAGTATTTATGAATATCTTGACTAATGCTATTGATACTTTAGAAGAAAAGATTCAACAAAATTATTCCTTCGCTCCCAAAATTTGGATTCATACAGAAATTGTCAGCAGTCATTTATCATTAGTCAACAATAATCAACCTTGGGTGAACGAGCGAAGAATAGGGAAAAAACACAAAGTTATAATTCGTATTTCTGACAATGGTAAAGGTATACTTCCGCATATTCAAAGACATATATTTGAACCATTTTTTACCACCAAACCCGTAGGCAAAGGTAAAGGATTGGGATTATCAATTAGTCGCCAAATTATAGTTGAAAAACATCAAGGTAAAATTAAGTGTAACTCTCAATTAGATCGAGGTACAGAGTTGATCGTTGAAATGCAGACAACAACCAGAGACTATGCCAATATGAGAAAACATGCCGGCATTTAGTTAATTCAGAACACAGTAAAGCGACAGAATACGCAATCCTAGAAATGGGAAAATCCGAATTTACGGCGCTATTTACCCAAAATAAAGACCTATATCAAACTAACAGATAAACGCCAAACTTTATCATTTAAAGTCTATGACTTCAAAGCTTCCCTCCCAAACTCGAAAGTTACCTATCCAAGCAATAGGAGCGAAAATATTTCATTGGTGTAACATAATTAGCTTGTTTATTATGCTCACCAGTGGACTACAAATTTACAACGCCAACCCAGTTTTTGGAGGACGTACAGGCTTGCACATTCCACCAATATTTACCTTAGGAGGTTGGCTTGCAGGAGGTAGACACTGGCATTTTGCGGCAATGTGGTTATTTTCACTGAATCTCTTATGGTATGGAATTTACGTGTTAACTACCCGGCGCTGGCGACATCGGTTTGTAGGAGCTAACGATCTCAAAGCATTACAAAAAAGTCAAAATTCTCAGCGCCTAATTTATGCTTGGCATCGGATTGCGTATACGGTAATTATTCCTATCTTGCTGTTAGCATTATTTACAGGAATAGGAATGTATAAACCTGCTCAATTTCCCTGGATTGTAGATTGTTTTGGTAGTTGGCAAGCATTGCGAATTGTTCACTTCGCCTCAGTACCAATGGTTATTTTATTTGCAGTGATTCACTCTCTGTTAGGGCGTCAAGCAGGAGGTTCTCAACTTACAGAATCAATGTTTTAGTAAATCAACAAAGGATAGATGAGGGAAGAAGGGGAGTGAAGATTGCTGAAATCACTGTTTTGAGTTTGCCAAAATCTTAAATTTAATGGAAGATTTAATAGTTCAATACGGTTGTACGCTACCTAGATGGGAATGCGTTAGTAGAGGACTCAACCAATGGGATATGTAATTGCAACTGCAAATATGAAAGGTGGCGTTGGTAAAACCACCCTTACTGTTAACTTAGCTACTTGTTTAGCTAAAAATCATGGCAAGCGGGTACTTGTCCTGGATTTAGACAGTCAAATTAGCGCCACACTCAGTCTGATGTCACCTTTAGATTTTGCTAAGCGTCGTAAACAAAGTAAAACATTTAGATATCTAATAGACGAAGTTATCAATCCAGAACCACAAACCAAACTGACAATTAAAGATATCGTTCAATCCCAGGTTTGTAATCTTCCGGGACTAGATTTACTCCCGGGAGATATAGATTTGTATGATGAATTTGTTGTATCAGAAATGTTGCATCAACAAGCAACTGCTTTGGGTGAGCAAGATTTTGAAACAATTTGGAATCGCTTTGAAAGAGTCTTAATTAATAATATTTTAAAACCCGTCCGTCAAGAATATGATTTTATTCTTCTTGATTGTGCCCCTGGCTATAATCTACTGACTCGTAGCGCTTTAGCTGCTAGCGATTTCTACATACTTCCGGCTAAACCAGAACCCTTATCTGTAGTGGGTATTCAACTACTAGAAAGACGGATTGCTCAATTAAAAGATAGTCACGGACATGAAACTAAGATAGATATAAAAATGCTAGGAATTGTATTCAGTATGTCCAGCGCTAATCTGCTTACTGGCAGATACTATAAACAAGTGATGCACCGTGTTGTTGAAGATTTCGGTGTAGAAAAAATTTGTAAGGTACAAATACCAGTTGATGTCAATGTTGCTAAGGCTGTTGATAGTTTTATGCCAGCTGTTTTAAATGCTCCTCAATCACCTGGTTCAAAAGCATTTTTTCAGTTAACTCAAGAATTGTTACAAAAACTATAGCCCTGCTTAATATTTCATCAAGCAATATAGTTCAGTTAAGACTTGCTCCCTAACCCTCCTTATTAAGGAGGGTTAGGGAGCAAGTATTTTTAAAAGGGGTTATACCCTTTCACTTTAAGATTGATATAGCTTCTTGCAGAGGAAGCAGAGGAAGCAGAGGAGGTAGGGGGAGCAAGAATAGTGATTTATTTGTATCAATAAATCTCGTCAAATGGTATAACACCAAGCATATTGATTCATAAACAACGAGATTCCCGATTTCTTTCAGAAATCGGGAATTTTAGCATATTGATTTCAAATAAATTAAATAGGCTTGCTATGTGAATAGTGTTGATGATATTGCCAAAATCTCTACTTTATTCAATAAAACAGTTCTGCTTTTGCAGGTTTATTCAGGAAGATCGACATTTCAAATTTTCAGTGCGTAACTCTCCGGATCATTTATTATGTGCAAGAATAAAACGTAGTAATAATTAAGCTATTCTTTTAAAATTTTCAGCAATTACACGTAGCTTATAAACAGCAAAATCAGTTGTTGAGTTAAAAAATCAGTAAATCTAATGAAGAAACAATGGTTACTAAAGATTCTGTACAAGCAGACCACAATCAGCGCTTGGTAATGCGCCTACCTCGTACTCTGAGTTATCTCGAAACCTGGGGCTTTGGGTTGACAGGTCATGTTGGGTGGATTGGTACTGCTCCCATTATCCATGCAGCATTAGGACCTAAAGCTATCTTAGTTTGGTTGTTTGGCACAATCATCTCTGTTTTACTTAATTTCCAGGTACAAAGTCTAGGTAGACATTGGTCAGATGTCGCTGGAGGAACACCGAACTACACCACAAGGCTATTAAAAAACTTTCCTGGTTTAGGCCGTTACGTAGCCTTAGGATACTTTTTTAGCTGGGCAGCAGCACCGGCACTGTACGCAATTATTCTCACAAACCTCATTAAAGTCAATTTTGAAACATTAGGTATTGCTTGTCCAGAAACTTTTTTAAAAGTTATATTTACAGCGATTCCTTTTATTGTGGCCTTCAGTGGTACCCGTGCTTTGGCGCTGTTGCACTTATTTTTTGTCTTCCCAGCAATTTTATTGCTGTTTTTGTTTTGCATTCAAGGTATAACATGGTTAACCTTCTCAACGACTAGTTTTAAATTAGTGCTAACTAACACACCTACTTTGACTTTTGGAGAATGGGCAAAGTGGTTTTTTCTCGCCAGCTATTCAATTTTTGCTTGTGAAACTACCTCTTCTTTTGTTGCTGATAGCAGGAACCCAGATAAAACCTTGAAGTTCTTAACTGTAGCTGCTTGGCTAATTCCTCCAGTATTTCTAGGTAGTTCTTGGATATTAGCGTGTTCAGGCCAAAATCCCAGAATAGGTGATGATACTTTTTTAAATCTGCTAGCAGCTTCTGCGCCTTTTTGGAGTGAACATGCCTTCTTTCTAGTAACACTTCTAATTACTGCATCCTGCCTTTTAAGCTCGGCGACAGCAGTTTCTAATTCTCCTCGAATATTATATCAACTTGCCTTAGATGGGGAGCTTTCTGAGATATTTGCAGTAGTTTCCCCTCAAGGTGTCCTTTGTCCGGCGATTTTAGTTACCTTTATCCTGAGTTTGCTTTGTCTAAATTTGGGAAATGTATCTCAATTGGTAACGGTAGCAGGTACGTGTTATCTATTGTCGATTATGGGGCTACATCTGGGTTTATGGCTGTGTCGTGGTAAACCGTATGTGCTATGGCCTTGGTGGTCACTTAGTTTTTTCTTTGTAGAAGGAGTAGTTTTAATCGTAGGTGGTTTAGCTTGGAACTGGAGAGAGTTTTTAGTGGGATTATTATTACCCATTATTTTGATTGTAGGAGATCTAGGGCTACGTCGCTTAAGATTTGCGCCATTACACCCGAAATGGTGGAGACCGCGTTACGACATAAAGTTTAGTAGAAACAACCCGGATTTTGTTGTACTACAGGTGATTGTTTTAGTATCATTAATTTGCATTACTGCTACAAGCAGTTGGCTAATCCGGGATTTATTAGACAGATTCCCTAATGATAACCATCATTCTCTATTAGCTATTTTGCTAGTGACGCTTTCTTTTGCAGGAGTAGCGATCGCTTGTTGGACAACTTTACCACAAATTGTCGCTATTGATGAGGCACGCAAGCAAGCAAAAAGCCTATTTATCACTACTCTTGATACAGTTCCAGATACTGTTTTAGTTTTAGATGAAAACGGTAGAATTTCTCAAACTAATGCAGCTGCTGAAGAATTATTTCAAACAAGCGTTCAGCAGTTGGTTGGGCAAAACTTGAATCAAATATTAATCTGCTATCGCGGTAAACCGGATAAATGGTCTATTAGAAGCGAGCAAACTTTAAAAATTAACAAAAGTTTACGAATTGTTGAATCAACTGTTTCGCGATCGTTTAATTCACAAATACGGGAGTATGTTGTCATTGTACGTGACATCACTAAACGTAAGCTAGCAGAGGAAGAATTAGTCCAGTACCGTTTTCAGCTTGAGCAACTAGTTCTAGAACGCACCATTGAACTCATTCGAGTTAATCAACAACTCCAGCAAGACATTATCAAGCGTCAAGAAGCACAAGAACAATTACTACACAATAGTCTTCATGACGGGCTAACTGGGTTACCTAATCAAACTTTATTTATCGAGCGAGTGCAGGAGGCAATAGAACGTACTAAACAACAAAATAATTATCTATTTGCTGTGCTTTTCTTAGACCTAGATCGCTTTAAGATTGTGAATGATAGCCTGGGACATCTACTAGGAAATCAACTTTTGATTGCAATTTCTCATAGACTCAAGTCAGTTGTCCGAGTGGGAGATATAGTTGCGCGTTTTGGGGGAGATGAGTTCACAATCTTAATTCAGGAAATAGATGATATCAACACCGCTATACAGATAGCTGAACGAATTAAAAAGGTACTAGCTTTACCATTTAAATTGAATGAACACAGGGTGTTTACTAATACTAGTATTGGGATCGCTTTGAGTAATAATAATTATCAGCAAGCAGCGCAGATTATACGGGATGCTGATGTGGCAATGTACTCTGCTAAAGCACTTGGGAAGGCACGTTATGAAGTCTTTAATCCCAAAATGCACGAGGGTGCATCTTTGCTGTTGGAGTTAGAAACCTCTCTGCGACATGCACTGTTGCTCAAGCAAGAAGAATTTCGCCTTTACTATCAACCCATTGTTTCACTGACAACTGGGAAAATTACTGGATTTGAAGCATTAATACGTTGGTATCATCCAGAACGAGGAATTATTTCCCCTCAAGATTTTATTCCCTTGGCAGAGGAAACTGGAATGATTCTGAATATTGGGCAATGGGTGCTTTATGAAGCTTGCCAACAAATGCATAGATGGCATCAACAATTTCCTAGTTCAGTTAGCTTGACAATTAGCGTCAATTTTTCTGGTAAGCAGATTACGCAAGCTGATATCTTCAAAGAGGTTAAACATATTTTGCAGGAAACTGGATTGGAGCCATGCAGCTTGAAATTGGAGATTACTGAAAGCTTGTTGATGGATAATTTTGAATTAGCTACTATGGTGCTTTCCGAGTTAACTGCACTGAATGTCGAGTTACACATGGATGATTTTGGGACTGGCTATTCATCCTTGAATTATCTGCACCGCCTACCAATTAAAACTCTGAAAATTGACCGATCTTTTGTCAGAAATATAGGTAGTCAAGGAGAAAATTTAGAAATTGTGCGAGCGATCGTCACATTAGCTCATAATTTAAATATATCTGTAACAGCAGAAGGAATAGAAACTATTGAGCAATTAGCACAACTCAAGGCATTACAATGTGATTATGGGCAAGGGTATTTCTTCTTACCACCTGTGGAAAGTTCAGAAGTAGAAATACTACTTGCCGCTAACTTTTGTTCTAAAAACTTTTTAAAGAGCTAACTTGTCATTTGTCATTTGTCCAGAGCAAATTAGTATTTACTAATAACCAATGCCCAATGACTAATGACAATTTAGCTTACTGCCTGTAGCTGGAAATCTTTTGCGTTATTCAATAACCCTTCTTCTAAGATAAGTTCATGAATAAACGTATCGATTTTTTCTCTATCTATATTCTGCATAACTATAATATGTACCCAATTTTCAAAACTTGCTAATTGCCACTTCTTAATTAACCTTTGAGAAGGTTTTTGAAGTACTACAGTATTAGAAAAACTATTGAGCATACATGGATATTCTCTTAATTCAAGTTGTTGGAAAAGATATTCGGCATTACGAATACAGGTTTTTGCTTCTCTGGCTAATCCCGCATAACCTCTTGTTTGCATTGCATACCAGAGAATTATGGGAGCGTGACCGTTTCTTGAACCCAGAATAGTTGTATCTTTGGAACCAATATATTCAATTATGGTTTCAACTTTTTCTACCCATTTCTTTTTAGTTAAAACTACACCGCAAGGCAATGGAGAACCGATGAATTTAGCAGAAATAGCTATACTATCTATGGGTTTTTGAAAGTTAACTTGGGGGGCGACATCTAGAAAGGGTAATATTAATCCTGAAAGTGCGGCATCACAATGAATATAGTAATCTTTTATCTCATTACGAGCTAAAATTTCTAGAACTTTATCTAAGTTATCGATCGCCCCTTTAACAGTAGTGCCAATATTTAAATTGATAATCGCTGGAGAATGGTGATTTTTGCTAATTAGCTGTTCAAAATGGTCATAATTTATTTCGCCATTGATTTGCGAATCAACAACAGAATGTTTGATGCGAAATAATCTGGCTGCTTTGGAAATTGAGTAATGAGAATCTTCTGATGAGTAAAGAATCCCATCTGGGTAGATTTCTCTACCTAAATAGATTCCATATAAATTACCTTCAGTTCCGCCAGCTGTAACATAACCCCAAAATTCATTTTCGGGAATCTTATAAAGCTCAGCAAAAAAAGATAATACTTCTTGTTCAAATTTACGAGAATGCAAGCCAAAATCTGGCTCCACGTATGGATCTCCAGCATTATTTAATAGAAAACCGAATAATTTAGCGATCGCACTGTAATCACAACTTAGGTTATATGGATAACCTGCATGAAACTGCGATCGCTGTTCTATCAGCTGCAAAAAATTTTCCAACTCTTTGGTAACTCTATCTAGCATATATTTATATCTCTTTAGTTTTGATTAAAGGAAGTTGTAGTCTAATTTACAGATGTAATACCTGGATCTTTACTATTTTTTAATAATAGGACTAATGGGGGCTTATATGAAAGTTTACTTCAGTGCAATTACGCAAATTATTTTTCATTGAGATTTTAGCATTTAAAAGTGGAGAAAATCAAAAATATGTGAATATCCAATTGCTAAAAAGCTTTGTAATATATGAATTGTCTGTAGAACAATACATCTGTCATACGTATAAACTTCACTCAAAAGCCATGCTATACAAATATTCTAGAAGTTAAAAATATGCAGATGAGATTTTTAATTCACCTTTTACCTCGTTTCAAAAGGGGGTTACTGAAATCTTTTTTATCTTGTTAATGGAGAGACAAAATGAGGTTAACTTCGGCATCTTAGCTTAAGCGAACATGTATGACATCTGTAATATCCGAAAAAAGATTTAATTTTTCCAAGTAGATTCAATTCAATTAAAAACCACTGTAAGTATTCAACGAAGCTTGATATTAAGTCAGGATAATCACTTATGAAAATATATGTGCATCTATGCGTCACAGCATCTGTGCATCATATCTAAGTCTGGGTAATCACTTATTAAAAAATGCCGAACAACTAGAAGTAGCGACTACACGTAGCTTTATCAAGGGTACAAATCCTACCATAGACGCTTCTCTTTCCGCAGGAGTACGGAACCGCTAACACACGCCATAGCAATCAAATAGGATGATTGGGGGGGACACGAGGACGTGGGGACACGGAGACGCGGTAATTTAACCTTTTCTCTAGGAGCGATTCAGGAATCAAATTGAATTCCTGTAGTAACGATACAATGGCATTCAGTGTTGGTACTCTTTTTCGCCTTATGCTACCAGTCATCTATTCCGACGAATTTTTAGATCACAAGACTGGAAAATACCATCCGGAAAAGCCAGAAAGGTTGACAGCGATCGCTAATGCTCTAAAAACAGCTACATTTGCCGATAAAATTGCATGGCGATTGCCTACACCAGCGACAGAACAGCCATCGTTGATGCCTTTGTTGGTTAAAGCTCATAGCCCAGCTTACATCAAAAAACTTTGGGAAATCGCCTCTAGTGGCGGTGGTCCTTTAGATGGAGATACACCAGTTTCACCGCGCAGTTATGATGTGGCATTATTGGCGGTGAGTGCTTGGTTAGATGGAGTTGAGGCTGTGTTAGGGTCGGGTAATCCAGCTTTTGTACTGGCACGTCCACCCGGACACCATGCAGAAAGTGACGCGGGTATGGGCTTTTGCCTATTTTCTAACGCAGCGATCGCGGCTTTTTTTGCTCTAGAACAACCTGGAATTAACCGCGTCGCCATCCTCGATTGGGATGTGCATCATGGTAATGGTACTCAGTCCATTGTCGAAACTCACCCACAAATTGTCTATTGTTCCCTACACCAATATCCATGTTATCCCGGTACCGGAAGAACAACAGAACGTGGCTTTCACAATAATGTGTTGAATTTACCCGTACCTCCCGGTAGCGATCTTGCAGTCTATCAGCCGTTGTTTGAAAAACAGGTAGTACCCTTTTTAGCTAACTTTCAGCCGGATTTACTGATTGTCAGTGCTGGTTATGATGCCAATGCGGCAGATCCTTTAGCAAGTATCAATTTGCAAGCGGCAGACTATGGTTTATTTACTGATTATTGTCTAGGGCTAACTCGTAAAATCCTCTTTGGCTTGGAAGGTGGCTACGATTTTGATTCACTTTCTCAATCGGTTTTAGCGACGATTGAACGTTGTTTACTTTAAACAGGGTTAGCAAAATGTCTTTAATTTTGAACCGTTAAAACTTTTTCTTCTTTGAATAGAAGTGGTATATTTGCACTTGACCTGACCGGGTGTAAACTATGGATTGGCCTGGGAAAAGCAGCAATAGCAGGCAAATGCCCCAAGATCTTGGACAATATGGGCTTTATTCCCTAGTTAAAGGCGTACCTCTAAGGCGCATCCTCGTAGTGGTGTTTCTCCTGCAAATCTGCCTAGCTGTGTTATTAACCGCGTTCTTCTCAATTCGTAGCGGGCAAAAGGCGGTCAATGATGTAGCTAGCGAATTGCGTCATGAAGTCGCCAATCGAATAGAGCAAAATTTGCAGAGTTATTTGTTCATTCCGCGTCAGATACTACGCAGCAATCAAAATCTTGTTGATATGGGGTTGCTGAAGATGGAGAATCTGACAACTTGGGAGTCATACCTCATAGACCAGTTAAAGATTTTTCCAGATGCGTTGGTGCAGCCGCAGTCAGGTATCAGACTTACAGTTAGCAATGAACAGCAAGAATACTTGGCAGTAGAAAAACTCAATAATGATGAGTTTTTGTTGAGAAAAGCCGGAAAATCAACCGATTATGACCTTTATACCTACAAAATCGATCGTCAAGGTCAACGTACCCAACAGCTAGAGGCGATTAAAAACTACGATCCGCGATCGCTTCCTGATTATCAAACCGCAGTCACCGCCAAAAAATTCAGCTTTAGTAAGATTTTTACACCACTGACCGAATCAACACTTCTCATCGGTGCATCTCAACCTATATATAACTCACAAGGTCAGTTACTCGGAGTCAACAGCAGCCAAATTCACCTCTCACAAATTGGGGATTTGCTGCAAAATATCAAAGTTGGCAAGTCTGGGCAAATTTTGATCCTTGACGAATCTGGACTTTTGCTAGCTAGTTCGACAACTGAAGCACCTTTGGGCTTAAAAAATGGTAAACCGATGGCGTTGTCAGCTTCCGAAAGCCGTAATGCTTTGACTCAAGCGATCGCCAAATATTTAACAACTAAGTTTAATAACTTTAACCAGATTAAAAGTTTACAGCAATTAGATTTTGACTTTGAGGGTAGACGTCAATTTTTAGAGGTTAGACCTTTAAAGAACGAAGTAAATCTCAAATGGCTGATTGTCGTAGCTGTCCCAGAAGCAGACTTTATGGGGGGGATAGAACGCAACACTCAAGCGACAATTTTTCTCTGTCTGCTAGCCTTGGGAGTAGCGACTGTACTGGGAATTCTCATCGCCCGTTGGATAACTCAACCAATGTTGGACTTAAGTACGGCGGTAAAAGATTTCGGTAAACGAGTAACTTCAGCCGATTTCAGCAATGCAGAAGATTCAGTGGTAAAAGTGCAAGGCATTAATGAACTGGAAATCTTGGCTGGATCTTTCAACGAAATGGTACAACAATTAGGCGAAGCTTTCACCACATTAACTAGTAAAAATCAAGACTTAGAACTGCAAATTAACCAGCAAACTCAAAAATTAGAGCAAGAAATCCAAGAACGCATCAATAGCGAGCAAAAAGCAGAATCCGCCCTACGTGAGACTAAAGAAGCTGCTGAAGTTGCAAATCGTGCCAAAAGCACCTTCATAGCTAACATGAGTCATAAATTTAAGACTCCTGTAAACTCGATGCTGGCGATCGCCAAAACACTCCGAAATGAAGTGTACGACCTTTTAAACCAAGAACAGCGGCAATCCCTAAATAATCTGGAAGACAGCGGTAAGAATTTATTGGAATTAATCAACAATATCCTCGACTTAGCCGAGATTGAATCTAGGAAGATGGAATTGCAACTCACTTCCACTTCGGTTCAGGAATTATGTGACTCTAGCCTCAGTTTTGTAAAACATCTGGCATTGCAAAAAAATATCCAGATGAGTTTACAAGTACCGTTAGAACTTGCACCCATCCAAGTCGATGAAGTCCGGATTCGCCAAGTCTTCATCAATTTGTTAACCAACGCCATCAAGTTTACACCACATGCAGGTAAAGTCTGGATTGAAGTGCAACCAAATTCCACAAACGAATATATCTTTTTCAGCGTCATAGATACTGGTATCGGTATTCCTTCTGATGACCTTTTCAAATTATTTCAACCTTTAATACCGGATGAAAGTTCATACAATCGTCGTTCTGCAAACACAGGTCTAGGATTATTAATGGTGCAAAGAATTGTCGAGTTGCACGGTGGTAGTGTCCATGCTGAAAGTCAATTAGGCAAAGGCAGTAGATTTACAGTCAAACTTCCTTGGAAAAATCTCAGTGAGTAGAAATTAAGTTTTTTAGATATTTAAGCTGATGCGCGTCTAAAGTATATAAACACTCTTGATTGTCGTCAACAGTCAGCAACTTCAAGCAGTTGTTTTATTTCTTGGAGTTCCCTTAGGCGATCGCTCTGAGTTCACTTGGCCAGCAAAGTATCAAGATTTGGCAACTTCGACAGTAATTTAGACTCTCTATCAACTGAGGGACGGTAGAATATACCTAATTTTCCTAGCTTCAAAAGAAAAACCGAACTATGACCATGCATTCCACACTCCAAGGTGCGTTTACTAACCGTCGCGTTCTCAAAGTAATCAGCGGGTTGAATAACTTCGACGCTGCTAGCGTTACAGCTACGGTCAAAGCTGCCGAATTTGGCGGTGCTACTTTTGTCGATATCGCTGCCGATCCCGCCTTAGTTCAGCTAGCGAAGAGTTTGACAAAATTACCAATTTGTGTGTCAGCAGTAGAACCAGAGAAATTTCTCCAAGCTGTAGCAGCTGGTGCTGATTTAATTGAAATCGGCAATTTCGATTCATTCTATGCTCAAGGGCGTCGCTTTGAGGCTGTTGAAGTGCTAGCGCTGACTAAGCAAACCCGGGCTCTCCTCCCCGAAATCACCCTATCTGTCACCGTTCCTCACATCCTGGAACTAGATCGACAGGTACAACTAGCAGAAGAACTGGTGAAAGCTGGTGCGGACATTATCCAAACCGAAGGCGGTACTAGCAGTAACCCAACTCACCCTGGAACTCTAGGATTAATTGAAAAAGCTGCCCCCACCTTAGCAGCAGCTTTTGAGATTTCCCGTGCAGTGTCAGTACCCGTATTGTGTGCTTCAGGTATTTCTAGCGTGACTGCACCATTAGCGATCGCTGCTGGTGCTGCTGGTGTTGGTGTTGGTTCTGCCATTAACCAACTCAACAGCGAAGTAGCAATGATTGCCGCTGTCCGTGCCTTAGTAGAAGCCTTAGCAACTGGAAGAGTCTTGACTCAGAAGTAGGGCATTGGGCATGGGTAAGGGGACAAGGGGAAAGACTTAGTTTAACTATCCTCTCTCCCCCTCCGCTCCTCTGCTCCTTTGCCCCTCCACCCCTCCGCCTCCACTCCCCTTATCCCAAACAATCCTTTAGCGCATAAATCACTTGGTCTTGCTGTTGTTCTGTTAGTTCTGGGAACATAGGTAATGATATGACTTCATGGCAAGCTTGCTCTGCCAGTGGAAAGTCGCCAACTTGATAGCCCAGATTTTGATAAACTGGCTGCAAATGTAAAGGGTACGGGTAATAAATCATTGAACTCACGCCTTGCTCTTGCAATTGAGTACGTACCCAGTCTCGATATTTGGCGCTAGAACCATTTCGCTCTTCCCCTGAGATGCGAATAGTGTATTGATTCCATACCCCAATACCCCCAGGTAATTCTTGAGGCGGGACGATGGCCGGAATTTGACATAGGTACTGATAGTAATAATTGGCAATATTTCGCCGCCGATCGTTCCAAATATCTAAATAACGCAGCTTAATTTGCAAAATAGCCGCTTGTAGAGCATCCAAGCGGCTATTTACACCTATTTCTTCGTGCAAATATCGAATTTTACTGCCATGATCTCGGAGGACTCGCAGTTTGTCTGCGATCGCTGGATCGTTAGTCGTTATTGCCCCGCCATCGCCACAACCGCCAAGATTTTTGGTAGGGTAGAAACTAAAGCAACCAATATGTCCAATGCTTCCGACTTTTTGCTCGGCCCAAGTTGCGCCTGTAGACTGAGCGCAATCTTCAATTACTGATAAATTGTGAGATTGAGCGATCGCAATCAATGATGTCATATCCACAGGTTGCCCAAATAGGTGAACCGGGATAATTGCTTTGGTTTTTGGTGTAATCGCGGCCGCCAATTGCTCTACATCTAAATTAAACGTACTGGCATCAATATCAACGAAAACAGGCTTTGCACCCACGGCGCTAATCACTTCAGCAGTGGCGATAAAGGTGAAAGGCGTTGTAATCACTTCATCGCCTGTACCAATTTCCAAGGCTCGTAGAGCTAAGTAGAGCGCATCAGTACCAGAATTACAAGCTATACATTCACTAACACCATGATAGGCAGCAAACTGTTGCTCAAAGCTTTGGACTAAAGGGCCACCGATATAACGACCAGAAGCCAGAACTTCTAAGACGGCTGCACTGACTTCTGCTTCGATGGTGCTGTATTGCTGCTTGATATCAAAAGCAGGGATAGGATTTACGCTTTGGATCATAAGTTCTCATTTTATCGGAAGATACAAAGGATGCACTTCGACAGTCAATTTTTGCTGATTGAATTGTTAATCAAAGAACTATTAAAAGACTATCGCCCAAGTTACGCATCTATTAGGGTTTTTGCTGAAATTGTGGTGTTATCAACTACTGCATATTTAATTTACAGATAGTACTCTTACTAAGTGTTTGCCATTAAGGTTGTACCATTTTGAATTTTGAATTGATAAAGGTGATATATATCAACCAAGAGCCAAGACATCGAATCAAAGTTCCATATGTGGGCGTTGCTTTGAGAATAAAATACCAGGAGATAGACAACCCGTGCAGGATCTAATCAAGCTAGATTTCGTGGATTTAGCTATTGCTGTAGGATTAATGGCGATCGCCATTGGTGTATCTGCCTGGGAAAAATTAGGACTAGAGTTGAACTTAGCCCTTGCTACTGGAAGAACCATCTTACAACTACTTGTATTGGGATACATCTTAGATTTCATTTTTGCTTTGGACAATGCTTGGGCAGTTTTGGCGATATTAGCAATTATGCTGACGATTACGGCGATTGTCGCACGAAATCGCATTACTCCAAAAATTCCTTATGTATTCCCTTTGGTGTGGGGTGCAATTTTCATCAGTACCGCTTTGACACTGCTTTATACCAACTTCTTGATCGTTCAACCAAACAGATGGTATGAACCACAGTATATGATTCCCTTAGCAGGAATAGTTTTAGGTAATGCGATGAACGCAGCGGCGATCGCCGGTGAAAGGCTTGTCAGCACCATTAATTCCAGTCATCTGGAAATCGAAACCCACTTGAGCTTAGGCGCAACCCCAGAGCAAACAGTTAGCCAGTACCGCAAAGACGCCATCAGAGCTGCATTGCTCCCGACTCTCAATCAAATGATACTGATAGGTATGGTAGCAATACCAGGAATGACCACAGGACAGTTACTAGCTGGTGTGAAACCTTTAGATGCAGTATCCTACGAAATTTTAATTATGTTCATGGTTGCTTTTGCTAACTTGTTGACAACAGTTTTAGTCACTAAGGGGTTGTGTCGTCAATTTTTTAATTCTGCCGCCCAGTTGGTGAGGTGAAGCAGTTAATCTATATTCAAGAGTATTTCATCATACTATAAAATTGAAAGAATGATGCTAGCGTAATAATGGGAGTAATAAAAATATTTTCGGCATATTACTTCTATTTAGACAGTGACAGTGTTTTTGATAAAAAGTAAGTCTAAATGGCATTTAGTAATTATAAAAGTATTAGCGCAGTCCTTAAAAAATTTCAAGTAAAGTATGTACAGTCTAATTTTATGTCTGAAGTAGATTTTGGTGTTAAACAGTCTTTTAAAGAAGAATTAGATTTGCTATTTACAGATGGCGTTATTGATAATTCTGAAGATGCTATCTGTGAAAATCTCATTTATCCAGTATTGAAAGAAGTATGGAAAACTTACCGAAGTAAATTAACACTTTGGAGTCATGAAACATTAGCTTACGATGAAGATTTATCGTGGGTTCCAGATTATACGGTGACACAGCGAAACCCTCTGGGTACAATTGTTTTTGATAAACCTTATTTTTTAACGGTTGAAGCTAAACAGGACAAATTTGAAGAAGGTTGGGGTCAGTGTTTAGCTGAAATGATTGCAGTGCAGCGAATTAATGATGATTTTGCCAACGATATTTTTGGGATTGTTTCTAACGGGAAAATATGGCAGTTTGGAAAGTTGATTGCTGATGTGTTTACTCGAAATAAAAATGTGTATGTAATTCAAGATTTAGATAAGTTATTTGCTGCGGTAAATTATATTTTTCAGCAATGCGAATTAAAAATACAAAAATAATAATCTTTTTATGTCAGATTATTAAAAATGCTCTGTTTCCTTGATAAGCAAGTAATTTCAGAAATCAAATTCAATTCCTATAGTGCATAAGGGTTGGGTTCATTAGCAGTAGAAGTGAGTATTCATAAACTCAGTTGATATCGTCCCATAGCACATCTCACAATGCAAAGTACGCTCTACTGATGAGATTACAAACTCCTCACTTCTAACTTTTCTACCCTCCCAAAGTCCGGGTATAAATTACTTGACTTTGTGAATCATAAAGGAAAAGAGACAGGTTAGCATTGTCACTAATTACAGCTAGGGCTTCCTGTAGGATTTGCAAGTGATTAGTAAGTTCAACAGTAGTATCCGAGTTCTGAGAATTAGGATTAGCTGAACTATTTTGTCTTAATTGGTCATACTCAGGAGTTAATCGGACAAGAATTCCTGTGTTATCGATGCTAAAAGTGCAAATCCGAATTCCATTAATACAGGTTTTATCTAAGTCAGTGCGGGTTTGTTGTAAACTACTAACAAGTTGGAGTTTATCTTGTGCTTGTTTGAGGGCTGTTGAGTAGGGTTCAATGAGAGATTGAGCCTGAGTATAATACAAACTATCTTGGGAAACTTTTTTAACAGTTTCCAAAGCCTGATTCCAGTATGTCGCTGCTGCTTGCCATTGGTTTTGTTGCTGATATACTTTGGCTTGATTGGCGGTAGTAACGGCTTGTTGGTAGGTTCTAGCAGCTAATTGTTCTTTAGTTGCGCGATCGCGTGCTGCTACTAACTTAGGTTTATAATCTACCAATAGCTTTTGGGCTTCTTCATATCCAGGGCTAGTTTGAGGAATCACCCTCAAGGCATTAATGACTATCTGCCAATTAGACTGCACCTTTTGCCAGTCCTTCAAAGATTTAGCAGTAGCTTGTCGGTTCTCGGTTATATTAGCTACAGCTTTCGCTGCTGTGATTTTTTTTAGCCATTTTTCTTCAATCAAGATCTGCTGATTGACAGCGTGCAGACTGATACGATAGCTAAATAATTTCGCTTGTACTAGGGCATAGAGTTCACTATTGGGGGTTATGGCCTCTAGTGGGGCGATCGCCTGTCGCCATAAGTTTTGTCTAGCTTGTATTTCTTCTAGGCTACGTGCAGGAGTTTGAATTTTTTGTGCCGCTAAAGAGGCCGTCTGCAAAGCCTTAACTACCTGGTTAATTTTTTCTGACCGCCCAGACAAATTTGCTTTTAGTTCTTCCGACATCTGGTAACGGGGTGACCAACTCGGAATTATGTCCAAAGCTGCGCTAGCCTCCCCAAGTTCCTGCTGCACTGCTACTAATTCTTTTTCAGACTTGGCGCGGCGCATCAATTGCGGTGATTCTGTTTTTAATTGCTCAGCAACTTGTATTTCTTTACACTCAGACATCACACAAGGGCGAGTCAGTAAATAACCCCCAATACCTAAAACGACAATTCCCACCAAGGCTACACCTATGAAGATAGGTTTGATTTGCCATCCTGACTTGGAAGCCGACAAATTCGGCGGATCTGCAAATGGATCAAATGCTTCCTCATCTTCACTTTCATCCACTGAGAGAGAATAGGTCAGGGATGAAGAGGACGCGGAGAAAGAATTGTCCGTGTCTCCGTATTCTCCTGTTCCTGCATCCCCCTGTTGCTGTACCCTAGCATCCCCGCGTCCCTGTATCCCCGTGTCCCTGCGTTCCCGCCCCGCCTCCTCTTCACCCAGATCCCCAGATCCCCAGATTCCCATCTCTTTGTTTTCCAATCCCGCTCTCTGCTTAAGAGCTAGAAAAGATTTGGCATAAGGAAGTTGTTCGCCAAAAACTCTGAGAAAACATTGCACTCGTTGCTCTCTGTCAGGTGTTAAGGACTGAAGTAAGTCCTCAATTACTGCAAAGATGACCTGAGCATCAACAGTTACACCTGATGGGTGTTGGGTTAAAATCATTAGCTCGTCTTTATTGACGGCGCACTTAACTTGAAAGAGTCCAGCCGATGGGACTTCTACAAGCAATTGTTCCTGCAAAGTTTTGGCTAAAAGCTGTAAATCTTCCTGCTGGACTGCTACTTTCATAGAGCTTTCCTGCTCAACTTCTATATTGTTTTGATTATGTTTAAGGAGATCAAATGAACTTTTGGGGTTTGTTGGAATAAAGATAGATAGTTTAACCAACCACAGCCTGAAAATCTGATCGAACAACTTTCTAACACAAATTCTGACTTTTAACAAAAACTTAAAATAGTATTGATTGTTAGCGTCGCTACATTTTCACCCTACTAGATGAAAAATTATATAATCTATCCTCAGGTATAAATTTCAAATAAAAAATGGGAATAATAAAACATTTGAGTATTTTCACTGTACTATTTCTTGATAATAAAACTTACAGAAGCTACTACTGGGCAAAATTGTAGTTGTAGAGCAATTGTGACAAAATTATCCAAAGGTTAGGGAGAGGCTGTAGTGTCAGAGGTTTTTGACAGAAATACTAGTTATCTTCTATGCTGGAAAGTCTACTGAGGAGATTAATTAGGTCTTGTGGCTAAAGAAATTAATTTGCCCCATTTACTGAATTCGATAAAATTAATACGTGAAAAATGAGTTTTTATAGCTGCCAAAAACTTAACTATGTAATAAAGGTGCTGCAAAATATTTAAACAGCACTAACCCAAGTTTGGAAAGTGTCAATACAAGGTGTATCAATGGATTTGTTAGAGTATCAAGTTAAAGAATGGTTTGGGAAGATAGGCATTCCGGTATTGCCCTCCCAACGAATTGACCATCCCACAGATTTAAAACGTTTAAAAATTAGCTTTCCAATTGTCCTGAAATCTCAAGTACATGGAGCAGAACGGGCAAAAGCAGGTGGAGTCAGATTTGCTGAAACCACTATTGATGCGATCGCCGCTGCCCAAAATATCTTCAGTTTACCCATTTGGGGGGAGTTGCCGGAAGTTGTCTTGGCAGAATCCCAATACGACGCCAACCAAGAATTTTATCTAGCAGTGGTTTTAGATACCGCTGTTTGCCGGCCAGTACTTTTAGGCTGCAAAGAAGCAGATATCGATTGGGAATCCGCCGGCGAAAAAATGCACCATGTCGTAGTTGAACAAGAATTCTCGCCATATTATGCGCGACGACTAGCTTTGAAAATGGGCTTGCAGGGAACGCTGATGCAGTCAGTAAGCAAGGTTGTCCAACAGATGTATCAGTTATTTGTACAAAAAGACCTGGATTTGGTGGAAATTAATCCTTTGGCTGTCAGTGCTAATGGTCAAGTTATGGCTCTCAATGGTAAAGTCAGAGTCAACGAACGGGCGATCAAGCGTCATCCAGATCTTGCGGAAATGGCAGCAAAAATCATCAGTCGTCATACCAGCACTGAAATAAATGGTATTTTAGGTGACTGGGATGGTGTGCAAATGCACGGAAAAATCGGTATTTTAGGTAATGGCACTGGTTCAGTAATGGCAACTTTGGATTTAGTTGCGAATGCTGGCGGTAAGCCAGGTGTTTGTTTAAATCTACGTCATGCTTTCCTGACAGATACGAAACCAACTACCTTTGGCGATCGCCTAGAAACAAGTTTGAAAATTTTAGCTGCCGATCAAAGCATTGAAGTTATATTAATTAACTTTCTCGGTAGTATCCCTCAGACTGAGGAAGTAACCCAAGTCATAGCTAAAGTTGTACAGCATGACAATAACGAAATGAAATTACAAGTTGTACGCTCTAATGGTAAGAAAATCCCGCCAGATCTGAATTTTCCCTCCTTAGTTGTCCGCCTTGCTGGTTCTGAGTTGAAAGCAGCTAGAAGTTATTTAGCAACACTAAAAACTCCGAAAAATGCCCTCTTTGTAGTAGAAAATTTAGATGAAGCGGTGGAAGTTGCAGTTCGTATTGCTAAACCAACTGCTCATAAAAAATAATTTGTAATTCCTAAATTCGTAATTAATACAATCCATAATCCATCTGATTCCTTCCCTTATCCCTTTCTTCAAGCGCAGTGGCTCAACACACTGGCTTGTAAAATTTACGGTAATTTAATATGAACCTAACGCCAGAAAGTAAAGTCTTAATTCAAGGCTTTTGTGAATTTATATCAGGCACTTATGTTGCTCAAATGAAAGCTTATGGCACGAATTTGATAGCTGGTGTTAATCCTGGATGCGGTGGAGAAGAAATCCAGGAGCTACCAGTATTTGATTTAGTAGAAGAGGTAGTAGAAAAATTTGGCGCAATTGATACAACAATTATTTGTGTAGATCCTTACAATGTTTTGGATGCGGCATTAGAAGCGATCGCATCGAATATTAGCCAAATCATTATTATCACCGCTGGAGTGCCACCTTTGGATATGGTGCAATTACTCCGCAAAGCTGAAGCCTGTGAAACATTAGTAGTAGGGCCAAATAGTCCGGGGATCATTGTGCCGGGAAAAATTCTCTTAGGAACTCAACCGAGTGAATTTTATACACCGGGTCCAGTGGGGATTGTCAGTCGCAGCAGCACCCTTACCTATGAAGTCGCTTACGAATTAACAAAAGCTGGTTTGGGACAGTCAATTAGTGTCAGCATTGGTAGTGATGCGATCGTGGGTTCCTCGTTTCTACAATGGCTGCAAATTCTCGATGAAGATGAAACTACAGAGGCGATCGTTTTGGTTGGTCAACCTGGCGGTGGTAGTGAAGAAGCAGCAGCACGTTACATTGGTGAGGCTATTGATAAACCAGTAATTGCCTACATTGCTGGTAGACAAGCACCACCCGGAAAAAGTTGGCGTCAAACTGGGACTTTGGCAACAGTTATCGGACGCGATCCTAATTTTGGTACAGCCCAAAGTAAATTAGCTGCTTTGAAAGAAGTAGAAGTTCCCGTAGCTGAACGCCCTTCTCAAATTCCAGAATTGGTAAGAAAAGGAATTAATTAAATTTGGGCATTGAGCATAGCAAGACTCCACAAGGTGTACTAAGTATTTTTAATCATCCAAACCAGAATTCCCAAAAGTTTCTCAACTGGAGGAATTAAATAATCTGTTAAATCAATTGTTACTGTTTGCTTTTCTAGCTTGAGAAATGTCCACAGATTACCGCTGGTGACAATACCGTAAACCACCTGGGTGAGTTGCTGACTCAGTTCATTAAACCTTTGCGCGGCAACCATTTCTGCCATGCATTGTCCCAAGCCTCCCTTAATATTTTCTTTTTTGGCTTCTACAATTACTACTGCTGGTGCTTCAATAATTAATTGTTCAGGCGATTTACTAATCAAAAAATCACAAATACCATTCAAACCTACAGTAGGATCGACTGTAAATTCCTCACCAGAAAAAAAACTAATTTTCCGATCAAGAATTTTTCGCATTTCAAACAAAATTGGACTGATAATTAGTTCCGAACGTGCTTTTTCAGAACCCATTGCGATGGCTAGAGGTATACTTTCTTGCAAAAATTCTACTAGATAAGGGCTAGGTGCAAGAGGTTCAATCTTAGGAAAAAAGCTACCTCCCTCAACCAAAGTTAAATTAAAGTTTTCTTTTGCTTTACGAATACTAAAATCACTATAAGCCATGATTCCATATCAACAAAGTTGATTCATTTATTTCTTAACTCTATTGTCTATTTTCTAGAAGTAAATAGCTGGAAAAATTCCAGAATGTACTGTATAAGCAGATGGAGAAAAATATTTCCTGTAATTGCGTAATTAATTTTGTCCGACTAGTTATAAGCTGTTAAATATTTAATTTACATACTAATTTTAGATAAAATTATTGTTTGGTGGGCATAGCATCTTGCCTGCCCTAAATATGCAATGTAAAAATACATTAGCTTATTTACATATCTCTCTGATATTCTTCTAACAATTGCGGAATATGATCGTAGCCATCTACACCGATAACTGCAATTATTTTAGGGCGATGTTGTTGTAAGAAGTTTTGGAAATCTTCTGCGCCTATTTGT
This sequence comes from Nostoc sp. C117, assembly GCF_043099735.1. Classification (NCBI taxonomy): domain Bacteria; kingdom Bacillati; phylum Cyanobacteriota; class Cyanophyceae; order Nostocales; family Nostocaceae; genus Nostoc; species Nostoc sp. C117. The sequence goes on from NZ_CP170991.1 coordinate 1,674,982, forward strand.
CCATGTAAAATTGTCAGTAACCCTGCTGGTTGACGCCACTCACTAGAAGCAATTTGGTTTAAAAGATACATTCCTAAACAACCAGTGTAAATCGCTTTTTCCGAATTTTGCAGATGATAATAAGCTTCAGCTAAATTAGCTAAATTTTTTCCTTGCAGGTAAAAATCACCGGAAACCTGTGCTGTTTTAAAGCCATCTTCAAGATATTTAATGGCGTTTTGATGTTGTCCAATTACTAAATAGGCAATTCCTAAGCTGCTGACACATAAGGCTTTGCTTTGAATATCGCCTAATTTTTCTGATAACTTTAAACCTTGTTCTAAATAGTTAATTGCAGCTTCATAAGTTTCTGGTTCTAAGTTTTCGAGTTGCTGAGCTTGCATAACTTCGCTGTAACCTAAATTTACTAGCGCGTTTGCTTCTCCTGTTCGATCGCCTGCTTGCCGACTTAAGATTAATGCTCGTTGACTGTAGTTGATTGCCTCAGCATAATTTTGCTGTTGCACATAGGTACGGCTGAGGTGGTTGAGATTGGCAATTTCACAGGGGCGATCGCCTGCATTCCTCGCTATCTCCAAAGCTTGCTGATGAAAATCGACAGAACGCTGATATTGTCCTAAAGCTCGCTGAGAATAACCTAAAAGTGTCAATATGCGCGCTTTCTCTTGCGTTCCCTCTCCTCTTCGCAGCGGTTCATCCAAATAATCTAGGGCATCCCGTAGATAACTGCCAGTAAAAGAGGCAAAAATCCCACCATAAAAAGGAAAATATGGACGCTGGGCAAAGGTTCGCAAAATTTGGAGCATAATTTGAGAACAAGCATCGCTATATCGTGTACCAATGCTTTGAAAACCACTTGCTAACTGACTCCAAATCACTGCAAAGGTCAAAAAAGTGGAAATAGACAATTTTGGCCCTGCTTTCACATCGTAAGCTTGTTGGTCAAACCAGTTAATTAAGCCCCGTTGCAAGTACTGTAAAATCAATGCCATTTCCACCCAATCTCTAAGGGTGATACCCCGTTGTCGCTGGGCAAACTCTATTGCCGATTCTTCCCTAGCCAAGGTGCGAAACAGGGCTTGGGGTAACTCACTATTGAGTTGCTTAGCCCAACTCGCCCAAGGGCCTCGTTCTCCTGGTACGCCGCCAAATCCTAAAGATTCTTTTTGCTCGTACATCCAGCCGATCAAGTTGTCTTGCAGACGTTGCCAAGAAGCTAAACCACGGGTAATACCTTCGGAAAATTGTTGTAAATCATCATCTACCTGGGCAAATTGCTGTAATGATTTTGATAACTGCTGTAATTGCGGCAGATTTAGCGGATACTTTTGATTGGGATCGGTAACACGGATAAATGCCGCCAGACGCTCGTTAGCAGGGGATGTGGTAATTTCTGTAACGGCAGAAGCTATCGCTTCTGTGGCTTTATTTTGTTCTTGCCATCGCTGCCATTGAGTTTGAATCGTTTTAATGGCTCTCAAACTGCGAGTAGCTTTACCTTTTTTCAGTTCGTCTTTTTCACTGTCTACTTGGCTTTGGAGGGCATTCAGGCGATCGCTCAAAGCTAGCTCAAACACTTCCCCTGTGCCGGAAGTGATACCTTTGAGGAGCATTTGATACACCATATCAACAGAGCTAATTTTGCCCTTGAGGGTGGTTTCGACAATTTCATCGATTAAGGCAAGATAGCGATCGCGCAATGGCAAAGAGTCTGGCACTTTGGCTACTAAGGAACGTTACATCAATTCTAATTCTAGTCTTGGGAGTGGGGAATGAGTGGGGAGGGAGCAGGGGGAGCAGGAGAGGTAGAGAGAGGTAGGGGGTGAACCAATGCCCATACGTATCAACTTAACGTCAAATTATCTATAGCTCTTAAAAACAATTCTTTAAAGTAAACAACAACAGTATTGACACGGAAATCACCTCATCGTAGAATATTAATATTAAGCTTTTCTACAAAGTAATAAACGTCTATAAAGTACTGTGAAAGTTCAAAGGGTACGTATCCCTGACAGTAACCAAATTACTTGGACGGTCTTAGGTGCTGATTATTTGCCAATTGCTCCAATCGAGCAGTTTTTAAGATACTTAGAAAGCATCGAGCGATCGCCAAACACAATTAGGTCTTACGCTCACCATCTAAAGCAATACTTTGAATACCTGCAAGCTCATAACCTAGATTGGACACAAATGGGTGTGATTGAGCTTGCTGATTTTATGTCATGGCTCAGAAGTCCTAATCCCCAAGGTATTCTATCAATCCAAGAGCAAGAAGCAAAGCGTACAGAATCAACTGTAAACTTGATTCTGACATCGGTTTGTATGCTTTACGATTTTCACGAAAAAACGGGTAAGGTTCCTCATATTCCGCTTTATCGGTCACAGGTAATGCCTGGGCGGAAATACAAAGGTTTTCTGCACCATATCACTAAAAGTAAATCAGTTAGAACTCGTTTACTCAAACTGAAAGAGCCAAAGCGTCTACCCAAAACACTTTCTCCTGAACAAGTAGAGGAATTAATTAATTCCTGTACCCGACTTAGAGATAAATTCCTACTTTGTTTGTTGCATGAAAGCGGTATGCGAATTGGACAGGCTTTGGGGTTAAGACATGAGGATATTCATTCTTGGGACAATTTAATCAAAGTCATTCCTAGAAGCAATAATGCCAATGGCGCTCGTGCTAAAACGAAGTCTCCTTTTGATCTTCATGTCTCGAAAGAATTGATGGGCTTATACAGTAAGTATCTGCAAGATGAATTTATGGAGATACTTGGCGACGACCTTAGCGATTATGTCTTTGTCAATCTGTGGGATGGAAGGATTGGTTCTCCTATGACTTATAGCAATGTAATGGATTTGTTCAATCGCCTCAAGAGGAAAACTGGTATTGCTGTTCACCCCCATATTTTTCGGCATACTCACGCTACAGAACTAATTCGTCAAGGTGTGGGCATGGCTTATGTGCAAAAGAGATTAGACCATGCCAGCATTCAAACCACATTCAACACCTACGTTCATGTCAGCAATGAAGACATGAAAAGAGAATTGAGTCAATACTTGAATAATGAATATGATACGGAATCAGAAAGCAATTCAGAACCAGAATAAAGTTTATCAGTTTATCAACTGTACTAGGTGTAAAAGCACCAGTTTCAGAAAAAATGGTAAAAATCCGTCTGGTACTCAAATTTATATATGCAAGCGGTGCTACAAAACTTTTACACCAGAGGTACTGGATGTAAATCAAGAGTTTCCTGAAACAAGTATTAATCCCAAACTTGAGTATTCTAAAGATGTTTGGGATTGTCGTGCATTGGGAGTTGAGGGTGGTGTAGGGAAATCCAGTTATAAACTAAATTTCGTCCCTATAAAGCAGGACTGGTTGAAACAAACAGCAAAAACTTATTTAAAAGTTTGCTTGAGTTCCATCACATTTGCTTCTGTACAAGAGAAGCTTGGTTCAATCAGAAAATTGTCAAAATTCTTAGCAGAAAACTACCCTGACATCATTCCAGAAAATATAGACCGCGATATTATTACTGAGTACACAATATATTTAGCAAGTCAAAAATTAGCATCTAGTACCCGTTATAAGTGTATTAGCGATGCAAAGCTATTGTTTGATGCTGCTTATCAATATCAATGGCTTGATGTCCGAAGGTATTTGGTTCGTCCTGAAGATTTCCCCAAAATAGAAAAAAGACTGCCTCGCTACATTCCAGAAGAGGTAATGCAGCAACTTAATCAATACCTAGATGATTTGGCAGAGCCAATAATGAGAATGGTATTAGTATTGCAAGAGTGTGGAATGCGAATTTCAGAGCTAGTAAATCTTAGCTTTGATTGTTTATTGCAGGATAAATCTGGAGATTGGTTTTTAAAATATTACCAATTCAAGATGAAAAAGGAAATTACTATACCCATCTCAAGAGAGGTCGTAAGAGTAATTCAAGAACAACAGAAGTATATCCGTAAACATTTTACTCAACAAGAATTTAACTATTTATTTTGTGCAAATGTAGGGGCAATTAGACCTAATTTTGTTCCATCCCCTCATGTAATGATGCGGAAAACATTACCGAATCATCTTAACCGTTTAGCTCAAAGAAGAAAGATTTGCGACAACTCTGGTAATGTATGGCATTTTCAAACCCACCAGTTTCGTCATACAGTCGGAACAAGGATGATAAATAATGGTGTTCCTCAGCACATTGTCCAAAGATATTTAGGACATGAAAGCCCTAACATGACGGCGGTTTATGCTCATATTCACGACCAGACAATGAAAGAAGAAATTGCAAAGTTTCAAGGCAAGGTTGTGAATATTGCAGGGCAAGTTGTCGAACCTAATGATTTACAGGCAGATATAGCTGATTTGCAGTGGTTCAAACGGAATATTCAAGCGCAGGCATTACCAAATGGTTCTTGTGCCTTGCCTACGATTTCTCAAGGATGCCCCCATGCTAATGCTTGTTTAACCTGTACTCACTTCCGAACTACAACTGAGTATTTACTAGAGCATAAACAGCAGCTAGAACAAGCTAACCAAATTATTCAAAAAGCTGAGGCTAATGGATGGGTGCGCCAAGTTGAAATGAACCAAAAGGTGAAATCAAATCTAGAAAAAATCATTGCAAGATTGGAGGCGGACTCAAATGACGGTTGAGCGTAATGTTGAGGGACTGCGTGACAATGCCCAAAAAAAGCGCCAAGAGGCATTTAAAAAAGTAGAGCAGGGAATTCAGCGATTAATTAAAGAAAAGCAAGTCATTAATTTTAATACGGTTGCTCAAGCTTCAGGGGTTAGCAAGGCTTGGCTTTATAAACAGCCTAAAATTAAAGCTCAAATAGAGGATCTTAGGGATAATCACCCCAAATCCCAGAAAGTCTTGCCAAAGCAAAAAGCTTCAGATACCTCCAAAGACGCAATCATCAAAACCTTGAGAGAAAAACTTAGGAAAATCGAGGCTGAAAATAGAGGCTTGAGAGAACATTTGGAAACTATTCATGGACGACAGAGAGCTTTGGTAGACGAGAATGCAGTTCTGCGGCGGGAAAATGAGGAATTAACCAAATTGTTAGCTGGCACAAAAGCTGAAATTGAAATTATTAAAAGTCGTAGCGATAAATTATTATTGCCATCTAGCCTCCCCAGTCCTGCAAAGGGCGAAGATGCGTCTTTAACTGAAAAAAAATCAGGTAACTCAGGAATAAATAGCGCAATTAAATTTGAGCTAGAGGAGCTAGGCATTGTAATTAACTCTACCTTGAAAAAAGCAATTAATTCTGCGCCTAACGAAGTAACTCTTCAAGCGATTACCAGCCTTAAGGAAGCGATATCCGAAAATAGAGCAGATGATAGGGTTCGTTTTTTAATGGCAGCCATCAAAAATTCCTACGTTCCTAATCAGGACTACAAGAAAAAGCAAGAGTTAGCTGCTTTCAATGAGTGGTTCACCCTGGCTCAATCACTAGGGCTAGTCAAAGCTTCTATCTATGATGAAGGTGTTCAGTACGTTATTACCACCCAAGATAAGTGGATGCAGTTCGCTGAAATGACTGATAGATATCCTTTAGAGGAGCTTCAACAAATAAAAAACGCTAAACTTAATAAAACTTAATGCTATTAATTTTATATTTTTAAAAATTTGCAGGATCTGTTTTAGATTCTTCTATGCTATTTTGAGTAGTTAGAACAAACCTTCCTAATTACTTAGGAAGGCTTGCTTGAGTTAAATCAAAGTTCCACTCTAAGTAAGCAGGTGATGTGAATTTCCAGCCCACTACACTCGCTCTACTTGGGTGGAAGCCAAGACACTTACCCATTTAGGAGGTGAGCTTATGTCTAGACTTACGTCATTAAGTCTAGAAGAGTCTGTCCGGCAAAGTCAATGGACATGCCTAATCAAATTGCATCGTCAAAAGCTTGAAATAGAGCCTAAAATTATTGAACTCGCAAAATTAACAGAACAACAACTGGCAATTTTGCGGTGTTTAGCAATTAAAGGCGAAAGTAGCACACAGCAAATTTCTCAAGAAATACACCTTTCTGATTCATCTGTTAGAAAACAAATTAAAGAGCTTCACGTCCAAAAATACGCAACTTATAGAGAAGTTTGTGTCGGAGTAGGTGCAGTTAAGGCAAAGCATTTATTTTCACTTGCAAGCGACTTATCAATTGAAGTTATTGATTTTGCAATAAAGTACAAAAGTAAGAAAAGTTTGAAACTTCTCAAGTCCGTAGTTGAGAATTTACTGGAATCAATTTTATCAGGTACTAATCTAGATGACGATGTTACGGAAGAAAGAGACTTATTTTTCTTTCATTTAAAACACCTAGCACAAGAATTTTCACCTACTATTCAATCTATTTTGAAGCTGATTCCAGATACTGGCATTATGTCAACTGAAATCGCTAATAAACTTGGCTTGCATAGTACTACAATTAACAAACGTCTGAAGGAGCTTTTAGATTCAGGTTGGCTTAGTAGGCAAACGGCTAGTACCAAAGGTCAGGGTAGGAGTGGATATATTTATTTTTTCTGTAATGGAATTAATGCTGAATTAATTAGGCTTCTGCTACCTGGCAACGACCAGCATTTAAATAGTAAATTGAGTGATTCGCAAAATGGGAATCACTATCATGACGACGTATCTGTAATTTCGTCTTCAAATAGCACCTCTTTTTCGGATAGCCAGTTAGCATCTTTAGATCAACTGGTGTCAGAAATATATTTTAACGAAAATTTAGACGATAGTAATGCAAACATTTCTATGAAATCTGAAACCAGCCAGCAGGAAACTTCTACTTCATCACCATCTTTGGAAGATAATTTACAAGTAGCCGGGGAAATTATGGCTAAGATTAAGGAATTACTGGTACTTCGCCGCAAACTCAGCACTATACACAAAGAATTACGTGACTTGGGTGGCAAGGAAGCTGAAGAATTAATAGCTGAACTGGAATCCGAAAAACTTTAACCGAAGCAGCAAGGTTTTACCCTTACTGCTTGGTAGTTCATGGGCGATGCTTAGTGCCAGACTAGTCTCCTAAACTGCGTACTGGAGGGCGCAAATCCCTCATCGTCCACAATCCCTAGAGCTATTTTAATTGATGTTAGTGGAATTTTGATTTTGTAAATTTGTTTATTAGTTGTAAACCTTTATGTCTAAATTTTCTTTAGCTCCATATACTTTAAGGTTAAGACAAAAAAATTCTAAACACTATTTATTTTTTGAAGATGTCCTTGGATTAGACTTTTTTGACATTTTTTATGAATATTTATCCAATATTTTACCTATCTCGCCTATCAACAACAAAACGGGTGAAGTCATAAAAGTTACTTCCATTAAGAAAGAAAATAGGACTATTTTTGGTCAGATTGAAGCTGGACAAAATGGATATGGCTCTAAGCTTTTAAATACTGTAACTGACACAGTTTCTTATGAAAGAAATACTTTGGATGCTGAACTTATACCTTATTATTTTTTAATAAGATTACCATCTCAAGTAGATAAAGGAATAATTATATTACAAAGATTTAATAATATTGGTGTTAAAACTTTATTATTTGATAACTTTATTCAGTATTTCAAAACTAAAATATCTGATGAATATTTATTAGACATAAACCCTTTAGTTCCCAGGGGTTTAATTAAAGAATATATCAATGGTAGATTTATTAAGTTGAGATTAATTAAACAAGGATATCCAAAAGATATTTTTGATAGACACCCTAATGGAATGCCGGATGAAAATGAATTTGAAGGGCAATGTGAGTTAGTTTTGTCTGCGCCTAAAAATGGTATTTTACCATACTACATCCGTTCAATGATAACCACGAATATTGATAAATTTTTAAACACAGATGACCTAAGCGTAGGAAGTATTGTAGAAGTAAAAAACTTTGATTATGACAATATTAAAATGCAAGTCAGAGTTGGCAATTCATATAAAACAATAGATATTTCAGACATGGGTAAGTTAAGATATTATGAAGATATATCTGGCATTGATTTAGACATAAATGGGCATCCTAAATTTGATATAATGGATTCTAGAGCTAAATCTCTTTTAAAAGATTTAGCGATATCTATTTGGGGGGATAACATAGATGCCTAAATCTAGCTCTTCTAGGACAAGTCCTCAAACTTTTTCTAAAATCAATGTTTTAGAAATTGTGACCAATCATTTAAGCACGTTAAAAGAATACGGAGCATCCAATAATTCTCTATCTGACTTGTTTTTATTTTTTCTTGTGCCATTCATTATCAGTCTCTGTGTTGTTTTTTTTAGGATTGTTCTAAACAAAGATTTGATTGGTATTTTAATAAATGTATTTGCAATTTTTGCTGGACTTCTGTTTAATTTATTGATTCTTGTTTATGACGCAGCGTCAAAAGCTGTAAAGTCTAGCAATTCCTCACAAGCTAACAGTTTAAAAGTAGAAATTTTGGAGCAAATATATTTTAATATTTCTTTTGAAATATTATTATCTTTGCTTATTGTTGTTATGCTTTCTATTTCCATTATGTTTAATAATGGGCTAGCTAATTCTATTTCCTCTGTGTTTGTTTTTTTCTTGGCTATTTCATTTGTTTTAACTTTTTTAATGGTTTTGAAAAGAGTTAATAAACTTATTTCACAAGAAATTGAGCAACAAAAAAAATCTCTACCTTAATTACTTGTAGATTAATAGAACTCTTACACAAAAACAAAATGCGCCTTGAAAATTTTCTTAGATAAATTTTCAAGGCGTTGCCGATTCATGGGATAATTTTTGCTTTACGTAAAGAATAGCCTCTGGCTGATAACTTAATAAAGTTTAAATGAAATAATTATAAACTTTATAAAAATAACTACTATAAAGTACAAGTCAAAAGTATTGTATAAATATATACAAGTTTTCTAGTTAAACAGAAGCAATATGGAATTCTCGCAAGAAATTTTTGTTGAGTCTAAAACTGCACGCGACAGTCAACTGTTAGCAACATCTAACTCAGATGCAGAAAATATCTTAAATAAGGTAAAACAAATATTTTTTGCTGTATGGGAAGGTTCTGGATGGCTTACCTTAAAACAAGTTGCTGAATTTTATGAAGTTTCCGAAGAAACCATAGATGCAAACTTCAAGCGTCATAGAGATGAATTTGAAGCAGATGGGATAAGATTATTACGTGGGCAAGCTTTAAATGATGCGAGGTGCATAATGCACCTCGCATCAAAAACTTCTTCAGTTAACTTGTTTCCACCCCGTGCAGTCATGCGTATGGGATTTATTCTTAGAGATTCAGAAATAGCAAAACAGGTAAGAAATATTGCTCTAGACATGATAGAAGCAATCCCTTCCTTAGTTGCTAATGATATATTAACTTTAAAGCTTGAATCTCTATTTTCTTTTGAAGATATACCGTTAGGGTCAAAAGAGAAACCAATCGCAGAAGTAACAAAAGATATTAAAAATGGTTATGGTTGGGCAGGAAGTGAAGATATTTTAGAGGAATGGATAGTCACCCTTGCAAGTTATGCAAACTTAAGCCCGTGGAGGCAAGTAGCACAAAAAGTTCATTATAAAACTTCCAAAAATAAATCCAGAAGATTCGATTTATTATTAAGACCAGAAGTTCCAATGTTTAAAGGACTTGAGCGTATCGTTATTGTCAGTGAGATTAAATCTAATTATGTTACTCATGAAGATATAAAAGATGTGTACGAAGTTAGAAGATATGTTGATTTAGCTTATAATCGATTCCGCAGATTCTTGAATAGCAATCCATATTATTTATTTCAAACATCATTAGTGTTTCAATTTATTTCTCCTTGTGGCATTACGGAAGAAGGTGTACAAGCATTAAATGAAGTTCAAAAGCACGCAGATGAAAAGTACAAGGAAAAAGTATACATAGATGCAGTCAGACTAGATGATTTTGTATGGAACCAACTTTATCCAGCTATAAAAAATACCTATAAAGATCCAACGGGTAAAATTGGAAATCAATTCTCATTTATTAAAGATAAAGTTAATCAAATTTGCTTAGAAATATGCAACCCAGATTTGTGGGTTGAGCAATACAAAGAATCGAGATGGGAATATTACAAAGCAATTGTAGAAAGAGATAGGTACTGCCTACCTGGACACCCTTCCTCGGTTGCATCTAAGTCCCTTCATTCAAGGTTAAATCTAGGCAGTTAAGATAAAAAGGTAATGTATAAGAAGTTTAGCCCTTGGTTCTTATGGCTAACGTTATAGACAAACATTTGAGCTTACTTCTTGGATATATAAACAAAGTGAAATTATTGTCCTAAAAGTATTTTAAGGTTTTAGCTATAGATAAAGTAATAATTATGCCCACCAGCAGCAGCAATTTCTAAAGCCCGACGCGCATGAGCCTGTCCTTTCACATCTTGCAAATCTGCACCAGGGTAAGCTACTGTTACGATCTCCGTTGTGCGATCCATTTGCACAGGTTTGTAACGCCCTGGATTATTTAAAAAATCCACCACATCAGACAGATGTTTGCAGCCATAAACAGCCAAACCTTCAACCACCGCAGCTTCTTGAGCATTATCAGCAGGGAGAACTAAAGCTGTGATTCCCATCTTTTCCGCAGCCGCGGCGATCGGCAAAACACCAGCCACCGGCCGCAAACTACCATCCAGAGAGACTTCACCTAAAAATAAATAATCACCTAATAAATCAGCATTAACTTGCTCAGAAGCCGCCAAAATCCCCACACTAATAGGTAAATCGAAACAGGGACCTTCTTTGCGTAAATCTGCCGGAGTTAAATTGATCACAATTTTCCGCATGGGAAAGGCAAAACCTGCATTTTTCAGCGTGGCTTTGACTCTTTCTCTTGATTCTTGAATCGCTGAATCTGGCAGTCCTAAGACAACAATTCCCGGTAATCCTCCTGACACATCGACTTCCACGCCTACTTTCACGGCATCGATGCCCACAATAGATGCACTCCAGACTCTAGCAAGCATTTCTTATATAAGAATAAACCTTTAGAATCTCTAGCAGATGAGTCAATAGATTGGCATGAGTGAAACCACAGAGACGATTTTTAGATTGATATCGAGAATAACTGTCAATTTTAGAGTTAGGGCGAATAGAATTCGCGGCTATACAAACGAAGTCCTAAGGAAAAATTCAGGGTTTGAAACTCACAAGGTGGGTTTTGTTTGTGTAGACACGGTTTCTAGCCGCCCTTTTAACTAAAACTCTAACTTGCCACTGCCTCAACAGCATCAGCAGTTACAGGTAAGTAAACACTAACTTTTTTACGGGTTTTGCCCTTTCTCTCAAACATTACAACACCGTCGATTAAGGCAAACAGAGTGTCATCGCTACCAATACCGACGTTGTTACCAGGATGAAATTTAGTGCCGCGCTGACGCACGAGAATATTTCCTGCACGCACAGTTTGACCGCCATAACGCTTGACACCCAGACGTTGGGCGTTAGAATCACGACCGTTGCGCGTACTACCTGTTCCTTTCTTATGAGCCATAATTTCCTCTTCTGTATCTACTTCTTTTTATTATTCTGCAACGGTTTCAGCTTCTTCGGCAGAAGTTTCATCTAGAATAGGGCTTTCGTAGCTTGCCGCTTCAGCAGCAAACACAGTACCGTTAAGGGTGATGGAGTTAATCAAAAGTCTGGTAACTTCTTGGCGATGCCCGCGCTTTTTGCGGGTTTTCTTTTTCGGCTTCATTTTGTATACCAGGACTTTACGATCTCTAAAATGTCGTAGTACAGTCCCTTCTACAGTCGCACCTGACACTAATGGCTGTCCAATTGTGACTTCGCCATCGTTCTGCACCAATAATACTGCTTCTATTGTAACTTTTTCATCTGGTTGAGCTGTCAGCAGTTCAATATCATAAAACCGCCCTGGCTCTACTTTTATTTGTTTGCCGCCAGTTTCAATAATTGCGTAGGTCATGGAATTGTCCTTGAAGTTGCCGTACAGGTAGCTGGTTTTGATCTTGTTTAGAGATGGTTTTTCCAACTTTTGTAATATGTCCACCTGTTCCGAGCAGGAATTAGACAGACAATCTAAAATTCTATTTTATTATAAGCTTTTAAGTCAAGCTATTTAGTACCCAAAATGTAATAGCTACCTGTTTGTAGTCAGGACTTTAGCCCTTGATTTTTTAAGCATTAAAGTCCTTATTACGAACCTCTCAAAACTTTTGCGACAGACCATTAGGTCTGTTAGGCATACGTAAAGCCTGTTTTACTTCCGTTAGAGCAACGATTTTGACGGCTGTATTGTTCCTAACTCGGTACTTATCAAAAGAAAATGGCTCTGAAATTCAGAGCCATTCTTCAATTTACAGTTTCAAAGTTTTTAAACTTTCACAAGATGTTGGTATAAAAGTGTGAAAGCTTATTTCTTATCAGCTTCAGCAATTGGTACCCATTCAGTGTGGAAAGTTCCGGGCTTATCAAGACGCTGGTAAGTGTGTGCGCCGAAGTAGTCGCGTTGTGCCTGAGTCAGGTTTTGGGGTAGGCGATCGCGGCGATAGCTGTCAAAATAATCCAAAGATGCGCTAAATGCGGGGACTGGAATTCCCAATGTTGCAGCTGTGGCAATCACTTCCCGCCAAGCAGTCTGTCTGTCGAGAATTGTCTGCTTAAATTCGGGAGCTAACAGCAAATTAGGCAAAGCTGGATTTTCGCTAAAAGCTTTCTTAATTTTATTCAAAAAGCGAGCGCGAATAATACAACCACCTTTCCAAATCCGTGCCATTTCGCCCAGATTCAAATTCCAGTTATATGTTTTTGAAGCTGTGGATAGCAGCGCCATCCCTTGAGCATAAGAACAGATTTTTGAGCAATAGAGAGCATCACGTACTTTATTGATAAAGTCCTTGGTTTGCCCATCATACTTGCCACTGGGGCCTGTGAGGACTTTCGATGCTGCTACCCGCTCTTCTTTAATGGAAGATATAATCCGAGCATTTACAGCAGCTGTGATTGTGGGAATCGAAACTCCCAATTCCAAAGCAGTTTGGACAGTCCAGCGTCCAGTTCCCTTTTGACCTGCTGCATCAACAATCAAATCGACCAGGGGTTTATTTGTGTCTGGGTCAACATATGGGAAGATATTTTTCGTGATCTCAATCAGAAATGAATCGAGTTCATCGGTGGTGTTCCATTCAGAAAACACATCATGTAGCTGACTAGGGTTTAATCCAGCAACATTTTTCAGCAAGTCGTAGGCTTCAGCAATTAGCTGCATATCGCCATACTCAATACCGTTGTGTACCATTTTGACATAGTGACCAGAACCACCAGGACCAATGTAGGTTACACAAGGACCATCATCGACTTGGGCAGCAATTTTGTTGAAAATTGGTGATAAAAACTCATAAGAGCTGGTTGTACCTCCGGGCATTAGTGAAGGGCCGTTCAACGCTCCTTCTTCACCACCACTGACACCCATACCAAGATACCGAAGTCCAGTAGGTTCTAATTCCTGAGTGCGGCGTTCTGTATCTTCAAACCAAGAGTTGCCACCGTCAATAATGATATCGCCTTCCTCTAGTAAAGGCTTGAGTTGAGCAATCACTGCATCCACTGGCTTACCAGCTTGCACCATTACAAGGATTTTGCGGGGACGTTCTAATGAAGCGACAAATTCTTCTAGGGTAAAAGCGGCTTTGACGTTCCGTCCTGGCGCACGCTGCGCCATAAAGGCATCCGTTTTTTCTCGGGAGCGGTTGTAAACTGCAATTGGGAAGCCATTACGTTCGACGTTTAGAGCGATATTCTCGCCCATAACGGCTAGTCCAATCACACCAAAGCTTTGTAGTGTCATAAATTTGTTTGGCTAACTCTTGCAGATCCTTTCATCTTTTAGGGTAGTCCGAGATTTTCGCCGATCTCCTAAAGAAGACCTTAAGAGTTGATCTAAACGACAAAAATCCACAACTAACACAGATAATTAATTTTAAGTTGTATCTAAATCAACCATTCCCTTGCAAAATTGTTAGTTAATGGACTGGGGAAGAGGCAGAGGGGCAGAGGAGCAGAGGGGCAGAGGGGCACAGGAGCAGAGGGGCACAGGAGATAATAGTAACTCCTAACTCCTAACTCCTAATTCCTAACTCCTAACTCAGCACTCAGCACTCAGCACTCTTTTGCCCCATGCCCAATCCCTAGTTAAAGGAGTAACCAAATAATGCTGGCATACGTCCTAGCTTTAGTGGTCGGTCTTGGTAGTTTAGCCATTTACATATCAGCTTTCTTTTTTCCAGAAATCCACCGCAAGAATGATTTTATTTTGAGTGGTGTAGGGCTTTTCTACGCTTTAGTTTTATGGGTGTTTGCAGCACGTATTTCTGGGGGGTTGTTGCTGGGTCATGTGGCTAGCGTCGTTCTTTTGGTTTCGTTTGGCTGGCAAACTCTTTCGTTACGTCGCCAACTAACACCACAGGCGCAACAAACCCAAGTACCTAGTCCTGAGACGGTGAAAACTAGCATTCAGGAACAGGTGAATAAATTCTCGCTTCAGGAACGCCTGGCTCAGTTGCAGCAGAATATCGGTAATACTTTCAGTGGTGTAAAAAACAAGGTGCAAAAGACTGTGAGTCCAAAGACACCTACAAAGACCAAACCTGAAGACATTACGTCTGTTTTGGCACAGCAACCTGCTGTTGAGATTATCGACAATACTACTGCCATAGCAGAAGAAGCGATCGCTACTATCGACACTGAAGCAAAAACTGACAGTGTACCAGAAGCGATTCCACCAAATCCGCCATCCTGGGAAGTGGTGGAACCAGCCCAACTAGATAGCGAAACTGAGAACAAAGAACAGATTTCCGCAGAGGAAATTGCTCCAGATGCATCTGTGGCTCCCCCAGCCGAAACACCACCAGATGCGACACCACCAAATAATTAGGCTAATGAATATTGAGTGAAAGCCAACATTAACTTAAATATAATCTTGGGTTTTACTTAACTTGTTTTAGTATTCCGCTTCTTGTGGGGTGGGGGACACGAGAGCCGATTGGCAAGGACGCTCATGTTACCCACCCCACATGATTGGATAATTTATTTGTTGAAAGTCCCCAAGCAAATTTTCAATAAAAGGAAAGTCGAGGAGTGGCAACAAAACGTCAGAAAAATGTCTGGAAGAGCGAGATTAATGACATCATTCGGGGTGCTTGTGGAGGCTTTTTATTTGGTATACCCTTGCTGTATACAATGGAGGTCTGGTGGATTGGGTCACTGGCAAAACCACAACTGATGATGATGGCGATCGCATTGATGTTTATAGTGGTTTACTTGCTCAATCAAACAGAAGGTTTTCGGAAACGCAGATATAGCTGGCTAGCTCATCATGCCGCAATGGATACGGTACAAGCGATCGCGATCGGACTAGCTTGTTCTGCCTTTGTGCTGCTACTATTGCGAGAATTGACGCCAGAAACTTCCCTCAAGGAATCTTTAGGTAAAATTATTTTTGAAAGTGTACCATTTACTCTCGGCATCGCATTAGCTAACCAGTTTTTGGGAGATAGTAGAAATACTGATGAAGATCAAACAGCACCTCAGGGAAATGGTGCAAGCAACAATAACCAGAACGATTTACACGCTACCTTCGCCGATGTCGGGGGAACTCTAATTGGCGCAACCATAATTGCATTTAACATCGCGCCAACAGACGAAGTTCCTATGTTAGCAGCCGCAGTTTCCCCACCTTGGCAGTTAGCAATGATCGCCGCATCTTTGCTGATTTCTTATGGCATTGTATTTCAGGCAGGTTTTTCTGACCAGCGAAAGCGCAGAGAGCAAAAAGGAATTTTCCAACGACCATCTAGCGAAACCATCATTTCCTACCTAGTGTCACTTCTAGCAGGCGCTTTTATGCTGTGGTTCTTTCAAAAGTTGACCTTTAGCGATCCCTGGACTATGTGGTTGGATCATACCTTGGTGCTGGGGTTACCCGCAACTATTGGCGGTGCGGCTGGCAGGTTAGCAATATGACTAAAACAGAACAAGAATCAAAGCGTTCAATTGCAGAGTGGGTGACATTCAGCATCGCCTCGTTCATCCTAGCAATCATTGTGAGTCTGGTAGGTTACACTTGGCTGAACGATAAAAATCAACCTCCAATTATTTCTGTCACCAAAAAAGAAACAATTCGGCAAATTGATGGACAATTTTATGTTTCTTTTGAAGTTATGAATAAGGGAGGAGATACAGCCGAGTCAGTTCAGATCATCGCTGAATTAGTAATTGACGGCAAAGTTGCAGCATCGGGAGAGCAACAGATTGACTTTTTATCTAGTGGTGAAAGTGAAGAAGGCGCATTTGTATTCAGCCAAAATCCGAGCCAAGGTCAGTTAAATCTGCGTATTGCTAGCTATAAATTGCCATAATGTCCAAGTGTAAAAGAGCTTACTAATATTTCTCTGTTTGTAAAATGTTACACTCACATTCTGGTCTATTACGCACCCAAATAATTTGGGAACCATCAAATAAGGGAATTTCTACTTGCCACCACTCCCCACGCCGCAGACGGCGATACCAGCGAAAGTTTGAGTAAGTCCAATCCAAAAGTTGCATAGGCTAATTTGAAGCTATGTTGGTCTTGGTGTCAGCGACGCTATATTTACCCCTGTATAGAGTTAGCGGTGTTGGTTAATTAAATCTCAGAGAGAAAAATAGTTAAATAAATTCCCTGATATTTACTATCAATCCTTTTAATTTGATAAACGTTTTTACTAACTGACAAATAGACAATAGCAATCCCAAGGTTGACATTTGATCTACCAACAGAACCAATTATTAATAGCCTTGAGGATGAATGCTGTTACTTCTGGCGATATAACTCCTAAGTGAGATGGATAATAATTGAAGAAGAATTCAGAAGTCAGAATTCAGGAGTCAGAATCAAGACGCTCGTTCGCCCTTGGCGTCTCCCCTTAAGAGAAGACTCGCTTTCCGCAACGCTATCAATCGGGGATTCAGACCCACGACTGATTGAAGATCACTAAATCTACGATTGGGTGGGGGTTTTAAACCCGATTATTCATCTGCCAGTCGTACAAAATTCATTCTGAATTCTGACTTCTGACTCCTGAATTCTGTTCGATAAAAAAGCTCCTAATATATCTAAAACCAGGAGCCGATAGTTTGATTGCTTGATAATTGCAGCATATAGATTTTGAAATCTTGCCATATCGGTTTAGAAGCAAAAATAGTAATTCTCTGTTCTTCAGCTAAATCAAAAATATCGCCAGGAACTCCAGCCCAAAGCAAACCGGAAATCCAAACATTCACATCTAATACAATTCTCATGCTTTAGACCGTCTTTATAGCGTTTGCAAAGCGTTCTATAGGAAAGCTGAAATCCAATGAAATCAGAGTTTTTGGAGTTTGGCTACATATTTAAGAAGTGCTGAGAATTCCTACAAGCACTCTAACTAATTCTTCTAAACCTTCAGGCACACGATAAAGTTTGATATCCTGCACGACACGTTTATCTTCTCGATAAAATATTCCAAATCGCCAATCTTCTCCATTTGTTACTGCACCGTACAAAGTTGGTTGTGGAGAATCAATCCATTGATCTAGTGCAATTAATTCAACTGCAAGTTGCGTAAATCCTCGGCTTAAATCTGATTGCTTAGCTTCAATAACTAGTAATGAATTGGACGATGAAATATAATAATCAAAACTTCCTTTTAGTTTTTCACTAACATTGATAGGATATTCAATATTTAGTTGAGTTTGTGTTTGTTCGCAAACCTCTAACAAGATAGGAGCAATTAAAACTTCACGTTTTGCCGCTTCACTAATTGGGTTAACGCGTATTATATTTCGCTGTAGATAACGCTGTAAAAAGTCTAAATAATCAAGTTTATTTGAATATATTGGTAGTTGTAACAATGCGCGTTCGTAGCTACATCCTAATTCGGCTAAAATATCCGCTGGAGCATAGGGTAATTCAAAATATTTACTAAATGTATAACTTTGATGGGGTTGTATAATTTGTGGGCGGCTCATATAGTAATCCGTTTGGATTTTTGAACTTATTTGTGTAGAGAGTAGGGATTAGGCAATTAGCCTTTTGAGTTGTACGGAGTTGTTTCAAAAATCAAATAAAATTCTATATAATACTACTTGATGATTTCTACTTAAGATACACTTTAAAAGAAAAAATTAACACAGTTATTAACTTTTGACGAGACAACTAACACCAAGTTTGCACAACACGACCTTGTAATTGTTGTCCTAACCAAGGTGTATTTTGTGAAAGTGTATGCAGATTTTTCCTTTCAACTTTCCAGATTTCCTGAGGATCAAATAAAGTTAGTTCTGCTAATTGATCGGGGCTAATCGCATTAACTTTCTGCCCCAAACACTTGGCTGGATTACTACTCAATGCCCGCCATAATTCTAAAGCTGTAAATTCGCCAGTTTCAACCAGATATTGCCACAGTAAAGGCAATGCTAATTCTAAACCGATCGCTCCGGCTGGTGCTTCAGCAAAAGCCTGGACTTTTTCTTCGTAGCTGTAAGGTGCATGATCGATCGCGATCGCATCTACAATACCTCCACGCACCCCAGCCCGCAAGGCCGCTACATCTCTAGCGTTTCCTAAAGGCGGATCTAAATGCAAGCTGGTGTGATAACTCTTAAGCGCTTTGGTGTCTAATAAAAGATGCATCCAAGTAGTGCTGGCGGTGATGGGTAAACCAGCAGCCTTAGCTGAGGCAATTAATTCCACGCTGCGGCCTGTGGAGACACGCATAATATGTACTGGTGTGCCTATAGCTGCAACTAATTCAAGCATTGCAGCGATCGCACTTGTTTCCGCACTGGTGGGTACTGGCGGTAAACCTAAACGAAGTGCTTGGACACCTTCTCTAATTACACCATTTGCAGCTAATTGGCGATCGCAAGGCCAAAATGCTACCGGTTTACCAAACGGCTGAAGATACTCTAACACCCGTTGCACCAGCGCTAAATTTTCCAACGGCTTACCATCGCTAAAACCAACAACCCCAGCATTGGCTAAATCTGCCAATTCCGTCATTTGCTTCCCAGCAACATCCAAGGTGATAGCACCCCAGATATTAAGCAGGGGAGCAGGAAAGCAGGGGAGCAGGGGAGAATAAGAATGTAAACCCTCCTCTGCCCCTCTGCTCCTCTGCTCCTCTGCTCCTCTGCTCCTCTGCTCCTCTGCTCTCCTCTTCTGCAACTGTGCCACAAGCGCAGGTTTATCAATAGCTGGAGATGTATCGGGTAAAATGCTTACTCTGGTAAAACCGCCAGCAGCAGCAGCGTCTAAAAGAGACGTAAGGGTTTCCCGTTCTTCAAAACCTGGTTCGCCGGAGTGGCTATATAAATCCACTAACCCAGAACCAAGAACTAATCCTCGACAATCTCTGATTTGAGTATCAGTACTTATGTCAGAAATATGTGAAGCCACTGCTTGGATATAACCATCAGCAATCACCACATCAAATAGTTCGTCAGTTTCAGAAATTGGGTCAATCACCCGTACTTGTTGCAGCAGTTCAGTCATAAAAGTTTTTAGTTAGGAGTAGGGAGTTATGAGTTATGAGTTATTTGCTTCTAACTTCTCGCTTTTCGCTTCTAACTTGTTGCTTCTAACTTTATTTTTCACTCTTCACTTCTCATTCCTAACTTTATTCCTCACTCCTAACTATTAACTCAGCACTCAGCACTCAAAACTCAAAACTCCTACAACGCCCCAGCTGCTGTTTTATCTAGTATGCCTCCACCCAAGTGAGTGGTGATGTTCATTGCTTGCAGTACTGGTAAACCATCTAATCCGGAAGGATAGTCAATAACGCTAACAGCGCCATTTCCCTGACGGAAATTCCAGAAATTTTCTAGTGGTAAACCAAGAATGTGACAAAGCAAGGTTTTATTTGTAGCATCATGGGCTACTACTAGGACAGTTTTGAGTTGATTAGTTAATGCTGTTTGGACAATTGATTCCCAAGCTGCAACGCTACGTTCCCATACCTGCTGCAAATTTTCCCCTTCAGGCATTTGGACTTCGGCTGGAACTAACCGCCAGCGCTGTAACTCTCCGGGAAATTCTTGCTCAATTTCTGTTTCTAATTTTCCTTCCCAGAGTCCGTGGCTGATTTCTCTTAAACCATCTTGAAATTCTAGGTTGAGATTTGGATGGTGTTTTAAAATGATTTCTGCTGTTTCTTTAGGACGTAGCATTGGGCTACTGACGGCAAAAGCGATCGCTACTTCTTGGAGAAATGCCCCTGCTTTTTGCGATTGTTGTCTACCGTTGTCATTGAGGGGGACATCAATTTGCCCTTGAAACCTAGTTTGGCGATTCCACTCTGTTTCCCCATGACGCACCAGCAGTAACCGTACACCTTGATGATCTGGTCGTAATGAGGGTAGAACTTCTCCGGTGTGTTGTGTCTGGTTCAAAGACTCTAGCTGGACTGGTTCCCGTAATCCTCCAGCAAAATTTAAGACGCTAATACCACAGTTAGATTGCTGTACTGAATGGTAACGACTTGGGGGAATTCCTAATGCTGTGCTAATCAGGGCGCGATTAATCCCGTTATGTCCCACAATCAGAATAGTTTCGCCTTGATGCCGAGACAATATTTCTTGCCAAAACTGCTGCGCTTGTTCATATATAGCCAGAACTGGAAAATGTTCTCTCGTTCCTTGGGTATCATTCAACAGCATTCGCAATTCATCAGGGCGTTCGTGCCAAGTGCGGTAGTCTTCGGCTAACTCCTGCTTGACTTGGCTAGTGAGCATTCCTTCCCACAAAGGCAGGTCGATTTCTAGCAGCAAATCAGAAACTTGGATTACAGCAGACTGTTGAGCATGACTAGTTAACTCACGATGGATAATTTCTGCTGTGTTTTTAGCTCGTTGCAGGGGACTGCTGTAAATCGCACTAAATGAAATATTACTGAGGGCTTTGCCTAGTTTACTGGCATCGTTTCGACCTTTTTCGGTTAATTTTGACGCATCAGTGCGCCCTTGGATACGCCTCTCGGTGTTATAACCGCTTTGACCGTGGCGCACTATGATGACACGAGTCATCGCAAAAAGCCCTCCTGTATCTAGACGACTAATTTTACTGCAAAATGATTGCAGAATTATTTACTAAGCAACGCCGATTCATTAAACCACATTCCTAAGTATTTGAGCTAACTTTTCAGGTTAGGGAACTCCAAGAAATAAATTATCCAATATTGTGGGGTGGGCATCCTGCCCGCCCTATAGACTGGGCGGGCGAGACGCCCACCCCACAAGAGTTAATTGGATATTTTTTTATTTGCAAGTCCCTTAATGTGGAAAAACCAACGCGAAATCTAACCCTTTGTTCTCTATGAAAAGTTCTGCCAACAAGACACGGCGTGTAGCTGGCTTTTTTCAAAGGGGTACGAACTTCTGAGCTTCTTGTTAGCGTAGAAGTCTTGCGGCTTGTTGTCAGACATCGCCTCTAAATAGTCTATAAACATATTTATCTATTTTTGTCAACTGTCCACAGATTTCTACAATTATTTCCCTGACTCATTTACAGAAATATAAAGAAAATGGATAGCCTAGAAGGAGAAAGGTTTTTAGTAGACATTTTGACTTTTCAAACATCTTCTAAGCTCTATGAGTTATTGCCTTAATCCCAAGTGTACAAACCCTGCCGATTTGATGAATACCAACAGTAGCATTTTTTGTCGTAACTGTGGGGCAAGTCTGTTAATCGAAAATAAGTATCGAGTAATTAAGTTATTGGGGAGTGGAGGCTTTTCTAGAACTTTTGAAGTAGAAGCTAATGGTACAAAAAAAGTCCTGAAAGTTTTAAATTTATCTTTATTTAGTGATTCAGAAAAAAAATCTAAGATAGTTAATTTGTTTAAGCGAGAAGCTGAGGTATTAATTCACCTGAAGAATTCCGGAATTCCTAAAGTTGAACCAGATGGATATTTTGAATTAAATTTTCCCGATTGTTCAGAGCCATTATACTGCCTAGTAATGGAAAAAATTGAAGGCTTAAATTTACAACAATGGTTACACAATCAAGATAATAAAATTATCAAACCAGAAAAGGCGATCGCTTATTTAAAACAAATAGTAGAAATTTTAGATCGAGTTCATGCTCAGGGATATTTTCATCGGGATATTAAACCAGCAAACATCATGGTAAAACCAGATGGACAACTTGTTTTAATTGACTTTGGAGCAGTCCGCGATTTAGCCCAAACTTATGTTCAGGAAGAAAACGAAAATACAATAGTTGGTACAGTGGGTTATTCACCACCTGAACAAATGAAAGGCAAAGTAGTCAAGCAATCAGATTTTTTTGCTTTAGGAAGAACTTTTGTTCATTTATTAACTGGAAAGCCTCCATTCAATATTGAAGAAAATCACCAAACAGGTAAGTTAATTTGGCGGGACAAAGTTTTATATAACTCAAATTCTTGGAGAAACTGGTTAGATCGATTGAAATGGCGATCGCTTTTCGATTTGCTTGATGAAATGATGGAACCATACTGGAAAAATCGCCCGGAAAATACCCACGTAATTTTACAACGGCTCAATCATCCAATTACATTACCACGTATTCCACCTTGGCTGACTGGTATAGTTATTTTATTTGGAATTGGATTACCTACTAGCTATTGGTATTCCAATGGAGTTAATGGATGTAACAAAATCTGGCTGAGGAGTTTTCCTCAAGACGATAATATTAGCTGCGGCGAAGAAATTCTGTTACCAAATATTAACATGAAAGTACCAGAAAAAGAACGAGGAGTCAAGGCGATCGCTCAGGATAATTATCAAGATGCAATTACTTGGTTGGAGAAAGCGTGGCAAAAATATCACGATCCGGAAACTTTAATTTATCTAAATAACAGTCGTCTAGAAGTTAACAAAATTAAAGCTTATACTATTGCTGTTGTAGCTCCTATTAGCAATAATAATGACAACATTCACTCAAGTGAAGAAATATTGCGTGGTGTTGCACAGGCACAAAATGAATTTAATGAAAAATACAAAGCTAAAAAAATAGGGTTGAAAGTATTGATTGCTACTGACAACAATCAAAGTGAAGATGCTCAAAAAATAGCAGAGCAATTAGGCAATAAACGTGATATTTTAGCTATAATTGGTCATTTTAGAAGTGATACGACTATAGAAGCAATCAAAATTTATCAGGAACATCATCTATTATTAATTTCTGCTACAGCTACATCAGAATTACTATCTACATCCTGTAAATCAAATTATCCTAATTGTTTTTTTCGAGTTGTTCCTAGCAATCGTGTTATTGCCCAAACTTTAGCTAATTACCTGAAAAAAGAAAATAAACTAAAAGCAGCAATATTTTTTAATCCTAATAGTAACTATAGTAAATCACTACAAGGACAAATGAAAGGTAGAATATCGGAATTAGGTGGAAAAGTTGTAGTAGAAATACCTTTGTATGACAACGTTGAATCTAGTATAAATAAAGTGAAAGAGCAGAAAGCAAATGTAATTATTTTATTGACAACTACTGATGGTCTAACCTCTGATTCAGCCATTCAGGTAATTGAATATGCGAAAAAAAATAAATATTTAGTAGTCGGTGGAGATAGTCTAGACAATAATAAGCTTCTCAATGCACTGGTAGGTAATGAAGCAGGTGCAGTAGTGGCTATACCTTGGCACTCTAGAATTATTCTTAATCGAGAGTTTCCTCAACAAGTGGAGAAATTTTGGGGAAAAGCAGGGAACTGGTACACTGCATTATCTTACGATGCAACTCGTGTATTCCTGACAGCATTAGAAAAAATTCCATCACCTACTCGTCTAAATGTGCAGCAAGCGATCGCTGAGACTAATTTTCAAGCAAGTGGTGCTACAGGAATAATTTCTTTTAAACCAAATGGCGATCGCCACCAGGAAAATATTTATTTAGTTAAAGTTATACAAAATCCCAATACAGGACAAATTGAATTCCTCCCTTTGGATGTAGCAAAGTAAGTTACAGGGGATTCAAATAATTCCTAATTCGTAATTGGAAAATATTTGATATCATTAGGACGAATAATAGTAGTAAAGATTAAATATTATCAATTTCTTACTAAAAGTTATCTTCCTAATATAATACCCCTAGTACAGAAAGGCGGAATTCAAAATTCAAGATGAATGCCGTTGCATAATTGTGGGATGATTTGAGAGATCGATAAATAATCACTGCGTCCCCGCGTTAGACCCAATCATCCCATAATTAATTAGTATCAATATTATCACAGAGACCTTTCTCGCTCTTTTCTACCTGTTGGCTACTATGGAGATAATCTTTAGCCGAATTGCAAGCAGTTACCATCACATTATCTAGAAGCACATCCATATTTAAATTTAAATCGTTGATATCCCATAGGATAACCTTATTGTCTGCGCTACCAGACGCAAGAGTGTAGCCGTCGGGGCTAAAAGCTATACTTTTAACCTCAGACTCATGTCCGAGAAGGGTTCTGAGTAGATGACCTTGTAAATCCTTGAGTTTGATAGTCTTGTCTTCACTAGCATAGGCAAAAGTTTTTTTATCGGGACTAAAAACTATACTTGTAACCTCATCCCCTTTGAAGGTGTTCAGTTGATTCCCCTTTAAATCCCACAGGATAAACATAAAATCTGCATTCATAGAAATCAGATTGGGAGCATCGTCGACAAAATCCATAACTATAATCTGTGTCTTATCCCCTTTGAAGGTTTCGAGGAGTTTACCTTGGAAATTCCAGAGTTTGATAATAGTACTGTCTTCACTCACAGAAGCAAAAGTTTTTCCATCGGGACTAAGAACTATATTTTTCACCTTCTTCTTATCGCCGTTGAAGATGTTTAGTTTCTTGCCCTTTAAATCCCACCGGATGACGATATCATCTGCACTCACAGAAGCCAGATTTTTACTATCGGCGCTAAAAACTATACTTTTAATCTCTTTCTTATCCTCTTTGAGAGTTGTCAGCAGATTACCTTTTAAATCCCAAATTTTGATAGTATTGTCTGCACTCACAGAAGCCAAAATTTGCTTATCAGGACTTAAAACTATACTTTTAATCTCTTTCTTATTCTCTTTGAGAGTTGTCAGCAGATTACCTTTTAAATCCCAAATTTTGATAGTATTGTCTGGACTCACAAAAGCCAAAATTTGCTTATCAGGACTTAAAACTGTATTCGTTGCGAAGGTTTTGAGGACAGGCTTAGGACGATTGAAATCCCAGAGTTTGATAGTATTGTCTTCACTGGTATAGACCAAAGTTTTACCATCGGCGCTAAAAACTATATCTGTAACCGCAACTTCATACCCCGAAAGCTTGTTTTTGAGTGTTTTCAGAAGATTACCCCTTAAATCCCAGAGTTTGATAGTATTGTCTTCACTTGCAGAAGCCAGAGTTTTGCCATCGGGACTGAAGGCGACGCTGTTGACAGCATCCTGATGTTCTTCGAGGATATGTTTACCCCTTAAATCCCAGAGTTTGATAGTATTGTCTTCACTTGCAGAAGCCAGAGTTTTGCCATCGGGACTGAAGGCGACGCTGGTGACAGCAGCCTGATGTCCTCTGAAGGTTTGCAGTTTCTTGCCCTTTAAATTCCACAGGATAACGGTATTGTCTTCACTTGCAGAAGCCAGAGTTTTGCCATCGGGACTAAAGGCGACGCTGGTAACAGCAGCCTGATGTCCTATGAAGGGTGGCTGTTTATTACCATTTAAATCCCAAAGGATGATGGTATTATCAAGACTTCCAGAGGCTAGCCTGTAACCGTCATGACTGAAGGCGACGCTGGTAACAGCAGCCTGATGCCCTCTGAAGACTTGCTGTTTCTTGTTCTTTAAATTCCAAAGGATGATGGTTTTGTCAACGCTTGCAGATGCTAAAGTCTGACAATCTGGACTTATAGCCACACTGGTAACTGCATATTTATGCCCTGTGAAGGTTTGCGCCTTCTTTTGCCCTAAATCCCAAATGTGCGGCTTATTTTCACTTAAATCCCAAAATTGAATAATATTGTCTTTACTACCAGCGGCGAGGATCTTACATTTACGGCTTTTAGGATCGTCTTTCGGAGGAAAAACTACACTTGTAAACCCTGCTTTCTCCCCTGGAATTGTCACCCTTGCCGGAGATTGGTTCCAGGTTGACAGGAAATTAGCTTTTAAATCCCAAAGTTTGACGGTTTTATCTTCACTAGCAGAGGCAAGGGTATTACTGTCAGGGCTAAAGGCAACGCTTGTAACTGCATACTTATGTTCCCTGAAGGTTTGCAGCATTTTGCCCCCTAAATCCCAAAGTTGAACAGTATTGTCTTTACTACCAGAGGCAAGAGTATTACCGTCAGGGCTAAAGGCAACGCTTGTAACAGCAGCTTGATGTCCTGTAAAAGTTTCCAGAAGTTTTCCCCCTAAATTCCAGAGGATGACATTATTATCTTTACTACCAGAGGCGAGGATGGTGCCGTCAGGGCTGAAGGCTAGACTTGTGATATCACCCTCATGTCCTTTGAAGGTTTCCAATTGATTGCCATCTAAATCCCAAAGGATGACGGTATTATCTTCAGTACCTGTGGCAATATTCTGGCCATCGGGACTGAAAGCTAGAGTTGTGATCTCGACCTTATGCTGGAATGGCTGTTTTCGGTCTTTCTGCTCTAAATTCCAAAGTTTGACAGTATGATCTTTACTATCTGTGACAATAGATTTGTTATCGGGACTGAATACTAGACTGCTGTCATCACTCCCATAGGGGCGTTTTGTCAGTTTCTTATCCTTTAAATCCCAGAGTTCGACAGTTTTATTGTTAATAACTGTGGCAATAGTTTTGCTATTCGGGCTGAAGACCACGCTTGTTACCGAAGACTGATGCGGGAGGGGGGGGTTTCTCAGTTCCTTGCCCTGTAAATCCCAAAGTTTGACAGTTTTATTGTCAATAGCTGTGACAATAGTTTGGCCATCAGGGCTGAAGACCACACTTGTTACCGAAGACTGATGTGCGAGGGGGGGGTTTCTCAGTTCCTTGCCCTGTAAATCCCAAAGTTTGACAGTTTTATTGTCAATAGCTGTGACAATAGTTTGGCCATCAGGGCTGAAGACGACACTTGTTACCGAAGACTGATGTACGAGGGGGGAGGTTGTCAGTTCTTTGCCCTTTAAATCCCAAAGTTTGACAGTTTTATTGTTAATAACTGTGGCAATAGTTTTGCTATTCGGGCTGAAGACGACACTTGTTACCGAAGACTGATGTACGAGGGGGGGGGTTGTCAGTTCTTTGCCCTTTAAATCCCAAAGTTTGACAGTTTTATTGTTAATAACTGTAGCAATAGTTTTGCCATCGGGGCTGAATACTACACTTGTAAATGCTACATCATATTTAATAATTTGCGGTTCATTGCCCTGTAAATCCCAGAGCATGACAATGTTATCTTTGCTAGCTGTGACAATATTTTTGCCATCAGAGTTAAAAACCATACTTGTTACGTTGTTGAATAGGAGTTTAAAGAATAGATTATTTTTGAAGAAGGATTTTGTCAGTTCTTTGCCATGTAAATCCCAAAGTTTGACAGCATTCTTTTTATCAGTTGTGGCAATGGTTTTACCATCGGGGCTGAAGACGACGCTTGTCACCGAAGACTTATGCTTCAAGTAATTACGTGCTTGTACTCCATCAATTGCTTGCTGCAAAGCTGCTATCAACTGTGACTGGGTGTCTATTTGGTTTTGGCCTTTGATGATTATGGTACTAATTTTTGTCCAAAATCTGTTCTTTTTCAGGATGTTTGCCGACTTAATTCCATCGGTGAGAGCTTGCAAATTTTTATCTGATTTAGAGAATAACAAGGAACTTTGAAGGAGGGAATCGGCTTTACTTAATTCGGCTTCTAACCCTTTTTTGAATGCTATTAGTCCCAAGCTAGTGGTAATCAAGACAACAATTGCTCCCCCAATGATTGTCCGCTTTGCCCGAATTTCGCGACTACGGCGAGTTTTTTGTTCTTGTTTTTCGCGATCGCGCAAATCTACACAAACTTGGATATAATTGGCTTCTAATATGTTTAAAAAATTAGATTTTTTTAATAATTCCTGGGCTGCTTCTAAGCGTCCCCCTCGATGCACCAAATAGCTTTCGTCTTTATTATTGTTGTCCCATTCCAAAGCCTCCTGACGGATCTTTTCTCGTAGTAGAAGCAGACAACGGTTTTCATCTAACCAATTCAGTAACTTAGGCCAGTAACGAATTAAGGCTTCATGGGCGACTTCCACTTCTTCCCGCTGTGTGGCGGAATCGACACTAGTAACTACTAGGCGGGCACCTTCACCCGCTAACCGCTTAAGCAGCTCTTTAATTACAGCCTGGTAGCTCAGAGTCGGGATTAATTCGTCTAACCAAACTCGGCGGCGAGTGTCGCGGCGTTTTTGTCCCTCTACTGCTGAATCATCTAAGCGAGTTAAGCGGACAAAAATATTCTGGACTTGTTCTTGTTCTTCTGGTGTGCAGCTATCATAAAAAGCATCTGCTGTTTGAGCGATCGCCATTTTTACACCACCGATAGCTTCATACTCCACGGTTCTTAACCATCTACCATGTCGCCGCTTCCACAACTCTAGCAATGCATGTTGCAGTAATGGCATTGCCCCTGGTTCACCTTGGACATCATCTAAAATCGAGTTACTCAAACCGGCTTCAAAGCGTAAACCCACCTGGGCGGCTTGCATTTCCATTGCTTTCCGCAGTTCTGTGGTATCCATTGGCCCAATCAACTCTTGCCGAGATTGCATTAACTCCTTAAGTTGTGAATAGGAAGCACATTCACCCCAAAAGTCTGCCCGCATGGTAATCACGACTTTTTGCTGCTGGACAATAAACAGTAATTTATCTATAAATAACAGTCGGCTGGTTTCATCAGTACAGAGGGTAAAAAGTTCCTCAAATTGGTCGATGACTAAAATTGAAGCTTGATTTTGCACCTCCAAGAAACTGGTTTGCAGTTGCTCAATGGGGTTACTACTCGGTGTCATATACGCCATCATCAAATCTGGCTGTTTTTCCATCAGCGCTGGAATCAGCCCCGCCAGTACAATTGATGATTTACCACTACCCGAAGCCCCAAATACAGCTAAGAAGTTGTCTTTTTCTAGCTTTTGTTGTAGTTGTTTAATTAACCGTTCTCTGCCAAAAAAGAATTTGCGGTTTTCGACTCGGAAAGGATATAAGCCCAGGAAAGGACAGTGAGTGTCGTAAATAGGTGCTTCCTCATCCAAGGCTACAGCGTTGAAACTCAGGTCAAGAACTGCTTGAGATAGATTGTTGACATCTTCTAAAGCTTGCTCTCGTTCTCGCCGAGCTTCTTTGCTCAAGGCTGTAGAACCTGTATTGAGAAGATTTCCCAACTTTTCTGCTGGTGCTTGCAGCTTTGATTGCAGTATAGGCGATCGCTCTGCTACAAATACTTGCAATCGCTCCAAACCATGTTTGATTTCGGTGTTGGTCAAGTCGCGGTCAAGTTGGTCGCTAAATAGAGGTCTCCCCCCCAATCGGCTAAATAAGGCAGGAACCGTAATATCCTGCCGTTCTGCAAGGGAAGCAGAGGCTTCCTGTAATGCTAAATCCACTTCCCCTGATTTATTGAGGTGTTGGTAAAATGTTGCACATAAAGCTAGGGCGGTTTTAACAGTTACTTTCTCAGTCATAGCGATGACTGCGGGCATTCCTAAATCCCGCACCAATCTTTGCCCTAAACCCCCTAATGCCGCTTCTGCTTCTGGACTGGCACTTTCGCAGGTCGAGAGAAAGGTAAAGTGTGGTAGCCCTTTGGCTCCTTTTAATGTCCGTAATCTTTCAATTAAGCGTGTTCCTGTAACTGGGTCTACTTTATTATTTTCTTTTGCCCAATAGAGGACGGTTTCGCCACTATCTATGACTTTACCATGACTGACAAAGTGCAGCATGGTGTATTGTTTTGTTGTGTCGGTCAGATGTTGGCAGAGTTCGTCTAAAGTCGGTAAGCCAATTGCGCCTTCTACTGTTGCTAAGACATCAGATGGTATTACCCCTAAAGATTGGCGCACACTTTGGACAGCGGCTTCAACATCGAAAGAGTCTAAGTTAAACCGCTCAATTTCTGAAGGACTGGCCACCAATATCAAGGCGCGTAAGTCTCTTCTGCCAATTGGGGGAAAACGGCGGTCTGTAATCGCTGGTATATACAGTGAAAATGGTGTTCGCTGCTCTAGGCTTAATAAATGCCATCCGTCATCGATATTACCGCATAGTCTTTCCCAACGTAATGTTCTCAGTTCTTTATCTTCAGCTTCGATAAATAGCAACACCCGCAATGTTTCTTCGGAGTTCCGTAAAGCACTAACAAAAGCATCTCTAATTTCTTCACGAAACAGTGCTTGTCCGAGAAACATACCGTAATCTTTCGGCTGTCCTGACTTGCTAATAAGTTGCTGAAAATCTTCCGGTGACAGTTTGAGAATTCCTTCTGAGCGCGATGATAGAAGTTCACCAGGTCGGCTATGTTCGACTACAATCGGCCAGCTATTTCCTGATTTGCGCTGAATGTTAATCTCAAAGGTATTCATGTCTGTTTTTGGTCTTGCTGAATTTGAATATCAAATATGTTTATTTAACTCCTCTTTTTTGCACCTTTCTAATAGTAGTTACTTCTTTTTTAGTCGTTGCTAAGCTTAGATTGCCTAATAACGAGGTACAAATCGGGAAACCTGCCCAACTAACTGTCTCAGCTTTCTATGAGGAAAATTCATATTTTCAATCAATCAGCAACGCCCTATTTTTATCGGATTAATCAAAGGCGATCGCAGTTAACAATTCAAAATTAAAATAGGAATCCTATCTACTGCAATACGGTTCAGTTAAGGTTAAAACTTTTTGTCAAAGTTATTTTTTTAACGAACCGCGTACTCCTTTGGGGATCTTCCTACGCGTAGCATCTCGTTGGCGCGATCGCTGAATCTCGACTCACTTCGACGCTACTCAGTGCAAGTCGCTCGATTTTTGCGTAGTCGAAGTGCAGCCTCTCATAGAGAAGAGAAGAAATGCTTAACTGAACTGTATTGGCTTATACTGTACTATTTGCTACATATTAGCTAGCAAAAATCAACGCTCACATCAGTTAATATACTGAATATGTGTTTTTATAGTAAATTTTTTCTTTAATGAAAAGAATTTTTTAAGTAACTTTGAGCTTTAATTTAGAGGAAAATTAGGAAGGAGCGATCGCCCGGTAAGCGAAGCCATACCATTAGGCTTATCGCTATTAAAGATAACTAGCCAACATCACATCATCTATATTGAACTCTTATCTTTTTCGCTCTTCGATGCACGTTGAAGTTGGGGTTTTAATTCGATGTCACCGTAAATCTGCAATGCAGAACGCCAAACTATATAACCTTCACGAGTTAAGTGTAAGCCATCAGTAGTAAATTCCCGCCGGAGATTACCTTGGGTATTGGTAAATAGGGGATATAAATCGATAAATTTCACACCTTTTTTGTTAGATATGCTTTGGAGTTGCTCATTCAATCGGTGAATACGACTATTCGCAACAGCTAGAAGTTTCTCTCGTCCTTTCCAAGTTGCTTCGTCTGCTCCATGCGGTAAAATCGATTGGACAACAATTTGGGCTGTAGGATGTGCCTTTCGTAGGTAACTGATAATTTGCCGCTGATTATCTAAAATTACCCCATCGCTCGTTCCCTTAATTAGATCGTTAATCCCAATCATCACAAAAATCACCTCTGGCTGGGTGCGATCGAATATAGTTAATCTTTTCAAAAGCCCATTGCTGGTTTCGCCAGAAATTCCTTGATTGAGCCAATTTTTACCTTGAGGTAATAACTCAGCTGGAAACCACAAAGTCAGAGAATCTCCCACCATTATGGTTAAGTGCGGAGGACGCCTGTCAGCGGCTACCTTGGCTTCTTGCTTGAGAATGTCTACCCACTGTTGATAAGTGAGTTGGTGACGGGGACCTAAATCAGGTGTCGCAACTGAGTCTGAGTTATTTCGGTTGCTTGGGTTGGGAGATGCTATCATCCCTCCAAAAAAAACGGTCAATTTCTGCTGTTGCCAAATTAGCAGAATGACCGCCAACATTAGGATGCCGTTGGTTAACAGCGAGAAAAATGCCCAGATAGGAAAGGTTTTTGCAGAAGTAGACACGACTAGCGAAATTTACCAATTATTTGAATCAGATTTTAACGCTAGCACTCGGAAATTACACCAATTTTAGATTTTGAATTTTGAATTTTGAATTTTGGATTGAAAGAAAAATCTAAAATCCAAAATCCAAATATGGAATGATTCAGGACTGATTACTGAATCGGCCGATCGCCGCCAAATTCAGAATTATAACCTTCTTCGCCGTGTTCGTTGATATCCAAACCTTGCAATTCAACTTCTTCATTGACTCGTAGCCCGACTGTAGCATCGATAATCTTGAGAATAATCCATGTACCAACAGCTGCGATGACATAGGCAACGGCAATTGCTACTAGTTCAACTCCCAATTCACCAAAATTACCACGCAGTACACCCTCTTTACCTCCTCCGTTCACTTGAGTGGTGGCAAAGATTGCCGTTAAAATTGCCCCGACTGTACCACCAACACCATGCACGGGAAAGGTATCTAAGGCATCATCAATTTGCAGCTTGTGCTTGAAACTCACAGCATAGAAGCAAACAAAGGCGGTGATGAAACCAACCAAAATGGATGATAGCGGTGTAACAAATCCGGCGGCCGGAGTAATCCCTACCAATCCAGCAACGGCTCCTGTAGCTGCTCCCACAGCTGTTGGTTTCCCGCGCAAAGCTGCTTCCAAAATTAGCCACATTAAAGCGGCGGCGGCGGCGGCTGTATTGGTGGCAACAAAGGCTGTTGTTGCTAAATTTGTGACTACAGTACCAGAAGTTCCACTAGCCACAGATAAGGCACTTCCAGCATTGAAGCCGAACCAGCCAAACCACAACAAACCAGCACCCAGCAAAATAAACGGAACGTTGTGCGGAGGG
Organism: Nostoc sp. C117; assembly: GCF_043099735.1. Taxonomy (NCBI): domain Bacteria; kingdom Bacillati; phylum Cyanobacteriota; class Cyanophyceae; order Nostocales; family Nostocaceae; genus Nostoc; species Nostoc sp. C117. The sequence continues at coordinate 1,708,055 of NZ_CP170991.1, forward strand.
CTAAGGCGATCGGGATGGGTTCTCCGAGGTCCAAGGACGATCGCTGCTACCAAAGCAGAAACGCCAGAACTAATGTGAACGACTGTACCACCTGCGAAATCCAGGGCACCCAAACCACCATACAAGCCTAAAAATCCACCTTTCGCCCAGACCATGTGAGCTAGGGGAGCGTAAACAAAGGTTGACCACAGCAGCACGAACAAGGAATAAGCGCGGAAACTCATTCGTTCGGCGATCGCTCCAGAAATTAAGGCTGGGGTGATAATGGCAAACATAGCTTGGTAAATCATGAATGCCTGGTGGGGAATTGTTCCTGCATAAGAAACAACTTCCGCCGGATTTGAGCCTTTGAGATAATCTGTTATCTCTAGTCCCACACCATTCAACCCCAACCACTGTAATCCACCGATGAACGGCAAACCTGGGGCAAAGGCAAGACTATAACCCCACAAAATCCAGGTAACTCCGACGATCGCCATCAATACAAAGCTCATCATCAATGTATTGAGGATATTGCGCGATCGGACAAATCCACCATAGAAAAATGCTAATCCTGGTGTCATTAACAGCACGAGTGCTGCTGAAATCAGCATAAATGCTGTATCTCCAGTATCAGCAGCAGGTGGACTGGCGGCTGGTGTTTGGGCAAAAGCATTGCCCATCAGCGGTCCTCCCAAAATTAGTAAGGCGATCGCCCCAATCATGACAACTTTCTTCAACACTTCTTTTCGTCCCTAAGCAAAGCACTAACAAATTTGTATTACATTAATATATTTCAGTACTGTTTGATACTCTTTTTTGTCTTGCAAGCTACTGTACTTCTGTTTTTGGGAAATGTTAACAAAAATATAATTCTTGATTTTAGTTACTAAGGGTTTAATCAGCTGATGCGCGTCAACAGTATATAAACAACTCTTGACGAGCGTTAACAGTCATCAGTCATCAGGTAAATGTACAAATTAAATACGTAACAGCTTATATCCGCATAGTTGCTTCTAGCTATTTAGTGGCTAAAGAAACTGTGTGATTTTGCTTGGGGTTATTGTGTTTTTAAAATGAATTATCATAGAATTTATTTATTTGTCGGTAATGACATAGAAATTTTACTTAACTTCTGGGCATAAACATAATAATTAATACACTCACCAAAGCCAGAGAAGCTCCGATTAGGTCGTAGCGGTCTGGAATTGTCCCGTCTACCTTCCAACCCCAAAGCATTGCCATGATGATAAACACGCCACCATAAGCTGCATAGACTCTGCCAAAATTGGCTGGTTGAAGAGTTGCGATCGCCCCATAGACAGCTAAAGCAATTGCGCCCAAGATTCCCCACCAAAATGGTTTACCTTCACGTAACCACAACCAAATCAAATAGCCACCCCCAATTTCAAATAAACCAGCCCACAAAAAATACAGCAGCGACTTAATCATTTGACCGATTTTTAACTCAAGTTGAACTCAGTGAAATTACGCTAACGCTTTTAACTCAAGTATTGTCATTATCAAATTGGGTATAGGGCATTCGGTATTGGGCATTGGGCATTGGGCAAAACAGTGCCGAGTTCCGTTAGCGGGATGTTTAGGCAGTGCTGAGTAAAGAAGTGAGATTTGCACTCAGCACTCACTACTCAGAACTGATGAGCGGCATTGGGCATTGGGTATGGATAATAGAATTTAACTTTTAATTTCCTGTCCCTGTGCCCCGCCTCTTTGCTCCCCACTCCCCAATCCCTTGTAGATAAGGCTTAAGGATGAAAGCACCATTACCTGATAACGAAGCCCAGAGAATCGAGACGCTTTTGCAGTATAAAATCCTCGATACCTCACCAGAAGCCGCCTTTGACGATCTCACTCGTTTAGCCTCGTATATTTGTCAGACTCCTATTGCCTTAATTAGCTTAATTGATACCGATCGCCAGTGGTTTAAGTCAAAGGTCGGTTTGGCTGTCCCAGAAACACATCGAGACTTCGCATTTTGTGGCCATACTATTTTAAAACCTGACGTTTTTATTGTGCCGGATGCAACAAATGACGAACGGTTCGCCGCTAATCCACTGGTCACTTCTGACCCAAAAATCCGATTTTATGCTGGTGTTCCACTAACTAATGCTGAAGGATATGCACTAGGAACACTTTGCGTAATTGATTATGTACCACGAGAGCTTAGCCCAGATCAGATAGAAGCATTAAGAACTTTGGGTCGTCAACTGATCAAGCAACTGGAACTGCGACGTAATTTAGCAAATTTATTACTTGTGACTAATAAAGGCAAACAGCCGGAAAAAGTACGCAAGCAATTTTTCCGAAAGATTGCGGTAGGTTTTGTTTTGCTATCGGCAATTTTAGTTTTGATTGGCATAGTTTATTATCAAAATACAAGAGTATCTATTAATAACCGTCATATAGTAAAAAATACTTATAAAAAAATCAATGTCTTGGAAAAACTACTCTCGCAAACCAAGGATGCTGAGACCGGAGAACGTAGTTATATCCTCACTGGAAAAGAAATTTATCTAAAAGCGTATCAAATAGCACTGACCAACGTTGATGAACAAATTGCAAAACTGAAGAAATTAACCGCAGAGCAACCAAACCAACAAAAGCAGATTGCAAAGCTTGAATCTCTGATCAAAACTAAAGTTACTGAACTCAAACAGACTATTGACTTGCGTCAGAAGCAGGGATTGCAAGCGGCTTTGCAGGTACTAGTGAGAAATGATAGTCAAAATATCATGGATGATATCCGCAAGGCGATCTATCAGATCGAGAATGAAGAAAGGACGCGGCGTCTGCAAATATTACAAGCCCAAAAAGCTTGGACTCGCACAACAACTATGACAATGGCGATCGCTATTTGTCTGAGTTTTTTCGTTCTTGCTGTAGTCTACTACGTAATCTATCGTGAAGTTTGTGAGCGCAAGAGAACACAAGAAAGCTTAAACCAAGAACGTAACTTTATCTCCGCAGTCCTTGATACAGCTAGCGCTTTAGTTATAGTTACCGATACCCAAGGGCAAATCGTTCGTTTTAATCAAGCTTGTGAGCAAACAACAGGTTATTCCTTCGATGAGGTGAGAGGTCGGTATTTCTGGAACTTGTTTTTACTTCCTGAAGAGGTAGAGTCAGTCAAAGCAGTTTTTGAGCAATTGCGAACTGGTAAGAGTTTCCAAGAACACGAAAACTATTGGGTAATCAAGAATGGCACTCGGAGACTAATTGCTTGGTCTAATACTGTCTTAAAAGACGATGAAGGTTCAGTAGAATACATTGTTGGCACAGGTATTGATATCACAGATCGCAAACGTGCCCAACAACATCTGACTGCACAATATGCTGCAACCCGCGTTTTAGCAGATGCGACTACAATCAACGAAGCTATGCCCCAAATCCTCCAAGGAATCTGTGAGAGTTTGAAATGGGATTTAGGTGAAATTTGGATGGTAGATCGGGAAGCAAATGTCCTGCGTTTTTTCGATATGTGGCATAAACCATCCCTGGAAGTGCAAGAGTTTACCGAACTGAAGCAACAAACAACATTCATACCAGGAATTGGACTACCTGGCCGTGTTTGGGCTAGTTCAGAACCTGTTTGGATTGCTGATATCGTTAAAGACCTGAATTTCCCTAGCTTCCAAATTGCTGCTCAAGTAGGACTACACGCAGCTTTTGGTTTTCCGCTCCGCACTGGTAATAAAATTCTCGGCGTCATTACCTGCTTCAATCGTGAAATCCAGGAACCTGACAAAGATTTGGCAAAAACGATGAATTTTATTGGCGAACAAGTGGGGCAATTTATCCAGCGGAAACAGGCTGAAGAAGAATTACAACGTCAAAACTTGCGATCGCAATTATTTACCGAAATCACCCTAAAAATCCGCCAGTCTTTGCAAATCGAAGAAATCCTGGAAATCACTGTCAATGAGGTGCAAAAGATTCTTCAAACTGACCGAGTATTAATTTATCAGCTTTTGCCAGATGAGTCTACAACTAATGTTATCGAAGCAGTAGTTTCGGGCTTACCAGCAATCAAAGAGCAAAACATTATTCCCCCATACTTTCAAGCGGAATACCTACAACAGTATTATCTACAGCAGTACCGTCAAGGACGAATTTTGGGGCTGGCTAATTTAGATCTGTTGGAAGTCGAACAAAAGCATCTGGAATTAATGCAACAGTTTGGAGTGAAAGTCAATTTGGTTGTGCCGATTTTGGTCAAAGAAGAACTTCGTGGTTTGCTGATAGTCCATCAGTGTGCCTATTCTCACCAATGGTCTAGTTTTGAAACTCATCTTTTGCGACAAATAGCCGATCAAGTAGGTATTGCTTTAGCCCAAGCCCAACTATTAGAAGCAGAAACTCGCCAACGACAAGAACTAGAAATTGCCCGTTACCAAGCTGAATTAGCTTCTCAGACGAAAAGTGCCTTTTTGGCGAATATGAGTCATGAAATTCGCACTCCCATGAATGCTGTATTGGGAATGACCAGTTTGGCCTTAGATACTTCCTTAGACCCAGAACAGCGAGATTTTATTGAAACAATTCGCATCAGCGGAGAAGCCTTATTAACTTTAATCAACGAGATTTTAGATCTGTCCAAGCTAGAAGCTGGACAAATGGCTCTAGAAACTCTAGATTTTGACCTATCTATTTGTATTGAAGAAGTATTAGAATTATTGGCTCCCTCAGCCCATAATAAGGGATTAGAAATTGCTGCCCTGATCGATCGCAATGTCCCCATTCACCTCCAAGGAGATGTTAGTAGGCTCCGGCAAATTCTTATGAACTTAATCAGCAATGCTATCAAGTTTACCAGCGCTGGTGAAGTAGTAGTGCAAGCAGAATTGCGTTCGCTTTCCTCCACTACAGTCACTATCTACTTTGCCATCACAGACACAGGTCTTGGTATTAATCCTGAAGACCAACACAAACTCTTTATGGCATTTACTCAAGTCGATGCTTCTACCACTCGCAAGTATGGTGGTACCGGTTTAGGATTAGCCATCTGTAAACAACTGGTGACTTTGATGGGAGGAGCAATTGGAGTGGAAAGTCAGATAGGTAAAGGATCTAAGTTTTGGTTTGAAGTACCTTTCGCCAAGCAAATCGAGCCTATTTTCCCAAAATATGAACGCCCATTTTTAATCAATCGCCGCTTATTAATGGTGGATAACAACCCGATTAATTGCAAAATGATCGCTCATCAAGCTAGTAGTTGGGGAATGCAGGTAGATCGAGTCAACAATGCTACTGCTGCACTCAAAGCTCTTGAGGAAGCTTGTGAGCAAGGAAATTGCTATGATGTCGCCTTAATTGATATCCAAATCCCTCACATAGATGGCATCAAATTAGGAGAAGAAATTAAAGCCAATTCCGCAATTTCTGAGATTCCTTTAATTATACTCACCTCTACTAATCAACGTCATCAAGTACAGCAAGCCCTGAAAATCGGATTTGCGGCTTATTTAGTCAAACCCGTTAAGGCATCACGACTTCTGGATACGATTATCAATATTTTAGAAACTCAGCCTGAAGTGGAAAAAGGAGCTAGAATTTCTGGGCTACAAGCTAGGGGAAAAGTGCAAAATACAGAAAACTCAAGGATTATTCTTTCTTCTTCCTCTAGCCTCCAGAATAAATCTAAATTAAGAATTTTACTCGCTGAAGATAATTTGGTAAATCAAAAAGTAACGCTCAAACAACTCCAGACTTTGGGCTACAAAGCTGATGTTGTCGCCAATGGCAAGGAAGTTTTACAGCTATTAGAAAAAATTCCTTTCGATTTGATTCTCATGGATTGCCAAATGCCAATTCTCGATGGTTTGGAAACTACAAAAGAAATTCATCATTGGCAAGAGAGCGCTTTTGTCAGTCATCGTCGTCCTGTGATCGTTGCGATGACAGCTAATGCTATGAAAGACGATAAAAAAAAGTATTTAAATGCCGGAATGGACGATTACCTAAGTAAGCCAGTGTTGAAAGAACAATTGGCAGCTATCCTAGAGCATTGGACAGATGTAATCTTTTCCAAACAAGAGTTAGCTGTGACTGAGCAGAGTGTTTCCCTCACAAACGATGCTAAAGTTGATCGATCGATCAATTGGAAATACCTCCATGAAATATCGGAAAATGATACAGGATTTGAATTAAATTTATTGCAAATCTTCGTTCAAGATATTAAACCTCGTTTAGAGATCATTAAAACAGCGATCAAACTTTATGATTTTGGGAAAATTGTCCGAGAAGCTCATTACCTCAAAGGTGCTAGTGCCAACATTGGAGCCACAGCTATGTATCTAGCAGTCGAGAAACTAGAACAATTAGCTCTCCAGCAAGAGCAGAAAGGTACGAGTAATTTGATTTCAGAAATAGAAGATTTTGTCAACCGTATTCAAGAATTTTTAACTAATTAGCAAACAAGGCTGGAGGCAGAGGCAAAAGTAAAGAATAATTTACTAGTTTTTACTTTCAGCTAGGCTTTGGGTTGCTTCTAACAGGTGCTGATGAACGGATTTTGATGCAGCTATTATTAATCCAGGCAAACTATAGTTTTTACAGGTATGCAGTGGCGGTAAAGTAGAACCATCCAGAGTAGTTACAAGATAGCCAGCTTCTTTGGCCAGGAAAGCGAGTGCAGCAGCATCAATAAATTTGCCCGCTCTGATTGCCGCTCCACTTAAGTCACCAGTGAATATACCATTGAGATTGGGAATTTGCATATCACTCGAATAATCATTTGCAATATCAATTACTTGATATCGATCTTTTAGTAGAGGTGCGATCGCATTCATTCCCCATCCTAACAATACAGCAGATTTAGGCGATGTAATATTTAACGGAGTGCATTCTTCTAGGTTCATTTCCAGCGTTCCTTTAAAAGCACCTTGCCCTCGAAAAGCATAAAAATAAACATTTTCAGCCGGAGAAATTGCCAGTACTGCCTCAAAATCATCATAGTTGAGAATACTGAGAATAATTTGGTAATTAGAATGCCCATCCATATAAAACTTCGTACCATCAATCGGGTCGAGTGTGACTAAATAATCACCTTCTAAACCCAGTTCCGTAGCACGAAAATACTTAGTATTGCTAGAACTCTCATACTCTTCCCCATAAAAGCGAATCTCTGGGAAAGTCCCCAGTAGTACTACTTCCACCATATTTTGAATCGCCACATCCGCATCCGTAAGTGCAGCGGCAAAAAAGTTTTTTCCTTGTTCTTTCGCGGGAAGTGCAGCAATTTTTGGTTGAAGAAAACGGGCATAGGCTGCTGCTACTTTGAGATGAGGAAGTAAAGTCTCCAAAATTAATCGAGTAGTCGGTGTTGTGGACATTGCAGCAAACTCCTTTGAGAAATAATCTCCTGTTTCCAGGGCGATAGAATTCTATATCCAGAAAAATAGGGTATCACTTTAATGCAAAGATACCACCGTTGTTATATTACTCTAATCCGTCTATTTCAAAGAGCTTATCTTAGAGGTTGTTTGAAAAGTGTTTTGCTGTGACTTTAGGCACTTTTAGATCCTTAAAAAGGGGGACTTAGCAGGGTGGTTTCATACGAAAAAAGAAAAATACATAAGTCTTGATTGATCGTTTGGTAGCATGGCTTTTTCCCTCTCTCCAAACCTCTCACCCTCCGGGGGAGAGGTTTTGAAACCTAGTTTTAGTTTTTCTCTGCTTGTATGAAACCACCGTGCTTTTTAAGGGGGACTTAGGGGGATCTAAAACTTTTGATACCGAGAAGAGGACTTTTCAAACATCCGCTCAGCGTACAAAGAGACCATTTACAGAGTAAACCTAAATTGTCAGGTGCGTTACGCGTTGCTTTAACGCACCTGGAAATATCCTGGTTAGCGCTAAATTAGACTTTCTCAAACCCTCAAATTCCTAGACATTCGTAACGCACCCTACTTAATATTTCGTTAATATTTACTTAATAAATGGGCTATAAATTATTGAATTATCACTGAGCTAGAGATAAAAAGATATAATCCTTTTCAGCTATAAGTTTCTTAACATCGCCAATATGTATTACTAGCTAAGCTTGTACATTTTATCCTCCTTCTAAAAAAGTTTTATGGTATCAGAAGATGATTGGAGTGGTTAAGATAATAGGAAATAGTAGGTAACTTTTGCTCTAAATTCTTAAAGGGTAAAAGAGTTAATTCAACCAGAAGATTTCCTGGAGGTAATAGCAATGACGGGAATATTTTTGTTTTCGGTTTGCTGCTTTCTTTGGCTAACTGGCTTAGCCCTTTTAGCCGAATTTTTATTTCATGAAGAAGAACAGGAATTAGGACAGTGAGCATAGTTAAATAAGCTCTAATACCAATTTTTTATGAAGCTGCATATAATTCGATCCCTCCTAGCCCCCCTTAATAAAGGGGGAACTGGAAAAACATCTATCAAAGTCCCCCTTTTTAAGGGGGATTTAGGGGGATCAAGATATATGCAACTTCACATTAAATTGGTATAACCCTCTTCTGTCACTCTCCGCGAGGGCAATCGCTAGAAGCCTGATGAGGCAACCAATACAAGCTATACTATTAGAAAAAATGGGTCTTGTATTTGTTATTAGAAAAGAATCGCGCGACGCCGAATAGCCCGTCGTAGACATCGCTTGCTATACAAAAGCTCTAGAATTCAGAAATGGCAAATGTTTTCGAAGAGTGACAGAAGAGGGATAAGAGACTTCCCAATTCAAAAAACATTAAATTTTTCTTGTAGGGTGGGTGTCTCGCCCACCCACAACAAAAGGCAGACAAGATGTCTAGCTCAGAAATAATATTAATTCATACCAATTTGAAAAATTATTTCGACAGATAGAGCATTCAAAATGAAAATTACCTACTAGAACACAAAGACTGATCGCCTTTCATTAACTTCTGGTTAGTCTGCAAATAATCATGTAGCAAATCGCAACCCCGTGCCAGTAATTTTTCCAGTTGGATATCTGCTAAATTCTGGAAAATTACTGTACCGTTGGCACTTCCTACAGCTAAAGTTTTGCTGTCAGGGCTAAAACTGACGCTGGTTAATTCATCTTTATAACCTTTCAAAGCAATCAGCAATATTCCTTCACGGTTCCAAATATTCACCTTGTCATCACTACTAGCTACCAAAGTTTTACCATCAGGACTAAAGCTAACACTGATGAAACTATCGCCATCCCCAGTAATATTACTTAGTAGATCGCCGGCTCGATTCCAAATCTTCACTGTGCTATCAATACTAACTGAGGCGATCGCCTGACTATCTGGTGACCAAGCTACCCCATTTACCCGGCGATTATGACCAGTTAATGTATGTAGCAGTTTACCATCCTGACTCCAGATTTTCACGGTTTTGTCATCGCTGGCTGAGGCTAGTAACTTGCCATCAGGGCTAAAACTTACCCAATTCACTGCATCTTTATGTCCCTGCAAAGTGTTCAACAGTATACCGTTACGACTCCAAAGCTTGACTGTTTTATCTTTGCTAGCTGAAGCAATTACTTGACCATCAGGCGACCAAGCTACACTCAATACGGTGTTATTATGACCCTGTAAGGTGTGAAGCAATTTACCGTCCTGACTCCAAAGCTTGACTGTTTTATCTTTACTAGCCGAAGCGATCGCTTTACCATCAGGACTAAAACTAACGCCCCAAACTTGCCCCTGATGTCCAGTTAAAATACGTACTAATTTACCTTCTAGACTAAAAATTTTTACAGTTTTATCTCGACTCCCTGCGGCTAAGGTGCGACCATCAGGGCTAAAATTTATACTAGTAATCCAGTCATCGTTATCGGCTTTGGGTTTTCGCAAAAATACATCGTCCCAACGCCAGAGTGTAATAGTTTTGTCCCGACTCGCAGAAGCAAGGGTGCGACCGTCTGGGCTGAAGCTGACGCTGTTTACCCAATTATTATGCCCCTTCAGGGTTCCGAGTAGGACACCTTCAGGACTCCAAAGTTTGATTGTTTCGTCAGTACTTGCAGAAGCAATGGTCTGACCATCTGGGCTGAAGCTGACACTGGTAACTCCAGCACTATGTCCTGATAAGGTTTTCAGTAGGTTGCCTGATAAACTCCACAATTTGATCGTCTGGTCTAAACTAGCAGAAGCGATCGCTTTACCATCAGGCGACCAAGCTAAACCTAATATTGCATCATTATGACCTTGAAAGGTTTTGAGTAATTTCCCATCCCGATTCCAAAGCTTGATGGTGTTGTCAGCACTCCCGGAAGCAATGGTTTGTCCATCAGGTGACCAAGCGACAGCCAAGACTGCACTAGTATGTCCCTCTAAGGTTTTGATTAATTTACCGTCGTGACTCCAAAGTTTTATGGTTTTGTCTGTACTTGCAGAAGCAATCAGTTGACCGTCAGGGCTGAAACTAACACTATTCACCACTCCTTGATGTCCTGATAGAGTGGTTATTAGTTGACCCTCCCGACTCCACAATTTTACGGTTTTGTCTTGACTGGCGGAAGCAATAAGTTGACTATCGGGGCTGAAACTGACGCTATTGACTACATCATCATGTCCCGACAAGGTTTTGACTAGGCTACCATCAGGACGCCAGAGTTTGATTGTAGTGTCTGCACTGGCTGAAGCAATTAAAGAGCGATCGCGGCTAAATATAACACTATTTACCCCAGATATATGCCCGTCAAAACGATTATATTCTCTTGCTCCAGAAACTGCTTGATAAAGAGCCGTTTGTACTTGTTCTCTTGTATAGGAATCTACCCAGATTGTCTGTTGTAATTTTTTCCCGGCTTTTAAACCTTCTTTTAAAGCATCAATGCCTTTTTGCGATGCAAATAAGGCTTCACTGGATACACTTAGGGTTTTAATCTCGCTATCTATTGCTGTGACAATAGAAACGCTCAACCCTAATATCGCCAGTACAGAAGCAGTCAAGGCAATTTTCAGCGAACGATTTAATTTAGCTTCACTGACTCTTTGTTTTTCTTGGCTTTCTGCTAGTTTAGCTGTTAATTCTTTTTCTTTGAGTTCAGCTCGCAACTGCTCAATTTCTAACTGACTTAATTCTTCCCGCTTTTGTAACTCTCGCAATTCTGTTAATAAATCTAATCCCGGTTGGGGATGAGTACCGATTAATTTGGTTCGCTGCTTTTTTTGGCTAAGTTCGCTTTTTAGTCGCTCAATTTCCGCTTGACTTTGTTCTACCTTGTAGCGTAGTTGATTGAGTTGTACTTGTAAGCTTGATTCTTGTTGTTGCAAGTAACGAATTAAGTCTACTAAATAATCATGAATCAATTGATAGCGTTCTGGTACATCGGGAAAAAGCACCACTAACCCAGAGCTTACTAAAATATCTAAGACTAACTCTAATTTGCCAGCATCTTCTAACTCTGATAACTGCGCTGCTAATTCAGCACGAGTTTTAAAAGGTCGGTTGTTGCTTTCATCTGTTAATAAATATAAAACAAGTAAAGCGGCTCGTTCATTTTCTGGACCACAGTCTTTAATCAGTTCTTTAATATATCGCTCAATCAGTTTATTGGGTCGATATGGTTGATATTCTTCTAGGGTGGTAATTCGTTCATCTTGGATTTGTGCCCCGACAACTTGTAATTCAATGGGACGGACTTCTCCAAATTCTGTAGATAAGTCTTCAACTAAGGCATCAATTAAAGCAGGTTCTAAGTTAAATTGAGAACGCTCTGTCAACTTTCTGATAATTACTTTGGCATATTCTGACGAAAAATTATTTAACTGATAGCGGATATTTTTATCGAGAATATTGTTGTTAATCGCTTCTAATGCCGACAGATGTTTAAAGTCTAATAAACGGTGTAAATAATCTTCTCGCAGAGAAAGAATAACCTTGACAAATGGTATATTGAGACAGTCACTAATAAATTGATCGAAGGCTTGCTTTTGATTGCGATCGCTATATCCAAAGAAAAATTCTTCAAACTGATCGAAAATTAAAACTGTGATCAAATGATTATCAGCATTTCTTTGTAATTGTTGTAAAATATTAATGATAGCGATCGACTTAGCAGAGTAGGGTAAATTTTCGGGTTCAATGCCGACTTCTCCCTGAATCTGAAACATCGCCTCAGTTAAAGATTTGCCTAATTCCCTAGCCCAATCGGTATAAACTTGCAGCACCACAGGTACAGCAATTTGATCGCCAATAGCTCGATTTTGTAGCGCTGGAACTAAACCTGCCGTCACCGTAGAACTCTTGCCCACTCCCGATTGACCGTGAATCACCGTCAACTTTTGATCGGCGCGGCTAATTCTGCCAATTAAATTATTAATATCACGCTCTCGACCAGAAGCCGCAATTTCTAAAGCAACAGTGCTACTCCCAGTAGGTGACATCAATGCTGGGTTTGTCACTTGTCTTTGGGGTTGCAAGCGTCCGGCGCCAATAAAAGCCCGAAAACCATACTGCTGCTCAACAGAACGCCGTTTCTGGCGAATGCAATAGGCTTGCAAATAGCGACCTTCTTCAAAGTAAAGCGATCGCAATGTCCGCAACATCCGAATATAACGATGGGCATCATATTGATGAGCGCTGGTTTCTAATGCTTCTTTTAGTTCTTTTGTCGCTTTTTCTAAATATTCACGGGCGACTTCTTGCTCGCCTAAATTCCGCTGGGCTTTTGCTAAAACTAAATAGTAAATTTGTGCCAACAGCAAAGGAAATAAGCAGTTGTAAGGGTCATTCTGCTTTTGAGCCTCGGCTAATTTCAGCAGTGATACATGTGCAAAGATACTCGCCTGTGCCCAGCGTGACTGCTGTATAGCCACTTGTGCCAGAAAACCGTAGTCACAAGCGAGTTGAATTTGACTACCATAAGTTTGATGCAACTCCAAAGACTTTTGAGCAACAATCTGCAATTCTTCCCACTCTTGCAGATATTGCAAAACTTCAGCGAGTTGATTAATAAATTCGGCAACTATATCTAAACGCCCAGCTATCTCTAAAACATTCAAAGATTGCTGAAAATAAGATTTAGCCGCTAACCAATGACGACGATTTTCTGTTTGATTTTGTTCTGCTAAACGACAACAAGATAGCCCAATATAAAACAGCAAGACTCCCTGGCGAAGGAGTAGGGGAGATGGGGGAGATGGAGGAGATGGGGAAGAAAACGGAGTAGGGGGAGATGAGGAAGCAATATTTTTATCTCCCTCATCCCCCTCATCCCTTCTTCTGCCCAACTTTTCCCAAACCTGTAAGCTTTTATGAAAATGACTTAAAGCTGGATTAATGCGATCGCTAACATAATTATCTAGACCAAAAACAAATTCTAAACTAGCGTGTAATTCTGGCTCTAAGGTAATACCACGATTTTGCAACTCTCGAATTCCAAAGTGGAGTTCATAACTATGTTCCCAGACTTGCTCTAGAGTAGAATAATTTTCGGTAAACTTAGGTGCCTGAGGTTGTTTATTATTGTTTGCTAATACTGTAGCGAATAAAGAATCTGTTTCTTGCTGGAGAAATTCCAGTAACGAGCGAGTTGTCATTTCAAAATGAATCGGTGTCGCCGCCCAACTGGCAAAATCTGGCGCTAAACGTACCACCTTTTGCAATACTTCATCATTCATCCAAACAACTATGGGAAATGCATGGCGCTTGCGAAATTCATCCCGAATATGATTAATAGACCGGAGAAAATCATCAAGTCCATCCACTGACTCTAAACCCAAAATCATTAATGCCGCTGGCGGTTGATTCTTGGTAACTAATTGTAAATGAATAGTAGTATAAAGACTTCTGGCATTCTGGGGTAAAACTACCCTTTGAATGTTCTGTAATCCCGGAGAAATTTCTTCGAGTCGCTGCAACATTTGCTCTTGCAAAACTCGATAGTTACAGCATACTAATACTAGGGAAAATTGACCGCTAGAAAGGGCGATCGCTCTCCCTAAACTTCGTAACGCCCGCTCATTAGCTGCTCTTATATCTGCTTGTGGGTGTCGTTCAACCATGATTTAAATTTTTGCGTCTCTGCTAAAACTGGGTTGACGGCAAACCAAGCCCCCTCGCGATCGCGGTATTCAAATACAAATAAACTCCGCAATAGGGTATGGTACTCTATATCACCTCTAACCCTCTGCTGTTCCACTACCTGAAAGATGAGTTCCCATTCCTGAGGGTCAATGGCATTGGCTCGGTAATCGCGCTGTCTTTGAATCACCAATTCGACACACTCCCGCTCAAAGGGTGGATCTTGTTCGCGCAAACAGTCAAACAGCAACCCTAGCAAGTCACGCACATGACCACCACTAATCAGGCATAACCGATCTAAGGTTTCCAAACTATCAAACACTTCTGTAATTAAGCCTAACCGATCGCTAGGTAAATTGTCTGGGAAAGCTCTAGCTAGCACCATTTGTCTCATCATTGCTAGCCCTTGCGGAAAAATCTCTCCAGAGCGCAAACGTACAGGTATCATCGGTAACACTTTTGGCGCTACTCCTCCCCCCAAACGATGCTGAAGTTCGGCGCTATCGTTGGAGAAAGTCAAAGCTAGGGGAATAGTGTAGACAACATGACAATTTAGTTTGCGTAACTGTTCGCCCCGCTGAATAAACAAGTATTCTGGTAGCGATCGCCCCGATGGTAAAGGTCGAATTGCCACTCGATCCAAATTATCAACAATTACCACTAGTCCTTTTTTGCCCCTAGCTTTGAGTTCTTTATTGGCACGTTCTAATAATTCTTGATTAATTGACTGTAAAATATTTGCCGTTCGCGGTTCTAGATAATCTCTTAACCGCCGCCGCAATTGGGGACTTTCTTTGGTTTTGGCTGTAATTTTGCCAATCCCCACAGATAATTCGGCTTCAACTCCCAGTTCAATTGGGGTTTGCAAAAAATCTACAATTTCGCCAAACAACTTGGTAAAATAGGCAGGTTTGAGCTTGATTTTCATGGCTTCTAGGCTTTCACTTACCTGACCAGCGATCGCCAACAAAACATCAGTCACATCCACATCTGCCATTTCTAAGACATGGGTAGACTCAAAGTAAACTACTTGAAATTGCTGTACTTCTAACTCAGCTTTCAGCCGCAGCAATTCCGTAGATTTTCCACAGCCGAGATGTCCTGTAAATAGCTGACAAGTGGGTGTATCTGGCGAGATCCGAGTGATAGTCCGCTGCAAAGCCTCAATGATTTTACCACCCCGCACCGCAGCAAAATCAATATAATATCGGCGATCGCTCGGATCTTCTATCATTAGAGGTCTACTTGGATTGCAAGCCTGATAAAATCTTTCTAAATCTAGGAGCATAACTAATCGAGTTCACTCACTAATAGGGATGACAAAATTTATAAAGAATGGGGAGGGTGGGGTATCCTCTGGGGATAAGGAGCGGGGGAAAGATAAAAAACGAGTGGAATGGTGGGCGACCGAATTCAACCCTTTCCCTTTATTTGTTATCTATATAATTTAAGTAAATCTTACTTAAATTACTAACTAAGCTAGCAGCATTCCGGATTATTTTTGATATCTACGTTTTATATAGCACAGGGTAATGCTGATATTCGATTTTTAAGTAAGTAGAAATACCGCTATAAGTACAAATAGGATAAATCTTTAATCGAGAATAAGGTACTCTTATGAATATTAAAAATATTCAACACAAAAAAAGGTACTATTAAGTACAATTTTCTAGTGTTATTGAATTTTGTACCAAAATTAGGGGTATAAGCCTCCACTGATTTATTCCCTACACTCCACACCCTTATACCCTTATACCAATTCTGGATGAAGATAGGCCAACTACGTCATTTCCAATTTGCAATGACGCTCTCTACAAGATACTGTATGTAGGTTACTTCTGGGGAAGAGTAGGCGGACTCGCTAACGCATTTTAAATTGCAAATTGCAAATTGTTTTATCTTGCCCATCTCCTCCTTATTCTCTTCTGGTCAGGTACATCTCTAACGTAGAATTGATCTCTATCTGGTATGTGCTAAACCCTTGACGCTCATGTATTGCGACTACCTCATCCAAATTCTGACTGCACGTGTGTACGATATTGCCCAGGAAACACCACTAGAGTGTGCCCCAAATTTATCTGCACGGCTGAATAATCAACTGCTGCTGAAACGGGAGGATATGCAGTCAGTATTTTCCTTTAAATTGCGGGGTGCTTATAACAAGATGGTGCAACTGCCACCAGATATATTAGCACAAGGTGTAATCGCAGCATCTGCGGGGAATCATGCTCAGGGGGTCGCCCTTGCAGCTCAGCATCTGGGAACAAAGGCGATTATCGTCATGCCAATAACCACACCTCAAGTAAAGGTGGATGCCGTGAGAAGTAGGGGGGGAGCAGTCGTCTTACATGGAAATACCTATGACGATGCTTATATTTATGCACGTCAATTGTCAGCCGAAAAAGGATTGACCTTTATTCATCCCTTTGACGATCCCTATGTAATTGCTGGACAGGGAACAATCGGGATGGAAATTTTACGCCAATATCAGCAACCCATCCATGCGATTTTTGTCGCCATTGGAGGAGGCGGATTAATTTCTGGGATTGGAGCTTATGTGAAACGGTTGCGTCCAGAAATCAAAATTATTGGTGTTGAACCAGTCGATGCTGATGCCATGTCTCAATCTTTAAAAGCCGGACATCGGGTGCGCTTATCCCAAGTAGGGTTGTTCGCCGATGGGGTAGCGGTGCGAGAAGTAGGTGAAGAAACCTTCCGTCTATGTCAGCAGTATGTAGATGAGATTATTTTGGTGGATACAGACGATACTTGTGCCGCCATTAAAGATGTATTTGAAGATACGCGATCGATTTTAGAACCAGCCGGTGCATTGGCGATCGCAGCAGCCAAAGCCTATGTCGAACGAGAACAAATCGAGGGACAAACCTTAATCGCGATCGCTTGCGGTGCAAACATGAACTTCGATCGCTTACGCTTTGTCGCAGAACGAGCAGAGTTTGGCGAACGCCGCGAAGCGATCTTTGCAGTCACAATTCCTGAAGAACGGGGAAGTATTCGCCAGTTTTGTGAATGTATTGGCAACCGTAATCTGACTGAGTTTAATTATCGCATTGCCGATGAAAAAACAGCCCATATTTTTGTCGGTGTGCAAATTCAAAATCGTGCCGATGCTGCCAAGATGGTAGAAACCTTTGAAGCTCATGGATTTGAAACCCTTGATTTAACCGACGACGAACTAACAAAATTACATCTGCGGCACATGGTGGGTGGACACTCTTTTCTTGCTCACAATGAATTGCTCTACCGTTTTGAGTTTCCCGAACGTCCCGGTGCATTGATGAAGTTTGTTACTTCTATGAGTCCCAACTGGAATATCAGTCTTTTTCACTACCGCAACAACGGATCGGACTACGGGCGAATCGTAGTTGGTATCCAAGTTCCCCCCCAGGAAATGGAAGAGTGGCAAGCTTTTCTCGATGCTCTTGGTTATCGCTATTGGGATGAAAATAAGAATCCAGCATACAAGCTGTTTTTGGGATAAGGGGATGAGGGAGTGAGGGGAGATGAGGGAGACAAGGAGATAAACAAAACTCTTAACTCCTAACTCAGCACTCAGCACTCCTAACGCCCCATTCCCCATTCCCTAATTCCGTTCCAATATCATATTTGAGTCCCAAGTGTAGAGGCCGATTTGGTCAGGAACCTTAGAGAATCTTCCTGTCCGATAGCCTCTAGATAATTCATTCAGCACCTTATTTTTAATCTCTCGAATTTCCTGAGAATCTAGTTCTCCGTAAATTCCGGCGATTACTTCAGCGACGCTGAAAACTTTACCTGGATTTTGCTCAAAAAGAGAGGTGAGAGCATCAATCAAGAATTGACCTTCAAAGACTTTGAGCATTGGTACTGTTTTTGTCTTCGGAGGTACGAAAGCTTTCTTCTTTTTGTTTTTGATGCTCCGAGAAGCACCATTGCCATTAGTTTGGGAGACTAAACTTAAATCCAGAGTATAACAACCTGGTTCTTCGGGAATAGTTGCCCAGTAATTCCTTTCTCTACCTTGGGTAAGGGAAGATTGAACTCTACCTTTAACGACTCTGAATAGAGTAGAATCTAACTCCCCATAAAGCGATCGCACGATGAAATCGATATGACATACAGTACCTATCTGCTCTTGTAATAGCTGCTTTATCGCTTCCATTCGTGAGAGAGCATGTTGATACTGAGGTAGCATGGGAATTTCCGACACTTTGCTGAAGTTGTCGTTGTTCTCCGGAGGTGTCTCAATGTCTAAACTTGGAGATTGACTTCGTTGTGTATCAACAGCAACAGACGAATTATCTATTTCAATGTCTATAGAGTCTTTTTGTTGTGACTGTCTAGACTCAACCAAGTTGATTTGGGAGATATCATCATGGGATGATAAAAACCGCACAGAACCTTCTTGGGAAGAATTTGAAGTTTCATCAACTGCCTGAAGTCTTGATATATGCTTGTTAGCATCAGAAAAAGACCAGTTAGATAACAACGCTTCTACATGATCGAGTTGCGATCGCGCCTCCACAAATAAGCGTTCGTATTCTTCTGTGAGGCGAGCATAATAGTCTCGTAATTCCAATAGTGGCGAGAGAAACGTGCCCGGAGGTGGTTCTAATTGTCCTTTAGGATTCATAAGGCTTTAATCAATTTAAATCGGTGTCACTTTGGTAAGACATTGCTCTGGGTTTCGCTTTGTGAGATGTTGGCTGGGATTTCTTAGGCGGTTGAGGAGGGCGACATCTCTCACAATATAAAGGTCGAGGTCCAAAAGTCTCACGTTTTGTCAGTTCGTTACACTCTTTACAGACAAATTGGAAAACACGAGTGTGAATCTGTCTTTTGTGCGCCCTAACAGTATATTCTCTAACATCAATGAATTTACTTGCCATAATCAGGAATCTTCAATTTCCTTCGTATCAATGTCCTATCAATATAGCTATTCAAGCAAATCAACCTGCATCAGTGTGTGTTTATGTAGAAGTCTTATTCAAATCAGTAAATTTGACGCCAAATACAAAGTGCAAATGTTGCTTGGTAGCAAATCTGTTGTTCAGGAAAAAAAAGTGATTGAGCATAGGATATGGGGAATGAGGGTATGAGAAAATGGCACGCTTGTTAAGTGCAAACCCAAAATATACAGCGCTATCCTGCCTCCAAACCCATAACTTTGTACTTGATGCAAAAGAAAACTGCTGTAAATAGTTTTTGGGGTGTAGGAGTGTAGGTAAAACCTTAACCTGTCTTGACTGGCTAGGATCTCGTCGATTTTACGTGTTAGTTTCACTTATACTCCTATCCCCTTATACTCTTACAGCCAGCCAAGTGCAAGAGTTTCATCTTTATCAACATCAAAGTGGAGTAGGTTCGGTTTTATTATGAAGAGCGATCGCAATAACCGTACCTTTTATCAGTTCACAAAAAATCAAAAGTTGTTAATGGTCAATGGTAATCAGAAGAATACTGAAGCAATGACAACTAACAACTAAGTGACAAAACGATTTTATCTGACAGTAGGTTTTGCAGCTCTACTCCTGAGTTGGTCCAGTCGGTTGCGATTGGGGTTGTTGACGTAAACGGCGCAAAGACTCCCGCAACTTGTTTTGGCTAGTGTTTTCTCTTCGGCGTCGTCGATCTGTAGTTGTTTGTGGCTTTTGTGATGAATTACTACTGGCTCGTTCGCTCCGGATGCGGCGTAGAGATTCTCTTGCACTTCCTTGAGAGCGAGTTGTCCTCGATTCAGATGATGAACTGGCGCTATTAGTTTCCACTCTCTGACGACCTACACCCCGACTCAATCCCGATTCTGATGGTTTTGTAGCTGTAGCTTCATTAGATGACGATGTAAGCTCTCGCCGCCTACGCCTTGAAGTTCCTTCTGTGGTATTGGAATTAGATGATGCTGCTTGTTGGGTTCTCTCTTGTGCTTGTCTTTGTCTATTCCGTTCTTCAACTTGGCGGTGTCGTCGTGAACCTTGTATAGCAAATTCAGTGGCGATGGAAACTCCTTGTCTACCACCTTCTGCGGGTTTTAATTTCCAGTTACGCGCTTGTCTTAAGGTTTCTTCATCTAAGTCACGATTTCCACTGGAATTAGCAATCCGCACGTTGGTAACGTTACCTTGTGCATCAGTATCTACAGCTACTTCTACTCTGCCTTCGACTCCTCGCCGTCTTGCTGCTTCAGGATACTTGGCATTACATTCACGACAAGCTGCACGACCATTACCATTGCTTGAACTGTTAATTTTTGGAGGTGTTGGTGCTGTTGGTGCTGTTGCTACTGTCGGACGGTTTCCTGTTTCGTTGCTAATTCTGCTACCGATGCTACTACCAATTCCAGTGCCAGCACTACCAATTCCACTACCGATGCCAGTGCCAGTACCGCTACCAGTCCCAGTGCCAGTTCCACTGCCAATGCCTCCACCAGTGCCAGTGCCAGTTCCTCCACCAGTGCTAGTACTGCTGCTAGTACCTACAGCAATACCACTACCAGAGCCTAAACCAACACCAGAGCCACCACCGCCACCCCCACCCACCGAACTTGCTTTAGAATCTTCAGATAGAGGCGATCGTGAAATGGATGCAGATTTCACAGGAACTTCTGGCTTGGTAACAATTGCTTTTGGGGAAGTATTTGTTGGCTGTGGCTTTTGAGCAACTGCTGTAATCTGTTCAAATTGCTGCCGAACTTTTTCTATTGGTGGAGTTTCTACAGACTGTTTTTGGATACTTTCTGGTTCTTTTTTGGGTTCTTCTGGAATTGCTTCAAGTGGTTTTTCTGGTTTTGCAGTCGGAGCATCAACGATCGCCAACTCTACTGGTTCATCATTATCTTCAGGCGTTCTTGTCAAATAATTACCTAGGCCTGATGATAATACGCCGAAATGCAGCGCCAGTGAGCCTATCAGACTGTAAGCCAGAAAAGACTTGAGAGCCTCAACTTCTTTGGAACGTTGCTTGACAGTAATGCCGGAAAAGCTCATAGCTCTTGCTACCTATTCTCACTAATCTAGTCATCTTAGAATGCACTGTTACAAATATCAAGTAAAAAATTAAATTTATTTCCGGTAGCGTTACGTAACCGAACACTAGTCAAAATATCTTTGAAAGCTATCATTATCAAGATTTCTAAACAAAACCAATTTTGGTTTTCATAGAATTAATTTATGTAAACTGAGCAATTTATGTACAGGAGTTACACATCTGGCACATAAAGTAAATCAATATTTTGACGATCTCATTTGAGAAATTATCATTATATTTTAAATTTTATTGAGAAAAAGTTTCAGCTTTTCTCTAGATTCTGCTAGTCTTACTGTGTATTGTTGATGACGTTTAGAAAATATGGGTATTCAAAATCTTTTTGCAGCAGGTGGTGTGGTCATGTGGCCGCTGCTGGGGTTTTCAGTATTGGGTGTGGCACTGATTATCGAGCGTATCAGGTTTTGGGTAAGGATCAATCAGCGTCAAAGCCGCGTGGTACGGGATGTATTGAATCTTTATCGCATCGATAATGTTGTTGGTGCAATGGATAAACTTCAGAAAAACGCAGATTTGCCACTCGCTCGGATTTTTCTGGCGGCTTTAGAATTAGAGGAGCCAAATCCAGAGGAATTCCGTTTGGCGTTGGAAAGTGAAGCACAGGCGGAAATCCCAGTACTCAAACGTTTTCAAAACATTTTTGAGACAATCATTAGTCTGGCGCCACTGTTGGGTCTTCTGGGTACAGTGTTAGGATTGATAGCTTCCTTCGCTTCTCTAAATCTTGGTGATGTAGGAGGTAGTAAAACAACTGGCGTTACCTCTGGGATTAGTGAAGCTTTAGTATCTACAGCATCAGGATTAATAGTTGCTATATTCATACTTTTGTTTGCCAATACCTTTCGGGGACTCTACCAGCGACAAATCGCACTGATTCAGGAGTATGGCGGACAACTAGAATTACTTTATCGCCGTCGTTATGAAAGAGGAGAAAAAACTTATGCGCCTACCAGATGAACCAGAACTTCCACTACAGATCAACATTGTGCCGATGATTGATGTGATTTTTGCAATTTTGACATTTTTTATTATGTCAACTTTGTTTTTAACACGATCGGAAGGTTTGCCTGTAAATTTACCCAAAGCAGCAACAGCCAAACAACAGCAAATCCCCTCTAAAGTTACCATTACGGTAGATGAACAAGGCGTAGTCAGCCTGAACCGTAAACAAGTTGCAGTTGATGATTTGACAAACCAAGTGCGGACTTTAATTGGTTCCAACTCAGAAATGTTAGTGATTATTAATGCTGATGAAAAAGTTAGTCACGGTAAGGTGGTAGCTGTGATGGATCGAGTACGTGAGGTTCCAGGGGCAAAATTAGCGATCGCCACTCAAAGACGATAGGGGAAAGGGGTTAGGAACTAGGAGTTAGAGACTAGATGTATTGCATCCAGTCGAAAAGTACCAAAATTCCTAACTCGATCAATTTTGAACTTTGAATTGAAGAAAAAATCTAAAAGCTAAAATTTGGCGATATTTACAATGATCTAAACTTAGACATTTGTAATTCTTGAGATAGAAGTTTAACTAATGATTTTTGATGTGTCTGAATTTGCTATCAAATGATGTAATGACTGTGGTGCGATAAAAATAATTCAGCCTCAGAGAATTATGATAAAATGCCACCAGACTTTCCATATCTTGGTTTGTCTATTTGAATTGTGAATTTTGAATTGCTTATGATTGGAGTTGCGATCGCCGGTACTGGATTTGGTCAAAAAGTCCACATCCCTGGATTCCAAGCACATCCTCAAACTGAGGTCGTTGCTGTTTATCATCGAGATATCAATAAAGCCAAAGCCATAGCAGAATCCCATAATATCACCCATGCGTGCGACACACTTGCAGATATTATGGCATTACAAGAAGTACAAGCAGTCAGTATCTCTACGCCGCCGTTTTTACACTATGAAATGGCAAAAACTGTATTGCAAGCGGGGAAACATTTATTACTAGAAAAACCCATAGCTTTGAATGCAAATGAAGCTAAAGAACTTTATCAGTTAGCTAAAGAAAAAGGGGTTATTGCTACTGTAGATTTTGAATTTCGGTTTGTACCAGGATGGCAATTATTTGCTGAACTTTTATCAGCAGGATATGTAGGTGAGTTACGCCTGATTAGAATTGATTGGTTAGGTTCTTCTCGTGCTGATGCTTCCCGCCCTTGGAATTGGTATTCTGACAAAAGTAAAGGCGGCGGTGCATTGGGATCTTTGGGTTCCCACGCTTTCGATTACATTCATTGGTTATTCGGACCGATACGTAAATTAAGCGCCCATTTGAGTACTGCAATTCCGGCGCGAGTTGACCCAATAAGTCAAGAATCAAAGCCAGTGAATACAGATGACAACTGTATATTAACGCTGGAATTAGCTGATGGCACACCTTGCCAACTTTCAATTAGTGCGGTTGTTCATGCACCGAGAACCCATTGGATAGAAGTATATGGCGATCGCGGTACATTAATTCTAGGTAGTGAAAATCAAAAAGATTATATACACGGCTTTCGTGTTTGGGGTTCTCAGCCAGGTAAACCTCTCGCAGAAATAGAAATACCAAATCGATTAATTTTTCCCCAAAATTATGCTGATGGGCGAATTTCTGCATTTATTCGTGTCATAGACCAATGGGTACAGGGAATTCAGCAAAAGCAGCAAACAATACCATCCCTGCGAGAAGGAGTTTATTCTCAGTTATTGATGGATTTATCCCACAAATCCCATGAAATCAGCAGTTGGGTAGATGTACCCAGTTTGGAAGCTTATCTTGAAAACTAGTAAAAAAAAGCGACTGAGAATCGATTGGATGTTAAATTTTTCCTTCAATCTAAAATTCCAAATCTAAAATTAGCAGAGTGATGGATTTACAATCTAGCGATGCTGAAATTGGACTTCTTTTTCTAAAATCTTGATATCGTAGTTACCGAAGAAATCGTGACCTAATAGCCCAATATCGGCTTGTGGTGCGATCGCTACTTGAAGATTATTCGCTACAACTCCACCTACTGCAATAGATTTCACCTTACTGGTTGAGAATTTAACTTCACTACCATCAGCAACTTGAGCTTCTATTATACCAGTATTTTCGAGTTGCAAGCTACTTGCCATCTTTCGAGTGATCACAGTCGCACTTGCACCTGTATCTACAATCATTTCAAAGGTTTTTTTGTCGTTGAAAGTGACATCAATTATCGGAGTTCCACCAAAGCGGCGTTTGATAGGAATCCGAAAGATTTTGTCGTCTGGAGGTGCGGTGATTGTACCAGCGCAAAGCCTTCCCAATCCAACTGTTTCACCAGAAGATGTTACCATGAAACATACTCCCGGATCTGCAATTGATACTTGATTAAATAATAGTAAAAATACTAGTGTTTGCATGAATGAGGAAGCGTATCCCCTCGTAGACATCGTAGTTAAATTTATGATCTTCATCCCATGCTTTAACACATTATTCATATTATATTTTTCCTCAATAATTTAGATATTTATAAATATCTAAATTATTGTTTATTTTTAATTTTTAAATCTGACTCAATATATATTAGCTAGAATTACGATAGAGAAATTAAAGATTAGATAAAGACATGATAAAACTACTGAGAGTAGGGGCGCATAGCTCTACGCCACTGAGATTTACCTGATTAAGATGAAAATGCTGGATGAAGTAAATGTTAATTAGCTGACTCCAAAGTTGCGGCTGTGCGAACAGCAATTGCGATCGCATTTTTAATAGCAATATCTTTCTGTTCTAAGATGACATTTTCACCAACATTACGTTGAGCAACTACACCGCAAATAGCTGCTGCGGCAAAATTATACACTCCTGCCATTTTAAACAGGGTGCCGCATTCCATCTCATAATTCAAGATATTTAATCGCCGATATTCTTCTGTAATACCATGCAGCGATCGCATTAAATTTGGATTCGCTGAATTAGTACGTTCTTGTCCTTCGTAAAAAGTATCAACTGATGCCGTAATTCCTAAGTAATAGTCAACCTTTAATTCTCGTGCGGCTTTAACTAAAGCGACTGTCAAAAACGGGTCGGCTGCGGCTGGATATTCCACTGGTGCAATGTCATTTGCTGCACCTTGGCGACACAATGCTGCACTGCTAATAACAACGCTACCGACTGGTATGTAAGATTGAATTGATCCGCAAGTTCCAATGCGAATAATTTGCCTGATTCCTACTTGGATTAACTCATTTACCACAATACTTAATGAAGGCGCACCCATACCGCTAGTAGCTGATAAGATGCTGCGACCATTTGGTAAGTATCCCACATAGCTGTTAAGACCACGATTTTCGGACAATAAGCGGACATCTTGGAAATAAGTTTGGGCAATTAGATGCGATCGCTCTGGGTCGCCAGATAATAAAGCAATGCTAGGAGGTGATGAACCTAAATCATCTTGTCCAAAGCCAATGTGATAGAAGCGTTTGCTAGTCATACAATGACAATTTATCTCAAATTATATGCTTTTTCTAACTATTCCCAGCTAAATCCCGATCGCTAATAGGCTTTACGCAAAAAGACGGTGAAAGCCTTGATATGCCGTAGAGTTAGCGCGTCTTAAACCCTATACTCACACCCCTATATGTTCTCTGTGTTAGTTATCGCTAGAAACACATTTAAAACGGGAATAATAAAGTGTCTATATCTACTAAATAGTTAGAAATACAATGCAACCCCAAAGTAGTGCTGTGATCTTGATTGGTTATCAAAATGACTACTTTGCAGCCGATGGGATTCTACATAATGTCATTGAGGAATCCTCAACAGCCACCAAAGTATTAGAAAACACCGTTGAGCTTGTACAATGTTTGCTGCAAACTCCAGTGTTGATGATTGCCACACCGATTTTTTTTACGCCAAACTACCAGGAATTGGTTGAACCTGTTGGCATTCTTAAAACTATTAAGGAAGTTGGGGCTTTTCAAGCTGGTACGAAGGGATCGCAGATGATTGATGAGTTGCTACCCTTTAGCAGCAGAATTCTCGAAGTTCCCGGTAAACGAGGATTTAATGCTTTCATTAATACTAACTTAGACATGATTCTCCATGAAAAAGAGATTACTCATGTAGTTCTAGCTGGTGCAGTCACTTCGGTTTGTATTGATTCTACAGGTCGTTCTGCCCATGAGAAAGGTTATCAGGTTGTTGTTTTGTCTGATTGCACTTCTGCTCGCACGGTGTTTGAGCAAGAATTCTACCACACTCACGTCTTCCCCTTATACGCCGATACAATTAACCATACCGAGCTACTTCAGCGTTTGAGAGTACAGTAGAATGTCAGACTTGAGCAATGAATTGCATACACAGATTCAGTACAGTTTGATTGAAAAATTGTCTGAATCCGAACGGCGTTACCGCGAATTGGTGAATAGTCTGCGCGAAATTGTGTTTAAGTGCGATCGCTTCGGTAATCTCAATTTCCTCAACCGAGCCTGGACAAATACCCTTGGTTATGGGATAACAGATGCTATCGGTAGTGCTTTAGGCAATTTCATTCACTTAGATGATCGGCACTTGTGGTCAGAAACTCTAGAAAAGCTACAAACCGGAGTAGAGGTTTGTCAACAACTCCGCTTTTACCATCAAACTGGTGTAATTGTTTGGTTGGAACTGTCTGCTCAACCTCAAAGTGAAACAGAATTCTCTGGCTCACTGATCAATGTTAGCGATGTCTACGACGAGCTTCGCTTACGCAAACACGCAGAAGCATTACTGAAGCAAACAAATGAGCAACTTGAAGCTAGGGTAGAACAACGAAATATTGAGCTAATTCAAGCTAATCACGACCTAAAAGTTACCCTTGAGAAACTTAAATATACTCAGGCTCAACTGGTGCAAACTGAAAAAATGTCGAGTTTGCGGCAATTAGTTGCAGGGATTGCTCACGAAATTAATAATCCAGTTAACTTTATTTACGCTAATCTCAACTATGCATCTGAGTATACAGAAGTCTTATTAAAAATCTTGCAACTCTACCAGCAAACCTATCCAGTTCCCTCGCTACAAATTCAAGAAGCAATAGTAACCTGGGATTTGGACTTTATTCAAAAAGATTTAGGTAAGCTGCTGGAGTCGATGCAAGTTGGCAGCGATCGCATTAGAGAAATTGTGCTGTTACTGCGAAATTTTTCTCGGTTGGATGAAGCAGATATCAAAAATGCTGATATCCACGCAGGTATCAATCACACAATCACATTGCTGCGTCACCGCTTTCAAAGTGAGTCGGGAAATCTGGTAATTAAAATAATTAAAAACTATGGGGTAATTCCTTATGTAAAGTGCTATCCCGCACAACTAAATCAAGTATTTCTGAATATTTTAAATAACGCTATCTATGCTTTAAATGAGGCAATTACTAAGGTAGCAACTATTGAAAATTCTCAATATCAAGCGTTTTCCCCTACTATTTGGATTAGTACTGAGATCGTTGATGAGACTTGGCTTAATATTCGCATTAAAAACAATGGTCTGGGTATTAACGAATCGGTAATTTCCAAAATATTTGATCCGTTCTTTACAACAAAACCTGTTGGTAAAGGAACTGGACTTGGCTTATTTATTAGTTATCAGATTGTAGTAGAAATGCACCAAGGCAAGTTAACTTGCACTTCAAAAGCGAGCCAAGAAACAGAATTTTGTATCCAAATTCCTATCTATAGTTGATAAAGAACTATCAGATTTGGGTTATGAACGCGATCGCTCTGGGTCGCCAGATAATAGAGCAATGGTGGGAGGCGATGAACCTAAATTATCTTGCCTAAAGCCAATGTGATAGAAGCGTTTATTTGCCATTCAATTTTGGATTTTAAATTTTAGATTATCTTACTTACGAACCGTCTTTACCTCTCCATGTAAGATGCCATTGGTCATAGAACTTAGACTGTGGAAGAATTTTTTGGCGAATTTCTGCCATTTCTTCGGAGCGGTTAATGCTTTGCATCAGATAACCACTGTCAAAGATAAGTTCATGAACTTCCTCGTATTTATAAGCAGGTTGAAAGCCAAGATGAACATATAAACTATTAATAAAATTATTAGCTAATAATAAGCTTCCTGTGAATTCAATAAGATGATTGAGCTCATCATAAATAGCACTAGGATGACCCACAGGTGTATTTCGTAGATATGGTAAGACACCCAGAAAATCTCTTTTTGCTCTACCATGTTTTATAGCAAGTTTTTCTTTTAGTCCGACGGAGATAATTAATTCTTTTAAGTAAAGTGTTTCTTCTATTATCTTATAAGTGCAAGAATAGCCTCGCCAACAAGCTGTTGTACCCAATTGAGGAGAAAAACCGTGCTGTGTTGGCTCAAATAATCCTACGCCATCAACACCTGCAATGCAGAATATTTGACTTTTATAGATTAATCCATCACTAACTTGACCAGTCATTTTTTGTTCTTATACCAATTTTATATTTAAGCAAGTCGGTGAGAATAAATCAAACTAGATTAAGTAATGTAAAAATATTGAGATTAGTTTGTAGTAAGCGGCTCCAGCCCTTATAAGAGGACTAAAGTCCTCTCTGCGAGACGCTACGCGAACACTACAAACCTTGAATTATTTACGCAGCTTTACTTAGTTAGGGTTAAAGCCTACGCTAAAACCCAGATGAGTAAATTGTTTCATACTTCTGTGTACACCATAGAGTGGTTTGGAGGAGAAGTTATAACAGAATTACTGAATTGATGTTCTAAAATCTCCTCCTTCCCATATCTGAAGTTGTCTTTCAGCCGCAACTATGCAATTAAGATGCTTGGGTGGATACAAAAAATGATCGTAAGCTAATGCCATCTGTCTAGCAGCTTCAGTATATGGCACTCGTCCTATTCCCGTACCCAATCCAGGACAGGCAATGGTATTAATTTTTTGCTTGGCGTGTTGATTATGATGCCGAACTGCCAGCAGCATCGCCCACATTGCGATATAAGGAATATCTGTCCCAGCAATAATCATGGGAACTCGCATCGTAGGAGTATGAGCCAAAAAAAGATGCTTGTAATGACCTGTTTCCACAATCATTGATGTTCCTACAGGCTGTTCACCCAAATAATCTTCAAGAATGCGCTGCTGGACTTTTGCCATTAAGGAATGACCGAAAAAACGGATAATTGCCGCATCTATGCCACCATCCATCATTCCGAAAGAGTTAGCAGGGCTAACCATACAATCAAAATCTGGCAACCACTCGAAATAGTCATTCACTATTTCTATATTGGGTAAATAATTAAAATGCTGTTGAAAGGCTGCACACAACAAAGAGTCAGGAGCTACCAATATCAATTTCAAGCTTTCATTTCCTCCGCTTGAATACCTATTTTAAACGTCAGCTAGTAGTTCGCCAAGGAAACTTGGCGGGGTAAGGGGTAAGGGGGAAAGGTTTCAAATCCCTTGCCCTTTCCCTTTTACCCTTTCCCCAGCCCTCACCTAACAATTTTGGGTTTGCAGACTACTAGGGCAAATATCAACGGTTTTTCTGTATTATCAGCCTTGTCTTTTATTTATACTACACATATAATACAAAATATGTCACCACTCAGTTGGTGACTGTTTGTCGCTTGAACAAAAGGAAATTTTATGATTCCCCGAACACGCATCCGAAATATTGGTATCTCTGCCCACATCGACTCTGGTAAAACTACGCTGTCAGAGCGAATTCTCTTCTACACGGGCAGAATCCACGCTATTGAGGAAGTGCGGGGAGGCGGTAAGGGTGCAACGATGGATTTTATGCCAGAAGAAAAGCTGCATGGTATAACTATCACTTCTGCTGCTACTACCTGCCAATGGCACGATACTCAAATTAACCTGATTGATACACCTGGACACGTAGATTTTACAATTGAAGTGGAACGCGCTTTAAGGGTATTGGATGGGGCAGTGATGGTGCTGTGTGCTGTGGCGGGTGTGCAGTCCCAGTCCATTACGGTGGATCGGCAAATGAAGCGCTACCGTGTGCCGCGTTTGGCGTTCATTAACAAAATGGATCGGACGGGAGCAGATCCATTTCGTGTAGTACAGGGAATACGCGATCGCTTGCAACTAAATGCAGTATTGCTCCAATATCCTATCGGCAGTGAAGACCAATTCCAGGGAGTAATTGACCTGGTAGAAATGACCGCCGACTATTTTGAAGGTGAAAACGGGGAAAACTGGGTGAAAAAGCCAATTCCCGAACCTCTTAGGGATGAGGCGCAACAGGCACGCGACAAACTGCTAGATACTTTGTCGCTCTACTCAGAATCGATGACTGGGATGCTACTGGCGGGTGAGGAGATTCCCAAAGAATTAATTTGGCAAACTATCCGACAGGCAACCTTGAGCCTCGAATTCACACCTGTATTGGTGGGTTCGGCATTCAAAAATAAAGGAGTGCAAAACTTATTGGATGCAGTTGCGCTCTATCTACCATCTCCCATAGATAGAGAAGTGGTCAAAACCGCAGAGTCGGTGAGTGTCTACCCTAACCCTGATGATCCTTTGGTGGCATTGGCATTTAAACTCACCCTTGAGTCCTTTGGGCAGTTGATCTATACCCGGATTTACTCTGGGACGCTCAAACCAGGCGATATTGTCTACAACTCACGGACTGAACAACGGGTGCAAATCGGTCGCTTGGTGAGAATGCACGCCAATAAGCGAGAAGAGGTAAAAGTTGCCGTAGCTGGGGATATTGTGGCTCTGTTGGGTGTGGATTGCGCTTCTGGTGATACATTCTGTTCTGGGGAACCACTGGTATCTCTAGAAAAGATGTTTGTGCCGGAACCAGTGATTACGCTGGCAATTACGCCCAAGAA
Source organism: Nostoc sp. C117 (assembly GCF_043099735.1). Classification (NCBI taxonomy): domain Bacteria; kingdom Bacillati; phylum Cyanobacteriota; class Cyanophyceae; order Nostocales; family Nostocaceae; genus Nostoc; species Nostoc sp. C117. The sequence continues at coordinate 1,738,893 of NZ_CP170991.1, forward strand.
ACAGGAAGATAGCGATCGCCTTTCCAAGGCACTCAATCGCTTTCAAAGGGAAGATCCCACCTTCCGGTTGAGCATCGATCCCGAATCAGGAGCAACTCTGATTTCTGGGATGGGCGAACTCCATTTGGAAATCTACCTCGAACGCATTCAACGAGAATATAATGCCGAGGTTTTCGTTGGTACTCCTGCGGTGGCGTACCGCGAAACCATTAGGCAACAAGCTACTTTTGACTACCGATTCAAGAAACAGTCAGGCGGTCCCGGTCAATACGCCCATATTACTGGGTGGATTGAACCCACAGATGAGCCGTTTGTCTTTGAGAATCAAGTGGTTGGAGGTGCGATTCCCAAAGAATATATCCCGGCGTGCGAGAAGGGTTTCCGTGAGGCGATGCAATCAGGACAGCTGGAAGGCTATCCGGTAACTGGGGTGAAAGTCGTTTTAGATGGTGGTTCTTATCATCCAATTGACTCTTCAGAATTGGCTTTCCGGTCAGCATCCCATCAAGCAATTGAGGGTGCGATCGCCAAAGCCAAACCCTACATCCTGGAACCCATCATGCTTGTAGAGGTGGAAACACCCCACGAGTTTATGGGAAGGGTTCAAGGTGACTTATCCTCTCGTCGGGCTTTGTTGTTGGGTTCTGAGACAATGCAGGGATACACGGTGATTCGAGCAGAAGTACCGCTGGCGCGAATGTTTGGGTATTCTACAGAATTGCGATCGCTTACTTCTGGTATGGCGACTTTTTCGATGGAATTTGGCTGCTATCGACAGTCTTAAACCCACATTGCCAATTAGCATAGCTCCAGCTTCTGCGATAAAAACATAAGCTGGAGCTTAATTAAGTCAAGTCTGAAAATAATAATGACTGGCAGGTTTGTCTGATTGTAATAATCAATAGACTTCTTGCATAAATATTTTTTTGTCTCACGCAGAAGCGCAGAGAAGAACGCGGAAAAAGGACTTTTGCAAGAGGTCTAATTATTTAACGTCGTTTAAGTGCTAAAGTCAGTCCATCAGCGATCGGGACAAGAGAAATATTTACCCGTTCGTCATGATGTAACTTTTCATTAATAGCTCGGATTGCTTGGGTACTTTCATCTTGATTTTGCCGATTGGCAACTTCTCCTGACCATAAAACATTATCAATAGCAATTAATCCACCTGGACGGACTAATTGTAGCGATCGCTCATAATATCCATCATAATTCTCTTTATCAGCATCAATAAAAGCAAAATCAAATGTTTCGGCCTGTCCAGTTGCCAACAATCGATCTAAAGTTTCTAAAGCTGGCACCAAGTGTAGGTCAATTTTATCGCTAACCCCGGCTTCCTGCCAATACCGTCGGGCGATCGCGGTAAATTCTTCGCTCACATCACAAGCGATAATTTTTCCATCATCTGGTAGCGCCAAAGCTACAGAAAGTGAGCTATAACCGGTAAACACTCCAACTTCTAGAGTTTTTTTGGCGCCAATGAGTTGCACCAAAAGTCTCATAAACTGTCCTTGTTCTGGTGAAATCTGCATTGTGCCTCTGGGATGACTGGCGGTTTCTTGGCGCAATTTCTGAAGAACCTCTGGCTCCCGTAGAGAAACCGATAACAGATAATTGTAGAGTTGATTATCAAGACCTATAGACTGTTTTGGCATAGTAGATGAGAAAATTAAGAGAATCTACAGTTATACTATCGCCCAAGAGTGGAATCTCAAAAAACATGGTGCGGTTAGTTTTGACAGCAATATTGCTGGTGCTAGTGACAGCCTGTGGCAGTATTGGACTGCTACCGACTAGCGAGTTAGTGCAAAAAGCGATCGCATTTGAGTTAGAACAAACTCAACAAAAGCTCAGCCAACAGTTGGATCTAGATTTTCAAGGCTTTGAAATTAAGCGGCTATCAATTAGCCAAGAGCAACCCCTAACCATTGAAAATTTACCAGCTTTCCGCGTTCGGGGAACTTACGACTTAATTGTTAAGTTACCAAAACGACAATTGACACAACCGAAAAAATCCTTTGAAGTTTATCTGCAAATTCAGCAAGAAGGTAAAACTTGGCGATTACTGCTTCCAGATAAGGATAGTAAAAATACTAAACCAATTTGGCGCAGTTATCTTATCTGATAGCTGATGTGTGCAGCTAGAAAAAGCATCACAATGATTTCAGTATAACTGCTGGGGCACAGTCACGATCGAGTTAATCCTTTCGGAGACAGGGCAAAATGTATATTAACTTTTTCATCAGTTCCATTGCCGGAATTGTGGTTGTAGTGCTAGCGGCTTTTGGTTTGCTGCAATGGTTGCACATACCGGCTGGTAATTTTCTCGATTGGGTGATTGGTGGTGCGAGTTTTTGGTGGCTGTTGGTAATTGTTACCGTACCGTGGAATGTCCATTTTCAAGCTAAAGAAGTCTTAGCAGAAGCAGCACAATCAAGTGAGAAAGGAATTCCAGTCGATGAGAAACAAGTGAAGTATGTCACAGTTTTGGCAAAGCGATCGCTCTGGGTTGCCATTGCTTTACACTTACTCTCAGCCATTGGTCTTTATACTCTCGCCGCAACTGGTATTAGTACGGTGGGATATATAAGTTCTGGTGCAGCTTTATTATTAACAATTCTGCGTCCAGCGATTCGGGCATATGAGTATTTATATGCACGATTAGCGATGATTCGCCAAGAATGGAAGTATCCCCGTGAAGATATTATTGAATTGCGCGATCGCTTTTCTCTATTGGAACAAAAAATCCAATCGCTAGAAGATCAACTCAATCCAGAACAACCCTACTCATTACCCACAACTCAACAACGCTTTGCCGAAGAGACCCGCCGAGATTTAGCCAGAATTGCGGCTAATTTAGAAGAATTAAGGGCGACAAATCAAACTGAACATGAGCGTTTAGGTAGAGAAGCTAGAAACGCGATCGCGCAACTTTCCACTGACGGACAATTTCTCGATCGTGTCCGCGAAATTATCCGATTTTTTAAAACAGCCTGAATTATCTCCTGAAAAACATGATAAATCGCCCGCTGTTTCTACAAAACGCGATAAATCGCCGTCTCTACAAATGTTTTGCTCTCATCCGATCTGTATTGGGTTAATAAGTATTCTGAAATCATTGGTGAAAACTACTATAGGAATCATATTTGATTTCTGAAAAATCTAAGTATTTGTAGGGTGTGTTAGGCGTAAGCCGTAACGCACCATTCTTAAGGCTTTGGTGCGTTACGCTGTCGCTAACGCACCCTACGTATCTTTTCAAAAATCAAAGAGTAGTCCTATATCCCTGCCAAAGTTGACAGGGATAGTAGTTTTTAGCTGGGTCTTTTCTGCTAACTAACAAAATCTTTGTGGGCAGCAACAAGCATCTGAGCTTGCCTTAAAACGTTTCCGAATAAATAAAAAGGTATCTGCCAAGCTGCAACGGTAACTTCTTTAACTATATCCTGTACGCTAACTGCGATTAATTCATGCTCTGGCGGCTCTCCTTCAATTGCACCAGACCAAGTAAAAGCTAATAAGAAATCATCGTCTCCAGGTAAGGTTGCAATCAAGCATTCTTCTGGTGTTGGCTGGCAAATAATTCCATGATCGTTTGCAAGTTCTACTAGTCTTTGAAAGTTGTTTATGTTCGTCATTTGTCCTTAGGATGTTATTTAATCTCAGTTTGAGAACAAATCATATTTTGACCTTCATAACTCAAGTTGCTTAGTCTGTACCATATATTACAAAATATTAATTATTCGGTCAGAGTTAGGAGTTATTGAAGTTGAATCGAGCTTAAGTCCAAAATCTTACCGCGATCGCCTACTTCTATCAGCAACAATTGCTACTGTTTAAAAAAAAGCTATTACAGTAGGTAATTTTTCGGTTGACGATATTGACGCTGAATTGGTGACTATTTCAATACAATATTTTTGTCCTAGTCCGATCCGGACTGACGGAGGGCATTGAGAAATGCGATCGCTTTTGGAGGAATGGCTGTAAACCGAATTAGAAAGAGATTCTTTTCCACATCAGATTGTTTTATTACTTTGGCATAAATATATTCTTCTTCTGTAGATATTTCTGAAGATATTTCTGATTTAATTAATAATTTCAGTTTGAGATTATTCAAAGTTTCTAAAGAATGCAAAGATTGCAGTTGTGCCGCTTTTTCTGAAAGACAAACTAAATTTCCTGCAAATACTGTTCCTTCTGCATGTTTTCCCTGTAAAATGCTGTATTCTAGAGGTACTTCTGCATTGAGGGTAACCATCGCTTCATCATCTTCAGGCAAGAATAGATTATGTTGACCGCCAATGCCACGAATATCACAAATTGTCACAGGATCTTTGATGCCCTTAGGTTTTATTTGTAATTCTCCAGCAATTCTCAGGTCAATATTGGCATCTTTGCAAGTATTTTCGGAAATTAAAATCTGCCCTCCCACAGTATAAGTTTCAATTCGGGCAGCCAAATTGACATGACTACCAATAACTGTATACTGAGCGCGTTTTTGAGAACCAATATTTCCGGCTACGACTTCGCCTGTATTAATTCCAATTCCCATTTCGAGAATTGGTAAATTCATTTGCTGATTTTTTTCGTTTACTTGTTTCATAGCTAATTGCATAGCAATAGCACAAGCGATCGCTCTTTGAGAATCATCTGGGCGACTAATGGGCGCACCAAAGATCACAAAAATGCCATCGCCCATAAACTCATTAATTGTGCCTTTATGCTGGTTAATTACATCGGTCATTGCTCCCAGATAAAGATTGAGAATCCTGACTACTTCCTCTGGGGGTAATTGTTCAGAAATAGCCGAAAATCCTCTTAAATCAGATACCAGAACTGTAACTTTTCTTCGTTCTCCTCCTAGCTTCAACCCAGAAGGAGTTTCTAGGATATTGGCGACTATTTCATCAGTTAGATAGCGACCAAGAGTTTTTCGCATTTCCGCAGACCCTTGGGCAATATACTGAGTCAGGGCGATCGCAGAACCTCCTAACGCCAGCATTGAAGGTACAACCGGAATCCACCAACCAGCTAGAAAGGCTAAAAAGCTACCACCGAGTAAACCAGCAGCCCCTAAACCAACAGCCACAAAAATTTTCTGGTTACTGCTGTGGCGTTGTCGCCAACATAAAATAGCACCAATAATTGACCAGATCAAAATCAATAGCCATTCTATCGGTTCAGGTAAAGTTTTAATCAGAGTACGACCATCCAAAGCCGCACTCAAAATTTGACTAATTAAATTAGCATGAATTGTCACACCCGCCATGCGTTCTGGCTCAGTCAGTACATTGCTGCTATAAGGCGTATAAAACAAATCTTTTAAACTTTCAGCCGTAGCACCAATTAATACCACTTTCCCCCGCATGAAATTTGGTGGAATGCGATTTTTTTGTACTTCTGTGAGAGAAATTTTATGAAACTGTTGTATCCTTCCTCGATAGTTCAAAATTATTTGATAACTTCCTGCATCTGCTCTGACATAACCTCCATCATTAGCTTCAAAAGTAGGAAAAATAGCGTGATTTAACTGCAAATAATTAGAGTTATTTGCTGATGGCTTCGAGGTAATTCCTTCAGGTTTCAAGTACAACAAAGCCAGTTTCAACGCAAAACTTTCTAGAACTTCATCATTTTTTAAATTAACGTAAAGTAATCCTCGTCGAATTTTGCCATCTCCATCTAAAGGTAAATCGTTTGCTCCAATTTGATTGAGTTGTTTTAGTACTGGAGATGCATCAACTGAAGAACTATCGAAGCTATCAGAAGTTTTTTGTACACCAATCAAATTGGGGGTAGACTTAAACAGTTTAACTAGAGCTTGATGACCAGGATTTACAGGTAAATCTCGATAAATATCTAAACCGATCGCTCTCGGTTGCTGTTGTTTAATATTATCTAATACATTGGTAAGCACCGCATCCGACATCGGCCACTGTCCTTGCTTGCGGATATCTGCCTCATTAATTTCAACTATCACAATACGAGTATCAACTGGTTCTGGTGGACGGAGGAGAAAAAATTGATCCAGTCCAGCCAATTCCAATAATTGCAGTAATCCAGTCAAGCGTAGTGCAATCACCAGAACTGTAATATTGGGAACTGCAAATAAAACACCCCGCCATTGCCAAATTCGCGGTTTCAACTTTGCCCACATAATATTTAGTGCTAAGTGCTGTTAGCGGGGCGTTTAGCCCGTTGTAAGTTACAAGTGATAAATTATCCCAATGCCCGATACCTAATCCCAAATGTTTAATTTGATGACGAATTTTTAGATGTACAACAATTAATTACTGGACTTGGGGCGATCGCACTTAAACCAACTGATTTGAAAAATTGTCTCCAATCGATCCTCACTTTTAAATTATTCGGCTCAGATCGGCGTAGTTGCACTAAAGTAGTCAGGGCTTCGTGCCAAATTCCCGCTTCTGCATAGATGCTGGGCAAGTTTTGCAAATTGGCTTTTGCTAACGCCTGAGACAAGGGTAATTCTGGTTGAATCCGTTCTACCCAACCATCTACAATCGGATTTTCACTGGAGTCTTGAGCATCGCAAAGAATTGTGAAATACCAATGATATGTTTTACCTATTGCAAGCGCAGGGGCACTATCAGGAAGTTTAAAGCTAACAATTCCGGATCTATTTGGAAGTGTAAAAGATGTTGTATAAAATTCTGTGCGATCGTCATCGGTAAGAAGCAAAAACTTGGCTGTTTTGACTGAAGATTCCGGTAGATGCCAAAAAAATGTCGGATGTTGACTAAGTGTCAGCCCTAATTTATTTGGAGGGATTAAGGGAGTTATCAGTTTTTTATCTGCGAGACAAGAGCCACCACGAGTTGAACCACCAGCACTTGCCGGAGGCGCTCCCCGCTTTGGTGGCTTAAATGTTTGACTAATTTGCCAAGTTTTGTTTTGTTGAGACAACTGAGCCTGTGCTGTCAAGGCAAGCTGAACGAAATTCAAATACAAAGGTAAGGAAAACACTAGAAAATATTGGGATGGCTTAATCCATTTCATATTGATATCAAAATACCTTGGTTCTAGATTGGATAACTAAAATTGCAAATAGTCAGTTGACTAAATCAAGTATTCCCCAAAAGCAGACTGAGATTTCACATTCAATGAAAGACTGTCAAGTATAACCAAAGTTTATCGTTGTTACCGATCTCAAAAAACAGATACGCGACTTATTCGAGAAATGAGGGATTTGAGTAATACCAATTCTATGTAAGGCTGTACTTGATTCATGTAGTTATTATGTAAATCCTTTAGGTGCATCTTAAAAAAATCATAGAAGTAAAAATCAGGCTCAAAATTTTCACAGAAATATCTTGGCTATTTAGTAATTATTCTATTAGCTAGATAAGATTCCTTCATTGGTCATTGCATTAAGTTCTTCAATCATCAATGGGGATATACTAGTTGTGTCCTGAGTCCCACAACCTATAAGACAGACTATCTAGTTTTATCAACCGTTACAACCCCATCTGAAACTATTAGTAATCGAGCTTAATTTGTGGTTCTGGTTGAAGATGGTCATCCACAAATACAACCAGTCTAATCGGTTAATTACTAGGTATCCACACCAGAAAACCTGATATCAAACAAATGGGGCGTGCAGCTAGCTGTATGCCCCTACCAGCCTATTTGTGTGTTGCTTAGATTAAAAGTGGCGTGGCGATCGCACTTACAGCCGCCATATTTGTCTAAGGCTTTGCAAACAATCTTCTTGTCGCTGATTGATAACTTCTGGAGTCCATTCAGATTGCTGTAAAACTTGGGTTGTCAGCACAAAAGGCACGATACTTGTATTACTCAAAAAATACTTTTTTTTCTTTTTATCAAAGTCGTAGTTTTGCGCCTCTGCATTCTTCTTTCGAGAAAGCAACGCTAAATTCCCTATACGATGCACATACTGAATACGCTCTTCATCATTCGGAAACCATTTAAGCCATATACTTCCTTGACTGGGATTTTGAGGAAGGACATGCTCAACTGTAATAACTGGATAGTCATAAGTCGCTTCGCCTTCGCAAAGTGCAGAGTCAAGGCGCAGAAGAACATATTGTCTAATTCGTGTGATGAGATATAAATCTCCATCAAGCGTTTTAATGATTCGATTAATTTCTTCAGGAGTTAGCTGTAAAGGTGACTCAAATGCGTAGAGATCGATATCTCCTTCAATAGCTGCAATGAGTTTTCCATACCGCCGTATACGTTCATTGATATCTGCTCGTAAAATCATTAATCCCGCGGCTAATCTTTCTAGTCCAGTAAAAAACTGCTTTAATTTATCAGGATAATAGCTATTTTTAGAAAAATAAAAAATTGCTGGTGGAATCCAATCAACGTTGTCTATTTGATTTAACCATCGAAGCAAAGAATTAATAGTTTTGGCATCTTTACCACTGTGGTAATTTGCTGTTTTAATAATCTCTAAAGCATCAGAATATGGCTTTAGTACCTCATTAATAAATTTCTGCGGCTCTCTCTTGGGCAGTATATATTTACGAAATTCATTAAGGGCTGTCTCACTCAGTTTTGCCTTACGCTCAATCATCCGGATATGGGAAAATAGTTCTTGAAACGTCTCTCGACCTAAATCTTCTTCTTCAGTTTCCCAGATTCTTGTGTATTTATCCTGTTCAGATGGATCAATTTCTCCAATAACCTCTGATTTCAGGAAATCACTGAGTGAGAGGTCTAAACCACGTGCATTGAGAATAGAAAATATACGATAAGCCGAGTCAAGATCCGGCGTAGAAACAAGTACTAAGAAACAGCGTGTCATTAGATAATGAGAAAAACGCTCTCGCTCCTGCTCAGAACGTTGACCCAATTTGCCAAGAAAATAACTTGCGTTTGCTTGAATGTTTCTTTGGCTATCTGTTAACTGCGAAGCATCAAGTTTTAGAAGATTATCTAATCTATTTTCGGATTGTATATATTTACGAAAGAAATCTTCATCTCGTTCTCTTAACTTAAGACGATAACAATCAGATGTTCCTTCAATCTCATCGCCTTCCTGATAAATATATTTTGTCATTTTTGATGCGTTCTTTTCGCTGAGTAAACTTCGTAAAACAGCTAGAAGAATTGTGAGCGTTGTCAAACGCTGCTGTCCATCAACTACATCGGCTTTAGGAGCATCTTCACTTTTAATCAAAACTATACTCCCCAAAAAATAAGGGTTGGTATCGGCTATAGTTTCTGAATCATCCCCTAAAAAAGACAACAAATCACTTAACAAATCACCTGCTTGCTCTTTTGTCCAAGCATAAGGACGCTGATAAGCTGGTATCGAAAATGCAAAGTCATTACTAAAAACCTTGAATAGTGCTTTTTCTGTTGCGTGAATGGTTGCTGGCATAAGATTTCAAGTACTACCTGAGTATAATGTGATGCTACATTCCCTAATCAAACGCAGTTTAACTCACTAATTACTGCGATCGCCACAAGTCACAAATACTCTGCTACATATAGGATATACTTACGTTGGCGTAGCCTCTCCTTTGAAAAATCACCACCAGTTCAGCGTGCATAAGCATCTTAGATTTTTTACTTCCTTTTGGGAATCCTAAATTTAGGAAGCTCAAGAAATGCAGATGTATATGACTAAATTTAAAATATCTGACTCAATACAATGGCAATTTATCCCATTTGTAGCAGGTCGTAGTATTCTTGTTTTAACCAGTGTTTTGTTATTTACAGAATCAAATATTGCAATTGCTAAAGAATATCCGGTAAATATTGCCCAGACGACACAGACCAATGATGCGATTCACACTGCTGCAGAACTTGCATATAAAGAGGGAAAGCAGCTATACCAACAAGGAACAGCAGAATCTTTGTTAAAGGCGATCGCTAAATTTCAAGAAGCACTTCCACTCTATCGCAAAATAGGCGATCGGTCATCAGAAGCTTTTACTGTCGCTCACCTCGGCAAAATCTACTCAGATTTAGGACAGCAGGAAAAAGCACTCGATTATTTGAATCAAGCTCTATTACTCAGGCGTCAATTGGGAGATAAAACAGGAGAAACTATTACTCTGAACAACATTGGTAGTACCTACTCAGATTTAGGAGAATTGCAAAAAGCACTCGATTATTTTCACCAAGCTTTGTTAATTAACCGAGAGATAGGAGATAAAACCGGGGAAGCCCGTACTATCAATAACATTGGTAATGTTTACTTAAATTCGGGAGAATCTCAAAAAGCACTAGATTATTTTCAACAATCTCTTTCCCTCAGGCGTGAAGTAGGAGATAAACTAGGGGAAGCACGTACCATCAATAATATTAGTTTAATTTACTTAGATTTAGGACAAAAACAAAAAGCGCTAGATTATTTACAGCAATGTTTGCCCATATATAAACAAATGGGAGACGAGTCAGCAGAATCCATTTCTCTTAACAATATTGGCACTATCTACTTAGATTCAGGAGAACAACAAAAGGCGCTGAATTATTTACAGCAATCTCTTGTTCTCAGAAAACAAATAGGAGATAAACTAGGAGAAGCTCGTACCCTCAATAATATTGGCAATGTCTATTCAAAATTTGGAGAAAAACAAAAAGCGCTAGATTACTTCCACCAATCGTTACCTTTATTTCAATCTGTAGAAAATAAATTAGGGTTGGCAGCTAACCTCAACAATATTGGCAGTATCTATTCAGATTTAGGAGAACAGAAAAAGGCACTGGATTATTACCAACAATCTCTACCTCTATATCAAAAAGTAGGAAATAGAGGAGGAGAAGCTCTAACTATTTATAACATTGCATCTGCTCAACGTAAGCAAGGTAATCTTAATGCAGCCCTGACTCAAATAAAAATAGTCATCAATATTGTTGAAGATTTGCGTACCAAAATTAACTCTCAAGAACTCCGCACTTCCTATTTTGCTACAGTCCAAAATTATTATCAGTTCTATATCGATTTGCTAATGCAACTGCACAAACAGCAACCATCCCAAGGGTATGATGCTCTAGCATTACAAATTAGCGAACGTGCGCGGGCTCGCAGTCTTTTAGAACTGCTGACAGAAGCTAAAGCTGATATTCGCCAAGGTGTAGAACCAAAATTGCTTTCTCAAGAAAAAAACTTGCAACAACAAATTGATGTTTTAGAAAAACGTCGAATACAACTATTAGGTGGTAATTACACTCAAATCCAACTGCAAGCCTTAGAAAAAGAAAATGAAGCAGTTCTAGAACAATATCAGCAAGTCCAGACACAAATCCGTGCCACTAGTCCGCATTATGCAGCTTTGACTCAACCTCAACCCCTTTCACTCGCACAAATTCAACAGCAAGTACTTGATGAGGATACCTTACTTTTAGAATATTCTTTGGGTGAAAACCGCAGTTATGTTTGGGCAGTTACTAATAAGAGTATCACTAGTTATGAATTACCTAAACGTGCAGATATTGAAGCTATTGTTCAAAAGTTCCGTCAAGAAATCACTACCCCATATCTCAAACATAGCCCATCTATAGATGCTCTCTCTAAAATTATACTTGCACCAGTAGCCCCACAACTCCAAAATAAACGCTTAGTAGTTGTTAGCGATGGGGCTTTGCAATATGTACCATTTGGCGCTCTAACTAAACCTAATTCACAACAAACTAGCAGCTATGAACCATTACTAATTAACCACGAAATCATTACTCTACCCTCAGTCTCTACAGTCGCTATTCTCAGAAGCGAACACAAAGAACGTAAACCTGCTACCAAGACATTAGTTGTGTTAGCAGATCCCATTTTTAGTATTGATGATGAGCGTCTCCAAAGTAAAGTACAAGTGCCTCCTGCACCTGTGCCAGAAGATAATTTAAACACCCTCGCTTTAAGCAGAGCAACTAGAGATTCAGATATTAGCTTTAAGCGTTTACAGTTTACACGCCAAGAAGCTGAGGAAATTCTTGCCCTTGTTCCAGCTGACAAAGCCAAGTCAGCTTTTGATTTTACCGCTAGTCGTAACACTGCGACTAGCAACGATTTGAGTCAATATAGTATCATCCATTTTGCGACTCATGGCATTCTCAACAGCAAGCATCCAGAATTATCAGGAATAGTGTTGTCGCTATTTGACAACAAAGGAGTGCCAGAAAATGGCTTTTTGCGCTTGCACGATATCTTCAACCTCAACCTGAAAGCAGAACTAGTGGTACTTAGCGCTTGCAAAACCGGATTGGGAGAGGAAGTTAAAGGTGAAGGATTGGTAGGATTAACGAGAGGATTTATGTATGCAGGGAGTCCACGAGTTGTGGTGAGTCTGTGGAGTGTAGACGACCAGGCAACATCGGAACTCATGAAAGTATTTTACAAAAAGATGCTACAGGAAGGATTAAAACCCGCGGCAGCATTGCGAACAGCCCAGCTAGAAATATGGCGCACTCAAAAATATGCTGCACCTTATTACTGGGCGGCTTTTACCCTACAAGGTGAATGGAAGTGAGGGAGATCAGGGAGTAGAGGCGCAAAGGAGATAATACTAACTCCTAACTCAGCACTCCTAACACCCAATTCCCAATTTTTCCGGATGAACCAAAATATAACTGAATAATTACTTTACATTGAATATGTATAGCTAAAACTCATGGACATACCTCAACGCGTATCAGTCCGCTACAAAGACGCGTCCTACAACAGTAATGAAATCCGTTTGAGGACTTTTCGGCTTGGATTGCAGATATGGGATGAACAAACCAAGCCTAGAAAAACAGAGCTTTATGAGTTTATATTGTCTTGCTTAAAACAAGTTGATCGCCAAGATCGTTTTATGTTTTCTCTGCTGTTTATAGAATTAACAGACCTCATACGCAATTCTTCTCTGGAGAGAGGAACCAAAGAGGTTCTAATTAAGACAGCTTTTAGGGAGTTCGCTTATGCAATAACAGACTTTGAAGACGTTGCGAAAAAATAGTACAGATTGGGTATGGGGCATTAGACTTTGAGAATTGTATAGATTGACCATCATCAGGTTACGGAATTTACCCAAACTACCTGGTGCTGAGTCATTTATTTTCAGCAGTAGTTCTGGAATGGAAATTTATGCTGTGTATTTAGACTTAGACAAAAATTAAGTCTATAACTGTAGTAATAATTATCAAGAGCGAACTGATGACACACCCTAATCCACAAGACAAAAATAACTTTCTTTACCCTCGTAGTCGGTATTATGGTAAATTCCAGCCAGAGAACTTAGTCTTTAATGCCAATCTGCAAGAATTTTCCCAAAAAATTAGTTACATTACTTCTCTGCAAACAGGTGGAAAATTATCTGTGGAAGAAGCTTACGAGCAAATAAGGGTGCTTTGGAAACAGTTGAAACATAGCAAAAAAGAACTAGCTATTGGCGTCAATAAAGAAATTTAAATTTTTAATAAGATCTGCAATATTTTTCGGGAAATTTGATAGACAGAATTACTCAAGTGTCTCGACATGGCAATTTCTACATCGGTAAGGGATACAAAAAATAACTAACCACCGATGAATATAGATCCTTGTAGGATAACATCGCTGCGCTACCCTAATTGTGTAGCTTTTAAGAATAAATTGACGATCGCACCCTGGAAAAACGGGGCAAAAATAATTCCTCAGTTTTCAATCCAGAACACTTGACAAGCAGAAAAAAAATAGTGATAATAGCAAAGTTGACCACAAGGGACTGTAGTTCAATTGGTTAGAGCACCGCCCTGTCACGGCGGAAGTTGCGGGTTCGAGCCCCGTCAGTCCCGTTCAAAATATATGAAAAGTAAACTCCTAAATATTATGTGTTTGGGAGATTCCGTATAAGCTACATTTATTCATGCTTTACAAAAGAGAGAATTAACTGTGACTGTCAGAGTCCGTATTGCGCCCAGTCCGACTGGAAATTTACATATTGGTACAGCTAGAACGGCAGTATTTAACTGGTTATTTGCTCGCCACCACGGCGGGAAATTTATACTGCGAATAGAAGACACAGATTTAGAGCGATCGCGTCCCGAATACACCGAAAACATTCTTGAAGGGTTGCGCTGGCTGGGATTGAACTGGGATGAAGGACCATTTTTTCAATCCCAACGCCTGGATCTTTATAAAGAAGCAGTAGAAAAACTGCTAGATCGAGGATTAGCCTATCGCTGCTACACTACTTCCGAAGAACTAGAGGCGCTCCGAGAAGCTCAAAAAGCTAGAAACGAAGCACCTCGCTATGACAACCGTCACCGCAACCTCACCCCAGAACAACGCGCCGCATTTGAAGCCGAAGGTCGCTCCTTTGTGATTCGCTTCAAAATCGAAGATGGGCGGGAAATTGTCTGGAATGACCTAGTACGCGGAAAGATGTCTTGGAAAGGTAGCGATTTAGGTGGTGATATGGTCATCGCCCGCGCCTCAGAAGAAGGTAGCGGTCAACCTTTATACAACTTTGTAGTTGTAGTGGATGACATTGATATGCAAATCACTCATGTCATTCGCGGAGAAGACCACATCGCCAACACCGCCAAGCAAATTTTACTGTATGAAGCAATGGGTGCAAAAATTCCAGAGTTTGCCCACTCACCATTGATTTTGAATAAGGAAGGGCGCAAACTTTCCAAGCGAGATGGCGTCACTTCCATTTCTGACTTTCAGCAAATGGGCTTTACCGCCGAAGGCTTAGTGAATTACATGACATTGCTAGGTTGGTCGCCACCAGATTCAACGCAAGAAATATTTACCTTAGAAGCAGCAGCCAAAGAATTTAGTTTTGAGCGGGTCAATAAAGCAGGTGCTAAGTTTGACTGGGACAAGCTGGATTGGTTGAATAGCCAGTATATCCACCATACCCCTGTGGATAAACTCACAGATTTACTCATACCTTATTGGCAAGCGGCTGGGTATAAATTTGATGGTGGAAGAGAACGCCCTTGGTTAGAGCAATTAGTAACTTTAATTAGCCAAAGTTTGACTCGACTAGTGGATGCTGTAGCTCAAAGCCAAGTGTTTTTTAGCGACACTGTTGACTTTAGCGATGAAGGTAATGCACAGCTCAAGCAAGAAGGTTCTGTTGCTGTTCTTCAAGCGATTATCGCAGCTTTGGAAAATCAGCCCCAATTCTCTGAGGAATTTGCTCAGGACATCATTAAACAAGTTGTCAAAGAGCAAAAAGTCAAAAAAGGCTTAGTAATGCGATCGCTCCGAGCAGCTTTAACTGGAGACGTTCATGGAGCAGACCTAATCCAATCTTGGTTACTACTAAATCAGATTGGTTTAGATCGTCCCCGCTTGAATAGAGCGATCGCCCAAGCTAATTAGCGATTACTCCCAGATTTTAGAAATATTTTAGATTTTAAGGGCGCACAAACGTGCGCCCTTATCCATAAACTAGAGCAACTATAGAAACAATAGAAACAAAAAATCATTGACTAATTACTAATGAATTATCCCCAATTTCAAATCTAAAATAGGTAGTCAATTATTCTCGTATTGGGAACTTGGGGTGTAAAAATCATGTCTTCAAAAGCACTTAGAAGCAAACCTAATTACAATGCCGACAAAAGCGCTCAATAGAGGGATCAGATTATCGTTGATGATAGTTACGCTCTTCATCACTTCAGCAGTTAATGCCATAGCTGATGCCCAAGAAGCGCCAACGATATTTGGAGATGTCACCATTAGCCCCCAGTTTTCCCCAGACCCTCTAACAGTTCGCGGGATGAGTGGTGGCTCAATATCTGGAAGTCAAGTAGGTGGGAGAAGTGAAACAGCCACCGGTCCTTGTACTGGATTTGTTGATGAAACACCAGACCATACATTAGTACTAACAAATAAATTTGACTACCTGAAGCTACAAGTTCAAAGCCCTGAAGACACCACCATGATTGTGAAGGGACCCGGTGGTACTTGGTGCAATGACGATTTTGATAGCAAAAATGCCGGCATTGTTGGTGAATGGCTGGCTGGAACTTATCAAATTTGGGTTGGTTCCTACGACAAAGGCAAGTATCTTCCTTACACTTTACAAATTACAGAAGTTAAGTAGGGAATGGGGCATTGGGGATTGGGTAGGGTGAAAATTCCTCTCCTCTACACCCCGACTCATTGTCTTCATCTCCTCATACTTCGGCTTTGTGGTAGTTGAGCGTAGTCGAAACTCAGTACAAGTCCGCTCAGTACAAGTCTCGTCATCTCCTCATCTCCCCTTTCCCTTTATTTTCTCGTGCGATATTGTATTAAAATTAAGTTAACTTTAATTAAGATTCTTGTTGGCATTGCCATAATGCCTTAATGCTTCTATGGCAGTGTATGTAAGAGATCGATTAAACAAAATGGATTTATGAACATCCGTTTAACAGCTTAAAGTGACAGAGTAATGAACCATTCGGTTGCTAAGGCTAATGAGTTGTATAAACATCTAGAGGCAAATTAACATGAAATTCTCCTGGAAAGTCCTGGTACTCTGGACGTTGCCAGCTTTGGTAATTGGCTTTTTCTTCTGGCAAGGGGCTTTTGCAGGTGCGCCTGCGGATATGAGCAAGAATGCAGCCAATACTCGCATGACTTATGGTCGCTTCCTAGAATATTTGGATGCCGATCGCGTCACCAGTGTCGATCTGTACGAAGGTGGTAGGACAGCAATTTTAGAAGCCCGCGATCCGGATATCGAAAATCGTGTCCAAAGATGGCGGGTGGATCTGCCTGTTAACGCGCCTGAGTTAATTAGCAAGCTGAAAGAAAAGGGAATTAGTTTTGATGCTCACCCCATGCGGAATGATGGCGCAATTTGGGGATTGTTGGGCAATCTTGTGTTTCCAGTTTTATTGATTACTGGATTATTCTTTTTGTTCCGCCGTTCTAGCAACCTTCCCGGCGGTCCTGGTCAAGCAATGAACTTCGGCAAATCCCGCGCCCGCTTCCAAATGGAGGCAAAAACCGGAGTCAAATTTGATGACGTAGCGGGAATTGAAGAAGCCAAGGAAGAACTGCAAGAAGTTGTCACCTTCCTGAAACAGCCAGAGAGATTTACCGCTGTGGGCGCACGTATTCCCAAAGGAGTTTTGTTAGTTGGACCTCCGGGAACTGGTAAAACTTTACTAGCAAAGGCGATCGCTGGAGAAGCAGGTGTACCTTTCTTTAGTATCTCTGGTTCGGAATTCGTGGAAATGTTCGTTGGTGTGGGCGCATCCCGCGTCCGCGATCTGTTCAAGAAAGCTAAAGACAACGCTCCCTGTATCATCTTCATTGATGAAATCGACGCCGTGGGCAGACAACGGGGTGCTGGTATCGGTGGCGGTAACGATGAGAGAGAGCAAACCCTCAACCAACTCCTCACCGAAATGGACGGGTTTGAAGGCAACACAGGCATTATTATTATTGCTGCCACCAACCGTCCTGACGTATTAGACTCAGCATTGTTGCGTCCCGGTCGCTTTGACCGCCAAGTAACAGTGGATGCACCCGATATTAAAGGGCGTTTGGAAATCTTACAAGTTCATGCGCGGAATAAGAAACTAGACCCTAGCGTATCCTTAGAAGCGATCGCTCGCCGCACTCCCGGATTCACTGGTGCTGATTTAGCCAACTTACTCAATGAAGGCGCAATTCTCACCGCCAGAAGACGCAAAGAAGCTATAACCCTCCGCGAAATTGATGATGCGGTGGATCGGGTAGTAGCTGGGATGGAAGGTACTCCTTTAGTAGATAGCAAGAGCAAGCGCTTAATTGCCTACCATGAAATTGGACACGCCTTGGTGGGGACTTTGTTAAAAGACCATGACCCAGTGCAAAAAGTTACCCTCATTCCCCGCGGACAAGCCCAAGGTTTGACTTGGTTTACTCCCAACGAAGAACAAGGATTAATTTCTCGTTCTCAGTTAAAAGCCCGGATTACTGGTGCTTTGGGTGGTCGCGCCGCTGAAGAAGTGATTTTTGGCCCTGCGGAAGTCACTACTGGCGCTGGTGGAGATTTGCAGCAGTTGTCAGGAATGGCGCGGCAAATGGTAACCCGCTTTGGGATGTCCGATTTAGGTCCACTTTCTCTGGAAAGCCAACAGGGAGAAGTCTTCTTGGGTCGTGACTGGACAACCCGATCTGAGTATTCTGAATCCATCGCTTCCCGCATTGATGGACAAGTTAGGGAAATTGTTGAGCAGTGCTACGAAACTGCTAAGAAGATTATCCGTGACCATCGCACCGTCACCGATCGCTTAGTAGATTTGCTCATTGAAAAAGAAACAATTGACGGCGAAGAATTCCGTCAAATTGTAGCTGAGTACGCTCAAGTCCCTGACAAGCAACAATACGTACCACAACTGTAATAACTGACTTTTTTCTGGGCTAATGCCTGTAAATGAGTAAAGAAGCAGAAACAAAACTGAGGATGCCATATGACATCCTCAGTTTTTGTATACAGTAGACTTCTTGCAGAAGTCGGGAAAAGGGGAAGGTGGGGTCCCAAGAAGGGGATAAGGGGCGGGGGAAAGGGGAAAGAAAAAACCTTTAACCTTTACCCTTTAACCTTTACCCCAAACCCAATTCCGAGTTAAAAATTCTTTACCCGAGCAGTATTGGGTGGGGTCCCAAGAAGGGGATAAGGGGCGGGGGAAAGGGGGAAAGGTTTTGTATTTTCCCCCGCCCCTTATCCCCGGAGGGGACCCCACCTTCCCCTTTAACCTTTTCCCCAAACCCACCTCTTGCAAAAAGCACTTTTGCAAGAGGTCTAGTATATCTGACTTCAATTTTTATCAAAGATCGTCAACATCGTTGGATATTAATTAACGATCGCTACTGTGATTTCGTGGGTTATGGCAATTCGGAATTCGTAATTTCAAGACACTCTCTAAGAGAGGCTGGGCTGGGGGTGGCTAGTTTCTCAGTGATATTAAGTAAGGAGAATTCTTCCCCTTGCACTACAAGTAGTAGCTCCGAAAATCTCCACTATCTTTAATTAAGAATTACGAATTATCTGAGTACCTCCAATTCTTCAGTCACCTTCATTTGATCCAGAATTCCCCAGATTTGCTGTAACATCGGCTCTAAGCCGGTGCGGGTAACTGCTGAAATCAAAAAAACCGGGGCGTAAGAGAGATGATTGAGTTGGGTAGCTAATGCTTCCAAGTCCACAGTTTCCCGATCTACTGCATCAATTTTATTCAACGCCAAAATTTGCGATCGCTCTGTTAAACCTCTTCCATAAGCTTGCAATTCTTGCTGAATTGTATGATAGTCTCTAACTACATCATCGCTGGTGGCATCAATCAAGTGCAATAGCACCCGTGTGCGCTCGATATGACGCAAGAAATCGTGTCCTAATCCAGCCCCTTGGGCCGCCCCTTCAATTAGTCCAGGAATGTCAGCGAAAACAGTACCATCGCCAGTAGGTTTCCGGACTACACCCAAATTTGGGATGAGAGTAGTGAAGGGATAATCAGCAATTTTTGGGCGTGCAGCTGACAAAGATGAAATTAAAGTGGATTTCCCTGCATTTGGTAACCCAATAATCCCAACTTCTGCCAAAAGTTTCAACTCTAGGCGCAACTGCTTTATTTCGCCTGGTAATCCAGGGAGAGCGTATTCTGGGGCGCGGTTACGGTTGCTCAAAAAGTGCTGATTTCCCAGTCCGCCCTTACCGCCTTGAGCAATACGCAAAGTCTGCTTATGCTCAATTAAATCTCCCAATAATTCACCTGTTTCTGCATCATAAATAGAAGTACCACAGGGAACTTCAACGGTCAAATCTTTACCATTAGCCCCAGTGCAGTTATTTGGGCCTCCACGAGTACCGTTTTCTGCTTGAAAGCGATGCTGGTATCTGAAGTCCAGCAAGGTTTGCAGGTTTTCCTCTGCAACAAAAATTACCGAACCGCCTCGTCCTCCATTACCACCAGAGGGGCCACCAGTCGG
Organism: Nostoc sp. C117; assembly: GCF_043099735.1. Lineage (NCBI taxonomy): Bacteria > Bacillati > Cyanobacteriota > Cyanophyceae > Nostocales > Nostocaceae > Nostoc > Nostoc sp. C117. Next base: position 1,758,769 of record NZ_CP170991.1, read on the forward strand.
CACATACTTCTCCCGCCGAAAGGCGACAATACCATCGCCGCCCTTTCCAGCTTCAACTTCAATTTCTGCTTGATCGATAAATTGCATATTTCTAGAGTGCTGAGTCCTGAGTTATGAGTTATAAATTATAAGTTTTTAATTAACTTTAACTCCTTACTCTTTACTTTTAACTCAATACTCCCGGCTCAGCACTTTTGTAGAGACGCGATTAATTGCATCTCTACTTTCCACTCAACACTCAAATATATGGTGAAACATCTTCATTGCATTTATCTGCCAGATAAGAGAGGGCGCGGAAACGTAACCCTACCAGCTGTTCATACAACGGGTTAATTTTACACATAGGGGGTATATGCACAATTTTGCGTCCAAATAAGGTGACATCCCGCTCAAATGGACATTGGGAGGGAATCATTTTACACAAAAAGCGGGCTACTCTTGGATCTTGGATATCTAGTTTATCGAGCCAGTCGCGCAGAGGGTGTAGTGCATTAATTTGACGCTTTGTCAGTTCAGTTGCTGGAATGGTGGGGGTAATTTGCTCTGGGTGTTCCAGGGTATGGCGGAGGGCTTCGAGTATATTCTCTGGTTGTTCTAAGGCTTGGCAGAACTGTTGCAGAACCTCATCTTCACTGGGAGAATAAGTACCATCTGCGATCGCTACCATCACTGCTGTCCTTAAAAAATTTTCCGCTGCTGGCGTACCTTTACCCAACACCGCGGTTAATTCTTCAGGTGTAATTATCTCTAGTGAGTCCCATTGAATCTTCGGAGCTAATTCATCTTTAGTGATGCTGGTAATTAATTGCTGTTCTTGCTCATCAAAATTACCATCAGCCCAAGCAATAGTAAGCAGTCCACGCAACCAAGCGGCAATTTGTTCGCTGCTGTAGGGGGATTGAACGGTACTTGTCATAAACTCACGTCCCAAGCTTTCCTCAGTCACTACTAAGCTACCCTAACCAGGGACTATGAGGATAGTGGGTGCAATAGAGACTTGCAAATCAAAAAATAGCTAATCGCTCTAGGAGTAGGGAAAACGCGGGAATAAAAGCCAAACCCAAGGAAATTTTTAAATTGCCACACTCTGTCTTAAGGTAAAATTTATCTGAAACAATCTTGGGAATATTTTCTATTTATTTTTACAACGAGAAGTTAATCTGTGTCATGGAGGTATTCATAAGTAAAATCAAAGTTAACCTGAGTGTGATTCAAGAAACGGTACTAATTTCCCTCTGGGCTAGAACTTGTAAGCTTCACACAACAGACCCAATTATTGCAGATCCTAAGTTAGCCGAGATTCTGACCAATACTTTTCGGTTAAGGGGGAAAGGGGAAAGGGAAAGGGTTTGAATTTCACTTTCCCCATTGCCCTTTAACCATTCCCCAGACCAAAAAAGAGATTATTGGGTTTAACCGAAAAGTATTGAGATTCTGAACGCAATTGATGACTAATTTAATAAATTTATTTCTGCAAAATTTTCTCAGATAGATTGTCGCTTTGGCATTAGTTAAATTAGGTTAAACCTAAGCAATTAAGGTAATATATAATGTTTTTCTTTGGCATTGAGCATGAAGTCGCCTTCCTAAATAAGGAAGGAAAATTTGCTGATTTTTCCCAGACACAGTTTTCTGATTTCAATCAAATTATTGAAAAGCTACCCACATATCCCAGTGACTATCCTCAACTGCGAGTCGGTGATGCAGGTATTAAAAAAAAGAGATGGTACATTGAGGGATTTGAAAGATTTGCGGATTGCGATCGGGTGATAGACTGTCATTCTAAAGGTATTGAAATTAGAACAACCATACATTCTAATATTCACGGCGTAATTGCTGAATTATCAGAAAGTTTTGACTTATTGCGTCGGGTTGCAGCTAACTTTGGTTTTTCACCAGTGTTAGTCAGTTTTAATCCTGACAATAAGATTTTTGAGCCTCACCCCCCGTTAAATGATTATGAAATCAAACAGTTAGAAGCTTATCCTGACGAACAAACTGCTAATATTCATATGGTGACATACGGGCCAGATTTAAATATTTCAGCAACCAATTTATCTATTGAACGTGTAATTGATATTGGGAGAAAGTTAACTTATTATAGTCCCTATATTGTTCCTTTTAGTTATAGCTCTCCTTTTTATGCAGGAAATTTGTGGGATGGTCTATCAGTAAGGACTTTTATCAGAACTGGAAAACGACCAGCAACTTTAGTTTTTGTCGAGAAACAAGAACAATTGATAGCTAGTACGCCTTCATTGACAAAAATTGCCCGTATTCCCAATGAAGTTGGTCGAATAGAATTTAAAGCTTGTGATAGTTGTGATGATTTTTATATTTATGCTGCTTTACTAGCATTATTGAAAGGTTTGATCTTAGATGAGACTCTGCTTGGTAGAGCAACTGTACCGAATGCAAATTTACATCAAACTTCTGCTAAAGAAGGCTTTGATAATGAGGATATTTTTGAGAATACTACAAGAATTTTACAAGCAGCCGAAGTTGCACTTGGAGATGACCGAGATGTTAATTTGTTAAATCCATTGAAAGTTATGCTGTCAAAGCGCAAAACAAGATCCCATACACTAATAGAAATGTTCCATAACTTAGATTCAATAGAAGAGGTAATAAAGCAGACTTACCAATTTTAAAGATGCTTTAATTTTGGCTGCACCTTTGTAGGCGTCCTCTAAAATTTATATAAAAATTGTTGATTCAGGTGAGGGAGATAAGAAAGATGGAATAATTGGCAATACTGCTCGGATAAGCAGGGGAGGTAAAACTCAACGCCAGCCTCCATTTCTCCCCCTGCTCAAGAACAGCTTGCCTCAAGCAAGAAATTCCAAAACCTACGCAGTATTGGGATGATTGGGGGTGACACGGGGATACGGAGACAAGGGACAAGGATAATAAACAAAACTCCTCACTTTTAACTCAGCACAGGCTAAACGCCTCGTTACCCCTAACAGCACTCAACACTCAGAACTGTTTTGCCCCAGACCCTTCAGGAGTGCTGAGTGCTGAGCGGGGAATTTCGTTCTTTACTCAGAACTCAGAACGGGCTAAACGCCCCGTTAAGGGAACTCGGAACTGTTTTGCCCCATACTCAATATCCTATAAAGCAGTTCCCCCATCCTGCTGAGACCTGAATTGTGTCTCTGGCTGACCTGAGGTAGTAGTCAAAGCTCCATATCCAGATCCGGAAGTTCCATTTGGAGAATCTGGAGGATTTGAGCCGCCACGACGGTTACGATAAAATATCGCCTGAGCTAAGCTCTTAACCAAAATGTACAGAATTGGCACTAAGAACAAACTTAAGAACGTCGAAAGCAGCAGTCCGCCAAACAGCGCTGTTCCTAAAGACCAACGGCTACTTGCTCCCGCTCCTTGAGAAATCACCAAGGGTAAAAAGCCTAACAGCGCCGCAAAGGAAGTCATTAAGATGGGTCGCAAACGTTCTTGTCCAGCTTTCACCGCCGCCCGCGTGTAGCTCATGCCTTGCTCGTGCAATTGATTGGCAAATTCCACGACTAAAATCGCGTTCTTTGCAGCTAGACCAATCAAAGTTACCAGACCTACCTGGCAATAAATATCATCTACGACTTTTGGGAAGAGGCTACCCACCATGAAAATATTCGATCGCACCCAAAGCGCTGTCATAGCTCCCAAAACTGCTAGGGGAACCGTTAGCAAAATAATGATTGGGTCTATGTAGCTTTCATATTGAGCTGACAGCACCAGAAACACAATCACGATCGCTAAGGCAAAAATCAGCCCGGTAGATCCTCCAGATGTCTTCTCTTGGAGATAAGTCCCTGTCCACTCGTAACCAAATCCTTGAGGTAAAACCTCTGCTGCTAGTTGCTCCATCGCTTTAATTGCCTGTCCGGAACTAGCACCAGGAGCCGGAGCGCCCTGGACTTTGATTGAGCGATACAAGTTGTAATGGGAAATAGTTTTCGGTCCCACAAAGGGGGTAACTTTCACCAAATTGCTCAAAGGAATCATTGCCCCAGTAGCAGAGCGAACATACAGCTTGCCAATGTCATCAGGATTAGAGCGGAAAACCCCATCGGCTTGGACATATACCCGATACTGTCGCTGTCCCTGTATAAAGTCATTCACGTATTGCGACCCTAAGTAAGTTTGCAATGCCCCAAAGACATCGTTAATCTCCACATTTAGGGCTTTGGCTTGATTGCGGTTTACCTGGATTTCAAATTGGGGAGTGTCTGCGGTGAACTGAGTGAAGACTCGTTGGAGAGCAGGGTTTTTATTAGCTGCCCCAATGAACTTTTGAGCGGTATCAAGGAAGGTTTGAATTGGCGCACTACCGGTTCGGTCTTGAATAATAAACTCAAAACCACCTGTAGTACTTAATCCTCTAACTGGAGGAGCATTTACAGCGATCGCTCTAGCTTCAGTAATTGCAGACAGCTTTTTGTTTAGCCTTTGAAGTATGCCATAGACAGATTGAGATTCTTCAGCTCTCTCTTTCCAAGGTTTCAGGTTAGCAAAAGCAATGCCTAAATTAGAAGCATTTCCATCGAAACCAAAGCCACTAATCATAAAACTAGCTCTGACTTCCGGAGCCGAGGTGACTTCCTTGACAACCTTATTCATTACAGATTCGGTGTATTTCAAAGAAACCCCGTCAGGTCCTTGGACAATTACAAAGAAGTAGCCCTGATCTTCCTCTGGAATAAATCCAGTAGGCACTGCTCTGTACATCAAAACAGTTGCTACTAAACCACTGATAAAAACCCCAATCACAATCGGCTTGATATGGGTAAGGTAGCTAACAAACCTGACATAGCGCCGCGTGAACCAGCTAAATCCCCGATTAAATTGGGTGAAAAACCAGCCCAAAGGTCCCCGTGGAGTCTGAGCCGGGCGCATCAGAATCGCTGCCATACTAGGAGAGAAGGTTAAAGCGTTAAAAGTCGAGATCCCAATGGAGCAAGCAACGGTTAACGCAAATTGTTTGTAAACAATCCCAGTAGTGCCTGGAATGAATGCAACTGGAATAAACACCGCCATGAGTACGAGTGAAGTGGCAATAATTGCCCCAGTTAACTCTTTCATCGCTTCCACTGCTGCGTCAAATGGCCTCATGCCTTCTTCCAGTTTGACTGCAACAGCTTCCACCACAATAATTGCATCATCAACGACAATACCGATCGCCAGAACGAAACCAAATAAGGTCAGTGTATTAATCTGAAATCCTAAAACGAAAAGAGCCGCACATGTCCCAATCAAGGAAACAGGGATCGCAACAGTGGGAATAATCGTGGTGCGCCAGTCTTGCAAAAACACAAAAATTACCAAGACCACCAGGATAATCGCCTCAACCAGAGTGTGGAGAACTTCTTCTAAAGAAATTTCCACAAATGGAGTCGTATCAAATGCCAACTGTGCTTTCAGTCCGGGTGGAAAATTCTTTTCTAGTATCTTAATTTGTTCTTCAACAGCATGAGCAACATTCAGGGCATTACTACCGGGAAGTTGATATATCCCCAAACCTACGGCTGGCTTGGGAGCATTTCCTGGTATGGTGAATTTGGCATCAGCAAGATAGTTTTCTGCACCGAGTTCAACTCGACCAATATCTTTGACTTTAACTAGGGTGTTGGTGTTACTCGTAGTAGTGTTACCTTGAGCCACCTTTAACACCATCTCCTCAAATTCCGCTGCATCTTTGAATCGACTGGTTGCCTTTAAAGCAAATTCAAAGCTTTGATTATCTGGTGCTGGTTCCTTACCAATTGCTCCTGCACCCACCTGAATATTTTGTTCTTGCAGAGCAACTGTCACATCTTGAGGAGTTAGCTGATGTTGGGCGAGTTTGTTGGGATCGAGCCAAAGGCGCATCGCATATTTGCGCTCTCCAAAAATGGTGGCTTTTCCTACACCAGGAAGCCGTTTAATCTGATCCAGAATAAATAGGTCAACATAGTTACTAATAAAAATGTTGTCATATTCATTATTGTCTGAGTAAAAGCCATAGACAAGAAGCAGACTACTTGATGCCGTTTCAACAGTCACACCTGTTCGTTGAACAGTATCCGGTAATTGAGGTTCAGAGAGAGCTTCTTTATTTTGAACGTTTACTTGAGCAATATCGCTATTGACATTAGTTGGGAAGGAGACAGTTATATTGCTCGAACCATCATTACCCGTATTAGAAGATATATAAGATACATCTTTAACGCCATTAATTTGTCGCTCAATAATGTTGGTGACGGTGCTTTCTGTTGTTTGAGCGTCTGCACCAATATTATTGGAGCTAACGGTGATTTGTACCGGGGCGAGATCTGGTAGCTGAGAAATCGGCAGGATGGGAATACAAATGCTTCCCAGCAGCAAAATTATGAATGTACAGACGGTCGTGAGAACCGGACGCCTGATAAAAGTATTGACAAACATAAGTCAGAGAAGAGTTTTTGGGCATTGGCTATTGGGCATTGGGCATTGGGCATGGGGCATTGATCGTAGGGCATTGGGCATAGAGAAAAACAAAGCAGAAAGCTCGAGTTCTTTAATTTTATTAGCGTAGCGTAAAGCTTTACTCTTCTACCTTGGCGCTAGCCTCTCCCTTTGGGAGAATGGGAGACTTGCGTTCGAGAGACAGTTCCTTCGTCGGCATAGTAACCCTATCAGAAACTGGGCGCAGCGTCTCGTAGAAAGCGTCATATTGAATTTTGAATTGATTTATCATCTTAATTTCCCATACCCAATGCCCAATGCTCAATGCCTAATGCTTAATGCCCCATACTTAATGCCCATTAACAGTTTTTATCGCAAACTATCTCAAAAGTCCAAGACATATTGCTATAACCAAAAAGAATAGATCAAAAAACCAAATAGTATAGTATGGATGCTGACTTGCGCTTGCTTCGTTATTTTGTTGCCGTGGCTGAAGAATTAAATTTCACCCGTGCTGCCGAACGATTATATATCTCTCAACCAGCATTATCTAAGCAAATTCGCCAACTAGAGCGGGAATTGGGTATTGAACTACTGCGCCGTAATAGTCGAGAAGTGAAACTGACCGCTGCTGGTACAGCACTCTTACCTTTAGCCCAAAGACTTATCGATGATTGGGAGTTTACCTTATTAACTGTGCGAGAAGCAGCAGCAAGCCAAATGCAGACATTACGCGTCGGTTTCATTTGCCGGATTGGCAGCGAATTAACGAAAGCTGTACTTTCACGCTTTCAAGCCCTACAACCAGGATGGAAGGTAACGATTCGCTTCTTTGAGTTCTCAGATCCAACAGCAGGATTACTTTCTGGAAATACCGATGTTGCTCTATTACGATTACCAGTTCCTAAGCAAGAAAAACTATTCACTGAAATCCTGTTGGTTGAGCCAAGATGGGTTGCCTTATCATCTGAGCATCCCTTAACGCAGCGCGAAGTTTTGCATATGGCTGATTTGGTTAATGAGCCTTTTATTACAGTGCCTGGTGAAACAGGGATATGGCGCGATCACTTGCTAGCAAATGATGAGCGGGATGGCCATCCAATTGTCTTTGGTACAGAAGTAAATAATACTAACGAAGCAATGGAAGCGGTGATTAATGGTCAAGGAATAGCACTAGTCCCAGAAACCACTACACAGGTTTACGCCCTCTCCGGACAAACTTTCCGCCCAGTTAAGGATCTCAGCCCCAGTGTGCTAGCTGTGGCGTGGCGACGAGATTCTTCAAGTAGTGTAGTTCAAGACTTTGTGCAAGCTTGCCTTGATGTGAGTCAGCCAAGTGCCTGAATCAACGAGTATTTTTATTAGCTTGCTTTTTGAATTTGTATGTGATAATTTCTGCTTGTAGCGTATTCTACTGTTTTCCGACCGACTTAGTGGATTTAAAGTAACTAGGAATTTCCAATAAATTTGAATAATTTTAATGCATGACCAAAGTTTTCATTCTCGATGCCAACCAACAACCGTTATACCCAGTACGGATCAGTCGCGCTAGGCTGCTGTTGTCAGAAGGAAAAGCTACCGTATTTCAGCGATATCCCTTCACTATTATCCTTAAGGAGTCGCTTTCCCATTCCAAACTTGAGCAACTTGGCTTTAAGATTCATCCTAGTACAGCACGGCGGAAATAAACCACCCATTCTAAATCAACGAAACCCTTACGCTGCATTAATTTTGAATTTTGAATTCACGGCGGTACTAGTGTCAAAACTACTAAGCTGATGCGCGTCTAAAAGATATAAACACTCTTGATGGTCGTTGACTGTTGACTGTTGACGGTCATCAGTCATCAGCTAAATGTACAAATTAAATGCGTAACAACTTAGTACTACGATCGCTAAAATTAATCAACTTGGTAAGTAGCTTGATACAATAAAACGAAGCTATTTAAAGTGAATAACTAAACTAAAATCCTCATTTTTATTGCCAACGACGAATATTTACACCGACTTATTTATGAATGTCAGTAGTTAATATAGATGACAAACGATACTATTTTAGAACCATTGGCAGAAGACCAATGGTTTATTGAAAGCCAAGAGCTGCGTTCGCTTGTAGCAACAGTGCGCGAAATTAACGCCAGTAGTATTGGCGATCGCACCCAAGCTCTCACCAAACTGGAACCCTATTTTCAAGAGCTACTTGCCCAACAGCAATGGTTACCTGAAAAGTTTGCCCAAGTCAACCCCGACAGTAAAATGGGCGGTGGGATTGGTCAGTGGCTACTTTATCGGGCTAAAGACCGTTCTTTGTCAGTCTTTAGCTTGGTGATTCCCCCAGGTTCGACGACTCCCATCCACGACCATTTGGCTTGGGGATTAATTGGTTTATATAAAGGCAATCAAGAAGAAATAGTCTATCGCCGTGTAGATAACGGCGATGACCAAGGACACGCACAATTACAAATAACTGAAGTGCGATTCCTTCAACCAGGGGATATTTACCGCCTCTTACCTCCAGATGGTGATATCCACGCTGTTAAAACTACATCCCAGGGTGAATCTATATCTATTCACCTTCTCGGCAATGATACTGGTTGCGTCTGGCGTCACCAGTTCATCCCAGAATCTCACACCGTCAAATCTTTCCGCTCTGGATATTCCAATGCTCCCTGTAAAGAGGAGGAAAAAGAACATGCCTAAGTACGATAGACCACAACCCCCCAAATTCGAGCGAGTTGAGGATGAACGCTTGCACCGCAAGCAACGCCTAGCCGCTGCCTTTCGCCTATTTGGTCGCTTTGGTTTCAGTGAAGGGATCGCAGGTCATATTACAGCTCGCGATCCGGAGTTTACAGACCATTTCTGGGTCAATCCATTGGGAACATACTTCGGTCATATCCGAGTTTCTGACCTGCTCTTAGTTAATAGCGAGGGTGATGTAGTTAAAGGCGATGCTCAGGTGAATCAAGCCGCTTTCGCCATTCATTCTCAGATTCATGAGGCTCGACCTGATATAGTCGCGGCTGCACATGCTCATTCAATTTATGGTAAAGCGTGGTCTAGTTTGGGTCTTCTCCTTGACCCCTTGACTCAAGATTCTTGCGCTTTTTACGAAGACCATGCGCTATTTGAAGACTATAGTGGTGTCGTGTTGGATACCTCTGAAGGCAAGCGACTTGCTGAATCATTAAGCGCCAATAAAGCCATTATTCTCCGTAACCACGGCATTTTAACTGTGGGACATACGGTAGATGAAGCTGCTTTTTGGTACATTAGCTTAGAGCGATCGTGTCAAGCACAACTCCTAGCACAAGCAGCAGGTAGACCCACTATTATCAAGCATGAAACTGCCCGTTTAACACACAGCCAAGTGGGATCGGCGACAAGTGGGTGGTTTAGCTTCCAGCCACTTTACGATCGCATTATCCGCGAAGAACCCGATTTACTCGATTAGTACTGTGTTTTTTGGCACTGGGAGAATAGGGAACAGGGTCGCAAAAAAGGATATGTAGATACTGAGTCTTATTCAAAAATCAAATAGGAAGCCTATATACTACGGTAAACCTATAGATATATAGTATTTATATACTTCCAAGAAATCATTTTGATGATTAACCTAATCTTTCATCGCTTAATTGCCAAGTGTATATCCACGATCAAAATCAGGAAGATTTCATTTAACAATCAACCTCAATTATTCTCTTCTTCTGCTTTACCAATAGCGGGGGCTTTTATTACAGGTCTTTGTTTGAGCTTGCTATTTGCTGCCTGTTCATCGACATCCACTGTTAATTCTCCTGATCCCAGCGCTACATCTGTGGCTAATTCTACTTCTAGCAAACTAACAGTGTTACGATTTGGCTATCAAAAATCGAATATTTTATTGAGAACTAAAGGTGTCTTAGAAAAGCGTTTGTCACCAGATGGTATATCTGTAGAATGGATTGAATTTCCTGCGGGGCCACAATTATTAGAAGCGATGAATGTTGGTAGTATTGACTTTGGACATGTAGGAGAATCACCGCCAGTATTTGCCCAAGCCGCAGGAGCATCATTAACTTATGTAGCTGGTATTGTTTCTAGTCCTGCTGGTTCAGCTATTCTTGTTCCTCAGAATTCTCCTATTCAAAAACTGACTGACCTGAAAGGCAAAAAAATTGCTTTTCAAAAAGGGTCTAGCGCCCACTTATTGTTAGTCCAAGTTTTAGAAAAAGCAGGAGTCAAATACAGTGAAATTGAACCTAAATATTTGCCACCAGCTGATGCCCGTGCTGCATTTGTCAAGGGTAGTATAGATGCTTGGGTAATTTGGGACCCATTCTATGCAGCGGCTCAAGAGGCAACTAAAGCCAGAGTCTTGATTGATGGAACAGGAATTAATAAACAGGGAGGATATTATTTAGCAACCCGGAAATTTGTGACTGAAAATCCCCAAACTGTGAAGGCAGTTTTGGAGGAAATACAAAAGCTAGAAGAATGGTCTAAACAGCATCGAGAAGAGGTAGCAGAAACTCTATCATCTGTGTTAGGAATTGACATAGAAACCATGAAAAAGGCTACTCAGAGACGAAGCTTTGGAATTGTCCCAATTGATGATGATCTGATAAATTTACAACAAAAAGTTGCTGATACATATTATCAATTGAAGTTGATTCCTAAACAAGTTAATGTAAGAGATGGAGTGCTAACCAAAGAACAATACGCGGCATTTTCACCAAAATGACTGATGACTGTTAACTGATGATTGTTAACCGTTAACCTTCAACCATCAACGTGAAATCACATCCCCTTTTAAGGGTGGGATGAGCTTAATAATTTTGAATTTGGAGCGAAGCAACGTGACTAATCCTACAGAACTACTGCGATCGCGCTACGGTGAAATTCCCTTCAATCCCGAAATTGAATGGAACGATTCGCTGACAGCACTACTATCTCACCGTTCGATTCGTGCTTATTTATCTGATCCTTTACCACCGGGAACTCTGGAATTACTTGTTGCAGCCGCCCAATCTGCATCAACTTCCTCTAATTTGCAAACTTGGAGTGTGGTAGCAGTAGAAAATCAAGAACGCAAAGATGAGTTATCAAAACTAGCGGGGAATCAAGCACACATTCGACAAGCGCCTTTATTTTTGGTGTGGTTGGCAGATTTAGCGCGTCTGGCTTATGTTGCTGACAGTCGTGGCATATCCCATGACGGTCTGGAATATTTAGAAATGTTTGTTATGGCAACAGTTGACGCCACTTTAGCGGCGCAAAATGCCACAGTTGCAGCTGAGTCCCTCGGTTTGGGAACAGTATACATCGGTGGAATCCGCAACCGCCCGCAAGAAGTCGCAGAGATATTGAATTTGCCTTCCTCTGTGTATGCTGTGTTTGGGTTGTGTGTAGGCTATCCGAATCCGGAAGTGGATGCTGCAATTAAGCCACGCTTGCCACAATCAGCTGTCCTGCATCGAGAAACTTATAAATTGGCAGAACAAGACGAAGCGATCGCCCATTACAACAACATCATCAAAGAATTCTATACTGAACAAAAGATGAACATTGCTGGAGATTGGTCAGAACACTCAGCCGGGCGGATTGCAACTGTCGAGTCTTTGAGAGGACGCGATCGCTTGCGAGAAGTTCTGAATAACCTGGGATTCAAGTTACTCTAAACACGAAAAATCAAAATTATGGATTTGCAACTCCGTGGCAAAGTCGCCTTAGTAACAGCTGCTAGTAAAGGTTTGGGTAAAGCTACAGCAAGGCAATTTGCCCGTGAGGGTGCAAAAGTGTCTATTTTCTTCATTAGGATATTACATACTTGTTGAGACGTTGAGATAAGGTGGTATAACTGTGCATCAAAAACTCAAGGAACTAATAAATCTGTGTAGAAAACCCACCATCGAGCTACTTAGAAAGGCACTTTTGTGTAGACAAGAATTTTCTGAAGCTGAGAGTAATTTTATTACATATATGGCTGGATTTTCTCATCATGAATTTGCAGAAAGTTTATTTTCAGATTTTAATTTATCCTTCTTAGAAGGAACTTCGATATTTTTTGATAGAGAAAATAATAAGTTTCACTTCAAAATATTATTAAATGACCAATCTCATTACTGTAGTAAGTTACATATGGGAAGCATAGAGCGTAATTATGCCTCTCCAATGTTTGGGAGTCGCATGGCTTTCAGGGATAAAGATGGTTTATACATTGATAGCCTTGGAAAGCAGCTGCGCGGATGTTCTGGAGAACAGGTCAGAGCATACATCGCACAAGGAACATCAGGTCTAGCTGAAAACGTGGTATCCTATCAAAGAGATTTGCAAGATTATTGCTTAGTTACTCATTTCGTTGGAGCAGCTGAACCTAATGTGGATATAAATGTGAAAACTGTTTTCAGCAGAGTCACAGCGTGCATTTTTGTAAACACAATGGAGAACATTTTCTATAATTTGTCGCTCGATCAATTTCAACACCGAGTCGAGCTATACCCGTTACTAAAAAGCGTATATTGGTATGTCATAGATGCCATACAGCCTGAAAGAGTTACATATTTTCTACACAAAATTAAAGCCGATTTCAAACTCATGCAATATGATGTAAAATACGACTATCTTCAAGAAATATTACCTGAGATTGAGATAATGGTATTAGAAAATATTAGAAAGTCTTTCCAATAGTGCCTTTTAATTATAGGACTAATATTTGATTTTTGAAAAAGCTCCGTACATCTGAAGAGTGGGAAAATCAAATCTCGATCCCCCTAAATCCCCCTTAAAAAGGGGGACTTTGATAGACGTTTTTCCGGTTCCCCCCTTTTTAAGGGGGGCTAGGGGGGATCGAATTTTATGCAGCTTCATAAAGAATTGGTATTAGACCGTAAAATTGAGGCACACATCAGCTTATTCTTTCAGTGTTGTCGAAAAACTGAATTGTTCCTTGGCGATCGCTATCATCGATCGCAATTTCTGTAAATTTCCCTGTTGTGTACTCTCCAACGACATTGCGCCAGAATTTTTGAGCGATTGTATTTGTAGTAATTTGATAGATCTCCCACTTTCCGTAAAATCGGTCGAAGACTTGAGAAGCGACCAGCTTACCAATTCCTTGCTGCCTATATTTTCTTAAAATAAAGAACTCTGCAATCGAATATTCACTCTCTTGAATGTATGTGAACTGACTCACTAAAACAAATCCAGCCAGCTTTCCACCTACTCGTACAATGAAAGGGTAGCGATCGCCTTCCACCCAGTAATAATCTAAATATGGGTATCCAAAATAACCATGTTCATTAAGTTCTTTATGTTCAAACTCTGAAAAATCATACTGATAAAGCTCCATCATTCTTTGAATGAGTGGTTTGTCATCGATTGAAGCAGATAATACCTCTACATACATAATCAATCGAGCAAAAATAATCTTCTTTAATCATATTCAAGAGCAGCCCCAGAAGCATCTACAAACTTCTCTTAGATGTTATTTTAAAAATGGTTAGCTCTAATTGCTTGACTAAAATTAAGTTTAATTCTAGATTTTTAGAGGCAAAACATTTACTATCTTGTATTTTTTATTCAAACTGCGTACATGAAGTTTTACTTGGTACTCAGTATCATAATACCATAAGTTCAGAGAAAACCTCCATGCACGACCACAAATTATTTGATGCTAACATTGAGAGCGATCGCGTTCTCTTAACCCCCAATCAAATCAAATCAAGACTACCCTTAACTAAATTAGCAGAACACAGAGTTCTAACATATAGACAGGAACTAGAAGATATTCTTGAGTTTCGCGATCGCCGAAAATTCATAGTAGTTGGTCCATGTTCAATTCATGACCCAAAAGCAGCAATCGAATATTCTGAAAGATTGAAAATATTGGCTGAGCGAGTTAAAGATAACCTACTCATAATTATGCGAGTCTACTTTGAAAAGCCAAGAACAACCGTAGGCTGGAAAGGATTAATTAACGATCCAGATATGGATGATTCTTTTCATGTAGAAAAGGGGTTATTAATTGCCCGCGAACTGTTATTAAAAATTACAGAATTGGGATTACCTGCTGGCACAGAAGCACTAGATCCAATCATCCCTCAATACATTAGTGAACTGGTCACCTGGTCTGCTATTGGGGCACGCACAACAGAATCACAAACTCATCGAGAAATGGCCAGTGGACTCTCCATGCCTGTGGGTTTTAAAAACGGTACTGATGGCAATATTCAAGTAGCTTTGAATGCTCTACAATCAGCGAGAAACCCTCATAATTTTTTGGGAATTAATCAAAATGGACAAGTCGGTGTATTTGAAACCAAAGGAAATGCCTACGGTCATGTTATTTTAAGAGGTGGTAATCAGCCCAACTTCGATGCAGCAAATGTAAAACTGGTAGAAAATAACTTAAAAGAGGCAAATTTACCACCGAGAATTGTCATTGATTGTAGCCACGGGAATACGAATAAAGACTACAAATTACAAGGTGCTGTCTTGGAAAATATTATTCAGCAAATATTGGATGGTAATACATCAATAGTTGGTATGATGCTGGAATCGAATTTATTTGAAGGTAATCAACCAATTAATGGTAAAAAAGAAGAATTAAAATATGGTGTTTCTGTAACTGACAAATGTATTAACTGGGAAGAAACAGAGAAAATTATTTTGGCTACTCACAAAAAACTTAAGTAAGTGACCAAAGAATTCAGTAGTCAGTCAAATTAGAGGTTATTTATCAAAAAAGGCAGAGGGCATTTCTTGCTGGAGGCAGAAGGGAAATACTGCTTCCTGCAAGAATAATAGTCAGCCCTGGTTAATCCCAAGCATTCACAGGCCATACCTAACGCCTCTCAGGTATGGGGATATGAGTAAAGGCGATCGATACTGTTAGCGAATGTATTACATATTTGTAAATAGAAGTATTACGTGAGATCAAACCTTCAATGTCTCATTGCAACTTTGAGTTGTAATACCTCTGTTTATCCTTTTGTAACACTTTCGCCCACAGTATCGGTTGCTTATTCTACTGCAACAAGAGCAAATTGACTGCATCCGTTTTGCTTATAATTGCCCATGACAAAATCTGAGTGAGGATATTTGGTTAGAAGCTAAAACCTGGGTGCAGCGTTTATGTGCTTTAATTCCTTCATTCTCTTATCTCAAATGGATTTTTGAGTAGTTTATCCGTCACACTATTTTGATTTTAGCACTCTTTAAATATACGGATATTAGTCCCATAACAAAATATTTATCTGAAATTTAATTTGATCTTAAACAAGGAACACTGATTTGTTAATTTAATTTAGTTGTTTATCAATTTAAATAAAATTAAACAAATCATGCCTGATGTCAGAGGATGTTTGAAAAGTTCTCTTGTCGGTATCAAAAGTTTTATATCCCCCTAAATCACCCTTTTTAAGGGGGGTTACGGGGGATTTAAAAGTGCCTATCACAGCAAAACACTTTTCAAACAACCACTTAACTAAGAATGTCTCTTGTGTCATAAAAGTTTCTAGGCTTCAGCAAAATCATGATTTTGGAAATATCGACGGAATTACAAGAGTTTTAACGACTAATTCACATTAAACGTAAATCTAGCAAATATTCCCACTACAAAATTATGCAGAAAAATATGAGAATTGTGATTACTGGCGCAACGGGTTTATTAGGACAAAATCTGTTATTAGAATATATCAAAAACTATTTAGATAACCTAAGTAATATAGAAATTATTATTTTAGGTAAATCAAGTGGAGATTTGAGCCTGAATCAACGTATCCATCAAATCATTTTAAATGATAATTTCGGCTATTTAGAAATTAGTGATTCTCGAAAAGAAGAATTACAGCAATTTGTTACAACCCAAATCAAATGTATTGAATCAGATTTATTGAAATATAAACTTGGCATATCTCCAGAGTCGATTGAAAATTTATCTTCGTTAAATATAAATTATTTTTATCATGTTGCTGCCTTAACTGATTTTAGAGATTCACCACAAGTCGTTTCTTTATTGGAAAAAATTAATGTTGAAGGTACACAACAAATATTAGAATTAGTTTCTTGTTTAAATGTTGAAGAATTTGTATATGTTAGTTCAGCGTATGTCTGTGGAAGCGCTACAGGAAATATACTACCTGATTATTTAAATATAAATGAAACATTTAGAAATCCTTATGAGAGAACCAAATTACAAGGTGAATTGCTAGTTCGGAAGTTTGCCAAAACTTCAAAGATTAAATTTCGTTATTGTAGACCTTCTACTATTTGTGGTCGTTTAATAGAAAACCCATCTGGTTACACAAATAAATTCGATGTTTTCTATCAATGGATAGCCTTTTTCTTACGTCAAAGATTTAACAAAAATAATAAATCTATTAACTATTATAGTAATTCTAATATCCCATTACAGGTATGCATGAATACAACCAGTGGTTTGAATATCGTCCCAGTAGATTATGTTGCTAAAATGATGTATCAATTATGTATTCAAAATGATGATGGAGAAAGCTATCATTTAGTAAATTCTCAAGAAACTCCTCATTTACTTTATCTTTTATCTCCTTTAAAACGGTTTAATTTTGAAGGTATTACTGTCGTTGAAGAAATACCGAAAATTAAAAATAAGTATGAAACGCTATATTATAAGACCATTGGTAAAATATTTCATGGATATATAAATTCTGAACCAATACTTTTTGATTCGTCAAACTTAAAAAATGTGATGAATCATAATCAGCTTTATTGTCCAAAAATCAATGAAGATGCTTTACAAATACTAATAAACTTTGCCATGAAATATAACTTTGGTCTATAAGACATTGAGGAAAAATACATCTCTGCTGGGTAGATAAAATTGACGTGGTAAATTTGGTATTTATTGATGAGTTCGGATTAAATTTATCAATGTAACGGTTGTTCTTCATCTATTACTCCAGCGAATGAGCGGTTGCTAGTAATGCTGGAACTCAGGGTGGAAAGGTTTATTTAATTTGGTATTCATAAATGAACTTACAAAAAATGATTTCTACAAGAACTTCAACCAAATGGAATATACCTGGGCCTAATCCTTCGCCCATTTTTGGAAACCGAGCTTCAGTTATTAAGTTAGTTAAAGACTCTATTGGATATACAGACCAACTCTTTAAAACTTATGGTAATGTAGTTTCTTTATCAGCAGGTGGTAGGACTCATATATATTCTCCACTAATTTAGATGGTGGAGTTACCTATCTAAACTCTAGCGAACTCTAAACAAACCAAAATTAAAACTAAAATCCGGCTATTGGAAACTTTTGGCGATGGTACTATTTTGAGAATAACTGTGCGTTTAATACTTTATTTATACGATCGCCAGAAACTTGCAAATGGGCTAAGGTGTAAGTATCAAAGTTTTCACCCAGTTGCTTGAGTCTGACTTCAATGGCTTTTTGTAGTTGATGCAATTCGTACCAAGCCAGTGTTCGGCCGTCTTCAGGTACATTAGTACTATGCAGCGCCATCCCTAGCAAAATATTCAGATATTCCCCTTGCAATGAACGGCGGATGCTAGAAATTGGTTTTAATTCACCTGGGGCTAAGACTTCTGTCCAAATACCTGTTTGCAAGGTATCGAAGAGTTCCGGGATAGAGAGTGCTTCGCCAGGTAGGCTTTTTAATTCTATATCTTGTAAACGATTTAAACGATCGCTGTCTAATAGCGATCGCAATATCGCACTTTGGAAACTCAAAATGCGATCGTGAATGGGATAATCAAGGCGTTCGTTGGGTACAAAACTACCCCAATGTTGCCAGCGTGATGGTGCTAACTGATTCAACAATTGCGGTGAAAAATTAAAAGCATTTTCAGTAAATACATACTCTTGTAATTTAGTCAATGCTTGACGTTGTTTTAATAATGAAACTGGTACAAATGCCCAGGAAGTTTCATCACCAGCATGGAGACGCCGAAACGATTCCCCACCAATGTATTGAGAGAGCAATTTAGCGTTACTAAAATAATATTGAAGTACTCTATCGAATAAAACGCGTAGATTACTATAACTTTCTCCTGGTGATAAATAACCCTTTTCTAGGCGCTGCCACATAACGCGAGCATTATCCAATTGCCACTGAGAATAAACTAGGACATCATTACTCATATCCCAGACATTTGCCAGGGGATTGATATCTAATATATCTTCGTCTGTGGCATAGGATAATTCTGGTTGCGGGGACGCCAAGGCAATCTGTTCCAAAAAACTTTTTTCGCTTTCTGGAATTATCGATCCAAGTGCTGCTGATGTGCTGATTTTATAACCATACTCAATTGCCCATTCATCATAAGGACCAACAATTTCCGGGAAATAGTCACCTTGCTGTATTCCCTGTGGTGCTACGTTCACAGGTAAGTAATCCATCACCGAACCCACCAAACCTTTAGTGTGAGTAATTTCAGTGTTATTTAATTCTTCGGGGGGTAACATACTGCTACCGTGAAAGTTGTGGCGCAAACCAAGAGTATGCCCAACTTCATGAGCGATGAGAGAACGCAAATATTGATGGACATATTCCTGCATGGTTGCACTACTGGGTGTAGCGTTTTGCAAAATTGATAAGGCGATCGCCCCCATACTTGCCTGATTTATAAACCCCATACCATAGCAAATATCCGAATCCTTTTGGGAAGACAACGCTTTCGAGTTAAAACTCTGGGGTAAATCTTCATCAGTGCATTCGGACACGAAAGTAATGTTTTTCTTGCCAAATTTGTTGTTCTTTGAGTCTACGTAGGTGTGATACATTTGCTCAATTGAGCGTACCATACTGCCATCCACCATAATATCTGCATCTAATATTTCTCCGGTGAATGGGTTGACGCGGGTTGGTCCTTTGGCAAAACCTGCATCTAGAGAATTAAACCAGCGAATAGTGTTGTAGCGCACATCTCCCGGTTGCCAATTAGCATCATCTGGCATTTGCTGTACTTCAATGGCATTTTGAAATCCGGCTCTTTCAAATGCTTTGTTCCACATAAGAACACCTTCACGAATCGCATCGCGGTACTCTAGCGGCACAGCATTTTCAATCCAAAATACAATTGATTTTTTGGGTCGAGATAAAGGAGCGTTAGGATCGGCTGGTTCTAAATGCCAACGATTGATATAGCGTACAAATTCTTCTTCAGGGTTCTTGCTAGAGAAATTTTGGAAAGCAGTAATAAAATATCCTACTCTGTCATCGGCAAGTCTGGGAATATAAGCATTGTTTTCTTTTAGCTGGGAAAAACTGTAGTGTACTTTGAGAGTAAGTGACCTACTATCAGGTACAGTGACTAAATTTGCTCCTTCTAGTGATGAAAAACCATAAATAGAATCAATCTCGATGTTTTCTGAGAAGCTATTGACATCACCAAAATAAGACTTGTTTGGTTCCAAGTAGTAATCAGCTTGTAAAGAGTATTTTAATAGCAGAGTTAATCCGGAAAAATCCTGCATTAATAGGTGTTCCAGGTTTATTAAAATATTCTTACTACGTGGATGAATACTATCGATTTCCAGTGAATAAAGAACTGAGTCGCTAAATGAACGAGCAAGCGATCGCTGTTCTGATATACTTTCTGTACGGAATTTAACATTCCGAATAACAAAATGTAATTTATTGTTGACTCGTCGAAAATAAAAGATAAAATCAGACAGAGGTAATCCGCTATAAATTCCACTTTCTCCAACACCGGATTCTAATGTCACAGTAGCTAAATAGTTTTTATTTAGCTGCTCTGGTTTAATTTCTAAGTAAATTTTGCCGGAGCCATCATTGCAATAAACTGTGAAGAGTCCCTCTAGTTTATTTGACCTTTTGACTATTTCACTAAATCGACGGAAATCTTCCTTTCTACTGTTACCAAAATTATTGTCAGCACTTGCTAAGTTTTCAACTACCGGGAATACATTTAATCCCTCTACATCAATAGTTGAAAGTTGGTTAGCTCCTGCGTAATCTATAGTCAGTATGAAATTACATAAAAAAAATACAAGTATTGCTAATTTCGCTATCCAGTATTTCATCCTTTGGCTTTCCACCTGAAGCAGTTCTCGTGTCGAGGAAAAAATGTGGATTAATCTGTTGTCTCCAAGCCTCTCAAATACTTAGGCTTTACAGTATAAATCCATCTCAATAGGCGAATAATTGTTCTTTACCAGCGAAAATAATGCTCCTAGCCGAAAAATAGTGTGACTTTTGATTGCTGTAGTTCTTCAGGAATTATCTATTTCCTAGAAGAAATCAATTATACACTAAAAAATTTATATCTTAAGATAGATACATTTTCTAACTAAAGATATATGTTTCTGAATTATATCTGTATTAAAAGCCAAAGCTAGCAATAAAAATGTATTCAATGCTACCGTGAAGGACTAGTTTTGTCTGACAGCAAAAGTAAGTACACCAATTTCTTCTGCGTAACTGGTGTCATCAAGTCAGACATGAAAAATCATGTCTTCTAGTTGAGGGCTGATGTTTAGGAACGTGGATTAAATAAGATGCAAAACTTCATCCGGTCTCTAGCTTCCCTCTCCTTTATAAGGAGAGGGATTGAGGGTGAGGTAAGCCAGGAACATAAATTGTATGTTATTTAATTCTTATTCTTTAATGGAGTTGATTTACCTGCATAATGATTGGCATATTCTCCTCCATAGAAGCTTTGAGGATATTAGCTTAATTTTTCTAAATCATTACAACGCTGGAATCACCATGATTTCGTTGATAATCGCGCCACTGAGAAGTTATTCCGAACACTTATCATTTGATTAATACATTCACGTTTTCGAGATGAATTCCTTTTGTGTTATTTAATCAACACAAAACCTCCGATGTTAATCGGAGGCTTATTGCTGGAAATTAAACAATTCGGAAAACCTTAATCTGCCTATTTAGAACCAAAAAAGCTGTACTCACCGAAAGACCCTAGATCGGAGTCAAACACCCCACTTATGTAATTTTTAGTACCAGCTTGCGAAAGATTGGCGCTATAATCCTGAATGGTAAAGCCCGAAGAATCTTTCCGTAAAAAATGAATACGACCACTGGATGGACAGTAAAAGCCCACAATAGAATTGCCGAAAATAGTGCCTAGAATTTTCCTACATTGTCCTGTTGTATCTTGAAAGGTAATAACCAACTGTCCAGAGGTTTGATTGGCAGTAACATTCCAGGTTCCAACGACGCTTGTAGGCCAACCGTCAGCTAAGGCATGTTGAGAAAACATTAAAGGACTTAGAACTACTAATGCAGATGACAAAAAGCTAAATGGTTTCATATTATTAACTCGGTTTGAGCGTATTTTAATAGTCAAAAGTATCCCGCGATACAGTGATGTTAATACTAATACAATCATCCGTGAAAAATGTCAATTACATAAAGTTAATTAAAATACATCTTTAATCTCGATATAAAAATGAATAAACATATTTTCCCTAACATATCCACTTGACGAAAGCATGACAAAAGCATGACGAAAATGTGACAATACTGATGAGGTTGTAAATACAAAAAGTAACAACTTATTGATTTGTTGTATATAAAATTAATAACATTCTGAATGTTTCTATCTTAATATCGGGAAATACTGATACTGTAAAGAATACAGTGGTTATACCTGATATAGCAGGAGTAAATTCATGCAACATCCTAAACATAAACTGTATTATATAATACAGTTTTTTGTCATAAATAAATAAACAATTAGTCAAATTTATTAGTTTATTCCTGTAAGTGAATATTCAGATTTATCAAAATATCAGTGTTTTTGATATTAGAAAAATTTGGTTAAAAACTTACAGAAAAACTCCTTTTTTGTTGTTGATAGTGCCGCAACTATCGTAACCTGATAGGCTAGCAGTTTTGAGACAATCATGCTCAATTTTTTTTGCCATAAAGACTTCAGATAATTCCTCAACAGCTTGACTGACAATTGAGGTTTTGCTTGTTGAAAAATATTTACCTTCATGGAGGTTTGACTTAGTGGTTAACAAGAGAAGCAGATTCAAAACTATCTTGTTTAAAGCTTGTAGTTATTTGGGAAAAAACAGTCGAAATTCCCTCAACCTATTTGGCTATTTGGTAACAAGTTTTATTATCTTTTTCGTAAAAGCGATATCTACCCCAGTCAATAAAGGCTTTTTCCTCTTTAAGCATCAGCAATTCCCTACAATTAAGAAAATGTCTCTTACTGTTGGGCAAAGTCAGCAAGTTAACAAGTTGTCACGATTGGGACAGCGTTTACGCGATCCGGAGTGGAGGCGCTACGGCTACTTACTACTGCTGGGCAAGGCAACGGCTATCATCATGCTGTTGATGGTATTTACCTTCATCCCCAATTTGATGGAAACACCAGTTCTGGCAGCCGATCCAATACTCAAAGGCAATGACATCATTAACCCAATTAATACACTCTGGACACTGCTAGCGGCCTTCCTAGTATTCGCAATGCAGGTAGGTTTTACAATGCTGGAAGCAGGTTTCTGTCGCTCTCGTGAAACCGTCAATGTCTTGATGGAGTGCATCGTTGACACTTGTCTTTGCGGTTTATTGTTCTATGCATGGGGCTTTGCCTTCATGTTCAGTCATGGTAACGGCTTGATTGGACTGAATTGGTTTTTCTTGCAAGGGTCTCCTGCTACCTATGAAAGTACAGGCGTAGCGTTTCTGGCGTTCTGGCTATTTCAGTTCGCCTTTGCAGACACTTGCTCGACGATTACCTCTGGGGCAATGATTGGACGGACAGGGTTTATTGGCGATCTTCTCTACAGCTTTGGCGTTTCTGGATTCATCTACCCAATTATCGGACACTGGGCTTGGGGACCAGACGGCTTTCTGGCAACGATGGGCAGCAAAGACGGTTTCCTGCCTTTCTTGGGAATTGGTTTCCATGACTTTGCAGGGTCTACAGTTGTTCACACCATTGGGGGATTCATTGCCCTGGCGGGTGCGATCGTCCTTGGTCCGCGTTTAGGTCGTCGGTTCAAGCGCGACGGTGGCGGGCCGATGTTACCCCACGATCTTGTAATTGCTGCTTCCGGTGGTCTGATTCTGTGGTTCGGCTGGTACGGTTTCAACCCCGGCTCTACACTCTCAGCGATGGATTTTGTGGGGACTGGACGGGTTGCTGCCAATACTACCTTGGCAGCATGTGCAGGTGGTCTGTCGGCACTGTTTTTTGGATATCCGAAAACAAAAAAGTGGGATTTGAGCTTCACGGTCAACGGTTTCTTAGCGGGTTTGGTTGCGATTACTTGCCCCTGCTATTGGGTGAATCCAACAGGTTCTATCATCATTGGGGCGGTAGCTGGCGTAGTTGTCATTCTCGGAATAGACCTCTTGGAATGGCTTCGGATTGACGACCCCATCGGTGCAGTTCCTGTACATGGTTTTTGCGGGATTTGGGGAACGTGGTCGCTAGGGTTGTTTGCTACCGGTGAATTCGGCGCGACTGGTCCCATCACACCTGATGTCTCTGCACCCTTAAGAGGTCTATTGTATGGTGGAGGGATACAGGTGTTGAGCGCACAAGTTATCGGCAACCTAATTATTACTGTGTCTACATTTGCTGTGGCACTAGGGTTGATGTATTTAGTAAATTTAACTGGGACTCTGCGTGTGTCGAAAGAAGGCGAATTGGAAGGTTTGGATTTACACGAGCATGGCATACCAGCCTATCCTGAATATGTCATTAGTACATCAGCTAATCTTGACAGTTCTCCATTAGAAGAAGTGAATAGATAGAGAGTTTTCCCAAACGCACCCTAAACAGATTGGACTTTAGACAAAAAGAAGATAGTTCGCGAGTGTAACTCGCGAACTAAAAACTACGCATAATAAACTACCCCAGTTATTTTTCAAACTGAGTCCAACTGAGTTAACGTGAGTTCGACAGAGCTAAAAAAGGGCAGGAGGTAGAGCAAGTAAGCCTTTTGGGTAAATGTCAATAGAAGGTTTTTTAGGCAAATAAGTATAAGCAGCTAAACCAGCCATTAAATTAACCAAAAAGTTAAATGGACTACGATGGCGAGAATGTTCGATTTGACATATATTTTTTAGATGGTCATTGACGGACTCAATCACAGCGCGTTTGCGTAACAGAATCTTATCAATCAGTTTTACCAAACGGTTTTTCATTTTCTTCTTAGATTTTGTGACTAACTGCAATCCGCGCTCATATAACTCCTCAAATAATTTTTGAGAGATGTATCCTCTGTCACCAAAAAGTTTACCAATTAAGTCACGAGTCATTTCTGGAACTGGTTTTCGGTCATCTACATTCGCCGGAGTTAATGAAAATGCAAGTAATTCTCCGCAATCATTAATAATCAAATGAAGTTTAAATCCAAAGTGCCAACCTACAGAATTTTTACCCCATTCTACTAAGCCTTTAAATACCTTATGAGAATGGGCTCGACAGTTATGACAAACATTAATCGGAGTGGAATCAATAAAGCTAATCCCTGTAATTTCTCCTGTACGTGTATGTAAAAAGCAACATAATAACATTAAGCACCAAGGCATCAATTCCACAAACCGAGTGTAGCTGACCAAATTCGGAAATGCTTGATGCCAACTTTGAAGCACATGCAGAGTGTAGAATTCCTTGAAAGTCTTATATCCACTGCCATGAAACGCAATGACTATTGTCATTACCTCTGATAAACACATCCTCGATTTACTGCGACGCTCTCCAGAAGTAGACGGTAATTGTGGTATTTGCTGCCATAGATTTTCCCATTGGTTACAGAAATCATCTACATCCCAGAATATTTGAGTGATATCGAGCCGAGATACAATGGTAGACATAGCCGAGACCTTGATTTTTCTTAGATATTTTTAGTCTCGGCATTTTTTTGTCACTTTTTCACAGATTCTCAATCAATCGTAGCGATCGCCTGAACAATACCCAATTGTGCAAATCTATATATGGCAAGCTTTTTTGGCTTTTTCTAACCGTCGAACTCACGTTGAGTTAAACGCCTAAAGTCTAAGAAAATTTACGCGTTTTTTTGTTTATCAGGTGTTGATAACTAAATTTACAGATTATTTTGCATAATTATAATTATAGATTCCTGGACATGATTTAAGTATTAAAGACGTTTAGTAGTACTCTGAAAAGCAAAGCGTCTATCTTACTTAACGATTCCATTTGATGACATCAGGTTTTAAATCAGATGCGCTTTCCCTGGGATAATATCCAACTAATGTTTGAAATTTTTAGCCGATTACTGGACAAAATTTAGCAGCGAATAACTCTGATTAGATTTAAGAATGTCAATATCACCCAAGTTTTGTGAGCTTGTCTAAACTATAATTGTTTTTCTATTGTATCTTTTGAAGCCTCAGATTTTTATGTTGACTGATAAAACTTTGTATAGCGCAAGATGTAGCTCCTTCTCAAAGGTAATTAACCATCGATAAAAAAACTGTTTAAGATACACACAAAGGTATACTTTTTCTGGATGAATATGCAATACATCTACCAATTGATTTAACAACTCACATCTTCCCCAGGATTTAAAAAGCTTTTATTTTTCATAACTGAGATACGTCTTTTGCTAGAAGGATAATTAATTTTTTATAGTTAGTCTTTATCTGTACTAAAAAAAGCAATCTAATCACCATGACAAATTTAATTTCCAAGACGATTGGTCAGATCGGTTCCCTGCTTAAAGGACTTCAGATAAAAAGTTTTTTAGCTGTTGTCTTAGTTGGTTTTCTTGTGCTGACAACGAATATTGCTTCTGCTGACAATAATAAAGCCTTAAAAGAGAGAGTTCGCGAACAAGTCCAGCAAGATGATTCTCAAAGACCGAAAACAATAGGTCAGTGGAATAGAGAAGCTCGGGAAACCGAAGGCTCTCCTGGTCAACGACTGCAAAAAATTGGAGAAGAGTCAGCAGAAGCTTTTAAACAATTTGGATCGGGCTACGTAGAAGGTACAAAAAAAACTGCTCGTGATGTAGGGGAAAGTGCAGCACAGGTAGGCAAAGATATTTCTAACTAGTTTCTACGGTGACATACTCCTACACTGAACACAGTTCAGTGTAGGGTTTTGGGCGAATCTGGCTGCTGGGGACGTTTTGACTAATTCCAGCTTTTTAAAGTTAATTTAACGAATTATCTAAACTTTTGTTTTTTTTAGGACTTACGAAAATGTCACAAAAAATTAAAACTTTTAGTGTGTAGTAAGGTCTGAAGCCCTGATTTTGAGGACTAAAGTCCTCTCTGCGAGACGCTGCGTGTAGCTTGCTTCCCCAGGGGGGTGCACTACAAACTAAAAATAATATACCAGTTGCGTAAGTCTCATTCTTATTCAATATTTATAGGGTGGTAGTTTTTCTCAGAGCTACTAGTGGTATGACCTGAAACCAAGTATTTGACAGTTAGAAGAGTGCTATATCTGACCATCCAGCACTGAACTATAGAACTACTATTTGATTTTTGAACAAGACTCAGTACGTATCTATCGATTTTTTTGTGTTCGCTGTTAAAAGTTCCCTCTCGACGCAAGTAAGTTTAGGAATCAAACCGGATTCCTATATGTAGATTTGACTATAATTACTGAAAACATCCATCTTTTCGCCAAAAGTGAGTGAATCATAATTGGATTGGAGTTAGCAACGCCCAAAGGTTAAATGTTCCCAGTGTTCAACGATCGCAGATCACAGGTAACTCTGTCTCAAGGCTCAAACCCAGCGACGAAACTGACAACTTATAACCGATAACTGTTAAAGGGGTTGCGTTGATGCTCGGTCAAGTTGAGAATAAATAGGCGAAGCACACGGGGAAACTAACGTGAGTCAAGGATTTGATTACGATTTAGTAATTATCGGCGCTGGTGTAGGCGGACATGGCGCTGCCCTACACGCCGTAAGTTGTGGTCTAAAAACAGCGATTATTGAAGCTGCTGATATGGGAGGAACCTGTGTTAATCGGGGCTGTATTCCTTCTAAAGCACTGCTAGCAGCATCTGGACGTGTGCGGGAGTTACGGAATGCCCACCACCTCAAGTCGTTGGGAATTCAAGTTGGTAGCGTGGAATTCGATCGCCAAGCGATCGCCAATCATGCTACCAATCTTGTCTCGAAAATTCAAGGCGATTTAACTAACAGTCTCAAACGTCTGGGAGTTGATATTATCAAGGGCTGGGGAAAAATCGCTGGGGCACAAAAAGTCTCCATCGCTGGAGACGGTGGTGAAAAAACCATCACAGCCAAAGATATCATCCTTTCTCCTGGTTCAATTCCTTTTGTTCCTCCGGGAATCGAAGTAGACGGCAAAACTGTCTTTACTAGCGACCAAGGTGTGAAGTTGGAATCACTACCAGAGTGGGTAGCAATTATTGGCAGTGGTTACATCGGCTTGGAATTTTCTGATATTTACTCAGCTTTGGGTTGTGAAATCACCTTGATTGAAGCCCTAGATCAGTTAATGCCAGGATTTGACCGCGACATTGCCAAACTTGCCGAACGGGTGCTAATTACTCCCCGCGATATTGAAACCAAAGTTGGGATATACGCCAAAAAAGTCATCCCAGGTTCACCTGTAGTCATTGAGTTAGCAGATTTCAAAACCAAAGAAGATCTAGATGTCATCGAGGTAGATGCTTGCTTGGTGGCTACTGGACGCATCCCAGCGACCAAAAATCTCGGTTTAGAGTCTGTAGGTGTAGAACTCGATCGCCGGAATTTTATCCCAGTGGACGATCGCATGGCGGTGCTATCAGCCGGTGAAGTCGTGCCCCATGTCTGGGCAATTGGCGACGCTAATGGCAAGATGATGTTAGCACATGCGGCTTCTGCTCAAGGCATCATCGCTGTAGAAAACATCGTTGGTAGGGAAAGAATAGTAGACTATCGCAGCATCCCAGCAGCGGCGTTTACCCACCCAGAAGTCAGTTATGTAGGCTTAACAGAAACAGCAGCCAAGGAATTGGGACAAACCGAAGGCTTTGAAATCGCCACCAGCAAGAGTTACTACAAAGGAAATTCTAAAGCGTTGGCAGAAAATGAAGCCGACGGTATGGCCAAGGTGATATATCGCAAAGACACCGGAGAAGTCTTAGGCGTCCATATTTTCGGACTCCACGCCTCAGATTTAATTCACGAAGCGTCAGCCGCGATCGCTCACCGTCAATCTGTGCAAAGCCTTGCACATCTAGTTCACGCCCACCCAACACTTTCAGAAGTTCTGGACGAAGCTTATAAACGAGCGATCGCCATTTAGGGATTGGGGATTGGGTATTGGGTACTGGGGATTGGGAAGAATTCTTCCCCAGTCCCCATTCCCCAGTCCCCATTCCCCAGTCCCCAGTCCCCATTCCCCAGTCCCCAATTATGGAAATCCGTCGTCGTTCACCTAACCCAGCTATTGCTGTATCCACGTTACGTTATCAGGCTACTGTACCTGATTCAGAGCCAAACAATATTTTGGAGGAAATTGTTTGGCAGAAAGAAGTAGAAGTTGACCAAATGCGCGAAAGGTTACCTTTACGGGAATTGCAACATCAGGTACTTTCCGCGCCGCCAACCCGAGATTTTTTTGCAGCTTTGCATTACGGTAAGACGAAGCCAGCATTGATTGCGGAAGTCAAAAAAGCTTCACCTAGCAAAGGCGTTTTACGAGAAGATTTCGATCCAGTAACGATCGCCCTTTCTTATGAACAAGGTGGTGCTAGCTGTCTTTCTGTGCTAACGGATACGAAGTTTTTTCAAGGTAGCTTTGAGAACCTAGCCAAGGTTCGCGCTGCGGTAGATTTGCCCCTACTGTGCAAAGAATTTATTATCTATCCATACCAGATGTATTTGGCACGAATTCACGGTGCAGATGCTGTTTTGTTGATTGCGGCTATCTTAAGCGATCAATATTTACAATACTTCCTCAAAATTGCCAACAACCTGAAAATGACTGCCTTGATTGAAGTCCACAGTTTAGCTGAACTTGACCGTGTGTTAGCCTTGGATGGAGTCTCCTTAGTAGGAATCAATAATCGCAATTTGGAAGATTTCTCTGTTGATCTCCAAACTACTTGCGAACTTTTGGCTAGAAGAGGTAGCCAATTGCAACAGAAAAACATCCTTGTTGTCAGCGAGTCAGGACTACACAACCCAGACGATCTGAGTTTGGTGGTTAAAGCAGGTGCATCCGCTGTACTCATTGGAGAATCTTTGGTAAAACAACCCGATCCCGGCGCTGCGATCGCCCGTCTGTTACCAAAGAATTTCTGAAAAAAACACCCTCCCTAGGCCAAAAGCCCAGGGAGACTGCAAATAATAATCAGGCAATTGGGCATACTATACGTGAATATACAGCACTTTGCTGCCTAATATGACCAATATCTTTGCTAAATCTTCATCGCTAACCAAATCAAAGCCCTAAACAAATAGTTATTTCTTATGTAACAATTCATTAACAAGAGATAAACTCTGACTGATAAAAAATCCCAAATTTGAAATTAAAAATTAACTTCATGGAGCAAATTCCTCTACCTTCACCTATCCACTACGAACTTATACTTCAACTATTAGAAAGACAAACTATGCTAGCTGTAAATGATAATCCAGATTTAAGGCATCAGGTGAATCAGCTAATTATTACTCTCCGTAAAGCTGCTGTGCAACAAAAGCGACTAGAAGAAATTTGCCAGTTTTCCTCTCTCGATATCGATCACCGTTGGTCAATCAATCATCATAACGGTAGCAAAGTTGTTGCTCATGATTGAAGCTGATAACTTAATACCATTTTGGATTTTATATTTGGGGTAAAAATTCAGATTGAGGAATAGTTGGCACGTAAGAATTCAGGACTCAGAATTACTCGAAAATCAAGGTTGCTACGGATGCTTGATATTCTTCAAAATAATCAAGTTGGAGTCTTCAAGTATTATAAATTCTGGATTCTCGATTTTGAATTCTTACAATTATAATATTGCCATAAATGAGGATTTAAAATTGGCAATTTCAATTTATACACAGACATAATATTAAATTTATACTAACAATTATCAGGTTTATAAAGATTTTAGATCCAAACCAATTTATATTGCTTTAGAAAAAATTTGAATCAGCTAAAATATTTATAATATCCTCTCTCTTAAGTAGGTAGACATAATTAAACCTAAAATGCAAACCACTGAAATTATGTCCTACGAATGACTTATCATTAAAATTTCTCCGCGTCCCTGTGTCTTTGCATCAGCCCAAATAATAAGTAGACCTCTTGCAAAAGTGCTTTTTGCACCTTCGTGGGAAAAGGGAAAGGTTAAAGGGGAAGGGGAAAATATAAAACCTTTACCCGGGACCATCTCACTTTTGTAGAAAGCTTTTTCAACCTCACCCCAACCCTCTCCTTACTAAGGAGAGGGAGCAAATATCTTGTTTCCCCCCTTACTAAGGGGGGACTAAGGGGGGTCGATTTAGGGTGCATTTGCAAAACTGAGATGCTCACCCTTTACCCTTTCCCCCCGCCCCTTATCCCCAGAGGGGACTCCACCTTCCCCTTTTCCCGACTTCTGCAAGAAGTCTAGTCTTTTGCTCATGATATGAAATCAGCTGAGTGAGTAGATTTTACTTAACTTGTACCTAACCTGCAGTAAGCCTTTTGCGAACTGCCTCGTGCCTTCTACTTAATTTGATGAAAGAATGAAATATAACAGCATTGATGAACTCTTCAAAAATAATCAGGCTTGGGTTGCCCAAAAGCTGGCGATCAATCCAAATTACTTTGAAGAATTATCTAGCGGACAAACACCACCCTTTCTGTATATTGGTTGTTCTGATAGTCGTTTGCCTTTAACAAACTTTACCAGTACAGAACCGGGAGAATTATTTGTACATCGTAATATTGCTAATCAAGTATCTCTGACAGATATTAACTTTTTAGCCATTTTAGAATACGCAATTCTCCATCTTCAAGTGGAACACATTATCGTTTGTGGCCACTACGATTGCGGAGGAATTAAGGCCGCTTTAGAATGGAGAAGCATCGGAATCATTGATAACTGGGTAAATCCGATCCGGGAATTATATTTACAGAAACAAGAAGAAATTGACGCCTTGCCAACAAGAAAAGAACGTCTTAATCGTTTGGCAGAAATCAATGTTGTGGCACAAGTAAAAAATCTTTACCAGACTTCCGTAATGCGCCAGGCACTTTATGCACGAAAAGCACCTACGGTTCATGGCTGGGTATTAGATATAAGTACTGGGTTAATCAAAGATTTGAAAGTCTCAACCGCACAATGGCAATTGCATATCTGCCCATTGCTTCTAGAGTTTAGACTCTACGCTATGTTAAAAAATGATAGTTAATTTATAATTACGAATTATAAATATGTTTTGTAAACGTCAAAATTGGGGTTTTTAATGCTTTTTTTGGAATGAAATAGGTAGTCTTTTCATAGTTTAGAGGCAATTCATCAATTGCCTCTAAACTATGATTCAGAATCGCCAAGATTCGCATACCAAATGATTCTACAAAGAATTATTTCTTCGCAATTATCCAGACTGCATGAATAATCCCAGGAATATAACCAAAAAGCGTTAAAACTATATTAATCCAAAAATCTATACCAAAACCTACTTGCAAAAAGACTCCCAAAGGGGGCAAGAAAATGGCACACAGAATCCGAACTAAATCCATTTAAACCTCCTAACAATTTTATCAAATACAGGTTGTTGAACAAGTCATTTACTACTCTTCAAGCATATTTATATATACTCTTTAAACATAACATTCCTTCTCTAAATTTATGTTGCGGTTGAGATGCGGTAAACCGCACTCAATTAACATTAGCCACCACTAATTTTGGCTTTGTAACCTAGCTTAGTCAAAATCTCGAGAATTTTCTGCTTGTGTTCGCCTTGAATTTCAATTTCGTTGTCTTTAACTGTCCCACCTGTGCCACACTGAGTTTTCAACTGTTTCACCAAATCTGCCAAGGTTTCTGGTTTGGCTTGAAAACCGCTAATCACAGTGACGGTTTTTCCTTTACGTCCTTTGCGTGAAGCTTGTACTTTCAGATTTTGTTGTTGTGGAGGTAGTTCTGGAATTGGTCTTTCTGTGGCGGGGGAGTTGTCGTTGCCAAATTCGCGGTAGACAAAGCTTTTATCGTCAGATTTAGAATTGGAAGAAGACATAAAATTTTTATTACAAAAAAATTCAAAGCAGTGGAAACTTCTACACAACCATTTTGCTAGGATATCAATTTCTAAGCTAACATCACCAATCCATTGCAAGGAAGTGGGCATAGGGCAAAACAGTGAGTGGTGAGTGCTGAGTGCTGTACATGGATAGCGGGACGTTTAGCCCGTGCTGAGTTAAGAGTTAAAAGTCAGGAGTTGTATCAATACTTGTCGGTTAAGGGGAAAAGGGAAAGAAAAAACCTTTAACCTTTACCCTTTAACCTTTTCCCCAAATCCAATTCCGAGTTAAAAATGCTTTACCCGAGCAGTATTGGGAGTTGTATTTATCTCCTTGTCCCCTTGTTCCCTATTCCCCACTCCTCAGATATGCTTAGACTTTTCTATAATGATTTAAGCCCTTCCCATCATTAAAATCAGCCTGTGACTACCACTCCCCTGCCTACAAATTTAACTACTTCTGTTCCCGATACGCTAGGTCGCTTTGGACGTTTTGGCGGTAAATATGTGCCTGAGACACTAATGCCTGCCCTTGCTGAATTAGAAACAGCTTATCAACAATACCGTAACGATCCTGGTTTTCAAGCAGAACTACAGCAGTTGTTACGAGATTATGTAGGACGTGCCACACCATTGTATTTCGCTGAACGCCTGACTGCTCATTATGCCCGACCCGATCGCACCGGGCCACAAATTTACTTAAAACGTGAAGATTTAAATCATACTGGCGCTCACAAAATTAATAATGCTCTTGGTCAGGTATTGTTGGCGAAGCGTATGGGTAAACAGCGGATTATTGCCGAAACGGGCGCTGGACAACATGGAGTTGCTACAGCCACAGTTTCCGCTCGTTTTGGGCTGGAATGCATAATTTACATGGGCGTTCATGATATGGAACGCCAAGCTTTGAATGTCTTTAGAATGAAGTTGATGGGGGCAGAAGTACGTCCGGTGGAAGCGGGAACGGGAACCCTGAAGGATGCCACTTCTGAAGCTATCCGAGATTGGGTGACGAATGTGGAAACGACTCACTACATTCTGGGTTCAGTTGCAGGACCTCATCCTTACCCAATGATGGTACGTGATTTTCATGCAGTCATTGGCGAAGAAACTCGCAGCCAAGCAATGGAAAAATGGGGTGGGTTGCCTGATATTCTTTTAGCTTGTGTCGGTGGTGGTTCCAATGCGATGGGACTATTTTATGAGTTTATCAATGAACCTTCTATCAGGTTAATTGGAGTTGAGGCAGCCGGAGAAGGTGTCAATACTGAAAAACACGCAGCAACCTTGACAAAAGGACGAGTTGGTGTATTGCATGGGGCTATGAGTTATCTGCTACAAGATGAAGATGGACAAATCATTGAGGCACACTCAATTAGTGCGGGGTTAGATTATCCCGGTGTGGGGCCAGAACATAGCTATTTGAAAGATACTGGTCGGGCTGAATACTATAGTGTGACGGATGCCGAGGCTTTAGCTGCGTTCCAGCGATTGTCGAAATTGGAGGGGATTATTCCGGCATTGGAAACAGCTCATGCGATCGCCTACTTGGAAACCCTCTGTCCTCAACTAACCGACAGTCCTCGGATTGTCATCAACTGCTCTGGACGTGGTGACAAGGATGTACAAACTGTAGCTAAGTTATTAAATCCTGGGTAAATAGACGTTAAATATTGGGGAGAAAGCAACAATGGATCGACAACTCCAACACGCTATGCTGCCGCAAGCCACTCATGATGAGTTGGCACGCCAAAACTTTGTCCAAACTCTAAAAATGCATATTTTCAGGAATCTCTCTCCTCAAAATAAAGTAATTTATGAAAAACTAGCAAAGCCCAAGTTTGAACAAGAACATCAACGTTCTCCCGAGAATCGCTATGAAATTCGGGAAGTAATGCAGCATCAACCCCAATATCTCTGGATGGGTCTTCTGAAGCGGATCAGCCAGGAAATGTTATGGGATGCTGTAAATACCAGCGTTGATAGACAACTGCCAGATTTGATTGAACGTGCCAAAAATAAGGGTAATGAACTGGGTATTTTAACCCTCGATCCAAATCTTCCCATACCTATTCATCAAAAGGCTGTAGACATTCACTGTATGCCTGGAGGATATCACAGTGAATTTACTGCTGATGATGTAGCCGCCGGAGCAACTTACGATCGCGGCAGTTATGTTTATGGTGTTGGTTGGTTAGGACCACTTAACGATGATATGGGGTTATCTATAGTCAAAAACTACCTCTTACCAGAGTATCCCGACTTTCAAGCGAGAAAAATTCTTGATATGGGATGTTCTATTGGCAATAGCACATTACCTTATGTAGATGCTTACCCAGATGCAGAAGTCCATGCCATAGATGTAGCCGCACCTATGCTGCGTTATGCTCATGCAAGAGCCGAATCCTTGGGTAAACGGGTACATTTCTCTCAGCAAAATGCCGAACACACTAACTTTCCAGATGAATCTTTTGATTTAGTGGTTTCTCATATTTTGCTGCATGAAATTCCCCCGCCAGTTGTCCGTAAAGTGATGCAAGAGTCTTATCGTCTGCTGGCTCCTGGCGGGATGATGCTGCATTTGGAAGCACGCTTGTATCATCATATGGATGCCTATACACAGTTTGTTTTTGATTGGGAAACTGCTAACAACAACGAACCCTTCTGGAGTGCTGTACGCGATCTCGATTTGGTGGCGCTAGCTATAGAGGCTGGTTTTGCAGCAGATAAAACATTTGAGAAATTTGTTCCAAATGGAGCATGGAAAGCTCAAAATAGCAACTCCAACAGCCAAGGCACTTGGTTTGTAGTTGCTGCAACTAAGTAAGCAAAGGAAGTGAGGATGGCAAAAATAGCCAAGGGTAAACGACCAGTTTACTTAGAGAATCCGCAAATCGATAAATTATTGGCGATCGTCATGGCTTTAACTGGTGAAGTATCCGTACTGCGTGAACGCCTAGACACCATTGAACAGTTGCTAGAAGCTAAAGGTATTCTATCGGTTACTGATATTGAAGGTTATGACCCTGATGAGAAAGTAATTCAAGAGCGACAAAAGTGGCGTGCGGAATATATTGCGCGGGTTTTGCGCGTAGTCCAGGAAGAGTCACAAACCTTCAGTCAAGATTAATTTAAATTACCCAAAAGAGTAGTGAATTTTTACCCAATACGGTTCAGTTAAGGCTAAAATCCTTTGTCAAAGTCAATTTTTTTAACGTAGACGCAAAGCGGCCTGCCACAACCTACCGAGAGAACAAAGAAATGTACATCCTTTACCCTTTACTTCTTCCCTTTTCCCCAGACGACAAGGAAAGGGAAAAATTCTGATCCGAACCGTATTGGAACTCATATTTGATTTTTGCGAAGTTAGGTACAACTAAAAGAGCCATCTAAGTCAAGTAAGTTCTTCAGATGAAATTGGTTTCTCTATATCTGTACTGAATACTACATTCTTGTTTAGTAATTGATGAAAATTATAAATTTTCAGCAAAAGTAAAGATAATTTTGGGAAAGTGACCGATGAGAGTATTGACAATTGGAAGTGATTGTTTGTATGTCTTGTAAAGGGTATGGTCAAATTGCCGAAATTCATCAATCCTTAATAGTATTCTCTTATATATTTTAGGAACTATGAGGTAGAGTATAAGTCTTATATCTCTACACATTACGCAATTCTCCATGTTCCGACAAACTGCTTTTGGCATCGCTTTAAGTGCGCTTGTCCTTGCTAGTGGATTAACAACTGTTCCGATACCAGGGCAAAATTCTACAAATACATCCACCCGTAATAAGCTGTTGTCGCTTTTTTCCAGTCAGGCTGCAATCTCGACTCCTACTTTTAAATCTACGGAGCTAGAAAAATCTGTTTTTGAGGAAATTAATCGATATCGAGCTTCTAAAGGGTTGCCAAAGTTGACCCTAAATGCGAATATCACACGACAAGCAAGAATTCATAGTCAAAATATGGCTAAAGGTAAAACCCCATTTAGCCACCAGGGATTTGAGGGGCGAGTCAAAGCTATACCTATTCGCTACAACAGTGCGGCGGAAAATGTCGCTTTTAACCGAGGATATAGCAACCCTGTGGAGGAAGCTGTTACTGGTTGGATTAACAGTCCGGGACATCTAAAGAATATTAAAGGAAATTACAACCTCACAGGAATTGGCGTTGCTACTAATAATCAAGGGGAAGTCTACCTGACACAATTGTTTTTTCGCACTAGGTAGATTTAATTTTTGATATTTTTGCACAATAATAATGTAGTGTCTGACAAGACTTTTATTTGCTAGACACTGCTATTATTTTTGAACATTTGATGACATTACCAGATTTTCAGGTGAGCGATCGCGATCTCAGCGACGCAGCCCTTGGAGAATATTTAGAATCGACTGCGATCGCTGTGGATACAGAAACAATGGGATTATTGCCACAGCGCGATCGCTTGTGTCTCGTCCAATTGTGCAACCTCGAAGGAAAAGTAACGGTAATCCGCATAGCTAAAGGACAAGCTGACGCCCCAAACTTAAAAAAACTCTTGGAAGCAGCGAATGTTGTGAAAGTGTTTCACTTTGCTCGTTTTGACCTTGCTACTTTACGAGCTTATTTGGGAATTCAAGTTCAGCCTGTTTTTTGCACCAAAATTGCTAGCAAGTTAGCGCGTACTTACACAAATCGTCACGGACTTAAAGATGTCGTGCAAGAGTTAGAACAAGTAGAACTCGATAAAAGCGTTCAAAGTTCTGATTGGGGTAACGCTGCTAATTTATCTGAAGCTCAACTGAGTTACGCCGCCAATGATGTGCGCTATTTACTGAGTGTCCAGCAAAAACTCACAGAAATGCTCAAACGAGAAGAACGTTGGGAAGTTGCTCAAGAATGTTTTAAATTTTTACCCACAATTGTTTCTTTAGATTTGTTGCAATTTAAAGATTTGTTTGAACATTAATTATTCTCAAAAAGCAAAGCCATTAGCCTATTAGTCCATCGTTTATAACTAATGGCTAATGACTAATGACTAATAGGTATGTTGCTAATTTTCTAACTCATTTTTTCCCTAAGATCCAACATTAGAATCATCTCGCTCTGTAGAATTTCTAGATTCAATGCCTTCTTTAAGGTCACTAGCTTTCTCTTGAATACCTTCCTTCAAGTTACTGGCTCCTTCTTTCAGGTTACTAGCTCCTTCTTGAATTCCTTCCTTCAGGTTACTAACTCCCTTTTTAATACTTTCTGCGGCATTACTACCTCCCTTTGCCTGATGTTCTGCATGACTTTGTAGCCGAGCTACCACATTGTACTCATCTGCTCCTGGGGGAGTCTTTGATTCAATAATCCCTTCTGTTGGACCGCCGATCGCCTTCCATGCAGCAAGACCACCTATGAGTTGAGAAACATGCTCAAACCCACTAGAAC
Source organism: Nostoc sp. C117 (assembly GCF_043099735.1). NCBI lineage: Bacteria > Bacillati > Cyanobacteriota > Cyanophyceae > Nostocales > Nostocaceae > Nostoc > Nostoc sp. C117. The sequence continues at coordinate 1,796,753 of NZ_CP170991.1, forward strand.
GAAGTTGTTGGGCAGCTTGGGCAGTCTCTTCTTCACTGGCACCGTAAACATAAATATCACGGCTCTTATCCAGGGAAGCTCCTGCACGCTCTACCAATTCATCTATTGGCATAGGCATCGATCCCATAATGTGACCTTGATTGTAGGTATTGCGATCGCGCACATCCAGTATTGTAAAAGCTGGTTCACCCCATTCCAAACGAGATTTCAGTGTGTGAGCATCAGATTGTGCTTCTATTGGTGGCTGTGGGGGAATGATGCCGCCTACTAAATTGTTGTTCATAACTATTCCTTGCTGACGATATTAATAGCAATTTAACGAACAACACTTCTTTAATTGCTCCTTCTCTGGGATGAATATCTTCAATGTCTCTCCTCAGATATACTGGTTATTTTTTAGAATTTCTACCAATTAATCAATTGCAAATAAAGCAAGATCGGACTATGGGAAGATACAAATATTGTCTCTAATATTTAACTATTCTGACAAATTATCTACCTTTTTAATATCGGCGATCGCTAATAATAATGTTTCCTAAATTGCTTTTTTATGTTCCTTTTTAACGTTGTTCGATCATAGCAATTCATCATTACAATTTATCCATCAATCCAGTCGATCGTGAAATATTAATTAGTAGATTTTTCTATCTTTATCGCTCAATAGAGTTGTTTTGTACAATTAATTAAAAATTACCTTAGCAAGTTGGGAAAGTAATAAGCTGCAAGTAGCTTGCTGAATACCAGGGATATGAGCATTACTACAAATTAGTAATTATTTTAAATAAAAAGGTTTAAGACCCCAACCATTACATCTGGCGCCAGTTAAACTGCGGGATCTTGCTACAACCAGGGTGTCGTAGACACCCTGGTTGTAGCAAGAATTTGGAATTTTTAATTGTTAATCTGCTTATGGTCTCAAACTCAGACTTGTAGTATAGTATATGCTTAAGAGGATAACTACATGTAAATGCACGTCAAGTAAATTTTCATAGGTCTTTTTGAGGAGGACATACATCTTAGTAAGAGCCAAGTTGAGTAAGTGTTTAGAATATAGATTACCGACTCGCTTTGTAAGTCTTTATAGAAACCTAATTGTTCGGGTAGTGTCTTCCTTTATCAAGTTGTAGCGATCGCAGTTTCCTCTGGTTTTTCTCTCAGCAATTTGTGGTGATGGAAATGATCTTTAGTGGCATCTTTAAGTGTGTAAGTTTAAATTTATACTATAAAAAATCAAAATTATACCAAATTCAAACAATACTCATACAATTAATAAGCATTACGATGGCTGAAGTTTTTAGTAACTTCATGGAAAATTTATTGTAAACAAGTACTACATTAGCGATTGAGCGATTGTAATCATCACAGGTAAGCGTGAATACACTCTCAACACAAATACGTAAAGCAAAACTGGCGCAACAGCCAATTGCCCAATCAACAATAGGCAGCAAGGTAGCATTATTATGATTATGGCTCCCGATACTACTCCGAAAATTCTCATAGTCGATGACGATTTCGGCGTCCGGAATCTCGTCTACCGCTTTTTAAGTCGGAAATATCAAATAGAATCAGCAGCAGATGGTAAGACTGCTTTATCCTTGTTTGAGCAATTCAACCCGACCTTAGTGATTTTGGATTGGAATTTACCAGATGTTAACGGCTATAGTCTCTGCCAAGAAATGCAGAGTCGTACTAATGTTTTAGTGATGATACTGACTAGTAGGACTGATGAGGCTGATAAAATTAAAATCTTAGGCGCAGGTGCTGATGATTTTATGACTAAACCGTTTAGTCTTGCAGAAGTCGAACTTAGAGTAGAAGCGCTTTTGAGGCGGATACGCTACATTAACCCCTCTCCAACACAACGTATCGTCTTCAAGCAGTTAGTAATTAATCCAGAAGGTCGGGAGGTAACACTTAATGATAAACCTCTCACCTTAACAGCCCTAGAATTTAATATTTTACATTTTTTGGCAAGCCATCCTGGTCAGGCTTGGAGTCGTCCACAACTAATCCAAAAAATTTGGGGTTGTGACTACGTAGGAGATGGACGAGTCGTTGATGTGCATATTGGTCAGCTTCGCAAGAAGATGGAAATAGATGCAAGTGTACCAGAGTTTATTAAAACTGTGCGCGGCTATGGTTACAAGTTTGAAGTATCTGAAGAAAATACTAATTCATAAAATTTACCAATTTCCAAAGTAGTTGATAATAAAGAATATATTCCATGAATTAAAACTAGTGTTATCACTTACAAACTGACCGTGACACCACCACAAAATAGTTTTACAAATTTAATTTAAAAGCTTATCGGCTTAATACTGGGTAATAAGTAATTTGATGCTAACTGGTTACCAATTTTACCTACTACCCTAAATACATAAGCAACTACGTCTTCTTCGGCCAGCCTTACTTAAAACTGGAATCTAGCGTAGAAAGCTACTAACCAACCACAACAAAATAAAAGTTAGTACCGTAGAGAACTGATTCGATCCCAGAGTTATGAATGGTATTTGTGGTAACACCCAGCTAGCAATGAGACCTCCGGCAATTAAACCAATTATCAAACTGACTAGGGTGAATAAAACTGCCCGGCCAAATTTGCCTTCTTTGCGATTGAGAAAGTAAATACCGATACTTACCCCAACCACCAAGGCTAATTGTAAAATCTGAGTACCTCCTTCTGGGTAAAACAGACTAATAGCACTCAAACCAAGATACCAAGCTCCTGGTAAGAGAATATCAGTAGGAGTTGGCCGATCGAGTATTCGTTGCAGCCACGCAGGTGATTTTTCGCGAGGGGTTTGAGTTTCTTTGGGAGGCAATTGTACTCGCAACTCTGGAAAACGGATACGTTCAGGGACTTTGATTTTACCTTCCTGGCGCATCCGTAAGCGATCCATTAAAATCGCATCGTAAGCAGCTTCAATGACTTCTAGATGCTTTGAGTCGCCACTATACTGCTCAAATAGGCGATTACGAGCATCCTGAATTTCATCGAAGGTAGCCTCTTCTGATACCCCAAGTTTTTCGTAGGGATTTTGATCGCTCATGGGAGTTTGTTACTTCAGCCTCAGTCAGCGGCAGTCTTTTGTCGAAGAAAAAACAGTTTTAGCTTTAATATGGATCGAAACATTGGTTTCGATCTATAGTCTATGCTCTACCAGGATAGTAGCACGGGTTTAGTTTGATTGACTTTGACATTTTAGACTATAGTCACTTTAACATATCACCATAACTCCGTGTATACCCTCATGTCGTTGCTTAGTTCTGGCTCTAATCTAGAATTTGAACTGATAGTACCTAAAACAGATGCTTTTTATGAAAAAATTAACTTTACTGTTTCAGATTTGGCAACTTACTGTGCCCTAAAAGAGTTTTTTTAATTATACTAATGATCGCTTGTGGTGTAGCTTTGCGTCTCGATTTATTAAAATTGAAACGTTTTAAATTACCACCTAACTGGGATAAAAAAGTACTCCAGTCCTACAAATTGCTCCGGTTAAGGTCAGAACGTTTGTTTGGTAGACATAAAATTGACAGTTACAAGACCTGCACTCCATGCAGGGCTAAGCTACTGGCCAACAGAAGTTTCCCGTTCTCATCTCCCACAATCCTGATTACAGTATTAAATATTTGAATTATCAGGATTTTCATGCCGTAGCTATGTAGATTCTTAACATTAGTCCCAAAGTGGAAACTGTGTTTTTACGTAACTTTTCTGTTAATCTTACGAATTTTTGTGCAAAGTGATGGTCATGGCTCCTGCCAAGATTCTTGTAGTTGACGACGACCCTGCGGTTCGGAATCTAATCCAACGCTTCTTGATGAAGCAGAACTATCAGGTGGAGGCTGCCGAAGATGGAAAGACAGCCTTAACTCTATTTGAGCAATTTAACCCTGATTTGGTGATTCTAGATGTGAATTTACCAGATGTAATTGGGTTTAACCTCTGCCAAGAGATGCAAAGTCGTAATGGTGTTTTTGTTTTGATGCTGACTAGCCGTGCTGACGAAGCTGACAAAATTCGCGGCTTTTCTAAAGGCGCTGATGACTATCTCACTAAGCCTTTTGGGCTGGGAGAGCTAGAAGTCAGAGTGGGAGCGATTTTGAGACGTCAGAGAGTCATAACTACTGCTGAGCAAAAACGCTTAGTATTTGAAAAGCTGATGATCGATCCAGTGCGACGGGAGGTGGCATTTAATAACCAACCAATACCCTTAACTGCTCTGGAATTTGACTTGTTGCATTTTTTAGCCAGTCATCCAGGTCGAGTTTGGCGGCGTGCAGAACTAATTCAAGAGGTCTGGGACTATGAATATGTGGGCGATCAGCGAGTTGTAGATGTACATATAGGTCAAATTCGGAAGAAGATTGAAATTGATGCTAGTCAGCCAGCATTAATTCAAACTGTACGCGGTGTAGGGTATAAATTTGAATCTCCTGCTCACTCCCAGCAATTGGAAGCCAAGTCCTGAGTTTATACTCTAAAATTTTTTAACTTTTGACCGAAACAATTTTGGATTATAGATTTTGGATGAAATTTATTTCGGTTTCACAGCCATCGGGAGGAACTTGCTACAGGGTAAAGATACTTGAGCAAACTCGTTTAACGTTCGTAGGGTAGCACAGCTAACTGTGCTACCCTACGTGTTTTGCATTTACATCACGAAGAGAAGCCGTAGATACAACTAAGACTTACGTAAGTGTCATATTTTTTTGTCGCCGTTGTCAAAAGTCCATGACAAAAAAGATATGTGACACTCCGTAAGTCCTAAAGAATTAACCAACGCTCAGCTAAAATAGTCAAGTTTTGCTTCAATTCTAAATTTTTGGCTATTACCAGATAATTTTAGGGATATAAGAAATTAATCTCCTGAGTTTCTTTGCTCGAGTACTTTGTACGTAAGTGAGGTAAAAAATGCAAAACTCAAAATCATAATAAAGAAAAGAGTTTCTAACTCCTGCTGACGCTTTTTACGAGACGCTAAAAGTGAACGCAGACTCGCTACAGCTGCGCTATCCTGCATCAAAACACGTAACTTTGTACTTCACGCAAAATAAAACTGCTCTATAGTCTGATCCTAGACGATCGCCTTGGGTCGCAATCAATGCTATTGATGGGGCATGGGGCACGATTTACCGTGCCCACATTAGGGCATATGCCACAATAAAGCGCTTCATACCAGTACCTATGGGGTGTCTAGTAGATTAGCTGTTGTTTGTGAATCGATGCAGGGTATTTCTACTTATGAGTGGTGAAACAAAGTTTCTAGATAAACTCGGGCAGCACGGCGATCGCTATCTCCATTTTGAAGTAGAAACAATGATAGCGCCGCCGTTAATACTCTGTTTTCATCCCAATCAGGATGCGTTTCTAAGTAGTTTTTTAAGGATTCGTGGAGCGTTTCGGGAATTTCTGTAAAGATGCTAACCGTTGCTTTCATGAGATTTTCCTCCTATGAGGACAATCAAAAGGGACAAGTCGCTTGCGGTAAAGCAGCCTAAAGCTACCTCACACGCTCTTTTGGCAGCCCGATAATCTACGCCAACATCTTAGGTAATATATTTTACACATTTGATGTCAACGGTTAACGGATTACAAAAGCAAGCCGCATCATTGTGCGCCAAGAGGGGGTAGGTTTGTCAATGCTGCGAAATGTAAAAAACGGTGGTATAAAAAATAAATACGAACGAAATAATCAGTTTTCTAGCCAACTTTTTGTTACTTTACTTTACAAAAACTCAGTCCCAGAAGTTTCTTGCCACTGTTAATTAACAATCCCCAGTAAAACGGCAACAGCCTATTAGCTCGTAGTTCACCTGTGGAAAACTTGAAAAATCTCTGTGGAAACCCTGTGGAATTAGTGAGGAAAATTGCAACCAATGATAAGAATTACAAAAATGTCATGTTTTGTTGATATTTGAACTGATGAAATTAGCTTCGCAATCCCAGTTTTCCTTGTGGTTACCCTCAACACATCGCCAGGTATGGATTTTGGCGATTACGTAGATTTCTCTTGGAAGTTGGTACTAGCTTTACCCTGTTTTACGTGCCGATCTTTTTTGTGAATGAAGTTGGTTTATCTATAACCTCCTTCTGCATAGCCTTGGGTATGCCTCAATTTCCGGCATTCTAGGGCAGATTGTGGGTGTTTATTTGGGTGATTCTGGGGAACTGGGAACACCGCCAAACTTTGTTGCTAGCCAAGGCGATTCTGAGACACACAGCAACCCTGTGGTTTTAGTTGAAAAACATTGGGAATATTGACGGTTGTGATTGTTTCCCATAGCCGATCTTTTGGTTCTAAGTAAGGTAGCTTAGCTATGCCGCCTGACTTATTTTTTCCTCCTATCGGCGACGTTCTTGGAGCTTACGATACACCGACTTTAAATCAACTTGATGGTGAGCTAGGGCAACCAAAGTATGATATAGCAAATCAGCCACTTCACCAGCGATCGCCTCTGCTTCATCATCTTTAAACGCCATTATCACCTCAGCGGTTTCCTCACCGATCTTTTTCAAAATTTTGTTATCGCCATCTGCTAATAATTTGCAGGTATAAGAACTTTCAATCGGACGATCGCGGCGATCGCAGATTATTTGAAACAATTGTGACAATGTATCCCCTGGTGGAGGTACTATTTTCCCATCTGTTTGATGAAAGCAACTCCGTTCTCCTGTGTGGCAAGCAACATCTCCTAATTGCTCTACCCCAATGAGCAAGGCATCACTATCACAGTCATAACGGATACTCTGCACTTTTTGAATATGCCCAGAAGTCGCCCCCTTGTGCCATAACTCTTGACGAGAACGACTCCAAAACCAAGTTTCTTGAGTTTCTAAAGTCTTTTGTAACGACTCCTGATTCATCCACGCCATCATTAGGACAGTACCATCCAAATAGTCTTGGACAATTGCAGGCACTAGACCTCGTTCATCGTAGCGAATTTCCTTGATAGGGATGGAGTAATGCAGTGAATGCGAATCGTTAGAATACATACCAGCTAATCTGCTTTAATGAGAATGATTCATGGATTCACGATACCATTCTCAATAGGGTAGCTAGCATATTTTTTGAAATCGAACTATTTTATCTACTTCTAAACAAAAGCATTCCCTTCCATATTGGACCTTCATAACATATTGTTATTTTTTTGGTCGATCTAATTTTATACGATAGAAATTCTAAGCAGCTTTTGACCCTATTCTAAGATAGAGCTTTTTATTGCCCACTGTTAGGAGAGAACTTTGGTAAATACCACAATTAAAACAACAAAATCACAAGAAATCTTTGCCGCCGCTCAAAACCTCATGCCAGGAGGAGTCAGTTCTCCAGTTCGTGCTTTTAAATCTGTAGGCGGACAACCCATCGTTTTCGATCGCGTTAAAGATGCGTATATTTGGGATGTAGATGGCAACCAATACATTGACTATGTAGGCACCTGGGGACCAGCCATTTGCGGTCATGCTCATCCGGAAGTCATCGCCGCGTTGCATGAAGCTTTGGAAAAAGGTACCAGTTTCGGTGCCCCTTCAGCACTAGAAAATGTGTTGGCAGAAATGGTCATCGATGCGGTTCCTAGCATCGAAATGGTAAGATTTGTTAACTCTGGAACCGAAGCCTGTATGGGAGTTTTGCGGGTGATGCGGGCTTTCACCAACCGAGACAAAATCATCAAGTTTGAAGGCTGCTACCACGGACACGCTGATTCATTTTTAGTGAAGGCGGGTTCTGGTGTGGCTACACTTGGTTTGCCAGACTCGCCAGGAGTTCCTAAATCGGCAACTAGCGGCACTCTAACGGCTCCTTACAATGACCTAGAAGCCGTCAAAGCCTTATTTGAAGAAAACCGCGACGAGATTGCTGGTGTCATTCTGGAGCCAGTTGTTGGCAATGCTGGATTTATTGCGCCTGATGCTGGTTTCTTAGAAGGATTACGGGAACTTACCCAGGAGCATGGAGCATTATTGGTGTTTGACGAAGTGATGACCGGCTTCCGCATTGCTTACGGTGGCGCTCAGGAAAAATTTGGTGTCACTCCCGATTTAACGACTTTGGGCAAGGTTATTGGTGGTGGTTTGCCAGTAGGAGCCTATGGCGGTCGTCGGGATATCATGTCATTGGTTGCCCCCGCTGGTCCGGTATATCAAGCAGGGACTCTTTCAGGTAATCCTCTGGCGATGACTGCTGGTATTAAGACTTTGGAATTATTGCAAAAGCCCGGTACTTACGAGTATCTTGACCGGATTACGAAGAAGCTAGGAGATGGTTTGCTAAAAGTAGCTAAAGAAACTGGTCATGCCGTTTGCGGTGGTCAAATTAGCGCCATGTTCGGCTTATTTTTTACCTCTGGTCCAGTTCACAACTATGAAGATGCGAAAAAGTCTGATACAGCCAAATTCGGACGCTTCCATCGGGGTATGTTAGAACGCGGTATTTACTTAGCACCTTCTCAGTTTGAAGCTGGGTTTACGTCTTTGGCTCACACCGAAGAAGATATTGACCAGACTTTGGCAGTTGCACGGGATGTAATGTCGAGCCTGTAATATTATGTCCGATTGAATACTTATCATTTAGACTGACGCGGGGAGACGGGGACGCGTAGACACGGGGAATTTTTTTGATCGGTGATTAGGCGGACATAAATATCAGCTGTTAAGGAATTTCTAGATAAAAAAGTATCTAAGCGAAATTCTTGAACAAGCTAATAATCATTCAAATTGCATCCCCGCGTCTTTGCGTCTCCCACTCTCCGCGTCTTTGCGTCTTTGTGAGGCTAAGGATTATGCAACTTCAAGGCGGATTAGTTTATTTCTCTGCAACCCAGGCACCATGAAACCCATAAGGCACTCGCTGGGGAATTATCACCCGCGCTAGAGGTTCAGCCGCTACATCTTGGGCATTTACTACTACCAATTCGGAAATATCTGAACCCTCATCGTGGACGAAAGTCATCAGCCAACCATCATCCTCAGCGGTTGCACCAGGACGGGGCGCAAAAACGGCTTCACCGCCATAGCGTCCTTGTCCAAATTGATGAGTTTCAGACTTTCCACTGCTGAAGTCGTATTTGATGATGCCTTCAAATAAAGGTAGGGGACTGTTTGCTGCTTTGTTAGTGTAGCCATATCGGTTTTGTCGCCCCAATAGGTTTTCGTTGACGCGAGGAAATTCTGAAGGTACATCATCCAACATTTCTTCGCGCACTGTCCCAGTGCTGAGGTTAAATCGCCAGCGATGCAGACGGGGAATATTTCCTTGTGGGTCGGGTTGCGAATCATCTGAACTCAAAACACTGGTAGAAGTCATACGACAAGCAATCAGCACTACTTCGTCTCCTTCTTCATAGGCGTTGAGGGTATGGAAGACGTAGCAAGGGGGACTTTCAAACCAGCGAATATTACTGTTGTCTCCGTGACGTGGTAAAATACCAAAGCGACTGGGGCGATCGCGCTCAAACATCATTACTGGTTCTCCCCGTTGCGCTCTTTCTGGATTGATAGTCAACGGCAAATCCATAAAAATAGTGTATTTTTCAGTGATGGCGAAGTCATGCATCATCACCCCCATTGGCAAATCAATTGGCACTGTCCACAATAGTTTGCCTTCTGCTGAAACCACACTATATTGCAGGTACGGTGGCGCGAAGAAAGAGTAGCCAAAGAAGATCATTTCCCCTGTAACCGGGTCTACCTTGGGATGGGCTGTGAAGGCAGAAACTAGTTTGCCATTGTAGGTATACTCGCCAATAGTATCTAATTCAGGAAGCTTGATAGCATGAGGATTACCTCCCTCATTCAGCGCCAACATCTGACCAGCGTGCCACACTAAGGCAGTGTTGCCAGTATTTTTGTAAGCACTGTGAAGATTATCCATTTGCGGTGGTTCTAACAACCCCGTCCAAATAGCTTTACCCGCTTCTCGTTCCTTTTTCCATCCGGCTGTCTGGACGTAGCGGTTACGATAAGTAGCTACGCCGTTGCTAATTCGCACACCATGCAACATCCCATCGCCGTCAAACCAGTGATATTGACCGATGGGTGTCCATTGAGGGTTAGGTCCATTCCGCACAAACATCCCCGATAAGTCAGGGGGTAATTCACCAATGACTGACAATTTGTCGGTGGTGATTTCTTGATGAATTGGAGCAAAATTGCCATCAAGATACGGATTGACTGCTGCTATTGTTACCATTATTTTGATTTATGAGAGTTAGAGAATTTGGTAATGTGATGAATGTGGGTTTTCCTAACTAATCACATTAATTACCGTCTTCAACCAATCAATATAAATCTGTTCTCTCCGAATTACCAACTCCAGCACGAGCCTTTGCATTACCTGCTCGCGGTTAGCCGACTCATCACCCAGGGGTGGTAAATCAATGGTTTCACATTCGGTAAGCTTTTCGTTTCGAGCTGCCAATTGCTGCTCTAGCAAATGAATAATGCTTTCATTGGGCAATTGATCTGCAAAATGCAACTGAACAAGCATTGGTTCTCGTACAGTCGGTAAGGGCTGGTGAGTACCAAGCCATTGAACTAATTCGGCTTTTCCTGGCTCGGTTACAGTGTAAACTTTTCGATTGGGGCGATCGTGCTGAATCTGAATCGTACAGGTAATATAGCCTTGCTCAACTAGCTTATCGAGGGTTCTATAAATTTGTGCCTGGTCGGCTGGCCACAAATGGGCAATACATCGATCAAAGCAGCTAGTTTTGAGATCGTAACCCGTCATTTCTTGCTGCTGAAGAAGACCCAGGATTACATGTGCTAGGGACATGAAGACGATTTTTCCATAATTGATGTTTGCTTGACAGCTTCTATCTATGTACTTGCTATAATTTTATGCTATTATATGATTAATCAAATATAAGACGTAACTACTATAAAAAGATATGTTAATTGTAGTGCGTCGTCAAGAAACCGATATGTTAACTGAGGTTGATATATACCAAAGCAGAAATTATTTAAGCTATTGAAGACTATCGTAACGAGAGGATGGGGAAAATTGACTTCTAACACACTTTTACAACGAATACGTCAACATCAATATCTGCGTGATTTACGAAACAAATTACTATACCTTCACAAGATGTTGCTGGAAACAGAACGTATCGCCTACGAACAAGTTAGCGGACGGGTATCCAGTGGAGAATTACTGCAACTTGTGATTGCTCATGAGCAATTTGCTTGGCTACATCGGATTTCTGAGATTGTTGTGCAAATCGATGAAATGCTCACATCAGATGAGCCAATATCGCTGGATGATTTGGAAAAGTTGATTACCGATGTCCGCACTTTAATCGTGCCGTTAGAGACAGGTAATACCTTTGAAAGAAAGTATTATAATGCGCTTCAGAGCGAACCTGGTGCTGTATTGGCACATGCGGAGATATCAAAGCTTCTCATGTCTAATGTCCAGTAATTTAAGGGTATGCAGTAATTGAAAAAGGGATTGGGGACTGGGGACTGGGGACTGGGAAAATTTGGGTAATGGATTCAGACCTAAACCTTGTTTTGTTCGTGCAGCGTCTCTCTCGTAGAGAAGAAAACTCTTCCTAGTTCCCAGTCCCTAGTCCCAGTCCCTAATCCCCATTCCTTTGCGAGTTGCTCCGCCCAAGTCGGAGAATCCTGGCGCGACCCGTTGAAGCATAAAGTTTACAAGGAATACCATTTTGGATTTTGGATTCAAGAAAAATCTAAAATCTAAAATCCAATGGTTCCTAAAGATATCGCTGTAATAGACCAATGATAATTTCTGGTACTTCCAAATGAGGTAATATTCCTGCATCTGCGATCGCCTGAAAATGTTGAATCGCATTTTTGTTTGAATTTGCCAAGCGTTGTCCTAATTTAATGTTAGTAAATTGTGCCTTTTCTCCCCAAAAAATCACTGTGGGAGTCGTTAGTTGTTGAATATATAAACTCAAGTCAAAATAAAGGTCACCTCGCAAAAAAGCTAAAGCGGCAAACTTGGCATTGGGTTGTTGTGCAGAAGTTAAATAAGCCTCAACCATTTCTTGGGATACTCGTTGTGATTTGGCGAAGAGAAAACCTTGTAAAAAGTTTCGGACGGCAATTTCATTTTTAGCACCAAGAATATAAATAAAATCGTCTAACAGAGGCGTATTAATTACCGAAAGTGGAAGTCTACGTCCAGCACCTTGTCCATAGTCATCAAATCCAGAAGGAGACACCAAAAATAATCTTTGGAATAGATTGGGTTGGTTAATGGCTAAGCGAATAACAAAAGCCGCTGTCAGGGACGACGCGACTACTGTCACTGGCTGTTGACAAGTTTGAATGATAAACTCGGCGATCGTGGTGAGATAATCCCTAATTTGATAATCCCGAACTGGATGAGCCGATTCTCCCCAACCGATTAAATCGGGGGCTAAAATTTGGTAATTCGAGGCAAAAGCTGGATAAACTTTAGACCATTCATATGCAGATGCACCACCACCAAAGTTATGTAGAAACAAAAGTGGGGGTAAATTTTTAGTATCAGCGATAGCCCAAGGTGCATTAGTTTGGGTATAGTAAACTATTGCTCCCAAGGATGTATAGATGACTTTATGTCCAAAACCAGGAGGTTGAAACTTAAGCATAAAATTAAAAAAGTTAATTTAATGGAAAAATTAATTTTGAATTTTCAATTGTTAATCTTGCTTTTGGTTACTATCTCCTGTAATTTGAACAAGTTGATGGAGGTTATCACCGCTGATGTTATAGGCTGCCCCAAAACCCACTACAAAACGACCTTCATTAGGAGTTAACTGGAAAATCCGAAAGTCAGCCAAGCCTCGCAAAACCTCTATAATTTGACCAAATCGCCCTTGAAATTGCTCAACAATTTGATTCCACTTATCTGTTTCACGCTCTATCAAAGTTGCGGTACAATCAAAACTTAAACGGCTACGGGCAAAAATTTGGTTACTCTTAATTTCATCCTCGATAAACAAAACACTAATATGAGGATTGGCATAGAGATTTTTGGTATGAGTCGAAAGACCACTAACGTAAATGTAGATATTTTTGGAATTATCCATCACAAAAGGAGCATAGCTAGCATTGGGTATTCCCTGGGCGCTAACGGTGCTAATGATTATACTTTCAAATTTTTCAGGAAACTTTTCGTACTCAGCTTGAATGTTTTCCAGTTCACTCATAAGTAAATTACTATTTAATAAATAACAATTAATTTTGTATTCTAACGTGGTTGAGGGATTACGCGTGGAATGCCAAAGATTTGCCTTAATTGTAGCTATTCCCAAAGTTCTAGGGGCAATTTATCAATTGCCCCTAGCTCAAATGCTAAAAATAGTTGTAAAACATCCTTTAACTTATTAAACAAGGTTCTTGAGTTAGATTATCTCTGGTTCTAGACTTACTCGCAGAACCTAGAGCAACATTGCCCCAGCGCATTACAGTTGCAGCAGCGTTAGACACTGAACCAATAGAGTATACAAGAACCAAATCGTTTTCCTGAATCTTGCCTAATTGTGCGCCGTGGTAAAGATTAGCGATGGGGAGCATTGGCCCAATGTTGGCATATTGAGGGTAAAGGTCGATGGTTCGTTCTTGCTGGATGCCGAGTGCTTCGATACAGAGGCGGGAATACCAGGCAGTGGGTGTATTAAAAGCAAAAAATTTAATTTCATCTAGAGTAACACCAGCCGTAGCGATCGCCCCCAAGCAGCACTCACGCAAATAATCTACAGCAGTATCGCTCAGTACTTTGTTAGTGTGCTTGGCTGCTCGGATTAACATCCTTACCTTACCCTCAGCATCCGCAGTAAACTCATTATAGAACGTGTCACAAGTTGCACACGTATTCACAATTTTCGTACTAATAATTCCTTGATTTTCTTTGAGTGCCCCAACCACAAAAGCTCCAGCACCATCACCGAAAAACCATGAAAGCGTATCATTTTCATCAGTAAAGCGAGAGTAAGTGCAAGAAACTACCACAAGCACATTGCGATACTCTCCAGTTCGCACCAACGCAGTAGCATTTTGCAGGGCAACTAAAGCATTAGAACAAGTTGAATCAAGATTCCAAGCGGCACCGCGCAGACCGAGTTGAGCAGCTAGGAAAGCCGCATTACCAGGTAGAATATTTTCCGGCCAAAGTGAAGCAACAATCATCAAATCTACCTCTTCCGGAAACAGCTTTGCCGCTGCCAAAGCGTCCCTAGCTGCGCCATATTCTAGCGTCAGCGATGACTCACCTACACCCAATATTCTGCGCTCAACAGTACCACGGAAAGGGTCTTTGAGATACGGTGACATTTCCAGTTCAAACTCATTACTGGGAGTAGAATTACCAGGCGAAAATACTTTTGATAGACTTTTTTGCTCAGCTGTTGCAACTAAATCGGGATAATTATTTCGCCAATAATCATTAGTGCGAACAACACTAGGAAAATTGACTGCAATTGAGCGAATTCCTACTGGTGGATATATCATAATAAATTTCCGGAAAAATTGAGTGGGGAGTGAGGGACACGGGGGAAAAACCAATGACAAATGACCAATGCCCAAAATATTACTTTCCATGAGAAATAAGACTGTTAATCCTACTACCAATGGGTGCTGGACGAGTCGGATCGATAATCACATCAACAACAAATGGGATACTCAAGGTTAGTGCTTTTTCTAAAGCCGCTTCTAGATCGCACTCCTTATTTACACGAATACCATCGGCTCCCATAGCACGAGCAATCATCACAAAATCTAGGCTGGGAATCTTTGCATCGACACCGTGAAATCCCTCCATATTCATACCTTGGTCGCACATGTTGTAACGTGCATCATTAAGTACAATCCAGACAGCAGGAATTTTGTGTTTAACAGCGGTACTAATTTCGTTGTTCATCAGCATGGCACCATCACCGAGAATGGCCACAGCTTTACGATTTCGGGCCAGTGCGGCACCTAAAATACCCGTACCAGCATGTCCCATTGAACCAAATCCAGTACTTACTCGATAACGTCCTGGTGCAGTAAATCGCAGCATATTTGTTCCCCAAGCAAAGGAGTTACCAGCCTCGGTCATGATGATTGCATCGCTTTTTTCGACAATTACCCTTTGAATGGCATCCATCAAAAATTCAGGGCGTACCAAACCCTCAATATGGGGCTTGATTACTTCGCGTTCAGGATGGGGTAGGGGTAACACTGGTGAAGAACGAGAGATTTCTGGAAAATACTTCAGTATAGACCTGACAAAAGCTCCAATATCAGACTGAACGGAGAATGTCTCTGCATATGGATAAGCCGCTCCCGGTACTTCTGGGTCGATATCCACATGAACAAACCCCCGTGAAGGAACCATAATTGGGTTCCAAAATGAAGTAAATTCACCTAATTTAGTTCCTAAAACCAGTACGCGCAAAGGACACTGTTCCTGCATATATCTGAGAACAGAATTTTGTCCGCCGAAGCCAGTCACACCGACAAACTGAGGATGATCTTCAGGGAATATACCTTTACCACGAGCTGATGACATCACAGCGGCTCCGGTTCTCTCAGCAAGTTGGCGGATTTCTAAAGCTGCATCTCTAGCACCGAAACCAACCCAAATGGCAAACGGCGCTTCACATAGCAGTTGTAAACATTTGCTGACAGTATCTTCCCCAGCAGTCACCAGAGTTGGTGCGAAATTCACATGGGGTAATGGTGTTGTTAACAAACTTGTCTGGATGGTTCTGGGAATACTAATATGGGCGACAAAGCCACCTAATTTTCCTATACCTAATGCCAGCCTACGAGTAATTTCTGGGAGTTCCGAGTTGCATTCAACAGTGGTCGCATAATGAAATAATGTGCCTGAAGTAAAAATCCCTGTATTAGACATTGTGTAGTGACTCGTTTCTTGAAAAGCCCAGCGTCCGCGCTGCGTTGCAGAGGTGCAAGGGGATACGAAAATAACTTTTGCTCCTTCCCAACGAGCAGCAAACAGCCCAGTCAAGGCATTAGTAATACCTGGTCCGGTTGTGCTAAACACTACAACGGGATGTCCGCTAGCAAAGTATGATTCAATAGCTGCGAATGCAGCTCCGGCTTCATGACGAAATTGCAGTACCTTGATTGAGCTTTGCTCTAGGCTAGCGATAAAGGGTGTGATTCCGCCTCCGAACAGACCAAAAGCATAGCGGACTCCCAAATTTTCCAGGGTCTTTACTAAAGCTGCTGCAACAGTTAAATCGCTTGTTTGTTCAACTGATAATCGATTCGATTGGATAGCAGTATTTCTCTGCAACAGCTCCAATAAATTTAAGGTTTTTGTAATTGTTTCTAGGTTCACGATCGCCTTTTTTAATTCTACAAAAATTGGATGAACTTGAGAGTATGAGTAAGATAAAAATCCTAACTCTTGTAAAGACGCTTAATCGGGTCTCTACTTCTAACTTCTAACTCCTAATTCCTGCCTTTTTTCAGCAATAATAGATGTTGATTCGTGACGTAAAACTCGCTTTAGCACTTTACCAGTCGAGTTTTTGGGAATTGAATTTACAAAGTTGATTGCATGAGGAACCTTATAAGCTGCCATCCTCTCATAGCAAAAATCAATAATTTTTTCTTCTGTGATTGTGTGACCAGTTTTGAGAATAATGTTTGCTTTGACAATCTCGCCTTTAAGAGGATCGGTAACGCCATATACAGCTACTTCAGCAACTACCGGATGTTGATAAATAACATTTTCAATTTCTGTCGGATATATCTTAAATCCAGAAACAATAATCATGTCTTTTAAACGGTCAAAAATGTAGAAAAAACCGTCTTCATCCATGCGACCAATGTCACCAGTATGTAACCAACCATTTTTAATCACTTCTGCGGTTTCAAAAGGGCGATTCCAATAACCAAGCATCACATTGGAACCCTTAATCGCTATCTCACCTAATTCGCCTATTTCTACCTGATTACCATCACCATCGACAACCTTCATTTCTACATTTGCGATAGGAGTTCCAACACTTCCTAGTTTGTAGTTGAAGTTGTGGTTATAACTGGCAAATGGTGATGTTTCAGTTAGACCATACCCTTCATGAATAACAATTCCAAACTTTTGATACCAAAGTTGTGCTATTTGTGAGGGCATAGGTGCTGCTGCTGAAAAGTAATAACGAATGCTTTTGAGGTTATAGCTAGAAGTATCCATATTCAACAGTTTAATAAATACTGTCGGCACCCCAAACAACATTGTTATTTGATGTTGAGTGATAGTTTTTAGAACTTGGTCTAGGTCAAATCTTCGTTGCAATACAATCGTTGAACAGCCAGAAATACCAGCATTTAGAATCGCATTTTGTCCAAAACAATGGGATAAAGGTAGAAAAAGTAATAAGCGATCGCTCTTTTGAATCCGATAACAACAATTCGCACAGTAGCTATTAAAAAGAATATTGCCGTGAGAAAGTGTAGCACCTTTGGGAAAGCCTGTTGTGCCTGATGTATAAAGGATACTCGCCGGAGCATCACGATTCATTTCAACGGCGCGTGCCTCAGGAGAAGATTTTGTCATCAATTGTGTTAGGCTAATACCTTTATTGGCTCTACCTTCGGCAATTAAAATATGTTGGAGTTCCGGTAAGTCTGGCTTTTGAATATACTCCGTTTGTGACTCTGTTGTAATAATTGCTTTGGCAGCACAATCGTTGAGAATGTATCTCACTTCATCGGTTTTGAGCATGATATTGATAGAGACAGCGATGGCGCCAATTTTCAGAATGCCAAGATAAGAAATCACAAATTCTGGAATATTTGGCAAAAATAAAGCTATACGATCTTTACGCCTAATACCTAAATCGCGTAAACCGTTAGCAACACGATTTACCATTTCATTAAGGTCTTGGTAAGTTAAACATTGTTCTTCAAATATTAAGGCAGGTTTATTGGGAAAAAGGTAGCAACTAAGCTCTAGGTTTTGGGCAATATTCATTATTTAATCTCCTTGGTGTCTTAATTCGTAGTTTGTAGTTAAAAAATTTGGTGTTGCTGATGGAAGGATGAATTAGTCTCACGCAAAGGCGCAAAGACGCAAAGAAAGAAGGGAGTATTTATATCGAAAAATGTCAATTCATACTCTGATTCAGCAACACAAAGTTACGAATTATATTGACTTTAAGTTTGAAAAAATATGGTCAACTGCTTGTACAATTAAACCGCCAGCAGCGATATCAGCTGAAATCCGGGCAATATGCTCATCTAAGGACTGCTCATTGTCGTTCCAAATGTAGGGACGCAGAGGTGTTGGTCGTTTTCCAACTACTTCGCAGACTGCTGTGTATAACTGCACAGTACTAGGGGAGAGGCATGTACGTGCGTCATAATGACCTGTCATTTTATATGTGCGGAGGTCAACAGCTTGAACTCCAAACATGAGCGCGATCGCCATATAATTCTGAAAGATGTCTACGGAACGACGTGTCAAATTTGCGGAAATATAGCCTTGACTGTTGATATTTTGATTAAATTGCTCGGCGTGGGTAGGAAAGCGATCGGCTAAGGAATTTCCATAGAAGCTCAATAGTGGCATAATCGAGTTTCCACTGATTTGTAAACCTTTGAGTCCCATATTGACTTTGCGATCGCTATTACCAACTAAAGAAGGTGGTAAGCCGTTGCTAAACTCAGGCGAGACAAGCAGTGCAATCTGCACATCGATGTGTTTGGCCAATAGCCCGATGTAATAACGTAGGCGATCCATTGTCACACCAACATACTGTCCGAGAAAATTACCGCCGTGATAACTTGCTTGGTTCTCGACATCAATCAGTGGGTTATCAGTAACTGAGTTCATCTCTACTTCGATTTGCTTGCTAATCTCCGATAATCCATCAACGATTGGCCCGATGAACTGTGCAAGACAACGCAGAGAATAACGATCCTGTATCAAGTCTTTACCACGGTATTCGTGCTTACCATCTAACTCTTCACGAACTAAATATGAATCTTTCAGCAGGGAAAACATTTGATCTGCTGTCCATAGTTGACCGGGATGTGGTTTGCACTGATGAATAAACGGATGAAAGGATTGATTCGTTCCGTATAAACCTTGGATGGCTAAGGCGTGTACACCCATTGCAAGAGCGAGTAAAACTTTCGCATCATAAACACAATTAGCTGCAATACCTGTCATGACTGAAGTGCCATTCATCATTGCTAAACCTTCTTTCGGTTGCAATTGCAACTTTGGCAAATTCAACCGAGACAAGGCTGTAACGGCATCCATTTCTTTACCGTCGAAGTCAACTTTAAAGCTAGGATCTAGACCAATTAATGCCCCAGTAATGTAGGATAATGGCACCAAATCACCACTAGCACCGATGGAACCAAATTCATAGACATGGGGTGTAACGCCAGCATTGAGGAAACTTTCAATCCGCTGAATTAGTTGGAGACGGATGCCAGACGCACCATACAAATGTGAGTTTGCACGTAAGAGCATAGCTGCACGTACATCTGCTAACGGCAATCTGTTTCCTGCACCCGATTTTAAAAACCAAATTAAATTGGTCTGAAGTTCCCCTGCTTGTTCGCGAGATATAACAACATCCGCCATACCGCCAAAGCCAGATGTTACACCATAAATTGGCTGTGCATTTTCGACTGCATTATTAATGTAATCACAAGATGCTTGAACACCCCGAATGACATTGACATTATCAGTTAAACGTACTTGTGTGCCATGACGGGCAACACTTACAACCTCGTCGATTGTGAGACTGCGATCGCCTACAGTTACAATTGAGTCTGAACTGTTAGTAAAAGGTATTTGCCAAGAACGTGTTATGTTCTGTTGTAGAGATGTTAGATTCTTCATACGCGAGTTATTTTAACTGGTAATATGGACATTGCAAAAGACAAATTTCTCTTGATTTTGGCTAGATGATGAAGAGAAATTTGCATAACAATAAATCTCGAATCAGATTAATTCTTGAAATCATCCAAAGAACCCCACTCAAAAATTGCAGCACCCCAAGAAAGTCCTGCTCCAAAGCCAGCGAAAGCGATAACATCATGTGCTTTAATTTGTCCTCGGCGAACAGCTTCATCCAAAGCCAAAGGAATTGAAGCAGCAGAAGTATTTCCGTAATTTGCTAAATTACTAATGATTTTTTTATCAGGAATTCCTAAACGTTCAGCCACAGCGTCTAAAATTCGCTGATTAGCCTGATGCATCAACAACCAGTCTACTTGTTTAACATCAAGACCTGCCCTAAATAGTGCCTTTTCAATAACTTCAGGGACTTTTTGAACAGCAAATCGATAAACTTCTTGTCCATTCATTGAAATAGGTTTATATGTACCTTGTCCAACGCTGATATTATCAACAAGTACTTTCTCTTCTTCCTGAAATTGTAATTTCAAATGCTGACTTTGCGTGCCATCAGTATGAAGTTGAAAACCAAGGAGACAATCATATTCACTTGCTTGTAAAACCACTGCTCCTGCTCCATCACCAAACAAGATGCAAGTACGTCGGTCAGACCAATCTACCCATCTTGAAAGAACTTCAGCGCCAATGAGAAGAACATTTTCATAAGTCCCAGTCCGCATAAATTGGGCAGCAGTTACTAAACCAAAAACAAAACCAGAACAGGCTGCTGTTAAATCAAAAGCTACAGCTTGAGTAGCTCCGAGCCGAGCTTGAATTTGACTAGCATTACCAAACAAATCATCAGGAGTAGATGTAGCTAAAATAATTAAATCTATGTCTTGTGCTGCTATACCTGCCATTGCTATGGCTTTTTGAGCAGCTTCAGTAGCCATAGTTGTGAGGGAATTCTTGGGTGGAAGAAGATGGCGATGGTGGATTCCTGTGCGAGATTTAATCCAATCATCAGAAGTAACTACCATTTGGTTAAGTTGATGATTATCTAAGCACTGATGTGGAACCGCAGAGCCAGTCCCTGTTAGAACAACACCTTGTCTTACTAAGGATTTCATCTGCTTTAATTACTAATTATTTTTTCTAACTTAAATCTTTGATTCTGTTTAATTTTGTAAGGTGCGTTATAGACGTTATAAGCTGATGCGTGTCTAAAGTATATAAACAGTCTTGATGGTCGTTGACTGCTAACTGTTGACGGTTAATGGTTAACAGTTAACAGTCATCAGGTAAATGTACAAATTAAATGCCTAACAGCTTACCATTTATTTATGAACTGCACCAAACCCTTTTAACTTCTTTCTTTGTGTCCTTTGTGGTTCGTTTTTCTTTCTTCTTTCTTGTACTTACATTGGTATTAGTCCTAACCCGTCTAAAATCTAGGATGGAGCGTTAGCCTAAGGCATAACATACCCTACTAACTCCTAACTCTGAACTCCTAACTCAAATTTTTTAAAAGCTAAAGAGACATTATGACCTCCAAAGCCAAAAGAGTTAGAAAGAGCAACATCTACCCTTTGACTTCGGCTTTTGTGAGGAACATAATCCAAGTCACACTTTGGATCTGGCTGCTCTAGATTAATTGTTGGTGGGATTAAATCAAGAGCCACAGTTTTGACAGTAGCAACAGCTTCGATGCCTCCAGAAGCGCCCAAAAGATGACCAGTCATTGATTTTGTGGAACTAATGGGAATTTGGAAGGCGCGATCGCCAAGAGCTTTTTTAATCGCTAAAGTTTCTATGGCATCATTAGCTGAGGTGCTAGTACCGTGAGCATTGATATAACTTACTTCGTTAGGGAACACGCCACCATCTTTTAAAGCTAGTTCCATAGCTCTCATCGCTCCCTCTCCGCTAGGAGTTGGAGCAGTCATGTGATAAGCATCGCAAGTCAAACCATAACCAACAATCTCTGCATAGATTTTAGCTCTACGACCAAGAGCGTGTTCTAAATCCTCTAAGAATAAAATACCTGCGCCTTCTCCCATCACAAAACCATTGCGATCGCGATCGAATGGACGAGAAGCACGGGTGGGTTCTTCATTCGTGGTTGATAGCGTTTTGGCAGAACCGAATGCAGCTATCGATAGAGGTGTAATCACTGCCTCTGTACCACCACAAATCATTGCTATAGCATGACCTAACTGAATTGAACGAAAAGCTTCTCCAATAGCATTCCCTCCCGCAGCACAAGCCGAAACAGTGCAAAAATTTGGACCTTTGGCTCCAGTGTAAATTGCTATTAATCCAGATGCCATATTAGCTATTGTCATCGGCACTGTAAAAGGACTACAGCGTTTAGGCCCGTGAGTCAGGTAAATTTTCTCTTGTTCCTCTACAGTATAGAGGCCGCCCATACCGTTGCCCACAATAACACCCACTTGAGTAGCATTAGAGTCATTAATTTCAAAACCAGCATCGGCGATCGCTTGAAAACTTGCAGAGACTCCAAATTGAGCAAAACGAGATATATGCTTAACATCTTTGCGTTCTAGATAATCATAAGGGTTAAAGTCTTTAACTTCACCTGCAATTCTACAAGTATGCAAAGAAGCATCAAATTGGGTAATCAAATCAATTCCACTCCGTCCTGCAATCAATCCTTCCCAATATTCTTTGACGGTATTTCCTAATGGGGTAATAGCTCCCATACCTGTAACTACAACCCGCCGGATATTTTTGCTAATCATAACTAAAACTCAAATAAAAACTTTCTGATTGATGTAATTAACGATTTGTTGTACCGTTACAAGCTGATTTGCTTCCTGATGAGGAATTTTTGTATCGAAAGTATCTTCTAATATTTGGAACATTGCGATCAAGTCTAAATAATCAGCTCCTAAATCTTGAGTAAGATTAGCATCTAGGGTAATTTTTTGTTGTTCATTTACTAATTCTGCGGCAACAACAGCTTGAACCTTGTTAAATATATCTTGTTGGGTCATAAATAACCTCTTGTGTTTGATAGATTGAAATATTTATTCAGAAAAAAAATTGGATGAGAACACTTATAATATAAGTCTATTAAAATATAGTTGCAATGGAGTTTTGTTTGAAAAATGAGGAGATATATTAGACATAATTAAATATATTTTGATTGATATTCTTTCTTCCTAAAATTAAGATTTTATATAAAATATCCCTGAATTATTTAATAACTCAGGGATAGATATATTTTCTGTTACTCTATATTTAATTAACTAAATGAAAGATTTTACCAGAACTGTTTTTAGATATTTATTAGGAATTTTATCACAAAATTCCACAATTTTAGGAATTTGGAATTCTGCTAATCGTTCTTGACAATAAGAAAAAATCTCTTGTTCATCACACTGTTCTGATTCTTTTAGGACAATAAGAGCTTTGACTAGTTCACCAGGGTAAACACCTTTAATACCAAAAACGAGAGCTTCTTTCACTTTTGGGTGCTTAATCAAAATATTCTCTACCTCTATCAGATCTACCTTGTAATCTTGGAAGACAAATGGCATCTCTACTGGTACAACATTTTGGATAAATGGCTCCAGTATGACCAAGGTTGAGCCATTACAAATAGCCGGCAATAAACAGTTTTCTAAGGTGTGAAGATGAGACAAAGGCAGAATAAATTTCTTCTATTTTAGACAAATGATTGAGGGGAAGAACAATGGCATTTAAAAAGGCGATCGCGTAAAAACTAATCAAAAATTCTGGATAATTAGGTAAGAAAATTGCAACACAATCTCCTCTCACAATACCAATTGAATTTAACTCCTCAGTGAAACTTATAATTTCAGAGTAAAGCTCTTGATAGCTGATTTTAATCTTTTGATAGACAATTGCTGTCTTTTGAGGATAATTCAATGCAGTCTCAGTTAATATTTTAGTCAACATATGAGTGTTTGATTCCTCCAAATATTACATAAAAATCTGAAAAAAAGTAATTTATTGATTTACAATTTGTTGAGGATTTTACAAATAACTAACATGATTATTACCTGGCTTGTTTGAGTTAGGATTTAAACCCTAACTCAAACATTGATAAATGTTGACTATTCATTGTTAAATCATCTAAAAAGGACTAATTTTAATGAACCGCTATGCTACAAAATCACTTGATTTCAGCAAGTAGACAATTAATCCAAAAAGGATGAAATTTTCCTGGGTAATATAATCTTCTATTTACCCAGAAAATATCTGGAATACTTAGGAAATACACTATTTTTGTGATGATATCTTAAATGCAGGTTTGCCATCTTCTAAAGTTAAAAGAAGATAACATTTGCCAAATGTATCATCATTCCAACGATGGACGGGAATTCCTGAACAACCTAAAGATTCTGTCATAACTTTTGGTAAGTCTTGTAACGTAATATTTTTGACTGAATTCAATGATGAAATAGCTTCTGCAAGTATAAGAACTGAACCAATTTCACTTAACCGTCTACTTTCTAGTGAAATGGTATTACCATGTTGAAGCTCATTTAACTCGAATTCAGATACATTTAATCCAAGAAGATTGAAGCCCTTCTGAATTTCAGGACTTCCGATTTGAGTTGATGCAGACTTAATTGGAGTTGAGATAGACATAATTTCAGAAGTTCCGATTTGAGTTGATACAGACTTAATTGGAATTGGAATTGCAATTGATGGAGACATAACTTTTAACCTGTGGAATGATGTAGTTGGATTAACTTTTAAGAAACACATTGTATAAACCTTGCCTAGTAAGGATTTGAGGTTTTTAATTTTAATGTGTTTATTTCTGATGTTGGAAGATAAAAAAAGGGTTTGTGGAGGCTTATATCTTGTACCACCTTTTTCATCCGCCAATAAATGTATTTCTTCGCTCAGCTATTAGCTTTAGTCTGCTTGGCTATGCAACCCCGAACTTTACTTCAATGTGTACTCAGGGGTAAGTGCAAAACTTTAGATGCTAATTCAACAATAGCTGATTGGAGTTGAAATGTAGAGGCTTAGCAAATAGTTGCAAGTTATTTATCAAACAGATTATTTTGACAACCTTTGAGGTGTAATAAGATAGTTGTCGTTATGAGGAAAATGGCACTCACTGACTAATAAGAGATTAGGCATAAATAAATTAAAGTTTGTAGTAAGGACTAAAGTCCTTACAATCCTGGAGAAGCGATGAATCGCTCACTACGAACTAGGATTTTATTTTATATTTAATTATGCCTATCTACTTAACACTCTCAAGAGTCTAAATTAGATTTCTGCTTTATAACTAAAAAGCAGTGCCTGAATTTCTTTTTTTTGTTGTGAGCGATGAGTTTTTAAGTTGCTAATACCGAAAAAACTTGCAACTAATATACTAGCTAGAAAAGATGAAGGTTCGGGAATAGGAGTGACTTTAAATTGTGTCACCAATCCAAGAGTAGAACTAAATTTTGGATTAGCATTGACAGCATTAGCATCACCGGCAGCAATCACTGTAGATACAGAATCTCCCAAGACAAACTCGCTATCAAACCTGTTACCTGTAATTTCAGGTGTAAACTTTTTGTACTCTAGTAATAAGTTACCTTCTCTAGGATCGTAGATAAATGGTTTTGTGAAATTGAGAACAATATCAAAGTTTTTTGGCGAACCGGCGAGTCCAATATTTTGAGAACTTGCTTTCCATTCTCCATCAAAAACTTTTGTATAGTTCGCGCCAATGTTCTCTTCAAAAACACTGCTTAACGCATCAGGATTTCGTGTTGTTGTGGAAAAGTAAAATTGGATATCTCCAATTGTAAAGTCAAAAGGTGTTGTGTTTGACTCATCAGGACGCAAAGCAAGTTGAGAGATTTCTATAGGTGCAGAACCAAACTGTGAAGCATCATAAACCTGTTGAAATCTTGATGGAAATGGAATGAGAAAACCAAGTCTAGAATTACCTTCTCTATCTTGTAATTGATCTGTTGATACGAAAGATGCTGCTTGAGCTGCATTAGTAATTCCTACAGATAATAATGCTACTTCTACAGTAAGCATTGATAGTTTATTTAAGATTCTCATTGATTTAAGCTCCAACAGAGTAAATGTTTAGCTCGATTTTATACTATTAAGCTGTGCCAAACCAATACAGTCCAGTTAATGTTTAAAATTGAAGTTTATGTACATTAATTTTAATTTCTTAACCAAAACTAAAACTCTGCTTAACTGAAATGTATTGGTATGAAAATAGTACATTACGGTACAAATAAAGCTACCAGCTTAATCTTTATTCAAAATCGAAGTTAACTGCAAAATCAGGACTCAGCGTTAATGAAAGACCATTCAACATCTTCAGATTGAATATCTGTCACGATATTTGGCTCTGGGAAGACTGCAAGAAAGAATCTATTCACTAACTGCTGCCAATTTTCCCACACTAGTATCCACCACGGGAACAAGAATGGATACTCTACTTCCTCGACTCCCAAAGCCTCACATTGCTGTTTCCATTCACGTTTGCAAAACTCAAGGTATTTACCATTTCCTCCTTTTTCTATCATCGATTTTGATTTTTTCGCAGATGTCCGTAGAAGAAATTTCTTGATATCTTTATTAGCAACTAGTAATTTTGAGAGTGAACCCATGTGATAAGAAATGTTATATCCGGCATTTTCACTTGTTGGGAGTAGAGGTATAATTTGCTCAAATTTACTTGGATTAATTAAGCTCATAGCAAACACTCTGGCTGCTATCTTTGTCAGTAATAATGTACTGCCGCTTGTCATCAGCTTAGTTGCTTTCGTAGTCATACCAAACTCAGGATCTTGATCTAAAACGAAATTAGTTTTTTTGTTAACCCAAATCCAATTTACTGCCTCAAATGGAGGATAAACTTGTTTGAAAACATCCATTTGTCCTTCAAAGCCCACGCACTTGAGAATAATATCTGCCTCAACTTGACTACCATCACTAGTGATGACACTATTGCTATCTATAAAGTCAATACTGCCTTTTTTAAATTCAGCTTTACCTACTTTATGTGCTAAGAAAATAAAATCTGAAATGATGGGAACAGTTCTTTGGTTAATAGAAAAACCATCCAAGTTTTCTTTCATAAAATTAGTTCCAGCCCAATCATACATTTTCCAACTCATTTTTAATAGAGGAGCTACAGGAGCTAGTCTCATAGAGTTGAGCCAAAACATTACCATACGCGGTAAAACTATATTTATTGTCTTGGCGATGATAGTGACATGCGTGGCGCCGTTAAGCAGCGCAGTCCGAGCATTTTCCATCGCAAAAGCACCGCAACCGATAATTGCAACTTTTTTACCACGGTATTCGGAAATAGGCATATCATCTGAAAGTCCGTAGCGAATTAAGCCTTGAAAATTTTCTTCTCCAGGGAAGTGAACTGTACGCCGTTTATGCAGTCTACCGCCAGCATAGTAAATGCCATCTACTTCTAATGATTTGTTACCATTATCGTGTTTGTAATGCACGCGGTATTTGCTATTGGAAATATCTTCTATGGAGAAAACTTCTGATTTGAAGATGATATGTTTAGCAATCCCATGTACATTGATGAAGCGTTCAGCATGAGCTAAAATTTCATCTCTAGGTGTAAACTCACTTGGTAATCCATTAGGATAATCCATCTCAAAGCGATATTCTGGTTCGGGGATTTGTACATAGCTTGACTGATTAGCAAAGGTTCTCCAAACTCCTCCTGTAGCATCATTTTTATCGAGGATAACAAATTCTATCCCTGCATCTTGAAAAATCTTTGCTGCTGTGATACCTCGGAAACCTGCTCCAATAATGGCAATTTTTTTGGGCTTTGTTAGTTGTTGCATTGATTTATTCTCCAAAGTAGTATTTGACCAATTGAATTGGCAGTAGTTGTGTATTTTGAATTTTGTTAGGTAAGCTTTTTTCGAGTTTCCAAATATCTTTGGAAGATGAATATTCAATTCATCAATCTGTGCATTAATATCACAGGAGCTTGCTGTATTTTTTGTTGGCAGAAAAATTTTATATAGGAATCCCATTTTAATTTTGAAGATTTAAGCTGATTGAAACGTTGCTAGGCTTATAAATATATCTAGCAAGACTCAAATGGGATTCCTATATTTCAATCAGGTTCAGTTAAGATTTGATCCTCCCTAACCATATTTAAAAAGGAGAGAATTATAGTAAGCTTTTTAAGATGGTTAGGGAAATCTTCTAAAGTTCAATACTACTAACATCAAGCATCTTGTCTTATGTTTTACATTCATGATGTTAGTATTAGTTGCACCTGCATAAATCTCATAATGTTGATGCTCGCTCTACACGGGTTTTCAAGGCTTGATTCATTGCTTCAAAACCAGCCCGTGAATTACCTTCTAAGCTTCTTTTAAACAAGGGTACTAGCAATCCAGAAAAGAATTCACTATGAAAAAGCTGTACTGAATTGGTTCCAGTTTTTTCGAGATAAAAAACATGTTCTGCATCCAAAAGTTTAGGAAGTAGAAACTTTCCTAACCAACGAAATTCTTTCTGTGGCTCTGCTTTCAGAACTATGGGTGTGAATGTCATGCCTTTAGAACCAGGGGGCTTAATAAAAACATTTAATCTAGCTCCAGTTCTAACATTTCCAGTTGCCCGAAGAATGAATGGATTCCACTGAGGATAACTGGCTAAATCTGTAAGTTGTTGCCAAACTTCCTGGGCAGAAGCTTGAATTTCTATTTGGGTGTGTATTTGCATACGAAACATTTGAATACCTCTCGAAACTAATTAGTGTAAATGCCAATCTGTCTATATAGCCGTATTCAGAAAAATGGCATTTTTTGACATAACATTTGCTGAAGTTGGCTTTGCTACATACAGCCGCAAATCTTGATATTGAATTCGTAGAGATTGACTTGCTTTATTTCGGAAAACTTTATTTTGCAGTTGTGACTATATTCTACATGACTTGGAAGATAAGAGACAATTAAGCTGTCAGATGATAATAATCATCCCCTTGATTCAGATGTCATAAACCTGTAAAAATACTTTATTTTATTGACAACTGAGGTAATCAGAATAACTCATATGTATCTTTGTGGCTCCAGTGTATAATTCCTGATTGAATCAGATTGAACAGCTTGGTAATTTGGTTCTTATTTCTAATATAAAAGTGTCCTTCTGGAAAGAAATAACTTCTGAACTCCTTAGTTGTATGCTGTTCCCAAGCATTGATATCCTGTTGGCTAACCATTGGATCAAATGTTCCTCCAAGGGCGTAAATTGGGCAAGGTAAAGGTTCAATTGGGCGCGGTTGGTAGCTTTCACATAGGAGGAAGTCGTCTTGCATTAGTGGCAATAAAACTTTCATCCAAGCCTCATCATGCAACATCGATTCTGGGATGCCGCCAAATCGATTTACGAATGATTTAAATTCTTCTAGGTTCATACTCTTGCAAGAGTTATGAGGATACTGAATGTGAGGGGCGCGGTGAGCGCCTAGAAATAAAACTAAGGGTAGGTTTGTATCTTTTTTGCGACATTCATGAGCTAATTCATAAGCGATTAGCGCACCTAAGCTGTGTCCATAAAAAGCATAAGGTTGGTGTAGATATTGTTTTATCTGGGTGTACAGTTCTGGAATTAGAGTATTAAAATCAGTGATGCGAGGTTCACCAAAACGGTTCTCTCGTCCAGGTAACTGTACTGAGCATATTTCTACATTATGTTCTTGAAATGACTCAGCCCAACCTCTAAAACAAGACGCTCCTCCACCTGCAAAGTGAAAACAAAAAAGGTGGGTTTTTTGATTTGTTGAAACAGGCTCATTTATCCAAAGATTCACGCGTTTTGCCCTCCCAATTTGAAGATTCGCTTTGTTTGTAGAATAAATAATACTGTTCGGAAAAGTTGTGCTTTTAAGGCTAAACTATGTCGGTTTTTGAGCAGCGAGAGGAGAATCCAAAATTTAAATTCCTTCATATGATTCGGTGAGCCATGTACATCATTGAACTCTTTCAAGTTAAGTTTGGAAGTATGCTGTTGTAAAAAACGTTTCTCGGAAATGGGAATGATTTCGTCACGCAGACTGAAGATATAGTTTAATGGAATGGCTAAGGACTTTAATTGAGTTTGGGTAAGCGCCATCGGTGAAATTGCGCTGAATAAGTCTTCGATCTCAATATCAATACCCATGAGATGTGCGAGAGTACGTTTTGTGGTGATGGGTACTTGATTCCACCACTGTCGATCGCTAAAAAAGTCATGAATAGGTGCGCTGGCTGTTGTAATTCCTTGAATGCGTCGATCGCCGATCGCACTTTGAATCGCCATATGTCCACTAAAGCTTAAAGCAACGAAGTAGGTGTTATTCACGTCTGCTAGCTGGCTTAAGCGATCTAGGAGGGCGGAAAACATCTTCCATGCGGTTGGGCTATACACAATCTCGTTTTCGCCTACTCCTGGCATTTCGACAAGAGCGATCGCCATTCCCAATGTATCAGCATTTTCAATAAAGGCAGCCCATTGTTCTTTGATGGAAACTATGCCGCCACAAACTACGAGTAAGGGGCGTTTTTTTTGCTCTGAGCCACTAGTGAAGTAGGTTTTAAATGTCCCCTGTGGTGTTTTAATTTCTATTTTTTGGGTGTTTGGTTTTGTTAGTAACCATTGCTGAAATGAGTTGATACAAGCCTGGTGAGCTTCGATGTGGGCGGCTGATTTAATGAAGGGGAAACGAGCTAGGTTATATAGTTGGGCTGATTCTAACCATCTGGCTTTTTTTTGTAATGCAGGTGCATCTTTTGACCATTCATAAACCCATGAACCTGGTTGATTTCCTTCTTCGCTAGTAATTTTTTCTAGGATGGATTTGCTGTAATCAAATGAAATTCCTTGAGCTTGGCTGTGGAGTAAAACTAGTTCTTTGAGTTCATTTAGATATATCATACTGGTTTTGGTGGGTGAGTAATGGGATTTTTGGAGTGAGTTTTCGGGAGTTAAAGAATGAAGGAACGAACCGCAAAGGACGCAAAGGAATAAGAAGTTGAAAGAGTTTTTGCGTCAGTCTTACCCCACCCTAACCCTCCCCTTATAAAGGGGAGGGAACCATATTTCCAGTGTCCACCCTTTCTAAGGGGGGATTAAGGGGGGTAATTTGACTTGTGTATAGACGGTAGCCTTTATAAGGAGAGGGATTGAGGGTGAGGTAAGCTAGGGAGATAAATTGTATGTTATTTAATTCTTATTCCTTAGGATTTAAGTGCTGAGATGCTACCGCGTTCTATTAGTTGTTTTGTGAGTTCTTCAGCGATTTTAATTATGGTAGGGTTTTCCATGAATTTTTCTACGGAGACGACAACTTGAATGTCGGTTTCTATACGACTGTTTATTTCCATGAGCATCATTGAATCAATACTTAAATCAATTAGGGTTTGCTTGGAGTCGATGGTTTTATTGGTATCAAGTTTGGCGACTTTGGCAATTTGTTCTAAGACATAGGTCGTTAATAGTTGCAAGATTTCATTTTTGTTTGTGGCTTTCTGTAAGTTTTCTAAGATTTTTGATTGCTGTTGCGCTAATTGTGGAAAATTTTGTTGATGTTGATTAACTAAAACTGACAGCAATTCTGGCAAAAGTTGGATTTGTTCTGGTGAAAAAGTTGCAGTTTTCTGGAGATGTTGGGTTAGTTCTTCGGTGTTTCCTTGATTGAGTAGGCTCAGAATTGGTGTCTCAATTATCTGAGAAGATTCTGAGATTTGAGGCTTTTCAGTAGTTTCAATCCAGTAGTGTTGACGTTGCCAGGGGTAGGTGGGCAATATGACTTTATGTCGTTTATGGTTACACTCCAAGGCTGACCAATCTACTTTGATGCCGCATGTGTATAAATGCGCCAAACTGGTTAACAAAGTTTGCCGTTCTGAGTTTTTTAAGGACAAACTGGATAACCAAATTCCAGTTGTTTTGAGCGATCGCTGTTGCGCCTTTTCTTGTAATGTGGAGCCGGGACTAATTTCCACAAATAACTCATATTTCAAGCGCTGCAAGGTTTTAACGCTAGTCTCAAATTGCACTGGTTCGCCTAGTTGACTCAGCCAATATTCAGGTGTGGCAATTTGTCCATCGGCTACTTTTCCCTTGCGATTGGCAATTAGCGAAATGCGTGGTAATTGATAGTTGATTTGACGAGCAATTGTCTCAAAGTCTGCGAGTAATGGCTCAACTAATGGAGAGTTGAAGGTTTGGGCAATACTTTCGGCTTGTGGTGCGAGGGGTTTGTAAACTGTCTCGAGAGGTTGGGAAAAGGATAAGCTACGGGAACTTCTGTCTGTAGAAATTGCTACTGGCTGCGGTATTTGTGTGGATTCGGTAAAAGCGATCGCACTGTTTACAGGTACAGCTTCTATGAATCGGGCATGAGCGATGGTTAATTTCAACCCGTCTTCTAAGCTAAATACTCCCGCTACACAAGCAGCGACATACTCGCCAACATTATCGCCTAAAACAGCATCTGGTTGAATACCCCAAGAATGCCACAACTGATACAGAGCGTATTCTAAGGCAAATAGAGCGGGTTGAAAATAGGTGTATTCGTTCAACAGGTAGGAGGATTTGCCCCAAAGTAATTCAAAGAGGGAAACATTTAATTGTGGGTGTAAAATCTCTTCACAGTGGTCAAGGGTGGCACGGAATATAGCTTCAGTTTCGTAGAGTTCTTGACCCATACCTAAGCATTGTGACCCTTGTCCACCAAACAAAAAGGCGATTTTAGTTTTGGCAGATGACACGGCTGATGGTTGGTGAGAAATACCAGCAACGTTAGTTTTACCTGCTACCCAAGCAGCAAGGCGATCGCTAGCTTGACTCGCACAAGAAGCGACAACGCCCAAGCGGTAAGGAAAATGCGATCGTCCGGTGTTAGCGGTGAAGCAAACATCAGCGAAAGATTGTTGCGGATGAGCATTGAAGTGGAGCTGATAGCGATCGGCGAGTTCTTTCAAAGCTTCCGGCGTTTTCGCAGAAAGCGTCAGCAGGTGGGAAGACTTGCTGTAACTTCTCCCCTGCCCCTCTGCCCCTCTGCTCCCCTGCTCCT
Organism: Nostoc sp. C117; assembly: GCF_043099735.1. Lineage (NCBI taxonomy): Bacteria > Bacillati > Cyanobacteriota > Cyanophyceae > Nostocales > Nostocaceae > Nostoc > Nostoc sp. C117. The sequence goes on from NZ_CP170991.1 coordinate 1,829,657, forward strand.
CTGCCTCTTCAACGGGTGCTTCTTCTAAAACAACGTGGGCATTCGTTCCGACTAAACTAAAGGCGCTAACTCCAGCAATGCGAGACTTCTTTCCGCGCCGCCAAGGTGTGCGCTCAACTGGGATTTTGATGGGCAATTTGTCCCAAGCAATGCGGGGATTGGGTTTTTTAAAGTGAAGGTGAGGAGGAATTTCTTCATTTTGCAATGCCAGTAAGACTTTCAGCAAGCCAGCAATCCCTGCTGCACCTTCTTGGTGGCCAATGTTTGTTTTCACTGAACCGATAACTAGGGGATGATCTTGAGAATGATTGTTGCCAAATACTTCACCCAAGGCTTCCACTTCAATGGGATCGCCCAGTGATGTACCTGTTCCATGAGCTTCTATATAATCAATATCAGCCGCTTCTACATTACTGTTGGCGAGTGCTTGACGAATCAGTTTTTTCTGAGCAACTCCGTTGGGTACTGTCAAAGCACTACTGCGCCCGTCTTGGTTAACAGCAGAACCGCGAATTAAAGCTAGGATGTTATCGCCATCAGCAATGGCATCTGATAAACGCTTCAGAGCGATCGCCCCACAACCTTCACCACGCCCCATGCCATTGGCACCTGCATCAAAGGTTTTGCAACGACCATCGGGCGCCAACATCCTCGCACGAGATTCAATTACACTCATATAAGGATGGAGAATCAAGTTAACTCCACCAGCTAAGGCAAGGTCACATTCTTTCAGGCGCAGACTTTGACAAGCTAAATGGACAGATACCAAAGAAGAAGAACAGGCGGTTTCAATAGTTAATGTTGGTCCCTGTAACCCCAGGAAATACGCTAATCTCCCAGCACCAGCGCACAAACCTAAACCTGTGGCTGTATGAATATCTGCACTAGTAGGTTCGCTACCCACAACCTGAGTATAATCTTGAGTCATCACCCCAATGAATACACCAGTTTGACTATCTCGCAACTTGTCAGGAGATAAACCAGCACATTCCAAGGTTTCCCAAGCCACTTCTAAGAGTAATCGCTGTTGCGGGTCTAACATCACTGCTTCACGAGCCGAAATGCCAAAAAATGAAGCGTCAAATTGGTCAACTTGTTCCAGAAAGCACGCATTGCGACTATAAATTTTTCCTGGTGTATTTGGGTCTGAGTCGTAGAATTTGTCAACATCCCAGCGGTCTTGGGGAATTTCTGCGATCGTATCGACTCCATCCCTTAACAACTGCCAAAAAGCTTCTAAATTATTGGCTTTGCCGGGAAATCGACAACCTGCTCCGATAATGGCGATCGCTTCGCTTTTTTCATTTTCCAGTGTATTGATTTTAGTTTGCAGTTTTTCTAACTTTAGTAAAGCTTTAGCTAATAAAGCCCGATTATCTGTATTGTTTTGATTTGCGTTCATTATATTTCTCCAAGATGATTTTTTTCACGCAGAGGCGCGGAGAGGATGAGGAGTTTGAGATTTCGGTAACACACTCTTGCGTTCTTCTCTGCGCCTCTGCGTCTCTGCGTGAGATAAAAAGATGTCATTCACCTAGCTGTTAATCTAAAGCATCGAGTTTCAGAGTTAGCAATTCAGCAATTTGTGCCTCAGATAACTCTTCCAAACTTTCTGAAAATTCAACAAGCAAATTGTCATTATTTGACGCTGGTTCACTTGCAGCCAATGGAGTTTCTGTCTCCAGTACTTTTTCGGCAATATAATCAACCGCAGCCTCTATCGTCGGGTAATTAAACACAAAAGTATCAGGAATTTGGCATCCTAAACTTTTCTGCAAGCGGTGTTTTAATTCCACTGAAGTCAAGGAATCCATGCCTAAATCAAAGAACCCATGCTGAGGATTAATTTGTGATGGGTCAAGAGCAATAACTTTGGCAACTTGATTACATACATGAGCAGTTAATAATGCCCGTTGCTCGTTAATTGGTGCAGTCTTTAACTGCTGTAAAATATCAAATTCTTCTGCCTCTGGTTGCTCTAATTTAACAGCGAAAGCTTCAAAAAATTGTTCGCCAATACCGAAGGATGATTGCTGAAAGAACTGATTCCAGTTGATTGGCAAAACGCCTACTTGGTAAGCTGATTGCCCTAATAACTCTCCTAATACCTGCAATCCCTTTTCTAAAGGAATGCCACTAATTCCTTGGGCTACTATTTTACTTTGGCTGCGGTTTTCTAAACGAGCTGCCATTCCCACTTCTGCCCAAGGACCCCAGTTAATACTCAATCCCGGTAAACCATGAGCTTGGCGATCGCAAACCAAGGCATCCATAAAAGCATTTGCTACTGCATAGCTTCCTTGTCCAGGAGTACCAATTAATGAGGCAATAGAAGAGTAACAAACGAAGAAATCTAAAGTCAAGTCCTGAGTTAGGCAATGTAGATTCCATGCACCTGCAATTTTTGGTTCGAGGACACGGTTAAACCGTTCCCATGAGAGTTGACGCAGTGCGCCATCATCTACAACCCCAGCGGAATGAATGACTCCTCGTAATGGGGGAAGAGATGAGCGAATAAACTCGAACACATCAGTGGCGGCGGTGGTATCTGAGATATCTGCTGTCACCACATGCACCTGAACGCCTGCATTTTCTAACTGAGCAATCGTGTCTTGGGCTGCTGCGGAAGGCTGGTTTCGTCCTACAAGAACTAAATGCTGTGCCCCTTGTTCAACCAGCCATTCAGCACTTTGAAGACCTAAAGCGCCTAGTCCCCCGGTAATTAGATAACTGCCATCCTTTGCAACTTTGAAATCCTTGTTTGGCGATCGCCCCCGATAACGTTCTAATCTAGCAACATGGCGCACACCTCGATCGTAGCTAATTTGATTTTCGCTATCAGTGGAGGATAATTCACTCACCAAGATTTCTATGTCCGCTTCTGCATTAGCAGCTAAATCAACGCAGGTGCAAGACAATTCGGGATGTTCGTGGTTAATTACCCGCCCTAATCCCCAAAGTGCTGCCTGGGAAACTTGTACAGGAACTGGATTTTTACTGACATTTTGAGTTCCCCTGGTTACTATCCACAATCGTGGAGATTCTAATCCCGGTATCTGTAGAACTGCTTGTACCAAATGTAAAGCGCTAGCATAACTGATTGTTTGCGCCTCCCGCAGGGCATTCAATGATACATCCTCTGGGATGGCAGATGTTTCTAAGTAGACAACGCCACGCAAAGGCGGTTGTTCACTAAGGCTGTCTTCAAGTAATTGCTGAAAGTCTTCTGGCTGGGTGGGATTAACTTGATAAGTTTCTTGATTTAATTGTTTGTAGCTCGTGCCAACGGTAGCGATAATACAATGCTGACCTTGCTGGCGCAATTGTTGGGCTAATTGCAATCCTTGTTCGTAGTCGTGGGCAAAAAGCAGCCAACTACCGGGTTGTGGATGTGTAGGAAGTACTGAAAGTTCCTGGGCTTGCCAATGAACTTGATAAAGCCAATTCCCAGTTTCCGCTTGAAAATTTCGCAGTACGGCTTGGCGATTGGCTTTTCTGCCTTCAAAACCTGTGACTTCTGCAATTAGTTGTCCAGTTTGGTCAAAAAGTTGCAAGTCGCCAATGACTCGATCTGCTTGAATGGTATCTAGCGATCGCAATTTAGCATGACACCATAACAATTCGCTTGCTGGGCGTTGATAAAACTGGAATTTGTCTAAGCTAAAGGGAATAAAGGTTTCTTCGCCTTCAATTGGAGTGATGGCAAAAAACAGTTGAAAGCAAGAATCAATCAGCGTCGGATGTAATTCATATTCGGCTGCATCTAAAATAGTTGCTGGCACTTTCAGACAACCAAGCGCTTCTCGTTCTCCCAAATGAATCGAATTCAACCAACGAAAACTAGTCCCTAAATCAATATTCCGTTCTCTGAGAGCTTCGTAAAGTTGAATACTTGCTAATTCCTGCGTGCAGCGCGATTCAACTTCCGAACGGGAAACTGTTGACGGTTTCCCGTAACCAGTAGTAACTTTCCCGGTGGCGTGGACAGCCCAATTATCAGCTTCCTCTTCTTCAAAGCTAATTAGTTTGAATGCAAAATCTACGTCTTCTGCTGTCAGTGCTAATTGTACAATCCGTTCTTTATCTTGAGCGATCGCCAACGCCTGGGGAAATACTACGTTTTCTAAGACACATCCGGAATTTTTAAACGTGCTTTTTGCTGCTGCCAATAACAGTGACAGGTGACACGCTCCCGGTACTACCACTTCACTGTAAACTAAGTGGTCGCCTAAAAACGGTAGTAATTTGGTGCTAAAACGAGACTCAAAGAAAATATCTTGGGATAAAGGCGATCGCAATTGTTTATCTAACAGTGGATGCAACTTGTGCAATGATGTAGCCTTGGCTCTGGATTTGACCCAGCAGCGCTGACGTTGCCAAGGATAGGTAGGTAATATAACTTTCGCTCTAGTGTAATCGCGGTCAAAACCTACCCAATCGACTGTCACACCGTAGGCGTATAACTGCGCTAAGCTTGGCAACATACTATACCAATCCGATTGCCCCGGATGTAGACTGGGCAACCATACCGCAGAATTTTCTGGTAGACATTGCCGTGCCATACCCAAGAGAGTAGGCTTACTGCTGAGTTCGAGAAATAACTCATAGCCTGACTGCTGGAGAGTTTGAACACTCTTCTCAAATTGCACGGCTTCCCGCACATGTTTTACCCAATATTCCGGGGTAGCAATTTCTCGTTGTGCGACTTGTCCAGTCAGGTTAGCAATGAGCGTAATCCGGGGTTGGTGATAATCGACTTGACGGGCAACTACCTCAAACTCTGCCAACATTGGCGCCATTAAACTTGAGTGGAAGGCGTGAGAAACAATCAAGCGCTTGGTTCTCGCTCCCACAGCTTCTAATTTCTTGCAAACTGCTTCTAATGGTTCCACAGCCCCAGAGATGGTAAAGCTGCGCGGACTGTTGTAGGCAGCAATTACTACCTGTTCTTTATAAGGAGCCAATGCTTGTAGCAATTGAGATTTATCTACCAACACCGCAGCCATCGCCCCGCCACTAGGCAAGGCTTGCATCAATCGGGCGCGGGTAGCAATCAACTTCAGCCCGTCCTCTAAACTAAACACCCCAGCTACACAAGCCGCAATGTATTCACCAACACTGTGTCCCAAAACTGCCTGAGGTTGAATTCCCCAAGATTGCCACAATTGATAAAGGGCGTATTCAATGGCAAAAATGGCAGGTTGAGTATAAGCAGTTTGGTCAATGAGATGGGAAGAACTACCCCAAAGCAATTCCAGCAGGGGAATATCTAAATAAGAACGTAAAATATCGGCGCATTTATCAAGGGCAGCTTTGAAAGTAGGTTGAGTAACGTAGAGTTCTCTACCCACGCCTGCACACTGCGAACCTTGTCCAGCAAACAAAAAAGCAATTTTGGGTTTAGCAGTAGGTTGTTGACCTTGCCAAATACCAGCAGTGTTAGTTTCGCCAGCCTGCCAAGCAGTTAGGCGATCGCGTCCTTCTTCCCCAGAAGCGGCGATAATGCTCAGGCGGTAAGGTAACTGGGAACGTCCGGTATTAGCAGTAAAACAGGTATCAGTAAAAGACTGTTCTGGATGTGCAGCTAGGTGAGACTCATAATTAGCAGCCAGTTGTTTCAGAGCCTCTGGAGTTTTAGCAGAAAGCGAAAGAATATGCAGAGGGCGATCGCTGCTAGCCACAGAAGTATCTGGCAAAAAAGTAGAAGCTTCTTCTAAAATCAGATGAGCGTTGGTGCCACTGGCTCCAAAAGCACTAACTCCAGCAATCCGCCGTCCTTTTGTTGCCTGCCAAGCAGTTTGTTTTGTGGGGACAGTAATTGCCAGTTCTTGCCAATTTATATGAGGATTTAGCTGTTTGAGGTGTGGGTGAGCAACTATTTGTTGATGTTGCAGTTGGAGGATAGTTTTAATCACCCCAGCAACACCCGCAGCTGATTCTAAATGACCAATGTTAGTTTTTACCGTACCAATTTTCAGGGGTTCAGAAGGCGATCGCTTTTTCCCCAAAACCCCTGCTATGGCTCTAACTTCAATGGGGTCGCCCAGAGAAGTACCAGTCCCATGAGCTTCAATATAACTAACTTCCGAAAAGTCTACTTTTGCATTCTTCAGGGCTTGGCGAATTACAGTTTGTTGTGCCGAACAGTTGGGAACAGTAAAGCCGCTACTAGCTCCATCTTGATTAATTGCTGAACCCCGAATTACAGCTAAAATATTATTTTTATCTGCCTGGGCATCAGAAAGGCGCTTCAAAACTAAAATTCCACAACCCTCACCACGAGCAAAACCATCAGCATCAGCATCAAAGGTTTTGCAGCGTCCCTCTGGAGAAAGCATTCGGGTTCGGCAAAGAGCAACTGTCACTTCTGGAGAGAGAATTAAGTTAACGCCACCTGCTAGCGCTTGATTACACTCTCCATTACGCAAACTTTGACAAGCTTGGTGAATCGCCACCAAAGAAGAAGAGCAAGCGGTATCAATTGACATACTCGGTCCTTGAAAACCCAAGGTGTATGACAAACGTCCGGCGGCGGCATTTAAAGTATTTCCGGTAATATAATAGCTATCAATTTGGTCGAGTGCTTGAGATTGCAATCTGGCGTAATCGTTGGCTGTAATGCCAATAAATACCCCAGTTTGAGAACCAGCTAACTTATCAGGGGCTTCACCGGCTCTTTCCAAAGCTTCCCAACAGACTTCTAAGAGTAAGCGCTGTTGGGGGTCAGTACTAGCGGCTTCTCGTGGAGAAATTCCGAAAAACTGAGGTTCAAATTGGTCTATTTCCGATAAAAAACCCGCCGAACGAACATACATTTTTCCTGGAATATCTGGATCTGGATGATAGTGAGAGTCAATATCCCAGCGTTCGGGGGGAACTTCTCTAGTAGCATCTAAACCGTCGCATAATAATTGCCAAAGCATCTCAGGATTATTAGCACCACCAGGAAAACGGCAACCCATACCGATAACGGCGATCGCTTCATTTTTTGAACGTTCCGTCGCCTCAATTTTAGCTAAAGCTTCATCGAGGGCAAAAAGTAATCGTTTTGAGGATGAAAGTTGGTTTTGATCTGCAATAGTCATTGTTTTAATTCGTAATTCGTAATTCGTAATTTTTGAAAAAAGAGGCGTTGCATAGATGCGAGATGATCTGATTTACCTTTGCGTCTTTGCGCCTTTGCGTGAGATTTTCATCTTGTTATTTAGCAACGCCCAAAATCCCAAATCATATCAGTTAGCGTCCTGTAAAAAACTTTCTAACCTTGCCAGCCTTTGACTAATTGAGGCTTCAATTTCATCTTCGCCAAGCTGTTCAATTTCAAAAAATGTATTGACTTGCTCCTGAATCACAGGTAACTCTAAACTTTCTGTTACCGAAGATTCCCAACCTAATACCTCTGTGCTGAGATACGCCACCAGGTCATTAATTGTCGGGAATTCAAATGCCAGAGTTGAAGGCAAAGTACAATTCAGACTAGCTGCTAATCGATTTCTCAACTCCAAGGTGATGAGCGAATCCATGCCCATATTGAAAAAGCCTTGTTGGGGATCTGGCAGATGCGCCGAACCGAGTCCCAATACCTGAGCCACTTCTGATTGCAGGTAAGCAACTAAAATCTCATGGCGATCGCCTTCTTGTGCATCTTGAAGTTTCTGCAAAATCTCCGGTTGTTTTACAGTAGCTTCTTCAGGCTGATTCTCAGATGCAACTTCAATGTCTAAAAGTAATCGCCGTTGTTTGTTGGCTTCGTAAACAGCTTTGAATTTACCCCAATCAACTTTAGCAACCACTGTTTGCGTAACGTTGGCTGCAAGTAAGAAACCTAAAGCATCAAATCCTGCTTCTGCGGGGAATTCTTCAATACCAATGCGAGATAACCAGCGATCGTATTCGGCGTTAACCATGCCGCCAGAACCAATTAGTGCCCAGTTAACGCTCAGAGCCGGCAATCCAATGGAACGGCGATAATGAGCAAAGGTATCTAAGAAGTGGTTGGCAGCGTCGTAATCTCCTTGACCTTTTGCTCCCCATACAGAGCCAGCGGAGGAGAAGCACACGAAGAAGTCTAACTTAATTTCTTGGGTGAGGCAATGCAATACCCAAGTCCCGACTGTTTTGGGATACAATACCGCTTCTAGGGTTTTGCTGTCTAAGTTGTGTAAAGCTTGGTATCCTGGTGTCACCCCAGCAGCATGAATAATACCTCGCAGAGGAGAGTGAACGGTGTGAACCTGCTTCAATGCCAAGGACATCTGCACCAAATCGCAGACATCAACTACCAGGACTGTGACTTTCGCACCCTTTGCCTCTAATGTCTGAATTGCTTTGACTTTTCGCCCTTCTTCGGTATTTTCACTCAGGTTTGCCCACTGTTGGCGCGGGGGTAATCCTCGGCGTCCGGCTAAAATGATCTCTTTTGCTCCCTGTTCAACCATCCACTGAGCAAGTTTCAACCCTAAGAAACCCAAACCACCAGTAATTAAATAACTTCCATTGGCTTGGAATTGCAAGTTTTGCAAGTTTTCTGGATGCTGGCTGCGAACCAAACGAGCAACGTAACGCTGTTGTTGGTGGAAAACAATATGGTCTTCGCCATCGGATTCTAAAATTTCTGCTTGTAAGATGATTGCAGCTTTCTCGCTAGCTAAACCAGGTTCTAAATCAATCATTCCCCCCCAAGCTTCGGGGTGTTCGAGGGAGATGACTTTACCCATACCCCACAGTGGAGATTGAGCGATACCGGGAACGGGAAACGCTTGATTAGCGATCGCCTGTGTCCCTTGGGTAACTAACCACAAGCGCGGAAGTTGGGAAGCTTCTGCCTGGAGTATAGATTGAATTAAGTGAAGTATACTGCCACAGCTTTGATTAGTAGCCGTTTTGATGCCTTCCACTGTTAGCACATCTGCATTCGGCGCATCTAAACCCCAAAGATGGACAACTTTAGTAATGGCAGATTGAGATGTTAGTAGCCTTGAGAAGTCTTCGGGGCGATCGCCTGCAACAACAAAACTTTGCTCTCCCAGATCCCGGTATTTTTCTCCTTGGAAAACTAATACACAGCCTTGTCCTTGAGAGCGTAACTGGTTGGCTAGCTGTTGGCCGATGCCTTGTTGGTCAGCTAAAATCAGCCAATTTTGAGAAGAGTCAGCCGGAATCTTGGCTACTTGGGCAACCATAACAGCTTGTTCTGGAAGAACGCCGTTATTTTGAGAAATTGAAGGTAACGCTGTAGTTGTAGAAAAACCAACTTCTTTGAGTAACTTTTGCCATTGGACAGTTGTCAACAAGGCGTAATCTGGGCGGAGGTCTACATCTTCAAAGCGCCACCAACCATCCAGTAATCCAAAAATCAGATCCAGCCAGCGTTGACGAGCAGTCACTTCCATTAATACAAGTATTCCACCAGGCGCGAGCAGTTGCCGTGTATGTTGCATGGTTACACGTAAGTCTTTAGTGGCATGTAACACATTAGACGCTACGATAATATCGTATTGTTCGGCTGGAAATCCTTGGGAAATGGGGTCTTTTTCAATATCTAGGGTTTGGTAGCGCAAGCAAGGATAATCTGGAAATTTTTCCTGTGCTTGACCCAGAAATACCGGAGAAACATCGGTAAATACATATTCAGTCTGTTCTTGTGATAACAGAGGTAATAAGTGTGCCGTTGTCCCGCCAGTTCCCGCACCGATTTCTAACACTCGCAATCCCCGCCCTACGGGTAACTGCTGCAAAGCGGAACTGACCGCTTGTCGCACTAAAATATTCATCACCCGCGCACCTGGAGATTCTTGATAGAACTGAGTGGCGATCGTTGCATCTCCGTCGGGGAAAATCAGTTGTAGTGGGTCGCATTTTCCTTGTAAAATCTCAGCTAGATTTGGTCCGCAGTTACCCAACAAAGTTAACTCTGCCTGGGCTGCTGGATATTCATGGTGAAGATATTCAATTTGTGATTGTGGGTCGCCCTTTTGTGGCACTTGGGTCACTTCCCATTGAGTGCCTACAGGTTGTACAATTCCTACTTCTGCCAGCATTTCTACTAAACGCTGCCAAAGTCGGCGATGTTGGGAAATCACACCCAACTGTTGAGCCAGTGGTTCCGCTGAGAAACGCGAACCTAATTGGAAATTCCAGCCCAAATCCTCAAACGCCTTGACAACGTAATCGATACTAATAGCTTCTAATGGGGAAAGAACTTCTTGTCTGTAGCTATTGAGTTCGGGTAGCAACTCAGCGATTTGAGGATTTAGGTCAGAGCTAATTTGTTCTGGAGTCGGCAGATAATTGGGATAAAGTTCCTTGCCAAAACGAGCCTGAGGACGCCAATTCAACTCATAGAGCCAATCTTTGACAGATGCTGCTGTCACTTGCTGATGATGCTGTTTCACCAACTGGGTTAACATCTCTAGTAGGAGTTCTTGCTGTTCTGGGGAGTAGTTGCTTGTGTTTGCAAGTTGTTGCAATAACTCCTGGGTATTTCCTTGGTCAATTAGGCGGACAATAGAAGTAGAAGTTGTTGATTTTACAGACTGAGTTTGCTTGTCTGGGGTTTCTATCCAGTAGCGCTGGCGTTCCCAAGGGTAGGTAGGTAATGCTACTTTATGGCTGGGACTGCCTGACCACTCCACTGTCGCACCAGATACATACAACTGCCCTAAGCTTGACAGCAAACTTTGCCAATCTGACTGCCCTGGACGCAAGCTAGGTAACCAAACTCCGGTTGATTCTGGCAGACATTGCCGAGCCATAGATAACAGAGTAGGTTTAGCACTGAGTTCGACAAATAACTCGTAGCCGTCCTGATGCAATGTTTGAATACTCGCCTCAAATTGCACAGCTTCCCGCACATGGCGCACCCAGTATTGAGGAGTGGCGATTTCCCGCTGTGCTACTTGTCCGGTGAGGTTGGCAATCAGCGGAATTTGGGGTTGCTGGTACTTGATTTGACGAGCGACTGCCTCAAACTCTGCCAGCATTGGTTCCATCAAGGTTGAGTGGAAGGCGTGAGAAACACTCAAGCGCTTGACTTTACCTCCGTTAGCTGATAAGGCTTGGCACACTGCTTCTAATGGTTCCACAGCACCAGCAATCGTAAAGCTGCGTGGTCCATTGTGAGCAGCAATTGTTACCTGTTTTGCATAAGGAGCCAGTGCTTGTACTAATTTGGCCTTGTCTACCAAGACCGCAGCCATTGCCCCGCCACTTGGCAAAGCTTGCATCAGTTTGGCACGGGTGGCAATCAACTTTAACCCATCGGCTAAACTAAACACACCAGCAACGCAAGCGGCAATGTATTCTCCAACACTATGCCCCAAGACAGCATCAGGTTTAATCCCCCAAGATTGCCATAATTGATAAAGGGCGTATTCTACAGCAAACAAAGCGGGTTGGGTGTAGGCGGTTTGGTCGAGGAGATGGGAAGAATTACCCCACAGCAGTTCTAACAGAGGTACATCTAAATACGGGCGTAAAATCTCGGCGCATTCGTCAAGGGTAGCTTTGAAGGTGGGCTGAGTGGCGTAGAGTTCTCGACCCATTCCAGCTTGTTGAGAACCCTGTCCCGCAAACAAGAAGGCGATTTTGGCTTTAGTTGCGGGTTGTTGACCTTGCCAAATACCTGGAACGTTAGTCTCACCAGCCGCTAAAGCTGCCAATTGGTCGCATAATTGACTAGAGGAATTAGCTACCAAGCTGAAGCGATAAGGAAAATGGGAACGTCCGATGTTAGCGCTGAAGCAAACATCAGCTAGGGATAGTTCGGGGTGGGCTGTCAGGTAGAGGTGGTAGCGAGAGGCAAGTTTTTGCATCACCTCTGGGGTTTTGGCTGAAAGAGTGAGCAGATTGAAGGGTTGCTCAGGGTTTGTTACAGACGAAGTTCCAGAAGTGGGTGATTCTTCTAAAACGACGTGGGCGTTGGTGCCACTAAAGCTAAAAGCACTCACTCCGGCAATGCGGCGATCGCCTGGTGCAATCCAAGGTGTAGATTGTGTAGGTACGGCGATCGGTAGCGCTTCCCAATTAATATGCGGATTGGGCTGTTGAAAGTGCAAGTGAGGAGCAATTTCTCGATGTTGTAATTGCAACACAACCTTAATCAAACCGGCAATCCCGGCGGCGGCTTCTAAATGACCGAAGTTTGTTTTGACAGAGCCAATATTTAGAGGGTTACTTGGGGAGTGGTTCTTGCCAAAGACAGCACCCAAAGCACCGACTTCAATGGGATCTCCTAAAAATGTACCAGTACCGTGGGCTTCGACATAGCTGACTTGAGCGGGTTCTACGCCTGCGGTTGCCAAGGCGCGTTGAATAACTGCTTCTTGGGATGGGCCGTTAGGGACAGTTAAGCCACCACTGGGGCCATCTTGGTTAACGGCAGAACCACGAATCACTGCTAAAATCCGGTCTTGTTCTGTGATTGCATCGGATAAACGCTTTAAGACGATGATTCCGCAACCTTCCCCTCGTGCATAACCATTAGCAGCGGCGTCAAAGGTTTTACAGTGCCCGTCATCAGCCAGCATTCGAGCTTTAGAGAAAGTCAAACTAGCTTCTGGGGACAGGATTAAGTTAACTCCACCCGCTAGTGCTAAATTACACTCGCGTTGGCGTAGGCTTTGGCAAGCTAAATGCACTGAAACTAAGGAGGATGAACAAGCTGTTTCTACGGCAAAACTTGGCCCGGTTAGTCCGAGAAAGTACGATAAACGTCCAGCGGCGGCGCTAAATGCTTTACCTGTGCCAAAGTAGGCATCAATACCTTCGCGTCCCTCTGCATCGAGGAGGCGTTGACTGTAGTCGTCAGCGCTAATACCGATAAAAACTCCTGTGGGGCTGTTAAATAAGTTTTGCGGAGTTTGATTGGCATTTTCCATCGCTTCCCAGGTGACTTCGAGGAGTAAGCGCTGTTGGGGGTCGAGGCTGATGGCTTCACGGGGGGAGATATTGAAGAAGTGGGGGTCAAAACTATCTACTTCACCTAAGAAACCACCGTTGCGGGTGTTGATTTTACCGGGTTTGCTGGGGTCTGGATCGTAGTAAGCATCTACATCCCAGCGGTCTTTGGGAACTTCGGTAATGGCGTCTACTCCATTGCGGAGGAGTTCCCAGTATGCTTCGGGGCTATCTACACCGCCGGGAAAGCGACAACCTAATCCAACGATCGCAATTGGTTCTGCTTTGAGTAATTCTAGTTTAGATTCTAGTTGTTGAGCTGCGAAGGCCAGCTTGATGGGGGACATGTCGGAGATGCGTTTGGAGATGGTGTTCATGGTGGTTGGGTATTGGTGAAATATGGATTTGTCTCACGCAAAGGCGCAAAGGCGCAAAGAATAAGAGTTTGAGAGAGTATTTGGCAAGGCCTTTGCGTACCTTTGCGCTTACTTTGCATTCCTCTGCGTTTAAAGAAGTTACGATTTTAGGCGTGGGATAAGTTGACTAGTTTGTTTTGGATGTCAAACTCTGACATCTGCTCTAGTTCTAAGAGGAGGGCTTCTAGCTCATCGTCTTGAGCGATTTCTACTGTCTCTGCTGTGGGTGATTCTAGAGTTAGGATTTCGCGGGAGAGATAATCTACGAGTGCTTCGAGCGTGGGATAGTCGAACAGTAAGGTTGTGCGTAGCGAACAGCCTAAGCTTGACTCCAAGCGGTTTTTTAACTCGATCGCCATGAGAGAATCTACACCCAAGTCGAACAATCGTTGACGTGGTTCAACTTTTTCGGGTGAATTCCATCCGAGGATTTGGGCGATTTGCGAACGAACGTGAGTTGCTAGGAGTTGTTGACGAGTATGAGGCGGGCTATCTTCTAATTGTTTGAGGAATTGGGAGCGATCGTTCACTTTTGCTAAGGTTGGCGCTAGTACCTCGAACAGTTTCAGGTTGGTTCCGCTAGAAAACTGCTTGACGAACAATGACCAATCAACGGTCATTACTCCGACTTGCGGGATTTGCTGAGTTAATAATTCTCCCAACACCTGCAAACTTTGTTCTGGGTTAATGGGAACGATTCCCTGGTCTTTTAATCTCGCTTGTTCTCGACTACCCAAATTAGCTGCCATTCCCGTTTCTGCCCAAGGACCCCAGTTAATTGTTAATCCAGGTAAACCCAGTCCTCGACGATAGGAAGCCAGGGCATCCATGAAGGCGTTAGCGGCTGCATAATTGCTTTGACCAACGGAACCGATGAGGGAAGCAATGGAAGAGAAACAAACGAAGAAATCTATTGGCAAGTCTTGAGTTAAGGTGTGCAGATTCCATGCTCCAGCTAGCTTTGGCGCCATGACGCGGTTAAAGCGTTCCCAAGTTTGTTGCAGGAGGAGTCCGTCATCTAAAACCCCGGCGGCGTGGATGATGCCGCGTAAAGGAGGATGAGATGAGCGAATTTGCTGGAGACACTGGGCAACTTCTTGAGTATTGGCGATATCTGCGGTAATAATTGTGACTTCTACCCCAGATGTTGCTAAATGAGCGATCGCATTTTGAGCATCTGTCAAAGGTGAACGCCGACCCACCAACACTAAATGCTTTGCTCCTTGCTGGGCAAGCCACTGCGCTACTTCCAACCCGAGCGCCCCAAGTCCGCCGGTAATCAGGTAACTAGCCTCAGATGTAACTGGGATTGGAGATTTCGTAAATTGGGCGCGGACTTGTTCGAGACGGGCTACATATCTTTTGAGTGCTGAGTGCTGAGTGCTGAGTGCTGAGTGTGGAGTGGAAATACTAGTCCCCAAACGATAGGCAATTTGGTTTTCTGTGTCTGCGGAGAACAACTCGGCTAGTAAAATTTGGATATCTTCGGTGGTCGTTAGCGGTAGGTCAAGGCGTGTGCAGTTCAGTTCTGGATGCTCGATCGCAATTACTCGACCTAATCCCCAAAGTGTAGTCTGTGAGAGTTGTAGAGGTTCGAGATTGCTATCAACAGCTTGAGTATTTCTGGTCACCAACCACAAGCGCGGTTGAGTCTGTTGTTGGGATTGCACAAGCGCCTGTACCAAATGCAGAACGCTGGCGCAACCTAATGTTTGTGCTTTGTCAAGACCCTGTAGAGATAAATTTTCAGTTGTGTCTTCTGCCAAACCCCAGAGGTGAACGACACCATCTAAGTTAGGAATATCTTGTAGCAGTTGGCGGAAGTGTTCTGGTTCTGTAGGATCGAGCTGGTAATGTTGGCTGCCTAACTGGTGGTAAATTTCTCCGACTTCTGCAAGTATACTGTAGTGTCCTTGTTGTTCTAACTGTTGAGCTAATTCCAGTCCGCTTTCTGTACCATCGGTGAAAATTAACCAATTTCCTGGTTGCTGATTGACTGGAGATGCTACATTTTCTTGCAGTTGCCAGTGAATTTGATATAAGGAATCTCGTCCTTGAGATTGCAGACTATTGAGTAAAACGGCACGAGAGGCTTTTCTCGCTTCAAAGCCGATCGCTTCTGCTATTATCTGTCCAGCATCGTCAAATAAATAGAGGTCACCTACCCGCTTGTCTTCCTGGGATTCTGTCCCGTGTTGCAACCGCGCATGACACCAAAGCACATCACTGCTGGGACGTTGGAAAAACCGGAATTGTTTGATGCTCAAGGGAATAAATGTCTCATCGCCGTTGATTGTCCCCGTTGCTGCGAGAATTAAATGGAAACAGGAATCAATTAAGCCTGGATGCAATTGATATTCAGCAGCATCAAAGGCAGCCGATGGCGCTTGCAAACAACCCAACGCTTCTCGTTCTCCAAGCCAAACTGTTTTCAGCCAACGGAAGCTAGCCCCTAATTCAATTTGGCGTTCCCATTGGGCTTGGTAAAGGTCTGCGCCTGGTATTTCTTGGTTACAGCGCTTTTGAATTTCACTCCCAGAAACAGCCTCTAGGGTGGTATTATTTGCTGACACTTGAGCGATCGCATGAACAATCCAACTCACCGATTCTTGAGGATCAGAAGGATTTTCAAAACTCAAGACTTGTGCGGCTAAGTTGCCTGATTCTTCAGGTGTCAGTGCTAATTGTACAGTTCGCTCTTTGCCTTTAGCGATCGCCAACGCCTTGGGAAAAACGATATTCTCCAGCAAACAACCCGGTTTACCAAATGTTAATTCTGCTGCTGCCAATAACAGCGATAAGTGAGATGCTCCCGGTACCACTATTTCGTTGTAAACTAGATGGTCAGCGATAAATGGCACTAATTCAGTATTAAAGCGAGTTTCAAAGAAAGTTTGTTTAGAAAGGGGCGATCGCAATTGCTTGTCTACTAGTGGGTGCAATTTGCTAGTTGGTTTTGCAGATAAGCTTTTTAGCCAATAACGCTGACGCTGCCAAGGATAGGTAGGTAATACTATTTTGCGACCAGGCAGATTATTTGCCCAACCAGACCAATCTACTGTGACACCAGATACATATAATTGCCCTAAACTTGTCTGCAAACTCTGCGTATCTGACTGTCCCGGACGCAAGCTAGGTAACCAAACTCCGGTAGAATCTGGCAGACATTGCCGTGCCATTCCTAAGAGAGTTGGTTTTGCACTGAGTTCGACAAATAACTCATATCCTTCCTCGTGCAAGGTTTGAATACTCGCTTCAAATTGCACAGCTTCCCGTACATGCCGCACCCAGTATTCAGGAGTAGCAATTTCCGCTCCTGCCAATTGCCCAGTGCGATTGGCAATCAGTGGTATCCTTGGTTGGTGGTAGGTAATTGTATTGGCAATTGTCGCAAACGCTCCTAACATTGGTTCCATCAAAGGTGAGTGGAAGGCGTGGGAGACATTTAGGCGTTGGGTTTTGCCTCCTTGGGTGGCTATGGTTTGGCAGATATCCTCCACAGCCGCAACCGCCCCAGCAATGGTAAAGCTGCCGGGGGTGTTATAGGCAGCAATTACTACTTCATTTTTATAAATATTCAGTACTTCTAGCAGTTTGGATTTATCTAGAAACACCGCAGCCATCGCCCCGCCACTTGGCAAAGCTTGCATAAATCGGGAACGAGCGACGATTAGCTTCAGCCCATCTTCTAAACTAAAGACTCCCGCAACGCAAGCGGCAATGTATTCTCCAACACTATGTCCCAAGACAGCATCGGGTTGGATTCCCCAAGATTGCCACAATTGATAAAGGGCGTATTCAATGGCAAAGATGGCAGGTTGGGTATAGGCGGTTTGGTTGAGGAGATGAGAGGAATTACCCCAGAGGATTTCTAGCAGAGGGACATCTAAATGACCTAAGATATCAGCGCATTCATCAAGAGCGGCTTTGAACGTCGGTTGAGTCGCGTAAAGTTCTTGACCCATTCCCACTTGTTGAGAACCTTGTCCGGCAAACAAAAAAGCGATTTTAGACAGCGTATCGCCGACTGGACTTGTAAGCACCCCAGGACTTTCACTACCTGCGTTAAAAGCTGCAAGTTGTTGCTGTAACTCGGCAATTGATTCTGTGGTAATAGCTAAACGGCGATCAAAATGCGATCGCCCCACATTAGCTGTATAACAAACATCATCAATAGATATCTCCGGTTGCGCCTCTAAAAATTCTTGATAACTTTGTGTTAGCTGACGTAGAGCAAGTTCATTTTTAGCAGAGATTGTCAAAAGGTTGCTGCAATTTCTCCCCTGCTCCCCTGCTCCTCTGCTCCCCTGCTCCTCTCCAAAGGGTGTTGCTTCTAAAATAATATGAACATTAGTCCCGCTCATCCCAAAAGAACTGACACCTGCAAACCGTTGTCCTTCTTTGGCTGACCAAGGAGTAAGCGCTGTCGGTACAACAATCGGCAGTTTTTCCCAAGGAATGTGGGGGTTAGGATTTTGAAAATGCAGGTGCGGAGGAATTTGGCGATTGTATAAGGAAAGAACAACTTTCATCAAGCTAGCTACACCAGCGGCGGCTTCCAAATGACCAAAGTTAGTTTTCACTGAACCGATGGCTAAGGCTTCTTCGGCGGAACGATTTTGACCTAAAACTCTTCCTAAAGCTAAAACTTCAATCGGATCGCCGAGGGAAGTTCCGGTTCCGTGGGCTTCTACATACTGAATTTGCGTTGGTTCTACCCGCGCTTCCTTCAAAGCTTGGCGAATTAATCTTTCCTGCGCTAAACCATTGGGTGCTGTGAGTCCATTACTTTTACCGTCGTGGTTGACAGCCGAACCGCGAATTAGTGCAAGAATATTATCACCGTCAGCGATCGCCTCAGACAACCGCTTCAACACCACAACGCCGCACCCTTCGCCCCGGCTATACCCATCAGCAGATGCATCGAAGGTTTTGCAACGACCATCGGGGGCTAAGGCTTTCAGCTTACAAAAGCTAATGGTCATCACTGGCGACAGCATCAAGTTGACTCCACCTGCTAGAGCTAAGTTAGATTCTCCAGCGCGTAAACTCTGACAAGCTAAATGGATTCCTAAAAGTGAAGACGAGCAAGAAGTATCAAGTTGCAGCGTCGGTCCTTGCAATCCCAAAACATAGGCAACGCGACCGACGGCAATACTCCGGGCACTTCCCAAGCTACTATAAGCATCAATGCGATTTAAGTCACCAGAATTAACGCTTAAACGAGAGTAATCATCTGAGCCAATACCCACAAATACGCCTGTGCTGCTACCTTTGAGAGATTCTGGAGCAAGACCAGCATTTTCTAAAGCTTCCCAAGCTACTTCTAAAAGTAAGCGTTGCTGAGGGTCCATACCTTCCGCTTCTCTGGGAGAAATCCCAAAAAACTCCGGGTCAAATTCATCTACTCGATCGATGAATCCACCGTTACGTACATACATTTTACCGGGAGCGTCAGGGTCAGGATGATAGCAGCGATTAACGTCCCAGCGATCGCTCGGAATTGGGGCGATCGCATCTACGCCCTCACGCAGCAAATCCCAGTAAGCTTGCGGGTTTTTGACTCCTCCCGGAAAACGGCAACCCATGCCAATAATAGCGATCGGTTCGGTTTTCTTTTGTTCTACAACTTCAAGTTGAGTACGAGCGTCTAGAAGGGCTTGAAGTATGCGTTCTGATGAAGAGAGTGTTTCTGAAGTGTAGTTTGACATTTTATACCAATTCTCCAAAACAAGGCAACAGATTTAAATTTGGAAACCCAGACAAAATGCATATTTGTGAGATGATTTATCTCAAGCAGAGGTATCTACCGTGTACACACAAGTTTTTTAGAGTTGTTGTGTAATTTAAAGAAAGTTAATTGTTGCAGGTCGATGTATTAAAGGTGCAGGTCGATGCATTAAAGGTGCGAGTCGATGCATTAAAGGTGCGAGTCGATGCATTAAAGGTGCAGGTCGGTGCATTAAAGGTGCAGGTCGATGCATCAAAGGTGCGTGACTTTCTTACAAATTACGAATTACGTTGGCGTAGCAGGGCGTAGCCCATTACGAATTACGAATTGTTATTATCTACTTCCATTCTTTCCGAGCAAGTTTTCTAGTTTGGCGAGTTCTTGAGCAATTGAGGTTTCCAAAGGCGTTGTTGTTGGTGGGATGAATTCAAACACAGCTTTTGCAGAAACTTTGACTGAATCTTGAGGTTCTGGTGTTGTCGCCAGGGATGCTAAATGCTCAGCCAAAGATTTGACTGTGGGAAAGTTCCACAGGATAGTCGATTCAAGAGGATATTTCAGCCACTCTTCTAAATCTTGGGCTAATTCCACGGCCATCACAGAATCTAAACCGTAGTCAGCAAAGGAGGTATTAGCATTCACAGAACGCGCAGCAATTCTTAATTTCTTAATCAGCCATTTTTCTAGCCAATGTTGAATGGGGAGTGGGGAGTGGGCAGTGGGGAGTGGGGAGTGGGGAGTTACGAGTGAGGAGTTACGAGTGAGGAGTGGGGAGTTAGGAGTTAGGAGTGAGGAGTTAGGAGTTAGGAATTCTTCCCCTGCTCCCTCATCTTCCCCTGCTTCCACTGCTTCCCCTACTTCTTCTAATTGCAGAAGTTCGTCTAAATTGTGGTTCTCTCC
The DNA here is from genome assembly GCF_043099735.1 of Nostoc sp. C117. Classification (NCBI taxonomy): domain Bacteria; kingdom Bacillati; phylum Cyanobacteriota; class Cyanophyceae; order Nostocales; family Nostocaceae; genus Nostoc; species Nostoc sp. C117. The sequence continues at coordinate 1,849,601 of NZ_CP170991.1, forward strand.
GGCGGAGGTTTGTACTACATTACCAATGCTTGCAATATAATCAGAAATTTGAACGGTTACAGTTTCGGCATCTGATAAAACATTTTCTGCGGGGGTTCCACTGAGAACGCTTGCGAGTTTTTGCTCAAATTGTAACTTCGCCCAGGTAACAGCACGTTGTAATTCAGCAGATGGCGATCGCTCTAATTCTCCTTGAACTGCTGCCAGTAAAATTGCGAAGGTAACTACTTCACCTGTACGAATATAAGCCCAATGTTGTGCTGATTTACTTTCTAAGAAAGCTGGCTGTACGCTTGTTAAATGCGTCTTAATCTGGGTTACAGCTACAGCTAAGGTTTCAGCTACCGTTGCTGCACCTAATTCTTCACTTAAAAAGCGGTGTAACTCTGCACCTTGATTCATCGCGCGAGAGCCAAGGAACATATTCAGGGTTTCAGTGGGTCCTTCAAAAATGCGGAATAATCTGGCATCGCGGAGGATTTGCGGTGCAATGTTGGTTTCAATATAGCCACGACCGCCTAACATTTGTACCAGGCGATCGGCTGCTTGCCAAACCAATTCCGGTCCGGCTGTTTTGCACGCAGTGAAGGCTTCTTGAGGAATGACGCGTCCTTGGTCTAACAAATCGGCAATTTTGAACAACAGGGTTTCTAAAGATGTAATTGCTGCTGTTAGATCGCTCAACCAAACCAGAGAAATGGGGTTATTAAGTAACCGCCCTGTGGACACAGAACGACGGGAACTGTAACGTAGCATCAATTGGGCACAGCGTTTCATTCCACCGAGACTCATGACGCCGATGATTAATCTACCGTGCATCATCGCATCTTGGGCGACTTCCATACCATTGTTGAGGGTTCCTAAAAGATTCTCTGGAGTAACCAAAACATCTTTCAGGTAAATGGTATTCTGTACCATCCCGCGCACGCCCATCGTCAAAGCTTCCGGCCCTTGACAAAATCCTGGTGTTCCTTGACGGATGATAAAGCTGCTAATCCCAGTTGGTTGGTTGTTCGCATCCAGTGTTTGAGCGAAGACATTAGTTACCCCCGCCCAGGAACCATGACCAATCCAGATTTTCTCACCGCGTATTCTCCAACCGCCCGCATCAGGAATTGCTCGTGTAGCGATCGCTCTGGGATTAGAACCCGCTGTTTGTTCGGTGATGGCAAAACCAGCCAACTCGCGCCCACCAGCTAGCAACGGCAGTATTTCCTGACGCACATTCTCCGGTGCATAATTCAAAATTGGGCGAGTACCTAAAACGTGGTGAACCGCCACAAAGGACGCCAGGGTTAAATCGATCGCGGCTAATTGCTCAAAAACGCGGAAAGTATCTCGATAACTGAGAGCCAAACCGCCGTATTCTTCGGGAATTTGCATCCCCAAAAGTCCGCGATTGCCAAAATCAAGGACAATATAAGGCGGAATACAACGGCGTTCATCAATTAATCGGGAGTTAATGCGATCGCTGGCATAACCGCGCAACCACTCAATGATATTATCAGCTTTGGTTTTGCTAACAACTGGCTGCACAGCAACTTCTGACTCAGCTTCTATTTCAAATTTCCACTCACCCACCACCTCTAAAGCATTCTCTAGAAACTTGGCTCGACAGGTGCGGCGCTGAATCTTACCGCTGGAAGTTTTGGGAATAGTTGCCGTCTTCAATAGAATTACTGCATAAAGTTGTAATTCATGTTGTTGTGATACCGCCCGCCGGATTGCTCCTATCACCTCATCTACATCTAACTTTCGCAAATGTAGCCGCTCTATTTCTTGAGCCACAATCAACCTTTCCTCGCCCTCAATCTCTACCGTAAAGGCAGCGGTACAGGTTGGTCTAAGTGCTGGGTGACTCTTTTCAACAGTCAGTTCAATATCTTGTGGGTAATGATTGCGACCCCGAATAATAATTACATCTTTAATGCGTCCAGTGACAAAAAGCTCACCGTTGTGAATAAATCCTAAATCACCTGTACGCAGATATGGACCTGCTTTAGTATCTGTTAAATAAGCTTGAAAAGTTTCCGCCGTCGCTTCTGGTCGATTCCAATACCCCAGAGGAATCGTAGAGCCAGACGCCCAAATCTCACCAACTTCGTCATCACTGCGCTGAGTCAGAGTTTCTGGATTAACAATAACAATTTGAGTATCAATTTCCGTCCAGCCGCAACCAACAAATTGCCGACATCTAGGATGATTGGCGCTCACTTCCACAACCCGATGCTGCTCTAGAGCCTCAGCATCAACATGGAGATAAACAGGTAAATCTTTTGAGCGCACAGCAGAGACTTTCAAAGTTGCTTCCGCCAAACCATACCCCGGACAGAATGCTCGTCCATCAAAGCCACAGGGTTTAAACGCCTCAACAAACTCTTCTAAAACATCCGCTCTCACAGGTTCCGCACCATTGAGCGCCATCCGCCAACTGCTGAGGTCTAACTTAGCTCTTTGTTCTGGTGTTATTTTCTCCACGCACAATTTATAAGCAAAGTTGGGAGCGCCACTGTGAGTTCCGCGATAACGGGAAATCGCTTGTAACCAGCGAATCGGTTTTTGGAGAAAACTTACAGGAGCCATCATGTAGCAACTACAACCTTTATACAAGGGTTGTAGCATTCCATAAATCAGCCCCATATCGTGAAAAGTCGGTAACCAGGTAACTATGACGCTATTTTCATCATGATCCCAGCCTAAATCTAAGTCAGCAGAATTACGCAAAAGATTGTTATGAGTGACCATTACCCCCTTCGGTGTTCCCGTCGAACCAGAGGTATATTGCAGAAAAGCTAACGTCTCACCGTTAATTGCTGGCCGAACCCAACTAGAACCATCGCAGAGGATTAAATCGTTTGTTGCTAACCACTGTATCTCAGCTAACGCTAGACTGTACTTGCCTACATCCTTTAAATTAGACATAACCCCAGATGTAGTCAGCACAATCTTGGCTTCCGCATCCAAGACAATAGCTTCCAACCGAGAAAGCTTGTGATTTTGTCGGGGAGGATAAGCCGGAATGGGAACGATTCCAGCATACAAACAGCCAAAAAACGCCGTAATAAAATCTAAGCCGGCTGGGTAGAGCATTAATGCTCGTTCTCCAGCATTCATTATAGACTGGAGATGAATGGCGATCGCTTTAGCTTGCCGATCTAACTCTTGATAACTAATCTGTATAGATTGAGATTCATCTTCTCCATCAAGGAGAAAAGTATAAGCAATACGTGACGGTTGTTCCTTTGCTCTAATAAGCAGCAATTCAACCAAATCTTTAAACTGATTGTTCATAATTCTAAGTCTCAGCTTAATCCAGAAATTTCCCTATTTAACTTCCATTTGATACAGTAAAAAACAACATAGCAATCCTAAATCATTCGTGAAATCGGCGTTAGTGAATTAGAATATGAAATTGAAAAATAAACTCTTCTCACCTCTTCCTCTCTGCGTCTCTGCGTGAGATTAATTCATATTTCTACTCAGCAACGCCGTGAAATCTCTCTTCTCTTCCCGTCCTTGGCGCCTTGGCGGTTCGATAAAATCACAAATCAAATAGGATTGCTATCTACATCTAACTTGCTAAATCCCTAGCCTGATGCTTGTAATATACAGGCTGCCACATTTTCGCCTTCAGCCAACCGCTAGAATTAAACAATCTATAAAAAATTGTCCGCAGAGAAACCGTCAAATTAGTAGAAAGAGTCAACATTTTCTCCTGACGAAGCTGCATATTCCGTATCGGACGCAAATCTTTTTCTCGAATTGCTTGAAACTCCTTCAAAACACTAGCCTTCACCGGAGAACCAGGATTTTCAGTCAACGCTTTTGCCACAAATGGAGCCAACGTAACAGCGTCAAAAATAGCATGATTCACACCTTGACCAAGAATAGGAGATAAAGTATGTGCAGCGTCTCCAATTAATACAAATCCTTCCCGATACCACTGCGGAACAACAGTCATGAAAATGTCTAATATAGTCGTATCCGACCAACTTGTAATCGACTTCTTCGCACCCTCAGCCAAATCAGGTTCAATTTGAGCGATTTTCTCATGCAAATATTGAATTCCTTGCGCCTTAATTTTTTGTATTCCTCCCTTAGGAATATTAAAACCTACCCGCAACAAATTAGGATAACTGGGGATAACTACTGCATGACTATCGCGGTCAATCTTCACACGATAAGATAATTTTTGTTTCCAATGTTCTGGAATCGGGACTTTAAACCACATAAAGTCTCTCTCCAACATCCGCTTAACATATTTGCACTTCGCCATGTCACGAGTTTTGCTGTAACGTCCATCAGAACCCACAGTTAGGTGAGCATTAATTATTAACTGCTCCTCCTCAGTTTTACACTTCACCCCAACAATTGCTTCTCCATTCTCAATTAATTCTGTACAATTAGCACCACGCAAAATGGTGAATCCTTCGTATTGCGAAGCCTTCTGAATTAATGCCTCCAACATTACAGGTTGCGGCACATCAATAGGATATTTGAAATCATATTTGAAATCGCTCAAATTGATATGTAAAACTCTTTGATTATTTTCAAACAACTCTAACTGACGAGTATAGAGAACATCATGTTCACCTAAACCCTCCATGATTCCCAGCTTATCAAGAATATAAACAGAATCTGGCGAAATTGATTCACCTCGAAAAGAGCGCGTGTAAGCTTTTGCTTGCTCCAATACAACAACATTCAGATTTCTTCTAACCAACTCCAAAGCCAAAGTCAAACCAGAAGGACCGCCGCCAACAATGCACACATCAGTATCAATTGTTCTCATGATAATTACTCTTTTGGTGAAATTTGCAACTAAATCTTTCTCTCTGCGCCTCTGCGCCCCTGCGTGATATTTCCATCACCTAATTCATTCGCAAAACCTTTCCAGCGATTCCCTAATATCGCTCAAAATATCCGCTGCCATCGCACCATCAATTACCCGATGGTCAAAAGTCATACTCAAACGCATCACAGGAGCAATTTTAATTTCCTCCTTTTGCACAACAGGCTGCGATTGAATTTGTCCCAATCCAAAAGTGAGTGTAGTTCCTCCTACCGAAAAAAAGCTGTTAATTGATTTGTGTCCGAGTGAAGAAACCGAAAATGTTCCTAAGCGGCTTCTCCGTCTTTTTAAATCGGCAAGAATCAAACCAAATATCAATTCTGCTAAGAACAAAGGAAGTTTTTGTAACTTTTTCAGAGCAGCGTATTCCTGAATGTTATCAAAATCATTTAATTTGTAATAATCAATGATGTTTTGAATTCCCTGTAAAGAAATTTGGTTAGCATGAGGAATTAAACCAGGAAGAACTACACGCTGCTCACCTATTTTTTTATCCAAAGCAAACTTTGCACTGACAGTATCAGACTGTGCTAACTTCGGTAATAATCCCCCTAAAAGACTACTATTAGCTTCTGGATATTTAGAGAGAACTCGTGCAGCTGCATAGATAAAATAAGTGATGATGCTCAATTTACTTTGTGACAATGTAGCAGAACTTTCTCGTAAATTGAGAATTTTCGTCATGTCTACATCTGTATCTATAAAAACAGGACTGCAAGCTTTGGCATAGTTTAAAAAAGCAAAGGTATGTTTCCGTTCATTGGGAAATGGCAGAATGTTAATCATAGAGCTTATACACCTCAAAAATGAGTTTGTTGGATGAATAATATCCTGGCTTACTGAATAGACTCGTAAATATCTTGGATATTACGTGCTTGGAGCATAGACAAAACAGAAACTTTCTTACCTGTGCGGATTTCAATCGAAGTAATCAAACGCAATAAACCAAGAGAATCCCAACCTCCTAATTGATCGAAAGGAGTATTAATATCTTGTTCGGCGATGGGTAATTCTAGTACGTCTTGAATGAGATGAACTAAATCTGTAACGTTATTCACAAGTAAAACTCCTGTAGTCAGAAGATAAATTAATATGCTTAACGGAAAGAGCAATATTGTCTGTCAATGAGCGAAGATAAAGTACTCTCTGAGGAGTTTCTTCTACAAGCTCAAAGCCCTGTTTTTTGTAAAATTCATGGACTTTCTGATTTTTGGAAGATGGAATATACTCTGCGTAAACCTTTTCAATGTTTGCTTTTTGAGCTTGCTGTAGAACATGCTCTAGGCTAATTGTTTCAATTCCTCGTGAGAAAACCCGACAACTCAGCAGAAAATTATCTATGTAAAGTTCGTTTTTATTATCGATAGGTTGGCGAGTAAAGATACAGCCGACAATTCCATTATCTCCAAAGCGATCTTGAGACTCAATTCCAATAATAGTTATGGATGAATCATCAAGAAGTTGATTAATTTCTGCCTCTTGATAGCGCTTGGTAGTCATGTTGAATTGATTGGTGCGTAAAGTGAGTTGAGAAATTCGCACAATATCTGCCTGTTGCGGCGCGAACAACCTCACTTTCAATTCCAGTTCATTCAAGTAATCATCTATGGAATCAAATTTTCCGATAAATTCTTGGCGTTTAACCTCAGTTTTATACTTTTGAGTTCGGCTGTAATCTTCCTTGGTGATTTCAAGAGTATTAAACCAACCTCCTGTAAGCAAAGTTTTGCTGTAGGTTGCTGGGTCTTCCTCAAGCTCTAGCACTGTAACACTTGGTTGTTTGGAACGTACAAGATTGCGTTCAAATTCACTATCATCAACAAACACAAAACTATCTAAACCCAAGTTCAGAGATTGAGAAATTTCTTTGAGGTTTTCATGTTTTGGAGACCAGTTAGCGCAGATGTTGACAAAATCATCTTCCCGTAAAGCCATTTTTGGATGATTCTGCAAAACATCTTTAACTTTTTCTATGTCATTTTTACTATTAATGGCAAGAACTATACCTTGGTCTACCAGTTGTTTTATCGCAAGTTGAAATTGATGATAAGCTTCTCCAACTAAAGTATCGCTAACTTCAATTCCTTCATTACCATCATCCCCAAGAATACCTTTCCAGAGAGTATTATCTAGGTCGAGAACTAGACATTTTCGGGTTTTTCCTTTGATGGCTCGACTGATTTTACTAATCTCAAAAGCATAATTTGATAATAACGATTCCGTCATGTATATCTTGGCATATTGACTTAGACGGTCATCTGATAGTCCGGTAGCATTTGCTAATAAAGGCTCAATGTCTATAACAATTAAACTTTTAAATTGATTAGACAACTTGAGGAGACTAGCGTTAAATTCTTTCCACAGACTACTTAAAGATGCTTTGGATTTATAATCTAGAAGTTGGTTAGTTTGGTTGAGCGAAAGAGGAATTGTGTTTAAAACCAGTAATCCTGAACTTGTATTAACATACTGAATTACAAGTTTTTCTAGATGTTGCAACTTTTCTTGTAAAGTATGCTCAATATCTAATAAGCGCCAGGGAGTCGCTAATTCATTAAATATCAAATGTTCGTCAAGCAGACAAACTGTGATTTCTGGTTGATGTTCATACAGCGCACTATTTACATCAAGAATTTCATAGACATATTGCCCATAGTCTGCAATATAGGTATCAGGAAATATATTGTCACAGAGGTGAAAATAATTCAAAAAAGGCTGGATAGGATTGAGAACAAAATTACCAGTCAAAGCAATATTGACTTTTTTAACTTCAGGATATCTTGTGGTAATTTCCGAGTAGTCAAGATTTTTCAAAATCTGACCTAATTGTGCTATTTCTTCAGTTGTTTTGATATCTTTCAAAAGATAAGATACTCTGGAAAATTCAGCTTCGATCTGCTTTGAACGTTTAAGTTCACGAATTTCTTGGATAACACTATTAACGGTATTTGAACTGATAGTAACCATAATTTATTCCTTACACTCTTGATAGTGCTAAACCACCTTTAATCCATTTGGATGATTCGACTGTAATGCAAAAAGCTCGTTGTCCTTGATGCATCATCGACTCCAAGTTTTGCAGCTGAATGAAGGGTAAAGCATTAGCTACATTTCCGGTTTCTGTAACGCAATGCACAGCTTTCTCTACAGGAATATCCATGAACTCAACAATGCGCTTGCTCATATTTCCTGAGAGTTGAGGAGGCAATATAAAATCAACGTCATATAACTCCCAGTCCACTGCATCCATCAGAGATTCTAATATTTCTTTCGCCAAAACTGGAACTGCTTTTTCTATAGCTTTGTAGTCTTCTTTAACAGCTTGCGGAAGCTTTGTATCACCTGATGGAGGTACAGCAAACCAATTGAGTATTTGACCTGGTTCTTTGTCTAAACCTGTTAGTTGGTTTAGCACATATTCGATTGTAAAACCTGTTTTGTTTTCCTCACTTGTCAAAACTGCTGCACCCGCACCATCACCAAACAAAACGTAGTTTACTAGTTCACCCGACGGCATATTATTAAAGTCACGGTTGAAGTCTGCAAATCTAGAGCAAATATCACCGCCAATTACTAAACCAACTTTGTAGCTACCACTAAGTAAAAATTGCTGGGCAACATCTAAGCATTGAACTGCGCCGCTACATCCAGATTGTAGTTGATATGTTGGGACTAAATTAATTCCTAGTTTTTCGGCAACGAGATTGACTGTAGCAGGCATGAGATAATCTGGAGTGCCTGTTGCCATAACTATAAATTCAATATCTTGGATTGAATAACCAGAATTTTGAATTGCTTCTTTAGCAGCATAAGCGCATATTTCTGCTAGTGTATGCGTTGTTTCTTGGGTAATAAGGTCAACGGCAAAATAACGTCTTTTACTACCAATAAAAAGCTCAATCCAATCTTTATTGATATTGAAGATTTCTGCAAGTTGTTTGTTTTCAACTGCTTTGCCTGGTAAAAAAGTACCTAGCCCAGCTATAGTAACTGTGCATTTTGTGTCTGTCATAATCTACTCTAATTGGTGATAAAGTTGGAAGTCTGTTTGTTACTTTTTTATCTCACGCAGATTCGCAGAAAAAGAGAGTGAAGTAAGTAAAATTGTGTTGCGATATGTAGAAATGTAGGGGATATGAGATTTAGATGCAAGGGAAAATCTTTCGCTAATCAGGGATGTATATAAGGTTTTAGAAGTTGGGAGTTAAGAATTATTTGTGCAATTTCCCACTTTCTCCCTTCGCCGCGTCCTTTTACTCCCATTGCCAGCATTTAAGATGCCAGTCATGTCCTTCTACAGCCAGGGCACCGACATAGCTCAAAGCAGGGATAAATGCTTGAAGAGACCAACGGATGACAGTGGAGCGATCGCCATTTATACTGTAAAGTTGAACTGGCTCATTCTGTGATAATGAAACATCTAATTGATCCATCGGAAAAACTAGTCCCTGTCCAGTAGCTTTTAAATAAGCTTCTTTCCGAGTCCAACAGTTAAAAAAGGCTCCTAATTTCTCATTCTGAGGCAGTTGACGAAAGACATCTTTTTCTCTTTCTGAAAAACAACGTTCAGCAACTTGTTCAAAGTCGGAAATAGGGCGCATATATTCAATATCTACACCAATTTCACGTTGACGCGTTACGGCATATAAAACAAGTTCATGAGAATGAGATAGATTAAAGCTTAATGTATTCCCACCTGATGTTTCTGCTAGAACGGGTTTACCATGTGAGCCATAACAAAACTGCAATTGCCTGGCATTCGTGCCTAAGTAAGAGCCTAAAATTGTCCGAAGTAACCCACGTCCAACAATGTAACGCTTTTTATCTCGCTCCAAATAAAAACGCTCAGATCGGGTGCGTTCATCTTGTGAAAGTAATTCTGCTAAAGTTTCAACACGAGATGTTGATTGGTTAAGAAAAGTACACCAAACATGAACATCTTCGCCTAAGACTGACCAGTTTGTTGGTGGAGGACGCCACAGACAATCAACAGTATCAACAGCGATCATAAAAAATAGCCCTGGTGGTTCTATAGGAATGTAGTTTCAGTCTTTGTCTCATACTGGTCTTAGTTCACGGAAATAATTTAGCGGACACACTCAACTTCCTGGGCTAAATGTTGGGCTAATACCTGAACTGTAGGATACTCATATACAACCTCTATAGAAAGGCCACGGTCAAGCCAAACTTCTATGGCATGTGTCAAACGTAATGCTTCTAAAGAAGTTATACCGTAGTATTCAAAAGGTAAATTAATGTTAATTTCACTATGATTAACTAACAGCAATTTAGAAAGATAAAAAACTAACCACCCTTGAATAACTTCCTCTGTTTGAAACAGTTTTGGAGAAGGTAATGCTTGACGATAAGCTGCTCTGAGTTGTACTTGAGAATTCTTCTTATATGAGAATGTTTCGTTACTCTTAGCATTGCCAAAATTTTGTATCCACTCAAGTAGTGCATTCTGATTCTCTGTGAAAAACTGCACTAATCCAGCATTGATGAAACTATCGGTTGCAGATGTCATTTTTGTTTGTACTCCTTTCATAATTCAATAATCTCCTTTTAAATCCAGATGTTATAGAGAAGAAAAACAATTCATTTCGAGTGTATTATTTTGCTTTCTTAGCAAGCTATTTTCCAGATATTAGAAACTAGCACTAAAATCCTTAAACAATACTTATAAAATAGATGCCTTTCTCCATTCTTTTGGAGGACGCTTATGGATTTGGCGAAATAAGCGAATGAAATAACCTGCATCTAGATATCCTACTTTAGTAGCAATTTGATTGATGGATTCATCACTATTAAGCAGCAAAGAACGGGCTTGTGTCATCCGACGCTCAACAATCCAGTCGTGTACTGTTCGTTTAGTTTGACGCTTGACTAAATGTGTTAGGTAAGCATTAGAGTATCCCGCTGCTTGAGCAACATCAGAAAGGCTGATTTGTTGATGATAATTCTCTTCAATAAATTGGAAGACTCTACTAAGTCTAGAGCTAGTGGGATAAAAATTTGTAGTGTCGGTAGATTGTGATTGTTTAGCTGACTGGCGCTGATTAAGATACCACTGTTTAAGAGTTTTTTGTTTTTCCAATCTAGCAGCGATCGCTCCTACTAATTCTTCTACAGAACAAGGTTTAGTCAGATAATCATCTGCACCTAAATTCATACCTTTACGAAGTTCAGCTTTGCTAAGTTTAACAGTTAGAAAAATAAAAGGAATAATCGCAGTTGTAGGATTTTGGCGTAGTCTAGTCAGAACACCATAACCATCAAGTTCTGGCATCGAAGTATCACAAAGTACTAAATCAGGTGAATATTCCTCTGCCCGTTGGACACCAACCATACCATTCTCAGCACCAATAGTATCAAAACCTTTAGATTTGAGAGAATTGACAAAAAGGTTGCGGGTTTGTGTCTCATCTTCAATCACTAATATATTGTTCATGATTTCTCCTGCTAATGATCTTGTAAACAAAGCGAATACATTTAGCATCTCTCAATCTTGTTTCAAAAGAGCGATGACGAAGCCTGTAAAAGCTTATCTGCTACAGCAGCTACATTCATTCGCAAACCTTGTTATTTATAGATTGCCAGTCCTTAAAGATTTTCACCAGTAAATATCTAAAATTTAAGGATCAAGTTAATGATTTACTGTTTTTTACATAGTTCAAGCTGATTAGGTATATAAATAGCTTAACTTTTAAAGAACGTTAGCCAATAACTTAGCGATCGCAACTTGACTTAAAGAAGAATTCAGAATCAATTATAGGCATTCTTAATTGAATTAGTTAGACAGTAGGGGCGCACAATTGTACGCCCCTAGAAGAATTTATTTTCATTTAAAAATGACTATAATTAAAAACCTTTATTCTATAGAACCACCCTTCTCTACCCACTGTGTTATGAGTGCATATAAAACCGAGCGCATCGTTACTTGTTTCTGCTTACAGAGAATTTTGAACTCATACTTTAGATTTTTTGGGATGTATCCTTTAATCTCTTCTAATTCTTCTATCGCCAAATTATTAGTTATTTCAGGAATAGGTGCGCCTATTTGTATCCATTGGTGAATTAAAATTTCTAATATTTCACTCATTTCTACGTTTTTCTGTACGCAGAAAACTTTGAATTGAATTTTTAGTTGTTTTGGTATATTGCCCTTAACTACTGCAAATTCTTCCATTTCTTCTCTAAGCACTATCATACAAACTTATAATTTTAATTCCATTTTTTACCTAAAGCATGAAGACTGAGTTCTAATTTTATCTTAAAAATTTTACATATAGTCTACTGTTAGATTGAAATATTTTCCTAGAAATTATTAATATATATTTAAACAATTTTGAATTAAATATTTTTGTTGAATTCACTGCCTGATATACTGTTTTTCTATCTAAAAAAGACTTACAAAAATAACTATAGATGTTGCAGAGTAAAACTTCAGGAGATACGTCAAATAAATAAGTCATCTCGGGCGGAAAAAATTAACTTGTGTAATTATGTTAGAACATTGGAAAATATTCACAACTGAATATCTTCAAGATAAGAATCAACTTAAGACAATATCCAAGTTATAATCGGTCATTCAAGGAGCCAATTGTAGAAGAGGGCGAACATAGAGATAATTAAACAGACAGTACACTGTATGAGATGCATCTACGCATTAAGTCAATTTAAGTGCTTGAGTATTTACGGAATCAAAGTAGGGATTTATAATTCAGATGCATTCTCCTGGTGCTGGGTGAGATAACATGAAGCACGAAAACGCAACTCAATCAACTGGTTGTATAGCGGGTTGAGCTTACATAAAGGTGGAATGTACATAATCAAATACCCAAATAGGTTGATGCTGCATTCAAATGGGCAAGTAGATGGAATGACTCGGCATAACAATTTCGCCAGTTCTGCGTTACGAATTTCGATAGTATCTAGCTTCTGTTGTATTATTTGTAGTATGTTTAACTTGTGTACATTCATAGTCAGTTCCCTTAAATTACAAAGTTCACATCATCCCTGAGCAGTTCCGGTTACCACAGGGAAGGCGAGATAGAGATATTATGGATATCAAGTCTGCGATCGCTCTTTCTCTGCTCAGCTTTACTCCAACCTGGTTACTTGTCAGTTTGCCAATTCTGAAAAATTTTAACCAGTCAATATCTATAAGTTAAGCAGCAATTTAAAAGTCGATTGGATGCCATTTGTCATTTGTCATTCAGCAATGCCCCATCCCCGAAAGAAATTCCTATTTTTCTATTGGTATTAGGTTAAGTATACTTTAACGTCAGGATAAATAATTGCTTTATTAGTCTGTTATCTCATTTTTTCGTATCGTTAAATCCCACTTAAAATAACCTTTTATCCAAAAACAGTAAGATTTTGAGAGATCGCAACGACTTATTCTACTTATTTTAAAGTAGTGTCGCTTGCAATCATCCCCACCGTTTTTGCAGGATTATCTTAAGTTGTTGCTTAAGTTAGTGATTTTTAATCGACAAAATTTCGTTAAGTAGGGAAACTGAATTTTAGCAAGACAAAAGTTCTACTGAGTTTCCAGTTCTAAGTAATCAGTAGAGATAAGCTGTTATGCTTTTAACTTATATATTTACTTAATGACGTTTGACCCATAACCGTCAACGATTATAAAGAGTGTTTATATAATTTAGACGCATATTAGCTTACTCACATCTGTACACTCATGACTTTTAATGCTTTCAAGCTGAAGTCTCATATAATTCATCAAGAAAGGTACTTTGTGTTAACATTTGTAAAGTTCAGCAGTATAAACTAATAGTTATCGATTAGTTTATATAGGAAAATATCACAGCTATTTTGTATCAAAACTGTGCTATTTTATGGATGTATGACTTATCAATTTTTATCCTTAATCTTAAGGTAACCAATTCTTAATCTTGAAGAAAACATTTTTGTAAATGTAACTTGAGTTAGATAAAATACATTGAGTAGCAAATTACAATGGCCGAAGAAAACTTTTTGTCAGGTTTTCGTGTATAATCTAACCAAGCTGCTGGAGAATTACATAGTCTTTAAATAACAAGACAAAAATAAGCTTTAACCTCTACAATTTGCTCTTTTTAGAGTTTTAAGTTTCTAGTTCAAGACTTGTTACTTAGGAAATTGTCTACTGACTGTTGGCAAATTTAAAATTTCATGTGAGTGTGATTTTAAATTTGTCATCTAAAACTATGAGGGACTGATTAAGGTTTTCGGATAAATGTTAAATAAAAAAAGACCTAAGCACTTTTTAATTTTCTCTGTAAAAGGACTTAAGTCCTTTTTGCTAAATCAAATTCAATTGATTTGTTTGAGTAAGGTAATAAATACAACTTTTAAAAGGGTAAAAACTCGTATGACATAATGACGTAAATTATCGAATTAAATCCAGTTAGAGGCATGATTAATTAATCTGTTTGCAGATACTATTACTAGATTGGCGTTGCAGAATAATGAGATGATTGGGGCTGAAACGGAGACGCAGTGATTATGTATTTATCCAAATTCTCAAACCATCCCGAAATTATGCAACGCCACTAGGTTCATTTACCTTCAGATTGATCCTGACGTAAAAGTAGCTACTAAATTATACTCAGTAGCATAAATTCAACACATTGTCCCACACATCAATAATTTGGAGCAAAATATGTTGGTATTATCAGAAGGAACTACACAATTAAACTATCCATCCAAGGCTTTCGTTTCCTTCCCGGAAAATAACTCATTGATTGCAGACATCCAAGCAAGTATGCCGTTGGATACGTTTTCTTTTGATAATCAAGACTTAGAGCCGATTTCAGTTGCTTCTGCAATTGTGAAAATGCTAGAAGACTTAGGAGTGGAATATGCGTTTGGTGTTTCTGGAGGTGCGATCGCTCCTGTATGGTACAAACTGCAACATAGTTCAATAAAGTTGCTGCACTTTCGTCACGAAGCGGGAGCAGCTTTTGCAGCCACTGAAGCTTATTTTGCCAGTGGTCGCCCGGTTGTAGTCTTTACCACATCAGGTCCGGGAATCACCAATGCCCTCACTGGATTATTAGCTGCACGTTGGGAAGATGCCAAAGTTATTTTTCTGTCGGCTTCTACCTCTACACCACACCGGGGACGTTGGGCACTCCAAGAAACCAGCACCTACACTATGCCCAGTTCCGGACTTTTTACCTCAGACTCACTCTTCCATTATGCAACTACTCTCGAATGTAGTGAAGAACTTCCAGAAGTATATCGACGACTAGCCAAAGGTTTAGCTCGACCCGATGGGTTTGTCGCCCACTTGAGTATCCCCACTAACATCCAAACCAATTCAGTCGAGAAACCTTTACCACCAGTCACACTTTCTTTTGCTGCACCAACAGCCAGCGACGAAGCCATCTCAGAATGTGGACAGTTGCTTTCAGAAGGGTCATTCGCTATTTGGGTTGGCTTTGGTGCGCGGTTTGCGGCGGCAGAAATTCGCCAGCTAGCTGAGAAGACGGGAGCAGGGGTGATGTGTTCGCCACGCGGGAAAGGTATTTTTCCAGAGGATCATCCTCAATTTGTGGGAATCACAGGTTTTGCTGGACATGAATCAGTTCTGAGATATATGCAAGAACACCCTCCTCTACGGACATTAGTACTCGGAACACGTCTTGGTGAATTTACCTCATTTTGGAACCCCGCGATGATACCTTCTCGGGGCTTTTTGCATGTTGATATCAATCCAGATGTACCAGGAACTGCTTATCCATCTAGCGAGACGATCGCTATTCAGTCTGACGTGAAAATGTTTGTCAAAGCCTTACTCAAGCGCTTTCCGAAACGGCAAAATCGGACAAAAAAACAGTCTTTGCCCAGACCAGAACGTAGTGTAATCAATGCCAGTACAAATGGTCCGGTGCGTCCTGAAGTACTGATGAATCTTATGCAACGAGTGATTATTGAAGGTAGCGATGCCATCGTCATGGCTGAAGGAGGGAATTCATTTGCTTGGGCAATTAACCTATTGCGATTTGGCAAACCGGGACGTTTCCGGGTCAGCACTGGATTTGGGGCTATGGGTCACTTCGTTACTAGCGTTGTCGGTGCAGCCTTAACACATCAAGGTAAAGCGATCGCCATCGTTGGAGATGGTGCAATGCTGATGAACAATGAAGTCAGCACAGCTGTGAGGTATCAGATACCTGCCGTTTGGATTGTCCTTAATGATGCACGCTACAACATGTGCGAACAAGGTTCCACAATGCAGGGTTACGAGAGTATGGATGTAGAAATACCACAGACCGATTTCGTCATGCTTGCCCGTAGCATGGGAGCCGACGGCATTCGGGTTGAAAAAGAGTCTGATATCCAAGCAGCATTAGAGATAGCAATGGCTTCCACTAGTCCATTCGTTATTGATGTACTTATCGACCACACTAGATTGGCACCAATTGGAACTCGTATTTTTAGTTTGATGTCACAAGGCGCTAAAAATTAGGGCGTTGCATATTTGCAAAATGAATTGAGATTCTTGACCAATATTCAAGATAGATACTTTCGCCAAAATTCCCGGAGATTTTCATCATGAATCACCCAGTAGGTATTCGCTCCATAGCATTAAGCTTCCCAAGCATCAAGCGTACAAACGATTACTATACAAATAAATATCCCGAAGCGATCGCTCAGTCCGAGCAAAAAAGTTTAGCAAGATTGTTTTCCCTCGCTGGTACTACCCCCAGCAACGAGTTTGACTCAGAAATGTTGCCCTATATCAAAGACCCTTTTCGCGGCACTGTTCACCGATGGTTACTAGCACCAGACGAATCCTCACTCATGTTGCAAGAGCGTGCGGCTCGTCAAGCCCTCGACGCAGTAACATTGACTCCCAAAGAAATCGATCTCATGCTCGTTGCTTCAGTCTGGCCTGAACAAATTGGATTTGGCGATGCTGCTTTTCTAGCTGGTCAACTTGGTTTGGAAGGTGCTGCGTGGAATCTTGATGCTGCGTGTGGGGTTACCCCAGTTGCACTGCAAACTGCCTTTGCCTTAGTCCGAGCCGGACAGTACCGTAATGTGCTGGTAGTGATTTCATGTGCATACTCTCGCTTTTTCGATGAAGACGATACCTTGTCATGGTTTATGAGTGACGGTGCTGGGGCTTGCGTAGTCAGTTCACTTGCACCAAATCAAGGCATCCTTGGTACAAAGACCATTCATACTGCTGCTTTATGTAATAGCTTTTTTGCCAAACTCACCGAAGATGACCTGGGTAATCCACGCATACATATGCGGATGGGCAAAGGCGCAAATAAAGCCATCCGAGAAACGGCTGTGGGACAACTGCGTACTTGTTGTGAAGGCGCTCTGGCTGCGGCCAATGTCACACTTGAAGAAATTGACTTTTTTATTTTCAATACATCTACTGCTTGGTCGGCAAGCTTCTGCACGCGCGTACTAGGCATTGATCCAAAGCGGACAATCAACCTTTACTCTGAGTATGCAAACATTGGCCCAGTTATCACAATAGCTAATTTGTACTATGCTGCACAACTGGGCAAGATTCACGAAAATGACTTGGTTCTTATTTATGGTTTAGGTGCAGCAGGTGCCGCCTCTGCAAGTGTTATGCGTTGGGGCGATGTGGCATTAGGTTCTGTTCCAAATCTCTACCAACCTGAGATAATACTAACAAGTTCTTCAGATTGTAGCTTGGCTGTTTGCTAAATATAGGACTCATATATATTTGATTGCGTGAGAAAAATGACTTACACCAAGCGCTCACTCAGAAGCAATTAATACTTTCCCAATTTCCAATTCACCATTCCCTATTCCCTTATGCAAAAACAATTTCTAGCAACAGGGTTTTTTCTCTTGTCTTTGATGTTTCCGCTCAAAGTTTTGGCACAAAATTATGACGATATTTATGTCTTTGGTGACAGCTTATCTGATACAGGTAATGTATTTAATTTGACAAATGAATCTGTTCCCCCAAAACCAACTTACTTTAATGGACGTTTTTCCAATGGTCCAATTTGGCTGGAATATCTCGCCTCTGATTTAGGGTTAACTTTCAATCCAAACAACAACTTCGCCTTTGGTGGTGCGACAACAGGAACCGATAATTTAGGACTAAGTTTCTTACCAGGATTAAAACAAGAAATTAATGAATTTACAACAATAAATAACTCCGCAGATCCTAATGCCCTTTATATTATTTGGGCTGGTACTAATGATGGTCTTGAGTACTTTTTTAATAAGACTCCCAACCCAATAGAATCCGTCAGCAATTTATCTGCTGCAATCACTTCCCTGGCTGCTGTGGGTGCGGAAAATATTCTGGTAGTTAATTTACCAGATTTAGGAAAGTTCCCAGTTACAGGCGGTGATAGTCAAACCGCAAGCGTACTAGAGACTTTCACCAATGCACATAACTCTGATTTAACTACAACTATTAACTTGTTGAACCAGGAATTAAGTCCTGAGACTCATATTATTCCTCTCGATGTTAATTCTTTATATAATCGCATCATTGCTTCTCCCAAAGAATTCAGTTTTACAAATGTCACCGACTCTTGCATCGGAGATTTATCGGTGGTGCCGATCAAAGTTCCAGTGAAGCCAGTTGTATGTAATCCAGACCAGTTTTTATTTTGGGATGAAGTCCATCCAACAACTGCGACTCATCAGCTAATTGGGGAATTAGCATTTTTAGCATTGAAATCAGCTTCTATTCCTGAATCTTCTACTCTGTTAGGAGTATTGGCATTTGCTACTCTATGTGTGATTTCGCTACGAAAACGTCATAGCTATTAGTCCAAATAATTCGTAATTCGTAATTGTTAACCCACGACTAAAGTCGCTTTTTCTGAAAAAGAAATTATGTTTTTATTTTCATTAATTACGAATTATGAATTATTCAGTCAGTACAAAACAAACCAATTAAAAACAAAGGAGTACGCCCATGAGCAGCCAATTGTATGGAAAAGTAGCGTTGGTGACTGGAGCTTCATCAGGTATTGGTAGAGCTACAGCGATCGCCTTTGCCCGTGCTGGAGCCAAAGTTGTGACTGCTAGCCGTCGCACCACTGAGGGAGAAGAAACCGTCCATCGCATCCAAGAAATCGGAGGAGAAGCTATTTTCATCAAAACTGATGTGTCAAAGGCTGTTGATGTAGAAACACTAATTGAGAAAACCATAGATATTTATGGTCGTTTGGACTATGCTTGCAACAATGCTGGACTTGGGGGTGCAGCCAGCTTAATAACAGATATGTTGGAAGAAGACTGGGATCAACTGGTTGACGTAAATTTGAAAGGAACCTGGCTTTGTTTGAAGTATCAAATTAAAGCAATGCTTAAACAGGGAAGTGGGGCGATCGTCAATATCGCTTCCGTCGCTGGTGTGGTGGGTTTCCCCGGTTTTACTGGCTACTGTGCTAGTAAAGGTGGGGTTATCGCCTTAAGCAAAGCCGTAGCTATGGAGTATGCCAAGACAGGCATCCGAATCAATGTTGTGAGTCCTGGTGCGATCGCCACTGATATGCTAGCTACGTTACCTACAGATGTACTTACTCAACTAACAGCAATGCATCCCATTGGACGCATTGCCAAGCCTGAAGAAGTTGCAGAAACTGTAGTGTGGTTATGTTCAGATGCGGCTTCCTTTGTCGTCGGGCACAACATGATGGTTGATGGAGGGTATACCGCACAGTAAAATAGTTGAGTGAAATACCCCTTGTAGTCTATCAAGTCAACTTTTAATTTCTCTCTTTTCCTTCTTCCTTTGTGCCCTTTTCTTCTCTACGAGAGGCTGCACTTCCACTACGCAGTTCGACTGCGCTCACCGTAAACTCAGTGACCACGCCAACAAGACACTTCTCTTCGAGAGGCTTCTCCTGTCGGAGACGCTTCGCGAACGCCAACGTGAACGCGTCTTTGCGGTTCGTTATTATCTCTTCAGTCTAACTTAGCTTGTGGTTCAATTATCTGAAAATTGGTGTAATCAACACTTCATCGCTAACAAGCATTAAATAAAGACGTTTGATTTTTTTCTTTTCTGGAGATGTCTTTTTGTGTTCCCAACAAGTAATCATTTTTGATAGAGTGATGCTTTGTCGATCGCTGGAATCTCTATGTCCCAGGTATCGCTCCCCCCATCGCTCCAGAAAGACTTACCTCTCACCGCTCTTGCGCCTATGCAGGATGTGACAAACCTCTGGTTTATGAAGGTCATTGCCCACTATGGCAGTCCTGACTATTTTTTCACCGAGTATTTTCGCGTCAATGATACCTCACGCCTCAATCGTAGCATTCTCGCAGCAATCACTGAAAACGACACCGGGCGTCCCGTTTTTGCTCAAATGATTGGCGAAAGTATTCCAGACTTAGTAAGAACAGCAAAGGAACTCTGTGGCTATAATATAGGTGGAGTTGACTTGAATATGGGCTGTCCAGCACCTAGAATCTATCGCAAAAACGTTGGGGGTGGATTGCTGCTCTTACCAAAAAAAGTGGATCGGATTTTGGGAGAACTGCGTCAGGCAGTCAACGATCGCCCTTTGACCGTCAAGATCCGCGTAGGTTTTGAAAATACAGATAACTTTTACGAAATTCTAGATATAATCAATCGCCACAACATTGATTTGCTCAGTTTGCATGGCCGCACAGTGAAAGATATGTACCACGGGGCAGTGAAATATGATTTGATCGGTGAAGCGGTCAAACGAGTCAATTGTCCAGTGCTGGCTAATGGCAATATTCACTCGGCGACAACTGCCCTGGAAGTGCTTTCTCAAACAGGCGCAGCTGGTGTGATGGTGGGACGGTGGGCGATCGGGAATCCTTGGCTTTTTAATCAAATTCGCCAGGCTTTGCGAAAAGAGCCGATCGCACCCGTTCCTTTAGTAGAAGTACGCAAATATATTGATCGTTTATGGCAAACCCCCAGAGCGGCAACTATGCCAGAGCGATCGCGTGTAGGCTATCTCAAAATGTTCCTCAACTACATTGCCCTAAGTGTTGACGCTGAAGGTGATTTTCTGCGGCTAATGCGACAGACGCAAACCGAGCTAGAAATGTTTAATCTCTGCGATCGCGTTCTCCTTACCGATCTGACGAAAACTTTAGCCCTAGCACCTTACTCAGGCGTGTAACTACGTAAAGGAAGCAGTCCCGAGAAACAAGTTTCAAAAGCCTTGAATGAAAGAATAACTGGAGACTAGTATTTTCACTCATCACTCAGCACTCATCACTCATCACTCAGCGTTGATGCGTCACAGCGATCGCCTCACAAAAGCTATGTTGAAAGTGCGATCGCTAGATGATATTATCCCAGTATCCAGGGTATGGTTTTGGACATCTCAATAGGTCTTTAGCTAACTCAAGTGGGTCGCTTTGAAAAAGTGTCATCAATGAAAGTTACAAACAAGCCTTAATATTTCCAAGACACTCGATCATCATCAAGACGCTCGCACTAATTGTTATTTTTATGAGCAACTACTCATTTCATGACGAAATCAGTTTAGCAGAACAAACAGAAGATTTGGGAAGAAAAGCAATGAAGTTGGGATTGATTCCTTCTTTTGTTGTTCATCACTTCCCTGATAGCTGGGTATTCTATATTCCCGATCAAAACGCCTCAGCTGCTCTTACACCAGAAGAGGCATATCTAAAATTGAAAAAATTATTAAGTGTTGCATAATATTAGGGGGATTAATTCAAAATTCCCCTAAGTTTATTTAAGATAAATAAGTTGGTGGGAAAAAACAAACTATGCGAATAAAAATTAACTAGTCTCCAACCCTCTTCCTTCCTGCCTCCTGCCCGATGGCAACTACTAAGTATTTACGCCAGCCTACTTAATTCATCCCTCATCTTTGTGATAGCCATTTTTCTCACGTTTGAGGCTTTCTTCTAAAGCCTGAATTTGTTCGCGTCTAGCTTCCAATTCCAAGGAACGCCGCGCTAAGTCTTGGTTTTGCAATGTTAGGGATTGTCGCCAATGTTCTGCTCGCTCAGCTTCGTGCTGCAAGAATTCTGGTGTAATACCAGTAGTAAGATATGTTTGTACTAAATGAAGTACCCAACCGGTGGCGTCTTCCAGTCTTTCAATGTCACCTGTAGAGGAAAGCTCTACTAAAACAAGCAAGTTCTCATTCATAGAATTTCCCTTTCCCAGCAGAATGAAGGCCTCTTCTGGAATTATTGCCCACAGGTTATCAGCTTCCTGACGCGCCAATAAACGTAACTGGTGCTGGTCTAAAAAATCGTTTTTATGCACCTGAGCTAGATATAGCATGAGAGTCGCTTCGCTCCAATTCAAAATTCAAAATTCAAAATTAATAAAAAATTAATAAAAAAATAAGTCCTAAAATTGATATTTGGATCTTGTTAATTGGTAATGGGTAATTGGGAATTATTGACATTCCCATTACCCATTACAGTTATCCTAAGCCACCCAGGCGATGCTTACGACAATGCCTTGAGGCGATCGCGTAAAATTTCCGCTTGTTTGGAGGCTTCGGCTAAAGCATCTCTCGCTCCTTGAACTACGTCAGCTCTTGCTCTATCGACAAAACTAGGATTGTTTAATCTGGTACTCAAAGATTCAACTTCTGCTTCAGCTTTGCTCAAGCTTTTCTCTAGTTTGGCACGTACAACCTCGATATCTACCACACCGCTGAGAGGAATTAGCACTTGTATTGTACCTATCACACCAGCGATTGCATTTTCTGGTTCTTGTGCCTGTTGTGATTCTGTCTGCGGGAAAAACTGTCTCCATAGCTTAAGTCTCGCTTCAGCAGTCAGTAAATTTTGACTAACAAACCAAGCTGCATAAAGAAAACCAACCATTTCAAAGAAAGTTCCAACGATCGGAGTTTCATCGATGGCATTTCCCACAGCTAAACCTAACTTACCAAAGACTATAGCCACAATAATTAAGCCAATTGTCTTTAAACCTCTTTGAGGTTTGTTCGCTGCAACAGTTTGCTTTTCTTGTTTGTCAGCAATGGTTAAAGTCTCAACCTTGGCCAAATCTTTAATGTAAGCCTGTCCAGCAGTGAGGATTTCCCGCTCTTTTTCACTTTCAGTTTGTAAATTAGCTGTTACCTTCACTCCTGGTTTCACATCCGCTTCAGCTCGCAAATTCCGAATTGTGCGAATAGTAGCAATCAGTAATTCAAACTGCTCTTCTAATGCTTCATCGATGAGATTTACATCTACCTGGGGATAGGTTTGTAAAGGTAAAATTTGTTGTGAATCTGCTGGTTGTTGGGTGAGAGTTTGCCAAATTTCCTCAGTAATATGGGGCATGAAGGGATGAAGTAATTTCAAAATCCCTTCCAGTACGTAGGCGAGGGTTTGTTGTACTACCCGCCGCGATGCGGGGTCTGCATCTGGCTGGAGGCGAGATTTAACTAGTTCAATATATTGGTCGCAGAAATCACCCCAAATGAATTCATACAATCCCTTTGCTGCTTCTCCTAGACCGTAACTGTCGATGTCATTAATAGTTTGTTTGACAACTTGATGATACCGCGAGATAATCCAGCGATCGCTCAGTTCTAGGGATTGGGGATTAGGGATTGGGGATTGGGAAGATTCTTTCCCAGTCCCCAATCCATCCAAATTCATCATCACAAATCGGGCTGCGTTCCACAACTTGTTAGCAAAGTTGCGGGATGCTTCTACTGATGCTGATTCATCCTTTTTGCGATCGTACTCCAATCTGATATCTTGACCCGCACCAGCCACTTCTCTAATTAGGGTATAGCGGAGAGCATCAGTACCGTATTTGTCAATTAATAACAGTGGGTCAATACCATTACCTTTGGTCTTTGACATCTTCTGACCTTTTTCATCCAGCACCAAGCCGTGGATGTAAACTGTTTGGAAAGGCATTTGTCCAGTAAAATGTCCAGCCATCATTGTCATTCTGGCTACCCAGAAAAAGATAATGTCAAAGCCTGTTACCAAAGTGGTAGTCGGGTAGTAAGTTGCTAAATCCTGAGTTTGTTCCGGCCAGCCTAAAGTCGAAAACGGCCAAAGTCCAGAAGAAAACCAAGTATCTAGTACATCTGGGTCTTGTTCTAAGTTGACACCTTCGCCAAATTGCGCTTTAGCTTTCTCCCAAGCTTCAGCCTCTGATTTTGCCACCACAAATGGCGTGTTATCGGTAATTTGCCCACCCGTTTCACTG
Organism: Nostoc sp. C117; assembly: GCF_043099735.1. Lineage (NCBI taxonomy): Bacteria > Bacillati > Cyanobacteriota > Cyanophyceae > Nostocales > Nostocaceae > Nostoc > Nostoc sp. C117. The sequence continues at coordinate 1,873,630 of NZ_CP170991.1, forward strand.
ATAGCGTACCAAGCGGGAATTTGGTGTCCCCACCATAATTGGCGAGAGATACACCAATCAGTGAGTTTTACTAGCCAATCACGATAAACCTTTGTCCAGCGCTGGGGGACAAACTCTGGAGAAGTTTGCTGGTCGAGGAATTCGAGAGTTTTGTCAGCTAAGGGGCGAATTTTGACAAACCACTGAGTTGAGAGGAGGGGTTCAATGGGTACTTTACCGCGATCGCTATAAGGAACGGTATGCTTATAATCTTCGATCTTCACCAAAAAGCCATCTGCTTCTAGGCGAGAAACCACATTTTTTCTAGCAACAAAGCGGTCTTGTCCTTGAAACTCCCCAGCATTGGTGTTGAGAGTGCCGTCTTTATTCATAATGTTGATTAACGGCAGATTGTGACGCTTACCCATGTCAAAATCGTTCGGGTCATGGGCGGGAGTTACCTTCACGCAACCCGTACCAAAGGTGGGATCGACGAATTCATCGCCAATGATGGGAATCTCTCGTTGTAGAATTGGCAAAGTTAAAGTTTTGCCAATGAGATGTTTGTAGCGATCGTCATTGGGATTAACAGCTACAGCCGTATCGCCCAGCATCGTTTCTGGTCTAGTTGTCGCCACCTCCACAAAACCAGAACCATCGGTGAGGGGATAACGGAAATGCCAAAGATTGCCATTAACCTCTTGATTTTCCACCTCCACGTCAGATACAGCTGACTGAGAAGCTGGACACCAGTTAACTAAATATTCACCACGATAAATTAAGCCTTCTTCGTAAAGACGAGTAAACGCCTCGACAACAGCTTTAGATAAACCCTCATCCAGGGTAAACCTTTCTCGTGACCAGTCCACCGAGACACCCAAGCGTCGTAGCTGATTAAGAATCGTTCCCTCAGACTCCGCCTTCCATTGCCAAGCGCGGTCTAAAAATTGCTGACGTCCCAATTCGTAGCGAGTCTTACCTTCTGTCTTGAGTTGTTTTTCCAGCATACTATGGACAGCGATGCTGGCGTGGTCAGTTCCGGGTAGCCATAGGGTATTTCGTCCCTGCATCCGGTGATAGCGGACGAGGGTATCAATTAACGTACTTTCAAAGGCGTGACCCATGTGTAAGCTGCCGGTGACATTCGGTGGCGGAATCACAATGCAGTAAGGCTCGCCGCCTTTGTTGGGGTCAGCTTTATAAACTTGGTTGTCTTCCCAGAATTTTTGCCACTTGGCTTCAGTGGAAAAGGGGTCGTAGAGACTGGGGAGATTGGGAATGGTTGCGGTCATGCGGGAAAACTAAGGAAGGACTCTAATAAATTTTGCCACAGGGTTGGAGAGGGATTAATGGAAACGAACCGCAAAGGGAAGAGGAGGAAGGCAAGATGAGGCAAACTAGTAGTCTACCAACCCAAAATTGCTAGGTTTGGACTGGGAAGAGGGGACTGGGGTTGGGGGAAGGAATTAAAACCTTTTCCCTTTTCCCCTTACCCTTTACCCCGCCAAGTTTCCCCTTTACCCCGCCAAGTTTCCTTGGCGAACTACTAGCGCTCAGTTAGAAAATTTAGCTTATGGAGTGATTCGGGCGGCGGAGTTTCTTTGGTGTTAATGAACTGATAATCAATATTGTTGTGTTGGAGGCACGTCAAAGCTTTTTTGCAAGTGCCGCATTTTTGAATGCCGTAGACTTGAATTCGTAGTTTGTTTACGTATCTTAACAATATATCCAGAAAACCTTTTGATTAAGCAGTTAGCCCTCAACAAGTGCTGCAATTACAGCTATTAATTTTGAGGGGTCGGCTGGTTTAGTGATATGAAGTTGAAATCCAGCGGTTAAAACCTGTTTTTGTGTAGTTTCTGCGGCATAAGCAGTTAGAGCAATGGCGGGAATTTGTCCACCTTGATTAGCAGGCATTGCTCGTAATTTTTTGATTAAAGCGTAGCCATCGACTTCTGGCATACCCAAATCGCTCAAAAGTAGGTCTGGTTTTGACTGTGCAATTATAGCGAGTGCTTCGTTGGCAGATGCTGCGAGCGTCACAATTGCTCCGTTCTCTTCCAATAGGAAGGCAAGAAACTCACGGGTATCAGCATCATCATCCACAATTAACAAGCGTATTCCTTCTAGTGGAGTATGGAGCATACAGAATGGATAGAAATCGTCAGAAATGTTCTGATCTTCAATTTTGAATTCCAGACTCTGTTGAACCACTGGTAGGCAAACTGTAAATGTCGCGCCTTGTCCTTCGCCAGGGCTTTGTGCCCAAACTCTACCACCATGTAACTCGACAAGTTGGCGCACAATTGCCAAACCAAGTCCTAAGCCGCCAGAACTTCGGCTTGTACTACTATCTGCCTGATAAAAATGCTCAAATACGTGTGGCAAAAAATCAGGATTAATACCTTTGCCCGTATCACAGATTCTGAGTTGTATCTGAGAATTAATCTGTTCTAAACAGACTTCGACTTTTCCACCGGCTGGTGTGAATTTAATGGCGTTAGAGAGTAAATTCCAAACAACTTGTTGAAGACGACTACTATCACCTTTAACTTGTCCAGTTTTTATATCTAGATCGAGATTAATTTGAATAGACTTTGCTTTTGCTGCCAAATGCACTGTCTCTAACGCAGCTTCAATAATAAAAGCAAGATCAACAGTTTCTAAATTAAGTGCTAACTTGCCCCGCAGAATACGAGAGATATCCAATAAGTCTTCAATCAACTGAGCTTGTAGTACAGCATTTCGTTCGATTGTCTCAAGGGCACGTACAGTAGTAGCTTCGTTTAAGGAACGGTTTCTCAGTAGCTTTGCCCAACCCAAAATTGGATTAAGAGGGGAACGAAGTTCATGAGAAACTATGGCTAGAAATTCATCTTTAATGCGGTTTGCGGCTTCAGCTGCTTCTTGCGCTCTCTGGCGATCTTCTGCTAGTGCTAATGCTTGATCTCGTAAGTTTTTATATTCCTGAACTCGAAAAGTTAAATCTGTGAAATCCTCAATTGAGAAGAGGGCATAAAACCTATCTCCATCCAATGCAGACACAGCAGTTACTGTTGTTTGCTGAATGCGATATTTATTTTGAGATAGCGGTATAGGAATAACATATTTATGCAGTTGAGAAGAAAAGATTGCCGGAGGACCGCCTTGAAAAATTTGATCCAAGCGACTAGTATAACGAGGCTGATTCAAATGAGGGAAATATTCAAGAATAGAATTTCCTAAAATTTTACTTCGGGGAATTTTTGTCCATTCTTCTAAACAGCAGTTCCAGAATAAAACAATGTAATCTGACTGTAAAACAAAAGCTCCCAAAGGAATGTTATCTAAAAGGCTAAATTTTTCATGAGCTTGTTCTATGATATTCATTGTTTTAGCCGAAGTTTCGATCTTTTATACAGCCATTTTATAAGATTTTATCGATCACATTATTGCAATTTCATCATGAATTGCATTGATCAGCGTATCAAATGTACCTACGTGGAAGATTAAAATAATATCCCCAATAATTTCTAACTCTTCAATTATGAATCGAGCTTGTGCCAGCAAAATTTTGGAATCGTTTTCGTATGTAGATAATAATAAGTTTTCAATTGTATCTTCTAAGTAAACAGGTAATGTATAGTTTACGTGCTGCTTTAGCACATTACTAAGTGAACCCATTACCCCATTGATCACAATGTTACCAATTTCGCTGAGAGTGCCAATTTTCACCGCATCTAGATCAACAGAACCTGGCTCTTCACCTGTAAGCACTGCAACTAATGATGATGCACTGTCAGTAGGAAAAATCAAGCCAGCAGCACCAGAAAAAGAACCTGTAAAGCCTAGTCTTACAGATGCCAAGCTGTCATCATGAAATCGTGTTGCTAATTCCTCATAGGCTTCAGTAGCAGTTAATACTTTCACAAATGGAATTTTGAGACCAATGTGAGAGTCTACCATCTCATTCAGTAGACTTGCAGCTCGACCAACTCCAATATTAATCAGCTCTTGCAGTGCATCCAGTTCTTCTGCTGTTACATTCATCAAAAGTTATTCCTTAGTATTAAGAACTTCTTGGACTGCCTTTCGCAATTCATTTTCTTTTGGCGGTTTATTGATAAAGTTAATAGCGCCAAGACTATAACTTTGATTGCGTGCCCCTTCTTGGATATCCGCTGAGATGATAATTGTGGGGATTTTCAATTTTTCATCTTGTAAAGCTTGTAGAAATTCAAACCCATTCATGTCTGGCATAAGTAGATCCGCTAGTACGCAATTGGGCTGGCGTTGGTGAACTAATTCTAATCCCTCACGTCCATTTGTTGCTTCTATAATTTCGTAACCATCAACTTGCAGAAACTTCCGAATCATTCTGCGAGAAAAGGCTGCATCATCAATAATTAAAACTAATGCCATTATCTCTGCCCTTTTGTGTTGTAGCTCAATAATTGTTAATTTATCTCAGTTAACTGATAAGCTGATGCGCGTCTACAGTATATAAACACTCTTGATGGTCGTTAACTGCTGACTGTTGACGGGTTTTCAGTCATGAGTCATCAGTCAAATGTACAAATTAAATGCGTAACAGCTTATCATTAATAAAATGAAATCTTACCCATAAAAAAATTAAATCTAGTTCCTCAACTTAAAAATATTTAATAAATAATTCATCGGGTGAAAAGTTAATGGTATAGGGTGTCACTTAACTTTAGTTAAGTATTTTAAATTTTACTGGAGTAATACCAAGGTTGGTAAGATTCGAGGAACTGACGATCGCATTGTTTACATTTGTAACATTGTCTGCTTTTACGAAAACTATTTTTGAAAGTTTGAGTGAATAGCAACGAGGACATTGCATATTTATTACTTTACCATTAAAATAACATTATCTTTTCAGCATTAAAAATCTAACATTATCTAATAGTGGTATATTGCTGAGATTTAAAATTAAATTACTATAAACATAAACACAAAGGATATAGATTTTTAACCTAAAAGGCAATGGAGTTAACTGAAATTAACGATGATATAGAAGCATTCCTGATTGAAAGCTATGAAAATTTAAATCAAATTGAACAAGATATTATTTCTATAGAGAAAACATCAGAACAACGAGAAGCCCTAGTTCGCATTTATCGCTCACTCCACACAATTAAAGGAAACTGCGGCTTTTTACCTTTTCCCAAATTGGAATCACTTGCTCATGCCGGAGAAAATTTGCTTTCGTCTTTACGCGATCGCCAGCTAGCAATTACCCCCACGATCATCAATACTTTACTGCAAATACTTGACAGCATTCGGCAGATTCTGTCTCAAATTGAAGCAACCAGACATGAGGGCGATCGCGATTATTCAGCACTCATTACGACTTTAACTCAATTGCAGTCAACTGAGCAGCCGATGGTAGCATCTGCTGTTAATCAGCAAGCGTCACAGCTAAATCCAGATACTACGTATCTCAATCACGAATTGCCCGAAGTCTCAACCCTGACAGCATCAGAATCTTCTCAGATCCGAGTCAATGTTAACCTGCTAGATCAGGTGATGAACCTCGTAGGTGAACTCGTTTTAACCCGTAATCAGGTGATCGGATTTAGTACCAAGTTTAAGGATAGTAGCTTTACTGCTACTTGCCAACACCTGAGTCTTCTGACATCCCAGTTGCAGGAAGAGATCGTGAAAACTCGCCTGCAATCAATTAGTACCATTTGGCAAAAGTTTCCTCGCGTCACCCGCGATTTAGCGATCGCTGCCGGTAAACAAGTTAAGGTTGACATGGAGGGAATAGATACTGAACTCGATAAAAGCATTATTGAAGCGATTAAAGACCCCTTGACTCATTTAGTCCGCAACTGTATAGATCATGGCATTGAGTTACCAGCCGAGCGGACTGCTTGTGGAAAGTCATCTGTAGGACGGTTATTTTTAAGAGCTTTTCATGAAAGCGGCAAAGTCAATATTGAAATTGGCGATGATGGTCGTGGTCTGGATTCAGAAAAACTCAAAAAGCGAGCGCAGCAACTGGGTTTAGTGAGTGCCGTAGAAGCTGCGTCCATGAGTGAGACAGAAGCAATAGACTTAATTTTTTTACCCGGCTTTTCTTCTTCAGAACAGGTGACAAACCTTTCTGGGCGGGGAGTCGGGATGGATATTGTGAAAAATAATATTGATAAAATTAACGGCACCATTGAAATTTATAGCCAGCAAGGACAAGGAACGACATTCAAAATTAAGATTCCCCTGACCTTAGCGATTATTCCGGCATTAATTATCACCAGTGGTGGCGATCGCTATGCTATTCCCCAAGCAAATATCCAAGAGCTAGTACGCCTAGAAGCACAGGCAGTTAATCACATTGAGATGTTTTACGATGTCCCTGTATATCGCTTGCGGGATACTCTTGTGCCATTGGTTTATTTTGATCAAGTATTGCAAATAGCCAATAGCGATACCAACTTGGAAATGTTCAGTTTAGTAATTGTGCAAGTTGATAACTATCAATTTGGATTAGTTGTGGACACAATTGAAGACATCCAAGACATTATGGTTAAACCTCTAGGAAAACAGTTAAAGGCGCAATCTTTATTTGCCGGAGCAACTATTCTAGGGGATGGCACAGTGACATTAATTATTGATATTGTTGGTTTGGCAAACCGATCTGGTGTAACTGCAAAACAAAAGCAGCAGTTATTAATTGAAAACGCCGTAAAAGACCAAGATCAAGTTATTGATCGCCAAACAATATTATTGTTTGAAGGACCCGGAGGCGCTCGCATGGGCATTCCTCTAACCATTGCCTTTCGGCTCGAAGAAATTCTTTGTTCTGCGGTAGAGAAAGTAGGTAATCAGGATGTCGTGCAATCCTACGGGAAAATTTTGCCATTAATTGACCTCCACAAAGTATTTTCCCATAGTTATGAAAATAACCTCCGCGATCAGACTAAGGCAACTGTTGCAGAGACTCTCCAAATAGTGATTGTCTCCCCCTCATCAGAACTCAACGTTGCGCTAGTGGTTGATCGCATTCTTGACATTGTAGAAGAACCACTGATAATTACAGGTGTCTCTAGTAGACCGGGTGTACTTTTATGCGCTGTATTTCAAGGTCAAATTACAGAAATCCTTGACATTGAGGCTGTAATTCGCATTGCTAACCCTCATTTGCTGCAATTGATTACTAATGGCTGAACAACAAATTTGCACATTTTTTCTTAAAGGAGTTTATTTTGGTATTAACGTGCTACACGTTAAAGAAGTGATTCGCCCACAACCAATAACTCGTATACCTTTAGCCCCACCAGATATCTGTGGCTTGATTAATCTACGTGGACAAATTATTACTGTAATTGATTTGCAACGCCGACTAGAGATGAGCGAACCGCAGACACAATCAAATATAAAACTTGTAGATGAAGCCCAGGGATTTAATATTATTGTAAATTTTGAGGATGAAATAGTCAGTCTGCTCGTCGATAATGTTGGTGATGTCTTAGAGTTTTCACAGAACATGTTTCAACCCCCACCTACAACCTTAAAAGGTAAAATTCGTTGGATGCTAGTAGGGGCTTACCCTCTCCCAGATGGATTTTTGCTAGTTTTAGATGCCGAAAAAATTTTAGATGTTAATTTGATAAATAAAGTTATCGAGTAATTGAGGAGCGCTTTGCAATGACTACGAATCGGGCTGCAAAAATAGCCAACTCTAAATCTTCTTCAGAAGATAGTGTATCTTCACAGGCTGATAACGGTGTCACAAAAGAACAACTGCAAGCGTTACTATTAGCACTTAAATCTGTAAAAAATGGTGATTTTAGTGTCCGTTTAGCTGTTGAAAATAATGAACTAGGTGAAATTGTCTTGGTTTTTAATGAATTAGTAAGTTTAAACCAAAACTTTGCCCAAGAAGTTTCTCGATTGACAACCGAGATTGGTACAGAAGGAAAGCTCGGCTCTCAAGCCGTTGTCAAAGGAGCAGAGGGAAGTTGGCAAGGATTGCTTGATAACTTCAACCAAATGTCTACAAATTTAAAAGAGCAGATCAAAAGTATTAATGAAGTAACCCTTGTCGTTGCCCAAGGAAATTTATCCAAACAAATTGAGGAACGCAATGCTGGAGATTTTAAGCAACTCACAGATAATGCCAATCAAATGATTAGCAGCTTGAGGTCTTCAATTAGACAGATGGCAGAAGTGGCGACAGCAGTTGCGTCTTCATCAGAAGAATTGACCGCAGTCAGCACACAAATGACTCAAAATGCCGAACAAACTTCTGAACAGGCAACCTCGGCATCTAGCTCCGCCGAACAGGTGAGCCAGAATAGCAGTACAATTTTGACTGCGGTAGAGCAGATGAATGCCAGCATTCAAGAAATTGCTAAGACCGTCATGGAAGGGGCAAAAGTCACGACTCAAGCAGTTAAAACTGCTGACCGCACCAATGAAACAATTAATAAACTGGGTCAAAGCAGCATTGAAATTGGCAAAGTAATTAAAGTTATTACGGCGATCGCTGGGCAAACAAACTTACTGGCACTCAATGCGACAATTGAGGCGGCAAGAGCCGGAGATGCCGGCAGAGGATTTGCTGTAGTCGCCAACGAAGTGAAAGAATTAGCCAAACAAACAGCAAATGCCACTGAAGATATTAGCCAGCGCATTGAAGCAATTCAGACAGATACAAAAGCTGCCGTTCAAGCCATTACTCAGATTACTGATATTATCAATCAAATCAATGACTTTCAAAGCACAATCGCTAGTGCTATTGAAGAGCAAACAGCAACGACAAATGAAATTAGCCGCAATATTGCTGAAGCAGCCAAAGGAACATCTGATATTGCTAAAAATATCGCAGTTGTGGCATTGAATACTCAAAGTACGACAATTGGCACGAGTAATACCTTACAGGCAGCCACAGAATTATCGCGTATGGCAGTAGATTTACAAAAAGTCGTCAGCCAGTTTATGTATTAGTTTTTTCACTATCCCCAATTCCCAATTCCCAATTCCCAATCCCCAATCCCCAATCCCCAATGCCCAAAATCCGGGTACTAATTGTTGATGACGCGGTAGTAGTTCGCAGTCGAATCAGTAAAATTTTGTCCATCGATCCAGAACTGGAAGTGGTAGGAGTCGCTGCTAACGGTCGCATTGCCCTTGCCAAAATTCCCCAGGTCAATCCTGATATTGTGATTCTGGATATCGAAATGCCAGAAATGGATGGTTTACAGACTCTAGCGGCGATTCGACAAATCTATCCCTACCTACCAGTGATAATGTTCAGCACCTCTACACGGACTGGAGCGATCGCAACCCTCGAAGCTCTCTCTTTAGGGGCTTCAGATTACGCCACAAAACCTAGTAACTTAGGAAGTGTAGAGGCGATAAATCAACATATTCAAGCGGATTTAATTCCCAAAATCAAAGTATTTGGTGCAATAACTACTCCATTTCCCACACCAAGCACGGTTGATCCAGTTGTTTTTGGCGTTTCCACCAATCCCAAGCGGGTAGAGGTTATAGCAATTGGGGTTTCTACTGGAGGTCCTAATGCCCTAAGTGTATTACTTAGAGAGCTTCCAGCCGATTTATCAGTTCCCATTTTGATTGTGCAACACATGCCCCCCATGTTTACGAAACTATTAGCTGAAAGATTATCTTCTAAATGTCAAATCCCAGTGAATGAAGCGGTTCCCGGAGTGGTACTAGAACCTGGACAAGCTTGGATTGCACCGGGAGATTTTCATTTAGTTGTGCAACGCGACAAAGGTGTAGTTCGACTTGCTACTCATCAAGCACCGAGTGAAAATTCCTGTCGTCCTTCAGTAGATGTTCTGTTTCGGTCGGTAGCAGAGGTTTATGGTGCTGGAGCGATCGCAGTCATCCTTACAGGTATGGGGCAAGATGGGTTACATGGCTGTAAGTGTATCCGCGAGGCGGGTGGACAAGTGCTAGCCCAAGACAAAGCTAGTAGCGTAGTGTGGGGGATGCCTAGTTTTGTGGTTAATGCTGGACTTGCCAATCAAGTTGTCACCCTTGACCAAATGGCAAGTGAAATTATGCGGCGAATTCGTTACAAGCAAATTCCTATTTCAGGTCTGTAATGGAACAGACTAAGGGTGTCAGCACCAATGATTTTGAGTATCTTCGTCAATTAGTTCGCGATCATTCAGCAGTTGTGTTGTCTGCTGAGAAAAGCTATCTAGCGGAGTTACATTTACAGCCAATTGCCGAATCAGCAGGATTTGCTTTAATTGCTGAACTGGTAAAATATCTCAGAACTCAACCCTTTAACAATCTTCATGTCCAGACAATTGAGGCGTTAGTCACTAATGAAACCTCATTCTTTCGAGATCATTACCCTTTTGAAGCACTGAGACAATACATACTACCAGAGTTAATCAAAAAACGGGCTGTTGAGCGATCGCTCAATATTTGGTGTGCTGCTTGCTCTAATGGACAAGAACCCTACAGCATCGCTATGCTAATTCGTGAACATTTTCCTTTACTTACCAATTGGTCTATCAGGCTAATTGCTAGCGATTTTTCTACTAAAGTTTTAACGCGTGCCGAAAAAGGGCATTATAACCAACTTGAAATTAGCCGTGGACTATCTAAAAATCTCCGTGACAAGTACTTTCATCGGCTAGATAGTGACTGGCAAATAAAGGACGAAATTCGCCAGATGACAGAGTTTCGTCAGATCAACCTGATGCAATCTTGGTCATGCCTTCCCGAAATCGACGTGATCTTTTTACGCAATGTTTTAATCTACTATGATCTAGCGACCAAGAAAGCCTTGCTAAGAAAGGTAAAACAGCAATTAAGAACAGATGGCTACCTGTTTCTTGGTAGCGCTGAGACGACTATCAACCTGGATGGCTCATTCAAGCAGGTTTCGTTTAACAAGGGTATCTGCTATCAATTGCACAATGCTTAACAAGTTTGCCTACAATCGTTTCCGTTTTTACCAGCTAGTCGATGCAGCAATTGTTGTGAACAATCTGCAAAAATGTCCACTAATTGGGGACATTTTGCCAGCAGCAGAGAGGCAAGTTCGACCCTGAACAAAGCTTGAACCCCAGCAACAGCAAGAAGTGTGGCTAAAAGCAGTAGAACTTGCTGGCGACAAAGCGAAGTAATAATTCCATACGGACTTTAACACTACAAGAAGCATTCTTAAATAATTTTGTATCTTTGCCTTTTGATGAGTGGACATCTCAAATTTTTGGCACAATTCGGGCAGAGTTAGGGATGCTTGGTACACCAATTGGGCCTTGACTTTTTTCTCTTTGAATGGAAGCGATGGACTACGCTCCGCGTAAGGGACTTCCAACTAAAAAAATATCCCATCGCTTTGGCAAGTAGGGGAAGCAGCACTTCGGCTTCGCTCAGTGGCCTGGGCGCAGAGTAAGCAGGGGAGGAAGAATCTAACGATCATCTTCGTTCCAAAATTGAATAATTTAATTTCTGGAAGTCCCTAAGGCGATCGTTTCCATGTCAATACTTGTCGGTTAAGGGGAAAAGGGGAAAGAAAAAACCTTTAACCTTTACCCTTTAACCTTTTCCCCAAACCTAATTCCGAGTTAAAAATGCACAAAGCGAGCAGTATTGGTTTCCATATAGTTCTTAAATAAGTAAAACTAATAATTTATATCAGTTTAGCAAAAGTAATAAAACTTGATTAAATTTTGTAAAGCAGTGTAAAGTATACTCACAAGCGAAAACGAAATCGCTTGATTCATTCATAAATAACCGCACTTATAAAACAATGACAGCAACCATTCAACGCCGCGAAAGCGCCAACGTATGGGAGCGGTTTTGTAGCTGGATCACCAGCACCAACAACCGCTTATACATCGGCTGGTTCGGAGTATTGATGATTCCAACCTTGCTAGCCGCAACAGCTTGCTTCGTAATCGCCTTCATCGCAGCACCACCAGTAGATATCGATGGTATCCGCGAACCAGTAGCAGGTTCCTTGATGTACGGAAACAACATCATCTCCGGTGCAGTTGTTCCTTCTTCTAACGCCATTGGTTTACACTTCTACCCAATTTGGGAAGCAGCATCCTTAGACGAGTGGCTTTACAACGGTGGTCCTTACCAATTGGTAATATTCCACTTCCTAATCGGCGTATTCTGCTACTTAGGTCGGGAATGGGAATTATCTTACCGCTTGGGTATGCGTCCTTGGATCTGCCTAGCATTCTCAGCACCAGTAGCTGCTGCAACCGCAGTCTTCTTGATCTACCCCATCGGACAAGGATCATTTAGCGACGGTATGCCTTTGGGTATCTCTGGAACCTTCAACTTCATGATTGTGTTCCAAGCAGAACACAACATCTTGATGCACCCCTTCCACATGTTGGGTGTGGCTGGTGTATTCGGCGGTTCTTTGTTCTCCGCAATGCACGGTTCTTTGGTAACATCTTCTTTGGTTCGTGAAACCACCGAAAACGAATCACAGAACTACGGATACAAATTCGGTCAAGAAGAAGAAACCTACAACATCGTTGCGGCACACGGCTACTTCGGTCGCTTGATTTTCCAATACGCTTCCTTCAACAACAGCCGTTCCCTGCACTTCTTCTTAGCAGCATGGCCTGTAATCGGCATCTGGTTCACCGCCTTGGGTGTCAGCACAATGGCGTTCAACTTGAACGGTTTCAACTTCAACCAATCAGTGATTGATTCTCAAGGTCGCGTCATCAACACTTGGGCTGATATCATCAACCGGGCTAACTTGGGTATGGAAGTAATGCACGAGCGTAATGCTCACAACTTCCCCCTAGATTTAGCGTCTGCACAAGCTGCTCCTGTAGCTCTGACTGCTCCTGCTATCAACGGTTAGTTCTCAAACTTAGTTAAATCAAAGAGCGCTCTCCTCAAAAGGGGGGCGCTTTTTAGTGTCTATGATTGGGGGTGTAGAATTAGGAGGGAGGCTTAGACACTGCATCGGCTTGTCGCAGACATCGCAAGTAAAGTCGGGTTTCACTGCGATCCCCGCGTTCTAGTCTCAAAGTAGTGTAAATTTTATACTCAGCGGATACGTACAAATCCAGCTTTATTCATCAGTTTTTGTCCCTGAGATGTTAATAGCATATTGGCATATGCCTCGCCCGCTTGTTGTTCTAAATTGCCATTTTGCTTGACTATGACAAACATCTGACGTGTAATCGGATAGTCACCTGTTTTAAAAGCATCGATGTTTAACTTGTTGCGCTGATTCGGACATTGTTCGGCTTTAATCAAAGGTTCTTTGTAAGGAGCAACAAAACTGTTTCCGTGTTTGGCGATCGCCAGTGGCTTAATTTTACATTGGGGGACGACTTCTGGAGCCGAAGCGTAGTAAATTCCACTGCGATCGCTTGCTAATTTTTGCAGTCCATCTGTTGTATCGTGGACGTATACTACGTTACTTCCAAGTTTTTCTCCATTGAGAATGTTGTTAACTAAGAACTCAACAGTACCTCCGTCTTCAAAGCGACGTGAGTAAGCAGTAATTTTCAGATTAGGGCCGCCAATTTGATTCCAGTTAGTTATTTTACCAGTGTAAATATTTTTGATTTGTTCTAAAGTTAGCCCTGGAATTTGCAGATCGGGGTGAACAGCGATCGCTAATCCTTCCAAAGCCACTGAAATCTGTTTCAGACTCAATCCGCGTTGTTGAGATTGTTGATACTCTCTATCTGCGATCGGGCGGGAAGATTGAGAAAAGGTGAGTTGTCCTTCCAACAACATCCGAATTCCCGTACCAGAACCTGGTGTAGCATTAATCGCGTCGGTATAGCGTAATTCAAACTGGGGATGCGCTTTTTTAATTTCAGGATCTACGTATTCTCGAATTGGTGCCCAAGATGTGCTACCACCATATAGCCATGTTCCTTCGGGAGCATTTACGGAACTAAAATCGGAGTTGACTTTTTTATTAGCTAAATATAAGACACCACCACAAACAACCACACCAAGCAAACCAATTAATAACCACGGCTTAATCTCGATTTTTTTCTTTGATTGATCGTTTAATTCCTTTAGCTCGATCGAAGTCGGCTTTGGCGGAGAAATTTCGCGTAATCCTTGCCAAGTTAATGGTTCAACATTGGCTTCAATACAAATTGTTGGCAACCAAATTGCACCCGGGTAATCAGATTTAAAATGTTCTAGGCGTTTCCGTGCTTTTTTGACAGAAGAAAATAATGACTTATTATTATGAGTAAATTCTTGAAAAAAGTACCTAAGAAAATCTATTGCTACGGTGTCTGGTACGGGTTCCCGCATAACAATAACTTGAGGCAAATGTATTTGGGCAAGTTGGTTAGCTAATCCCAAACCATCACAAGAATTAAAAATTGCTAACTGTAATCCTTTTTCAATAGCTTGCTTCAAAGCTTCATTAAATTCTTCAATAGTCAAGCTATCTTCGTCATTAAGTTCAATCCAACCTATTTGCCCATCTTCTTGACTGCCACTGTGTCCTGTAAAAACGAAAATATGGTAACCTTGATCGTCCCAAAGTGTTTCACACAATTCTCTGCGGCTAGGCTTAATTAGACAGCGTACTTCTACCCCATCCGTCTCTAAATCTTGAATTACCTTTAAGTCATTTTTTGTATTAATACCGTCACTTCTACCGACAGCAACTAAAATTCTGACTTTTGTACTTTTAGGAACTAGCTTATTTATCTTTGTATTGGAACTTTTGGGCGCACTGAGGGCGACTTCGGCGTTGGGATAGTGTTCTTCAAATAAATTCCATGCTTGCCAAGGAAGACGACGTAAATTAATATCTTTGGCATCAATGATGACGCGAATCTCATCATTTGACTGATGTAATTGTTCGGCGATCGCAATTAATCTATCTCGAATTGGTTGCCACCTACTATCTCCAGAGTTGAGCCATTGATTCAGATAATCTTTGACTGCTCCCGTGTGTTCAGCGTGGGAATGAATTGTGACACTTTTGGGTGTGAGACGGAACGTAGCACAAGAACGCACCGCCTCGATTTGGCGATAGGCTGATTGCCATTCATTAAAAGATGATTCTAAGTTAGGTGGTAACGGAGGCAGAAACCCTTCTGTTTCTTCATCCAAGTTCTTCGCTGTGAGAATTACCAGAAATCCATCTGGTGAATTGCGTCTGAGTTTCAACTTGACGATCGCCATTGTTGTCTCCTTTTGTTTGTCTTAAACAACAAACTCTTGCATCAAACTTGTTTCTCCTAACACTATCTTGACACTGAATTTTTCTTCGTGTTGGCAGCTAAATTCTAGTTGCATCCAGTCATCTGTGCTTCTTGCTTGCACTTCCATACCAGTGTTCCCCGCTGCATCAAGGACAATCAGTTGTAAATCTGGTGGTAGATGAATCGCATCATCACCCGGATAAATCCGCAACCGAATATCGAAAACTTCGCTATTTGTGGGAGTTAACTGCACTAATAACAGCACTTTCCTTCCCAAATCAATCACCTTCGCCCGATTAATGGAGTTAGTTAAGGGGCGAATTGTGCTACTGCTTCTCAAATTGTTAGCAAACAGCAACTCTGGGGCTTGCCAATCTGACTGGAAGACTCCCATAACCCATTGACGCAGATTTATTGATAGCCTTCGCCTATGTATGATCTCGAAAAGAGTATCAAAGGATTGCAATTGTGCTATTGGCAGTATTGTTGGTGATTCAGTCATCTCCCTTGCTGGAAGAAATCCCAGCAATTCCACATAATCTAATTGCTGACTAAACTGAACTCCTACATAACCAATGCGCTCTTGTGTCATGCTTGGAGGCAAAACTATGGCAACCTCACTCGGTAACACTGGACGGCATTCAAGCTTACCAACACCCGCCAAGACTAAATCAGCAACATCAAAAATCGCCCTTAAACCGCGATGCCAGCTATCGCCTTGATTCAGGGCTGTTTCAACGTTTAGCCATTTGAGATAAGTGTGAACGGCATAAACAGCCAAAGTATTCAAATAAACTTGTTTGCCCTTTTGGGGAGTATCTTGCTGGGCAGCAAATTCTTCAGCCCAACGGTGGGCATTTTGAGGTAGAGGGACGCTTAAACGATGTGGTTGTGTGTTAATCATTGCTCATATCCGAAATTCATACCAATTTCTCTTAACAAGGGAAGGCAATTTTGCTTCCAGTGAGAGTAAAGAGTTTGATTGCTTATATTTAACTCTCTAGCAATATCAGCGATTTTATGAGGTGGATTTTCCAGAAGTAAGCGCATTGCCAATAAGTGACAATGGCATTCGGGATTTTTGCGGGGATGACTGGCTGTTAATCTACCGTCTTCGTCTTGCTGAATGTATTGCTTGATGCGGTTCCCAAGGCACTGGCGCTCAGTTTCCTGGATTTGAGCAATTTTAAGATCCAGCAAATCTAAGGAAATAGTTGCTGACTGACGATCTGGCAAGATATTGAGTAAGGTTGTTTCGTCACCCTCATCGTTACGGCTAAGTCTGTCTAAGCTGATGGTATATTTAGTGTCTGGGATGTATAAATCTTTTATACGCCATTTGAGATAGCCATTAATCCAGATTACTAGGCTTTGTTGGAAAGAAGGCGATACTCCTTCGGAGTCACTTCGTGAACGCGCTTCAAATTCGCAAATCTTTCGACTTACCCATTCCCAAGTTTGATTTAAGGCTTCTAAATAGTCTTGGTGTCCAGATTTATAAATGCCAGGGAGTTGTTGAATCACTATAAGCAGTCTATTTAATGCTTTCTGCCTCTCTGGACTGGAGTCTGGATAGCAGCGCACCTCATCAATCAGTTTTTTCAGTTGTTCATCCACAAGGATTATTCTCCCAAGCTGCTGTGCTTGTTAATTACTTACCCGAAAGACTGCAGCTTGAGTTTACCCGATTTTTAATTGGTATTGTTAGATTAAATCCATGTTGGCGCTCAACTAGCATAGCTGTCACCAGGGCAAATCGATACTGGAAATTACATGAGCTAAGTTAGAGAAGACTGCAACAACTGTCGTATGGATACAGCCTGTACATGATTAGGGAAGATAGTTAAAAAGTCATTTAGGTCTTGAATAGCTGCATGGATACTTTCTAAGGAAGCACCTTGAGATAAGACATAGCGGTAGAACCGCTCTGCTAGTTGAGTATATTGAGCAGCCAAATAGTAAAGGGCTAAATTAAAGGCATTGCGCGAATCTTTAGAATCTTTTTCGTAATGCTGTTTAGCACGCTTTCTAGCAATAACAAGGTCAGATTGTGCTTTGTATACTTGGTTAAGAGCTAAATAAGTTAAAGCGCGATTGTATAAATACCAATCATTATTAGAATCTAAATCAATAGCGCAATTTAAATCTGTAAGAGCCTCATTATATAGCTTTAGCATCAGGTAGGTTTGACTGCGACTTGCGATCGCCCAGTCATATTTGGGATTAAGCTTAATCGCACAGTCAAAATCTTCTAGAGCTTCTGTGTAACGCTCCATTTGGCGGTAAGTTATACCCCGATGTGCGATCGCCCAGTCCGATTTGGGATTAAGCTTAATCGCACAGTCAAAATCTTTTAGAGCTTCTGTGTAACGCTCCATTTGGCGGTAAGTTTCACCGCGAAGTACGATCGCCCAATCATATTTGGGATTAAGCTTAATCGCACAGTCAAAATCTTTTAGAGCTTCTGTGTAACGCTCCATTTGGCGGTAAGTTATACCCCGATGTACGATCGCCCAGTCATATTTGGGATTAAGCTTAATCGCACAGTCAAAATCTTTTAGAGCTTCTGCGTAACGCTCCATTTGGCGGTAAGTTTCACCGCGAAGTACGATCGCCCAATCATATTTGGGATTAAGCTTAATCGCACAGTCAAAATCTTCTAGAGCTTCTGTGTAACGCTCCATTTGGCAGTAAGTTATACCCCGATGTGCGATCGCCCAATCAGATTTGGGATTAAGGTTAATTGCACAGTCAAAATCTTCTAGAGCTGCTGTGTAACGCTCCATTTGGCGGTAAGTTTCACCGCGACCTGCCAGCGCAGAGTCAGATTTGGGATTAAGGTTAATCGCAC
This sequence comes from Nostoc sp. C117, assembly GCF_043099735.1. NCBI lineage: Bacteria > Bacillati > Cyanobacteriota > Cyanophyceae > Nostocales > Nostocaceae > Nostoc > Nostoc sp. C117. The sequence continues at coordinate 1,891,627 of NZ_CP170991.1, forward strand.
AGTCAAAATCTTCTAGAGCTTCTGTGTAACGCTCCATTAAGCGATAAGTTTCACCTCGACCTGCCAGCGCAGAGTCAGATTTGGGATTAAGTTTAATCGCACAGTCAAAATCTTCTAGGGCTTCTGCGTAACGCTCCATTTGGCGGTAAGTTTCACCGCGAAGTACGATTGCCCAGTCAGATTTGGGATTAAGCTTAATCGCACAGTCAAAATCTTCTAGGGCTTCTGCGTAACGCTCCATTTGGCGGTAAGTTTCACCCCGCCAAGCTAGAGCAATTGGTTGCCTTTTTACTTCAATCCTAGAATTTTGTAGGACTGCGGTAAACATTTCTAATGTAACTTGGTATAAGTTCTCATCATAGGCTTTTAATCCATTAGCTAGTCGCTCACCCCAACGCTGAACTTCGGCACAATCGACATCTTTACCAGCCTGAAGCATTGTTTCTGCCCACTGTTGGGCAAATTTACGTTGATTTTTGAGTGCAGTGAGAAATTCATTGAGAGCTGAAGATAAACTCCTTTGGGGTGACTGACATAACCTGTGGTACAAGACATTTAAAGTATGACTTTGCCAGCTAGGGTCGCGCTGTTTCTTCTCTTCTGACAATTGCAGATCATTCCGCAAGGTGTCGTAGTAATTTGCAAATTTACCATGTATGTCAGCCCAACCCTGCGGCGATGAAAGACCCTTGTGGCGTAACATTTGCATTTTGAGGACATCATGATAAGCCCAGCCATCGGTACGTTCGTTAACAAAGGATGTTTGTTTTAGCCAATTAAATAGCTCATCGGCTTCTTGTTCTCCTCTCAATTGAGCTATGATATCCCGATTCAAGCTTCGAGGAATTTTAGGTTTGTTTTGCAGGTTCATTACAAGATTTAATTTTCAACAGAAGAACTACTAAATATACAAGGTGTATTTCAGGATTTATGAAATGTTTTCTAGGTAATTTTTACGTGTAACCTTGATTTGATCTCGACGTTGGCTTTTTGAGACTCAACGTTGAGCCAATACTTTTCGGGTTTTGGGGGAAAGGGGAAAGGGAAAGGGTTTGAATTTCCCTTTCCCCATTGCCCTTTAACCTTTCCCCAGACCAAAAAAGAGATTATTGGGTTTAACCGAAAAGTAGACCTCTTGCAAAAGTGCTTTTTGCAAGAGGTGGGAAAAAGGAAAAGGTTAAAGGGGAAGGGGAAAATACAAAACCTTTCCCCCTTCCCCCCGCCCCTTATCCCCTTCTTGGGACCCCACCTTCCCCTTTTCCCGACTTCTGCAAGAAGTCTATTGACTAGCACCAATAGCAGATTTCAATTGAAGTTTAATATTTGTACCTTTTTTAAGGGCAACTTCTCCACCAGGGCTAGACAAAACAAAAGCAGCCGCAGCAGCACCACCTGCTAGCCCACCATGCTTGAACTTAGCTTGATTACCAAGAAAATGACCTGCAATTGTACCACCTAAAATAATTCCTGTATTTTGAATAAATTTACCTTTGGTTTTTGTTTCTAACTTGGTATTTACTAAAGTTGCGTCAATGGGATAAGATGAACCATTTTTAAGTGAAATATCATCAAAAACTAAATGTAAACTTGCTTTTTTTCCTTTAGCAGCTTTGACAACATCTTCCAGGTGTCCCTGTATTTGACCTTCTTGAAGAACTTTATTGACTCCGGTTGAGGAATTCTTGATTTCTAAAACAAAGCGGTCATTATTTTGACTTTTACTTGTAGATATATCTTGTTGAAGAACAGTCTCAAAACTTGTTCCAGCAGGTACAGATATTTGTTGATTATTTGGTTGATTAGACGTGCCTTCAGGGAGCGCAGGTTTATTGTTACTAGAAGTGTTGTCAGTCTGGGTATTAGTTTTATTACAACCTGATGTGCTACTTAATAAAATAACACTTAATAACAATGGCAACAGATTTTTCATAGCGACGGTGTTGATGTAATAAATAATAACAATACAATCTTTTTAGGGTTATTCGGTTATTTTTATGGAAAACCTGGTTCCAAATCCTTGAAAGCCTTATTCTGTAAGTATTTTATTTAAAACAAAGTTATAATTCTTTATAACTCTTGCTCCATCTGACTTTTCACGGGAAGTACTGAAACTCTCCTCAAGGCGACTCGGATTCAGTTTGAGTATCTTGAAGAAACTATTGAACGACTGGCAAAACTTGCCCAAGGCAATCGCACTTTTAGAAATGCTTTTAAATTAGGTGCTGCTAATAGACTTGTAAGTAGGATTCTTGATAATCGGGATCAACAGAAAAATCAAGGGATTGTTGGAACTACTGAATCGGTTGCAGTACACGCAATTATCGTGCAAGCACTTTACGAAAAACTAGAATCGGAGTTAGAAGCATATCTAAACAAGGTGAAAGTTAAACAAATGGTGGTATCATCTTGTGGTTCAAAATACGGATATTTGACCAATCCCCCAAATCCTCTCCGTGTAGAGACACCCTACGGATTACAGTACATACATTCGGCTGGATTCGCAAATTCCATACCATTGGGAAATAGTTTCTCTTGATTAAAACCACATTTTTTACATTGATAAATTGCAGTCAGTGGTAAGGTGGTTGGGAGCTGACAAAATTCACAGGGTAATCCCTGAATTATTTCAGCTATTTCAAAACCAGGGATATTACATTTCGGGCAACAATTGCTAATTTTATTGAGTAAATTATGGGTAGCTTTTGCAATATTTTTCATCCGAGTGGGATTATACATTGCCCGCATATCTGTCTCAATATTTACCTGACTATTTGGGGAATTATGCAATGCAAAATTTACTGATGTTATCAAATCTATTTCTTTTGTAATACCTTTAGTTATCTCATTACATCTATTCTCTAAGTTTTCAAACCAGACAACTAATCCATGTTCTGGAAAACCAACTTTCTTAGCAAAAATATATGCTTCATCTAAACTTGTTATAATTTGATGATTAAAGTTAGTATCTGTAGAAATTTCCTGACCAATAATTTCTAAATTATTAATTTTATCCAAAAAAAGAACTATTTCTCTATTACAGTAAATGTAAGGAACTAATGGATGAGGTGTAAAACTCCCTTCGCTGGCGATCGCTAAATTTTCTCCTGTTAATTCTAAGGCTTTCTCTGCTTTGAATTTAGCTGCGGCAATTTGTGTTCCTGGACGTTTTACCTCTCTAGTAAATGTGCCAAAAATATCAGTATTAAAATCCTGTGGTACTATAACTTTGATGCCTAACTCTTGTTCTAATAGTGGAGCAATTACCTTTTCTTTTTGGTGCATGGTCGCCAACACAGCGAGACGATCATTAAATAATTGCTGGTCATGCATTCTGTGCTAATCCCTATTAATTAAGTTTATAGCTTTATCGTAATTCTAAAACGGCCGATCATTCTGATTTTATCGGCGCAAACCAGCGTGAGCTTCTTGAGCGCAAGCGCGCTGGCAGCGACGTATGACCCTCAAGTTCATCAAACCCAAAGCCCCCTAATTAGGGCTTCCTGAATGAAAAAACAGCCTACACTAGCTTCATAGTTCAATTTCTAAACTAGCACAACCTAAATTTATAAATTCCTTACTATCTCTTTAAATATTACCCTGGAAGTTCATGATTAATGCTGATGTAGTTTTTAGCTTTGAGAGGAGAAGCTGAACTAAATACAAAATCGTCAAAACAACAGTTCACTAAAACATGTATTTCATCAACCAAGCACGAAATTTGGCGGATACGCTCAAAGATAAAGCGCAAGAAGCAGCAACTAATACAGCAAAGGGGATAGAAGAAGTAGTTGATGGAATCAAAAATACTACTGTAGAGATTACTACCTCAAGTATTAATGCAGTTACTGATTTACCTGCAACAGCACAGCAGGGTTTTCAAACTTTACAAAATGTGGGTAAAGCATTAGAAAGCACTGCTATTGGTGTGACAACTTCGAGTGTAGCTATAGCTGAGGCATTACAAAACTTGCCTAAGACAGCTGCGGAACTAGCCCTAGAGATGCCCAAGATTGCATATAGATTGAGGTATCGTGCTGGTCTGAGAACTGGGGATTTACCTCGTTCTGATACAGATGTGGTAAAGCTTTTTGAGAAAATTCCTGGTACATCAAAGCTGGGAGGTAACGAAAGAACCATCCGTCAATTCTTGAGCGATAAACATGGTAGCCATATCATTCCACGCTCCCAAGGTGGCCCAAATGGTGCTGACAACATTGTGTGGGAAGTGGGTGTTGATAATCTGCGTCGTGGTGCCAAGGTTATGACTGTTGGGGAGCAGTTTTATATTCGGGTTTACAATGCCGTAGATTCTATTGTCAGCAATTCTGGAACAATTGCTAGGCTGGGGATCACTGCTACAGGAACCGCTATTCTTACCCAAGTTATAGTTACAGCGATTTCATACTCCTTGGATCTTTATCGGGGCGACATTACTGTTGAAGAGTATAAAAATTTAATTGTAGAAGCTGCAAAGGCAGCAGGCATTGCTACACCAATTGTTTTTCTGATCTTAGTGGCTGTATTAGCCTTATTTCCAGAATTTACAGTTGTATTATCTGCACCAGTCGTTATTGCAGGTTTCAATGCCTTATTTGGCATGAGTATTGCGGTGCCGATAGTACAATCGCTACTCCGTCATGCTCAAGCTGGTGGTTTTGGCACAGAAACTGCTGATGCTTACAGAAATGCGCTTAGTGGATCTGCGCCTGCTTGAAATCTGCGATCAACTTTACCATGAGTGCTGGCTTCATCTTCAAGGCTACTCTTATTTGGGCTGACTACAGACACTTTAATGCGATCGCAGCAGGTGTTATTAGAAGCCGTATTGAATTTTCAACAGATTTACTGATAAAGATTGTTTGAAATTAGCTTTTCAGCACTGGAGCGTAGTCTAATGCAGCACGGTCCCATTGTGCTAAATTGGCTGCTGCTTTGTATGTAGTTTGTAAAAACGTAAGTACCATTGCATCTGAGTCGTTAGCCTGGCGTACTGCTTCGTAAGGCAGGATAGATTTTAGGTTTGATAATTTATGCTTTAGTTTAATCTTCACTGTATTTATCATTATTCAGTAATCTTAACGTTGTAACTAGTGGATATACTTAGTTACCTTAAAGACAAAATTTAGATAACAAGATTAGTGTGTTTAATCTAGAAGATTTCTTCAACCTTTCAACTGATCTATTCTGTATCATCTCAAGGGATGGTTGCTACCAGCAAGTCAATCCTGCATGGGAAAAGGTATTGGGATGGAAACCAGAAAACTTAATTGGGCATCCTTGGTTAGAATTAGTACATCCAGAAGATATTGCAATCAATCAGCTACCAACCGAACCACTGCAAAATTTGCACTGGGATAACCGTTATCTTCACAAAGATGGCAGTTATCGGTGGTTATCTTGGAGTATTTCTACTAGCGAACAGGGATTCATCTATGCAATAGGGAAAGATATCAACCAGCAGTTGCGTCAAATAGAAGCACTCTCAACTGAACGCCAAAGCCTCTATAACCTATTGAATCAGCTACCTGCTTTCCTTTATCTCCAACCCAATGATTATGGCGTAGGATTTTATAACCAACGCTTCCAGGAGGTATTTGGAGACCCCACAGGGAAACGTTGTTATGAGGCGATCGCTGGGCTGAAGCAACCTTGTCCAGTCTGTCCTACCTTTCGCGTCTTTGAAACTAATGTTCCGCAACTTTGGGAATGGGTTGATAGCAAAACAGGTAATGTGTATCAGATTTATGATTATCCGTTCAAGAATATGAACGGTGAACCAATGGTTGTGGAAATGGGTTTAGATATTACTGCTGTGAAAAAGGCAGAGGTAGCCTTGCGACAGCGCGAGAAGGAATTAACCGAAAAAAATCAACAACTCACTGAAGCACTAAAACAATTAAAAAAGACGCAAGCGCAACTAATCCAAACTGAGAAGATGTCTTCTTTAGGACAACTAGTGGCTGGAGTGGCTCATGAAATTAACAACCCTATTAGCTTTATCAATGGTAATGTTACTCATGCTGAAGAATATGTTCAACAATTACTAAAAATACTACAACTTTACCAACAAGAATATCCTGACCCTCCACCAGTAATTCAGTCAGCCATAGCAGCGAACGAGTTAGAGTTTATTACTGAAGACCTAAAAAAATTGCTCGATTCCATGAAAATGGGAAGCGATCGCATTCGTAATATTGTACTATCCCTGCGGAACTTCTCTCGACTAGATGAAGCTGAAATGAAAACTGTGGATATCCACAGTGGTATTGAAAGTACACTATTGATTTTGCAAAACCGTCTCAAAGATAAATCCGACTATCCGTCAATTGAAATTATTAAAGAGTACGGTCAATTGCCTTTAGTAGAATGTTATGCAGGTCAACTTAACCAGGTGTTGATAAATATCCTCACTAATGCTATCGATGCTTTAGAAAATTTGTCTGTTATTAATCAAAAAGATAACCTACAAATCGTTATCCGCACTCTTGTACTCAACTTAGATTGGGTTGCGATTGAGATTGCTGACAATGGGTCTGGAATGTCGCAAGAAGTTCAGCAGCGTCTATTTGACCCTTTTTTTACGACCAAACCAGTAGGTAAAGGAACTGGTTTAGGAATGTCAATTAGCTATCAAATTATCACAGAAAAACATCAGGGAAATTTAAGCTGTATTTCATCTCCAGGAGCGGGAACTAAATTCATAATCGAGATTCCCATTCAACAAATTAAACCTGTACAAGCAAAGATACCAGAAGCTCACAATAATATCCCAGTTAAATAACTAGTGTCTTTTTAGTGGCAAAACACTACTGCAAAAAATAAAAATGTCGCTCTGTCAAGCTTGGGATGAATAACCCATATCAGCGTTATGCGACTTGCAATAAATAAGGACAGACTCGCCTCTACCAGTTCATTAAACAGTCGCTTAAACTCATCTGAACGAACCGTTGACCCTTTACCTGGCGGATTAATTAAGCATCAAAATCAATCAGATTACCGTTGAAATGGTTGTAACCCACATTCCGCACTTCAAAATGTAGTATAAAAGCCTAAGTAATGATTTCCGAATACAAGTAAATAATAAGATATGTAAATCTTTAATAAACTCGCAGAAATAAACCTGTGTGACGAAGACGGTGAGGGAGCATCTCACTTTTGTAGAAAGCTTTTTCAACCTCACCCCAACCCTCTCCTTAGTAAGGAGAGGGAGCAAATATCTTGTTTCCCCCCTTACTAAGGGGGGACTAAGGGGGGTCGATTTAGGGTGCATTTGCAAAACTGAGATGCTCCCAGACGGTGAGGCTTACATTGCTGAGAAGAAATTGATTTCAAGCTTTGTCTAAAACTAAATAGACATTGGTTCAATCCAAGTGAGACAATTCATATAAACTCAAAAACATTTGAGGGTAAAAAATGTCTCCAATCGAAAATGCTCAAATTAAAAATATTGACCATTTAGGAATAGTAGCTGGGTTAATTGATGAAATAGGAATAGTTGAAATAATTAATTCCCAATTAGGAATAGACCCTCGTGAAAAGATAACAGCAGGAACACTGGTGAAAGCAATTTTAATCAATGGATTAGGAATGGATAAGTAGAGTGCCAATGACCATAAAAAAAGCACGAGACTTAGTGCAATTGGTAGAGATAGAAGAGAGAAACACACAATCAAGAGAGAAAGGGGTGGCCCAAACTTTAGATGAATACCAGTGGAAAGAAGAAATAGTAAATTATGGTGGGATTAAACAAACTTGGCTGATAGTAGAAAGCCAAAAAAGAAAGTCCAGTGATTTAGAGAAGCTAGAGCAAAGGCTCAAGAAAGAAAAAGTTAACGTTGAAAAACTACTACAAGAATTAAAAAGAGAAGATTTTGAAACTCCGGAGACAGCCAGATATAAACTAAAAGTCATCAATAAAAAGCTGAAACTCTTTGAAATTAAAGAACTCCAACTTTTTGAAAGTCAGTCAAAACAGAAGAAAACTGTTTATAAAATCTCAGCAGAGATTCATGAAAAACTAGAAGAGATAGAAATCCTCAGAAAATCAGCCGGAAGATTTATTTTAGCGACGAATTTAGTTGATGACGAAAAGTTAACACCCTCAGAAATTATTACAACTTATAAAAATCAACAGTCTTGTGAAAGAGGATTTAGATTTCTGAAAGACCCTTTATTTTTTGCAGATAGTTTTTTTGTAGAAAACCCTGAGCGCATTGAGACGATGTTATTTTTAATGTCTTTGTGTCTGTTAGTTTATAATCTTGGTCAAAGGGAACTGAGAAATAGCTTAAAAAGACTCAAAGTCGGCATCAAAAATCAACTAGGAAAATTAACAATTTCCCCTACCTTAAGATGGGTCTTTCAATGTTTCCAAGGAATTCACTTTTTGACTTTAAATGGGATTAATCAAGTGATTAATTTAACCTCAGAACGCTATTATATTTTGAATTGTTTACCATCATCTTGTCAAAAGTATTATCTACTTTCTTAAGCTAAACACTGTTTTCAGATTGAATCAAAATTTATCAACATCTGGAGGAACAATCATTGCTCTTCAAAATCAGCGTCCTTGCATAACCTATTTTATGGGTCAAATTTTTTATATTTGCTCATTTATCTTCATGCGTTAGATTCATTCTGTACTCTAGTTCTTAACTATCCTAATTTTTGGCTTTTCTCTTCCTCGTAATCTTTTTATACTTCAATTTGAAGTGCGGAATATGGGTTGTAAATATCCTCTGGGTTAAGCCAGCTTAGTGTACGCTCTGCTAATCATCAAGTCACTACTCAACGATAAAGTAAAGGTCTCAGCTTTTAAAAATGCTTTGCGATGGCGTACCCGCCATAAGTCGGTGGCGATCGCAGTTAACTAACCAGAATTAATCTGAACGTTTTCCCCATGTTCAAGATCAGTGACTCTTATAAAAGTTCTTCTAGAGTCATTTCAACATTTTAGAATTCTTGGCATTTGTGGGGAAAAGAGAAATAGGGAAGGGGTAAAGGTATGGCAATACTGCACGCTTTGTGCATTTTTAACTAGGAATTGGGTTTTGGGAAAAGTTATTGGGTAAAGGTTAAAGGTTTTTTCTTTCCCCTTTCCCCTTAACCGACAAGTATTGAAAGGTATGGAATTTTCCCTTCCCCTTTAACATACAAACATGCACCCTAATATTTTGGCATTTGTTACTTTTGCAAGATGTCTTTTGAATTAGGCAATCCCGATGCCACCTGTTACACCATAAACTTCTCCAGTGATGTAGCTGCCTTCTTGGGAAGCAAGCAACACATACACAGGAGCAATTTCTACAGGTTGTCCGGGTCTTCCGAGCGGAACTTCAGAACCAAATTTCTCGATTTTGTCTTGGGTCTGACCACCACTAGGCTGTAGCGGTGTCCAGAATGGACCGGGTGCGACTGCATTAACGCGCACTCCCTTGTGGATCATCTGTTTGGCGAGAGATTTGGTGAAATTCTCAATGCCGGCTTTGGTCATCGCATAGTCAAGCAGACTCGCTGAAGGTTGATATGCCTGAATCGAAGTGGTGTTAATAATTGATGCTCCGGGCAAAAGATGTGGAATGGCAGCTTTGGTAATCCAAAATAGCGCGTAGAGGTTTGTCTTCATCACTTTATCGAAATGCTCAGTCGTGATATCGCTAATTGATGGGTAAGATGTCTGTGCGCCAGCATTGTTCACGAGAATATCTAAACCGTTCAAAGATTGCACTGCATCTGTCACCAGCTTTTGGCAAAAATGCTCGTCGGTGATGTCACCCGGAAGCCCAACCGCTTTGCGTCCTGATTGTTCAATCAATTGGATCACCTCTTGAGCATCAGCCTCTTCGCTCTTAAGATAGCCGATCGCCACATCAGCACCTTCCCGCGCAAATGCGATCGCAACAGCACGCCCGATACCAGAATCGGCTCCGGTGACCAATGCCTTCCGACCTGCAAGCTTTCCACATCCAATGTAGCTCTGCTCACCGTGATCCGGTTGGGGCTGCATCTTTTGAGCAAGTCCTGGTACGGGCTGCGGTTGTTGAGGAAAGGGCGGAGCGGGATATTGCTGCCGGGGGTCTTGCATCTCTAATCGATCGTCTTTCATCACTTAGTTGTTTTGATAGTTTTTGCAATTCAAGACTCAAGTATCAAGCATTGAGGAGAACGATTCCTCACCCTTTGAGCAGAATAATCTTCCAGAGTATGTAAGACTTAGGCGCGGGCTGCTGCTCTTTCAACTCATGCTAATGCTTTGAAAGTGAATTTTCGCAATGAACATTTAAATACTAATACTATTGCTTTTAATAACACTAAACTAATCCGTGAGCGTCAATTCCATGAACAGCAGGTTCGTGAACAAAAAGCTCGTGAATTACGTGAACACCAAGCCCATCTTCATCACTATTTGAATTTTTACTCGCTCTGCGGTAAGCGAACCCGAGTAGCGTCTCGTAGAGAAGCTATGCCGTAGGCTTATAGTCATCGGGAAACTGCCAAGATGAAATACCAGTATAGGTGATAGGTTTTTCACTTGAATAAGTTTATGTTTTTGCTCATTTATCAGGCAGTTTGGGGTTTGATAAACGAATTTAAAGATAGCATCAGAAAAATTATCCCAACTTTTAGCTTTTGTATTTTCCCCCGCCCCTTATCCCTAGAGGGGACCCCACCTTCCCCTTTAACCTTTTCCCCAAACCCACCTCTTGCAAAAAGCACTTTTGCAAGAGGTCTATTGAGAATCAGTGAGTTAAGGCAGGGCTGGCATTGCTGAGTAAGAAATCTCACCTGTTGACTCTTAAATGTTTTGTCGAATACCCCAATTCCAGCTAGGTAAGCAAAAATAAATCTAGCTATGTAAATATATGTAAAGTTTAACCTTCAAGTATGTGCTTATAAGACACTAAATATTCTAGAGTTTGTCTAGAGAGTATTTAATAATACATAACAAAACATTCTTTATGTCTTCTCAAGATCAGTTAATTCTTGAAGAAATTTGGATTTGTCCCCCCTTAGCCTTTGCTCGGTTTGGACAATCCCCATACCCAATGGAGAATTTCCATTGGGCGGAGAATGATTACTCGCCTCGAGGTACAGCTGAAACAGTCATCAAACCTGCACTGACGTTTAATATCGATCCCAATGGCAATATTTCTGCTTATTTGCCAGAAGAAATTCGCTTCAAAGATAAAGGTAAGTGGCGTCCGGTTTGTCCTTTTTTTGAGTTACATGGACGTTGGTCAGACGGGCATGAAGGTCCCATAGGACTGAATGAATTGCAAGCAGCTAAATTGAGTCTCAATGATGTAGTGTGGCACGTGGAAGCAGCCAATCGCAAAGCATATCACTACACCTTAGCAGATGGGGATCTAGTTGAAGCTGCGATCGAAATTCCCGGTACAGATCATCTTTTACACCCGATATTGGGTCACAGTCCTGAAGGGGCAGAAAATCCTCTGATTCCCCCTGGCGTGGATGTTCCATTAGGCCATGTGCAGGTAATTCGCCCTAATCCAAGTTGGCCTGAGTTGCGTTTGCGAATTACCCCACCGCAGGGATTGATTTATGCTCCTAGCAATAGTAGCGATCGCAACTTAACCCAATTGATCCCACTGATTCAAGACCAAGAGGCATTTTTGCGACAAATTAACTGCTGTCTCAATCCCAATGCTGCATGGCCTCACTGGAATCCAGGGCCAGAGGATAATCAAGATCCGCGTACCAATCCTGGTGGTCTGTATGCTCAAGAGCCGGATAACACTAGCTTGGGATTTTTGGATGATTCCAATGACGGTTTGATTAGAGTGACAGTCACAGGAGCAAGTGTCGCCACAGGTAAACTCACTGCTTATGCTCGTTACACATGTTGTCCGCAAGATTTCCAACCAGACCGTCGGCCATTTGTCTCCATTGCTGATGGTTTGAGTGATTTAGTCAAGCGAGACGAAGTTTTGCATCAAGCATTTATCAAGGGGGAAAACTGGTCGGAAACAGAAGCGGAAATCGCTGATTTGATGCAACGAGTCCGCGAGACAATGGAAGCTTCTAATTTGGATCAGCAAAACTTGCGATCGCAGTTAGCCAATAACCCAAGTGATTCAGGTACAGACGCTCCTTTCCCTTTCGACCCCGTACCCCCACGCCCAGGGCATCCATTACCCTTGACCGAATTAGGTCGGATGAATCATGTACGTTTTCTGGCTTACGAAGTGTTCAAGCAACGTATGGGACAACGTCCAGAAGTGTTTGAACAATGGATTCGCAAACCCACCGACGAACCGAAATCATACGACAAACAAATGCCCGCCTTGATGCGAGGTTCAGATTCCACACCGATGTCCATTTCCCAACGTCAGTACTACTTGATGAAGGAATGGTTAGAAGTATTGCAAAACGGCCAAGGAACATCTCAAGAAGAAGATAGTTCATCATGAATCCTCTATCGCCACAGTCATCCATATCGTCGGAAGTAGACAATTTATCCCGCGACTTTCATCTGTTTGAGAGCGCTGTTGCAAAACACTTGCTGGTGGTAGACGCTTCACGAGTATTCGATCTCGACGAGTCCACCGCCCAGCGCATCGCTCAATTGCTAGTGGTAGACGACTCAGTGAATGAGCAGGAAATCGCCGACTTTCGTCAAAGCTTTGTGATGCCAAGTGGTTATCCTGCCATTGATGATAATCCCCTCGAACCGCCTCCTCTGCGTTCCTTATCGTTGAACGTCGCCCAAAGCTGTAATCTTGGTTGTAAGTATTGTTATGCTGACGAAGGCAAGTTTGGCAGCAAAACACAATTCATGCCCCAGGACATTGCCCAGCAAGCCGTAGACCGTCTAATCGCCGAGGCCGAGCCAGGTGTAGATTTAGTTGTCGGGTTTATGGGGGGAGAACCTCTGTTAAACCGCCAATTAATCCACCATATTACCCGTTATGCCAGCCAGCGCGGCCAAGAAACCCGGCATAGAGTCCGGTTTTCTCTGACTACAAACGGCACCTTGGTTACAGAGGAAGATGCAGCCTTATTCTCCGAGTACCGATTTAATGTGTCTGTTAGCCTCGATGGGCCGCAATTTCTCAATGACCAATTGCGCCCAACAGTCAACGGTCGCGGAAGTTACGAAGCGGTTTTACGTGGCTTAGAAGTCATGTCAGTTCAGCGTCCCGGTCATTTGTCGGCTCGGATGACAGTCACGCCCCAAAGCGGACGCTTACTGCCAATTTTGCAACATGTGCTGTCCTTGGGTGTTGATGATGCGGGATTTGCGCCGGTGCTGGTGTCACCCAATGCAGAGTATGCCTTTGGGACTGAAGAGTTCGAGCTATTTTTGCAGCACATGATCGAATGTGGTGAGGTATGTAAACAACACCTCTTGCAGGGTAAGCGTTTTCCTTTTACCAACTTTGAAACGGCACTCAATGAAATTCATCGTGGTAGCCATCGTCCTTACCCCTGTGGTGCGGGTGCAGGTTATTTGAGCGTGAATGCCCAAGGCGAACTTTATGCTTGCCATCGATTGGTAGGAGATGAGGAGTGGGCTATGGGGTCGGTCCAACAAGGCTCAGACTTTGCGGCTCGAGAGCAGCTATTACAGCGCAATCATGTCAACTCTATCAAACCATGTAGTGATTGTTGGGCGCGTTACCTCTGTGGAGGAGGTTGTTACCACGAAGTCAGCAAACGTGGGCGAATTGGCTGCGATTACATTCGCGGCTGGCTGGAATTCTGTTTGGCAGCTTATGCCGAATTGTCTACTTACACTCCTGAGTATTTTGTGACTCCCGAAATCTACTTTGCAAACGGAATTACAAATTTAACTGGAAAAATATGAAAATCACCAAAAATAATAACCCGTGGCGACCCAATGAATTCTCACCCCAAGATCCAAAAGAATGGAAGATTTTTCCGCGTAACCTAACCGCACGAGCCGCTTACATTGTTCCGGGGAACCCAACCACTACCCGCCCAGAAGATGCTGTAGACAATTGCTATCCGGGGTTAGAAATGGATGCCCGAAATCTACATAAGTACTTCTTCCCCGGTTTGTATTTTGAAGTTTATCCGGGTGATGGCGCTCGACTTGTTGAATTAACTCCCAGCGATCGCGCCGCCCAGTGGATTAACTTAGGATTGAAAGAAAGCGATCTCCAAGATGAGTTGTTTTTGTGGATTCTCAAGGGGAAAACTGCTGCTGATGAGGATGCCACGAATCCGCCAGCTATTGAGTTCGTTGATACTGATAACACTACGAATATTAAAGACCTAGGCGGCTTATATATCTGGCGCAAAGTTAATGCGCTGTTTGCGGGAAAAACTGCCGTGGCGATCGGGCCGAAACCGCCAGCGACAGGTGATAGTTTGAATGCTGCGAAAGCTCAATTAGATAGCTCTTGGAACAATAACAATAGCCATGTAGAACGAGATCCAAATGGTAAATTGAAATTTGCCGTCTTGATTACAGACCGCTCAGTTTACTTGAGCAATCAAGGTGTCATTGACCCGGATGTTTACAAACCAGGTGAACTGACACGTACCCTGTGTACCCCCTGGACTTATGATTTCCGGGATTGCCAATGTTTTTATTGGGCATCTAATAAGCCTGATGTCAATAGCAGTGAAGATGGTAAATACCAATATCTCAACTTCCAGCGTAAGAACTCGAATATAGAACCACAAACCGAAGATATTGCTAACAGTTACGAAGCTCGTCGCCTCCGGGAAATCGACTATGCAGAAATGATGGTCGATTGGGAGCAACTGCGCCCAGTGGTGAATGGTCGGGAATATGGCGAATCCTACAAACCTCCTATTCCCCCGAAAGGACGAATTCTAACTCTAGAAGAAATTAAAAAGGAACTAGCTTATTTAGCTACAGTAGAACACGCCCTAGCGGTGCAATATCTCTACGCCTACTATTCTGTAAATGCTCCAGCAGAGGAGCCGCCAGAGCCAGATTTGAAAACATTCCGCATTTGGAAAGGAGCTAATGAGGTTTTCAATATCGCTATTGATGAAATGCGCCATTTGCACTGGGTCAACCAAGTATTAAAGTTACTGGGAGTCAAAACGACTGTCAAACGCGCTGCTAAGATTGGACGCAGGTTTGAAGTACCCTTCTATTTGCAAAGTCTTACCAGTACTCAGTTGCAGTGGTTTATCGATGTAGAAGAACCTAGTCGCTCTACCTCAACTGGGTTGGATGGAATGTACGTTGGGATTCAGACCTCGTTGCAACAGCTTTCACCAGAAGAGTTAGACCCAGAAACGCAACGTCGGGCGGTGGAAATCATTAAGCTGATCATTGATGAGGGTGAAGGACACTATGTGCGTTTCAGTACCGCCCAGCAGAATTTGGCTTTCTATGACAATGCGGGTCGTGGTGATTTGCCAAAATATATTCGCGGCGGTCAGTGGAGTCAATTAAGCAATCAACCCAACCCGGAATTACCTAACAGTAATCTCTATGGTGTTCCCCATGTTGAAGAATTCGGCAGCGAAGGCTTCATCCTGCAAAAACAAAGTGACGCTGTATATTTAACGTTGATAGTGTTTTTGAAGTTGGCGTTTGCTATGCAAGATGAAAAAATTAGTGGTGCATCGCTACGCAAAGCGATTTCTTTGATGTTTAAGCTGAACGCAATCAATTTTCAGCTAGCAGAAAAGGGACTGACACCACTGTTTACCATTCCTAAATGGTGGGAAAGCGATCCTCCCGTTACATCGCAGGAGATTGCCCAAACTTTGTTAAATACAGCCAAAAAACAATTGCTGGAATCAGGAGTATTGCAAAGCCCTGCGATCGCTCAATTTGCCCAAAAAGCACCATTGACTGAATCAAAGGTGTTGAAAGAGCCGATTCTCTCTAAAGTTTTGCAGAAAGCCCACAATGAAAGCATTGATGAAGTGCTTGCCCATTTTGATAATGCTATTTCCGAAACCACATTTCAATGAGCCAGTCTGAAGTTTGTTCCCTAACAACGATGATGTGAAGAAGGAAGCAGGAAGCATGTTAATTTTGAATTTTGAATTTTGAATTCGGAGCGAAGCGACGTGACTCGTGTGGCTGTTGTTGGCGATAGTTTGAGTGCTTATGCTGTGGTCGCAGTTTTAACTAAGCTGGGTTATCATTGCGATTTGCTATGTTACCCAACAAAATCTAACTTTTACGGGCCTTCATTAGTACTCAACGATGTTAGCGAAACATTGCTTGCCGAGCTTTTCCCGGATGTGAATTTGGGTATTGACAGTCAACGTCTGACTCATCGTTGGGTGTGTTGGGGCACACAGCCAGTGCAGGTAGAACAGCCTGCATTGGCGATTAGATCCCACTCTTTACTAGAGTTACTACGAGAGTCCAAGGTCATGCAGCACACGCGTATGATTGATGCTAGTCAATTGACTGCTCAACAAATATCCCAGAAATATGCTTGGACAGTCTATACCAAACGCAAACAAGGTGCAATGCCAACTCTTGGAGAGCCTTGTCTGCAAAACGCTTCGCGTAGCTTGCTTCCACGTTCGCGCAGCGTCCCGCTCTTAAGTGGTACGCCAACGGCGGACGTAGCCATCGCTTTGTCGGAAAGTTCCCAATCTTTGGTTGGTGGTCAACGAGTCATAGTCACCGCTGAGGTACAAGACACGCCCAAATCTGCATATACCTGTTATATGGAGTCGCTGGCTGATGGTTGGTTATTTTATGCTCCAGTCACTGGCTCTGGCGCTATGCTTCAGGCATGTTTGCCGATAACTCCAGCCAATCCTCGACGGGCGTTATTAGAATGTTTGTATCAAAGCACTACAATCAGCACGTTTGTCAACGATTTGCAAAAGGTAAATTGTTTTTTTTCTGCCCCCCACTTGGAATGGCCTCTCTGCGGTTTAGGTTGGCTGATGGTGGGCGAACCTGCGATTAAGATCGATCCTGTAAGTGGAGAAGGTACGCCTTTTGCATTACGCAGTGCAATATTGGCAGGAGCGGTAATTGATGCAATTTTGAGCGATCGCATTCCTGATATATCTGCATTAAATCATTATCAAACTAGATTAACTCATTCATTCATTTCTCATTTGCGAGGGTGTATCCAGTTTTATCGAGAAGTGTTTAGCACAAATTTAGCATGGCAAGCTGAAATAAATCAGATGATTGATATTGCTGAGACTCTATTGACTCAGCTAGAACACCAGGCTGTTAATGTGTTGAACTATCGGTTGATTGATTTTGAGTTGCATATTGGGTGAAGGGGTGAATTTGTCGCTCAGTACTTTTCATTCAATCATAGCCAGATTATCAAGCATCTACTCAAGTAATGCGATCGCCATCGAGCAGGCGAATCCGTTGAGCATCGACAGCAACCCGTCCACTCTGATTGTTGTTTCCAAAGGTGATGAACGTGCCAATCGTATTCACAATGCCCAAAGAAAAAGATGTTTCGTCTCCTACCATATCCAAATCGGTAGCGTGGATGGTAATGTCTCCTGTGATAGAGTTGTTGCCAGATGTTGAGGACTGAATCCAAGCGCCATTGGCTAACCGCAAGCGATTGGTTTCGATGGTTTTAATAATATTAAAATTATTACCATTTTGGTTAACAATAGTGTTGGTAGTACCATCAGATGTTACTTGGGCGTTGGCACAGCCACTCCAAAGGAGTATCGCCGTTAGCATCATCCCTGGAGTTAATAACCCACTTATTAATATAAATAGAAAGGCTAGGACTCTCATCACCAACAACGTCCTTTATTGGATTTAAGGCTAGTGTTCCCTAAATAGTGTTATTGATAACATGATTACTGAGTAGCAAAATAGGATTTTTTCTCACACTATGCCCGAACAATAATCAAAGAACGCCCATTTTTTGTAGTTGTCATTTATGTTGTTAATCGCTCCTCTATGGGCAAAGCTTTGGCAAGTAAATCGAAAATCATTAACCAACCAAAATTTACCCGCAACCTTGCCAAATAGGAATCTAACTGTTCCAGGCCTGAGTCCATTGGCGGTAAATCGCATTGGCGATCGCTAATCCTCCCAAGGAGTCTATTTTACATAAACCCAGGTCGAGAACAAATTGGGGTAAATATAGCGGTGCGATCGCCCAAGTCCTTGAATTGCGTTATGAAGTTCCACTAGGGACTTTTGAGCAAATGACAGGACTGAGCCTCACTTTCCACGAAGGCGGTATGAAAATCGATCTCCCACCCCTGCGTCAATTCTTTAACCGACTACTGGCTGTACGAATTGATATGCAAAACGTCATTTTCCAGAGGTTTGAACTACTCTTGAAGCAGCAATCTATGAGATAGGGGTGGAAACACTTCGAGCAGAACGGTTTACTGTTGAGAACCAGGAAATCGTGTACACTCATACTGCCACTGGTAGCATAACAAACTATTTCTATATTGAAAGTTGAGGATGAGTACTACCATTGCTTATGCTGTCATTGATAGAATTCAAACAAGAGGAGAAAAAGGAAACTACAGTACACAGCGTGTAAGATTTAACTCTAACTCTTCTGCTTAATTGTTTGTTACATACTTATAAATTTTCTCTACGACTTACTTATGTAAACTGTATTGGTAACCAACTGATTACAATCTGACTTCTGAATTATTATTCAATTAGTTTGCAAATTTTAATTTAATGGACAGGTAGTTTAATAATAAACTCCATACCTTTACCTGGTTGGGAATAGTATGTGAGCTTGCCATGATGATTATTAGCCACAATTTGGTAAGCAATAGATAGACCAAGCCCTGTTCCTTTACCGACGGGTTTTGTTGTGTAAAAGGCATCAAATATTTTTGTTTCATCTCCTTTATTTATACCTGAGCCATTGTCAGCAATTCTTAAAATAACTTGCTCTCCAATTACCTCAGTTTTAATTTTAATCATACCAGGATGTTGATGCAATTTATCAACATCTTTACTTTTATGTGTTTCTTCGATTGCATCGATCGCATTACAAATTAAATTCATAAAAACTTGATTTATTTCACCAGGAAAACACTCCACAAGTGGCAAATTTCCATATTCTTTGATGACTTTTATGCCTGGGTGATGAGTATTTTGTTTCAATCGGTGTCCGAGAATGAGTAATGTACTTTCTAACCCTTCATGCAAGTTAGCTAGTTTCTTGCCAGCTTCCCTGTGTCGGGAAAAGTTATTCAAATATGACACAATTTCTGTAACGCGATTTGTCCCGACTTGCATAGATTGAATAATTTTAGATAAATCATCCAGCAAAAAGTTGATTTCGCTTTTTTGAATTGCGTTTTTAATTTCATCTGGTGGTTCGGGCAGATATTTTTGATAGAGATTCAGTAAATTAACTATCTCCTGTACATACTGTTCCACAAAACTTAAATTACCAGCTATAAAATTGATGGGATTATTAACTTCATGAGCAATTCCTGCTGTAAGTTGACCTAAAGTTGCTACCTTTTCTGCTTGAATCAGTTGAGTTTGAGTCTGTTGTAATTCGGCATTTTTAGCGATTAAGGTTTTCGTCAAATTTCTCAGCTTGAGATGATTTTCGATCCGTACTAAGACTTCTTCATGCTGAAAAGGTTTGGTAATGTAGTCTACAGCTCCTAATTGTAAACCTTTGATTTTATCAGCAGTTTCGGAGAGGGCTGTCATAAAAATGACCGGAATATCTTGGACACGAGGATTGCTTTTTAGCTGTTTACAGGTTTCAAAACCATCGATACCGGGCATCATTATATCCAGCAAGATTAAATCAGGTAAATCATCATTTTCTAATCGTTGAAGGGCTTTTTCTCCACTGCGTGCTGCCCAAACTTCAAAGCTAGACCGATCCAGAAAGCTGGATAAAACTTGTAAATTAGTAGGGTTATCGTCAACGACTAAAATAATTCCCCTAGAACAAGGGTAATTGATAGAATCTTTTTGATATCCAATAGTAGTTTTCATAGTCTTTCCACCGCATATTGAGTCAAGAAATTGAGGATTAAATCTTCATCAAATTGCCTTGCTAGTTGCCGTAGTTCGTTAGCAAATGGTGCAAAAGTTGTATCTGTTTGTTCCAATTGATCCGCCCACTTAAGAATGGCATTGAAATTACCTTTACTAGCTAGAGTGACTAGTTCCTGTAACACTTTGGGGGAAGGAGGAATTAATTGACTAGATTGACTATTCGCTGTCTTTGATTCTCGAACTTTTTGTACATCAGGCTGAGACTGCTTGTAAATCCATACCAAATTTAAGAGGCTTTTTAATTGATGGAATAATTCATCTGCTTGTACAGGTTTGCTGAGGAAGTGGTTACCTCCGGCTTGCAGACTGCGATGTTGATCGGCTTCAAAGACACTAGCCGAAGAGACGATAATTTTGACATCCTGAATTTCTGGAGTGTGGCGCAGGTGTTGAATTAATTCAAACCCGTCCATTTCTGGCATTAGCAAATCTGTAACGATCAAGTCTGGCTTGAGGGCGATCGCTTTTTCTAAACCTTCTTGACCATTACTGGCTTCAACGACATTAAAACCCAGTGGTTGCAGTAGGTTTGTAATCACTGTGCGATTCTCCCAGCGATCGTCAACCATCAAGATAGTGTAAGGGCTACCCTCAAAGCCAATGATTTGTTTCTCTGATGCAGCCATTGCAGACTCTACCCAGTCTGTCGCTTCGGGAATCTCCAATTCAAACCAGAAGCTACTCCCCTGGCCAATCTGACTCTTAAGATGGATCTCGCTACCCATCATCTGTACTAACTGTCGAGTAATAGCTAAACCTAGCCCAGTACCTTCAGCTTGGCGCTTTTTCTCTCCTACTTGTTCAAATGGCAAAAAAATTTGGCTCAATTCTGTGGGACTTATACCAATTCCCGTGTCTTTTACAGTAAAGCGAAGGCAATGTTTCAGTGTCTTTCCATCGCTGGGAGGTCGCTCGATTACTTCAACATTGAAAGTAACTTGACCTGCATCCGTAAATTTGATCGCATTTCCCAGCAGATTCAATAGTACCTGACGTAATCTTTTGACATCAACATGAATTGCTGTAGGCAAATTAATTGCAGGTTCATAGACAAACAAAATGCCCTTTTGTTTTACCCGAATCTGGCAGATTTCGACAATTCCTTGTAAAAAAGAGGGGAAATGCAGATCGTGGGGATGCAGTTCTAGCTTTTTCGCTTCAATTTTGGAGAGATCCAAAATGTCATTAATTAAAGTCAGCAGATGAGAGCCGCATTGTTCAATAATACTGACATGATATTGTTGTTGTTCAGCTAAAGCTGGGGAACGTAGCAAAATTTGGGCACAACCGAGAATGCCATTCAACGGCGTTCGCAGTTCATGACTCATGTTGGCTAAAAATTCGCTTTTAGCATGGTTGGCTGTATCAGCTGCTGCTTTAGACTTTTTCAGTTGAGTTTGTTCAAATGCTTGTACTTGCCACAACACAGTAATCATGGTGACTGTCAGTCCACCAACAATTAAGGCAATTAAATCGAGGAATTGCAATCGAGATTCGATATTTTGGCGGGGAATCACCAAAGCCACAGACCAATTAGCTTGTGTCAACGGCAGATAAGCTACATACTTTTGAGTGCCGTCAATTTCCATCAACTCAATTCCCTGTTGTTTGTTTACCATGTGGTGGGCGATCGCCTTTAAATTGCGATCGCCCATTTTCAGCAGACTGGGTGCAGGTTTTTCTACAGTTGACATTAACGCCGAGTTAGGGTGAACAATCGCCTGTCCTTGGGAATTGAGAGCAAAAGCATAGCTATTCGCGCCGTAACGCAGCGAATTGACTACCTCTGCAATGCGATCGACTCTCACATTGCCTTGAAAGACGCCGATTGGTGAACTACTGCGAACAGAATTTGACGAGATCGGGGTGGCGATCGCTATTAAAGGAATTCCTGTAGAACGGCTAATGAAGGGATCGGAAATGTTGCTATTTCCTGCAATTGCTTTTTGAAAATAGTCTCGATCCTGAATATTTTTATTTGCTCGACCAACTTTTGTATTGGAAAATGAACCATCTGGAGTAGCTATTTGGAAAAAGAAAAATTCATCATTGATCCGCTTAACTTGTGCCTTTAAATAGGGTTCTGCCACAGACCAGTTTAAGGAGCGTACAGTTGAAGTATTCGCCAGGGTTTGTACCTCTGCTTGGCGAACGTGTAACCACTCCTCAATTTCAGCAACCCCTCTCTGTACCTCTAAAAAAGCACTATGTCTTAAATCTTTGAGCATCAGATTTCTAGCAGCTTGATAGCTGAAATAAGCAGAGATGCTGACTACAAGAGTAGTGCCGCCAATAATAAATCGAATCAGTAAATTTTGCGAGGGATGATTTCCTCTGTCAGATACTGATAGGCTGGAGTTTTCTGGTATCAAGGGTTAGCTCCTTAATCACATGGTTCGGTAAGCAGAAATTCTAGGCTGTTTTTAGATTGCCCAATAAATTACCGATGCTCACAGCTTTTGGTAAAATAAACAATAAATTTATAGTAATGCCATGAATGATAAGTTTTGATCTCAAAATCTTCTTGATAATCAATTAAAATTCCACTTATTGCTTCTAATTCAGTGTTGTTAACAATTCGTAATTACGAATTATGGTATCCTCTGTGGTGGATTGCTGGGATTAAGAAGTGGGATGGTCGGTACAATAATTAGAGGCTTTGATTTTTCGCCTTGTAGTTGAATTTGCGCTTGGTTGCGAGCGTCTATTGCTTGTTGGTAATTAGGCTTATATTTGATTGCTTGGTTATAAGAAGCGATCGCATCTTGATAGCGTTTCAAATTTAAGAGGGCATTGCCTCTACTATACCAGCTTTCATAATTGTCTGGTTTATAACGAACTGCTTTATTATAAGATGCGATCGCCTCTTCATATTTTTGCAAATTGTATTGCGAATTTCCCAAGTTATACCAGAGTTGATAATCGCCTCGCTTAATATTTGCTGCTTTATTATAAGATTCTATTGCGGCTTCATAGCGTTGGCTTTGATGCAGCGACCAGCCCATATTATACCATGCTTGATAGTTACTGGGATTGTATTTAATTACTTGATTAAAAGATTCAATCGCTTCTGGATAACGTTGTAAATTCATGAGTATATTACCTCTAGATAACCAAGCTTGATAAAAATCTCGCTTGTATTGCACCGCTTTATCGTAAGCTGTAAATGCATCTCGGTAACGTTGCAAATTGACTAGAGCATTTCCTTGATTATACCAAGCTGACACGTAATCTGGCTTTAAATCAACGACTTTTTGATACGCAGCGATCGCTTCTTCATAGCGTTTGGAATTTTGTAAAGCTAATCCTTTTTTGTACCATGCTTCAAAATCATCTGGTTGAAATTCAATGGCTTTTTCATAAGCTTTAATTGCTTCGTCATATTGGTTTAAATTACTTAAAGCTTCTCCTTTAGCATTCCAAACTTCGCCATTTTGATTATTTAATTCTAAGGCTTTGTTAAAAGAAGCGATCGCTTCTTGATATCGCTGTAATTTTCCCAAGACAAAGCCTCGTCCAATCCAAGCTTCTAAATAATCTGGCTTAATTTGAATTGCTTTGTCATATGCTGCAAGAGCGTCTTTATATTTTTTCAATTCATAAAGCGTTTTACCTTGACCATTCCAGCCTTGAGGATAATCTGGTCTAATATTAACTGCTTTTTCATATACTGCTAATGCTTCTTGATAACGTTGCAAATCAAAAAACGTATTTCCTTGTTTAGATAATTCTATGGCGTTATTAGAATTAACGTGATTGAAAATAAATATTGATACTACTCCACTGACCCCAATAAAAAATATTACCAATAAAATTTTACCTAATATGCCTTTTTTCGGTGGAGAATTTTTGATCTGATTTGGTGAGGAAATAGGAGTCAACGCTATTGTTTGAGCCGGTGGTTGGGTTAACTCTTTTAGCGCTCTTAATGCCACCGTTGCCGAAGGGTAACGTTGCCGAAAATCATAACAGACCATTCTATCTAAAAATTGAGCAAATTCTGGTGTAACTGTGGTTTTATTCTGCCAGATAATCTCATTCGTATCAGCATCTTTGACTATTTCTTCCGCAGATAATCCGGTCAGGGCTTGAATAGCAATTATCCCTGTAGCATAGATATCACTGCTTAATTTGGGTGTACCATGAGCCTGTTCGCTTGGAATATATCCAGGTGTACCTATAGCAACAGTACCTTGACTTACACCTTGGGGAGTAATAACTTGGGTAGCAATTTGTTTAACTGCACCAAAATCAATTAAGATTAATTTGCCATCAGCAGCACGCCTAAGAATATTTCGGGGATTGACATCACGGTGAATTACATTCTGTTGATGGACAAATTCTAAGATTGTCAAAATTTCTTGTAGAAGTGAAATCACCTCGTCTTGACTCCAGGTTTTCCCAAGTGTTAATTCTTCACTTAGGTCATGACCTTCGATTAATTCCTGTACGAGATAAAATTCGGCATTTTCTTCAAAGTAAGCTAAAAGTTGGGGAATACAATCGTGAGTACCCAGTTTATACAAAACTTGAGCTTCTGTATCAAATAAACGCCTTGCTGTTTCTAAAGTTACTGGGTCATTTGCTTGAGGCTTGAGTTTTTTGACCACACATTGAGGAGAACCAGGTAATTGAGTATCATAAGCAACAAAAGTTTCACCAAAACCCCCACCTCCCAAGTTACTAATAATTTGGTATCTTCCAACAAGCGTATTTCCCAGCATCTCGTTTGCCTAGTGTAAGTGCGATGCGATCTGATTTCAATCTTGCCACAGGTTAAGGGAAACTGAGGGAGTAGGGAGCAAGCCTTGTTTAGCATTTCTGAATTACGAATTACGAACTTGTACTGAGCGTCTTGCTCTGAGTTTCGACTACGCTCAACTACCGCGAAGCCCAAGGGAGCCGAAGTATTATGAATTACGAATTAGTATGATTCCTATTAGTGATAACATTCGTTGTTGGAATAAGCCGATTATTAATTACTGGCTAATCGGCATTAATATTGCTGTATTCTTATGGGAATTGAAACTAGAATTTACTGAAGAATTGGGCTACTTTGTCAATAGTTGGGGTGTAATTCCAGCCCAGATTAGTGGAGCTATTACAAATGCTATTTTCTTTAATTCGGCTGCTTGGATAGTTGTCTTTTGGCGAATATTTTCCCTAATTTTTGCAGTATTTTTGCACGGAAGTTTTAGTCAAATCTTGGGAAATCTTCTATTTTTATGGGTTTTTGGGAAGACTGTAGAAAATATTCTGGGACATAGACGCTATCTCGTATTGTATCTGGCGGGTGGTGTTGTGACTGGGGCGATCCAAATTTTAGCTGAACCGAGTTTGACTGTACCTTTGATTGGAGCAAATGGGGCGATCGCTGCTATTTTAGGAGCGTATATTATTAAGTTTCCTAAAGCAAAAATTGACAGTATTTTGCCACTCATAATTGTGTATGTTCCTATGGAACTCCCAGCCTTTTTTTATGTCTTTTGGTGGTTTGCCCAACAGCTATTTTATGGTATTGGAAGTTTGAATATCCCCCCATTTGGTGTAAATCAATCTGGTGTTGTCTACTTGAGTCAGGTTGTAGGATTATTGATTGGTGCTGGTTTCATGCGATTTAGAAGGATTTTATAGATAAACAAACAGATACCCAACTTATTAGACAATTTGGGGATATTAGCCTTGGGATTTTCGAGTATTTTAAAATTTTTAATTGTTTATGCGCCTTTTGATAGATTGTATTTCTTAACTGAAAAATTCATACTCATAAAACTAGGGGATGCCAAACTTGAAGAGTAGGCATTGTTTAGTTATGAGTGCTGTGCAAGATGCCAACTGTTGATATGATTCATAGGCAAAAAGTTAAAGCCGAAAGTCTCGCAGAAGAATTGAATCCAACTTTCACCATACACTTACCGCTTTTGATCGCAAATGAACAGATAGGGAATCAGGAAAATGAGTCTTTAGTGGATGAGCTTGATACATCATTTCTCAAGGAAACTAAAATTCTAGTGGTGGACGATGAACCAGATATCCGCGACTTAGTGACCTTTATTTTGCAAGAGTATGATGTAGATGTCACCACCGTCACATCAGCGCAAGAAGCACTAAAAGCACTATCTGAGTCCATCCCAGATGTTTTAATCAGCGATATTGGAATGCCAAAGACAGATGGTTATATGCTGATGCGTGAAGTGAGAAAACGATCGCCTCAAGCAGGTGGATGCGTACCAGCGATCGCGCTGACGGCTTATGCTGGGGAAATCAATCAGCAGCAAGCACTAGCAGCAGGGTTTCAAATGCATATAGCTAAACCAATAGAACCAGATGCATTAATCAAGGCGATCGCTGATTTAATTAACTTAAGTTGATAAAGTTCCAGGTCAATGCAACAAAGATGCAGGTCGATGCAACAAAGATGCAGGTCGATACAACAAAGATACAGGTCGATGCAACAAAGATGCAGGTCGATGCAACAAAGATGCAGGTCGATGCAACAAAGATGCGGGTCGATGCATTAAAGGTGCAGCGGCTGCGTAGCTGGACAAAAATTATTTATCGTTATTCCCAACGAAGTATTACCCAAGTTCACAACACTACTTATGGCAGTGGTTATTTTTTTGATAATCGCTATAAAATCACTATTAAAGTTCTTCTAGATATAACAATTTCAGTCTTGAACCGGAGTAAGTTTTCTGAGCTATGGAAAGCAATCTGCCATTTGGATGGGAATGAGTGAACAACATAATCCTGACTCGCTGTCAGATGACTCTCAGCAATTAACTGAATTGGCTGATGCTGTAACCAATAAATCAGTCGAT
This sequence comes from Nostoc sp. C117, assembly GCF_043099735.1. Taxonomy (NCBI): domain Bacteria; kingdom Bacillati; phylum Cyanobacteriota; class Cyanophyceae; order Nostocales; family Nostocaceae; genus Nostoc; species Nostoc sp. C117. Next base: position 1,918,438 of record NZ_CP170991.1, read on the forward strand.
AATTCCTGGACAAACCGCATTGCTGGTGTCTGGAACAACGCAACAACACGTTTGACGCAACTTTTACCCGTAGAACAACTGGCACAGACAGTTATTGATTGGTTTAGTGTAAGCGAGGCTCAAGTTGCTGAGATTTTAGAGAGAGTTCGAGCCGAACTACCAACCACAGAAGCCCTGTTAATTGGTAAACCCCAAGCCGGAAAAAGCTCAATTATCCGGGGATTGACGGGAGTTTCTGCGGAAATTATCGGTCAAGGATTTCGTCCGCACACCCAACACACCCAGCGCTATGCCTATCCTTCCAATGACCTGCCATTACTGGTTTTTACTGATACCGTGGGGTTGGGTGATGTTAATCAGGATACTCAAGCCATCATTCAAGAGTTAGTTGGCGATTTACAACAAGAAACTCGTTCCGCCAGAATATTACTTTTGACCGTCAAAATTAATGATTTTGCAACTGACACCCTGCGACAAATTACTCAAAAGCTGCGCCAGAAGTATCCAGATATTCCCTGTTTGCTAGCCGTTACTTGTTTGCATGAGGTTTATCCTCTCGATACTGTCGATCATCCCGTCTATCCGCCAGACTTTGAGGAAGTCAACCGTGCATTAACTGCGATACAAGAAGCTTTTGCTGGAGTCTTTGATCGCTCTGTAATCATTGACTTTACCTTAGAAGAAGATGGCTATAACCCAGTCTTTTATGGCTTAGAAGCTCTAAGAGATTCTTTAGCAGAACTACTCCCACAAGCAGAAGCCCAAGCAATTTATCAGTTATTGGATCGAGAAGAAGTTAGTAAGCAAATTGGTAACCTCTACCGTGATACAGCACGGCGTTATATTTTACCATTTGCGATTATGTCTGCAACCCTGGCCGCTGTGCCGCTGCCATTTGCCACAATGCCCGTGTTAACAGCTCTGCAAGTTTCGATGGTAGGTATTTTAGGAAAATTATATGGGCAAACAGTTACTCCATCCCAGGCAGGGGGTGTTGTAAGTGCGATCGCTGGTGGTTTTTTAGCACAGGCCATTGCACGGGAATTAATCAAATTTATACCAGGATTTGGGAGTGCGATCGCGGCATCTTGGGCAGCCGCCTATACCTGGGCGCTAGGGGAAGCAGCCTGTGTTTACTTTGGTGATTTAATGGGTGGCAAGAAACCCGATCCCCAGAGAATTCAGTTGGTAATGCAAGAAGCTTTTCAGGGCGCACAAGAACGGTTTAAGGGAATTAAACTTTAAGATTTGGTTTTGGGAAAAGGTTACTGGGTTTGGGTTAAAGCTTTTTTCTTTCCCTGTTTCCCCACCCCTTATCCCCAAAACCCGACAAGTATTGCGTTATGTGCGATCGCTAATTAAGATTAAACAACCACAAAATTGTGTGCGGTTAGTGATAAGCCTGTAGATAGCTGTGCAAATTGTACCTGACTAAATACACCTGCGCTGCCATCCCGGTCAAAGAATAATGCACCTGTAGTTGAGTTATAGATAAATCGCTGAGCGCTAGTGTTTGCATATGCTCCGATTCTAAACTGACTAACTGAAAGTGAACCTATGGATAACCCGCCACCAAAACCAGCAGCTGATACCTGAATCACTTCATTAGTGGCCTTAAAATCATCCAGTCTATCAACCCCTTCATTGAAACTATTGAAAGCAAAGGTGTCAGTACCAGTTCCTCCAATTAGACTATCATTACCGTAGCCACCTGTGAGGATATCATTTCCATTACCACCAGAGATGGTGTCATTGCCATTGCCACCGTTGAGGGTGTTATTACCAGAGGCGCCAGAGGCACAGAGATAATCATTGCCATCACCCCCATAGAGTAAGTTCTTGCCTGTTGAAAAATCAACAATCAAGCGATCGCTACCTGCCCCACCATTGAGAGTATTATTGCCTGATGTAACACTGTAGGTTCCGTCGTACTCATTGTAGTTGTAGCCAGATGCAGAGAGATAATCATTGCCATTGCCTCCATCCAACAGGTTATTACCTGATGAATAGTCAATATTCAACGTATCATTGCCGGCACCACCGTTAAGGGTGTTATTGCCTGATGTGACATAATAAGAACTTCCGCTATAGCCGTAGTCGTAACCAGAGGCTGTGAGAGAATCATTCCCATCACCGCCATTAAGTAAGTTGTCGCTTGTGGAAAAATCAACTTTTAAGGTATCCTTACCTGCGCCGCCATTTAGAGTATTCTTACCAGAAGCGAAAAATTCTCCTCCGTAGTAATCAAGGTAGCCAGATGCAGAGAGAAAATCATTGCCATCGCCACCATTGAGTAGGTTATTGCCTCTTGAACCGTCAACATTCAAGGTATCGTCACCAGTACCACCATTGAGGGTATTATTGCCTAAGGAGCGATCTATACCATATCTAGTGATGTTGCTGGAAGCAAATAGATAATCATTTCCATCGCCACCATCAAGTAGATTATGGCCACCTGAAGCGCTAACATTTAGTGTATCATTACCAAGACCTCCATCGAGTAAGTTATTACCTGTTGAATAATTAGCATTCAAGTAATCATTATCAGCACCACCGTTAAGGGTGTTATTACCTGATGCGCCAATGGTTGAGTAATATTGGAAGCCAGACACAGAGAGAAAATCATTGCCATCGCCACCATCCAGCAAGTTATTGCCTGATGAGTAATCAGCATTCAATTTATCATTACCACCGCCACCGATGAGGGTGTTGTTCCCTAAAGCGCCAATATTCAAGTAGTAGTATTCGCTACTGACACTGAGAAAGTCATTGCCATCGCCACCATCCAGCAAATTATCGCCTGATGAATAATCAGCATTCAACTTATCGTCACCAGCACCACCCTGAAGGGTGTTATTCCCAGAAGAATAGACAACATCTCCTGTATCGTTGGATGTCCGGAAGCCAGAGGCAGAGAGAAAATCAATGCCATCGCCACCATCTAGCAGGTTATTCCCTTCTGAATAGTTATCATCACTAATACCACCAAGGGTGTTATTCCTCGTACCAGCAATGAGAGTATCATTGCCTACACCACCAATGAGGGTATCATTTCCTGTACCACCCCTCAAAAGGTCGTCACCACTTAACCCGTCGATTTTGTCATTACCCCCCTGACCATTCACTACATCATTTGAGTCGTCTAAAGCCGTAATGTTGTTATCCAGGTCATTGAGGAAGGTTACCGTATTCTTGATGCCGATGCTTGTATCTGTAGAGTTGGCATCGAGAACATTAAAGCTGTCGGTGATACTAGTTTGTCCATCAAACAGAATATTACCAATGGCCGACATTGCACCAGAAGCTTTCAGGTTCTCCAAGTCTTCTAATTTGAAGTTTTTCAGGATGATTTTGGCATCATCTACTCCTTCAAAAGTGATTTCCAAATTTGTACCATTCTGTGTCAGCAGCAGATTTCGTGCAGTAAATCCAGCACCAACGAATTTGATGACATCAACTTCGGCAATGACTCCTGCTGTCGGATTTCTACCTTTACCTACACCACCGAAATCGGTGATGGTATCAGTACCGTCACTCAAGTCACTGTTGTAAACAAATTTATCTTTGCCACCACCACCAGTTAAGGTATCGTTACCCTGCTTACCTGTAATGATATCGTTACCGGCTTTACCGTTAATTGTGTCCGCATTGTCAGTGCCCACTAAGGTATCATTCTCGTTGCTTCCAATGATATCTACCATTACTTTTTCCTCTGTGAATTGATTTTCTCAGTAAATTAAGTTCTAAAGTTACTTAGGACTTACGCAAGTCTCATATTTTTTCGTCAAGGTTATCCAGAGTGAAGAGTTAAATGGCACTCTTGTAAAGTTGAAACCCTTGCGCTTGCCTGGGTGTAACGGTATAAGTCGGTAAGAGTACAAGTGAAAGCACTAAGCTGATGCGCGTCTAAAAGTATATAAAGACTCTTGATGGTCTTTGACTGTTAACTGTTGACGGTTGACGGTTAACAGTTAACAGTCATCAGGTAAATGTACAAATTAAATGCGTAACAGCTTACCTCGTGAAATCGAGATTTGAGCGAGTCAATATATGTTAGGATTTTCCACACCTACATACTCCTACACTCTCTGTCAAGAGTTATATTAAGGAAGGATCTGTGCGTGAGTATGCGTGCCATTCGCATCAAGAGTCAAAAAACTCTAGACTCTTGACCAGTATCAGAGAAGATAGATTTGGCAGTTGCCTAAGTCCTGTTAGTTTTAGTGTCTTTTGAGTACACAAATATTAGCCAAGACTGAGGCTTTCAACATAATTTAATGTCACCCTTGAGAGTTAGGATTTTTTCCGTAGATTCTCACTTTGATTGGCTTGCAAATATTACTTACCCAACTTATTGGACTCTCTAAATCTTAAGCACTGTAGACAAATTCATTGGTGTGTGGATTCACAAAAATAAGTAGTCTCAGGCTTATTTTATTTATCCTTGGTCAGTAACAACGGCAAGCATTTACCGTAAGCATCGCTGAAAAAGAATTGAAAAATTAAGCTTGAACACCTGAAACCCAAAGCCAATAATTTGGTCGATTTGTCAATGCGTAAATTTTACCAGCTTCAAAATAGAAAACACTTAGTAGGGCATAGAAGTATAAATTTTATACCTTTATTGCCGACTATCACCCGCAGGTGTTTAGCTTTAAAAATAGGGAACATTTGAATAACCTGTTAATAACAAAATAGCGAATATTTACTTAAATGTCTATACTTAGACAAATATTTTTTCCTAGTTATTTGCTAAGTGATGTCTATATAAATACTTAGATTTGTAGATTGTTTATATTTTGATAGTCTAGCTATATGCAGAAAGCCTCAGCCTGATGCATCAGGCTCATTAGAATAAAATTAGTAGTGACTAGTAGTCTACCAACCCAAAAATGCGCTTGTGAGGACTGGGGAAAGGGAAAAGGGAAAAGGGTAAGAGATTTAAACCCTTTCCCCCTGCCCCTTATCCCCACTTCGTGGGGGCCCCACCTTCCCCTTTTCCCGACTTCTGCAAGAAGTCTACTGAGGTATGGTGTCTAAACGAGAATCCCTAGAAATTGCAAAATTACAAACGCAGACATGATCCGACTTAGCGAAAAACAATTGCAAATCATCTGTACCCATGCCGAAAGTATCTACCCAGAGGAATGTTGTGGTATAATTTTTGGCCATCTGGGTAGTGATGGCAAAATCACAGTGGAAGTCATGCCAACAGAAAATGTCTGGAATACTGAAGCAGCAGCTGAGTTTTCTGGCGATGTCTCACGACAAGCTGCTTCTCTACGAGAGGCTACGCCAACGCGTCTACGTACAGCAGAAAGTAAAAAGCGGCAATATGCGATCGCTCCGGAAGTGATGTTACAAGCACAAAAGCAAGCACGGGAGCGTTCATTGAACATTATCGGCATTTTTCACTCCCACCCAGATCATCCGGCTATACCCTCAGAATGCGATCGCCTATACGCTTGGCCAGGATACTCGTATATAATAGTTTCCGTCCAAAACGGTAAAGCCGGAGAACTCCAAAGCTGGAGCCTTGATGATAGTCATCAGTTCCAAGCAGAGGCAATTGAGAATATAATTTAACAGCTTAATTTCAAGACAGATATCATTTTTCGATAGGATTAATATTCTCGCTCTTCCACATCTTAACTGCTATGCTTAATCCCAATCTGGATGAAATCCAGTTGACCAAAGACGATTACGAACGCTACTCCCGACATCTGATTTTGCCGGAAGTGGGACTAGAAGGACAAAAGCGCCTGAAAGCCGCCAGTGTACTGTGTATCGGTACTGGTGGATTAGGTTCGCCATTACTTTTATATCTAGCGGCGGCGGGTATTGGACGCATTGGGATTGTCGATTTCGATATTGTTGATACTTCCAATCTGCAACGCCAAGTGATTCACGGTACATCTTGGGTGGGTAAACCGAAGATTGAATCTGCAAAAAACCGCATTCATGAGATTAACCCCTATTGTCAGGTTGATTTATACGAAACTCGCCTGAGTTCCGAAAATGCCCTAGAAATCCTTCAACCTTACGATATCGTGGTGGATGGCACAGATAATTTCCCCACGAGATATCTAGTTAACGATGCTTGCGTATTGTTAAACAAACCCAACGTCTACGGTTCGATTTTCCGCTTTGAAGGGCAAGCTACTGTATTTAACTACGAAGGTGGACCGAATTATCGTGACCTGTTCCCAGAACCACCACCACCAGGAATGGTTCCCTCTTGTGCAGAAGGTGGCGTATTGGGAATTTTGCCAGGAATTATTGGTTTAATTCAAGCCACGGAAACTGTCAAAATCATTATGAGACAGGGTAATACGCTAAGCGGACGGTTGTTGTTATACGACGCCTTAGCAATGAAATTCCGAGAGTTGAAATTGCGTCCTAATCCCATTCGTCCAGTCATTGAAAAGCTGATAGACTACGAACAGTTCTGCGGAATTCCCCAAGCTAAGGCAGAGGAGGCGAAACAGCAGATGGAAATTCAAGAAATGACGGTTAAGGATTTGAAGGAATTGCTAGATAGTGGTGCGAAAGATTTTGTGCTGCTAGATGTCCGCAACCCGAACGAGTACGAGATTGCGAAAATTCCTGGTTCAGTTTTGGTGCCCTTACCAGAGATTGAAAACGGTGATGGCGTTGCTAAAGTGAAGCAAATATTGAACGGTCATCACTTAATTGCTCATTGTAAAATGGGCGGGCGATCGGCAAAAGCCCTGGCTATCCTCAAAGAAGCCGGGATTGTCGGAACAAATGTCAAAGGTGGAATTACCGCTTGGAGTCGGGAAATCGATTCCTCAGTTCCGGAGTATTAAAGGAGATAGGGAGATAAGGAGATGAGGCGATGGGGAGATAGGGAAAGAAATTTACCCAATCACCCTATCAACCCAACCCTCCCACACTCCCCACCCCCTCCTCTCTTCTTAAGCTGATGCGCGTCTAAAGTATATAAACACTCTTGATGCTTGTTGACTGTTGACTGATGACTGTTGACGGTTAACGGTTAACAGTCATCAGTCATCAGGTAAATGTACAAATTAAATGCGTAACAGCTTATGACTACTTCAAATTCTTCTTTAAATATCTTATGGGTGCAAGTTTGGGTGTTGGCAGCCGTGCAGGGCGCCATTACCCTGACTTGGTTAATTTATAATGCATATTTGCCCCAACTTTTGACTCAGTTTGGTTTTCCTGCGTCCTTGGCTGTTGGTTTATTGCTAGTAGAAAATGCCTTGAGTGCGGTGTTGGAACCAGTGATGGGAGGACTTTCGGATCAATCTAGGCGCTGGGTAGGAACTCGTTTTCCTTTCATTTCAGTAGGTGTTATTCTGGCATCGGCTTTGTTTATTGCCATACCATGTGTTGTGAGTTTTATTCCACCTACTATGGTAGGGCGATCGCTCTTGCCTATAGTATTAATAGCCTGGGCATTAGCGATGACAATCTTTCGCTCCCCAGCTATGTGTCTGTTGGGAATGTATTCTACACCCGCTCAGTTACCATTGGCAGTCAGTTTTGTGACTTTGGCAGGAGGATTGATTGGCGCTTTTAGACCGATCGCTAATAAGTATATTCTCAGTTTAGGGCCAGTTTTGACCTTTGCCATCGGTTCTTTTGTTTTGTTGGGGGCAGTGGCTGTGTTGCGGTTAGTCAATCCGCCAGAAACACCGGTTGAGCCACACAATGCAGAGATAGTAGAGTTTCCTTTACAGCAATTGGCTTTGATTTTAGGAACTGGTTGTGGTGTAGCGTGGGGTATCCGTTTTTTGATGGATGTCTTGGGTAAAGTACTCAAAGCCCAACTTAATACTGATAATATTGATATGCAGATGGTAGGCATTGGAATAGCGATCGCTCTCGCTAGCATCCCAGCTGGAATGTTCGGCGTCAAAATCGGTAATCGTCAAGCGATGCTTTGTGGGATCTGTGCAATCATTCCCTCATTACTGATAATGATATCTGTGGGCGCACAAATTCCCATAATTGTGCTAATCATTGCTGGCTTTAGTTTAATTGTCAACGGCGCAGTTCCTTTTGCTTTAGGAATGGTACCCCAAAGGTGGGCAGGATTAGGAATTGGTATGTATTTTGGTGGATTCGCTTTGGCGATGAGTTTGTTTGGCATTATATTTCCGCAGATGCAAACGATAACACCTTTTGTTGGTGCAGTTGGCAGTGGATTGGCTTTTTTCCTAGCTGGTGTTTGCATTGGGGTGAGTGGCATTTCGGAAACGCAAACGAACGCAGAGGTTTAACGCAAAGTACGCAAAGTTATTCTTTGCGTACTTCTGGGTTTAAAACCTGACTTTCTTAATTACGAATTACGAATTAGTTACAGGTTTAACTTGACTTAACAAACTGTGGAGTTTTTCGCCTTCAATGACTTCTGTTTCTAGCAGTTGAGTAGCTATCTCTTCTAGCAAGTCTCGATTCTGTCTGAGAATCTCTAGGGCTTGTTCGTGGGCTGTTTCAACGATTTCCTTAACTTCGCTATCAATAGCTTTCGACGTTTCTTCACTTACCGCCCGCCGAGGATTAGCCGCACCATTACCGAGGAACATTGCTTGTTGTCCTTGTTGGTATGCCAGTGGCCCTAAGACTTTACTCATACCATAGGCTGTTACCATCCGTTCTGCCAAGTCAGTTGCTCGTTGCAAATCGTTGGAAGCACCAGTGGTAATACTGTTAAACACAATCTCTTCGGCGGAACGTCCACCTAACAAAGTCGCAATCTGACCCCGCAATTCTGCTTCATTCATCAAAAAGCGGTCTTCGGTTGGTAATTGTAGGGTGTAGCCTAAAGCAGCCATCCCACGAGGGATAATCGAAATCTTTTCTACACGACCGTTTCCAGTTGTTAGCGCCCCAACCATTGCGTGACCGACTTCATGGTATGCAACAATCTTTTTCTCAGTCTCGTTCATCACGCGACTCTTCTTTTCTAAACCGGCAACTACCCGCTCAATTGCTTCGGCAAAGTCTTCTTGAGCAACACTTTGACGGAGATTGCGAGCGGCCAATAATGCAGCTTCATTCACCAAGTTGGCTAAATCTGCCCCAGCAAAACCAGGAGTACGAGTAGCGATCGCTTTTAAATCTACATCATCTCCTAATTTTACCTTTTGAGCGTGAATCTTGAGAATTGCTTCGCGATCGGATAAATCAGGACGGTCTACCAACACTTGGCGGTCAAAGCGACCTGGACGCAGCAATGCAGGGTCGAGTATTTCGGGGCGGTTAGTAGCTGCAAGGACAATCACCGTTGCATCGCCAGCCGCAAACCCATCCATCTCAGTTAATAACTGGTTGAGGGTTTGTTCTCGTTCATCGTTACCGCCGTAGAACCCGTTACTGCTGCGAGACTTACCGATCGCATCCAATTCATCAATAAATATAATACAGGGAGCCTGTTTCTTGGCCTGTTCAAATAAATCCCGCACTCTAGAAGAACCCACACCAACAAACAGTTCTACAAACTCCGAACCAGAAATACTGAAGAATGGAACTCCTGCTTCCCCTGCTACAGCTTTCGCTAAAAGTGTCTTCCCAGTTCCCGGAGGTCCAACCAATAGCACACCTTTGGGAATCCTAGCGCCAATTTGCGTAAAACGTGCTGGAGTCTTGAGGAAATCAACAATTTCCACTAATTCAGTTTTCGCTTCTTCTACCCCAGCCACATCTGCAAAAGTGATTTTTGCTGATTCCCCTTCAACGTAAACTTTAGCTTTGCTCTTACCAATAGACAGGGCACCTTGAGGACCACCGCCACCACCACGAGCTAGAAAAAACTGCCAGATGCCAATAAAAATCAGGGGTGGAATCACCCAACTCAAGAGGGTTGTAAACCAAGTATTTTTAGGTGGAGGTGTAGCAGCAAACTCAACACCTTTTTGTTCTAGTAGTTTGGGCAATTCCAAATCAAAGATTGGTGTAGTTGCAAATACCTGGCCTGGTTCGCCATTCTCTGTTTTTATTTGGTAGATAATCTGGTTTTGCCCCACAGAAACGCGGCTAACTTCGCCTTCCTGTACTTGATGAATAAATAGGCTGTACGGAACACCAGCAGGCCCGGAAGTAAATAAACCAGGTAAAAAGAGATTTAAAAGTAGAAATACTCCTGATACCGCCAACAATATATTAGCAATGATCCGAAACCGAGGTGACTTAGGCTGTTCTTTAATTGGCATAGGTGTTATCAATCTTTAGAGAAAATCGGCGTTAGGAGTGCTGTACATGGATAGCGGGGCGTTTAGCCCGTGCTGAGTGTTGAGTGTTGAGTGCTGAGTGCTGAGTTAGGAGTTAGGAGTTAGGAGTTAGGAGTTAGTATTAATCTCTCCTCTGCTCCTCTGCTCTTCTGTCCCCTTGTCTCCCTCATCTCCCTCATCTCCCCAATCCCCAGTCCTCAGTTCCGTCTAACCAATCAAAAATTTGGGCTAACTGGTCTATTGTTACCAGACCATATTGCCAGAGGGTCATTGCGAGGAAGTTGGGAGTCTGTTCGCAGTGTCGCAAGGCGAGGGAAATTGCTTTCCCAGAAATACCCAACTCTTTTTCTAAAAAATCCACTAATTGATTTGTAGCTTTCATGGCAATGTTAAACAATGTTAAATAAGTTTTATTTTTGATGGGATTTGAGAAATTTAATTCAAGAGTGGTCAACAATGCTTAGCAAACAAGCAAGTTGCCAGGACGATACCTGTGTTGTCTGACATAAATCCAGTCTTCAAGCCGTGTCTGCCTAATTTAGGCAATGTGTACAACGGGCTAGCCCAACGCCAAGTTTTTTATTGTATCTTGATTCTCTAGGATGCTATCCCTTCTCATAGATTTTTCCTTCCAGCTATGTTTGCTGCAATTTTTAATTTATGTAACTAAACTTAACAATTAAATTAATCTTTGGGAACTAATGAGCAAATACGGTTTACCGTACTCAAAGCACGCGGGGACGCAAAGATGGGAGACGCGGAGAATGAGAGACGCGGGACGCAAAGAAATTATTATGTTAAGTCTGGAAAATCATTTACTATTCAAAACTCCCCGCGTCAGCTTTTATATCTGCGATCGCATCGAAATATAAATACTCAATTTATGTTACAGATTTTCAGAATCAAAAATGTTAGTGAGGTAAATTTATCTTCCTAAGATATCATGTCTAAAATCAATATATTTCTATTCTCTGGCAATCACTATATCATTCGACTTAATGACTGCATAAGCTTCTTTTCCTTCAGCTAATTCCAACTCTTCAGCAGAAGCTCTGGTAATAATCGAGGTTAATTCTACTTTGTGAATAATCTCCAGCGTCACCTCACTATTAACAGCCCCATAAACAACTCGTTTAATGACACCTTTAAGAATATTGCGAGAGCTAACTTTTAATGATTTTTTCGGAATATTACTTTCTATCTCAAGTTTTTGACTGTAGTCATCTTCCTGCCTTTCCTGCTTTTCCTGCTTTGTTGATGGTGATATTGGTAGTGAAGAGTGCTGATTGAGACTACGCACTAGTTCTCGCAGAATCTCAGTCTTGGTTCGTTGAGAGTTTTCGCAGAATTCCTCCAGAATCTTCCGCTCCTCTTCTGAGGTTTGAAATGTGACCCATCCTTGTTCTTTTCTTGGCATAATATTATCAATTTGAGTTATCTGGGTATGATTCTACCAAGTATTAATTCGATCTATCATTTTACTAATAAAAAATTTTCCGCAGGATTTTTTGCATTTCCCTGGAAAATTCATCAATTAATCTCATATATTTAACTACATAGATATTTATTTTTTCTAGATACAAAATAATTTGTTACTTGATAATGGATAAACATCAGTATAAATATACCAACAAAAATGGTAATATTAGCTGGATTCATCTGGGAGAAAACTAATGGAGCGATCGCCCGAGTACCATAGGATTATCTAATGTAAGTTCATAAAAGGGTGATGAAGCACCTCAAATCGCGTTCTCAAGACCTGCGGAGTTTGTTTGAGAACAATATCACCATTGAATACGTTGCAGAACCCCTCAAAGCTATGCCAGCTGATGCGGAGGTGACAGAAGTGCTGCATTGGATGCAAGCACAAAATTTTGATGTCATTGGTGTGGAAACGGGAGATACAATTAGCGGTTATGTAGAACGCTCTAGTTTGATTCAAGGTAAATCTGGGAAATGTAGCGACTATCAACGGGTGTTTCATCCCAAAGAATTAATTGCTATTTCCACCCCACTGATGAAGTTGCTACCGATTTTACAACAAACTCCCCGATTGTTTGTTCTCGACTGCAATCAAGTAACTGGGATTGTTACCTGTGGCGACTTGCAGAAAGCACCTGCACGAATGTTACTGTTTGGGTTGGTAACGCTGCTAGAAATGAATCTGTTACGCCTAGTGCGTCTTTACTATCCCCAAGATTCTTGGCAAAAAGTCCTCAAAAAAGAGCGGTTAGAAGTTGCTCAACGGCTATGGCGAGAGAGCCAGGAAAGAAACGAAGCTACGGATTTGTTAGATTATCTGCAATTCTGCGATAAGCGAGAGTTAGTTTTAAATCAACCAGAACTTTTCGACCAACTAGGACTGAAATCTAAGCGCTTTGGCGAACGCTTCCTTAAGTCTGCTGAACAGTTGCGAAACCGATTAGCTCATGCCCAAAATTTAGTCACTGGCTCCTCTTGGACAGATTTAATTTCTCTAGCACAAGAGATGGAAATGCTGTTAATTCGCTGTGAGGAAGTTGAGTAAAGTCTATTGGTGATTCTCCAGCCAGCTTATCAAATCTCCTGGTGTGGAGAAATCTAATAGTGCCTCGCTCAACTCTTCCAATTGAATCAGAGATAAATCTTGAATCGGCGATCGCAATTCTGGACTAACTATACCAATTCGCCGAGTCAGTTGGTGCACAACCACAGAGAGAGCCTCTTCTTTTCTCCCCTGCTCAATTCCTTGTCTAATAATTCTTTGATAAACCACAGATTCCTGCATAAGCTCCTCCCGCAAAAGCTACTGATTAAATTTTTGTCATATTTTAACCCTGCAAGCAACTGAGTACAGGCAGAAATATTTCGCTGCTGGCTTGGTTCTTCAATCATTATCTACCTGAGCAGCAACTTGCTCTAGCAAAGATTCAGGGGAATCTGTTCGCGCTAGAACTGCTAAAGGTAGAAGACCAACAAATGCTAACAAAGGAGCAGGGTCTTGCTCCCAAATCCGAATCACTCGGAAGCGATGAACTGTGTTTGTATCAGTAAATTGTTCGATAAACACCGCGTCTGAAGTGGTTTCTTTGAGGTAGATGACAACCTGTATGTAGAATGGTATAAAAACTGTATTGCCGACGCAATCTTGCATAGTAGTCTAGCATCCGAATCGGCATCGGCGGGACTGAAGTGGGTGCAACTTGGAACTCGATATGGAGAATTTCCTGTTGGGGATTTAGCAGAATAATGCAGTCTGCTCTAACTGGCTCAACGCTCAACTCAGTTTTGAGGTCTTTAACTTCTGCTGGAGTTTTACCTAATAACCAGGTAGCAAAACTTTCGGGATACTGTTCTGAAAGATAGCGGCAAACGTTATCGATAGACATTGAGGTTCTGGTTAAAGCATTAAGTAATAAAAATTACATATACTTACAAAATAAATGAGCTTTAACGCGGTTTATTGAGCGAATCACTTAACTTAGTTCCCGTATATTTGGGAACCCATCCCTCTGCATTTGCAAAATAGCGTACTGCTTTAAAACTCAACGATGCAGTTGGGCTGCACCAATGCTCAACACCAGGGGGGATATAAAGATAGTCTTGTGCGTGAACTAAAAGCTGTACTTGGCTACCATCAGGTTGCACGAAGCCATAGATCATTTCTCCTGCCAACACATAGAGAGGTTCAGGAGTAGTGTGAGTATGGTAACGGCTGTAAGTTGCGATCAGATGATGAAGATTAGGGGAACCTGGATGCAGATTTAGCAAGTCACACCACACAGCGTTATTTTCTTGCTGGATAAATTCAAAGACGCTGTTATGGAGTTCCATAGTATAAAGCTTCTCAGACTCAGTTAAAACGTCTTGCTCTACCAGATTCGGGAAGAGAAGCGATGTTCCTGGGTCGTAGTGTCGGAATTCAATTCCCAGAGGGGTAAGTTCACGAGTTATTTCACCTAAATCGCTCTCAATTGTACCGTCATCAAGTAATAGGTTAGCCATGACAAAAAGACTAATTAATTGTTAACAAGAGTATACTCAATTTTTAATTTAAAAGCCACTATTACCGATTGACAAACCGGGGATTTGGGACTGGGTATTGAGAAAGTATTTCTAAATATTTATATTTATTTCCTGAGAGCATCCCAAATGTGCAAGTTTATTTTTATACGGTATTTGGACTTAGGCGGAGAATAGACCTCTTGCATAAGTCGAATAGACCCCCTTAATCCCCCCGATATATTGGGGGGAAACTTGAAATATCGCCCCCTCCCCTTGTGAAGGGGAGGGTTGGGGAGGGGTGATTCAACGATTTTTGCAAGAGGTCTAATGAAATAACGAACCGCAAAGGACGCGAAGAACGCAAAGTCAAGAGGTTTGTACAGGGTTTGTGTACCAGTCCTATGATTTTGGCAAAATTGGGATGCTCCCCAGTCCCTAGTCCCTCACAGAATAAATTTATCAGCAGAATGATGTTTATTGGTACCACTAGCATCTAAGCTAGTACGGGTGAACTATATCCAGTGTGGAATGTCTGACTTAATTTTGTTTTGGCATCGGCGTGATTTACGTGTTTCTGATAATACCGGGTTGGCTGCGGCAAGACGGCAGAGTCCGAAAGTGGTGGGGGTATTTTGCCTCGATCCGCATATTTTGGAACGAGATGATGTTGCTCCGGTGAGGGTAACTTATATGATTGGCTGTTTGGAGAAACTACAACAGCGATATGCCGAAGTTGGCAGCCAGTTGCTAATACTCCATAACAATCCGGTGCAAGCCATACCAGCTTTAGCAGAGGCAATGAATGCCAAAGCTGTTTTTTGGAACTGGGATGTAGACCCTTATTCCCAAAAACGCGATCGCACCATTATAAATTCCCTCAAAGAAAAAGGTATTCAGTTTCTTCATCAAAATTGGGATCAAATCCTCAATTCCCCCGAAGAGATACGTACAGGTAGTAATCAACCTTATACGGTTTATACGCCCTTTTGGAAAAATTGGATTACCAAACCCAAGAGTCAACCAGTAGAAACTCTACAAAATGCCGAAGGGTTAACGGAAGCTGAAGAGAAAATTGCCAAACTTGCAGGAGCGAACGCATTACCTTCAGCCAAAGATTTAGGATTTATTTGGGATGGAGAACTAATTATTGCACCAGGAGAGGCAGCAGCACAAGAACGCCTAGAGGAATTTACTGCTAAAGCCATTACTGAATACCAAGAACAGCGGAATTTCCCCGCAGTTGAAGGAACATCGCAACTGAGTGCAGCTTTGAAATTTGGCGCGATCGGTATTCGCACTGTTTGGCAAGCCACCATAGAAGCACTAGAAAACAGCCGCAGTGATGAAACAGCAGTTAATATCCGCACATGGCAACAGGAACTAGCTTGGCGGGAGTTTTATCAACATGCAATGTATAATTTCCCCGAATTGGCTGAAGGTGCTTTCCGCGACACTTTCAAAAACTTTCCTTGGGAAACTAACGAAGAACATTACCAAGCTTGGTGCGAGGGGAGAACTGGCTACCCCATTGTGGATGCAGCCATGCGCCAGTTGAATGAAAGCGGCTGGATGCATAACCGTTGTCGGATGATTGTCGCTAGTTTTCTCACCAAAGATTTGCTAATTAATCCCCAACTAGGAGAAAAATATTTTATGCAAAAGCTGATTGACGGTGATTTATCTGCTAATAATGGGGGTTGGCAATGGAGTGCTTCTAGCGGTATGGACCCCAAACCCGTGCGAATTTTCAACCCAGCCAGTCAATCCCAAAAATTCGATCCAGATGGGGAATATATTCGGCAATGGGTTTCAGAATTACGCTCAGTGGATACCGAATATTTAGTTACTGGTAAAATTTCACCTTTAGAACGCCATGCTGTTGGCTATCCTGAACCAATTGTGGATCATAAGATACAGCAACAGCAGTTTAAACAGCGTTATCAACAACAAAAAGCATGAGTAGTGCTGAAGGTTGAACAAAATTGTTAATTTTTTAATGTTTATAGCAATCTATCTTAGGGGGACAGATTATTGTACCCCTATAAATTTGTCCTGTAATTCACTGAGAATCAGGCTTGAGCAAGGTTGCAGTCCTTTTGCAGTAAATTTATAATTTCGGATGCCTTACCGCAAATGCGCTGATATTTTAATTTCCCCTCTTCATAAATTCCGCAAAAACACCGTTACGCAATTTGTGCTTCTGATCAAAACTTAGAGCATCCAGTTTATTAGGGCATGTTTATGACCAACCCTGTAAAAACGGTTATACAAGTCAATCAGGAGATGGCTCAAGAGGTAGCTCAAGAATTGGAGCAAGCTCCATACACTAAACTCGGTGCTTATTGTTTAGAAATTTTGCGGGAGATAGGATGCCCTGGTACTGAACTCCCAGTTAACTTACAAACTCGCGATCAGCAGCTAAATTTTATTACTGGCTTTGCATCTTATGCATTTGGGGAGGTACAAAGTGTACAAAGCATTAATTGAAGATATATTTTCTGATTCAGAAGAGGAAGAAGAAATTACTTTTCCTGCCACCGATCAAGATTTGTTAATTTTAACAGAAAAATTTTTAGGGTTTGAAATTCCCTCAAAGGTTTTCTTGCAAGCTATATCTATTGCTGATTACGACTGTGCCGCGGCTTTTCGCTACGTTGATAATTATTTAGCGACCCGGAAGAATAAGAATAAGCGTAGGCAGAAAAATTTACTTTTGTTAAATTCTGCGGTTGGTTTTGAAAATAATTGAGATACATTCATTTTTGCTAGTAAAAAACGCTGCTTGGACTGGGAAAAAAGAGTAATACCTCTCTTTTTTCCTTTAACACTTATCAATTTAATCCTTTAACAAAACAAAATACTAAAGGACTAATATTTGATTTCTAAAAAAGCTCCGTACAAATCGAAAAGTCTGATTTCCTATTCCCTCCTCCCTACTCCTGGCTTATCCCGCTTGCGCTGCTGCTCACGCACCACTTAGATAATTTCAAAAATCAAAATATGATTTTGAGGCGATCGCTAAGGTATAACTATACTTCATATATAAAGCTTGAGTTTCAAGGATGCACCTCATTTGAGCGAGAATCGTTATATTAGTTATCACTGAAGGCTTTGTCTTGATATAGACTGTTTTTTTTGTAACTATCAATAACTAAGCAATAAATATTAAGCAACGATTTTATATAATTTTTGATATCAAATGGCATTACACTTTTTCTCGCAGATTTACCTAGTGTCAGCCTTAATTGCTCGTTACTAATTAAAGATTGCATTGCTAATGATAAATTTTGAACATCGCCTGGTTCAACTAGTAAGCCATTCTCATTAGAGATTATTAGTTCGGGAATTCCTCCAACCGGTGTAGTAATTACAGGTAATTCCCAACTCATTGCTTCAAGTATTGCCATAGGCAAGCCTTCATTGTAAGAGGGTAATAAAAATATATCAGCTTTAGCTAAAAGTTTGTCGCGTTGTTCTGAGTTTACCCAACCCAAAAAAGTCACATATTCGGAAATATTTAGAGTCTCAATGAGCTTTTGCCCTTGTTCTATATCTCCATCTCCAGCAATAATCAACTCAGCACAGTTTTTTTGCTCGGTAGGTAGGTTTGCAAATGCTTTAATCAAATCGAAGGTTCCTTTACGTTCACCAACTCGCCCACAAAAGAGTAAAGTTACTTTATTGTTATCTTTATTTTTATTTAGATGTTGGGAAATTTCTGTTGGGTTAGACAGCACAAAAACTTGTTGTGGATTTAAACCTAAATTCAGAACATAGTACTCTTTCCAAGAATTTGATAAAACAATCAAACCATTGGATTGACGAAATATTTTAGCCACTAACTGCTTTGCAAATTGAGGAAGCTGAGGGTAATTTAAGTGAAATTCAGCACCATGAGCATGTATCAAAACTGGCTTGCGAAAACCAAAAGCAATGAGGGCAATAATTGATTTTCTTAAAATACTCCCACGTTCGGAAACATGAATATGTACAATATCAGTTTTTTGAAATATAAATATCTGTAGTAGCTTGATTAAAGCTTGTGCAAATATTATTAATTTTGATCCCATTGATCCATCATTAAAACTAGTAATATGTTCAATCTGTAACTCAGTTGGAGCGTGCTTTACGATAAGTTTTTGACAAGTTGCTATACCTCCATTTTGATTTAAGCTTGAACCCACCATTGCTATTTTAACCAGCATAATTTTTAGCTTATTTCTGTATAGTGTTTTTATTTTAGCTGCTTAAAACAAAAAAGCCGTACTAGTACAACACGGCGTAAATAAACTAGCCATTCAAAATCAATACAACTCTTGGAGAGGCTGGCACCAACGGCAAGCTGAGTAACTATGAAACACTTACGCTGCATTCATTTTGAATTTTGAATTTTGCCTTGTGGTACTAGTCCGATAATGGTAAGCAATAAGTTTTTATTTTTAGATTGTTTGTTCATCTTGATTTGAAGAAACAAAGGCATAGATCAACAGCAAACGCAAGAATACAAAGTTGCCGATGAGATAGCGCTGCCACATCCGACTTGGTTCCATTGCTAGTCGCCATACCCACTCCATTCCAATAGCACGAATTGGACGTGGGGCACGAGGTACACGTTTAGCAATAAAATCAAACAGCCCTCCTACACCCATGCAAGTAATACCAGGTAGTTCATTGGCGTATTGGTTAATCCAAATCTCCTGTAGCGGTACACCCATCGCTATTAACAGTAGGTGCGGACGAGCTGCTCGGATTTTATCCAACACTTGCGGGGTTTCTGCTGGGGAGAAATAGCCATGCTGAGTTCCTGTAATTACTAGTCCAGGATAAGCCTTCGCCAAGTTAGCCGCCGCTTCTTCAGCTACGCCAGGTTTGGCACCTAGAAGATAGAGTGATAGACCTTTGGGTGCCCCATTTTTGCATAGAACTGGAACTAAATCAGTCCCATTGAGGTTATGCACCAATGGTTTACCACATAAGGCACTACCCCATAGAACTCCACTTCCGTCTGGGAACAAAAAGTCGCTTTTCTCTAAGGCCTCCACTAGTGCTGGGTTTTTGGCAGCAGTTACCATCGTATGACTGTTGGCATAGCATACACGTCCACCCTTTCGCTTTAACAACCACGTCAGTAGAACTTCGATCGCTTCCGAAGAGGACATACGATCAAAGTCGGTGTTTAGAAAATTAACTCGGTCTGCCATATAAATCAAGCCTGTCATTTCAAGTTTGGAGATGCGACATTACAAAACTTATGGAAAACTGCCCTCTAAGTGAGTACAAAACTGGATTGTCGGTAAAGAAGGCAGTCCCGATGAAGCAGGTTTCAAAAGCCAAAGATGAAAATCTTTTAGATACTGAGGCTGGGAAGTTAGATTTTTACTCCGCATGGGCTAAACCTTAGCTATCCGTTAACAGCACTTTCAAGTCAGAGGCGGAAAAGGTAACAATTTTCAATGGGTCGGAAGCCCATAAAAATGTGAGACCACTAAATCAAAGATTTTGATGGAGGGTTTAAACCGTTGCTTTTTTCGGTCATGAGAAATACACAGACAAAATTATTTTGCCTCTGTAAATCATCGTTTTTTGCTAAGTAATATTACTATGTCGCATATTGTATATTAGAATTTTTGCGTATAAACACGCTGATTTTTTGGTTTATTTGGCCTTTAATAATTATAATATTTGATTTTTACTTGGATACATCCACCATTACATAAAGAATATGTAAAGATAATGCAAATATTTCACATAAACTGGGATTTATCCGTAAGACTTCTTACAGTATTTTTACCATATTAACAAGTTAATAGGAACATGTGGGGTAGTTTTGCTTATAATAATGATTATCAATATATTGAGAGCGAAACTAACTGACTAAAGCTGGCAAACCTTGAGAATTATGCTGAATAATCAATTTCAAATAAGCCTGGCTATTAAAAAAAAATTGTTATAGATAACGATCTACCATGTAATATGTAGAATCAGATTGAATCACTGTGTATTACAAATAATTTTAGGATAAATAAATAAATTACAAACAAAGGCAGAGGAGAGAACGCAGAAGGCAACTATGTAAGAAGTATTAATAAAAACTGATGACTGATGACTGATGACTGATGACAGAAAACCCCTCAACCGTCAACCGTCAACCGTCAACCGTCAACTGTCAGAGGGTATATCTTTGCGAAGACAAACTTCTTCATAGCTTTTACCGGCGATATCCCAAGTAAATTCTGTTTCTACTAGTTGTCTGCCGTTGTGAGACAATTGCGATCGCAGATCTGGATTATCGAATAACTGACTAATTGCGCTGACGTACTCCGCAGGTTCATTGGCTCGTAATGCTCGTAGGGATGTGGTATTACTGTCTACAGCTAATCCTTCTAAACCGCGATCGCTTCCTACTATCGGTACGCCAGCTGCCATTGCCTCTAGAGTCTTATTTTTAATGCCAAACCCAGTCCGCATCGGGACAACGCAGATTGTAGCTTTATGTAAATATTCTACCATTGAAGGTACACGCCCAGTCACATTAATTCCTACTTTTTTATTAAGTGCTAAAACTTCTGGTGCAGGATGAGAACCAACAATATCGAAAGTTGTATCAGGATAATGTTTTTGAATTTCTGGTAATACTTGATTGCTGAAAAAGCAGACAGCATCAATATTCGCCAGATTATCCATTGCACCAATAAAAATTAAACGATGTCCTCCTGGATCGCTGGTACGATTGGGGAACGAAACAAAATCTACACCATTGGGAATAACTGTAATTTGACTATTGGGATTAAATTCTTGGATTTGAATTTTATCTTCTTCTGTTGTCACAACAATTGCTGAGAATTTAGCACAGTAGTTTTGCTCATAACGACGCAGAAGTGGGAGATTAATTTTGTCTCTAACTGAATTTTCGGAAATACCTGTTGTGAGTTGATTCCGACAAGTAGCGTAAACAGAACTATGAACATTAACTATAGTTTTTAGCTGTTTCTGAAAATGTGGCTGCACATAAATTTCATTAACGCTATGTTCGCAGGTAATCACATCACATTTTCCTGCTTTTACCCAATTGTTAACCCACGTTTGCATTTCAACTGAATAGCGGTTGAGTACGCTTGGTGGTGTCCCTTGTAATAAGAAGTTACCAAAGCGCTGGAGCTTCTTCAAGATTCCGGCTGTGGTTGGAGAATCAGGCGGGCGATCGAAAACTACCAAACGATTGACGCGATCGCGTAATTCACTTAGTTCTACATCTGTAACATCACTTTCGCGTTGAGTGACAAGGGTAACACTATGGTTTTGACTTAAGTACTTAAGTAAATTAAATGTCCTGACTTGGGTTCCCCCCCTTGTTGGTGGATAGGGAAACGTCGAAGATAGCATTAAGATGTTCATATAGGTAATGCATCAAATGTGATACATACACCATGACCTGATTATTGGTTGTATGTCATCACAAGTATCCCTTAATATCTTATTCGTAAAATTTTTATAAATTAAAGTAAATAAAAAGCTAGTTGCCTTTTGACACACCACAATGGTAAATTTACTGTATAGTTACCCGTTAACTGTTGTTTTTACAGTTAAGTGTAAGACAGTATATAACTGTCACTGAAAAAGTGCTGAGTCAAAAATGCTAAGTAATTAAGCTCACATCACCACTAAAAGGGGACGAGATTTCACGTTAACACTTATAAGGTGTCGGCTATCCCTCCCACCTCTCTTGTTGGAATGGGTTTCCCGTCGGCTTCGATGAAAATTACTCAGTACAAGCGAACAAAGTACTCTATATGTTAAGTAGGATTTAGCAAAATGAAATCATTTGGTATTTATACACTTGCCAATGACGCTGTATATGACCAACTAGTTGCTTTGCTAAACAGCATTGAGGTAAATGTTGGAAAAGATATCCCTGTTTGTGTGATTCCTTATAATCAGCAATTAGATTTGGTTAAGCAGGAAATAAAGTCTAGAAGAAATGTCACACTTTTTGAGGATTGGGAAGCAATTCATCGCTGGGATAATTTTGTAAATCAGCTTTGGGATGCTCATCCAAGGGCAAATGAATCTAAGTTAAATCGTCCTGGGTGGTACAAAGGCTTTGTACACCGAAAGTTTGCTTCTTTTAATGGCGAGTTTGAGAAATTTGTGTTTTATGATGCTGATAGTTTAGCCATGAAACCAATTGATGATATTATTCAAAAGCTGGATACTTATGATTTAGTGTTTAATGATTGGGAACATGCTAAACCTAGAGAGAAAACACAATTAAATCTTGATGTCTTGGAAAGAGTAATGCAGCTAACAGAAGCTGATTTGCGTCAAAAAATCCATTGTGATAGCTTTTTTGGTTCAAAACGTTTGCTTTTCGGCGGCAAAGATTTAGATATTATCAAAGAAAAATGGATTGAAGAACGGGAATTTGAATGGATTCGTGAAGGTTCTTGGTGGTCTAGTTCTGGCATATTCGGTTATATAACTTTATACGGCGATCCCCGAATCTTTAACTTTACCCTCAGTCACAATGCTCAAGATAGAACAGGTAATTGTGCTAATGCAGATCCATTCATAAATATTAATAATATTCTTTATAATCAAGATGGCTTAAAACCAATTCATCGCATTCACTATATGAGCTATTCTTCTATTGATTTTACTCGTTTATGTCAAGGAGAAGCTGTCAATATTGATTATAGAGATGAGTTTTTACATTATCGATTTCTCAAAGAGCCAGAACGAAAACCAAAACAATTGAGAGATCCTAGTATGGTGTCACAAATGAATCGGTTTCTCAAAAAATCTCGGAAAAAGCTTGAGAGAATGATCTCTTAAATAAGTCTGACTGTTAATATAATCTTGGCACATTGTAGCGACAGTTAATCACTTTTTGAAGTGTCGCTACTTATCGTAAAATCAGACAACAGAGCAGACTACTTTTAAAGGGGAAGGCATGAGAATCGCTATTGGCAGTGATGAACGCACTAACCTTACTGACATGGTACTCAAAGAACTTAAGCAGCGTGGGTATGAAGTTATACCTTTTGGTTCCCTAGACGATAATTCTCCAGAAGTTGATTGGCCTATCAGCAGTAGTAAAGTTGCTTTAGCAGTATCAATTCAGAAAGCCGATGAGGGGATTGTCTTTTGTTGGACTGGTACTGGTGCATCTATTGCTGCGAATAAAGTCTCTGGGATACGTGCTGCTTTGTGCCATGATGCTGAGACGGCACGGGGCGCCCGCATTTGGAATCATGCCAATGTTTTAGTATTAAGTTTACGTGCAACTACAGAAGCGATCGCTAAAGAAATATTAGATGCCTGGTTTAGCACGCCTTATTCTGAAGATGACTGGAACTTGTTACAAATAAAGCGGATTCGACAGCTAGAGAAATGAGGAGCAGAGAGTAAATAAGGCTGATATTATACTGCTAGCCGCGTGCCTCCTGCCTCCTAAACTTGCTTGCTGAACTTCAATAAAAGCATCAACAGGTCAGGGCGATCGCGTAGCTAAACGTGTTTTACCTGCGACCTGTTGTGCCGAGCTTACTTAAGAGCAGGGTAGGAGCGTCATAATCGCCGACCATACTAGGATTTAGGCAGAATTATCAATTATTAGTGTTCTTCTCTTCTGCTGAGGTCGGCGTTGGGTGTAGTTTGCTTCTCCTGGTAAATAGGAGATGCTCTATTGAGCATGACATATCAAAAGTAAGGAAATTAGTCAGGAAATAGTAAAGAAATCGGAAAGAAGCACTGAAATCGAGAAATTGTTACTTTTTGCAATATTTTCTGAATCAGAGTTCACAGATTGTTTTAAACATAACTTGTATTGTTAAAAAAATGCTATGCGAATTCTCTTAGTTGAAGATGATGTACGCCTTGCTGAAACTTTAGCAGAAGCGCTGACAGATCAGCGTTATATGGTTGATGTGGTGACGGATGGTGAGGCAGGTTGGAATCAAGCAAAAATGCTGGATTATGATTTGCTGCTGTTGGATGTTATGTTGCCAGAACTCGATGGAATTAGTCTATGCCATCGGTTGCGATCGCACAGCTATAGTATGCCTGTTCTCATGCTGACTGCGCGTGACACGGTTAGCGATAAAATCACCGGACTTGATGCAGGAGCAGATGATTATGTCGTTAAACCAGTAGATTTGCAAGAACTATTTGCCCGAATTCGCGCCTTGCTTCGTCGAGGTAGTGTTTCATCACCACCGATTCTGGAATGGGGTAATCTGCATCTCAATCCCAGCACTTATGAAGTGACCTATGAGAAAAATATGGTGCATCTTACCCCAAAAGAGTACGGTATATTAGAGTTATTACTGCGAAATGGTCGCCGTGTTCTGAGTCGCAGCGTGATTATTGAACATATTTGGTCGCTAGAGTCTCCTCCAGAAGAACACGCTGTCAAAGTTCATCTCAGAAGTCTGCGTCAAAAGCTCAAAGCAGCAGGAGCTGATGAAGATTTTATTGAAACAGTCCACGGTATGGGCTATCGTCTCAAGCAACTCGAATAACTACAAAGGCTGTATTGATATTTCTTTAAACTATTTAATGGTCGGGTTTAAGATATTCCTGTAATTGTTGAGTACGCTCTTTTGTCGTATTTTCCAGACAAGAAAAGTAAATGCTAGGGGCTATACTTCCGCCCTGATATGCACTTTTTTCAAACTCACAATTGTTATCTCTAAACTTAACCCATGCTTGCTGTGCAGCAATCAATTTTTGTTTTCTAGTTTTGTTTAAGTTAGGTACAAGTTGTTGATACACTTGGTTCAACTTTTTATCAGCATTTTGATACGACAACTTACTGCATTCATTAATTGCTGCTTGAGTTTGAGCATTATCGCAGTTTAGCTTTTGAGCTAAGTGTATTTTTGGGAAATCCGGTGTTGTGCTTGCTGCTGTCACGCTAGGAGTGTATAAACTGCTGAAAGCTAGTACATTTACTAGCAAGAGTGATAAATAATGCATGAATTACTTTTTACCTGATGTTGATTTGTATACTACGTAAGTCGTCACCTTGACTTTATCCCACTACTATACATAAATCAGTTCATCAGTCAAGAATCTTAATTTGAGAGAATCCAAATTTTGCAAACACAAATATCTAATGACTATAAATCGCAGTTAGATATAGAAAGATCTTCAAGACAACAAAGTCCGCGTAGTTTTAGAGAATCGAAAAGCGCCAGAGCGATCGCTTGTGCATATACTTTTTGTAGAAGTCAGCAAAAGGCACGAAATTTTCCTTTGCCCTTTCCCTGTAAATGTGCAAAAATTACTTTTGCAAGAGATATCAATCGACTATAATAGGCAACTCCCGATGAAAATACCTGATTTTTCCTTCTCTACTGCCCACTCTCTAATCTCAAGACAGCCCTGATTGGTTGTTCAAATTGAAGTCTAGAAGCTTCAAAAGCTTAGCTTCTTTTAAGCTCGATACCATAAAACGGCATTGAATCTGAACTGCTATTTCGATAAAATCTAAAAATTAGAATTTATCATAAAAACTTTAAACATCATAAACAAATAACATATAGATTTTTTCTTAGAAGTATAATACTTGTGTCTAAAATAGTTCTCTCACATATTAAATTATGGCAAAAGTATTGCGTTAATGAATCAAAAAACTGTATTGTTTATATTGTTGAAAATTGTTTTTCCGTAAAATCAAGTTAACAAAACACAAGTTTAGCACACGGGAGAAACCATTGCTTTGGTGAATCGAAAAATATCGATACCAAACCACAATAGTTATCCCGTTGTTGTTGGCGTCATTAGCAAGAGGACTAACTCTAGAAACAAAAAATCAAATATTTTGTTGGTGCGTTTAGTGTAGCGAGGAATCTAAAATTTTACCTACATAATAGTTCTAACAATGGATACATAATTTTCATAGAGAACAGTATCGGCTAGATTTTCAGGGTTTCATCTCTTTAATCGGGGCAAGAAATCTCTTCTGTGCTGGCTGAATTCGGGATTTCAAGCTCACTTTATCAAGGAACCGCGACAGGAAAAAATTATGACCTCTTTAGATCCTAATTTTTTTGACGACATCCCACCCAAAAGCTTAATCATCATTGACCCAGCCGTTGATGACTATCAAAAGCTAAATGGTAAAAACTTTGAAGACGTAGCAAATAGAGAACCAGGAGCGATCGCGTCAAAGCCACAAAAACTGCTAAAAGTTCCGCCTAAGGAATTTCTAGCGCCTCCTGGTGATTTTAATCCCACTTTACTGCTATTTTTGGCATCTGTAGCAGTGTTGGTATTATCTAATTGTGGTTACTGGCTTTGGCACTGGCCAGACTGGATATGCTTTAGCGCTAATGTTATTGCTTTACATTGTGCTGGTACAGTAATTCATGATGCTTGTCATCAATCAGCCCACCGCAATCGAGTCATCAATGCCATGCTAGGACATGGCAGTGCCTTGATGCTAGGATTTGTCTTCCCAGTGTTTACGCGGGTGCATTTGCAGCATCATGCCCATGTAAACGATCCCAAAGATGACCCAGACCATTATGTTTCTACAGGTGGTCCACTGTGGCTAATTGCATTTCGTTTTTTGTCCCACGAAGTGTTTTTCTTTCAGCGACGATTGTGGCGTAAATATGAACTATTAGAATGGTTTATCAGCCGTTTAATTGTTATTGCAATTGTTTATATCTCAATTCAATATCATTTTTTAATGTACGTCCTCAATTTTTGGGTTGTACCTTCTGGGATAGTTGGGCTAATACTGGGCTTATTTTTTGACTATTTGCCCCATCGTCCTTTTAGCGAACGCGATCGCTGGAAAAATGCTCGTGTATACCCCAGCCCTATTCTTAATATCCTGATTTTAGGACAAAACTATCACTTAGTTCATCATTTATGGACTTGTGTTCCCTGGTATAAATATCAGTCTACATACTATCTGATGAAGCCCTTGTTAGATGAAAAAGGCTGTTATCAGACTTCCGGGTTACTACAAAAAAAAGACTTTTTAGAGTTTCTTTATGATATTTTTGTAGGAATTCGCTTCGATCATGAAACAACTAAAAATAAAGATGAATCACAAAATCGGAAGTAAGTCGTTAAGTCTTTGAATTAGCATATTAATTTGTGAGGTTGTCATTAGTCATTTGTTATTCACTAATGACCAATGACTGATAAAAAATTAAAACTCCCTTGTGGGGGTTTTATTCTCATAACTAGAGTCTTCAGTGCCAAGGAGTTTATCCCAGAACGTAAAATACAAACCGTAATGTACTTTATATTTACGGTGATGTATTGAATGATGCATAGAACCGATAAACCACCTGCTAATCCAGTAGTTTTGAGATGACGAGGGAAATACCTCAAATCCAATATGGGTAAACACTGCCCACACGGTCATAGTTATAAGTGCGACAACTAAAGTGATAAAATGAAGCGGCACTATGAAGCTCACACCGACAAAAAAAAGTGCTTGTACAATCGCCTCAGGCAGATCAAAAGCGGAGGAACTCCAGGGCGTTGGCTCTCCTGAACGGTGGTGTCCATAATGCATCCATTTAAAAATCCGAGGGTGGTGAAATATCCGATGGATAAAGTAAAAGTATGTATCTTGAAGAATTAGCACCAGAACAAAGCTAGCTACTAAATACCATAGTCCGTATTTGTTTAGGTCAGTGTATAACAGCGTTGCTCCCAAACTATACTGTGAGACAATAAATGCTCCAGAAATAGCAAAAACCATTGCCGAGAGTACCGATAATTCGATATCCTTTTGAATGGAACAACTCATCAACGGCTTCAAACGTAAACTCTTGTTAGCAAGGGACTTTCCCAAAACTGAATAA
This sequence comes from Nostoc sp. C117, assembly GCF_043099735.1. Taxonomy (NCBI): domain Bacteria; kingdom Bacillati; phylum Cyanobacteriota; class Cyanophyceae; order Nostocales; family Nostocaceae; genus Nostoc; species Nostoc sp. C117. Next base: position 1,946,474 of record NZ_CP170991.1, read on the forward strand.
AAGAGCAAGTATGCTCCCCCAGCTATCAGAAAGTATCGGGCAAGAGTGATACAGAATAAGAAAAAGGAATAATACCAAAATGAGTGATTCGTCAATTAGACCCATCCATAATATTAATTTAGTGAAATAAAATTGCTGATTATATCCACAATAGCTAAGTTTTCACTTAATTTATTAATCGACAAAATCCACTGTTAATCCTACAATACTTAATACTCAAGCTCTACTATATTTAAATTTCTTAATATATTTTTAACAAGAAAGAATAAAAGTGCCAAGCTCCAGAATTAAACTCTGAATTTATGTGTCACTACTGGGTGAATCAACGGCGACACACCACACTGAAATATACAGATTCAGTGGTCTTCACTACGTGACACAAAGGGAAACAATGATTGGCAAATCTGAGTCTCCCACTTATTGATTATGAATTTTGAAATTTGAATTATACATGCTTATTTAACCTTGTTTTGTTGTAAATACAGTAAAATATTCGGTGTTCGTGAAAAAGCGTTTTTGCTCAACTTGGATATTATTTTTTAAAGCAAATCTCAGGTTGTCATACTCCAGAATTTGTTAAATTTGATCCAACATACTTTGGGTGAGTATAAGCTAGCCGCTAGAAGGAAGTCGAAATTTTGTAAGAATGTTAAAAATAATTTGATATCTTAGTGATCCAAGCTTAGTTGTCATACCCTATGAATCGTTCCGCCTGCCTCATCTTCAATCCAGTAGCCGGTCAGGGTGACCCAGAATTAGAACTGGCAGAAATTCGAGCAATATTAGAGCCAGAAATTGATTTAGATATTTATTTGACAACTGAGGAAATTGATGCAGATGCCCTGGCTTATGCAGCAGTAGAGCGAGGGGTTGATGCGATTATTGCTTCGGGGGGAGATGGTACGCTCTCAGCAGCGGCGGCGGCTGTGGTAAGTACTGGTATTCCATTTGGTATTATTTCTAGAGGTACAGCAAACGCTTTTGCCACAGCTTTAGGAATTCCAGATACGATCGCAGCTGCGTGTGAGACAATTTTGCAGGGAGGAACCCAGAATGTAGACGTAGCCTATTGCAACGATCGACCAATGGTACTCTTGGCAGGTATTGGTTTTGAGGCTGAAACGGTGGAACTAGCAGACCGAGATGCCAAGAATCGTTTTGGAATGATGGCCTACGTCTTGGCAGGAATTCAGCAATTAAGAAACTTACATAACTTTGATGTTGAAATTGAAACCGAGGATAGAATAATTAAAACTAGTGCCTGTGCAGTCACAGTTGCAAATGCCGCGCCTCCTACTTCAGTTTTGGCACAAGGGCCAGCCGGTCTGATTTATGATGATGGTCTACTAGATTTGACGATTGTAGCTCCAGCTAACAAGGCAGGAGCGATCGCTGCTACATTCCATCTTTTCCAAACAGCTTCTACAGGTAACGCAGCAGAAAGAAATGACATTGGTTACCTGCGAGCCAAACAATTTAAAATCACCACAGAACCACCACAAAAAGTTGTTCTAGATGGTGAAATAGTTGGTACAACACCGATAGAAGTTAAATGTGTACCAGCAGGCCTGAAAATTTTTGTCCCACTAGTAGAAGAAGTTGAGCCTACAGAAAAATTAGAGGGATTGCCCAACTTGACAATTGAAATGAAAAATCCAGTAGAAGAGTGAGGGGATTGGGGATTGGGGATTGGGGATTGGGCATCCCCTCGGCTTCTGTACGAGACGCTACGCGAACGCTCAGGGCATGGGGCATTGAGCATTGGTTATTTCTCCCCCTGCCTCCCCTGCCTCCCCTGCTTCCCCTGCCCCTCCGCTCCTGTGCCCCTGTGCCCCACTCCCCACTCTCTCCAATTCAACATTTAGGAGTTAGGTTGCATTGAAATTAGTATCCGATCCAGCGATCGCTAAAAAAATTCGGAAAATGAGCCAGCGGGTACGATGGCAAGACCCGTTGATTGTGGAACGCAATATCGACCAAACTCGGCTGGTGTTGGATGATGGTCAAGCAGACGATTGTGAGTTCTCGTTTTTAGTTGTAGGTGATAGTGGTTCTGGAAGGCATGGGGGACAAAATCCTCAGCGACAGGTGGCTGAACTGATGCTGCCCCATCACAATGAATGTCGTTTTATGCTACACACTGGGGATGTGATCTATTTAGTGGGATCGAGTGAGTACTATCAGCAAAACTTTATCCAGCCCTACCGAGAGTTTCTCCTAGGTGGAGAGCATCCCAAACAAATTGCCTATGACCAGATGATTTTTAAACTGCCGATCTTACCTGTACCGGGAAATCATGATTATTATGACTTGCCGATTTTTTTAAGCTTGGCGTCCTTGACAACATTACCGATTCGTCGTCTGTTGCGATCGCGGTTAGATTTAGATGTCGGTTTGCATGGCTCAGATACAGGTGACGCTTACGCACGGGCGTTTTTAGACTATCTCAAAGCCTATGGGTTGACAACAGAGTTAGAGGATCATTTCAATCGGTACTACACAGCCAAGACAGATACAGGTCATTGTCTTCGCTATCAACCAGGGCACTTCACGCGCCTCCCCAATCGCTACTACACTTTTCGCTATGGCGGGATTGACTTTTTTGGCTTGGATTCTAATACATTTAACGACCCACCACCTCTACCAAAAACAAAACAAGGCCAAGTCGATCGCCAAATTTTAGAAAAACGTCGTCAAGATTTAGAGCAAGAAAAGCTGCAAATCATGGAAACCTCAGCCAAGCTTGACCCCAACAACCCCATCGAGGCGGATGAGTTAGAGGATTTCCAAGCCAAGATGTCCCAAATTGAAGAAATTATTGTTGATATTGATAAGCAATTAGCCACAGATAAATCAACGCAGACTGACACGGAACAACTCAACTGGCTTCAGCACAGACTAATTGAATCTTGGAATAATAGCGAAGTTCGGGGGAGAGTGATTTATTTCCATCATCCTCCCTATGTGACTGAGGCGACGAAGTGGCAACAAGGACAAACTCTAGCGATTCGCAATCGCCTTCGTGGTGTACTGGATGCAGTAGCTGAAGAAATAGGTTCTCTAACTCAGGGGCGTCCTTTAGTCGATTTGGTATTAAATGGACACGCGCACTGTTTGGAACACCTGGAAACAATGGATACGGGACACGGTGATTCTCATATCCATTGGATTGTTTGTGGCGGTAGCGGGTTTAGTCTGCGACGCCAGCGAATTGAGGGAGCAGATTTGATAGAAAAGAATAGATTAATGGCGCGATCGCACCTCTTCATCGGTCGTAACGGTCAAGGTTCTCACAAGGGAAGACCTTATTCAGCTTTACGCATTGACGTTAAAGGCGAAGGTCAGCCTAAGTTTATTGTTCGCCCCTTGGTTGCTGAATGGTATCAACGACAATGGCATAATCGGCAACTTGAACCCTTCATCGTTTAGGAATAATAAGAAATAACATACAATTTATCTCCCTGGCTTACCTCACCCTCAATCCCTCTCCTGATAAAGGCTACTGTGTATACACAAGTCACCAGTTTTACCCCAATACGCTTGGGATCAGCCAGAAAGCCCTCATGTAGAGACCCGATTCATCGCGTCTGATTCATCTTGACAGACTCCTATTTCCGACTTGTGTATACACGGCAGCCTTTTTAAGGCCGGGTTATACCAATTCACTCAAATTATAAAACAGATGTAAACCCTGAAAGGATTGCTATATCTAAGTTTTTTAATTGCAAATTGTGAACTGGTATTAGGGGGGAGCTAAAAGTGCCTAAAGTCACATTAAAACACTTTTTAAACAACCTCTTAGGAGGATCTATTATGGAACTAATTCTTCGCCTCTGGTTGTGAGTTAGGAATTGTCACATCTATTGGTGTTACCTTGGCAGCTAGCTGCGTCAAGGGTGGTTGAATGGCGGTTTGATTCCCTACCACTAGAGTTACAATATTTTCTGGCTTCAGGTATTCTCGTGCTACCCGTTGCACGTCGGCGGCTGTGGTACCTGCGACGGCTTTTTGATAGCGGAAGAGAAAATCAGCAGGATAGCCGTAATATTCGTATTGCATCAACCGTGATAAAGTTTGGCCTGGATCTTGAAAGTTGAACACAAAGGAGTTGAGTGTAGATTCTTTGGCAAAAGCTAGTTCCTTTGGTGTAACTGGTTGAGCTTGAATACGCTTAATTTCAGCTTGTAAGGCTTTGACAAACTGCACAGTAGCATCCGATCGCGTTTGTCCACCAGCGACGAACATTCCACGATAATCGTAACGGGGACTCCAGTAGCCGTATACAGAGTAAGCTAAACCTTGACGCGATCGCACTTCATTAAATAAACGTCCGCCAAAACCATTTAATACTTCATTCAACACATCCAGCGCTGGATAGTCTGGACTATCGTACTGTCCGCCTAAATGCCCCATCAATACGCTACTTTGGGTTAGTTGCGGCTGATTGACAAAAAAGACTCCGCTAGTATTCGCTGGGGAAACTTCCGGTAATTGGGGTTTAGCAATTTTGGGGTTCGGCTTCCAGTCGCCAAATTTAGCTTCAATGAGCGATCGCATTTTTTTCGGTTCAAAATCCCCGACAATCCCCAAAATCAGATTATTTGGGTGGAAATATTGCTGATAAAACTTGAGTAAATCCTCACGGGAAACTTTATCTACCGTTGCATACTCTGTTGTCCGACCATAGGGGCTATCTTTCCCATAGATCAATTTGCGAAATTCTCGACTAGCAATGCTATCTGGATTGTCGTTGCGACGCGCAATGCCTCCCTTAGCTTGAGTTTTCGCCAAATCTAGCTTTTCTTGAGCAAATACAGGCGATCGCAATACTTCAGCAAACAGCCCAAACACCGTATCTAAATCTTCACTCAGGGTATCAAAGCTACCACTACCAGCAGTTTCGCCAATACTAGTTTCTACCGCCGCCGCCCGTTGTTCTAAAATGTCATTTAGTTGATCGGGCGAATGGTTTTTAGTTCCTCCAGTTCGCATCACCGCGCCTGTAAAAGCAGCCAACCCGACCTTTTCCGGAGGTTCCAAACGATTCCCAGTTCGTACCAACGCCGTACCCTTCACCAAGGGTAACTCATGATCCTCCATCAAATAGACAATTAAGCCGTTTTGCAGAACAAACCGTTCATACTTTGGTAACTTAATTTCAGGTAGCGGTGGCAACTGCAACTCAGTGTAGTGCTTTGCCTGTGCCGTCGCCGCCATAGAAAAATTCCAAGAAGTTAAAAGTAAAAACGCCAAAACCACAACCAACGCATAAACCAATTTCTTCCCGTTTGGGATTTTCACAGCCATCTTTCTCTTATACCTTTGCATATCTCTCTTCCTCTGCGGTTTGTTTCTCTTAAGCTGGTTTCGACAACAACTTACCAATGGTGCGATTTTCCGGCGTAAACGTTCCTTTTGCTACGCGCTGAATATCACCAGGAGTTACCGCAGCAATGTCATCCAACTGCTTAAACAAATTCCGCCAAGAGCCAGTTTTCACTTCATATTCCAACAACTGTTGAGCCATCCCCGTATTAGACGCTAGAGTGCGTAATAAATCCGCTCGTGCTTGGGTCTTTACTCGTTGCAACTCATCTGTGGCAACAGGCTCAGTTTTTAATTTGTCAATTTCTTGGCGTAAAGCGATCGCTAACTCATCAACTGTATGACCAGGAGCTGTGAGAGCATAAAATAACATTAGGTTTGGGTATTTATCCCCAGGAAAACCACTGAAACCCTGAGCATTTAAGGCTAAGCGCTGCTTTTCTACCAAAGATTTATACAGTCGGGAGGTGCGCCCATCACTTAATAAACTGCCAATGATTTCATAGATTGCATTATCTGGATGAGTAACTGCCGGACGGTGATAGCCTTCTAAATACAAGGGTTGAGAAGGTAGTTCTAAAGTGACTTCCCGTGTTTGTTTTTGTTGCGGTTCCACCGAGATTTTTTCCACAGGTTTGGCTTTTGCTTGATAGCGACCAAAATAAGTTTGTGCTAGTTTTTTCACTTCAGTCGGATTAACATCTCCGACAATAGCGATCGCTAAATTACTTGGTACATAATAAGCGTCATAAAACTTTTGTACATCTGCTGGTGTTAAGTTACGAATATCTTTGTCATAACCAATCACCGGACGCCTATAGGGATGGACTTTATAGGCAGTATCAATAAATTTCTCCAGCATCATCCCAATGGGCGAATTTTCCACCCGCATCCGTCGCTCTTCCAAAATTACATCTTTTTCCTTATAAAACTCACGACGAATTACAGGATCGAGAAATCGCTCCGACTCCAGCGACATCCAAAGTTCCAACTTATTGGCAGGAAAGCTGTAAAAGTAACGGGTAGCTTCGTTTGAAGTATTAGCATTTAAACCCACGCCTCCCGCTTGTTCGACAATTCGCCCCATTTCGTTTTGCTTGACTAGTTTACCTGCTTCGGATTCCACTTCTTTAAACTCAGCTTCTAACTTGGCAACTTCATCTTTTTTGCCATCAGCTTTTGCTGTTTTAATTTGAGTATCTAACTGTTCCAAGCGTTCTAGTAGGGGTTTTTCTGCCGTGTAATTTTCTGTACCGATGCGCGTTGTGCCTTTAAATGCCAAATGTTCTAGAAAGTGGGCTACACCTGTTTTGCCATCAGGCTCATCTACACCACCGACATCAGCATAGGTCAAAAAAGAAACTACAGGAGCTTGATGTCGTTCCAAAACAATGAATTTCAAACCATTATCGAGGCGAAACTCGGTTAACTTCTTGATGACTCCATCTAGATAAGGTTGGATTGAACTAGGAACTGGCAAAGTTTGAGTTTTCGTTGGTGGGGGAGGAGATATTGTTTGAGTTTGAGCCAGAGCAATTTCTGGCTGCCATCCCCAGCAAAAAACCATTGAGGCCAACAAAGCGACAAACAGCCTACGGGATGTTAGGGATAGATTCTTTGGCAATTCCAGAATCCAAGTTGAGCTGCAAGCCAAGGAAAGACGCGACGTAAAATCCCAAATTGACCGACTGAGTTTGTTCATAAGCAAAAATTAAGATAAAGTTACACTACCGAAGAAGTACGCTACTTAGCAAATAGGGCGTTAATGTTGTATTAAGCTTTTTCGGCTTTTTCAACTTGACGTTAGACAATAATGTTACAAATCCTGTTCCGGATATCTCACCATAACTGTTATGCGAGTTTTTAATTCTCCCCCACCATCAGAGGCTCAGACACGCACCCGGATTTTACAGGCAGCACAACGCTTGTTTGCGTCTCAGGGATTTGATGGCACTACCACCCGTGATTTAGCACAGGCAGCAGGTGTAGCTGAAGGCACTCTATTTCGTCATTTTCCCAATAAAAAAGCGATTTTGGTAGAAGTAGCTACAAGTGGATGGGTGGAGATTCTGACAGATTTACTGACAGAATTAAGTGAAATGGGTAGCTATAAAGCTGTAGCTCAGGTGATGCGTCGTCGGATGTGGAACTTCCAAAAAAATGCCGATTTAATGCGCGTTTGTTTTATGGAAGTGCAATTTCACCCCGATTTACGCGATCGCATTCAATTAGAAGTCATTGCTAAAATGACCGATGTCGGCGAAGCCTTCTTTCAAACAGCTATGGATAAAGGCATTTATCGCCAAACAGATGCTAAACTAGTCGCCAAAGTTTTCTTAGGAATGTTTGCGATCGCTGGTTTTTCTAACAACACCCTCATAGAACCAGACGCCTCCCCCCAAGAAATGCAGCACATGGCAGAAGGACTAGCTGATATTTTTCTTAATGGAGTATTGGTTAAAGATTAGGGGATTGTTGACTGTTGACTGTTGACTGATGAGTGTTGATTGTTGATTGTTGACTGTTGATTGAGGAGTTATATCAAGTCCGGTTAATTACTCATAATTCAAAATTGCCCGTGTCTCCGTGTCTGGTGTGTCAGAGCGTCAGTCTTAACTATAAGTATTCAACCGAACGTACAGTTATTATTCTCCCTTGTCTCCCTCATCTCCCTATTCAAGAGTCAACAGTCATTAATCAACAGTCATCCGTCAACAGTCAACAGTCCCCACTATCTTCGCTTGCTGACTCCACTGTTGTACTAACTCAATTGCTGGACACAAATCTCGTCGCTGCATTGTTGCTACCTGCAAGCGCAAAATCTGTTTGTGCAATCTGTGAGTAGGAGTCTGAGCTAACTGTGCCACAGAACCAATACCTGCATGAAGCAATAAACCACAATATTGTGTACCTACGCTGGGAATACGTGCCAAGTCAGCCAAAGCCATCCATTTATTTACATACTGAAGATGAATCTGGAGTTTATTTGCTAACGCCACCCTTGCCTCCAGAGTCTTTCCTTGTTTTACTAGCGCTACTGTGGTGGTAATCCCACAATTTTGTAGTTGGGATTGTTCTTCTTGGCTGAGTCCAGGTAATTGCTCAATTGGCCAGTCACCAGATGCGACAAGATTTCGATTATCTCTGTGCTTAGCAGACATTTGTAAAAATAAAACATAAGCGTATTTAAATATTGTGACAATCGTAGCGTGCAGCGTGCGTGAAAGTTTATCTTCCCGGTTCTCTATCCTGGTTTTTGATCTAAACGGGTAGCTTGCTCTAGGGCGGCTTTTTCTTTGGCTCGACGAGCATAGGCTTGTAATTGGGCGCGATCGCAACCTGTCAAAATAGCCAGGTTTTCTAAGCTAATTCCCCGCATTAACATTTCTACCCGCCAAGTTTGTTGTGCTTGGGCGATGGCTGGCGGTTGTCCTTGGGGAGTTAACAATCCCTCACTCCATAGTTCCCAACGTATCTGAAGCTCTGATTCGGAAATCGGTTTGCCTGTTTCATTCAGAAACATTGCTGTTTGATTATCTTTACGATTTTTCAGCAATTTGATTAAGGGATTATTCGTGTAATAACCGTAGCGTTTGCCCAAAATCCACTGATTTACAGGTACTTGCCGGACAAAGCCGGGAATTGTAATTTGTAGGAAGTGTCCTTGAGTATCATAAATTTGGTGCGATCGCTCTAAGCTAATTATTTCTGCAGCAGATAACCCAGCACCAAATAACACATAGGCTAAGGCATAATCTCGTATTCCCAATTTCCTGGCTTGTTGCAGAATTTCATGAACCAAACTACCAGGTAAATCAGCTACTTCTGTGGCGATCGCACCTCCTTGTAAGGAGTTAGCTGGTGATTCCCCAGAGTATGACATTGCCCCATGTAAAAACAACTCTACCAAATTTTCCAAAAAATCATCCCGATCCTCCCAAAGTTCATGGAATTCACTGGTGAATTCAATTACGGCATATCCCAAAATCATCCCATTGAGTAAACTGGCTAATTTTTCTGCTGGAAGATAGGTATTTAAATGTCCTTGCTCGATTATAGTAGCTAAATACTGCGCTACATAACGGTTTGCCTCTGTTACCCCCCGGCCTAAGGCGCGGCGGTTTTCCGCCGGGAATTGGTCGGCTTCCCCCACCACAGAGCGAACCAACTCTGGCACTCGTTCTAATGCGTGTAAGGTGTCACTTGCATAATCTTTGAGAGCTTGGTAAACATTACCAGGAGGAGTTGCCCGCCGCACCAGCGACTCACCGAGATTCTTGAAGGCTGCGGACTCTTCCAGCACAGCCAAAAGCAACCCATGCTTGTTACCAAAATTTCGGAATAATGTCACTTCATTGACTTCAGCTTTTTCAGCTATTTGCCGGGTTGTGGTAGCGCTGACTCCATGAGCAGTAAATAACTCAAGTGCAGCTTGGATAAGGCGTTGACGAGTTGAAATAAGTTGAGACGACATAAAATATGCAAGTGGCACTTGCACCATTATAAGACTACTGCTAGGATAAAAATGTAAGCGATACTTGCTTGACTCTACTGTAACGAACTAGTGTACAGATTGGGTAAATCCCTTGGGGGATGGCATCCGAGAAAAGGCAAATCGCTCGATCATCCATCAAGAGGAATTTTTATGACCGCAAATTTTGGAGCGATCGCCAAAGGCGTTGGCGAAGGCGTTGCCTCTCGTAGAGAAGGCATCATTCCTGAGACAGGAAATCCACCTAAACTCAGTTGGACAAATGTAGTATTTTTTACTACATTTCATGTCTTAGCACTACTAGCTCCTTGGTTTTTCTCTTGGTCAGCATTAGGTTTGGTAATGTTTTTCCACTGGTTATTCGGGAGTATTGGTATTTGCCTGGGATATCACCGACTACTGAGCCATAAGAGTTTCCAAGTTCCCAAATGGTTAGAATATGCGATCGCCTTGATCGGAGCGATGGCTTTACAAGGGGGGCCAATTTTTTGGGTAGGTGGACACCGCCAGCATCACGCCCACACCGAAGATATTAACCTAGACCCCTACTCTGCTCAACGAGGATTTTGGTGGAGTCATATGCTGTGGATTCTATACCCGCGTGCAGAGTTTTTTGACTATGAAACTTATCACAAATATGCTCCCGATCTAGCAAGACAACCCTTCTATCGCTGGCTAGATCGCTACTTTTTACTGTTGCAAATTCCCTTAGGATTATTGCTATATGTCTTAGGAGGATGGTCTTTTGTCATCTACGGAATGTTTGTCAGATGTGTCTTACTTTGGCACTCAACTTGGTTTGTGAACTCAGCATCACACTTGTGGGGTTATCGCACCTTTGACGCCAATGATGGCGCTCGTAATCTCTGGTGGGTATCCCTTTTAACCTATGGAGAAGGATGGCACAACAACCATCATACTTATCCTCACATGGCCAAATCTGGCTTATCTTGGTGGGAAATTGATGTAACTTGGTGGAGCATTCAAGTTTTGCAGACTTTAGGTTTAGCTAAAAAGGTTGCCTCGCGTCCTCCTCAAAGTGCAACTCACGGCTAAATTGTAATTAGTCATTAGTCATTAGTCATTAGCAAAGATAAATGACTAATGACATATTCTTTGACGATAAAATCCCAACGAGGAAAATCTCAGCAATACATCAAGCGTGAAAACTGACAGCATTTCTTACCGCCTTTTTCAAGAATTTTATGGCATTGTTTTGAATTAATTGGCAACCCACCTCAAACTGCAGATAGTTATAAATTCTCTTCAATTGAAATTAAGCAAACTGCATTCCGCATAGGTGCTGTTTTTCTCCCAACACAAGGGGAAGAAAATCCGATTTACTTTCTTAAATCCCCAGTGAGTTAGTTTGTCGGAGTTGCAGGGCTAGGGCGTCTCAAAACCTATTGACAAGAGGACTCGCCCGATGGGTAATATTTGGACGCGCTAACCCTGTAGAAACACGCGAGATTCCCTATTACCTTAAGCCTTATGCGTGTCGGCACACCTTCGCTACATGGGCTATCAGCAATGGCAGTACACTGGACAAGGTTGCCCTCTTGCATTGGGGATGAGGTTTTAACCGTTTTGCGTTATTACTGCCACCCTAATGTCGTTGATGCCAAATGCCCTGATTTTTGATTTCCGGGCAAGACAAGCTGCTACTTAAATGCTACTTATAAGAAAAGGAAAAAATCAGTAGAGAATAGACTTACAAGATATGAATAACTTTATTAAACAAACTTTTGCTAGTTTAATTGGCAGCTTACTAGGACTAATTATTTTCGCCGGACTGGGAACCAGCGGACTATTTTTGCTGATATTAGCTGCAACTTCTTCTAAAGAGACAGGTCCGCAGGTGAAAGATAAGTCAGTGCTGGTTTTTGACTTATCCATGAAAATTACTGATGCTGAACCCAATTCCGACAAATTTCTTCAGAACGCACTCTCAGGTGTCGATGAAGAGACAATGACACTCCGCAAAGTTGTGGAAACCTTAGAAAAGGCACGGCGCGATCCGCGAATTGTCGGTATCTATCTAGATGGGACACGCAGCGGCGAAGCTAGCAATCTCGGCTATGCTTCTCTCAAAGAAATCCGGAAAGCACTCGAGGAATTCCGCGCTGCTGGGAAACAGGTTGTTGCCTATGGCAGTAACTGGAGTAAAAAGGAATATTATCTGAGTTCAGCAGCAAATTCCGTTATCCTTAATCCCTTGGGATTAATGGAAGTCAACGGTTTGAGTTCACAACTGATGTTCTTAACGGGAGCATTGCAGAAGTATGGTATTGGTGTTCAAGTTGTGCGGGTGGGGAAATTTAAAGGAGCAGTTGAACCGTTAATTTTGACAAAGTTGAGTCCAGAAAACCGCGAACAAACTCAGAAGTTATTGGATGATGTTTGGGGAGAGTGGCGCACTACTGTGGGTGCCAGTCGGAAAATTGAACCAGAAAAGTTACAGGCGATCGCAGATAATGAGGCGTTTTTAGAAGCAACACAAGCTAAAAGCAGTGGTTTGGTAGATCGAGTAGAATACGCCGATGAAGTAGTGAGTGACCTGAAAAAGCTCACAGATAGTGATAAAGAAGAGAAAACATTTCGGCAAATTAACTTGAATGATTATGGAGAAGTTAGCGGCAAATCTTTAGGTGTAGAACGCAACTCAAAAAATAAAATTGCCGTTGTTTATGCTGAAGGTGAGATTGTCGATGGCAAAGGTGAAGATGGAGAAGTAGGAGGCGATCGCTTTGCGAAAATATTTAGCAAATTGCGAGAAGATCGGGATGTGAAGACAGTTGTATTGCGAATTAATAGTCCTGGTGGTAGCGCTACCGCAGCCGAAGTGATGCAGCGAGAAGTAAAATTAACTCGTCAAGTCAAACCAGTTGTAGTATCAATGGGCGATCTCGCCGCCTCTGGTGGTTACTGGATTGCTAGCGACTCTAATCGCATTTTCGCCGAACCAAATACAATTACAGGTTCCATTGGAGTCTTTGGAATATTATTTAATGGGCAAAAGCTGGCGAATGACAATGGTATTACCTGGGATTCAGTGAAAACTGGACGCTATGCTGATAGTCAAACAGTTTCTCGCCCGAAATCGCCTCAAGAGTTAGAGATTTACCAACGCAGTGTTAATCGGATTTACAATATGTTTCTGAATAAAGTTTCTCAAGGTCGGAAACTCCCAGAACAAAAAGTTGCAGAAATCGCCCAAGGAAGAGTTTGGTCAGGTGTAGCAGCAAAAGAAGTTGGTTTGGTGGATGAAATTGGCGGTTTGAATAGTGCGATCGCATATGCTGCCAAGCAAGCGAAACTAGGAGAAGATTGGGAATTACAAGAATATCCCCGCTCTGGCGGCTTGGGAGAACGCTTTTTTGGGCGAGCAGCTCAAGAGGTACAAAATACTTTCGGGATTGAGAAAACCCAACTCAAACCAGCTACTCCCCTCACCGCCGAATTCCAAAAACTGCAACAAGAAATCGGAATTCTGCAAAAAATGAACGACCCACAGGGAATTTATGCTCGGTTACCTTTCAACTTGAAAATTGAGTAGGTGGGCATTAGACCTCTTGCAAAAGTGCTTTTTGCAAGAGGTGGGAAAAGGGAAAAGGTTAAAGGGAAAGGTGGAAAGGGAAAGGTGGAAAGGGAAAGGGGTAAGGGGGAAAGGTTAAATTTATCCCTTTACCCTTTACCCTTTACCCTTTAACCTTTTCCCCTGCCCCTCTGCTCCCCAGTCCCCATCCATCTAAGACAGTCTGTCAAAGATTTTTTAATTATGTGGAGAATACAGACAAGGCCTCACTTAGGGTAAATTACACATTAAAGTCTGAAATGGAGATTGTCGATGCAACTTCTCGAATGTCCTCGTGTTGCAGTCATTGCTGGAGAAAATGCGGTTCACGTTTCTCAACTACCCCATACATGGCAAGAGATTGCAAGAGGAACCACGAGTGTGGGACTTTCCCATCCCCAAACTTATGTTGAGATGGCACAGTTGTTTCTATACAAATTAGAGCATGGTGAAGTTGACTTGTTTAGCGATCGCCCCCAACTAGCTCATTTAATACCGTCATTTTCCCAAATATTTGCCCAGCTAGCATGGGAAACCCTCGAGTTTTTTGGGCAAGATTTTATGAAACAGAGCTATCCCAATTTTGCAGAAATTCTCCGAGAGGTAGAGTCAAAGGGAATCGAGTCCGCTGATGAGGTAAAAGTAGCTCGTATTGGCATAGATTTATTCAATGAGTTTGGTTACGAACTCCCTGCCAGCTTTTATCATGTGCATTTAGCACCAATTTACCGAGATCATATTTTTGAAGAACGTGCTTTAAGATTTGACCCCCGTGACATCGAACATAAACGTTCTTGGGATGCCATACTCCATGCAGGTAAGGTATTTGCTATTCAAATGAAAGTGCAAAGTATTGCCTCCAAATATGGTTTTACTTATCAACATGGTTGCGGTTGCAACTCTCACCTATCTTCCATCGATCCGGCGCATGGGGCATTTGAATACGAATTGAGTCCCGAAAAGCGTCAGCGATGGATTCGCAGTTTCATCTGGACTGCCTGGTATGAGTATGCCTTTTTTGCGATCGTACCGAATACGAGTTATTTGGTGTAAAAGGTACTGGGGAGATGAGGGGCGGAGGGGCAGAGGGGCGAAGGGGCAGGGGAGATAATACTAACTCCTAACTCCTAACTCCTAACTCCTAACTCCTAACTCCTAATGCCCCATTCCCTTTTACAAATTCTCATCCAAAATTGTTCCTTCTATATTGGCTCCTTCCAAATTTGCCCCGTTTAAATTTGCCTGGTTTAAGTCTGCTTCGTGGAGATTTGCCTGGGACAAGTCGGCGACAGTTAAATCTGCGCCACTCAAATCCGCTCCATTTAAATTTGCAGCAATTAAGCTTGCTTCGTGTAACTCCGCATCACTCAAGTTAGTTTCAATCAGCTTGGCAACTGTCAAATCAGCTTGACTCAAATTTGCTCCATCCATTGCTGCTCCATCCAAAATGGCTCCATCTAGGATGGCTCCAGTTAAGTTGCTACCACTGAGATTGGCATTGCTCAAATCTGCTCCATTCAAGTCTGCCTGAATCAAACTGGTTTGCACTAAATTAGCATGACTCAAATTAGCTCCATCCAAAATGGCTCTATCTAAAATTGCGCCACTGAGGTTAGCTTCCCTGAGGTTTGCCTCACTTAAGTTGACACCAGTAAAGTCTCTTATGCCTGCGGCATAATTTTTCAGGAGTTGTTCTGCTTTCATATCTGTTTTGCTCTGCTAAAGAACTTTGAATAGAGGCTACCCAGACAGGCAGTAGATCCTCGGCACGCGCTGCAAAGGATATATGTGGTAAAAAGTCAATACTAAATCAATACTTTTCGGTTAAACCCAGTAATCTCTTTTTTGGTCTGGGGAATGGTTAAAGGGCAATGGGGAAAGTGAAATTCAAACCCCTTCCCTTTCCCCTTTCCCCCTTAACCGAAAAGTATTGAATACTAAATCACTTTTATCTAGGTTAGCCATCCTGAACTGCTAGCACTACTACCTGGAGTTGTGAATTTTTTTCATACCTGGGAGAGATGTTTAGAGATTATTTAAGCATTGGTGCAAAGCGATCGCTATACTCTATTGTGGTGTTCGTCTGGTACAGGTTATGGCAAAACCAATTCGTATTCTTTTGCAGACTACGATTCCTACGACTGAAAATGACTGGAGCATTTTTCGTTTCTCAATGTTACAAGATTACTTAGCATCTATTAAAGATGAAGCGGGAAACTCTGTATTTGAAGTTACAGGACGCGATTATGAGTCAGATACAGTAAGTGGTGACCCAGTATTAAGTACTCTCGACAAATCAGATTTTGACGAACTGTGGCTGTTTGGCTTAGAAGTGAGTGACGGTTTAACCGAAAAGGACATTGCCGGAATTAATGCTTTTCGGCAACGTGGCGGCGGTATTCTGACAACACGCGATCATCAGGATATGGGCTGTTCAATGTGCGGTTTAGTTGACATTGGTGATATCCACTATTTCAACACCAAAAACCCCGACCCCGATGAATCTCGTTGGAACCGAGATGACTCATACACAACTTATATTTCCTGGCCTAACTATCATTCTGGGGCAAACGGCGATTATCAAAAAATTACCATTGTTGAACCCATTCATGAACTTTTGAAAAATCCCAATTCACCTTCGGGACATATCGAATTTTTCCCAGCACATCCCCACGAAGGCGGTATTGGAGCGCCTTCAGGCAACACTAATGCACGGGTAGTTGCTTTAGGGAAAAGTTTAGTGACAAATCGTAACTTCAATCTTGTTGTCGCGATCGAGCATCATCCAGATCGACAAGGAAATATTCTCGGACGAGCAGTAGCTAACTCAAGCTTTCATCATTTAGTAGATTACAACTGGGATATTGAAAAAGGCTGTCCCACTTTTGTCGATGAACTACCAGGAGATGGCATGAAAAAAGAGCCACGTGCCTTAGAAGATATCAAAATCTATGTACGTAACGTCGCTTTTTGGCTAGCAAATTAAAAATTCATACTGCAATCAGCAACGCTGAATTATGAATTAATTTTTCTGCTTTACCAAGGATTGCCAACCATTGTGAATCCAGCCCAATAATAAGGATGCATAAGTGATTCATCAGGTTGATCGATACTTTCAGCAGGTAAAGACAAGTTACCGATTTCTCCCAAACCTTGGATTTGACCATTCTTGACGTAAATCTGTCCTTTAGCCATTGCTACTTGAGCCTTTCTCAAAGCTTCCGCCTTAATGGGGGCTGTTCTTAAATTCTCATAAAACTTCGTCATCAATGCTGCTGTACCAGAATCGTTAACTGACCAAAGACTGGCAACACTAGTTTTCACACCTGCCAATACTGCTAAACCTGCAAACCCAAGTTCTGATTCTTCATCGCCCAGGGCTGTTCTACAAGCACTCAGCACTATCATCTCAACTTGGGGTTCATTCAACCGCAACTGCCGTAATTGGTTCAAGCGTAATTTGTCCTCCCACAGTTGAATATAGGAATTATTCAACGCGCCAGTAGTAAAATCAGCATGGGTTGCCATATGAATAATCCCAAAAGGTTGTTGACGGCGAATATTTTTGAGATTTTCTAAGGTGGCTTGCTTGTCCAATAATAATTTACCTTGCCACAGTTTCGATACCAATGTTGATATTTCTAGAGGGACTGCTGGTAAAGGATCTTGGCCTTGAGTACTCTGAGAAATACCCAACGCTAAAACTTGAGATTTTCTAATATCTGTATAGAGAGTGTTGGTTAAGCTGAGACTTGGCATCAAACCGATACTATATTTTTCGATCAGAAACTGCTTACCATCATGAAGCGCCGCCATTGGAGTTGAACGTAACCCAATGTCCGGTAAAAAAACTAAATTGTTGATTCCTCTGGCTTGTAAATCTGCCTCTAGTGGTGTAATTATCCAGCGATAAAGTTGTTGAGATGAAGGCAAATAACCAGTGCGGCGACGATTTTGTGGACTAACAATTTCGTCACGAAATTCGTGAGCTACTTCTAAAACTTTCGCTCTCGTTGTTTTGGGAATGCGCTTACGAATGGGGTTGCCTTTTGCAGTGACTACCACGATTTCCAGTTCGTCGGTATTTTGTTCTGCTAGGGTATTCAGCTTTTTAGTTCTCTCTGGTACGATTTCCACAGGCACAAAACTAATGTAGATAAATGCAGGTTTTGCACCAGTAGCTTTCTCAATTTGGCGAGCAATTTCTTTGGCATCATCTAGTGTTTTAATTTTGGGACTCGGTATGCCTAAATGATCGCTAAAGTCATCTGTGAATTTATCTTCGGGAGTAGCATCAGTATTAATTACAGGGTTATCAATCTTAGGATTGCCTGGGTCAGGGTTACCTACTTTATTTGGACCGCACTCGAATGAGCAGGGGGGAGGAGTGGGGTTAGGGGTCGGGGTAGAAGTTGGGATAGGAGTTGGAGTAGGAGTTGGGATAGGAGTCTGGTTTACGTTGATTCCTATCTGTACAGGCGCAGAGGAGGAAACGCGGTCATTTGCACTAATTACAAAGGCATTTAGTAACCCATTAGTATTTGCCGGAGGTGTATAGACCAGAGTATCGCCGCTAGATAAGGTCGTAACGCCAGGGACGACGGGAAGTCCATTGACAGTCAGATTTCCTGTATTCACCGCATCAACTTGGATGAAGGTGATGTCATTATTTGTATCGCTGACCAGTGGAGCCAAACTAGAGAACGTTAAGGTCACTGGTTGATTAGTTTGGGTATCGGGTAGCGATGAGTTTGCCGTTAATGTAGGTGGCGTGTTGACAGATGTAATAGTGATGCCGCTTGGGGTGCCAGTAGCATTTCCACCATTTGGCAAGACGGGAAAGTTATTTAAAGAGGTAATTAGAGTTGCTCCCGTATTAATTGACCCTGCTGTGCCATTAACACTGGCATCACCTACGGTAAATGGCACATTGTTTGGACCACCATCATGTCGAATGCTAACAATACCTCCCGCTAAAGGTTGAATGGTAGAACCTGCTGTACTAGTAAAAAATCCACCAGTTGCGATGGTGTCACCCGTCCCCGATCCTTGAATTAGACCGTTAGTTAGCACTTGCACATTGCCACCTTGAACGGTGTTACCATTAACAAGGTCGTCGGCTATGGCTTGAGTGTTAATTCTGGTAAAACTAATATTGCTGCCAGCAGTATTGGTAGTCCGTAAAGTCACGTTGCCAGCTGTAACATTTCCAGTACCATCCACTCCAGTGGCACTGGCTGAGGCATCAATAGCGTCATTAACGGTAATTTTATCTGTGGCTGTTAAGGTGACTGCGCCAGCCGTTCCGATAAAATTGCCACCTCCAGTTTTGACTACAGATGAGTTAATTGCCCCGGTGGTGATACTGCCGTTTGTCGTTGTTGCTATTACACTGCCACCCGTACCTGAACCAGAAGCATTATTGGAAGAGGAGTCAATCCTATTGGTGATAATGTTACCACCGGCAGACAAGTTGACATTACCGGGAGAGTAACCCCCGCCAGTGGTAATAATGTTACGTGCAATAATGTCACCGATCGCAGATAATGTTACATTGCCGCTATTTCCAGAAAAATTAGTAGTTGTATCTAAATTTCCTAGTGATAGGCTGGTTCCGGAAATGTTTATTGCTCTTCCGTTTGTCTGGATTGTGTTGGTAGGGTCAATAAAGTTTACAGAACCGTTTTGTGAGCTAAGGCTGAAACTACCGCCAATACCCAAGTTTAATGTCGCAATCCCAGCGGTGGTAGTTACTCCGGCTGTAGCTCCGGTGATATCATTGATGGTAATATTGCCTGTGGCTTGTAAATTGATATTTGCACCCGACGCAGCGATCGCACCCCATGAAACTGTATTAGCCCCAATATCTGCATCCCCAAAGGCAATATTCCCTGCTGCGGCATCAAAATCACCTGTACCTGCTGTACCATCGATAATGGTCAGTGTACTGGGATCTAGCAATAATGTACCAAAGCTGCCATTAACTGCTGAAGTATCTACCAAACCGTTAAAGGTCAAGAAATTTTTCCCTGATACTTCGACATTTCCACCATTCCCGGCATTTGCTCCTCCACGAGCCGAAATTTTACCAAAATACTGAGTTGTGTTGTCCCCCCAAACAATTACCCGTCCACCATTTCCATACAAATTACTATCAGCGTTAATCACGGAGTTGGAGTTAACATAAGTCTGCTCTGCATTCGGTAAACTTCCTTTACCTTGGTAATCGCCACCAATTAACACGGTGCCGCCGCCATTGGTTCCAGAGGCGTTAATGTTGGCATCAATCAGCCCGACTTTTGTACCCAAAGCAGTTACTGTCCCGCCTGTTTGACCTGAGACATCCACTGTGCCAGAAACAATAGTTGTACCTGGAGTTGTGGGGATTTTGACCTTAGAACCTGTCAGTTGCACAGTACCATTAGGATTGGCAGTTAACCCAGTCTCAGTGTTACCAACTGTCAGCAATTCGGGTAAAGATGCAATGGGAATTGTCCAATTATTGGGTTGGTTGCTGCTAGAGGCTAGGGGCTGAATTTCCAAACTTAGTACATTTCCGGGCTGACTGATACGCACCCAATTTTGACCCGGTACAGATGTGACAGAAATCTGTCCTCCTGGTGCTGAGATTTTCCCAGTGTTTACCACCGTACCGCCCAATAAATTCAAATTCTGCCCTGTACCTACTGCCAAATTCCCCGCATTGACGATCGCCCCTGGCTGATTACTACTAAAAGCAAATCCATTGGGGTTTCCCAGTAAATTAATGTAGTCATTAACACCGATAGCATTAAACCAACTGCTGCCAAAGCCAATTCCGTTGGCTGTTGTCACCGTGAAAGCCGCAGGTACATTTAAGCTGGCGTTTGAGCCGAAAATAAATCCGGCTGGATTCATCAAGAACAGGTTAGGGCTACCACCTGTCACCTGAATTAAACCATTGATAATGGAAGGATTTCCGCCTGTAATCCGACCAAGGATATTTTGTAACGCCGGACTGGCTTGAAAGTTGGCAATTTGTTGTGGTGAAATTCCAAACTCTTGAAAGCTATGGAAGAGGTTAGCATTATCCTTAGAAGTTGTACCGCCTGTAATATCAAGTCGATTGCCGTTGGGAGTCACAATTGTGCCTGTACCATCCTTAGCAGGAACTATTTGCTGTGCTTGGGCTAATGTGGGACTTCCCAGGGAGGCAATAACTAGCACTGAAGCAGCGATACTAGACAGTGAAGGTTTTTTACAAAAAAGGTCTTCTTTCCCCTCTGCTCCCCATCCCCTCTGCCCCTCTGCCTCTTTTTTGTGCCGCAAGATGAAGCGACCTACGGGCAGTTCTATATCAATTTGTAACTTATTTGCTAATCCGCGTCGCCAAAGTGCTTGGGCGATCGCCTTTTGTGACCAAAGTATTTGTTCTGTTCTTCTACTAACAGAGATGCTTTGAGAATGAATCCGGTAGAAGTAGAGGGGCTGTTTAAGTTGACGCACCTGGGCTACTTCGGAAAGTTTTAAACATAAATCGTAATCATAGGCACTACCAGCAAATGACGCATTGACACCTCCCACTTGGTTGTAAACTGAACGGCGCATGAGGCGGAAGTGGAAGGTCATAAAGTTTACTAACAAACCTTCAGGAGAATAAGGGATGTTACAGCGATCGCCATAACCGAGAACTTGGCTATCTGCATCGATATTTAAGTAGTCGGTATAAACAAATCCTGTTTCTGGGTGACAATTTAGTACTGTGGCGGTTTGAGCGAGGGCGGTAGGGGCTAGGATATCATCACTGTCAACTATACCGATGTAAGTGCCGCTAGTTTGGTTAATCGCTGCTTTACAAGCCGCAGCCACTCCTTGATGGTGTGCTGTAACTACTCGCACTCGCTCATCTTGTTGAGCAGATGCTTTGGCGATCGCCACCGATCCATCTGTGGAACCATCATCCCAAATTAGTAACTCAAAATCTTGCCATGTCTGCGCTAAGACACTGGCGATCGCTTCTTGAAGGTAAGCCTCCCGGTTGTAATTGACGATGACAATGGAGATCAATGGTGACATCGAAGTAATCCCAAGTTTTCTACCTATTTACCAGAATATAATGTTCAGGGCTTTCACTTAGGTAATGATTGCTGTTTATTATTTTTTAGTTACAAATTGTCTTAAATTTCCATGTCAAAAATATGATATTCAATACTCATGCACCCATAAATAGGCATTAGGAGTGCTGTACATGGATAGCGGGGCGTTTAGCACGTGCTGATTTAGGAGTTTTGTTTGTCTCCTTGTCCCCCTTGTCCCCCTTGTCCCCTTGTCCCCTTGTCCCCCTTGTCCCCCTTGTCCCCCTTGTCCGCTTGTCTCCCAGTTCACAGTCGATTTGAAATCAGTCATGTTGTAAAATCAGGCACTTTAACGAAAACAAATGAGAAAAGGAACAGAAACTCGTGTTCAGTCTAAAGCAATGACTCAGCAAAGAATTGTCTATCTCTGCGATCGGTTAGACACTTGGCAAAGTCTAGCAACTACTCAATGGAGTAAGCACAGTTTCAGTTTCAAGTGCGGCTTGCTAATTTTACCTGCGGTCTGGATTGTAACTAGCAATGGACTCACAGCTACCGCTGATATTTCTACACCAAACCCGATTGAAAATAGCAATCACCCACAGTCACAAATAGTACAGGAAACAGAATCTTCCCCAACAACTGAGCCTAATCAACCAGAATCCTCCGAATCACCTCTACCACAACGCATTCGGGTTCGGAAAATCCAGGTTGTAGATAGCACAGTTTTTAGTGAAAATGACTTTAATCCAGTTGTCAAACCGTTTGAAGAACGAGATTTGACCTTAGAAGAAATTAGACAAGCAGCAGATGCCGTTACCCAGCTTTACCTAAATAAAGGTTATTTAAATTCCAGAGCAATTCCAGAGACTCAGCAACCTGGAACCACAGATGGTATTGTGGTAATTCGTGTGATTGAAGGGCGTTTGTCAGATATAGATATCGAAGGAACGCGGCGATTAAATCCTTCTTATATTCGTAGTCGGATTGAATTAGGTGCTGGTATCCCTCTGAATATGGGTAAGTTGGAAGACCAACTGAAGTTATTGCGACTCGATCCTCTATTGAAAAATATCGAAGCACGTCTGCGTCCTACGGGAAAAGTCGGTCAAAGTGTTCTCGCTGTGAGAGTTGAAGAGGCAAATCCTTTAACTGGTAGCTTGGGTGTAGATAATTATTCGCCTCCCAGTATAGGTGCAGAAAGATTGGGCGTTGACCTGCGCGATCGCAATTTAAGCGGTATGGGAGATGAGTTAGCCGGCTCTTATTACCACACATTCTCCGGTGGTTCCGATGCCTTTGATTTGAGCTATCAAGTACCAGTGAACGCAATGAATGGCAAAGTGCAGATTAGAGCTGCATTTAACCGTAATAAAATTACTGAAGCACCATTTGATGCCTTTGGCATTCGGGCAAACCAGGATCTTTATGAAATTAATTATCGCCAACCATTAATCCAATCGCCAAGAGAAGAATTTGCCCTATCTTTAGGATTTACCTATGAAAATGGTCAAACTTTTCTGTTGAATAACCTTGCAACTCCCTTTGGAATTGGAGCTGATGCCAATGGGGTTAGTCGCACCAGTGTAATTAAGTTTGCTCAAGATTATATCAAACGGGAACCCCAAGGTGCTTGGTTTTTGCGATCGCAATTTAGTTTTGGCCTTGACATTTTCAATGCCACCATCAACAATGACCCCATACCTGATGGTCGCTTTTTTAGTTGGCTCGGTCAAGTACAACGCGTGCAGCGACTCAGCAACGATCAACTATTACTCATCCAAGCAGACTTACAGCTAACACCAGATAGTCTATTACCTTCTCAGCAATTTGTGATTGGCGGCGGACAATCTGTGCGGGGATATCGTCAAAATATCCGCTCTGGGGATAATGGATTTCGGGTAGCGATCGAAGATAGAATCACTGTCCAGCGGAATGAATCGGGATTATCGACCATTGAAATCGCGCCCTTTGTTGATATGGGATCTGTCTGGAATAAGTCTAATAATCCCAATTTGCTACCCAATCAAACTTTTCTCATCGGTTCAGGCTTAGGATTCTTGTGGAATCAAGCCTTTGGCATCGATAATTTGAAATTACGACTCGATTATGGATTTCCATTTATCGATCTGAGTGATCGGGGTAATAACGCCCAGGATGATGGCTTTTATTTTAGCCTTCGCTATCAACCCTAGATA
The DNA here is from genome assembly GCF_043099735.1 of Nostoc sp. C117. Lineage (NCBI taxonomy): Bacteria > Bacillati > Cyanobacteriota > Cyanophyceae > Nostocales > Nostocaceae > Nostoc > Nostoc sp. C117. Next base: position 1,970,117 of record NZ_CP170991.1, read on the forward strand.
GATAATTAATTTCTAATTCGTAATTTAGGCAATGTACAACTTATTCTTAAAACCCTACCTCGATCGCTAATGATAAGTCTTCAGAAATTGATATGAATTCTTACAAAAATTAGGAGATTTTATATATGGATTGTGATGCTTTTATTGTTCCACCAGGTTCAAAGATTTCTCTCAAAAAAAACTATAACCCAGCTTATAAAATCGATTTTCATAAAAAAACTGATGCTGTAATTAAATTACAAGCAGATATTGAACGACTAGCAAATTACCAAAATATTCTTTATGCTCAAAACACTTATGCCTTGTTAATTATTTTTCAGGCAATGGATGCTGCTGGGAAAGATAGCACAATTAAACATGTGATGTCTGGTGTGAACCCACAAGGATTTCAGGTGTTTAGTTTCAAAGAGCCAAGTGCAGAAGAGTTAGACCATGACTACCTATGGCGAACAACGAAGGCTTTACCAGAAAGAGGGCGAATTGGTATATTTAACCGTTCATACTATGAAGAAGTCTTAGTGGTTCGCGTGCATCAAGAAATGCTTAAAAAGCAACAGCTTCCCAAATTTCCAGAAGAAAATAAGATATGGAAGCAGCGCTTTCAAGAAATTAATAACTTTGAAAAATACTTGGTAGATAATGGTATTATCGTTATGAAGTTTTTTCTTAATATCTCAAAATCAGAGCAGAAAAAACGCTTTTTACAAAGGATTGAATCCCCTGAAAAAAATTGGAAGTTTTCAGCTAGTGATGTCCAAGAGAGAGCTTTTTGGGACGATTACATGGATGCTTATGAAGAAGTTTTTAACTACACCAGTACAAAATCAGCACCGTGGTATATTATTCCTGCCGATCGCAAATGGGTTACACGACTGGTAGTTGCCAATATCATCTGCAAAAAATTAGAAGAACTTAATCTCAAATACCCAGCAGTTAGTGAGGAACATAGACAGCAACTTTTACAGGCCAAAGAAATTTTAGAGCAGGAAGATTAACTGATTAGCTTATGGTGGTTAATATTTTTGACTACAACTAAAATATTAACTTTGTATTATTACCAGCCTTAGCAGCAAGAATATGGAATTTTTTTACAGGATTCCTGTGATGTCTTTAGTATTACTCTCGCTGGCTTATGATTTCTTGGGATGGTATCTTGCTGCTAATCATATTATTTGGTTGGTGGGAGCTTTTGTTGCTTCTATAGTTATAGCTGTAGCTCGTAAGAGTATTTCTTGGTTAGAAAGTTTAGTTGAATTTGGTTCTAAAACATTAATTGTCATCTTGTTTTTAAGTATGTCAATTGCTTTAGTCGCAACTTGGTCATTATTATTTAGTCTATTTATTATTCCATTAGCAACTACGCTTTTAGCTGATTTAGAAATGCGTTTTGCTGGCTTCAACAAAATAGATTCATTTTGGATATTAACAGTCTTAGCAATCTTGGGTTTAGTCGTAGGTGAATTAATAGATATTCTATTTTTTCCTAGTAGCAGATACTAATAATAAGGGTTGGCGCTTTTTCTAAAATAGCGATCGCTTGTATCGACATGAAATTTATTATATAGAGAATACTTATAAAACTAACCTTCATGAGAATGTTAAAAGTGACATTTCTATGGTCAAAATCGCTTTTAAATTATGTTGTGCTGACTGTTACTTTTTTGGCTGCTTTTCTCGTTGTTTAGTGGAAGGAGTTAGAGATGGAGTTAAATTATAGACTGGTGGTTGCTTAGCTGCGTTTAATTCCTCTTGCAACATTTTTTGATAAATCTTCGGCAAAGAGTTACTCACAGAGTTAGTTTCTATACCATATCCCAAACTTGTCCAAGTGGGAGAAAGTCGCCGGAAAACATCATTTAATTTTCCATTACGTAGTTGTTGAGAAATGTCAATTCCCCAAACTTTGGAATCATTCAACCATCGATAAACTACTATATCTTGATACTCTGCTTCAAAACTATAATTAGTCCAGAACATTAACTTCATTGCTTTTGGGTGATAGCGGGGGGCTAGATGATACCAGGTAGTGTTGATAATTTGATATCTACCAGCAGCAGTAGAACAATTACCTGTGTTGGGACCGATGACAATTGTGACGCAGATTTCAGGATGTCGGCTCAGGTCGCTGACTTGCTGTCCACCATACAATAGAGAATAGGGACGGTTACTATTTGCCTCACTTGCGGAGATGGTTCGCATTAAAGCACGGATATAAGGGTCACCCTCCTTCATTACCAAAGGTGGTTGTTTAACTTCAAAGATGGGATCGGAAGGCGATCGCAATTCCCCATAAATATACCACTGCAACAAACATACAAAGCCGAGAAGCGCTGCTATTGGCCCAATAAGTTTTTCAACGCCTTTGAATTCAAAACCTTTCAGAGTCTGACTCCTTGAAATTCGCTTTCTTAAGTAACAAAAACTATCGACGAATTCATTGTGACAAAGTTCATAGTTGATTGTCAGTTATTATCATTCCCGGTTCGCACATCTTTTTAACTCCTAAACAATGGAAATCCTGCCCGATCGCCTGGAAAAGTGTATCTTGAGAAAGATATAGTGAAATTTTCCTTGTGTTTAAATGAACACGCAGTTGTATGTACTTGATTAGTCGCTGGTATACAAGGAAAACAGATGTCAGAAACTACGCCAAATTCACAAATGCTATATCGAGTTCTCGGTAGTACAGGAGAGAAAGTTTCCGCCATCGGACTGGGTGGTTGGCACCTCAGTTTAAAGCACGTTGATGAGCAACTGGCTATCCGAATTGTTCGCACAGCGATCGATCGCGGCATTACTTTTATGGATAATAGTTGGGATTACAACGGTGGAGTCAGCGAAATTCGTATGGGAAAAGCACTGCGCGACGGCTACCGAGATAAAGTGTTCCTGATGACGAAAATTGATGGTCGCTCCAAAAAAGCAGCAGCAAAACAGCTAGACGAATCACTTCAACGTCTGCAAGTAGATTACATCGATCTCGTTCAGCACCACGAAATTATTCGCTATGAAGATCCGCATCGTGTTTTTGACCCAGAAGGAGCAAATGCTGCCTTGATTGAAGCGCAAGAAGCCGGTAAGCTGCGATATATTGGCTTCACTGGACACAAAGACCCCCATGTGCATCTGCATATGTTGGAAGTTGCAGCCACTCACAACTTTAAATTTGATACAGTGCAGATGCCGTTAAATGTCATGGATGCACATTACCGAAGCTTTGCCAAGCTGGTTGTGCCAGAACTTGTAAAACAAAACATCGGCGTTCTGGGGATGAAAAGCCTAGCCAACGGGATACTTTTACGCTCAAATACTGTCAAGCCAATTGAGTGTTTGCACTACGCCCTAAATCTGCCGACATCGGTTGTGATTACCGGAATTGACAGCATGGAGATTTTGGAGCAAGCTTTTGAAGCAGTGCGGACATTCCAGCCAATGAACGAACAGCAAGTGCGATCGCTTTTAGAAAAAACGGCAGCAGCAGCATCACGCGGCGAGTTTGAGCCATTCAAAACATCATCAATTTTTGATGGCACTGCCCAAAATCCCGATTGGCTGGGAGATGAGCCACAGCGCCTCCAACAATTGATGTCAACATAATCTATTATTAATACCATTTTGGATTTTATATTAGAATGCCCAATGCCCAATACCCGATTTTAAAATCAGGAAACCTAAAGAAACGCTAAAATCAAGTCAGCCTTTGTATTGTAGCGGTTGTGTCTCACATCACTCAGAGGGCGGTTCACTGCGTAAATCCTGATTGTCAACGTCCTTATCCTCAGCCTTGGGGAAACAAATTTTGTAACAGCTGTGGCGCACCGCTACAGCTGTTAGACCGCTATGTTCCAGTTCAGCCATTAGGATCGGGAGGATTTGCTCAAATTTACACGGTTTGGGATGAAAAAACTCAAACCGAAAAAGTGCTGAAAGTTTTAGTAGAAGATTCACCAAAAGCACTGGAATTATTTACCCAAGAAGCGGCAGTTTTATCAAGGTTACAGCATCCAGGTGTGCCCAGAGTGGATGCTGATGGCTATTTTCAGGTAAATTTATTCAATCCCAAACCGCACCAACTACCTTGTTTGGTGATGGAAAAAATCAATGGGCGGACTTTAGAGGAGATATTAAAAAAGTATCCCCAAGGATGTCCTGAGGATTTGGTTTTAAGCTGGTTCGCCCAAGCTGTAGAGATTTTAGAGGAATTACATAAACGTCAGATTATTCACCGGGATATCAAACCTTCTAATTTGATGCTGGGTACTTCTTCGCCAACTGTACCCGCGATTCCCGGAGAAACAAGAAGCGATCGCCTGGTATTAATTGATTTTGGCGGAGCAAAACAAGTTAGTCCCTCAAAACTGCGTTCTAAGTCTAGTTCCACCCGATTATTTTCTTCTGGCTACAGTCCACCAGAACAAGTGACTGGAGGAATTGTTGGGCCAAGTGCTGATTTTTATGCCCTCGGTCGCACGATAATTGAACTACTAACAGGCAAGTATCCCCTAGATTTGGAAGATCGGCAAACTGGGAAATTGGATTGGCGAACTGAGGTGAAAGTCAAACCACAATTAGCAGATTTACTCGATGAGATGGTGCAGGAGGATGTGCGATCGCGTCCGCTAAATGCAGCAATGATTCAAAAACGTTTGGCGAAGATTTCCCAACCATTACCGTCGCCAGGGTTGTTTTCCCAACTGCAAGACAAGGTTAAGCAAGCCTCAACCCAAATCTCCCAGAAATTTATCCAGCTAAGACAAGATATTAAACAAGCTTTAGTTAAGTTTAGCCAAGCTGTAGGTAAAACCATTATTTTCATCGCTCAGACAATCCTGAAAATTTTCCAAGCTTGTTTGGCGACAATTTGGGCCATGATGTTAACTTGTATCGGTGGTTGTTTTGGTGCGATCGCTGGTTTTATTTTGGCCTATCACACAAGCTTAGGCCGTCAGCTTGTAGAATTTCTTGGGACTCAGCTAAATCAATTAGTTCCAAATACTCAACCCACGTTTGGGGCAGATATTTTGGTCTTTGTCGCTGCGGGTTGGGGAACCGCATGGGGACTGACAGTATCCGGGTGTTTTGGTCAACGACGGCGGTTTTTAGTAGCGTCGGTCATGGGTATAATTAGCTACGGCTTCGGCTGGTTGATTTTGCAATTAATCACCCCAAAAGACAGCGGCGAGGGTTTAGTAGCAGTAATTCTAGTGGGAGTTTCGTTACTCACCTTGAGTTTAGGAATTCGTAGCCATCACATAGTCTATGCTGTATTCGCTGCCTTTGGTAGTGCGATCGGCTATGCATCTTTGATTCTTTTGAATTTAGCACCTCGGATCTTGCAATTTTCGAGTCAACCAGGTTGGTCAGAATTATACAGCCCTCTGATCTTTTTTGGTTCTGTAGGCTTCTTTCTCAGTTTCTGGTTAGGAGTGAGTTTTTACCTAATTGTGCCTGGGTTGCGTCTTTTGGGGTGGCGATGAAGAAGCTAGGGAGCAGGGGGGACAAGGGGGACTAGGGGGACAAGGAGATAAACAAAACTCCTCACTCCTCACTACTCACTACTCACTCAGCACGGGCTAAACGCCCCGCTATCCATGTACAGCACTCCTAACGCCCAATCCCCAATGCCCAAAAACAAGATCCCCCTAGTCGTATTTTTCATCGAGCTAGGGGGATCACATATGTGGTAGTCTATAAATGGTTCGGTATAGTTCCTTACGACTTGATTGTATAGCGTAGATTTGAGTTTGAGTAGTCCTACCGCTAGAATTTATAGTATATTCATTGCTTCTTAATCAATGCTTCATTCGCGTCATTCACTTGGAAACTTTTATATGTAAGGATGACAGTACCCACTGTAAATTGCTTGTCATCCTTCTAAATATCTGTAGAAAATATGAAATTTAAGATCCTCCCTACCCTAGCTCTGTTAGGTTGTTTCGGCTTCGCAGGGCAAGCCCTTGCCTTAAATCAGCAAGACTTGGATCAGTTGAAGGCAACCAACGACTGTCCCAGGTGCGATTTGAGTGGTGCTGACCTAACTAAACAGAATCTAACAGGAGCAAATTTACGAGGGGCTAACTTAATGGGTGCGACATTATCTCAAGCTAATCTCACAAATGTCGATCTAACTGGTGCAAATTTAGAAGGTGCAATTCTAAATTCCGCGAATCTTACTGGTGCTTCCTTAACAGGTGCAAACTTGAAATCGGCATCCCTAGAAAATGCCGATCTGTCTTATGCTGGTTTTATGAGTGCCAATTTAGAAGCAGCAAACTTGAAAGATGCCAAATTGGACTTTACCAATTTTCGGGCGGCAAACTACCGATTAACAATTTTAACTAATGGTGTAGTTACCTCTGACAAACCCTATGGTTGGTCATTAGAGCGTCAAAATATCAGAGAATGTAACGAGTTCAAACCCGAAAATACTCCAGGTACAACCTGCTATACAAAATAACTAGCTTTGAATTTAAGAATGGGGATTACAGAGTACTGCTTCTCTATTTTAAGTTGGCGTATTCCCACGGATAAGCAAGCTACACGCAACATTCCAAAGGAAAGTATTTCCTAGAGAAGCAACACGAAGTCCAGCAATAAGGGTTGCAAAGCTTCTCTGCTTACAGTACGTTTACTTGATCTCAACCCTCCTTTTATAAGGAGGGTTAGGAAGGATCATGCCTTAATTCAAGTCGATTAGATTTGAAATTAATTAAGCATTAGCAGTTCGGTAATCGGCATCTAACCAACAGCGTGGTAAATCTTCACCCGAAGGGAAAACGAGATTTTCTTTTTTAAAAGAATCAGGTTGTTGTTCTTCTTCACCTTCTTGCTCTTTTGCATGAACAATATCACTATTAGGGTCAAGTAATTCTTGAATCTCAAGAATTTTTACCAATTCGCCGCTATGTTTGAGTTGTAGTAGCATATAACCAGCCTCAATAAGTTTGCACGAAAATCAACTTGCTCAAATCTCAACTATTTGAGAATACGGAGATTCCTTAATCGTTAAAGGAAATTTTTATCTGATATCCACAGTAAAACTACACTAGTACAGCACGGCGTAAATAAACCACCCATTCTAAATCAACGAAACCCTTACGCTGCATTCATTTGGAATTTTCTTAGCGCAGCATTAGCGAGTCCACGTACCATTACAGGGAAGCAAGCTACGCGCAGTGTCTCGTAGATGAGCGTCATTTTGAATTCACGGCGGGACTAGATTCATCTGGGTGTATCAGTGGTTTTTATTTTTATAAGATTGATACAGTGCAAAAGCTTTAATGTTTTCAAATCAATACTCAATTGTTGACCCCAGATTAGACCGGGTGATGGCGACCGAGAAAATTATTTAACTAAAATAGTCTTGGTTTTAGTGATTAGATTTCGCGTTGATATTTTTCCAAAATATCGACTAAATTCACTTGGCATTGCATTGGCAGAAAATCAATTAAAGGAAGTTCGCGTTTACCGCCGCCAATTTTTATTTGAATTGATTTCAATACTTCTATAACTCGGTCTTCATTGACAGAGTTGGAAGTGATTAAGGGATAGAGTTGCTGAGCAACAACCGTATGCAGTTTGGCATTAGATAAATAAAGATGCCATTTGGCAACGTCTATATAGACATTTTCGCCAATTTCTGCTGCTAGGGCTTCTAATAGTTCTGAGGTGTTAGTCTTAGCCATAAAAATAACCCTAAATTAACAAAGAGTGTGAAATTTCCGGCTTTTCTACATTATTGCTCAATTAACTGGGTTCAGACTACTGCCGCAGGTTACAACTGCCCTAGCATCAGCAGTCCATCTTCAGGTGGATTTGGGTGGAGTTTCGGTGTAGTTGGCGATCGCACTAATATAAATCAAATGCACCAATACTATTGCTGTCCAACTTGTAGTTAACCAGGGTAGCCACTCCCAGGTAGTGCCTTTCAAGATATGGAAAAACCACAAGCCAGAATTGATAGTAGCAGCGATCGCCACATGCACAGCAAAATTCATCCGATCGTCGATTTTGCGATAATCTGGGTCTTTGCGATCGGGTTTGCGAGGCCAACGAGGAGGCATAAATATTTGTTACAGATTTAGATACACCCTACCTATTCTAAGGTTTTTGGGACAGCCATTGCGATCGGACTTCTATAACCATTAAAAGTCATGACAACCTCCCATCAGTAGGCCAACGGTGTACACACAAGTTACCAGTTTTACTCCAATACGCTTGGGAACAGCCAGAAAGCCCTCATGTAGAGAAGCGATTTATCGCGTCTAAAAAACTGCGACGTTAAAGAGACAAGATAAATCGCCGTCAAGACAGATAATCTACTTGCCAAGTATTCCTTAACAGACTACTATTTCCGACTTGTGTGTACACCGTAGATCAGTAGGCAGAGGAATAAAGCAACTTGCAGTAAGTTTTTCCCCAATCCATCAACCTAGTGAAGAATAATCTCCTGATTTCCCGCCACTTTTACTAATTAAACGAATCGATTCAATTTGAATCGACTTTTCTAAGGCTTTTGCCATATCGTATAGAGTTAAGGCCGCGACAGAAACGGCGGTTAAAGCTTCCATCTCTACACCAGTTTCAGCTTTGGTTTTGACTGTGGCTTGAATTTCATAGCCTGGTAGTTCGGCATCGGGTATGACCTCAATAGCAATTTTTTGCAAAGGCAACGGATGACACAGGGGAATTAAAGCAGCTGTTTGCTTGGCTGCCATAATTCCAGCCAACCTTGCAGTTGCCAACACATCCCCTTTTGGGACATTTCCAGCTTGAATTGCTGCAAAGGTTGCTGGTAGCATCCGCACCTTAGCAGCGGCTATTGCTTGGCGGACGGTAGGCGCTTTCTCAGACACATCTACCATTTGTGCCTGTCCTTGGGAATCTAGATGAGTTAAGCTGGGAAAATTAGATGAAAAATTATCTTGCATTATTTAGTAAGAAGGTGTTAATATAGATTGTCGGTGAGGGCGTGTAGCTCAGTGGACTAGAGCACGTGGCTACGGACCACGGTGTCGGGGGTTCGAATCCCTCCTCGCCCGTTTTTATAGAGACGCGAGACCTCGCGTCTCTAAAATTTTTTCAGGCGTAGATATCTGGAGCCCGAACCTAGTGCAAAGCAAACGGCTTTAGGTAGCTTTTTACTGGACTGGGTGAAGAAAATCGTTAATGCCAGAGAAGCGATCGCAGCACCATCGCCAAAGGTATTGCGGTCACTCACAATTCTCAGATAAAATCCAGTTACGCGAATACCAAAAATTCGCTCCTTTTGTTGTGGTAGTGAATCGTCTGCCATCAAGGTGATAATCACCGATATAACTGTACACCACTAGCACCTTCAAAAATCGCTGCCAATCAGAAAGCGATCGCACTGTGAGGATGCCACAGCAGTATCACCGCTAAAGCATAATAAATTATGCCAAAGATGATGAATAAACCGCGACTGAGGCGTAACAGCAAAGATTTTTGATAGTAAAGCGAGAAATTGCTGCAACTGTAAAAACAACCCACCATTGAAGTTTACCTGAGTTTATTTGATGAACAATGCATTTTTAGTCATTAGTTATTTGACTAATGACTAATGAATAATGACTACTTTTTAATTGTCTGGTAAACCAAAATTTGGGTCGGATTAAGTTTTACGTTACTAATACCATTTCGGGCAAATACATAGTCTTTGTTTTGCCATAGGGGAATGTAAGGTACATCTACAATTACTTGATTTTGAATTTCGGTGAAAATTTTCTGACGCACTTGGGGATTTAGTTCTTTACGTTGCTGGTCAATCAATTTATTCATAGCTTCGTTATAGTAGAAGGAACCCTGAGTTTGACTTGCCCCATCTTCGCATCCCTTAGCAACTGAACCTTTGTCACAAGACAAAAATGGTTGGACGTAATTATCTGGATCTAAAAAATCTGGATACCAATCAAGTAAAGCTGCCGGATATAATCCTTTAGAAATGTCTTTAAAGAAAGCAGGACCTTCCGCAACACTAACTTCAAATTGCAGTATTCCATCCATTTTGGCATCGACCAAAGATTTAAGTGTCTGTGCTGCCAAACTACGAGTAGGCGAACTAGAAGGATACCAAACTTGGATTTTGGCAGGATTTTCTTTGGAAAAACCAGCCGTAGTTAATAATTGCTTGGCTTGATTAAAATTAGCATCGCCATATTTATCTTTAAACAATGGCAGAGAAACATTAAAAGTCGTAGGAATCATGCTGTAAAGCAGATCGGCTTGACCAAGTAACACTCGTTCATTTATTAATGGACGGTCAACTATTGAGGCGATCGCTTGTCTTACTTCTGCTTTATCTAAAGGCTTCTGATTCCGGTTCAACGCCATATAACTTACTACACTACCCTCAGCAGCGATCGCTTGCCAATCCCCTTTTTTACCACCTTCTTCTAAGCTACGAGTTTGGTCTGGTTGCAGAGATAAATAGGCTACATCTACTGCACCTGTACGGAAAGCATTAAACAAATTAACCGGACTAGTTTGAATTTGGAGGTTAACACCTTTGTTAACTGGTTTTTCACCCCAATACTTATCAAACGGATCGAATCGGATTGAATCAGTACCATACTGTCCTAATTTGTAAGGGCCAGTCCCCACAAAAATATTTGGCTTGAATTTACCAGCACCGACTTCGTAAGCTTTTGGCGAAACTGCACAGACCCCAGGAAATGCTAGGAGTGAGGGAAATGCTGAAAAAGACTTTTTCAGCTTGATGGTTAACTCATACTCACCTGTGGTTTTGACCGAATCTACTATATCGCTTAGTAAAAAGGAAGGTTTGCCTTTATTTTCGATAAAGCGTTGGATGGTAAAGGCCATTGCTTGAGCGTTGAAGGTAGTCCCATCATGAAAAACTACTCCCTGACGTAAAGGAATGGTATAAGTTAAGCCATCTTGACTGACTTTCGGTAATGCTGTTGCCAGTTGTGGCTTAATTTCTGTACTTCCTGGTTCGTAGGTGTAGAGGCGATCGCTCATATTAAACACCAAGCCTAAAGATGCTAACTCATAAGCATCAGCCGGATCAAGGGTTCTCGGCTTGGCTGTTGTACCTATAGTAATGCGACCATCACCTGTAGGGCTATTTACAGAACCCGCTCCTGGCGTAGTTGGCTGTGGGCGAGGAGCGCAACTAACAACTATAAGTAAACATACACAGAACAAAGTTAGGAATTGTGTAATCCGACCCCACCGTTTCACGAACAAGGAAAACCAGGTCATAGTAATAATATTTTTGATATCAGCGGTCAGCCATCTTACTACAGTTGTTGGGTATTATGCCTTAATTTTTACAAATTATTTTGCTAATGCTTGTAGCTAAGTATATACGTATAAATAAACATAACTTTCACTCAGAGTATGAGAGAAGTTATTTTACATAATGATTCCCTAGCCGTCTAAATAAAAAATTGTGGTAGCGACTCAATTTGATAGTTTATAGCCCAAACTAGGGTTACTCAGACAAGTATTAAGGCTGTTTTACTTCTTTTAGTGCAGTTGAGCGTAGCCCATTCTGAGTCCAGAATTATGCTGTAAAATTATTATTTTTGTGCGATGTCTACGACGGACTACGCCTACGCACTATTTGTTACAAAAAAATATTGATAAAAGTCTAGACTTTAATAAGTATTAATTAGGTAAAAATTTTTATTTAATTAAGATTTTCAACATTGACTAAATTTGTCGTAAATTCATAGTTACTAGGGAATAGCTTTGTTAAGCTTTGACAGTAACCCAAGTAGTGTACATTAAAACTTAGCCTGTTGCTGCTTGGATACACATACTCATGCAACAGTTTCTCCTAGAGAACGGCTGCATGGTTTTACTGACAAATCTAGTGTTTATACATCAGCGAATCAAGCGATCGCGATATCGTGAACAGCAGATTTAAAGTCTAATAGCGAGACTAAAACCGTGAAGTATTTCTTTCTATCTGAGGGATGGACAGTAGCCAGAGTCTGGGCATCTGATGGACTCTGGCAAATAACAGCATGGCGACGCCAACCAGATATTCAGCGAATGAATATTTGTTTGGTGGAAGAAAACGAATTGCTATGGCTTTATCGAGTTGAAGAAGCCGTTTTAACAGTGGAAGTGAAGCCAACAACACCAGTAACCGCCAGTAAGACTATCGGTCAAGTAGTACTCAAGCGTTTAATGAGTGCCGAACAGGTAATCGAACGTCTGGGTACAGCTGAAACCAAGTGTCAGCTGCAAAACATCCAGTTGGTGGTTCAGTAGGGATTGGGCATTGGGAGGTGTGGGAGGTGTGGGGGGTGCTGCGTTGCACAAAGCGAGCGACATGAAGCGCCCATTCTCAAATCCTCCTCATTCTCCCCACACTCCCCACACTCCCCATCTCCCCAGTCTCCAGTCCCACTCTCCTCGTAAAGAAAAGATAAGCAAATTTAATCCCTAACAATGATTGGTAGCGAAAAAACTTCTACATGCTACGCGATCGCATTAATTTACACGCTTGCAAACAGTTCCATCAATAGTTACACTTTTTAAAACATTCTCATTTTTGCTTGGCGATGCCTACCCTACGGGGTAAATCTCAAGGGAGCAAGTAAGCTTTGCCAAACCACCCACGCTGTCTAACTTATAAGACGTTGTGGTAAAACTCTGGCTCTGGCAATAACAAAAAACAAAAGAGAGTTTTCTGAGTGGCGTTTTCGTTTCTCAGAATCTCAGTAAGAAAATTGCTTTGTAAACTAACTCATCGAGGAGGAGCGTAGTCGATGGGACTACCCTGGTACCGAGTACACACAGTCGTTCTGAATGATCCAGGGCGGCTGATTTCTGTACACCTGATGCATACAGCCTTAGTAGCAGGCTGGGCTGGTTCGATGGCACTATACGAACTGGCTACTTTTGACCCAAGCGATCCGGTTCTCAACCCGATGTGGCGTCAAGGAATGTTTGTGCTGCCTTTCTTAGCACGTTTGGGCGTTACGGAATCTTGGGGTGGTTGGAGTGTTGTTACCGGTGCTTCAGCTGGCGATCCTGGCTTCTGGTCATTTGAAGGCGTTGCTGCTGCTCACATCATTCTTTCCGGTCTGTTGTTCCTAGCCGCTGTTTGGCACTGGGTTTACTGGGATTTGGAACTCTTTAGAGATCCTCGCACAGGTGAACCCGCTTTAGACTTGCCAAAAATGTTTGGCATTCACCTGTTCTTATCTGGTCTACTTTGTTTTGGCTTTGGTGCTTTTCACCTCACCGGACTATTTGGCCCGGGGATGTGGGTTTCTGACGCCTACGGTGTAACTGGCAGTATCCAAGCAGTAGCACCAGAATGGGGACCAGATGGTTTTAACCCATATAACCCTGGTGGTATTGTGGCTCACCACATTGCCGCAGGTGTTGTTGGTATTATTGCAGGCTTATTCCACCTGACAGTCCGACCCCCCGAACGGCTCTACAAAGCTCTGCGGATGGGGAACATTGAAACAGTACTTTCTAGCAGTATTGCAGCAGTATTCTTCGCTGCTTTCGTGGTAGCTGGTACGATGTGGTACGGTAACGCTACCACCCCCATTGAATTGTTTGGCCCTACCCGCTACCAATGGGATCAAAGCTACTTCCATCAAGAAATTGAGCGTCGCGTTCAAAATAGTGTTGGACAAGGTGCAACCCTTGAGCAAGCTTGGTCGCAAATTCCAGAAAAACTGGCTTTCTACGATTACGTCGGCAATAGCCCCGCTAAAGGCGGTCTATTCCGTACAGGACCGATGGTTAAAGGTGATGGTATTGCCCAATCTTGGCAAGGTCACGCCGTATTCAAAGATTCTGAAGGGCGCGAATTGACCGTGCGTCGTCTCCCCAACTTCTTTGAAACCTTCCCAGTGGTCTTGACTGACGCAGATGGAGTTGTCCGCGCTGACATTCCTTTCCGTCGGGCAGAATCGAAGTATAGCTTCGAGCAATCTGGTGTCACCGTCAGCTTCTATGGTGGTGACCTCAATGGTAAGACCTTCACAGATCCAGCTGATGTGAAGAAGTATGCCCGTAAAGCTCAAGGCGGTGAAATCTTTGATTTTGACCGGGAAACCTTGAACTCTGATGGCGTATTCCGCACCAGTCCTAGAGGTTGGTTTACCTATGGACACGCTGTGTTTGCTCTGCTGTTCTTCTTCGGTCATCTTTGGCATGGCGCTCGAACAATCTACAGAGACGTATTTGCCGGTGTTGATGCGGATCTAGAAGAGCAAGTTGAATGGGGTCTATTCCAGAAAGTGGGTGACAAGTCAACCCGCCGGAAGGAAGCCCTTTAAGGGAGTGGGGGACTGGGGACTGGGGACTGGTGACTGAGAATTAGAGAAAACTTTTCCCAGCACCCAATAGCTAATCCCTAATACCCAGTCCCCAATACCCAATCCCTAATCCCTCATTATTAGCTGGATAGGCAGGAAATCGTAATATGGAAAGCGTTGCATACATCTTGATTTTTACCTTGTGTATAGGTACTCTCTTCTTTGCGATCGCATTTCGCGAACCCCCCCGCTTTGAGAAGAAAGATAAGTAGGTTGCCATTAGCAAAACTTTAAGCACATTCAATGTTAATATCCGTTGCTACTGAGCATGGTAGCGACGGATATTATTGTATTTGTCGTTGGTTATTTCTCTCTACATTTCCCTATACCCAATGATTAACAACCAATCATTTTGATATTATGATATAATTTCCAATCTTGGGAGTTGATATGTGTTAATACTAGCTTTTCTGCGCTAGGATGAAAAAGCATGTGTTTTGTGTAGACTGCCTTAAAAACGGATGCATGTACATCGCGCTTTTCGCACAACCTTTACGGAGACTAGAACCAGGAACTAAATCAGCATGGTCAATCAGAATTTAACCGCTACAGAAATTGGATTCACTCACGAAGATTTCGCTGCTCTACTTGACAAATACGATTATCATTTTAGCCCTGGTGATATTGTACCAGGAACAGTCTTCAGTATAGAGCCGCGCGGCGCTCTGATTGACATTGGTGCTAAAACAGCAGCATATATACCCATACAAGAAATGTCTATTAACCGGGTTGATGCCCCGGAAGAAGTTTTACAGTCAAATGAAACGCGCGAATTTTTCATCCTCACCGATGAAAATGAAGACGGTCAATTAACTCTTTCCATTCGCCGTATTGAATACATGCGGGCTTGGGAACGAGTACGACAATTGCAAGCAGAAGATGCTACAGTCCGTTCTGGCGTATTTGCAACTAATCGCGGCGGAGCTTTGGTAAGGATTGAAGGATTACGCGGGTTTATCCCTGGTTCCCACATCAGTACCCGCAAACCTAAAGAAGAATTGGTAGGCGAAGAACTACCACTTAAATTCCTAGAGGTGGACGAAGAACGTAACCGCTTAGTTCTATCCCATCGTCGAGCGCTAGTTGAGCGGAAGATGAACCGCCTAGAAGTTGGCGAAGTAGTTATTGGGACAGTTCGTGGAATCAAACCCTACGGTGCTTTCATTGACATCGGTGGTGTCAGTGGTCTACTACACATTTCAGAAATTTCCCACGAACATATTGATACACCTCATAGCGTGTTCAATGTCAATGATGAAGTGAAAGTTATGATCATTGACTTGGATGCAGAAAGGGGTCGGATTTCTCTATCTACCAAGCAGTTAGAACCTGAACCCGGTGATATGATTAAAAACCGGGATTTGGTGTATGATAAAGCAGAAGAAATGGCTGCTAAATATCGGGAACAGCTGCTCGCTAAACAGCAAGGTATTACTGTTGCGCCTGGTGGAGTTGCGGAAGTTATAGCAGAGGAAGATATTCCACCAGCAGCGGAACTTGAAGATGAGATTCCACCAGCAGCGGAACTTGAAGAAGAAATTCCACCAGCAACGGAGACAGAAGAAGAAATTCCAGCAGCTATTGAAGAGTAATACATTTATAGTTTTACTATCTTTAATTAAGAGTATCAAAATATTGCTTAGAGGGGGTTTTTCCCTCTTTTTTTATGTGAATAGTTTGTCATTGGTCATTAGTCAATATAGTTAAGTTAAGCATTTTTTCCTTCTCTTCCTTTGCGTTCTTCTGTGCGAGACTCTGCATGAAGGCGGTTCTTTAAAAAATTGACTTTCACAAATATTTAACTGAAGCGTATTGGATTATATAGTTAGAAACAACAAATGACAAATGACAAATAAATTAAAAGGGGTGAAATATTTTGGTAACTATTAAATGTAAAAACATCACGTTTGATAATATCCAGGCAATTTTGTTTGACAAAAACGGTACTCTAGAAGATTCAGAAACATATTTGCGATCGCTCGCACAAAGAGGAGCAAGATTAATAGACGCGCAAATTCCCGGTATTGGGGAACCGCTATTAATGGCATTTGGTGTCAATGGCAATAATTTAGATCCTGCGGGTTTAATATCGGTAGCAAGTCGCCGCGAAACAGAGGTTGCAGCTGCGGCATATATTGCCGAGACTGGAAGGGGATGGTTTGAATCTTTAAAGATAGCTCGTCAAGCTTTGGATGAAGCCGAAAAATACATTGGACAGACTCCTTCACCACTATTTGTTGGCAGTTTGGAAATGTTGAAATATCTACACGAAACTGGACTGAAACTCGGTATACTTTCAGCTGCAACAAGTGATGAAGTACGTAAGTTTGTAGCCCATCACCAATTAAGTGATTATATGCAACTGGAAATGGGAGTGGATGAGGGACCGAGTAAACCAGATCCAGTACTATTTTTGCAAGCTTGCGAAGCTTTGGGAGTGGAACCTAGCGCTACGTTGATGGTGGGTGATTCAGTTGGTGATATGCAAATGGCTCGTCATGCTAAAGCCGCAGGTTGCATCGGAATCACTTGGGTAGGCAAATCAGATAATGTTAAAGGTGCAGATGTGGTGATTAATCAACTTGATGAAATCCAAATTTTAGAAGATTAATTCGAGAAAGCTAAGTACAGGGGCTTGTCGTCAGACATCGCTATTTTCTATCGGAATTGGCCAGCCAAAAGATTACTGATCCGAAATATAGGCAAATGTATCATACATCATACATTTAATCATGTGTCAAGTTAAAAATTCTCTGATACTAATTGCTCCTCACCATTGCAAAATAACATTAAAAAGTGGGAGAACCCAATCGTTAAAAGTTCCATGAATTTAGGCAAGCTGTTTCTTCTCGGCTCTGTTTAATCTTAACTTGCAATTTGAGACCCATCAGACTTGTACCAAATACACTCTTGTTAAGAATTTAGAGCAGCTTCATATACAAATGGTATTAATGGAAATCTGGGAGAAAAATATCAAGTTTTATTACACATTGCGTAATTCCTACAGGGTAACTTGAACCAATAATTGTAAACATCCCGTAAGGAACCCAAACAGTTATGAGTTCTCAAACAGTTATAGACTCTGAAACACTAGAGCAGTTACAAAATGAGATTCAGCAGAAACTCGGTGAAAGCCTACAAAACGCTGACTTACACTCACTCCTGGAAAAGTACGGCATATTAGAAGACAGAGTTCTGAGAATTCATTGGCAGTGTAATCTCGACCCGAATCAACTCCAATCTGATGATGCAGTTGATGAGCAGCAACCTAATGCATTGTTGGCAGCAAACCCAAAACTTCCAATACCAGAAATTGTGTTAGTTAAAAAATCATTGTGTATCCCTTGTCCCTCAACTGGCAGTCCTTTAGGCTGTAACTGCTAAATAGTTTAGTTTTGGTACTGCAAAAAGTTTATCCTAGTCATTAACTCTGATTTTTTGAGTGCAAGTTTGTCATGTCTCAAAATCGAAGCAGTTGGTACTGGGAGTTAAATATAATGAGTACTCTAGCAATAGCTGGAGTACTCACTTACTTTGAAAGTTTTGCTTTAGCCCAAATTCAAAACGATGATACACTTGGATCTGAAAGTTCAATCATTACACCAAAGCTAATCGATGGTCACCCTATAGACCAGATTGATGGAGGGGCAGTTCGTGGTAAAAACTTGTTCCACAGCTTTGAAAATTTTTCTGTTTCTGCGGGAAGAACAGCGTATTTTAACAATCCAATAAATATTAATAACATTATTAGTCGGGTGACAGGCAATTCTATTTCTAATATAGATGGCATTCTCAAAGCTAATGGCATTGCCAATCTATTTTTGATTAATCCTAACGGCATTATCTTTGGTCCCAATGCTTCTTTGAATATCAGCGGTTCATTTGTGGCTAGTACGGCAAGTAGTTTGAATTTTGTTGATGGTACAAAGTTTAGTGCTACATCTCCTCAATCTACGCCTTTGCTAACATTAAATGTTCCCACTGGTTTACAATTTGGAGCAACTGCGGCTCCTATCCGCAATCAATCGCAAGCAAGTTCAGATGGCGCAATTAATATTTTAGGACAAGGTGTTGGTTTACAGGTACAGCCAGGCCAAACGTTGGCAATTATAGGCGGTGACATAATCCAAGAGGGCGGAAATTTAACCGCAAAGGGAGGAAGAATTGAGTTAGGAAGCGTTGGTCCTAATAGTTTGGTCAGTCTCAATTCAACGAATCAAGATTGGGTATTGGGATATAAAGGTGTTGAAAATTTTCAGAACATTAAACTAATTAAGTTAAATAAAATTCCATCTACTGTAGATACTAGTGGTGAAAGTGGTGGCAATATTCACCTACAAGCCAAGGATGTGTTAGTAACTGGCAGCTCATATATCTTTGCTATTACTTTGGGAATGCAACCAGGAGGCAATTTGACAGTGAACGCTTCTAAGTCTGTAGAACTTGGAAGAAATGCAATATTGTCTACTGGAACTTTCAACACCGGAAACGCTGGAAATATCAATATCACTACTGGGAAGTTGATTGTTAAGGATGGAGCGCAAGTACTAATGTACAATATCGGCTCCGGACTGGCAGGACAATTGACCATAAACGCCTCAGATTCAGTAGAACTAATCGGCGGCACTTCCATTCCTTTGTTGCGAGATGGTAGTGATTTAATATCCAGTGGATTATTGAGTGCAACTTATGGTAATCAAAATGCTGGCAACATCACAATTAACACTGGAAAGTTGCGTATCCAGGGAGGAGCAAGAATATCAACCAGTTCTGAAGGCATCTATAGGTTTAGACTTAACCAACTTACACCAGTTACAGGAAAAGGAGGAAACTTAACAGTGAACGCCTCTGAGTCTGTAGAACTAATTGGCACATCACCAAATGGTTCTAAGCTCAGTGGCTTGTTTTCTGGCACTGAAGGACCTGGAGATGGGGGAAACTTGACGGTAACTACAGGGCGATTGATTATCAAAGATGGGGCTGCAATAACTGTGAACAGCCAAGCTCGAAAGAATGTAATTTATGTGGGAGATCCAAATAATCTTGGGAAAGCAGGTGATTTAAATATAAGTGCTGACTCCATACTTTTGGATAATCAAGGAAAACTCACATCTAATAGTGAATCCGGTCAAGGTGGAAATATTGCGCTACAGGTACGGGACTTATTACTAATGCGCGGCAATAGCCAAATATCCACTAATGCTGGGGGTGATAAAACTGGTGGTAATATCAACATCAATGCACCTAATGGCTTCGTCGTTGCCACTCCCTTAGGAAATAGCGATATCACTGCCAATGCCTTCTCTGGCTCAGGTGGTAAAATTGCGATCGCCACTAAAAACATCTTTGGATTTGTGCGGCGTACCCGTGCAGATGTAGAGAAGTTAGATTCACAAGAAATAAATCCGAATAATCTGCCAACAAGTGATATCACCGCATTTTCTCAGCAAAATCCTTCCTTAAATGGCACAGTCCAAATCAACTCACCAGATGTTGACCCCAGTAAAGGATTAGTCGAATTGCCGACAAATCTGGTTGATGCTTCCCAGCAAATTGTTACTGGTTGTGGTTCTAGTGCGAAAATAGCCAGGAGTTCATTTATTAATACTGGGCGTGGAGGAATAGCAGCTAATCCCACAGAGCCATTAACATCTGATGCAGTGCTGACAGATTGGATTGCACCGAATCCAGAAAGTGAGAATCGTACTGAGGGTATCGAGAATAAAGTTGTTCGCGCGCAGAGAAATACAGAAGAATCACAGAAAGTTAATTCTGTCAATGAACCTAGTGAAATTGTGGAAGCCCAAGGATGGGTAATGGATGCTAAGGGAAATGTGGTTTTAGTTGCTGAAGTACCGACTGGGGTACCCCATAGTTCCTTGCTTACAGCTACATCTTGTGCTGCTAATTAGAATTTGACTGCCCTTTATACTAAAACTCATCTGTACGATCGCTTCTTGGCTATGAGGTTGAGACAAGCGATCGCCAAGCAGAGTGTGAGAGTTAAGGAGGTATCAATTACTGAATCCTTTTGAGCGATCGATAGTCAGTAGCCAGATTCATGAAGGCTTTAAGGAAATCCAACAAAAATATATGAAGTTATGTTACACAATGCGTAATTATTACTAGTCAAGTTGAACTAATAATTATCGGAGTTCGCAAGAGCATTATAAACCTAATGCGATCGTGCCACTCTAGACTCTGTATTTTTGATTCTTTCGTTGCCAAACTGTACTAATCAAAGTCAGGTCAAATTAGTACATCATAAGATAAGTTCACACATCTATCAATCTGCAAGGAAAGCACAACTCATGGATTCTCAAACAGTACAGCCAACAGTCATAGATGCTCAAACATTAGATTTATTAAAAGACGAGATTAAACAAGAAATTAGTGAAAGACTGAGGAATTCTAACTTGAGCAAGCTGCTCGAAAAGTACGGAATATTAGGAGATGATATCTTACAAGTTAAATGCGATATTGACTTAACTAAAATGCAACTTAGAGATACGAATTGTTCGCTATTACTTCCAGCTAAGCGTGTCGAGGTATGGGCTTGCTTGTGTAAGGGTGAGATTACTGATTGTCCTTGCCCAAAGCCATAGCTTAAGTTTTAGTTTTTCATAGCGTCATAATTGTTTATACCAATTTTCTATGAAGATGCGCTTAATTTTTATTGAACAAACCACAAAGGACGCAAAGAAAGAGAATGCTAGTCTGTTAGTGGTAAGGGAGTAACTATTAAGTGTGAGTTTACAGAAAATTGGTATTAGCAACTGGTACTACTTTTGAGAGGTGTAATATCTGGTATGGTTAATCTTTGGGGCTGGTGTCAAGGGCTAGGAGTTGTAATAGTTAGTGTAATAGCTTTTTCTGGAAACTCTGCTATTGCCCAAATCAGTCCTGATAGTACTCTACCTGAAAATTCTCGCGTTATAGAACAAGGCAACATCAGAATTATTGAAGGCGGAACCCTATCTCAAGATAAACACAATTTGTTCCACAGTTTTAAAGAGTTTTCCTTAATTAAGGATGGTATAGCTGATTTTCACTATGTTGGCAATGTTCAGAACATTATTACTCGGGTAACAGGTAAATCTACCTCTAATATTGATGGCATTCTTAAAGTTAACGGCACAGCTAACCTCTTTTTAATTAATCCCAATGGAATTATTTTTGGTCCCAATGCCTCTTTGCAAATTGGTGGTTCATTTGTGGCGAGTACGGCGAGTAGTCTAAATTTTGCCGATGGAACGAAGTTTAGTGCTACAAATCCCCGAACTACACCTCTGCTAACAGTAAGTGTTCCCACTGGTTTACAATTCGGAGCAACTGCTAAACTTATCCGTAATCAATCCCAAGCAAAAAATCCAGATGGTAAAACAACTAATATATTTGAGCAACCTGTTGGTCTACAAGTCCAGCCAGGCAAAATCTTAGCATTGATAGGCGGTGAAATAACGCTGGATGGTGGAAATTTAACGGCGGCGTCGGGACGAATTGAGCTAGGAAGTGTCGCTAGCAATAGTCTAGTCAGTCTCAGTCTCGAACCAATAAACCAAAGCTGGAGTTTGGGATATGAAGGTGTCCAGAATTTCCAGGATATTAAATTAACTGGGCGAACTATTAATGGTGAAGTATTTCCATCTCAAGTAGATACTAGTGGTAAGGGTGGTGGTAGTATTCAAATCCAGGGAAAGTCTGTAGAACTAAGTGGTCTTCGTGTGCGCGTCATAAGCCAAACTACAGGCGATCAAGATGGTAAAGAAATAACCATCAATGCTAGAAAATTAATTGTTCGGGATGGAGCACAAATAGCCACTTCTACTATAGGTATGGGATCGGGAGGAAGTTTGACGGTCAACGCCTCCGAGTCTGTAGAGTTAATTCGTAGTAGAACCCAACCAAGTCCTCTGACGGGACTGTTGAGTACAACTTTTGGTGATGGAAATGCAGGTAACATTACGATAAAAACTGGGAGCTTGCGTATCCAAAATGGGGCAGGGGTAACAGCAGACTCCACTATGATGGACGATCAACCAGCTAGAGGAAACGGAGGAGATTTAACTGTTGAAGCCTCTGACTCTATAGAACTAATAGGAATTTCACCAACAGGAATTGCCAGTAACTTGGGAGCTGGGACTCTAGGCTTTGGAGACGCTGGAAAAGTAACAATTAGTACAAAAAAATTGATTGTTCGGGACGGAGCTGAAATAGTTGTGAGCAGTATAGGGGATGTAAATAATCCAGGGAAAGCAGGTGATCTCAATATAACTGCTCGCTCTATCCTGCTTGACAACGAAGGAAAACTCACATCTAATAGTAAGTCAGGACAGGGTGGTAATATTTCGTTACAGGTGCGGGACTTACTACTGATGCGCGGGAAAAGTAAAATAACCACTAACGCTGGTGGTAATGGAGATGGCGGTAATATCACTATCACTGCACCTAATGGCTTTCTCGTCGCCCCTCCCTTTGGAAATAGCGATATCACGGCCAATGCCAACTTTGGCTCTGGTGGTAAAATAGCGATCGCCACTAAAAACATCTTTGGATTTGTAAAGCGCACAGGTGCAGAGGTTGATAAACTCGATCCAACAGGCGAAAAAGACCCGAATAATCTGCAAACAAATGACATCACGGCATTTTCTCGACAAAATCCTTCATTAAGTGGCACAGTACAAATTAACTCACCAGATGTTGACCCCAGTAAAGGATTAGTGGAATTGCCAACAAATCTAGTTGATGCTTCGCAGCAAATTGTTGCTGGTTGTGGTTCTGGTGCGAAAATAGCCAGGAGTTCATTTATTACTACTGGGCGTGGAGGAGTAGCAGCAAATCCCACAGAGCCATTAACATCTGATGCAGTGCTAGCAGATTGGATCGCACCGAATCCAGAAAGTGATAATCGTGCTGAGGGTATCCAGAAGAAAGTAGCTCAGGCGCAACAGAATACAGAAGATAAATCGCAGAAAGTCAATTCTGTGAATGAACCTAATGAAATTGTGGAAGCCCAAGGATGGGTAATGGATGCTAATGGTAACGTGGTTCTGGTTGCTCAAGTACCCACTTCATCGCCTCATAGTTCCTCGCTAACCGCTGTATCTTGCGCTGCTAATTAGAAATTGAGATATAGCGATAAACAAAGGGGCAAAAAAGCAGAAGACAGGAGAAATAACTAATACCCAATTCCTCACGCCCCACCCTTAATTCGTTTCCTGAATTTGTAAACGTACTGTGTGTTCAGTTGCGCCACTCAGTTGCAATTCCATGATTTCACCACCCAGAGGTTCTAAGCAATTGAGGAGCGATCGCAAGTTGGGTGTACTTGCACCAGTATCTACATACAATCGATCTGCTAAATTGCCGATCCGTTTCCAAGTCATGTAAAGTTTGGCGATAGTTTGCTCGATTTGCGATGCTTGATTTACCAAATCAGCCGCAATGCTCAAACAGCCGACTCTTTGCGCTTCTTCTAAAGCTGTTTCAATATCAACATTTTCCTGTGTCAACGCCTGGACTTGAGCTGCTCCTTTGAGGTATTTTGCTAAATTACGTGCTTCTGTAGTTACCTGTTTGAGGGTATCTACATCAGGATTGGCAGCTATTTCTTTTTGGATAAACTTTTGGTGCGATTCTGGCAGTTTTTCCATTTCCTTCACCAAAGGGGCAATGTAGCGCGGGGGAAGGGTGTTATCTGCGGCTTTTGCTTTGATTTCTTCAGGTAGTAATTCTGAGGACATAGCTGTCCATTCATCGGAGAGTTGTCGGACTTCGCGCCTGGTAATGCGATCGCCTTTTTGAGCAGCTTCACTTACCATCTGTTGCACTTCGGTGACTGCTTTGGAGGTTTCAATAAAAGCTCGTTTGCTAAAATTATTAACTGCGCTGGGGTCGAGTTTGCCTTCTTCTAAAAGGGTATCAGCACTATTAGCGAGTTGAATCCAGGCATAAGCTTG
Source organism: Nostoc sp. C117 (assembly GCF_043099735.1). Lineage (NCBI taxonomy): Bacteria > Bacillati > Cyanobacteriota > Cyanophyceae > Nostocales > Nostocaceae > Nostoc > Nostoc sp. C117. The sequence continues at coordinate 1,994,412 of NZ_CP170991.1, forward strand.
GCTTTTGCTGATTTCTCGTTCTTTTAGCCATCTCAGAAAGCCTGTACCGCGTCCGTCACCACCAATTTTTTCTCTATCGCGGATGGCGCGTAAAATTCGCCCCCGCCAGATTTCAGTTTGCAAATCAAAGCGATCGCATACCTGCCAAGCTATTTCGAGCTGCTGTTGAAAATCTGACTCGAGAATCTGTTCATCTTCGGGATCGGGCAGTTCAAAGGTGAGATCTGCTGGCTGTTGCAAAGCAGCAGCAAGGTCGTTGATAGAGTCGGTATCTTGCACGATTGATGACTAACAAGTAGTGGATGCGATCGGCTTATTATGCCACAATCTGCGGATTCTAACTTAAGGGGTAGCACGGTATTCTGAATTACAACAAAATAGAAGAAAGGGCTAAACCACCTCAGTAAGGTTTTTAATCGATCAAAAACAATAAAAATAAAACAATGAACCAGGTAGACTACCTCCGCATTAGTTTAATCGATCGCTGCAACTTCCGTTGTCAATACTGTATGCCAGAGGGAGTAGAACTGGACTATATTCTCAAGCAACAGTTGTTGACTGATGAAGAACTGCTCACCCTCATTCAAGAGGTATTTATTCCTCTAGGCTTTAGCCGCTTTCGTTTGACTGGGGGTGAACCATTATTACGTCCGCGCGTGGTGGATTTGGTAAGTGCGATCGCTTCTTTTCCCCAAACTCAAGACCTCTCAATGACTACCAACGGGTTTTTGCTAGCTCCAATGGCGCAAAACCTCTATAATGCAGGTCTGCGACGCATTAATATTAGTTTGGACTCTCTCGACCCCGATATTTTTGACCAAATTATTGGTAATCAAGGGCGTTCTCGTTGGCAACAAGTTTGGCATGGCATTCAAGCTGCCTATGAAGTCGGATTCGACCCCCTGAAGCTAAATGTGGTGGTCATTCCTGGCGTCAACGATGGCGAAATTCTAGATTTAGCTGCCCTGACAATTGATAAGCAATGGCATGTTCGATTTATTGAATTTATGCCTATTGGTAATGTGCATTTATTTGGCGATCGCGGTTGGGTATCTTCAGCCGATTTACGTCAATCCATCCGGGAACGTTGGGGATTGACAGAATCCCAAGTTCGTGGTGCTGGTCCTGCTGATGTATTTCAAATTCCTGGCGCGAAGGGAACACTGGGATTTATTAGTCAGATGTCGGAATGTTTTTGCGATCGTTGTAACCGGATGCGCCTCAGTGCTGATGGCTGGCTGCGTCCCTGTTTATTGAATGAAACGGGTCAACTAGATCTGAAAACTGCTCTGCGGTCTGGTACTAGTACTGCTCAATTACAAGAGCAGGTGAGGCGTTTACTAGCAATCAAACCAGAAATTAACTTTAAAGGGCGTGAATCTGGAGTTACAGGTGTATATAGCCGCACCATGTCCCAAATTGGCGGATAGTCATGGATCATTTGTCCTTTGCAAATGACTCAGGACAAATGACTAAAAACAAATGACTATTACGCTTGTCGTGAGTAGTATTCCACCACAAGTAGTTCATTGACTTGTAGTGCCACCCATTCTCGCTCAATAAGGCCGTTAACTTTACCAACCAACTTATTTTTGTCAAACTCCAGATGGCTGGGGAGGTTGGCTAAACCAGGATATTGCAAGTTAGTTTCCACCAACTTCCGTGATTGTTCCCGGTCTCTGACAGCAATTACTTCACCAGTACGGCACTGATAGCTAGCAATATTAACGACACGGCCGTTGACAGTTATGTGTCCGTGGTTCACCAATTGACGAGCCGCTGGAATCGTTGGAGCTAGACCCAACCGAAAAACGGTATTATCCAAGCGCATTTCTAGCAATTGTAGCAACACTTGTCCGGTAGAACCAGTAACACGTCTAGCTTTCCGCACATAGCGCAGTAGTTGCTTTTCAGTTAAACCGTAGTTGAAGCGGAGCTTTTGCTTTTCCTCTAGACGGATAGCATACTCAGAGCGCTTCTTGCGGTTTTGACCATGCTGACCTGGTGGATAAGCGCGTCTAGCGCTTTTACGAGTTAATCCTGGTAGGTCGCCCAAGCGACGTACAATTCTGAGGCGGGGCCCTCTATATCGGGACATGAGTTTCCTTAATCTAATCCTGTTTAAACTTTACCTAGACATTCCATTTTGACAGTCCCTGATTAAAAATCAGGAGATTCTTGGTTTTGTGAAGCTGTTTACTTTGGTATGACGTATCCTACTAAAGTAGAGGCAACTTCTCCCCAAGCGTAAATCCCGACGTGGCACGCCGGAATCTTGCCAATTAGTTTTTTGTGCTTATTTGGTTTCGTAGGCTACTCAATCGTCAGATTGGTTTACGCAGTATTGTTACTCTGAAATACTTTTTACGTTACCTACTTATCTTTCAAACAAATATATTAACACAATTTTTGGCATAACTAATTATGTCTGTATCTTGATACCGCTGAAATTCTTGGATTGCAGAGGATTTTTAGAATATTTGAGTTAGCATAACTTTGGGTGTTTGGAGAATGGCAATGTTAAAGAGCAAAAAAGCGGTTAGCAGAGGTCAGAACAAACAAGGTAGTTCGACCTTTGGAATTTTAACAGTATCAGTTTTGGCGATATCTGGATTCTTGACAACGATTTTACCTGATATGGCGATCGCTGCGTCTTACAGGAATGATTACAGTGTCTGTGCAGAGGGTCTTGTGAAAGCGGGTATAACTGGAGAAGCAGCCTCGCAAGGTTGTGCCAAGGCACTACGTCCAAGGGATTTTGCTGCTTGCGTTGTTAAAATTGAGAAGGAAACTCAAATTAGCGGCACAGATGGGCTTTCGTACTGTGGAAAAGCTAGGCGTCCTGAAGAGTTAGCCACCTGTGTAGTCGGCGTCAGCTTAAGTACCAAGGAAGCAATTAATCCAGCAGCTTTAGATTATTGTGGTCGCAGTTTGTTGCCCGTGCGCTTTGGTCAGTGTGTAGTTGGCTTACTTAGTAAAATCGATCTTGCCCCTACCCAAGTGTTGGACACTTGTATCGATGGTAGTGACAGTAGCCTTATCGGCGCTTCATCTCCGTCTACACCACCAACTCTATTACCTGCGGGATCGAATCCTAGTTTGGAGACTACACCATTTCCAACCCAACAGGTCGTCCCAACAACTCAACCCAGAACTAATTAAATTAGGTGCTTTACAACTGATTGAAAATACAGGGTGAATAGAGTTGGCTAATAGCCAACTCCATCCAGGTACTACCAAAAAATAAATCATCCGGTCTTAATTTGAAGGTTGGGTTGAACTTTTGCTCAACCCAACCTCATCAGTGAAAGGTTAAATTAAAGTGAATTTTGTCAATAGTTAAAATACTCAAATGACTTAAATGAAAATAATAATCGTGTGTGTGGGAGGATAAGGAGGCAATAGTCCCTTCTTAACCTTTATTTGATTATCATTATCGTTATAATTTTTAAAAGCTAAAATGTGAGACAAAAAACTATTGTAACGAGAGAATAACGGCTTTTCCGGTAGTTTTATGGCAATTAAAATAGTCAGAATTTATCAATTTCTTCGATTAAGTATTATCTAGCGATAAGCCTACGGTATCGCTTCGCTTACCGATAACTAAATAAATTGACAGCAAACATTGTTTCAGCAACCCCTAATTACTGAAATTCTTTAGCAAATTCCGAAATTATTGTGGCTATTGCCCAATCGACTTTTAGAGAAACGGTATTCATGGGGGAGAAAATACTCTAATTGGGGAAACCTAATAAATATGAAGGGTATTAAAGTACCTGCGTCATTTTTCCTCCCTGGTTGAAATCCAAATGTTTCCTAAACTTCCATGAGGTTTTATGAAAGAGATCAAAAATAAAATTATAAATAAATTAGAGCGAATATTGGAACAATGGTTAGTACCTCGTCTGGTACGGTGGGGAGAATATCTAGAAATAAAAATCAGGCGATATAAGCATCAAGAGCTAAAGAGTCAATTAAAATTTTGTGGATCGGGTCTACGATTTAAGCGAGATATTAAAATTGACCATCCGCAAAATGTATCTCTGGGTAATAAAGTCTACATTGGTCCGGATGTCTTATTAGATGGTCGTGGTGGAATCACAATTGGCGACAATACCACACTTGGATTTAATGTGGTTATTCTCTCTGCAAACCACGATTATCAAAGTAATGATTTGCCATATGAACATAATGTCTACATTCATAAACCTGTTGTCATCGGTCGCAATGTTTGGATTGGTGGAAATGTTCTAATTGTTCCAGGAATTTCCATTGGAGATGGTGCAATTGTGGCTGCTGGTACAGTTGTTACTGCCAATGTTGAACCTTTAGCAATTGTGGGAAATCAACCGATGAGAATAATTAAATACCGTGACAAAGAACATTATGAAAAACTCGCCAACAAACAACAGATTCAACTTCCTTCAGAGTAATTCAAGGTAAGTTTTCAGGTTTGATGGTTGGAATTTCGCGGGGGTAATGGCTGGAGTAGACTTTCTGTCCCTAACTGCACCTCGATACGATGACGAATATAACTATCAGGATGAGTTTTAGCGATCGCAATCGCTTCTGGTATAAGATGTCTAAGTTCATCGGGATAAAGCAATGGATCTAGTACAAGACTAGGAATAATACTGCGGCGCACTTCGACGCTAGAATTTTTCACGAACTCTCTCAGAAACAGACAGCGCTTACGTAGCTGAATATCAGCTAAAGCATCATAAGCTGCCTGTGACTCTGGTGTTGCGTACTCTTTGCTAAAGCTGGGAACTTCTCCATGAAAGCGTAAGGGAACCTGTGCCCAATATAGTGCGTTTACCGCCCCTGCTTTCTCGAAATTTGACCCATGCTCAACAAAATCTAGCAAAGCTTCATTGACAAGACGATGACCAAAAGCGATCGCACATGGCTCTACAAATGAACGATTAAAGCTGGGATTTCTTTCATAAATAGCAGCGCGAATTAGAGGAGAAAACAGCGCTTCTTTAAGTTGCTTGGGAGCAGATTTAGTGACTTTGTTGACCATGAAGACAACAAACAATTTACGTTGTTCATCTGCAAGTGCTTGTATAAACCAATTGATATCTTCTTCAGATGCACTTAAAAAACGCTGCCTAGTCTCAGACCATAAACTTTTTAGAGTTTCATCAGCCAAATCAGTTCCCAGCGCTGATAGGTAGCGTACACAATAGTCATCCCAGCTATTATTTAGTCTGCTCATCTTGTTAGAGAATAAAAGCGATCGCCTTCAGCATAGCTTCACTTCAGTAAATCAACTTAAACTAGAGGCAACAATTGGATTCCCACGCTTTACTTGAGGCGTTGCAATCATCCTCATTCCGGCTGGTGCAGCTATAGTTAAGCCACGGCGCACAGGACGCACGGGACGCTTATTCACTAGCGAAACTTGAAATTCCGACAAAACAGTTGCCAAGACAATTTTCATTTCATACTGGGCAAATGCCATGCCAATACAGCGACGATTACCGCCACCAAAGGGTAAATATTCATAAGGTGAATATTGTCTTTCTAAAAAGCGTTCTGGTTTAAATTGCTTGGATTGTGGGTAAACTTCTTCTCGATGATGCGCTAAATAAATACTGGGGATTATTGCCGTTCCTTCTCGCAGTTCGTAGCCCATAATGGTAATTGGAATCTTCACAACCCGCCAGAAAGCATTCATGGCAATTGGGTAGATTCGCAATGTTTCTTGGCAAACTGCTGTCAGATATGGCAATTTAGCAATGATACTCAAATCGGCGTTAACTCCAATGGTGTTGAGTTCCTTTTGCAACTTCTCACGCACCTCTGGTAAATAGTCAATCCAGTAAAAAGCCCATGTCAATGCCGAAGCGGTAGTTTCATGTCCCGCAACTAGCAGTGTCATTAACTCGTCGTGCAATTCTTCGTCTGACATCCCTTCACCATTGTCGTCACGAGCCGCCATCATCAAACTCAGGATATCTTGGCGATTTTGATCGAGTTCAGCCCGACGTTCTCGAAGCAAAGCATAAATCAGTCCATCAATTTTTTGCTGTTGTTGCAGAATCCAACCCCACGGACTCCACGCCCCAAAATCTTTTTGCATAAACCGAAAGAAGAAGGCGCTGGACATTATGGGCGAAGTAATGAAATCTAGTAAATCACTTAGCGATCGCCTCAGTTCCTCAAACAACTGTCCATCATTCAAACCAAATACAACCCGCAGGATAACACGCAAGGTAATTTCTTGCATCGACTCACGAATCTTAAAAGGCTTGCCAATTTGCCATTCATTACTCACCTCTGTGGTGATTTTGCGAATTTCCTCGCCATAAGCCCGCATCCTTTCGCCATGAAAGGGAGGAGCTAATAATTGCCGTTGGCGCTGGTGGCGATGGCCATCTGATAACATAAAAGAGCGATCGCCAAGCAAAAATCTTAATCCTATATTCCCCCTGCCAACCTCGAAATAACTGGAATCAGCAGTAAAAATCTGCTCAAGTGCTTCAGGTTGACTAAAGTACACAATATGGTTATCCCCACGATTACTCTTGATCGTAAAAGTGTCACCATAAATTTTGGCAAAATCATCAATATATTCTATCGGCTGAGCAATAAACTTGATTATTCGCAGCCAGCGCGGCATTTCCGGACCATCAGGCAAATTGTAAGTTGTTGTCATAGAATTTATCCAATTGATGACTTCTAAATTTTATTGTTACGAGTTTTTATGTTAATTAGGGTCACAGAAAGGAGTATATTCATCAATAGGGAGTAGCAATTGGGGAGTAGAGAGTGGGAGAAAAAGAATAATAACTCCTAATGACTAACTCAGTACTCACAACTCTTTCAAGTCAGTCCACGATCAAAAAATCCCATAAACAAACATGAAACAGATTTTTTCCCCTACTCCCCACTCGCCACTCCATTTTTCTAGCTAAAGCAGTGCCAAAAATCATCGCTATTCTCAACGGTAAAGGAGGAGTCGGTAAAACGACTACCGCAGTCAATCTGGCTGCAAACTTTGCTAAGAAAAAAAAGGTGTTGCTGATTGACGCAGATATTCAAGGTTCTGCCAGTTGGTGGTTTGGGCGGAGTCAGCAGGGAATGGGATTTGATTTATCTCAAGAAACAGATCCGACACTTTTAGGTGATTTAGGTAAAATAAAAGGTTACGATTTAGTAGTGGTGGATACGCCTCCCGCGCTCCGCTCTGAAGCATTAGTGGCGGTAGTTGCGATCGCAGATTATCTAGTTTTGCCTACACCCCCAGCCGCAATGGATTTGGCTGTCCTCGTGGAAACAGTCAAGGAAGCCGTTATCCCTTTGGGAACCCCCCATCGGGTATTGCTCACCAAAGTTGATACGCGCAGTCTAGGGGAAGCACTAGAAGCAAAGAAAACTCTGACTCGACTAGGTATTCCTGCTTTTAATACCCTCATCCGTGCCTATAAAGCTCATGAGCGAGCAGCGCTTGAAGGTGTAGCAATTACTCAATGGCGAGGAGGAAACGCACGGGAGGCGGAGTTAGACTACCGCCGTGCAGCTGACGAATTAGAGCGTGATTGGAGAAAATAATGGCAGCTAAGAAACAAAGTCTCTCTGACTTACTACAAGAAGAGGCGCAAAAATTTACACCCTCAGAAGGTGAATCTGCGATCGAAGTTACAGCAGAAAAAATTGCCGAAGAAGAGACTTCATCAGATGAAGAATCCTCAGCACAGACACTTGAGCCAATTTCTAGTAAGCGCACAAGTCCCACTAAGGCTGATTTAGAAGCAACTGTCAAAGAGTTGACAAGTCATCTAGAAACAAGCCACAAAAAAGAAGCATCTCTTGCACAGAACATTGATGATTTACAATCAAAATTATCTAAACAAAAAACATTTGTATCTGAACAAAAATCATTACTAGAACAGCTAACAAAAGAACTTGACGAAACCAAAAAAACAGCACTGCAACTTGCAGAAGCTAATTCCCAACTTATAGAAGAAATTAAAGCTTTAAAACAAACAGCAGAAAATACTTCTAAAGTTGTTGTCAAAGAAACTAGTGCTATAAGACCAGTAAAAGAACACTACAATCCACTTAACTACAAAAAATCACATCGTTCATCAGAAAAACTAGCTCAAAATCAACCAGAACAAAATCAACCAGATGAGTATCCTAATAGTTCTAATGAGATGTGGTTACTTGATTAAAGTCAGTTAATTTAGTCAAAGAATCTATGGCACTACTTAATTCATCTATCGTTCCCGCAGTGCCATTTCTGACCTAGACTATCCTCATTTAAATGCCTTAATTATTGGGTTCATAGCAGCGGTGAAGACTTCGGTTATGTCTACATTTTTAGTCAGTGATTCATCGCTGCTTTAGGATAAAGCTAATCGTCATTTAAATCGGATCTTCCCGTCTTTCTAGGGTTTTGAATTATGTAACTTAAAAGGGCACTAGCTTATCAGAACTTTAGTCCTGACTACAAGCTTTAATTTATTTACCCTAGCTAATTAATGTGGTTCACTACAAAAGTTTAAAATATGCTGCGCGGTGATTTTAGGTTGTTCCAAGTGGGGGAGATGACCACAATCTTGAATCCAGACAAGAATACTGTGTGGAATCGCTTTTTGAAACTTTGCGGCATCACCAGTACCTAAAATCTTATCAGAATCGCCCCACAAAATTAGCGTTTGTTGCACAATTTTTGATAATATTTCAAATTTAAAAGCACTATAACCACCACTTTTAGTAAAAGCAATCATAGCTTGATGCCAACTCGGCATTTGTAAGTGTAATGCGCCACAACGTAGTGCATCGTCAGAGACAAGAGTTGGATTTTTATATCCAATGCGGGAAACGCGATCGCGCACCTTCATATTCCTCAAAAACTGAGTCGCTAAATAATCCAACGGGGGAAACATAAATTTGCTCAATGGCGAACCACCTGCTAACCCCGCACTATCAATTAACACCAGCTTTTTTACAACTTCCGGGTAAGTCAGCGTAAAATCAATGGCCGTAGCACCTCCCATTGAAGCCCCTACCAAAATTACAGGTTGCTTAATTAGGCTTTTCCAAAAATAATAAAGATGCGTTTTCATCGTAGTTGGGCTGTAAGGAATTCCTGAGAGTCTGTCTGTAAATCCAAAACCCAACAAATCCACTGCCCACGTTTCATTATCTCCAGAAAGTAGTGGCAAAAGCCGACGAAATTCTAATACAGAACTATCAAAGCCGTGAATTAATAAAATAGGCGTTCCACCACTTCCTTGCTTGACATAGGTTGTGGTAATTGATTGATTAGTTAAAGGAGTAGCGAGAGGCGTTGTTTGAATACTCTGAGCTAATGCGATCGAGTTTGATTCTGTTAGTCCATCAACTGCTGTAAGAAGAAAATCCGGAAACATAAATTTCACTGTATCGTACTAGCTTAGTTCCATGCAATGCTGATTTTGTTAAACAATAAAATTAAATAAACTTATATCATAAATTATTATTTGTAATATAAAAAACATAATGCAGTAGCTATCAAAATATTCTCACTTTCTACCCTCGAGTCACAACTCTTCACTCCCCCAAAATTTCCGCCATTAAAGAAAGTTTTCCAAAATGTCAAAATTGGGACTAAAGCCACGTACAATTAATATCGCCTATCCCTTAATCCAGGAGCTAATGCCATGCCAATGGCGGTTGGCGTAATTGAAACTTTAGGTTTTCCTAGTGTATTAGCCGCAGCAGATGCAATGGTCAAAGCTGCCGCAGTCACAATTGTGTATTATGGTCAAGCCGAAAGCGCTCGCCTGTTAGTCGCCGTCCGGGGACGAGTTTCTGAAGTACAAAGAGCTGTTGAAGCCGGAATCGAAGCTGGAGAGCAAGTCAAGGTTGGTACAGTAATCACCCACTATATAGTTCCCAATCCCCCGGAAAACGTAGAAACCATTCTACCAATCCATTTCACTGAAAAATCAGAACCTTTTCGTATCTTCTAAGCAATTTTGCCATCAAAATCTGTAGCGAAGCTTCGTACAATTAACTTCTAGCGCCACATACGTTTATTCATACAGGAGATTACTAATGTCATTACAGGCAGTTGGGGCACTTGAAACTAAAGGTTTTCCTGCTGTGCTAGCCGCAGCCGATGCTATGGTAAAAGCTGGTCGAGTTACCCTCGTTGGTTATATCAGAGTTGGTAGCGCTCGTTTTACAGTTAATATTCGTGGCGATGTGTCTGAGGTCAAGACAGCGATGGCTGCTGGTGTTGAAGCAGCAGAAAATGTTTATGGTGGTACTCTGGAATCTTGGGTAATTATTCCTCGTCCTCATGAAAATGTTGAAGCTGTTCTGCCTATTGCTTACACAGAAGCAGTCCAAGAGTATCGAGAATCTGTAGAAAACCCCATCGTTGGTAGATCGCCAAATGGACGGTAAAGTCAAAGTCAACTCTTTTTCTTAATTCAAAATCAGGCCCTGTTATTTACCCTTATCCTGACGCAGACGCTTAGAGTAGCTTGCTTAAGGTAGGGGTACAGAATTGATAATAGCCTCAGACTAACGCTCATGCTTCTTCTGAGGCAGAGCGTTTCCGGATTTGCTCAAAATTGAAAACGAAGCATCTTCATATTTCTCCTTCTATCTAGAATAGCGATCGCCATATGTATCCAAAAATTATTAGGTTTAATCTGAAGTCTATCTAATTACTTACCATTTAAATAAAAATTAAGATCGTTTTTTAAAACTTGAGTAAAGGTAGAGCGAACTCTCCTACGATGAATCTATCTTCATCTGTAGTTAATTATTTTTTGTGTATTTTACCTGTGTGAGAGCAACTACATGTATTAGATTCACTCTTTTTACCAAAGCAAAAATTGTCTTCTCATAAAGAACGGCATCCTCTTAATTTAACTATTTGAGAGTCTCAAGTATAACTAAGTATTTCACTACGTAAAGTGGTGTAGAGAGTTGAAACTTATACGGGTGAAATAACGTCTGGAGTTGAGTTAAATTATATTCGTTCCTCGGCTGAGTTCAAAAATGTCAGATTTCCCGAACCCATCTTCCCCAAAGGTGTATTTTACCGACTCTCGGTAGATTTCTGTTCTCAGTTAAAAACATAACTTTACAAAAAGTTTAAATTAACAGAATTAACAGAAATGGCTTATAGGCATTGGTTTGGGGCACTTGAAAATTCCCAATAAAAGATCGATACAGAAATTTCTGCATAAAGTTAGTCAATTCAGACGTAATTAAAGTGGAATCACTGAGATCTTTTCATGAAAGTCATGAAATCCAGGGTAACTGCCAGTTAAACAATTAGGTGGGATGAATGGGGGTTGTGATGCAAACTTCAAAATTGAGTTTCGAGGAGCGCAATCTCGCTATGACAATGGATGTAGAAAAACTGGCTCTAGATTGGCGAAAGCGCTTGGCTGTAGAATGTCCAGAACAAACTGAAGCTTCTAGGCAAAGTATTATTCTCTGGCTATTGGGATCTGACTCAAAACGGTTTGATCTGTTTAACCCCAAGGAATTCGATATTGCAAAGCAAGCGATGGAATATCGATGGAGGATTTTACGCCAACGCTACTTAGGGTTAGGGCGAGAACGTGCTTATCGCAACTTGATCGCGCGATTGGGAAGTTTAGTTACATTACGGAATAAAATTCAGACTTGGGTTGCACTGAGCCGCGATCGCCAGCGTAGTGTCATAGATGTGTTGCAAGAAGTATTACAAGAACTATTGCAAAACGACACCTACATGCAACAGCAAATGTCTGACATTGCCAAATATACCAGCGATCGCCGATTGGCGGATGCTCTACTATTTGCCAGCGTAGAAGAATATTGTTTGAGGCCAGTACGCAATCAACCTCTATTGGCTTACCGATTTGTCAATTACTTGCGTCGTACTCAGCGTGGCGGCTTAACCCAAGTGCCAGGGCGTGATTTGATTAGATTAGTGTCAGAAGAAGTTCTCACAGAGGATAATGACAATCGAGTTAACTTAGTTGATAGTCAGGCGATCGCAGAATATCAAGAAGCACAACAAATAGAAGAACAACAGGCGCTGCGTCAGTCCGTACAAAAAGAATTTGAAAATTATTTACAAGAAAATTTGGGGATAGAAGCAGTAGAGTGGCTACGACTGTATCTGCAAGGTAAGTCTCAAGAAGAGATCGCCAACAGATTAAAGAAGCCGACTAAGGAAGTATACCGACTGCGAGAGAAAATTAGTTACCATGCTGTGCGCGTCTTTGCCCTCAAGGGTAAACCAGAACTCGTAGACAGCTGGCTCTCAATTTCTTTACAAGAACATAATTTAGGCCTAACACAAAACCAATGGCAGCAACTTGATGAAAAACTGACTCCTCTAGGGCGGGAGATCCTAGATTTGCGGAGAGCAGGTAAATCAATAGAAGAAATAGCCCAACACTTAAAACTCAAAACTCATCAAGTACTAGGTGAATGGACAAAAGTCTATCTTGCAGCCCAAGCTTTAAGAACTCAAGAGTGATGTTTCTGGGGAGTCGGGACGCGAGGACTGGGGAGATGAGGGAGAATAATAACTCCTAACTCAGCACTCCCAAGGCCCACTCCTCAGTATTATCCCTAATGCTTAATCGAAAATTTATCTTTTGCTTACGTCTACTTATGTATAGATAATTGAATTTTTAACAATCGAATAAAGTATCTTTATTAACTACCTACTAAATTAGGGGCAAAATATTATATAAGCAAATACCAATTAATCAAATCTATGTTGTCTTCAGAGGGCGAACTTACAAATACCACGTTCAATAGGCAGCAAGTGCTAACCGCGACACAAACTAACTGGGAGCAAGAAGGTAAACGCGAGCAAATATTTCAGCTAATTGATAGTTTTTTGTCATTTGAAGCTTGCCTTTACCACCAGATTTTGCCTTGTCGATTAGAAGACAAACAGCTTTTGCTAGGTATGGTTTATCCACAAGACACTGAAGCACTAGATTATGTTGGTCGCATTTTGTCTTATATCAATTGCACAATGATAACCCAGGCGATCGCCGCTGACGCTCACCGCAGAATACTGTCAGCCTACCTCAACCACAAGAATACATCCCAACTACATACTCAACAAAGTCATCAGCAAATAACAGCTACCATTGCTGACAAATCAATTATGTCTATAGATACCGACTCGGAATCACACCAGCTACCAACATCAATAGCATCTGAGACACAGACTAATCAGCATTCTTGGCAGCGAGTAGATTTGCAACTCCCAAATCTAGATAACCTATCTCAACTTACCACCTTCTTAACATCTGGAAATAAAAGTCAAGCAGGAGATACTTCCGAAGCAGCAATAACAGAGAATTTAACAGTTTTCCCAGTAGAAGTTACCGATCTCTCTAGTCCTATTGAGTTCCTGGGAACACTACCACCAAAGAAATTACTAGAAGAATTACTAGGGCGAATTTTAGCAGGGGGAATTGGTCGACTATACTTAGAAAGACAACCTTATGAAGGTAGGATACTGTGGAGTAACAACGGAGTTTTGCAGTCTGTATTAGATAAACTCCCGCTCTCTGTTTTTCAAGGAGTACTTAATGAATTAAAGCGGTTTGCTTCCTTACCTATTAGCAAGGTTGCAGAACCAAAACAGGTAGAGAAAGAATGCCTATACAAAAAAAACCGTTTGTTATTACGCTTGCGAGTGATGCCAGGCATCTACGGCGAGGAAGCTACACTCCAAGTATTGCGGGGAGCAGCATTAAAGTTCTATCAGCAACAACAGTTGACACGTCTAAGCCGCGATGCCTTAGGAATTTCTCAGCAACTAAGCTTCAAGTTGCATGAACTACAACAACGGCTTTTTCTCAATCCTGGCCTTGACTCTCAGCAGTTAGAGGCTTTAGTTACCCTAAATCAACTAGTGAAAAATTTAGATCAACAGATCAAAATACTAGCACTGGATAGCAATCCACCAACAAATAACAAATCATAGGTCTATCAGTAAAACCGCTGTTTTCGATCGGAATACATAATTGTTATGTTGTAATCGAACTTTGAAGCTATCAACCTCAAAGACTCAGAACAAATAAATATAAATCTTACGCTTATATTCTACGTAAGATTGCGGTTTAAATAAACTTAATAGTAAGTAGCAAAATTAGTTTTCTATTTTTGAATCCATTTCTTGCAAATATTTCATGCAGACAGAGGTTTTTAGTGAACTTTTCCCCTTGATGAGTACAGCCAACCCACAGACTTTGGAATGGCTGCTCAACGTTGCAATCGAACATGAATACCCATCTGGGCGAGCTGTTGTCATGGAAGATGCTTGGGGTAATGCCGTTTATCTGGTGGTTTCTGGTTGGGTAAAAGTACGACGTACAGTAGGGGAAGATTCAGTAGCTCTGGCAATTTTTGGCCGTGGTGATTTTTTTGGAGAAATGGCAATTTTGGATGAATCTCCCCGTTCAACTGATGTCATTGCCCTTTCACCTGTCAAGTTGCTTAGTATCTCCAGAGAGCGTTTCATTCAAATATTGTTTAAAGACCCCCAATTACATCATCGGATGTTGCAACTGATGGTGCGACGATTGCGGCAAATTAACCTACGCTTGCAAATGCGGTCTTCACCACCAGCAGTTAAACTCGCCCATACCCTAGTGACTTTAGGCGAAAGCTATGGTCAGGAATCGAACTCGGGAAGAGAAATTTTTAACATTCCCTTTAAAGATTTAGCAGAAGTAACAGAAATAGGCGTTGAAGAGACTACCAAAATCATGGAAAAACTCCATGAAAAAGGCTGGATTAACATTGACAATGCCAATAACATTACTTATCTCGTGAACTTCAAACAGTTGATAAACTTGGCTGGCAAAGTGTGATTTTGGTAGATACAAAGGGTACAAACAGCAGATTCTCTTGGCTTTGGATGTCAAAAAATGATAGATATTAAGCGATCGCAGCAAACAAACACGAACCCTAAAGTTAGTTCTAAAAATTCTGCATCTAATCTGAAAAAATGGCATCAATTGGAAACTGTATTAGGTCAGTATCTCATTTATAAAGCTCTACTTGCATCAATGGCGTATTAGAGGTCGTTTGAAAAGTAGTTAACTGTGATTTTAGGCACTTTTAGATCCCCCCTAACCCCGCTTAAAAAGGGGGGAACCCAAATCAAAGTCCTCCTTTTTTAAGGGGGATTTAGGGGGATCTAAAACGTTTTGCTACCAACAAGAGGACTTTTCAAACATCCTCTTAGTGTTCTTGTCCTGTTGGTCGGATAAGGATTTCGTTGACATTAACTCGCTGTGGTTGGGTAACAGCATAAACAATCGCGGCGGCAATGTCTTCGCTTTGCAAAGGTGTAATTGCCTTGCGTCTTTCTTGGATTCGCTGTTTGCTAATGGGATCGGTAATATGGTCATCAATGCCTGTCTCTACCAAGCCAGGTTCGATGATGGTGACGCGAATATTATCTTTATAGACTTCTTGGCGCAATGCTTCAGACAGGGCATTGACACCCCATTTGGTGGCATTATAAACACCAACGCCCGCCCGCGCTGTTCGGCCAGCCACTGAGGAGATATTAACTATATGCCCTGATTTTTGCTGTTTCAAAATGGGCAAAGCTGCGTGAGTCACATACAACAGCCCTAAAACATTGATATCAAACGATCGCCTCCAGTCTGCGGAATTACCTGTCTCAATAGTACCGAGTAAAGCAATACCAGCATTATTAACTACAATATCTATCCGACCTAATTCTGAATTCGCCTTTTCTACTAGCTTATTTACCTGAGTTTCGTCAGTTATATCAGTTTCGATGGGCAATGCCTTACCACCACTAGCTTCGATACGTTCTGCTAATGCCTGAAGAAGTTCGCCACGCCTAGCAGCAAGCACTACTTTTGCTCCTTCTGCGGCCAAGGCGATCGCTGTTGCTTCTCCAATACCCGATGAAGCTCCAGTAATAATTGCTACTTTACCTTCTAATTTATTTCTCATATGACTATCTAGCTCTTTGGTCATTTGTCATTGGTTATTCTTCTCTACCCTCTGCCCTTCTGCCGTACTATCCCTCTTCTTGGTTAACCTTAAAACGGATGCAACTGCTGCCCCACAGAGTATTAGGGCTGCAAAGCGAAAAGTTCCTTGGAAACCAAAAACGATCGCCTCAGCAGGAGCAACAGACACATCTGCACCCGCAGCCCTACTAGCGATTAAGGCTGCAAATATTGCCCCAATTAAAGAAACTCCTACTGTGTTACCTGAGGTACGTGACAAAGACAGCAACCCAGAGGCAATCCCTAGCCGTTCTCGAGGTACCGATCCCATGACAGCGCTGTTGTTGGGGGATTGGAATAAACCCAGTCCAATACCATAAATAAAATAACGCGATACATAGCCTAACTCTGTGATTTGGGCATCAAAGGTGCTAATTCCTAAACAGCCTCCAATCATCAACCCCAGACCAATTGAACCGATCAATTGAGTGCCGAAGCGATCTGCAAGTGTTCCTGCTAAAGGGGCAATTAACCCACTGATCGCAGGCGATACTGCTAGTAAGAGCCCGACTTTTACTGTCGGATATTGCTTTACTCCCTCTAAAAAGAAAGGGACGATTAGTAGTGAACCTCCAATGACAATAAAGGCTAGCCAGCCACTCAGCAAACTCATACTCAACTGAAGATTGCGAAACAGATGTAGTTCTAGTAGTGGCTGTTCTAGGATGGTTTCAACTATCAAAAAAATTGTAAAACTAAGCGCAGCGATCGCCAATAATGATAATGCGTTGACACTACTAAAGCCTTGGCTTTGCCCTAGCGTCATACCTAGTCCAAAACTACCCAGAGTTAATAAAGCCAATATTGCCCCAAAAGGGTCAAATTTCTGTTTACCCTCAATGCGTACAGAAGGTGGTACCACCCTCGCTACTAAAAAACTAGCTACGATCCCTAATGGTACATTGATCAGGAATATACTGTGCCAGCCTGACCAACTCAACAGTAGTCCACCAGCCGAAGGACCAAAAGCAATACCTAGTGAGACTACACTACCGATAATACCCACAGAGCGACCTCGTTCGGAAGAAGGAAAAACTTCTGTGATGATTGCCAAACCAAGTCCGGAAATGAACACAGCGCCTAGTCCCTGAAGTGCCCGAAAGCCAATTAAACACTCGATACTAGGTGCAAAACCACACAACAACGAACTGAAGGTGAACAGAACGAGTCCTGCTTGGTATAAGGACTTCTTGCCCCACATATCGCCCAGGCGGGTTGCTCCCAAGACTAAACCGGAACTGACCAACTGGTAACTCAATACAGCCCATTGGGTCGTAGCAAAACTGGTGTCAAAGGCTTGCACCAATGTGGGTAAAGCAACGTTGATAATACCCACATCCAAGGTAGACATGAACACCCCAAGTCCGATACCGAGTAAAACCCAATTTTTTTGAGAACCTGACAAAGCCAGAGGTTGTACTTGCAATTTTGCCAACGTTTAGACTCCGCCTTTAACTTTACGGTTATGAATAGTTTGCATACGTATATTAATTTTAGGTTGGTAAATACTTTTAATTCTTGACTTTTTAAGCTATATCAACCACAGGATTTATTAAAATACGGTAAATAGATAAACTTAGTGTATTTTATATTCCTTAGCAAATTATCTATCATAGACAATTCTAAGAAGCAAGCTCTAAAAGTAATTGCGATCGCATTTGTAACTCCAAACAAGTACTTTAGCTAGAATTTTAGCTTTGGCGGAAAATTTTTGATTTGTTAAAATGATGCAGAAATTGAAGTTCAGATGCAGTGAGGTCGCGCCATTGTCCGGGTTGTAGGTCATTGAATTGTAACTGGGCAATGCTAACCCTGACTAATCGCAAAGTCGGAAACCCCACAGCCGCAGTCATACGCCGTACTTGGCGGTTTTTTCCCTCAGTCAAGGTCATTTCCAACCAAGCTGTCGGTACATTTTTGCGAAATCTAATCGGCGGGTTGCGTTCGGGTAGCTGTGGTTCTTCTGGTAACAGCCGAACTTCTGCTGGTTGAGTGCGATAATCTTGAATTTCCACACCTGTTTGCAACTTTTTTATCGCCTCTGCATCAGGAATTCGTTCTACTTGTACCCAATAAGTGCGTTTGTGAGCAAAACGCGGATGGGCAAGGCGATGTTGCAATTGTCCATCGTTGGTTAATAGCAGTAAACCTTCACTATCCCAATCTAAGCGTCCCACGGCATAAACATCAGGCACATCAATATAATCTTTGAGAGTGCTATGTGTGGGAGTTTCTTTTGTAAACTGGCTGAGAACGCCATAGGGTTTGTAAAAAATAATATATCGATGGTGATTGGGCATGGGGCATTGGGTATGGGGCATTGGGCGTTGTTATTTACCCTTTGCTCGTCTGCTGTCTCAATGTGCAAATTACGTGTATTTTGTGAGATATTCTTAGTCTAGGCATTTTTTTGTGCCTTTTTTGCTGATTCTCAATCAATCGTAGCGTAGGCTAGCAAGAACCGCAGGTATCGCCTCTGATGGGCGCTTTGCGCCATCGCTTGGTCTTTAGCAGTTGACCAAATCAATATATAGCAAGCTTTTTGGCTTTTTATAATCGTCAAACTCACGTTAAATTTAAGACACAATTATTTTTATCTATCCAGAGTGATGAAAGCTGTTTACGGACGCGATCGCTTTCGTTATGGATAGAAGAAACAAATCAAATCCTCTTCCCTTCTGCCTCCAGCAAGAACTGCCTTCTGCCTTGTTTCTTATGAGAGCGCTAAACAGTCGCTACAACTTCCCCAATTTTGCTGATATCGTAACCACCGAGAATTTCAAATTGGGAGTGAACCATCCGATGTCCCAAAGTACTGAGCAACTGCTGTACAGGTGCTTCTTCCAAATATTCTTTGAGAATCACCAAATCATATCGTGACTGATGTAAAGGGATAAATCCCAGCCCAAAGGCGGTAGCTACAGATGCCGTACTCATACCAGCATCGGCAACTCCTCTGACTATAGCTTGGGCAACATCTTGGTGACTTTTGAGTATATTGTCAAAACCCTGAACAGTATCGAACGCTATCTGCTCTTTTTGCAGTGTTTGTTCCAAAAGCATCCGACTACCAGAACCTATTTCGCGGTTAACAATAGTCGCTCCCCCAGCAACTAAGTCACTAACTGTTCTAATTCCCATTGGGTTTCCTGACTTTAATAAAAGTCCCTCTTCCCAGACACCAAGGGTAATCAGAACTGCTTCCCTTCCAGCCAGAACATCTCGAACAAAGGGAGTATTATACTCACTAGTCTCAGGATCGTATAGGTGCATCCCAGCGATGTGCGCCTCACCTCTGCATAGACTGTGCAATGCAGCCATGCTATTGGCGAAGTTATATTGAACTCGCAGTTGGGGATGCCAGCGTTCGGTGGCTCTTGCCCATAGTGAAATCACAGGGGCACAACCAGCAATCACAACGGTGTTGTGGAGTGTGTCGAGATTATCGTCTAGTAGCCTAACTCGAACTTTATTTGTACCTGTAAGGCTTGTGCTTTCACCATCAGCCGGAATCATATCTTGGCGAAAAGCATCCTTGCCAATTAAAGGATAAGCTATCCATTGTCCTCCTACACGAGCCATGCTAACTCGTAGTTGCTGACCATTCGGAACAGGTTTGGCAAGAACGGCTTCAATTTCAGGTAAATCCCGCTCTAACCAGAATAGATCCTCAACTTGACAGCCAAGTGCTTTGGCCAAGCGAAGTGTTATGGCTACTGAAGGAGCATATAGTCCCGACTCTACACCACTAATAGTCTGACGAGTTACATTAGCAATGTTAGCCAAATCTTGTTGGCTCATACCTAAGCGAGTTCTAATGGACTTCAAGTTATTACGGAGATCGCTATCCTGCTTCATTGGCTTTGTCTCTTAGTTTCAAAAAGCCATAGCGGATTTAAACATTGCATCTGCCAAGGCGAAAGTCTGGTTTTTGAGTTTATATCATTTCTCTTTAAAGACTTTTTGTGCAATCGATGTCTTGATTCCCTATATAAAAAGATTATCACAGAAATTGCCAATTTGCTTGCGAAGCGCAAATTATTTTTGCGGATCGACCATCAAGAGTGTTTATATACTTTAGACGCGCATCAGCTTATTTAATAGAGTTTTAGAAATTAGTTTCAGCTTTGATACTTGATAGGCAAGTAATATAAACAGTAGAAAACATCCCAACCAATTTTGCTTTTTTGGGTAAATTTGGCCCTGACGAAAAATTACCTATTTGACTAAAGTGAATATGCAGATAGCATCACTAAAGAATTGCTATTTTAAATTATTGTATAGTTTAAAGTAATTTCCTCTTCAGAATTCTTAGCCCGGAAGAGGAAATTACTGTTCTTAACTTTTCTCTTCAAGGAGCGATCGCCAATCTTCAATTGCTTTTTCTGTCCATAGCCAATTTTTCGCTAATTTATCTACTTGGAAATTGACTCCATCAGACTTAATTACGATTTGTCGTAACTTGGTCGCTTCATTCAGATATTGTCTCTGTTTGCCACGAGATTGACTCAGTGCAGATTTATACAGTCCAAGAGCCAAGCCAGCATAGGAAGTTAAAGCATCTTGAGGTACTGGCGTATTTGCGGTAGAACCTGTGTTCTGTGGTTTGAGAGCTAAATTTAAAGCCTTGAACCAAGAATCATTAGCTCGATTCAGATTGCCTTCTGCGTAGTAGGCAAATCCTAAAGCATTATTATACAAAAGCGAATCGGGTTTAGCTTTTGCAGCAGTTTCCCAGTAACGACGGGCATCATCAACGCTATAGTTATTGTCTCCAATCTGGATAGATTGCCATGCTAATCGCCCCTTTAAAAAGTTGACAGATGGATCGTTAATTTGGTTATTGTTAACCATTTTCAGAGCAGTTTCCGCCGCAGCAAATGCGCCACGATTGAGGAGTTCTTCTACAGCAAACAACCCCGCTTGCAAATCACCTTGACTCAATTTTTCTGTGGCTGTGGCGGTAACGATTCCAGTTGGTGCTGTTTCTAAATCGATGTTCGGTTGCTTTTGGATGGGTAAAGACTGAGTTGGAATTGGTGGTAGATTCGGTAGATTTGCCTGGAGTCGATTTTGCCACCACCAATTTAAACCGATCGCCACTGCGATCGCACTCGTTCCCAAAATACCAACAATCGCCCACAGCTTGCGCCCCCGGGTACGATTTCTCGATGGAGATGGGATTGGTTGCAGCCTGGAAAAATCAGAATTTTCCCAATGTCCTTCCAAGTTAGCAGGAGTTGGAGGTGGTGGCGTTGGGGCTTCTCCCCACAAATCTGCTTCCTCTGCAAAGGAAGTCATTTCTTCGGAAGCCTGTCTTTGATGAAGACTATTTTCGTGAATTTGTTGGTCTATTTCACTAGAGGCTTTTTGGTTATCCAGGCGACGAAACAAATCTGAAACGATCGCCGAATCTTCTGCATAACTTGGGTCATCATACTCAATTTCATCAACGAGATCGCCCCAAGTATCTTCCCCTAGCCAATCCAACCCAGAAGAGTCACGTGTCAAACCAGAAGGAATCATTTCCTCCATTCCTAAAGGTATCTCGGTATCATCTGCGTTGGCGTAGCCCGTCGTAGACATCGCGGAATACATGGAACTGGGACTTGCCCCTAAAGGCGAACTATACTGGTTGAGCGACTCCTGACTTTCGGGTAAGCCAGTGTCTTGGCTCAAAAAACCGTCAAATTCTGGCTGGAGATACAAAATTGGTAACGCCCAGTACATCTGGTGAGAACCATAGGCAGAAATTAATCCTTGACGCACCCGACTAACACATAAATCTACTGGATATCCCTGACTCAAGTTGCGGTAAAATAATTGTGTCAGTGTCAGCGCCACTTCATCAGGAATCCGCTCTGACATTGCTAAAACGCTACTAATTCCGCGTTTCACCAGTGTTTCCGCCAGGTTCTGTTCCCCAGTATCACCAGAGGCTTCCGATGCTGCTCTGTACGCCCCCAAACATGAGTTAAACACCGCCATTTGGATATTATTGTTGACTAGCAAACCTGCCAAATCATCTCCAGTCAAAATTTCCGTTAAACCAGTTCTGCGACTAGCAAGATAAATTTCTCCGCCATTGGCGCCTAAATTACTATGACCAGAGTAATGTAGAACGTGGTATCTGCCTTGCTCTAAAGCTTGGGTTAATTCTTCCCTTCCTGGTTGGTCTAATACAGTCAGTTCAATTTCTGGGAGATGATTGCTACCTTCAGTCAGTCGAGGCATTTGACGCTGAAGTTCCGCTTTAAGTTTGATTGCTTCTTGTTTGAGTAGATCGAGGCGCACTTGATCTGAGGGCGAAGCAATTACCATCAATACTTTTACATCACCTTCTTCTGGTGGTGTGGGCATATTTGGCGAGCGCAAACGCGAAGCCCCCAAAATTCCACTTTGGAAGCGAGAAAAAGCAATATAAGGCCCAGTAGCCAAAGGGCGATCGCCTGCGTGCATAACTTCCCAAGGCAGACGAGCTAACCTAGTGTCTTTTAGCCCCACACGTAAGCGTAATACTTGTTGGTGGTTCTGAGCAATACCTTGGGCAGTAATCCAACTATCTCTGAGAGTGCCTTGAAATAGTGCATTATATAATTGTTGACCCAACGCCACCAAGTTAACAGAGTTTCTAGCAATATCGCTTTCCCGCCCGCTAGAGGCGAAAGCATCTCCCTGTAACACCGACTTCAAAGGGTCATTCATCAAATGCCCAGCAGCCATCAACCAATCAGCTACAGGCCAACTCACCAATTCTTCTGCCAATGGCACCCCAGGCGCGACTTCTTCCGTCCGCACCAAGTAGTCGTTTTGCCCTACTGGGGTTACGGATATATGGAATTCCTGGGTCACAACTTCTCCTGTCCGCCTCCTAAATTCGGTTTGAAACGCGAAAGTTTCAAGTCGATTTTTCGCTCCCTCTGATAATTTAGATGCATCCCACCCCTGAATGTTTCTGAATTTTAGTTGTTTTGGTTTTGCCGCCTTTACAACTTTATCCGGATCGGATTACTTGGGTCTAGAACACTTTATTGGTAGATGCACCTTGATCTTCAACTCCCCTAGTTGGCTAACACCGACTGGGGGTTTTTTTGAATTTTGGCAAACAATAGCAACCTTTAACGCAGATATTCTCTACCAGAAAATACTCCTTAACCCTAGAATACTTGATTGGTAGATGAATGTACCTCGATCTTTAACTCCCCTAGCTCAGTTACTATCCATTAGTACAGCACTTTCTTTAATGACCTGCGCGCCGACTTATTAAAAAAGTCGGAGATCTGACGATCTTCATGGGTCGGAATGAATGATATGAACCATTAGTTCAGCCCTGAATTCAAAAATCAAAAATCAAAACAGCGTAAGCGTTTCATGGTTACTGAGCAAAGTCGAAGTATTGATTTGGATGGATCGTTTACTTACACCGTGCTTTACTAGTGGTTTATCTCATTAGTTCTGAAAAGTTCCTAGTAGTCTGCCAACCCAAAATTGCTAGGTTTGGACTGGGAAAAGGGGACTGGGGTTGGGGGAAGGAATTAAAACCTTTTCCCTTTTCCGCTTACCCTTTACCCCGCCAAGTTTCCTTGGCGAACTACTAGTAAGCGCTTTAGTGCTTAAGACAAGGACTAAAGTCCTGACTATAAACACGTAGTTTTTTTGATCTAAAACATAAATCAACTTTCTCGTAAATTTATCCGGAATATGGTGGTTAAACCTAGAACATTTAATTGGTAGATGCACCCTGATAACTAACTCCCCTGGTCGGCTAATAGCCACTGGGGGTTTTTTTTACTCATTACACCTAAATTTTTCAGGTAGCGCACTAGTCATTTAATTGGTAGGTTTGACCTGATAACTAACCCCTCTGATTGGCTAACACCTGTTGAGAGTTTTTTCTTTGATGAGCAAACAGCAACAACCTCAACTTGTCCATAATTTATCCGGTGGATAGCCATTAACGTGAGAACAAATAATTGGTAGATGCACCCTGATAACTCAACTCCCCTGGTTGGATAACACCCACTGGGGGTTTTTTCTAGTTTGGATCGCCATCAACCCCATCTTGAGCATTTTTCCGGAAAATCCTAGTTGCTCCTAGAAAATATTGTTGGTAGATGCACCCTGATAACTCACTCCCCTAGTAGGCTAACACCAACTGGGGTTTTTTTATCTTAAAAAATAACTTGACCTTCTGACAAATTTATCCGGAGTATGGTCTCCAACCTTAGAACATTTAAGTGGTAGATGCACCCTGATAACTAACTCCCCTGGTTGGATAACACCCACTGGGGGTTTTTTTTAGGCTTAGACGCTTAACAGCTCCTTAGACATCACTAGCTTACATAGCCTTGGCATACAAGCAGAATGCACCACTACCTTTGTTACTACTCCTAGTAGACCTTGAGAATCTTCCTTTTGCTAGGATACAGCAAAACTTGGTCACTCAATCAATTTCTGAATCGCTTTCTTTTTATTGTGAGCGATAGAGTAAACTCTAAAATGATCGCCATGATATTTAATCACATTCTTAAGTTTTTTTCTATATTCCTACTTTTTCATTTGTTGACATCAATAACACGCTACATGGTAATATTTCATAACGTCATGCTAATATATCTACCCTAAAACCCAAAAGTTACCAAGCCATGAGTTTAGCTGTAATTAAGTTCTCTTCAGAAGAGTGCGGCATTTGCCACAAAATGTCTTTTTATGACAAAAAGGTGGCTGAGGAACTGGGTTTAGAATTTATTGATGTGAAAATGCAAGATACCGCAGCTTACCGCAAGTATCGTAAAATTTTATTGACTCAGTATCCCGATAAATCAGAAATGGGATGGCCTACTTACATCGTTTGCAATTCTCCAGATGGGGAATTTCACATTGTGGGTGAGGTAAAAGGAGGTCATCCCAAAGGAGAATTTAGAAGTCGTCTCCAAGAGGTTTTGGATTCTACAACTCCTAGTCAGAAATAAAAAAGGCAGAAGGTTGAAATACAATGTAGGCTTCTCTACAAGACGCGACCCGAACGCACAGCTTTTCTTAAAGCGAGTCTGCGGGCGTCAGCCAACATTCCTTCTGCCTTTGTTGTTAAATTACCTCAAAAGATTTAACCTCTAAAACAGGTCCAATCATGGCAGTTGTCATGATATCTTCACGTACCTGTCCTTTAACTTTTGCTTTTTGTCCTGCTTTGAGTAAGTCTTTGTCAGTTCCTCTGAGGATTTCGTAAGTAACACCCTCTTCTGTAACTAAAGCCCACGCGCCTGAACCAATATCACGGTGTTGAATTGTACCTGTAAGTGTAATCATAGTGCTGATTAGGGAATAGGGACTGGGAACTGGGGAAGATGAGGGCTATAAGGGAGTGGGGGAGCAGAGGGGCAAAGGAGATAATCCGAACTCTTAACTCCTAACTCAGCAGAGGCTAAACGCCCCGCTACCGCTAACAGCACTCCTAATGCCCTATTCCCCACTCCCTAATTTATGCTGCTTTCTCTTCGTTTTTCAATGCTAAACGAGCGAGTCCATAACAAAGTATGGCATTGGCGATAAGGAAAATGCGTGCTAAGTTATCACTTGCAAATCCCCAAACTGCCGGATCGTAAATAGCACTTACTGTCAAACAGGCTGCTACACCTAGTGTTGAACCAATGGCAAACCATTTCCAACTAGGATGTCCTAAGAGTAATGCCATTAACACAATTGGAATCAATACGCTGGCAAATAGGGGATTCAATGCATTAGTTCCCTGGAGGGTATTGCCAAGTTCCGGAATTGAACTGCCCAAAACTCGGAAAGGCCATTGGGGAAGGTCAAAGATATAGATTCCTTTGAGGAAGAATAACCCAGAACTGCCAGCAATTAAGCCACTGGATAAAGACCAACTCCAAGTGAAAGGGAAGTAAACCCGTAAAAACCAAGCCAGTAGGTAAGAACCAACTACCATTAAAATTTTAGGTAACAGTGCTACTGCACCACCATCAATCCAAAAGCCGGGATTAAGATAGCCGTTATCACGTAACCAACGGAAGAAATCGGGGAAACTGATTTGCCCACCAAAGGCTAGTTTGACTGCTGCTTCTGCATTGAGTTGTCCAGCCCCATAATAATTTAAACCATCATCCTGGATCGCTCGTGCCGACTGTTTGAGAACTTTTAAAACTTCATCTGGTTCTTTAATGCCAGCAGCTTTGATTAATGCTGCAACACCAGCAACGTGGGGAGAAGCCATGCTTGTACCTTGGAAGCCAAGAAATACGCCTTCGCCCTTTTCATCGATAGTTTCTTGGAGAATCTTACCAGCATCACTACCGCCAGGAGCAGAGATATCCACCCCTGCACCAAAGTTAGAATAAGGTGCTTTTTCCCCGTCTGGACCAAAGGCAGAAACGCCAATTACATGAGGATAGCGGGCTGGATAGCTTGCACCGTTGGCGCTTTCATTCCCCGCTGCGGCAACGATGACTACACCTTTTCTATGGGCATAGTCGATCGCTTCTTTCATCAACTTGCTTTCACCACTACCACCTAAGCTCATATTAATCACATCTGCGCCTTTATCAGCAGCAAATTTAATCGCTTCGGCAATATCGGCAACAGTACCGCCACCATAGGAACTCAGTACCTTCAGGGGCATCAGACTGGCTTCGTAGGCAATTCCAGCTACGCCATATTTGTTATTTGTGGCTTGGGCAATAGTTCCAGCAACGTGAGTACCGTGACCGTTATCGTCTTTGGCTTCTTCTCTGTCGTTGACAAAATCATAGCCTTTGACGAATTTTGTCTCATACAAGTCTCGTACCTTAGTAATTCCACTGTCAATTACCGCAACGGTAATGCCGCTGCCTTTGGTTTGAGTCCATGCACCTTCAATGCCGATTTTGTGCAAGTTCCACTGCTTGCTGTAATATTGGTCATTGGGACCAGTTAATGAAGGACTTGCTTCATTATCATCTTCTTGGGGTCGCAAAAATTCTCCTAACCAAGCGGCTTTACCTGGTTGAGGAATCTCGTTGTAGATATAATTTGGCTCTATAAATTCTGTCGTTTGGGCAAACTGAGATTTTTTCAATTCTTCGAGTCGCTGGCGATCGCCCTTGATAATATATACACGATCCTTCGCCGAAAACTTGTTGTCTAATTGGGGTGTAACGTTGTATTGTTTGGCGATCGCTTGTAGATTCTCTTGCAGCACAGTTGATGGCATATCTTCCCGAAAATCAAGCAAAATCGTCTCAAACTCGCCTTTAACAGCCATTCCCTGAAAATTCAGGAAACTAAATATGGCAGTTCCTAACCCAATGACAAACAAGCACAATAATATAAGCTTTCTCATATTAACTAATCACCGCTTTTTGCCAGTTTGCTCACTACCATAACTTATCTGTGTCGCTTGTTGGTGTATTTTGCACTTTAGTTTACTTTCACTTCAAACTCAGGACTGTTTAAACGATGGAACGTGGTCTTTTGTGGTTACCTTTGTTGGCAATGTTTTTTTGGCTAGCTTGGCAAGGCTCGAAGGAGTATCAAAAAGTTGAAGCCTATCGTGTTTGGGCAGAGCAATTTGAACGAGCTAAGTATGATATCTATTCGGTGTTGGGTCAAAAAGGCAACTCCATAACATGGGGTAAACCCACACCGAAAGGACCGATTAAACTAGAAACATTTTCTTTAGTGAATGTCCAAGAAGTATCTCTTTTGGTAGATGGCAAACCAGTAAATATCGAAACTCCACCAGAGAAAGGTCGTTCTATAGAATTAGAATTTGTATTTTCCGAATCTACTGACTCAGTGCGAGTTCCCTTTACCGAAATCCCTTTGGCTGCGGAATGGGGAAAGTATTTGCAGGGAACGTTAGAAGGATTGCGATCGCCAGCGAATCAGTAAGTAGAAGGCAGAAGGAATACTGCCCTCTGCCTTCTGCCTTTCTTCCTAAATAGTCATAAAATTCGTAGAAGGCTGAGCTAAGAGCATAGTTGCAGTGACATTATCCAACTTCGCCAACACTTGATGGTCAGAAGTATTCATAATCAAGGCTTGACTTCCTTGTTGCTGTATCGATAATTGACCAAACACGAGGCCACCTGAGAGGGCAATCTTGTCTTTACCTACTTCAAAGTCAAGAATGGAGTCAGTACCTTCACCTGAAGCCAACACAAAAGTATCAGCACCATAACCCCCTGTGAGTACATCGTTGCCTTGACCTCCGTAAAGCCAGTCGTTGCCAGCACCCCCGTAAAGCTTGTCATCGCCGATACCACCTAAGAGGGTATCGTTCCCGTTATCACCCGAAAGCTGGTCATTGCCACTATCCCCATAGAGGAGGTCATCACCATCTTGTCCCCAGAGAGTATCATTTCCATCGCCTCCCCAGAGTTGGTCATTTAGCAGATTACCTACAATGGTGTCCTGACCCCCAAAGCCATAAATCTTGTTGGCTGGGGCATTACCTTTTAAGTATTGAGAACTGTCAGTACCATTAATAACTGGAATTCCTGGAGCCGGAGCAGGTTTAACTGTGCCACTGATAGCAAAGTCAAAAGAGCTTTCATTAGTATCGTTGTTGGTTAAAACAAGGTTACCCCCATAAGTACCCGGTGTAGTTGTATTGAGTGCGATCGATATGTTAGCCGAAGCATTAGCAGCCACCGTGGTGGGAAGAGTTCCAACTAAACTAAATCCGTCGGGAAGTTTCAGATTACTCAGGCTCAGTGCTGCTGTACCTGTGTTCTTGATGGTAAAGGTTTTGGTCAAGGTGTTACCAACAGTGGCATCACCAAAGTTAATGGCACTAGTGCTGCCATCTACAATGTCAACTGTGCCATTGAGAACTTGAATTTCAGGGGTAGGAGCAGGTTTAACTATGCCACTGATAGCAAAGTCAAAAGAGCTTTCATTAGTATCGTTGTTGGTTAAAACAAGGTTACCCCCATAAGTACCCGGTGTAGTTGTATTGAGTGCGATCGATATGTTAGCCGAAGCATTAGCAGCCACCGTGGTGGGAAGAGTTCCAACTAAACTAAATCCGTCGGGAAGTTTCAGATTACTCAGGCTCAGTGCTGCTGTACCTGTGTTCTTGATGGTAAAGGTTTTGGTCAAGGTGTTACCAACAGTGGCATCACCAAAGTTAATGGCACTAGTGCTGCCATCTACAATGTCAACTGTGCCATTGAGAACTTGAATTTCAGGGGTAGGAGCAGGTTTAACTATGCCACTGATAGCAAAGTCAAAAGAGCTTTCATTAGTATCGTTGTTGGTTAAAACAAGGTTACCCCCATAAGTACCCGGTGTAGTTGTATTGAGTGCGATCGATATGTTAGCCGAAGCATTAGCAGCCACCGTGGTGGGAAGAGTTCCAACTAAACTAAATCCGTCGGGAAGTTTCAGATTACTCAGGCTCAGTGCTGCTGTACCTGTGTTCTTGATGGTAAAGGTTTTGGTCAAGGTGTTACCAACAGTGGCATCACCAAAGTTAATGGCACTAGTGCTGCCATCTACAATGTCAACTGTGCCATTGAGAACTTGAATTTCAGGGGTAGGAGCAGGTTTAACTATGCCACTGATAGCAAAGTCAAAAGAGCTTTCATTAGTATCGTTGTTGGTTAAAACAAGGTTACCCCCATAAGTACCCGGTGTAGTTGTATTGAGTGCGATCGATATGTTAGCCGAAGCATTAGCAGCCACCGTGGTGGGAAGAGTTCCAACTAAACTAAATCCGTCGGGAAGTTTCAGATTACTCAGGCTCAGTGCTGCTGTACCTGTGTTCTTGATGGTAAAGGTTTTGGTCAAGGTGTTACCAACAGTGGCATCACCAAAGTTAATGGCACTAGTGCTGCCATCTACAATGTCAACTGTGCCATTGAGAACTTGAATTTCAGGGGTAGGAGCAGGTTTAACTATGCCACTGATAGCAAAGTCAAAAGAGCTTTCATTAGTATCGTTGTTGGTTAAAACAAGGTTACCCCCATAAGTACCCGGTGTAGTTGTATTGAGTGCGATCGATATGTTAGCCGAAGCATTAGCAGCCACCGTGGTGGGAAGAGTTCCAACTAAACTAAATCCGTCGGGAAGTTTCAGATTACTCAGGTTCAGTGCTGCTGTACCTGTGTTTTTGATGGTAAAGGTTTTGGTCAAGGTGTTACCAACAGTGGCATCACCAAAGTTAATGGTACTAGTGCTGCCATCTACAATGTCAACTGTGCCATTGAGAACTTGAATTTCAGGGGTAGGAGTAACAACAATTTGCGGGGCTTCGTAAGCACCCATATCAATTACTGCAATGCCATTGCCATCACCATCTTGAGGGGTCTTACCAGTGATGGCATTGAAAACATTGGAACCAGCATCAATCCCAACACTTCCAGGCTTGAGCGCAAAATCACCTTTTGTAGGATCAACAAATTGTGGGTCTTTGCCCAAAATAAAATTAGTTCCCGCCTTGTTGTAAGTATTAGTGTTGTAAATCAAATTATGATCGGCCTTGACATTAACTCCGTTACTCACAACATAAGATCCTGCATCTTTTCTGGCAAACATAATGTTGTTTACTACGTTTGCATTAGTAACCTTGTTGATGAAAATTTCACCGACATCAGGCATATCAGGATGATTTGAATTGTTGTAAGCGGTGTTATTGATCACATCTACATTGCTACTGTTAAACACTTGGATGCCAGCACCACCATTGTTGTAAACAATGTTATTAGCAATTAATGTTTTTCCTTTATAGGGTTGCTTGTCTAACCCTAGCGCATTCCCACTGTCAATCATAATCCCGTGCCCTTCTGAAGCGACGGTAAATATTGGATAGCAAGGAATATACTGGTAATTGTCGTGGGAAATATTGTTGCGGATGATTATTTTGTAGTCGGTGGTGTTGTTATCTGAATTCCAGTTGTCGAGAGTAGTAATACCCTGTGTTCCCCAAGGACTATAATATGCACAATTAGAAACATTGTTGCCTTCTATGGTCAGATAGTCTGCTTCGTTAGAGCCAATTCCATTACTTGGAAAGTTAGAAATTGTGTTGTTACGAATGGTGATGTGATCGGAGTGTATAGTATTATTAGCATCAGTTGAAATGTATACTCCATCACCATTTGTTAGTGGATTATTTTTATTATCTTTTTGAGATTTTGCATAATCTAGAGTAATTTTATCGTTAGCTCCAACCATTGTTAGGCCTTCTATCACAATGTAGGAGGAGCCAGCAATATGAACAGCATGATAATTACCAGCAGATTTAAGGACAGGATTCTGGCCAGGATAAGCGGCAAAGGTAATTGGTGCATCAGCTGTACCGTGTTTTTGTTTAATAGACAGGATTGGATTGCTAAGGTATTTAGTCTGCTCGTAAGTGCCATTCATGACGTATACGGTGTCACCTGCTTTCACTAAGTCTGCGGCTTTTTGCAGAGTGCGAAATGCGCTTCCTTCTTTCAAACCATTATTACTATCGTTACCTGTTCCAGAAACATAGTATGTTTGCCCAGCCATAGATTTACTCCGAATATTTGTAAGCGAATTGGTAGTAAACTTTTAGCAACTAAATTAATTGCTAAATAGTTACTCAAATGGTTATTTTTCTTGAGTTTTGAGTTTTCAGGACAGTCAGAGTTATGCGATCGCAACTTGAAATCGCATCAGTCTTAGAAACGCTGTTGTAAAACTAGAAATTTTTTCTCCTGTTAACTGCTGATAGTTAAATCAGGGATATTGATACTATTAATCGTCATGGTTCTGTTGAGGGTAACCATCCGATTAGTATGTTCATTTGATTAATCCGGTTAGAGTCGAATAAAATCGTATCTCCACCGCGATCTTTGTTGCTATATTCGATACGGCGATCATATTTTGTATCTAAAATTCCTCTGAACTTTATCCGTTGTTTTAGGTCAGAAGTTGCCAAATTAGCATGGTAAAGCGCACCCCTGGCTGATAACTGGGGACTTAAAGTTACAGTGGTCAAAGCTGAATTATTTCAAACTTTAGTAGGTTGACCCTTTAAGTTAAAGGGACTATTGTAACAACTTAATCCAAGCTGTTTTAAGCCCTGTAACCGAGTTTTGTTAACTAAATTTAGACTAACCTTCACAAAGAGGGATTGATATCAGTAAATACTCATAACTTTGTTAGATTTTTTACAACAAAAGCGCAGATTGTATGGAAATTATCCGCTCGAATCCTGTTAACTTTGAGTCTGATATGGAAATAGACAGAGCTTTATGCAAGCATTTGATGAAGTTTCTCTGAATTTAGTTAACAGTCTAAAAAGAGGACAAAGAGACAAGAGGATGGGGGACAACGAGAAAACCCTATAGCGGAGAGGAACTAGAGTCTGCCAACCCAAAATTGCTAGGTTTGGACTGGGAAAAGGGGACTGGGGTTGGGGGAAGGAATTAAAACCTTTTCCCTTTTCCCCTTACCCTTTACCCCGCCAAGGAAACTTGGCGAACTACTAGGTTTGGACTGGGAAAAGGGGACTGGGGTTGGGGGAAGGAATTAAAACCTTTTCCCTTTTCCCCTTACCCTTTACCCCGCCAAGGAAACTTGGCGAACTACTAGGACTTGAAACAATGACAGAACAAAGAGTTGTCCGCTTAGGTTATAGTCGAATGGCGTTAAGATAAGGCGATATGCGGACACGCACTGTATTGCACTAAGTTGAATCTGCTATATGAATGCGAATGCTGAAATCATATCCAGGATACCTGTTTGTTTAACCATTGCTGGTTCAGATAGTGGCGGTGGTGCAGGAATTCAAGCTGATTTACGCACCTTTGCTTTTCACTGTGTCCACGGTACTAGTGCTATAACGTGCGTTACTGCACAAAATACTTTAGGTGTGGTCAGAGTTGATGCGATGCCAGCAGAAGCTGTTGTAGCGCAAATTCAGGCAGTAGTTGAAGATATTGGCGTACAAGCTGCCAAAACTGGAATGTTGCTTAATCAGGAAATTATCTTTGCTGTTGCCCAGCAAGTGGAAGCTTTACAAATCACTAACTTAGTAGTCGATCCAGTGATGGTGTCACGTACAGGGGCACAATTGATTGATGATGATGCTGTGAAGACTCTGTGTCATGTCCTTATCCCCAAAGCAGCTATAATCACGCCCAATCGCTACGAAGCTCAAATTTTGAGCGGTTTAGAAATTCATTCCTTGGACGATATGCAAGCTGCTGCTGAAATTATTCATCAGAATCTACAAACGAAGGCTGTTTTAGTTAAGGGTGGAGGTATGCAAGGAAATTTGCGTGGTGTTGATATCTGGTTTGATGGGGAAAAGTTGGAAGTTTTGACTACAAAGCAAGTAAATACAAAAAACACTCACGGTACTGGTTGTACACTATCAGCTGCGATCGCTGCTAATCTGGCAAAGGAAAAGAACTTGTGGCAAGCAGTGCAACAGGCAAAAGAATATGTAACTACTGCACTTACTTACGCCCTAGATATTGGTGAAGGGCAAGGTCCTGTGGGACACTTCTTTCCGTTGTGGGGCATAGGGACTGCGACTAGGGACTAGAGATTGTTTTCTCAGTATCCAATACTCAGTACCCAATACCCAGTCCCTAATATCCAGCCCCCAATAAAAAATCTTTGCCGTCTCGGCATTTTTCTATTATTCTTGGGCATAGTTTCAGGGTTGACTATCTCTGTTAGCATCTCTGTACGATCTAATCACTTTGATTTTTAATACCAAGCCCCCAATGCGAACAACCACAGGTTCTGTTCACAGAAATTCATCAACACGGACTGGTCAAGCGTACCCTTCCTCAGTACCACTATCTGTATACCGGGAATTGTCAATGGAGTTGCAAGCAACTCAGGCAAGATTAGATGCACTCACCACTAAAAATCAGCAATTAGCACAAGAAAATCAATTACTACGACAAGAAATTACCAAAGTCGTTGTTTCTTTTTCGCACTTGCAAAAGTTTGTGGATTCCTACGGAATTTTTAGTGAAGACCAAACTTCCCAAGGTTCTGGCAACGTTAAAACTGCTGCCAAACAGCCAGTGACACCAGCACATCCACCTCAAGAGGTTTATCGGTCATATCCACCGGAAAAAAGCCGCCAAGACTTTTCTACACCTGTAATGGAAATGAATTTTCCCATACCAGAACCAGTTTTTATAGAAGAGCAAGAAGTAACTTATTATTCTACTGCTGAGCCAGATGCCAAGGAAATTAGTGGCTGGTGGTTAATTATTACTATTTTGTTAATTATGCTTACTGCCTTTACTGCTGGATATTTAATTGTCCGTCCCTTGTTTGAACATCAAAAACGTTAGTTGACACTCCCACATTCAGCAGCAGACTTGCAGACTAATGCACAATCTTTCTTTCATCACTATTTTGAACATCTGAGCGGATCTACTTAATACCAGAATTTATCTATAGTTTTAGCTAAAAACAGCAAGAAGCTTCTCACCTCCCTTTGGGTAGGCGATGAGATGAATTGTGCTGTAAGTTGACGACAGTCATCTGACGGCAACTGCTCGAATTTGGAATACACAAAACTGCACTGCTTGTCAAATGTGTGTAGTACGGGGTCATATCATCTTGGGTGGAAGACTTATCATTAAGACTGACGTGGGGATGCAATTTGAATGATTATTAGCTTACAACTTCAAAGATTATCGAATTAGTTAATTCAGCTTGCTTCTGACTTCAAAAGCAGTCAGGCTAAGCATGTGCAGTATGATAAAAGTGGCAATTATTACATATCTTTTAGGAAAGGCGCTACTAGTTACAGTTTCAGACAACAGATCTGGTTAGATAGATAAACGAAGCTAGTACAAGTCAGAAGTCAAAGAAATGAAAAAAGTAGAAGCTATTATCCGCCCGTTTAAGTTAGATGAAGTGAAAATTGCCTTGGTTAACGCAGGGATTGTTGGTATGACAGTTTCTGAAGTCCGAGGGTTCGGACGTCAGAAAGGTCAAACTGAACGTTATCGCGGTTCTGAGTACACTGTAGAGTTTCTGCAAAAACTGAAAGTGGAAATTGTAGTTGATGACAATCAAGTTGATATGGTGGTTGATAAAATTATCGCCGCTGCCCGCACTGGTGAAATCGGGGATGGTAAAATCTTCATCTCGCCTGTTGAGCAAGTGATTCGGATTCGTACAGGGGAAAAGAACACAGAAGCTGTTTAAAAAAGTTAGGAGTTAGGAGTTATGAGTTAGAAGTTAGGATTTGTATTCAATTCTCATTTATTATTGCTAACTCACAACTCATGACTTTTAATTCCTAACTCTCTCCAGTTGGGGAAGTAAAGCTGTAAAAGCCTTGCCTCGATGGCTAATTGACCCTTTCAACTCTCGTGTCATCTCGGCAAAGGTCAATTGCAACTCTTGTACGTAAAAAATAGGGTCATAACCAAATCCACCATCACCACGAGGTGCATGAAGAATTTCGCCACGACAAATCCCTTCTGCTTGTAAGGCGATCGCACCATCAGGACGAGCGATCGCCACTACACAAACAAATTGAGCTTGGCGATTTACTTCGTTCTCTAATTCCTTCAATAACCGAGCAATTCGTTCGGAGTCGGTTTTGGCGTAGCGTGCCGAATATACGCCTGGTGCGCCATTCAAAGCATCTACTTCCAAACCAGAATCATCGGCGATCGCCCAGTTTCCTGTGGCTTTGGCAATCTGTGACGCCTTCAGACAAGCATTGGCGGCAAAGGTTTCGCCTGTTTCTTCAATTTCTAGTTCTTCTGGTTTGAGGGTTAATTCCCAGCCAGAATTTGCCAGGTAAGCTTGCATTTCGCTCAACTTACCCGGGTTTCCTGTAGCTACTACTAGTAATTTGGGCATTGGACATCCCTTCGACTTCTCTGCGAGACGCTACGCGTAGCTTGCTTCCCCGAAGGAGGTACGTTCAGGGTAAGTGGGCATTGGGCATTAGTCATTTACCCAGGACAAAGGACAAATGACTAATAATTAATTTTACTCCGCCCACTGTTTTGCCCAAGCAAGAGTTTGATGCACTTGCTCAATTGTTGGGGCTTCGCAGTAAAGGCGTAAAACTGGCTCAGTTCCGCTAAAGCGAATCATTAACCAACTTTTATCAGCGAGGCGGTACTTGTAGCCGTCAATTGTTTGGCAATCAATTACTGCTAACCCGGCAATTTCGGTTAAGGGTTGGCTTTGCAGTTGTTGCAAAAGACGCGATCGCACTTCCATGCTTGCTAAGGGTAAATCAATGCGATCGTATGCTGAGCTAAATCCTGTTTGTTGCTGTAAGTGGCGATAATATTCACCTAAATCCAAACCAGATTCTACGATCGCTTCTAGTACGTACAATGCTGATAGGAGTGCATCGCGTTC
The DNA here is from genome assembly GCF_043099735.1 of Nostoc sp. C117. Lineage (NCBI taxonomy): Bacteria > Bacillati > Cyanobacteriota > Cyanophyceae > Nostocales > Nostocaceae > Nostoc > Nostoc sp. C117. The sequence goes on from NZ_CP170991.1 coordinate 2,030,780, forward strand.
GGGAATATGGCTACCATAGCCAATTCCTCCTGACTCTTCACCACCCAACAAAACTTCTGCTGCTAACATTCTGTCCGCGATGTATTTATAACCAACTGCCGTTTCAAAGACTGACAGGTGATGTAGTGCTGCCACAAGGGGCATTAAGTCGGAACCACTGACCGTTTTGACTATTTCACCCTTAAAGCCACGTCGTAGGGTTAAGTGGTCGATTAATATCGGGATTAATACTTGGGAACTTAGGAAGTTGGCTTCTCCGTCTACAGCTGCGATGCGATCGCAGTCTCCATCAAATACCAATCCTACAGATAAACTGGATTTATTTGTTTCTCGGTGAGTTTTGATGACTTCAAATAGCTGGGAAAGGTATTTAGGTAAGGGTTCCGGCGCACCGCCACCAAATAGAGGGTCGCGATTACTGTTGATTTCTTTAACTTTATTGCCTAGTAGTTGTGCCAATCCGCCAGCCGCCGCACCATGCATCACATCGGCGAATACCGTGAGTTTATCAGAGGCGATCGCTTCTCGAATCTTCGTAATATCAACTTTCTTTTCTAGGGCTGCGGTGTAACTAGGCCAAGGATTAAATTTCTCTTGCTTCCCTGCGGTCGCTGCGGGAGGCACTCCTTGGGATAACTGTGCTTCTATCTCCTTTGTCACTTCTGGCGACACCGAACCACCGAAATATCCCTTGACTTTTAAGCCTAAGTATGTACCTGGATTATGGCTGGCTGTAATTACTAGTGCGCCTAAGGCATTAAGTTCTTTTGCTGCCCAACTAAAAGCCGGGGTTGGGGCATAAGTTTCACTGAGTAAAACATCGAATCCGACAGCGCTAACGGTATCAGCGACAGCCTGAGCAAAGTCTTCGGCCATGAATCGGCGATCGTAACCGACAATAATTGTCCGGCTACCTACCGTAGAAAAATATGTATCATATAATACTTTTGCGGCAACTGGCGCGACTAGGGCTAGACGTTCAAAGGTGAACTCATCAGCAATCACGCCCCGCCAGCCGTCTGTACCAAACTTGATTGAGTTAGCTGCAACTGGCATCTAGGTATCCTAACTGTCTACCTGAGGATTTTACCACTGATACAGTGTGCAGAGTAAAAAAAGAATCTAGTAAAAATATGTACTGATAATATTCAACACACAAGTTAGCAATTTTGTGCAATAAAGTGGGTAGGCGCGCAGGGACTTGTCGTTAGACAGCGCCTTTTGGCTCACAAGTAAAATCGCCTTCGTAGACTTTTCACATAGTATCTACGCAAGTTTGGTTTATTTAGGGGCAAATTCTAATCGCTAAGTATTCCAGTGTTATCCAGATTTGGATGTATTAGCTGCTCTACCTCAGCAGCTTTTTCACTTAAATCAAGCTCTCTGTAGATTTGTAGACTTTGAGTGAGAAACTGGGTAGCAGTTATCTTAGTATCTGATTGATGATGCTGGGCGCGGCTCAAGTATATTTCGCCCAAGAGTTTACGAGATGAAGCTTCTAGTTTCCGGCGGTTGTATTCCTGAAAAACTTTGAGGGATTGTTGGGCTAGTTCTTCGGCTCGGTGAAGATTTTTTAAGACACTGACTTCCAGATAAGCACGGGCAATATCAAGAGCTTCTTCTGCTCGATTTACTGTCTGCCCCAGTTCGGCAAAATACGTCAAGCCAGTATTATAATATTGTTCAAATTGGCCAATTTGTTCTTGCGGTAATGAATCGTCAATAGACGATAAGTTTAAGCGTTCCGACCAGATTAAGCTAAAGATAATGTAGTCGTAAGCAAGATTTTCTTTATAGTCTCCTGTAGTATTTATTTGGATAGCTTGACAGATATTTTGTTCAGCTTGCGTCAGTAATTCAAAAGCTACTGCTCTATCTGAGGTATTTTTTGCTAGCAAGCGTTGGCTGTTACCAAGTTGTCTACAGTGCCTAGCTCCACTCTCATTATGACCTAACTGCTGATAGAGATTTCGACTTTGCTGGTAATACTCAATCGCCTTCGTGTAATCCTTGAAACTGCGGTAGCAACTAGCGATCCAAGATAGTTGATTAGCTACATTATTCTCTAGATCCAATTGCTCATAGAGATCGTGGCTTTGTTGGAAGTAGGCGATCGCTTGTTCATATTTACCCCATACTTGATAGATTCGACCTAGTTGATTGTAAGCATCTGCTATATTTATTTGGTCATCGAGTTGTTGACGGATTGTTAAATCCTTGAGTTCATATTCGAGTGCCTGTTCATATTTACCCCATTCCCGATAGCAAGTAGCCAGCCAATACCACTGATTAGCTACATTCTTATCTTGACCCAATTGCTCATAGAGGTCACGGCTTTGTTGGTAATGGGCGATCGCTTGTTCATACTTACCCCATGCTTGATAAATTCGACCTAGTTGATTGTAGCCATCGGCTACATTTGTTTGGTCGTCGAGTTGTTGATAGATTGCTAAATCCTTGAGTTCATATTCGACTGACTGCTCATATTTGCCCCATTCCCGATAGCAAACTGCTAAGTTGTACCACTGATTTGCTACATTCTTCTCTTTACCCAATTGCTCATAGAATTCACAGCTTTGTTGGTAGTGGGCGATCGCCTCTTCATACTTACCCCAAGCTTGATAGATGTGACCTAGCTGATAGTATCCTAAAGCTACATCTGATTTGTTTTCTAATTTCTGCCGTTTTGCTAAACACTGTTGCTGACACTCAAGTGCTTGTTCATATTTTCCCCATTCTCGATAGCAATCACCTAACCAATACCATTGGTTTGCTACATTCTCGTCTTGACCCAATTGCTCATAGAGGTCACGGCTTTGTTGGTGGTGGGCGATCGCTTGTTCATATTTGCCCCAAGCTTGATAGATGCGACCTAGCTGATAGTAAGTCACAGCTATCAATGATGTGTCATTTAATGTCTGGCGTATACTCAAACAATGCTGCTGATATTCTAATGCCCGTTCATATTTTCCCCAGTCCCGATAACAATCGGCTATGTTGTAGCATCTGCTAGCTACATCTTTCTCTTTGCCTAACTGTTCATAGAGATCGTGGCTTTGCTGGTAGTGAGCGATCGCTTGTTGATATTTTCCCCAAGCTTGATAGATGCGACCTAGCTGATAGTAAGTCACAGCTATCAATGATGTGTCATTTAATGTCTGGCGTATGCTCAAACAATGCTGCTGATATTCTAATGCCCGTTCATATTTTCCCCAGTCCCGATAACAATCGGCTATGTTGTAGCATCTGCTAGCTACATCTTTCTCTTTGCTTAACTGTTCATAGAGATCGCGGCTTTGCAGGTAGTGGGCGATCGCTTGTTCGTATTTGTCCCAAGCTTGATAGATGCTACCTAACTGACAGTAAGTCACAGCTATCAATGATGTATCATCTAATGTCTGGCGTATGCTCAAACAATGCTGCTGATATTCTAATGCCCGTTCATATTTTCCCCAGTCCCGATAACAATCGGCTATGTCGTAGCATCTGCTAGCTACATCTTTCTCTTTGCCTAACTGCTCATAGAGATCGCGGCTTTGCAGGTAGTGAGCGATCGCTTGTTCATACTTACCCCATGCTTGATAGATGCGTCCTAGCTGCCTATAAGCATCCGCTACGTTAGCTTGGTCATCCATCTGTTGGCGAATTGCTAAATCCTTGAGTTCACATTCAAGCGCTTGCTCATATTTACCCCATTCCCGATAGCAATCAGCTAGCAAGTAGCACAAGGTAGCCACATCCTTTTCTTTAACCAATTGCTCATAGAGGTCAAGGCTTTGCTGATAGCGGGCGATCGCTTGTTCATATTTGCCCCATGCTTGATAAATTCGACCTAGCTGATAATGAGCAAGAGCTACTTCTGATTGGTCTTCTAACTGCTGGCAAATTTCCAAATCTTTTTGTTCACACTCTACAGCTTCCTGATATTTACCCCATTCTCGGTAACATCCAGCCATGTTGTACCATCGAGCCGACACAGATTTTTCTTTTCCCAATTGCTCATAAAGGTCACGACTTTGCTGGTAATGGGCGATCGCTTCTTCGTATTTACCCCATGCTTGATAGATTTGACCTAGCTGATGGTATGCACTAGCTACACCTGATTGGTCTTCTAAATTTTGACGTTTTGCTAAACACTGTTGCTGAAATTCAACCGCCTGTTCATATTTTCCCCATTCTCGATAGCAATCACCTAACCAATACCATTGGTTTGCTACATTCTCGTCTTTACCCAATTGCTCATAGAGATCACGGCTTTGTTGGTAGTAGGCGATCGCTTGTTCATATTTTCCCCATTCTTGATAAGTTCTACCTATATTCCACAGATCGCTTGCTTCATCTTCAGACTTGCAAAACTCTTTGTCTATAGCTAAGGCTTGCTGGAAGCATTCTAGTGAATGGTCGTATTTGCTGTGTAAGCGATGACAAATACCTCGATTTCTCCAAAACAGCAGAAAAGCAGATGGATGAATATATAGAGCTAGTTTTTCAAAGCATTCTTGATAATAGTCAATTGCCCGATCTAATTTATCTTGTTCCTGATAACAAGTTGCAATTGCCCAAGCTATGTAAGCACTGAGACTGCTATTTTGCTGAACATTTATTTGTTCTATAAGCTCAACAGCTTTGGCATAATTATCTGTACGAATATAAGATATTGCCGTGAGAAAAGTTAATGCTTGTTGAGAGTCTTGATTGCTGCTATGATTTTGCCGACTAAATTCTAGAGTAGGTGTCATATCTTCACCTAGTTCTTTAACCAATTCTCTAAGACGACAAAATATAGTAGGCTCTAGCTGATTCACAATATCGATCGCGTGACTAACTAATAATCCTCCTGATTCACCACAAGCAATATAAAGAATAGCTACCTGTGCTTCTATGCGTCTCTTTTCAGGAAGTATTGAATCGTTAGCTAATTCTTTCAGTTGTTCTATAACTTCACCTTTCTGGTTAAAAATTTCAATTTGGCGTAGCAGTCTCAGCAGTTGCTTAGTTGTATCATCCTCAAAGTCTGTATCCAAAACAAGATAGGTTAAAACTAACTTGTGAATTATCTTTTTGCGAGTAATAGGATAAACTTCAACTTGAGTTAAAACTTCCCCAGCAAACAACAAATCTTTTAACCGTAATTCTGACTGTTTAGAGTTAGTAGTTGATTCTTCCTCTGAACCTGACCAAATGATAATCGCGTCTTGCAAAGATGCGTTTTTTATTGTTAACTTTCCACCTTTAATTGGAGGTTCATAAGCCTCAAGATTGCTGAAAAGCTGCTCTACTAGCCTATTAACCAGTTTACTAGAATTGCTATAGGAACCTAAAGCTAGTAAAATCGGCTCATTCCAACGTGGCTCATGCAAATGCTCGCGGATGATTTTTAAGATATCGCTTGGCTCATTATCAGCAATATAAAGTGCAGCAAAATACTCTTCAAATGTCAGGTGCATAAAACCGTATATTCCAGGCGCACGTTCCACAAATAGACCTGTAGTTTCTCGCACCTTTCGCAAAAATTCCTGCACTGCTTGGCGTACTGAGTCTGATTCTGGATTAGTAGCATTTAGTTCTGCTAGCTTTGCTCCTAACTGTTGTTCAACTTCTGCCTCACTGAGTAAACCAGAGGGCTTCTCCTCATGCATCCAGTAAGCCAGGGGTGCTAAAAATGCTACTACTTCATTTTGCTTCAGCAGCACTTTAGGAGCATCTGGCAACTTCTTCCCTAATTGCCAATCTTCGGTCAAGGTTTGCACCGCCAATTCATAAAGTTTCACCCGGCGGTTAGGTAGGCGCTCGCCATTGCGGTGAATCAGTGCCAAAATTGTCAACAGTAGAGGGTTCGCTGTCAAGCGCTTTACACCCTCATTATCTTTAATTGCCTCTAAAATCTTCCTTGCTTGGTCATCTCCTGCTCTTTGCCATTGCGCCTCATTAGCTTCTCGCTGCTGCGCTCGTTCTATGGCCAAACACCAGCGATGGAGGAATTTTTCTACTTGTTCGCTACCCATATCCTCGATAGTGAACTCAGCAAAGCGGCTACTCAGTTTCACATCGCGGTAGCCAGCTATCCTACTGGTAATGACAAACTTATTAGTAGAGAAATCATTAACAAATCGATCGATTCTTTCCACAATCAGCCTACGGCTTTCTTGTTCAAATACCTCATCTAGCCCATCCAGCAGCATTAAGCACTGCCCTTGACGCATTTTTTCTAAAAGTAGTGCCGCCACCTCTGTTCCCGCTTCAGCTTCATCTTGAAAGTCAGCTTCCCATTGGCGGTAGAATTGGCGCAGATAGTCGAGCAGACTCAAATCAGGTTCTTGTTGCAATCGTTCTGCATAATCGGCAATGCGAAAGAAAATTGGTAACAGAGCTTTACCCAATTCTTCTTCTGTTTCGCCGCCTGTAACTGTTTCATAGCCATCGCGTTTCGCTCTGGCAAAATGTAGTGCCAGATAGCGCAATAGAGTTGTTTTCCCTGCACCAGGAGCGCCAAGAATCACACAGTACGGGTTCTCCCGGACTGCATGAGATAAATCAATTCTTTGTGTGACTGTTTTGGTGCTAGAAGTGGGTATTGAACTGAGTAAAACTGGTTCGTAATAAGAAGGTTCATCTAAATCGTAGAGGCTAGAGATGCTCACGCTCAACCGATGTTCGGCTTTGCGAAATGTAGTCATCTCTTGGTCTAGTTTCGAGGTTTCTGTGACCTCCTGTCGTCTTACTGCTTGTAGTGAAATATAAATTTGATCCAGAAAAATATCTACTTGGCGCTGGACTTGCATCACACCGCTGATTTTTAGATAGGAATTCTCAGCTATCAACCACTCCAAATAAGGATAAAACAGAGGATTTACGGGTGGACGTGCCTGAAATTTCACTAATTTACCCCGCCAATCCCAGAAATCAGGCGCACGGTTCCGAAATTCTTCTAAAAATTCTTCTTTATTCAGCCAAAAAATTATGACTAATTCCCGATCGAATAGTGAATCTCTCCCTAAATTCAACTGCTTCATTTCTTGTTTGAGGCGCGATGTAGGCAGTTGATCGATTCCAAATGCCATCACCAATTGGCGTTTATTTTGGGAATTTTGATATTCAGTTTCATTCCAACTGTAAATAAAGTTATATAGCGAATTATCACTGTAAAAAAAGTTTTGAGGTTCATAAAAATCTCCGTCGCTAGCTGCTAACAGAGACTTGACTTCCTCTACTACCGGATGTTGTGGTCCACTTTCTGGCGCGATCGCAAAAATCGTTGTCGTTCCACTAGATAATTGTAAGAAGCTGACTAACTTATTTAACTCTGCTGTGTCCGTGCTGTTCAGCGAGTAAGTTGTAGATTCGTGAGAAACCATTTTAATTAGTGAAGAATTTTTAATAAGTCCAAAAATCAGAACTACTGTTTTTGTGGAGAATTAGCAGCTTGCCAACGTTGTAAATCTTCTATGAGAATCGGGTTGACATCGAACCAGGATTTTCGATTGCGATCGCAATAACCTAATATAAATTTATTTTGCAAAAGTTCATCACAAATCACAAACTGACCTTTGCTAGGTAAACTATGAGTATTAGTAGTTAAGCAACCTGTGCGATGAACCTTATCTAGTTCTGGATAATGGTAGTCACTCAAGTTATATTCTCCGCGTACTTCTTTCACAGCCTCCTGAGCAACATCTAAGTCTACATATATCAAATCTTTTCTTAAAGAAACTTCACAAGCAGTACGAGCAAGTCTTACTAAGTCACGTATCACTCCACCACTTTTTTCTGAAATTAATTCTAGTGCATCTAGATTAAATAAACCCTTATAAGCAGCACCTAAACTTGCCAAACGCTTATGAATGACACTATTAAGAATGTCTCTACCAAGCTGATTAGGAATTGTAGTAGGACATAAATTTTCATCGCACTCAAATACTGGTGGATTAGTTAAATCTAAGCATTTTTGAAAGCTTTCCATTGGTTGACGAAAGCTTGGAGAATACCTCAGTGAAATCGGAATTGCATAGATAATATGGCAACTTAATTGAGTCAGCAGTGGACTAGCGAACATTTCCAACGCTGTAGCTTGATCGTGTCGGTCAAGACCATCTACAATCACCAGTAATTTCTGCTTGTTTCTTTTTTCAGCAGCTTCTATGATGGCATTAACTCTGTCAATGATTGTGCTAAGCTGCGGACGAATGTTGAGAGTTGTAGTAACTTTTCGAGTTAGTCCTTGTTTAAGAATTAGTCCTAGTTTTTTAAGAATTTCTGGAAGTTCAAGACCAGCATTTTCAGCGTCTTCATCTTGATAAACTACAGTTTTTAGGCTTTTAAGTAAATCATCTAATAAATCCTCTCTTAAACCCCATTCTGGTTGAATAACGTTTTCAAAAATTTTAATTCCAATTAGTACTACAACCTCGGCATAGCCAATATTATATTGTTCGAGAGCGGTTACAGTATCAATCCAAATTACTGTATATTTATTATTTAAATTTTGCTCTAATCGCCGTAATTCTGTAGTTTTACCACCACCCCTGTGACCTGCTAGTAAAAATTTAGCTGGGTCGTCCTCCATATCCAGAAAAGTGATTAAATTATCTACAGGACTGTTGGCTCGCTGGACATAAAAATTTTTTAGGTCTTCAGGTGTAGTAAGTGGTTCTTCTGGCTTAAAAAGCTGGTAAGCAGGCTTCCAAAAACTGGTGTTACTCATGCGGATAAATCCTAACTGAGGGTAAACGGTATCTTGGCTTACATTTGTTTATCTCAGTATAGCTGAGTAATTTGCTGCTATCGATTGCTAGAAGTCAAAAACTTTATACTATAGTCATAAATAATACTCGATCCTACTTGAATCGCACACTAAAAATTTATGTGCGATCGCTCATTTTAACTAACTTCATTACTGGCGTAGACGCATTCGCAAACCGTTTCGTAGAGAAGCAGTTTCCTGCCACACATTGCATCTCTCTAAACTATATATAAATATTAATAATCCTTAATAGTTATAACTATTAAGGATTGTTAATATGAGCCAAAACTGCTCACAAACCTAATTGTTCCTTAAAAATCATCGAGAAACTGACTAAGGCGACTGATTACGGGGTCAACCTCTTGAGGAGGCGCAGGAGCAGTATAAGAAGTATTAGTTACTACTTCTGTCTGATTTGGATACTGAATAATTGAACGCTCATTGACTACGATCGCTAGTTGTGCAACTTGTTGAGAAAGTTGCAAAAGATGGTGTTCCATCGCCTCCAAACGATTAGATCCCTTGGCAAAAAAACGTTCCTCAAGGCCAGCCACTTGACGTTGCAGTTCACCGATTTGTTGTTCAATCGGTGTTGTTGCTTCTGTTTTTGGAGCAGGTCGTACAGATTCCGGTACACACAAGGATTGCCACAGGGCTTCTTTACATAGGTCACTGAAAGTTTTGTCGGGTTGTTTCTCCAAATAACTTTCCACTTGCGCTAACAAGCTTTCATCAGCAAGCCCTGGGTTGAACGTGACGGATTTAACTACCTTTTTTGACCATTGGAACATTAGTTTTAAGCCCTAGCAGCGCGAACGGCAGATAATTGCGCCTCTCCATAAATATACTGCCCCAAAGCATTCGCCTGCCTAGAAGGTGCAGATAAATGAGCATTAATCTTTGCTTCTTTGAGCAGACGTTGAACATCTTCCCAGAAGAACTCACCACCCCCGCCAGTGAGAATCACATCAGTGACGCGTTCTGGCAACCAAGCTAGCACACGGCTACAAATTTCCCGCGAAAACATCTCTGTGAGGTTCGGCAGAAAATCGTCTAGGTTGGTGGGCTTGCTAGCGCCTTTAGGACGGTAAAAACGTTCACCCCTGGGTTTGTTAACAGCAGAAATTAGCGCCAGAGATTGACTATCCGCGCCCTCAATTTCCGCAGCTACCAATTCATAAAACTTATTCATACCGAAGTCTTCACTCCTAGAAGCACCTCTGGCAAAGCGGAAGTTATCTACCATCAAAAGATCGACCGTTTGATGTCCGATATCAACGATCGCCACCGATATTTTTGTAAAATCGGGACTGCCGGGACTTTTCTTCGGTTGGGCTTCAGACCACAACAAGCTGCCATACCCTTCTGGCATTACCCAAACTTTATTGACATTGAGGGACACAGATTCACCTCGGAAGTTCAACACATGAGGGCCACCTACTTGGCTGATTAACTGCGCTTTTTCCTTTTCAAATTGCTCTAAAGAAAGAAAAGGCAAACCCAGTACCACTGAGATATCATTTTTCAGTTTGAAGTAGCCAGCACTTGCTAACACTTTTACCAGTGCAGCCTCTACCTTAGATTGGCCGACTCCTAAATTCGCTCCAAAATCTGCTGCTAGTTGACCTACAGCATATCCATTGCCTTGATACTCCAGCCATAAATCCATTAAGGGATCGGTAGCGCGGGCTTCAAAAACACCGCCACGTACTTGTTCTATTGACATTTGCTTGACGTTGGCAGGTACGAACACCACATTACCGGGTTCACGACTCACACAAGTTTTTGTGGAAGTTCTGCCTAAATCAACACTGAGAATAGTTTTTCCTGAAGTTGTTCCTGGTGCAGGAGTATTAACAGCATTTATGGGAGTAGATGCCGATACTCTATTCATCGGTATAGCAGCGGAATTCATTGGGGTGGCCGCGGAAGGTTGGTCTGTCATGAAAGCTCCTAGTTCTAACTTAACTGTAAAAAGTTGTCATGCTCATCTTACAAAAATGCGAGCAACCAGAAATTCTAGGTTGCGTCAAGTGTAGCTAGAAATACGCCAAAAATGAATTCTGGCGATACCTCTGGTGGGCTTTGCCAACGCACATCTAGTATTATTTGGCATAGTGTAGGCGAATTTTGGCCAGATGTAACCCCTGCTTTCACTGCTTTCAAACCAAAAGCGCCCCTGTTTATCTTCTGGTGCGTCTTAGTTGGCGCTTGAATATCCAGAAAATAAATGCTAAAACCAAACCCCCAAGCACAATTTTGGACACAGGAGCAAGGTACTTATCGACAAGTTCATACTGACTACCCAACGCGTATCCTGAGTATGTTAGCAGACCTACCCAAGCAGCGCTACCTAAGGTGCTGTAAAACAGAAATGGCAGCAAGTCCATGTTAGTGATACCTGCAGGAACAGAAATCAAGGTGCGAATTCCTGGTACAAGACGACCAATGAATACTGCTTTGTTACCTTGTTGGTCAAACCACCGTGTTGCCTTGTCAATATCTTTGCTGGATATAGCCAGCCACTTGCCGTACTTGTCAGCCCAAGCTTTCAAGCGTTTTTCACCCAGAAACTTACCTGGATAGTACCAAATAAGTGCCCCCAATACAGAACCCAAAAGTCCCGCGAAAAAGACACCAACGATATTGAGCTTTGCTCCTCCTGGTTGATATGGACTTGCTGTAAATCCAGCCAGTGGCATAATCAATTCTGAAGGAATGGGAGGAAAGAGGTTCTCTAGGAACATCAGCAGGGCGATTCCCCAATAGCCCAAAGAGTTGATAGTGTTAGTTATCCATTCAAGCATTGAGTCGATTCCTAAAAATTACTCCACTAGTTTTTTTAGTAAATTGAGCATTAGCTTTCTCAAAAGTTGACTATCTCCTCTTGTTAGAGTCAAGATGACTTGGCCAGAGGAAAAATTAGCATTGTAACTGAGGAACATAATCACAGATTGGGAAGCTAAACTACATCTATTTTGAGAACCATAGTTTTAAAAGTAGTGGGAGAATTTTGCTTTATAGTGTTGGTACCAGGCAATATAGCCACACTACTCTATGGTTCAAAATCTACGAGATTTAAGTTTTGTTTTCTAAATTATTTAGATCCCCCTTAGCCCGTTTTTTCAAAGGACTAGGGAGGATCTAAAGATTTGAGGATAAATTTGAAAACACACTCTAGGGTTCTGGGGGATTGGGCATTGGAAATTGGGCAAAAGAGTTGCATTAGCGTGGCATTTAGCCCGTGCTGAGTTAGGAGTTTTTTTATCTCCTTGTCCCCTTATATCCCCATACTCCTTTAGTTCTAGGCTGTCGGCGTCAATGATTGTACTCTTGGTTCCGATTGCCAGTCTAAGGGATTCCAAACTCTATCTTCCAAAGCCATCTGCTCAATTAAACTTGCCAATCTCAGGGCTTTGAGAGCTTGTTCACCACCTACTGAGGGTTGATTGCCACCATGTACGCAGTTGACAAAATGTTCTAATTCTGCGCTTAAAGGTTGAATATTGCTGGTGTAGACTTTTTCAATGACGCCATCTTGCCTGTAAAGTACTTGTCGGTGGTCGTTAAGAGAGTTAGCATTTGTTTGTCGATGAATCAAAATTTCATTCTTGAGAAAATCTGCTTCAGTGAATGAATTTTTGCAATGGGCAACAATCCGACGAATTTTGCGATGAGTGACTTTACTGGCAGTCAGAGTAGCGACAATGCCATTGGCAAAACCGAGGGTAGCAGTTACGTAATCTAAATAACCAGAGTCTAGGGCACGACTACCGCTAGCGGTTAATTTGGTAACTGGGGAAGCAGCTAATTCTAGAAGTAGGTCAATGTCATGGATCATTAAATCCAGGACAACGGAAACATCGTTAGCACGATCTGAGTAAGGACTCATTCGGTGGGCTTCTAGTGCCAGTAATTCTTCGGTTTTTAGAACTTGGCTTAATTCCCTAAATGCCGGATTGAAGCGCTCAATATGACCTACTTGCAGGATACATTGAGACTCCGCTGCTGCGTTTACTAGGGATTCTGCTTCAGAAATACTAGCTGCGATTGGTTTTTCAATCAAAACATGAATTCCCGCTAACAGACAGCTGATGCCCACGGCGTAATGCAGACGGGTGGGAACAGCAACACAAACTGCTTCCACCAGGGGTAGCAGGTCACAGTAGTCTTCAAAAAAACGCACTTTGTACTTGCTGGCAGTTTCTAACCCCCGCTCGACGTTAATATCTGCCACACCGACTAGTTCAACATCTTTCATTGAACTCAAGACGCGAGCGTGGTGTTGTCCCATGTTACCCACCCCAATCACGCCTATGCGGATTGGCCGTGGCTGGTTGCGCTGTGTATATGGATTCGGTTCTGCCAGTGACATGCTATTTTGCACTATTATTCTCTCCTCAACCACCAAATTTAGAGACGCTACGGCCGTTGGCGTTTATACTCGAAAGCCAGTTACGATCCGTCTAAAACCATCCAGATGGTAACATAGAGGCTATGTTTATGAAGAATTTCAAAGTTTGTAATCAGTTCCCGCAATTCAGCTATCTTTTGTATAGATAGTTCAAATTAGCTTTGCATTTCGCATCTTCTACAAAAAAATATGTGTCTTTTTATTAACTTTAAAATATTCAGTAAAGCTTAAGTGTAAAATTCCCAAAATTCTTAGGGTCGTTTCCTCTGATTGGATTTTGCTTAAGGTTACAATTAGGCGATTAATTACGAGATCAATATCCAATTGAAAGCATTAAAGTTACACAATACTTAGGAAGTAATACTTATGCTTTTTCCCAAAAATTATGGTATTGGCAATTTAAAATTGAAAATTTGCAACCGAGATGAAAGCTGTAATTCTGTTATCTGGGGGATTAGACTCTTCCACAATTTTGTACAAAGCCAAGATAGACGGCTGTGAATGTTATGCTATCTCCTTTGATTACCAGCAGCGACACCGACGAGAGTTACAGTCAGCCCTTCTAGTTGGTCAAAAAGCTGGGGTAATAAAACATCAGGTTGTTAATTTTGATTTAAGACAATGGGGCGGTTCGGCACTTACAGATGATGCTATTGATTTACCTCAGGAGCGTTCTCTGGATGAAATGGCTCAAAATATTCCTCTTACCTATGTTCCGGCTCGTAATACGATCTTTTTAAGCTTTGCTTTGAGTTACGCCGAAGCGATCGCTGCTAAATGTGTTTATATTGGCGTCAACGCTTTAGATTATTCAGGATATCCTGACTGTCGCCCCGATTATATCCAGGCTATGCAGGAAGTTTTTCGCCTGGGAACCAAACAAGGGCGTGAGGGACAACCAATTAACATTGTTGCACCCCTAATTAAACTGAAAAAAACTGAAATAATTCAACTAGGTAACGAATTGGGAGTACCTTGGGAGCTAACCTGGTCTTGCTATGCCGATGGTGATATCGCCTGTGGTGTATGTGATTCTTGCCGCTTGCGACTAGCAGCTTTTGCCGAATTGGAACTCGTCGATCCAGTGGCGTATGCTTAGTACGGGCATGGGACATTAAGAGTGCTGAGTGCTGTTAGGGGTAACGGGGCGTTTAGCCCGTGCTGAGTTAGGAGTTTTGTTTACCCCCTTGTCCCTCCACCTCCAAGTCCTCCTCTAACCGCCGCAGTTGAATTTGATGCAAGCGTGGTCCCACAACTGACACCACGGTGAATTCGAGATTTTGATAATAGAAGGTTTCCCCTTTGGTAGGAATTTTCTGCAACTCGTACAGCAAAAAGCCTCCTAGTGTCTGATATTCTCTGGTCAAGGGTAGATTGAGATGCAAAACCTCGTTGAGATCTTCAAGGTTGATTTGTGCCTGCACCAGAAATTTTTGCTCATCTAATATCTGAATTAGCAAGTCGTCGCTACTTTCAGCTTCACTGGCGTCGCCAATAATTTCGGCAATCACATCTTTGATTGTGACTAATCCGACAGTACCGCCAAATTCATTGACTACCATAACCATAGCTGGTTTCTCTTGCTGCATCATCGGCAAAAGTTCACTTAAGGGTGTGTGTTCTGGAACAAATCGAGCAGGACGCATCCAAGATTGGATTTGTGTCTCTAAAGTTAGCTTTCCTACAGCTAAAGGTTGTGCCAGATCTTTAAAATAAACAATGCCGCGAACATCGTCTAAAGATTCACCAATTACGGGATAGCGAGAGTAACCAGTAGCAGCCATTTCCTTAAGTAATGTCTCGAAGGTAGCATCTTTGGGTAGGGCAACAATACTGGTTCGGGGGATCATTACAGATTGGGCTATTACATCCCCAAACTCAAAGACATTATTCAATAGTTCTCGCTCTGCAACCTGTAAACCAGTAGACCCCCATTCTGTAGAGATAATCAGTTGTAATTCTTCGGGAGTTACAGGCGGTCTCCAGCCTTGACCTGTGTATTGGATACCAAAAATACGCAATAAGCAACGAGTTGATTGGTTGAGAATCCAAATGAAGGGGCTAAAAAAACGCACGATCGCTTTTACAGAAGGTCCCAAAAATCGAGCTAGCTGTTCTGAGTACAACATTGCTAATGATTTAGGACATAATTCTCCTAAGACAATTTGCAAATAGGCAATTAAGAAAAAGGCGATGGGAATTGATAAAGAATGAGCGATGAAGTTATTCATACCACTGGGTAGAGACCAGGATTTTAACCATGTATTCACCAGCACTACAATCGTACTTTCTCCAATCCATCCCAGAGCCAAACTAGAGAGAGTAATGCCTAATTGGGTGGTAGATAAGAGTCGGTCAATACTGCGTTGTAGCATTTCCACGGCTCTTGCTGGAACATCCCCAGCCTTAACTAGCTGGTGAATACGCGATCGCCGCACGCTCACCATCGAAAATTCCGCCGTCACAAAAAAGGCATTTATGGCAATCAGTAGTAGCACTGACAACAATCGCAGCCCTGCATCTGTCCAAATTAAACTAGGAAAACCAATCACCACCAAAGCTCGTGTAAAATTCACGCCCTCCATTTAGGAAGATTGGGGATCGGGGATTGGGAAGAATTCAGTTCCCAATACCCAGTCCCCAGTCCCCAGTCCCCAGTCCCCATTTACCTTTCTACTGGAATATTTAATGCCTGTAGCTTCAATTCTTGAGCCGGATAATCAGTTAGAGCAAGTGATATTTTCTTGACATCATCAAGTAAAGCCGTGGGAATACTCACTGTACCTGAAAATGTTGGTCCATTTGCAGGCAATTCTGTTGGTAAACCTTCTGTACTAGCACTCAGTGTTCGTCCTTTATCATCGGTAACATCTAAAAAACTATACAAGAAGCGGACAGAATCTTTACCTTTGTTCTGCATTTTGACTTTCAATAGCAAATCACCACCGGAGTAGCGGGCAGATTGCACAATCATGGTTACGCCTTCACTTTGGGCAGTAACTGGAAAACCTGGTTGGGGTTTTTCTTCAACCACTGCTGGAGGCTTTTCCTCTGGCTTCTGCTTGCTGCTATTGGTTTCTTCATCATCCTCGTCTATTTTTTCCGATTTAGCAGCCTTGGTCTTACCCTCAATTCGCGCCTTAACAACTTTCAGAATTTCTTCCTCTTTTAAGAGCGCTACCCCTCCTTGTTGGGAGTTGGAGTTATTTGTTTTACTGCTGGCAAATTTAGTTGTGGGGCGCCCGTCTGGTGTAGTAACGCCTTTGAGTGCTGAACTTCCCAGTTCAAACCCCAAAAAGGCGCTCACAGAACCTGCTCCCAACATCAGGATTAACAAAACCAAAGTAAGAAGTACAGTAGAATTTATTTTCATTGCTCACAAGCTAATGCACAAGAATGCTGTTTTTTAAGAAAAATGAAGCTTTTCACCTCAATCCTTAAAGGAACTTAATCAATATTAGTTTGCACTATTTCATGATTAGATTATGTAGTATAAAAATCTGATAAAGTATTGTCGAGTATTCACAGGCAGTAAATTCGTGCTAAAATCGTGCAGTTTGCTAAAATTAAGTTTAAGTAATTCACTTTACCTCACTTTAAAATTAGCAAATAAGTAAACCCCAAGGTTTAAGTCGTTGAGTCATATCAACCCTAAACCGAACAAGACAAGCGCCTTTGGCCGATTGGGGAGGCAGCGAACTCATAATTCGCCTTCAGGCTGGTTCGATTCCAGCAGGGCGCACTTAATTATTAAGAAGCAGTAATAGAGGGATAGGCAGTATCGGGAGTGATGGGTGTTGAGTGATGGGTGCTGAGTGCTGAGTGCTGAGTAAAAATACTAGTCCCCAGTCCTCAGTCCCCAGTCCCCAATCTTATCGAGGTGGTAAAGTTTCAAACTTGAATTCAGTTCCGACTTTGAGCTTGTTGGCATTTAAGCGAGGAGACATCATCAGCGATGTGTCATAGGGATTTGGTAAATCAGGAGTGCGAATATAGGGATCGTTACCTGCTTGCTGAGTCAGAACATCATGATATAAAGTGTTAACCAACTCACCATCACGGGCAATTTCATTTTCTGGGAAGGAACCACCAAAACCCGGACCAGATCCAAGAAGTGAGTCTAACTGACGCTTGAGGCTGCCATTTTCGTAAAAATTGCGATCGTGGCTAAAAAATGCTTTTTCAAATACATCACTCGTAGTTTCATTATTGGGTGTTGCACTCTCGGCAGATGCAACAGATGGAAAAACAATACCAGCAGCAAGCAGTATTAATAAACCACCAAAGGCTTTTAATTTTATAGCCACTTCCTTACTCCTCAAATTTTTGGCGAATCTTAATTTATGCTTAATTTCAGAACTCTGATAAGTTCAACCTTTGGTGTAGCACAACTTTTAATGTTTTGTAATGACGTATCCTACTGAAACTGTTACCGACTCAAATATTTGGGCAACCACCCCTAATTTGACTAATTTGCGCCACAAGCTACTTGATTTATTTTCTCAACTGGCTTACCAAGAAGGTGATTTTGTTCTGGCTTCTGGGCTACGTAGTTCTTATTACGTCAATAAAATGCAGGTAACACTTCACCCTCAAGGAGCTTTGGCAGTTGGACGGTTGCTGTTTCCTCTGTTACCTATAGATACGGAAGCCGTAGCAGGTTTAACAATGGGTGCAGATCCAATTGTTACAGCAGTGAGCGTGGTTTCTGTTTATGAAAATCGGCCGATACCAGCGCTGATTATTCGCAAGGAAGCCAAGGGTTATGGGACAAGAGCTTATATAGAAGGACCCACTTTACCAGAAGGTGCAAAGATAGTAGTTTTGGAAGATGTCGTCACAACTGGGCAATCTGCTCTGAAAGCTGTTGAGCGTCTTCAGGAAGCGGGTTATACTGTCAATCAAATAATTGCACTGGTAGACAGACACCAAGGGGGAGGGGAGTTGTACCAGTCAGCTGGGTTAAAGTTTGAAGCCTTGTTTTCAATTCAGGAAATTCAGGAACGCTTCCGACATCTGGCAAATTTATAAAAGGGAAAAGGTTAAAGGGGAAAGGGGAAAGGGATGATGATTGTCGCTTGACTTCCGGCGGAAAGCGCGCAGCCAGAAGAAGTACGGTTTTTACCTTTCCCCCCGCCCCTTATCCCCTTCTTGGGACCCCACCTTCCCCTTCTTCATAAAAAACTGAACTGGGACTAATTCGTAATTTGTAATGACGCTCTCTACGAGAGCGATGCGCGTAGCTTGCTTCTGGACAGGAGTACGAATACTCGCTAACGTAATTCGTAATTCCCAATTAGTAGCAGTTCTGAATAGGAAAGATCCAGTAAACACTATAACGTTACCGTAATTTGAGTATTTAGTTGAAGCTTTGCATCAAAATAATTAATTTTTGCTCTTTAACTGAAATTTAACCGAAGAAATCATCATATAGTAAGACCATCTAAACTATATGCAAAATTTCTATTCAGCTAATTCTTCTGAAAAAGAATTTGATTTTTTTACTAAATAGTAAACAGGCAGTATTTTTTCAAAATTTTATTAAATATTTATAGATAATTAAATGACTGAGGCGTTTATTTCTTACTCTCGCAAAGATAAAGAGTTCGTTAAAAAACTTTATGAAGCGCTCAAGCAAGAGAAGCGAGAAGTTTGGGTGGATTGGGATGGAATTCCATTCACAGCCGATTGGCGTAAAGAAATTGATGAAGGAATTGAAGCCGCTAATAATTTTATCTTTATTATTAGTCCGAATTCAGTCGTTTCTAAATATTGTAATGAAGAGATTGCACAAGCCCTCAAGCACAATAAACGTTTAGTGCCAATTGTCTGGCAGTATGCTGAGGGTATTCATCCAGAATTAGCGAAAATTAACTATATTTTCTTTCAGGAAAGTAATGATTTTAATACAGCTTTGCAATCATTACTCCAAGCGCTTGATACCGATTTAGCTCATGTTAAAGAGCATACCCGTCTACTCATGTTGGCCTTGGAATGGGATCGGAATAAACGCAATAGTAGCTACTTGCTACAAGGTAGTCAACTAGAACAAGCAGAACAGTGGTTCACCAAAGGAGCAGGGAAAAAGCCCTTAATTACACCACTCCAACAAGAGTATATCGGCGAAAGTCGCAAAGCGCAAAGGGTGCGTCATAGAACAAGAGTAATTGCTTTGACTTCAGGGTTTGTGATTTCAACAGCATTGGCTGTTATTGCCGGATTTAAATGGAAGGAAGCCGATCGCTTGCGGATAGCAGCACAAAAATCGGAACTCCGAGCATTAATTCAAACTTCAGATTCACGTTTTGCCTTAAATAGAAGTACCATTGATGCCCTGATCGCAGCTTTAAAAGCTGGGAAGAAACTTCAAGAACTAGATACAGCTAAAGTCAATATTCCAAATCAGGAACGAGCAGAAGTCATGACTGTGTTGGGACAGGGGATTTATTGGGTAAGAGAACGCTCACGCCTCCAGGGACACAGCAGTTTTATTCAAAGCGTTAGTTTTAGCCCTGATGGAGAAGCGATCGCTACTGCTAGTGCAGACAAGACAGTGAAACTCTGGGACAAACATGGTCGCCTACTGCAAACTCTCACAGGACATGAAGTTGATGTCATTAGTGTCAGCTTCAGCCCTGATAGTCAAACACTCGCTTCGGCTAGTTTAGACGGAACAGTAAAACTCTGGAGCAAAGAAGGCAAGGAACTTAAAACCTTCAAGGGGCATACTTCTGGAGTTCGTGCTGTCAGTTTCAGCCGTGATGGCAAAACACTTGCTACAGCCAGTGACGATCTTACAGTAAGACTGTGGAACTTAGACGGTAAAGAAATCAGAATTCTCAAGGGGCATACAGGCTCAGTTTATAGTATCAGTTTTAGCCCCGATGGTCGCACCCTTGCCTCAGGAAGTTACGATAATACAGTCAAACTCTGGAACCTTGTTGATGGTAAGGAAATCAAAACCCTAACAGGGCATAAATCTACAGTTACTAGCGTGAGTTTCAGCCCCGATGGTCGCACCCTTGCCTCAGGAAGTTACGATAATACAGTCAAACTCTGGAATCCTGCTGATGGTAGCTTAATCCGAACTATTAACGCACAAAGTAATACGATTTATAGCGTCAGTTTCAGCCCCAACAGTCAAATCCTAGCTACAGCTAATGGCGATCGCACTGTCACACTTTGGAATCTATTGGGTCAGCAACTCTGGAAATTTGCAGGACATAATAGTGCAGTCAACAGCGTGAGTTTCAGTCCCGACGGTCATACCATTGCGTCTGCTAGCCAAGATAAGACAGTCAAACTGTGGCAAATTTATGATATTCCGCTCACTCTTCTCACTGGGCATAAAGATAGTGTTAACCATGTGAGTTTCTCACCTGATGGTAAAGCGATCGCGACTGCAAGTGATGACAACACAGTGAAACTTTGGGATCGTCAGGGTAGGGCGATCGATTTCCTCAAGGGAAATAAGAAAGGAATTTGGGATGTAAGTTTCAGTCCTAATGGTCAGGCGATCGCTACTGGTGGTTATGATGGGACGGGAAAACTTTGGAATCTTCAGGGTAAACTGCTTCACGCCCTAAAGCATAACAGTTATGTCTATAAAGTAAGTTTTAGTCCTGATGGTCAAATAATTGCCAGCGCCAGTGCAGATCATACCGTGAAACTCTGGAATCTTCAGGGTAAACTGCTTCATACCCAAGAGTATGGCCGTGCTATGTATGATGTGAATTTTAGTCGTGACGGCAAAATAATTGCTAGCGCCAGTGAGGACAAAACAGCCAGAATTTGGGATTTGGAGGGCAAGCAGATTAAAATTTTCAACTATGACACCCCAGTACAGAGCGTCAGTGTTAGCCCCGATAGTAAAATAATTGCCGTTGCTACTGGGAATATAGTAAAACTCCAGCAGCTTGACGGTAGTGAAATTGCCAGTCTCAATGGGCACACTGCTACTATCTGGCAGGTAATTTTCAGCCCACACGGTAAGATAATTGCTACTGCAAGTGATGACAACACAGTGAAACTCTGGAACAAAGATGGTACTTTGATTATGACTCTGACTGGGCATACTGCTGAGATTAATGGTATCAGTTTTAGCTCTGACGGAAAGTATCTCGTCTCTGGCAGTAAAGATGGTACAGCGATCGTCTGGGATGTGCAAAATCTCACCCTAGATAGATTAATGGGGCGCGGGTGCGATTGGTTACATGATTATCTAACTAATAAACACAAGACTGAAAGCGATGTCTACGAGACCGCTGACCTAGAACGCTATCTTTGCGATCCAGTTACAACTCACAGCAGTCATTGATGTAGCTGAATATTCTTTTGCATAAAAAGTACTGTCAAACCAGATAAATATAGATAGTCAAGAAAAATATTAGAGGAAATTATGGTTGATAAAAAAGGAACAGGGTGGATACCAGATTATCCTGATGTGAGAGATTATCATGTGGGAGAAATCAATCCGAGGTTAAAGTCTACAGGTCAAGATATACAAATAACTAACGACCTTCAAAGTATTCTCGATAAGATTGTAGATACTTTAGAGAATCTTCAAAATCACAAGTTAATTCCTTCAAAGTATATTGACGATTTGACTACAACAATGAGTGGGAGTTTCAAATTTATTAACACAAAAGTTTTAAAAGATAAAGTCCTTTTAGATTATGGAAGTTTAGGTTATGAAGTGCATCAGTTTCAGCAAAATTTATTAAAGCTTTCCGAATATAAACATAAGTTAGAAGGTTCGGAAGATCTGATTAATAGTTTTATAGACTCGCTGGGAAAATTAAAGGCTGCCTGTGAAATAAATGAAACTCACTACATTGAGCATGGATACTTTGGAGAATTTACTAAAACAGCCGTCCAGGAATTCAAGAAAATGTGTTCCCTCTCAAATAATACAGATGATACTGATACTATTGTTGATTCCACAACATTCTGCAAGCTCAACGAACTTTTAGAAAAACTAGAATCAACTGATGATACTAAAGTTGATCTCAAAACTAATCGAACCAAAAGCTATGAGCAATCGGAAATCGGTCATAATACATCAGAAGATCCGCCTCAACCATCTTTGAGAATTGGTAGTAAAAATGATAAAGTTCAAGAACTACAATCTTTCTTGGAGAAGCTAGGACAATTTAATGGAGAGAAATCGGGCTATTTTGGCCCACTGACACAGGAAGCGGTTATAGATTTTCAAAGGAAATATGAACTAATAGTCGATGGTATTGTTGGTAAAAAAACCTGGTCAGCTTTGTTTTATCTAGTTAACCAAAAAAAACAACACCAGTCACAGCGATTAGTTTGTCCTTATCCTTCACCGATACCTACTCAGTTTTATGAAATAATTTTAGATATTTTTGAAATCAGTAATTTAACAAAAAAAATTATAGATTTTGATGAATTTAAAGCAGAAAACTTTGTTAGTAAAAATGAATTTGGTTCAGAAACAGTTAATGAACCACCACTTAAAATAGATAAAGATAAGGAAGAATTACGGCGAACAATTAATGTCTTAGTTCAATTAGTTGCTCAAATAATTTCTCCTTTGGCTCAATATACAAATATCGAAAAAGCTATTAGAGATGTATTTGAAAAGATGGATCAACAGTTTGAAAAATCTAAATTTGATCAAAATAATATAGAAGCAATTGCTATAGGCAATTCTGGCATTTCCCCAAAACCAGAACCTAAAAATGAATCTTTTAAAGAATGGGATATCAATTTAATATTTTTACCTCTAGCTATTTCAACAATTTTAAACTTCAGAAAAGCCTTAAGCAATATTAAGATTAAGTATCAGGATGAGAGTAAAAATGGTAATCGACTCACGAATAATCAAATAATTTATAAATACCTAAACAATTCTATAGATAGAATCAATGAAATATTTAAATCTATTAAATGTTTAGAAGCTAGTAATTACGACAATAATCAAGAAAACAAACAAGGAAACTTTAAAACAATCATTGAAATTATCAAAGATATTAACGATATACCAATAGCCTTGAAAAAAAGCGAAGAATTTAAAGTTGATTTACAACTGCCAATAACCCGGAAATTATATAAAAGCATTATAGAAAAAGAACAAACAATCTATTTATTAATGCCAGAATTTGTGGATTTAAGCTTATGGTGTTCCCCCATAGAAGACCAAGGTTCATTAGATTCATGCACAGCATATGCTGGTATTGCCTTAATAGAGTATTTTCAAAACAAAAGCTTTGATAGATATATCGATGCCTCTCCACTTTTCCTGTACAAAGTCACACGCAAATTAATGCATCGCCAAGGTGATGCAGGAGCTTCTCTTCGAGAAACGATGAAGGCAATGGCCTTATTTGGTGTACCTCCAGAAGAGTATTGGCCTTATGAAAAAGATAAGTTTGATGAAGAACCAAGTTCTTTCTGCTACTCTTTTGCCCAAAGTTATCAAGCGCTGAAATACTTCCGTCTAAATCCTACAGGTACTTCAAATGATACACTCCTACTTCGAGTTAAAACAGCTTTAGCTACTGGTATTCCCTGCGCGTTTGGATTTACCTTATATTATTCGATTGATGATGACTCAAACCCAAAGGGTCATATTCCCTATCCGGTTGAGAAAGA
Source organism: Nostoc sp. C117 (assembly GCF_043099735.1). Taxonomy (NCBI): domain Bacteria; kingdom Bacillati; phylum Cyanobacteriota; class Cyanophyceae; order Nostocales; family Nostocaceae; genus Nostoc; species Nostoc sp. C117. The sequence continues at coordinate 2,054,557 of NZ_CP170991.1, forward strand.
TAAGGTTAAAGGAGGCCACGCTGCTGTTGCAATTGGCTACGATGACTATAAGGTAATAGAGAACGCCGATGGTAGACAATCACAAGGGGCATTACTAATTAGAAACTCTTGGGGAATCGATTGGGGCGAAGGCGGTTATGGTTGGCTTCCCTATGACTATGTGTTGCAAGGACTGACGGGTGATTGGTGGTCGCTGCTAAAGTCTGAGTGGTTTGAGACAGGAAAATTTGGGTTAGGTGCAAATGATTGGGCTTCTAATTTGGGGGGACCACCTACAGATAACCAACCTGGAAACTCTGGAGGAGGAGGATAGCGTGTTACCCTAAAATTTAAAATTCTTTACTGTTGACTCGAAAAAAATGGTTCCTTCCAAACGAGTTTATTTTTTATTCGTATTAGGAATGGCGATCGCCTTCATCCTATCCCTTTTTCTCAGTATTACAGTAGCGATCGCCTTCACCTTACTATTTGATGTCATAGTTCTCCTCTTAATGGTTGTAGATGGTTTACGGGTGCGGCGTTCTCGCGTACAAATTACCCGCGAATTACCGTCACGATTATCCATTGGGCGCGATAATCCAGTTGTATTAAAAGTAATATCAGAAAAAAACAACGCCGAAATTAAAATCCGTGATTATTGCCCAACAGGTTTTGGTGTATCTGCACTTGAACTGGATGCGACGATTCCCAGCAACACCACCCAAGAATTAACTTATACCGTTAACCCCACACAACGAGGAGAATTTCCTTGGGGAAATATTCAAGTCAGACAATTGGGAATTTGGGGATTAGCTTGGGATGATTGGCAGATTTTGCAAAGTCTGCCGGTGAAAGTTTATCCTGATTTAATGGGATTACGATCGCTCACCATTCGCCTCACACTACAATCATCGGGAGCAATGCGCCAAGCTCGACGCACAGGTATCGGTACAGAATTTGCCGAATTGCGGAATTATCGTACTGGTGACGATTTGCGGTTTATTGATTGGAAAGCTACCGCCCGTCGGGTTGGTGCTTATGGGAATGCAACGCCACTGGTGAGGGTTCTGGAACCAGAACAAGAGCAAACTTTGCTGATTTTACTCGATCGCGGCAGGTTGATGACAGCCAAAGTCCAGGGTTTACAGCGGTTTGATTGGGGTTTGAATGCAACTTTATCTTTAGCTTTGGCGGGGTTACATCGAGGCGATCGCGTCGGTGTTGGTGTATTTGACCGCCAGATGCATACGTGGATTCAACCAGAACGCGGTCAACTGCATTTGAATCAGTTAATTGATAAGCTAACTCCGATTCAACCAGTGTTATTTGAATCTGATTATTTGGGTGCGGTGACAAATGTTGTGCAGCGACAAACTCGCAGGGCGCTTGTGGTGGTGATTACTGACTTAGTTGATGTCACGGCTTCTATGGAATTACTAGCTGGACTCTCGAAGTTGGCGCCGCGGTATCTGCCATTTTGCGTGACTCTGCGAGATCCGCAAGTCGATCGCTTAGCAGACACTTTTACTGAAGATGTTACAGGTGCTTACGTGCGTGCAGTAGCGCTAGATTTATTGGCACAGCGACAAGTGGCATTTGCTCAACTCAAACAAAAAGGTGTATTAGTATTAGATGCACCAGCAAATCAAATTGCCGATAATTTAGTAGAGCGATATTTGCAACTGAAGGCGCGAAATCAACTTTAGTGGGGTGAAGACCTCACGCAGAGGCACAGAGGCGCAGAGAAGAGTCAATACAATACCTGCGGTAGTATGTCAACAGTTAACAAAAGTATCTTTTCATTTTGCTGTATCATGCCTCAAAGGTAATTTGGTGAGTTGGATGCAAAAATTAACTAAACCAGTGGGATTTTGGCTTTGTGCAACTATCGTGATTTTGGGTTTGATAGGCTGTGATCGCTTCATGAATACTTCTGGAGATGTGGTTGAGCGAGTTAGTGATGGGGATACTTTAGTATTAAAAGATGCTAGTGGTAAAAATTTTACTGTGCGCTTTGCTTGTGTAGATGCGCCAGAAATAGCTCATTCTAATAAAGAAAAGCAGAGTAGACGTAGTAGCGATCGCAATCAATTTACTTGGGGTGTGAAAGCCCAAGAACGTCTGCAAGAACTGGTACAGCAAGGAGGCGATCGCGTCACTTTGAATATTACTGATAGCGATCGTTATGGGCGTAAAATTGCCGAAGTTCGTTTAAAAGATGGCACATTTGTACAACAGGTATTGTTGCAAGAAGGGTTAGCAAAAGTCTATCGCCCTTATCTAAATAAGTGTCCTAGTAAAGACTTAGTTCAACAAGCCGAAACTGAGGCTAAACAAGAACGGATTGGCGTTTGGAGTGATACTAAATTTGTCAATCCTTGGGAATATCGTAGTTTATATAAGAATAAATAAAACCGACATTCCACTATTTGGAGAGACCACTAGAGAATTAAAATAGGGTCAAACTAATCGACTTTATCCAAAATTAAGAAGTCGGTTTTCTTGATCCTACAAAAACCCTGGCTTTGTCGAAAAAGTAAAACTACTGCCCTACAAAGGTTTCAGTGTTACTTTGAGCGGTGCGAAAAAATGGATAAAGTCGAGATCAGCCCCAATCATCCCATTATTCAGCAACGCCTACTTTTTATCTTGAATAACCGTTGTGTCTGCTGCACCTAGTTGCAGGGCATAGAGGTTAGCATAAACACCCTGCTGATTAATCAGTTCGGCGTGAGTACCCTGCTCAACAATTTCTCCTTGCTGAACTACTAATACCCGATCTGCCTGAGTAACTGTACTCAGACGGTGGGCAATTACGAAACTGGTACGACCTTGCAACAACCGGGCGATCGCTGTTTGTACTAGCGCTTCTGTACGGGTATCGATGCTGCTGGTCGCTTCATCAAGTATGAGAATTCGCGGATTAATTAACACTGCACGGGCAATACTAATTAGTTGGCGTTGTCCCTGACTCAGAGGAGCGCCTTTTTCACCTAATTGAGTTGTATAGCCCTGTGGTAATGAGATGATAAATTCATGTACATTTGCCATCTGTGCGGCTGCTTCAATATCAGCTTGGCTTGTATTGGGAGCGCCAAAGGCAATGTTTTCAGCAACGGTGCCACTGAATAAAATATTGTCTTGCAGAACGATGCCAATCTGACGCCGCAGACTTGCTTGAGTAACACTACGTACATCAATATCATCAATTTTCACTGCACCGCTAGACACATCGTAGAAGCGCAAAATCAAATTAATAATTGTACTTTTTCCCGAACCAGTCGAACCTACTAACGCAACCATCTGCCCTGGTTCAGCGTGTAAATTCACTCCTTTGAGAACCAGTTGATCTGGGTTATAGCCAAACTTAACATTCTCGAATGTCACTTTACCCTGAATCGGCGGCATTTCACTGGCATCGGGTGCGTCTTGAAGTTGTGATGGTTCATCTAACAACAGAAAGATTCGCTCTAATCCGGCGAATGCAGATTGAGCTTGGGTGTAAAATTGGCTGAGAATTTGGATCGGACGGAAAAACTGCTGTACATAAAGTAAAAACGATGTCACCACACCGACTGTTGCAGCCCCGGTGACGGCGAGATAGCCGCCATAAGCCAGCACCCCTGCGGTTGCTAGTGTATTGAGGAAATCAATGGACGGCAAAAAGGCCGAAGTAATTGCCACAGCCTGGACATTAGCATCTCGATTGGCGGCGTTCAGAATATCGAATTCTGCAATATTCATCTGTACGCGATTAAATGCCTGTGCTTCTCGGACGCTGCCAATATCTTCTTCTAATTTGGCGGAAAGCTCACCAATGGTTTGTCGGGTGAGGCGAAATCTGACTCTTGCCCAACGTGCAAACAAGCTTGTGGTAAAAATCATTAGTGGCACAACTAGATTGCTCAACAAACCGAGTTTCAGGTTGATTGAGAGCATCGCAATCACAATGCCGACTAAACTGAAAGTATTGCCCAGCATTTGGGCGATCGTCAGTCCAAATGCCTGATTCACGGTATTGACATCATTGAGCAAGCGGCTCATTAAATCCCCTGCTTCGCTGCGGTCAAAAAAGCTGAGTGGCAAACTCTGGATTTTTATGAAAATATCTTGCCTCAGTTGAGCCAGCAATCGTTGCATAATCCAACCAACTCGAAGAATTTGACCCCGGATTGCCAAGACACCAAGTGCATAGTTCAGCGCCAGTAGCCCTAATAAGAGCAGTAGTCCCTGCAAATTGCCTTGTGCAATCAGACGATCGATCGACCAGCCGATAAAAAATGGCCCAATTGCCTGGGTTATAGCACCAATCAATACTAATGTGAGGGCGATAGGAATTTCTTTGCGATATAGTAGGATGTATTGCAAAAAGCGCCGCAGGGTAGAGAGTTGCTGACTCGCGTTTTCGTCAGATGCAACAATGGGAACTGTGCCTCTCATAAAAATTTTAGATTTTAGATTTGGGATTTGGGATTAAAAGTCTTTATTACAAGGCTGCGATGGAATTTTCTAGCTAGAGTAATTATGCTAATTGCGGATCATTTTTTCTCCTTTGGCTTTACTTGAGATTCCAAAATCACACCGTAGAGTGGGCTAGTTTGCATTAATTCTTCGTGAGTGCCTTGTGCCACTAATCGTCCTTTGTCCATCAGGAAAATGCGATCGGCATTCATAACGGTGCTAATGCGTTGAGCCACTACAAAGGTTGTACAAGCTTTTTGGCGCATTAAGCCATCTAGTTCAGCTTGAATCTGGGCAGCAGTTTTGGCATCTACAGCGGAGGTACTATCGTCCAAAATGAGAATGCTGTAATCAGTCAGTAAGGTACGAGCGATCGCAATTCTTTGTTTTTGCCCACCAGATAAGCCCACACCCCGTTCGCCCACAATGGTTTCGTAGCCATCGGGTAAACCAATAATAAAATCGTGCATTTGTGCGGTTTTTGCCACCTCAATTACTTGCTCTAAGGTTGCATTGGGTTTTGCATAGGCAATATTCTCCCGGAGTGTCCCAGAGAAAAGTGTGGTTTCCTGAAAAACAATGCCGATACGAGATCTGAGGCTTTTGAGCGTGAAACCTCTGACATCTCGCCCATCAATGCGGACTGCTCCCCCAGTGGCATCGTAAAAGCGGGGAATCAAGTTCATAATTGTGCTTTTTCCCGAACCAGTCATCCCCAGAACAGCGATTAGCTCATTGGGCTTCGTTTCAAAGGAAACTTCTTTGAGAGTTTCCGTGGTTGCTCCCGGATAGCGAAAGGAAACATTTTCAAAGGTGATTCTACCACCACAGGTATCAAAGGGTACGGCATCGGGGCGATCGCTAATTTCTACCTTTGCATCCACAACTTCGTAAACGCGTTCTGCCGAAGCCGCTGATTGAGCAATGGCAGGTGCAGCAAATCCAATCAACAAAATAGGTTGGATAATCAATGCTAGGTAGGAGTTAAACGCCACCAATTCGCCAATAGAGAAGCGCTTCCCAATTACCTGCGCTCCTCCGTAGCCGAAAACTGCCAGTGTTACCAAATTACTCAGCAAAAAGATCACAGGGAAGGTGTCACGGATGGCGCTAATGGTCTTCATATTTGCCCTGACTAAGCCATCATTCAGAGTTGTGTAACGCGACCTTTCGGTAGACTCCCGCACAAAGGCTTTCACCACCCGTATGCCGATTAAGTTCTCTTGCAATACAGCATTGAGATTGCTTAGTTGCTCTTGTACCTGGCGAAAGAGTTTGTTATTCCGGCTGATGAATACCGCCATCAACCAGCCAGCTAAGGGTACTACTGTCAGCGTAATCAGTGCTAGTTGCCAGTTCATCACCAGTAAAAGCACCGAAATACTCACCAATGTCACAGCTGCACCGACGACCTGAATCAGGCTAGTACCAACAAATGTCCGGATCTGCTCAATGTCACTGGTAACACGGGTTAGCAGTTGGGAAGTCTGCGCTTGGTCATGATAGCTGAAACTGAGATTTTGAATTTTGCTGAAAATTTTGTTGCGTAGATCGTAAGCTACACCTTGAGAGGCAGCTTCTGCTAAATAACTTTGTCCAAAGTTAAATAAACCACGAGCGATCGCTGCAATTACCATCCAGCCAGCGCTAAGTAGCACAATTTCTAAGTTTTTTTTGCTAATCCCTTGATCGATTCCCCACCGAAATAATTGTGGGGTAACTGCGTTAGCGATCGTCAACAGCAATAGGCTTACCAAGGCTCCCAGCGAAGTCCATCGGTAAGTACTCAAAGTACCCAGTACGCGCTGGATTGATTGCATTGACGAATTTTCTTGGAGTTCTCGTTGTTGAACCAATGGAATTCACCCTGTGTTTTGGGAAAATTATCTCTTACTTTGATTGTAAAAAACCAGTTGTGTCAATTGAGCGTCAGTAATTTCAGAAGTTATACCAATTTGCAAAAAGAATATGACAAAACAATTCAGATAAGCCCAAAACCATCATGTAGACACGCGATTTATCACGTCTTTAAATACCAATTATCTACACCAATAACCCTTACACGGGGTAAATAGACCACCCATTCCAAATCAATACTTCTGCTTTGCTCAGTAACCATGAAACGCTTACGCTGTATTCATTTTGAATTTTAAATTTTAAATTCCGCCTTGCGGTACTAGTGGTCTCAATACTATTGGGTTAACGCAAGAGACGCGATGAATCGCCGTCTCTACAATAATCAGTCTTTCATCTTGACGGCGGTTTATCACGTCTTAGCGATTTAGAATTTTCATTTAAAAAACCTTAACTGAGCCGTATTGCTACTGGTCTATCGTAAAATTTTTGAGAGGTTCGTACTAAGCATTTTAATACTTACTACGAACACGTATGAGCTCAAGTAATTGCGCTGCTAGTACCAGATATAAAAAAATGCAGTAAATTATACAAACATCTAACTAATTGCTTACTCAGATGTCAACAATTGGCGAATTATCTTGGCTAAAGCCTTTTGGGTGAAGCGGCTAGCCACTTGTTGACCCAAACGCTGTACACCTGGATTTACCAATAATTGAGCAATTTGAGGTGCAAATTGCACTGGGTCAAAACCTTGTGTTTCTCGGAGAATGCCTAATATACGTTTGATATGCTCCAAGGTTTGTTGTTGCTCAAATGTCGCAGCTGGAGTTTCATTAACTGCTGTCAACCCTACTCGTTCTCTTAACAAATAGGTAAAGTTATGCAAAACATTTTTACCTAAAGCATCCAGTCCATTAATAGATTCATCCACCAGCTTGTCACGAATGAAAGCGCCACGTTCAGATGACAGAAATTCTATTCCCTGATTCAGCACTAAGTTAAAGTCATAGTCTTGACTGTTACGCGCATTTTTTAACAAGTTTTCTAAGCGGTTCCAGCGGAATCTATTATCTTTAAATAGCAAATCTTGCAACGATGCTCTTAATTGTGGTGCTGGATCTGTTAAGAGACGTTTAGAAACGTAGGGATAAGCTTCGCTGAGAACTTTAAAATTTGGATCTATAAATATTGCTATGCCTTCCAGAGTTACTAGGGAACGGATAATTAAAGCGTAGTAGGGCGGTACCCGGAAAGGATATTCATACATCAAAGCTGATAATTCATCGGTGATGCTTTTAATGTTGAGTTCAGCAACACTGGCTCCTTGAGCATCAGCAAATACTCTGCCAAAAGCTGGAATAATTGGTGTTAAATCTGTGTCCGGGGATAAAAAATCTAATTTAACGTAGTCTTTTGCTAAGCCTTCAAAGTCGCGGTTGACAACATGGACGATCGCTTCAATTAAACCATAACGCTGTGGTGGCTTAATCTCGCTCATCATCCCAAAGTCAAGATAAGCTAATTTCCCATCGGTTGTTGCTAACAAGTTACCGGGGTGAGGATCGGCGTGGAAAAATCCGTGTTCTAATAGCTGTCGTAAAGAACACTGTACGCCTACTTCAATGAGATAACGAGCATCTATGCCTTGGGCTGTAATTTCTTCTGTCTGGGTTAATTTAGTGCCGTTAATCCACTCCATCGTCAAGACACGGCGATTGGTATATTCCCAGTAAATTTTCGGTACGTAAACGTCTTTTATATGACCATATAACTCGAAAAATCGTTCGGCATTTTCGCCTTCATGGATGTAGTCCATTTCTTCAAAAATGCGATCGCCTAATTCATCAAGAATCCCAACTAAGTCACTTCGTACCCGTTTGACCTTTTTCTGCACCCAGGCGGCGAGGTTACGCAAGATATACAAATCAATGGTAATCCGCTCTCTTAAGTCTGGGCGTTGGACTTTAATAGCCACTTCTTCACCAGTTTTCAGCTTACCTTTGTATACTTGCCCCAAGGAAGCGGCGGCAATTGGCTGAGGCGAGAGTTCGGCATATACTTCTTGAGGAGGTGCGCCTAGTTCTTCTTCGATAAACTGGTAAGCAATTTCGTTGGCAAAAGGTGGTAATTGGTCTTGTAGCTTAGTTAATTCTTCCAAATATACCGGAGGAACCAAATCCGGTCTAGTGGACAAAGCTTGCCCAATTTTGATGTAAGCAGGTCCTAGTTGCGTCAGTAATATTCGTAGCTGAACGGCTCGACGACGGTCATTTTTAACAACAATCCCCCGTTTACTATCCGACCACATCCCAAAAGCCAAGGAAAGGGTTGGCCTCAACACGGCGAAAATCCGTCCTAAAACTTGTAGGGGTTTCTTTTGGTAATGCCCCGCTATGGTCACGGGATCGTAAAGCGTTTCAGGTTGGACCGTTTTAGTATCGTTTCGGGCGGCTAAAAATCTTGGAGATAGCACTACCAAGTCTTGTATATCATTTTCTGGCACTACATCAATCACATCCAGCCCACCTCGGCTATTTTTGCCGTTGCGACTGTCGTCCTGAATCGGTTCGGAATTAGGGGGAAGTGTCTTAACAATCATGAAGAAGTCCACCGCTCAGAATGATCATGTTAAGTATTGTAACAATATGTTGGGGTATTGGGAATGGGGCATGGGGCAAAAGAGTGCTGAGTTAGGAGTTACTATTATCTCCTCTGCCCCTCTCCTCCCTCATCACCCTTGTCCCCCTCATCTCCACCAATGCCCAATGCCTCAGTCCCTACTAGTTTGCTACACTACTATGGGCATATTAATCTAATAGTAGTAGGTATTGCTGTTTTTCTAAGTGCTGAGTTGAAAGTGCTAAGTCTTATGTAAAGACATTGCTTGCAGCCTTACTAGCTCCAAAATTTTCTTCCTAATTCACAACTCAGCACTTCGCACGGGCTAAACGCCCCGCTATCCATGTACAGCACTCGGCAGTATGGAAGGAGAATTTCGCTTAATGTTGCTTTGCTTGCGAATTGAAAACTTTGCCTTAATTGACCAACTGGAATTGGAATTTGGCGCGGGACTAAATGTTTTGACGGGTGAAACCGGCGCGGGAAAATCAATTATTTTAGATGCTATCGATGCTGCTTTAGGCGGTAAAGTCTCTAGTCGAGTGATTCGCACCGGGACAAGTCGGGCAATGGTAGAAGCTACTTTCACTTCAAACCCTCCCTTAGCTGCTTGGTTGACGGAACAGGAAATCGATTTACTTGATGAAAACTCCGTAGTTATTAGCCGAGAAATCACTGCCACAGCCAGTAATATCCGCAGTCGATCGCGGGTGAATGGCGTATTGGTGAATCGGCAAATTATGGGAGGACTGCGCGATCGCTTGGTGGAAATTACAGCCCAAGGCCAAACCGTACAAGTGGGACAATCAGCCCAAGTTCGCGACTGGTTGGATTTATATGGCGGTGACTCATCGATGCACCAACGCCAAAAGGTCGCCAGTAGCTTTAGTGCTTACCAACAAGCCCATCTAGCACTAGAAAAACGCCGAACATCAGAACGGGAACGTTTGCAACAACTCGACTTGCTCGCCTATCAAGTGCAAGAATTGGGAGCAGCTAATCTGTGCGAACCTAATGAATTAGAACAGTTGGCTCAAGAACGAGAACGGCTGAATCATGTTGTTGATTTGCAACAAATGAGTTACAAAATTTATCAGGCGTTGTATCAAAACGATAATGAAACTCCCGCAGCCGCTGATTTATTGGGAGATAGCGAAGCAATATTAAATGACATGGTGGAATACGACACCCAACTGCAACACCTGTTGGAATTAGTCAGGGATGCCCAAGCTGCGGTGATGGAAGTGGGAAGACAGATTAACGCTTATGGGGATGGCTTGGAAGCCGATCCGCAACGGTTAGAAGAAGTAGAAGAACGGGTTCAGGAATTAAAGCAAATTTGCCGCAAGTATGGGCCGACACTAACAGAGGCGATCGCCTATTACCAGCGTATCCAAAGCGAATTAGCCGAACTCAACGACAGCGAACAATCTATCGAAAGTCTAGAACAGCAAGAAAAAACCTGTTTTGAGAAACTCACTCAACTAAGCAATCAATTAACTCAACTGCGTAGTAAGACGGCTGCTAATTTAGAATCACGTTTGATATCTCAACTCAAGCCGCTAGCGATGGAAAAGGTGAAATTTCAAGTTGAAATACTGCCGACTTCTCCAACTGCTATGGGTGCAGATAAAATCACCTTTATGTTTAGTCCCAATCCCGGAGAACCACTGCAACCTTTAACAGAAATTGCCTCTGGTGGAGAAATGAGCCGTTTTTTACTGGCATTAAAAGCTTGTTTTTCCCAAGTAGATGCCGCTGGGACAATGGTATTTGATGAAATTGATGTCGGCGTTTCGGGAAGAGTCGCCCAAGCGATCGCGGAAAAATTACACCAGCTAAGTCAGCGCAACCAAGTATTGTGTGTTACCCATCAACCCTTAGTAGCGGCAATGGCAGACCGCCATTTCCGGGTGGATAAGCAAACTATCAATCAAGGTAAAGGTAAAAAAGCTAACAATGACAACCTGGAACAGCGTACTGTTGTCAGAGTTACTGCCTTAGATAATTTAACTACTCGACGAGAAGAATTAGCACAGTTAGCTGGTGGTAAATCAGCAAGTGATGCGATCGCTTTTGCAGAATCTCTGTTATTGCAAGCCGCTAACCACCGTCGTGGGGAGCAGACTTGATAATTCGTAATACTTCTCTACGAGAGGCTGCGCCAACGGCTACGCGGTAGTTGAGCTTAGTCGAAACTCAGTACAAGGTTTAGCTGTAAAATCTTTAGCAACAGATGAACGATTGATACCGCTTAACTTTGTTGCTCATTCTTCAAACTACTTCCCATGAATACAGAAAACGATCCAACCCCCCAGAGGCCTCAGATCAATCCATTCTATTTTGGTGGTGCCGTTTCCCCAGATAAGTTTGTGGGACGTAAATCATATATTAATGCTGCATTTTTGGATGTGATTCCTAATCGGACATGTCTGGCAATTCAAGGTAGTAGTGGTATGGGTAAATCTTCACTGCTGCAATATATCTCCTCAGCAGAAATTTGGCAAAATCAAGGATTTGATCCATCTGAAGCATTGATTATTTTTTTCAATTGTTTCCAGATTCAGCCTTTTACTCCCGTCGGGTTTTGGGAGACGGTACTGAATTCGTTGAAAAACGAGGCAAAAGATAACCAAGTATTGCAATCTGCGATCGCCCAAATTTTACTGCAAGGAACCTATAGCGTCAACGAGCTACGTTCTTTGTTAGCCCAGGTTGGCAAAGACAAGAAATTTGTGCTGCTCTTGTTGGATGATTTTGATGCTGCTCTCTATACTAATCCTTCCTACAGTGAAGATGAAATGCGCTCATTTTTGAGCCAATTTCGAGTTTTAGCAAATGATGGTCAAGAAGCAAAATACCTTTCAGTGATTGTTACTTGCCTAAAACGACTCTCGGATATGGGGCCTAATTTGACACCAGGAACTTCCCCTTGGCATAATCACTATCTCCAACGCTACCTCCAGTCTTTAAAGGATAAAGAAGTATCGCAGTGGTTTCAAAAATTGTCTGAAAAGCATTCTATTCAGTGGATACTAAATTTTCAAGCAGGGATACAAGAAGTTTCCGGAGGAAATCCAGCGCTGATTCAAAATGCTGGTTCTCTGCTTTATAGAGCTTGGCGCGATCGAGATTTGGAAACGGTGTTAGATTTCGCTATCGAATTTGAAAGAGCAAATAGACAATACTTTTCTGTAGCTTGGAATCAGTCAACTGATGAGGAAAAAACTCTCCTGAAATTTATTGCTCTCTCGCGTTTAGAAGGTCGTGTAAATCGCCAGCGACAGTACACTTTGGATGGGGTGGATATTATCCTCAGTAAAAAAGACAGAGAATTGCGCGAACTAGAAGAACGAGGTATTCTCCGCCGCTGCGATGATGACGATCAACAAATTTATGAGTTTGCATCATCTGTTATGGAATGGTGGGTTATCAAAGAATTAGAAAACAGCGAAAAAGAACCACAATTCGCAGAACGTGAGCTAATTTTTCTCAACCTTAGTAGTAAGCAGGTTAAGCAGATGACAACCATTACGAAACAAATGTGGCAGTATAAAGATGCGGCTCAATCGGTGGCTGGATGGGTTGTTAAATTGGGAAGCACTTTTTTTAAAGGATTTTTATAGCGTTCCCATTCAGATTCAGTTTCGATTTAAATCACAATACAATAAAAATTATGCCTAAATGAAGCCCAAACTCAGGATAATTGCTGCATTTCGGCATAGGCTTGATAAACACCTTTCACGTTGTACCAGTTAAGGAAAATTCGAGCAATTTCTAAAGCCAATTGAGGTTTACCTAAATTAATTAGCCATTGCAATAACGGAGCCATTGTCCGTTCATTTAGTGCGCCATTGAGTGACAAAATTCCCCAAAGTAAGCGATGCAGCCAAGTCATTTGAATCATCATTCGTACTTCCCATGTAGGATGCTTTTGATAAAACAAAACTCCCATACGTCCGCGTTGAATTTCTTGGTCAATCAATCGGGGAATTTGTTCTAATTTAAATGCTGGATGCCAGTGATATCCTACAGCTTCTGGACATTTAATTAGTGTCAAACCTAATTTTTTCAGCCGCACACCTAATTCTAAATCTTCCCAGCCATAGAGTTGAAAACTAGTATCAAAAAGTCCCGCTTTATCTAACCAATGTTTAGGAATTGCGACATTTCCTGTAGCAAAAAAAGCTGCGGAAAAATCTGTGACTTTGTAGGGTTCAGCCGTTGGATTGTCGAAATTACAAGTATTAATAACTGCGCCGTAAGTGAAAAAGCGATCGCTCCCCAATTTCTCTTGTCCCTGCATTAGTGCGCTAGCATGAGCTTGCAGGAAATTATCTAGCACTACTAAATCACTATCAATAAAGATAATTGTGTCTCCCAGCGCTTTTTCTACCCCCAAATTCCGAGCTGCCGCAGGTCCAGCATGATCTTGCTGAAACCATCGCACATGAGGAAACTCTTCTTTGTGGGCTACTAACCACTCCAATGTGCCATCAGTTGAACCATCATCCACCAAGACAATTTCGTAATCAGTAACAGAACTTGGCTGACTTAACTCCTGCACCTCCAAAGCACGGAGGCACTTTTCTAAAATCGGTTGGCGATTATAAGTCGGTATCACAACGCTGAAAAACACAGTCTCACCCACCACACTATTTATCCATCTCCAGGATAGGACAGATGAGGCGCTAACACTGTTCCTTAGCTGATTCTGGTTAAGAAAATGTCAAAGTCAATAATTTTTATAGGTATTCCCCAACCATCTGTAATTGGTATCTGCCCGAAAATTATCAAAGTAAGTTTATTTAACAAGGCAGAATTCAGAATGAATTCTGACTCCTGAATTCTGTTTGATAAATCTCCATTAATCAACATATAACCTGATGTTAATTTTTGGTCATTAGATTATATGAAAAACTTAAAACTTTTTGTCTAGTTATGTAACCTAAATTGTCTACCACCACTCACAATGGTTTTAATGTTGGTGCTGCCGGTACTGTAACTACCATCGACCACACAGCCAATGGTAATGTTTCTAACTTCACAGGAGTTTTTGGTAATAACTGGCTATTCTACATTCCTACTACTGGTGCTAACGCGGGAGAGGTAATACCGTTTGCTCATGGTCCAGTGCGTTGTGAGATGACCAGGCCAACTTTTGTGGGAGATACGCTGATTATTTCCGTCCAGCATCCTGGCGAAGATAGCCCAATTAACGATGGTACGATTTTGAGTCGTGATATTGAATTACTGGATTTGAGTGGTGTTACATTCAATCAGGCTCGCACAGTGCCTCGTGGTAGTAGTTGGCCAAGTAACATCCCAACTGCTGACGGTGGTAAAGGTCAACCTAGAAGCTTTCCTAAACCATCTGTAATTGGCATCAAACGTAAGAATACTACTGGTAATTTTACTTAGAATTACGCATATAGAGAAGTTAAAATAACGTCTCTATATTGATTTGCAAGGTAGCGCCACTAATTCACTCCAGATAGTTTTTTCTTGCGTTTCATCCACAACGCCGTAGCACTTGCGATCGCTATACCACTAATAGTCATCGGTTCTGGTACGGGTGTACTCTTAGAGTAGCTTACTGTACCCACCTCTGTTGTAGACAATAAGTCAGTACTCAGAATGCTATAAAATTTTGTTCCTCCTGTATTTGGATTACCTGGATCGTTACCAATAAAAAACTGATCTTCAACTAAATAGCTCAGTCCTGACAGGTTGCATCTGTAAAGCTGACTACAGGAGATAATGGCTAATCAAAATCACTTGCCTCTGTATACTGAGTACCCAAGTAGTCAAAGGCAATAGATAATCCATTGCTAACGCCTAGGGTTTCCTCACCTATGCCGGTTAAGGTCGAGTCATTATATTGAAAAGAGCCGAAATATTGACCGGGATTATCGCCCGATGTCGCATTCACGGTGAAACCATAATTAACCAAGGCAGCTTGCGTCGGTTTAGCAACAGTAGCAACCGAGATACCAACAGCAAAAGCAGCAATGCTAATATCTTTAGCTAATTTCATCAGATAATGCTCCGAAGCTAAAAATGATTAATTCTGCAATTTCACTTAAATAAACTTTCAACCTATGTATATAGGTTAAGAAATAATAAACAAAAGATGATCCTGGTTAAATCTTCAAGTTTGTCAGCTATATATAAAAGTTGTGTAAACTATTCCATATTTACAGTAGGCTATGTTGATATTTGAAGCTGATTATCAACATTTGTTGAAAAAAATATTTTCGACTATTCTTATTAAGAATATTGAGACGTTCAAAACTGGCTTAAAAATATTTCTATCCAAGCGATCGCTTTATTAAGTAAACTTCCACGAGAGTGAACCGTAATTCTGACTCCTAATTTCTAAATCCTTCTATAGGTTGTTGTATGAATAAAATATACCTGGGTTAGTTCAGATATAATAATGACTCATTCTTTGTTGTCCTAAGTGGAGAAATTAATGGGTCGCGCCAAAAAGGTTGTCCTGGCATATTCTGGTGGAGTGGATACTTCCGTTTGCATCCCTTACCTCAAACAGGAGTGGGGTGTGGAAGAGGTGATTACCCTAGCAGCAGATTTAGGTCAGGGAGATGAATTAGAGCCAATTCGAGAAAAAGCTCTCAAATCAGGTGCAAGTGAATCACTCGTGGCGGATGTCAAAGACAGCTTCGTTAAAGATTACGCTTTTGGAGCGATTCAAGCCAACGCACTTTATGAAAATCGTTATCCTCTAGGAACTGCTCTTGCCCGCCCACTGATCGCTAAAATATTAGTAGAAACGGCTGAAAAATATGGTGCTGATGCGATCGCTCACGGTTGTACCGGCAAAGGTAACGATCAGGTTCGCTTTGATGTCTCTGTCACTGCCCTCAACCCCAATCTGAAAATCCTCGCACCCGCCAGAGAATGGGGCATGAGCCGTGAGGAAACCATCGCCTATGGTGAGAAGTTTGGTATCCCCTCACCAGTCAAAAAATCTTCTCCCTACAGCATTGACAAAAATTTGCTCGGTCGTAGCATTGAAGCTGGTTTACTCGAAGATCCATCATTTGAGCCACCAGAAGAAATTTATGAGATGACCAAAGCGATCGCCAACACTCCAAACGAACCAGAGTATATCCAAATTGGTTTCCACGCTGGCATTCCCACCACCCTCAACGGCGTAGCCAAAAAGCCAGTTGAGCTAATCGAAGAACTCAATCAGCTGGTAGGAAATCACGGTATCGGGCGGATCGACATGATCGAAAACCGTCTAGTGGGCATCAAATCGCGGGAAATCTACGAATCACCCGCGATGTTAGTCCTAATTCAAGCACATAGGGATTTAGAAAGTTTGACTTTGACGGCAGATGTCACTCATTACAAGCGTGGCGTCGAAGAAACTTATAGTCAAATAGTTTACAACGGTCTCTGGTATAGTCCACTCAAAGCTGCTCTCGATGCCTTTATTCAAAAGACACAAGAGCAGGTGTCTGGAAATGTGCGAGTAAAGTTGTTCAAGGGTAACGCCACCATAGTTGGACGTTCGAGCGACAACTCACTTTACACTCCCGATTTGGCAACCTACGGAGCCGAAGATCAATTTGACCACAAAGCTGCTGAAGGCTTCATCTACGTTTGGGGACTACCGACTCGCATTTGGTCGCAGTTAACTAGAGGATAGGAAGACGCACATAGTTGGAGACGCGGTGAGTATTTGTGATAAATTCCCCGCGTCCTCGCATCTACTCCCTCACTCCTCATTCCCCACTTCCTTAACTTGGCGGGACTCCAACCATATCGGCACAAAAATTAAACCAGCTAGGAGCAGTAACGCTGCGATCGCAAATTTACTCACCCAACCAACTAATTGTTCTAGGGAGATGATTTTGCCAGCAAAGAAAGCTAATGTCACCATTAAACTAGCCCAAGCAACTGCTCCTAAGAAGTTGTATAAAAAGAATTTTCCAAAGGGCATTTCAGATATACCTGCTAGTGGTGCAGCAAAAACCCGCACCAATGCCAGAAAACGTCCAAAAAATACCGCTTTTGCACCATTTTGAGTAAATTGGTCTTTAATACTTAGTAGTCGAACTTCCGAAATCCTAAAGATGCTACCAATTTTTATTAGGAAAGGCCAACCGCTAAACCTACCAACCCAATAACCACAAGTGCCGCCAATTACAGCACCCATAATTGCGTCACCGAGAACCAGCCAGAAATTCAGTTCGTCGCTACCAGCTAGAAATCCGCCCACTAAGGTCACAGTTTCGCCAGGAACAGGAATGCCTAAATTTTCTAGCAAAATTCCCAAAAAAATTGCCCAGTAGCCGTAGTTGTGGGCGACTTCTTGGATGTTTTCTAGTGAAATCAGCTCTAAAGACATCCCGCACCGCCGTCTTTACAAATTTTTACGTTTACCATATCTTTGCTTGTTTTTGGGTAGGGTGTCAATTAAACCACTACATCGATTCATTGACTCATTATTAATCCTGAATAATCCATACCCCATAGGCTATGGTAACTATTAAGTTTTGATTATTAATTATAAGATTTTTACCATTTATTACCACAAAGATACAGGTAGTAAAAATAAATTTAAAAAATTTATATAAATTTTATAAATATCCCATTAAATTATGAAAATCCTGTAAAAGATACGGTTGATACCGAAATTAGTAGGCGGTTATGCCTATATTGGGGAAGGTTATTACAAATTATACGACACAACTACTGAAATAAATTGTGTCAAGTTGCACTGCTGCAATTCCCCAAATATCTGGGTAAAATGGTGATTTTGCGGTTATTTGCGGTTCAAAGATAAAAAATGTTCATGTCTTTTTTCGATTTTCTCTCAAGTGTTCCAACTACCCTGTTAAATTCATGACTCTTACACAAGAAGTTCAAGTGATTTTGTTCAAACCCCAAGCAAGTATCGACTTGGAAGGTGGTATGGTTTTGAGCGAACAGATGGCTGGAGTAGTGCCCCAAGCGAATCAACTCTGGGTAATTGACTTAGCAGAAGTTCATTTTATGGACAGTTCTGGTTTAGTTCCTTTAGTAAAAGGCTTGAAAGCTGCACGTCAAAGCGGCTGTCGTTTAGTTCTGTGCAACGTGCAAACCCCTGTACGATTAATTTTGGAACTCACCCAATTAGATTCTGTATTTGAAATTTTTCACACTTACCAAGACATCTTTAAGGGTAATAAAGATGAGAATCTGGTGCTAGCAAGCTAGTATACAAATCTATCTTTAGAAGGATGGTGTAGTCAAGACAATTTGCATTTATTTACAGTTTCCTGTGTAATTTCAGATCCTCAAAAATAACAGTCTGTTGTTAGCAGGTTAATTTTTGGTTTTACCTATTAAGGAAAACTGATAATTTACAGCTATATACCTACCAGAGAAATGGCCAAAATTGGTCAAAGCAAATGCAATTCTTTGTATCAGGGACTTCCAGAAATTAAATTATTTAATTTTGCCAGAGAAGACGATCGTTAGATTCTTCCTCTTCTGCGTCGCCTGTGTCCCCTGCTGACCAAAACGATGGGATATTTTTTAGTTGGAAGTCCCTCAGTCTCCTGCCTCCTAGCTTTTCAAAGCACTGTGAGCTAATTTCTGCCGTTAGGCGCAACTAATGCCAAAAAGCAGAGAAAAGCCCAAGGGCTAATTTCCGAGCAGGATGTAAAGCAGAACTTTATTGCTGACTACGAACTCGGTTAACCTGTCATCATCTGTTACGTATTTAAAAAATTGCAGTCTGACTAATACTCATACAGCTTCTCTCTTGAGAGGGTTGTCGTTTGTCATTAGCCATTTGTATTTTCAAAGGATAAAGTACAAATGACTAATGACAATCTTCTCCTATGGTCGCTGCTGCACGAATAACGAAAATAGCGAAACATCTTCAAGCACATTATCTTAATCACCCTTGGCAGACTAAGGTTTGGATTTCTCCAAAATAGTTTGCCGCAATTTATTACTTATTCAATTCCACCAAAATTAGAATTTTAAGCATTCTGGGGTGTTGAAATATTAGCTTGTTCGGATGCAGGGCGAGGAAAGTTTGGCAAATCAATGCCGCCGTGACTAGCATTGCGGGTTTTGAGTGCTAAACGGTAACTAACACTTTGTAATTCTGCCTGTAATTGGCGGTTTTCCCGTTGTAGCATTGCTACTTTTTCTCTGACTGGCGTCATCCGCTCCTCAAACTTACGACGGTAAATTTGAGGCAACTCTTGTACTACCTGCTCCAACATCCGACTGCGATCGGTAAGTTCTTGGACTGACTGTCGCAATTGGTAAATTTCGGAGTCACGAGTTGTAATTTGCTCTTGGTAGAATGCTACCTGCTGCTCCACAGCTTGCAGTTGTTCTTGCAAAGCTTGTAACTGGGTCAGATCGCGTTCAAGTTCCGGCTGCTGAGGCATAAAGTTATTATTGCCCTTTACCAGCCGGAAGAGTTCTTGAGATAGTTGTTGCACTAATTGATCGCGAAGTTGCAACTCTTGGCGTAGTTGCGATACTTCCGTAGAGAGAACTTGAATATCGGGTGTATCAGATTGACTCACAGTAGCTTACAGTTCCCATTCAGAATCTTGTCCACTCTTAGGTATAACTGCGGGAGTACTACCTTTGGCAAGTATTTGTTAATTTAGCATTTCGAGCCAAGTCACTGACGAAGAAAAAACAAAATTTTATTGAAGGGCATTGGGAATTGAAAATGTGTGAGGAGGCTGGTGGGCAAAGAATTTCACCCCATACCCTATGCCCACTTGCCCTGAGCGACTCGTGCCGAGCGGACTTGTACTGAGTTTCGACTACGCTCAAATCGAGCGACTTGCACTGAGCGGCGTCAAAGTGAGTCGAGATTCAACTACCGCAAAGCCGAAGTAGCCGAGGTAAGTCGTTCGCGTAGCGTCTCGCAGAGAAGGGATGCCCTATACCCCATACCCTATACCCTAGACAGTTGCAGTTGCAGTTGCAGTTGGAGTTGCAGTTACAGTTGCAGTTGTTGCGGCTTTAGCGGATTTTTCCTCTTCAACTTCTTGCTTAATTGTCAGATAGCGAATCACTTCTTCACTTAAGCGCATAGCTCGTTCAAAGGGAGCGATCGCAGTTGCAGGTGCGCTGTAGTTTAACTGGATGTAGATGCCATCACGGTTTTTTTGGATTTCATAAGCCAAACGACGCTTACCACGATTTTGAATTTTGATATCCTCCGCGCCTTGTTCGGTAAGCAAATTCTGATATTTGCTAACTGCTTGCTCTACCTGTTCGTCTCCCAAGTCAGGACGCAGGATGTACATTGTTTCGTAACTTGTAGCCATGTTTTTGAGTCTCCTTATGGACAAAATGGTTGCTGGTGTCGATTTATACTTATTTTATTGCTAAATACTAGTATTAATCAACATTTGAAGCAACAAGGAACTATAATCTTAGCAGTTTTCAATTTGAATCATTAGCCCAATCTGCCGAACTTGGATTTCATTTCTTTAGATGTCCCTGATGAAATACTGGCTTGGGAGTCGACCCTCCAGATTTCTCGATCGACTAAGAATCCAACTTTTGGTATTCGCCAGCAAATTGATCGAGCTATCAGCTTAGCTAAGGGGTATCTTTACCTAAGGGGATTTATAGCGATCGCTTTTTTCTCAAGGCTCAATAGATTTGCCAAAAAGCTAACTGAGGATTGCTATTAACCACTTACAGCTTTTAATCGCAGACAAAAGGATATTCATCAAGGTTATGGCGCAGCGCTATGTCAGAATTCAAAATCAAGAAGGACAGATTTATTATGGGTTACTACAACCCTCCTTCAACGTCCAGGTGCTAGATGCTCCGCCCTGGTTACAAGGACAACCCACTGATTTAACTTTGATACCAGAAAATTACCAAATTTTGGCTCCCTGCGCTCCCTCAAAAATTGTGGCGGTGGGTAAGAATTATGCAGATCATGCCGCAGAAATGGGAACTCCAGTGCCTTCGGAGCCACTAATCTTTCTGAAGCCACCAACGTCGATTATTCCATCTGAGACGGAAATTAAATATCCTCCCCAATCGCAACGAGTAGATTACGAAGGAGAATTAGCAATAGTGATTGGCGATCGCGTCTTTGATTGCACACCAGAAATAGCCCAAACTAAAATTTGGGGCTACACTATTGCTAATGATGTGACAGCGCGAGATTTACAAAAACAAGATGGTCAATGGACGCGAGCCAAAGGTTTTGATACTTTCTGTCCTTTGGGTCCTTGGATTGTGCGGGAATTAAATCCAGGAGCGAGATTGCAGACTTTTGTGAATGACGACGCCAATCCAATGCAATCTGCCTGTATCGATCAGATGGTATTTCCGCCGGATGTTTTAGTGTCTTATATCAGCCAGGTAATGACGCTACTACCCGGTGATGTGGTGCTTACAGGTACGCCGGAGGGTGTAGGTCCATTGCACCAAGGCGATCGCATCCGTGTAGAAATTGAAGGTATTGGCCGCTTGGAAAATACCGTAGCGACCCGTTAACTACTAGCGTACTTGCATGTAAACTGCATCAGAAATCGCTGGAATTTCTGCATAACGCCCGATCGCAGACTGGATGACTGAATATCCGACTGCTACCACTACGCCTAAAAATATGGTGTTAGCTACTGTTTCTAGTGCAAAGCCCGTACCAGGAACCTGTCCTAAAACTCGCACCAGTATAGAACACAAAAAGATAACAATGTCCAAAAGAATTGCTTGCATTGTGTTGAAACGAATGAAGTGATTGATTTTTTCGTTTCTCACCACTAATAAAAACAAGGCAAAGAACACGATTAGTTGTCCAAATTGTCCTAAACTACCGTAAATTATTAGTACTGGTTGCAGCGGTAAAAGTAGGACTTGTAGTGCTGGAAACTGTCTTAGCAAAAAGCTGCCAAACACTAAACCATCAATTAGGGGTAGTAAATAAGGCAAGGAAGCAAAAATCCGATCTGGAACCGTTGTAGACCCGCGCCAAGTCATTATGCATTCTCCTATGGTTATATTTCAACACTTACTTGACCTTAGGATAACGCAGTTGCTTAGTCTTGCTGGTAAATCCAATTATTCTATATGCGCGATGCGAAAGCCCATCATACACTCATACTGGTTTGCCTGCTGTTGAGTAAGTTTGTGAATCGCTTGACCACAACGCAGTTGACCGCCACGCCAGCGTGGTTGACCGCTCACATCAGCCAGTAAACAAGAGTGGCAAACTTGCTCGGGGGCAAGAATTTGCTCGTTCATTAAAATGACTAACATGGAATCTGCTCTACAACACTTGGACAAAGTTAAACGTTGTTAGTTGCCCGGATCGCTTCCCACCCCTTTCGGGCAGTGTCAGTACTCACTCCTTGGAAGTTTATCGGCAATAGTTAATTGAGAAAACCCCTAAAACTTAGCTCCCTTACCAGTCTACATACTTAACCTGGCATAAAGCTTACCATAGTTGTGAATTATCTTTGAGTGAGATTTGGAGAGACTTTGCTACTTTAAATCTCAGTAATTAGGCACTATTAAAGAAAGTTTTTGGACTTCTCAACGGTCTGAGAACAGATGCGCTACTGTTAAAAGTTTTGTACTGTTTTTCAAGCTTTAATTGTTGCGCTTAGTTTTCGCCTGTGACAAGTATAGCAAATTTTATATTGCACAAAATCTCCATAATGTCTTTACTCTGCGTCTGTAGTGGTTAGATAAATTACTTTGAAACCGCATAGGCATAACCGACAAGTCAGAACTGGGGCTTGCAGCGTTAGCGTACCTACGGGGAAGCTACCCTTAACGTATCGTAGAGAAGCGTTAGCCAGTCTGCGAGCGTCACTTTCAAGTCAGTCCCGATGAAACAAGTTTCACACCCAAGAATGAAAGAATAACTGGAGACTGGTATTTTTACTCAGCACTCAGGACGGGCTAAACGCCCCGCTATCCATGTACAGCACTCAGCACTTTCAAGTCAGAGAGATCGGAGTTGAAAAACCAGATTGTTAGAGTCCCCTTGAAAGAACTGAAGGCTTATTTCAAAGCGTTGACTTTGGCAAAATTTAAGTATATGAAACTAAGTTAAGTTGATAGCTATTTTGTTGATGCAATTACAAATTACTGAGCTAAACTTGCAAGCAAGCTAATACACAATATTACTGGGCAGCTTGTCGGTCTGGGCATCACTTATAATGGAACACTGGCAATTTCTGATACAGAAACAAGGCGATCGCTCGTGGCATGTCCTGGAATCGCCAAATTTAGAAATTTTGGAAGGGCAGTATAGAGTTTTGGCTCGTTCTAGCTTTCAAAATACAGATGTGGAAGTGCGCGTCACTCACCTTTCTAAGGGGGAAGTTCCACCAAAGCGACGAATTTTCAAGCGCTCACGTCGCACGAATGCAGAAGGCTTAATGGCGGTAATTCCTTTTACTGACTTCGAGGCAGGAGTTTGGGAATTGCGCTGTTCGGGCGATTT
Organism: Nostoc sp. C117; assembly: GCF_043099735.1. NCBI lineage: Bacteria > Bacillati > Cyanobacteriota > Cyanophyceae > Nostocales > Nostocaceae > Nostoc > Nostoc sp. C117. Next base: position 2,077,946 of record NZ_CP170991.1, read on the forward strand.
GATGTCGGAGCTACTCGGTAAATCTTGGCAATACAGCGTCCAACTCCAAGTCTTGCTAGAGAGGGGAGTAGGGGAACCAGGGGAAGTAGAGGAACCAGATGAAGTATCAGAAGTAGTCGAAGTAGCTGAAGTAGCTGAAGTATCAGAAGTAGTCGAAGTAGCTGAAGTATCGGAAGTAGTCGAAGTAGCTGAAGTATCGGAAGTATTGGGAGTAGCCGAAGTATCGGAAGTAGCTGAAGTATCGGAAGTAGCTGAAGAAAGTATAACTAATACTCAATCCCCAATGCCCAATGCTCCATACCCAATACCCACTAAATTAGACTACGTGGAAACGCTAGATACAGCGATCGCCATTGCCACAGAACTGCCAATTGCTACTTATAGCAGCCCTGATACAAGTGTTGTGGCAGATAAAACCAAAGAAGAAGATGCAGCGATCGATCCGCCTGTTAGTCCTGTTTGGCTCAAAGGTGAAAGCGCAGAACAGATTTTACAAAATTTAATAGAATTAGCTTTACCCGCCTCTGAACCGTTGTCTAAAGATGAAAAGGTTATAGATTCTCTAGGAACACAAGCACCATTATTATTACTAAGTTTAGATCGGGATACTTACATTGCTCGTTGGGGAGAAGCTGTAACAATTAATGGACAGGTAGAACTCAAAGAAAAGACGAATTCAGAACTAGATGAAATATTATCCCCAAAAACCCTGGATGAACTTGAATTAGAAATTGAACTGCGATCGCCCTTAGAGTCACAAATCTTCACCCACATACGCCAACCTTTACCAAATCAAGAGCTGCCCTTCAAAATTAATACCTCAATTGATATTCCTGCTGACTGTGAATCGAAGTTAATTTTGGCAGATATCAGTTTGTATGGTAGGTTCACTAATACTAGTGAAGTTATACAGTTAGCCAGTCAGTCCTTCACCATTACAGCAGACGTAACAGAATTACTGGCAATCAGAGCCGCAGCAAAACCAAATACATCATCAAATGATCCCGTAGCACCATCGGCATCGTCTGCTGATTTGATAGAACCAGAGGCAACTGTTAAGCTCGATTTAAAACTATTCAATCTGGTCAAAGTTTCAAAAACTGACCAATCTGCGTTAGTCAATCCATCTCCAAACACACCGCTACCACCACAAATTAACCTGCAAGTTCTGCGAGAAACTACTCTGCGAACATCTCATCTGAAGAATTCAGCTAATTCACCTCAATTGCCAAAACTGCCTCCAATTCAAATTGATCCAAACATTCCTACAGATGTCGTTGCCGAATCGCCTACAAACAACCAGCCTCTAGAAAAGGATGCTGTTATAGCTGCCATCAACTTGGAGCAGTTAGTTATCAGGCAACGTCGAATACCAATACTTGACACTATTTTTCCCTACTTGAGGAGATTACAAGCTTTACCAAGTGATGCAAAGGAAGTAAAAGAGAACACTCCAGATACATTGGAAATTCAGGTAGCTGAGGACTTACCCGAATTAGACACAATTCTCACTGAAAATAAAAATACAGATGCAGTAGCAACTCAATCAAATCTAGAACTCCACGAAGAATCTGTTGTTGAAGTAGCACCCCAGCCAAATCTAGAATTCCACGAAGAATCTACTGTTGAAGTAGCACCCCAGCCAAATCTAGAGTTCCAAGAAGAATCTACTGTTGAAGTAGCACCCCAGCCAAATCTAGAGTTCCAAGAAGAATCTACTGTTGAAGTAGCACCCCAGCCAAATCTAGAGTTCCAAGAAGAACCTGTTGCTCAAGTAATAGCCCAGCCAATTCCAGAATTTATTAAAACAAACCTTTACTCATCTCCCTTGCTCAGGAGGTGGATGCAAAGCCAAGGATACTCTTTACCTGAACCCATAAATGAGGTGCAACCCCAAGATTACGATACCCAAGACTACGATAATTATGTTCTAGCCGAGCAGACGCCGCTTTCTGTGAGTCCAGAAACTCCCAATAGTGATGTTGATGTTGTTGATGTCAACTTGCTATTAAGCTTAGATACTAATATGGAAATACTGGAAGACACAGATACAGTAAAAAAAGTGGACTTGGTTATAGAGGAAGATACGGAAGTAGAAATAGTATTAGAAGAACCAATATTTTCACCGCCTCTTGTATCACAAATACCACCACCTCCTCCTCCAATAAAAAGAAATATAGCGTCAGCTTGGTTGACGCAAGAAGTTGTTGTAGATGATACATATAGTGAACTCGAATCAGATATAACAAAGAGTTATGCCTTTGAAGAAGAGGAGGAAGCTCTATCAGATTTATACCTTCCCCTAACTATAAATACGGTAGCCATTGAGCCTTTGCCAATTCCACAGTTGCATGTCCCAGAAGGCGAGCTAATAGCTGGTAAGTCAGTGATAGTGCGCGTAGTAGTGCCTGAAGTACCCCGACAAGTTGTTATTAAGTTATGGGTTGAAGATTATCAAACTCGTTGGTTATTAGATGGTCCCCATATACTGACAAATTTACTACCTAATACCTTGGGAGGGTTGGAAGTGATGACCCAATTAAATATTCCCTTTGGGTGCTTGGAAATTCGCCTGGAAGCGATCGCTCTCGATCCAACAACCCAACAGGAGAGCCACAAAGTCACAATAGTGCGAACTGTCATTCCTCCAGATTTACCAAGCTTAGAGCTAGATGAGCTATTAGGTATGTAATGGATGAAGGGGAGGTGGAGGACGCAAAGAAATTCTTAAATACTCTTGGCGCGTCCAATTTTCACCGTATCTCTCTGTCGCCACATCCCAAAATCGGCTGTGTTAAAAATATGAAAGAATTTCAAAAATTAGGCAGGATTTGCAGTAAGCTCATTTTGAATCGTAGTGTCATTAAACAGGAACCTTTACTATGGCAGCTTCCTTTTTGCCTTCTATCTTCGTTCCCATCATTGGTTGGGTTTTACCAGCTATCACCTTCGCATTTCTATTTTTGTACATTGAAAGCGACGATATTAGCTGATATAGTCATTGGTCATTAGTTATTAGTCATTAGTCATTTGCAAATGACAAAAGACTAATGACCAAAATTAATACCGCCTATCTGATGAAGACAGGCGGTTTTTTTTCTTTGAATTCTCAAGAAATGCTAGAAAATTCAAACTTATAGTATTCGGTTCAAACTAGTACAACACGGCTTAAATAAACCACCCATTCCAAACTAATGAAATGCTTACGCTGTATTCATTTTGAATATGGAATATGGAATTCTGCCTTGCGGTACTAGTATTACATTGAAGAACCGATTCCGGCGTAGGCACCATAAAAGAAAATGCCCAAGACTGTAATTATACCTAATCCTGCGACCGTAGCGACGACCCACAGGGGAATTCTCCCACTTTCAGACACAGCTTCTCTCCTCCCTTAACAAAAAATCAACACACGTTCAATAAAAAAAGATTAACAACAGTAATGCCAGTTAGTTAAAGAAGTAACTGGAAAAAAGAATCCCTAGAACAAAAACTAGTAGTAGTCCCAGGTATAGCGAAGTCCGGTTTAGTTCAACCGGTTGATTATTGGGATTGGGCGATCTTTCCATGAATTGCTCCTAACGTTGAATAAATTGCATTGCGGCGATCGCGCCTAAAAAGAACACAGTTGGCACACCTAAGGTATGAACTGCCAGCCATCTAACAGTAAAAATTGGATAGGTAACTGGTTGATTGATGTTATTGCCGCTACTCATGATCTCAAATTACTTTCCGATAAATTGTTCAACTTGCTTTTTCGCTTCAAAACGGTTGTTCACAATTGGCACTTCCTGCCGCGCTGGTGTGAAATACTCGTTAGGGCGGGGTGTGCCAAAAGCATCATAAGCCAGGCCGGTGCTGACAAATAACCAACCAGCAATGAATAATGCCGGGATGGTGATGCTATGAATTACCCAGTAACGAACGCTGGTAATGATGTCCGAAAACGGACGTTCTCCAGTGGTACCTGACATCTATATCCCTACCTTCACAAAGAATGTATAGAGTTTATTATCCTACAAAGTTTAGAAAGAGTTACAAGTTGCAACGTTCGTTCTCAGAAATTGGGGATTGGGTACTGGGGATTGGTTACTGAGGATTGGAGGGAAAACTCTTCCCTAGTCCCCAGTCCCCAGTCCCTTAACTAAGCAGCTTCTGGGTTTGGCAGATATTTGAGCAAAATGCCGCGATCGCCAATGACAAATCCGCGATTTGGTTCCAAGAAAACAATCTTGTATAAATTAGCTGCAACTTCTTCCACCTGACGATCTTTTTCCCAGGTTTTACCACCATCGGCACTGCGTAGCAAATTCCCGCTACCGCCACCTATCCAAATTTCATTAGGTGTGCGGTATGCCAAATCCAGTAAACCCCAACTGGCGGAGAATTCTGGATATAGTGCTTTTTGCCACTCCTCAGGTTTAGTCTCGTCACTAAACTGAATTTGACCTCCCCTAGCTAGCAACCACAATTGCCCATTGTCAGCAAAGCCCATGTTTTCTACCCGTCGAGAACTATTGCGGTTATGGGGTACCCAAGCATCTTGCCCTGGTTCCCAAGTTGAGTAGAAACTACCCTTAGCGGAAACGGCAACATATTTACCATCAGCAGAACGTTCCAAGTTACGGACTACACCAACTGCTGATTCGACTTGAGCTTTCCAGTTTTTGCCGCCATCTGTGGTCTTATAGATGGCTCCAACATCAGTCGCTAACTCAGCTGTGTTGTCTGCTAGGGCTTTAATTTTGATTGGATTACCAGGTAGCTTTTCGCTCAAGGGAATTCGTGACCAAGAAGCACCTTCATCAGTTGTATGGATTAAAAATCCAGGTTCTCCGGCAATCCAGCCTTCTTTACCGACAAAACTGACTGAGTTAAAGCGATACTTTTGCTCATCTAATTGCAATGCTATTGGTTTCCAAGTATCACCTGCGTCATTGGTTTCTAATAGGGTGGCATTGCTACCTACTAAATAACCATGCTGAGGATTAGCAGTAAAACCAATATCTAGCAATTTCGCATCTGTTGGCACAGAAATGATTTTCCAAGGGTTGTAGCTGACAGTGGGGACTTTGCTACAACCTATACACATGAGGACTATGAGCAACGAGGCAACTATTCTTTGCCAACTTTTTACAATTGAATGCATCAGTATCTCTTAGTTGTTTCTAAATTTGTGTAAGGGTTCTCTAAAAGCTTTACCTTAAAGGCTATTGTCGTTCTACAGACTTGAGAATTCAGAACTCAGCACCCTCAAGCGGGTCTTATTGTAAGCCGTAGAGACTGATAAAAAACAAAAAGGCAAGAGCTAAAGCACCAAAAATTAGGATATTCTTTTGCCCTGGGGTCATCTTGTTGACACCCAAACCGTAACCGAGATTTGCTTTGAAGCCCGATGCACTACCAGCAGGACCGATGTTAGCAAAAGCGGTTTTCTTTGCAGTACAAACTGGGCAACGCCAATTTATAGGCAGTTCTGTAAAGAGTGTGCCTGAAGCAATATTATGTTTGTCGTCTCCCTTCTCAGGTTCGTAAATATAACCGCAGGCGCGACACTCATAGCGGTCTAACACTGGAGTCTCAACAGCTGGTTCGCTCATGGCTAAGGCCTCCCAGAGAAGAAATATTAAATATACGTTAAAAATTATGACATAATTGTTAGACTTTTCTATCAATACTAAAAAGGAATCAAATACGTGAAGTGCATCTGTTTCCTAGATTTCAGAAAAATCAAACAGATATAATGTAAAAGAAAGTAACGCAGTTGAGGGATTAGGGACTAGGGATTGGGAACTGGGAATTAAAAATAAAGAATTTGGTATTAAGGATAAGGGATTGGAAATTCAAAAGGATTTCCCACTACCCAGTACCCAGTACCCAGTCCCTAGTCCCCACTCCCCACTCCCCACTCCCCACTCCTCACTTAAAATACTCCATAAGCGGTAGATACTCATTGTGTTTGTCCTCAGCGGTTACGAGTACCTTCTAGGCTTCTTCATCGTCTGTAGCCTAGTTCCTGCCTTAGCGCTCTCAGCATCCAAGCTTCTACGACCCAGTGGTTACAGCCCAGAACGGCACACCACTTATGAATCTGGCATGGAACCCATCGGGGGAGCCTGGATTCAGTTCAATATCCGCTACTACATGTTTGCTCTGGTCTTCGTAGTCTTTGATGTAGAGACTGTATTCTTGTATCCTTGGGCTGTAGCTTTCCACCGTTTGGGGCTACTAGCATTTATTGAAGCGCTAGTCTTTATTGCAATTCTTGTAGTCGCTTTAGTTTACGCATGGCGTAAAGGAGCTTTGGAATGGTCTTGAATTCTAACTTAACAACCCAGGACAAAGAGCGAATCATTAACCCGATTGAGCGTCCCACAATCACTCAAGACCTTTCAGAAAATGTGATTTTGACGACGGTTGATGACCTCTACAACTGGGCGCGGCTTTCTAGTTTGTGGCCGTTGCTGTTTGGTACTGCTTGCTGCTTTATTGAATTTGCAGCTTTAATTGGCTCACGATTTGATTTTGACCGTTTTGGGCTAATTCCTCGTTCTAGCCCCCGCCAAGCCGATTTAATTATTACGGCAGGGACAATTACCATGAAGATGGCACCTCAATTGGTGCGTCTTTATGAACAAATGCCAGAGCCGAAGTATGTCATCGCAATGGGTGCTTGCACAATTACTGGCGGGATGTTCAGTGTTGACTCTCCCACGGCAGTGCGCGGAGTTGATAAACTGATTCCTGTGGATGTCTACTTGCCTGGTTGTCCTCCTCGTCCAGAAGCAATTATCGACGCGATTATTAAGCTACGGAAGAAAATTTCCAATGATTCGATGCAAGAGCGGGACAAAATTAAGCAAACTCACCGCTATTACAGCACGGCTCATAACCTCAAGCCAGTAGCAGAAATCTTAACTGGTAAGTATTTGCAGTCTGAAACTCGCTTTACACCACCGAAAGAATTGGCAGAAGCGATCGGTATGCCAGTACCACCTGCACTGCTGACAGCAAAGGCACAAAAGGAGGAACAAACCCGTGGCTGAAGAAGAATCTAAACCAGTACCAGCTGCTAAAGAAGAGTCATTGGTGCAAGCGGGTAAAGTTTCCCAGTGGTTGACAGAAAATGGCTTTGGTCATGAGTTTTTGACACCAGACAAGAATGGGGTAGAGATAATTAAGGTGGAGCCAGATTTCTTGCTCCCCACCGCTACAGCCCTATATGCTTATGGGTTTAATTATCTTCAGTTTCAAGGTGGTATTGACCTTGGACCGGGACAGGAATTGGTGAGTGTGTATCACTTGGTTAAAGTCGGTGATAATAGCGATCGCCCTGAAGAAGTCCGAGTGAAGGTGTTCTTACCACGGGAAAATCCTGTAGTCCCTTCTGTGTACTGGATTTGGAAAACCGCAGATTGGCAAGAGCGCGAGTCTTACGATATGTACGGCATTATCTACGAAGGACACCCAAATCTCAAGCGCCTTTTGATGCCGGAAGATTGGGTGGGTTGGCCTTTGCGGAAGGATTACATCTCGCCTGATTTCTACGAGTTGCAAGACGCTTATTAGAGATTCGATGAATCGAGACGCGATGAATAAAGACGCGATGAATCGCGTCTCTACAAGATAGTGGTTTCGGCAATGATTAACCCCTTTCCGGTGGCGGAGAGGGGTTATGTTTTTGGTATCATCACAAAAACGCCATAAATCGCTGATTATTGTAGAGACGGCGATTCATCGCGTCTCTTGTCTAGGGAAGCGCGGAGGTTCGTAGAGTTGGGAGAGTTGCGATAGAGATATTCCATGAGATTTCCTAGTAATCGGAATCGCTATGTCTAGTGTTGTATCTAGATTTGTGAGAAAATTTAATGTAAATATTTAAAGTAATATGTCAGAAACACCCCAAGACGATCGCATTTGGATTGTAACGGATGAAACGCCGCAAATATCCATTCCTGATGGTGCTAAAGGCGGGAGTACTAATACAGGTAGTTGGGGAGACGAAATTATTAAGGATAGTACTGGTAGCAAAGGGGTAGGAGATGCCGTTAAGGTTAGCGCTCAAACATTAGAGCAAAATATGACTCACTTTCTCAAACTGGTGGGAAGTTTGTTTAGTCAAGCCGAACAGCAAGCAAAAGTCAACTCCAAAATTCAGCTAGATGAAATTGAGCTATCGGTAGAAATTAGTGCAGATGGGGAAGTTAAATTAATTGGCAGTGGTGTTAAAGCTGGGAGTAAAGGAGCGATTAAGCTGAAGTTTAAGCGCCAAGAAGTACAGTGAGATGGCAAAAAATTGGGCGATCGCAATTGGTATTAACCAGTATGATTATCTGCAACCGCTAAACTATGCCAAGCGGGATGCCCTGTTAATGCAAGAGTTTCTGGGCAAGGAAGCCGGATTTGAGCGGATATATTTCTTCTCTGATGACTCCCCTGATGTTAGCGGAAAATCAACTCGCCCAAATCGCGCAAATTTGCGTCAAGTTTTCTTAGAATTATTCAATAAACCCTTCATGGAAGCAGGGGATAATTTCTGGTTTTTCTTCAGTGGGCATGGTATAAGACACGCTGACCGTGATTATCTCATGCCCTGTGATAGCAATCCAGCAGACATTGAAGAAACCGCAATTCCGATTAACTTCGTTGCTGAACGCCTACGTCGCTGCGGTGCTGATAATGTTGTTCTAATTCTGGATGCTTGTCGTAGTCTAGGTACTCGTGCTGGCGAAGGCATTGGGCGACAAACCGCAGAAGAAGCACGTCAACAAGGAGTTATTAGCATTTTTTCTTGTAGTCCACAGCAGTATTCTTATGAAATTGAGGCTTTACAACAAGGTGCTTTTACCAGGGCATTACTAGAAGGGTTAGGAATTCAAGGTAAATGCGCTACTGTTGAACGATTGGATCAGTATCTCAAGTTTCGTGTGCCTGAACTGGTTCGTCAGCATAAGAATACAAGGCAAACACCTTATCTTATTGCTGAACCTGTGAATAAATCTCACCTAATACTTGTGCCACGATATGCAACTCTAGCAGATATTGCCACGTTGAAAAATGATGCTTACCAAGCAGAAGTGAACAGGAATTTAGATTTAGCAGAGCAATTATGGATTCGGGTATTAGCTGCGGCTTCAGGGCAAGATATGGAGGCGGTGAAAAGTTTACAAAGAATTGAAGGGTTGCGAAATAGTTCTGCAATTCCTGATTTACCTCAGCAAACAATTCCACAAGCATCTAAGTCAGTCACAAATACACCTATAAGTAAACCTCCTCAAATTCCAACTCCCAAATCAACCTCACCATCCCCTGTTACTAATACTCAAACTTCTGATGCGGGACAATTTGCAACATCTACTATTTCAACACCTTCAACGCCATTAAAAAAACTAATATTGCCTAACTGGTCACGACGACGTGTAATTCAAACTACTGGGTTTGCAGTTGCTGGGTTAGGTTTTACAATTGCAATACCACGTTTTTGGACATCTGGTGATACTAGCAAAAGTGACACTAATACGACGGCAGAAAATCCGCAGGTAAACATCACCAAGGGCAGTAGCAGTATCGGTAAAGCAAAACACTTTGTTGAAGATTTAGGGAATCGTGTCACCCTGGAAATGGTGCAGATACCAGGGGGAACCTTTATGATGGGTTCACCGGAAGGAAAAGCAGAAATATATAAAGATGAAAGTCCACAGCATCAGGTAAAAGTACCTGGGTTCTTCATGGGTAAATATGAAATCACCCAGGCGCAATATCAAGTAATTATGGGTAGTAATCCTTCCAACTTTAAAGGTGAGAAACAACCTGTAGAAAGCGTGAGTTGGGATGATGCAGTAGAATTTTGTAAAAAGTTGAGCAATAAAACAGGAAAAACCTATCGACTACCTAGTGAAGCAGAATGGGAATATGCTTGCCGTGCTGGGACAACTACACCGTTTTATTTTGGTGAAACGATTACCACAGATTTAGTTAACTACAACGGGAACTATCCTTACGGCTCTGCACCAAAGGGCCAATATCGTGACCAAACAACAAATGTAGGAAAATTTCCGCCTAACTCTTTCGGTTTATACGATATGCATGGTAATGTATTGGAATGGTGTAAAGATGTATATAATGACAACTACCAGGGTGCGCCAGAAGATGGTAGTGCGTGGCTAACTGGTAAAGATAATAACATAAAGTTGCTGCGTGGCGGTAGCGGGGTCAACGATGCCGGGTTCTGCCGTTCTGCCGTTCGCTTTAGTTACGCGCGCGCGACTCGTAACAACAATATGGGTTTTCGCGTGGTAGCGGTGGCTGTGGCGTGAGTACTCCCCAAAGTCAGAGTTGATAAGTGGGAATTTATCGAGCATACACCAGGGAGTCCAGACCTGAACCAGCGAGGAAGGCGACAACCTCCGAATATAAAACCGAGTCGGATAGCTTGGTAGCTTGCAAAACCGAACAGTTGTTCGACTCAATTAATTTTGCGATATTTAAAAGTAATTCGTAGGTTGGGTTGAGGAACGAAACCCAACATTACCCATCACAACACCCAACGCTGATGTTGGGTTTCACTTCGTTTAACCCAACCTACAATTTAGGTGATACCTACTCTTTACCAATATCAGAGTCAAATACAGTTGCTTGACCAGCACCCCACGTAATATCATACGTACCCTGACGAACAGAACGATGAAAGCTGGAATATTCCCAATCTTTTGGAGCTTTCACTAAACCATGTTTGACAGGATTGTAGTGAATATATTCAAGGTGATTTTTAAAATCTACCTCGTCTCTAATCAAGTGTTCCCAAAAACGACGCTGCCAAATACCTCGCTCTTTTTTATTTTGCCTAGAATTAGATAGGTTTTCCTGTGATGAAGTAATGCACTGGCGACTAAAATAGCTTTTAATCAAACGCCAACGAGTAGAAAAATTGCGATCGCCCTGTGGCAATGTCCAAATACAGTGCAGATGATCGGGTAATAAAACAAAGGCATCAATTATAAATGGGTGTTGATGCATTACATACCGAAAAACATTTCTTAATAAAGATACGTTAGTAGGTAAGCATAATAGTCTTTGTCTTTTATATGTTACAAGTGTAAAAAAGTAAGTGCCACCTTCGATTGTGGCTCGGCGATATTGCATTGTGTTAATTTTATGATGGTTGAATTTCGCTTTTTATACCAAAGTATTGGTATAAAGGATACCGTCAATTTATTTCTGTTGAGATGTAAGTTAAGAAATGAGTGAAGGGCAATCTAATAAACTAAAGTAGATGTTGGGTTTCGTTCCTCAACCCAACCTACAATTAAGTCTAATTTGGGGTTTGACAATACTTTTAGCCCATTTGCGATCGCTCTCAGCATTCAATTTTAGGATGTGAAAAATCTCTAGAGAAGTAAAGCGGTAGAATCATGCTGCGTTGCCGTTTGCGACAACGCACCTTTGTATAGAGAAACGACGAGTCCAAACAATCACTTCACAGATATCACTGTTTGGTTTCCTACTGGACGTGCTTTTTTACGGATTGACCTACGGGTTCCACCAGCCATCTCATATTCATCACTATTTTTGCCATAGTGAGATGCAACATTCAGCAGCATTTGCTCAGAATAAGTATTCAATTCACGTTCTGCTTCTATTAATGCATTGTGTGTCTTATCTACTATTGTTTGTGCTTGATTATAGGCTGCTAGCTTTTCTCGCAAATCAATGACTTTAGTGTTGTAAATAGCAATTGAAAACCCATTATTAAAGTCTAACTGACGATTAATTGTCTCCATTCCTTCAATCCGTCGTTCAGCCTTGGTCAGTGCGGTGGAGTTTCGTTTCCGTTGCGTCATATAATTTTCCTGTTTAGATTAATTTATAAATAACCTTGATAGTTATGTACACTGAGTTATTTATATATCTTTAAGATACGCAACTGGCAGATATAAGAGCGACAGTGAAGTTACAGAATTTTGAAACAATTGGATGGCATTAGCCAACTAGATAGATGCAGGTATATTTGCGGAAATTTATTGAGAAAAGCTGGTTTATGAGTCGCAAAAGCTGGTTTACGAGTAACAAAAGCTGGTTTACAAGTCGCAAAAGTTGGTTTACGAGTTGCAAAAGCTGGTTTACGAGTTGCAAAAGCTGGTTTACGAGTCGCAAAAGTTAGTTTACGAGTCGCAAAAGTTAGTTTACGAGTCGTAAACTAGGATTGAGTCGTATTTATGATGTGTAAGCGATCGCTTATACCAATTCTGTATGAAGATGCGCCAAACTATATGAGGAACGAACCGCAAAGGGTTCAAAGGACACAAAGAAGAAAGAAAATTTGGCGCAGCCTCACAAAGAAATGGTATTACAAAACTAAAATTTGTGTGTCCACAACTATATAGACGAATTTGCAAGTAAGTGAAGTACAAAATACAAGACTAAAAATTCAGATATCAAGAATTTGTAATCAAACTCAGTTACTTATTAATGGGAGCATCTCAGTTTTGCAAATGCACCCTAAATCGACCCCCCTTAGTCCCCCCTTACTAAGAGGGGAAACAAGATATTTGCTCCCTCTCCTTAGTAAGGAGAGGGTTGGGGTGAGGTTGAAAAAGCTTTCTACAAAAGTGAGATGCTCCCCTTATTAATCCATTACAGCTAATACAGCTTTTGGCAATAACTTATCTTTAAACCAAACAATTCTCGCGGGGACATCATTTAATTTAACTCCCGCTTTTTCTAAATTAAGTCGCTCGGAAATTGCCAAAATTAAGTCATCACGTCCAGCACGTCGCACCTGAGAAAACTTTTTTTGTAAATATTCTGGTCGCCAATAACCAACAATTTCTAATAAAAAAGTGCGTCCATCAGAATGCACCAAGCGAAAATCTGGAATCATCACACTACCGGGAATTGGAATCAAATCAACTTCTCGCTCTAAAGCCCAACCACTTTTCAACGCATCCCATTTATCAGCAAAAGATGCTTCTAGCATACTGTCGTAGGGCTTACCTGGTGGATAATGAGATACTAAACCACATTCCGAATTGAGAGTAAAACGTCCAGTTTTCCAAGTATTTGTATAGGCGTCGCGGGTTTGGAGAATCGACGAAAGACTCCATTTTGTAACGTGAAGTAAAGCCGGAATCAATTTAGCGATCGCCAACCCATAGCGCGTACTAGGATTAAACAAACTCGTCGGTCCATCTATGGTAATTGTAAATCCGTGGTCAGCATCGCCTTCAATATAAGCCATCAATTGAAACAACTTGAGATAGCGAAATAACAGCTTATATTCACCCGGAACATTCCGGTGAGCATTTAACACCAGTTGACTGGCTTTATAAAACACACCCTGCACCTGAGATAAGTTATATCGATTTAACAAATCTGATGCTATTGGTGCATCAAAAACAGTCAAAATTTTGTTTTCAGATAAATCAGCATATAATCCAGTACGAACCTGTTCTGCTAAAACTTCCTGCTGAAGTTCTTGAGTTAACTCATTAGCAACTTTATCAAGAGTAACTTGTGTTGATTCTCGACTAGAAACAGACTTTGCAGCCAGAGAAAACACCCGTTCTCTTAACATCTGTGGTTCTAAAGGACTAACCACCTCAAAAGTGCAAAAGCTGCTTTTGAGAATATAAGCTAATCCCCGCTTCACCCGATAATCTGTAGAATCTCCTTCAAAATCAGTCAGTTGTCGCTCAAGCACACCCTGAGTTTTCCCCACCGCTGATTGAAAATAGTTAATTAACTCAATCGCCAACTCTGAAGTTTTATTATCAATCTTCAGTCTCTTCGGGATGATCTCCTCCCCGTTTTGGCGATGCATCAGTAAATCTGTCGGTAACATCTGAATTTTTATTTTTAGATTTTGAACTTCCCGTTGAATAATTAATTTCTAACTGTTCCGCCGCCTTCAAACTTCTTTCCTTCCCACTCCCATACACAACCCGCAAATTCCCTTTCTTCTCCCCTTGTCCCCTTGTCTCCTTGTCCTCTTGTCCTCTTATCCTCTCCCCTCTCCGCCTAGCCGAAGTCCCTTCCTCACTCGTATCCTCCGCCACCACCTCATACAAAATCGCCTGTTTATTCTCAATATTCCCCTTCCGTAAAATTCTCCCCAATCGCTGAGTATACTCCCTAGCCGAACCCGTTCCTGATAAAATAATTGCAACAGTTGCCGCAGGTACATCAACACCCTCATTCAACACATGAGAAGCAACTAAAGTATTATATTGACCCTCTCGAAATTTTGTTAATATTTCATGCCGTTCCTTCACAGGAGTTTGATGAGTAATTGCTGGAATTAATAACTCCTGAGAAATACGATAAACCGTTGTATTATCAGCAGTAAAAATCAAAATTCTTGCGGGATAATGTTCTGCCAACAAATTAATCAAAATTCGCAGCTTTCCATCAGTACCCAAAGCGATATCTTTCGCTTCTCGGTGCGCTAACATCGCTCTACGTCCGGCTTGCGATCGCGCGCTCATTTGCACGAACATTTGCCAACCTTGCAGACTCCCCAAAGAAATTTTTGATTGCTTCAAAAAGTCGTTGCGAGTTTGAATTAACTGGTTGTATCTTTCCCGCTCAAGTTGCGATAACTTTACCTTGATTTGAACAATTTCATGTTCTGCTAACGCCTTCCCCGCCAAATCCTCAGCGCGTTTGCGATATACTTCTTCGCCAATGAGGATATTTAAATCAGCGTGTTTACCATCGGTGCGTTCTGGTGTCGCGGAGAGTCCCAGACGATAAGGTGCGATCGCATATTCAGCAATTACCCGATTAAAATCTGTGGGTAAATGATGACATTCATCGAAAACAATCAACGCATATTGATTTCCCAACGTCTCAGCGTGAATTGCAGCACTATCGTAAGTTGCAATTAAAATTGCCGTTCTATCCCGCGAACCACCCCCCAGCAGTCCCACCTCAGCATCGGGAAAAGCCGCCGCCAAATGTGCATACCACTGATGCATTAAATCCAAAGTAGGGACTACAATCAGCGTCGTGCGTGGCGTTGATTGCATCGCCATTTGGGCTAAATAAGTCTTTCCCGCCGCCGTGGGAAGCACAACCACTCCTTGTCTACCCGCCAGTTTCCAAGCCGCTAGGGCTTCACTCTGATGGGCATAGGGTTCCATTTCCAAAGTAGCAACCAAATCTAGAGGATAAAATTCCTTAGCCTCATCAATAAAATGAACATCTTCCGCTTGTAGGGCTTCTACTAGCGATCGGTATCTAATCGCCGGAATGCGGAATTTTTCAACTCTATCATCCCATGTGGCATAGTCCATCCAAGCCTTGCCGCGTGGTGGTGGATGCAAAATTAATGTGCCACGATCAAAATTTAATGTAGGGGTACGAGCCATTTTGGGGATTGGAGACTGGGGATTGGGGACTGGGGATTAGAGATTGGGGATTGGGGATTGGGGATTAGAGATTGGGGATTGGGAGAATTCTTCCCTAGTCCTCAGTATCTGGTACTCGGTACTCAGTCCCTAGTCCTCAGTCCTCAGTCCTCAGTCCCCAGTCCCCAGTCCCCACTCCCTTGATTACTAATAACGCAAAAAGTGCATGATTCATCCAAATAACTCAGATAAAACTCAGCTAGATGCGCTCATTAGTCATGGAATGTCCCATCGACAAACCAACAATAACCTTGCCGAATTCTACAAAGAACAGCGACAGAGCTTTATGCTGAAACGGCTGCAATTGCAAGCGCAGATTATGCTGGTAGCTGGCTTGACTTTAATCACTTTTTTTTCCTGGACAAATTCACAAGTAGAAGGCAAGATATATGCTTTTAAAATTGGTATTGTAGTAGAATTATTCACTCTTCTTTGTTGGGGTTTATGTAAAACTCCTATCGGTCGCCGCTATCCTGATTTAATTTTTTTGAGTTTATGCTGGGCTGTAACTTGTGTTGTCCAAATTGATATAGCATTGCTATTTAATAGTCTCGAACCGAGAAACAATATTTGGACTCTGATGTTTCTCACTCAGGCGACAATAATTCCTGTGCAATGGTGGATGCATTTAATATCTCAAATTGGAACAATAATTTGTTATTTAACCTTATATATTTTATATAATCCGACATTGAAGAATCCATCAGCTTTTTATGGTGAGCAAGGGCTATATTTCTTTTGGACTTGTACAATTTGTGTTTTTTCGGTCTATTTATACGAACGCCTGCGACAAAAAGAATTTTACGCCCGTAAAGCAATGGAACTAGCGCAGCAAAAATCAGAAATGCTGCTACTCAATATTCTGCCAGAGATGATTGCAGAACAATTAAAACAACAGCCGACGACTATTGCCGATAGCTTTTTGGAAGTTACGGTTTTATTTGCCGATATTGTTGGTTTTACAGAACTTTCAACTCGCACATCTCCAGCGGCATTAGTTGAGTTATTGAATACAATATTTTGTTTGTTCGACCAATTAGCAGAACGTCATGGTGTAGAGAAAATTAAGACCATTGGTGATGCCTATATGGCTGTGGCTGGGTTACCAAATCAGTCAAATACCCATGCTCCAACAATAGCTAATATGGCGTTAGATATGCAAACTGCTATAGCTACGTTTAACGAAGAAAATAACCAATCCTTTTGCATTCGTATTGGCATTAGTACAGGCCCAGTAGTAGCTGGAGTGATTGGGCTGAAAAAGTTTGCCTACGACCTTTGGGGAGATACAGTCAATACAGCTAGTAGAATGGAATCACACGGCATAGCAGGTAGTATCCAAGTTTGTGAAGCAACTTATCAACTTTTAAAAGATAAATATTTATTGGAAAAACGAGGTTTAATCAAGGTAAAAGGTAAAGGTGAAATGATGACTTATCTATTAAAAGGAATTAATTAGGGGAATTGGGCATTGGTGTCAATTTAAGCTAAAAATAGCTTATCTGTTAGAGGTTGTTTGAAAAGTGTTTTGCTGTGACTTTAGGCACTTTTAGATCCCCCCTAACCCCCCTTTTTAAAGGGGGAACCGGAATTAAAGTCTCCCTTTTTAAGGGGAATTTAGGGGGATCTAAAACTTTTGATACCGACAAGAGGACTTTTCAAACATCCTCTTAGCTTACTTACCCGCCTTGAACTGAAGTTCTTTGGCTTTTAGATAAAGTCTACTGAAGTAGACCAAAGATTTTTGGGAATATTTTAGTCATCTAAAAGATGACTTTTGCTATTAGCAAGGAACTTCAGTTCCTTGTGGGACATAACTTAGAAATTATCTATAGCTAAAACCTTAAAATACTTTTAGGACAATAATTTCACTTTGTTTATATATCCAAGAAGTAAGCTCAAATGTTTGTCTATAACGTTAGCCATAAGAACCAAGGGCTAAACTTCTTATACATTACCTTTTTATCTTAACTGCCTAGATTTAACCTTGAATGAAGGGACTTAGATGCAACCGAGGAAGGGTGTCCAGGTAGGCAGTACCTATCTCTTTCTACAATTGCTTTGTAATATTCCCATCTCGATTCTTTGTATTGCTCAACCCACAAATCTGGGTTGCATATTTCTAAGCAAATTTGATTAACTTTATCTTTAATAAATGAGAATTGATTTCCAATTTTACCCGTTGGATCTTTATAGGTATTTTTTATAGCTGGATAAAGTTGGTTCCATACAAAATCATCTAGTCTGACTGCATCTATGTATACTTTTTCCTTGTACTTTTCATCTGCGTGCTTTTGAACTTCATTTAATGCTTGTACACCTTCTTCCGTAATGCCACAAGGAGAAATAAATTGAAACACTAATGATGTTTGAAATAAATAATATGGATTGCTATTCAAGAATCTGCGGAATCGATTATAAGCTAAATCAACATATCTTCTAACTTCGTACACATCTTTTATATCTTCATGAGTAACATAATTAGATTTAATCTCACTGACAATAACGATACGCTCAAGTCCTTTAAACATTGGAACTTCTGGTCTTAATAATAAATCGAATCTTCTGGATTTATTTTTGGAAGTTTTATAATGAACTTTTTGTGCTACTTGCCTCCACGGGCTTAAGTTTGCATAACTTGCAAGGGTGACTATCCATTCCTCTAAAATATCTTCACTTCCTGCCCAACCATAACCATTTTTAATATCTTTTGTTACTTCTGCGATTGGTTTCTCTTTTGACCCTAACGGTATATCTTCAAAAGAAAATAGAGATTCAAGCTTTAAAGTTAATATATCATTAGCAACTAAGGAAGGGATTGCTTCTATCATGTCTAGAGCAATATTTCTTACCTGTTTTGCTATTTCTGAATCTCTAAGAATAAATCCCATACGCATGACTGCACGGGGTGGAAACAAGTTAACTGAAGAAGTTTTTGATGCGAGGTGCATTATGCACCTCGCATCATTTAAAGCTTGCCCACGTAATAATCTTATCCCATCTGCTTCAAATTCATCTCTATGACGCTTGAAGTTTGCATCTATGGTTTCTTCGGAAACTTCATAAAATTCAGCAACTTGTTTTAAGGTAAGCCATCCAGAACCTTCCCATACAGCAAAAAATATTTGTTTTACCTTATTTAAGATATTTTCTGCATCTGAGTTAGATGTTGCTAACAGTTGACTGTCGCGTGCAGTTTTAGACTCAACAAAAATTTCTTGCGAGAATTCCATATTGCTTCTGTTTAACTAGAAAACTTGTATATATTTATACAATACTTTTGACTTGTACTTTATAGTAGTTATTTTTATAAAGTTTATAATTATTTCATTTAAACTTTATTAAGTTATCAGCCAGAGGCTATTCTTTACGTAAAGCAAAAATTATCCCATGAATCGGCAACGCCTTGAAAATTTATCTAAGAAAATTTTCAAGGCGCATTTTGTTTTTGTGTAAGAGTTCTATTAATCTACAAGTAATTAAGGTAGAGATTTTTTTTGTTGCTCAATTTCTTGTGAAATAAGTTTATTAACTCTTTTCAAAACCATTAAAAAAGTTAAAACAAATGAAATAGCCAAGAAAAAAACAAACACAGAGGAAATAGAATTAGCTAGCCCATTATTAAACATAATGGAAATAGAAAGCATAACAACAATAAGCAAAGATAATAATATTTCAAAAGAAATATTAAAATATATTTGCTCCAAAATTTCTACTTTTAAACTGTTAGCTTGTGAGGAATTGCTAGACTTTACAGCTTTTGACGCTGCGTCATAAACAAGAATCAATAAATTAAACAGAAGTCCAGCAAAAATTGCAAATACATTTATTAAAATACCAATCAAATCTTTGTTTAGAACAATCCTAAAAAAAACAACACAGAGACTGATAATGAATGGCACAAGAAAAAATAAAAACAAGTCAGATAGAGAATTATTGGATGCTCCGTATTCTTTTAACGTGCTTAAATGATTGGTCACAATTTCTAAAACATTGATTTTAGAAAAAGTTTGAGGACTTGTCCTAGAAGAGCTAGATTTAGGCATCTATGTTATCCCCCCAAATAGATATCGCTAAATCTTTTAAAAGAGATTTAGCTCTAGAATCCATTATATCAAATTTAGGATGCCCATTTATGTCTAAATCAATGCCAGATATATCTTCATAATATCTTAACTTACCCATGTCTGAAATATCTATTGTTTTATATGAATTGCCAACTCTGACTTGCATTTTAATATTGTCATAATCAAAGTTTTTTACTTCTACAATACTTCCTACGCTTAGGTCATCTGTGTTTAAAAATTTATCAATATTCGTGGTTATCATTGAACGGATGTAGTATGGTAAAATACCATTTTTAGGCGCAGACAAAACTAACTCACATTGCCCTTCAAATTCATTTTCATCCGGCATTCCATTAGGGTGTCTATCAAAAATATCTTTTGGATATCCTTGTTTAATTAATCTCAACTTAATAAATCTACCATTGATATATTCTTTAATTAAACCCCTGGGAACTAAAGGGTTTATGTCTAATAAATATTCATCAGATATTTTAGTTTTGAAATACTGAATAAAGTTATCAAATAATAAAGTTTTAACACCAATATTATTAAATCTTTGTAATATAATTATTCCTTTATCTACTTGAGATGGTAATCTTATTAAAAAATAATAAGGTATAAGTTCAGCATCCAAAGTATTTCTTTCATAAGAAACTGTGTCAGTTACAGTATTTAAAAGCTTAGAGCCATATCCATTTTGTCCAGCTTCAATCTGACCAAAAATAGTCCTATTTTCTTTCTTAATGGAAGTAACTTTTATGACTTCACCCGTTTTGTTGTTGATAGGCGAGATAGGTAAAATATTGGATAAATATTCATAAAAAATGTCAAAAAAGTCTAATCCAAGGACATCTTCAAAAAATAAATAGTGTTTAGAATTTTTTTGTCTTAACCTTAAAGTATATGGAGCTAAAGAAAATTTAGACATAAAGGTTTACAACTAATAAACAAATTTACAAAATCAAAATTCCACTAACATCAATTAAAATAGCTCTAGGGATTGTGGACGATGAGGGATTTGCGCCCTCCAGTACGCAGTTTAGGAGACTAGTCTGGCACTAAGCATCGCCCATGAACTACCAAGCAGTAAGGGTAAAACCTTGCTGCTTCGGTTAAAGTTTTTCGGATTCCAGTTCAGCTATTAATTCTTCAGCTTCCTTGCCACCCAAGTCACGTAATTCTTTGTGTATAGTGCTGAGTTTGCGGCGAAGTACCAGTAATTCCTTAATCTTAGCCATAATTTCCCCGGCTACTTGTAAATTATCTTCCAAAGATGGTGATGAAGTAGAAGTTTCCTGCTGGCTGGTTTCAGATTTCATAGAAATGTTTGCATTACTATCGTCTAAATTTTCGTTAAAATATATTTCTGACACCAGTTGATCTAAAGATGCTAACTGGCTATCCGAAAAAGAGGTGCTATTTGAAGACGAAATTACAGATACGTCGTCATGATAGTGATTCCCATTTTGCGAATCACTCAATTTACTATTTAAATGCTGGTCGTTGCCAGGTAGCAGAAGCCTAATTAATTCAGCATTAATTCCATTACAGAAAAAATAAATATATCCACTCCTACCCTGACCTTTGGTACTAGCCGTTTGCCTACTAAGCCAACCTGAATCTAAAAGCTCCTTCAGACGTTTGTTAATTGTAGTACTATGCAAGCCAAGTTTATTAGCGATTTCAGTTGACATAATGCCAGTATCTGGAATCAGCTTCAAAATAGATTGAATAGTAGGTGAAAATTCTTGTGCTAGGTGTTTTAAATGAAAGAAAAATAAGTCTCTTTCTTCCGTAACATCGTCATCTAGATTAGTACCTGATAAAATTGATTCCAGTAAATTCTCAACTACGGACTTGAGAAGTTTCAAACTTTTCTTACTTTTGTACTTTATTGCAAAATCAATAACTTCAATTGATAAGTCGCTTGCAAGTGAAAATAAATGCTTTGCCTTAACTGCACCTACTCCGACACAAACTTCTCTATAAGTTGCGTATTTTTGGACGTGAAGCTCTTTAATTTGTTTTCTAACAGATGAATCAGAAAGGTGTATTTCTTGAGAAATTTGCTGTGTGCTACTTTCGCCTTTAATTGCTAAACACCGCAAAATTGCCAGTTGTTGTTCTGTTAATTTTGCGAGTTCAATAATTTTAGGCTCTATTTCAAGCTTTTGACGATGCAATTTGATTAGGCATGTCCATTGACTTTGCCGGACAGACTCTTCTAGACTTAATGACGTAAGTCTAGACATAAGCTCACCTCCTAAATGGGTAAGTGTCTTGGCTTCCACCCAAGTAGAGCGAGTGTAGTGGGCTGGAAATTCACATCACCTGCTTACTTAGAGTGGAACTTTGATTTAACTCAAGCAAGCCTTCCTAAGTAATTAGGAAGGTTTGTTCTAACTACTCAAAATAGCATAGAAGAATCTAAAACAGATCCTGCAAATTTTTAAAAATATAAAATTAATAGCATTAAGTTTTATTAAGTTTAGCGTTTTTTATTTGTTGAAGCTCCTCTAAAGGATATCTATCAGTCATTTCAGCGAACTGCATCCACTTATCTTGGGTGGTAATAACGTACTGAACACCTTCATCATAGATAGAAGCTTTGACTAGCCCTAGTGATTGAGCCAGGGTGAACCACTCATTGAAAGCAGCTAACTCTTGCTTTTTCTTGTAGTCCTGATTAGGAACGTAGGAATTTTTGATGGCTGCCATTAAAAAACGAACCCTATCATCTGCTCTATTTTCGGATATCGCTTCCTTAAGGCTGGTAATCGCTTGAAGAGTTACTTCGTTAGGCGCAGAATTAATTGCTTTTTTCAAGGTAGAGTTAATTACAATGCCTAGCTCCTCTAGCTCAAATTTAATTGCGCTATTTATTCCTGAGTTACCTGATTTTTTTTCAGTTAAAGACGCATCTTCGCCCTTTGCAGGACTGGGGAGGCTAGATGGCAATAATAATTTATCGCTACGACTTTTAATAATTTCAATTTCAGCTTTTGTGCCAGCTAACAATTTGGTTAATTCCTCATTTTCCCGCCGCAGAACTGCATTCTCGTCTACCAAAGCTCTCTGTCGTCCATGAATAGTTTCCAAATGTTCTCTCAAGCCTCTATTTTCAGCCTCGATTTTCCTAAGTTTTTCTCTCAAGGTTTTGATGATTGCGTCTTTGGAGGTATCTGAAGCTTTTTGCTTTGGCAAGACTTTCTGGGATTTGGGGTGATTATCCCTAAGATCCTCTATTTGAGCTTTAATTTTAGGCTGTTTATAAAGCCAAGCCTTGCTAACCCCTGAAGCTTGAGCAACCGTATTAAAATTAATGACTTGCTTTTCTTTAATTAATCGCTGAATTCCCTGCTCTACTTTTTTAAATGCCTCTTGGCGCTTTTTTTGGGCATTGTCACGCAGTCCCTCAACATTACGCTCAACCGTCATTTGAGTCCGCCTCCAATCTTGCAATGATTTTTTCTAGATTTGATTTCACCTTTTGGTTCATTTCAACTTGGCGCACCCATCCATTAGCCTCAGCTTTTTGAATAATTTGGTTAGCTTGTTCTAGCTGCTGTTTATGCTCTAGTAAATACTCAGTTGTAGTTCGGAAGTGAGTACAGGTTAAACAAGCATTAGCATGGGGGCATCCTTGAGAAATCGTAGGCAAGGCACAAGAACCATTTGGTAATGCCTGCGCTTGAATATTCCGTTTGAACCACTGCAAATCAGCTATATCTGCCTGTAAATCATTAGGTTCGACAACTTGCCCTGCAATATTCACAACCTTGCCTTGAAACTTTGCAATTTCTTCTTTCATTGTCTGGTCGTGAATATGAGCATAAACCGCCGTCATGTTAGGGCTTTCATGTCCTAAATATCTTTGGACAATGTGCTGAGGAACACCATTATTTATCATCCTTGTTCCGACTGTATGACGAAACTGGTGGGTTTGAAAATGCCATACATTACCAGAGTTGTCGCAAATCTTTCTTCTTTGAGCTAAACGGTTAAGATGATTCGGTAATGTTTTCCGCATCATTACATGAGGGGATGGAACAAAATTAGGTCTAATTGCCCCTACATTTGCACAAAATAAATAGTTAAATTCTTGTTGAGTAAAATGTTTACGGATATACTTCTGTTGTTCTTGAATTACTCTTACGACCTCTCTTGAGATGGGTATAGTAATTTCCTTTTTCATCTTGAATTGGTAATATTTTAAAAACCAATCTCCAGATTTATCCTGCAATAAACAATCAAAGCTAAGATTTACTAGCTCTGAAATTCGCATTCCACACTCTTGCAATACTAATACCATTCTCATTATTGGCTCTGCCAAATCATCTAGGTATTGATTAAGTTGCTGCATTACCTCTTCTGGAATGTAGCGAGGCAGTCTTTTTTCTATTTTGGGGAAATCTTCAGGACGAACCAAATACCTTCGGACATCAAGCCATTGATATTGATAAGCAGCATCAAACAATAGCTTTGCATCGCTAATACACTTATAACGGGTACTAGATGCTAATTTTTGACTTGCTAAATATATTGTGTACTCAGTAATAATATCGCGGTCTATATTTTCTGGAATGATGTCAGGGTAGTTTTCTGCTAAGAATTTTGACAATTTTCTGATTGAACCAAGCTTCTCTTGTACAGAAGCAAATGTGATGGAACTCAAGCAAACTTTTAAATAAGTTTTTGCTGTTTGTTTCAACCAGTCCTGCTTTATAGGGACGAAATTTAGTTTATAACTGGATTTCCCTACACCACCCTCAACTCCCAATGCACGACAATCCCAAACATCTTTAGAATACTCAAGTTTGGGATTAATACTTGTTTCAGGAAACTCTTGATTTACATCCAGTACCTCTGGTGTAAAAGTTTTGTAGCACCGCTTGCATATATAAATTTGAGTACCAGACGGATTTTTACCATTTTTTCTGAAACTGGTGCTTTTACACCTAGTACAGTTGATAAACTGATAAACTTTATTCTGGTTCTGAATTGCTTTCTGATTCCGTATCATATTCATTATTCAAGTATTGACTCAATTCTCTTTTCATGTCTTCATTGCTGACATGAACGTAGGTGTTGAATGTGGTTTGAATGCTGGCATGGTCTAATCTCTTTTGCACATAAGCCATGCCCACACCTTGACGAATTAGTTCTGTAGCGTGAGTATGCCGAAAAATATGGGGGTGAACAGCAATACCAGTTTTCCTCTTGAGGCGATTGAACAAATCCATTACATTGCTATAAGTCATAGGAGAACCAATCCTTCCATCCCACAGATTGACAAAGACATAATCGCTAAGGTCGTCGCCAAGTATCTCCATAAATTCATCTTGCAGATACTTACTGTATAAGCCCATCAATTCTTTCGAGACATGAAGATCAAAAGGAGACTTCGTTTTAGCACGAGCGCCATTGGCATTATTGCTTCTAGGAATGACTTTGATTAAATTGTCCCAAGAATGAATATCCTCATGTCTTAACCCCAAAGCCTGTCCAATTCGCATACCGCTTTCATGCAACAAACAAAGTAGGAATTTATCTCTAAGTCGGGTACAGGAATTAATTAATTCCTCTACTTGTTCAGGAGAAAGTGTTTTGGGTAGACGCTTTGGCTCTTTCAGTTTGAGTAAACGAGTTCTAACTGATTTACTTTTAGTGATATGGTGCAGAAAACCTTTGTATTTCCGCCCAGGCATTACCTGTGACCGATAAAGCGGAATATGAGGAACCTTACCCGTTTTTTCGTGAAAATCGTAAAGCATACAAACCGATGTCAGAATCAAGTTTACAGTTGATTCTGTACGCTTTGCTTCTTGCTCTTGGATTGATAGAATACCTTGGGGATTAGGACTTCTGAGCCATGACATAAAATCAGCAAGCTCAATCACACCCATTTGTGTCCAATCTAGGTTATGAGCTTGCAGGTATTCAAAGTATTGCTTTAGATGGTGAGCGTAAGACCTAATTGTGTTTGGCGATCGCTCGATGCTTTCTAAGTATCTTAAAAACTGCTCGATTGGAGCAATTGGCAAATAATCAGCACCTAAGACCGTCCAAGTAATTTGGTTACTGTCAGGGATACGTACCCTTTGAACTTTCACAGTACTTTATAGACGTTTATTACTTTGTAGAAAAGCTTAATATTAATATTCTACGATGAGGTGATTTCCGTGTCAATACTGTTGTTGTTTACTTTAAAGAATTGTTTTTAAGAGCTATAGATAATTAATTTTTGTCGGACCACCGGGTAGCGGGAAAACCATGTTAGCACGGCGTTTACCAGGAATTTTGCCGCCTCTGAGTTTTGCTGAATCTTTGGAAGTGACTCGCATTCACTCGGTGGCTGGGTTATTAAAAAATCGTGGTTCCTTAGTACGCGATCGCCCTTTTCGCAGTCCTCACCACTCAGCATCGGGGCCTTCTCTGGTCGGTGGTGGTAGTTTCCCCCGTCCTGGGGAAATTTCTTTATCCCACAATGGGATATTATTTTTGGATGAATTAACAGAATTTAAACGTGATGTTTTAGAATTTCTGCGTCAACCTTTAGAAGATGGTTACGTAACAATTTCTCGCACCAAATTATCAGTCATGTTTCCCGCGCAGTTTACTTTGGTGGCGAGTACCAATCCCTGTCCGTGCGGTTACTATGGCGATACTATCCAACAGTGTACCTGTTCTCCCCGCCAACGCGAGCAATATTGGGCAAAACTTTCTGGGCCATTAATGGATCGAATTGATTTACAAGTGGCGGTGAATCGCTTGAAACCAGAGGAAATTACCCAACAACCTACAGGAGAAACATCAACATCGGTGCTTCAACGAGTCCAAGAAGCACGCGATCGCGCTATTACCCGTTTCCAAGAAGAAGCGAATCTGCGTTGCAATGCCCAAATGCAAAGTCGTCATCTGCAAAAATGGTGCAAGCTAGATGATACTAGCCGTAATTTATTAGAAGCCGCAATTAGAAAATTAGGTTTATCAGCAAGAGCAAGCGATCGCATTCTCAAAGTAGGACGGACTATTGCAGATTTAGCAGCAGAAGAAAAGCTCAAAGCCAATCACATAGCAGAAGCAATTCAATATCGCACGATAGATAGAATGCAGTAAGCTGTCAAATTGAATACTAGTCTAAATGATAAGTATTCAATCGGACATAATGTCAAGTCTGGTATGACTACCAAGAGCCAAGAATCATCCCACCAAGTAAGATAAAACCAATCCAGACGTTTTGGCGGAACATCTGACCATAAACAGGGTTAGGTAAATTTTGCTCTCTTAATCGCAGAGATTGCCAAACCCAGCTAATACTAGCAAATACAAGACTAATCCAGAAAGCTAGGTGAAGATTCATAACTACGCCTAACCAAGCTAATAAGAAGATTGTGCCAGCAAAGAAAATTCCAATAGCGAGAGGAGCATAATCACCAAAAAATAGAGCGCTAGAATTAACACCAATGCGCCGATCGTCTTCCTTGTCGCTCATAGCATAAACTGTATCAAATCCCAATGTCCACAATACAGTTGCGCCCCACAGTAGCCAAGTTCCTTGGGAAATAGTTTGTGTTACCGCACTCCAGCTAATCAACACGGCAAAACCCCAAGCGATGGAAAGCACTAGTTGCGGCACAGGAAATACTCGCTTTGCCCCTGGATAAAGGAGAATTACTGGCACTGCGGCCACAGATAACCAGAAACTCAAGGGGTTAAGGTAAAACGCAAGAACCGCTGCACAAGCCATCGCCACTATAGCGACGGCAATTCCGACTTTCACAGACAAAGCACGAGAAGCGAGGGGGCGATCGCGCGTTCTCTCCACTTCTGGATCGATATTCCTATCCCACAAATCATTGACAACACACCCAGTCGCACTTGTCGCCAAAGTCCCTAAAATAATCACACCAACCAAAGGTAAAGGCGGTTTCCCCGCAGCTGCCAAAAACACAGCCCACAGCGCGGGAATCATTAAAATCAAGCGTCCTTCTGGTTTATGCCATCGCAGCAGTCGAATAATTACAAGCCAAACTGGTTTTTTGTCGCGTTCTATAGTATTGTGCATGGGGCATCCCTTCGACTTCGCTCAGGGCAAGTGGGCATTGAGCATTGGGCATTGGGCATTGGGAATTGGGAAAAAGGAGGCAGGAGTTTTTGAATTTTGATTTTTGAATTGATTTGTCCCCTTTTCTCCCTCATACGCCATACCCAATGCCCCATGCTTTAATTCACAGATCTTTACATCTATAGAATAACGTTATTTGTTATTTGTAAAAACATAACCCAAGTGGCAACTTTAAAGACTTTTAAATAGTCACTAGGTTAGAAGTAGTAGGGTGAATATACTTAGTTCAGTTACCCTCGACCAAAGTGAGTTGCGAGTGCGGAGTATTTTTTAATTCACTCACTACTGGGCACTCAGCACTCACTAAATATCAGTGCCAGCTACCGCGACATACCACCGTTTGCCATCACTTCTTAATATAGAGAGAAAACTAGATGCAGAATTTAGTTTCGGCTAGCTGCGAGAGCATTCCAACTCAACCAGTTGAGCAACACCGGATTATTGCTGCCATTGATTTGGGAACCAATTCTCTACATATGGTAGTTGTCAGGATTGACGCCACACTACCAGCTTTTAGCATTATTGATAGAGAAAAAGAAACTGTAAGACTAGGCGATCGCAATTTAACTACTGGGGAACTCAAACCAGAGATAATTAAAAAGGCGATCGCTGCTTTAGGACGCTTCCAAAAAGTTGCCAAAACTATCAATGCTGAGACAATTATTGCTGTGGCGACTAGTGCTGTGCGCGAAGCCCCCAATGGGAAAGAATTTTTGCATACCATAGAAACGGAGTTGGGTTTAAGCGTTAACTTGATTTCCGGTCAAGAAGAAGCGCGACGAATCTACCTTGGCGTGTTATCGGGGATGGAATTTAACAACCAACCCCATATGATTGTTGATATTGGTGGTGGTTCCACAGAATTAATTTTGGGGGACAGTCACCAACCCCGTACTCTTACCAGTACCAAAATCGGTGCTGTGCGACTTACTAATGAGTTAATTACCACTGACCCCATTAGCAACGCTGAGTTTCAATATCTGCAAGCTTATGCACGCGGAACATTAGAACGGTCTGTAGAAGAAGTACTAGCAAACGTGGAGTTGGGAGAATCTCCCCGTTTAGTGGGTACGGCTGGCACTATTGAAACCCTGGCGATGATTCATGCACGGGAAAAGTCAGGTGTTATTCCTTCCACTCTCAATGGTTACCAGTTTAGTCTCAAGGACTTACGAGAATTGGTAAATCGTTTGCGAAAACTAACTAACGCAGAAAGGGCCACCATACCCGGAATGCCAGAAAAGCGCTCAGAAGTGATACTCGCTGGTGCAGTAATCTTACAGGAAGCGATGACTCTTTTGGGTGCTGAATCGGTGACAGTCTGTGAGCGCTCTTTGAGAGAAGGCGTAATTGTAGACTGGATGCTCTCCCACGGTTTAATTGAAGATAAACTGCGCTATCAAAGTTCTGTTCGGGAACGCAATGTTCTAAAACTTGCTAACAAGTATCACATTAATTTAGAGTATAGCGATCGCGTGGCTAAATTTGCCGAGAGTTTATTTGACCAAACCCAAGGCACGCTACACCATTGGGGATCTGACGAGCGACAATTGCTGTGGGCAGCAGCAATACTACACAATTGCGGTCATTATATCAGCCATTCGTCTCATCACAAGCACTCCTACTATCTAATTCGCAATGGGGAATTGCTCGGTTATACAGAAACTGAGATTGAAATCATTGCCAATTTAGCCCGTTATCATCGCAAATCACCACCCAAGAAAAAACATGAGAATTATCAGAATTTGCTGACTAAAGAGCAGCGACAAATAGTCAGTCAATTGAGTGCAATACTAAGATTAGCAGTCGCATTAGATAGGCGACAAATTGGAGCGATCGCCCAAGTGCAGTGTGAGTACTATCCCCAGTTTAGACAATGTAATCTGCTGCTTTTCCCAAGTCAAGCTGATGATGACTGCGCCCTAGAACTCTGGAGTCTAGATTACAAAAAAGGAGTTTTTGAGGAAGAGTTTGGCGTAAAACTTATAGCAACTTTAGAAAAGTCTACCCTTGCTAATTTCTCCTAGAAAGTTGAAAAACAGGTGCGTTACACAGCGTTAATTCACCTGTTTAATAAAGCATAAGCGTATAGATATGCGCCAATATGAATAAAGACTAATTCATGCACATATTTTGAAAATTTTATTTAAATTAATCAAGAATTTTTCATCTTACTTTAGGATGAATTGATAAACCATCTTTAGAAGTATTTAAATCACCAAAATTAGCAACTAGAATGTAGTTAACAGTTTAATTATTAATTACTGTTAGGTTATGTTG
Source organism: Nostoc sp. C117 (assembly GCF_043099735.1). NCBI lineage: Bacteria > Bacillati > Cyanobacteriota > Cyanophyceae > Nostocales > Nostocaceae > Nostoc > Nostoc sp. C117. The sequence goes on from NZ_CP170991.1 coordinate 2,107,828, forward strand.
CTTTAGGATATCTAAGCTTGAGAAACTTAGATATCCTTGTTCTTAATATATGTAAATATAAAGAAAAAAGAAAATTTCTCTCTGGATCTTCTGCACTTGACAAAAAAACGTTATCAGGGAGTGGCTTTTTAGAAACCCCCAACCGCAAAGATTTTCAAAAAGCTCCTAATTTGCGTCCATAAAAGTGTAGAGTAGCTGAATTTTTTGCCCAACCTAGACATTGCTTCTGAAACTTAAGCTAGAAACAAAAGATTGCACTGTATACACTGAGACTTTTAACTTTAAGAATACTTGAAGAGAAGGACATACACCATGCAGTAGAGGTGTTTTAAGGTACAAATGAGTATTTCGTCTTCACAAAACGACATAATTCGGTAAAATTGGGTAAAGTAATTTTTGCGCTTGTTAAACAAAGGCATCAGCAAACCCATGCAACTGAAACTCAGTGCATCTCGACTTCCCTTCGCCCCTCTTTTGTTAATTGCCCCCTTTTTCCTATGGGGGACGGCAATGGTAGCCATGAAAGGAGCGATTCCTCACACCACACCGCTATTTATGGCGGGTGTACGTCTGATACCCGCGGGGATGTTAATTCTGATTGCAGCAGCATTGATGGGTAAACCCCAACCCAAAGGTTGGGCTGCATGGCTCTGGATTGCCTTATTTGCCCTCGTAGATGGGACGCTGTTTCAAGGCTTTTTGGCGGAGGGATTAGTCAGAACTAGTGCGGGGTTAGGGTCTGTAATGATTGACTCGCAACCTTTGGCTGTGGCTTTGCTATCTTTGTGGCTATTTCAAGAACATATTGGTTTTTGGGGATGGCTGGGATTAGGCTTGGGAGTCACAGGTATTAGTTTAATTGGCTTACCTGATGAGTGGATTTTGCATTTTCTCGACTCAGGGGAAAATATCATAATTGGTAGCTGGGAAGATTTGTTTGCCAGTGGTGAGTGGTTGATGCTGGTAGCAGCGCTATCAATGGCGGTAGGAACAGTGTTGATTCGGTTTGTGTGCCGACATGCTGACCCAGTAACCGCTACAGGATGGCACATGATTTTGGGCGGATTGCCACTATGGGGAGTTTCATCAGTTGTCGAATCCCAGCAATGGCAGAATTTAGGAGCATCTGATTTAGTAGCTTTGGGTTATGCTACTGTATTTGGCAGTGCGATCGCCTACGGATTATTCTTCTACTTTGCCTCTAGCGGTAGTCTCACCAGTTTGAGTTCCCTGACTTTCTTGACACCCATCTTTGCCTTACTATTTGGTAATCTCTTCCTTTCAGAAGTCCTCAGCCCATTGCAGTGGGTTGGTGTTTTCCTGACTTTAATCAGTATTTATCTCATTAACCAACGTGATGCTTTAGCAACAAGAAATGACACAGTTACTGTCGGCGAAATAGCTAACATACAGCAACCAGCTTTAGAAGCATCAGCAAAAAATTCAACCCCATAAGCGGGACAAGGGGATGGGGAGATGGGGGGCAGAGGGGCAGAGGAGATAATACTAACTCCTAACTCAGCACGGGCTAAACGCCCCGCTACCGCTAACAGCACTCCTAATGGCCATAACAAATAACAAATAAGAGTTAACATTTGGACATCTTGAAGGTATTGTAATATCGATGACTTCAAAAGCACGTTTAGGCTGAAACTTGCAATATGAGGCTATGCCGTTCCTCAATCTTGGTATTTACCTGTTTTTCTTGCCTGGGTTTTTACGCAAATACCCCAAGCACAGCTACATCTAAACCTGAAATCTTAGAACTTGCACAAGCTAATTCGAGGATTTCTGCTAGTGCGCCTGTTTTAACTACTGGTAGTCAAGGGTCAGATGTACAGAGATTACAAATCCAATTAAAGAAATTAGGATATTACAATGGCGCAGTTGATGGAAAATATAACGTTACTACCGAAATAGCTGTAGCTAAATTTCAAAAAGTAAAGGGTTTAAAAATAGATGGCATTGCAGGTCTAGCGACTAAGATAAGACTGCAAACAGCCTTCGCAGACAAAAATCGCTTGATTGCTTCTCCAATTGTCACTTCTAGAATTATTACCTCTGCTAGGGTCACTTCCAAGCCAACTGCAAAACCCCAGCCAAGTGAGAAAGGTTTTCTGTGGTGGTTAATATTTGCTGTTGGAGTTTTAGGAAGTTTTGGTGTGCTTGTTTACCTACTGAGGTGGTTTCGTCACGCCAAGCAATTGCAAAAGTCCGAAATATCAAATACTAAAAGTTTGAGTGAAGTGAAAAAAGATCCGATGACAGAACCTTTAGCAGAGAATATAACTAATCCACAGATAACTAAGCTACCACCCCCTCCCCCTCCTCCTACACAACTATTGCTACCAGAAAAAACTTCCCGTCTTGTTAAACTCAACATCGTTGACGAATTAATTCAAGATTTACGCAGTACTGACCCAAAGAAGCGGCACAAGGCTATTTGGAATTTGGGTCAGCAAGGAGATTCGCGGGCAATTCAGCCAATGGTTGACTTGATGATTGATGCCGATTCTCAGGAAAGCAGCTTAATTTTGGCAGCTTTGGCGGAAATTAGCACTCGCACACTCAAACCGATGAATCGTGCTTTGGCAATTTCTATGCAAGATGAAAATCCACAAGTGCGGCAAAATGCAATTCGGGACTTGACGCGTGTTTATGACATGATGAGTCAAATGAGTCAGATATTGTGTCATGCGCTGGAAGACCCAGATGCCGAAGTGCAAGCAACAGCCCGATATGCTTTAAGTCATATGAATAAAATACGTGGTTTGCCTGAACAGCGGAATGTTCCAGAAGATTCACAAAGTAATCCGTAATCAACCTAAAAATATTTCAATTTGATTTTGATATTAGTATTCGGACCTGCTACTAAAAATGATGCTTCGCCAAATTTGGGCGCTCTTGTTTTAACTTCTGGGTTGCTGGAAAACCCAAAACCTTCCACGGGAATACCAAGAATATTAGTATTGAGAGTACGGTCATTATTTTGATCGTGTATGATGGCAACGGCATAATTCCCTGCTTTTAAGTTATCAAAAGTGAGCAGTAAGGGAATATTAGTAATTTTAATACATTGGCTTTGTAAAACGCGATCGCGTTGGCTAGGAAATCCTTGACTACTAGCAAATAAACTCGCACAAACTTGTCCTTCTTCATTCTTTAATCCATCAATTTCTACGGTGAGTTTGCCATTGTAACCTGCCTTGGCGCTCAATGAACATGCCAGATTTCCGAATACTGCCAAGAGCAGCATACTAACTCTCAATCTCCTCACCATAAAATTTTCCTTTTGTTATTTGTCATTAGTCATTAGTTATTTGTCTTTATATATACAACTAATGACAGTCTTAATTATTATAAGTGTTGATCTCGACTTTAAATAATACAGCGAATTTCAACTTAGTCAGGTGGAAAATCTCAGTCTCAAAATCAAACATCAAGACTCTGAATTATGACTTTTGAATTCTGGTATAGGTAATGTAAACCAAAAAGTTGCCCCAGCTTGGGGAGTGGTATTAACACCAATTTCGCCGCCATGAGCATTGACAATTTGCTTACATAGATACAAGCCTAATCCCAAACCGACAGAATTGCGGATGTGACTACCCCGATAGTAAAGTTCAAAAAGCCGATCGCTTTGTTTTTGACTAATGCCGACGCCGTTATCACTAACAGTAGAATAAATTTTGTCGTCTTTAGGAGTAGCGTTGATTGTCAAAAGCAATCCAGGAGGATTGTGTTTCAGAGCATTGACAATTAAATTAGAAAAAACTCGCCATAATTGCGTCGGATCTGCATTTACTAATGGCAAATCTGCGGACACCAAATTGATCAGAGTTGCTTGATTTTGTTCTAGCAATGGCTCTAAATCTGCGATCGCTGCTTCCACAATTCTCAGTAATTGTACGGCTTCAAGTTGTAAAACAACACCTTGTATTTCACTGATATGAGCTTCCATCAAGGAATTAATTAAGTTAAGTTGGCGATCGCTACTTTGAATCATCCGCTCTAAAATTGAGCGTGAGACAGGAATTGAGGATAAAGAAGACGCGGGGAAAGAATTCTCGGTGTCTCCGTGTTCCCCCGTCACCTTATCCCCTACTTGCTGATTTAACAAATTCTTTAGCACCATCACAGTACCCAGAACTGGGTTGCGTAAATCGTGGGAAACTGCATGGAAAAACACTCGTAGTTCTTCTTCAGTTTGTTTTCGCTGTGTAATGTCTTCAATCAAACCTTCGTAGTACAAAAGTTTTCCCTGTTCGTCACGCACTGCATAGGCTTTTTCGGAAATCCAGACAATACTGCCGTCTCGGCGATAAATTTGAGACTCGAACTCGGAAACCCTGCCATACTTTTCCATTAGGCGTACAAATTCTGCCCGGCGGTTTGGATCGATATACAATTGGTGTTCAATATCAGTAAAATTTGCTGTCACCTCCTCTGCTGATGAGTAACCATAAATACCTGCTAAAGCAGGATTTGCTGTAATATAACGTCCATCGGGACTACTTTGAAAAATACCTTCAACGGCATTTTCAAAAATGGTACGATATTTAGCTTCTGCAACCTTGAGTTTTTGGTAGGCAGATTCAAGTTGTTGACGGGTGAAAAACTCAGAGTGTTGTAGGCGATCGTATAGATAAACGCCTATATCACATATTGTACAAAACCAAAAAATATATAAAATAAACGTTACATTATATATTTCTGGGTGTTCTGGGATTGGTGTTTTTAATCCAAGTAGCGTATTGATAGCAAAATAGTAAATCAATACAGTTATTTGAGACATCAAGTGAAGAGTCCAAGAGACTGGCATTAACACAGCTTGGCTCAAGAACAGCAGCGACCAACCAATGGTATCGGGTAAGGCAAAACCTCTAAAGGTTGCAAACAACTGTGATGCTAGACTAATTGACCAAGAAGAACCCAAAAATAATAAATCTGGACGATGGCGGCCTAACTTAGTTTTATGTAGGCCAAAGCATATAAGTATATTCAGCAGCATTGCAAAATTAATTACAAGGCTTTTCGGCCTAAGTATTTCTGACAGCTTCTCCATTTCTTGGAAAGGGAAGAACAAGCCGTAAATATCTCGCAAAGTAAAAGATAATAGACAGAACAGCGCCAGCCATAACCATAAACGCAATCTCTGCCACAAAAATTGGTTGCGCCAAGCTTTGTAAAGAATAGTGATTTCATCTGTTGTGGGTGCAGAAAAGGTTTGTCTCCACCACCTTTGCACTTTTATAAATGGGTTAGCCATTAGTATCCGAGCAACTTTGCCTGTACCATCGAAGGTGTTTTTGTTCGTCAAGATTGCCACAAAATAATACCTTCGCATTTTTTGGTAATTTATGGGTACTTTGTTGTGGATGAAGTTGCCAAAGGTAATGTAAACCAGAAAGTTAAGCCGCGCTTGCGGTTAGTCAGAACACCAATTTCGCCGCCATGTGCCTTCATCACTTGCCGACAAAGATACATTTTTAAACCAATGCTTGTAGAACAACAATCTTGGGGATCGCGGACATGGAGATCGAAAAGGCGATCGCCATCTACTTTGCTCATAGGTACACCGTCATCTTGAATTTGAGTGCGAATCATGCCGGCCTCAACGGTGGCACTCAAAGTAAAGTTTAATCCTGGTGGATTATTTTGCAAGTTATATGTGACTAAATGAGCCAAAACTTTTTGCAATCGAGTCTCATCTGCCATGACTAAAGGTAAATTTGCGGGAACCAAGTTTTTCAAAGTTGCTTGGTTTTCCATCAGCATCGGTTCTAACTGAGCGAAAATTCCTCCGAGTAGCGTGGAAAATTGCACAAGTTTGGGTTTAATTTCCAGACCCTCTTTTTCACAGGAATTAATTTCTAGTAATGAGTTAATCATCGCCAATTGGCGCTCGTTACCTTGAATCATCCGCTCAATTATTGAACGAGATATAGTTATTGGGGATTGAGTATGGGGTATGGGGTATGAGCCATGAGAAAGAGGCGAAAGACTGGCGACAATTTCCCCCCTGACCCTCTGCTCCCCTGCTTCCCTACTCCCTACTCCCTGATTTAACAAATTTTTTAAGACCATCAAATTACCCATGACAGAAGTTCGTAAATCGTGGGCAACTGTGTGCAAAACTACATCTTTGATGCGATGTAATTCTTCAACTTCCTGGATTTTTTGCTGCAACTGTGCTGTACGTTCTTGTACTTGCTGTTCTAAATTAGTGTTGAGTTCTGCTAGTTCTTGATAAATCTGGCTTTGGTGAATGGCGATCGCTACTTGTTCTGACATTTGCTGTAGCAAATCAATTTCTATTGGCTGCCAATGACGCGTCCCTGAGCATTGATTGGCAATTAAGGCACCAAATAATTCTTTCCCTAGCATAATTGGTACAGCTAAACTAGCTCTGGTTTGAAATTTTTGACAGTGTACTGTTACTTTGGAAGATAGTGGCATTTGGCTTATATCTTCAACCACACGTACAACATTATCTTTTAGTAAGTTTCTTAATTCTTGTAAATAATCTTCATCATTAGTAGACCAACCAGAGACTGATGGATATTGAGGATCTCCTGATTCAGCAAGAGTTCTAACTCCCAAGTTGGCATTATTTAGAGTAATAAAAACCCGATCTGCTTGCAGAAATTGCCTGACTTCTGTCACTGTGGTTTGGAGAACTTCCTCCAAATTTAGCGAAGAGCGAATTCGCACTAGGGTTTCTGCTAACAAGCGATCGCGTTGTGCTGATAAGCGTAATTTTGCTTCTACCTGCTTGCGTTCTGTAATATCGTGGTGAACTGCTAGTAGGGAAGGAATACCATCCAAATCAATGACTTCGGCTGAAAGTAGCGTTGTCATTAATTTACCTGATTTTTGGCGAAATTCTACTTCCAAGTTACGGATAACTCCTGTAGCTTGCAATTCCTCTATTAACTTTAGGCGATCGCCGTCATTTACCCAAAGATTTAACTCAAAAGAAGTTTTCCCAATCGCTTCATCTCGCTCATAACCTGAAAGTTTTACAAAACTGTCGTTAACTTCTATGAAGCGTCCTTCTTCGAGCGTACTAATAGTAATAGAATCGGGACTGCAACTAAAAGCTTTAGCAAATTTTTGGGCAAGATTTTGTAAAGCGATTTCTGCTTGCTTGCGTTCTGTGATATCCCGAACAATTGCGAGTATCTCATCTGAACCACTTACCACCAACCGCGCTTCATAATCTCTTACTCCCAGAGATGTCGGTAGCTGATATTCGCAAGTTTGCAAGTTTCCAGAATCTAAAGTTTTAGCGATCGCTTCTTGGCTAATCGCTGCAACGTCACTTGGTAATAATTCTTGCAAGTTTTTGCCAACTATTTCTTCTCTCGAAAGCGTGATATTTGCTCCCTCACTTTTCAAATCGAGATACTCACCATCGCGGCTGATGCGAAACATCAAATCGGGAATGGCACACAAAATTGCTTTATACCGCGCTTCGCTCTCTTGTAATTTTTCTTGGGCTTGTTTTTGGTTTGTAATATCTATGATCAAGCCATTCCAAAGCCAATCACCATTGGTTTGTACTTCTGGTTGAGAACTACCTTGAATCCATTTCAGTTTGCCACTAGGTGTAACGATTCGACCTTCCCAATGCCAAGGTGTAAAAGTCTTGCGACAAAAGGCTATAGATTCTGTAAAGGTTTTGATATCCTGTGGATGAATCAATTTGTATAGCACCTGGAAGTCTGCTTGTATAACTTCTGGTTCTAATTCATACAAATATTCACAACCAGAACTCACATAAAGGACAAATACAGAACCATTCTGCTGTTGCAGAACTTGAAAAACCATTCCTGGTAAATTGACAGCAATTTTTGAGAGCAGATTGATAGCCTCTTGCGGACAATCTGGTGTATACAGCGATTTTACAACGATTTCATCCACTCTTTGAGCCTTTATAAAGAATTTATGGATCTATAATTAAAAGCTAGAATAGCCAATTCAGGAGTTTAGATTCTGTTAGCGATTATGCTCCTAGAATCTAAACTCCATCTTCTTTCAGAGTAGTTCCTGAGCTAGCGATCGCATTCACCCAATCGGGTGAACCATTTACTATGGAGAGGGTAAAGTGATGGAAAAGTTACTTATGATTAGTGATTAGCAACACTTTTTTGACATGATGCTAGTCTTTAGTTAGCTTTTATAACTATAGACTGACACTCTTTTGAAGACGATTAAGTATAATAATAATCAATAATTCTACTATTTCTTAATAATTTAGTTTCATGAATAGCCTAACCAAGTAATTCCAAAAACTGGTTGAAAAATATTTCATTATTGAACAAGGTACTGACAATTGAAGGAGGCAAAAGGTGAAGGTAATTGAGTTTTAACTAATTGACAAGACTATATTTTTATTAACTTGAAACCAATAGCAAGATACCTACCCTACAAAATTGGATAGTTTCTTGGTTGAACATCGCTAATTACAAATTATTTAATTGACTTTTTTAGTTTCTCTCAGGGTTGAGTTCGTTGATTTCTCTACATTTCGCTTCTGCTGCTTCATATGCTACTAAATACTCTTTACCACCTAACATCACGTCACCGTAATATTCATAAGGTGCATCACCATAGATGGGTAAAGGATCGTCTTCTGGATAGTCTTCTTTTGATTCCTCGATGATGGCTTTAAGTTTTTTTACTGTCAGTTTTTGTGCAGCAAAATACCAAAGTTCTTGAGGTTTTTTTTTCAGGTGCGGGAACGTAGGATCGATAATACGTATAAGAGAATCATTGCTGGAAGTATCACCGACCTCAATCCAACTGTGTTCAATTGGTCTGTATGGCTTTCCAGCAAAAGTTAAAAATCCTTGAACATATTTTGCTCCTTCAGTGGACAATGCTGCTTTGTAAGCATTATCAAAAGGGGTGCTAGCTCTGCTTTTTATATGTTCCGCAACTTTGATTGACAGCGTTTCATCCAGTAATTTATTCATCAATAGCAAGGATTAGAGCAGCCATGACAACATATTATCACTATTTTGCTTGGGCATTGGGCAAAAGATAAATGACAATTGACCAATTCTACTTTGTAGCAATCACCATCTGTAAATTTATTAACAAATCACCTGATGTATAAGGCTTAGACAAAAAACTTTTAACACCGTTGCCAAGCATTTTAAGCATTTTATGGTTAGAAGCTAATCCACTAACACCAATAATTTTGATGTCTGGATTAATTTTTTTTAAAATAGTGATAGTGGTTAGGCCATCCATGCCTGGCATCATCATATCAATCAACACCACACTAATTTCTTGTTCATATTTGGTATATAGTGCGATCGCATCCATACCATCATTAGCTACTACAACTTTGTAGCCATTTTGTTCTAGCCAGGTTTTAGTAATCTCTCGAATTGAATCTTCGTCATCAACAACCAGAATTAATTCTCCATTTCCTGGGGGTAATTTGCGCTCCTGTAGTAATTTACTATCTGTCTCCATTGCCTGAGTGACAGGCAAGCAAATTTGAAATTCTGTGCCTTTTCCCACTTCAGTAACTACATTTATGAAACCGCTATGGCTTTTGATGATGCCAAGTACTGTTGAAAGACCAAGCCCTGTACCTTTACCTAGTTCTTTTGTTGTGAAAAATGGTTCAAAAATTCTATCTACTATTTCTCTCGAAATTCCTGTACCTGTATCAGAAACGGCGATCATTACATAAGAACCCATTTTAGCATCAATATTCATCCGAGCATAATGACTATCAACCCAGAAATTTTTGGCAGAAATTCTCAGAATACCGCCATGAGGCATGGCATCACGAGCATTAATACACAGGTTCATCAGCACTTGGTGCAGCTGAGTAATATCACCAAATATATTCCACAGGTTTTGTGTTGGAATATCGATATGGATTTCAATAGCTCTGGAAAATGTTTGTTTAATAATATTTTCTATTTCCGAAATTAAATCCCGCACCTGTAATGTTTTAAAGTTACCTACAGAACCGCGTGAAAACCACAAAACTTGTTTAACTAAATCTGCTGCACGCTTAACATTTGTTTCCATAATTGCTAGCCATTGCTGACTTTTTTCATCAGGAAGTTTTGCCTCTAGGAGTTGCACTGTCATCATCATTGGTGTCAGTGCATTGTTGAGATCGTGGGCGATACCACTTGCTAGTGTGCCAAGACTTTCCATGCGCTGTGCGCGGAGAAATTGGGCTTCGAGTTGTTTTTTTTCTGTAATGTCAGAGTTGACAATGAGGATTGATTTAGCTTGATCTCGATCGTGATTTACGAGTGTCCAGCGGCTAGCAACAATAATCTCTTGTCCTTGTTTTGTGACTTGACGTAACTCACCTTGCCACAAACCATTCTCACCTAAAGTTTTCTGGATATTTTTTAGTTGGCGCAAGTTTTGTTTTTGATACAAAAGCTGATTCGCATTTTTTCCCAGCACTTCTTCAGCCATCCAACCATAGAGACGTTCAGATCCTTTATTCCAAAATTGAATTTCGTTACCCAAGTCTTGAACGAGAATCGCGTCTGTAGTGATGTCAAGTAAAGCAGCTTGCTCGCGAATTTTCTGTTCTGCCTGTAAGCGATCGCGCAATGCAGCCTGGCGATCGCTAATATCAATCACAAAGCCCGCCATCCGAGCAACTTTGCCTGTAGAATCTAAAAAGATATACCCGTTATTCTCAACTGTAATATAAGTGCCATCTTTGTGAGATACGCGAAATTCTAGGTGGAATCGCTCTTTTGTGGATAAAACTCGGTTAATCTCTTCGTTAAAGAAGTTTCTATCCTCAGGATGAACCAATTCTAGCCAACGGTTAAAACCTCCCAAAATCTCAGGCATAGAATAACCTAATATTTGTTCTACATTTCCACCATATTGAATATCATTTGTATCTAGGTTCCAGTCGTAGAGAATCTGACCACTTGCCTGAATTAGTGCTTGATAACGATTTTTCCATTCGCCTAATGCCGCTGAATGATTTCGTAATTTTTCCTCTACTTGCTGGCGTTCAAAGATTTCTATCTCCAACCGTTCATTTTGCTCGGTAAGTTTTTTTGTCAGGTTTCGTAAGCGTAAATGGGTATTCACCCTAGCTAAAACTTCTTGATGTTCCAGGGGTTTGGTAATGTAATCTACTGCTCCAACATTCAAGCCTTTAACTATATCCAGTTTATCGATAAGGGCAGTTATAAATATTACGGGAATATCTTGAGTTGCTGGATTGCTGTTCAAAAGTTTGCAAGTTTCAAACCCGTCGATTCCTGGCAATAATATATCCAATAAAATCAGATCGGGTGACGCATTTTCTGCTATTTCAATTGCACTTTCTCCATCTTCAGCTACTAAAACTTTAAAGCCATAATCCTCTAAAAAATCGAACAATATTTTTAAATTATTAGGAAGATCGTCAACTATTAAAATTACATTTTTTTCATTTTTGTTAAGATTCATACTTAATTATGATTAATTTTTTTTAAATTCTCGACTTTGTTTGTCTTTAAAAGCTTTGAGATGCAATTGGTAAAAGCCTGTAATGGCATAACTGACCAATAAAGTCATTTTTCCAACAGCAACCAGGTAATTTTTTGGTTTAGGTGTTTTCACCTCATCAATCACAACACTCTCTCCTGGCTGATTTGAGATATCAGATCTTCTGCCACATTTTTGAGATATTCCCGAATTGTGTACTTGAAAGTAAAAAGATTTAATTAAAAGTAAACTATCTTAAGAAAATACCTAAAAAATCCGCTTTTTCGCTGTATAAAAAGTACCTGCTATCTGCTGAAAGAGCTACAAGTTGAGCATTCACATTTATTTAATAGTGGACGATGCTTGGGTAGAGCTACATCTATGCTACTTACAATTTTAGATATTAGGTGTTAAAAAATATTTTTAATTTGATAATTACCGATTTGACCAATGCTTAACTCAGTGTGGAAAGCTAGCCTTCTAACTATATAGATTTATTTTTGAATTTTCCGGTTTTGAATATAGCATTGTCATCAAAAAGTTACTCATAGGTGACAAATGAAGAACAATTTTATTTTTGCCATATCTCTACAAAACAAAGTAAAATTGCATTCTCAAATCGGAATAATTAAGTAGTCAGAATAGTTAAAGAATTAGACTAAAATTTGACGGATGAATATCCAAATTATACTAAACTCCTTATAAATTCTGACTTCTGAACAGCAGTTGTTACCTTGTGGAAAAGCAAATATACCAGGCGATTATAAATCACGGATACACAAACCAAGTCCGCCTACGCGGACTCAAAGAATTTGGAACCCACGCAGGTGGGTTTTGTCTGTATAACCGCGAATTACATTCGCCAGGGCAGGTCTGTTTTTACACTCATTGAGATGCTCTCTTGTCTCCTACTAGATACTGAATGATTTCATTTTTTAGGTTTTGAGAGTTTCACTTTTCCGTTTTGAACCAGTATTTTTATAAGATTTCTCAGTTAGCAAAGACACCTTCCAAGAAAGCTACTATTTCCATCCAAGCAGATGTAGAGGCAGCTGAATCATACCGATAACCGTCGTCACGCATGAAAGTATGTTCGGCTTCATATAAGAGAACTTTGTAAGTTACATTAAGATTTTCTAACGATTTAACTATGGTTTGTCGGTCATCTTCTCCAATATGAGGGTCAAGTGTACCGAACACCAATAGCATCTGGCCTGTGATTTCACTTACTCGGTCGATTGTATCAGCTACTCCAAGTCCTAGTTTACCAATGGGAATCCCCGTCGGGTAGCAGCAGACAGCAGCCTTAATTTCCTTCATGAAAGCGGCTCGAAAGGCCAAATGTCCACCAATACAAAAGCCGAGAGTGCCTATTTTTTCTGAAGAAACTGAACTTTCTGCTTGAAGAAATTCAATTACAGCACGACAATCAGCATCATAATCGGCGATCGCTGTGCGGCGTGCATCGTCATTACCACGCATCCGGCCTAAATCGTTCGGTTCAATGGCTAAACCAATTGGTTCAAGCCGATGAAAAATTTCTGGTGCTGCTACTACATAGCCATATCCTGCTAAGTAGTTAGCTAAACGAATCATTGCATCACCTAACTGATAGATATCACTATAGAACACAATACCTGGGTAACTTCCTGCTGCCTTGGGAGCAGCTACATAAACACGCATTAAGCTGTCATCTACTCTCAACTCGATATTGCGTTTAGTGATTTGCACTGTTTATCTCCGTTTCATACCTGCTTTTATTATTTCTCTTGTCGCGATCGTGATTATCAGGAAGGCAATAAGCAAAAACAAATTTTATTTGGAATTGCTCTGGACATTCACCTAGAGAAAACTATCAGTAGCGACTCGCTACTGATAGCTTATTTGCAGTCTATAGACGAATACTGCTATTGGTAAAACTAGTTGCGCTTCATAGCTTTGCTTCTGGCGATCGCTTGTATTAACATTTTTGGCAGCCAAAAAAGATAACAATATACTTGTTTTGCCTGACTATAAAGCGAGAATAACTTTGCTTTACTCAATAAAGTATATGGTTGAACTGCTGTGAGAATTTCTCCGAATTTATCTTCAGCCACAGTTTGAATTGAACCGCTAACAGAATAATCTTTTAAATGTGGAGGTAAGCGCCAGTCAATTTTAGCATCTGGCTGATGTATTACAGGCTCAACATTTCCTCGCCATGCAACTCCCATAATTTGCATAGTATGGTACACCATTGTGTTCCATCCTTTCTCTTTTAAGTAGTCCAAACCTTGTCCTACATCTGGAGAAGCCAAATCATGAAATAAAATTAAAGCATCTGCTTCGGCAAATTGTTCGCACATAATTGTATCATTCAGCGGAGCAGGTGCTTCGTGATTACCATCTATAAATATCAATGACCATTTACGTTGAAATTTATTTGCTATCTCTTCCACTTTTTCAGGGCTATATCCTGGTATTAAATTCACCAATTCCTTAACCCCTGCCGACTTTAGCGACTCTGTGACACTTTCATTAAATAACTCTGCAGATAGCATAGGATCTATTACATCTAGCTCTACTCCTCCTAAAGCCAAATGACAAGCTGACCAACCCATCCAACAACCTATTTCTAAAGCTTTTTTTCCTCGAAATTTTAAGGCAGTATTGTATAGAATATGAGCTTCATCTCTGCTGACAAATCCTACACCCTGCCGTCGCTTATCCACATACCAATTATGAGTAATATCCCGCCGCAAGTAAAGCCAAAAAGAATCATATTTATTTCCTAAAATGATATTAGGAAAACATGAATCGGGCTGGATAGTGGCAAATCCTGACGAAACATAATCTCCTTTCGGCAATAAGTTTCCTTCAATGACTTTTAGTATTTTTTCACTCATAAGTTACTCATCTTGTTTTTTTGTAATACAAAATAAGTTTCTCATTGATGAGCCATTCTTCCAATATCAAGTCTCAAATCCAGTATTTTAGTAACTGTTGATGTTGCCCCTCTGACCGTTACTAACCATACCTAAGGCATTCATCCGGGACATTTTTAGATAATCTAAAGTTCTGTCTATCATTGACGAGTCTGTTTTGTCAATCTTTACCACTAGCAATATGCCATCAGTATGGGGTACTAGAAGGTTAGCATCAGCTAATCCCAATAAAGGGGGAGAGTCATAAATTACCAAGTCAAAGGTATTATGGAAATCTTTCATTAGTTGCTTCATCTTTTCAGACGAAAGTAGCTTTGTGGGATCGGGCGGTATAGATCCAGCAGTGATTACAGATAACTGATTCATCGAGGGTAGCGCCCGGATCGCCTCACTCGTTGGCAGATTTGTCGAGATTAAATTACTTAATCCCTGTAAGTTATTTAAACCGCATAAGGCGTGAATCTTGGGTTGGCGTAAATCAGCATCTACAAGTAGTACTCGTTGTCCCATACTTGTAGCGACTTGAGCTAGATGGAAGGCAATAGTAGACTTACCATCACCAGGCATGGCTGAGCTAATAATTATAGAAGTAATATGGCGATCGCAACTGAGCAATTGGACATTTGTATAAAGTACTCGCAAGGCTTCTAAAAATTGTCCTGAATACTTGCTATGGTCTTTATCTGGTAAAATAGCTAACCCAGGAATGCGTTTAAAAATGTAACTTGGTATTCTTACTAGAGGAATTTTTTGCTTAGGTGTATAATTTTGAGTGCTTTCGACTTTTGCTTCAAATGGAATATTTCCTAACAACGGCAGTTTGACCTTCTGTTTCAGTACCTGAACGCTATGGTAGGTATTGTCTAGCTTTTCTAAGAGTAAGGCAACGCCAATTCCTAAAGCTATACTCGCAAGCAATCCTGGTATTAAATCACGTTTGATGCTCGAATCAGAGATTGGCAATGTCGGCTTACTTGGTGCTTCAAGTAACTGCCAACCAAGTTCTGTCTGAGATATTTGAATTTGGAGATTTTCGCGAGTCGATAAAAAACGATTCAGGCTCTCGGTCGCCACCTGTAATTTTCGCTGTAGTTCAGTGTATTGTCGTGCCAAGATTGGCCATTGTTTGCGCTGTATTTCAATTTTCCGTTCTACTTTCGCAAGCTCTTGACTTTGCACCTCCAGAGTTTGAACTTGAGTCGTTATTTGGGCAATTTTTGTATTCAGAGAGCGTTGCGCTTCGTCATTTAGCAAAGGTAACAGACTTGCCCGTTTCTCTTTCAATGTTTGGATGGTTGGGTTATTATCTTGCAGACGAGTTGACTCTGTAGCGATTTGAACGTCTAGTTGCCTTACTTGACCTAATAGCTCCTGATACAAAGTAGCATCCTTTAGCACTGCCACCTTGCCATTTTTTTCCTGAACAAAAGAGAGATTGGCACGAGCTTCTGCCAATTGACTATTAATCACTTCTCGTTGGTGAGACAACTCGCCGATTTGACTAACAACTTGTCCAGACTGAACTTCTGGATCAACAAAATCGTACTTTTGTCGGAAAGTTTGCAGTTCTTTCTGAATCTGATCGACTCGATTTTGGATAAATGGCAGTTGTCTTTCAACAAACTGAATTCCTTGGCGTAACTTAGTTTGCCGTTTTTCCCGACTGTAATCTAGATAATCCTTAGAAATTTGGTCAAGTACAACTAGAATTTCATTTGGATCGTTACTTCGATAACGAACTTCTATAATCTTGGTGTCAGCTAACCGAGCAATCGTCAGATCTTGGATCAGCGAAGCATAGTTGATATCTTGATAGGTAGCTTGCAAGTGTTTCACAATGTTTCCCATCAATTCAGGGCTTTTGAGAACCTCAATTTGACTTTCATAATCTAGACCAGACTTACCTGCGTTCGGATCTTTGACAATATCGACTACTTTGGTGTCATCATTTACAGGTTCCACTAACAGACGAAAATTACCTTCATATATTGGTAGCTTTCGGTTGAGTGCCAAGTTGACAAAAAAAACTGTTGTTAGAGCAATACTTACCCCTGCAATTACTAGCGCTCGTCGCCGTACAAGACTCAGAAATTCTGGGAAACTCCAATCATTGCCTTCCTCTTCAGATAACGGCAAAGGTTGAGGCTGAAGAAATGGCGGTATAGAGTTCCTATTTTGATCGTAACTTGATGATTCAGAAGAATGATTCTCCATTTATTTAAAAATACTTATTAATTAAGCTACAAAGAATGTGTGTAATTCAGTGATTCAACATAAGAGAGTAAGTGTACAAAAGTTTATTATTAGCCCCCTGAGTGGCAAACTTTTTAGTACAACGCGTCATCAATGGAGAATATAAATCAATATCTTGCTTGATAACTCCTGGATATTGATTCATCCTTCAGGTTAATTCTAACCCTCTATTATGATGGTGTGTACTTAGTTTCAACTGTTAATGGTTATAGGCTTTTCTATCTCTTTCGGATTCTACCTGAGTAAGCAACGATAAATAACATTCTTGTTTTAAAGTATACATTTTTTCAGTTCCACATCATACCTTAAGTAAAATTTAACCTGCAATTGCATCAAGGTGTAGTTTGCATAAAGCAGATGACAAATTTTTATACATTAAATTCTAGCCAGAGGAATTTAAATGTTAGTAAGTGCGTGTCAATTGTGATTATCAAAAGGTGGTAGCATTTTTGATATAGTAAAATTTAATACCATAAAAGATTAAAGGATTACTTGAATATAGAGAAGAATAACACTTGATTTGCTAGAGACTGTTTTCTACTCGTTTAGCCCCCTTAATTTTTAGATGCCTTTAAATCTAAGCCATTTGCTTACGATCTACGTCATTTACTTATGGGTTAAAGGCTCATACCTACCTAAAGCTGCTCTAATCTACCCTCAGGAGAAGACCCCATTAGCTCCCCTTGAAAAAGGAGACTTGAAAATACTCTGAGCAAACCTTTTTAACAGTGCTTAGGGGGATATAACAATTGAAAAACACACTCTAATAAGACTGTAAATGTTAGTAACTAGACTTAACTCTTGTATAAATTAATGTATAAACTAATGTATAAATTCTTCATATCCCAAAAAGTGACTATTTTGTGAAGTTTTAGTTTACACGTATTATCAAAAAATAAATTTTTGATAAAGTCTATCGGTAAATTTGAAACATCCTTTTCTCATGGTATTCTTTAATTAATTACATGTAAAAATCAATATTGAATCTACTAAATATATTCAGTGTAAATACATGTAATAAATGCTGCTTAATTAACTGGAAAATCAAGTAAGTGAAAAGCTCCAAGATCAAATCGTCATAAGTTCTCTATTTATTGACTAACAGCAGTTTATTTTGACAGCTAGTGTCATTTAGATATAAAGTTAACTTTCTTAGAAGCCTGTAAAAGGCGTCACTCTAGGGCGATCTATATTTCTACGATTGCCGTAGCCGTTTAGACTAATGCTTCTTTTTGTGTTCCCATGTCCAAAGAAACATACCGTATACAAATTAAATTGAGTATAAATTCTTATTAAGCGGCTTAGTTCGCAGCCCAGTTCGCAGATATATTCCTGTGAGCATAAGGAAACTCTATGTATACCAGTAAATTAATCAATTAGCCTTAAGCAAATCGAAAATATTTGTTAATTTAGGCAATTTTTTGTGTGTAATTAATGGCTTGAGCAGTTCAGGAGTATCTTCAACAAAGATTTCTAAACCAGGATACAGCCGATGAGACTTAATGAATGGATTAATCAAAAATTTTTGCAATCCATTTCCACCCGCTTAGATGTTAACAATGACTATTCTTTAAAAACTCAGCAATCGATTAAATTATCTGTAATCACCCAGTTTTTCCCACCAGACTATGCTCCTACAGGACAGTTGATTGAAGAACTAGTGAAACAGTTAGGGCAACAAGGAGTGGATATTGAGGTTTTTACGAGTCAGCCAGGATATGCGTTTGACTCTCATACTGCTGCCTTAGCAGTTGAACGTATGGGTAAAATCCGAATTCAGCGATCGCGCACAGCCCAACTATGGCCGGGGCGAATTCGTGGCAAAGCTGTCAATGGTATCTTATATACCTTGCGCGCTGGACTTCATATACTTAGAGGCTGGCAACGTAGTAATGTGTTATTAGTAACTACAGCTCCCCCATTTTTGCCAGTCATCGCATATTTAGCTTATCTGTTGTTCCGACTTCCTTATGTTTGCATCCTCTATGACCTTTATCCGGATATTGCGATCGCTCTGGGAGTAGTCTCAAAAGATAACTTGCTAGCACGGTTATGGCGCGCTATTAACAAACAGATTTGGCTAAATGCTAAGGGAATCGTGGTACTTAGTCCAGCCATGAAACAGCAAGTCCTAGCAAATTGTCCCCAAGTAGCCGATAAGATTTCAGTAATTCACAGTTGGGCGAACCCTGAGTTAATTGTGCCAATTGCCAAGCAAGAAAACTGGTTTGCCTTGAAGCATAACTTAGTAAGCAAATTTACCGTACTCTACTCTGGGAATATGGGACGTTGCCATGATATGGCAACTATCCTCAAAGCTGCCGAGCAACTACAAGATGAGCCAGTTCAGTTTGTCTGTATTGGTGGTGGAGCGAAACGAGATGAATTGATTCAACAAGTAAATCAATTAGAACTGAGAAATTTTACATTTCTGCCATACCAAGAAAAGCAGGTGCTGCCCTATTCTTTAACGGCTTGCGATCTTTCACTAGTGAGTGTAGATGCATCGACTGAGAGCTTAGTCGTTCCTAGCAAGCTTTATTCAGCTTTAGCATCTGGGCGACCTGTGGCAGTGATTTGTTCGCAGTATTCATATCTGAGACAACTTATTGCCGAAGCTGACTGTGGGGCTACCTTTGACAATGGAGACAGTAATGCTCTAGCTCAATTTATTCGCTTACTCAGTCGCGACCAGCAACTAGGGGAGCGCATGGGTAAGGCTGGTCGTCAGTATTTGCGATCGCATTTCACACCTAAAATCATCTCTCAACAATATCTTGATGTTTTGCAGCAAGCAATATTAGTTGATGGTGTAATAGGTATGTCTCAAAGCCATACAAAGTAGTTGTTTGAGAAACTTAATCACAGATTGGTCAGGGTTCCAAATACTTTTAGCCTCATACCACTTCTCGAAAATACAGCTACAAAACATTCTCCCTTGTCCTTTCATCTTGACTCTGCTACCAGTGAAATGGTACTAGCAGGGTCAGCCCATACAAAATCAAGTATTTATCAGAAGTATTTGCCATCATTTTTGAGTTTGGCAGTACTTTCTCGATATGAGAATACAGGTGCAATAGGCAAAAGAGAAAATACTCTTTTACCAGAAGATTTACCTTTTTATTTAAGCTAGATTACTGTCTTTCTTGAATAAAAACTATTACATATTCAATATAAATTTAGCTTTTGGAGGCTTATTTTTAATACCTAGTAGAACTGGAAAAAATTCTCAAAAGAAACCCAAAAAATAAATAGCTAGCATATAAGCTGATAGATGAGAGTCATTTGTGAGTCTTACTTATTTTCATGCTTAAACTCCTATAAATGATTCCCAAAATAGTTTTGTTTTTCCATCATGATGACTTTGATTAAGATAATATAAAGTATCCCTAATTATGTTATGCTCTAAGACAGATTGACAAGAGTGAAATAATCACTTTTTAAAAGAGAATTAGCTGATATATTGCCTAAAAACAAGGTAAAACTTGTTGCAATATTACAAAAAAACTGGATTTAAAACATTTGTCAATCAGCATACTTTAATTAAATACTATTTAGTTTTTAACTTTTAGGAGATGAGCTTCGATGGTCTTTTTGATCTCAGTTCCTCCAACGTAACCTTCCAGATTTCACTGTTTATTAACTCAAGTGGGAGGTCGAATTGCAGAGAAGGTGTGACCGAAATCGGAAACGTTCAAAACGACGGGCTATCTACTGTCCAGATCATGAGTCCTATCTTGAAAGTAGAAGTCAAAAATATCAATTGTTTGCCGATCGAGCAGGGCAATTACAGCAGCGGGGCATGAGTCGGCGAAGTGCATTGATGTTGGTAGCAAGCCAAACCACAGTTACCATAGAGGGAGAATGGTTGGAAGCCTTTTGGTGCGACCATTGCCAGCAAACAAAATGGTATCACATTTGCAAATCGAACGAACGCACCTATAAAGTTTCCATAGCACCCCAAGAGCTTTGGCAGCAGGTAACAGGAGTGATTAATCCTCAGGGAAACCCTTCTGTTAGCGAATTTACTCGCAGACAGGCAAAGATGCTTAACTATCAGAGCATCAAAGATTTTCAGTTTGTCAATTAATAGTTAATGCTTAAAAGCAGTGGTCTTTAATCAATATTATGAGTAGTAAAGGAATTACCTCAAAGCCAGAATTGATCATTGAAGCTGGACGTACTGAGGAGCATTATTGGAAAGACCTATGGCGCTATCGAGAGCTATTTTATTTTCTAGCCTGGCGTGACATTTTAGTACGCTATAAACAAACAGTAATTGGTATGCTCTGGGCACTCATTCGGCCATTTTTGACGATGATCGTGTTCAGCGTCATCTTCGGAAGTTTGGCAAAATTACCTTCAGAGGGGACAGCACCGTATCCAATACTGGTATTTGCTGCCTTGTTACCCTGGCAATTTTTTTCCAATGCCCTTAGCGAGTGTAGCAACAGCCTAATTAGTAATTCCAACTTGATTTCTAAAGTTTACTTTCCGCGCTTGATTGTACCTGCTAGCTCAGTAATTGTCAGCTTTGTGGACTTTCTCGTTTCTGGGATAATTCTCTTAGGACTGATGGCTTGGTATAACTTTATTCCCAATTGGCGTATATTATCCTTACCAGTATTTATTAGCATTGCTTTTGCTGCTTCATTAGGAGTAGGGCTGTGGTTGGCAGCTTTAAATGTAGAATATCGAGACTTCCGCTACATTGTGCCGTTTATTGTGCAGTTTGGCCTATATGTATCGCCTGTTGGTTTTAGTAGCAGTATTGTGCCAGAAGAATGGCGTTTGCTGTACTATTTGAACCCAATGGTGGGCGTGATTGATGGCTTTCGCTGGGCAATTTTAGGGGGAGAGTCAAAAATTTACTGGACTGGATTCACACTATCTCTAGGACTAGTTGCCCTCTTACTGGTAAGTGGCATTTGGTACTTCCGCAAAATGGAACGGACATTTGCTGACGTAATTTAGGAAGGAACTGTGCAGATGTCTGAGAACATGATTAATGTAGAAAATTTAAGCAAAAAATATATTATTTCTCACCAGGAGGAAGGAGGAAGTAGCTACAAAGCGCTGCGGGATGTAATTGCTGATGGTGCTACATCTTTGACTAAGACATTTATTAAACCTGCGGGCAAAAAAATGCCCAACCCAACGCGGGAAGAATTTTGGGCATTAAAAAATGTTTCCTTTGATATTCAAAAGGGTGAAGCTCTTGGTGTTATTGGACGCAATGGTGCCGGGAAATCCACACTTTTAAAAGTTCTGAGTCGGATTACTGAGCCGACGATGGGACGTGTTGCCATCAAAGGGCGGGTAGCAAGCTTATTAGAAGTAGGAACAGGATTTCACCCAGAACTGACGGGACGAGAAAACATTTATCTCAACGGTTCTGTTCTTGGAATGAGTCGAGTCGAAATTAAGAAGAAATTTGATGAAATAGTAGCCTTTGCTGATGTGGAAAAATTCTTAGACACTCCAGTAAAGCGCTATTCTTCCGGAATGTATGTCCGCCTTGCTTTTTCGGTTGCAGCTCATTTAGAGCCAGAGATTTTAATTGTCGATGAAGTTCTGGCTGTAGGCGATTCGGCATTTCAGAAAAAATGCTTGGGGAAAATGGGTGATGTCACAACCAAAGAGGGACGAACAGTTTTATTTGTCAGTCATAGTATGCAAGCTATTTCTCAACTCACCAAACGTTGCATACTGCTTTCTAAAGGTAGTGTTCAGTTTGATGGCGATACTGGCAAAGCAATACAGTTATATCTGGCTGGCCAGAAAGATGAGTCTGTATTCCCAGGTTATTACCAAGTTCCTGTCAACAAAACTGGCAATCATGTCGCTTGGGTAAAAGCACACACTTCTGAAGAAGAAGGAATTCACTGCTGGGGAAAACCAATTACCTTTGAGTTTGCTTTACATGTAACTGAACCCCATGAAAGTCTGCGTTTTTCCTTTCAGATAGTAAACTTTTTACAACAACCTATTTGTATCTTCTGGTTTTTCGAGTCTGATGCTCCGTTTCATCGAGAGCCAGGAACATTTATTCTGCGATGTGAGATTCCCAAATTTAGACTCTACATGGGTTCATACACCTTAACTACATGGTTCTCTAACCGTCGTAGCGAGACTCTGCTAGAAAATCTGAAGGAAATTTGCCCTTTTGAAGTAACTATGCATAATTTTGAGCGTCCTGAGTATCAATGGCAAGCTGATGAATGTTCTTATTTAGAAGATGGTATTTGGCAAACTGTAGAAAAGTATTAATTTGAAGGCAGATTAAGTAATGGCAGTAAATGATGATGTCAAGTTAGGCAAAAATGTGAAGATTTTTCATCCCGATCTCGTGAATCTTTACGGTTGCGTTATCGGTGATGACACAAAAATTGGTACATTTGTGGAGATTCAGAAAGATGTCACAATCGGAAGTAGATGTAAAATTTCATCCCACAGTTTCTTATGTGAAGGCGTTGTCTTAGAAGATGAAGTGTTTATTGGTCATGGAGTCATGTTCACTAACGATCTTTATCCTCGTGCAACCAATGAAGATGGTAGCTTAAAAACTGAAGATGACTGGTATACAGTTAAAACTCTAGTGAAGCGCTGTGCATCCATTGGTAGTAATGCTACCATCCTGCCAGGAATAACTATTGGTGAGAAAGCCATTATCGGTTCTGGAGCAACAGTAACTCGCGATGTTCCTGATTATGCAATTGTAGTTGGAGTCCCCGCTCGTGTGATTGGGGATGTACGCGATCAGATACGCTCCGCTGTAGACGATCGCCAAAATTTGCAAATATTCAGCTAGCAGTTTGTGAGATCCTTGCTTCTGCGAGACTTGAACAATTTAAGTTTTGTACACAATCTATTTATAGATATTTGAAAACTACATTAGTGAATTCTGAGGTGTTCCAAAAATAAAGGTTTTTTATCTCAAATAGTAAGTAATTGCCAATACAGCCATAAGCTATTGCCACTCAGGAGTAGCAATAGTTGATAGCGTATAAAAAATAAATTCTGATTATTTAAAAGCAATGGTAAACAACATTAATATCGGTGTAATTGGTTATGGTTATTGGGGTCCAAATCTGGTAAGAAACTTTGTAGAGATGCCAGGAGTTCAGGTTAGAACAGTCAGCGATTTTCAACCAGAACTATTAGCAAAGGTACAGGCTCGATATCCCGCTATCCAAGTTACTAAAGATTGTCGAGATATATTTACAGATCCCAAAATTGACGCTGTAGCGATCGCCACACCAGTTTCAACTCACTTTGAATTAGCTTTAGCAGCCTTGCAAGCTGGTAAACACGTGATGGTAGAGAAGCCAATGACAACTACCTCTGACCAAGCAATGCGGCTGATTGAAGAGGCAAAAAAACGCAACCTAGTGTTAATGGTCGATCACACCTTTGTGTATACGGGTGCTGTACGCAAGATGCACGACTTGATCGCTAGTAATTCATTAGGTGATATTTACTACTATGATTCTGTCCGCGTCAACCTCGGACTGTTTCAACATGATGTTAATGTCATCTGGGATTTAGCAGTCCACGACCTCTCAATCATGAGCTACTTATTACCATCCCAGCCTTATGCTGTCTCCGCTACAGGCATTAGCCACGTTCCGGGAGAACCAGAAAATATCGCCTACTTGACCTTATTCTTTGAAAAAAATCTCATTGCTCACATTAATGTGAATTGGTTAGCACCAGTGAAAGTGCGCCGTACATTAATTGGTGGTAGTCAACGGATGATTGTTTACGATGACTTAGAACCAAGTGAGAAAGTCAAGATTTACGACAAGGGTATTACAGTTAATGGCAACTCTGAAAGCGTGTATCAAATGATGATTGGTTATCGCACAGGGGATATGTGGTCACCCAAGTTGGATATGACAGAAGCATTGAAGACAGAAGGATTGCACTTCATTGATTGTATTGAAAAAGGCGATCGCCCCATTACTGATGGAGAAGCAGGACTGCGGGTAGTCAGAATTCTCGAAGCTGCAACCCAGTCTCTCAAACAGCAAGGCCGATTAATTGAACTGAATGTGGCAGAGGTAGCAGCGTGATTCCATTTGTAGACCTAAAAGCTCAGTACTTGAGTATTAAAGACGAAATTGATACTGCCGTACTTAAAGTACTTGAAAGTACCCAATTCGTCTTGGGGAATGAAGTCAAAGCTTTAGAACAAGAGTTTGCAGATTACTGCAATGCAGATTATGGTATTGCTGTCAATACAGGTACTAGCGCCCTGCATCTAGCATTACTAGCAGCTGGCATCGGTGCTGGCGACGAAGTGATTACCGTACCTTTCACCTTCGTGGCGACCACAGCAGCAATTTGTTACACCGGAGCCACACCTGTTTTCGTAGATATCGATCCTGTTTCCTACACAATCGATGTTACCCAAATTGAAAAAGCGATAACTGAGCGCACCAAAGCTATTCTACCGGTACATTTGTACGGTCAACCAGCAGACATGGAGCCAATTTTGGAGATTGCGCGCCGTCATGGTTTGGTTGTTATAGAAGATGCAGCCCAAGCTCATGGGGCTGAGTACAAGGGACAACGAGTAGGTAGTATCGGCGATATTGGTTGTTTTAGCTTTTACCCTGGTAAAAATTTAGGCGCTTACGGTGAAGGAGGTATGGCAGTCACCAAGAATCCCGAATATGCCCACACTATGGGAATGCTGCGCGACTGGGGTCAAGAACGCAGGTATCACCATGTTCTAAAAGGTTACAACTATCGCATGGATGGCATCCAGGGAGCGATTTTACGGGTGAAGTTACGCTATATCGAAGCCTGGACAGAAGCCAGAAGAACACACGCAGCCCAGTATGACCAACTTCTGACAGAATCTGGTTTAAGTATACCTACTGTGATGCCTTATAGTCGTCATGTTTACCATGTCTACGCGGTGCGATCGCCTCAGCGAGATGCCCTACAACAAAGTCTGCAAGAGCAGGAAATTCAGACAGGCATTCATTACCCAATTCCTGTACATCTGCAACCAGCTTATGCCGATTTAGGATATAAACTGGGAGACTTTCCGCACTCAGAAGCAGCATCTAATCAGGTGTTATCCCTGCCTATGTATGCAGAATTAAGCACAGAGTCACAAACTCAGGTTGCTAAAGCAGTAATTAGCTTAACATAACTGAGGAATTCAATGTCCGATCCAGGTAAGACTAAGATAGTCAGAGCTATCCACGGTTTACAAGCAGAAAAGCTAGACCCTGACTTTGAAATTCAACTAGCAGAATATTTAAACACTCAGTATGAACAAAAATCATTAATCGAATTATACGCACGCTTTGCTACAGGTGATGGCGACTTTGATGGGCTAATGCGGCGAGCTATTTGGCGAGCGGTAGCACGGAGATTTGGACATAACATTCGGATTGGCAATGGTGTAGGCTTTAAACATCTTGAAACCTTTGAAATTGGAAACCAAGTGTTTATTGGTTCACAAAGCTATATTCAGGGAAGGTTCGATGGTACTTGCATCATTGGTAATCATGTTTGGATTGGTCCACAGAGCTATTTTGATGCCCGTGATTTGATTATTGAAGATTATGTGGGATGGGGCCCAGGTGCAAAAGTACTGGGTTCAACACATACCGGATTGCCAATTGATGTTCCCATCATCCAAACAGATTTAGAAATTAAATCGGTAAAAGTCGAAACAGGAGCCGATATTGGCATGAATGCGGCGATCTTACCTGGAGTCACAATTGGCAAAGGCAGCATTGTTGGTGCTGGAGCAGTTGTGACTAAGGATGTACCACCATTTGCGATCGTCGCTGGTGTCCCTGCTAAGTTTTTACGCTGGCGGGAAGGATATGAACCATTGGAGAGTAAATAATATGCAAAATAAACGAATTTTAATTACAGGTGGTGCAGGTTTAGTTGGTTCCCACATTGCCGATTTATTGGTAAACGAAGGAGTCTCGGAAATTATTGTTTTAGATAATTTAACCCGTGGACAACTAAAAAACCTAGCTTGGGCCAAAGAACATGGTCCTTTAGTAATTGTAGAAGGCGACATCCGAGATCAAAAACTCTTGGGTGAAGTTATGCAAGGTGTGGATATAGTCTTTCATCAAGCAGCAATCCGCATTACCCAATGTGCCGAAGAACCGCGTTTGGCATTAGAAGTTTTGGCAGATGGCACTTTCAACGTTTTGGAAGCAGCAGTGAAAGCCGGGGTAAAAAAGGTAGTCGCTGCCTCATCAGCCTCCATCTACGGTATGGCAGAGAAATTCCCAACCACTGAATCTCATCACCCCTACAACAACCGCACTCTCTATGGTGCAGCAAAGGTTTTTAATGAAGGGTTATTACGCAGCTTCTATGATATGTATGGACTGGACTATGTAGCATTACGCTACTTTAACGTCTACGGCCCGCGTATGGACATTTACGGTGTATACACTGAAGTCTTAATTCGCTGGATGGAGCGTATTGCAACAGGTCAGCCACCACTGATTTTTGGTGATGGCAAACAGACAATGGACTTTGTATATATCGAAGATATTGCCAGAGCGAATATTTTAGCTGCCAAAGCCGATGTTACTGATGACGTATTTAATATTGCCAGTAATGTGGAAAGCAGCCTAAATGACCTAGCCTATAGTTTGGCTAAGGTAATGGGGTCAGATTTACAGCCAGAATATGGCCCAGAACGTAAAGTCAACCCCGTAGCACGCCGACTAGCAGATGTGAGTAAAGCCAAACAATTGCTATGTTTTGAGGCGCAGGTATCCCTAGAAGAGGGATTGCGTCGGCTAGTGAGTTGGTGGCGCGAACAGAAATTGGCAAAGGAAGCAAGCAATGTCTGAGAAAATGCAGTCTATCCCGATCGCTAAACCCTGGATGGGTGAAGCTGAGGCTGAAGCAGCTAGCCGTGCAATTATGTCTGGGTGGGTAACACAAGGGCCAGAAGTCGCTGCATTTGAGCAAGAGTTTGCCGCTTACGTAGGAGCCAACCATGCTTGTGCTGTCTCCAATTGCACTACAGCATTACATCTCGCGCTATTGGCTGTCGGTGTGCAACCTGGGGATGAAGTAATTACCGTCAGCCATTCTTATATTGCCACTGCCAACAGTATTCGCTACTGTGGTGCAATACCAGTGTTTGTGGATATTGAACCACAGACATACAACATTAATCCCATGTTAATTGAGGATGTGATTAGCGATCGCTCTCGCGCCATTCTCATCGTCCACCAAATCGGGATGCCTTGCGACCTCAAAGCCATCTTGGATATTGCCCACCGTTACAATTTACCAGTAATTGAAGATGCAGCTTGTGCGATCGGTAGTGAAGTTCTCTGGGATGGAAACTGGGAAAAAATTGGCAAACCACATGGGGATATCGCCTGCTTTTCTTTTCACCCCCGCAAAGTCATCACCACAGGTGACGGTGGAATGCTTACTACCAACAACCCCGAATATGACAAACAGTTTCGCCTGTGGCGGCAACATGGGATGAGCATCCCCGATACTGTACGCCACGGTGCAAAACAGGTAATATTTGAGTCATATCCGATGCTGGGTTACAACTACCGCATGACTGATATTCAAGCAGCAGTCGGGCGAGAACAACTTAAACGTCTTCCAGAGATTGTAGAACGCCGACGTTATTTGGCACAGCAATATCAGGAAAAGCTAGCAGATATACCGGGATTAAAGTTACCGAATGAACCAAATTGGGCCAAGAGTAACTGGCAGAGTTTTTGTGTCCGCCTTACAGAGAAATACGACCAGGTACAAGTAATGCAGCGAATGCTAGATGCTGGCATTTCCACCCGACGCGGGATTATGTGCGCTCACCGTGAACCTGCTTATCAAACTGAACCTTGGTCATGTGGAGTTCAGCCAAAAGCTTGTGAGTGTGAAGTGGGAAAATGCGATCGGCTTTCTGAAAGCGAGCAAGCACAAGATCGTACTGTCCTACTACCCCTGTTTCATCAAATGACTAAAGAAGAAGAGGATTATGTAGTGAAAGTTTTGAAAATGGCTTGTCAGGTTTAAAGAAAAATATTCCTTTCCTGGAAATTACTTCTAGCGCTGCCTCTAGTTTGTGCTGTCAAATAAACTCAATATTTGGAATCTATTATTTTATGTAAATTTACTAACATTAGTTAATTAATTAACAGTTCAGTTAAGAATCATTTTTAGTCAAAATTTCCCTCTACTAAAAATTTATCGCGTGTGCATATCCGCGAATAAATTTCACATCTCTACTGCTTAGAGATTTGCTCAAGGGTCGCAATCAGCAAGTTGCTGAAAGGCGAAAGTCTTTCTAATTACTAAACTAATACCAATTCAAAAAAAGTTTGTGACAGATCCCACCAGCCCTATCAAGCACTCTCCCTTTGGTAAGCAAAGGGTTGAGGGGGAGTTTTATCCATCGGTTGTATTCTTTTTTCAAATTGGTATTACTTCTGATAATCCGTAGTCATTAAACATTGCAGGAAATAGCTATGACTATCCTCTTTACCAATCAAGTACCAAGCCTTCCAAATATCACTGATAGCATTCCCTACGAATTAGGCATGAAATTCCGTAGTGCTCAAGGTGGACAGATTACTACTATCCGCTTTTGGAAAGCTCCTAGCGAGACAGGAACTCATACTGGCAAGATTTGGACGGCAACGGGAACGCTATTGGCAAGTGTCACTTTTTCTAACGAGACGGTTTCTGGTTGGCAGGAACAGGCTTTGGACATACCACTTAACATTCAAGCTGATACAACCTATGTAGTCTCTGTTAACGTCAACGCCTATTACGTCGCCACTAGTAATCAACTGGCCAACGCCATCATCAATAGCGATCTCAGTTCAGTGGCAGATGGTAACAATGGAGTGTTTAATGTGACTCCGGGAGTCTTCCCAACCAGTTCTTACCGGAATACTAACTATTTTCGTGACATCAACTTTGTGGCTGTGTCCCTGCCTACTATTACCAAAGTTAGTGGCGACAATCAGACTGGTCAAGCTGGAACTTCCTTACCCAACCCATTTGTTGTTCAAGTCAAAGATAACGCCGGTAATCCTCAATCCGGGGTCACAGTCAATTTTGCTGCTACTACTGGTGGGGGGGTAGTCTCGCCCGTCAGTGCAATAACTGATGCGACTGGTCAGGCTAGTACAACCTTAACACTGGCAGCTAGCCCTGGTGCAACAACTTATGTGACTAATAGTGTAAGTGCCACGGCATCCCAAGTTGGTAGCGTTACTTTCTCAGCTATTGCTAGTCCCTCAGGGAATACACAAACACTTCTAACGACTCAAGTTCCGAGCATCTCAAATGCTACTGATAGCGTTCCTTATGAATTAGGGATGAAATTCCGCAGCGCTAGATGGGGACAAATTACCGCCATTCGCTTCTGGAAAGCCCCTAGCGAGACAGGAACTCATATTGGCAAGATATGGACAGCCACAGGAACTTTGCTGGCAAACGCCACTTTTACGAATGAAACGGCTTCTGGCTGGCAGGAGCAGGTTCTAGAAACGCCAGTTCCCATTGAAGGGAATACGACTTATGTAGTCTCTGTTAACGTAAACACCTATTACGTAGCTACTTATTATGAACTGAGTAACCCCATAGTCAATGGCTATCTTAGTTCGGTAACAGATGGTAACAATGGAGTGTATAGTGCAAGTCCAAATTCTTTCCCAGACAGTTCTTTCGTGAATAGTAACTATTATCGAGACATCGGCTTTGCCGTCGGCAGCACTTTAGTTAAAGTCAGTGGAGATAATCAGATTGCAGCCACGGGTGCAGCTGTGCCCAATCCCCTGGTCGTCCAAGTCGTAAACGCTCAAAACAGTCCTCAGTCAGGAGTTACGGTAAACTTTGCCGTTACTGGTGGTGGAGGATCGGTCTCGCCCACCAGTGCAGTGACTAACGGTAGCGGTCAAGCAAGTACGATTTTGACAGTAGGGGGGGTTCCTACCGGACCTGGAGGGGTAGTAGTAACTGTGACAGCACAAGGCATCGGTAGTATAACTTTCTCGGCTTCAACAACTCCACCAAATCCCAATGCAATCTTTTTGGAAAACCTAAATCCTGGCACCACTAACTGGAAGCTTGTTAATCGGGGTAGTGGAGAGATCGCTGGTTATGCTTCCGCAACCAGTGTCAACAAAGGAGAATCTCTGGGTATTAAGGTTTCTCTAGGACAAGTCGGACAGTTTACCATCGACGTATACCGCTTGGGCTATTATGGTGGCACCGGCGGCAGGCTGATGGCAAGTAGTGGGTTGCTCAATGGTACGACTCAAGCTGCCTGTACTGTAGATCCTGATACCCACCTAGTTGAGTGTAACTGGACAACTTCCTATGTCTTGCAGGTAGGCAATAATTGGACTAGCGGTATTTATGTTGCCAAGCTAATTGACCAAGCAAGTAGCAAAGCAGCGCACGTGTGGTTTGTCGTCCGCGATGATAGCAGAACTGCTGATATTTTATTCCAAAGCGCCGTTTCTTGTGTCCTAGCCTACAGCACAACCGGTGGTTACAGCTTGTATAACTTTAACAGCGTTGGTGGTCAGAGAGCTTACAAGGTTTCCTATGACCGTCCTTTCTCCCAAGCAACTTATCAAGAATCCTACGAGGCCGATACACCTCTTCGATGGGAATATAATATGGTGCGCTGGCTGGAATCTCAAGGTTACGATGTAGCCTATACCGAGAGTATGCAGCTTCATACCAACGCACAAAGTTTGCTCAATCACAAAGTATTCCTGTCTGTGGGTCACGATGAGTACTGGTCTAAAGAAATGCGCGATGCTGTGGAAGGAGCTCGCAATGCCGGCATTAATTTGGGATTTTTCTCTGCTAATACTTGTTACTGGCGAGTCAGATTTGAAAGTTCTACTCTCGCTGCTGGGCAAGTGAATCCCAACCGGGTGATGGCGTGTTACAAACAAGATTGGTCATTGGATTCAGTCGCCCAGCAGCAGGGAGCATCAGCAGCAACTAATAAATTCCGCAGCGTCCAGAACCAGCGGCCGGAAAACGCCTTGTTAGGAATCATGTACGGTAGCGACCTCAGCGATATCTACGGTGGTTCTAATTTTGTTGTCAGCAATAGTAGCGATCCTTACTATGCGAACACGGGACTCCAGAATGGAGATCAGCTGGCTCTGTTAGTGGGCTATGAATGGGATTTTGTCGTTAACAATGGGTCTAGTCCTTCTGGTCTGGTCACCTTGTCTGAATCACCAATGCAACCTTCTGCATTATTGCCAAACTTTGACGAACCGCCGGGAGAACAAGCGCTCCCTACCAACCAGGATTTTACCAAATCTCACTCAGCCCGCTACACCGCTAGTAGCGGAGCTAAAGTCTTTGCCTCCGGCACTATTCAGTGGGCATGGGGGCTAGATAGCGATGGTGTCAGCCCAGCTCGGGAAGATATTCGTGTCAAGCAAATAACCGTCAATATTTTAGCAGATATGGGAGCTAAACCGCAAGCACCAAATGCAAACCTCATTGTCCCTTAAAGTATCACACCAGGAGTACAAGAATGACACCACTACAACGCCGCCAATTTGGCAAGCTGGTAGCAGCCAGTTTGACTTCCACTGTTGTTGCTGACATCTCTAGTAAGGTGCTTGCTCAGACGAGCGAGTCCAGCAAGGAGATTCTTTATGGAGTAAACCTCCTTAAAACATCCAACGCTCGCAACCGAGAAGATCAAACTCCTTCAGTAGAGCTAAATACTAACGATACAGCGACGCTAAAGATTCTTTCTAATACTAAGAAGCTAGATTTGAAAGTGAATCTGCCAAATGTGAAGATTCTTTCTAAGGTGAATCTACCAGTTCTCTCCGTTGACAATCCATTGTCTGTACCTAAACAATATCGGGCTTTCTTTTTACCAGAGTCTGACCGGATTACGAAAGCAATAGTGCTTGGAGATAAGACTATTGTAATTTCTACGGTCTCTTACTCCAAAAATGGCCATTTCAACCATCTTATTTCTGTTGCCGGAACTGGTACTAGCTCTAAATTCAGAGCAAAAAAAGTTTTAGACTTTAAGAAATCTAATCAAACTGTTGAAAGTTTGCTAGGTCTTCCTAAGAATAGACTTCTATGCTTGGTAGGAACTGAGGGCATTCCACCATATACCATGAGAATAATCGATTACACAACAGGTAAAATTCTTTCTGGAGACGATCTGGCTCTACCCTCACTCCCACTCAATCATCGATTCGCTAACCTATGCCAAGATCTAAAAGGAAATATTTTTGCAACTGAGATTGGCTCAGAAGGTATCCCCATTTTAATCACGATGAACTTACAGGAGAGAGCTATACTTACAGGCAAGGTCAAAATTAAAAGACTGACTCCATTGAGCTATCAAGGACGCCCTCTGATCAACGATGTTAAAGACTTGGCCTTCTCTTCTTCTGGACAATTGTACGCACTGGCTGCTGACAATAGTACAAAAAATAATGTCCTTTATACGGTTGACGTGACAACTGGTAAGATGGATGTAATAGGTAACTTGACAGCTGAAAAGTTTTTGTTCTCCTTGTAGTAATACAACGAGCCTTTGAATAATCTTCTGGTGCTAACTTTCCATCCTTGTTTTGAGAAATAGGTGAAATACAAAAGTATGAATTTTTCAGGAGAGAGAGATTCAACTGATTGAGAAACAAAAGACCAATCTGTTTGTTTTAGTGGCACAGCAATGCTGTGCCACTACCGTATGATCTATTTACCTGAAAATAGCTAGCTGCAAGTCTGAAAATACAAATATGCGATCGCTTTAAGAATTGGATTTTGTTGTTCAGAGAATTAAATTCAGAGAGCATATGCACTCGCTAATTTGAAACTTAACAACCACGGTACAATGGCACTATATAAGCACTGTTCGATCCTATGACTGAAGAGGAAATTGGACGATCGAAATTTTGAAGTCTGTTTGTAAATTTTGAGTGTATTGCTTAGCCAAGTCTAGCACAAGTAAGTAAATGAATTTTATGGAGATAATTACTAAGCCAAGACTTGTATTTTTCCAATGGAAAAATCAAGGCTTATCTAATTTAGTGGTTTTACACAGAGAACAGCACGTAAAATGCTTATCAGAATTCTTTGAAGTAACTGTAATTAATGAAAATTGCGACTACCAAGAAATTTGTGAAAAGTATCAACCGGAGGTAACATTTTTTGAAGCTGGTGTCAATTATCAACGTTGTAAAAAACTAGAAATTAAAAATACACATACTTATCCAGAAATACCTAAATTAGGCTTCCATAACGGAGACTCTTGGTGTGAAGCACGTGCAGGTTTTCTTTCGGATATGGAAAATTGGGGAATAAATACTTTCTTTACTATTTGTACTACTACTGCTGAACATACACCAGAGATTGCCGAAAACTTATTCGTGTGGCCAAATTTTATAGATCCCCAGACATATCGAGACTATGGAGAATCAAAAATTATTCCTGTATTGTTTAATGGTTACATAAATAACTTATACCCTTGGCGACAAAAAATTTATGAAACTGTTTCTCAATTTTATCCCTCACTAATTTGTCCTCATACTGGATATTCTAATCAGCATTTTGCATGGCGAATGATATATGGTGAAAAATACGCCCGAACTATCAATGCTTCTTGGTTTGTACCAACATGTGGAACATTAGAAAAGGAAATTGTTCGTAAACATTTTGAGATACCAGCTTGCAAATCGTGTCTGATTACAGAAAAAACTGCTTCTGTTGAAGCCAGCGGATTTGTTGATATGCAAAATTGTGTATTTGCTGAGGAAGGTGATGTCTTAGATAAGATTGACTATTTATTTCAAAATCCAGAAAAATTAGAGAAGATCACTAACGCAGGGTACGATCTTGTTCATTCTAAGCACACTTTAAAACAAAGAGATCAGGTTTTTCAATGGTTTAATCTTTATCAAAAACTTAAAGCAAATCAAAAAATTGTTCAGACCAGTCCTTTTGAGCCACTTACTATTGTAGAACAATCATCTGGGATTAAAAATTCACATATTATTGGCAATGGATTAATTCTAGAGTTTATCCGCCAAGGAGATGAAAAACTAAGCGCTGGTAAATACAAAGAAGCAGAAGCTTTATATCTAAAATGTGTAAATCATATATATTGGATGCCTGAGCCGAAACTGCGGTTAGCAATATGTAACCTTTACAAAGGAGACACACACACAGCACTTTCTTGGATTACTCAACCAATTAAATATACTCTTGAGGAATACCAAGCCTCAGATCCCGATCCAGTAGAGTGGGCTTATTTTATTATTTGCCTACTTTGTCATGGAAAATTAGATGAGGCTGTTAATAGTGCTGAGCAATTTCCATGTCTTTCTCATTCGATTCTAGATCGTACTCGTTGGGTAATTAATTTACTCAACAATAGAGAAGATAATACTATACCATACTTAGAAAAATCTCAGCCTCGCTATAGTATTCACCAATTACCCGATCGCAGTTTTGATGAGTGGATTAATCATCTCTGTATTATGCTTCACTCGTGTGAACAGTTTGACTTAGAGAAAATGTTAAGAACTTGGTCTAATTTACAAAAGGAATTGCAAGTAAAAGAAAAACACACTAATAATTTCGCTTATGAATATATCAAAAATGATGATAATAATAGGGAAATATTAAATAAATATTCTTTTAAAAACCCTCAGCTTAATCCAAAAGTATGGATAAAGTCAAAGACTAAATCAATATTTTTTAGAGGTTTCCGTTATTTGGAAAGCAGATTTGGCTACTTTCTTCCTTATAAATTATCAGAAATAAAAAATGATGAGTTTTTCTCAGCTATTCGAGTTATGGTAGCGAGTGATAACATTAAGTCAGCTTTATTGATTGGAGCATCTAACGGTGAACCAGCAACTGAAGCATTTTTAACAGGTATTCGAGAAAATCGAAATAGGCCAGTAGGATTATGTATTAACATGATGACCTCTCGATTTGTGCAACTCCAAAAACGTTTTCATCATGATAATTTAATTAAATGTTATCAAATTCCATCTATTTTACCGGAAATAAATAATGAACTTAAATATATCAAGAAAGAGCATAAAATTGATAGTTTTGATTTAGTGATGATTGACACCTTGGAATCTTCTGCTGTAATTAATTTAGAAGAATTATTGGGTGCAAGATATATCATAATTGATGATATCAATACTTTTGATAATTACAAAAATTGCCAAAAAATCCTTGTAGAAAAGCATTATAAACTAGTATCTTATAACCCCTCTCTGCGAAATGGATATGCAATTTTTGAAAAAGGCAATAATAATCAGCACTCATTAGTGGAGAAAATTAGCCTGCATATGTAATGAAATAATTTAACCAAGGCTATGATTCAATATTATGAACGTCTTACATATTAATCAATCAGACATCACTGGCGGAGCAGCGATCGCTGGTTATCGACTACACCAAAGTTTACTAGCTCAGAATATTGATTCGCGCTTGCTAGTAGGACATGTTAATACTAGCAGCGATCGCGTGGCAACAGTGCCTTTGACTAAGCAGCGTCTGGAAAATCATATCTATCGTTTTACGGGACGTTTAGGGCTTAACCAGATCAATTTGCTTCGCAGCTTTGATATTCTCAAGCATAGTTTCTACAAACAATCAGATGTCCTGAACTTTCACAACATTCATACTAATTACTTTAACTACTTAGCAATTCCCTCATTAACAGCAAATAAACCAGCTGTTTTTACACTTCATGATATGTGGAGCTTTACTGGACATTGTGCATATAGTTATGATTGCGAACGCTGGAAAATTGGTTGTGGTAAATGTCCTTATCCAGATACATATCCAGCAATCGCCAGAGATAATACACGTTTAGAGTGGAAATTAAAAAACTGGGTTTATAGAAACTCTAACTTAAGCATCATCACTCCCAGCAACTGGCTAACTCAGCAAGCCAAGCAGAGTTTGCTCAAAGAGTTTCCCATTCATCACATTCCCAATGGCATTGATATACAAGCCTATCAAGTTCTCGATCCCGAACATTGCCGTTCATTGCTAGGTATACCTTTGGGTAAAAAAGTTTTGATGTTTGGCGCCCAAAGTATTAAAGATAGTCGTAAGGGTGGCGACTTGCTTTTCAAAACTCTACAAAGCTTGCCAGAATCACTTAAAGCTGAAACTGTGTTGCTAACTATCGGCAATGGTGATGAAATCATCTCAAAAGCCGTAGGGATGGTAAGCCTGAATCTTGGCTACGTCAGCAGCGATCGCCTCAAGTCTATTGCATATTCTGCGGCTGACTTGTTCATTTTTCCCACCCGTGCCGATAATTTGCCTTTAGTTCTGCAAGAAAGTATGGCTTGTGGTACTCCCCTAGTATCTTTCAAAGTTGGTGGCGTTCCTGATTTAGTACGTCCAGATATTACTGGTTACTTAGCTTTATTAGAAGATCCTCAAGATTTGTCCAATGGTATTGTACAGCTTTTAGAAGATACTGAACAGCGCAATAGTATGGGTAAAAATTGTCGAGATATTATTTTAAAAGAATATACTTTAGAATTGCAAACTCAGCGATACATTGAGCTATATCATAAAGTTTTAGAAAATTAATAAGGTCTTGAATATGTCAATTCGTCCCGTACCGCAGCTAAAAGACTTACCACCACCACCGCCGGATAAAACAGGTTGGCCTTGGACTGAGGAAAGCGATCGCCTTAGTGAAGAAATGCCTGATGGTTCTGAATGGCCTCGTATAAGTATAGTTACACCTAACTACAATTATGCTCACTTTCTAGAAGAAACTATACGTTCAATTTTGCTGCAAGGATATCCCAACCTAGAATATATTATTATCGATGGTGGCTCAAGTGATAATTCTTTAGAAATTATTGAAAAGTATCAGCAATGGCTAGACTATTATGTAAGCGAGAAAGATAGCGGACAGGCGAATGCGATTAATAAAGGACTTGCCCAGTGTACAGGTAAGATTTTTAATTGGATTAATTCAGATGATATCCTTACCCAAGGCAGCCTCAAATTAGTTGCTGAAGGAATTAAAAATTTTGATGCTTTTGCTGGTGCTGTACTTGACTTAAGTGAAACTGGTATAGTTGTCCAACAAAATCAGGGATTATCGGCATTTAATATGGTCTTACCCGATCAGAATGTCGTTTTTCATCAGCCTGGATTCTGGTTAAGAACTGACTTAATCTGTCAAATTGGTGGTTTGCCAGAAAACTTTGACTTTTGCTTTGATTGGGAGCTAGTAATTAAATATTTATATTCATTTGATCGAATCAATTATACTTCTCTGATATTAGCTCATTTTCGGATTCATCCTAATTCTAAAACTACAGTTCAAGCAGTCCAGTTTGAAATTGAAAGAGAAAAAATATTATCCCAGCTTATGCAGGATTTGCAATATGCTAAATTACATAAATATATTTCTCTAAGAAAGCGCCAAAAGTACTGGAATAAATTTATCACAAATTCTTTAGATTTCAACTCATTAAATAAGCCGCAGAGAATAAATCAATCAATCAAAATATTAATTAACTCATGTTTTGATCCCAAAATTAGATGGAGTAGATTTACATTAGGTGCTATCCGTAAAACTTTATCTGCCTAATTGCCTAAAAAGATGCATATTAATATTAGTTTAATTATTATTAATTACCAAAAAACTAATTTTTTAATTCCTTTACTCAATTATTTAGCTAAAGCTGCTAGTAACTGGGATTTATGTTTAATTGAAATTTTGGTAATTGATAATTTTTCGTCTGAGTCAGAAATTCTGAAGCAAATTGTTTCAGAAAAGAAATTGAATAATTTAGATATTAAAACAACTTTTTTATTTTTAGATAAAAATTATGGACCTAGCTATTCGAGAAATAGAGGTGTAGAAATTGCTCAAGGAGAATATATTCAATTTCTAGATGTCGATGATTGGATAGCTCCACATAAAATTCCTATTCAATATCAATTTGCGGTTGAGAATAGTTACCCTAGCTTTGTCACTTCCAAATGGTCACGAGTAACAGCAGAATCTAGTTGGGATACTAGGAAAGAAATTTCTATCCATCAACCTTACTTTAGCGAGCCAATCCCACTTTCTCTGATAAAAAATGATGGCTTTGTTCCTGTGATGGCTGGCTTAATCAAAAAAGATTCATGGCATAAATCTGGTGGATTCAGGGAAGAAATGTGGCTGGTTGAAGATGTGAGATTTCTAATTGACTTGTATCAAGTAGAATCAAGTTTTGCTGTTTGTCCGAGCGAGCAACCTCTATTTTTTTATAGAGTTGGACAAAGCCATAGCTTATCAAATTCTAGAAACTATGAATTTTGTAACGCGTGCTATTCTAATGCTGTTTATGTAGAAAACTTGCTCCAAAATAGCGATCGGATTTTGAGTGAAAGCGATCGCCAAGTATTGCTTGAAGCTTATGGAAATTTAGCCCGATTTTACTTTGAACGCGATCGCCCAAAGTTTTACGAAGTAATGGCTAGAATTCACAACTTAAATCCAAACTACCTTCCTTCTGCTCCCAAAGCTTTGCGACAGTTGACAAAATGGTTTGGATATGAGCAGGCTGAGGCGATTGCTTTAACTTACCGTCGAATTAAGCAACTTTTAAGTAAATGAATGTGGTTCTTCAGCACTTGTTATGCTAAATTGTTAGCCAAAAAGCTTAATAAATAAAAATAATCGTATCAGCTATTGAGAAAAAACTTTGACCTAATTGACTTATAAAGCATATTTGTTGTTAGCTGTAATTACAAGAGAAATATTTTTTGGTGTATTTACAGTCATGAATAGGAAACAAAATATTAAAATCCTAACAGCGCTTCTTGATTTAAAAGATGTGAAAGTTATATCTCATCGGATTCATGAGGGGATAGGAATGATTTTACAAACTGAATCAACAAAATCATACAGTAATTGTCCTCGCTGTGGTACAAAAAGCCATAGATTACATCAAAATCATCGATACGTTGTTAAAGACTTACCTTTTGGAGAAAAGCCAGTATTTTTAGAAATAAATAGGAGACAATTCAAATGTGAAAAATGTGAAAAACCGTTTAGTGAAAAGCTAGATTTTGTAAGTAAGAAAAGAACTTATACAAAACGGCTAGCAGACAAGATAATACAAGATGTTGTAGAAAATGATATTCATAGTGTAGCAAATAAAGGGATAGTGACAACAGAAGAAATAGAAAGAATGTTAAAAGATGCCTCAGAAAAATTATCTGATAACAAACCTGATTTTATAAAAAGGCTTGGAATTGATGAAATAGCTCTAGTTAAAGGCAAGGGTAATTACTGTGCAGTATTAATAGATTTAGATACATCTAAATTAATAACTTTGTTAAGTGGGCGCACACAAGAGGTAGTAAAGAAAACCCTTATAGAGTGGGGAACTGAGGTTTTAGCACGAATTGAGGAAGTGAGTATAGATTTGTGGGTAGGTTACAAAAATGTAGTAACAGAATTAATGCCCAATGCTCAAGTAGTAGCAGATAGATTTCATGTGATGACACAAATCAATAAAGAACTAGATACACAAAGAAAACAAGAGAAGCGGAATCTAGAAGAATTAGTTAAAAAAGCGCAATCATTATCAAAAAAATCTAAGTACGAAAAAGTATTGTCGGGACTAAAAAATAGTAAATACGTTTTATTGAAAAATGAGTCAGACTTAAATGAAGAGCAGATAAACAAACTTTATGAAGTGAAAAATTTATCTCCTATTCTCAAAGAAATGCATGAATTAAAAGAAAAAATTAGAAAGATTTTCAATAAGACAGATAACTGGTATCCGGGAGTTTTTAAACTCGGGATGTGGTTAGCAAAAGCTAAAAAATATTTTCCCAAGAGTAACAATACTATTATCCGTTGGTTTGATGAGATTATTGCTTACTTTGATAATGGGACAACTAGTGGTGTTGTGGAAGGCATTAATAACAAACTTAAGCTAATTAAACGTTCCGGCTATGGATTTAGAAACTTTGATAATTTCCGAGTTAGATGCTTGTTAAATTGGCATTTAAACTATTAGTTAAGCATATTATGTACTGAAGAACCATGAATGTTTATACTTTCGTCAAGTGTTTTCGAGATTAGCCATCACCTACCGCTATATTTTAGCTCGTTGAAGCCAGGTTAAATAAATAAAGCTAGATTGATAATATCATGGGATTTATACGTTTTTTACTCGCATTAAGTGTTATTGCATCTCATTCGACATCAATTTTTGGGACTACTCTACTACCAGGAAATCACGCTGTTCAACTTTTCTTTATCATTTCTGGCTTTTATATGAGTCTCATTCTTGATAAGAAATATACACATAATCAGTTTAGAACATTTATCAGTAATCGCTTTTTAAGGCTACTTCCAACCTACTTAATAGTTTTTGCCGCTTCCTGGGTGCTGTTTGCTCTGATATGGCTTTATCTTGGCAAGATGCCTGCAACAAGTTGGGCAGAACCCTTTAGTCACATGCCGATTTTAGTAAAGCTATTTACTTTATTTTCTAATAGCTCACTATTTGGGATAGATTTACTATCTCTCTTTTACATTGATACCGATGGTTCTATAGCTATTTTAAATAGCATGAATACAGGAAAAACTGATTCTGGCTTGATTTGGGGTGGAAATCTCCGATTAATGGGGCAAGCATGGTCTATTGGTGTAGAAATATGGTTTTATTTTTTAGCGCCGCTGTTGTTTAACATTAGCAATATCAAGCTTTTAATTATTATCATTTCCAGCGTGATTTTGAAATTATTATTAATATCTATTGGTAGTAATTGGAGTTACTTCTTCTTTCTTCCTCAATTATGTTTTTTTGGATTAGGTATCTTGATATATAAACAATCTATACTGAATATTAGCAATTTTGGAAAAATATCAACTTTTATTTTTTGGATATTGTTTAATTGTTTAATAATTGCATTTCCTTTCATCGATCAATCGACTTCAAATTTCATCTATCTACCTTTAGTATATATTGTTTTTACTATTCTTTTGAAACCATTATTTTTCCTGACTAGTAAAAATAGAATAGATAGATTTATTGGCAATTTATCGTATCCAATGTATGTATCACATATGCTTGTAATCCAAATACAGACATTATTGATGAAGACCAATAATGGGGTGTTAGCTGCAATATTAACTATTATATTCTCTAGTCTGATTGTCCTGTATATAGAAGAACCTGTAGATAAGTTTCGACAGTCAAGAATCAAATACAGTAATCATACCAATTGAATTCTGACGACTGACGCCAATATTGCTGTTTCGATAAAGCATGAAAAATTTGTGGCAAGTCAATTTAGAAATTACATTCTTTTGCCACCAGAGGATTGATTATGCGAGTCATTGAAGTTCCGTTCTGTTTCTATCCCGATCCCGTAGGTGGCACTGAAGTATACGTGGAAGCGTTATCTCGGTACTTGCAGCAACAGGGAGTCGAAGTTCTAATTGCTGCTCCTGGGGAAGTTAATCAATCCTACTTATATAACCAGCTAAGAGTACGCCGCTATGCGATATCCAGCAAAGTCGAAAATCTACGGCAAATATATGGAGAAGGCGATCGCCAAGCCGTTTTAGAATTTAGTCGCATCCTAGAAACAGAACAGCCAGACTTGCTGCATCTTCATGCCTTTACTAGCGGTGTTTCTCTCGGCTTAGTACAAGCTGCTAAAGAACGGAAAATCCCGGTTGTCTTTACCTACCATACTCCTACTGTGAGTTGCTTACGGGGAACACTGATGCAATGGGGGACTGACATTTGTGATGGGAAGGTAGATTTAAAAACCTGTAGTCAGTGTACGTTACAGGGGTTGGGATTGGATCGAACTAGTGCCAAAGCGATCGCTAGTTTATCACCCCAGGTAGGACGCTGGCTAGGTAACTTGAATTTACAGGGGGGAGCCTGGACTGCTTTGCGAATGACCGAATTAGTTAGTCTTCGTCATACAGTTCTACATACTCTCCTATCTGAAGTTGACCATATTGTGGCAGTATGCGATTGGGTCAAACATGTCCTACTAGTCAACCACGTTCCAGCAAAAAAAATCACCGTCATCCGCCAAGGACTGTGTCACGATCTACCCGAAAAAGCCAAATCTAGCCAGAAGTACCCTCAAGCAACCTTAAACATTGCTTTTTTAGGTCGGCTTGATCCCGCCAAAGGAATTGATATTTTGATCAAAGCCTTGGCCGCAGTTCCTCAGTTAGCAGTCTGCTTAGACATCTATGGCATTTCCCAGGCGAGTGATACCTATCTACAAGAATTACAGACTATGGCAGCCAAAGACCCCCGAATTACTTTTAAACTGCCAGTACCTCCGGAAAAAGTTATGTCAACTTTGACAAATTATGACCTATTGGCTGTGCCATCCCAATGCTTAGAGACCGGGCCAATGGTAGTTCTGGAAGCCTTTGCTGCTGGAGTTCCTGTCATTGGTTCTAACTTAGGTGGTATTGCCGAACTGGTTGAGTCCGAAGTTAACGGTATCTTAGTAGAACCTAATTCTGTGGAAGATTGGAGTCAAGCTATCAACAGATTATGCCAGGACAGGCAAGCGCTGATGCGGCTTCGCGCTGGAATTGAGTCTCCCCAAAAAATGGCAGCAGTCGCGACTCACATGCAATCCATTTATCGTTTTGCTAGTAACTGGGCACTAGGGAATAATGTTTAAAACAACGCTTACCGAACAAAAAATTCTCTACATTCAGTACACTAACCCTGGAGGTTACCCACCCTTAGAGCATAGTTCCCGGATATTGGCCGAAGAAGGTTGGCAGGTACTATTTTTAGGCACTGGAGCATTTGGTGCATCTGATTTGTGTTTTCCACCTCATCCCAACATCACTGTACAACTAATGCCCTTTTGTTCAGCAGGTTGGCAACAAAAGTTGCATTATTTACAATTTTGTTTTTGGGTGCTGATTTGGACGTTACGCTGGCAGCCTCAATGGGTATATGCGTCAGATTTGTTATCCTGCCCCATTTCTATTCTGTTGAGTTTTTTCAATACAAAGATTATCTATCACGAACATGACTCGCCTAACGCGACATCTGATAGCTTCTTCATTCGCTTTTGTTTGAAAAATAGAAAGTGGTTAGCAAAAAAAGCCAAGATATGTATTATACCCAATGAACAACGAATAGATCGCTTTAAAAAGGTGATAGGCGATCGCCAAAATATATTTTGTGTCTGGAATTGTCCAAGCAAAGAGGAAGTTTGTCAGTCTATTCAAGCTGACAATAGCAATGAATTGTGGGTTTGGTATCATGGTTCAATTGTGCCAGTCCAATTACCTCCAACAATTCTATCTGCTTTAGCAATTTTGCCCGATCGGGTAAAATTGCGCGTAGTTGGATATGAAACAGTCGGGCATCCGAATTATGTTAAACAACTACAACAAATAGCTTGTGAGATGGGAATTAGTGAACGAATTGAATATATTGGCACTTTACCTACTAGAGAAAAACTTTTAGAATCCTGTCAAAAGTGCAATATCGGTATTGCTTTATTTCCAAAAGACAGCCTTCAGCCAATGCCAGGTGCTTCTAATAAACCATTTGAATACCTAGCTTCTGGGCTACCACTCTTAGTTTCTGATTTACCCGACTGGAAACAAATGTATGTAGATACAGGTTACGGTTTAGCTTGTAACCCTGACGATCCAGAAAGTATTGCTGCTAGTTTGAAATGGTATCTGGAACATCCAGCCGAAAGGCAAAAAATGGGCGATCGCGGTAGACAGCGTATCTGGAATGAATGGAACTATGAGCAACAATTTATGCAGGTTCGCGATCAAATATGCTATTTTTGAACCAAAAATCTAATACCGTTTACTTGTCATCTACCTAGCCAAAC
This sequence comes from Nostoc sp. C117, assembly GCF_043099735.1. Lineage (NCBI taxonomy): Bacteria > Bacillati > Cyanobacteriota > Cyanophyceae > Nostocales > Nostocaceae > Nostoc > Nostoc sp. C117. The sequence goes on from NZ_CP170991.1 coordinate 2,152,392, forward strand.
TCTTCGATTAAAATAAAAATGACTAAAATTGCCATCTTAATTCCTACTTTTAATAATGAAGATACTCTAGGTTATACCCTTGAATCCATTCAATCACAAGAAGGATGGATCGAAAAAGTTTCTAGTGTCTATATTGCTGATGATTGTTCAACTGATGACTCTGTAGCTTTGGCAAAAAAGACTTGGAAAGGATTAATTCCATTACATATTTTCCCAGGAGAACAAAATATAGGTCAGTGGGAAAATGTTAATCATGCTATTAATCTCATCAAAGAAACTGTAGATTGGTTACTGATTTTGCATTCCGATGATATTGCCAAGCCAAATTGGCTAGAGATGATGGTATCAAGGATAGAAGCTTGTACAGAAAATGTAGGTAGTATTTGCTCAAGTTGGGACAACTTAATGTTTGATGGATCTATCCAAGAAGGAGAAGATAACCCTAATAGAGGAATTGAAGTCATTCAAGGTGATGAGAAGTCTGTCAAAAGTACCTTAATCAAAGGTTGCTGGTGGCATATATCTGGCTGTGCTATTCGGCTAAAAAGTTTTGAAGATTGTGGACAATTTAAACAGGAGTTTTTCTATCAAGCTGATTGGGAATGGCTACTAAGGTGCCTTAATTGTGGATGGTCTATAGAGTACATTCCTAGAACATTAATTTTGTATAGACAAAACCTTGCAAGTGTTTCTTCTAAATCATTTAAAAGTCATCTAGATATTAGTGAATTTACCGAAATCATACCTAATTATGTCAATCTTTTCAAAACGCCTGAGTTATTGCATCTATATTGGCAAAGAATTAAATGGATAATAATCAGAGCGATAAAATCTTTAATTACCTTAAATATCCAAAGATTTTTGTTAGCTCTCCAGGTTTTAATTTTGTTATTAATAAGTTTAAAAAATACCAAAAAAGCTTTTTCTTAATTGAAAAATAATCAACCAAGTCAAAAAGTTGTGTTGTTAATGAGCCACCTAATGATAGTATCTATAAATATAAAAAGATACTTAAAAAGTATATGCTAGCAATTATAGATACACATCCAATTCAGTATCGGACTCCTGTATATCGAACTCTCAGCAAACATTTTGATATCCCAATAACTGTGATCTATGGTTCAGATTTTAGTATTGTAGGATACAAAGATCCAGAATTTGGGGTTAGATTTGCATGGGATATTGACCTGCTATCAGGATATCCATCACAATTTCTTTCTCAAGTCAAAATGGGCGGAGCGGAGTCTTTTGAAACACTTTCATCTCAAGGATTAGCGGCAGTATTGGAAAAAATACAACCAAAAGCTTTGCTGACTACAGGATATAACCACCGCTTTTATCGAGGAGTTCTCTATGAAGCATGGAAAGCCAAGTATCCAATTATTTTTCGGGGAGAGACTACTGACCATGCCCAAAAACGGAGTTTACTCAAAACAGGAGTCAGAGACTCGATTTTATACTGGACTTACCGTCAGTTTGCCAAAGCACTCTATATTGGTCAGCACTCTAAAGCTCATTTTCAACGCTTAGGCTGTTCCGAAGAGCAACTAATTTTCTCACCATACTGCGTTAATACTAGTTTCTTTAAGTGCAGTGAAAGCGATCGCACTCAACTGCGTTACGTCACTCGCCAAAGTCTAGGTATTGCAGACAAGCAAATTGTACTGCTATTTTCTGGAAAACTGAGCAGTAGAAAAAGACCAGATCTTTTGCTGCTTGCAGTTAAACAATTACCTTTGGAAGTTCGCAATCAAATTGTAATTCTCTTTCTTGGGGACGGAGAATTGAAATCATCTTTAGAAAATTTTGCTCAGACTTCACCAGCAGTAAAAGTTCACTTACTGGGATTTCAAAACCAGACTCAGCTTAGTCGCTACTACCACACCGCTGACTTTTTAATATTGCCAAGTGATTATTCCGAGACTTGGGGTCTGGTCGTCAACGAAGCATTACATCACGGATTACCTGCAATTGTTTCTCAGGCTGTTGGCTGTGCGCCAGACCTGATTAATTCTGGTGTGACTGGAGAGATTTTTGAGACAGGCTCTTATGATAGTTTGGCTCAAGCAATTGAGCGGAGCTTATCGCTGATTGGTAGACTTGAAATTCGCCAAAAGTGCCGCCAAAAAGTAAGTGCTTATTCTGTAGAAAAGGCAGCGGAAGGCATTGCAATAGCATATAGAGAAACCATAGCATGAGACTTCTAATAGCTGGCTGTTTAAATGGAACCAATATAGGAGGTGCTTTTTTTAAGGCAGCGAAATCTCTGAATTTAAACCCTAGTTTATTTGATATTCGATCAGCTGATGCAGGATCAAAATTACTCAAGAAAATTAACTGGCATCTCAGAGGAAAATACCCGAACCAACTAGCAAAATTCAGCCAAAATATAGTAAAGGAATGTTGCATTTTTACACCTGACTTGTTTGTTTCTACTGGGATTGCTCCTGTCAATCAAAAAGCACTAGTGGAGATGAAAAAGATGGGGATCAAAAGAATTAATTTTCTCACTGATGACCCTTGGAATCGATATCACTATGCTCCTTGGTTTTTGCATGCATTGCCTCATTACGATATTGTTTTTTCTCCTCGCCGCGCTAATATTGACGATATCTTGCAAGCTGGTTGTCCCAATGTTGAATACTTGCCTTTTGGTTATGACTCTGACCTATTTTATCCCGAAGAGTTTATAAACAAAGAAGCACCGCTTGACTATACTTGTGATGTTATGTTTGCAGGTGGAGCAGATCGCGATCGCGTTGCCTATATTTCTGCTTTGATTCAGTCAGGAATCTGTGTAAATCTCTATGGAGGCTATTGGAACCGCTACCCCGAAACAAAAGCTCATACTTCTGGGATCGCAGACATTCCAACATTACGTCTGGCGATCGCAGGTGCAAAAATAGCCCTTTGCCTAGTTCGCAGAGCAAATCGAGATGGTAACTGTATGCGAACATTTGAAGTTCCCGCTGTCGGAGCTTGCATGCTTACCGAAGATACCCAAGAACATCGAGAAATTTTTGGTGAAGAAGGGCAAACAGTTTTATATTTCCAAACAATTCCCGAAATGTTGAAGAAAGTACGCTGGTTGCTCAACCACGAGGCTGAACGTCAACGCCTTGCTCATCAAGCCCACTCATTAATTTTTCACGGCAAACACACTTACAAAGACCGCCTAGAGACAATGCTTTCTTTGACAGAAAAGCTACTGTTTAAAAGATGAAACTGAAAATTGCAATTGTAGTACATGGTCGCTTTCATGCCTTTGACTTGACACGAGAGTTAATCAACCAAGGACATGATGTTACTTTATTCACAAATTATCCCAAGAAAATTGTCGAAAAATTTGGCATACCCCAAAAATCTGTTAAAACATTTTTACTACATGGTTTTTTAACTCGTATTATTTATAAACTGCATGGAGTTGTAGGTACTCCTAATTTTGAAGCTTTTTTGCATTCTGCATTTTCCCAATGGGCTGCTCGAATTCTGAATAAATCTGAGTATGACATTGTTCACGTTTTTAGTGGAGTTGCCGAAGAGATTTTTCAGGCACTTTCAGCTAAGGATGTCTTAAAAACTCTCGTGAGAGGTTCAGCACATATTCTGACCCAATCCCAACTCCTCTCAGAAGAAGAGCAGCGAGCTGGTGTATCAGTTGATCGGCCAAGTAACTGGATGATTGCTAGGGAAAAGCGAGAATATCAGCTGACTGATATAGTTTTAGTACTCTCAACTTTTGCTAAAGAATCTTTTATTCATCAAAATATTAGTCCAGACAAACTCAAAATTTTACCTTTAGGCGCTCAATTAGAAAAATTTCGACCAGTTGAGCAAGTCATTGAGGAACGATGTCAGAGAATTCTCTGGCAAAAACCGCTCAATGTCTTAATGGTTGGCACTTTTTCCTATCGAAAAGGTGCAATTGATTTTCTCAAAATAGCAGAATTAGTATCCACGAGTTTTCAATTTAAATTTGTTGGTACTGTTACTATTGAAGCTAGGGATCTTGCTAAAAAAAATATTGAAAATATTGAGTTTATTCCAAAGCAATCTCAATTTAAATTGTCCAGATTTTATGCTTGGGCAGATATTTTTATATTTACAACTATTGAAGATGGCTATGCTATGGTTTTAGCCCAAGCTCAAGCTGCTGGTCTACCGATTCTAACTACCACAAACTGCTCAGGTTCAGACATCATCATCGAAGGAAAAACGGGCTGGGTACTGCCAATTCGTAGCCCCGAAAGCTTTGTAGAACGTTTGAAGTGGTGTGATGAACATCGCCAAGAACTGGGACAAATGGTGCAAAGAGTTTATCAGGAATTTCAACCCAGAGATTGGGCAGATGTCGCAGCTGACTTTGTTAGCATTCATACAGATTTATTAAAGCAAAAGCTTGGGTGATTATGCTTACAGCCGATCCGCAGCGACAATGGTTAACTTTTTGGCTATGCATTTGGGTTGTAGTTGTAAGTTTGGTAATCCGCAGTCAGTGGAATAAGAGATTACCCAGCGTTGGTTTGCCAACGATTTATTTGCTCCAACTGTCTATTTTACACTGGTTCGGAGCGATGATTTATGCTTTTCCCTGGTATAATCCTAAAAGCCTCTACTTGATTAGTCAAAAAATTACCCTAACTACTACTGCCATAGGTTTTACCCAAAGTGTTTATGGTGTCATCGGGTTTGGAGTTGGCACTGTTATACTTGCTCCGATTGTTGAGAAAATCGTCAAACCTTCAAGGCGATTATATGTGCCGAAACAGCCTAACCTCAAATTTCCTAACAATTACATTTTATTGGGAGTATTTTTCTACTTTGTTTTAGGTCCGATTTTAGGTCGTATTCCTAGTATTAGTGTTTTGGTTAACTCAGGTTTTGTGATGTTGTCTACTGGGTTATGTTTAGCTTGCTGGAAAGCCTGGTATACGCGCGACAAACGTGCCTTGATCAAATGGTTGCTAATTAGCTGCTGTATTCCTTTTGTGACTATACTTGGTTCAGGATTCGCGGGTTTTGGGGTGATGGCAGTAGTGCCTGTGCTGATATTTGTATTCACTTTTTATCGCCCACGCTGGAAATCCATCATCTTATTATTATTATTTCTGTTATTGGGCTTATCTTTCTATACTAACTATTTTCGCGATCGCAATCTAATTCGCGCTCAAGTTTGGGGTGGAAAAGGTTTTGAGTCACGAATTGAGCAGTTGCAGCAAACAGCAAGTAACTTAGAGTTTTTTGATCCTTACAAGCAGGCACATTTAGAACTAATTGATGGTCGTTTAAATCTAAATCCTCAAGTCGGTGAAAGTGTCAGGTACATCACCAGTGGTCAGATTGATTATGCTAATGGTGAAACTTTCTTAGAGGCCGCAGTAGCAGTAATACCTCGAATTTTATGGCCAGGTAAGCCAGCTAATGGAGGTAGTGGAGATATTGTTAGCCGTTACACAGGTGTGAAGTTTTCTGAGGGAACCAGTGTAGGGGTAGGCAATGTTTTAGAGTTCTATCTAAACTTTGGGACACCAGGAGTAATTTTAGGATTTGCTGTGCTGGGAACTGTACTACGAGTTATAGATATCACAGCCGCAAAAAAATTACTTTTTGGTGATTGGGAAGGTTTTAGTTTCTGGTTTCTACCTGGACTAGCTTTAATAAGTCCTGGTGGTTCCTTAACAGAAATAGTCGGTGCTGTAGCAGGCTCAGTGGTTTTGGTTTATTTGATTAACAAGTTTTATATACAAAAAGTCAGTCGCTCAAGGGCTTTACCAACTGCTTCTTATTACTAAGACTCCTACTCCCCAACTAGATAAGGAACGCCGGAATTAGTAGTCGTCATCAACTGCCTACAGCATTATATAGCTATGCACAAACTTAAATATCACTGCCATCTTTGGTTTCCCGACCTATTCAAAGCCACAGGGGGAATTCAACGTTATTCTTCCTTCTGTTTCAAGGCATTCCAAAATCTCTATCCGAATTTTAACTACGATATTTTTATTAAGCATGATACCCATGTACCGCCAGCATCTCCTGACTTACATTTTCATGTAGGTGGTCGCTGGCCTCTATCCTTACGGACTCAGGTTTTTGCATCTCAATTGATTGGCTTTGGTGTTTGGCAACATCCCCAGTTAGTCTTCTCTAGCCATTTAAACTTTACCCCCGCTGCTCATCAACTCAAACAACTAACTGGGACTCCATACTGGACTATAGCCCACGGTATAGATGCTTGGAACATTCAAAATCCAGCTTTAAAGACTGCTTTACACCATGCCGATCGCATTTTAGCCGGTAGTCACTATACACGCGATCGCCTCCTTCGAGAACAAAACCTCGATCCAGAAAAAGTTTTAGTTCTACCCAATACCTTCGATGCCGATAATTTTCAAATTGCACCCAAGCCCGATCGGCTTCTCAAACGATATGGTTTGAAACCCGAACAACCGATTATCCTTACTGTTGCTCGCCTTTCGCAATCAGAGCAATATAAAGGCTACGATAAAATTTTGACCGCTTTACCCCAAATTCGTCAGGCTATTCCTAACGTTCATTACATTTTAGTGGGTAAGGGAGACGATAAACCCCGAATTGAAGAATTAATTGCTAAATATCAACTCCAAGATTGCGTAACGTTAACTGGCTTCGTTTCTGATGAAGAACTTAGCTCCTATTATCATCTGTGCGACCTATTTGCCATGCCAAGCAAAGCTGAAGGATTTGGTATTGTTTACCTAGAGGCGCTGGCTTGCGGTAAACCCACCCTTGGAGGTAATCAAGATGGGGCACAGGATGCACTTTGTCACGGAGAATTAGGCGCACTAGTTGACCCAGATGATGTAGAGGCGATCGCCCAAACCATAATTCAAATCCTACAGGGTATTTATCCTAATCCCCTGATGTATCAACCGCAGGCATTGAGAGATCGGGTGATTAACCGATTTGGTTTTGAACGTTTTCAAAAAACTCTTGGTGGTTACTTAGAAAAACATTTTGAGTCGGTCTAAAAATATTCCAAATTCCAGTCGGAGTCCTATATGTTTAATCCAGATTTAACCAATATCAGTACCACTCAAATAGTTAATGACCTCAAAACTAAAGGATTCTTTGCTTTTGAGCAAGCCTTGACTGCACAGTATGTTGAAGAACTACTTCAAGAAATTGATTTCAATCAGCTCCTCCTAAATACTAATGATGTTGGTGTGGTTACAGCTCAAGACATCAAATTTTTTACCCATTGTCTAGCCGGCTCTAAAAAAACCTACGATGTCATTACTTCCAGAAAAGTTTTAGATATTTGCCAAGAATATTTTGATGATAATTATAAATTAACTAATCATCGAGTTTATCAAACTTCTAAAAATTCGCATATGCCCTGGCATACAGATAATAATCGCCAAATCGGCAAACAATTATCTGAAAAGCATAATATGCCTGGTTTATTGTTTTTGTTTTATTTATCAGACGTTGAAAAGAATGCCTTTCAATATATTAAGGATTCTCATAAATGGTCTAGAAAGTATAGTGGCGAAATTTACCTCAGCGATAGTTATATTGACAGTAAATATGGAGAAGATATACTAACCTTCCCGATGAAGAAGGGAAGTTTTATCTTATGTGATATCCACGGAATACATAGAGCCGAACCTTTTCACGATCAAAACTACAACAGAACTACGTTGCTTTTTCAAGTCGATGAAGTTGGTAGCAATAATGTAGGGCATGGTGAAAAAAATATAGTGAATACTGAATACCTGGAAAATCTCACACCAGAGGTAATGGATTACTTGGGATTTGGTTTTAAGAGAGACTATCCAGCTTTTCCTAACACTTCAATCGCTACTATGACTCTCCAAGATATTTTGGAGCTACAAAAGCAGTTGTTACCCAAGACTTTAGAGGCTATTAACAAGAATATAGTTAAATCTCTATTGCCTGCTGAGGCAATAATTAATGCCAAGCGAGTTCTCTGGCATTTTAAATCAAAATACTCTAATCAAAAACCAAAAGTATAGCCAAAAATGAAAATTTTGTTGATTGGTAATTACCAATTAGATGCAATCCAAAGCATGGATATATTTGCTTCTATGTTGGAAAATTACTTAACCAAACTTGGGCATCAAGTCAGAATTATTCGCCCAAATCCTTGGTTTGGCAAGCTGCTTTCATCGGCTTTATTGAGAAAATGGTTAGGTTATATTGATAAATTTGTTCTATTCCCAGTACAATTGCGTCAAGCATTATCTTGGGCGGATGTAGTTCACATATGCGATCAAGGTAATGCGGTTTACGTAAAATATTTACGAAACGTACCCCATATAATTACTTGTCATGACTTATTTCCAATTCGTTCTGGTTTAGGAGAATTTCCCGAATGTCGCACTGGATGGACTGGTAAGCAATTTCAGCAGATGGTGATGAGGGGACTTAACCAAGGGCAAAAAATTGCTTGCGTTTCTCAACAAACTCAAAGCGATGTGTTACGTCTTTGTTCTCTGTCACAGAGTTCTGTATCTGTGATTCCTATGGGTTTAAACTATCCCTATAGTCCCATGACAGTGATAGAATCTCAACGACGTTTAAAAGCTTTGGGAATTCCTGATGATGGTCAATTTATTCTACACGTAGGAGCAAATCACTGGTACAAAAATCGGTTGGGAGTTTTATCAATTTTTTATCAACTAATTCTGCAACTGCAACAACCAAAATTTTACTTGGTAATGGTGGGTAAACCGATGACTGATGAAATGCATCAATTCATCAAAACTCATAATATTAAACAAAAGGTAATAGAGTTAGTAGAAATTGATAACGAAAGCCTGAGAGCTATCTATTCTTCTGCTACGGCTTTGCTTTTTCCTTCCCTCTATGAGGGCTTTGGTTGGCCAATTATTGAAGCTCAAGCTTGCGGTTGTCCTGTCTTTACATCAAACCGTTCGCCAATGAATGATGTAGGAGGAGAAGGAGCTATATATATAAAACCAGATCGGCCAAAAGAAACAGCTGAAGAAATTATTCGTAATCTTCCCATACTAAAAACGCTGAAGTTAAAAGGATTTGTAAATTCTCAAAAATTTTCAGCAGATAAAATGATTTCCGAGTATATTAAACTTTATCATCAAGCCATTAATGAAAAATATGATAGTAAAGTAAAAACGTAAAAACTCAGGAGTCAGAATTTTGGTGTATATTACGAAACCTAAACAGAATTAAAACTAGAAATGGTGCATCTTATTAGAGAGTGCTGCAAATCTCCGTTATGAGAGTTCTCCATGTTATTCCATCTGTTCCTCATGTGCGGGGTGGTCCAAGTCTTGTTGTTATGGACATGGTTAAGGCGTTGCGAGCCAACAATATTGATGCTGAAATTGCCACGACTAACGATAACGGCGATTACTTACTTGATGTTCCTTTACAGAAACTCGTTGAATATAAGCAAGTTCCAATTTGGTTTTTTTCTCGCTTTTCACCCACTGTCAAACTTGTCAGAGAATACGCTTTTTCTTGGCAGCTAACAACATGGCTCTGGAATAATATTTCTCAATATGACATTTTACATATTCATGCTGTCTTCTCTTATGCATCGACGATGGCAATGGCGATCGCTCGCCGGAAAAATATCCCCTATATTGTCATCCCACATGGCTTATTATCTGAATGGTCTTTGCAGCAAAGCACCTACAGAAAACAAATTTACATGAGGCTAATCGAGCAAGCTAACCTCAACCATTCTCAGGCTATCCATCTTACCTCCAAACTAGAACAGCAAGAAGTTGCTCAATTAAAACTTAATGCACCCAGTTTTGTCTTACCGCACGGACTTTCTGAACCTACACCGATTTTCAATGCTCGGAATCTACTTCGACAACATTTGCAAGTCGCAGCCGATGAACCTGTAATTTTATTTTTATCCCGCCTGCATCCTAAAAAAGGACTAGACTATCTCATTCCTGCTTTAGGCAAACTCACTCATCATCGTTTCACCTTCGCAATCGCAGGTAGTGGTTCTGAAGAATACGAAGCAGAAATTGAGTCGGCGCTGGTTGCAAATGGGATTCGCGATCGCACTCATTTTACAGGATTTGTTGTCGGAGAGATAAAAAACCTCTTGATTCAAGGATCGGATCTATTTGCTCTAACTTCCCATGCGGAAAACTTCGGTTTAGTAGTTCTAGAGGCTTTGGCGGTGGGTGTTCCCGTTTTGGTTACCCCTGGTGTGGCTTTGGCTGCTGTGGTTCAAGAACACCAATTAGGTTACGTTCCTCAATTGGATGTACTGGCGATCGCTAAAGCTGTTGAAGAATATCTCACTTATCCCCAAGTAGGGAAAGATATGGGCGATCGCGCTCGTCAAATGATTCGAGAACAATACACTTGGGACAAAGTAGCAGCCAAAATGGTTGGGATTTACCAAGGTATTATACTTAACCATAATTGTTGTCAATTGTAAAACCAATTTAATAATAAATTACTACAGCGATTTAGACATTTTTGAAATTTAGCAAAATATACCCAATCTCAAATGAGTAATATGAATGTTATTGATGACTGGTATTTAGAGAATTTAGTTTGCCCTAGAGATAAATCCAAGCTACATCTATCAGGTAACTTTCTCATATCTGAAACCGGAATTACTTATCCAATAATTCAGGGTATCCCTATTATGCTTTTGGATAATGTAGAACAAACTATAGAACTAGCCAATCAATCTCTAGCTGCTCAGCAAAACTACCAAGATATTTATTTCATTGAAACTTTAGGTATCAGTCAGGAACAAAAAAAATATTTAAATGAGTATATAGGCAATAAAAATATAGAAGATTTTTCTATCGATCCAATCGTTCAATTTTTAGTAGGAGCAACAAACGGCATATTGTATACTGATGCTATCGGTAATTTGCCAAAATACCCAATTCCGGAATTAAGATTACCAAATGGATCGGGTAAGAATTTACTAGATATTGGCTGTAGTTGGGGAAGATGGTGTATTGCTGGAGCAAATAAAAACTATAACTGCGTTGGCATAGATCCATCATTAGGTGCAGTTTTAGCTGGGAAGAGAATTGCCAAGAAATTAGGATTAAATATTCACTTTATAGTTGGAGATGCGCGGCATTTACCTTTTAAAAGTTATGATTTTGACCAAGTTTTTTCTTACAGCGTCATCCAGCATTTTAGCAAACTCAATGCTCGAAAAGCCCTCAAGGAAGTCGATCGGGTTTTAAAGCCTAATGGAAGTAGTCTAATTCAAATGCCAAATCGAATTGGGATCAGATCCTTACAGCATCAAATCAGCAGAGGCTTTGAAGAGGGTGATAATTTTGATGTGCGATACTGGGGAGTTGGAGAATTACTTAAATGCTTCAATCAAGAAATCGGGAAATCGAAGCTGACTATAGACGGATTTTTCGGTTTAGGAATTCAGAAGGCAGATGTGGATTTATTACCATTAAAATATAAACTGATTGTGGAATTATCTGAAGCTTTGAAAACTGTAAGTATCATCATACCTTTTCTTAAATATTTTGCTGATAGTGTTTATATTGAATCTATGAAAACCTCTTAATAATTAAATTCTTTTTATGTGTGGCATTGCCGGAATTTTAACGAAAACTGAAATAAAAAATAGCTTGGAAACCATGATGGTGAGAATGCAAACGGCTCTCCAGCATCGTGGACCTGATGACCAAGGAATTTATATTTCTCCAGATAGACAAGTTGCTTTTGCTCATACTCGTCTTTCGATTCTTGACCTAAGTGCCGCAGGACATCAGCCGATGTCCACACCTGATGGACGCTATTGGATTACCTTTAATGGAGAAATTTACAATTTTCGGGAATTACGGCTTGCTCTAGAAGCAAAAGGAGAAAAGTTTTATTCACAAACAGATACTGAAGTTATTCTCAAACTTTATCAGCAGCAAGGAGCAGAATGTGTAAATCATTTGCGGGGGATGTTTGCTTTTGCTATTTGGGATAACCAAGAACAAACCTGCTTTATTGCCCGCGATGCTTTAGGAATTAAACCTTTATACTATTGGCAATCTGGATCGACTTTAATATTCGCCTCAGAAATTAGAGCAATTCTCGCATCAAAATTACCCAGCATTGCCTTAAGTCCAGAGGGTTTATATGGTTATCTTGTCAGTGGAACAGTACCAGAACCTCACACCCTAATTGCCGGCATTCGCTGTTTAGAGGCAGGTCATTGGTTACGTTGGCAAGCAGGTAATGTCAGAGAGCAACAATATTGGCAAATTAACTTTACTTCGGAAACAATTTCTTTAACAGAAGCCAAGGAAAAAGTCCGCAATGCACTTGTTGACTCAATTGAACATCACTTTATTAGTGATGTGCCAGTAGGAATATTTTTAAGTGGTGGCATTGACTCAAGCTCAATTGTTGCCTTAGCGCGTCAAACTCAAAAAGGTAACTTACGCACCTACTCTATTGGCTTTGAAGAAAATGAGTGGAATGAAGGAGAACTTGCCCAAAAAGTTGCTCAAGAATTTGACACTGAACATACAGAATATAAAGTAACAGCATCGTTAGGCAGAGAACTGTTACCGAAGTTTTTAGCAAGTATCGATCAACCCAGTATTGATGGCTTCAATACTTTTTGTGTGTCCCAAATTGCCCACCAAGATGGGACTAAAGTAGTTTTATCTGGACTAGGAGGAGATGAGCTATTCGGTGGTTATAAAACATTTCAAGAAGTACCAAAGATGGTGCGTTGGGGTCAGCAACTCCAAAAAATTCAACCCATCAGCACTAGTGTAGGGAGAGGATTAGCATCTTGGGGCACATCACCACGAATCAAGCGCTTAGGAGAATTTTTACAGCAAAAGCCAACAACTGCAACAGCTTATCGTAGTTTTAGAGGTATTTTCTCCCAAACAGAAGCTGTGAAAATTACTCAGTACTACTTGAAAGATTCCTCGAATCAACTCCCCTTCCCCATATGGGAGAAGGGGGTTTTTCAAGATAAAAGCATATCAACAAATCTTCCTTCTTTAGAAGATGAAGTGAGCCGACTAGAACTAAGTTGTTATATGCGTAATCAGTTGTTGCGGGACAGCGATGTTATGAGTATGGCATGGGGGTTAGAATTGCGAGTCCCCTTAGTCGATCGTGGCTTACTAGAAGCGATCGCTTCTATTCCTAGCACAATTCGCCTTGGAGAAGGTAAACAATTATTAATTCAAGCAATTCCTGAGTTACCAAATTGGTTACTTAATCGTCCCAAGCGGGGTTTCTTTTTTCCGTTTCAACAATGGATAGAAAAAGATTGGAGAGATTATTTTCCAGAGCATGAAATGGGTAAAGATATTAATCTAAAACTATGGTATCGCCGTTGGAGTTTAGCAATTCTCCAGCATTGGTGGAATCAAGTTGCCGGATAATTGAATAATTATGAAAATCCTTCATATCATTCCTTCAGTAGCATCAGTGCGAGGTGGTCCGAGTCAGGCAGTGCTAGAAACAGTTAAAGCACTGGAAAATCAAGGTGTCGTAGCAGAAATTGCCACAACTAATGATAATGGCAATGATTTACTTGATGTGCCCTTAAACCAGCGTATAGAGTATAAACAAATACCAATTTGGTTTTTCTCACGTTTTTCTCCCGAAGTGGACTCCATTAGAGAATTTGCCTTTTCTAGTCAGCTAACTTCGTGGTTGTGGCAAAATGCTGCTAATTATGACTTGCTGCATATCCATGCAATTTTTTCCTATGCTTCGACGGTAGCTATGGCGATCGCTCGTTTCCAAGGCATTCCCTACATTGTTCGCCCCTTAGGACAACTGTGTGAATGGTCACTCCAGCAAAGCGCCCGCAAAAAACAGATTTATCTCAAGTTGATCGAACGGGCTAACCTCAACCATGCCCAAGCGCTACATCTCACCTCAAAACAAGAACAAGAGGAAGTTTCCCATTTAGATCTGAGCGTTCCTAGCTTTGTTTTACCTCATGGACTTTCGATTCCTGAGCCTCTGACTAACGCCCGTCATCAGCTCCGAGAATACCTCAATCTGCCAGCAGATGAACCTGTAATTTTATTTTTGTCTCGTTTGCATCCCAAAAAAGGGCTAGACTATCTGATCCAAGCCTTAGGTAAGCTAACTCATCATCGTTTCACATTTATTTTAGCAGGTAGTGGTACCAAAGAATACGAAGCGGAAATAGAGTCTCTTCTCGTTGCAACTGGCATTCGCGATCGCACTTCTTTAACTGGATTTATTACCGGAGAGACAAAAAACTTATTTATGCAAGGGTCGGATTTATTTGTCCTCACATCCCACTCGGAAAATTTTGGAGTCGCCGTTTTAGAAGCTTTAGCTGTGGGTGTTCCCGTCTTGGTTACCCCTGGAGTGGCTTTAGCTAGTGTTGTCCAAGAAAATCAGCTTGGTTACATTGCCCAACTAGATGTACTAGCGATCGCCGAAGCTGTTGATAACTATTTAAGTAATCCTCAAGCAGGTAAAGATATGGGCGATCGCGCCCGTCAGCTAGTTCTGGATAACTATACCTGGAATCGCATTGCTAAAAATCTCATGGAGATATATACGAAACTTATTAAGTAACAAATTCTATCTTAATCACTAATTAAGCATAATGAATACTAAAATATCTAATTCCGAATCTCCTATTGACTATCGAAAATTCTCTCAATCAAAGCTTTTAGAGGTAGTCAGGGCATTAGCAATTCTTTGGATTGCTTGGTATCACATAGACCTAGTTATGCTGCCTAGAAACGAAGATATTTTCAGCATCAGAACATTAGCAAGCTTAGGTTTTGCTGGAGTCAATGTATTTCTGCTGTTAAGTGGATTGGGTTTGACAATCTCCATCAGTAAAGTTTATCTCCAGTCTGAGACAACATGGAGAAAATTACCTTGGAAAACCTTTTTTTGGCGACGAATTTTGCGAATATACCCTTTATATATATTTGCTCATATTCTATTTTTTATAACTGGCATACTTCTCGGAAGATATGCAGACATGCCTTTAAATATTGGCTTTTTATTAAGCATAACCGGATTGAGAGTATTTTTTCCTGATTATTTTTGGTATGGTCCTCATCCTTTCTGGTTTGTCGGTCTGATTCTTCAGTTTTATCTATTATTTCCTTTATTATTTTGGTTAATCATTAAAACAGGAACAAGGAATTTTTTATTGATAACTTTCATTGTTTGTGGAATTTCTAGACTAATAACTACTAGTTCAGTAGAAGATGATTATGCTTTGATGTTAGGGTTATTTCCTAATCGTCTGGCAGAATTTTCTTTAGGCATGGCAATTGGCTACAATTTGTCACTAAAGCCAGGATTAAAAATTAGCGATCTAAAACTTAATAATAAATTTATTTGGATAGCTTTTCTATTAACCACAGTCATTGGATTATTTATTTATTGGCAACCGATTATTTTAATTAAAACTATTTTGTTTGATTTATTTTTAGCTATTATATGCTTTTTGGGCTTGACTATAATAGCTTTGATAGCTAGTTACATTTCTCCAATTTATAACGTACTAATTTTTATAGGAGGTATTTCCTATTGCTTTTATCTACTTCACAGCCCTCCAATTCGTCCAGCCTTTACTGCCTTTACTTTTCTGGGTATCCATAATTTCTGGCTCATGAGTATTATCTACTTGTCAATCATTATATTGGTGAGTTATACACTTACCTATTTAGAATCTCTGATATTACCAATGAAACGTAAATCCTAGCAAAAAATCAACTAAGTAATTGGGCAAATTGGATTGATCGACTGATACTGAAAGGTAGTATCGTTGATGTATGGAATAGTTAATCTTATGCATTTAAGCAAATTTTAGCAGAAAATATTGTGGCAATTAAGTAAGTCGGCGAGAAAAAACTAACCTATGTAACAAAAAGTAAAATCTCTGTATTTGGCTCGTAGTTGTGCTTTAGCGCTAAAGCGCAACTACAAACCAGTGATGATTATTTGCGCCGACTTACTTACTCTATTTGAGTATGGAAAATCGTATAACTAAATATGTAAAACCTAGGTTGAATAATGAAATTTTTATTGAATAATTTTAACGGTCTAAAATATCTTTTGGGTCGATTCTATCAATGTCGTCGCAGCTATTCTTTCATCCGCAAAACTCTTCAAGGTGTTAAGTTAGATCGACAAACTCTACTGCTGTGTGACAACTATCAAACTAACTATAAAGTCTTACATAGAAGTCAGGAAGATACTGTATTTAGCGATCGCTCTGAAGATGACCACATCACATTTCTTCGTCAGACTGCTTTTTCTACTGGACTGCGATTAAGTGAAAACACTCAGAAATCTTTAATAGAGGCTGCATCTTGCCGATCTTTGGTTGCTTCAGGCAGCCGCCGTGTCTTCACCTTAGCGGATGCTGTAGCCGATCCTAGCCTACGGGATACAGTGGCGATCGCCACCATTATCGACTCATCCGATTTAGCATGTATCCAAGATTTGGCAGCTTCCCCCATTTTACTGAACGTTGTTACCACCTACTTGGGCTATGCTCCTCGACGAGTTTCTAGCTGGTTTTTCTGGAGCTTTGCCAACCAACTACTCCAAGCTGAAAGAGAAGCAGTGTATCAGACGATTCAGTATCACTATGATGTCCACGGTCTAAACTTCATGTATGTCAACTTCTATCTACTAGATACCGATGCTGACTCTGGTGCCCATGTGTTGATCAGTGCTAGCCATCGGCAAAAGCGTTTACGGCAACTTCTAGGATCTGCGCGTCTGATGGATGAACAGGCATTGAGTTACTATGGCGCGGAGCGTATAGAAGTTATCACTGGAACAGCCGGCTCTGGCTTTTTTGAAGATGCTTCTTGCTATCATAAAGCCCTGCCACCCAAGACAAGCGATCGCCTAATGTTACAGTTGCGTTACTCATAACAACATATTATTGATGACATATTATTCTTTAGGTTTTGGCACTGCACCAATCCTCGGTCGCATTGGTAAGCGGCAAAGTTGGGCAGCTTTAGATAAGGCTTATACATCAGGCATTCGTCACTTTGATACAGCGCGATCCTATGGTTGGGGTGAAGCCGAAGAATTACTGGGTAATTTTCTCTCTCAGTATCCCCGTGAGAGCTACACACTCGTTAGTAAGTGTGGTATTCTCCCCAGCCGCCGATCCCCACTAAAGTCTTTTGCTAAGGCGATCGGTCGTCCAATATACCATCTTTTACCTGCAAGTCGCCATCTTGTCAAGCAGATTGCGGCTAATAGTTTTCAGCCGACTCACACCTACGATGTTGAAACCCTGAGATTCAGTTTTGAACAAAGCTTGAAAGCACTACGCACAGACTTTCTAGATGTTCTGTTGCTTCATAATTATGAACCTGAGCGACCCGGATTAGAAGCAGTTGTGACATGGTTTCAGCAGATGCAAAAGTTGGGTAAAATTCGACGTTACGGCTTCAGCATTGAAGGCGATCTGCTGGCTGGACTACAGCATTTGCATCAAGGTGGCTTGCTTGAGGGATCTGTCATTCAAACTCCCATGTGTTTACAGTTATTTACCTTGCCGCAACATCTACACCATGTTTCCTTTTTTGTTCACTCTCCTTTCCGGTTTCTGCAAAATTTCCGTGAGCTAAATCCCACCTATGAAGCAGATACGATCGCTCTCTTTGCTCAGCTTCTCGCTACTCTTAACCAAACGATTACTTGTGAGGTCGTGATTGCCTCAATGTTTACGTCCGATCACATCCAAGCCAACTGTCGCGTTCCCGTTCTAGCAGGACAAATATTACCTGAGACCGTAGCAGCGTTTCGCAATGATGTTATTGATGTTTTGATTTAGGCTAATAAATCTATGCTAGAGAGAATTACTCCTCTCATTCTTACTTACAACGAATCCCCAAATATTCATCGCGCTATCGAGCGCTTGACCTGGGCAAAGAAAATTATTGTTATTGACAGCTATAGTGATGATGATACCGGAGAAATTCTGCAAAATTATCCTCAAGTAGAAGTCTTTTACAGAAAATTTGATTCATTTGCCAATCAATGCAATTATGGCTTATCAAAAATTGATACTACCTGGGTTCTTTCCCTAGATGCTGACTATATCCTCAGTGAAGAATTAATTAAGGAAATTAAATATTTACCCGAAGAAGCGGAAATTAATAGTTATATTGTGCCATTTAAATACTGTATTTTTGGTAAACCTCTGCGGGGTACTTTACTACCACCACGTAAAGTTTTATATCAGCCCCAAAAAGCGATTTACCAAGACGATGGACACGCGCATCGCGTAATTGTCGAGGGAAATTCTAGACAACTTTTAGCCTGTATTTACCACGATGACCGTAAACCCCTCAGCCGCTGGTTGTGGGCACAAGACCGTTATATGGTGATTGAAGCTAAAAAACTACTAGAGACTCCAGAAAGTGAACTTAGTTTTAGCGATCGCATCCGTAAACAAAAAATACTCGCTCCCTGGATCATCTTGATTTACTGTCTGATCCTCAAAGGCGGTATTTTAGATGGCTGGCATGGTTGGTACTATGCATTTCAACGTGTACTAGCAGAAATTCTTTTGTCTATTAGGCTATTTGAATCCGAAAAATTACCAAAGTCAGATGTGTGAAATTGAGTGATAAACCGATATAATAATTACCCATGAATTCTAACCTATTTGCTATAGACACTATTAAATATATTTGGTCACATCCTAATTGTAAACAGCAAAAAATCCAGTCGATTCTGAAATTCATTGGTTGGCAATTTTATAAACGCCTAACCCGAAGATATCTTGATATTCAAATTATTCCAGGGGTAAAAATTCGCTGTCATCCAGATGGTTATTCTGCCGCCACTGCACTTTATTGTGGGCTATATGACTATGATGAAATGAATTTTCTGCTGCGATACCTACGGACAGGGGATTCATTTATTGACATTGGTGCTAACGTGGGTATCTATACGCTCCTAGCTGCCTCTAAAATTAAATCTGGTTCAATTTACAGCTTTGAGGCACTCCCTAAAAATTACACCCGTCTGAAGGAAAATCTAACACTTAACCAATTCCGGCAAGTTCAACCTTATGCGATCGCAATTTCTGATTTTACTGGAAATACTGCGCTCAATCTGGCTGAGGGAGATTCCATGCCATTTATTACCTCAGATGTAACTAAAAACACAATTACAGTTCCTACTGATACACTTGACAATCTACTACCAATTGAAATTATCTCTGAACTGACCTTAGTCAAAATGGATATTGAAGGAGCAGAACTCTTAGCTATGAAAGGGGCAATTTCTCTACTCAAACAACAGCGTCCTCATGTTTGGATTATGGAGATTAATGATGCTGTCAAGAATTTTGGTTACCAGAAGCAGGACATTGTAAATTTACTTCAAGAGTATGGCTATGGGTTGTATACCTATAATCCTGTAACCAATCAAGTTGATGCAATCACACTTGAACAACAACAAGGAAATAATATTTTAGCAATTGCTAATTCTGCTTTAGATTTTGTTAGCGATCGTCTATCTGAAATAAAATAGTATGAATTACAGCAGTTTTCTTGTGTATGAGGTACAAAGCTACGGGTTTTGAGGCAAGAGGCAGGAAGTATAAATTATTTCTATCTGATGCTTGAGTGCTGCATTTTGTTCCTCATTTACTTGTAGACTGCCGTATTTCAGTCTTGATACTTTGAGGTTTTAGGCGCTGCTTGCCCATACCAATATTTTACACATTGCTGCTATCTGAGCAATTTAAAAATTTCAATCCTTCAAACTTCAACTTAATTATAATGAATATTCTCGGAATTAACGCTTACCACGGTGATGCTTCAGCTTGTTTGGTTCAAGATGGTCAATTGATTGCCGCAGTCGAAGAAGAGCGATTTAATCGAGTTAAACATTGGGCTGGATTTCCCGCAGAATCTATTCGCTATTGCCTGAAAGTTGGTGGTATTAGTGCAGCCGATTTGGATCGTGTCGCGGTATCTTTTAACCCCAAAGCTAACCTAAATCGCAAACTTTTGTTTACTCTCCAGCAACGCCCTTCTTTATCATCACTTTTAGATCGCTTTAACAAACAAAGTAAATCTACAAGTCTGAAGCAAGAATTAGCAGAAGCTTGTTATTCGACACCTGAAGAGATTAGGGCTACAATCCATAACCTAGAACACCATACAACTCACCTCGCCAGTGCCTTTTTCATTTCACCCTTTGAAAAAGCAGCCATCTTATCTATTGATGGGATGGGAGACTTTGTGAGTACGCTATCAGCTGGGGGTGAAGGTAACCATTTAGAGTACTTTTCTCGTACTCACTATCCTCACTCCATCGGTTATCTTTACAATGCCATCACCCTTTATTTAGGGTTTCCTGCCTATGGAGATGAATATAAGGTGATGGGATTAGCACCTTATGGAGAACCAGAATATTTAGAAGCGTTTCGACGAATTATTTATCCCAAAGGTGATAGTTTTGAGTTGAATTTAGATTACTTCACTCACCACGAGCAAGGCATTGCCATGAAGTGGGAAGATGGAGCGCCCATTGTTGAACCTTTCCATAGTCCAGAACTAGAAAAATTATTGGGGCCGGCGCGAAATTCCAAGTCAGAAGTTACCCAGAAGCATCAAAATATTGCTGCTTCTGTGCAAGCAGTAACGGAAGAGATAATTTTTCATTTAATTAATCGACTGAGCGATCGCTACAAGAGTGAAAATCTCTGTTTAGCAGGTGGTGTAGCGATGAATTCTGTTGCCAATGGTAAGATTACTCAAAATACTCCCTTTAAGAATATCTATATACCCGTGGGTGCTGCTGACAATGGTACATCAATTGGAGCAGCCTTTTTTATCTGGAATCATCTGCTCAAGCAACCACGTAAGTTTGTTTTAGATCGTGCTGATTGGGGTTCGGAGTTTACTGATGAAGAATGCTTGCTAGCATTGCAATCCCACGATTTACAACCTCAAATCCGAGAGCGAGAAGCACTGCTAAACCACGTTGTTGACGCCCTTTGTGAAGGTAAAGTAGTCGGTTGGTTCCAAGGGAGAATGGAGTTTGCTGCTAGGGCTTTAGGTAACAGATCCCTCCTCGCCGATCCCCGTCGTGCTGATATGCGGGATATCATTAACCTGAAAATCAAATTCCGAGAAAAGTTCCGTCCCTTTGCTCCTAGTATTTTAGAAGAACGGGTAGGCGAATTCTTTGAGGTTGATGAACCAGCACCATTTATGGAAAAAGTCTTTAAAATTCGCCCCGAAAAAAGAGAGCAAATTCCCGCTGTCACCCATGTCGATGGTACTGGACGCTTACAAAGTGTCAGTCGCCAAACTAATCCCCTTTATTGGGATTTGATTAATACCTTTGCTGAACGTACTGGTATTCCCATCGTTTTAAACACGTCTCTGAACGAAAATGAACCGATTGTTCGGACGCCTACAGAAGCCATTCAGTGCTTTTTGAGAACTCACATGGATGCACTGGTTTTGGGTTCCTATTATGTCGAACGCAAAGATATTAAATCAGAATCTGGGGTGTAAGGTGAGACATCAAGTATTCGTCAAAGTTTAGGTTCTGTTAAGATCCCTCCAATGCACTTTAAGAATGGGTGAAAAAGACTTATAAGGAACCATTAATAATGTCATTTGGGGGATTTACTAAAGATTAAAACGTTAAATAAAAAATTTTTCAAATAACTTTAGCGATCGCTTTTGGTAGGCTAGCAAAATCATTTCTCATCATTAATGATGTATCATTCAAAAGAATATAATTATGCCCTAGAAGGGCTGCGTGGTTTAGCAGCAATGTGGGTTTTCTTTTCACATGCCTTGTCTTGGCAAATCTTTGATCCTGTCTACCGACTATCTTATCCTTGGCCGGAATATATAATCTCACTCACTAGTCCTGCTCACGTCGGGGTTTTGATATTCATCTGTTTATCAGGCTACGTAATTGGGCTAACAAATCCTCCCAATAAGCCACTTTCACCTCAGAAATACTTGTTCAAAAGATTTATTCGTATCTATCCTCTTTATCTGCTGACTGTAATCATCTCGTCCGCAATCGGTGGATTTACAAACCTCAACCAAGTATTTGGCCATTTAATCTTCCTAAACCCGCACTTTGTTGCACCTTTGGCTGGAAACAACGTGCTTTGGTCAATTGGCTACGAAGTAATTTATTATCTTATTTTTCTACTGATTGCTCTTTTTTTGCCACATAAAAAAACTATCTTCATTAATCTTATCCTCAGCATTATTATACTAGTATGTTTTCTATGCTTATATCCTGGGGAATGTAAAATTATAGCCAGCTATCTAAGCGGTTTAGTTTTCTGGCTCTTAGGTATGTACTTATCTTGGTTCTGTGTGCCCAAGCCGCAACTTTATAATATTGAGACTGAGCGATCGTTGCAAAATAAAATACCACTCTGGTCTATGCTAATATTAGTTGCAGCAACCGGAGCTTACGGTAACGGAGGAGCTATTTTAAATGGTCTCCATTTGGGAAGTGCAATAATTTCTCCACTGGGTTTGAGTGATTTTTTTTGTATTCCTCTCGTTATTTACATTTTCCTCGCCTTAACACAAAATACAGGTAGCAAAATTTTAAAAAAGCTTTGTTTTGTAGTTTCTTTTCTACTACCATCTGTTTTTGTTACAATTGCAGCTTTTCAACATAAATTACTTACTTATCCGACATATTTTGCTGCTTTAATTTTATTAGTGTTAGCAGCATTGCTACTTCCTATCAGAACAACTGTCGAGCCTTTGGAAAAGTTGAAATGGTCAGGATCGATTTCTTATGCTGTTTATATATTTCACATTCCTATAATGTTATTAATCGGAAAAATTCCTAATTTTTCAAATACGTTATGGGAATTTTTGCTGCGACTCTCCTGTTCTCTTACAGCAACAATAGCTGTAGCAAATTTTGCGGAAACAAAGATCCAACCTTTGATTCGACATCGCCTACAGTTTATCATAGCTGGAATTGGTAAAAATAGATGATAAAAATATGAAATTGAAGTTAGCTTTAATTTTGCATAAATAATGGCTCATAAAAGTTTGATCTTGTTAGAAAAATTATCGATAGCTGAAATAAAACGTAGCAGCAAACTCTCTATAGGGCTAGATTTTTTAAGAGCGATCGCAACTATCGAAGTTCTTATTAGTCATCTCCGAAATTTATACTTTGTTGACTACGATCGGATTACGATTCAAAACAATCTATTCGTAAGATTCTTGTATTTTATAACTGGCTTTGCTCATGAAGCTGTTATTGCTTTCTTTGTTCTTAGTGGGTTGTTGATTGGTAACTCAGTTTTCAAAACCTTGCAACAAAATAGATTTACTTGGAAATCATATTTAATAGCTCGTCTCTCACGACTGTGGATTGTTCTAATACCAGCATTACTCCTCGGACTTACTTGGGATCTAGTAGGTAACTTCCTTTTCCAAGGAGAGTCTATTGTTTATTCAGGCCGTTTGGGCACAAATATTATTCCTGAGCCAGTTGTAAATAGTATTAGCCCCTCTATATTTCTGGGGAATTTGTTTTTCCTACAAAATATTTATTTTCCTACACTAGGCTCAAATGGAGCGCTATGGAGTCTAAGCCACGAGTTATGGTACTACATAACACTGCCAGTTATCATCCTGACAGTTATCAATTTCCAAAGATTTAATCAATGTCTCATTTATACAAGTGTTTTATTCTTATTACTTTTCTGGGTAAAAATGAGGAGTGATGAAGGATTGTTAGTATGGTTACTTGGAAGTTTAATTTTATTAATTCCCCAAAATAAAAATTTATCAAAAAGATATCAGTCGTTGTTTTTAGCATTAGCATATATTTTAGTTATCATAACTCTGATAACGATTCGATTCAATGTCATTAATAGCCATACTGATTTAATTTTAGGTATTGTTTTTTCTCTTCTAATACTGGTCATGTCTTTTCAGCAAGGAGAAAAAAATCAAAATATGATTACCGGGATTTCAGTCTGGGTTGCTGAATTTTCGTACACAATTTATTTAACACATCTCCCATTCTTAATATTTATTCTATCTTTGGTGATTAAAAAAGAAAGATGGCAACCTGACACTCAACATTTTTGTTACATTTCAGCAATCTTAATAATAACTCTATTGTACGCGAGAATAATATATTTGTTAACTGAAAAAAATACACCTCAGCTCAGAGACTACTTAAAAAACATACTCTCTAGATAAAGAAAATTTAAGTAATTAATGTGTCCTAAAACGAAAACCAGAATATCAATTTTATGGGAGAGAAGCTAGAGGTTAGAGTGATAGCTACCAAACCCGATCGCTTTCCCAATGCCCAATGACTAATAATCAATTTCTTTCCAGCCATGCATCACAGCTATAACTTTAGTAATCGATTCGATCGCAATTGGGGGAGCTTCTGATATCAAGATGCTAGGATAAACTGCTGCACCCCATTCAGGATGAACTAACACACGGCATTGATTTTTAATCACTGGATAGTTGAGTAAAGTTTTGACAACTGCCGTATCGTCGTGGGGAATTGCTCCGGGATGGGATAATAAAGGATACCCTGTACGAGGATCGATTAAGTCTGTTAAATAGCCGCGATCGCGCAGATTAAATGCCAAATCACAGCCAAATCTCATAAAATTTTCTCGCAAGCGTTCTTTCTCTATCTCTATTTGGGCAGTCTTTTCCACTAGTTGATAACGCGATTGCTGTAATACAATCACTACTCGTAAAAATGCCTGACCTTTCCAATCTGGTAATATCCGTTCGCAGTTGGCACAGATATATTGAGTGGGGGCATGAATTGAAATTTGAACCGCTTGTCCCGTTTCGCCAACTAAATTAATGGGATAGCCTTGCTCCGAAGCGTAAACTCTGGGATAGTTCACTAAATTGATTCGGTTTTTGCAAGTTTTTTAATTTAATATACGGTATTGATGATAACTCTTAATAGTTCAATAAAAACATCAAATTTATCTAAAAGGTTACTTTTTTTGGAAGTTATTGCTAATAATTTGATAACTTTAATCTGATTTTTATCCTTTATTAACCTCTGTTAATGAGATTTGCTAGGTTGATTTGGAAAACATCCCGAATCAAAATGCCAAAAAATAACCTTGAACTCAGGGTGTTTGCAGTCAAACTCAAAATTGCATAACTCTCAGCCAAGTTAGCCTAGACAAGTGTCTGAGAAGACAAGGTGCGTTGTAGTTTAGCTGCAAGAGAAACAGAAAAAATAAAGGTAATCTGGTATAACACGATATTCTTCAGTTCTTTGCTAACTTTCGATACCAGCTAATTAATTGAGTTTTAAAGAATTGACTGGAACTTCATCCCAAGAATCGACTGTGCGTAATCGTGCTACCCACCCTGCTGCCTTTTGTGTCTCGGTCAAATTATTCTCAAAGGAATGATGACAATCTTTAGCTTGAGATTCATTACAACAAGCAATACATGCATGAATCATCCCAGACGGATCGATTTGCTCATTTACCCAAATAGTCATAGAATATTCTCTCAAAAACTCTAATCAAAAAAGCTATTCATTATTTTAGAATACTAAATATTCTGCAAGTTTTAATATATGCGATCGCGGTGCAGCAATTTATATTTCTAGTGAATTAGAAGAAGTAATGACCAGGAGCGATCGCATTGCCGTAATCTACAGAGGTCAGTTTGTAGCTTTTTAGATGCACAAACCGCGACGGTAAAGCAGATGGCTACAGGGATGAAAAGACGCTCTGACGCGGGGATATGGTGAAAGCTAACTATTAAATTTGCGATCGCACCAACTCGCCAAGCATTAAGCAAGTCTTAAATAATTCCAGATTTGGACAATCGGCTCTGGCTTACGCTCAAACATATCGTGTATTGAATGCGTACAGAACGTAGCCAAATCACGAGATAGATCTAATTGAATAATGGCTGGTCTTCCAGGTATCTCCAATAAAACTTTAGATTCTCCAGTCGCTAAGTCAAGAGACTTCACTTTACCCTCTATTCCGCAAGACAGTATGACATTGCGCTGCCAGTCAAAAGCAACATCATAAGTTGTTGCCATTCGGCTACCGCGATCGCCAACAGTAATAACCTCACTCGAAGAACCGACTATGGGAAGTGGTAATTTGCTGTGTGACGAGAAAACCTCATTCCACTCAAACACTCGCACTCCTTGCTGCATTGCACAGACTAACCACCGTCCATCTGGGCTAAAGTCCATTTTGAAAATCATTTCGTTAGCGGAAAAAGCATTTACTCCTTCACCTCGTTGGACACTAGCCATCCATGCTGTCCTGTCTAATTCTGCGGTTGATAAGACTTTAACTACTGTTTGAGTCTTCAAATCGATAATGGCTAATTTTGATTTACCCCCATCATCAGCCAATAAGTAACGACCATCTGGATGAATTGCAATTTTAGAGCCGTGCCCAACTTTAATTACTGCAATTTGTTGTAAATTTTCAATAGAAGTAAACACAATCTCTTCCTCTGAACGACTTACTAGCATTTCCTCGTTTGGAGTGAATTGAACACTGCTAGTAGCTCGAAGATGAGGAATTGTTTTTAGCAATTGTTTTTCCTCCAAATCATATAGGGTAGCTTGCCAAGATCCGCTAGCATGACCTAATGCTAAAAATTTTCCAGATGGGCTAATTTGCATCACATAAGCATTTTTTTCTAGCGGTAGATCGAGATTTTCTGGTTCATTATTCCAAGGTGCAGTATAGTGTTTGATTTCCAGAGGTTGATTATGATGTCCATACCAACCTATAAAAAACCCACCTGTTTTTTCAGGTACAAAGATTGGTTGGTGCGGAAACTGCTCACTAGGAGTAGGACTGGACACTGTAAGTAATAAGATACCTGATATATTTAATTCAGTTAGAGCTTGATTTATCCTAGCTTTTTCTCTCTGCTTATGTGCTAATTCAATAGATAGATCTGGAATGTGAAAAAATTCTGACCATCTTTCAATTTCTTCATCCTCATCATCTTGAAGATATTCATAGCAAATTGAAGCATTACTGATGTTGAAAAGTTGAGCAAAATCAGCAAATTGTTTTGCTGCTGCAAAAACTTCATCATAAGGTAACTCGTTAAGAGCAGCATGGTTTTCACTGACCTGTAAACGTTTCAATAATTCTAGGCTTTTCTGATAGAGTTTTTCACGCTCTTCTTCAGAGGCAACTGTTAACACTTCAGCAATCTCTTCAATAGTTGTTTGATTGTTTGGCAGTTCAGCTAGCAAATCGGCAAAAACTTCAGGCTTTCCACATAATCTTTCTTTCTCTTCTCTAGGTATAGTCTCAAAATAGTCTGGATTTGAACTATATTCATCAACCAGTTTATGCTCTCTGTAATAGATGTAATCGAAAAGATCGTCATCATAAAGACTTAGATAGAGTAAATGACCGGAAAATTGCTGGGCGATCGCCTCAGCAACTGTAGGATTTTGCCCTCTTTCTGAAGAATAGACACTAATCCAACCATTAATACAGGGAGAAATTAAAAATTTTAGTTTTTCCTGTGCAGCAAGCCTTTTTACAATCTCTATAATTTCTTCGATGTCGTTTGAGCGAATGTGAATAGAACCGTAATAAGCGCCCATAGAAATTTTCCAAGATATGTGACTATTTGAGTCTACCCATCATTTTCACTTTAGCTAGCTGACTGATATCCTTAAAAATACTGTAATTTCCAAGACTCAATCTCTGTTCCTGCTTGGGCTACCCAGGGACATCTGTTTACGACCAAAACTTTAGGAAAATGCAGCAGATTGGGATTAGCGTAGACGCAAAGCGGCTTGTGGTCAAACATCGCTCTTGAAATTGTGGTAGAAAAACCAATACAGTTCAGATAAACCTAAAACCCTGATGTAGAAACGCGATTTATCGCCTCTTTAAAGACCAATAATCCTTAACTGAAAGGTATTGGTAGAAAAACATCGTAGGGGACTTCCAGAAATTAAATTATTCAATTTTGGAAGGAAGATGATCATTAGATTCTTCCTCCCCTGCTTCCACTGCGCTCTTTGCTTCCCCTGCTTGTCAAAGCGATGGGATTTTTTTAGTTGGAAGTCCCTAGACCGATCGCACTTAACTCAACCTCAAGCCAAGGTACTGAGTTTGCGATCGCCCTGTCAGTCAAAATTAATTAACGAATAGCCTGTTATTCCCTTGTTTGCTTAAATACAACTTCTTGTCCACTTTGTCAATGTGTAAACCTTAGCGCTGTGAATTACATTGCCTACCCTTTTGGCAGCATTTTAAAGATACTGGCACAAGTCCAGCGAACTTTTTTCCCTTCACTTTAGCTAAAAACTTTTTTGTCACATCAACTGTATCAGTAAATTGACCCAAACACTGCTAAATTTAGCCATTGCAGACAGCGATTTGTGTCCAATAAAGCTTGTACAATTATCAAGGCGGTTTTTAATATCACGTACTTCTCAGGTGTAAGATTTATCGACAGCAAAATTTTTGGACTTTATGTTTTTCCATCCTTGACTTGTGGCTAAAATGCTGCAATTTAGGCACTCATATCTTGCAATAGATAACTTTTACCCTCATGACTGGAGAGCAAAATCTTGGGAATAGAACTACGCAGTTTCGTGTTTCTCGACAACCTGCAACCTCAACATGCAGCATATATGGGAACAGTAGCCCAAGGTTTTTTACCATTACCAGGAGATACATCACTGTGGATTGAAATTTCCCCTGGTATCGAAATTAATAAAATTACGGATGTAGCTCTGAAAGCTGCCTCTGTGCGTCCCGGAGTACAGGTAGTTGAACGCCTGTATGGTCTATTAGAAGTTCATTCTAGCTCCCAAGGCGAAACGCGAGCTGCTGGTCAAGCCATTTTGGCAACACTGGGAGTCCGAAGAGAGGAATGTCTGAAACCGCGTGTTGTTTCTAGCCAAATTATCCGCAATATCGATGCTTACCAAACACAACTTATCAATCGCAGCCGCCGGGGACAGCTTTTATTAGCAGGACAAACGTTATATGTATTAGAAGTAGAACCTGCTGCTTACGCTGCCTTGGCTGCGAATGAAGCGGAGAAAGCGGCGTCAATTAACATTCTTGAAGTTCAAGCTGTAGGTAGTTTTGGACGGCTTTACTTAGGTGGACAAGAACGAGATATTCTAGCAGGTGCGGCGGGAGCGTTAACGGCCATTGAAAGTGTACCTGGCCGGGCAAATCCTCTAGGTGGACGTCAGGAATGAAGAGTGTTGACTGTTGACTGTTGACTGAAGAGTTACTCCTAATTCAGCACTAATAATGATAAAGGAGAGAAAATGGCAAATCGAGAGCATCTGGCTTTACTCAAAGCAGGTGCAGTTACATGGACTGAGTGGAGAAAAAAAAATCCTCACATTCAACCAGACCTCAGCGCCGCGAATCTGCAAGGGTATAACCTCAGAGGTGCAGACCTCCAGGGGGTAAACTTGAG
Source organism: Nostoc sp. C117 (assembly GCF_043099735.1). Lineage (NCBI taxonomy): Bacteria > Bacillati > Cyanobacteriota > Cyanophyceae > Nostocales > Nostocaceae > Nostoc > Nostoc sp. C117. Next base: position 2,181,875 of record NZ_CP170991.1, read on the forward strand.
CAAGGTAGATTTAAGCAATGCTTTGCTTGTACGGGCAAATATCAGCGGTGCCGAAGTCAGTGGCGCAAACCTCTACAAAGCTTTGCTAGTTGAAGCTAATTTGACCGGTGCTAACTTTAGTGTTGCTAACTTGAGCGGTGCGACACTTACAAAAGCAGATTTGAGTGATGCTAATTTGATTGGTGCCGACTTGAGTGAGGCGAATTTAAGAGGCGCTGCGATCGCTCATGCTAATCTGATTGGAACTGACTTAAAAGGCGCTGACTTAAGAGGTGCGGATTTAGATGCAGCAAAACTAATCCGCGCCAACCTCTGTTTTGCCAACTTCATTGAAGCTAACTTGATTGAGGCTGACTTAAGCGAGGCCAACTTATATGAAGCAGAAATGTTAGGGGCTTATCTTTACAAAACTGATTTGTATAAAGCTAATCTGACCAAAGCTCACCTGAGTGGTGCATATTTGTTGCGTGCTAACTTGAATGAGGCTGACTTGAGCCAAGCTGACTTGAGTTGGACTAACCTCAGGCGGGCAAATTTGACAGGAGCGAATCTTAGAAAAACAAATCTCAGAGGATCTGACTTGACTGGAGCTAACTTCAGCGGCGTAAATTTTCAAGAAGCAATTATGCCTGATTCTTCAAAGTGTGACTAGTTAACAATATATTCTCAAGTTAAGAAACTTTTCGTGGTTTTTGTTCGTCTGCAAACACACCCACCATCGTCCTAGTGACTCTTCAAGAATCAGATTTTTGCATATCCTAATCGCTATGCAAATTCGTCGATTCACATTATTGAAGAAGAATTATCCAACTGAGAAAAATAGTATCATATCTGGTTGAATACTTATCATTTAGACTGACACCCAGACAGGCAGAGAAGTCCGATCCTCGAAAGCCATAACTCGGAATTTCCGCGAACGCAAGTCCGCAGAGAATTTTTTTGATAACTGATTAGGCGGATATGATATTCTTTTCAAGAGATTAACTTTTGCAAGAGACTCCATGAGTTGCACTCATAAGGAAAAATGAAAATCTCTCTTGCAATGCCCCATGTCCCATGCCCAATGCCCTATTTTCAAAGCAGTTTAATCCCCAGCCAAAAACCTGGGATTGATCGTGCTTGAAAATTTTGATTGCGTAGCTCATTTATTGTCTAGCATTTTGAAATTTACCATTTCCGACAACTATCTAAAGAGTGAAAGCTTTTCCTCAAAATCCAGCCATTAGTTAGTTGTATATTTTACGTAATTGATTAAGAATATTATCATATCACTCACACACATTTCCTTTATTAAATATTACTAAATCTTATGATGCATTCAGCTTGACCCTATTAACCTTTCTCTGCAAGTATTAAAGATACAGCTATCAAGAGCTAATTCATATATTGCTTAATTGCGATTTTAGATGTTGATAAAATCGCTGGGTTCTACTAGCTTTCTTTATTCTTGTAACATATCAGATGACCACGGCATGTCTAATTATTCTTAGTGTTATCTGCGGCTCCTCAAAAATCTAAATAGAAAGTAAATTTTCCGGGAGGATATTGTAATGTTTAGTTTCTTTCGTCACTCATCATTAAAAGTTGCTTTGCTAGTTCTGGGAATGACAACTGCTACAGTAGCTCCCATTGTGATTTCTGTACCAGCTTTATCTCAAGAGACTGTCCCAACTACTACTCCAACTACCACTCCATCTGCTACTCCATCCCCAACTTCAACGGTTAATTTGTCAGATGTTAGTTCAGATTACTGGGCAAGTCCATTTATTCAAGCTTTAGCTGACAATAATGTAATTAGTGGCTTTCCTGATGGTACTTTTAAGCCTAATCAATCTGTAACTCGTGCCGAATTTGCGGCCCTAATTCAAAAAGCTTTCGGCAATCAAACCCGAATTCGCCAATTAGGTGCAGGTGGATTTAGTGATGTTCCTAGTGGGTATTGGGCGGCTTCAGCAATTCAGAACGCCTACGAAATTGGATTTTTGTCAGGCTATCCTGGGAACGTGTTTAGACCAAATCAACAAATACCTAAAGTACAGGCGATCGTTTCTTTAAGCAATGGTTTAGGTTTAACTAGTAGCAGTAGTGGAACAAGTACTGACCTTAGTACTTACTACAACGACGCCTCAGCTATCCCAGATTATGCCGTTAGTAGTGTGACAGCAGCAACACAATCTAATCTTGTTGTCAACTATCCAGATGTAAAACAACTTAATCCGCAACAGTCCCTGACTCGTGCTGAAGCAGCCGCACTTTTATATCAAGCTTTAGTTAAACAGGGAAGACTACAACCCATTGCTGGGAATCTTCCAGCTACTCAGTATATTGTTGCAGGAACTCCTGGCGGTACTCAAACAGGTAGCGACATTGTTGCTCTTGCTGCATCCAGTAATTCTTTTACAACTTTAACTTCATTATTAAAGACAGCTGGCTTAGCAGAAACTCTTCAACAAGCTGGTCCTTATACAGTTTTCGCTCCCACTAACGATGCATTTGCTGCTCTACCTGCTGCTACCCTAGAACAGTTACAGCAACCAGAGAACAGAGAAGCATTGATTAAGATTTTGAGATATCACGTAGTTCCTGGTGCGTTAACTGCTACTCAGCTGACAAATGGTGAACTGACAACCTCTGAAGAAAGACCTGTAAATATTCAAATCGATCGCGCTAACAATCAAGTCACAGTCAATAATGCCAGAGTTCTCCAGGCGGATGTCAAAGCCAGCAACGGGATTATCCATGCAATTAACCAAGTCCTGATCCCGCCTGATGTTAACATTAGTCAGTTAAATCAACCACCAACAGGAAACACCAATAATACACCTCCTACTGTGGGTAGAGCTACTCGTGGTGGCAGAAGTTATGTCGGAGTTGCCGGTAACATTGGTTTGAGCGGCGGCGATACAGCTTTGAGCGATGGTAATTTTACAGCCATTAGTAAACTTGGTCTAACAAATTATCTATCATTGCGACCATCGGTAATATTTGGGGATGACACAGTGTTTTTGGTTCCCTTGACTTACGATCTTTCTCCACGCACAGCAGGTTCAGTCGGTGAAGAAACCTTCTCTATATCTCCTTACATCGGTGCTGGTGTAGCTATTGAAGCTAACGCCAATACCAACGTTGGATTACTGTTAACTGGTGGTGTAGACGTTCCTCTAGGTTCTAAATTTACCTTGAACGGCGCTGTCAATGCTGCTTTTATGGATCAAACTGACGTTGGATTACTACTGGGTGTTGGTTACAACTTCTAAGCATTAACTGACTACGAGCGCCCAAAATCAAGGGCGCGTTTTTCGCTCCTGTAATAGATAAAAACACATTAGACCTGCCTTGAAAACCCAATTATCGAGGCAGGTTTATTGGCATTGAAAATTTCAAATCTTTATACAGTCCTTTGTAAACCCAAAGGACTAATAACTATTGACAAAAAGACAGCCCCCACTGGTAGTCTGTCAAGAAAAAATTGATGGATAAATTGTCTGTAGAGACGGTGATTTATCGCGTCTCTCTAAGCGTCAAAATGAATTTGACAGACTAGTAGTAGTTCGCCAAGGAAACTTGGCGGGGTAAAGGGTAAGGGGAAAAGGGAAAAGGTTTTAATTCCTTCCCCCAACCCCAGCCCCCTTTTCCCAGTCCAAACCTAGCAATTTTGGGTTGGTAGACTACTAGCTACAGTGCAATATTTATTTGCCTAACATCATACTTTTACAAAATTGCTGTCATAGTTAAGAACTACGCATTTTTAAAGCCCGCTGTTTGTAACGGACTATGCATAGTAGAAGAATTAGCAATACAAAGGCTTTAATCGTAGATGGCTCCACCACCTTCTTCACTTCTGTAGGGGTTTGAGGAGTAATATTACATGGAATTTCAATAATCTGTATGCGATCGGAACCATTACTATTGGGTGTCAGATCGCATTCACCTTTGTTGGTCAGAGACAAAGGTGTATTTGGTGAAGAAACAGATAGTTGAGTTGAATCTGAAGAAGAACTATCACCATTTAGTAATAGAAGCAGAATTAAAGCAAGACCTCCAGCTCCGATTATTGGCCAGAGTGGAAAAGAATCAGAATTATCTTGTACCACAACATCTCCCACAGAGCCAGGGAAAGTGTCTAGAGCTATTGTTTCTCCCTCCAAAGCGAGTGGGTTGTTACCCACCAAGATATCTCCTGGAATATTTTCTCCCAACAGCTGACTAAATTCTTGTGGAATGGCATTATTTGGGCGTCCAAATTCCCCACCATCTTCAGAATATGGAAACGACAGGACTTCAAAAATCCTCTGTTGGAGTTGGTTCTGATTTCCAGAATTCAACGCCTCTAAGCCTGTAGAGATTTTATCTAAATAAAAATTCGTCATCTCTGGCGACAGGCCTAGAGATTGAATCTGCTCCTTAATGTTGGGAATTTTTGAGGCCTCTTCAAAGAGAAGTCGTCCATATGACAATTTCAAGTCTACCAATCCATTACGGAGGCTAACCGAGTTATTGACTCCTGAATAAGGTGCCCAGTAAAACTGCTTGGTGACAAGTCCGAGTCCTTCTACTGGATTGCGACCAAAATTTTGTCCAAGAACATATTGAGATCCATCCATGATTGTGGAGGATTGGTTTCTCCAGAATGAGGCGTAAGGCACCGCAGAGAGATTCGGATTGTTACCGTAAAAGCGAGCAAAATTCTGGAAATTTTTCTCCCCGCCAGCTGCTCGTATCAGTAGGTTTTGATAACTAGACCCACCGTTTAAATCAAGTAATCGCTGGATTACTGTTCCAGTTTTATTGCAAGTTAAACCAAATCCCACATTACATGCAGGAATTACTCGCATCTGACTTAGATTCTGGTTATTGATTTGGTACTGGAGATACTCGGACTCCAATCCTTGTTGGATACCATAACGGCCAATATTTAACTGGGCAAAAGCAGACTGACATGTACTAGTAATTACTAATACAACAGATGAAAATGCGATGGTCGCTGAGCGAAGCGCCTTTTCTGCGAGACCCTCCGCGAATGGCATCGTAATTCTTTTTACAGTTGATTTAGGCAAGATGTACCTCACATTGGGCATTGGGTATTTGGGTATTGAGCATTGGGTAGGGATGGGGAATTGGGTATGGGTTAGGAAAACTCTTACCCAGTCCCTAATACCCATTCCCTAGTCCCGACTCACTACTTCAACTCTTAGGTAAATAAATATTGATCGTGATTCCGGTACCTTTGAGGGTTCCTGATGAGAGTGTGTGATATAAGACCAATGCTCTGTTTGGTTGGTCAAAAAGAAACCCACGACGTGTGGGTTTAATCTTTCCTTGCTTGACTAGGGAAACAAAGGCTTCTAAATATTTACGTATACCTTGACGGTTCTCTTGACTAGTATTCATATGATGGTCAATCACCATCATGAAGAAGTCTAAGCTACGATTTTCCTGACCCTGAATCAGACTACCCTCATCTAAGAAAGAACTTGCTATGAGCCTGTTATCAACTTGTTTAACCTTAAACAGAGTAAAGTAACGCCCTTCTTGTTTAGGATCGTTCGCATAACAAACCCAAGAGCCCTCTTGATTCTGTGTAAAACCTTGTTCAGCAAGGTAAGAAAGCAAAGAATTACTTGTCTTTGTTTGTGTCGGAGGTAATAAATCTTCAATGGGATCTAAAGAGCAAATCCTTTGAGTTGTTCTCTGTTGAGGAACAGCAGGAGTCTTCAGGATGTTGGTGTCTATAGGTTTTTCATTGGACATGGCGACGTTAGACATCAAGATCAACGCAGATACTTGGAAAATAAATGCTCCAAACAAACGCATAATCATATTCATGTTTTTCCTGTTACTTTTGCTTAGGTTGTGAATAATCCAGTCGTTACTAAACCAGGATTGCTATAGTAGTCTTAAATCATTTGCTAAATTTAAGTGTTTGCCTCATTCGGTCAAGGTTAGGCTAGGTTTTCACGAATCAGATACAACTGTCTCATATAGATAAATCAACATAAATATCATCTAGATCAAACGCAAAATATTCAGGTTGTATTGACAAGACAAAGTTGGCTTTTCGATATTTTTGTGTATACGAAAAACAACTGACATTGCGTCAATTTTTTTATATTTAAATCTATTTTTTGCCATTTTTAGAAGGTTTAATAATAGACCTCCCTGGCTGTAGTGATTCCTAAAAAAGGAATGTTTTACCTATTTAAGACCTTGTATATCCAGAATTGTAAAATCCTTATATGTTATCCAGTAAGGTTTTAGCTGATTCTGGTGGCATATTGAATAATGTTTTGTTTCTTGGAGATAGCACACCTAACTAACGGTTTCAGCATGTTTGCAATGTGAGGTATAAAATAATATCTTTTAACAGTAAAATAATATTACCATGAGCTTGAGACACGCAACATTTTTGTGGACAGTTGTCAAAGTTGTACACTGTGAATTGGAATTATCTGTTCATAAAATTTCATAGCAAATACCTGATAAAGAAAGTCAATTGATTTACACATGGCTAATATTTTAGAACCTAATACTATTATTGATTCTTGTCTCAATAGTTGAATGTCTTAAATATAACTATAACCCAGGATAAATACGGATGATTAATATAAGCTATTACGCATTTAATTTGTACATTTACCTGATGACTGATGACTGTTAACTGTCAACGACTATCAAGAGTGTTTATATACTTTAGACGCGTATCAGCTTATTCTGATTGCTAGATAAGCCTGATTGTCTAAATTTTCAGCTAGAAGCGATCGCGTTAAACAAAGTTAACAGAAAAATTGCGAACCAACGAGCGCTCGTAATGATAGAAAATATACAGCGGGTTTGCAGGAAGATGAAGTAGACAACGATTCGTCTCAAAGCCCGGTGGTATTTTACTTCTAAACGCTCTTAGCAGAGTGGGAGTAGTTGATTATGATACCAAGCCGCAGAGCGTCTCCGACTGCACTCCTGAATTCTGCTATATATGCCACTTGTCTAAGTCCTGAAGTCTGGAAGCAGACATGATATAAAATCAATTTGCTGGGGTACTCAGCCAAATTTAAATTTTGGAGTTTTTTGACTCTGTGCTTACTCAGTTACCGACTATTAACGCCCTGAAACAGGCCACAAGTTCTGCTTGGGTGGAACAAGCGATCGCTAACTTAGACATTATTTTACTTGACCACTCCCACTGTGAACGGAAAGCGGCAGGTGTGGCCTTGAACTTTATGTTTCGCTACCCTTCTAATACTAAAATGGTGCGGGAGTTAACAGCGATCGCCCGCGAAGAACTAGAACACTTTGAGCTAGTTAACCAATGGTTAGAACGCCGGAATATTTCCTTGGCTCCTCTACCACCTCCTCCCTACGGCGCAGGTTTAAAAGCTGCTGTACGTCCTCAAGAACCTGAGCGATTTTTAGATTCCCTATTAGTCACCGGGTTAATTGAAGCTCGCAGTCACGAACGCCTGGGATTATTGGCTGCTCACTGTCCAGAGCCAGAATTAGCAAAATTTTATCGTGGCTTAATGGCGTCTGAAGCGCGTCACTACGGTATATATTGGGTTTTAGCTGCTACTTACTTCGACAAGGAAATTGTCATGCAACGACTTGATGAATTGGCAATTGTCGAAAGCGAGCTGCTGGCGACTTTACACCCAGAACCAAGAATTCACAGTTAGTAGACTAAAGTAATGCTTATAAGTTCGTAACTTTTTAAACGCATAGGCGTTTCGCCTTCCCAAGGATAGGAACCCAGAGTATTTATAGAGCTAATTGGCTACGAATTAATCAAATGGTTTATTAAGCTAACAGTTGTCAGGAATCCCGTTCGCTTGATGACGAGGGTTAAAAGAGGAAAACTTGTTAAAACAAGTTGAGTCGTATTTCCTGCATTGTTAAGACAGTCAAGTGGTTTCCACACATCCTAACGAGGTTTTTATGAAGCTTCAGCTAACACACCTGAGACTGCTTGTCTCCAACTACAAAGATTCTTTTCTGTTCTACCGCGATCTGCTGAAATTTGATGTCGATTGGGGAGATGAAAATAGCGGATATGCTGAGTTTAATACTGGATATCTCAAGCTGGGTTTGTTCACAAAAGAGTTAATGGCCAAAGTAGTTCCAAGCATCGATCAGCCTTCATATGTTGCCAATCGGGATAAAATTGTCTTGATTTTTGCAGTTGATAACGTGGATGAAGTTTATCAGCAAGTAAAAGATCGTGATGCGATCGTTGTAACTCAACCATTAGATCGCCCCGATTGGGGAATCCGTACAGCTCATTTTCGCGATCCTGATGGCAATTTAATCGAAGTGTACAACAATCTGGGAATTGTCAGTTAAAAGTTAGTTTGTTGCCAGTTTTGATCGAATATTGAAACTGAGCGGAGACGGAGACACTCCGCCTCCGCGCTAGGTGTAATAAATAGTTGGGGTCCTATATCAAGTCTGGGTCATCTTTATTATTAAAACTTCTTTGCATCTAGGTGTCCCCGTATCAGCCCTAATGATAAGTCTTCAACCGAACATCATATTTAACCCCTTACTTGACGATCTGTATTTTGGAATACAGAATGAGATGCACCTAGACTGACATTCTTTTCGGGAGATGTCTAATTTATATGTGCGACGGTAACACCACTACCCCCATCTGCTTGTTCTGCGGCTTCGTAGTTTTTCACTCTGGGATGCTGGTGCAAAAATGTGTGGACACCTTGTCGCAACTTACCAGTACCATGTCCGTGAATAATCCACACTGGGCCTGTAGCTTCCGAGATGGCTTTATCTAAAATGAATTCTGCATCAGCCACCCGTTTACCGCGCAAATCAACAGTATTTTGCGAGGTACGAATTGCTGGAACAGTTGGCGCTGGTGGTGTAACTGGGGCTGGTTTATTTTTGACGACTGGTTCGGGTTTTTGACCATCTAAAGATTCTATATCTTGCAACTTGACAGTCATCTTCATTAGCCCAAACCGAACGCTTAACTCTCCATCTGCGTCGGGGGCGGTTAACACTTCTGCTGTCTGTCCTAGTTTGGGAACACGGACGCGATCGCCTACTTTGGGCATAAACCCAGGTTTGGGTTTGGCTGGGGTTGCTGGCTGATATTGCTGGGCAATTTGATTTAAGGCATTAGTTGCTTGCTGCGCCTCTTGGGCAGTGGGCGTCCCTTGTTGCAAACGGCGGATCACTTGGGCAATTTCACTTTTTGCCTGGGCGATCGCTTGTTGCACTGCTAGTTCCTGTGAAGCCCGCAAACCGCTTTCCCTTTCCTCTAAGGCCGAAGCTTTGGCAGATACTTGTTTGTACAAACGTTCTGCTTGCTGTAACAAATTTTGAGCTTCCGCAGCTTTGGTTTCCTGGCGGCGACGTTGAGCTTCTAACCCGGCAATGACCTGGTTGACTTCATCTGTTGCTTCTCCCACTTGAGTTTTCGCTTGTTCTACCACTTCTGGTTTCAATCCCAAGCGCAGAGCAATTGTTAAGGCATTAGAACGCCCAGGTATCCCCCACAATAGACGGTAAGTAGGCGAGAGAGTACTTTCATCAAATTCTACAGAGGCATTTTCAAACCGCTCATCTTCATATTTTAGGGCTTTCAGTTCGCCAAAGTGAGTAGTGGCAATGGTTAGCTGGGCATGATTAGCGAGATATTGCAATAAGGCGATCGCTAAAGCACTACCCTCAACTGGATCGGTGCCTGCGCCTACTTCATCGAGCAGAACGAGTGATGAGTGCTGAGTGCTGTTAGCGGTAGCGGGGCGTTTAGCCCGTGCTGAGTGCGGTAGCGGGGCGTTTAACCCGTGTTGAGTATTGAGGGTTGAGTTAGGAGTATCAAGTTCTTCCTCTACTCCCCTGCTCCCCTGCTCCTCTGCTTTCTCATCTCCTCCATTCCCCAATGCTTCCAAAATTCGACTAATCCGGCGGATATGCCCAGAGAATGTAGATAAACTTTGCTGTAATGATTGTTCATCGCCAATATCTGCTAGCACTTTGTCAAACCAGGGGATTTCTACTGGTTCGCGGGCGGGGACAAATAAACCCACTTTGGCCATCAATGCTGCTAACCCTAGAGTTTTTAAGGTTACAGTTTTACCGCCAGTATTTGGCCCGGTAATTGTGACTACTCGAATATGGGGACTTATGAGTAAATCTACGGGAACTACTGGTTGCCCTTGTTCGTGTTGTTGCTGCCACACTAACAGAGGATGCCGTAAGTTCCGCAAAGTAATCATTTCCTTTTCTTGGGGCTGGATGAATCGTGGAGGATTCGCTCCTAACCAGTAACTATATCTCGATCTGGCAACCGCTAAATCCAAACTGGTAACAATTGCTAACAATCTTTCTAAATCTGGTTTGACTGCGGCTACTTGTTCGGTTAAAGCACGGCGAATCGCTTCTTCTTCAGCTTGTTCTCGCCTAATGATTTGCCGCAGTTGGTTGCCCAGAGGGACAATCGAATTAGGTTCGATGTAGAGTGTTGCACCACTGGTAGAGCTATCGTGAACAATACCAGGAATAGCATCTTTTTGGGGTGCTTTCACAGGGATGACAAAGCGATCGCCCCGTTGGGTAATAATTTGTTCTTGAACTGCCCCTGATTTCGCCTGAATGATATTTTGCAGTTTTTGGGTAATTTGCGAGCGTAATCGCCGTAAATCTGTGCGAATTTCGCCGAGTTTTTGACTGGCGCGATCGGTTACCTGTCCCCGTTCATCAATACAGCGATGAATTTCCTGTTCTAGTTCGGGGTAAGTCCGCAAATCGGCAACCAAATCAGTTAATATTGGCAAATCTTCCTGATTGTCAATGGCACGGCGCAAATTTCTTGCTCCAGCCAAGGTGGTGGCGATCGCTAATAGTTCATCTCCTGTCAAAATTCCGCCGCGTTCTGCCCGTTCTAAGGAATCACCGATATCTTGAATTCCCTCAAATGATAGTCCTGTAGTCAGGCGACTTTCTAGTTGATAGACTTCTTTAGTTTGCTCTAACAACCGTTCGCTTTCTCGCTGAAAATCAGGTATTTTCAGATTACGCGCAGCTATAACACCCAATTTAGTTGCCGCAAAGGTGGCAAGGTGCTGGCATAGACGATGCCACTCTAATAAATCTAAGGTTTCAGATTGGATCAAGGCTTCAATATCTAATCTGAAGTTATCGTAACAATTCTAGCCCCTTGATGGCTAAACTTTTCTGGATAAAATACACATATTCGCTGATGCTCAAGAATGCAGGGAATGAGTTGTATAGAGTTTTCAGGTGTTGAACCGGCTGGGTCAGTTAGTGGTGGATTTACTGATTTATCGTAAGTTTCACTGATTACAAACGTAAATACTGAGATTAAGCTTAGTTTGAATATTGACTTAGTGGTGCTGGAATTATATGGGAAGCTTGAAAATATTACCATTGCTCTTAGGTTTAAGTTTGGTGTTGGCTCCTCAAATTACTTCGGCGCAAACGGTGGAGGAGTTGGAACAAAAAGCGACATCTGCCGAAGAAGTTAAAAATTATGAAGAAGCCGCTAATATTTGGCGAAGTTTGATTGAACGCGACCGCAACAATACTTATGCTTACGTCAAGCTAGCTGATATCCTATCTTCCCAAGGCAAGATTGCAGACACCATCGCTACCTATCGCCAAGCTTTGCAACTAGCTCCCGATGCCGAGATTTACCTAAAATTAGCGAATTTCCTGGCAGAAAAGGGACGAATTACAGAAGCGATCGCCAGTTATCGTCAATCAGTTAAACTCGATGCTAAAAATGATACAGCATACACGAGTTTAGGCAATCAGTTGATAGCAGCTGGCAACACAGAGGAAGCACTAGTCGCTTATCGTCAAGCAGTTAAACTTAAGCCAGAGGCTTATAATTACAACACTTTAGCTGATACTTTATTGAAAACAGGCAAACGAGAAGAAGCGATCGCTGCTTACCGCCAAGTCATAAAACTTGATACTAGTGGTTATTGGTCTGACAATGCTTACGATAAGCTGGGTGAAATCTTGGAATATTCAGAAGCAGTAGCCATATATCGTCAAGCGAGTAAAAATAACCCCGAAGATGAAGCTTATTATCAAAAGTTAGGTGAACTTTCATTCAAGCGTGGCTTTGTCAACGAAGCGATCGCTGCTTACCGACAACTAGTTAAAATTAAACCTGAGGCTTCAGCATATGTAGATCTGGCCGATGTACTGATCGTGCAAAATAAATCAGAAGAAGCGATCGGTTTTTATCGCCAAGCCGTTGCCAAAGAACCTAGTGATTATTATTACAATAAATTAAATGAAGTACTAGTTCAAGAAAAAAACTTAGATGAAGCCCTGGCAATTTGTCAAAAGATAGTCAGAATTGGTGAAGGTAGTTATGATAGCTGCTCAAATGTAAATTTGCTACTTTACAAACAAAAAGGGTTTACAGGCGTGATGGAATTTTATCAGCCCTTGGCAAATCTGATCCCACGCCGACAAATGGCTGAACTTTACATCAAACTGGGCAAACAAATTGCTTATGGTGAATCTGGTGATGGATCAAAACAAGAAGCCACAACAGTTTTGCGGGAAGCATTAAAAATAGATCCAGAAAACAGTGATGCTCAAGATGCTCTCAAGGATTTAATTGCTAATTAAAATAATTGGCATTGCATAATTGCTGGATGATTTGAGTATTTATTTGGATCAATACTAATCATTATTGCGTCCCCGGATTAGCCCAATCATCCCCTTATTCAAGGGCAAATAATTGAGGGGCAATTTCCCCATGCTTGCTTTCACGAATAAAAAGCAGTCACAGGGCTATTGCCCCTAAATATTTTGAGCGTTTTATAGTCTTCGCTCTTTCTCCAGAACCACCGATGAATTATCTTTCATTAGGCTGTCTGAATTTATGACTCCACACTCCACACTCCGCAGTCTTTTACAGAAACGATTAATCGTGTCTTTACTCAGCAGTCGCAAGTTCAGTGCTACCGCGGGCGCGACGACGAGTGAGGCTATTGTAAAGCATTACACCGATCGCCTTGATCAAATTGCCTTCTAATTCTTGGAACATCTTCATGTTCATACCAAAGGCGGCGTTAGCTTCATCAACAATGCGATCGGTTGTCGCATCATCAAGGGGTAATTCGTCCAAAGTCTGACGATATTTAGCTTTGAATGCCTTTTCATCGGAAATCTCTGGAAACTCATAAAATGCTGTTCCCTGCCCATCAGAAAGGTTCATCGCTGTCACAGCAATGCCTTTAAGAATTTGTCCCCCGGATAAGTCACCTAGGTAACGAGTATATGAATGAGCGATTAACAGTTCTGGTTCTGTTGCAGATATTTCCCGAATCCGCTTTACATAAGCTTCACCTGCCGAAGATACTTGGATTTGATCGCGCCAGTTTGCACCAAAGTAATAACTCAGGTCTTGTTCTAAGGTATACTTGCGGTTTAGTAGGGGAAAATGAATTTTAGAAACAATTGGATGCTGGCGGTGCTTTTCCATCTCCTCTTCCATCGCTGAGTAGATGAAGTAGAAGTTAGCAACTAGTTTCCGGTAAGAGTTTTTCTCAACGACTCCTTTTAAAAAGCACTTCACAAAACCTACATTTTCTGCCATTGTGTGGGCTTTTTTAGTGCCTACACGTAATTTGGTTGCTAAATTGCTGCTCATACTAAATTTCTCAACTTTAAAAAGTCAACTGCCCGAGTTTTAATTCGGGAACGGCTAAAAAAGCCATTAAAACGTTACCTTAAAACTATTTGATGAGAATTTATATTAAAATTTTTTAAGCTGTGATAATTTTGTAACTTTTTACACAAAAGTTAGCTCAGTAAATAAAACTTTCTCCTCTGGGGTGTTGATTTTTTGTTCTGATGAGCTATATTTTCCTTTTATTCTCAGCTTTTCTGGGAAATAGTTGAAATTATCCAAAGTAATATTTGTTATAAGTCATTTTTCTTAACAGCTAAAGTATTAAACACTACGACTGTATTTAATACTACATATGATAGTGAATAGGAAAGTAGAGGGCATAAAAGCAAGAATTGGCTAAAATATGTAGACTTTACTAATAACGTAAAAACCAATACCGATTTCATGAAAGATTTACAATTATCGAAGCATGTATTACGTATTTTTACGTAAGATAAAGCTTATCTACAATGAATTTCTAAAGAGAATTAAGAATGTCGAAATTGCTGAATAAAGTCTCAAGTGGTATTTTTCAGTTTGTTGTGTGGAGTGTTTAAAATTATGGTTTCATCTGTAACTCGGACAATGGGCATTCCTGGGGGTTCTGCTTCAGGTGATGTATTGGGCAAAGGAATTGAGAACAGTTTGGCATCGAATTTAATACCATTACCGACAAATCCGTTATTTGGCACTGATGGTATACGCGGAAGAGTGGGGGAATTACTTAATGCGCCCTTAGCTTTGCAAGTTGGTTTTTGGGCGGGTATTGTTTTACGTAACCATGCCACTCAAGTCGGACCAGTGATTCTCGGACAGGACTCCAGAAACTCTAGCGATATGCTGGCAATGGCTTTGAGTGCAGGTTTAACAGCAGCCGGATTAGAAGTTTGGTATTTGGGATTATGTCCCACTCCTTGCGTTGCTTATCTCACCAGCATCACTGGCGCCATTGGCGGAGTGATGATTTCTGCCAGTCACAACCCCCCAGAAGACAACGGCATTAAGGTATTTGGTGAAAATGGTGGAAAGTTACCGCAATTATTGCAAGCAGAAATTGAGGCGGGACTGCGAGGCAAGATATCAACTCCTGGTACTGATAGTAATTGCGGACGGCATTACTCACGTTTTGAGTTAATCGATGATTATAGCTCGGCGTTAAAAAATCCTTTGGACAATCACTTAAATCTTCAGGGAATGAAGATTGTCTTAGATTTGGCCTGGGGGGCAGCAGTTGGATTAGCACCAACAGTATTTACACAGATGGGTGCCGAGGTAATCTGTCTGCATAACGAAGCAGATGGCGATCGCATCAACGTTAACTGTGGTTCCACTCATTTAGATATTCTTGCAGCCACTGTCCAAGAACACAACGCCGATTTAGGCTTTGCTTTTGATGGTGACGCCGATCGCGTCTTAGCAGTAGACAATACTGGAAGGCAAGTTAACGGCGATTACATTCTCTACCTCTGGGGACGCCAGTTACAACAAAAGCAACAACTGCCTGATAACTTGATTGTATCTACAGTCATGGCTAACTTAGGCTTCGAGAAAGCTTGGCAACAACAGGGTGGTAAATTGATTCGCACCGCAGTCGGCGACCAATACGTGCAAGCCGAAATGGTGCGGACTGGGGGAATGTTAGGCGGCGAACAATCAGGACATATTCTTTGCCGTCATTATGCCGTGACTGGGGATGGTTTATTAACAGCCTTGCATTTAGCCGCGTTAGTAAAAGATACTGGTGTTTCCTTAGGAGAACTAGTAGATCAAAGCTTCCAGACCTATCCCCAATTATTGCGGAACGTGCGAGTTATCGATCGCGATCGCCGTTTAGGATGGAAAGATTGCCAACCAGTGCAAAAAGCGATCGCTCTTGCCGAAGCTGCAATGGGAGATTCTGGTAGAATTTTAGTTCGCGCCTCTGGTACCGAACCAGTCATCAGAGTCATGGTAGAAGCTGCCAACGCTGAACTTGCCAACCACTGGACAAATGAATTAGTTTCCCAAGTCCAGCAACATTTGATGGACTAAATTAGCTAATATCTCAGATTTGAAAAAACGCCAATTTTCATCACAGCTTCTATAAATTAACGAACCTCAGTTATGTATAGAAGCTGTGACATTTTTATTTGCATTTTTAGATCGTTCTGGCTAATTACTTGTTAAAAAAACTCACTGCGTCACAATAGACTTCTTGCAAAAGTCCTTCTTTGCGTTCTCTTCTCTGCGCCGGTCATTGAATCTCGACTCACTTCGACGCCGCTCAGTGCAAGTCGCTCGATTTGAGCGTTGGTCATTGAGCGTAGTCGAAATGAGCCGAAGTGCTGCGCCTCTGCGTGAGACAAAAAAATATTTATGCAAGAGGTCTAATAATTCAATACCTTTGCTTTTAGGCTTGATCCTCCCCAAGCATCGTGAAGAGTGCGCGACAGCGTATGTGGGATATTTTTCTGTACCTCACCAATTTGAAATATGCTGTAATTAGCCCTAGCGCCAATGGGAACGTGTTATTATTTACCTCGATATTCTTAGCTATTTGCTGTGATATAAGCTAGTGCTTGTTTTTGTGATCCCACTCAAAAGTCCACAAGTTTCCAATTCCTGGGAGCGTGTGACACAATTATTTGAAAGATGTGTTAAATCAGTTTGCAATCAAACTTCATCTAACTTTCAGGTTATTGTTGTTTGTCACGAAAAGCCAAAAATAGAATTTACTCATTCTCAGATTACATACATAACAGTTGATTTTTCTCCACCAAACGAGACTAACCCTGTAGCAAAAGGAGACACAGATAAAGGGCGTAAAATATTAAAAGGATTGATGTATGCTCGTCAATTTTCTCCCACTCACACAATCACAGTTGATGCTGACGATTGTGTAAGTAAAAATTTAGCTAAATTTGTTGAACAACACCCTGATTCTAATGGATGGTTTATAAATAAAGGTTATAAATATCAGGAAGGCAGTAATTATATATATATTAAAAGAAGTAACTTTTATAAAATGTGCGGCAGTTGTAACATTCTTCGATATGATTTGAATGATTTGCCTGAAGCCGCAGAATATAATCGTGGTTATGGATACTATAGATATTATATAGACCACGCCAAAGTCAGAGATATTTTAAAAAACCAAGCAAAAGCCATCAAATCATTACCATTTCCAGGAGCGGTTTATATTTTGGAAACAGGAGAAAATCTTTTTGATAATTCAAAAAGATTGACATTTAGTATTTTTAATCGCAAATTATTAAATCAATCAATTAGAGATGAATTTGGATTATACAATTTACAGCAATCTAAAGAGATTTGTAAACTATAATATATTATTTTCCGAGGTTGATAGGCTACAGCGCCAGTATGGCAAAAATTAAATCAAAATCTCAGCAATCTAAAAACTCAAAAAAACAGGCTAAAAAGGAAACGTCTAGCCTTAGCCTCAAAGAACAGTTGGCCCAAAAGCGCAAAGCAGCCCAAGCGCGTAAAGAACTTATCAGCTTACTCACCACCGCCACCTTTAGCGGTGTTTTCGTTGGCATTGTGCTTTTTTTCGTAGCTGGAATTAAAGCAGCACTTCCTGGTGTCTTGGGGATACTTGTGATGTCTCTTTCCTACAAATATCCCCGCCAAGCACTATATGCCTTCATAATTTATGTGCCTGTTGGCGGTACTATCACTTACTACTTAGGCAATAGTCCCATACTCCAATTAGCTAAAGATGCTTTTTACGTTCCAGCGCTAATTGGACTTTGGCAGACTTGTCGGAAACAGGGGCTACCCTTAATTATTCCGTCAGGAATTAAAATCCCACTTTATATTGTTTTGGGTTGCAGTCTGCTAACACTGTTGTTTGTTAATGGTGGACAGCAATTTAACCCCCCTAGCGTGGGACTATTGGAAAAAGCAGCCCCAGAAATACCCTTAGGTATGGGAATTCTGGGACTGAAAGTATTTTTAGGATATGTCCCTCTTATTGGTTGTGCTTACTATTTAATTCGGGATAAGCGAGATTTTTTACTTTTATCGCGCCTCCAGATTGCTCTCATACTGATTTGCTGTGTGCTGGGACTTATTCAATATCTGTTACTACTAACTGGTATATGTAAAGGTACCAGAGGTCTTGAAGGAAATGCCCTATTTGTCACATCACTAGACGCACGGTGTTATTTTGGTGGAGCGCTATTATATAGTCCCGAAGAAGGGGTCGTTCGCCTACCAGGGACATTTGTAGCCCCTTGGCAGTGGGCATGGTTCTTAATTTCCAGTACCTTTTTTACCTTTGCTACCGGCTTCACCGATCCCTCCCCAATATGGCGGCTGCTTGGTTTAGGTTCTTTAGTCACAGTCTTTATTAATGCTGTAATCTCTGGACAGAGAATTGCCTTAGCGTTGGTACCAACCTGCTTCGGTATTTTGCTATTGCTCACCGGACAACTTGGCAACCTGAAACGATTTATCCCCATAGGCATAGGACTTGCCTTTATTTTGGGAATTGCAATGGTGACTAACCCTGCTGTGGTACAAGAGAGAACCGCCAGTTTTACCAGTCGCTGGGAGGCTTCACCACCTCAAGATTTTATCGTCCAGCAATTTGAAGAAAATTGGAAAAATGTAGACGGTCCCTTGGGAAGTGGCTTAGGACGAGCCACAAATTCTGCTCGTGCGATGGGTAAAACTAAGCTTGTGGAAACTTACTACCCCAAAGTACTCTATGAAGTCGGAATTCTTGGGGTAATGGCGTTTCTGGGTTTGGTAACAACTTTAACAATTATTGGCTTTAAGACGTATCGCTCCATAAAAAACCGTAATTTCCGCAGTTACGGAGCAGCTTTATGGGTGTTTATATTGTTTATTAGCTACAACACTTACTACTATCCTTTGGATGTCGATCCTGTTGCTGTCTATTATTGGTTTTTTGCAGGAGTTCTTTTTAAATTGCCAGAACTGGAAAAACAAGATATAGAAGATGCCAATCCTCTGCAAAAAACCAAGAAAAAACGTCTCAAAACAATTTAAATCACAAAAAAATGGCAAAAGTTATTATATGTGGTCAGAATCACATTAGAATTCCTAATCTACCACGTAATTCTAGGCATACACTAATCCACCTGAAATCTTTTCCTACCGGCAGATATCCTATCGAAAAACTTTGGTATCCTTTAGCAAGCTTTTTGCCTTGGCAACCTTTATGGCAAAAATATCAGGCTGTTCATTCTTTTAACAGAATCTTATATACAAATAAACCTTGGTTTCTCACATTTGAAGATCATCGGGTTTTATATAGAAATCCTCAAAATAAACGAGAGAGAGTAATTTATGAATTATTAAACAATCGTTTAGCGCTAGATAATTGCCAAAAACTTATAGCAATGTCAGATTATGCTAAATTGAGGTTTCTTAAGCGAATAGAAGGTTGGAAAACAGAAGATAAATTAAGTACGAAATTGGATGTAATTCATCCCAATTTTCCGACGAGAGTTGACAAACCAAAAACTTATCAAGCAAACCAAAAATTACAGCTTATTTTTGTAGGACACCACATTGCTAGAAAAGGTGGAGTTGTTGCTTTAAGGCTAGCAAAGAAAGCTGAAAAATTAGGGTTACCTCTGACTATTCATATTATATCGGGACTAGGACATGGTTCAGGAGTACCTACAGATTTTCCCGATACTAGCAAATATCTAGAAGATTTAAAATTACTGAATTTAAGTAACGTTGTTTTCCACAAATATATCCCTAATGAAAAAGTTATTGAGTTACTATCGCAAAGCCATTTTCAGTTAATGGCTACACTACATGATACCTATGGCTTTAGTATCATCGAAGGATTTTCAGTAGCCACGCCAGCAATTACGACTAACGTATGTGCTTTGCCAGAGTTTATCCGTCATGGGGAAAATGGCTATATTTTAGAATTACCAATTAATGAAATTAGGCATTGGAGTAATTGGCTACATGGAGAGAAAACAAAAACTAATGAATATTGGGAAATTGTAAATAGCACATATGACTATTTAGCAGAGCAAGCATTGCAACAAATTATCCAGTTTCTTGATAGAACTGATAAACAAGAACATTATGAATTTTTAAGTGCAGGAGCATTGGCTCAAGCACAAATTGTACATAACTCAGAAAAGCAGAATGAGTTCTTTGATAATCTCTATACAGCCGCAGCGTAAATAATTGAGTGTGTTGCTAGGTAAGAGGTAAAATTCAAAACCTCTTCGCTGCTAGAAGAAATATTTTTCATGCGTAAAAAGTCAAAATGCAAATTTAAAGTAATGCTAGCTTATTGAATTTGATGAAAATTAATTTTTACAAGGTTATTATCAAAGCAGAAAAACTGCTGAATAAAAATCATGAATAATTATCCTTTAATTTCTGTAGTCATCCCAACATATGGTCGGGAGGAACCGCTGCGGGATAGTATTGTAGATGCCTTGAAACAGGACTATCCAAATTTTGAAGTATTGGTAGTAGACCAAACTGCAAAACACCAACCAGAAATTCAAGCCTACCTTGAGGAAATGGCAGAGGCAGGTAAAATTAAATGGTTGCGGTTAGATTGGGCGAGTTTACCAGGGGCGCGGAATTACGCTGTCAGGCGGTCATCTGGTGAAATAATATTATTTATTGATGATGATGTTCAGCTAACCTCTGGATTGTTAACAGCCCATGTGAAAAATTATTTGCAAAACCCAGAGGTGGGGGCTGTTGCTGGAAGGGTATTTGACAGAATGAAATTAGGTGATTCTGGAGGAGATTTACAGATTGAATATCTGCCTCCCGAAGCTATGGACCCCGGAATTGCTTGGTATCATATTGATTTAGTACATACGACAAAACCGCAGCAAGTACTGACAGCAAGGGGTTGTAATATGTCCTTTCGCCGCGAAATTTTTACTAAGTATGGACTGAGTTTTGACGAGAGGTTTCGCGGCAGTGCAGTCCGGGAAGAATCAGATTTTTGTTTGCGGGTGCGAAAGACGGGATATAAGATTTGGTATGACCCAGAAGCGCATTTAGTGCATTTAGGCGAAGAAACAGGGGGTTGTCATGATATTAGTATGCGATCGCTCAAATATCAACTTACCTTTTACCACAACCATTTCTTACTAGGGCTAAAAAACCTCACTATTACTCAAGCTTTACGCCTATACGCTCGTTTATTTGATTGTCACGTACTTGGACGCCCACCTTGTCACAAAAGTGGTTCTCCCATCAAAATTGCCACTCGTGGTATTTTTTACATCTTAGGTTTTTTCAAAGCCTTGGGTACTGTCATTCAATCAGTATGGAATGATGGTCAAATTTACACTCATTTGGATCAAAAAGTTTAGGGATTGGGCATGGGGATGACGAGAATGACAAATAACAAATGACAAATAACAATGAAAATCTTAGTTGCTAGTCACACTTATATCGTAGACCTCAACTGTGAAAAATTACGCGCTTTATCTCAACTACAACCTGACATTGAAGTCATAGTTGTAGTTCCAAAGCGATGGAATCCTGGGGGTGTGCAAAACAAAATCATTAAAACTGAATACCGCGATGAAGGTTCATTCAAAATAGTTCCTGTTTCTAATTTTAGTCAAAATCATCAAGGACTCCTGACCTTTGGTGCTGATTTGATATCTTTGTTAAAACAATTTCGTCCCCAAGTTATCCAGGTAGAACAAGGGTCTAGAGGACTTGCTTATACTCAGATGATTGCCTTGAATAAACTTTTAGGACTCAAGGCAAAAAATGTATTTTTTACCTGGTGGAATCTTCCCTATGAACTAAAATTACCAGTTGCTTTATTAGAAAAATATAACCTCAACAACAGCCACGGCATTATTTCTGGCAATCAAGATGGTGCAGAAGTTTTGCGACAACGGGGGTATCAAGGTGCAATTAAAGTTATGCCGCAACTAGGTGTAGATGAAATTTTATTTACTCCGAAAGCCCAACCAGAATTAGCAGCTAAGTTAGGTATTAAGAAAGAAGATTTCGTAGTTGGCTTTGTTGGGCGTTTTGTCCAAGAGAAGGGTTTATTAACGCTTTTAAATGCTTTAGTAAATTTAAAAAATAAACCGTGGAAATTCCTACTGCTAGGACGGGGAGAATTACAAGCTGAATTAATCAAAAAAGCGACAGAAAACAATATTAAAGAGCGGTTAATTTTGGTAGAAAGTGTTCCCCATAACGAAGTTGCAAACTATATCAATTTAATGAATACTTTGGTACTTCCTTCAGAAACGACTTATAAGTTTAAAACCTTAACTTCTACTGGTTGGAAAGAACAATTTGGTCATGTGCTAATTGAAGCAATGGCTTGCCAAGTGCCTGTAATTGGTTCTGATTCTGGTGAAATTCCCCATGTAATTGGCGAAGCTGGTTTAGTTTTTCCCGAAGGTGATACTCAAGCCCTTACTAATTGCTTAGTTCAATTAATGGATAAACCAGATTTTGCTCAAACTGTTGGTGAAATTGGTTATCAAAAAGCAATGGTTAAATATACAAATAAAGCTTTAGCTAAGCAACAGTTAGAGTTTTATCAAGAGTTGGTTAATAGTCATTGATTATTCGTAATTAGACCTCTTGGATAAATATTCTTTTTGTCTCACGCAAAGGCGCAAAGACGCAAAGAAGAGCATGAAAACAAGAAATAAAAATGAAAATATTACAAATTGTTCCCTCAATTTCTCTGATTTACGGTGGTCCTAGTCAAATGGTATTAGGATTAGCCCCAGCGTTGGTAAAAGAGGGAGTAGAAGTTACAATTCTCACGACTGATAGTAATGGCGATAATGGTCAAATACCTCTGGATGTTCCCTTAAATTATCCAATTCAACAAGATGGTTATGAAATAATTTACTTTCGTTGTGCCCCATTTCGTCGCTACAAATTTTCCCTAGATTTATTGAAGTGGCTCAAAGGTCATGCTCACGAGTTTGATATAGCACATATTCATGCTTTATTTTCACCCATAAGCAGTGCTGCGGCTACTGTGTGTCGTCAGCAAAAGCTACCTTATATTTTACGTCCTTTGGGAACTCTCGATCCCGCTGATTTAGAGAAGAAAAAGCAATTAAAACAGCTTTATGCTGCAATTATAGAACGTCAAAATTTAGCTGGTGCAGCAGCAATTCATTTCACCAGTGTTCAAGAAGCTAAAATATCAGAACGATTTGGAGTATCTACGCCAGATTTGGTTATTCCTTTGGGTGTGATTCCCCCTCAATCGCCTGTTAATAATGTATCTAGTCAGTTAGAAATACCAAAAGATGTTCCACTGCTACTATTTATGTCACGAATTGACCCGAAAAAAGGGTTAAATTTGTTGATTCCGGCGCTAGAAAAATTATTAGTGATGGGTTATAAATTTCATTTTGTTTTAGCTGGAACTAATCCTCAAGATGCAGATTACGAAAAAAATATAGTATCCCAAATTGAAAATTCACCACTGCGATCGCACACTACAATTACTGGCTTTGTTACTGGTGAATTAAAAGTTAGTTTACTACAAGCAGCTGATTTATTCGTCTTGCCTTCCTACTACGAAAATTTTGGGATTGCTGTTGCTGAAGCGATGGTAGCAGGAATACCCGTTATAATTTCTGACCAAGTGCATATTTGTCAACAAATACGTGATAGTGAATCGGGTTGGGTGGGTGCAACAGATGTCCAAGTGCTGGTAGAGTTGCTGCAAGCAGCTTTACAAAATCCTACAGAACGCCAAAGACGGGGATTAAATGCCCAAAAATATGCATCAGAAAATTTTAGCTGGGATGCGATCGCTAAGCAAACAATTCAAGCCTACCAAAAAATTCTGGCAAACAAATCAATTTAACCTCATGCAGACAACAGCAGTTTTGGCAAATAGGTGCTATAACTACTTTGAAAATTACAGCAAATTGCAAGCTAGTGAAGTATACAGTAGGAGTCAGGAGCAAAAAAGCTTTTTATCTGGCTGTAGACCAAAACATTATGTATAAATAAACTCTGTATGAAAGTTGAAAATGAAAATATGCCAAGATTTGATACCGTTGAACAATCAAAGCTTTTCAGTTTCACCGGCTTGTTTAGTGGACTACGTGGTGATTTAACGGGAGGACTGACAGCCGCTGTAGTCGCACTACCCTTGGCTTTAGCCTTTGCGGTGGCCAGTGGAGTCGAACCAAAGGCAGGACTCTACACCGCTATTGTGGCAGGAATTGTAGCGGCAATCTTTGGAGGTTCGCCGGTACAGATTACAGGCCCTACAGGTGCAATGGCTGTCATTTTGGTGGGAATTGTTGCCAAGTATGGCATTGAGAAAGTTTGGATTGCTGGGGTGATGGCTGGAATTATCCAGGTAGCTTTGGGTGTTGCCAAACTCGGACAACTAGTGAAGTTTATTCCTTATCCAGTGACGGCAGGTTTTACTAACGGTATTGCCGTGATTATTTTTTGTGGGCAGTTAAATAATTTCTTTGGCTTGCAAATACCACATAGCGATCATTTTCTGCCAGGACTTTGGCAAACCATAACTCATGTAGAAGCTTTAAACTGGGTAGCAGTCGGGCTAGCATTGGTGGTGATTGCAACCAACGTTTTCTGGCCCAAGATTAATAATACTATACCAGGTTCTTTAGTGGGGTTGGTATTGGCAACAGCGATCGCTACTTATTTTCATCTGGATGTACCAAGAATTGGAGTCATTCCTCAATCTTTACCAATGCCCCAAGGGATTCCGCACTGGAATGATTTTAGCGTGATTCGAGAATTAATTAATCCAGCTTTGGCTTTGGCAGCACTGGGAAGTATTGAATCGTTGCTGTCGGCGGTGGTGGCTGATGGAATGACGGTGAGCGAGAAACACAATAGCGATCGCGAATTAATTGGTCAAGGATTAGCAAATATCATTGTCCCATTTTTTGGTGGCATCCCGGCCACAGGGGCGATCGCTCGAACTGCGATTAATGTCCGTTCTGGCGGTACAACCCGACTGTCTGGAGTCATTCACGGCGTTGCTTTAGCCATTATTGTCTTAACTTTGGCACCCTTAGCGGCGCAGATTCCCCTAGCAGCACTTGCTGGCATTTTGATGGTAGTTAGCTTGCGGATGATTGAGTGGGAAGCCATTGGCTTATTAATGCGTGCTACCTACTCCGATTTTGCTGTGATGATTCTCACCTGGCTGGTAACAATCTTGTTTGACTTAGTTCTCGCTGTGGAAGTCGGATTGATTGCCGCCGGAGCCTTGTTTATCAAACGTATGAGTGATTTGACCCTGGCCAAAATGCCTGAAACCGAAGTGTTTCCCCCTGGTATTCCTCTAGAATTAGGCAAAGAAATTGCTGTTTATCGGGTAGATGGCCCTGTATTTTTTGGGGCTGCGGAAAGGTTCGTTACCTTCTTGCGGGAACAGCCAGAAGTGAAGTATTTAATTCTGCGGTTACGGTATGTACCAACTATGGACACAACTGGCTTAGTGGCCTTAGAGGATATTTACCACGATTTGGAACGGCATAATTGCCGCTTAATTCTCACAGGTTTACAACCCCAAGTTCAACAAATACTAGAGCGTTCAGGATTGTTGAAAACCATTGGATTATCAAATTGTTTTGAAACAACCACAGATGCTATTTCCTCTCTCAATCCTCAGATTGAAAGAGCTACTCAACTTGTAGCGACTAATTTAAATTGAACTCAGCGCCCCTAGTGCCGTATGTGAGAGCAGGTGGTTTCATAGAACGAGAGAAAAATAATAATCATTTATATAGGGTGGAAAAAACTAGAACCACAAAGTTTCTCAAGCAAACTTTGCGGTTCTAGTTTTTTTGGAGTAGTATCACTTCTTTGTTACCGAAATCAATTCATACGGTCACATATGAAGGGTTTTTACTGAAACTTAAAAATTAAATCTAAACGTTGCTCAATTACTTGTACATTTATTTAGACGCGTATCAATACTGCTCAGATAAGCAGGGGAGGCAAAACTCAATGCCAGCCTCCATTTCCCGCATTTCTCACAAGCTTGAGAGAAGGGGCAAAGGAGCAGAGGGGAAAGAACTTGGTATTTGAACTCTCCTCTGCTCCCCTGCTCAAGCAAAGGCCTTGAGAGATGTGGTGAGAAATCCGGGATTTCTCCCTCTGCTTGCCTCAACCAAGAAATTCCAAAACCTACGCAGTATTGAGACGCATATCAACTTAGCAATCTGGTGGCGAGATTATATCTGACAATGTGGGTAAAGTCACCCATTCAGGTGAAGGCGTACAGACATATAGATGCCTAGTATGAAGGAAGATTAAGCAACTATGAAGCTTACTATGCGTCTAGTTGTGAGTTAACTTAATAAAAATTTAATCGCAAAACTTTTAAAACTTCGTATTCTCAAATTGTCCTCTAACTCAAGGCAACTCCCACACAGCAGTATTTACAGGCTTCTATAAGAATATGGCTACCCAGATAGAAATTCCAGTTATTGGCAAAGTTAAGTATCCATTACGCTGGCTGATTGGGCTGATGGCAGGGGGTGCCTTGGTTGTTGGTACACTCACAACTTATACTCTTGTGAATCAAGGAACAAATAAAGAAGACATAGCTGAACTAACCGTCCCAGTAGCAGCGCAAAACGTCACCCTGCGAATTACCGCTAGTGGTAAAGTCGTACCAGTGCAGAGCGTGAATATTAGTCCTAAGAATCCTGGTGTGCTGTCGCAATTGTATGTTGAACAAGGCGATCGCATTCAAAAAGGGCAAATACTCGCCCGCATGGATAGTGCCAGCATTGAGGCACAAAAAAGCCAGTATCTTGCCAACTTAGCGCAAAGTCAGGCACAGTTAGCCGAAGCCCTTGCTGGTAGTCGTCCTCAAGAAATTGCTCAAGCTAAAGCGCGTTTAGCCCAATCCCAAGCTCAGTTAGCCGCAGCTCGTGCGGGTAATCGTCCCCAAGAAATTGCCCAATCTCAATCCCAAGTAGATGCCGCTCAAGCAAAGGTGAATTACACCGCTGAACAAGTCAAACGTTACCAATACTTATATAAAGAAGGAGCAGAGAAAAAACAATTACTCGATCAAGCCATCAGCGACGATAAAAGTGCTAGAGCCAATTTAGAAGAGGCGAAGAAACGATTTTCGTTAGTCAAAATTGGCACTCGAACTGAAGAAATCGACCAACGCCAAGCCGCTGTGAATGAAGCACGCGCAGCATTAGTACTATTAGAAGATGGCACCCGTTCAGAAGAAATAGCTCAACGTCAAGCTGCTGTAGCATCTGCTGAGGCTCAATTGAAGGGCGTACAAGTGCAGTTGGAAGATACGATTATTCGCGCTCCCCTTTCGGGAATTGTTACCCAAAAGTATTCCGATCCAGGTGCCTTTGTGACACCAACAACTTCTGCTTCTACTAGTGCATCGGCAACTTCCAGTTCAATTGTTGCCGTAGCACGCGGTTTAGAAATTTTAGCTCAAGTTCCCGAAGCCGATATTGGCAGAATTAAACCGGGACAGCAGGTGGAAATTGTCGCCGATGCTTATGCCGATAAAGTGTTTAAAGGTCATGTGCGTCTAATTGCTCCCGAAGCAGTGGTGGAACAAGGTGTCACATCCTTTCAAGTGCGGGTTGCTCTGGATACCGGCACAGATAAACTGCGTTCTGGCTTAAATGTGGATCTGACATTTTTGGGCGATCGCGTTAATAATGCTTTAGTGTTACCAACGGTGTCAATCGTCACCGAAAAGGGTAAAACTGGTGTACTTGTACCAGATGCAAAGAATAAACCCCAGTTCCGTGAAGTTACAGTTGGGGCGCAAATCCAAGACCAAACTCAGATTTTAGGGGGAGTTAAAGAAGGCGATCGCATATTTGTTAATCCACCCAAAGACTACAAAATTGAGAAGGCTAAAGAACAGAAGAATAAATAATCTCAAATGGGAGATGAGGAGACTTGTACTGAGTTTCGACTACGCTCAACTACCACAAAGCCGAAATAGCCGAAGTATCGGGAGATAAGGAGAATAACTCAACAGTCAACAGTTAACTTTTAATCTAAAATCCAAAATCTAAACTTGGCATGAATTTTTTAGAAAGTGTCCAAATGGCGGGGAAAACCCTGCTATCAAATAAGTTGCGTAGCGCTCTGACGATGTTGGGTATAGTTATTGGTAATGCTTCTGTGATTGCCATGATTGGCATTGGTGAAGGTGGGCAAAAGTACGTGAACAAACAGCTGGAATCACTAGGGCCAAATGTGCTGTTTGTGATTCCCGGAAATCGAGAAACTCAGCGTATCTCTTTTGAAGTGCCAAAAACTCTGGTGTTGCAAGATGCAAATGCGATCGCCTCTCAAGTGCCAACAGTAGTAGGAGTTGCAGCAGAGTTAAATACAAGGCAGGTGGTTACATACAGTAACAGAAACACTCAGGTCAATATCATTGGCACAACTCCCAGCTTTCTATCGGTGCGAGATTTTGAAACTGCTAAAGGCAGATTTTTTAGCGAAGTAGACATCAAACGAAATAACCAAGTTGTAGTGTTAGGTGCAGACTTAGCAGAAAAACTATTTGGTAATAATAACGCCGTCGGTCAACAATTGCGGATTGGAAATACCAGCTTTCAAGTAATTGGCACATTAATAGCCAAAGGTTCTAGCGTGGGAGCAGATTATGATGAAGCTGCCTTAATACCAATCACGACTTCTGCAAACCGCCTTGTGGGAAAGAATTCTCCCTATGGTATCGCTTTAGATTATCTCGTTGCTGCCGCTCGTGATTCTGATAGCGTCGATGCAGCAGAGTTTCAAATTACTAATTTGCTGCGTCTGAGACACAAAATTAATGGTGAAGATGACTTTACTCTCCGCACCCAGAAAGATGCTTTGCAAACTGTCGGTCAAATTACAGGTGCATTGACAATTATGCTAGCAGCGATCGCCGGCATATCGTTGTTTGTCGGCGGTATTGGCATTATGAATATTATGCTTGTCTCCGTCACCGAACGCACCCAAGAAATCGGATTGCGAAAAGCGATCGGGGCAACTGAGCAAGATATTTTGCTACAGTTCATTATTGAGGCAGTAATAGTTTCTGCCGCTGGCGGTTTAGTTGGGACTGCTGTTGGTGTTAGTGGCATCCTCTTAGTGAGTGCCTTGACTCCTTTAGAAGCGAGTCTTTCTCCTATAGCAATTAGTATGGCCGTTGGTGTCTCTGGTGGTATTGGTTTATTCTTTGGCGTTGTTCCTGCACGTCGCGCTGCTAAGCTTGACCCAATTGTGGCATTAAGAAGTGCTTAATTAGGGCGATGCAAATAAAGCTCATTGGTGGGGATTGTTATTTTTTATTTATTATGGTAATAGGGTTCGGTTAATATTTTTTGATAAAAATTCTACATCGGAAAGACGCGATAAATCGCCGTCTCTACAAGTGTTTTGGTCTTATCTGAACTGTATTGCCTTAAAAAAAGCCCTCCTGTTAGAGAGGGTATTGTTATTCCTAATTCAAATGACAACTAACTAAATACGCGACTTGACAAATTTCTCTAACCGATCGATTCCCTTTTCAATGGTTGCCATATCTGTGGCGTAGGAAAGGCGAATGTTATCATCAGCACCAAAAGCGATTCCGGGAATGACTGCAACTTGATGTTCTTCTAGCAAGGCGTCACAAAATTTCAAGGATTTTAGACCGGTTTTGCTGATGTCGGGGAACAGATAAAAGGCGCCGTCTGGTTTGGCGGTACTCAATCCGGGAATGGCGTTGAGTCTATCTAGCATTACCTGTCGGCGTTTGGCGAAGGCTTGACGCATTTCTTCGACACAATCTTGGGAACTTTGTAGCGCCGCGATCGCCCCATATTGAGCAAAGGTACACACGTTAGATGTACTATGCCCTTGGATGGTGCTGGCGGCTCTAATAATTTCCACTGGCCCGGCTAAATAACCAAGTCTCCAGCCAGTCATGGAGTAAGCCTTCGCAAACCCATTACTGATTAAAGTCCGGTCAAAAATTTCCTTTCCTAGAGAACCGATGCTAATATGTTCTGCACCGTCATAGAGAATTTTTTCATAAATTTCATCAGAGACAACAAAGATATCTGCATCAACTATTACCTGCGCCAGTGCTTTAATTTCATCTGGCGTGTAAACCATACCGGTGGGATTAGATGGAGAGTTGAGGACAAATAACTTTGTTTTCGGCGTGATGGCTTTACGGAGTTGTTCGGGAGTAATCTTATAGTCGGTGGTGGCATCAGTGGGGACAATCACCGACACTCCACCGACCAAGGTCACCATTTCCGGATAACTTAGCCAGTAGGGTGCAGGAATGATTACCTCATCACCTGGATCGATGAGCGCCACTATTAAGTTGTACAGAGAATGCTTACCGCCATTGGTGACGATGACATTCTCTAACTTATAATCAAGACCGTTATCAGTTTTAAGCTTACGGGCGATCGCTTCCCTTAACTTTGGTTCTCCGGCTGCTGCACCGTATTTGGTTTTGCCTTCATCCAAAGCTTTTGCTGCTGCGGCTTTGATATGCGCTGGGGTATCAAAATCTGGTTCTCCAGCACTAAAACTACAAACATCTATTCCCTCTGCCTTCAGTGCCTTAGCCTTGGCTGCGATCGCTAAGGTTAATGAAGGTGTTACCTGACTTACTCTTGCTGCCAGCTTCATTCTTAGTTTTTTTTGGCAAATCTTTCACTTATTTAAGGATATCCCACAATCCCCACCCAGATTTATCTTTTCAAAATTCCTTCGCTTCCAGCATCTGTGCAAAAATCCGAAAACTTTTTTTCACTCTGTCTCCCCTGCTTCCTCTGCCTCCCCTGCCTCCCCTGCCTTTCCCCCTGTAGCTACCATCAGCCCCCAAAACAGACCGAAACGAAATTTAGTTGCACGAGAAACTACAAAGTTCGCAGAACTCAGAAAACCGTGAAATTCATCTTGCTCATAACATTTTTGATGCGCTGGGTCAATAACCTTAAGGATGATATCCAAAATTTTGCAAAATAAATAATCTTTGCACCAATCCAAAATCACTACTTTGCCATTAGGCTTAAGAACGCGCTGCATCTCTATTAATGCTGCCAATGGATCGTCAAAGTAATGGAATGAATTGGCAGATACAATCACATCAAAACTATTGTTAGCAAATGGCAAGGCTGACGCACTGGCAGTATGAAATGAGACTTGAGGATAAACGCCACATTTCTCCTTAGCAACTGCTAGCATTTCCTCGGAAATATCTACCCCGACAATTTTTAGTGTTGAATAGTCAGTTAATAACAGCCGTTCAAACTCACCTGTTCCGCAAGCAACATCGAGTACATTATCGAGTGGTGATATTTCTGCCCAGGTTTTGAGAAAAGTAAGTGTATTAGCAATATAGTTTTTCCAACGGCGATCGTATACAGATGCTAGATGGTCGTATTGTTTACGAACTGTGGTTTCGATCATACTGATTTTGGTAATTAATCAGATTGAGCTTCGGGCATTAGGAGTGCTGTTAGCGTTAGTTAAGAGTGAGGAGTTTTGTTAAGTTTAGTTTATTTCCTTATCCCCTCATCTCTCCCAATCCGCTGGAACAATTAGCAAACTGGACAAGGAGAACAAATTAACCGATCCTAAACAAAAAGAGGTACTTACCAACTATAAGAAAGAGTTGGATGGAGTAACTAAGTTTATTCCCAATTGGGTGAAATTTGCGGTTGCGATCGCACTAGGTCTTGGCACAATAGATTGGTTGGAAGCGCATTGATTGTGGTGAGAGTGGGTGAAAAAATTGGCAAAGACCACCTTACCTATGCTCAAGGAGCTTGAGCCGAATTGGTAGCGATGACAACTATTGGCGCTGCTGATTACTTCGGTCTACCAGTCAGCACTACTCACGTATTGTCATCTGGTATTGCAGGAACAATGGCGGCGAACCATTCTGGTTTGCAGATGGACACCCTGAGAAATCTGCTGCTAGCATAGGTGCTGAAAATGCCAGTTTGCGTACTCCTTGGTTCTGCTACATATGCCGGTGGTTTGTATTTAGTCTTGAATATTCTCGGTTTGAAGTAGAAGGTTCGGGGATTAAGCATTGGACATTGGACATTGGACATTGGGATGGTGGGGAGATGGGGTGAAATTCTCTCCCCATACTTCGGCTATTTCGGCTTTGCGGTAGTTGAGCGTAGTCGAAACTCAGTACAAGTCTCCCCATCTCCCCAATTCCCTAAGCTATCGTCACATCTGGCGATAAGTAAACATCTTGAATAGCATGAAATAGTTTCACACCTTCTTCAAAGGGGCGTTGGAAGGTCTTGCGACCAGAAATTAATCCGGAACCGCCAGCGCGTTTGTTAATCACAGCGGTGCGAACTGCTTCGGCGAAGTCATTTTTGCCAGTCGCCCCACCAGAATTAATCAGTCCGACACGGCCAGAATAGCAATTGAGTACCTGGTAACGAGTCAAATCAATCGGGTGGTCGGTGCTTAATTCTGTATAAACCCGCTCATCAGTTTTGCCGTAACTCTTACCAGTAGCTTTGGCAACTGCTCCATAACCATTGTTGCATTCGGGTAACTTTTGTTTAATGATGTCGGCTTCAATGGTTACACCTAAATGATTTGCTTGTCCGGTGAGGTCAGCTGCAAGATGGTAATCTTTATCTTGTTTAAAAGCGTTATTCCGCAGATAGCACCAAAGAATAGTGACTAAACCCAATTCATGAGCGTGTTTGAATGCTTGGCTGATCTCTTGAATTTGCCTGGTAGACTGGTCTGAACCAAAGTAAATTGTCGCCCCAACTGCCGCCGCTCCTAAATTCCAAGCTTGTTCGACATCAGCAAACAATACCTGGTCAAATTGATTGGGGAAAGTCAGCAATTCGTTGTGATTAATCTTGAGAATAAAGGGAATTTTGTGGGCATATTTACGTGATAGGATACCCAATGTTCCCAAAGTGGTAGCAACGGCATTGCAACCCGCAGCGATCGCCAACTTGACAATATTTTCTGGGTCAAAGTAAATTGGATTTGGTGCAAAAGACGCAGCTGCTGAATGTTCAATGCCTTGATCTACCGGGAGAATAGACAGATAACCTGTATTTGCCAGACGACCAGTAGAATAAAGTAACTGAAGATTACGCAATACTTGAGGATTGCGATCGCTGTTCAGCCAGATTCGATCTACAAAGTCTGAACCAGGCAAATGTAACAAATCCTTAGAAACCTTTGCTTTGTAGGTAAGCAGGTCTTCTGCCTCTTTACCTAGCAATGACTCGATAGAATTAGCCTCTATGAGTTTTGTAGTCATAGCGTTTTCCCCAAAAATTGAGCAAATGACCTTGCCTTTAAGATAGCATTTTTAATATTGTTGTCCTGGTTAAGCTTCTATTAACTACATCTATAATTTTTTGTGATATATTAGCTGGAAATCATTCAAAAACAATTGAGATAATCTCTAAAGGCTCAGATTTACAACTTCTCTAAATAGTCAAAATTTTATTATTGCCATAGCTGAAAATTTGCAACGCATCTTCTCCTTCTTCTGATAATAATCATTAATAAAATTAATAAATATCATGAGTGACTTTCAAATCAATATCGACTTCAGCAATATAGATTTAGCTAACCTGGAGACAGAAGAAGATTTTCAAAGAGAGGCAAACATATTACTGCCAAAGGTACTAGTAAAACTAGGTGAAAGTATCGGTGAAAAGACATGGGAAGAATTACAAGAAAAACTCAAAGTATCTGGAGGTAAACTAAAATCTTCCCCCAGCGAGAAACGTCGGTTTATTCAAGAAACAGGAAGAACTTATCAGCGAAATGCTAGCAACAGAGAAAAGCAAGAGTTACAAGTATATATAGTAGAGCAGTTACAGCAGCACAAGCAGCAAAGTTATATAAATTCTTTATGAAGCTGTGCTAAATAAAGCTTCGAGAATAAAGTCGTAAGTTTATGCCTAATCCCCTTCTCTTCTAGATGCTACGCAAACAATAGGTCATCAGTGATAGCATAAATTGTAATTATTTCGTTTAGCATTACTCCTCCCAATTTTTCCTCTGGAAGAGATTTTATTATTTATGCAATGCCATCTAAACACCTGCAAGCATAACTAGCAACTTGGGTTACTATCACTTGTTTTAACTAGTCAAACTCTTTACTGAAACTATTTTCTCAGCTTCATCTACCGTAATCTCTGCCAATCCAAATTGTTGAATTATCCCAGCATTGGTAGTTAAATGACTACTCACCTCAGCCACCTGATAATGACTTGCTTGTGACGCCAAAGCAGCTGGCAATAATAACTGATCTGCTAAATGTTCATCTACTGCTGCGCCTGTTTGATGAAAATTCAGTAGTTCTTGACAAGCAATTTCTGCAACTGTCTCCGCTGATAATCGCAAACGCCCAAACCCACCAAAACCAGCCAAGCTGTTCTGATACTCAGCAGTTAGAAAAATACCCGCCCCAGGTGCAACACCTTTTTCTTGCGACGCTTGTACAGCTACTTTTAAATGGGCTTTTCTTAATAAATTTTCGGCACGATTTGCCATTCGTTGGGCAATATTAGAAGGTAATTCTGTCACCACAGCAATTCCCTGCACTTGCTGTAAATCTCCCCGTTCCAACAAATTGATTCCACCGAGTTGACAACCACCATTCACGTACAACTCTATTTCTCCCCCACCTTGGGGATACCAACCCCAAGCGCCTAACTTGACTTGGGCTTCTACTCCCATACGTTGCAGTATTTGCAAATAAACTTTCTCAATGTATGTGACTGTGGGGCTAAAGTTCACATGAGTTCCACCTTTGAGTGTTACCTGAGAATTACCAGATGCTAGCGCCAAAGGTAAGAGAATTGTTTGAAGAACTAGAGCGATCGCACCTGCAGAACCACCTTGTTGTGCTTTACTAACATCAAAGGTATAAATTCCAGCTTGCACAGCACTACCTGGGATGAATTCCAGTAACGTTGAACCCAAAGCATCACCCCATAGTTGGGCATTACAAATTCTCGCCGCAGCGCGAACGGCTGTTAAATGTTGTGCTGCTAATCCTGGCTTTTTACGTCCGGCGCGAATACCTGCAATCCTTATGGGTTCGCCGGTGATGGCGGCTAGACTTAAGGAAGTGCGAAGAACTTGTCCGCCTCCCTCTCCGTAGGAACCATCAATTTCAATCATGGGCGATTTTGGGATGTTGGATTTTGGGTTATCCTGACTTTTTACGTTATATGCAAAAGTTCACCAAAAACCTCTCTTCCCGATGTGGGAAGTGAGAAAATTCAACGTCTCTCTCCTTTTAAGAGAGAGGTTTTCCAGATCACGTAAAAAGTCAGTTGGGTTATCCCCACGGTTCTTAAAATCAAACCACAAATTATAAACGCCCAACAGTTAGCTTTTGAGAGAAGGTTACACAAATATACAGAGAAAGTTGTGATATATGTTTCTGTAGTTTGCTAATTGTGAATTTGGAATTGAATAACTTTACTTTTACCAGGGTTCATTAATCCATAGGGATCTACTATTTCCTTAAATTTTAATTGCTCAGGATCGATAATTTTTCTGCCGCCGTCTTCAATAATATATGTGTGAGGATTAGCAATACTCACACCCTTTTCTTCGTGATAGTGGATAATCTCATTGAGGCGTTCTTCTGTGGTGTAGCGCACAAGTTGCAAAGCATTAGCAACTACAGTACCGTTCACTCGACAAAATTCTAAATGCATCATCACTTCATCGCCGAAGTGATGATACATCTGCTCTACTAGTTGCAAACTGCGATCGCGAGGAAACATACTTTGTAAGTAAGTAATTCCAGTATCTACATTGCGAGCGTGTAAGGTGGTATGGTTCCAGGTAAATTCTGCTAAATGTGTACCTTTACCTGCTTCCTGGGCTTGTTTCTCATAGGTAATCTGTCCACCGTATTCCTGCACCAAACTCGGTAATAATTCCAAACTCGATTCAGCAATTATCAAAAATACTGGGTGAGTACCTTCAGGAATGTATTGTTGTAAGGCGTGAAAATATTGAGGAATTGGCGATGCAAAGACAGAAATCAACTTCTTAATCATGCCATCAGCATTGCCAAGAGCCTGACCAAATTTTGCTGCTGTCATAAACTCATCAAATGTGACGACAACTTCTGCCCAAGGATAAGCCGGGGCTAAGGGGATTTCGACTTCGGTGATAATGCCATTAATTCCCCAAGCATGGTTAACTTTTTGTATGTCGTCTCCCCGCAACTCGATCGCACGAGGTTCATCTTCTACAGTTACCACTCGTAATGCTAGGATATTACCGCGATCGCGTAACGATCCATATTGTATCGAGCCAATGCCCCCACTCCCCCCACCAATAAATCCGCCGATTGTGGCTGTGCGGTAAGTCGAGGGTGCCATACGGATTTCCCAGCCAATTTCTCGGGTTTTTTTATCTATAGCTGCCAACTTTATCCCGGCTTCTACCCGTACCACTCCTGGTTTCACCCAAAAAACTTTTTGCATCTGCGTCATATCTAAAATTACGCCACCGTGCAACGGTACGCATTGCCCATAATTTCCAGTACCGGCACCCCGCACTGTCACAGGTACACGGTATTTTGCACATACCGCGGCAACTTTTAAAACCTCTGCTTCATTGATGGGACGCACTACAATATCTCCCACTTTGCCCTCTAGTTTCGGCACAAGCACTGGGCTAAAGGTGTGATAATCCTGAGATAATTTGGCCACTTGGGTGGAATCGGTAATAATTTCTATCCCGTCTAGAGAATTAATTAGGGCATCTAAGTTGGTTTGCGTCATAACTTATTAATCAGGGCATCCAAATTTGTTTTTGTCATAGCTTCTTATTAATATTGAAGCAGGAGTCTGAAAGGAAAGTATTCAAGATAATATTAGATAAATTATCTTTTGTAGTTATCGTATTGTTTATTTATTCAATAACGATCGCGTAAATATTTTAACTATTTTCTATTCATCTAGGCAGCTTAAACCATCTAATTTATCTAGCGAACTTGATGATTAAATCTAAGCTAATAGGTTGCTTGAACCCAAGGAAACCTAACAACAGAGGACTTAACCTCTTTATTCTCTGCGTCTGTGCGTGAGAAAATTCCAACCTAGTTTTCTTCTTTAACAGCACTTTCATGCCACTTACTTAATATTAAGTCAGATAAGGCACTCAAGCCGATAAAAATTATTACACCTAAGCCCGTTGTGAGAAATAATGCTGCAAACATCCGAGGAATTTGTAAGTTGTAGCTGGAGATTAAAATCCGGTAAGCAATCCCAGATTTTGCCCCGCCAGTACCGGCGACAAATTCGGCAACCACTGCGCCAATTAACGCTAAACCACCGCTAATTTTTAAACCACCTAAGAAATACGGCATGGCGCTGGGTAATCGGAGATAAAGCAATGTTTGCCATCGAGAAGCCTTGTAAAGTTGAAATAAGTTGAGCAAGTTCCGGTCAACACTGTTGAGTCCTAATGTAGTGTTGGATACTATTGGAAAAAAGGCGACTATCCAGGCACAAACGACTAAGGCGGCAAAAGTATTATTTTTTAACCAGAGAATGATTAAAGGTGCGATCGCAACTATGGGAGTTGTTTGTAAAATTACTGCATAGGGAAATAAACTGCGTTCAATCCATTTGCTTTGGGTAAATAAAATCGCAATTAGTAAACCGGAAATTGCCGCAGCAAAAAACGCAACAACTGTGATTTGCAGTGTGATTAATAATGACCCAAAAAGCTCGTTCCAGTCAGTGATTAAAGTTTTAAATACTAATAAAGGGCTAGGGAGGATATAAGGAGGTAAATGCATGACTCTCACCAACATATCCCATAACACTAATGCGAAAATGCCAATTGTT
Source organism: Nostoc sp. C117 (assembly GCF_043099735.1). Classification (NCBI taxonomy): domain Bacteria; kingdom Bacillati; phylum Cyanobacteriota; class Cyanophyceae; order Nostocales; family Nostocaceae; genus Nostoc; species Nostoc sp. C117. The sequence continues at coordinate 2,219,399 of NZ_CP170991.1, forward strand.
ATTGGTGCCCAAATGTCAGCAGAAAAAAACTTGCTCGGTGTCTTTTGTGATTGGGTACGACGGTTCAATAACATACCAAGCAATTTTAATTTTTAATTTTTAATTCTATTCTATTCATAGCTTTAGCTAAATGCTGAGAAACTTCACGGCAATATTTGATATACAGCAGTGATGTCCGAAAGTCATCGTCACGGGGGTACGGAGCATCAATTTCTATATCTGCTATGATACGTCCGGGACTTGTTCCCATAACTAGTACCCGATTTGATAAATAGACTGCTTCGTAAATATTGTGAGTGACAAAAACCACCGTCCAGCGGTGTTGATGCCATAAATTCAGTAAATCGCTATTGAGTTTACTACGAGTAATTTCATCTAATGCCCCAAATGGTTCATCCATTAACAGGACATTTGGCTGAGTAACTAATGCCCTCGCAATTGATACCCGCATTTTCATCCCACCCGATAACTCGCGGGGATAGTTTTGTTCAAAGCCTTCTAATCCTACCAGTGCTAATGATTGCTGTACCAATTTTTGGCTATCTTTTTTAGACATTCCCGCTAACTTTAGCGGTAGGCGTACATTCTCCCAGACGTTTGCCCAAGGCATGAGTGCAGCATCTTGGAAAACAAAAGCCAGTTTTCTTGCTTGCTGAGTTATACCCCAATCAATAGTACCAGAACTCATACGCCCCAGTCCGGCAATCAGGCGCAACACTGTACTTTTACCGCATCCTGAGGGTCCAACTAAACTGACAAATTGCGACTCTGGAATCGCTAAATTGAGGTCTTGTAGGGCAATAGTACCATTGGTGTAGACCTTGCTAATCTGATTGAGTGTGATAAAGGAACGTTTACTCATTCATTATGTAGATTAGAATTTAACTGTATCAGAACAATACGGAAACATGTTTGGTGGTCAATCTAATTATCAGTTCAAAATCAAAACCATAGAAAGTGTTTAGTAAACCATTAAAGGAAGCTTTTTTAGCATTGTGCCAAGCTGTTGAGAGTATTGAAGTGGAAATAAGCTCAGATGTTGAGACTGAATTGGATACTCGACTTGAAAAGCTAGCTAAAAATCTGGAGAATAGTAAATAAACGATCGCTTACTTCTTGTAATAGCCTATCCCTTTATTCACAAATTGCAAGGTGTATGCGTTTTTATAATTAACATTGGCTTGGGCTAGCTTGGTATTAACCATGCTATCGAAAAGTGATTTCCATCTTTCATCACTCATTGCCCCAATGCCTTGTTTTTCTGCTATTCCAGAAAGAATAATTCCATATTCTTTGAGCTTTTGAATGCTATAGGCAAGCTGCTCATCTGTCATTTCTGGATTCTCTTTTTTAATTAGCTGATTTCCTGGTTGGGGGTTTTCTAAATAGCTGTACCAACCTTTGATTGATGCATCAACAAATCGCTGCACTAATTCTGGATTTTTTTCTACTAGTTCTTTTTTGGTTTCAATCGTGGTTGCATATGGTTGATAACCATAATCTGCTAACAAAAATACCACTGGCTGAAAACCACCCTGCTTTTGAATAACAAACGGTTCAGATGTAATATAACCTTGTTGGGCTGAGTTTTTGTCAATCAGAAAAGGAGCAGGATTAAAGTTGTATGGACGCTTTTGATCGTCGGTAAAACTATACTTCGCTTCGAGTAAAGGCCAATAAGTAATATTAGCAGAAGCAGAGACATAAATTGGTTTACCTTTTAGATCGGCGATGGTTTTAATTGCTGTGTTGGGATGTGCAATAAGACACCAGGGATCTTTCTGAAAAATTGCTGCGACTGTAATTTTGGGAATACCTTGTGCAATGGCGTTTACGGCATCAATGCCATAACCCATGAAGAAATCTACCGCACCCCCCATCAACAATTGAGTACCACTAGCAACCTGAGGACCACCCATTTTGATGGTGACATCTAAATTGTAGTCTTTGTAAATACCAGTGGCGATCGCCTGGTAAAATCCGCCGTGTTCTGCTTGTGCTAGCCAATTTGTGCCAAATGTAACTTTATCCAATTGAGAATTGTTAGTTGAGAGTTGATTCTTGCTAGCACAAGCAGCTATGACGTTACTGCTAATGTAAAGAGAACCATATTGAATAAAATTACGGCGGCGTAGGCGATGAATTGTTGCTGATGAGGGTGATGACGGATTCATAAAACAGTATGATTTTTTTGTCCTATCTACCGTCGTAACTCAATCTATATGTACATTCTAAAATCAACTTTTGATTCACCAGTGAATAGGGCTGAATTTCTAAAGCACGTTTAAAAGCTCGGATAGCTTCACTATACCTTCCTAGTGCTGCATAACACAAACCCATACCATGAAGAGCACCAAAATGTATTGGATTTATCTGCACAACCATCTGACAATCTGCTAAAGATTTTTGATAATCACCAGCACTATAATACAGGAAAGCTCGCCGATTCCACGCTTCAGCAAAATCTGGCTGTTCTTTGAGAAGTTCCGTTAGTGCTGTTTCTGCTTCAGTAATTTCACCTGCATCAAGTAATTTTTGGCTGTGGTCAATTCTTTCCAGCCCATAAATTCCCTTTTGCTGAAACCAGATCCGCCAGATTTTTCTGGTTGCCTGTTCCCGGACTGTAGCATCAGGATTTTTCAATTCTTCAAGTAAGTAAGTGATAGATAAAGAATCCATGAATTTGAAATCAGTGAATATACCTTTCTTTTTACTTTCTCACAAAATATATCTTCTAAGCCATTTTTAAAGTCATCTTTAAATTTACGGAGATCAATTGCTATTTATAAAATTTCTGTGTTGTTTTTTGTATGCGACAATCCGGTGAAAACTGCACATTAAGAGTCATAAGTGTTTGCTAGTAAGGATGCTACACTCTTCAACATAAAAACTGACCATCAGTAGTTGACAAATCCCTAGTGACTAATCGTAGAAGTACAGTTGCGTTGCACTTGATTTGCCCCAACTCAGGGATCTTTCCGGAATTGTTGACGTGATTGGACTTGGAGGTGCTTTGCCAGCAATTCGCAGCGTAACAGTGTATATTGTCGGTGATATTGCTGACTTTTCACGGTAAGTCCTCAAGCCTCGAAAAAGCGTGGCTTTTTCCACAGCCTAATTATCAATAGCTCTGAGTTAATGAAAATAGCTAACGAAAAAATAAGGGTTTAGGAAATCGCTAAAATGAGCTTTTCCACATGCCGTGAAAAGTCAGGGTGATATTGCTGCGATCGCCGATGGCAATGAAAGCCCTAGCCATCGGAGTACATAATGAATACAAGGCTTCTGATGTTTTTAGCTCAGATATCTCCAGATATCCTCGCCTCTATCTCGTATATGGTATTAAAGTGTGCCTCCCAAGGCTACAGTCAGCAAATATATGGTTATTACTTACCGTCGTAAACAAGACCGCACTTATCCATCCGCGATGAATGAAGTAAATACTTCTTTTTCCCCTACCCCGTTTTTCTTGAGAGGCGATGGTTTATTTGGCACAAAATAACCTGATTACCTATGACTCAAAAAGCATTAAGGAAAATTAAGTAGATACTACATAAATTGTTGATTAACAACTTTTATCATTCCTCCAGTTTAGGATTTGGAGGTAAAGAATATACTAAATATATTTAATTTACTCAATCTACTATAATTTAATAACTCCGATTTAGAAAGTCAGAAAACACTACAACACTGTAAATTCTAATGATAGAACAGAATATTGGACAATTAGAAAGAAAAATATCAAAACGGATAAAAGATTTATATAATGATAGATTTGGTCAGTCTCCTAGCCAAATTATCTGCCATTTTTTTGATACTGAAATTGTCATTTCTCTAGAAAATTCTGTTACCCAAGCTGAACAAACTCTAGTTAAAGAAGGCTACGCTAGTTTAGCGGAACAAGTGAGATTCTATTTAGATAGAATCATTAAACCAGAATTAAAAAAATTAATTGAGGAAATTATTGGGGAATCTATTATTGACCTGATAACGAACACAAATTTAGCAACAGGTCGGACTGGAATTATTGTGGTTTTAAATCAATTGCCGGAAATTTGGAATGCAGAATCTATTACCAATGGAAATGTCAAATATTCCCCAGACTAAGTGTTTAATACATTACTACTTTTAAATAAAAATATCAATTGAATAGTGGGATATATGATGGATATATTTGCAAAAATTCACTGACTTGAAAATGCTCCTTCGATGAGTATCTATATAGATTCGTCTCACATCACATTTTCATGCAAGGCTTTTGAAACTTGTTTCATCGGGACTGCCTTCTTTACTAATTACGAATTACAAATTGCCTAACTGACGTGCAAATGCGATCGCCTCTATTGGTGTGGAAACCTTCCCCTCAGCTTGTGCTACAGCAATTTCTGTCAACAGTTTGCCTACCATTGGCGAAGCTGGAATATCTAGTGCTATAATCAACTCCTTCCCGCTCACTAGTGGAGTGGGATGAGCAACCAGATCGTCAGGGTTAAGGTAGCGGTTGATTAAAGGTGCAAAAACTTGACAAGGTGTTGCATAGCTTTCATCACTTTTAGTGGCTGTTGTGTTTAGCTGCTTGTTCGCCTCTACCAAATTATCAAGTGCAACGGCTAGTACCACAGTGGCAGGAAACATAATATCTGCGTCCTGGAACAAAAAATATTGTTCTCTCAAAGACATATTTACTATTTTCAGTTGCGGTGATAGTTTCAGAGCAGTGGTTACACCACGAATTTCCGCACGACTATAAGTAAGTTCCTGTAATTCTATTTCTGCTAATTCTGCATCTGGATTGACGAGACAAGCAAGTTTGGCAATGGCTACCCAAGTGGTTTTGATGGTATCGCGGACATATGCTTGCAGTTGTACTCCTAGTTCTTGCCAATTTTGGCTGAGTAAGGCTGCTGCGTTGTCAACTGCTGCTAGTTTGATCCAGCTTTCACGGGTAGCATTTTTGAAGAAAGGAGTAATTAAACCATCTTCCCAAGCAGTTGCGATCCAGGGAGTACCCTGAGAATTTGCCAATAAATAGCCAATTTCTACCCTAAATCGTTCTGCTGCAACTTTGCTGATGTGTGATGCGAAAGAACGAATTGTGATTTGGGTAGCTGGCTCAATAATAAAACCTAGTTGGGCAGCTTGGCGATAACCCCGCATTAATCGCAAAGGGTCATCTTCGAGGTTAGCGGGTGATATCATTCGTAAAATGCCCTGTTGTAAGTCTGCATAGCCTTGCAGGGGATCGATAATTTCTTGCGTATGGGGATTATAGGCGATCGCATTTATTGTAAAATCCCGTCTGTGCAAGTCAACTTCTAAACTATCTCCTTCTTGTTGGGCAAAGTCAGCTGTAGCGTGGGGAAAAACCACACGAGCAATTTGTCGTTCTGCATCGAGTAAAACAAAACCCGCTTTGTAATGATGAGCGATCGCTCTAGCAACCTTTACCGCGTTAGATGGTATAATAAAATCTAAGTCCAGGTATTCACGAGTTCTGCCAAGGATAGCATCCCGCACAGCACCACCTACCATGTAAGCGGGTTTTGGCAACAATGCCAAACTAAAAGGCCAATTTTCCGGAGCTAGGGTAGAAGCAACAAAATAATGCATCGTAATAAAAATCAACCCAGCAACTAATGAATAACAGTCGAGCTTAAGCTAGATTAACAATAAAGGCACCTGGAGTTGGTTCTATTATGTGTATTTGCGTGAACTGCCACTATGTAGACCGCTGTCATACCTATCATGCCGTAGAAGGACAGCACCAACAACCTCACTTGACTGAAACACCAGATTTTGACCCAAATGAACCTTCTATCAACGTCAATATCCGGACTAAAGAGGATCTAATTGAAATGGAATGGGATGTTGTTGGTTGTTTGAGCTTTCAGTCAGAAATGGGTAAGTGGGCTAAGTTGCGTCCTGGTGAATTAGTCCCGACATAAAAAATCAATCAATTTTAGATTTTAGATTTGCAATTTTTAGTTCCAAGTTTACTCACAAACATTTTTGCAAGATCATAAATCGTCTGTAGGGGCGTACAGATGGACGCCCCTAGCTTTCCATAAAATTCAGTTTAGCGAATACCATCATTATCAATTGCATTGTAGCTATCGGTGGGGAAAAGCCCCAACCAAGGGTCAGAATTAGGAGTTAAAAAGAGTTGCGCGTATACTTGCTGATTGAGCGCTTCTATAGTCCTTGTTTGGTTACCCTGCATAAACCATTGATGAATTTGGCTGTGCAGCATATATTCATTTCTGACTGTATCTAAAGCCATTGTGGCTTCAAAATTTTTCACTATTATCGGTAAATTATCTTTTGGACTGTTGGCAGACTGAGACTTTTTAGCTCTAATTAAAGAGATGCTATTTTGATCTAGCTTGACATCGTTGGCATAGAGTTGAGCAATTTTTTTCCAGGCTTCTTGGTCGGTAATTTCCGCTAAAGTCTTTTGATTTTGTTGGGCATCAGACCTAAAGGCACTCAGCATTGGGCTTTCAACCATCATTTTAGAAACTGCTAAAGAACTTGCAGTTTCTGCTGTCGGTGGCTGTGTGGAATTGCTGGGAGGTTTTACCAACTTAGGGGGAGACTGGATACCCAACCGGGATAAATCTGCAACCCATTGGGCTTGGATAGAATTCAAGCGATCGCTGTGGTATTTTTGTAAAAAAGCTTCGCGATCGCCTGGTGCAAGTTTAGTATAACTTTTTACTGCTATTTCACCCTGCTGTAGCTGACGCAAGAACGCTTTAGGGCTATATAACCCTGGAATGGCATCGATAGGACGACCTGAAGCATCCAATATATAGTGAATACTATTCCCTGTAATTGTCCGTTCTAACTTACGTCCGTCGCCAAAATCAATGGTGACTTTGGGTGCAGGACGTACTGATTCCCAGTGCAAAATGAAGCGGTCTTGAAGCAGTTTAGAAATCTCAGCATTCGGATACAGTGCAACCCGGAAGAATCTACTATTAGCACAACTCAAATCCTGATCTAGCCTACCCAATAACCGCAGAGATAGAATCGGTTTACCACTGCTTCTAGCGGCAGCTTTGGCTTGTTCTATATTAGTGTACCAGTACAGATGAGAGGCGTAACAGTCCCGTTGTTGGCATAGTTCATCTAAAGCTACTCGGAGTGCAGCAGAAGGTAGAACTGGACCTGAAGAATAGGTGTTTAGCTCATTAGCATGCGATTTGAGAAATACCTGTAATCCACTTGCACCCTGTTTGCGAAGTACAGAAACTTCTTGAGATAGCTTAGAGGTTTCAGATACAGGAATTTGAGCATTAGCTGTCTGCACGATAGTGAAGCTAACTAGCATAGCTGTGAAGGGACTTTTAAAAGTTATAAATTTCATAAATTTCCAAGAGGATAATACATTTTTTTGACTCTAATAACAGCAGATAAAGCAGTTTGCTTTTTAAATGAGGTACAGAATGTTCGACTCCAAATCAGATATAAAAAAAAGTTTCGGTTCTACCGATGCTTTACGAGACGCTGCGCGTAGCTTGCTTCTTTAGAGAAGTAAGCGGAGTGGCTACCACTGCGCTATCCTGTCTCAAAACCCGTAGCTTTGTATTTCATACCAAAGAAAACTGCTGTATATGTGCCAGTTGCTTAAGTCAGAATCTAGTCTAACTTCTAAAGAATCAAGAGACAGTGTGAAAGTTTCTGATGAGTATGGCAAATCATAACATATCGATATAAATTGAAAAAATTATGGAATGCGGTTTTAGGATATCTACCCTGAAACTCATGAGCCAATAATTAATTTTCTCAGTATTCACCTAACAAACTCAGATTTATAAAAAGTCAGTCGGAAACTCCATCCCTGAATACATATACGTCTTCATTGCCGAAAGCTACTTCATCAAAATCACAAATTATTAACAAGAAAATTTATATACTTGATATTTTACTTCATGAAATATACAAAATAATCGCTAGATTTATAAATAATTGATTTCAGAAAATCAGTAATATTTCTGTTTCAAGTACACCAAAAATCCAACTAACATTATTATTATTCTACTAATTTTAGCAAGTTTCTATTGAAAACTGTAAATTTCTTACGGTATTTCTTTTAGAGCGCAAGAAGTTATCTAGGAAAAAGACAAGTTTTAGAAGCTTTGAATATTTCTGAACCACCTTCAAACAAGACCATGCAAAAATATATTTGTAATCTGCTAATTTTGGGATTAGGAGCAAGTTCGACTTGCCTTTTTACTCCATGTCATGCTGAAACTGCGGTAAAATCTAATAGTCAAAGTACTGATAATACTAGTTCTATATCTTCAGATTCACCTTCTACTATCAAATTGCGTGATTTAGCCAATTCTACTGATAGCAAACCAACAATCGTCTCTGATGCAGTTAACAACTCTTCTGCTTCTAGCCCTAAGATAACTACAACTAAGCCTAAGTTACGAGTTCCTATATTCAGCAGAATTTTTCCTACAAGTTCGATGCAGCAGTAATCAAATAATCACACAAGCTACGTTATCGTCAAGATTTCGCCTAGATTAAAAAAGTAGAAAGAGAATCCCCCTAAATAAATTTAAGGGGATTAATTTTTTTGCTCTTTAACTCTTCAGGTGATGCTACGCACAGTTACGAATAGCAGGTGTCCAAGATGGGAACTATTGACGCTCCTGTGTTGTTACTGCTACGCAAATACGTCACTGGCTTACTTTTTACTTATGCTTTGGTAAGGCAATTTTTGGGTTAATACCTACCCTAATCAATCTACTCTATGCTTGCAATTGACAGAGCAACAAACCAAACCACTGATTTCGATCTGTCCACACATGAAGAGGTAGTAAACCCTGTGCAGTAAGTTGTTGCTGGATAGTATTCAGGTCAAATTTACGAGAAATTTCGGTGAGGATAGTTTCACCTAGTGCAAAATTAACCTTGAGGTTAAGAGCGCGTAATTCTACAGATTGCGATCGCAAACTTCGTAAATGCATTTCGATTTGATGCTCAATTTCATTGTAAAATGCCCAGTGTTCAAACTGTGTGGTGTCAAAATTTCCCTCAAACCGATGATTTAAATGCTCCAGCATATTGAGGTTAAATGCTCCCGTCACACCCTGGTTGTCGTTATAAGCTGGTTCCAAAATGTGTTTCGGCTTTCGTAAATCTATTCCCAACAAGAAATACTCACCTACTTGTAAAGCATTTGTAATTTGAGAGAAGAAGACATTACACTCATCAGATGTAAGATTACCTAGAGTGCTGCCAATAAAACAAATCATCCTGGTGGGTAATTGCGTTGGTAGGAGTTGTGCGAGAGCTAATTCATAGGTTCCCGCCAGTGCATAAACTTGCAGCGAGGGATAATCTCCTAATAACTGTTTAGCGCTAGTTTCCAATATACCTGCACACACATCAATTGGTAGATAGTGTAGGGGATAACCTAGTTCCTGGTACGCATCTAGTAAAATGCGGGTTTTGGTAGAATTGCCACTGCCAAGTTCTATCAATTCACAAGCACCGGTTATCTTAACAATTTCGCCAGCACACTGCTGTAAAATTGCTGTTTCTGTGCGTGTAACGTAATATTCTGGCAACTCACAAATTTGCTCGAATAGCTCAGAACCACGGTCATCATAAAAGTAACAAGCGGGTAGAGATTTAGGTGTTTGAGTTAATCCCTTTACCACATCACTTCCAGCACTAGGGGCAACTATTTGGGTTGCTCCTAGCAAACGCTCTATCTGCAAGCGTTTTTCAATGCTGTTTACAGTTTTAGATATCGACATTGAACCTCCGTTTGCTTGGCATAATAGGTTGCTTTTGAGAGCAACCTATTATGCCGGTTGATGAAATATGTACCCATTAAGAATGCTTGGTATTCAGGAGTTACTTATTAACTCCTAACTCAGAACTCAGCACTCTTGATGTATATTCACATGAAAACAGTACCGAGTGTTTTAACTCAGTGCGGAATGTCACGCTTGCAAAGGTGACTCTTCTTTCACACTAAGTAAGTCGGCGGCAATAAATCAAATTGTGTGACTAAACCTAAACAGGCTTAAAAACCTTACTGAGGGAACTCCAAGAAATAAATTATCCAATATTGTGGGGTGGGGATCTTGCCCGTCTTGTGGAGTGGGCGGGCAAGATCCCCACCCCACAAGAGTTGATTGGATATTTTTTATTTGGAAGTCCCTAGTCCCTAATTAAGAAGGATAGCCGTTGGGACTTAGCTTTAATTGTGCCGACTTACTTAGATTTGCTCAATTTGAATCTCACAATCTGCTCCCACACTAATGATGCTATTTTCTGGACAAGCAATCCAATTACCAATAAATAGAGGTTCGGATGCAATGATGACGGATTTGGGAAAAGTCGGATCATCTCGTATCCAGTAAAGAGATGGAGCTGGTGAACTGGTAGCAAAACGAGAGGCTATAAGTCGATTTCCGTCACTAAATATTACATTGAGTGAGGCTTTAACTTCATAACGTTTTGCCATCTCTAAAAGCGTCAATAATGTCGTGCGTAAAGCATATTCTGGAGGTCGATGCTTGTTAAGTTGACTTTGTGAAAGCAACAACGCAAAAATATGTTCGGAGTCAGTACTACCATTAATTATTTCGTAAAATTCGGGAGTTAAAGTACTGCGGATTTTTCTATGTAATGTTTTCCGGAAATTCTCAATTCCTCCATTGTGAATGAATAGTAATTTTTGATAATTAAATGGCTGACAATTAGCAAAATCTACGGCTTGTCCTAGTGTAGCATTGCGAACATAAGCAAGTACACAGTTTGATTCAATATAACGGCTGATACTTGGTAGGTTTATGTCATTCCAAATAGGTAGGGTATTTTTGTAGGTAAAAGGTTCAATATCTTTTTCAGTATGATACCAACCGACACCAAAGCCATCTGCATTTACTACCCCAGAAGTCATTTCGCGGGGTTGATAACCCTGGACTATCAAGGAGTGTTCTGGTTTATACAGAAGATATTCCAGGGAAATAGGCGAACCGAGGTAAGCAAGTAAACGGCACATGATTAAAGTATTTGCTCCTAATAGTTTTATAGAATAAGCTTTTTGACTGAGAATTAGCTGATTTTTTGATAAATTTGCGCTATGCTCGTTAGCGAGTAGTGCTTCTTATCACCTTATTGACTAAATAATTATCAACTATATTAACCTCGTAAAAAATGACTAACTCTATGATGGTAATTTTCCCATATAGACATAATCAAACATGGGTATTTGATGATGAGCTAATGGAACTAATTCAAGAACCATTTGTTAGTGGTATACCCGAAATGATTGATATTTTGGTTGAGGGGATTGCTAATGTTGATGAAGGCTTTAAACTTTTATTTTCTGCAAATCCATTTCCTGGTTATCAAGCTGAACTAATTTGGTTAAGAGCAGAGTATAACGGTAATTGGTATTCCTGGAGTCAAAAGAATTTGGAAGGTTGGTTATGTCCAGCGCTGTTAAAATACTTCAGCGAACCACCAAGTCAAATATATTGCAAAGCTGAAAGCCTTTATTCGTAGAGAATTTATAAAAAGTGCTGAGTGGTTTGAACATAATAAATTATTATGAATATTCCAGACTCTATTATAACAATTCTTCGACAACAGCCTTACCCACTTTTATTTGCCACGGTTAGCGGTTCCCACTTATATGGTTTTCCGTCACCAGATTCTGATTATGACTTGCGTGGTGTGCATATTTTACCAGTGCAAGAAGTCGTAGGATTACATACTGTACATGAAACTATTGAAGTTTCAGAAGTTCGGGAATCCTGGGAAATTGATTTAGTTACTCATGATGTAAAAAAATTCTTTTTGATGTTACTTAAAAAAAATGGTTATGTGTTAGAACAACTCTACTCACCTTTAATATTAACAACTTCACCTGAACATGAAGAATTAAAATTTATTTCTAAAAATTGTGTTACCCGGCATCATATTTACCATTATTTTGGTTTTGCTGCAACACAATGGAAACTTTTTCAAAAAGAACAGACGCATCAAGTGAAGCCATTACTTTACGTTTATCGAGTTCTATTGACTGGGATTTATCTAATGCAAACAGGTAAGGTTGAAGCTAATTTAATTAAGCTCAATGAGGTTTTCAATTTATCGTATATTGATGATTTAATCGCCCAAAAGCTAGCAGGATCAGAAAAGTCTATTTTGTCAGATGTTAATCTAGCTTTTCATCAAAAAGAATATGAATATCTGCGTAATAAGTTACAAGAGGCTTATGAATCAAGCCCATTACCTGAAGCACCTTCCGCTAATGCGGCTTTGCATAATTTTTTGATACGCCTAAGAACAAGGAGTTATGAACCATAATTTATAAACTGCTTACTCTTAAGTCAAAAACATAACTTTGTTAATTTTAAATTCGGCTTTGATTATCATAGTATTATAACTAATTTTCTTTTATTAAGCTTATTGTTTTTAATATTGCTGACTTCTGTAAAAATATGTAAATAAGTTTTAGGAAAAAAGAATTTAGATGTGTGATTAGCATATATAGAGATAGGAACTAAGAGTTTTTAACTGATAACTCCTAACTCTTAATTCCTAATTTTTCTAAAACTTTAAATTCCAAGCAGCAAAAGCTAAAGCACCCCAACCGGCAAGAAAGGCTACACCACCTAGTGGTGTAATTGCTCCTAAGGATTTTATACCAGTTAAGCTCAGGCCATACAAACTTCCTGAAAAAATGGCAATGCCAAGGATAAATAGCCAGCCACTGGCGATGAGAGTGGGTTGAGGAAATTCGCTGCGACTAATTAGTAGTGCTACTAAAAAAAGTGCCAGAGCATGATACATTTGGTAACGGGCACCAGTTTCAAAAATTTCTAGCGATCGCTCACTAATTTTTTCTCGCAAGGCATGGGAAGCAAAAGCACCAGCACCAACCGACAAACCACCTAAAACAGCAGCTACGGTTAAAAAAATTTGCGTCATTAGACTTAGCGGTAAATTGGTCATTAGTCATTGGTTAGCGATCGTTAGTCATGAGTTATTGGTTATTGGTCATTAGTGAATAACAAAGGACAAATGACAAAGGATAAATGACTCATAACTAATGACGATTAGGCATCAAAATGATATGATACAGCCCCTTCTTCATTAACTTTAAAGTTTGCATTGAATTCTTTAGCTTTTTGATCTAAATATTGCCTAGCGTCGGCTGCGGGTAGTTGTGACTGCATGGCAAAGCCTAAAACCGTTACACGTCCGTGATTTTCTTGTAGCATCTCATAAAAAGTAGATTGGAGGCGATCGCTACGTTCTTGATTAAGTGCCTTTTTGTCTTGCCGACTTTGACGATACAATCCCAATGTTAACCATACTCCCAGCGTGAGGCTAGGGATACCAAAAATTAGACCACCAACAACAGTATTATTATCTCCAGAAGTAGGATTTGGTGCGCGAAAATCATACCTATCTGTTACTGGTATGTACTGCTTACGTGTAGCAACTTTTTCTAATGCTGCTGATGCTGAGAGCGTTAAAAACATAAATCCGAGTGTCAGTAGCCAACCGGCAGCCAATTTTTCAGCAGTTTTCATAGTTCCACTTTAGATTTGAACTTTGCTAGAGATTCTAACCTGAGTTTCCCAGAGGTTCCAGTATATCAATCTACTCCCTGGGATGGTTTTTTAGCGATCGCCTGTGGTGTTCTAGCTTGAAAAAGCAAGGTTATTAAGCGCGTACAAGGTACACCAGTAATCATGTAATATTTTATATATACTTAATTCTCTATAAAAATTCGGCGTTACACAAATTCAGGATGATTGTGGGGCACGCATTCTGTCTTGTTCAACAATTTCAGAACTAGCTAGATGTCCATACTACAAAACCATCAATATCATCTCGTAAATATACAAAAGTAAAAATTTAACGTCAAATACGTGCAACTATAATGTGTCCAAACTCACAAAGTCAAAGAAGCCCTTATATTATTGGTACTGCTATTAGAAATATAGACCAGCTTTTCGGGCGAGAAAATCTCTTAAGAACCATAGCAGATAGTTTGCAACAGGATGCAAAATTTATTCTCTTACACGGTCAGAGACGCATAGGTAAATCTTCTGTACTCCAAAATATTCATCATTTTGTATCTCCAGATGAATTTGTCTTTGTATCTTGCGATTTTCAAGAACACGGTCATGCAACTCTAGGTCAAATTCTGTATGCGATCGCTAAGGAAATCTTTGAGCATCTTAACTTAGATCAGAATATACTTAATCCTTTATTAGATCTAAGTGCAGATTTCCGGAGCATTCGCAGAATTGTAAACAATAGAATACTACCACCTATTGACGAGGCACTAAATAATAAAAAACTGGTGTTACTGTTAGATGAGTTTGATGTTGTCAATCAAAACGATACAGAACAAGCTGTTGAGTTCTTGCGTTTTTTAGAAAACTTAGTTAGACAACAAGAATACTTATTTGTAATTGCGGTAGTTGGTAGATATCTCAATGCTATGCCAAATTTGGTGCAATCATTTAGAGGCGCACCATTTTACGAAATAGGTTTATTGGATAACAATGATGCTAAACGGCTGATTACTCAACCTGCGGATAAGATTTTGGAATATCAGGAAAAAACGATTGCAGAAATTTTAAAAGTTTCGTCAGGACATCCCTTCTGTACACAAGTATTATGTCATGAGATATTTCAGCTAGTCAGGAATCAAAATAATCCTACTAATCCTACGATTGTTGTACCTAATTATGTGGTTGAAGTTATACCCGACGCTATTGAGAGTTCTGGAGGCGGATTAGATAGTATTTGGAAGGGGCTGAGTATCTCTGAAAAAGTAGTGATTTTAGCAGTTGCTGAAGCTCAAAATTCTCATACTATACAAAATCCTTTAAAGCTACTTGAATCCTATGGACTAGTACTTACAAATTCTTTACAAGAGGCCATCCAACTATTAATTGATAAGGGATTTTTAGACAGCAACCCAGTTAAGATAAAAGTAGAGTTAGTTCGTATCTGGTTATTACAACGTCATCCATTAAGAGATGAAATCAGAAGTTTGGAGATACTAGAAGAAGAAAATGTCAACCAACTATTGTTTGTTGCTCGTAGTTGTTGGATGGGAGATAAACAACAGCAGGATGCAGCATTAGCTATTTACGAACAGGCTCTAAAGTTAAATCCCAATCACTTCAGCACTATACTAGAGCTAGCAGAAAAGCACTTGCAGTTAGAAAATTTTGATAAAGCTTTAAAGCTTTACGACCGAGTTGACAAATTAGATCGAATAGGCTACCAAGAAGAATTTATAAAAGCGTTAGATCGGTATGGACATTGGTTGATCACTCAAAGAAATTACATAGCAGCAAAGCAGCAATATGAAAAAATTTTACAGATTCAACGTGAAAATAGTTTAGCTCAAAATAAACTAGCAGAAATAAAAGCTTATCAAAATAATAATAATAACAAAGCGAACTTGATACAGCAAGTTTTGAGGTTGCCAATATTGCTAATTAGCTTAGGATTAATTGGTGGGAGTGTAAGTCTAATTTTTGGTATTTTGTTAGCTAATAGTTGTCCTGCTGGGCAAGAAAAGAATTTAGGTATTTTTTGCATTAATAGTCTTAAAATTAGTAGTGGCGATCGCACTTTATTTCCAGACATAAAAAATAGCGATCGCGACAAAGGTATTCAGAGCTTTAAAAATCGCAATTATAAAGAAGCTGAAGATTATTTTAAAAAAGCTTTTGCCGACAAGAACAATCGTCCTGACCCAGAGGTGCTTATTTACCAAAATAATGCTCGTGCCATTCAACAAGGTAATCCTTTAACTTTGGCAGCTATAGTACCAGCGACAAATATAACTGACTCTGCTCTAGAAAGGTTACGTGGTATTGCACAGGCACAAAATCAGTTTAATCAAGGAGGCGGATTAAACAGTAGATTACTAGAGATTGTGATTGGTGACGACAATAACAACGAAGATACAGCAAAACGAGTAGCGGAGGAACTAGTAAAAGATAAATCAATATTAGGAGTTATAGGACATGGTTCTAGCGACGCTACTATTGCAGCCTTGCCGACATATACATCAGCTAATTTAGCAATCATCTCACCCACGAGCACCAGTACACAATTTCCAAAACAAGTCTTCTTTAGAGCTATAAACTCAAATAAGGTGACTGGGAAAAATTTAGCTGAATATGCCTGGAAACAAAATTTAAAGAAAGTAATAATTTTTTGTAATCCTAAGGATTCATACAGTAACACGATGAGAGAGGAATTTAGGATTAATTTTATGGCAAATTTGGGTGCTGAAATAGTAGATGGAGGCGAAACATGCATTCATCATAATTTAGCTGATCCAAACTTCAATGTAGACAGAGAGGTGCAAGACATTTTTCGGAATCAAAATCCTGCTCAGGCAATTGTATTATTTCCGGATACACAGCATCTCGAAATTGCTGGTAAAATTGCTAAAGCCCACAAAGACTTGATAGATACGCTGCAACGAACAGGGAGTAATATTCAAAAACTCAAGTTAATTGGAGGTGATGTTCTCTATAACAACGAATTTTTGAATCAATATAGTGATGCTTTAGAAGGTTTAGTTTTATCTACACCTTGGTTTCCAGAAGCACCAAAATCAAAGGAATTTGCACAAAAAGCTAAAGCTCAATGGCGTGGTGATGTTAATTGGCGCACTGCAACTAGCTTTGACGCTACTCAGGCTTTTATTGAGTCTTTTAAACTATCCCCAAATCCATCTCAAAAAACAGTTTTGAAAAATTTACCGCAAGTCAAGCTTTCATCAAAAAACACCTCTGGAGAAGAGCTGGTATTTGACAAAAATACTAGAGAAATGAAAAGAGAAGAAATACCGATTATGGTTAAAAATGGCAAGTTTGTTGTTATAGCGGAACCAAATTAGGGAAAACTTAGCGATAGCAATGTGAATTAGTCAGCCACTATTGAGTCATGTTATAATCGAAGTCGTGGCTAAAAACCAAAATATAATTTTTGCTTCGAGAGTTTGTTGTGCTAGATATCGCTTGTGGAGACATGACTAAAAAATCATAGGCTATTCAGTTGACCTATCCTAGATATTATCATGATACAACTAAAATCTCAGAGAAACCCCTATATTATCGGTCGTCCTATTACCGAACCAGAAGTATTTTTTGGGCGAGAGAAGCAATTAGCGTTTATTGAAGAAAATCTGAGACAAGGTGAGAAAGTTATATTACTACATGGTCAACGACGTATAGGCAAGTCATCTTTACTTCAGAATATTTCTAAAGTTGTCAACGTAAATAAATCTGCTTTTGTTAGCTTTGATTTAGAATATCATAGCCAAGAAAAGCTGGAAAATCTGTTAGAAAATTTAGCAGAAGCTATTGTCGAACAATTAGAAATAGAGCCAAATAAAGTAGTAATACCAAAAGCGGAACAGATAGAAGAACAAAAAGATATTTTTTGCACTAAGTTTTTACCTCAAATTTATGACCATCTAAAAGATACTAATTTGGTATTACTTTTAGATGAATTTGATGCTTTAAATAATAAATATATAGGTATAGAGCTTGAATCATTATTCAAGCAATTAAAAAACATTGTCTATAAAAATAAAAGATTATTTGTCATAATATTTGCTGGCAGAAAACCAGCAGATATATCAAATTTACTCAAAATCTTTCCCAAAGTACCGATCGCAGAAGTTGGATTACTAGACCACGAAAGTATTAAGCAATTAATTATCCAACCTGTTAATGGTTCTCTCAATTACGAGCCAAAAGCCATACAAGCAATTACTAATTTATCAGCAGGACATCCTTATTTTATTCAAATTTTATGTTTTGCGATTTTCAGTAGAGCTAGGGAATTAGAGCAATGGCAAGTGACAGAAGAAGATGTAGAAATAATTGTAGATAGGGCGGTTGAGCTTGCAGAGGCTGGCTTTGCATGGTACTGGGAGGCTTTATCTGTACCAGAGAAAGTAGTTTTTTCTGCAGTGGCTGAGGCGCAAAAGATAGCTATTGAAAAAAAAGACCAAGAATTAGAAAAAGACCCATTGATGCTACTTAAAAGCCATCATGATGTGTTGTCTAGAGAGGTGCTGGAAAAAATAACTAAACAATTAGCATTAAAGGGCTTTTTAAATGAGCAAGCTAATAAAGTAAAAATAGAATTAGTTCGCCGTTGGTTAATACAACGTCATCCGTTATGGCATGAAATTAGGGAATTAGAGAAAGTAGATAAACAAGAAATTAGTTCTACCTATCAAATGTTTAATCAAATACCTCTAATTAGCCCAAATCAAAAGCAAAGTAGTACTAAAAGCCTTGCTTTGAGTCAATATTCCCAGAGATATGAACAAGATGTATACTCTGTCAAACCTACTAAGAATAAAATTAATCAGAATAATAGGGAATTATGGTTAGTTCCTGCAATTATTTTCTTGGGATTGGGAGTAATTGCGATCGCCATTACTTATTTGATGTATGCTCAAAATCGGAGCGCTCTCCCAAATCAAAACTCAAACTCGCCTCCAAATGCGACATCTCCCAGCATTAACGCTTGAGATTGTCAAATCGCAGCAAAAATAATAGTATTTTTTGACTGCGATTTTAACCTTACTTGCGTGTAGCTTCCAATAGGCGGGAAAAATAGAAGCGAGTCTTCGTCATCTCTTGTCGTTGCAAAGAAAAACCATTACTTTCCAAGATTTTCACCACATCAGCCTCACGATGCAAATATGCACGAGTGGCTTTACTTGGTCCAGGAAAGAAACTGCCAATTTTTTTGAGTATAGTTAAGGCGCAGGTCTTCGGTGCAAAACTGAGAATTATCCGCGACTGTGCTAGAGAACAGAGGTGAGAAATCATCTCATCGGCTTTTTCTTGGGGGTAGTGAATGAGAACATCCAAGCAAATAACAGTATGATAACTACCACTCAACGATTCCAAATCCTGCACAGCAAAAGTCGGATTTTCATCATTTCCCAAGGTTTGCTTTGCTCTATCCTTGCCTTCTTCTACCATTTTTTCAGAAATATCGCTTGCATAGACTTTGGCACCATCTACCGCCAAGGGAATGCTAAGACTACCCACTCCACAGCCAGCATCGCAGATTGATAGTTGTGGTAAATTGTTATCAGCTTTTAGCCAGCCGATAACTGTATCCACCGTTTGCTGATGTCCAGTGCGGATATCTAATTGGACTTTGTTGACTTCGCCATCGCCGTAAATCCGCCTCCAACGGTCAAACCCTGTGGAATTGAAATACTCGCGAACAATTGTTTTATCGTCGGCTGCGTTCATAAACTCTGATTTTTAGGAGTTCCCAATGCTTAAAATTATCATTGATAGGAACCCACAAGGGCGCTCTTCCAGATTTTTCTAGATATGGGCATTGGACATTGGGTGTTAGGAGTGCTGAGTTAAGAGTTTTGTTTATTTCCTTGTCCCTGTATCTCCCATACTTCGGCTCCCTTCTCCTGTCGGAGACGCTGCGCGAACGGTTTTGCGGTAGTTGAATCTCGACTCACTTCGACGCCGCTCAGTGCAAGTCGCTCGATTTTTGCGTAGTCGAAACTCAGGGCAAGACGCTCAGTACAAGTCTCCCGATCTCCCCATTACGTTAATTTTTCCAGGGATACAGATTACCCGTCAGTTATTCCCTCACTTTCTGTCGTAAAATCAGCGACGAGGAATTAAATATCAAAAAAATACTGGGCAAGCTCTCACTGCTCTAGCCGAGAGTATTGTCACGAATAGGACTATTCACTCCTTGACTACCCAATTGACATGGGGTCGCCATACACGATACATCAAGATTCAACTGTTAAATTTTTGAAGATGAAAAATTTCTTTAATTCCAGGTTTCAACAGCATCAAGAGGAGTGGATATGGATCTGAGCTTAATTGTATCCAACATTTTGAATCCGCCAATCCTGTTTTTCTTTTTAGGTATGACTGCTGTTTTTGTCAAGTCAGATCTAGAAATTCCTCCACCAGTACCCAAACTTCTTTCGTTGTATCTACTGTTTGCTATTGGTTTTAAAGGAGGGGTAGAACTAATCAAAAGCGGCGTCACTCAGGAAGTAATTTTCACACTCCTGGCAGCAATGTTGATGGCTTGTTTTGTTCCAATTTACACCTTTTTTATTCTGAAGTTGAAACTGGATACTTACGACGCTGCGGCGATCGCTGCAACTTATGGTTCTATCAGTGCCGTCACTTTCATCACCGCTGGCGCTTTTCTCACTGAGCTTGGTATTCACTATGATGGTTACATGGTAGCAGCTCTTGCCCTGATGGAATCTCCAGCGATCATTGTTGGTCTGATCTTGGTAAGTATATTCACCGCCGATGAAAAGCGGGAATTTTCTTGGTCGGAAGTTTTACAAGAAGCATTTCTTAATAGTTCAGTTTTTCTACTAGTTGGTAGCCTCTTAATCGGTGTCTTGACAGGAGAACGTGGTTGGCACGTATTAGAACCCTTTGCTCAAGGATTGTTTTATGGCATTCTCACCTTCTTTTTATTAGATATGGGACTGGTGGCTGCGAGAAGAATTAAAGACTTGCAAAAAACCGGAGTTTTCCTGATTTTTTTTGCCATACTAATTCCAATACTCAATGCAGGTATTGGATTAGCGATCGCCAAATTTATCGGTATGCCTCCGGGAAATTCGCTGTTATTCTCTGTATTGTGTGCGAGTGCTTCTTACATTGCTGTCCCAGCGGCGATGCGGATGACTGTTCCCGAAGCAAATCCCAGCCTGTATGTTTCTACCGCTCTAGCAGTCACATTTCCGTTCAATATTATTGTGGGAATTCCGCTATATCTCTACGGAATTAACCTATTTTGGAGGTAATAATATGCACGTAGTTAAAAAGATAGAAATTATCGCCAACTCCTTTGAGCTTGCCAAAATTTTAGAGAGTTTAGACAAGTCAGGTGTACATAGCCATGCCGTAATTAGAAATGTTGTTGGTAAAGGATTACGAGGAACAACAGAAGATTTAGACATGACCATGCTTGATAATGTTTACATCCTGGCATTTTGTATGCCAGAACAACTCAAGCCTGTTGTCGAAAATCTCAGACCACTCCTCAATAAATTCGGTGGTACTTGCTACGTTTCTGATGTGATGGAGATTCGCTCTGTCAGATGTATTGCATCAATGTAATATCATGTCCGGTTAAGACTTATCATTAAGGCTGACACGGGAACACAGATAAATTTTAAGAATAAGTGATTACCCGGACTTGATATAAAAGAGTTATAAATTCAATGAAACATTTCATGGAACGTCGTGAATTTTTAAAGTTAGGAATGACTGGGGCATTTGCAATGGCGGTAACAGCCAGCGAGCTCCTGTGGCGAGTGGAACAGGCTAAAGCTGATGAAATGCACCCAGCCCCCACTCCCTTGAGTCCTGATGCAGCTTTACAAAAGCTGATTGAAGGTAATCAGCGATTTATCGATCATCAACCCAAATACCCCGATCAATCTGCGCTACGGTTGCAGGAAGTTGCTCAAGCTCAACATCCATTTGCAACCATCCTCAGTTGTGCGGATTCACGAGTGCCGGCAGAAATTATTTTCGATCAAGGCATTGGAGATATCTTTGATGTTCGAATTGCCGGAAATATTGCTACACATGAGGCCATCGGTAGTATCGAATATGCGGTGGTGTTGCTAGGTTCTCCGCTGCTGATGGTAATGGGTCATGAGCGTTGTGGAGCGGTAACCGCAGCTGTACAAAAGGAATCATTACCTGGTGACATTAGTACTTTTGTTAAGGCAATTAAACCAGCCCTGAAAAAAGCGAAGAATCAGCCAGGTGATGCGGTTGAGAACGCGGTGGTGGCAAATGTGCAATATCAAATTGAACGGTTGAAGCGATCGCAGCTTTTAACTAAGCAGGTGGAGTCAGGCAAATTGAAAATTGTAGGCGGTCGTTACGATTTGGATACAGGCAAGGTGACTATTATTACTTAGTTCGGCAAACCTCAAATTTCAGACAGTGGCGATCGCTTTTAGTTTAACATACGCCTCCGTTGCAGACTTTTTTCTGTGATGACAAATGTAATGGTTGGGACATGACATTTATTCGATGTGGTCAAGAGTTCTTTGCAGATACTTTGAGACTATTGAAGTCACTCATCTGACTTAATAATCAATTAAGTAACTAATATTATGTATACTCAAGAACCATCTCAATTGCGTAACTCTTTCCTAAAAGCGATCGGCAAAACCTAACTTTTTGGCAAAAACTTTTTCCATCTCACTGATTCTCGGTGAAATCGAAAAAGTCAGACTGCTGACCCACAAAGCTTTTTGCGTCAGATTGAGGGTTGCGAAAAAATGGATAAAGTCGAGCTAAGAAAGGAAAAATCTTTATCGGGACAACCAATTGTTAAACTGAAAAAAAGAGAAAAGCTAATCATACTCAAAGTAGAGTTATTATTTCTCTCTCTTCTCTTGTCGTTCCTTGAGCTTCAGCATGATTTCTGCGTGCATTTCGCGGGTAATGGGGTAAAAATACGTTAAAACTAAGCCACAAATCAAACAAACTGTAGGTATCGGTCCAACAGCAACGCGAATAGCAAACAGTGCCGATGCCGGTTGGATGGGTGATGGACTTCCGGCTACAGATGCTTGGAAACCAGCTACTTGTAAAGCATTTCCTACCAAAAACAGCCCGAAAGCTAAACCAAATTTTTGCAGCAAAACCATAAAACCATAAAAAATGCCTTCTCTGCGTTGTCCGGTTTGCAGTTCATCTAATTCAATCACATCGGGAATCATCGACCAGGGAATTAGATAAGCTGTGGATACGCCAACACCAGCCATGACAGCCATTACATACATCAAAACTATTTGGCCAGGCTGTAAAAAAAATAGTCCAGCGGCGGCGATTATCCATAAACTCATTCCCAGAAAATAAACAACTTTTTTGCCGAGTTTTTGACTCAACGCTCCCCAGACAAATAGCATTAACAGAGCAGTTCCTTGTACTGCAATCAGCAGTGTGGGCACATCTGATTCTTTAAGACCCATACAATTGACCACAAAATAGGGAATAATGCTGGCTGTGATTTGCACACCTAGCCAAGAAAAAAGATATATACCAATAACAAATAGAAAAGGTCGGTTGCTGAAGACAATTTTTAGCTGTTCCAAGAAGGAGAGAGATGCAGGTTCCTCGGCTTGGATACGTTTCGCCTCAAAAGCCAGGATGCGATCGCGCACTCCAAAAACACACCAATATAATCCTAGAATTGAAATTACAGTACAAATTGCTGCTAAAACGAGAACTTGTTGTTGGCGATCGGCAATTTTGGAAAAAACAATTCCCATTAAAATTAATGAGAGAATGCTACCACCAATGGAAAATGTAAAGCGAAAGCTGTTAAGGCTAGTGCGTTCGTCATAATCTTGAGTTAATTCTGGAGTCATCGCCGTATAAGGCAAGTTCACGACCGTATAAAATGACTGAGATATCACCCCAATTACTACGTAATACCAGAACAGCGGCCAAATATTATCACTCTGATTTACACTAAATTGTGGTACAACCCACTGCAAGAAAAAGAAAATTCCAAAGGGAATTGCCCCATAAAACATCCAAGGAAGACGGCGACCCCAGCGACGAGATTTTGTTTTATCGCTCAGAAACCCAACAAGCGGATCGTTTACGCCATCCCAGATTTTGCTAATCATCAAAATACTGCCAGCTAAACCCGCAGGGATACCAGCGATATTGGTAAAGAAAAACAGCAGATAAAAGACGGAGATATTTGCAGTAATTGCTGGTCCTAAATCTCCTGCACCATAAGCCAATTTTGTTTTAAAATCCAGTTTTTCACTTAAAGGATTTCGTTGGGCATCGCCGTCAGCAACAGAATCATTCATAATAACTTGCACTCATACTAAAATAAAAACTTTGCAATCGCCTTCAATACTAGCTGTCTAACACTTCCCTGATATTTATGCCAGACCTTTATGTTTCTTGGTCAGATTATCACCAAAAAATTGAACAACTGGCCGTTCAGATTTATCAATCCAGTTGGGAATTTAACCAGATTATCTGTCTCGCCAGAGGAGGACTACGCGTTGGCGATATTCTCTCCCGCATATACGATCGACCGCTAGCAATTTTAGCAACCTCATCTTACAGTGGCACTGGTAAGCAAGAAAGAAATAATTTAATTTTCTCCCGCCACTTGACAATGACTACTGAAAAGTTAGGTTCCCACATTCTTTTAGTCGATGATTTAGTAGATTCTGGCATCACAATCCAACAAACTATTCCTTGGCTAAAACAAAATACTGATTTCTCCATTGAAGAAATTCGTACCGCCGTACTGTGGTATAAAGCCTGTTCAGTTATAGCACCTGATTATTATGTTGATTATCTACCTGACAACCCCTGGATTCATCAACCTTTTGAATATTATGAGCAAATAAATCCCGCAGAACTTGCAACTAAAATAAGTCAACTGTATTGAATTGATTAACAAAAAAGAATAAAGGCGTCAGTCACCAAAATTTTCTGGCTTGTATTCTGTATGAGTGGTCAACAATCTCATGTGCGGCTAACGCAGAGGATCACAGCAACGGAGACAATACTGCTCGCTTTGTGCATTTTTAACTCGGAATTGGGTTTGGGGTAAAGGTTAAAGGGTAAAGGTTAAAGGTTTTTTCTTTCCCCTTTCCCCCGCCCCTTATCCCCAGAGGGGACCCCACCTTCCCCTTTTCCCCAAAACCCGACAAGTATTGGGAACGTAGACAGATTTTGATAAGAAGTGATTAGGGAACTCCAAAAATAAAAATAACCGCTTGAAGTTGTTGACTGTGAACAGTGGAATATTTTTTTATTTTTCAGTCCCTTAGCTGTATATTTTATTTTCTGGAAGTCCCTTGCCCAGACTTATATATGAACGCTGAAACCCAATACTCTCGCTTGCGTTACCACTCTCAATCGCAAGTTAATTTCAGCATTGGCTGGAAAATGAATACTCCATGCTGGTATTATCAGAAACTTCCAAACTCTTCCTCTAGGAAGTACCAACCGCGCATTATTTATCGTAATCTTTGTTCTATGGGAATAAACGTTTTATTCAAAAGTCAGAATTTCAGAGTGAATTATCACTTTTGGGTTTTTCTTGATAAAAATTGAATAAATGTTACAAAAGTTGGGTGGACTGAACAAGAAGTGCTGAGCCCATATTGCTTAGAACCGGAGTAGTGTCATGACCAATGAGGAAGTGGAGCAAATATGTTTAGATGATATTCTCATCACTGAAGAATTGTTCCGTCGAGTCACTAGAACCACCGATCTCAAACAAGAAAACCATGCACTTCACACCTTAGTAGAACAACTAGTTGAGCAGCCTCAAATGATGCTCAAAAAGGTTGTAAAAATTACTAGTCAACTCTGTCAGGCAGCAACAGCAGGTGTTAGCTTACTTCAGATAACTCCGAGCGGGGAAGATATCTGCTGCTGGGTCGCAGTAGCCGGGATGTTAGAAGATTATGAACAAACTACCACTCCTTATACCTTTAGTTGCTCCGGCATCTGCCTAGAACGTCAAGCGCCCCTGTTGTATTACTATCCGGAACGTTATTTCAGCTATTTGCAACAGTTTAAGCCAACAATCATTGAGAGACTAGAGGTTCCTTTATTGATTGGCCATCGACCACTTGGCACAATTTGGATTGTATCTCACGATCGCCATCGGCAGTTTGATCGAGAAGACTTGCGGCTGTTGACAAGCCTGGCAAATTTTACAGCCACCGCTCTTTATAATAGCAAAGCCCGTGAAGCAGCCGAAGAATCGGCACTACGCGAACAAGCTGCCCGTACCGAAGCTGAAAAAGCCAATCGTCTTAAAGATGAGTTCCTCGCTGTTTTATCTCACGAACTGCGTTCGCCCCTCAACCCGATTTTGGGCTGGGCAAAACTCCTGCAAACCCACAAGTTCGATGAAGCAAAGATAGCTTATGCTCTAGCAACTATTGAGCGCAATGCCAAGTTGCAGGCTCAGCTGATGGAAGATTTATTGGATGTTTCTCGTATTCTGCAAAGCAAGCTCAGCCTAAATATCAGATCTGTTGACCTATCTGCTGTGATTGAAGTAGCACTTGATACTGTGCGTCTTGCATCTCAAGCCAAGTCTATTCAAATCAAAACGATATTTGAACCGAATGTGGGGCAAGTTTTGGGCGATCCCAGTCGCTTGCAGCAAGTCGTCTGGAATTTACTGTCTAACGCCATTAAGTTCACGCCGTCTGGCGGTCGGGTCGAAGTCAGCCTTGAATGTGTAGGTACACAAGCACAAATCCGAGTGAGTGACACAGGTCAGGGCATTAAGCCAGATTTTCTGCCTTATGTGTTTGATTACTTCCGTCAAGCTGACAATAGCACCACAAGAACCTTTGGTGGCTTGGGGCTTGGTTTGGCGATCGTTCGTCAGGTTGTGGAATTGCATGGTGGAACAGTGCAAGCAGAAAGTGAGGGAGATGGTCAAGGTGCCACCTTTACTGTGTTGTTACCCGTTATTAGTGTTGTAGCTCAAACAAATGAAGACAACAGCTTGGCTAAGGATTCCCTTAATCTTCAGGGAATAAAGGTGCTAGTGGTAGATGATGAAGTTGACACCCGTGACCTCATAGCCTTCATCCTCAAAGAGTATGGTGCATCTGTGCGTGCCGTTCCCTCTGCAACTGATGCACTAGAAGCTTTGGTACTCGATAAGCCAGACATTCTCTTAAGTGATATTGGGATGCCAGAAATCGATGGCTATATGCTGATTCGGCAAATTCGCTCGCTACCCTCTGAGCAAGAGGGAGAGATTCTAGCGATCGCCCTCACAGCTTATGCTGGAGAAATGAATGAGCAACAAATTCTCCAGGCAGGATTTCAACAACATTTGACTAAGCCAATAGAACCAGCCGAATTAGTTAAAGCAATTGTTAGCCTAGTTAAATAATAAAAGAATTATTCCGAGAAGCTGGGAGTACGCAGTTGGCTACAAATTTCGATTTTAGAACCCAAAAAGATCAGTTACTTCCTGAACGCAAAGAAGCTCTCCTAGCTCGGATGGCAAACCGCATTCGGCAATCGCTGAACCTCCAAGAGATTTTGGATGCAACTGTGGTGGAGTTACGGGCATTTTTGCAAACTGACCGGACTAAAATCTACCGTTTTGATGGTGATGGGCATGGACACGTCGTTGCCCAAGCAAGTCTTCCCAATCGTCTGCCTTCTCTGCTGGGATTGCACTATCCAGCTGATGATATTCCACCCCAAGCGCGGGCTTTGTTTGTCAAAGCACGTACCCGCTCCATTGTTAATGTCAGCGAGCAGCGGATTATCCTTAACTCACTGCCCACGCCGAAAACAACGGCGATCGGTGACTTGACCGTTGAAGAAGTTCAAGAGCAACCCCTGGAAGATATTTTAAGCCGACCCGTAGACCCCTGCCATGTAGACTATCTCACCCAGATGGGTGTGCAATCTTCTTTGGTGGTGCCAATAATTTATCAACAGGAACTCTGGGGGTTGTTGATCTCTCACCATGCTGAACCCAGAGAGATTACATCTGAGGATTTGTACGTCGTTCAATTGCTTGCTGACCAAGTTTCACTGGCAATTACCCAAGCGAGTCTGCTGAGTCAGGTGCAGGAGCAGCAACAACGAGAAGCGATCGTTAATCAAATTGCCACTATGCTGCACGCGCCTCTCAGTCCGGAAGAGATTTTGCATAGCGTTTTAGAGCAAGCAGTCAAAGCCTCTGGTAGTTCTGGAGGAAGGTTGTACCTGACTTCCCCGGATGAGGCTTTACCAGCCCATCTTTATACTTACGGAAATCAGCCGACTCCATCCCAACTTGAGCAACCAGAATTCTTAGAAAATCATTCCCTCTGGCAAGAGGTAGGGATAGCTCCTGCTCCCATCGATCCTGACTTAACCCAAAAAGATAAACCTGCTCTGCGAGTAGTAATTAATCTTCAGCAAGAACCACGTCTGCACCAACTGATTGAATCATTCCAAACCACACCGATTCGGGGCTTAATCGTTCAACCGTTGTATTATGGCAAGGAATTCCTGGGGTATCTGACATTATTTCGTGACCAAATTGGCGCAAAAAGTCTTTGGCCGGGTTATGAGGAAACCGATGAGCGGCAGCAGCGCCCTCGCCAGTCAATGGCGCAATGGCAGGCGCTCAAAGAAGACCAAGCTCACCCCTGGAGCATCGAAGAAATGGAACTCATCCAGTCTTTGAACATTCACCTATCGCTGGCTGTACTCAAAAACCGACTCTATGAGTGCGAACGACAGCAGCGCCTAGTAGTTGAGATGCACAACCAGGCTCTCTCTCATGCCCGAGCTGCTGCCGAAGAGGTAAGCCGCCTCAAGAGCAACTTTTTGGCCTCTACCAGTCACGAACTGCGAACTCCTTTAGCCTCCACATTGAACTACTTAAAGTTGCTCAAAGAGCGCCTTTATGAAAACGAAGAAGAATTACGCCAATATATTGACGGTGCTTACCAATCAACGCAAAATCTTGTCACCATCATTAACGATGTGCTTGACATTGCCAAGATTGAAGACGGACGCATCGCTTTAAATATAGAGATAGTTTATCTGCAACAGCTTTTACAAGAGCAATGTTTTCTCTCTGGTGCTGAAAGTCGCTACAAAGCAGTTCCTCTGACACTCCACTGTGAAATCGAGACAATTTTCGCCGACAAGATCAAAGTCCGTCAGGTGATGACAAACCTGCTGGATAACGCCTTTAAATTCACAGATCGGGGTCAGATTCATGTCCAGGCTGTTGTCGATAGTACTGGGACAATGGCTCAGATTTCAGTGAGCGATACGGGCATCGGCATTGAGATGGAAAAATCAGAGCAATTGTTTGCCCCATTTGTGCAAGCTGATGGTTCTGCCCAGCGCGCCTACGGAGGCACCGGCTTAGGGCTGACTATCTGCAAGCGATTGGTGGAAATGATGGGTGGTAATATCTGGCTGGCAAGCCCTGGATTAGGGCAGGGAAGCACGGTAACTTTTACTCTGCCCCTGAATAATGCGAGTCAGATAGCAGGTGATAATATTGAATATCCTACTGGTTGAAGATGACCAACTCTTAGCTAAGGGAACGGCCAAACTAATCGAACGCTTGGGGGGTCATCAGGTGTTTATTACTGCCGAACCAAAAGAGATCTTCCACTTATGCGAAGCCGGGACAGTAGAACTGGTGATTATGGATATCAATTTGCCGGGAGCTAGGTGGCAAGGAGAAAAAGTCGATGGCTCCATCCTATCGCGCCATTTGAAAGCACAGTGGAAACAAATACCAATTATCTTGGTGACAGCTTATACCATGCCCGCCGAGCAACATCACTTGTTGTCCCAATCTGGGGCTGACAGTTGCTATACCAAACCCATAACTGACTACGATGCGTTTTTGGATATGATTACTCTTCTGGGTCAAAAGAGGAATTGAATCTTTATGT
This sequence comes from Nostoc sp. C117, assembly GCF_043099735.1. NCBI lineage: Bacteria > Bacillati > Cyanobacteriota > Cyanophyceae > Nostocales > Nostocaceae > Nostoc > Nostoc sp. C117. Next base: position 2,248,929 of record NZ_CP170991.1, read on the forward strand.
ACAAGCTGGCGATTTTGGATGATGATGAAAACTGGTGTCGAGTCGTCCAACGCTTTCTGAAGCAAGACTATGCTGTGGTAAGCTACAAGTCTGTGTCTACTTTCTTATGGGAGTTAGAGCAACTAAATCAGTACGATATCTTTTTGGTCGATTTCGTGCTAAACACGGCTCAGTATGAGCTAAGTATAGATGGCATCCAAATCATTAATACTCTCAAGCGTCGCTCGCCTCCTTCTCCTGTGGTTATTTTCGTTACAGCTTTCATGAGCAGGAATGAGTTAGAGGTGCATGGCAAAGAAATATGTCCAGAAGCAGACGGATTTTTTGCCAAAGATGCTGGACTAGAAATATTGGCTCAGCAAATAAAGCAACTGCTGAGATCAGGTAAAACTGAGGACATTTAAGAGAAAAGAAAGTACTGAGGATTTTCTGACTTTTGCTTGAGCTAAAAAAGGTTTTAAGCGATCGCATCACAGTAGATAAATTCAAAATCAAAAGAGCCACAGCCACAGCGGCAGAGTAACCAGCAATACTATAACTCCAGCAGCTAGGGCTGTTACTGCCAAATCGCGATCGAGGTTGAATGTTTCTGCGATTACCAGTGTGGCGAAAGCTGGAGGCATAGCCATCTGTAGCACGATCGCCTTGGCGATGGAACCCGTTAATCCAAACAATGGTAAAATGCTGCCCAATATTAACGGAACTAGCAGCATTTTGATTCCCAAGCTCATTCCTACTTGTGGTAAGCTACGCCAAGATTTGAGCTGCGCTAATCGCATCCCAATTAATACCAGAGATAAAGCCACAATAATCCAAGCAAATTTCTCTAACCAGAATTCCACAAGGGTGGGAATTTTCACCTCTCGAAACAGCAAGCCCAATCCGAAACTCCACATGGCAGGATTAATTAACATAGCCCTAACAACCTGCCAATGATTCTGGAAACCACCGCCAAAACGTGCTGCTAGCAAGACACCCAAGCCATAAGTTCCTGGAAAGGAACCCAACAAATCATAAAATAAGGCCCAGGCAAAGTATTCTTTGCCTACCATTGCTAAGGTAATGGGAAAGCCCAGATAACCTGTGTTGCCAAGCATTGAGGCTAAAAGTAAGCTAGCCTGAGTTGGCGCTTGGGGAACGGTACTTCTAAAATAGCCTTGTACTTGAATGCCTACCCAAGCTAAAAATCCACCGAGTAAAATGGCTAGGTAAGCGATCGCAGGTGCAATCCAAATCTGCCCCGACAAGCTAGATTGACGCAAAAAGGATACTATGCTTATGGGTACTCCCACCCAATAAAGGAACTGTCCCACACGGGTAGGAACTGTCATAGGTAGTTTGCGTCCCAAAATAAAACCTACCAGTACTAATCCTCCCAGCTTGACGTATAGTTCTAAAAGGTTTATCAAGATTGCGCCTAAGAACCACAGATGTAAAATGCTACCTGTTACTTCTACTTTTGTCCAGTGCAAAATCTGTTATGGCTATCCCACAAAACAGGAGTTTTCCCTTGAATAAGGCAGGGTTTTCTAAAAAACCACAAAACTCATCACAAGATCCTGATGATATTCCAATGGCTGTGCGCGATACTCCTGTTGCAGCGCCTAAAGTGTCGTTACAGACTCGAATTTTATTGATTGGCGGAGTAGCGGGATTTATATTGCTGGCTTTGATTAGCGGTTTTTTGTTTTTCATCACTACACCGAAAAAAACTGCCAATTCTCAACCTTCACCAGCTAGTTCTGCTCCTGTAGCGATCGCACCATCCAATACTTCTAACGATACTGTGTTAGGGCATTTTCCATACCGAGAAGCTCCTGAATCAGAATTGGTAACCATCTCCGCAAATAGGGGCATTAGAATGCGAAAAGCTGCTGCCCAAAAATTTGAGGAGATGGTAGCAGCAGCGCGCAGTGCAGGTGTAAATTTAGTCCCAATTTCTGGCTTTCGTTCAGTCAAAGATCAAGAGCAATTATTTTTTGGTGTTAGTGCCCAGCGAAACCAAACGCCAGCAGAACGAGCTGCCCTCAGCGCTCCTCCTGGTCATAGCGAACATCACACAGGTTATGCTGTGGATGTTGGAGACGGCGCAGTACCGGCAACTAATCTCCAAGCTAACTTTGACAATACCAAGGCTTATCAGTGGCTACAAGCAAATGCAGCGCGTTTTAGCTTTGAAATGTCTTTTCCTAAAGATAACGTTCAAGGTGTGAGTTATGAGCCTTGGCACTGGCGTTTTGTCGGCGATCGCGATAGCTTGGAAACCTTTTACAAAGCCCGAAATTTAAAACCCATTAAGGCGTCTCAATAAAAGTTAATCTATGGAGGTAAGAGTCATTAGTTATTAGGCATTGGCATTAATTATTCTCTCCTTTCTCCATTCTTTGTTAGAGGTTATTGCGGTAGAACTTTGCTCCTACTCCCTCTACTCCCCTAATGGAGGCTGAAGTGCTATTTTCCTAAGGGCTGGACAGTAATAGCCCGCAATTTCTTTAGCGATCGCATCTGGTCGGGAAATTTTATCTAGATTGCAAAGTAAAATTACAGTAATTTTGTCATGAATAAAACGAGTAATATTACTAGTAAATCCTAAAATTGAACCATTATGACCAACTACTCGGCGATCGCCATAATTGAATACCCACCAACCTAAACCTGCAACATATTTCAACTTTTCCCAATTATTGCCCCGCTTAGGAAAATGAGCAGTCCACATCAAATCAAGGGTTGATTGCTTCAGCAAAGTTGCACTGCAAAGGGACTGTTCCCATTTGACCATATCTTTCACGCTGGAGAGTTGACCTCCAGCAGAATAGGTAACTGAGGGACTGTAATAAGGTTTGTTAATCAGCTTACTGCTTGGTAAACGATAACCCGCAGCTCGGTGGGGCACAATGTCTCTAGGATCGTTCATCACAGTTGCATTCATTCCCAAAGGGCCAAAAATGCGAGTTTGCAACAAATCTCCATAGGATTGTCCAGTTACCTTTTCTAGCACCAAACCCAGCAGATAATAGCCTGTATTATCATAGGCGCTAAACTCACCCGATGGAAACTTGAGAGGTAAGTCAGTAACTAGAGCCAAGATTTCCGATTTCGATAAATCAAGACGGGTAAGTTCCCAGTAGTTTGGGGCATCAGTATAACTAGGAATTCCAGACTGGTGAGACAGAATATGCCCGATTGTGACGCTTTGCCATGCTAGCGGTAGATTGTCGAGATAATCTGTAATCGATTCGTCTAGGGAAATCACTCCTTTTTCCACCAGCATCATTGTGACTGTAGCAGTGAATGTTTTACCAACAGAGGCAATTTCATAAACTGTGTATTCAGTCGCTGCAACAGAGTGTTCAACATTCGCCAGTCCATAGCCCTTAACTAAAACAGGTTCACCTTCCTGCACCACTGCGACAGAAAGTCCCGGAATCTGATTTTTAGTCATTGTGGATCGAATGTAGTCGTCAATCACCATGTTTTATCCCTTGCCCTTTTCCCTTTAACCTTTCCCCAATCTTCAAAGAGCATTTTTGGGTTGGCAGACACTAATCTCCGGTACCATGTCCAGAATTGTGAGTTTTAGTTTCTGATGCTTCAGACTTAGGTTTTTCATACTTACCGGGATACTTATGCTGAAAATAAGCTTCCATTACTTGTAAAACCATTGGTCCGCAAATGGTACCACCGTGTTCGCCGGAATTTTCACCAAACGCCACAACCACAATTTCCGGCTTATTACTGGGAGCATAGCCCCCAAACCAAGTATGATTTGGCCGACCAACACCGGCTTCAGCGGTGCCACTCTTTCCAGAGGCTGGGGCAATTGTAGGTACATTTAAGCTTTTACCTGTACCCTCACTTACTACCTTTCGCAGTCCATCGCGGAGAACTTTGATGGTTTCCGCCTTCATATTTAACGACTCTCGCCAACTTTTTGCTTGTTCATTGTCTTTGAGTAAATGGGGTTGAACTCGATACCCACCATTAGCGGGGACAGAAAACATAATTGCTGATTGCAGTGGTGTGACTTGCAAAGCGCCTTGACCAATTGACATATTAATGGTGTCGCCTATAGTCCAAGGCGTCTTCAAAACTCTCTGCTTCCATATTTCATCTGGAACCAACCCTTTTGATTCTTCATCAGCAAATTCAATGCCGGTTTTTTGACCAAACCCGTATTTGCGACTCCATTCGATTAAAGTTGGACCACCGACTTTTCTGCCAACTTGATAGAAGAAAGTATCGCTACTCATGGCGATTGCTCTGGGAAATCCCAATGGTCCAAATCCGGCGTGATTCCACTCACCAAAAGTCACTCCACCAACAGTGAGAGAGCCAAAGGTTTCTAATATTGAGTCAGGAGAAAATTTACCCGATTCTAACCCCGCTGTTGTAGTAATAATTTTAAAGGTACTGGCAGGTGGAAAGGCGCTTAAGGCACGATTTACCAAGGGGTGGCCTTTACCTTGTAGGCTTTCCCAATCTTTCTGGGAGAGTTTTTGTTTGGAGAAAATATTTGGGTCAAAGGTGGGATAAGATACCATTGCTAAAATAGCACCATTATTTGGGTCGATGGCCACGATCGCCCCTTTGCGATCGCCTAAAGCTTTTTCTGCTGCTTCTTGCACATCTAAATCTATGGTCAAGTGCAAATCATTACCAGCTTTGGCCTGTTTTTCACCCAAAACCCGCAACGGCCTACCTGCACCATCTACTTCTACCTGTTGACCCCCCCATTCCCCCCGCAGCATTTTCTCATAAGCCTTTTCAATTCCCATTTGACCGATGACATCACCCAATCTGTAGCCTTCCTGCTTCTTTTCTTTTAATTGATCGGGGGTTAGTTCTCGTGTATATCCTAATACATGTGCTAATTTATTGCCGTGGGGATAGTAGCGAACTGCTTCCGTAGAGATTTCCACATCTTTGAGTTCGCTTTCGTACTCCTTCAAGGCCGTAATTTGTGCTTCGTTCAAATCACGAGCAATCCGAATCAGTGAAGAAGAGTTAGCACCAGCCTCATCTAGTTTCTTTTCCATCTCTTCTTGGGGAATATCAAGAATTTGAGATAGACGCGGAGCTACAACCGACCATGAGGGTTTGGTATGTGCCATCGGCCATAAATATACAGAGCGAGGATAGCGAGTACTGGCTAAAAGTTTGCCATTGCGGTCAAAAATATTACCTCGCTCTGGTTGTTTGGAGATCGTCCGAATTCGATTTTCTTCGGCTCGTTTGCGGTGATTCGCACCTTCAACAATTTGCAAGTATGCTAAACGAGCGCTGATTCCCGTCACCATCAAGAGAGTAAATATGATGAGAAATATCGCTTGCGAACTGCGTCCAACTGTACGTGTATTTTTTGTTCCCCCAAATGGGGATGGTTTAAATAAAGTCATAAGACAAAGAGTGTTTCAAGATTAAGATTATCTGTAAATATTAGGATAGCCACTACTGGGTACTAAAGAATTAGGCGAGTATATTCTTGAACAATTGTTTTTGGCGGATACAATAAACCAAAGTGTTAAAGTAGAGACGCGATTAATCACGTCTGCACAATAGACTAGATAAATTGACAAAATCAGGTAAAATCACGGCATTCTACTGAGGTTTATGGCTCAAACTGTCATGCAGAATCAGAGGGGGATCGCAAGTTTTCAGCCACTTGATGTTGAACTGCGTCATGTGTTCAAGTTTTTTAACCAAGAACCAGCAGTACACGGAATAGATTTGGATGTCAAACAGGGCGAATTTTTTAGTATTTTAGGTCCCTCCGGTTGTGGAAAAACAACAACACTACGTTTAATTGCTGGCTTTGAAATAGCTGACAGTGGCAAACTGTTGATTCAGGGTCAGTCTATGACTAATGTGCCTCCTTACCGCCGACCAGTCAATACTGTATTTCAAAGTTACGCTTTATTTAACCACTTGAATGTGTGGGATAATATCGCTTTCGGACTGCGGTTAAAAAAATTACGTAAACCAGTAATTGAAAGTAGAGTCCAAGAAGCTTTAAAACTAGTGAAAATGGAAAGTTTACGATCGCGCTTTCCCAATCAACTTTCTGGCGGACAACAGCAACGCGTTGCTTTGGCCAGGGCTTTAGTTAACCGTCCCGCCGTCGTCCTATTAGATGAACCTTTAGGGGCGTTAGATTTAAAATTACGTAAGGAAATGCAGGTTGAGTTATCAAATTTACACAAAGACTTGGGATTAACCTTTGTGATGGTGACACACGATCAAGAAGAAGCACTTTGCTTGAGCGATCGCATTGCGGTGATGAATCAAGGCAAAATAGAGCAAATTGGCTCTCCCAGCCAAATTTACGAACGTCCACAAACATCTTTTGTTGCTGATTTTATTGGCGATACTAATTTATTCAGTGGTGAAATTCTAGCGGTTAACTCTTCTGATGTGGAAATTTTGACGAAAACTGGATTCTCAATTATTGTCACCCGCGCTGAAGATACACCAACTCAATTATCACAAGCGGTAGTTGTGAGTGTACGCCCAGAAAAAATACAGCTTTCACTTTATCCACCCAATTTACCCACAAACTGTTTTGAAGGACGACTTGTCAACATTATGTATTTGGGTACACATGTTAATTACATTGTGGAATTAACAAATGGTATCAGCATCAATGTTTTACAACCAAATACTTTTGGTAGTTTACCAGACCGCGATACTCCTATATATGCTTGGTGGGCGGAAACTGATTGTTTAGCTATTAGTCAATATAATTCATAATTTATAATTTATAATTTCCAGACGCTTTGTAACAGACGCCTAGCTTGTATAGGCGTTATGCAGACTTACTTTGCGTCGTCAACTCTCCATTGATTGAAGACCAACATAAGTAAATTAGCACAACAAAAGCAAGCTATGTGAAGAAAAATAAACTAGTAGTCTGTCAAGCCAACTTTGCAGGGTAAAGGGTAAGGGAGAAAGGGGAAAGGGTTTAAATCTCTTACCCTTTTCCCTTTCCCCTTTCCCCAGTCCTCACTTAGCATTTTTGGGTTGGTAGACTACTAGTACCGCCGTGAGTTCAAAATGACGCTCTCGACGAGGCGCTGCGCGTAGCCAGATCCCCAGAGGAGTACGTAAGCTGTTACGCATTTAATTTGTACATTGACCTGATGACTGAAAACCCGTCAACAGTTAACAGTCAACGACCATCAAGAGAGTTTATATACTTTAGACGCGCATCAGCTTAACTTGATAAGCAAGTTTCTCCAAGCAGTCAATAATAATCAGTTAACAGCTTTATAGCTGATAATTAATAATTAGTAACTCATAACTGATAACGATTAAATTCTAAAAGCTAAAATCGTCCCAGGAAGGAATCTGAAAGCAAACCCAATTCTAGATATCCAATAGGAGCAAAAGCGTGAATCTGGACGATTTAGCCTTGCAGATCCAAAATATGCGTAAGCTCATCGCTGTTTTGCAAGACCAAAGTCAAGAGCAAAAATCACAGGAAAATATTGAATTTGTCTCCACAGTATTCAATGTAATTTACCGAGCTTTGGAAGAATTGCAAATAGCGAATGAAGACTTACAGCAGCAGAATGATGAATTAGCGGATGTTCAACAAGCCTTAGTAGCTCAAGGTCAACGCTACCAAGAATTATTTGAGCAAGTACCAGATGCTTATTTGGTAACTAATACAAAAGGAGTAATTCAGGAAGCTAATTCTGCGGCTACTACCCTATTCAACGTTTCTAAAAGTGTCCTGATGGGGGAAGTATTGGAGTTTTTTGTAATTGAGAAAGAAGTAATTGCTTTTCATCTCAAATTGACTCATTTGCGCGATAGTTCCCAAATTCCCGAATGGAAAACCCAAGAGTGGGAAGTCAGCTTGGTACCGCATAATAAAACGCCGATTATCGCTGCGGTTAAAGTGGCTGCTGTGCGTAATCAACAAGGTCGTTTAATCAGTCTACGCTGGCTATTGCGGGATATTAGTGAAAGTAAGCGAACCCAAGCAAAGTTGCGATGGGCGGAAGAGGCGATGCGAGAAGCACTAGCCAAAGAAAGACAACTCAGTGAACTCAAATCCTGCTTGCTTACCACCACCTCCCATGAGTTTCGCACTCCTTTGGCTGCTATCCATTCTTCTGCGGAATTATTGGAACATTATCGCCATCAATGGAGCGACGAGCGACAAAATACCCATCTGCGTCGCATTCAAAAATCTGTGATGCAGATGACTCAATTGTTGGATGATTTATTGGTGCTGAGTCAAGACGAAATCAGAACCTTAGAGTTTAATCCAACACCGTTGAATTTGGTGGAATTTTGCCACCATCTGTTAGCAGAATTAAAACAGGGTGATGGTTTGCAACACGCGATCGCTTTTAGCAGTCAATGCCAATGCACCCAAGCTAACTTAGATGCTACATTGTTGCGGCAAATATTAAATAATTTATTCTCTAATTCTCTAAAATATTCTCCCATTGGCAGCACAGTTAATTTTTCTGTCAGCACTACCAACTATCAAGCCATATTCCAAATTCAAGATTTTGGTATTGGCATTCCCGCTTCTGACATTGAACACATTTTTGAACCTTTTCATCGTGCCAGTAATACCGGCAATATTCCCGGACTAGGATTAGGCATGTCCATCGTCAAAAAAGCTGTAGATTTGCACGGTGGCGAGATTACTATCAAAAGTGCGATCGGTGAAGGAACTACTTTTACAGTTATTCTACCATTTGCGGGTAATGTTCATATAACTGAATATAGCAATCGGATTTGATTTCTGAATCACTCGTAGAGGTAAGGGACTGGGGACTGGGAAGAAGGAATAAAGGTGTAGTGAGTTTTGTTCAAAAATCAAATATGAGTTCTATACGATATTTGGGTAATCATTTGTGATTAAATCTCCACAAATTAGACCTAATAATAATTCTTCAAGCATAGATAATATAAAGCAGATGTTAGGGAAAATAACATAACATAAGACATCTATAAAAAATAAGAGTTTCAGATTGCTATTCTCGATGGTAAATTAAATAGTTGAAGGCAACCATATTTACATAGAGGATTAGTTTTCATATGGGAATTTAAACCCCATATGAAATATTGTTAATCTTTAATTTTTAAGCATATCTTACTCGGTTATTTCGGAAAAAATAGACGGATAGAACAAGAAAATGCTGGTAACAGTGGGGATGTGATTTCATCATCATCTAATAAAGTTGCAACTAAAACTAACTGTGCTTTGTCTCGACGATAAACTTCAACTTTTTGAGTGAAGCGATCGACAATCCAATATTCACGCACACCGTTAATTGAATAAAGTTTCAGTTTTGCTTCTTTATCTCGAAGTTCGTTTTGTTTACCAGGCGATAATACCTCTATGACTAACTCTGGTGCGCTTGTCAAATGTCCCGCTTCATCTTCAATTTGTAGCAGTCGTTCTCGACTTACCCAAACTACATCCGGGATGACACTATCTGCTTGGGAAAAAAGTAATCCAGGAGTCACAATTGTTTCTCCTAAAGCACTCAACTCTGACCAAGTATCGAGTTGTCGAGAAATTTTAACACAAACTTGTTGATGACGGCGGTGAGGAGTGCGAGTCACAAAGAGTTCTCCATTAATAATTTCATAGCGCGTCCACTCATTTTCGGGTAGAACCTCTAAATCGTAAGCTGTCCAGCTTACTCCCTCAATAGCTTGGTTCATGATTGTCCCTATTTGACTCGTTGCTTTGATTTGTTTGGTTTTATCTAATTGAAAGGTGTTGATGTCAATTGCTTTTTCGGAAGTCTGTATATTTATTGGAGACTGCTGGTAGCAACGCAAAACTGCTTGGATATTTTTTTTACAAACTTCTTGACCAACTATCTGAGAAAGCGATCGCCACAACTGGGAACCGATTTGTTTAATATAGTCGTGTTCATAACTTATCTGCACCGCAATTTCCGCATAGGTGCGTCCCAGCCAACTTTCCAGAAAAACCACGGATTGAATGTCATTGAGTCTGTGTCCAAACGTAGACCATAAAAGAATATCGACTAGATTCAGCGCTTCTTTTGCCGTCATTGGTCAGCCTGCTTATTTATGGGTTCAATAAATGAAATTTCTGTTTTGAAGAAGATTTTTATGTTAAATGTAACAAATTTTTACACTAATGACTCACTTTTTCTCACTGACAGAGCGATCGCATTTGGGTTCATAATTAATACAGCATGTAAAATATAATGCGTACATCAAAATCTATAAAACGGAGATTAAGTCTATGAAATTTGGTATTGATATGGGACACAATTGCCCTCCAGATACAGGAGCCACAGGCATCAAACAAGAAGATGTTTTAACGAAAGCAGTTGGTACACTTTTAATCCAAAAACTCAAAGCAGCAAAACATACTGCTATTGATTGCACTGCTACAAAAGCTAGTACTGTAAACGAATCTCTCAGAGAACGAACCAATAAGGCAAACGACAATAACGTTAATGTCTTTGTCTCGATTCACTTCAATAAATTCAACGGCATAGCCCACGGCACAGAAGTTTACGGTATTAGTAATACATCACAAGGTATTGCTCAATCAGTTCTCAAGGAAATTGTTCAACTTGGTTTTTATAATAGAGGAGTGAAAAATACAGGTTTCTTTGTTCTGAAGAATACAGAAATGCCAGCTATTTTAATTGAGTGCTGCTTTTGTGACTCAAAAACTGATATGGATCTCTTTGATGCTGAAAAGATGGCAGAAGCAATTAAAGATGGATTAATTGGTGAGTCTAAGCACGAACAAGTTATAACTGATAAAAAATACGTTTTAGAAATCAGCGAACAAACTTACTTAAAACCCTCTACAGAACAGTCTTCAGATCTCCCACAAGATTCTTTAATCACTATTAAACCAGGAAGTTACAAAGTTTTAGATCTCCGTTTTGAGGAAAATCACTATTGGGTTAAGTGGCCTGATAAAAGCCAAGGAAATAGAGACGAGCATTTTGTTTATGCGGGACATAGCAAAGTTAGAGAAGATTAACTAATTCTCTCTAAGCTCGACTTTATCCATTGTTTTTTGCAAGGCGATCGCCTAAGTTGAAACCTCTGTGGGATAGTAGTTTTTGTTTTTGGGTGGGGAAAAATAATTGCTAAAGAGCCAGAGTTTTTCCAGTATAAAGAAAACCAAACAATTTTGGATAAAGTCGAGCTAAGATACCTAATTTATTAAATAAGTCGAATATCTAAATCTCTCAGTTTTCACATTAATATTGAAACATTTTTTCATAGGATAAATCGATGTCATTACTAAATGAATTGGTCAATAATTATCTGGAAAAAGACTTAAAACAAATCCTGAGTAAAGTGGGAATTAAATCTGATAAAATTACCGATATTAATCGGCAAATTTTAAAAGAAGTTACCCTCGCTCAATGGTTACTAGAGTCTGGCAAAGCTGAAAGTAAACTTGCTATGGATGCAAACAATTTTGCAGGATTAAAATGGCGATATCCTGACATGAAAGGGTTTGCAGAACCATTTAAAATTAAAGTTGATTCTGAACCAGACGAAGTTGAATTCTGTAAATTTACAGACATAGATGCTTTTATTATTGGTTATTGGAAATTTTTAACTCGCACTCCCTATAAAGGTTTAGAAGATTATACGAATACACCAGAAAATTTCCTTGGTTTCCTTAAGAGTAAAGGCTATTCATCCGATCCTAACTATGTTGCTAAAGTTGTGAATTTGCTTGCAGAGGCGCAGAATTTACTGGCTAATAGAGGTGGAGTTGCTGTAGTTGCCCCAGTGGAACAACTACAGTTAATTCGTGCGCCTCAAGAACTGGAAGTAGGGCAAAGTTTTCGGGTTGAGGGTGTAGCACGTTTAGCTGACATTGGAAAAGTTTTGGCGGTAACCATCGACGACAGATTTGCTGGGCCAAATGTATCAATCAGAGAAGGGGGCAAATGGCAATTTGATTTTGTGTTTAAACAAAAAGGCGATCGCCAGATGCTCATTACAGTGGACGATCAAACTCTAAAAATCAATCTTAAAGTTGTGGTTCCTTTCGATGGCAAGGAAGATGAAGGAACTCAACAACCCATAGCATCCAGCTTATCAGGAGCGAAGTTGATTCAACTCAGTGGTAGTGTAGGAATTGGTGGAGTCAATGAAGATGAGGATGTTAAGGCAGTTAAAGCGCGATTGTATGAGCTAGGCTACACCTGGGTAGGCGATCCTAACAGTGCAGATATCAATAGAGGATTATTTGACGCAATTAAACTATTTCAATCAATTATTGCTGGTCGCAGTACTGTTAATGGTGATGGTCGAATTGATGTTGGTGAAATGACTCATCGATGGTTGCAAGCAGCTAATGCACCACAGTGGATTTTAATGCCAGAAAGCAACCCTAACAATGGTTTGATCAACGGGGAACTCGCAGATACCGACGATCACCACGATTATGGAACACAGTGGTTAGCTGATGCGATTAAAGAAATTGCCCAAGACTACCAAAACAGTTATCGGAAAACTCACCCTACAGCAGCTTTATTTGCAATTAATGATGTTAGCCTTCCTCATGGAGGAGATACTCCCGACCATCAGGGGCATGAAACTGGTATGATGTGCGATGTTTTCTTACCCAGAAAAAATGGGGATTTTGGTGGCATTTTTTGGTCGAGTGCTGAATACGATCGAGATACTGCGCGAGCAATGATCGAGTGTATTCGCAAACAAAAGCTGGTAAAACAGGGAGCAGTTTTTTTCAACGATCCACAGCTAATTGAAGAGGGGCTTTGTGCCCATGCTGCTGGTCACGATCATCACGTTCATTTTGAAATTAACCCACCACTTAGAAGCTAATTCGCAGTGAGTTCGATGCATTTTGAAGAAGAATTCACAATTGTTGAACTCAAATGAAAGTTTTAGTTGTGGGAATTTTTGTAAGATTGAACGTTTAAATTAAACCATCATTACTGAATTCACTACAAGAGGAATCAGGGTCAGTCGATCGCTAACCCTGACTCTTCCTAAAAGGGATTATCATAATTGAGCATAGAATATTTGATTTTTGGGAAGTCCTTACAATTTTTGCCCTGCGTAAATCGATCGCACTTCACCATTACGCCGGATGACTGCTTCACCATTACTAACTTCTACGAGTGTCCAACCGCTTGAACCAATGCTTTCACCCATATTGATGCGACGACTCACGCCATCGATTTTAAACAAAGCAGCAGATTTGTTGCCCAACTCTAGCAATCCTTCTAAAGTACTACTAGGAGCATCTGCGATCGGAGTTGGCAAATATATCTGATTCTCAGTGATAGTTGGTTCTGGTGCTAGCGCTGCCCGTAATGGAACAACTGGTAATGCAGGTAGAGGATTGGGTTTTTGTCGTACCTTAACTGATGCAGTTTTCGTAGCCACAGGTTTGAGTTCTCCTTGCACAGCCGCAGCCAACATATTCACAGTGGCAGGCTTGGCGGCTTGTCGCACAGTATTCAAGGCACTTTTCACAACATTGGGTTGAGAACCCTGTAAGACACTAGCAACTCGTGGTAATAGTGTGGGAGTGCCAGGAATTGCTGGAAGGGCATAACGCATTGGTGATGGCGCTTGATAAACCGGGACGTAGACGCGCTCAACAACGTTTCCAGAACGGTTAGGAGTTGATGGTGTATTGTTAGCCAAAGGTGGCAGTGGTGGTAAATTACTAGTTGGTTGCTCGTTTGCAAGGGCTATCTGGTTAGTATTTGCTTGACTGGAAAATCCACTTCTGACTGAATTCTGCTGATTTTTTCCATCTTGCTTGTCTATAACTGCTAGCGCTCCCATCATGTAGTCAACTAATTCCGCCTCAATTTCTGGTTTTGTGGACAATTGTGACTGGGACTGCGGCAATACAAGAGCTGAGTCGGGCAATTGAGTATTTAAAAGATGTACTACGCCAGACTGTACCAAGTAGATCGTACTAGCGATCGCCACGCCTAATGTCGTTCCCACAATCAGCAGTTTGCCTAAAGCAGAACTGCTTTTCTGACGCCTTCTAGTAACTGGTTTCACGGTGGCGCCTTCAAACACAACGGTACTCAATTGCTTGTGGTTAGCTTGAGTAAATGATTCTGCCGAATTATTGGCTGTGTTTGGTAGGATAACTGTTTGTAATGGGTTAACAGTGCCAGTTGCAACAACTGGAGAGAAGTCAGAACGCCGGTTTGAACCGATCTGAACTTCAGGAGAAACCCCGTCAAAGGACTGGCTTGATTTTTTCTGACTACTTTGCCTAAAGGCACCAGAAGCCAGATTACCACTAGCATCAAGAATGTAGTCGATATCCGCAAAGAGTTCATCCATTAAGCCATCAGCATAGTTTTCTATCGACCAAGGTTCGTTGGCGATTAAGTCTTCTGATGGTTCTGGAACTATGAGACGGGTGGTGGGTTGTTGTAACATAGACGTTTTGGGTTGTTGCTAGGACAGGGAAACGCCGCTCCTACTGCCTTTTAATCACGATTATCGATCCAATATCCAATCTCCCGTCTGATGGAGACGAGTTATTGAGCGGTGGTATTAAAATGAACTTCAATCTGGGGATCGTTAATGATGGCAGTACTAAGACTTATGTCATCTATCATACCCATCTCCCTCTTTACTACTATACTCGCCCTTTATGAAGTTTTTGTTAAATTAACGCTGGAAACTCCTGCTGGCTCTTGGTTTTACGCAATTCCAGATGTAATAATAAAGCGTTAATATCCGCTGGGTTTACACCACCTATACGTGCAGCTTGACCGAGGGTGAGTGGTTTTACGTGAGTCAGTTTTTCTCGTGCCTCTTTGGAAAGAGTATCAATTTTGGTGTAATCTAAATCCCCAGGTAGCTGGCGGTGAGATTGGCGGGCGATTTGGTCAATCTGATTTTGTTGCCTAGCAAGATAGCCAGAATATTTAATGTCAATTTCTGCACCTTCTTTCTCGGCGCGGTTAAGGTTGGGGTTACCCAGTCCAAACCTCTCGAGGTCAACGTAATGAAATCCCGGACGGCGCAGTAAGTCATTTAAGGTAATTGAACCTTTAATTGCTTGTTGGGTATTAGATGCGATCGCTATACCAATTTCATCGTGTTCTTTGATCCGCGTGCTGTGCAGCCGTGATTTTTCTGTGGTAATCTGTGTTTGTTTTTCGGTAAATAAATGCCAACGGCGATCGTCAATTAAACCGATTTTGCGTCCCAAAGGTGTTAGGCGTTGGTCGGCATTGTCAGAACGCAAGAGCAACCGATACTCTGACCGACTAGTCAGCATCCGGTAAGGTTCCCGTAGGTCTTTGGTACACAAATCATCAAGTAGTGTCCCGATGTAACTTTCCTCGCGGGGGAAGATAATCATTTCCTCTGAGCGGACAAACCGAGCTGCATTAATTCCCGCCACAATGCCTTGGGCTGCGGCTTCTTCATAGCCGGTAGTGCCGTTAATCTGACCCGCACAAAATAGCCCCGCAATTTTCTTGGTCATCAGTGTGGGATAACACTGAGTTGCAGGTAAATAGTCATATTCCACGGCGTAAGCTGGACGCAGCATTACACATTTTTCCAAACCGGGGAGCGATCGCAACATTTGGAGTTGCAAATTTTCTGGCAACCCTGTAGAAAATCCTTGAATATAAAGTTCGGGTATGTCCCTTCCTTCTGGCTCAATAAAGATTTGATGGCTTTCTTTATCAGCAAAACGGACAATCTTATCTTCAATACTGGGACAATAACGCGGTCCTTTGGCTTCCACCCAACCACCATAAACTGGTGACAGGTGTAAATTTTCTTTAATTAAGCGATGTGTTTCAGTAGTTGTACGGGTCATATAGCAAGGCATTTGTTCCCGTTCTACCCATACATCTGGGTCAAAGCTAAACCAACGGACATCTTCATCCCCTGGCTGGATTTGCATTTTACTATAATCCACCGATCGCTTGTCTACTCGTGCCGGAGTTCCAGTCTTGAGTCTGCCGGTTTCAAATCCCAAGCGATGCAGGGTTTGTGTCAATCCCTCAGCCGCAAATTCTCCAGCCCGTCCCGCCGCCATCGATTTGTTACCCACCCAAATTTTGCCACCCAAAAAGGTGCCAGTTGTTAAAATGACAGCTTTGCATTGGAACGCCACACCAAAATAAGTTTCAACGCCAATGATTTCATCGTTAGCACCCAATACCAAGTCTGTCGCCATACTTTCGCGGATGCTCAAGTTTTCTTGGTTGTCAACAACATTTTTCATCACCGCCGCATATTCGCGCTTGTCGGTCTGAGCGCGTAACGCCCAAACAGCAGGTCCCCGTGAAGAGTTGAGGATGCGTTTTTGTAAATAGGTGCGGTCTGCTATTTTGCCAATTTCTCCACCAAGTGCATCTACCTCATGGGTCAATTGGGATTTAGCTGGGCCACCCACTGCTGGGTTACAAGGTTGCCAAGCGATTCTATCCAAATTGAGTGTCAAGAGCAAGGTACGACAACCGAGGCGAGCAGAGGCGAGAGCTGCTTCGCAACCGGAGTGACCTGCACCGACGACAATCACATCAAAAGCGTCTTGGAATTCAACGGAATTGTGCATGGTCATACTTACAGAATAGGCAAGCTGAGAGTTCTTTTCAATTTTAACCTTTCCAGTGGTTTCAGGGATGTATCTTTCTGATAAGTAAGTTATCAAATTTACTATTACTCAATCATAAAAATATTTCTATTTTTTACCAAACATTTTCAGCTTGTCAGCCATTAACACAAGCTGATTTATGTCTGATGTATATTTTAGATATCTTGCCAAAATAGATAAATTCGAGATACAACCACAGATATAGTAAGGTTGCACAGTTGTGCGACACTGCCCATCTAACTCATTCAAAGAAAAATTGCTATAAATTATCGTTATTCATCTATGATTACAATTTGTGAATAACGGATTATTACAATAAATTTATGAGTTTTATCGAAAGAACTATGCAAACTTTTAAAAAAGGAAACACATGAAAAATAATAAATATTTCATTAAGAGAGTTACAAAAAAGGTAACTTTTATTACTATAGTTATTTCCATGATTTTTGTTTTAGTAGCTAGTAATGAAATTACACATCATAATTTGGCGAGAACTGCTGAACCATTAAACGAATGTTTGAGTACTAATTCATTACCCTGCAAAGATGTCTCAAAAGAGTTAATACCAAAACCATTTACGCCCGACCCTAAATTAAATGACCAACAGCGTTTTTTATCTGCAATTAGCCAGAAATTAACTACAATTCCCCAAGCAAATACTTATGAATATATTTTGCTACGTAGTTATGGCGCAGTATTTGTCAATCCCGATATAGCAATTAAATTGCCGCAAAAAGATATCTTTGCTAATGAGCAAGAAGCCCAAGAATTTCAAACTACACTCACAATGGGTCGTGTCGATGAAACTAAGGACTGTTACTTACAAAAGTCGGCAGCAGATGCTTTAAATAAAGCGCGATCGCTCCAAAAAATTCCGCTAAAATCTGGTTATGGTTCTGGTGATTGTACTCGCACTTTCAACACAAACTTATTATTTTGGCACAAATATGCTAATAATGATGTTTTAGCAAAAGTTCAACAAGGTAAAGAAACAAAAATTCTCGGTTTAGTTGCACCTCCCGGAACTTCACAACATCTCTGGGGATTAGCCATTGATTTACGCATATCAAATCAACAACAGAGAAAAGCTCTCAATGAAAATGGTTGGTTTCAAACTGTAGAAAATGATGTCCCACATTGGACTTATATAGGTTTACCTGAAGATAAATTATCTCTATTTGGTTTTAAAAATAAAGTTATTCGTGGCATTAATTATTGGATTACACCACTTTAATATTTTAAAAAGAGTCGTGTTGTGAGTTAAGCAATAATGGCTCTTAAGTTCGTTTTATGGAATCGAATAATAAATAAAACCTAATCATAGTCTGTGTTGCTTGCTATGACTAGATTTTAAATTTTTGAGAGTTTCGATAAAACTGCGATTTTAAGGACTTACCATAAAACCAACGCAAGAGCCACAATAATTTACAACACTAAATTTATAAGTTTTAATTATTCAGTATAAAGATTTAACTAAGTAACACAAGAAATATAGTCATTAAAAATTAAGGTTAGTTATAACTGTCACAATAGCTTAATTTGCAAGTTAATTATTTCTGCAAAGATTGAGCTTTTTATAGTTTATTGGCTAATGCATCTCTATCATGGTAAAAAAACTCAAACTTGATTCTCATTTGACGAAGGTAGTATTTGGTTTTTTAGGAGTCGGGTTATCTATTGTATGTATTTCACCTAAAGCTAATGCAACTACCTATAGCACTATTGATGGATACGCTCTGAATACTAACAACCAATTTAGACGTTTTGATTCGTATCCTCGAATGAGTCAGTTCCAATTAAATATAAATGATCCAGATCAACAGTTTGATGAATTGAGTGGTAGTCAAGGAGGAAAACTTCTTCGTAACCGTTCAACAGGTATGTGTATCAATATTCATTATAGTCTTGGTCAAGAATTTAATACTTTTCCATGTAATCCAAACGATCCCGATCAAAATATTCGGGAAATTGATGGTGGTGGTGGTACTGTAATTCTCCAGGTAGTTTCTACTGGTAACTGCATTGATTTACCTGAAAGAAACAATGCTGGACGCGCTCATACATGGACATGCGATATTAGAAATCCTAATCAAAGATTTTATCGAAATGGAAAGACCATCATAAATATCCCTAATCCACAACCAACGCAGTCTACTTTGGTAAGAAAGGAAGAATCTGATGAAAATGTCAGATACGCAGCTATTCTAGCTTCACTAAGACATGGAATAAAAAATGTTCCTGGTCATAGTGCATTTGGCGTAGTTAAAGAGTGGAGTCGTGTTAGCTATGGTATTTACAGTAATGGGGAACGTCGTCGTCTTTCTGCTGAAGATAAGTATGAACTGACAACAGTATCGACTCCAGGACCAGCTATTGCTTACGCTGTAAACGTTGATAATAGTTGGGATAGAGAACTTGTAGAGATCAATCTTAAAAAAAGAGGTAGGAGAAAAGAAGGAGTCTCTTTCAGGGTTTTAAGCATCTCTCAAGAAACCTATACTCGTTTTACACCAAAATCTAAAGGGGGCTATTCTAACAGCTATATTTCGGCTGGATGTGTTGTCTATGATATTTTTTCATCTTTAGGAGGAACGTGCAACTGTACTTCTCTTTCAGTAACTTTGTTTTATGGAGCTACAGGAGAAAAATATAATTTAGGATGGAAGAATCAGTGGATACCTACTATTCTGTCTCAACAAATTGACCGTATGAATGGTTTGTCAGATTGGATAGATCCTTTTGCTAAAAGAGATATAGATTAGTATTTCACGTTACAAATTTTGATAGTCTTGTAGTCAGAGCTTCAAAAGTTATCTAGGTATTAAAGTTATGGCTACGAACTAAAGTAGTGGCGTGTCAAGACTAAATTGTTGTAAAAAAAATTGGAGGTTGGGTTAACGCAAGTAAACCCAACACTCTTATCCACGTTGGGTTTTGCTTCGCTCAACCCAACCTACGCCTAATACTTTATTTGGTTTTAAAAATAAAGTTGTTAGAGGTATTAGTTATTGGGTGACGCCACTTTAAGTAAAATTTGAAAGTTAGCAGTTAAGAGTTAAGAGTTAAGAGTTAGGATTCTGACTCCTGAATTCTTTTGTTAGATACTATACAAAATTGGGAATACTAACCCCAAAGGTGCATTGTTAGGGAGCTAGCTATGTCAAATGAAGCTGCGAAGCAGGAGCAAACCTTCCTGATCGATTTATTAAGAGCAACATATCAAAATCAAGAAGTATATCCAATTTTGCAACATAATTTAAGCAAACTTAATCATAGTTTGGCTTTAATGTTGCGAAGTTGGGTAAGCGATCGCTTTGCTAAAGAACCTGCCAATGCTCCTAATATAGCCAGAGTCATTGTCAAACTAAGTACAATAATTCAAGACTTTGACCAAGGTAATCGTGTGAGTAATTTGGAAATAGCGATCGCTGGTTATGAAACAATTCTAGAGGTTTGTACCCGTGAGGCTTTTCCTAAAGAATGGAATATTGCCCAGCAAGCTTTAGTAACAGCTTATCAGCAACGCCAACATATCCTCTCTAAAACCCTTGGCGAACTCCGGGAGCGGACTGTCCAAACTCAAACTCAAATCAATATAGTCACTGAGCAATTACAACAGGAATTACAGCAAGCAAAACTACAATTCAATGACTTAAAAACAGTAATTACACAGTTAAAACAAGAAGTATTTAGTTCCGATTCAACGTACGAGAAAACATCTTTAATAGCTGAGTTTCAAGAGTTAAAACAGCGCCAGATTCGTTTAGAGCAGTTTACTGTCACGGCCAATACTTCATCTAAATCTGAGCAGTTCAATACAGCTATTTTTTATGATATTGAAAACTTAACAATGGGTAGAAGTAACCCCAATTTAAATTTCTCTCTCAAACAAATTCAAGCAAATTTAGAACAAACTAACCTAGTTAATAAAATTGCTATTCAATGCGCTTATGCTGACTGGAGTGATTCTCGATTAAGGCTGCTAAAGAATGAAATTCAAGAACTTGGAATTGAAGCAGTTCAAATTTTTGATTACAGTCATAAACGGAATGCAGCAGATATGCAACTGGCTATTGATGTCATGGAATTAGCTCAGAGCCGTCCTACATTGCAAGTTTTCGTGATTGTATCAGGTGATGGTGCATTTGCAGCTTTAGCTAAAAAGCTCCATGAATATGGAAAAACTGTAATTGGATGTGCTTACGAAGGACAAATCAATCGTGTCCTTAAATCTGTTTGCGATCGCTTTCTACCTATACCTGCTCCTCAAGCCAAAATAGAAGAAACTCAAGTTACTCAATTGCCTAGCAATAGTCCATCAAATGATGATATTTTTCTGGTAACTAAAAAAATTTTGCAGGATATAAAACAGAATAGCGAGCAAGCGAATCAGCTTAAAAAAGGAGGTATTCCCATGTCTCAAGTTCATCAAATTTTGAGAAATAATATACCAAACTTTGACCAGAAACGAGAAAATTATAGTAGTAAATTTACTAACTTTATAAAAGAAGTTATTGAAACAACAAATACTAGTTTATATATTGAAAACAATAAGCTAATTTTGCGAGAAATATTAACTACAGTTTCTAATGACTTATCAAATAAGAGTAGGAAAGCTATAACTCAATCTAACAATAGTTCTAAAGAGGTTGTTGTAACTGGTAAACCTTAACTTAGTTATACTATAGTCTTCGCCTATTGACCCACAATGAATGTGCTTTTTTTGACATAAAATTAGTCTATAACCGTGGATTTTGACTTTTATATCAGCGATTTAAATTACTAGATGATGCAATCTATTAAAATTTACATTCTGCCCACGATGGTAATTACTACAATAAAATAGTCACATACCCGATCTCTGGAGTTCTAGCAGTGGGCTTATTTGATGATTTGAGTCGGTTTCTAGAAAACCGTTTAGAAGAATTCTTGCGTAACAATCCACATTTGGAGTTAGAGGCGCTGCTAGAACAGCTGCGTGAGCAAGAGGAAGATACATTAAAGCTGATCGCAGATTTACAAATACAAGAAAAGCGATCGCAAGAGGAAATTCTGTCTACCGCTCAAGAAATCCAGCGTTGGCACATCCGCGTTCAAAAAGCTAAAGATGCTGGTAGACAAGATTTAGTGATTGCGGCGAGTGAACGAGAAGCCGCCTTATTGCGCGAAGGAAATCAACGCTGGGGACAGATGCAAGGGCTAAAAGAACGCACTAACCAATCCCAGGAATTACTACGGAAAATTCAGCAGCGGCGACAAGAAGTACAAGCCAAAGCCGCCGAAGCACAGACAGCCCGTGCTAAAGCGCAAACCCAAGAACGCTTGGAAACCAATGGCTGGTCGAATCAAACTAGCAGCTATTCCACTGGTTTTGACGACTTAGAAGAAAAGTTTCGCCGTTGGGAAACCCAGGATGAACTAGAACAAATGAAGCGGAATATTGGGAAATAAATAATAGTAAATATTACAACATCAAGGATCGGAGTTACAGCAAAATTCAGAATTTAGAAGTAAAACAGCGGTGATTTGTAAAAATCGTAAGGTTCAGATCCCCGATTTTCTTGAGAAATCGGGGATCTAGTTATTAGGAAATAATTTAGGATCGGTATATTTATTGAGTATTAAAAGTTTTAGATATTCTTACTTAATACAGACATTAAACAAGTAAATTACAGAAATTGTATTTAATTTACTAATTATGATTTCTTTTTCTGATAAATTTTAGTAAAGCCAAGTTTTACCTATTCTTTGTACTACTCCTATCTCATCATCACAATACCTAAAATGGTTTGACTAACTGCCAAGGAGGAGAAGATATAGAAAATCTTGTAGTGAAAGAAGAGGAAGTGTAATCAAAATCACTTTTCTCTACCAATTGTAAATGATTTCTAAGATATGCTGCTTTGTCCTGTTATCCCAGTATTTCCTACATGTTCTCAATGAGAACTGAGGCATGGAAAATAACATGTTTTTAGAATTATTAGCTAGCCTGCAACGATTATTTGTTGGTTACATTCCAGCCGCTGTATTGGGTAGTTTCATCGGATATTTGATCGGCATGAATAGCATGATTTATCAGTTATTCAGACGGATATTTCAGATACCACATAGTATCCCTCCTATAGCTTTGCTACCTATTGCTTTAATAGTCTTTAGAGAAAGTGAACCTGCTGCTATTGTTGTAGTTTTTTTTGGAACTTTATGGACAATAATCATTAATACTGCAATAGGTATGCGACATTTTCATAGACAGAATAATAACTTTAGAGTAGCTATATTCCATATATTTCATGCTCTAAAAGTTGGGGTCTGGGTAGCCTGGTTTACAGTTATTGCTACAGAAATGTTGACAGGTCCAAAAGGACTAGGGTTTCTTCTCTGGGATAGTTATAAAACTGGTAATATTGATTCTATAATCGAGGCCATACTCTACATTGGTATTATTGGCTTTTTGCTGGATCAGTTGCTAGATTTTACAGCATATCTTCTCTCGCAAATGGTTTCGGATGGGAAAAAATCTTCCTAAACCTTATCTAGCCTTGACACTGTTAGGCAATTAAAATATTCAGCGTGATTCTATTTTAGAAACTCGCTCCTCTAATTTGTTGACTTGTTGCTTCAATTCAATTACTAGAGTTGCCAGCCGATCAAACATAGGATCTTGCTGTAATAAATTCTGTCTGGAATTTGTTGACTGTCGTGGAGTAAGTATTGTTCTTGGAGAGGAAGATTGGCGGGGTTGTTTTAGTTGGGATTCTAGCTGGTTTAGCCGCGATTCGACACGATTTAAGTCTGCTTCAAGGTTGTTTAGGCGGGACTCTACTTGCTGGGATGAAGCAGTGTTTGAAAATAAACTACCCCAGATAATCACTACTAAAATCCCGGCAAGTATTAGCACCTGAATTTTTTTCATATTAATATCTTGTACTCTTCTCAAGAAACGTAAGTAACGCACAAAAAACAATGTAAAAATCAGGATTTGACCCAAAATATATCATGCGAACAAATTACTCACACCATCAAAACAGTCGGCATTCATCAAAGACCTAGATTATATCAATTAACAACTATATTCGCCTCATCCACTTGGTTGAACTATTAATCTAGAACCTAATTTTATCAATCACCGGAATAAAAGTCCGAAACTGAGAACATTGCTATTGTATATAAGTATCTACCCATTTTTCTTTGCAGCAAATGAATAGTAAACCTAAATTATTGACTCTTGCCACCCTCACTCTTGCTCTTTCATCTATGACCGTGGGAACAGTTATAGCACAGACAAAACTCACAAATAAATCCAAATTGTTCATCAATGGTATCGAACAAATAAGAATTGGGATGACTGTTTCTGAAGCGGCAAAAGCTGGTGGTACTCGGCTAGTTGGCGATCCACCAAATAACAGTTGTTACTACGTGAAACCACAAGGAAAACCAAAGGATCTTGGGTTTATGGTAACAGAGGGTCGCATTTCCAGGGTCGATGTGTGGAGAAATAGCAAAATTACTACTGTCAAAGGTGCAAAAATCGGTGATACCGAAGCAGAGATTAAGTCCCTCTATCCAGGACAAATTAGGGTGACGCCTCATAACTATGTTCAAGGTGGTCACTACTTGACATTTGTACCAAAAGACCAATCTGACAAAAATTATCGGGTCGTATTTGAGACTGACGGTAAGCGTGTCACTCAGTTCCGGTCAGGGAAACTGCCGGAGGTTGAATATGTGGAGGGATGTAGTTGATTTCAAATATCATTCAGAGACATCACGAATGTCACTCCAGGGGCGATCGCTTCCTACCGATTCTTTTGGGTTGGGTAGGGTGTTGGGTGTAGTGTTAAGAGACATTCAATGTACGAGTGTGAAACAGAGATAATTCTTCTTAATTCCCTACACACCCACACCCTCGCTCCTTTTCCAAATACCGTCAAAAGGCAGATTAGCTTACCATCCCGCTTTTTTATCGTTCCAATTCATCCACTGCTTTCGGAACTTTGGCAGTTAACACCTCATGTCCATTAGGTGTAACTAACACATCATCCTCAATGCGAATACCAATACCAATCCATCGCGGGTGAGTCTCCGGTTGGTCTTCTGCGAGTTTAGTATCAGGCACAATATAAAGTCCTGGTTCCACTGTCAAAATTTGACCTGGTTGCAAAATCTGCGGTTTGTCTTCACCGTGCTGGTAAACTCCCACATCATGTACATCTAAACCTAACCAATGACTGGTACGGTGCATATAATATGGTTTGTATTTCTCTTCTTCAATTAACTTGTCAATTTCACCTTGGAGAATACCAAGTTCCACTAAACCTTCAGTGATGACGCGCACTGCTGTATCATGAATTGATTTGAAGGAATTACCTGGTTGCACTTGAGCGATCGCTTGTTTTTGTGCCTCTAAAACAATCTCATACAGTGTCTTTTGTTCTGGCGTAAATTTACCCCCTACGGGAAACGTCCGGGTAATATCAGAATTGTAATAACCATAGGCACAACCAGCATCAATTAGCAGTAATTCTCCATCCTGCATTTGCCGATTATTTTCTATATAATGCAGTACGCAAGCATTCACCCCGGAAGCCACAATGGAAGGATAAGCCGGGCCTATTCCACCCCGCACCCGAAAGATGCGTTCCATCTCCGCTTGAATTTCATACTCATAACGTCCAGGTGCAGCGATTTCTTGAGCGTAATTGTGTGCTTCAGTTGCGATCGCCACAGCTTGGCGCATTAACTCCAACTCAGCTTCACTTTTGATTAGTCTCATACTATTGAGGACTGTGCCGGTATCTTCAATGGCGATCGGTCCCGTACCGCGTTTAGGATAAGTCCGTAGTAAACTTTGGTAATGTGCCAAAATTTGGTCATTAAAACCGCGATCGCGTCCTAAGTGATAGTAAATGCGATCGGCTTTTTCTAAATACTGCGGTAACTTTTCATTTAACTCGTTAATGGGGTACGCTTCATCAGCACCATAAATTTCCTTCGCTGCATCTACCCCACTGAGATAACCAGTCCATACTTCCTTTTCGCGATCCTTCGGTTGGACAAACAGCACAAAGCGATGTTCTGAATGATGCGGCGCTAACACTGCTACTGCTTCTGGTTCGTTAAAGCCAGTCAGATAGAAGAAATCACTGTCTTGGCGATAAACATACTCGACATCGTTGTGCATCACTGCCATTGGCGCACTCCGAAAAATGGCTGTACCATTACCAATTTTTGCCATTAACCGTTCACGACGCTGCCGATATTCTGCTTGCATAGTTGATATATTTGAAAGTATTGTGTTATTTTACACTTTTGACAACCAGAGGACGCTTAGATAATGCTTCTCGGTAGTTTTTAATCTAAGTTATTTTATAGCAGTTTCCAATTATATAAGGTACATCCCAATACTGCTCGCTTTGTGCATTTTTAACTCGGAATTGGGTTTGGGGAAAAGGTTAAAGGTTTTTTCTTTCCCCTTTTCCCCTTAACCGACAAGTATTGAGGTACATCCTAGCCTCTAACTCTTAAAAGGATGTCTAAGAACTATCAAATATTTCTTTATTCCCTCTATTTTAAAACGGATTTAGGGAGATGCCGAACCCTTAGATGTATATAAACAAGTTTTTCGGCATTCTCTAACCCTTAGTACCTGATTTCAACGAGATATACCTCACTCAAACGAGAAACTCTATAGCCAATATTTATTTCCACTCAAGTCATAAAACATTGAATCAACAACAAAACACAACCAACTTTTATTTATAAATCATGACATACATAAATTATTTTCTAATTGTTTATATCGTGCTTGATTTTTTTTAATAAATCATTTAAAACAAATACAAATATGTCTTTAAAGACTGACATTAAGCAAGAAAAAATAGTTATAAAGAAATATTGAAACCCTGGTAAATGTTATTTGGTTACAGAAAGAGGTTGGGAAATAAAGTTAAAAAAAGGTAACAACCAGTAATAAAAAAACACCATGTTTGGAAGTAAAGATTCCTCAGGCTTGTCTTTGAATACATCCCAATGGGCATCACAATCTTTCCTAAAATCACAATCATTATCATCTCCTCTTGATAATTTAAATCCTTCAATTTCTTCTGATTCAGTTTTTCAAAGTAAGAGTTCTTCGCAAACACAAGAATCTGCGGTGGTTTCAGCAAACCCCAATCCAAATCCTTACTTAACCAGTGCGGCGATTACTCCTGACTTCAACGGTGATGGCAAAACAGACAAAGTTTGGGTCGATTCTACAACCGGCGAGATTATCATTCGGTTGATGGATGGAGCAAAAGTTTTGGAACAGGGTTCTCTAGGTAAATTTGACCTATCTGCCTATGATTACAAAATTGCTGATTTCAACAATGATGGCAAAACCGACTTCTTATTACGCAATAAGACAACCGGTGAGAACAGCATTGTGTTAATGGATGGAACCAAAGTTGCGAATGCGGCTTCTGTAACCACTGTTGCTCCAGCCTGGACTGCTCAGATTGGCGATTTCAATGGCGATCGCAAAACCGATATCTTCTGGCATAATACTAACACCGGTGATAACGCTATTTGGGAAATGGATGGCACGACAGTTCTCAATGCAACTATTTTAGATAAAACAGACCTAGCCCTCACTCCTACCATTGTTGATTTCGATGGCAATGGCAAGAGTGACATCTTCTGGCGCAATCAGACAACCGGCGATAACAGCGTTTGGTTTATGGATGGTACACAGAAGAGCGAATTTGCCCTGCAATCACAAGACGCAGCCTGGACTTTTAGCGTTGGCGATTTCAACGGCGACTTAAGCACAGACTTGCTGTGGAGAAATACTCAAACAGGTGAGAACAAGGTTTGGACGATGAGAGGTATCTTAGTGACAGAAGGCGCTTTGGGAACACTTGACTCATCCTGGACTTCTAAAATTGGCGATTTTAACGGCGATGGTAAGACCGATATTCTATGGCACAATGGAACCACAGGTGAGAACACCGCTTGGTTGATGGATGGTACAACAGTTGGAACTGAAGCTTTCCTACCGAACAATAGTGCATCTCTGACACCATCCCTTGGTGACTTCAATGGCGATGGTAAGACCGACATCTACTGGCGCGATCAGACAGCAGGTACAGCAGACAATATTTGGACTATTGATTCGACAACAGCCGTTGAGACTCCCATCAGCGATGCAGATAAGCTTACCCCAGAGTGGTATACGTTCTAAAATCTAGGGGCATGGGGCATTAGGAGTGCTGAGTTAGGAGTGCTGAGTTAGGAGTGCTGAGTTAGTATTATCTCCTTTGCCCCCTGGTTACTGAGCGCAGTCGAAGTATGCCCCCTGCTCCCTTATAGTAAATCAAAGGGTTTAAATCCCCGTCTGAAAGTGTCTTGAATTTTGAATTTTGAATTTTGAATTTTGAATTTTGAATTTTAACACCTACCTCTTAAAATTTGTAACTTAAAACTTGAATCTCCCCATTCTCTGGCAAATCTTTAGGGCTAATGGAAATATTATCTGCACTGCTACGCCGCACTTTCATACCTTGCATTAAGGTGAGAAAATTATCCACTGGCGAAATATCGCACGCATTAGCATCAGCGGCCTGTGTCCGGTAATGAGTGGGAATAACCAGTTTGGGATTTAATACTTGAATAGCTTGCTTTGCTTCTTCAGCATTGTAGGCTTTTGCACTGCCACCCACTGGAATCAATAACAGATCGGGACGCCCCATGAGAATTTTTTGCTCAATGGTAATGGGTGCAGCAGCTCCCCCTAAGTGCAAAATATTAATACCCCCTTGTTTCCAACTCCAGGCGGTATTTGAACCAAATTGTTTACCACCTTTGCGATCGTGGTCTATAGCAATTCCTTGGATTTTAATGCCTTGGAAATCGTAGACTCCAGGTTCGTAAATCAGTTTTGCATTCTTCGGTAGTACATCTACAGCACCTTCATCAAGCAGTTGGCTGCTAATCATTACCAAATCTGGTACAACTGTTACCCGACGATACTTAGCAGTACAGCCGACAGATCGAAATGGATTGACCAGGATTTTCGCACCGCTACCAGTAAAAAGAAAACAGGTATGACCCAACCACTTAACTGATAAACCGCTAGATTGTGCGTCAGCCTGGAGGTTGGAACCCAAGGTAGTAATTGAAGCTGTGACCAACCCCGCCCCAGCATAACCCATCAACTGTCGTCGTTTCATTAATTAAGCTCTCGACTGTAACTGTTGGAGAAAGTTTCGCAATAGCTGTTTTCCTGATAATGTCAGGACACTCTCTGGGTGAAATTGGACGCCCTGAATCTGAGGATAGTTCCGGTGTCGAACTCCCATAATGGTGCCATCTTCAACCCAAGCAGTAATCTCTAGCACATCGGGGCAACTCTCGCGTTCTATCACTAAACTATGATACCTGGTGGCGGTTAACGGATTTTCTAATCCCTGGAAAACTCCCACTCCTGTGTGAGACACCTGCGAGGTTTTGCCATGCATCAACTCTGGAGCAGAAACTATTTTACCACCGAACACTTGACCGATACTTTGATGCCCCAAACAAACACCCAAAATTGGCAACTCTTGTCCTAGCTGTTCAATCATCTCTAGGGAAATACCCGCATCTTCCGGGCGACCAGGACCAGGAGAAATAACCACAGCTTCCGGCTTTAATGCTCGAATTTCATCTATAGATATTTTGTCGTTACGAAAAACTTTAATATCCGCTGCCACTGGGAACTCTGCTGCCAATTCTCCCAGATATTGGACTAGATTATATGTAAAACTGTCGTAATTGTCAATGACTATTAACATAAGTTAGGGAAAGGGTGCAGGTTAAAAAGCATCCTGTCAATAGCCAAGACGCTTGCCACAATCGCATTATTTAATTTGCAATTTTAACTTTGACAGACTGCCATCTTGTTACAGAGTCACTTGACGATGGTCAATCACATCTACAAAGCCAATATAATTAACTTTACCAGAGGAGGGAGCAAGAGCATAGCAGCTACTAGTACAGCTACCAAAGCAGAAACCAGGACTGCACCAGCGGCACAATCTTTGGCAACTTTTGCCAAATCATGGTAAGTCTGCTTAACAGTTAAATCCACAAGGGACTCGATCGCTGTATTCAGTAACTCTAATGCCAAAACTAAACCACTAGTGATGCCAATTATGGCTATTTCTACTGGTTGCAAATGTAAATAAACGCTTAAAGCGATCGCTAAAGCACAAACACTCGTATGAATCCGAAAATTACGTTGGGTTTGAAAACTATAGCTGATCCCAGCCCAAGCATACTTAAAACTAACAAATAAATTAGAGGCAACCTTCCACGAGAATTCCCGTTCGTTGGTCACGATTGTTTGTAACGAGGTGGGTGTTGGTGGTGGAGAAATTTTTTGGGACATAGACTTAAAAATACAAAAACACGGTTGCTACAGTGGGAATATTCGCCGATTTTAATGGCGTAATTAACTTTGAGGCAATCTTTAAGCAATTTTCCACAGAAGTATTATAAAAGTATTACCCAAAATTAACACGAAGGCACACAAACTACTGCTACTCTATGTCAATAGCAATACCTATGGCATTCAGCAATTTCACTTGCTGTTTTAACATTCGCTCCAAACTTTCGTCGTCAGGATGATCCCACCCCAACAGATGCAATAAACCGTGAGCAGCTAACCAGGCTAGCTCCGTTGATAAATTGTGTCCCTGCTGTTGAGCTTGAAGCTGTGCCGTATCTACAGACACAATAATATCCCCTAAGTATACTGGTACACAGGTTAGCATATCTTCACTTTGAGGAAAATCTACCTCCAAAGCAGCAAAAGCTAAGACGTCTGTGGGTTTATTTTGTTGACGATATTGAGCATTCAGTTCTTGAATTTCCGAGTCATCTGTTAAACGCAGTCCTATTTCATAACTTGGCGCAGGTGGAATTTGTGGCTGAAGCATTTCTAACCAGCGATTAAACCAGTTTTGCCAAGTTTCCGAAGTAATTCGGGGATGAGCGTCACCAAAATTCATCGAGGTTGTCAGGGACAACTCGTCAAAATAATCTTCCACATATAATTCAACTCCCAGAGCCACACAGTCTCCTAGTCTAAGGTCAGAGTTTTTCGTTAATGAGTTAGGTAAGCAAGACCAATCAGGACAGCTAAAAGCCCTATGGTAGTTAACCCAAAATGCTTCAGGGAAGTTCCACCCTTACGCACCATGTTTCGCATAGCGAGTTTTACGTAGCTAGGTTGAGGTTCTGTTGAAGGGGAGTTGTTCATAGTTATTTTGATCGCAGACTCTTTTATAACTGTAACAGTTGACCTAGAATAGGATCGCGATCGCCTCTATGTTGTTCGCATCAGACCAAAGCCTCAACAGAAGAAGGTATAGAGGTTTGACACTCCTTAATAAGTTTCGCCCAAACCAGACAAATTACCAATCTTACCTACGAAAGATCTTGGATTCTCCACTTTTTTGGGAGCATTTTTGTAATTACAGAATCATCTGGTGGTACTGCTGTTGGCAGAAGCGAGGAAAATATTATTGGCTACTCACTGCTTCTCATTAAACAGGGCAGATTCTACTAAAGAAATACCTAACGAGTAACAACCGCTACGAACATCCTCTGGTACTGACAATATAGCTACATTGTGGGGATATGTAAATCCCTCTTTGAAATCAATACAACTTTTGACAATTGTCCATGAATCTTCAATAGCTGTAGGTAAATGTTCGTCAAATCCATGATTTGTATAATTTTGATATTGCTCTCGCAGTTTTTTCAAAGATACTAAAAACTGCGCCTTTTGTTTGGCATGTGATTGGCGTTTATCACAAATCTTACGAGCTGCGTCTAATGTTTCTTTCTCGTCCCAAGCTGTTACCTCTTTTACATCTGCAATGCATTCATTCAGCTTGAGTCGTGTGGGGTGTGAGTCGCCATCTAAATTAGGGTTTGCAGCCCTAGTCTGGATTGTACCTGAAACAAGTATGACAATTAGTACAGCCAAAAATCCCAAAATCACATTCTTGCAGATAATTTTAATCATAACGGCGATGTCTAATCGATGAGCAATCCAATAGTTATATACACCAAGGTGTTGTTATGGAATTTTTACTCATCAATAATTTACTCATCAATAATATATAGGAATCAAATCGGATTCCGATAAGAGGTACTAAGCAATAGCAAAAATAATTACTGAGTACCTCTAACTAAATACTTAACTATGCAGAAGTATTTTCTACGAGTTTATTTTCTTGGCGCAGGTAAGCTTGAATAAATGTATCAAGTTCCCCATTCATCACATCTGTAATCGCCGTTGTTTCCGTATTTGTGCGTAAATCTTTGACCATTTGGTAAGGATGAAACACATAATTACGGATTTGATTCCCCCAAGAGGCTTCCACCATATCGCCACGAATTTCAGCAATTTCTTGGGCACGTTGCTCTTTGGCTATGACCAGTAACTTTGCTTTAAGACGATTTAGGGCTTTCTCTTTATTTTGCAGCTGCGATCGCTCTTCTGTACAACGCACAGCAAGACCTGTAGGAAGGTGAACAATCCGTACCGCCGTTTCTACTTTGTTGACGTTCTGCCCACCTTTTCCACCAGACCGAGTTGTGGTGATTTCCAAATCTTTATCTGGAATGTCTAATTGCACAGAGTTATCAATCTGCGGCATCACTTCCACCCCTGCAAAACTGGTTTGTCGCTTACCGTTGGCATTAAAAGGTGAAATTCGCACCAAACGATGTGTACCCATTTCTGAACGCAAGTAACCGTATGCATAGCGACCAGTAATTTCTAGGGTTGCCGATTTAATTCCGGCTTCATCACCTTCCGACTCTTCAGCTAAAGTTACCTTATAGCCGTGAGCTTCACCCCAACGGGTGTACATCCGCATCAGCATAAATGCCCAGTCTTGAGCATCAGTGCCTCCAGCACCAGCACTAATGGTCAGTACAGCACCTTCAGCATCATAGGGACCAGAAAGTAACTGTTGTAACTCCCACTGGTCAAGGTCACGATTCAGTTTAGTGATGGTAGATTCCGCTTCTTGGAGTAGTGCCTCATCGGTTTCTAACTCCAATAACTCAACCACTGCCCTAGTATCTTCTAGATTGGCGTGCCAGCGATCGTATTGCTGGAGGTGGGCTTTTAGGTCGTTAAGTTCTTGTAGCGTTTGTTGGGCTTGGGTTTGCTCATTCCAAAATTCTGGTTGAGCGGATATTTTTTCGAGGTCTTGAATTTTAGCTGTCAGTGCAGGTACGTCAAAGATAGTCCTGGGTTTTACCCAGGCGGCCAGACAACGTTTCGATTTCGCGTTTGAGTTCTAGGACATCCATAATGCTTGTTTAATGAGAGATAGAGCGCTTTGGATTAAAAAATTGCTCTTTATTCTACTGATGTTTCTTGATTTTAGCTGTAATTGGGCAAATTTTTTCTGCACTAATTACAAAAGTTACTTGAAATTATCAAGTGCTTCTTTACTCACTGAAGTAGTGTGATTTAGCTGTTGCAGATAGGCTTTGATCAAAAAATCAATTTTACCGTCTAATACCTCTGTCGCAGCAAGTGTTTCGACATTAGTGCGTAAATCTTTCACCTTGGTGTAAGGATGCAGGATATATTCACGGATGAGCTTGTTGGATAGAGACTTTATCAGTCGGGGTTGAATTTCGTCAACTTGCTGGAAATTTTGGGCTAGTGCGTAGGTGTAGCCAGCTGTAGGCATCGCAAACAATTTACTCTTGAGAATAGCTAAGGCTTTCTCTTTGTTTTGTCTCTGGCTGCGCTCTTGGTTACAAGATACACTAATCCCAGTCGCAATATGAACCATCTTTACCCATGTTTCTGTCCGGTTGACATTCCCCCGATGGCGATAAAAAGTAATTTCCAAATCTTTCTCTGGAATCTCAAAATCAACAGACTCATCTATAATTGGGCTGACTTCTACACTAGCTAGGCAAGTATGCTGCTTGCTGTTCCTGCTAAAGGGAGAAACTCTTATTACACGATGAGTTCCTTGTTCTGATTTCAGTCAGCCATAAGCATAACGCCCTGTAATTTCTAGGGTGGCATCTTTGAACCCTCCTAAATCACCTGCTGACTCTTGCACTAGATACACTTTATGGTTATGATTTACTGCCCAACGATGGTATAGCTGTAATAACATAGCTGCCCAGTCTTGAGCATCTATACTTCCAACCTCAGCCGTAATTGCCAAGAATGCCCCCTTTTGGTCACAGGAATCGGACAGGAATTGTTCTATTTCTAGTGTTTCGAGTTCTTGCTGGAGTTGCGTAAGGTTAGTTTGTGCCTCTTGCAACAATTCCTCATCAGCAGATAATCCTAGTAGTTCTAGTGCAGCTTTGATATCTTCTAGAATGAGGTGCGATCGCTGATATTGTTTCTTCTTAGCGTTGAGGAATTCAATTTCTTGAAGTTTCTGATAGTAAGTGGCAGAATTATGCCAGAAACTAGGTTGAGAAATTAATTGATTCAACTCTTGAATCTTGGCATTCAGTTCTGAGAGGTCAAAGACAGCCCTCAGCCTTAGTCAAGATATTAGACAACCTTTCTACTTCGCGTTTCATGTTTAAGAGTTCTAGCATACTTTTGCTCACTTGAGGCCGAACTTATCTACATATTTTACTATTAAAACGATGAAAAAACCGTGATTGCTAAAAATTTAACCACGGTTTTTACTTTATAAAAGTTTACTTCTATTAGCGCCTACAGACAATTAATCACGACCATTAATCGCAATTAGCAAGCGCAAGATAAAGATGAATAGGTTGATGTAGGTAAGGTACATCGACAAAGCAGCAGGCAAATATTCATCATCATTGTAAGTCCGCGGCAAGATGTAGAAATCCACAACTGAAGCCCCGACAAACAGAAATACTCCTAGACCAGAGATGGCAATTTCTAACCAATTTGGCGTATAAACACCAAACATGGCTAACCCGAATTGGGCAAGACACACAACCACCAAGGCAATGATGCCGAGATTGATGGTTTTCGTCAAAGCCATGCCATCTTGTTCAGAAAGATTTGAACCAATTTGACGGGCGGCAATAAAAGTAACGCCACAACTTAAGGCAGCTAAACCAACACCTTGAATCCCAACACCGTGGGATCTCAAAGCGACAAATACCAAACCACTAAGGGTATATCCAGATAGGAGGCTGTAAGTTGCCAATAGGGGTAGTGCAAGTCCCTTGTTACCTTTTTGGGCAACATTTTGAGCAACAAAAAACAAAACTAACTCCAGTATCACCGCACCAATAAATGTAGGAAAGAATATTTGGGGGTTAGTACGGATAACTCCTAAACCTCCGTAAGTTCCCAATGCTGTTAGCACCAATCCACCACCGACGTAGGGGAGGGCGTTAGCAATCACATTTGGGCCAACGAGTCCGTGAGATTTTGCCTCACGGATAGCTTCACGAAAATTGCTGGTATTGCTCATATTGAAAAACTAGTTTTTTCAGAAAACGTTCTGCTTATTCCTATTCTTACAAGATTTGAGGTGATAAACCAGTGAAGGGTACTCAAGCAGAAAATGAAACAAAAAATATTATGAAGTGTTTCAATTTTATCCGGAAAACAAAAATAACCTGCGAGAGTATATGGTCGCAAAATCATGCGTACAAATACTGAATTGTAGAGTTAGACCCCTGATAAGTTCAGTGAAACGACGATGGCTTATTCAACCTTGACTAAGGAAAATAATGACAGCCTAAGAAGAAGATATACGCAACTCCATTTTCACAGAAATAGGAGTTACAACAAAGGAATTTATATGGCAGCAAGTGAGTCCTCTCTACGAACTGATGGTATAGAATTATTACACTTGTACCACCAGAATCCATCTATTAAACTTCGTAATAAACTTGTACAGTTACATACTGGCTTAGTGCGGAAGATGGCTCATAAATTCAGCCATCAATGTAATGAACCTTATGAAGATTTAGAACAAATTGGTTATTTTGGTTTAATTAGAGCAATTGAGCGCTTTGACCCTAGTCAAGGATATGCTTTTAGTTCTTTTGCTGTGCCATACATTCGCGGTGAGATGCTGCACTTTTTGCGCGATCGCAGTACTCTATTAAAAATTCCCCGTCGTTGGCAAGAACTGTACAATGAAGGACAAAAGATTCGCAAAGAGTTAGCAATGTCTTTGGGTCGTGTTCCCAAGGATGCTGAAATTGCCAAAGAACTCAGGGTATCTGTGCAAGAATGGCAAGAAACTAAGTTAGCTGCTCAAAACCGTTTGCCTTTGAGTTTAGATGCCACCGCAGTTAATTATGTTGATTGTCAAATAACTTTGGGTGAAGCACTTCCTTGTCCTCGTTCTACTGCTCAACAACAACTAGACGAAGAACGTCAACAACTCCAAGGGGCAATCAATATGTTAGAAGAAAAGCCCCGTATGGCAGTTGAAATGGTATTCTTAAAGGAACTTTCTCGCAAGGATGCTGCTAAGAATATTGGCACTAGTCCCATGACAGTAACGCGTTACCTACAAAAGGGAATTCAAGATTTAATTTGCTATTTGCAACCGCAAGTTATGCCTACTGGATCGTAGTCATTAGTCAATGGTCAGTAGTTACTAGAAAAGCAACTGACTAATGACAAATGACTAAGACTAATTATCGAGATTTTATATCAGCGATCGCACCTCTAGTCATAGCAGCAATAGCTTGATCTGTTGCTTTGGGTAAATGATAATATTTACCGGCTGCTGTTTGGGCTAATTCCTTCGCAAAGCCAGTAGAAACAAACTTACTTTCGGTATCAATTACTAATAGTTGCATCCCCAAAGCACGAATTCTGGCAGCAATTTCTAATAACTCTCCTTTGATATCTGGCTTTTCTCCTGATTCTAGTTGTTCACCTAAAGAACGTGCTAAGGGAATATTACCCCGCCCATCGGTGATCGCTACAAGCACTACTTGCCCAATATCTCCACTCATCTGGGCATTTAAGCCGACGCGCACAGCTTGGGTTAAACCATGTGCTAAGGGGGAACCACCACCACAGGGCAATCTTTCTAAGCGGTTACGTGCCAAGGCAATGGAACGTGTTGGCGGCAATAATACTTCAGCCTGTTCTCCCCGGAAGGGAATTAATGCTATTTGGTCGCGGTTTTGATAAGCTTCCGTTAAAAGTTGCATCACCGCGCCTTTTGCCGACTGCATCCGATTTAAGGCCATTGAGCCAGAAGCATCTACCACAAACACTACTAACGCCCCGGCTTTACGTACCAAGCGTTTCGAGCGAATGTCACCCTGTTCGACAATCACTTTTCTGTCTGGGTGTCTTTCTCTTCGTGCTTTTTGATAAGGTGCCGCAGCTCTCAGGGTGGCGTCTACTGCAATGCGTCGCGCTTTCCCCTTGGGCAACATTGGCTTAATGTAGCGTCCCCTATCATCAGAAAAGATGATACTGCGACTACCAGATTTACCCTGCCGCTTTGCCATTTGAGTAAAGTAAAGCACGCTATCATCCAAAATTACCCCTTCTGGGTCAAAGATGAACTCTTCTGGGATGCTGGGGGGTTCTTGCTCTTGATTTTCTTCCTGTTCTTGTTCTTCTTGTTCTTGTTCTTCCTGTTCTTGTTCTTCCTGTTCTTCTTGATTTTGAGGCGGCGGTGGAGGTGGTGGCGGTGCTTGTTCTGGTGGTGGTGTTTGCACGATTGTTGCCCGTGGCACAATCACCAATTCCACAGCACTGCGTAAATCTTCGGCATTGACTGTTGTCCGTCCTTCCAAAGCCGCAGCAGCTTTCGCAACTCGCACAGCAAATAACTCGGCGCGATGTCCTTGAACTGCGCCACGAATCGCCTCATTTACTAGGTAAGCGATTTGTTCTTGGGTAATGCAGACATCCTTGAGCCATTCCCGTGCCAAAATAATTTGGGTTTTCAGACCGTCTAAGTCTTCGCTATACTGCTGAAGAAACTGTTGGGGAGATTGGGAGTAGGCGATCGCTTGCTCTACTGCTGCTACTCTTTGATCTAAGCCCAGTACACCGTCAGCAGAAAGAGCGATCGCAATTCTATCTAGTAAATGTTCCCGTAATCCCCCTTCTTCTGGGTTGTAGGTAGCAATAAACAAAGATTTACACGGATGTTGAAAACTAATTCCCTCCCGCTCAATTTGGTTACGTCCGTCAGATAATACTGTTAGAAGCTGATTTGATATTTGATCGTCTAATAAATTAATTTCATCTACGTACAGTACACCTCGGTTGGCTGTAGCAAGTAAACCGGGCTGAAAAATTGTATCACCTTGCTTTACAGACTTTTCCACATCTACGGAACCGAGAAGTCTGTCTTCTGTGATACCTAGAGGAATTTGCAAAAAAGGCGCGGGGATAATTTCAGTAGGGACATCTTCAATGTCTTTCTCTGCGTACTCCGCCAAAAGTCGATCGTCCCATTCTTCTGGGTGGTTGGGGTCACAATTACTGATAGAGCCTTTGACAACTTCAATAGGCGGTAATAGAGCGTGGATAGCGCGAGCCATCACAGATTTTGCCGTACCACGACGACCTGCGATCGCCACTCCCCCCAACCCCGGATCGACGGCTGCTAACAGCAAGGCTAATTTAATCGCTTCTTGACCGACTACAGCTGTCAAGGGAAAGGCAGTGATAGTAGGGTTGATAGTGGGCGCAGGCATGGTTTGAATAATCGCTAGTCTTGGCCTTTAGCATATCAATTTCTGGCACAATTAAAATAAGTGTTATGGGAATTAATGCACAAACTCCGCTTTGTGCTGCCACTAGTACAGCACAGCGTAAATAAACTACCCATTCCAAATCAACGAAACCCTTACACTGCATTGATTTTAAATTTTGTTAGCGTAGCGTCTCGTAGAGAGCGTCATTTTGAATTTTGAATTCACGGCGGTACTAAGTGTATTTTCAAAATCAAATATGAGTCCTAAATTACCAAAGCTTTTAATGGAAAAAGTGTAAAAAGCTAAGTTTGCGTCATTCTTAGACTTGTTGCACTTAGTATGGTGAATAAATACTACATAGTAGTAAGTTGAGCAAGAAATTCAAAGCTAAGAGATAGATACTCTTTCTATAAAAATAGTACTTAGGCACTGAAGCTGAAACCTAAATCTCTTATTTTTGCATCATTAGAGTTATTGAAAATACTGCAAAATTTCAGTTGACAGAATATTATCACAAATGATGCTTAGTTTTTAAGCATTGGTCACATTGGATAACATCATAAGTTGATAGTTGTTCTAAGTTTATTGTTGTAGCTAAGCAAAAATTCAAGTTTTTTAGTTTCTAGCTAGCAAACTGTGCGCTGCAATGCTTCGATACGCCTTTGAAGGCGCCCTTGCCGCACTGTACTATTTACCAGGAGACTACAGCAATGATGAAAGCTGAAGATATCATGACCAAAAACGTAGTTACCATTCGCGGTTCAGCAACTGTTGCTGAAGCGGTGGGGCTAATGAAAGAAAAAAGATTGCGTGCGCTGGTTGTGGATCGTCGCTATGACAATGATGCGTATGGTATTGTTACAGAAACAGATATTGTCTATAAAGTAATAGCTTACGGTAAAGACCCAAAGCAAGTACGAATTTACGAAATCATGAGTAAGCCTTGCATTGTGGTAAACCCTGATTTGGGTGTGGAATATGTAGCACGGTTATTTGCTAACACTGGTATGCATAGAGCGCCTGTGATTCAAGGTAAGTTATTGGGTATCATCTCGATTACCGATATTTTGACTAAAAGCGATTTTGTGGAAGCGCCAAAAGTGCTACAGCTGGAAGAGAGAATTCAAAAAGCAATTGAACAGGCTCGTGCTATTTGCACTGAACAAGGTGCTTATTCTAAAGCCTGTGCAGCTGCTTGGGATGAAGTAGAAGAACTCCAGGCTGAAGCAGCTCATCAGAAAGCCGAGGGTATGGTTTCAGCAAAAGTCTCTTTTGAGAAATACTGCAAGGAAAATCCTGATGCACCAGAATGTCGCAATTATTATCCATCCTAATTGAGGTGTGGAGATCGGGGGGACAAGGAGGACAAGGTAAAATTGTCTCCCTTGTCTCTCCCCTCTCGTCTCAAATCCCTCCATTTAACGTTTAGCAACTCGCGTCAATAAAAACATACCTATTGCCAAAAAAATAAAGTTGGGTAACCAAGCCCCCATAAAGGGAGAGAGGGCACCGGCTTGACCGATCGCTCCACTAATAAAGAAAATTAAGTAGTATGAAAAAATAACGATAACGCTAATCCCAAAACTGGTGCCTCTGCCAGTACGTTGGGGAATGCTTCCCATCGCTGCGCCAACTAAGCCAAAAACTACACATACAAAGGGCAACGAGATTTTTTGTTGAATCCGTACTTCGAGTTTACGAATTTTTTGGCGATCGCCACCAAGACGTTCCACTTCTAATTGATCTAGGGCTTCGCTAATATTCATTTCACCATAGTCTCGGCTTTTCTCTGCCAAGCTTAATGGTGTGCGGGGTAGTTGCAGTTGTTGCTTTTCAAATCTAACGATGTTGCGATAAGAGCGATCGGCAGCAACGAAATAGATCGTGCCGTTGTAAAAATCCCAAACATTTTTAGAAGGATTCCACTCCGCGGATTCTGATACGACAATTTGGTTCAAACCTTTAGTTGAGCGATCTATAATCGTCAACCCTGTCATACGCTTACCATCAAATTGGTCGGCGTAAAACAAGCGTGACAATATCCGATTCTTAGAGCCATCCGGCTGGTAAACATCCTGGTATTCAGGATAGAAAATATTTTGCTGTTTTAAAGTTGGCTTGTCTGATTTGAGAGCATTATTCAGAGTCATAGCCGCTTGGTAATTTGCTGCTGGTGCTATTTGTTCGTTAAACAAAAATGTCATTCCTGTAACCACAAGACTTAACATCACAGCAGTAAATACCATGCGATAGACACTCACCCCACAACCACGCAAGGCTATTAATTCGCTATCGCTAGAAAGACGACTATATGTCATTAAAGTAGCCAACAGCGTAGACATGGGAAAAGCTAAAACAATAAAGTTAGGAAACTTTAATAAAAAAACTTGAATAGCGATGTCTATCGGTAGCCCAGATTCGACAATTTTTCTGATCAGATCGAATACAGCATCAATGGTGACGCCAATTGATGAAAAAGCTCCAACACCAAAGAAAAACGGCGGTAACAATTCCCTCCCAAGATAACGATCCATGATCGTAAAAGGCATCAGCGAATGGAGGCTGTAAAAAGATGTGAATTTCTTTGATATCATAAGCAACTTCAAAAGTTAAATATTGGCAACCCTGGTAAAGCAAACAATATATAGCAATCCGATTTGATTCCTGAAATCACTTGCGTAGGTCGGTAGGAAAAAAGAAATACATATGTAACTAGCTTCACCAAAATAAAATCAGAGTCCTATGGAAAATTTAGTAGTTACAATTCAGAAGTAAAACAGGTTTCATATTTGGCTTTTAAGTCTAAGCTCCATACCTAAGTTAACTTTATCTACTATATGTAATATCAAAATTAAATTCTCAATTGCTGAACATTAACTCAGAAATTCATGGCGAAGCAGAAAAAATCAAAACATTCTTTAAAAAGATAGCAGTCTTAAATGATTTATGAAATTTGATGTTTATTTTATTGTCACTTCGATAGTTTTCACAACTCATTTATGATTGCTATATTCAGGAAATAATTTTTAATTTAGACATGAAAGTTATCACCCAAGTAATATTGCCGCACGAGAGGATTGCTGTAGAGTTCGTCAGCAGCGCCAAAGGCAAGGATTTGTCCCTCGCGCATGATGTAGGCGCGATCGGTGATTGCCAGGGTTTCGCGGACATTATGATCTGTAATTAAGATTCCCATACCGCGATCGCGCAATTGTGCCACAATTTGCTGAATTTCTGACACTGCTATGGGATCAACTCCCGCAAACGGTTCATCCAAAAGTAAAAATTTTGGACCTTCTGGTCCAGCAGCTAAAGATCTGGCTAATTCTGTCCGTCGTCGTTCGCCACCAGAAAGTTGAATTCCCTTGCTATTAGCTAATTTTTCCAACCGAAACTCCCGCAGTAAAGTTGTTAGTCGCCTTGGCCACTCCCATCGTGGCACATTAGTTTGCTCTAGCACCAACAGAATATTATCCTGCACCGACAGTTGGCGAAAAACACTTGCTTCTTGTGCTAGATAGCCAATT
The DNA here is from genome assembly GCF_043099735.1 of Nostoc sp. C117. NCBI lineage: Bacteria > Bacillati > Cyanobacteriota > Cyanophyceae > Nostocales > Nostocaceae > Nostoc > Nostoc sp. C117. The sequence continues at coordinate 2,290,767 of NZ_CP170991.1, forward strand.
CCCAATCGCGCCCTTTTGTGCATTGGCATTCCTGTAACGTCTACATTACCTAGCCAAACTTTTCCTTGATTGGGTTTTTCTAAACCTGTAGCAATGTAAAAAGTCGTCGTTTTACCAGCGCCATTGGGGCCTAATAAACCAACGACTTCACCCTGAGCAACAGAAAGATTGACGCGATTGACAATTACACGCTTCCCGTAAGATTTGTGAATGTTCTCTAAAACAATTTTCACGCTGGAGGCACCCTTTCTTGGTGGTAAATGCTAATTAGAAGGCTTGAATGCTGGTGTCTTTGGAGCAGGTGTAGTAGTTTGTCCATCATTATCTGATTCCTGCACCATGTAGATAGACTCTACCTGACGCTTGGATTGGGGTAAGGCGACAAATCTGCCTTCGTCAATTAAATAGGTTACGTTTTCCGCTCGGATACTGTTACCGCCCTGTTGCAAAATATAAACGTTGCCGCTGAAATCAATTCGGCGTTCTTTACTAAAGTACTGTGCTTGGGCAGATGTTGCCTGAAGCTGGCGAGCAGGATACAACATTTGCACGTTACCGCGAGCCGTAACTACTTGAGTTTTGGCGTCATATTCTTGCACATCAGCACGGATAGTCAGAGGACGATTTCCTACCGATGTTTGTGCTGTAGCTGTTTGCACTTGGTTAGGGAAGGCAAAAGTTCCTAAGAGTGCAGCTGGCAGCATTAAGGCTAATCCAGCACGACGCATTTGAGATATTAACAATTGATAGCAGGGCATCATAACAATTTGGGATTCAAGATTTGGGCTTATATTCTAATTATCTCAAGTACTTTATCCAGAAAGGAAATGTAGAATCTGGAGTGATTTAGGATAACTACTGGCTGAAATAGTGACGCTACCCCCAACCTCAAGGTTTCAGGAAACGTTATGTAAAAAATTAGATACAGCAGATTGCAATTTTGTGAGGTACAGATAATTTTAAGGGCGAACGGCCGTTTGCCCCCAGATGTGTACTTCATTTACCTGAAAAACGCTGTATTAATCGACAACTGCATAAAGAACAATCCCTAGTTCAAAGTTAGGATGGTATCCTCCATTCTCTAGTTCATAGCTAAATAACTGACTCGCAGGACCTAAATTAAATTCACTGAGTTGCCGACTTAACCTGTGTATTGCAACCTTAAGAGGGGAATTTTGGCTTAGCTTTCCTTCAATCTGCACTCCAGAACGCAACCCGCGTCTACCGTCTGTATCGTAACCAAAGGTATAATCTTGAACAGCCAAAGGTTCGTATTCTGGAAGTTCGCTTGTCTGTTTCCTCGATTGACGCCGTGAGAAATGATAATCCTGCTCACGAATAATCACCTGGATTTGCTTTTCCGTTTTTTGTGCCAAAAAAGCCAGTATATTAAAGGCGCTTGACTCTGGCTTAATTCCATGCAGGCGATCGAGTTTTTTAGACCCAGGCATTTCTAGCAGCACTGACTTTTCTGTAGCTTTTTGCCAAAACTCATCCAATATCCTTTGGCCGCCTTTCTCTAATAAAGGAGCTATAGGCAGAAATTGTTTCCTGGCTATACCCATCTGTTCAGCCATCGCTTTGTGTACTTCTTTTGTATAACCCAAACCAATCATCACTTTTGGCGTGACTACATCGGCTTTAATAGAGAGGGCTGGTTTTTTAAGTAAATCTATTAGCCATTTATAAGAACCTTCTGGGTCTTCTTGAATATCTGATTTATGGATAATATCAATAACTCCCTTTTGCCGCCGCAGTTTTGCTGTTTCCCGTCTAAATAACTGGTTATCACCTTTGCTGCGAGATACAGCAGCAGCCGTAACCACAATAATCTGGATATCAGAGCGTTGAGCAACAATCTCTCGAATCACACCGCTACCTTGCCACCTCTGCATTTCCCGTTGTTCCTCAACTACGGGAATTGGGGTGACATAGAGGATTTCATCAATGAGTGCAAATTTGAGTGATGGGTTTGTCTTAGCAATCTTAATAGCTTCTTTTGCATCTTGAGTTGGATGGCATACAAGCCTAGCTTGTTTTAGACGGCTTTCGTGTAGTGCAAGCCAAGTTGGTTCATCATCTAGCAGTAAGACACTAAAATCAGTCACACACTCTTCCTCCTAAAAAGACGCAAAATATTTTTCACCATGTAGATTGCAAAAGCTGGTGTTGCATAATGTCCGGATGAATTGAGGTGTTTTACTGTGCATCGTCCATACTGGGAGTTGAGAGTATAGGGAAATACCTGTGTTAAACTGATTTATCCCGCATTTATCCAACGCCCAAAAGATATTTCAAATGATTGAAAGCTTCTTCCAATCGGTTGATTGCTTTTTGGCGTTGCTGGCGATCGCAAATACTAATTTCATCTAATGCTACTTGAAAATGCTGTTGCAGTGGCCGGCTCTCCTGACCAATAGTGACAATTGTATGACAAGCTACACGCGCATCTGACATCAATTTTTGTAAAGTTTTTTCTATCTCTTGTATTTTCTGGCTATCTTCCTGAGGTAAATTTTTCAGATGCTTAATATCTTCAAGACATGATGTGATTTGTTTGTCGCTCAGCTTTTGAGAAGCCCTTAGCTCTTTATGTAAAAATTTAAAATTTTCTGGTTCTAGAGGCACTAGTTCTTTGACCTTCTCTAACAATATAGAAAGCATCCAAGGACTTTCACAACAATCATGAGAACCCTGCCCAAAGCGCAGAACTCGGTGCTGCTGCTTTAAAGTAGAAAAGGGGATAGAGGATAATACTAGAACCGCTCCACTAAAACCTTTAAGACGAAGTTTTGGTAAGAGTTCTATCTGGTTTTCCGGAATTATACAGATAGATTGCTTGAGGGATTTCAACTTATGCCAATGCTCGTTTTCTTCCAGAAATAGTTGTGGTATGCCGAGTAATGTAGATAAAGCAGTTGCTACAGAAGTACTAACTAAACTACTTTTGACCGCTACAATCCAAGTGAACGGTGTTTGAATTGAATTTGTCACTAATTTAGTTGGTTGTATATCTAATTTATCCCCTATAACTTTGTATGCGGATCTTACTGTCTGTGGTGTTATCGAAGCCTCAGAAAATAAAAATGAAGGACTTTTAAAAATATTTTTCATTAAAGTATCAACAGCATCTTTATAAACATTGTTTGTACGTGGTGTTATCCACTCACTATTCAATAATTGCTCTAAATAGTGATAGTGTTGTTGAGCATCTTTTGATCCTCCCAAACCTTTAAGCCACCAAGATGAACGGGAAACTTTTGTATCCTGAGAATAGATTGATATATAACTCTGACAAAGTAATAATAGAGCAGGTAAAATTTCCTGAGATTGATAGCATATAGAAGGTAAATTTTCTCTCTGTCCAATTAAGTAATTAAATATTTCTTCAATATCTTTCGATTTAATTGCAAAATTAGGGGCGGTTTGCCGTAATATGGGAAATATACCTTCTTTTATTTGAGGAGTTCCAGGAGTATTGAATTCAAAAATACAGTTAGAAGTTAGATGACAATCGTGCAAAATATGTTCGTCACTAGAATGAAAAAAGACAGCACTAAAAGAAGAAGGTAATTTCCTTTGTGGAATCATGACTCCTTCTGTATCGCTGACGGTAAATTTCCTGTAATCACTACTAGATTGAATAATATATACTTCAGTAAAATAACTCATTAAAACTTTTGCCCAGAGAAAACTTCGATCGTCTCTGCAAATAACACATACAGTGAGAGAATTTTGACTTGACAATTGTGTTGTATTCATATGTTTGTTTTACTTTATTGATGCAATTATCAATGTGTCTCCTTCGATGTTGATAACTCCTGGACTCATAAATCCACTTTCACTGATGGCCATTTGACGCCATAGACGTAAAATGGCACTTATTGTGTTTTGAGGAAACTTGGGAATGGCGATCGTCTCTTGCTTAAATATTTTAGAAATAGTTTGAGCTAAAGATTCTTGACGATCTAAGGATGGATGCTGAGCATCCCAGCTAAGTTGAATTTTCAGTGTTTTGCCTGATTCATAAAAATATACACTTTTGACTTGAGACCTTCCGGATGTATTTTGACGAGAATTATCCTCACTTCGAGGATTAAACATGGAAATAAAAACATCATAAAGAGCAATAGCTGAAGCACGTGCAGTTGCTTTATCCTGTTTAGCAAAAATTGGACTTGTTGCTTGAGAACATTTCACCCAAGGTTTGACATCTTCCACAAATACATCGACATTCTTGTAAACTTTTTGATGAGCCATCAAGGCTATTAAATAAGCAGCGCCAACAGAAAGATGTCGCTTGCCATTCTTATCACTTTGGCCGCAAAAAAAATCACCACAAAGGCACTTGAGAGACTCATGGATATTGTTAGCTGTCTCTTCATTTTCCCACCATACATCAGGTAATTTGACATCTAAAGCAATTTCGATTTTTCTTTTGTATTCAGTAGCTAGAAAAATGCTATCACTATCTGTTTTGTTAAATAAAAACTTACTAACCTCTGAAAAGTTATGCTTAACTAAGACTGTATCGCTATCGCTTGAAAACCATCTGTCTGAGTAGCGCCACAACCTGCAAAGAGGATGTTCGTCAACATCCAACCAATTGAGAAAATCTTCAGGTAGTAGTTTATTTTCTTGTTTGTAATCATGAATGTCTGTTTTCCGAAACCGTTCTAAGTTATGCGGGTTCGGTAAATCTGCACCACCTATACTTAAATGACCAATTCTTTCAGTTGGTAGAGGTTGATGTTTTTGCCAGTACTCGACAAATTCTAGACCACGTGCCCTACTTTCCATAGTCTGTAGACCGTGGAAGTAATCTACCAATAAATACAGCTTGATGTTCCGGTTTTGGAACTCATCTATCCAGCTTTGTATAGCATCAACAATTAACTGGATATCTTCTTTTTTAGATGATTGAGGCAAGTCAAAAAAACCGATACCTAATGTATCGTTAAAAAGACTAAGCTTATCGAAAATGACTTTCAAACCGTAACCGTGTGCATTAGGAGGATTATCAGATACAGCTAGTTTAAAACAGTCATCAACAACAATAATGACTTTCTGACCACTCTCTTGCTTGTCTTGCTTCCAAACGTATCCTAACCACTTATTTTCGTGATTGTATTTATCCAATTTTTTCATGTTATTTTCGTTGATGATTGTATTTATTCAACTTTTACATCAAGACTCATTCCTGCTAATAATTGTGTGCCAGAAACCATCTATCATCTCAGGTCCTTTGATATCAAAAGCACCCTGCATACGCTTAATTAAAGAATCAAAAAATATCACATCTCTTGGTTGTTCTCCGTAAGGCGTTTTGTCGAATTCTTTCCTATTCCGAATTATCACTTCTTTGTCATTCACTTGAATGCGAAGATAAGGGCTGGATTGATCGGCACATTTAGCACGAAATGCATGATATGCAGCTTGCCAAAAACAATGATGAAAACAGATAGCAAAACCTCGGGATCTCAGCCAAGAGGGACACTCTCTGTCTACCCATTCAATTGCTTCTTCTATAGAGCTTCCAAACACTTCATCTCTAAACACATCTATTGGCTCTTCTGAATTCATCAATATTTCTATAGCTCTATCAACTGTATTGCTATCAGCTTCTTGTGTCTCAATGTCAGTGACTTCTTCTGAAGTTCGAGTATAAGTTGCACGTCTTAGTGCATGAGATAAGCTAATATCAATCAGTTGCTGAAATACCTGTTTGTTTGTTAAAGTTTCCCATTCAGGAAAATCAGGCTCTGGATCTTCAGAAATGTTTTTATTTGGTTTGAGGTTAAAATTACCCCAAACATCAACTAAAGATTTAAGCTGCCAAAGAGATGCTTTTGTTCTTGGCTCTAATTGTATCCTCATGGGGTCATCCCAAACTTCAGCAACTAACCCTGCTGCTTGATGCGCTATTTGACGTGATTGTTCTTCTCTACCCCGCATCTGAATTTTTTCTGTCTCCTGTTTCTTGGCTTGTAGTTCTTCGTACAAACCAGGAATCCGAACGCCTACTATTTGCATCTCGCCATTTAGTTCTTGACGAATCAATTCTTGATGTTTGTCTGACAGCCATTCTGGACCATAAATATTAATACCGTAATTTTGATAAACCAATTGCTTATTTGTTGCAGATGTATTGGGTTTTTCTCCTGTTTTGGACATATTGAAGCAAACAAAGTAATCTTTGACAGTTTCTAAAAATAAATCCTCAAAACCCAATTGCTGTTTGAGTCTTTCTTCTACTTTTGACAAGGCATCAAACCTTAAAGAGAATTTTAGAGTTTCAGAAACTGTTTGAATAACGTTAAAGATTTTGGAATACTTGTTCTTATCAAAAATTTCTGGTTTTTTCTGTAATTTCTTCACTATTGTTCTGCTATCGTCTTTAGCATATAAATAGGCAAAGCCTGCAAACCAGTATGTATCAATTATCAAGGGGTAATGTATCAAGTATCGATCTGAAATATCCGGACGTTGATATTGACTATATTTAATTTTATGAATTAAAGATTGTTCTACACAAGCAAACCAGGAATGATGAGGGTCATCGGATAATTTTATCGTCCAATTTTTATTATTTTTTAACTTACTCTTTTCTAATTGTGTTAAATGTTCTAAACCTAAATTTTGAGATATTTCCAACAATAGATTGTTAGCACTGATACGATTTTCCTGAATAAATAACCCATTAAGAACGTTGACAAAACGTTTTTTATCTTCTTGCGGATCGTCTAAAGAAAAAAACTTTCCTAACTTCCAAGCTTCATAGATAATGGCATTCGCTCCAAAATTAGTCGGGATATACTCTACTTCATATCTTTGGATTAATTTTCTAATAATTCTTTGAATCTCTTGTAAATCCCGTTCGTTAGGAAGTTCTCTAGGATTTAAATGCCGTACTTTTGTGTCATAAATTTCTGAAAGTAACTTCATTTCCTCTCCTAAGTCTGACAAACGCAATTCATCTGATTCTCGACTTGCCCATCTGACTGATTGCCAGTCCAAATTCAGGTATTCTGCATTTTCGTATAATCTTTTTAAGTCTTCCAAAAATGACTCTGGTTGATGAGCATTCAGCAGGTTATCAGAAATGTGTGGGTCAAATTTTCTTCTGATCGCAGTTTTGCCATTTTGTTCATATCTATGATTAAATAAAGCTTCAAATATCAGAAACTTTGGTTTGTAAGTCTTTCCGGGTTGGCTTGAGATTACATAATTTGCGGCGTCTGTATCAGTCATGGAGAAAACGGCTAGGGATTCTTGAACTCTCTCAACATAGCTGACAAAATATGGGTTGGAGGTCATCACGCTTACACCCAGGTATCACATTTATTTCAGATAGTAAACGTTATAACGATCAAAAAATGATAAATTTATAGTTTCTTTAGCTTTTAGTCACTTTATCGGGGCAAAGTTGCCACTGCTGCTAGACTTTAATGCCGATCGCATATATGTTAAGGTTCAGATTTATTGACTTAACTTTATATGTAGTAAATTTGCTGTTGATTTAACTTTTACAAAGATTGAAGTTCTTTAGATACATAGATGCATTTTGAAATTTATACTCGTTCCAAACGCAGTTAGGATCTTTGCGGTTGTAATTACCATAAACTGATTTAGCTAACAGAGAATCCCCACCCATACAGTAAGCAAAGCAAGCTTTATTGCGGCATTCTGAGTAATTATAAGCAAGCATGGAATTATAAAAAGGCGACTGTGGTAATAATACTCTACGGTAAATCTCTTGGATGGATTCTATCTGGATATTACCTACAGCTAGCTTAGTGTAATCTTTTTGGGTTAGAGGTTCACATCCTCCAACTACATAACCGTCAGATGAAATTCGCAAGGTATGTCGCCAGTATTCAGGGATGAGTTCTGGACGGAGAGTGATGGTTATAGAATCATTGACGCGAACGTTTTGATATAGGTGACCATATTTGTCTTGTCGAATTTGTTCTGGAATTAACCAACCACTATCTATAAGTGAAGGAATGAAAGCAGCGCAGTAGGCACAAATCTCAACTAAAATTGTTACTGTCTGTGAAACTTTTACTGATACAAGTGATTGAGATAAGCTATCTAAAAATTCCACTATATCTCTCTGTTGTAGCTGATATTGCTGCATTTTAACTGCCATCAAAAGACCAATATCAAACCATTGCACTCCATCTTCAAGAATAAGTTGATGAATCATACGAATAATTGAATCATGATTGAAGCGATGGAGCGTAGTCGCAACAATTACCTTTTCTGCTAGCTGCTTTTTTAGGGCGATTCTTAAGTTTTTCAACACTAAATCAAAATTACCTTTACCCCGAAGTTTATCGTGTTCATCACCTAAACCTTCCATTGAAATATCTAAGTAATCTAATTTAATTCGCTCTAAATCATTAGCATATCTATCGATCGCTAATCCGTTGGTGACACCTCCAAACTTGATATCAGGATATTCTTTGCGAAGTTTTGCTGTATGCTCAAAAAATGGTATGGATCGTTTGGGTGTGAGAGCATCTCTATCGACAACAGCGATCATCCGCGTGCCAAGTTTCTCAACCATGTATGTCACTGTGTCCAGCAGTGCAGACATCGGAATTAGCTGACTAATCGTGGCTCCACTATCGTATCCCAAAAAGCAATGCTCACATTCCAGTCCGCATACATTGCCTATGCCTAGTTCTAGCTGCATAGGATGTGATTTGGGAAGTAAATCTTGATAAAGCTCGATACCAGTAATTTGTTTGTGACCCAAAGCCGACCACTGCCTAATAATACTAATATCATAACCAATAGGGTCGCTAGACTTTGCATATATTCCACCTTTACTAGCTGCTAATGACATGAAAACATAGACCTCCTTGATATAGGCTGTTTTGCCTCTTTTATTGTTGAAATAAATTAATTTACTATCTGTTAATTTGCTTACTATTTGCAAATTTATTAATAATTTAGTCAACAATGAAATGAGTTACTAAAATAGCCTAAAACCACATGAGTCCGGTCAAATTCTCACACTAGCCTGTATTCAAGGCTAATTATCAATAATAATGCTTGTAACTGAGTTACAAGCACTTTATTTGTAGATAACCCCTTACATCTGCCTTTACAGGACTAAGACATCTGACAAAATTACAAAAATTCCAGGTTGAAAATTGGTACTTGTAACCATCGATTTTGCTTTTCTGGAATGTTATCGAGTCAGATAACTGTTACTAGGCGTTGCTCCATCCTTCATAAGCAGCGATCGCAATTTCTGCCGCCGGATGATTGCAAAGTTGTTTTAACGCTTCTGCGCCACCTGACTGTAATGCAGCAATAATCCTACCCCGAAGTTCTGGTTTCTGCTCAACTTCTTTTTTGAACTCAGCAGCAATCACCTGCTTTTGAGCATCAGTTTCCATTGGGTATCTTTGAGAAAGGTGATCTAAAAGATTTTGGATTTCTGAAGCAGCTTCTATCAGGTTTTGCTTTTGAGGGTAGTTATTCTGGGTTCCAACTTGAGTCCCGTTAACAGTACTATGAAAATTTAATCCACCTACGCTACCTAAATTCCAATTTGTTCCAGACATAAATATTTCTCCTGAAAAATCACTACAAACTTTTATTCAACTGATAAGAGACATCCAAATAAAAAATATTCAATTAACTCTTGTTGACTCGGTGGGCGAGACACCTACCCCAAAAAATTGGATGATTGATTTCTTGGATTTCCCTAATTAATAAGGGTTACAATTAAAGTTATTCGTTCGCACTTTGTTTCTCAAATCTTTGTGCCACCTAGTATTCAGCTTTTTTCACAACATCAAAAGTTCGTAAATGAGTTACAAGATTCGTATCGGTTACCCGTTGTCAGAGTATCGTTGTGAGGATATAGGATAAACCACCATGTAACCCTAGAGAAAATTCAAGACTTTGGAACCAGGATGGGTAGACCATTTTTTTCTTCAAGTGGCTTATCTGTTGCTTTCCTCTTCTTCTAACTGATTATGCTGGCTGCCAATTTGATTTCCCTGGGTTTTATTCCTGATGTTTATCGCCCCTATATTCACATTGATGAGTGTGAAACTTATATTAATCCGAAAAAGAGCTAACTGCTTCCGAAGACTACCCAGCCAAGATTCTGTATGTACAAAGTTACCTGAGTTTTGAGTGTTTCTATTAACCCTTCTAATAACATTGATTAAGTGAGCATAGGAATCCCCAGGATTGGAGTCTATTTGTGACTTGTTGATCACATTAATAACACCTGAAATATTTTCCAAGGATGTAATTTCTTGCCAAAATACATCTTGTAAAAATGCTGGAGTATTCCAGCCACTACGCTTAGCTGGTGCAGCAGTGATTAGTATGAAATGAGTATCGATTAAGCCAGCTTCCACAATCTCTCGAATCACGCCGCTTCCTTGCCAACGTTGAAGTTCTCCTTCTTGAGAAAACAAAATTTCATCAATGAGAGCGATTTTAATTTTGTGTTCTCTGGCAAAATTAATAGCTTCAGATGAATCTTGAGTGGGGTAGCAATCAATCCCAGCCTTTCTCAACTGTTGTTCATGTCGAGCTAGCCAGTGTTCTTCATCATCTAAAATTAAAACTCGATTGTTAAGCATCAGAATTATCCAAGAAGATCGGTTATTATCAGAATGCTAAGGGTACTGCTAATCTTTAGATAGAATACATCGTAGCTTCAAGATAGATGTTTAGTTTGCTCAATAAAATTGAATGATAATAACGTTAATTCTTATGGAGTTTCAAGCAAAACATTTGCAAAAGGAGCCATTTAAAACACGCTCAAATCTAAGGTTTTTACCGATCAATTTTTGAAACTGAGTTACAGTTATCATGTTATTTTTTTTGTGAAAAAATTAATCGACTGTCGAGCCAGTGATTGTTTCAGCAATGTCGGAACTAAAACTCATACTTTCTCTCAAAAAGATATGATGTAATGGAGAGCAATGAGGCTTCCAGAGAAAATAATCCAACAGGCGATCGCAGAACTACTTATAGAGCAATACAGTTCAGTTAAGCATTTCTTTGTTCTCTCTGTGTCCTCTGCGCCTCTGTGGTTCGTTAAAAAATCTACTTTAAAAGGTTTTAGCCTTAACTGAACCATATTGACTTATAGCGGTTGAAAATTATAGTGAAGTGAAAAGTATGACACAGAACAAAAGAAAAACAAGGAAGACAAGGAAGTAATTTTTCTCCCTATCTTCCTTGTCTTCCTTCACCTACTTAAACTTTATGAATCGCTAACTAGCACAATTCTAGGTAAAGATAAGGCTTCATTTTCAGCGAGATGGCCAGCTGTAATTTTGTCTGGTCCTATTTGTTGCAATGTCTTCAACAACGTTACACTTTGACTAAGTAGCTCATCTACATCAATGCTGCTATAACTAGATGGATAACGCCGCAAGCGATTGCTGCCTTCTCCCAGCAGAATTACCGCACCTCGCCAGTTACGATTCTCGAGATGATACAGTGCCACAGCAATTTGCAGAATGCCTTGATAAAAAGTTTTTTCTGGTTCGCTAGCTTCAATCCACAAAGCCTCTAAAGTGTCATGGCAAGTGTAAAACTGACCAGAGTTAAACTGTTCTACGCCTTGCCAAAACTCTTGGGGGATGATTTCGGTCATCCCATACTGTCTCGTACTTCTTTAATTGTTTCGAGAGAGATTTCTTGTTTTTCTCCAGCAAACTCGTTGTCAGGGGTGAGGAACAACATGCAGTGGCACTCTTTGCGTTCTCTCATGGGCACACAAGGACAGTTCCAATATGTGGCGTGAACTTCAGCTTCTTTATCTTCATAATGGCGACAGGGACATAAAGGCGCACCTAGTTCGTCTTTATGTTTGGCTAATCCTTCAATCACCACTGCGGTAACAGAAGGCTCAGAACAGAAGTATGTTCCAGTACGCTTGGCGTATTGTTCGGAAAAATGCCGCATTGCCTCTAGGCTTTTATCGCTGGATTTTGTGTTAAGTTCTGATGTGATCATCTGGATCTGTCGCTCATAATTTAAATATTTCTTTGCATTGTACCTCAGCCGCAGTAGGGGATTACTGGGTGTATTTCCCCAACCTGAGTTGCTCGCATTGTTTTACCTTTGCTCAAAGGCTGATATGTCTGGTGTGCTGGGATCGGAGAAAATCTCGGAAATTTCTATGATTTGGTTTTTTGCTGACAGTACAGTATTGATTAATGCGAATTTAATGTTTTTTGCAGTTGAGGTTGTAATGGACGATCGCTTTGCAAAACAAGACCAGGATGCTCCCAATTGATTACCTCTGGTTCTGCTGGTGAGGAAATATTTGGCCACAAAACCCAGCGACTACCTTGAGGAAGTGTAGCAAGGCTGAAGGGGTTTTGAGTCAGCCAAATCAAAGGATGGCTTTTAGGAACTACCGTACTGGAGTCTTCTAAGGTAGTGGTTGCTGCTAAGGTTTCTAAAACAAAGCGATCGCCTTTAATTAAACCTGTCAATGCTGTCCATAGTTGTACCTCTAGCTGCTGTTGCTGTGCATAAAAATACAGGGAAACTGCGGTAATTACTGCTTGTTCAAAGTTTTCTTCTTCCCAATTACTAGCACTGTCAACGCCAATCACTATCTCTTGTCCACCTGTGACCATTTCTAACTCCCGCACCCTTAATTCACCATAACGGGCGCTAGTCCGCCAGTGAATTAGGCGGGTGGGATCTCCGATGCGGTAGGGACGAAGCGATCGCACTAGTCCCGTTGTCGCTGTCTGCAAAGGTCTACCACGGGGATCGCCCCTTTTGCTCTCTTCTTGTCCCATTTCATCTATCAGGGGGCAAGTAACCAAGGGTAATACTGTGGGATAAACCATCGCTGTAGCAGCACAATCACGCTGACGACGGCACCAAAACAATCCCAAAGGCGCACCAGAAGCTAGTTCAACTGTATGCCAGCGATACACGCCCCGGCGCTGGGTAGGTTGGTAGTATACCCAACGGTAACTACCTTGACTAGAAATTGTTTCAATTGCCTTTTTGACTGGTTTCCCCAAGACGAAAGGCAGCATATCCTCGACTTGTAGCAAACTTACAGCCTGCTGTGTGTGATTGGAGATTTCTAATTCTACTTTCAGTTCGTCTCCTGCTGACACAGGCTGAATGGGACGGCGGGTAATGGATAGATTTGCGAGCGATCGCGGTGGTAAGATCGCTGCTACAGCCAAAAGGGCAAAACTGATGCCGCTAATGGCGTACAGCCAACCAGCCATCGTATTAATACCTGCCCCAAAAAAACAAATAGCTGTTGCTGCTAGCACCCAACCACCATATGCAGGGGAACAAGCGCGGGTTTCTAACCAGTTGGTGATGGGTTTGATGATTTTCATGTTTCTTTTTTAACTCAACACCATGCGAAATTCACAGTATCTGAAGAATTCCCTAAAAAGCCGTCATCTATCAAGGGTCAAGCAATTTCAAGCATTCTAGATGCTAATCCCTAATCCCTAGACCCTCTTCATCCCTTCTCTCTTCTTCAACCAGGAAATCTGGTGTTTCAATTACAAATGGAACTTCAGCGCCTACCAGACCTCTTTGGATGCGTTCTGATGTCTCACTAAAAAGTACAAATAAAGGATATATACTATTAGCCCCCTCACTCAAAATATGGCTGTGGCGCAGAGGCATTAACCACTCATAATCATTGTCCAAAAAAACTTGGGTTTGTCGCCAACGTCCTAACAAATCAGAAAAATCTTCATGGGGACGATGAATAAACAGCAAAATCTCTGCTCCGGTTTTGATTTTCCATTCTGGATCGCACATCAAAATTCCTACATCACAGGGTAAGCAAATTGCTTGTGGCACTGTTGTGGCAGTGTTGCGAAGACGAACAATTGGTAAAGGGATAGCGATTACACTCTCATCAGGACGGCGTAGACTGGGAATCATCTCCAAGTATGGGCGGTGTTGTTTTAGTAAAGCGATCGCAGCTAGATGATTGCTGTACTCTGCCAAGCTCGCTTCGTAGTGAGATTTTTGCACGGTCATAGCTTATTAAACAGTGAGTAGTTAGTAGTTAAGAATAAACTTTATAAGTGATACCAATTTGAAAAAAGAATGCGACAAATAGACCATTTGTAGAGACGCGACTAATCGCGTCTTCACCCAAAGATATGATGTAATCATTAATTAAATTCGTATTAATAAGTTAAGAATGATAAATAAAGAGTTAAAACTCCTAATTCTTAACTCCTCCCAGAAACTGGAGACCATCGGGCTTTGCTTTTACTTTTAAGAGACTTCAAAATAAAAAACATCCCACTATTTACAGTCAACATTCAGCAACTTCAAGCAGGATAATTTATTTATTCGATTTCCCTAATTTCTATCCCAATTTTTCAAATACCTTAAACATAGGCAGATACATTGCCAGCAAAATTGTACCAACCATTCCTCCCAAAACCAAAATCATAATTGGTTCCAAAACACTGGTCAATGCTTTTACTGCTTGCTCAACTTCATCTTCATAAAAATCGGCAACTTTCATCAACATTCCATCTAATTCTCCAGTTTCTTCTCCGATACTAATCATTTGAATTGCCATAGCTGGAAAAACTTGATCTTTTTGTAAAGCAATGCTAATCATACCTCCTTGTTGAATCTCCATCCGGGCTGCATCTATGGCATTAGCAATTACTTGGTTTCCTGATGTATCTCGGACAATTTCTAAGCAAGTTAAAATTGGCACACCTGAACGAGTCAAAGAACCAAAAGTTCTGCTAAAACGGGCAACCGAAGATTTTTGGATTAAGTCACCAAACAACGGCATTTTTAGGGAAAGACGATCGATTGTTACGCGGCCAACAGGAGTTTTAGCATAGTTTCCATAGGCAATTTTTAATCCTACAAGAACAGCGATAAGTACGAAAACCTTTGGACTTCTTAAAAATAGACTAGCATCCATCAAGAATTGGGTTAGAGGTGGTAATGTAGTTCCAATTTGGACAAAAATTGTGGCAAAAACAGGAATAAGAAAAATCGTCATGCCGAGAAAGATAGTAACTGCTATAAAACCCACAACCGTTGGATAAGATAATGCTGATTTAATTTGGTTTTGTAAGCGGGCAACATCTTCTAACAACTTGGCTAAGCGATTCAATACTTCGTCCAGAACACCACCAACTTCGCCAGCTTGAATCATACTCACATATAATCCATCAAAGCATTCAGGATGCTTCCGCATTGACTCAGAAAGATTCATTCCACTTTGAACATCGTTGCTAATGTCCACAAGAGCTTGTTTGAGTTTAGGATTACTACACTGTTCAGAAAGTACTCCCAAACTTCTAACGATCGCAACCCCCGCATTCATCAAAACGGCAAATTGACGGGAAAAAACGGCTTTGTCTTTTACAGAAACCTTAACTAAGGAATTCTGGAAATTTTTGAAGGCAACATCTGGCTGAAATCCCAGAGATTGCTTGAGATCTTGGATTACAAAACCCTGATCTCTAAGATTAGTACGAGCTTGGCTCAAAGATTCGGCAACAATTTTTTCTGTTCGGGATTTTCCTTGCGAATCCCGAACCCGGGCAACGTAGTTTGGCATAAATAAATTCAAAATAGTTGTTATTAATTTGGTATGGGGTATGAGGCATTGGATATGGGGACTTAGGAGTGCTGAGTTAAGAGTTAGGAGTTTTGTTTATCTCCTTGTCGCCTTGTCCTACCCTATCCCTTATCTCCCCATACTTCGGCTACGTGGTAGTTGAGCGTAGTCGAAACTCAGTACAAGTCCGCTCAGTAAAAGTCTCCTCATCTCCCTCACTCCCTCATCTCCACTTCCTTTAATGCGCTTTGGCAGCCGCACCAGGTTTCGCACCTGCTGCTTGCGCTGGTACAGAAGTACCGATGAGACGTTGGATTTCATCTGGCTTAGAAGTCTTAGACATCGCGGCTTCAAAAGAGATAGTTCCTGCTTTATAAAAATCGGCTAAAACCTTCTCCAGAGTTTGCATTCCCAATTTGCCGCCAGTTTGAATAGCTGAGTAAATTTGCGATGTTTTACCTTCTCGAATCAAGTTGGAAATAGCGGGAGTGACGATGAGAATTTCTTGAGCCATTACCCGACCGTATTCACCGGGTTTGGGGTTTTTCTTAGATACTAGGGTTTGGCTAAATACTGCTACGAGTGAGTTTGATAATTGCACCCGCACTTGGGTTTGTCGCTCATGTGGGAAAACGTCGATAATCCGGTCAACAGTCTGTGCAGCAGAACTGGTGTGTAACGTACCAAATACCAAGTGTCCTGTTTCTGCAGCCGAAATCGCCAAAGAAATTGTTTCCAAATCGCGCATTTCCCCCACCAGAATAATATCTGGATCTTCCCGCAAAGCTGCTTTGAGAGCATTAGCAAAACTCTTAGTATCTTCTCCCAATTGACGTTGGTGAACCAAGCTTTTAATTGGTTCGTAAACAAATTCAATTGGATCTTCTACCGTCAAAATATGCTCTGCTTTAGTGCGGTTAATCAAATCAATCATTGCCGCTAGGGTTGTTGTTTTCCCCGAACCTGTAGGACCTGTGACTAGAATAAGTCCTCTGGGCTTATCGCACATTTCCCGCACTATATCTGGCAAACCTAATTTTTCAAAGTTAGGAATCTTAGAACTTAATGCCCGTAAGCAAGCAGCATAAGCACCACGATCTTTATAGACATTGACCCGAAAACGAGCCAAACCTTTAACACCATAAGAACAATCCAACTCCCAGTTCTGTTCTAAGGTCTTACGTTGGGTATTATTGAGCATACTAAAAATCAGCCTTTGACACTGATCTGCCGTCAAAATATGCTCACCGATGGGAGTGAGTTTGCCACTGATGCGGAAATAGGGCGGCAAACCGGCGGATAAATGCAGATCTGAGCCTCCCATTTCAATCATCTGCTCCATCAAATCTTCAATCATCATTTCCATACTTTTACTTCCTTTGGTTATTTGTTCTTTGTCATTTGTTTTAAGTTAGTAAGCATCGACTAATGACCAATGACTGATGCCCAATTCCCAATACCTAGTCTTAAAACCGAGATGTCAGACAGTACGGACAATCCAGCATTTCTGGTTTCAATGTGGCATCACAAGTCCGACAGGTAAGACCTGTTTTGCGTTTGGCTTTTAACTCGGCTTCCAAACCAGTATCAGTAAACGTCACCCGTTCTACTTCTTCGAGGGTGGTAGAACCTTGGCGCACTAAGTCTATGCTGTAAGCCAGCAAAGTTTTCATACCCTCTTCTATTGCGACTTCCTTGATGCGTTCTGTAGGTGCTTCTTCGTTGATCAGGGTTTGGAGGTTTTCGGTGACTCGCATGACTTCATAGACACCACAACGCCCTTTGTAGCCGACGCCGTTACAGGCTGGGCAAAGATGATTTTTGGTTTTGGCTTCTGCGATCGCTTCTAATGTCAAACTGTTAGCTTTGTAGAAGGTGACTTCTACCTCAGAGGAAGCTAATAGACCATAACGAGCCAGTTCCTCGGTTGTGGGAGTGTAAGCAATGCGACATTCAGAACATACCCGCCGCACCAGACGTTGAGCCAAAACGCCAATTAAAGAACTAGAAACCATGAAAGGCTCAATTCCCATTTCTCCTAAACGAGCGATCGCTCCTGGAGCATCATTGGTATGTAAAGTAGTTAATACTAAGTGACCAGTCAAGGCAGCCTCAATCGCGGTTTTTGCCGTTTCCTTATCCCGCGTTTCACCCACCAGTAGCACATCTGGATCTTGTCGCAAGAAAGCCCGCAATGCTGTCGCAAAATCCAGCCCTTTCTCCCGAATCACCTGTACTTGAGTAATCCCTGGAAGACTGTATTCAATTGGGTCTTCTACAGTACTGATATTAATTCCGGGATCGTTCTTTTCTGATAGTGCAGAATACAGCGACGTTGTTTTCCCGGAACCAGTTGGCCCTGTTACCAAAATCAGACCAAAGGGACGGCTGACCATATCCTGGACAATACGCAAAGTCTCTGGATCGGTAATTAACTTATTCAATCCGAGTTGGGTGGAAGAATTATCCAAAATCCGTAGCACCACCTTTTCCCCATAGCGACTGGGTAAGGTATTAACACGGAAGTCCACCTTACGTCCCTCAAACAGCCGCCGGATGCGTCCATCCTGGGGTAGACGGCGTTCAGCAATGTCTAGACTGGCGATGATTTTAAACCGAGCTGTCACCGCTGGGATGATTTTTTTCGGTAGGGGATCAAAAGCTTCACGTAGTACCCCATCCTTCCGAAAGCGAATGCGTAAGTTTTCTTCCTGAGGTTCGATGTGAATATCAGAAACCTTCTCATGCAAAGCTTTTGCCAAGATTCTGTTAACTAAGTTGATAACTGGGGCATCCTCAGCACCCTTCATAGCTGCCCCAAGATCAGCCTCCATATCATCAGGGGCATCTTCAATGTCGAGATTTCCGAGATTTTCTAAATCCTGATTAATATCTGTAAACTTTTCTTGTTCTAGGTGCTTTTGCCGAACAGCCAAGTCATCCAAGTATTGGTTGATTAGCTGTTGGTAGTCCTCCTGTGTAATCACCATGCGCTGCAATGCCAAGCCTTGGGGGCGCAAGATGCGATTCAGGTCATCGGAAGCCTCTAAATTATCTGGAGCAACCATCGCCACTAAAACTGAAGGCGGGGTTTGGTCTTCGTGTTTTGACAGTGGTACTAAACGATGACGACGGCAAATATCCACTGGGATCAGGGTATCAATCAGGTTCCCCACCATTGTGTTACCAACGGAGTTGACTTCCGGATCGAGGAATTCTACGCCGTAAAGTATTTTAAGTTCAAATAGCTGCTGTTTTTTATATTGCCTGAGTAACTCGGGTGATAGCTGTTGTCCAGTAAGGGACTCTAGTACTTCCGTTAAAGGTCTACCAGACTTGCGGCTTTCAATTAGTGCTTGCCTCATCTGTTCGCTATTGACATAGCCAGATTGGACTAGCTTGTTGCCAAAGGGCGAGAATTCTGTTCTGGTAGTTAAAGCGGTACTGCGCCGTTGTGGAGACGAGTAAGTCATAAATGAGCAATGAGTAGGGAAAACTCTGATTAAAGTATTCCCAGGTTGTGACAAAGAATTCTCATTGTTCAAAAAAGTCCTCAGTGCTGAGTAGCGGTAAACAGCTGTTTAACCCTACTTTTGAAAGAATGACAATATCTGATAAACGGTTACATTTTAAGTAGTAATTCATTCAGGGAACTCCAAGAAATAAAAACAACCGCTTGAAGTTGCTGACTGTTGACCGTTGACTGCCAACAGTGAGATATTTTTTCTTTGGCAGTCCCTAAAAAACAGACTCATAAATCAGATGAGGGGCGAATCATATTCAGCGCCACTCTTGCAAAATACTTACTCCTAGCGTTACGCTACTCGTTCGGGTTACCGCACTAGGAGCGTCTGAGCTAGCGTGTTCACCATTTGTCACAATAAGATGACGGTGACATCACTTCCAGAAACTTGTCGGCAACAAAGTTAGCCTCAGTTGCAAGTCGTAAATGACGACAGTTGCAACCTATGGAGATGTACTGCCATAAAAAGCATCTGGAATCAGTAGACAATGATGGATGAAAATAAACAGATAAACAACACAAGCCAGCAATTGGGTGAACCAACAGAGGTAAAGCAAGCAATGAAGAGCGACTCCCTAGGCCAAATCAATTCTAATGAATCTGGCAGCGAAGTTACTGAGCAAGTGGCAGCCCAAACCAATGTAACGGGGGATACGGCTACTCTTAATCAAGAAAATGGCGTCGCTGCAACCGAGACAACTGAACTCGAAACGGCAGCCTTAGCACAACTGACTCAACAAATCGAGTCTCTCAAAGTGCAATTAGAAGAGCGTAGTACTCAATATATGCGGAATGCCGCTGATTTTGAGAATTATCGTAAACGTACTAGCAAAGAAAAAGAAGAGCTAGAGGTGCAGATGAAGCGGAACACGATTCTGGAATTGCTGCCAGTAGTCGATAATTTTGAGCGGGCGCGATCGCACCTCAAACCGCAATCCGAGGGCGAAATGACCATCCACAAAAGTTACCAAGGCGTTTACAAACAATTAGTAGATACCCTTAAACGTTTGGGTGTATCACCAATGCGTCCGGAAGGCCAAGAATTCGATCCTAACCTGCACGAAGCAGTAATGCGGGAACCTACGGATGAACATCCTGAAGGAACAGTGTTAGAAGAGTTAGTGCGCGGATATTACTTGGGCGAGCGGGTGCTGCGCCATGCAATGGTCAAAGTAGCTGCTCCCAAGGAAGATACACCTGCTGCACCAGAAGATCAGACGAGTTAAGCCTTCAGTTAACCTGTAATTGCTTGCCTCGCTGACCGAAAGTGCCTGGGTTCTAGCAGAGGCGAGCATCGTTATTGAGTATTGGGAAAATGAGGGAGATGAAGAGGCAAAGGGGCAAAGGAGCAAAGGAGCAGAGGAGCGGGGGGAAGTTACAGTCAGTCTTTCCCCTCTGCTCCCCATCTCCTCCGCTCCCCATTCTCTTTCCCCTTACCCCCATTTCTAGATGCTGAAATTTGGAGCTAGCCTTGGTTTCGTAGCCACAAAAGTTAGTCCGCAACATCATAAATTACAGCAGAAAGACTCAGTAAAAATACTGGTAAATATGGGAAAAGTTATTGGCATCGACTTAGGCACTACTAACAGTTGCGTCGCAGTTTTGGAGGGCGGTCAACCACTGGTGATCTCCAATTCTGAAGGTGGACGAACTACTCCAAGTATTGTGGGATTTGGGAAGGGTGGCGATCGCTTAGTCGGTCAACTGGCAAAGCGCCAAGCCGTAACCAATGCGGAAAACACAATTTACAGTATTAAACGATTTATCGGTCGGCGTTGGGAAGATACTGAAGTAGAACGCGAACGCGTACCTTACAACTGTGTCAAAGGTCGAGATGATACCGTTGATGTCCAAATTCGCTCAAAAAACTACACTCCCCAAGAACTATCTGCTATGATCCTGCAAAAGCTCAAGCAGGATGCGGAAAACTTCTTGGGTGAAACCGTGACTCAGGCAGTAATTACCGTACCGGCATATTTTACAGATGCCCAAAGACAAGCAACTAAAGATGCTGGTACCATCGCCGGACTAGAAGTTCTACGAATCATCAATGAACCAACTGCTGCGGCTTTAGCTTTCGGATTAGATAAACAAGATCAAGAGCAGCTAATTTTAGTCTTCGACTTGGGCGGCGGCACCTTCGATGTTTCAATTCTGCAACTTGGAGATGGCGTTTTTGAAGTGAAGGCAACTTGTGGTAACAACCACTTGGGTGGAGACGACTTTGATAATGCGATCGTGCGTTGGATGATGGAACGCTTCCAACAACACGAAAAAATCGACCTTTCCCCAGATAAAATGGCACTCCAACGCCTACGGGAAGCAGCGGAAAAGGCAAAAATTGAACTCTCCAGTATGGTGAATACCTCCATCAACTTGCCATTTATCACCGCGGATGAGAGTGGTCCCAAGCATCTGGAGATGGAACTCAGCCGCTCTAAATTTGAAGAGCTTTCAGGACAATTAATTGAAGCTACCATTGAGCCGATGATCCAAGCCCTCAAAGACGCGGATCTCAAACCACAAAATATAGATCGGATTATTTTAGTTGGTGGTTCTACCCGCATTCCCGCAGTCCAAAACGCTCTGATCAAATTTTTCAATGGCAAAGCTCCCGATCGCTCTATCAACCCTGACGAAGCTGTAGCATTAGGAGCAGCTATCCAGGCAGGGGTGTTAGGTGGCGAAGTCGATAATCTCTTACTATTGGATGTCACACCCCTATCTCTGGGAATTGAAACCTTAGGTGAAGTGTTCACCAAAATCATTGAACGCAACACCACAATTCCTACCAGTAAGTCACAAATTTTTTCCACCGCAGTTGATGGGCAAACCTCGGTAGAAATTCACATCCTCCAGGGTGAACGAGCAATGTCACGAGATAATAAAAGTCTCGGCAAGTTTCTCTTAGCAGGAATTCCCCCATCACCCCGTGGTGTACCCCAAATTGAAGTATCTTTTGAAATTGATGTCAACGGCATCCTCAAAGTTTCTGCCCAAGACAAAGGTACAGGTAGAGAACAGAGTATCAGAATTACCAATACAGGTGGTTTGAGTAACAACGAAGTCGAACGGATGCGCCAAGAGGCCGAATTATTTGCTGAAGAAGATAGAAGACGTAAAGAACTCGTTGAACTGAGAAACCAAGCGGATAATTTGTTATTCAGTTACGAATCTACCATTAAGGATAATGGCAACTTTATCGGCGATCAGATGAAAACCTTGGCTAGTGAAAAAGTTTCACAACTCCAAGCTGCAATGATTGACTCCAGCATCTCCACAGCAGAATTTAAGCAGCGCTTAGATGACTTCCAACAAACCCTGTTTGCAATTGGTGCTGATGTCTACAATCGAGCTAACAGCCAAACCGATGAAATTGACCAAGTTTCAACTAACCTCTTTACCCCAGAACTAGACTCAGCAATGAATGGCACACTAATACCACAATTTAATTTTGATTTTGACGAAGAAAGTACCGCACAAGCTGATTATGAGGCGATAGATTAGGGATTGGGCATTGGGAATGGGGCACAGGACACAGTAGAAAGACTGACTATAACTTACCCTTGCCCCCTCCCCACCCTGCGGAAAGCTAAAGCTACATCTCCCCCAGTCTTTATTTTTTAATTTTGAATTGATTTCTTCCCAGTCCTTAAATGTGAAGATTTTTGTTAATATATCTAAATCTTTTAATGATAAATTTAGCGGAGTTTCACAAGACGCCAGCGGTTTGCTAGATTGTAAAAACAAATTACTATGGGCTAAACGGTGTGCTAGTTGAGATGCGATCCAAAGCATATGGGTGGTTTTCCACACCTGATGGTGCGGCTAGCCCCTCTAGTTGATGAGCAGGTTTTCCTCTCCTACGTAGCACAATTGTAAAAGAGATAGCCAACACGGCAGTGAGAAATCCGCTCGGATATATCCCCCTGTTTATCGCTTTTTATCGTCTTGCTACGAGGAAAGCACCTATTGCTCAAGATGAGTCGGTGATTTTTGTAAAAGGTAAAGGGTAAAATCAACTTATTAACAAAAATTAATTTTATCTTCTGCCTTCGCCCCCGGCAAGCCAACTTCTGAAGGACACTGTGTTGCTCTTCCAGAGTTGTAGCCAAAACGCCTTTCCGTAGGGTAGCAAGTAACCGTAAGGTTCTACTGGCCTTCGGGTGACGCTCGTTCGCCCTTAGCGTTTCCCCTTGGGAGAAGACTCGCTATCGCTACGCTAACGCCAGTCGCTTATGGGGGAAAACCCCAAGACCGCGCAGGCTCACCTTCTGCTTTGTTCCTTCTAACTTTTACCTTTGCTATATGGCCCGCGACTATTATGAAATCCTGGGTGTCTCTCGTGACGCCGACAAAGAAGAAATCAAACAAGCCTATCGCCGTTTAGCCCGGAAGTATCACCCAGACGTGAACAAAGAACCGGGAGCGGAGGAGCGCTTTAAAGAAATTAACCGCGCTTATGAAGTCCTCTCAGAACCAGAAATCCGCGCTCGTTACGATCGCTTTGGTCCAGAGGGTGTGTCAAGTGGAGCTGGTGCAGGTTTCCAAGATGTTGGTGATATGGGCGGTTTTGCCGATATCTTTGAAAGCATTTTTAGTGGCTTTGCTGGCGGGATGGGTGGTCCAACCCAACAACAAAGACGGCGTAGCGGACCCGCGCGAGGCGATGACCTGCGGCTAGACCTAAAGTTAGATTTTCGAGAAGCAGTATTTGGCGGTGAAAAAGAAATCCGCATTTCCCATCTAGAAAATTGTGAAGTTTGTAACGGTTCTGGTGCTAAGCCAGGAACCCGGCCGCGTACTTGTTCAACTTGTACAGGATCGGGTCAAGTGCGCCGTGTTACTAGAACACCCTTTGGCAGTTTCACCCAAGTCTCGACTTGTCCTACTTGTAATGGCACAGGAATGGTAATTGAAGACAAGTGTGATGCGTGTGATGGTAAAGGCGCAAATCAGGTAACAAAGAAACTCAAAATTACCATTCCAGCTGGGGTGGATAATGGTACACGCTTGCGGATTTCTAATGAAGGAGATGCTGGCCAACGCAGTGGTCCTCCTGGTGATTTGTACGTTTATTTGTTCGTGAATGAGGACGAGGAATTCCAACGAGATAACATCAATATTCTCTCGGAAATCAAAGTTAGCTATTTGCAAGCAATTTTAGGTTGTCGGTTAGAGGTCAATACAGTAGATGGTCCAGTAGAACTGATCATTCCTGCCGGAACCCAGCCAAATACGGTGATGAAGTTGGAAAATCGCGGCGTACCCAGATTGGGAAATCCTGTAAGTCGAGGAGATCACATGCTGACGATATTAATTGATATTCCCAACAAGGTCACCCCAGAGGAGAGGGAACTTTTGGAGAAGCTGGCTAAAATTAAAGGAGATCGCACTGGCAAAGGCGGTTTAGAAGGATTCTTGGGAAATCTGTTTAAATAATGAAGTCCTCTTCTATTTCAACTCCCGATGCTCAGCTTGATTTGCGCGGCACCCCTTGCCCAATTAATTTCGTGCGGACAAAACTACGTTTAGAGAAAATGCCACTGGGAGGTTTGCTAGAAGTCTGGCTAGACCCAGGAGAACCGATTGAGCAGGTTCCCGATAGTTTGACAATGGCAGGTTATCAGGTAGAACAAATTACAGACTGCACTAGTTATTTTTCGCTGTTAGTGCGCCGTCCAGTTGCTACCCAATGATAGGGGAAAATTTTGCTGCAACTGGACAGTTATTAGGTACAGTGGTGGCTGTGCAAGCTAATTTTTACCGAGTACAGATGGATCAAGAGGCAGGGAAGCAGAGGAGCAGGGGAGCAGAGGAGAAACTGGATTTAAATACCTTTCTGCCCCACTGTCCCACTACTAGCTCACCTCCTCTGTTGCTTTGTACTCGGCGAACACGGCTGAAAAAAATCGGACAACAGGTGATGGTGGGCGATCGCGTTGTCGTAGAAGAGCCAGATTGGGCTGGAGGACGAGGAGCGATCGCTGAAGTTTTACCCCGCCAAAGTGAATTAGATCGTCCGGCGATCGCCAATGTCAACCAAATCCTCTTGGTATTTGCGGTTGCCGATCCCCCTTTGGAACCTTATCAATTGAGCCGATTTCTGATTAAAGCTGAGTCTACTGGCTTGGATGTGCTTTTATGCCTGAATAAAAGTGATTTAGTTTCACCGCAAGAACAACAACAAATTAGCGATCGCCTTTTTGCTTGGGGTTATCAACCAATATTTATCAGTGTTAAAGATGGTATAAATACCGACCAAGCAGCCAAATATTTAAGCAATAAAATTACTGTAGTTGCTGGCCCTTCCGGCGTTGGGAAATCCAGCATGATTAATACGCTAATTGACTCTGCAAAGCTGCGAGTCGGAGAAGTTTCTGGTAAACTGGCTCGTGGTCGTCATACCACTCGCCATATAGAACTATTTGAGTTACCTAGTGGTGGTTTACTAGCGGATACTCCGGGCTTTAATCAGCCTGATATGGATTGTATCCCAGAAGAATTAATCCATTATTTTCCGGAAGCAAGAGAGCGGTTGGCAGTTGCTAGCTGTCGGTTTAGTGATTGTCTGCATCGAGACGAGCCTGAGTGTGTGGTGCGGGGAGACTGGGAACGATATGAACATTATTTAGAATTTTTGGATGCGGCGATCGCTCGTCAAACACAGCTTCACCAACAAGCCGATCCTGAATCTAATTTAAAGTTAAAAAGTAAAGGCAAAGGGCAGAGTCAATACGAACCTAAGCTAGAAAGTAAAAAATATCGCCGGGTTTCGCGCAAGACTCAGTTGCAGGATTTACAAGAGTTGTATAAAGAAAGCGAAGAGTAAGAGAAGAATCAGTCACGATAGCATAGATACAAATAGAAAACTATATTGTATGTCTCAGCCCCTTGCTGCCACCCCTAGTTTACAAGATGTCACAGACAGTATAATTTTTCCACCAGGTGACATCTATAGTGACGAACCCCCCTTGGAATCTGATTTACACCGCGAACAAATCGATTTACTCATTCGCTTGATTAAATGGTGGTGGCGCGATCGCGAAGATTTTTATGCTACAGGTAATCTAACTATCTACTTCAGTCCTAACCAAAAAAAGTCAGAAGAATTTCGAGGCCCTGATTTTTTTGTGGTTTTAGATACCGAAAAAAAAGACCGTAAAAGCTGGGTTATGTGGCAAGAAAACGGCAAATATCCCAATGTGATTATAGAAATGTTATCTGATTCCACTGCCTCGGTTGATAAAGGTTTAAAAAAGCAGATATATCAGAACACATTCCGCACCCCTGATTACTTTTGGTTTGACCCAAATAACCTAGAATTACAGGGATTTCACATAGTTGAAGGGCAATATCAAGACATTATACCCACTGAGTCGGGTTGGTTGTGGAGTCAACAGTTAGGGCTGTATTTGGCAGTATATTTGGGCAAATTACGCTTTTTTACACCAGATGGACAGCTGGTGATGTTACCTGAAGACGAAGCAAACCAACAATTACAGGAAACAACCCAACAGTTACAGCAAACAAATCAACAGTTACAGCAAACAAACCAAGAGCTAGAACAAGAACGTCAACGGGCTGCAATATTGGCAGAACGCTTGCGAGCCGCAGGTATTGACCCTGAACAAATATTCTGAAAATAGAATTTCATCTCTAAACTATACTCATCCACAGGAGTCCAAGAATATTGGATTGCAAATTGGCAATTACAGCAGCTAGAAGTTTATCGCCCAGAAGCAGCCCAATTAAAACTGATAGCAATTTTGTTGGTTGATGACGAAATCAGATCGCCTCTGTTACCAGGTTTCGGCGTTCGAGTTGAGCGTTTTTTTGTATAGAAACAGTTGAGGAGTGGAGATAACCTCTGCCTCGTATCCGATTACCCCTGTCCTGCCGTTCCAACGAAATGTTGTACCGATGTTGGTTCCTCCTAGTCGCTCCATCTGTTTAGAATTGAGCGATATTCCGAATCTTTGTCGTCCATATCACCTAAATATATGCGGCAGTGTTTAGGAACAGCATCATAGGCTTGGCGCAAATACTCCTTATTTGCCTCGTTTGGCTCATGCTTATATTGTGTTAATGCCTGTCGGCAAATCTCTCCTGTTGTTAGCTGCCCATTGAGTCGTCGGATCTCGTCTTCAACTTCTTTAACAAACTCCTGTTCCTCAACTCTTGACTTCACTTGATGGGCGGTGAAATTAAGACCAGACACCATCATTGAGACTCTTACTCCTTCAGGCAGATGAGTTCTAACCCAACCGAGGCTCACCTTTTCTTTGAAACCATCAAAGTCAACCATCCCCCAGCAATCAATTTTGCCGTCTTTGTAGACCTTAATTTCAGTAACATAATAGTGGTCTCCATTGTTGATAAAGGCTTGCAGAAATACGCCAGGAATGTTTACGCCATCAACTATGCGATAGATCGTGTTAGAAGAGAAGGACATAACAAAAACTCATTATTATACAGTCTTAGCAAACAGTATGTACTGTACTCTTCTGTTTATCTCGGTAAGCCCCCTGAACACTTACCATCTGTGTAATGTTCAAATCACAAAATTTTGGGAAATACTGAGTTTACGTTTTTACGTGACAGTAAAAACACGCAGTGGAGGCACAACAATGTTGGCTGTACCCCTACAAACACTGTATTTAACTCATATTGAAAACTACTCTTACGATCCCCATAAAGTCTTAAAATATTGTTAATTTCAGCCAAACCTCTCAACCTTCAACTTACAAGTATCACCCCAAAAATCACTATGGCTATCGGCTACGTCGCGCTTGTACTCCACGCACATCTGCCCTTCGTTCGTCACCCGGAAAGTGATTACGTGCTGGAGGAAGAATGGCTCTATGAAGCCATCACAGAAACTTACATTCCCTTATTGAAAGTATTTGAAGGCTTAAAGCGAGACGGTATCGACTTTAAAATCACGATGAGTATGACACCCCCTCTAGTGTCAATGCTTCGCGATCCGCTGCTGCAAGAACGCTATGATGCTCATTTAGCCCAGCTAGAAGAACTTATAGAACTAGAAGCAAAACATAATGTCAATAACGGGCATCTTCGTTATTTAGCTGAACATTATGCTGCTGAGTTTAACGAAGCCCGTCAGCTATGGGAACGCTACAACGGCGACTTGGTGACAGCTTTTAAGCAGTTCCAAGACAGTAATAATCTGGAAATTATTACTTGCGGCGCTACTCACGGCTATTTACCGTTGATGAAAATGTATCCCCAAGCCGTGTGGGCGCAAATTCAGGTAGCCTGTGAACACTACGAACAAACCTTTGGACAAGCACCGAGAGGTATTTGGTTACCCGAATGCGCCTACTATGAAGGTTTAGAGCGAATGCTAGCAGATGCTGGGTTACGCTATTTCCTTACTGACGGGCATGGCATACTTTACGCCCGTCCCCGTCCGCGCTTTGGTACTTATGCCCCAATTTTTACTGAAACTGGCGTTGCTGCCTTTGGCCGAGATCATGAATCTTCCCAACAGGTATGGTCTTCTGAGGTAGGCTATCCTGGGGCGGCAGAATATCGAGAATTTTACAAAGATTTGGGCTGGGAAGCGGAATACGAGTACATCAAGCCTTACATTATGCCCAATGGCCAACGCAAAAATACGGGCATTAAGTATCATAAAATTACTGGACGTGGTTTAGGGCTGTCAGATAAAGCGCTCTACGATCCCTATTGGGCTAGGGAAAAAGCAGCAGAACACGCTGCTAACTTTATGTATAACCGAGAACGGCAATCGGAAAATCTGTATAATATAATGCAGCGTCCGCCAATTATTGTTTCGCCTTATGACGCAGAGTTATTTGGACATTGGTGGTATGAAGGTCCTTGGTTCATCGATTACCTATTCCGCAAGTCGTGGTATGACCAAGGAACCTATGCAATGACCCATTTAGCAGACTATTTGCGGGATCAGCCAACTCAGCAAGTCTGTCGTCCTTCGCAATCAAGTTGGGGTTTCAAGGGTTTCCACGAATATTGGTTGAATGAAACGAACGCCTGGATTTATCCGCATTTGCACAAAGCTGCTGAGCGAATGATTGAAATATCTCACCTGGAGCCAGAGGATGAGTTGGGGTGGAAAGCCTTGAACCAAGCAGCACGAGAATTGTTATTAGCACAATCTTCTGACTGGGCTTTTATTATGCGGACGGGAACGATGGTACCCTATGCAGTTAGACGGACGCGATCGCACCTGATGCGGTTTAAT
Organism: Nostoc sp. C117; assembly: GCF_043099735.1. Taxonomy (NCBI): domain Bacteria; kingdom Bacillati; phylum Cyanobacteriota; class Cyanophyceae; order Nostocales; family Nostocaceae; genus Nostoc; species Nostoc sp. C117. Next base: position 2,320,128 of record NZ_CP170991.1, read on the forward strand.
AAGCTCTATGAAGACGTTAAAGTTGGTAAAGTTGATAGTGGTTGGCTGGAAAAAGTCGAATTAATGGATAATATCTTCCCCGAAATCAACTATCGCGTCTACCGTCCATTATAGTCTCGCAAAAATAATCAACAGCAGTAAGGTGGGCAATGCCCACCTTATATTAGTTAAAGAGAAATTCCAAATCGCGTGAGCCGTAGGCATCGCTTTGATTAAGCATCTGATGAGGTAAAGGAACGTTAATTCAATTTTGATCTATTTCCCGTTAAAATCCCCAATAACGATCCCATTTGAGCAGGATGAGAGTCGGGTGTTTGTGCTGACTATTGCTGGCGAGACAATTGGCTAGACTGTTCCAAATTGGGAGTTTTGTACGCTAACAAATCAGAGAAATCGCTAAAAGCCTTGCCATTAAAGATTTTTGGCGTTCAACTTTCAAGGAATTTTTTAACGATCATTGGTCTTAAATACAAACAAATTCATTGGGTTTACATTTGCTGAAACTATTGATATTTAAGGGTTTCAAATTTTTGAGGTTTTCTTAGCGTACAAATTTCCCGTTTCGGTACAGTCTAGCCGTTCACCGCCGTCGCCTAGAGTTTGGATCAGTCCCCAAATTAATTTCCCGTTTTGGTACAGTCTAGCCATTAATTTTGAGTCACCGCAGCACAGGTTAATGCTTGTTGCACTCTAGGAGGAGATTTATCTGCAAATATCTCGATTTTACCGTCAGCATTACGTCGCCAACCTGTGGCTGGCACAAGCACCTCTAGAGATTTGGGTATTTGTGCTTGTACTGTCTGTGTATTGCGGTAGGCAGAGATATCACGCACATCAGACCAAGTGCGATCGCTCCTCACTTCCTGCGTTGGATTTTGCGGTATTCCACCCCGACCGGTTGCCACAAAACTACTACCAGTATTATTAGAACAACCTGTAGCAATTTGTTGTGATGAGTCTGTTAAGTTTACGGGCAATTCCACTAAACCAGAACTGGAGTCAACTCCAAAATTATTGATATCTACCGTACCGTTAATACCAAATTCGGAACTAGCAGTAATATCACTTTCAGGAGTCAGTTGGTTGCTGTATTTGAGTCCAAATATGCCTTGGGTAGTGATGTTGATGTTACCGCCCTTACCTTGGAATGCGTTGGCGACGATATCACTGTTTTCTAAACCCAGGATAATGGGGGAATTGATGGTAATATTACCACCATTACCGGTGCCTCCAGCCGTGGCGATAATATTGCTACCGTGGCGCAAGATTAAGGCATTAGATTGCAGATTAATTCCACCGCCTTTTCCTGAGTTTGTGGTTGCCGAAATTGTGCCAGAGCGATCGAGGGCGATCGTGTCTGCATTGATGTAGAGGTTGCCGGCATTCCCAACCCCTTGGTTGGCGACTCGCACCAGACCCCCATCCGTAATCTGCAAGCTTGGGGTATTAATTACCAAATCACCTGAATTGCCTGTAGGCAAACCCGATAGTCCAACTGATTTCAGAAAGGCAGCAGATTGCTTTGGCGCACCGGAGCCAATCCGACTTGGCACTCCCGATGCGTTACCACTGACAATAATTTGCTCTGAAGCATTGATTTGCAGGATTCCGGCATTGCCCTGGCCAAAGGTGTTGGTCGAAAGAGAGCCGGAATCCAGCACCCTCAATGTGGATGTATTGATGGTCACTTGCCCCACATTTCCTCGGTTAAAGCTGGTGGCTCCGAGAAAGCCAGAAGTGCCAGAGGGGTTGGGAATATATCCACTGAGTTCGATAAAATCAGTGGCATTGATCGTACTATTTCCTGTTGTTCCAGCGCCAAAAGTGGCATTCGTAAGCTGCCCCCCTCTTTGTATGCTCAATTGCTGTGTCGTGAGTTGAACATCACCACCCCGTCCAGCCCCATCCGTTTCGGAACCGATGTCGCTGTTATTACTGATATTCAAAGGTGAAAATCCAACGATCTGAATCCCATCCGCCGCGACTGAGATATTTCCTGCCCTTCCCGATCCCAAAGTACGGGTATAAGCTTCTGCGCCATCTTGGACTAGTACTTGTGGTGCAGTAATTACCAGATTGCCACCAGCACCTTTGGTGGTATCGGTAAACAACATGCTTCGGGCAAATCCATAGGTGCCTATCCCACTCACTTCCAAGAACTCACTGGCATTGACCGTAATATCCCCAGAAACTTGATTTCCCTCGTTGATTAATAAAGCTACAGAACCATCATTTACCCTAATATTTCTGCCTTGGAGGTGAATCGAACCAGATGGCGCACCACTGGCGTTGGCAAGGGCTTGACGCGAAAATCGGATATCGCCGTACTGCGTTAGTGTGCTGTAGTCTAAATTCCAGTCAGGGGATGTCGTGGTGAGATTAACGGTTCCGGCTTTGGCGCTACTAAGTTCTAGGTGGCCTGATGGAGCGCTGAGAATCCCACCATCTAACACTATATCTCCCCCTACCAATGCTAGGGTTTGACCGGGAGCCACTTGCAAGCCCAAGGGAGTTGTGCCCATCTGCACCGGACTACTCTGCTGAATTAATAAGCGGTGTCCAGTATTTTGGACAGTAATTATTCCTGGTGTTTGTCCCATTTGCAGTCCCATCGGCACACTTATTGTCAACAACGGTGTCGCAGTCGGATTCACTGCACTAAATTCCGTCCCATCACTAAACTTAATACTATTCGCCGTTGTCCCCAGAAACGAGCCGCCAATATCCAAGCGGGCATTTGCCCCAAACACAATCCCCGCAGGATTCATCAAAAACAAACTTACTGGGTTACTACTATTAAGCGTGCTAATTAACCCATCAATATTAGAGACATTTCCAGCAGTAACCCGACTAAATATAGTTGTAATATTTGGCGTGTTAATTAAATCAAAAGTTGCTGAACCACCCGTAGGCACAGAGAAATTACTGAAGCTATGAAATAAATTATTACCTTTATTTATACCATTAAGAATATTAAAATTATTACCACTTTGGTTGACTTGGGTGTTAGTTGTCCCATCAGATGTCACCTGAGCTGTAGCTGGTAACAGCATTCCCGAAGTGAAGAACCCAGTTGTTAATATCAATAGAAAGGGTACAATTCTCATCACTACAAACTTCCTTAACCTGATTTGTAGTTATAATTCCCTAGAGAGCCAGTCCACTAATAGGCTAGACTGTACCGAAACAGGAAATTTGTACGCTAAGAAAACCTCAAAAACCTGAAAACCTTAACTATCAATAGTTTCATCAATTGTCATCTGAATGAAATTTTTTGTATTTAAGACCAATGATGATTGAAAAATTCCTTGAGAATTTGACGCTAAAAGTCTTTAATAGTAAGGCTTTTGACCATTGCTCTCATTTCTTAGTGTACAATTCTTCTATTTCGGTAAAGTCTAGCCAATAACTGTTAACTGTTGACTGACAAGGTAGCCGTACTAGTTGTTTGAAGAACTGGCTTGATTGAGAAGGTCAATAGCATCTTGGTCGAGATTTATATTGACAGCTTTGATGATATCGTTGAGTTGCTCAACCTTAGTTGCACTAACAATAGGAGCAGTAATGGTAGGATTAGCTATGAGCCACGCCAGCGAAACTTGGGTGGGAGTAGAATTATAAGCCTTTGCCACTTGATCAATTGCCTCTAGAATTCGTAAACCACGAGGGTTTAAATATCTTTTTACAGAACTACCACGGAGACTAATAGACAAATCTTTTTCTGAGCGATATTTACCAGAAAGAAAGCCACTGCACAGAGAGGAATAGCTAATCACACCAATTTCTTGTTCTTGGCAGATTTGTTGTAAATCCTGCTCATAACCATCTCGGTCATACAAGTTATAACGGGGCTGAAGGCTTTCGTAGCGAGGATAGCCATGTTGACGGCTAATTTCTAATGCCTGTAATAAACGCTCTGCACTATAATTTGAAGCACCAATCGCACGTATTTTTCCCTGAGGAATCAATTCTGCGTAGGTTTCAAGAGTTTCTTCAAGTGGAGTACTTTCATCGTCGATATGCGATTGATATAGATCGATATAATCAGTTTGTAATCTTTGCAATGAGTCTTCAACAGCTTGTTGGATGTGTTTGCGAGAAAGCCCTTTGCCTTTAACACCCATGTCATTGCCAACCTTAGTGGCAATCACCACTTGGTGACGATGACCACGCTGCTTGAGCCATTTTCCTAAAATTGTCTCCGACTCTCCACCCTGATTCCCAGTAACCCATTTGGAATAAACATCAGCTGTATCAATAAAATTACCTCCAACTGCTATAAAGTGATCTAAAATCTCAAATGAACTATTTTCATCAATAGTCCAGCCAAACACGTTGCCACCAAAAGATAGTGGCGATACTTCTAATCCTGAACGTCCAAGTTTACGTCTTTGTGTAATGACCATAAGTTTTTTCTCAAGACAGTTTTGGAATTACTTCTGCCAACTATGACTTTATAAAAAATACAATATGCTATTTAAAATGCGATAAGGCTATCGAGAAACAGTATTTTAAGAGGCACACGTAGATTATCATGGAAAATCATCCAAAATCAAGTCTTCTTATCGTAATGGTCAAATACCTCTGCCAATCCAAGAGACAACTTTTAGCAAGCGTTCGTTAAGCACGTCCAATAATGGGCGGTTGTTACACACACCAGTCTGATTGCTATTAGTGAGAATGTAGTGGTGCAATATATTGCACTGTTACAAAAGCTAAATACAGAGGTAAACTATGTTTCCTTTTTGGGGTAATCCTTGTTATGGAAGCGAACCCATTTCGCACAAAACTAGCTTAGAGCGGAAATTAAAATTCTTGATCTGGCTGCGAGATGATTTAGAGTCAAAACTGGCTGGCATCAATGCTTCTATTGAGACCATTCGGCAGCAAATAGAACGTTCAGACTCAGCTGTTTAGAACTTAGTTCTTGCAGACATTTGTACTTAAGCTGATTGTAAATATGAAAGTGACTGGGAGCTGTACATAGGCTACAAAGCGTGTTGTAGTCATTTGTGCAGCACTCTGTCACTTTCATAGCGCACAAAAAACGAAGCCCAGTTTTTTGTGCTGGTGACTAGCAGAGTTGATTAATATCTGGAAGTTAGAGTCGTAATCGTCTGAAAGTGCCAAAACTTATAGAAATGAAAAATATTATCTCGATTGTTTGGAATAATTGGTTAAAACGGGACAAAGACTCTGTTTTACTATTTGACTCAATTGTGCCCTAATGCTTAATGGTAAATGGGATGGCTGCAATGGTGTAATCATAGCTTCCGGTGATGAGGTAGCTGTTAACACTGCTGCCAAGCTATTAGAATCTACAACGATAAACCCTACCATCCCATTACCTTGTTATCAAAACTTTTGATTAAATCGGGAATGCAGCCATTTGTTGACTTTATGCTCTATATCGGTTGCCGCATTTCCATACTAAACCTTGCATTTGTTTGGAAACTTTTTCGCCTACTGGTTTAGCCATACAAATCATCCAATGTTTCTGTTGTCAGCGATCGCCACCTTCAATAGATTGAATTTTAGACCTGTCCAGCTGCTAACACTAGGTCTGCGGTCAAATCCAGCACACGAAAACTCAACGATTACTACCTTTAAACAACCACAAAATTGTTGTTGGTTAATGATAAGCCTGTAGATAGTTGTGCAAATTGTACTTGAGTGAACGCACCTGCACTACCATCAGAGTCAAAGAACAATGCACCTGTAGTCGAGTTATAAATAAATCGCTGACTACTTGTGGTTGCAGATGTTCCAATGGTAAACTGACTCGCCTGAAGTGAGCCTGTTGATAAGCCGCCACCAAAATTAAAACCATATACCTGGATTAGTTCATTAGTAGCGTTGAAGTCATAAATAGTGTCAACACCCCCATTGTAATTATAGAAACCAAAGGTATCGATACCAGCTCCTCCAAAAAGGCTATCATTACCGTTTCCACCATTAAGGGTATCATTGCCATTGCTCCCAACAATCGAGTCATTATTGTCCGTACCTGAGATATTTAATTGTTCGATATTATTGTAGTTAACCTGATACATACCCACTGTAATTGAGCCAGTGTTAGTAGTAGCATTGAATGTCGAAGTAATTCCCCCGGCAGTAAAGTTGTAAATAGTCAACAACGAATCATCACCATTACCTCCATCTACTGTTTGAATCACTAAATCAGGTAGCTCAGTATCTACGGAATTAGTGATTATATCGAAGGAATCATTGCCATCGCCCCCAGAGAGGAGATTATCGCCTGTTGAACTGCTAACGCTCAAATTATCGTCACCAGCACCTCCATTGAGGGTATTATTACCAGAGGGACGAGAGTCGGAGTAGTCATAGGAGGCGTAGTAGTTGTAGTCGCCAGTAAGGTCAAGATAATCATTGCCATCGCCCCCAATAAGCAGGTTATTACCTTTTGAACCGCCAGCTTTCAATGTATCGTCACCTACACCTCCATCGAGAGTGTTATTGCCTAAAGTGCGATAGTCGGAGGTGGAGTAAGATTGGCTGGAGTAGCCGCCAAAGATATCTAGATAATCATTGCCATCGCCGCCAAAGAGCAGATTATTGCCTTTTGAACCGCTAGCACTCAAGCTATCGTCACCTATACCTCCATTGAGGGTGTTATTGCCTAAAGAGCGAGAGTCGGAGGAGTAGTCACCGTTGGTGTAGTAAACGCCAGAGATGTCTAGAGAATCATTGCCATCGCCGCCAAAGAGCAGGTTCTTGCCTGTTGAAGCCACAGCAGTCAATGTATCGTTACCTGCACTTCCATTGAGAGTATTATTGCCTGTTGAACCTCTAGCACTCAATACATCGTCACCAACACCACCATCAAGGCTATTGTTTCCCGCACCGCCAATGAGAGTATCATTTCCCGCACCGCCAATGAGAGTATCATTTCCAGCATTACCTCTCAAAAGATCGTTACCACTTAAGCCGTTGATGATATCGTCACCCCCCTGACCATTCACCACATCATTGGAGTTGTCAAAACCCGTAATGTTGTTGTTGAGGTCATTGAGGAAGGTAACAGTATTCCTGTTCAACAGGCTAGTTTGAGTGGAATTAGCATCAAACACATCAATACTCTTGCTGATGACGGTTTGCCCAGTAAACAAAATATTCTCACTATCAAGGTTTTCTAGTTGGAAATTTTGGAGAATGACTTTGCCAGTACTGTTATTAAATAAATCTTCAAAGGTGATTTCTAAATTGCTAGTGTTTTGAGTTAATTGGAGATTTTGAGCATTGAATAGAGGGAAGCTACTGTTATCTATAAATTGCAAAGTGTCTAAGGATGCACCAAAATCTGTGATTATATCAGTACCGATTTCATAGCCGCTCTCTAACAAGTCGTAAACAAATTTATCATTGCCGGAACCACCAGTTAAGGTGTCGTTACCCTTCCCACCTTTTAGGACATCATTACCTGCACCGCCAATAATCGTATCATTACCGTCATAACCCCCAAAGAGCGTATCGTTGCGATCGTTTCCTACAATATAGTCATCGAAGACTGTACCTGAGATATTTAATCGTTCGATATTCTTGTAACTAACCCGATTACTGTCTGCCGTAATTACTCCAGTGTTAGTAGTGGCATTGTATGTCGTTGCAATACCTGTTGTATTACTGGTGTAATCGACGGACAGCACATCGTCACCTTGACCGCCATCTATCGTGTCTTTGCCACTATAGCCTGTTGAGAGCGTATCATTGCCATTGTTGCCCACAATCTTGTCATCGTAGGCTGTACCTAAGATGTTTAATCGTTCGATATTCTTGTAGCTAACCTGATAAGTACCTGCGGTAATTGAGCCAGTATTAGTAGTGGCATTGAATGTTGTTGTGATTTTTTCTGTAGCACTACTGTAGTCAATAAACACTACATCGTCACCCTTACCCCCATCTATCGTATCTTTGCCACCATTGCCTGTGGAGAATGTATCGTTGCCATTGCTCCCCAAAATGTTGTCATTGTACTGTGTACCTAAGATATTTAATCGTTCGATATTTTTGTAGTTAACTTGATACTTACCTGCTGTAATGACTCCAGTATTAGCAGTGGCATTGTATGTTGAAGTAATTCCTTGGCTAGCAATGCTGCCATCGACAGACAACAAATCGTCATCTTTTCCTCCATCTACTGCTTGAGTTACTAAATTACCCGAGGAAAAAGTATTTAGATAAAAGGAATCATTGCCATCGCCACCAGAGAGTATGTTCTTGCCTGTTGAATACTCAGCACGCAATGTATCATTACCCGCACCACCGTTGAGAGTGTTATTACCTGAGGTGGGAGCGTAATAATCTCCACCACTGGTTCCGATGACGTAGCCAGAGACGGAGAGTAAATCATTGCCATCGCCACCAGAAAGTATGTTCTTGCCTGTTGAATACTCAGCAAGCAATGTATCATTCCCAGTACCACCGTTGAGGGTATTATCACCTGAGGAGCTAAAACTATAGTACGCTCTATAACCATCAACCCCAGAGACAGAGAGCAAATCATTGCCATCGTCCCCAGACAGGAATCTATTGCCTTTTGGAGTCAGAGCAAGCAATGTATCGTCACCAGCGCCACCGTAGAGGGTGTTATTGCCTGAGGTTGCAATATAGCCGTATCCGTAGTCACTACTTAGGTAAGAGGCGTCAACAATATCATTCCCATCGCCACCAAAAAGTAAGTTATTACCTTGTGAACCCTGAGCGCTCAATGTATCTTTACCAGCACCACCGTAGAGGATGTTATCACCTGTTGAAGAGTCAACTCTCAAGCTATCGTCACCAGCACCACCAACAAGGGAGTTATTGCCACTAACCTCAACGAGGGTGTCATTTCCCAGACCGCCAATGAGAGTATCATTCCCCGCACCACCACGCAGCAAGTCGTTGCCACTTAAGCCATCGATTTTGTCATTACCCCCCTGACCATTGATGACATCATCTGAGTTATCTAAACCTGTAATGTTGTTGTCTAGGTCATTGAGAAAGGTGACTGTGTTCTTGATGCCGATGCTCGTATCGGTAGAATTAGCATCTAGAACATTAAAGCTATCGGTAATGGTAGTTTGCCCATCAAAGATAATATTGCCAATAGCTGGCCTACTACCAGAAGCTCTCAAGTTATCCAAATCTTCTAGTTTGAAGTTTTGCAAGATGACTTTTTTAGTAACTGGCCCAAAAACTCTCCTTTCAAAGGTAATTTCTAAGTTTGTGCCATTTTGGGTGAGTAGCATATTTCGTGCAGTCAACCCTTCCCCATTAAATTGGATGGTATCAACTTCAGCAATGACTGCTGCTGTTGGGTTTGTTCCTTTACCTACACCACCGAAATCAGTAATAATATCAGTCTCATCAGTACTGCTATCGTAAAAAAATCTATCCTTGCCGCCCCCACCTGTTAAGGTATCTTTGCCTCCCTGACCATTAATGACATCATTCCCAGCTTTGCCATTAATTGTGTCGGCGTCGCTACTACCATTTAGGGTATCGTTTGCGTTGGTTCCAATGATATTTGACATAACTTTTTCCTACCTGAATCGATTTTTGCGGTAAATGAAGTTCTCAATTTGCTGTGAGTGCTGTTTGAGCGCAGAAAATTACGCCGAAAGCATCATATTTCGGCATACCTTATATCACGTCGGAAAATTAGAACTTTTTGATGAAAAATCTGCTTTTAAGTTGCTTGCAAGTAGTATTTATCCAACTATTGAGGGCTATCTACGTCTTAAGCACCGTACACACTTGTGAGGATGTACATTCACAAAAACAACTAGTTTCAGGCTTGTTTTAAGTATTTTTCTTCAATAGTTTTGTTAAGCATTTAGCCTCAACATTACTGAAAAACGCTTGAAAAGCCAAGCTCGAATGTCCCAAACCAAAATTTGATAATTTGGTTGGGCGAATGCTTAAGTCGTACTAGTTTGAAAATAGGGAACACTTGACAAGAATAGGATAAATAATCTCTATGCCTTTTTTGTAGGCGAATGCCCTTGGGTATTTGGCTTACAAATAGGAAATATATTCAGATAACATCATACTAAATCAATCTAGAGTATTTACTTAGATTTAGACGGATATCTTTGCAGATTCTTTATATTAGTTGCTAACAAATCTATACATAAGCACTTGCTAATTGCTCTAAGATTGCATAAGTTTCTGGAATTTTGTTTGAGAAAGCACTTTTACTGCTCCCACTCGGAAGTCCCCAAACCGTTCAGGTAAGTCTCGCCACCGGATACCTGCTCGGTAGCGATATAACACGGCTTCCACGAACGACCGATTGTCTTTCGCTGTTCCACCGACATGACCTTCTCTTCCTGGCAATAGGTCTTTGAGGCGCTCCCACTGGTCTTGCCGGACAAGCCAAAACAGAACTCGCTTGTTTTGGAAATAAAGCTATGCCTTTAATTGCGATCGCAGATTACATTACCTGATGACTGATGACCGTCAAAGTATTTAAATTTAGTATAATTATCGTCCCAATTTATTAGGAATACCTTCACAACCATCAGGAATAGTACCTCTAGTTTTTTCGCCACCCCAAGCGCAACAGTAGTTACGTGTAGACTCAGACATGCGTTGCACATTGCTGAAATCGGCATTTTCCACCACAGCGCCAGTTTGTTCGCCTGTTTGATAATCTGGTGGTTCAGTGCGACTGCGGGGTGATGCTTTATCTACTACACCATAGAATAAGCGAATCCCGTTGATGTCAGCACCATTGAGATTAGCACCATATAAAATTGTGCGCGAGAGGTTGGCTTTTACTAAATCACAACCGCCCAGGTTGGCGCGGACAAGATTAGCTTCGCTGAGGTCAGTCCAACGCAAATCTGTACCAGAAAGGTCTGCTGCGGCTAGCATTACGCCTAAATCGATGACGCGCACACCTTCGAGACGGTCTTCTGCATATCCGCCAGTTCCATCAAGAATGGCTCGACCTAATAAGCGATCGCGTTTGAGAGGTGACAATAATTTGGAACGTGAGAGAAACCTAAGAATTTTCGCTTTACCGCTACCATCAACACTACTTAAAATTGCCGCAGTACGTCCTTCTGCGATCGCCCTTTCTTGAGGCCAATCTTCTAATAATCCTTCTTCATCTAATACCAAATCTGAAACACCCTGAAAATAGGAATCAATCGTCTGTTGCTGGGTGATAATATTTTGCTGAACTGTCAGCATATTTTGCTGAATTGTCAAGTCTTTGGAAATGACATATTGTCGCCAAGCTACGTAAACAGCGATGATGGCGATGAGAATTTGCCCCAAAGCGCCAAACCAGTCTGCAAGGCTACCAGCAGTGTCCCAGTTAATCTGGCGTCCTAAAAGCAGCAAGCGATCACCTATACCTGTAAACCGGATCAAACCGATGATGGCTATGATTAATCCGAAAAAGCCAACAAACAGCGTCCGTTCTAAGGGTGAAAACCACTCCTCAAAAACTTCGAGTAACCAAGGCAATAATATCGCTAAGGATAACAGCAAAGTTACCAAGGTTCCCGCTATGCCGACGATCCAGTTATTCAAGATAACTCCAATGAGAGTGGAAGCGATCGCTACAAAGATTAGCAGCAATGCCCTTGGCTTAACTGTAAATTGCTTGGTAATGCGTTGCTTGAAGTCAGAACGGGCTTGTTGCAGAGTCGTTGTATTTTGCGGAGATTGCAAAGCTGATAAGGCTTTTTGTGTCGCTAGTGCTTCTGAGTTTAGGTGATTCTCAGTTACACCACCATCAAAGTCATCTGGTTGCAAGTCGTTTTTTGGGATAGGTTCTGGGGTTGGTAGATTTGAGGAATTCGATTCAATCGTCATGTCTTCTATTTTGCCCCAGCAGACTCAGTTCAATATCTGTTTTATCAGAAATTGCCCAAAATTCTATAGGACTGCTATCTGATTTTTGAAAAAATCTCCGTACATCTGAAGAGTATCAAAATCGAAGGAAGTGTATCGAATAAACCACTCAAACAGTTTGTCTTTTACCCTCCATCCCCTCTAATACCGTTTCACTTTAAGATTGATACAGATTCTTGCAGGGGGAGCAGGAGGTTCTCCTTGAGTTGAACCTTGCTGACCAAATTCGTTACTCAAACTGGAATCTAATGATTGATTTGTTGCCTGAATATTCACAAGGAATCAAAGAATCGTCAAGATCGGTCTGTGATTGATTTTTTGTATAAGCTCTAATTGCTGCTTCTAATAATCATCTTTCTCGCTCTTCTTTGCTTCCCCAATATTAGACCTGAATCCTTACGAATCTCCTGCAAATAAAAGTTTTAGTTGACATTAGTCCCGCTGCACCGAATTCAAAATTATGACCGGCTAAAGGTTTGAGCGGGATTGATTGGCAAACAACATTAAGGCTAAATCCTGATTTAGTAATGGATTAATGGAAGCTTCTGGGAGAGATTTATCGCTACTGAGTTGTAAAGTTATGTCTGTAATTCCAAAACTTTTTTGTAGATGAATTTGCAATTTTTGCAACAGGCGATCGCGTTCATGAATAGTTGCACATTCCACGGTTAAATTCGCGCATAGCATCACACTATTAGAACTAATTTTCCAAATATGTAGTTTCTCTACTTGCAATACATTTGGAAAAGATTTAATAGATATATTTACTTCATCTGGATTAATGGATTCCGGCGCATATTCCAAAAATATGTTTAGGCTTTCTTTTACTAAAGGGAAAGCACTTAAACCAATAAAAATAGCAACTAGGAAACTAATAACAGCATCCGCCCACCACCAATGGCAAATATGAACTAATAAGGCCGCAATAATTACACCCACAGAACTGACAGTATCAGCAATTACGTGTAAAAATACTCCTTGTAGATTTAAATCGTTATGAGTGTGGGGATGAAGCAATTTCATGCTAAATATATTAACGATTAAACCCAAAAATGCAATGAACAACATTGGTAAACCCAAAATTGGTTCTGGATTTTGCCAACGATGGATTGCTTCCCAGAGAATAAAGCTAGCGATCGCTATTAAACTAAACCCATTAATTAAAGCTGCAAGCACTTCCAAACGCTGGTTGCCAAATGTTGCCTTACTTTTAGCAGGTTGTTGGGCAAAAAAAGTTGCAAATAGCGATATCAATAACGCTAATACATCAGCAAGAATATGTCCTGCATCTGCTTGTAAGGATAAACTTTTGCTCCACAAGCCTACACTCCATTCTGCAACCAAAAAACACGCTAGTAAATACACTGCTATCCACAAAAGTTTAGACTTTTGCTGACGTGCAATCATTTTATGAGACTCATCTGCACAAGAACATCCACACCATTTAAGTGACAGCATTAGGAAAAAATCTTAATGTTTTCAAAGTAATTTCAACTAGAAACTACATCTTTTTATTTTCAGTTTATTAATAGATAAACGTTAGTGTGGAAAAAGGATTGCTGTTTAACAATACCTCGATAGCTTGGTTAACTTCTGTTTAAATTCCCAAAAATATTTTAGCTAAACCTCGTCCATCTTGAAACCTGTAGTTCTTCTCGGATGAAAAAGATTTGCCCTCATCCCCAACCCCTTCTCCCATATCTGGGATTCGGGGAGCTAGAATTTCAAAGTCCCTCTCCCAGATCTGGGAGAGGGATTTAGGGTGAGGGCGAAAACTACGGTTCTCAACTTAGATGAGGTTTAATCTGATTGCTAACGCTATAATAGCGCTTTAAATATTAATTTGAGGCAGTTTATGCAACTTCAATAGAGTTTGCAGCGCGGTCAAACTTTAACAAACACAGTTTAAATATAGTAACTTACGCTAAAGTACCGTAAGTTTACTGAAAATAAAAAATTATATAGCACTAGTATTTGATTTTGTAGATGCTAGCTGTGTGCCTCATACTGTGGTTAATTATTTCTTTGTGTACCTGATGTGAGAAACGCAATGCTATATGGTTGGCGGTGTCAAGTTTTTATCTAGGTTGCACTACTGAATTGCGATCGCTCCATTCTGCATATTCTCACTATCTGGTAATTTTTCTGTTATGTATTGATAAAGTTATACTAACATAGATTAATCTCTGATTAAACTACTTACAAACAAATCGCATATCTAAATTAAGTAATGGCGTCAAGGCAAATATCTCGAAAGACGATAACATTTTTAACACTACTAGCGGTAGTTTTTACTGTTGTAGTGTTGCTGTGGTTTAACTTTCAACCATCCTCACAAACCCCAAAAACAGCAGAAGCAAACTCTAAAAACACTTTACCTCCAGAAGCTTGGCGAAATACTCAATTACTCCGTACCATTGCTGAACCTTCCAGCGGTAGTCAGTGGATTACTTCCCTAGCAATTAGCTCCGATGGCAAAATCCTTGTGAGTGGTAGCGACGATCCCAAGGTGAAAGTTTGGAGTTTGGAAAATGGTCAACTTCTCAACACCCTCTCTCAACACTCTGCTTCTATCAAATCTGTTGCTATTAGTCCTGATGGCAAACAAATCGCCAGTGCTAGTGAAGATAAAACAGTAAAACTATGGGAATTAAACACAGGAAAGCTGCTACATAATTTTGATACTTATACAAATGAGGTTAAGTTTATTGCATTTAATCCTGACAATAAAACGTTAATTAGTGTGAACGATGAAAATCAACCTAATGCTGACAAAAAAACTAAAAAAACTATTAAAATTTGGGACTTAAATACTCAAAAACTAGTTACAACTTTGTCTGGAGGTACAGGAACAGTTAATGGTGTTTCCTTTAGTCCCCAAAAGCAGATATTAGCCATTGGCAGTGATGAAGCTAACACAGTCGATCTCTGGGACTTAAAAAATAAAAGACAATTAAATACTCTAACGACACAATCCCCCAAAGTAATCGAAATTGCCATAAGTAATGACGGTCAAATGTTAGCTGATAGCGGAAACTTTGGTAGCTTAGAACTGTGGAATTTGAATTCTGATAAAGTGAAGATTCCTTTTGTAGGTGAAGATACTCAAAAGAACCATACTCTATCAGGAAATAACGGTACTATTGATACTATCGCTTTTAGCCCAGATGGTAAAACTCTTTTCACTGGTTCTAGGGATTTGACAGTGAAGATGTGGAACATCAGTAACGGGGACTTGATTCGGGTTCTCAAAAATCATGCTGCTTGGGTGGAAGCGATCGCTATTACTCCTGATGCTAAGACTCTTGTTACTGGTAGTGCATTAGGCGAAATCAAACTTTGGCAAGCTTCTTCTCAAGCAGATACAGTGAGAAAAGAAGTAGCTGAAAATGTCAGAAAATTGTTAGGAACTAAAGATTGCCAAGAATGTAATCTCAGTGGTGGAGATCTAAGAAATTTCAACTTAAATGAAGTTGATCTGCGATGGGCTAATCTTAGTGGTGCCAATCTCAGCGGTACTAATCTTAGTGGTGCCAAATTACAAAATGCTATTCTATTTGACACTAATCTCAAGGATGCAAATCTAGAAAATGCCAATCTGGAAGGCGCAAATTTGCAAAAAGCCAATCTGGAAGATGCCAAATTACAAAATACTAAACTGGCTGGGACAATTATGCCTAATGGCAAACTAAATCAGCAAGAAAATAAGATAGAAAGTGTCAAGTCAATTGAGCCAATAAAACCTGATGTAAACAATAAAAAAGCCAAATAAATAGGAAAACTCAACTAGATAAGGAATAAAAAACCTAGCTAGATAATTTACACAACAATAAATTTAACTTAGCAGGTTTAAATTATAATTTGGACAAAATTTCTGGTAACAACTGGCGAGGAACTTTAGATAAAGCCAAATTTTGTCCTTGTATCCCTAATTCATTATGGAAAGCACGAATTGTTTTTACCACATAAGCGAAGGTTGTTTGATAAGCCTCTGGTTGTTTACTCAATCCGTTTAAGGCTTGTAAATGATTATCTAATGCTATTTCTAAATGTTGAGAACGAGTTGCTTTGTCCCCATTAAAAGACTTATCTATTACTAATTGATAATGTGCTAATGCCAAGTTATTATAAGAAGCAAGCAAATCAAAACTTAAAGAATTTCCCTTAAGTGAATGGGCTAAAGCTATAGCTTCTTCGTAAGCAGTAATGCATAGTTGCAAATATTTTTGCCGTTTTTCTTTAGTTATTTGAGATAAATTTGTTAAATGCCAATAGGCAGTACCGAGATTATTTTGAGTGGCGGCACAGGCGTTAGGAACATTCTCTGGGGTACGATATTTAAGAGCTTCGCTATATACATCAATCGCTAGTTGTAAATTTTCGGCAGGTTGTTCGTATTGTGCCAGATTCCAATAGGCAGTGCCGATATTGTTTTGAATCATGCCATATTTGAGCGGTTCCTCTTGGGGGTTGTAATGTAGAAGTGCTTCTTTATAAGCTGCGATCGCTTTCTTTAAATGTACAATCGGCTGATTGTATTGCCCTAAATGCCAATAAGCAGTACCCAAATTATTTTGACAAGCAGCATACTTTAATGAATCCATATCAGCTGTACGGTAGTTTAGTGCTTCGCTGTAAGCTAAAACTGCTTGTTGCCAATTTTCAGACGGGTGAGAAAAACGAGCTAAATCACCATAAGCTGTCCCCAAATTATTTTGCACTCGGGCATAAGTTTCAGGATGTGTTTGGCGTGAGATTGTGTTTAACGCCAACTGATAAAATTCTATTGCTTGCTCTATATAAGTATGTCCCTCTTCTGAATTGGGTGGTGTGCGATATAACATCCAATAGAGCGTACCCAAGTCATTTAAAATATCTGGGATTTGCGGTGAGGTTTCGTCATAGCTAATTGCCTCCTGATAGGCAATAATTGCCACCATTAAATTTTCTAAAGTTGACTCTCCTTGCTCAATCCGAAGGCGGTATAAGTTCCCCAAGCGATGATAAGCTTCCGCCAATACTTCCCCAAGAACTTGCTGTGAATGTAATTCTTCAATCTCCAACAAAATTTGCTGCGGTTGCAAATAATCTTCTGTATTTTCAACAATATTTGTATTGATTGTTGCTATTACTAGCTCCGTTAACTCGCTGCTAATATGAGATAAAGAGGACAGCAATTGATTATTATTACCACTTCCAGATCTAATAGTGAATTCCATCGGTTGTGGCACATTCTTCGACAAATCTGTTACTGATGGCGAAGTTCCCTGGGTGTGGTGTAAATTATTCGCTGGTGTCCGTGCTGGTAAGTCAGAATTTTTCCCAGACTTTAACTCAGTGGCTGCGGTTCTCAGTTGTCTTTCGGGAACAGATTCATCTGCTATGGACTGCTCAAGATTGTCTACATCAAAGCTTCTGGAATTAGAAAAACGTTCTGAATAGTGGGAATTTTGAGTTGCTGGTGTGGGTTCTCCAGCAAACACAAATACGCCAGTACGGCAACGCCAAAACTGTGGTGCTGATTGTTGAATAGCAGATAACCAAGGACGTGGTAACCACAACAGTAAGTTAGATTCTAGGAATCGACTAGATTCTTGTGTAGAGAAATATTGCTCGCTTAAGCGGAGATAGTGCAAAAATAAACGCTGTGTTGCTACTGGTTCCTTGGTTAGCTGCTCTACGCCAACAATCTGAAATGCTGGTATTGGAGAAGTCCTTCCTGGAGTATCTTTTGATGCCCCAATAATTGGCGGTGGATAATTAGCCAACCATTGATTTACCTGAACTATAAGATTGGGATCTTTTAAATTCAACCGCAACGTGACTAATCGCGGATAAGCTGGACTGCTATTTTCTTGGGCATTTGATGGTTGATATAGCACTTGTCCGACAGGATAAGCCAATGTCGAATGTAAACGTGCTGCTACTTGGTTTCTTAAGTGTAAATCATCACATACTGCGAAAAAAACTTGTCGCCGTAAACCAAGACTTAAGGCAAGTTTTAAGCGTTGGTACACTTGCCGATTCAAATTAAAATTGTTGTTGTGTGCAGTGTCATTCACGCTCATGGCGGCTAAAGAGCCAAAACACAGTATACATTACATTTATAGGTGCATCTAATTCAGCTAAAAATTTGATTATGAAAATGATTTTTAAGTGTATGTTGCACGACTCAGGATAACTTAAGCCTTTCAGGATTGGGAGAATGAAAAACCATGTAATTATACTTAATCTCTAATTCAATTTAGACAAAAAATAAAAAAGCAGGCTCCTCCTGAAATCGGAACCTGAAAAACTATAAAGATGAAATTTTATTAAAATGTTTTAAGCTCAAGTTTTTTGGGAAACAAAGAAGGCGACTACAATCAAGCCTACAACCAAAACTGTAGCAGCAACTCCTAGAAAAATATAGGTTCGTTTTTGCCCTTCTGTAGGAGGTTCTGCTTGATAAATCTTCGGTTCCTTGGCAAAATTATTCAGGCGACCGCCTTCTTCGGTTGTATAGGGCATGAATTAATTCCTTTATCTTTTCTTAATTGTTCATTTAATGTTACATAAATGGTACTTCTGCTCTGGAACTGTTAGACAAATCGTTACATTGGGGATTGCGTTAGGAGTGCTGTTAGCGATAGCGGGGCGTTTAGCCCGTGCTGAGTTAGGAGTTTTGTTTGTCCCGTTGTCCCGTTGTCCCCTCATCTCCCCATGCCCCATTTTCTAACTACTAATCGTCCCAGTCAGGGGTGAACTAGCACTGGCGTAGTCTTTGATAGGCATTCTGCCAGCAAGATAGGCCAGGCGACCGGCTACTGTTGCTAAATTCATGGCACGAGCCATTGCTGGTGGGTTTGGAGAAAGAGCGATCGCGCTATTAATCAATAAGGCGTCTGCTCCCAATTCCATTGCTTGGGCGGCTTCTGAGGGTGAACCAATTCCAGCATCTACTACCACTGGTACACCAGCATTTTCGATGATAATTTGAATATTGGCAGTTGTTTTCAACCCTTGTCCAGAACCAATAGGCGATGCTAAAGGCATCACCGTGGCACAGCCTACTTCTTCTAAACGCTTGGCTAACATGGGGTCAGCGTTGATATAGGGCAGTACTGCGAAGCCTTCTTTAACTAGTTGTTCTGCGGCTTGTAGTGTTCCAATGGGATCTGGAAGTAAATACTTAAGATCGGGTATTACTTCTAACTTCACGAAGTTATTATCTTCCTGTCCCAACAATTTCGCCATTTCTCGCCCCAAACGCGCTACCCGAATGGCTTCTTCCGCAGTTTGACAACCTGCGGTATTGGGTAACATCCAGATTTTTTTCCAATCCAAGGCTTCAGCTAAACCTTCGTGTCCAGGGGCTTTGGTTTGGACTCGCCGCACTGCGACAGTGACGATTTGGCAATCGCTGGCGGTGATGCTTTGCTGCATTTCTTCAATGCTGCGATACTTGCCAGTTCCCGTCATCAACCGCGATTGAAAGGTTTTGCCAGCGATAATTAGTGGAGAATTTGTAGAGACGCGATTCATCGCGTCTAGATTCATCGCGTCTGCGATACGGTGTCCGTTGGCGAAGTTGGCAGAATGAGTCAGCATTGGGGTGGAGGTAGATGGCTTAGTCTGGAAGCGCGAATAGTGAAAATCAGCAAGTAGGGGGTCAGATTTTTCTTCTAAAATTAAATCGGCAATCAAGGCTGCTGTTATGGGCGCAAGTAGAATACCGTTGCGGTAATGACCTGTAGCAAGGGTTAAATTTTGACAATAACTGGTGCCTAGGATGGGTAATTCGTCGGGGGTGGCTGGACGAAATCCCCACCAGAATTCTTCGATGGGATAATCTTTTAATTGCGGATATAGCTCAATGGCAGCTTGTAGTAATGTTTGAATGCCTTCTGGGGTGTTGTGGGGTCTAAAACCAACGTCTTCGCTGGTTGCCCCAATAACGATGCGATCGCCTCTCGGTACAATATAAATATCTTCCCCAAATAAAATCCGCTTCAAGGGCAAGTCCGGCAGCAATTCCGGCACTTTCAAACTCAGCATTTGCCCTTTTCGGGGACGCACGGGTAGCGGTAACAACTCATTTGACCAAGCACCTGAGGCTAAAACATAGTGGGCGGCGCGAATTACTCCAGCATTGGTTTGCACGCCCACAACTTGTCCCTGTTGCTGTAAAAATCCTTCTACTGTAACGCCTTCTTTGATTTCAACGCCAAGAGACTCTGCCGCTGTCCACAACACTTGAGCGAGTGCTTTATTATCAACTTGTGCATCTTCCGGATACCACCATCCGCCAACGACCTCTGCTGCCAATCCTGGCTGATATTGATGGATTGCTTTTTGGTCTAACCAGTAAGCTGGGGAAGAGGCAGAGGGGCACAGGGGCACAGGGGCACAGGGGAAAAACTCCTCTTTTTTACCTCCTCCCTCGCTCCCTCGCTTCCCTGCTCCCCGGCCTTGTTCAAAAAGGGGTGTGAGGATACCACAAGGCCTATAACCAGTGTTTAAGCCTGTCAGGTCTTCTAGTTTATGTGTCCAGTCGGGATATAAGGAACGCGATCGCCAACACAACGAACGCATTGCTTCATCAGAGATTTTTTCGGCATCTGGTGCTAACATTCCGGCGGCGGCGTGGGTAGCGGCAGCCTGAAAATCACGACAAAGCACGGTGACACTTGTCCCGCGCAGTTTTAGTTCAATGGCGATCGCTAAACCAATAACGCCGCTACCAATAATTACAATTTCACTAGTCATTAGTCATTTAGTCATCGATCGTTAGCCATTTATCATTAGTACATAACTAATAAATCATAACTAATAAAGGAATAACTAAAGACTAGTAACCTTTACCACAACGCTCGAATTGGTTCGCTGCTTTGATTTGAATCGGTTGATTGTGTGTTTGTTGTGGAACTATCTGTATTATTAGAGTCTGTTGTATTGTCAGGAGATGAGGTTGAATCATTGGCAGGATTCTGGGCAACATTGCTCCTGTTATCAGGTCTTGGGGCTACAATAGAGCGTTTGTTTTGATTTGTTGGGGTTGTTTCAGGTTCTTCAGTTGCAGTTTCATCATTCCGGCTTCCTGCACTGCTATTAACATTAATATTAGCTGGCAGGACTTTCGCTGCTTTGCCACCGGGATTGTTAGCGGTTTGTACGCCCATAGGAAAATTTATGCCCAGTAATGTACCAAGCAAAATGGCTAAACCTCCAGCCATTAATATTAAGGGTGTCCATCTACCCATCTTGTCTTACTCCTTTTTAACCTTTTGGTGTCCACACTATTCGAGAAACTTGTCCCCAAAATCTATCAAATTTTGTCACATTAACATCTCCTAAAACCTGGGCTTGACTATTTCTTACGCAGGTTTGTTGTAGGAGAATGGGGAGGAAGCGATCGAAAACGGCGATCGCGCCAATTCGCCGCTGATACTTTGCTCTCTACCTTAACCGCGCAGATACCACAACTGCCAATACCCCAACAGTTTATTACCTTAGCACCGTCATTGTAGAGGCCAATACTATTTTTCCGCAAAATTTTTCGGAGATTACCTCCCTGAACGCCCTCAATTGTTTTACCTTGAGCTAGTATTTTAGGCATTTTTGAAATTGCCAAACTGGCTTTTTGTTGTATATTGACACATCGCCTTGAAAGTTGTCTCGTCGGTCCCAGTTTTATGACCACAAATTCTTCACCTCAACTTTGGCTCTATGACACTACATTACGGGATGGCACTCAGCGCGAGGGGCTATCAGTATCGATAGAAGATAAGTTACGCATTGCCAAAAGACTCGATCAACTGGGAATTCCCTTTATTGAAGGCGGTTGGCCTGGTGCCAATCCTAAAGATGTTCAATTTTTCTGGCAACTCCAAGAAGATCCGCTCAAACATTCAGAAGTTGTGGCTTTTTGTTCGACTCGACGCCCCAATACTTCTGCTGCCGAAGAACCGATGCTACAGGCCATTCTGGCCGCGGGAACTCGCTGGGTAACGATTTTTGGCAAGTCTTGGGATTTACATGTCACAGCCGGACTCAAAACGACATTAGCAGAAAATTTAGCAATGATTGGTGACACTATTGAGTACCTCCGTTCTCAAGGGCGTCGCGTGATCTACGATGCCGAACATTGGTTTGATGGCTATAAGCAGAATCGAGATTATGCTTTACAGACATTAGACGTGGCGATCGCATCCGGTGCAGAATGGCTAGTCCTCTGTGATACAAATGGCGGCACTTTACCCCACGAAGTGAGCCAAATTGTCCAAGATGTAGTCAAGGTGACTGAGGAACTGGGGACTAGGAAAGACTCTTCCCAGTCCCTAATCCCCAGTCCCCAGTCACCAATGCCCCAAATTGGCATTCACACTCACAACGATTCGGAAATGGCGGTTGCTAACGCAATAGCCGCCGTCATGGCAGGGGCAAAGATGGTACAAGGCACAATTAATGGTTATGGTGAACGTTGCGGCAATGCTAACCTTTGTTCGCTAATTCCCAATTTACAACTGAAGCTGGGTTACAGTTGTATCAGAGAAGACCAGCTCACACAACTTACAGAAGCTAGCCGTTTTGTCAGCGAGGTGGTGAATCTTGCTCCTGATGAACATGCCCCCTTTGTCGGACGTTCGGCTTTTGCACACAAAGGTGGTATTCATGTATCCGCCGTGGAACGTAATCCCCTGACTTACGAACATCTTAAACCGGAACAAGTCGGAAATCGTCGTCGCATTGTGATTTCGGAACAGTCTGGACTGAGCAATGTTTTAGCCAAAGCCCGCAGTTTTGGCATTGAACTAGATCAACTCAAAGTAGAGGCTAAGCAAATTCTCCAGCGCCTCAAAGATTTGGAGAGTGAAGGATTTCAATTTGAAGCCGCAGAGGCGAGTTTTGCCCTGTTGATGCACGAAGCTTTGGGAGGACGCCAGAAGTTTTTTGAAGTCAAAGGTTTTCAAGTCCACTGCGACTTGATTGAAGGGAAAGAAAGTAGTAACGCCCTAGCCACAGTCAAACTTGCTGTTGAGGGGAAAAATATTCTGGAAGCGGCGGAAGGTAACGGTCCTGTGGCAGCTTTGGATGCAGCTTTACGCAAAGCTTTGGTGAATTTTTACCCCCACATCGCAACTTTTGATTTGACAGATTACAAAGTGCGGATTCTCAACGGACATACGGGCACTGCGGCAAAAACCCGTGTGTTGGTAGAATCGGGCAATGGTCGTCAACGCTGGACAACGGTAGGAGTTTCTACCAACATTTTGGAAGCTTCCTATCAAGCGGTGGTGGAAGGCTTGGAATATGGTTTATTGTTACACTCCCAAGCGGAAGAGGCTTTGAAAGCTTCTAGTTGACAAAACTGGCTGTGTAGTGCGAGATAAATTTAGGGAAAAAGGGAGGCGATCGCCTCCCTTTTTCGTGCAACATTGTCACCTCAAAAGCGATCGCTAAGTGATTTCTACTAGAGAGCGTTAATTAGGTAGTCGAAGTAACTGCCAACTTCGCCAGCATCTTCTCCAGACAACATTGAGATAGCGATGTTCTTCATCGCAAGGACACTTTGGGCAACCGCCTCAATTGGTGTACCAAGGGATCTATACATTTGGCGAACACCAACGACTCCGATCTCTTCAATTGGTGTAGTATCTCCAGCTGCAACACTGTAAGTAATCAACCGCAGGTAGTAATCCATATCCCGCAGACAGGTGGCAGTCATGTCTTTGCCGTAGGCGTTACCACCTGGAGCAACAAGGTTTGGACGCTTTTGAAAAAGTTCTTTTCCAGCTTCTTTAATAATGCGATCGCGGCTCAGAGTTAAAGCTTGCACAACGCGTAGACGGCGCTCACTGCTTGTAACAAACATTTTGATCTGCTCAAGTTCTCCAGGGCTGAGATAGCGAACTTCGTCATCTGCATTTACAATCATTTTTGTAATAACACTCATGAGCTAACTCCTGAAAGATTTAAATTAGATCTATCTGAAATGGTTAAATTATTTACACTTTGAACCTGGGACAGCAAACTGTAAAGTTTCTCACCTTTAATAACTTTTGTTTCTAATAGTTGAGTAGCGGGTAGGCATAGCCCGTCGTAGACATCGCTTTCACAATGTACAAAGCACAAGGTGATAATTTAATATTTCCTTCCCTACAAGATCGCAGAGTACTGTTTTATTTCGGGGGTTATTTGATTAACTACGACATAAAAGTTCTTAATTAGGGGTTGCTGAAAAAGAAAGAGAAGCTCACAGGATATAGATTATCTGACCAAAGAAGTATATTCAGGTGCAAGACTTGAGGGTAAAATAGCCCAAAATCCTTGCATAACCGCGACCAGCAGTACACAAGTGTGCTGTTTGTAACCATGTACAGAAAACAGGGGCAAAATCCAATCTCACCAGAGAACTTTGAATTTCCGTTTTCAGGCAAGTTGTCATCAGATAATCGTTGGATTATTCTGGCGAATTTAATACCCTGGGCAGAATTTGAAGAGGAATATTCATCCGGGTTCTCTGTAGAGATGGGAGCGCCAGCAAAGTCATTTCGGATGGCATTAGGGGCATTAATAATCAAAGAAAAACTAGGAATAAGTGATAGAGAGACAGTAGAATAAATCAAGGAAAACCCTTATCTACAGTACTTCATAGGGATGTCATCCTATATTAATGAAGCTCCATTTGATGCATCGATGCTAGTCCATTTTCGTGAAAGAATTAGTGCAGAATTAGTAAACAAAGTAAATCAAGAAACTGTTAAGAGGATACTAGAGACAACATCTTCGACTTTAGCAACTGAATCAATTGAATCAACTGAATCAACTCAAAAAAAAAGAAGAATTAGAAAAAGAAGATAACACGCCAAAAAATCGGGGAGAATTAATATTAGATGCGACTTGTGCGCCAGCAGACATCAGCTATCCAACAGATTTCGAGCTATTGAACCAAGCAAGAAAACAGACAGAACAAATAATAGACCTTCTTTATGAACAGATAAAAGGTACATTAGAGAAAAAACCAAAGACTTATCGGGAAATAGCAAGAATTGACTACTTAGAAGTCGCTAAAAAGCGTCGTGTATCCCAAAAAGATAGGAAAAAAGCGATTAAAAAGCAGCTTCAATATATCAAAAGAAACTTATCTCATATTGACCAGCTAATCAGAACAGGAGCAACTCTAGAAAAACTAAGTACTAGACAATATAAAATGTTGCTTGTAGTTGTAGAAGTTTATCGTCAACAACTATGGTTGTATGAAAATAAAAAACAGAGTATTGATGACCGAATCGTTAGTTTAAGCCAACCACATATCCGTCCAATTGTCCGTGGAAAAGCTGGGAAAGCCGTGGAATTTGGGGCAAAATTATCAGCTAGTTATTTTGATGGATATGTATTTTTAGACCATATTAGTTGGGATAATTTTAATGAATCAGGAGACTTAAAAGCACAAGTAGAAGCATATAAAAATTATACTGGCTATTATCCAGAATCGGTTCATGTAGATAAAATTTATCGCACAAGAGAGAATAGAGCTTGGTGCAAAGAAAGAGGTATTATCATCAGTGGCCCTCCTTTGGGAAGACCACCTGCTAATCTTAGTAAAGAAAAAAAGAAACAAGATTTAGAATCTGAGAAAATTCGTAATTGTATTGAAGGAAAATTTGGGCAAGCTAAAAGAAGGTTTAGCCTCAATCGAGTGATGGCGAAACTTTCCCATACTTCTGAAACTGCAATTGCTATTACTTTTTTAGTGATGAATCTTTCTACTCACCTGTCGCGCGTGTTTTATGCTTTTTTATGTCTATTTTTGAAAACTGCACCTTTTTTGCAGTTTCCTATAACTGAAAGTTATTATTTTCTGAATTAGAGACAACAAAAGCTTATCTTTCATTTTGCTTGAATAACTAGTCAACCCAAAAGAATTGCTTTTTCATACTTTTTCAGCAACCCCTAATTAAACAGACAAGGAGGTTAAGCCCCTTGTTAAAGATACGTGAGTTCGACGGTTAGAAAAAGCCAAAAAAGCTTGCCATATATAGATTTGCACAATTGGGTATTGTTCAGGCGATCGCTACGATTGATTGAGAATCTGTGAAAAAGTGACAAAAAAATGCCGAGACTAAAAATATCTAAGAAAAATCAAGGTCTCGGCTATGTCTACCATTGTATCTCGGCTCGATATCACTCAAATATTCTGGGATGTAGATGATTTCTGTAACCAATGGGAAAATCTATGGCAGCAAATACCACAATTACCGTCTACTTCTGGAGAGCGTCGCAGTAAATCGAGGATGTGTTTATCAGAGGTAATGACAATAGTCATTGCATTTCATGGCAGTGGATATAAGACTTTCAAGGAATTCTACACTCTGCATGTGCTTCAAAGTTGGCATCAAGCATTTCCGAATTTGGTCAGCTACACTCGGTTTGTGGAATTGATGCCTTGGTGCTTAATGTTATTATGTTGCTTTTTACATACACGTACAGGAGAAATTACAGGGATTAGCTTTATTGATTCCACTCCGATTAATGTTTGTCATAACTGTCGAGCCCATTCTCATAAGGTATTTAAAGGCTTAGTAGAATGGGGTAAAAATTCTGTAGGTTGGCACTTTGGATTTAAACTTCATTTGATTATTAATGATTGCGGAGAATTACTTGCATTTTCATTAACTCCGGCGAATGTAGATGACCGAAAACCAGTTCCAGAAATGACTCGTGACTTAATTGGTAAACTTTTTGGTGACAGAGGATACATCTCTCAAAAATTATTTGAGGAGTTATATGAGCGCGGATTGCAGTTAGTCACAAAATCTAAGAAGAAAATGAAAAACCGTTTGGTAAAACTGATTGATAAGATTCTGTTACGCAAACGCGCTGTGATTGAGTCCGTCAATGACCATCTAAAAAATATATGTCAAATCGAACATTCTCGCCATCGTAGTCCATTTAACTTTTTGGTTAATTTAATGGCTGGTTTAGCTGCTTATACTTATTTGCCTAAAAAACCTTCTATTGACATTTACCCAAAAGGCTTACTTGCTCTACCTCCTGCCCTTTTTTAGCTCTGTCGAACTCACGTTAAAGATAGGTAAATTTACCCCGTGCTGTACTAAGCACGGTGTAAATCAGCTAACCATTTTAAATCGCTGAAACCCTTGCTAATAGGTAATTACGAATTACCCACAACGGTACTAAGCTGTTACGCATTTAATTTGTACATTTACTTTATGACTGTTAACCGTTAACAGTTAACCGTCAACAGTCAACGACCATCAAGAGTGTTTATATACTTTAGACGCGCATCAGCTTAGCTATGTTTTAGGATTCAATGTTTCATTGCTCATTTGAACTCTTTACTCTCTGTACAGGTCCATCATGTCTGTTAGGGTCTTTCTTTTGCTTTTTAGTACCATCAGATTGCTTTTTGGATTTTTTGGCTTCTTTGTTGCCTTTTTTCTCTTTTGACATAATGATTCTCCAATCAAGGTGTTACTTTAATCTAAAATCTGATCTTTGATTTTTAAGTCATTGGCAACCTGGCCAAGTGTTCACCTCTGACTCAAACCGATGCCAACGCATCAATGCTTATCTTGACTACATCCTGCGGCATGATAGTTTATTGATTCATATCAAGTTACTTCAATGTCCTCCAGTAAAAAATACTGATGGGGCTTGAGTTACATTGGTTTTCTCAAAGTGATTGAAACGAAGTCTGAAGATAATGTGAATCAATACAGAGGAACTAGTTAGTGCAAATTTTTTGTTAGGTGTGAGCTAAAGAAATAATTTGCAGACTCTAAGCGATCGTTGTGTGTTTTTCCATCAGGCATTTTTGCGCCCTTCAGATTAGCACCCTTGAAATTTGCTCCTTTAAGTCCAGCCCAGTTTAAATTGGCATAGCTTAGATCTGAGTTCCTCAAGTCTGCGTAGTTCAAAAGTGCCCCAGTCAAATCTATCCCACTCAAATTTGCTTTAGCTAGACTTATTCCTCTCCAGTCTTGCTGTCTAAAATTTCTTTCTCCAGCGGCATATCGTCTTAAAACTTCATTGGCATCCATATTGGTTGCCTCGCAAGGTGTAGCGTTGTCGCTGTTACTATCTCTAGTATAACTCACAAATCCTTACTATTACAGATTTAGTAGAGCGATCGCTAGGCAATATTTCAGATTTGTGAGTTAACCTCAGAAAGCTTTTCTACCGAACAAATCCCAAGTTCAGTAGTTCCTGGGGAGATGCCAGCAAATCGATCGCCACAAAGAAAATCTTGCCTTGAGGATTGAGTAAAAACCGCCATGCTAAGTTAATACCAATACTCTCAGCAAACCAAGGAGTTTGCACTTTACCCGTCACTTTAATGTGGGTGAACTCTCCTTCTGCTGATTCAGACACTCCTCGCTCAGGAATCAGCTTCAGTCCATAGCATTCTTCACGCATATATGCGAGGATCGACTCATGACCCACAATCGGTTGCTGAAAAGGAGGTTGCAGGGCACCATCTTCAGTAAATAAAGCTACAGCCCCCTGGAAATCAAAGGCGTTCATATTCTCCATATAGCTTAGGATTGTTAGATTATTGATGCCCTGAATATCGATCTTGGCTCGTGGTGCGATATCTTTAGGAGCAACAACAGGTTCTTTGACTTGTAATTTATTCCGAATCGTTTCTCAGCAAGCTTTTTGATACTTAACGACAAAAGTCAGATTCACGTACAAATTCAATGTCGCTAAACTAACCTTTAGTTTAAGTTTCTGTGAAGTTGCTAAAAAAGCTTTACAGATACAAGTAGTCTATTTTACTGTGAAGAATATCAAATGTTAAATGGTTACCAGGAAAATAAAATTATGACTGTAAATGTACTGAAAAGCTTATCAATGGCTGCTCCTTTGGTATTGGCAACAACTTTACTTTCTGCGCCATCTGTATACGCAGATGAAGCGATACAGAGTTTGACGGGTGGAAGTAGCTTCTCAGCTTTTAATGGTACAAATCAAACAATTGGTTGGTCATTTACTGCTAATGACAACCTCTCAGTTACTGCATTAGGTTTTTACGATCAAACTCTTGCGAATCCTCTATCACAATCGCACTTAGTTGGTTTGTGGACATCGGATGGGAATTTACTAGCTTCAACAACTGTCCAGACCACCAGTCCACTAACTGGAAGCTTTCGTTACCAGGATATTACATCAGTCAATCTTCTTGCTGGAATGTCATACGTTATTGGTGCAGCAATAACTAGTCCATTTAGTGATATTTATAGGGTTCCCGCATCTGTAAGTACGGCTCCAGAAATTACTCTCACCGGTAGCGCCAGAAATGGTTCATCCCAAGGGTTTAGTTTTCCTTCAACGCTGACAGCAGGTAACGGTAGGATTGGCCCCAATTTCAAATTTGAGGTAGTTACCCAAGCTGTTCCCGAACCCACCTCCCTGATTGGTATCTTAGGCTTAGGTGCTTTCGGCATCACCTCTGTTCGTAAACGCAAGCAATTAGTTGGAGAATAAACGAACGGACAGTGGTTAGTCGAGTTCTATTTTCCTTATATGGTCTTGGCGAAATCGTATCTACCCCCACGTTCAAGGGCACGTTCGTAAGCAGGTCGTGCATGGATGCGCTCGATAAATTGCTTAATCTTTGGTCGGCTAGAGATGAGTTCGGCTTGCATACCGACCAATTCCAAAGGAAAGCTCATTTGGATATCGGCGGCGGTGAATTCTTCACCTGCAAACCACGTACTCTTACCAAGTTCACCTTCTATGTAGTTAAAGTGAAGCTCGATCTGGGGCGCAATAAATGCGCTGTTGGCACTGCCGTCACCTGCCCCAAAACGGTTGAAGATGAGGTTCATCACTAGAGGGGGCATTGCAGAGCCTTCAGCGTAATGCAGCCAATACGTATAGCGCAAACGTTCCTTAGTACCGAATGCTGGGATTAACCGACCATTGCCGTAGCGACCCACTATGTATTCAACGATCGCGCCTGACTCAGCGACCGTCTTTTCATCATCTGTAATCACTGGTGACTTGCCGAGCGGATGGATTTGGCGCAGCGATGCTGGTGCTAGCATCGTCTTTTGGTCGCGTTCGTAGAACTCGATCTTGTATTCGATACCTAATTCTTCAAGTAGCCATAGCACCCGCTGCGATCGCGAGTTATTGAGATGATGGACAACGATCATAATAAATAGCTACTTTTTCACTTCGAGGGTTGTTAGAAGCTTTTGTTCACCTCAAGTTATCATCAGTTCCTGCACTTTTCATCTATCTGGTGGTTTGTCTTGGGTATTAAGTAGAGGTAGATCGAGTGATTAGGAATTGGTCATAATTATGACATGAACAAGGTTTGATCAAATGTCAGAACCTTTTTCAGACTCTTCTCAACTAACTGTGCAAAGGGCGAGTCAAGAAACATCACATCCTAACTACGAATTGAGCTAACGTTTATAAACCAAGAAACCTGCGATCGCATCCAAAAGTGCTTCTGGCTCATCTGCACGGATCAAATGACTGCTATTCTCAAAAATTCTCAAATCGCTATTAGGTATTGCCTGAGCAATTTCTTCAGAAAATTCTGGGGCGCAAATCCAGTCATATCGACCTGCAATAACTAAAGTGGGTGCGGTAATTTTGTGTAACTGGTCAAGAATATTGTAGTGGCGGAGGAAACCGCCAAAAGCAACATTAATCGCATCAACTGAGAGAATATTCCGCTGCCAAGCAATGGCTGAAATTGTGGGATCGTATCTTAGCGAATACATTGGTCCCAACACTTGAAAATATTGTCTTAGCTGTTCTTCATTTTCAAAGTTCCCATCCCAAAGTCGTTGAGCGATCGCTTTTTGTTCTTCAGTTCCCTTTGATGCCAGGATTTCCTTAGCCCTTTCTAAAAAGCCACTATGGGCTGTCGTGGCAATTACAATCAGATGAGAGACATTCTGAGGATAGCGAACTGCATAAGTCAGAGCCACCATACCACCGTAAGAACCGCCAATCACAACAATTTTATCCAGACCAAGGTGTTGGCGTAATGCTTCCATGTCTTCAACATTATTGTCTAGAGTATAGGTTTCTTTAGGTCCACGGGCAGACCTTCCTTGACCGCGATGGTCAAAATAGACTAGTTGTAGTTTTCGGCTTAAAGTCGAGAAGGTTGGTTTGAAGGAAGTATGATCCGCACCTGGTCCCCCATGAATTAGAAAGGCGACAGGTTTAGAGTATATCCTCGCACCATCCACAACTAATGCAGAACCTTCCACATCAAAGAAAATCTCTGTATCTCGTATTTTCGCTCGCATTTTTCGGATTGTATAAAATCATATGAATTAAATATATACAAGTACGTGGACAAAATTAAATTCAATCATGGAGACAGGGAATAGCGAACACAAAAAAATGTGTGTAATTAATTCTGTTTAAGTATTTACTTATTTTGATAGTACGTGAGCTACCATCACCGCCATAAAAAAAAGCCCCCTTCCGAGGGGCTTTTGATCTGGTTTATATTTCTTCCAAAAACAGAAGAGCGTGATTTAGTTTCCGTATAAGGATTTCTGTATATCTGACCATAGTAGCAACTGAATCAGTGAATGCTAAGGGCGATTACTGAATCTTCAAAATCGCTTCACAAGAACTGAATCAATCTACTGATTTTCAAGACTTTGGCGATCTCACTTTCGCTTTCGCATTGCTTTTGTTTCCTCTCTAGCAGACGCTGAACGCGATCGCCTCTATTTTATGAGGGCAATGGCACAATTGGAAGCAATCGTTGTATTTCTGACTTTAAAAATAGTCCGGCTTTACTAACACCAGGTTAAATTAAGAGCTTTTGTGCCGTGAACGTAAAAATAGCACATCAATTGTCCATTTCCGACAGATAATCATTCTCACGTAACAGCGAAAATGCGATCGCCAATATTTAAATATTTAAATATAAATCTTTCAATTTAAATTTTTGTCTGCTGCAACCCGATCGCCAAGGGCCAAATTCTAAGAAAACTTTTCCCAAGATTGGGCAACTAATTGGCTCAACCAGCGACGTTGTTGCTGATCCAACAATGGATCTTCCGCTAGCAGTTGGGCAGTTAATTCTTCCAAAGATTGACCTTGAGCGCGGACAATCTTAATAACTCCAGCGATCGCGCTGGCAACTAATTCTTCATCAATTGGCTGTTGTCGCAGAGCTACAATTTCTTGGGGACTGTCTGGAATGGGATAATGCATGGCGTAGGTTTACACTTTTACAAAATGAACAATAAATTTGACAAAATCTTAAAATTTCTTCACTGAATCTTTACGTAACTAATAGGGCGGAGTTTACCTTACTTTGCGCCTTCATAAAATCTGTCTTTGTGAATAGATTCATTGGAAATGTCAGGAAAAGATGAGAGAAATCCTTTATTTAGAAATTCCAACTTCGGATATCGCTGCTGTACGTAGCTGGTTGCAAACAGATTTTGAACCTCCAAATGGGGAAAAACTGCTGACATCAGAAGGCTTCCGCCTCAAAATTACTACGGCTACTACAACTTCTAGCGAGGTGATTTCCGAAAATTTACCTGGAGAACTTTCAGTATTTGTTTGGTCGGTGCAACGAACTACCTATTTAAAAGTGTTTCGTTGGGCAGAACAACCCTTTCCCCAAGAGAAAGAAGTTCTACAATACCTCACTAAAGAAATCAGAAGCCATTTTCCGCATCATTACCCGGAACCGCCAGTTATTGATTTATCCCAGCAATCGATTTTTGCAGCCCTAGCCCCTTATTACCCTCTTACCGTCAAATATTTTCAGAAAATGCCCAACGGGGAATATGACCTCAAACGTGCCTACTGGTGGGAGCAGCGATGGCGCGAAGGGGTACGAAATCCACAACAGCCGCGACAGGTTGTGTTTTCGAGTCAAGGGGACAAGGGGACAAAAGTCAACAGTCAGCAGTCAACAGTCAGCACTCCCAATGTCCCATCCTCAATGCCCCATGGCCAATACGATCTGATTTATATCGGCGGCGCACTAGGTGTCATCCATGCAGCAGTGATGGCAAAACTAGGATATAAAGTCTTGCTACTGGAACGAATGCCTTTTGGGCGGATGAACCGAGAATGGAATATTGCCCGTGATGAAATTCAAAGCTTACTTAACTTGGGTTTAATCACCCCCGCAGAATTAGAAACCATCATTGCCAGAGAATACAAAGATGGATTCAATAAGTTTTTTGATGCCAATAATCCAACTAAATTGCGATCGCCTATATTGCACACACCCACAGTCCTAAATTTAGGATTAGATTCCGAAAAATTGCTGCAACTATGCGGACAAAAGCTACAAGCAGCAGGTGGTGAAATTTGGGATGAAACAGAGTTTATCCGTGCAGATATTAATGAACCACAAGTTGTTTTAAAAGTCAAGCATTTACCTAGTGAAATCGAGAAAGAAGTAACTGGGCGACTACTAATAGATGCGATGGGAAGCGCATCCCCAATTGCTTGGCAATTAAATGGCGATCGTGCCTTTGACAGTGTGTGTCCAACAGTAGGAGCGGCAATTGAGAGCGGATTTGAACCGGGGGTATGGGATTCTGAGTATGGAGACGTTCTTTACAGTCATGGGGATATTTCGCGGGGAAGGCAGTTGATTTGGGAATTGTTTCCCGCACAAGGTGAGGAACTGACAATTTATTTATTTCATTACCACGAAGTCAATGCTGAAAATCCTGGTTCATTGCTAGAGATGTACGAGGACTTTTTCACGATTTTGCCAGAGTATCGCCGATGCGATATGGACAAATTAGTCTGGAAAAAGCCGACATTCGGCTATATTCCGGGACATTTTAGTGTCGGGAGTAGCGATCGCAAAGTCGCCTTTGATCGATTAATTGCGATCGGTGATGCCGCATCACTCCAGTCTCCCTTGGTTTTCACCGGTTTTGGTTCTCTGGTTCGTAACTTAGAGCGCTTAACAACACTGTTGGATATCGCCCTCAAGCATGACCTATTAAGTTTCCGACACTTAAACCAAATTCGTGCTTATCAAAGTAACGTTTCAGTAACTTGGCTCTTTTCTAAAGGGATGATGGTACCCACAGGGAAATTTTTACCACCCCAGCGGGTAAACGCCATGCTGAATACCTTCTTTGGGTTGTTAGCAGACGAACCCCAAGAAGTCGCAGATAACTTTATTAAAGACAAGTGTGATTGGTTAACTTTTAACCGCCTAGCACTCAAAGCAGCGAGAAAAAATCCTGCCTTGCTTTTATGGATTTGGGAACTGGCTGGGCCTAAGGATTTAGTGAGATGGCTCGGTAGTTATTTTAACTTCTCTCGTCATGCCTTAGTGAGTGCTTTACTAAGTCCGTGGTTCCCGCAATTCTTGAGCCGGGTAGGTTCTTGGTTGGAACCCCGGAATCCGGCATTGTGGTTGAGGCTGTTAGCGATTAATTACGCCATCGCCACAGGTAAACCGCGATCGGGCACTCCGATAACAAAAATTAGCTCAGAAGCCATAATTCCAAAATCAGAAACAAGGATTCTTAATTAGGGATTGGGTATGGGGTGGAGGGGTACGGAAGAATTTCTAACTCCTCACTCCTCACTCAGCACTACTCCTTCCCCTTGGGGCGAAAATTTGGTAGTTCCACAGATGCCAAAGACTTGCGCCCTTTGGGTGGACGCTGGGGATAAACCACGGGTGATGGTGAACTGACATCATTGGCGTTATCATCGGATGACTCTGGAGACAATTCCAACTGTGTCAATTGTGAAACTTCTGACCAGTAATCTTCAGTTTCTTCAACAAAGACCTTGGCATGAGATGAAGTAGAGGTGGTTGCAGGGGGATTGATTTCTGCCTCCAATTGCTCCTCCTGGGGATTTTCTACTTGCTCATCATTATGTAAAATTGTTGCTAAAGTTTCCCAGATAGGCGCATCATCTACATTACTATTTACATCCGTTTTTGTCTCAACCGATGGTGATGCAGATACTGGCTGGGAGGTAAAAAACATTTGGATGAGACTATCTAATTGCTGATCTAAGTTTGACGACTCCAAAGGTGAAACAGCTTCGGTTTTATCTGGGGAATCGTCAATTTTGGAAGATGGGACAGGTTGTGCTGGTGCTGGTGTGTTTTCCTTAACTGACCAATTCCAAGAAGATGAAGGAGTAGGAGTAGGTTCATTTCTTTGGAATGGAACTGGTGGTGAAGGTTCCCCCCAAGAAGTATCTACATTATCAGTCAATGATTCTGGTTCCGCTGACCAAGGTTGAATCGGTTGTGCGTTAGGAAACAAAGACCGAGCTTTTCGAGAAAATCTTCCTTGTGAGGAGGTGATATCTTTAGGATGTTTTGCAGTATCGTCTAAGGAATCATACCCAGGAACAGGTGTATCTAGACATTTTTCCAGAGCCGCTTTAAATTGTAGGGTCTGGCGTTGTTGGCGCATAAGTCTAGTGCGTAACTCCCGACAAATATTGTCTGATTGCAATAACTGTTGAGACTGTTCGCTGTTAGTGGTGTGTAGCAACGTACATTCCCTTTCTAGCTGGGCAAGGCGTTGCTGGCTAATTTCTAGTTGCGCTTTATGAGTTTCAATGAAAATTTCCTGGCGTTGAACAGTTTGTACAGCAGTTTCTAATTGTTGAAATAACGATTTTATTTGTTCTTGGGCGGCAGCTAGTTCTTGAGTTTGTTGGTTGAGCATCGACTCACTAACGCTAGAACGCGTTTTCTGCCACTGCAAAACCTTTTCGGACTCAGCTAGGTTGTCTTTTAGCTGTTCTACTTGTTCGTACAAGTTATTGTTAGCCACACGCAATTCTTCATTCAATGCCAGCAGGTTGTGAAATTCTGAGTCAAGAAGTGCTTGTTTGCCGCTTTCAGGCTCTGCAACCCAGTCCTGCTGGGTAGTATCTTCCGAAAATTGTGTATCTTCAGCTGGCATGAGGAGTGGCAATTTTGAAATTGCCATATTGTCATTAGGCACAACCGAGTAAAAGGGACAATTCGCCTGCTTTAATTGTGGCGAATTAGCAGAATTTAGGGATTCCATCACAGTCCCCTTATTTGAGGTGTCAGCTTCATTCATCACTCTTGACCCACTCGCTTAAAAATATTCAGCAGTGCTGGCGTTAGCATTGCTTATTAACTGTGTCCGATCGGGGTTTGCTCTAGAAGCTAAGTTTAACTCTCTCTAAGCACCAGTAATTAGTAATCAATTGGTTATTACCCATTTTGTATCTAGACTGATGCCGTTATAACACTATGAGGCTCTTCCCCGTCAAGAAGAGGCAGATGCGGAATTCGAATTACCTTTGGGGATGAGCGGGAGAGAATAGAAACCCAATACTTAAACCAATTAGTTGTTTTTTACCTAAAACCTAAAATTTAGTTGAAAACTAAATTGTATTGGCTAATAAAGCTTTATCTACCTTAAATTAAAAGTTAATAATTATAACATTTTATTTTCTATAATTACATCTTCCTTAAATTTTAAATGAAAAATGTATTCGCAGAGACATTTTTATACTTACTCACTTGCTTACTTAGGATTGATTTCAGTATCAGTATCTGATTGACAAGTCGGTCAACCAAAAAAAACGTAAGATAGATAGAGTGCAGAAATTAAGTGATAGCTGATGCATAAGGCGTTAAGAATAATACTAACTGCTGAAGAAAGCCTGACACTAAAAGAACTCAGTTGTGCTGATAAAGTACCACAAAGTAACACGTCGAACCAAACTCTCGAGCGATCGCTTTGCGCCTCAATGCCCACGCATGGAATGTACGTAAGATTGCAAAGTATTTAGGTTGGGCACAACAAACGGTCAGGCAGACAATAAAACGCTGGCAAGTTCAGGGGTTAGGAGGTTTGTGGGAAGCGCCAGGACGCGGAAAAAAACGAAAGAATACTACTTCTGAACGCAACTTAGTATGAGAAATTAAGAGTAGTGGTGATTAAATATCGTACTACTCATAATTGGCAGTTCAGCGATGGACAGAAGAAATTAGTAAACCAGTATTACAATGCTAATAAGTTTTTAGTAGATTGTTTGAATAGTGATTGTTATATCATCCGCGAAGTACGACAGCAAATAGAAAATACCTTGCTATCTATTACCGATCGCAGAGATTAAACAGCGTCAACAGGAATATTAAATACCCATGTAGCACATAGATTATGTTTCAGTCCTACAGGTAATTTATTCGTTATTTTTGTTAACTATCTGTTGTTATTCCAATTTCTCTTTAGCTAATACTGAATTCTCCGGTAAATCCAAAGAATTCCCCTGACAATAAATATAACCATTTGTGATAGAAATACCAAACATTTGTCTCATGATTTTGGTTGCTTCTTTTCTCTCTTCATCTGTCAAGTAATCCTGACCTTTAAAACCTACCCGATAACGTTGAGGATTTCCGCCAGCATTTACGTAGCGATGCTTTCCAATTTCTAAAATTTCTTGGAACCTAGCATACTTTTGTTTTTGCTTTTCAGTCGAATTTGTCATAATTAGAACTTCCAAATAGCTAGAATAATATCACAATTTTGCAAAATACTAGCCAGAAGATTAGGCTGTAGCTAAGTCAATACTGCTCGGATAAGCAGGGCAGGTAGAGGAAGCAAAACTCTTCTCCTGCCTCCATTTCTCCTCCTGCTCAAGAACAGCTTGCCTCAACCAATAAATTCCAAAACCTACGCAGTTTTGGGAGGTAAGTAACTTGGCGTTAAAAAATCAATCTATGTAGCGAAGTGTAAACTTAGCAAAGAGCTTATAAATGAATCGTTCAGGGTTTTTTACAAAACTCAATATACCTTGTTTTTATTGTGCCTACTTACCTAATTATTTACTAATTGCCACTATCTTCATCATAGAACAAATTACCAAGTAAATCTAGAGTAATAAGTGCGTTCATAGTCAATTTTTGCAGTTCACTCAGTATCATCAGTGGTTATTTAATAAAATTGACTTGAGCGATTCTCTGAAAAAAGTACTTACCAACTACTAAGAAATAAATCTATAGTAATTCTATTTGATTTATCTAAGTTCCAAGCCTTATCTCTTCGAGTTCTCTAACAAATCTGGGTTCTAGTTGTTCACAAATAATTTAAGATTGCTATAGAATAGAAGTAAGAGTTGGTATTAAGTCTGCTTATCTCTATTCAATGGTGTGAATATGCAGACGTAATGAATAATACTTAGTTCAGAAACAATTAGAGTAATTTTGCGTCCCGCAAGTGTATCGTCTCCTATTTAGCTAGATACATTAGCAAGATAAAAATCCTGAGACACGATATTTAGGATGAGCTACACCTAAGCACAGACTCGTCTTAATTGTCAGCATTTTTACCTTCGGAATATGCTTAAAGTCACGTTTAAAAATGGTCAGAAACAATCTCAGTGAAGCATCGTCATTACACATATCACATACACAAAGGACAACCCACCTATGACTCGCCTACATCACTGGAAATCTGGAACTGCTGCACTTATGGCAATGGCCGTTACTACAACCGTCGTTAGCCCCCTATTCAGCTTGGCTCCTGCTAATGCTCAATCTTATAATATTGGGCAAAACAGAGCTGGGCAATACGGAAACGTTACTATTCCTTCTGGGGTTGCTCTTCCTGTCACCTATGACAAAGAGACAATTACCATTGCCCCTGGTGAAAGTAAATCTCTAACCTTGAGAATAGCGAACGATATTATCGACAGAAATAGAAATGTCTTAATTCCCGCCGGTACTAAAGTAAATGGACGACTAGAAGCTGTTGACTTAGATAGTTATTCAAGAGATACAGATGATAACAAAGGAAAAGGGGTAAGGTTTGTAGCTCAAGAATTAGAATTTCCTAATGGTCAGCGCCAGTCAATTAATGCAACTTCTCGGACATACACTACAACTCAAAAAGTTACACAAGGACCCAGCACAGGTCAGGTTCTAACTGATGCAGCTATTGGTGGGGGTGCTGGTGTTTTAGGTTCGCTACTTACTGGTAATCGCAGAATTGATGATTTAAAACCTGTTATCGGTGCCGCGGCGGGTGCAGGTGCGAGTGTCCTATTGCGGAAAAAAGAAGCAAATATGTTTGTCCTAAGACCTGCACAGGATTTAAAGATTACACTGAATTCTAACTTGAATTTAGTACCATCATCGCGCTACTAGACTTCACTCAATTCAAGTCGTGACTTTAATCACCCCTAATAGGCGATCGCCACTTTAACTATAGTGTGCGATTGCCTTCATTTTTAAACCCCCAAAAAATCTATTTTCAGCAACTATTCTATCTCTCTATTCGTCTTAGCTGATATCGATATTTATGGGAATAATTATTGAATTGGCCTAAGAGTTAATCAGATGCTCAGACTATTTTTAGTCTCTACTCATATTGACAGATATCTTTTAATGATGGCTATCTTACTAAAGTAATGGTTTTGACAAACAGCACAAATAAAAGGGAACCTTATACCTCAGTAAATGTCTAATTAATTAACAGTAAAAAACTAATTGTGACGGAGTAAAAAATAATGTTTAACTTAAATCGTTGGCAATCTAGAACAGCTACGCTGATGGCTTTGAGCGTTACAGTTGGGACTATAGCACCCTTCATGACAGCGGCACCATCTTTTGCTCAAACTACTTTTTCTGATGTTTCATCTAACTATTGGGCAGCAGAATTTATTCAACAATTATCACAGCGAGGTGTAATTGCTGGGTTTCCTGATGGTAGCTTCCATCCTGAAGAACCGGTAACACGCGCTCAATTTGCTGCTATGGTAAACAAAGCTTTCCAAAAAGCACAGCAGCGATCGCCAATCAGTTTTACTGATGTGCCTAGCAACTATTGGGCATCCAGTGCCATTCAACAAGCCTATACCATTGGTTTCCTATCAGGATATCCCGGCAATCGTTTTGAGCCTAACCAAGCTATTCCCCGCCAACAGGTGTTAGTTTCACTCGCTAACGGTCTCGACTATGCTCCCGTCAATACCGAAAGCACTCTGCAATACTTCAATGATGCCTCTAGCATCGCTAGCTACGCCCGTAGCCCGATCGCCGCAGCAACAGAAAAGCAAATTGTGGTGAACTATCCTAATGTGAAGTTCCTCAATCCCACTGCAACCGCCACTCGCGCCCAAGTAGCAGCTTTTATTTACCAAGCGTTAGTCAGTTCTAATCAAGCCTCAGCAATTAACTCGCCCTATGTTGTGGCTCTTGGCTCTACTACCCCAACGCCTACATCTGTCACAATTGCCCAAGGGACTGCTATCCCTGTGAAGTATGACAAGGCGCAAAAAATTCTGGTCACAAAGGACGAAACAGCGCCTTTGACACTCACAGTATCGCAAAACGTGGTTACGCAAGACGGATCTGTAGTCATTCCTGCTGGTAGTCAAGTTATCGGTCAACTCAAACCCGCTACAGGTGGTTCTCAATTCGTTGCCCAGAAACTGGTTTTGACCACAGGTCAAGAATATCAACTTAACGCTACTTCTGAAGTGATTACCAAAACTGAAAGCGTCAACAAGGGTACTAGTACTACTTCAATTATTAAAGATACCGTATTGGGCGCAGGAGCCGCCGCTGCCGTCTCTGCCGTCACAGGCGATCGCGCCATTGCCACAGAAGAAGTCTTGGGTGGTGCTGGTATTGGTGCGTTGATTGGTCTATTCTTTGGTAAAAAGAGTGTAGACTTAATCGCAATTGACCCAAATACCGATCTACAAATGACAATCAATCAAAACTTGTTGGTTTCAGTCAGATAAGCATTGGTTATGGGGCATAGGGCATTGGGGATTAGTAGACTTCTTGGATGAATTAAAAGCCCTCACCCTAAATCCCTCTCCCAGCCGTGGGCTACGGTGTACACACAAGTCACCAGTTTTATCCCAATACCCTTGGCATAAGCCAGAAAGCCATCATGTTCTATAGACGCGATAAATCGCGTCTAAAAGACTGACGTGTTAGAGAGACGTGAGAAATCGCCGTCAAGACAGATAATTTACTTGCCAAGTATTCCTTAACAGACTAATATTTCCCACTTGTGTGTACACCGTAGCCCACGGCTGGGAGAGGGACTTTGAAATTGTCTCCAATTCTCCCAATATTTGGGAGAAGGGGTTGAGGCAATACGGTTCGGATAAGCATTTTTCACAATCAAGTGTGGTCTGGGGAAAGGGTAAGGGGTAAAGGCGAAAGGATGTATTCAAAACATCAGTCCCTTTATCTCTTACCCTTTAACCGAACCGTATTGGGGGTTGAGGGATGAGGGCAAGAGGTCTAGTATTTACAAATGACAAATGACTAATTCCCAACTTCTGGTAACCAAATAATAAATGTAGTTCCCGGTCTATTGGGTGAAGTTAGCTGAGAATGAATTGCAGGGCTGAAAACCTCGATTTCGCCCTGCATTTGCTCTATTAATTGTTTAGCGATCGCTAAACCCAAACCTGTACCAGGGATTTCTGTTTGTCCTTGTACACCCCGATAATGCCGTTCTCCAAGATGCTCTAAATCTTCGGCTGGAATACCAGGCCCGTTGTCACTGATGGCAATTCCTAAAAAATTAGCTTTTTTTTGGCCTGCTTGGATCAAAATTTTGCCACCAGTAGGAGTGTATTTCAATGCATTATCAATAATATTATTTAATACTTCTCG
Source organism: Nostoc sp. C117 (assembly GCF_043099735.1). NCBI lineage: Bacteria > Bacillati > Cyanobacteriota > Cyanophyceae > Nostocales > Nostocaceae > Nostoc > Nostoc sp. C117. The sequence goes on from NZ_CP170991.1 coordinate 2,361,637, forward strand.
TAATGCTTTGATGTTCGCACGTACTAGGGGTAAATTGTGCTTAATTTCAATTATGATTTTTAGCTTTCGTTCTTGGGCGATCGCTTTGGCTGATATTAATAATGGTTCTAATATATCTGCTATGGAACATGCAACTGCTTTATCTCCAGTTCCCGGCAATAATAGCGGTGGTTTAGCATCTTTTTGGACAGTTGCTTCCACAAATACTTCCTTTTCTGCCAGATGTAGCGGTGCTAAATCTGTCTCTGTCAAGTCAATTACTTGCTCGAATTGTTGCAGTAATTCTTGGAGGCGATCGCTTTCCCGCACAATACTATTTGCCACATCTCGGTTAGCATCTGCTGGTCGGAGTCGCTTCAATAGCAGTTTACCAAAAGTCCGCAACGCTGTTAATGGGTTACGAAACTGATGCAACAGGTTATCTAGCAAATCTCGCTGTTTTTCTTGGAGAATTTGCTGTTCGTGTAACTGTTGCTGCAACCATGCTCGTCGCTGATCTAAAATACAAGCGATGGCCAGTGTTTGAGCTATTCGTTGAATCTGACTTTGCTCGTTTTCGTTCCATGCCTGATTTTCCCTACCAGTAACCAATAAACCCATCATCATCCCCTCATAAACCAGAGGTAAAACAATTTGGTTACCCGTAAGTAAGTATTCCTCTTCTAAATGAGGTTGAGATCCATCTGGTATTTGAGACTCCCATGACGAAGTTGAAGATTCCGATCCTGCCTTCAATAACCTTTGACGATCGTTGGGTAATAGCAAGGTATTTCTAACTCGAAGTTGCTTGGGTGCTGTGATCTCAGTAGTTTCCTCTCGTGGCGGTAATAATGCTGTTTCTGGATAAATCACCACAGGAATCAGTTTTGCGTCACCTGAGGGAGTTTCTACCAATTCTTGTGTCAGGTATACAATACTTAAAGTTGCCCCCAGCCCTTGGGTGAGGAGTGCTATTTGCTCTCGGCACAGAGCAAGAAAATCCGAACTGGCAGACATTAACATTTTTTCGTTCTTGCTCAAGATTACAGATTTTAAGGCATGATTAAAAAAGGATAGTTAGTTTTTACCTTATTTTATTTAATACAGCTTAACTAAAATTCTTCTGAGTAATGATTTGTATCAGGAGATTATATTTTAGCGAGTTTTGTATTATCTATTTTCAAAGATACTTACTTTCTTTGAATCAAAAGTTAAAAAAGTGTTGATTTTTTGAACTAGAACTTATATAATGACGACGGATTTTGTAGCTATCACTACAATCTATAGCTTGAAAGAGGAGGACAATAGGTTGGCAAGGAGACGCAAAAGAAAAAGTCGTCGTCGGCAGGAAGGACGGCGGATTCTGGAACATGTGCCTCAATATAGCATCGAAAGTGGTGAAGAAAAACCTGTGACAGCAGCGAGAAGATTCATTCAAGCTGAAGGTATTTTGCCACCTGCGTTGTTACTCGTAAAGCGAAACGAACACACCACAGACCGTTATTTCTGGGCGGAAAAGGGACTGTTTGGTGCTCAATACGTAGAGGAAAACCATTTCTTGTTTCCGAGCTTGAGGGTGTTAGAACCTTCGCCAGGTCAAGAAGCTCTTGCTTTAGCTACTCGCTAAACCATAAATGGTCATCTTACGCATTGAATGCGGCTCCTGACTATAATTAACTGGCAAAGTTGCTAAGTTTATGCAAAATTTAATTTTTTTTTAGTTTGTAGGTGATTTGCCAGTCAACCTAGTCTAGGTAATTGGAAAGTTAACTAGTCTCAAACCACGCTGGATTGCATGGCTTGATATTAGTTTGAATGATGCGGAGGAAGGGAGTAGGTATAGAGCCAAGCGCATCCCAAAGCGCTAGTGAAGTTGCGCTCTTGTCCAATGGATTGTTAAGCAAGCTCTGTCAACAAATTTAAATCGCTCGATTTAAATTTTTCCCCACGACACAAGTTATGGGGAAAATTGACAAAGCAACAGTCTTGACTGACTCCTGACTATCAAACTGGTTGGGGCATCAACCAGTTCGGGAGGCAACGTAAGACAGGCTCAGTCTGCGGTTGCTGTTTGACCGGAGAATCCCTGTACTTTGAGTTCGGGGAGTTATAAGAACACTTTCCATTGCCTCAAGAGTAGATCGGGTCAGAAATCTGCATATCATAGTTAAAAGATGGTCATAAGAACCAATAGTTATTCATTACCCTTTAGCTGTAAAGTCCTTCGTAACTCAGTGAGTTCATCTCGATGGGCAACCACAGTAATTTTACTTGAGGAGGTTTGTTCGCTCTGAGTTGTTTCGACTTTGAGCGACACCTTCTCAAGTCTTCCAGATTTTTTCCAATAAAACAGACCACTCAAAGGTGACAGCAGTACCATTCCAAGAACCACAGTACTGAGGCTAGGAAAAAGTAGGTACACCACTAGTGATAAGCAAACAATACCAATAGCTGCCAGCAGAGTGAGAAATATAGCTAAGAACCAGCTAGGGCGAACATTACCTTCAAAAGTTACTTGGTTTAATTCTCGGTCTACCGCTGCCACTCGGTAAGACCGCGATCGAAAATACTCTTTTAATTGAGACATAAAAGCAGCTTCATTTTCCTCAGAGACCAGGTGCGCTGTTTCTATACGGTCTTTAGTCGAAGCACGAATAAAGAAAAACAGCCCAACCGATAACAACAAGGTTAGTAACAAGGTAGATGGCAGAATAGGAGTATCCATAACTAATTGTTATTGTTTGACTGGAGGAGACTTATTCATTATCAATTATTCGTTACTTGGTTCGCTTGTTAATGTAGTCTTGCCAAAGAAAAGCTAAATCCGGCGCTTGAACTTGCCATTCGGGAGAAACTTGGTACATCCGCCTGGGGCGTCCCCGTCCTTCGAGTTTTTTCCAATATCCAGTGATTGCCCTTTCGTCTTCCAGAAATTTGATTGCACTGTAAAGTACGGTATCCGAAAGCCTATAGGTAGGATATTCAGTCTCTAATCGCTGGATCAACTCGGTTCCGTAGGATTCCCCTTGTAACAAAATAGACAGTATGTAACAAACTGCTAATTCCTGACAAAGGTAAGTTGGCGGAGGATTCTCAAAAAATTGATATATATCCTCAAGTTTCATGGTTAATGAATGGCTAAAAAAATGCCTTAGGGTAAGGTCTACAATCCTCGCAGTCAGTATATATTGCTACTCAGTGATGAATAGCGTATATAAAACTACTAAAGCTAGATTTCCAAACGAAAACACCAAATAATTACCCACACCTCTAAAGTTGTGGGACGAGTTTACGAGTTTGAGGGCACAAAAGAATATACCCGTACTCAAGCTCAATACGGTGTAGTGAGGAGGGAACACACAGTGGCGAAGTCACTGTTTTGGTGTGTAAGTGATGCCGAACTCGTTAGAACTGTTTAAGCAATAAGATACCATCGAAGAAATTCTACAGGTAAAATGCTATTTTGTCTGTAAAAATTAATAAACACTTTGTATTACAGTGATTTTCCCAATGCAGATTCTAAAAGCTTAAGGTAAAGAATATGTCTGGGTTAAGGCTACTATGCTGATGGACACAGCTAAAAAGTAATCATTACTGATTCTCTGGATTTGTGATTCTCTTGTCCTATCTGGTAAATGTGATAGTAAATTTATCAAAGAGGGCATGGGGGAAAACAGTTCCGAGTTCTGAGTAAAGAACTGAAATTTCCCATTCACTACTCAGCACGGGCTAAACCTTAGCTATCCGCTAATAGCACTCCTGAGGGGTATGGGGCATGGGGCATTGGCCAAACAGGCATTGCATTGATATCTCCCTTGTCCCCATGTCTTCGTTTCCCTTAAAAGCACTTAGCACATTTGTAAACAGTATGTCACAAACTCCCGATGCCCCATCATCTTCATCTACTCTCCGGGCAATTGCCCAAACTTTTCGCCTTATAGGTTGGATTAGCTTTTGGATTCAGCTAGTACTAGGTGTTGTTTCTGGCATAATTGTGTTGCTGTTCGCCATCTTTAGTCAGAAAGCTGGTAGTCCCAGTAATAATGCGGGGACTGGCTTTGGTGTATTTTTAGCTGTTTGTGGACTAGTTGTTTTGGGTGGTGGGATTTATTTAGCTTACCGTTACACCAGAATTGGCAAGCAACTTGAATCTTCCAACCCTAGTAACCGCCCTCGGAAAAGCGAGACTGTGCAGGTATTACGCTTAGGACTGTGGGTGAATTTAGGGGGAACGCTGGTGACTCTTTTAGGAGCGCAGGCGATCGTTGGTACGCTGGTAGCAAGATCCATATCTCCCCAAGCGGTAACTACCCAACTTTTTGACCCCACCCGAATTATTAGCGGTTTAGATATGCTTGTGGTACAGGCAAACACCAACACTGTCTCAGCTCACTTTGCAGGGCTTGTGGGGTCACTTTGGCTACTGAATCGCATCAACCGAGCTTAATAAGCTTAAGAAGCGCAAGTCGGGGATAGTAAGTAATTTCCCCGGGTTTTTATTATATTTAGGAAATTAATTGGTAAATTATATCCTATGTTTCCGTAATAAATAGTAGAAGGTGTGAAGAAAACTATAGATTATTTGAAAAAAACATCCGCCTCAAAAGTGGCATAGGAATGATAAACACCTTTTTTGGAAGTTTTACACCATGAAAAATCAGTTTTACACTACAAAAAATCAACCAGCACGGAAATTTAATCAAGAAACTTGGAGATTTGCTGTACAGGTTTTCTTTAGTAGCATTGTGCTGGGGCTGTGCATTTTCAAGCTTGGCTCAGGAGGGGACGACAATAATATTGCCCTTTACTGGGGTGGTTTATCAAGCGTACTTGCATACTGGTTACCTTCACCTGGACAAATTAAAGACGAGAAGGAAGCACCAAATATCACTCAAAGGACATTTGCAGCAGCAAATAACATGAATAGTAATGCTCAGAGTCTCGCTCAGATTACTGAAACGGCAGTAACTCAAAATACTAGTTCGTGATTAATTAAACCGATTATCTGCTTTTGTAGCCCTGGCTGTGATGCTAGGGGAAAATTTTGCTAAGAGCTTAAAACTGATTTTTCTAAAAAACTTTGCTTTTCCAGTCACACCAAACCAAAATTAATATATGCTGGATGCTTATGTGTTAACTGTATTTACAAGAAAATTCTAAGTTAGAAACTAAGAAAATCTGTGCTGGATATTAAGCAAATACGGGAAAATCCCCAATTAATTCAAGAAAGATTGAACAGTCGTAGTGGTAAATACGACATAGAACCGATATTAAAGTTAGATCGGCAACAACGGGAACTTGAGGGGACACGGAGTCAACTTCAAGCCCGTAGCAACGAAATTGGTAAAATTGTTGGGCAAAAGCTTAAATCTGGTATTAACCCTCAAGACCCAGAAATTCAAGCTTTGCGGGATGAAGGTAACTCTCTCAAAGCTACGTTGAGCGAACTGGAACCCCAGGAAAAAAACCTCAAAGCTGAAATTGCCCAACTTGTTTTGGCACTTCCGAATTTACCAAGCGAGTCTACACCCCTTGGTAAAAGTGAGGAAGATAACGTAGAAGTGCGCCGTTGGGGTGATGAGTATATTCCCCAAAATCCGAATATTCTGCCTCACTGGGAAATAGGGGAAAAGCTAGGTATTCTCAATGTTGAGCGAGCTGTGAAAGTTGCCCAGAGTCGATTTGTGACATTGATAGGGGCTGGTGCGGCATTGGAGAGGGCATTAATTCAATTTATGCTGACTGTCCATACTCAAGCCGGGTATGTGGAAGTCAGTCCGCCCTTGTTAGTGAATACTGAGTCTTTGACAGCAACTGGTCAGTTACCCAAATTTGCTGAAGAAAGCTTTAAATGCGCTGATGATAACTTGTGGCTGATTCCGACGGCGGAGGTTCCAGTTACAAATCTCTATCGAGGTGAAATTCTCGCCGCTGAAGATTTGCCTATCTATCACTGTGCTTTTACTCCCTGTTTTCGCCGGGAAGCTGGTAGTTACGGGCGGGATATGCGGGGTTTAATTCGCCTGCATCAATTTAACAAGGTGGAAATGGTGAAATTTGTCGAACCCAGTACGTCTTTTGATGAACTCGAGAAATTGGTAGGGAATGCAGAAGCAATTTTACAGGCGTTGCGGTTGCCTTATCGAGTAGTAAATTTAAGTACTGGAGATTTGGGATTTGCCTCTACCAAAACTTATGATTTAGAGGTTTGGTTACCCTCTTCTGGCAAATATCGGGAAATTTCTAGCTGTTCCAATACTATAGATTTCCAGGCGCGACGGGCTGATATTCGCTTCAAAGAGGCGGGGAAGAAAGGTACCCAGTTTGTGCATACTCTCAATGGTTCGGGTTTGGCGGTGGGAAGGACGATGGCAGCAATTTTGGAGAATTATCAACAACCCGATGGGACTGTGAGGATACCAGAAGTGTTGCAAACTTATTTAGGGCGTGAAGTTTTGTAATTTGTTATTGGTCATTGGTCATTTGTGCTTTGAATAGCAAAGGCAAGAGACGCGAGAAATCGCCGTCTCTACAAATTTCATCAAAAAACCTCAACCGAACCGTATTGCCTATGCCCAATGCCCAATTAGAATGGAAATAAGTATATAGCATTAGATGTAGGTTGGGTGGAGCGGAGCGCAACCCAACACATATCAGAATGTTGGGTTACGCAAAGCCTCCACCCAACCTACAATTTTTTTGCAACATTAAAGCCTTGACAGGCCACTACTAGCTTTAGACGGTAGAACCAGATACGAAAAATCGAACTATGACCAATGACTAATGACTAATACCCAATACTCAATGCCCAATTAGAATGGAAATAAGTATATAGCTTAATATCTTCACAAATTTGCTCTATGTCAGTTTTAGCAGCGATCGCAGTCTTGGCTGTTTTGATCTTGGTACACGAGTTGGGACATTTTGTTGCAGCACGTTCTCAAGGCATTCTGGTTAACCGTTTTTCTTTGGGTTTTGGCCCAGTTCTTTGGAAGTACCAAGGTTCACAAACGGAATACGCTGTCCGCGCCTTTCCCTTGGGCGGCTTTGTCGGCTTTCCCGATGATGACCCCGATAGCGATATTCCACCCAATGACCCAAATTTGCTGCGTAACCGTCCAATTTTAGACCGGGCGATCGTCATCAGTGCCGGAGTGATCGCAAATTTAATATTTGCCTACTTAGTACTAGCTTTGCAATTGGGTATTGTCGGGATTCCCAAGGAATTAAACTATCAAGGTGGTGTCACTGTACAGCCTGTTAATGAAGAATCTATTGCTTATCAAGCAGGGATTAGAGAAGGAGATGTTATTCTGGCTGTGAACGGTCAGGAACTCCCCGCTTCTGAAAAGGCAACTACTTTGCTGACAAAAGAAATTCAAACTCATCCCAATCAGCAAATTGACCTAAAAATTCAGCGTCAAAAACAAGAACAATCCCTGAAATTAACACCAAAATTGGGTGCTGATGGCAAAGGTGTAATTGGTGTGGCACTTAGTCCAAATGCTACAGCAGTTTATCGCCGTCCTAATAGTCCTTTTGAAATTTTCGGCATTGCTGCTAACAGATTTCAACAATTATTTGTTGGGACACTCAGTGGTTTTGGGCAGTTAATTACTAACTTTCAACAAACTGTTGGACAAGTTTCTGGGCCAGTTAAAATTGTCAAAATAGGCGCACAATTAGCTGCTGACAATAGCGCAAATCTGTTATCTTTTGCGGCAATTATCAGTATTAACTTGGCGATCATCAATATTTTGCCTTTACCAGCTTTAGATGGCGGACAACTGGCTTTTCTGCTAATTGAAGGTTTGCGCGGTAAACCTGTGCCTGCAAGGATTCAAGAAGGTGTGATGCAAACTGGTTTGGTGTTACTTTTAGGACTAGGAATTTTTCTGATAGTCAAAGAAACTACCCAATTAACTAGCCAGTTGGAGTGGGTACAAAAGTTATTTCAGTAAAAATAGGGAGTAGGGAGTGGGGAGTAGGAAAGAGAAAGTTTCACCTTTAAAGCAGCGATCGCTAGAAATTTTAGCTCGTCTGAAGCGTCTTTATCCAGATGCTACTTGCTCTTTGAACTACTCAACACCAGTACAACTTTTGGTAGCAACTATTCTCTCGGCTCAGTGTACTGATGAGCGGGTGAATAAAGTGACACCAGATTTATTCGGTCGGTTTCCGGATGCAGCTAGTTTAGCGATCGCCGATTTAGTAGAATTAGAAAACTTGGTGCGTTCAACTGGGTTTTATCGCAATAAAGCTAAGAACATTCAAGGCGCTTGTCGAATGATTGTGAGTGAGTTTAACTCTGTTGTCCCCAACGAAATGGAACAGTTGTTAAAACTTCCAGGGGTGGCGCGCAAAACTGCAAATGTAGTCCTCGCTCATGCTTATGGCATTAATGCTGGAGTGACAGTAGATACTCACGTCAAGCGCCTCAGTCAACGTTTGGGTTTAACTCAAGCAAAAGAACCCGTTCGCATTGAACAAGATTTAATGGGTTTATTGCCGCAAGCAGATTGGGAAAATTGGTCAATTCGGCTGATTTATCATGGTCGGGCTATCTGTAAAGCCCGCTCTCCCGTCTGCATTGCTTGTGAACTGGCCGATTTATGCCCCACTGCTAATAAGTAAGGGCAACCAGAATTGATGTAGAGATTGTAGAATGGAAAATGCTGTCTTTAAATTAAGCTAGAGAATATATGGCAAAAAAGAGCATGATTGAGCGCGAGAAAAAGCGCACCAGATTAATAGAAAAGTATGCTGACAAGCGAGAAGCTCTTCTGGATGAGTTCAGAAGTGCAGCATCTCCTCTAGATAAGCTGGAAATCCACCGGAAGATTCAACAGCTACCTCGGAATAGTGCGCCCACCCGCCACCGCAATCGTTGCTGGTTGACTGGTCGTTCTAGAGGTGTTTACCGCGATTTTGGACTTTCTCGGAACGTGCTGCGTGAATGGGCGCATGAAGGTCTTTTACCTGGAGTTGTTAAGTCTAGTTGGTAATCAAGAATCATTAGTGATTGGTCATTGGTCATTTGCAAAGGACAAATGACAAATGACAAAAATTATTGACCACAACACTTATCAATTCCCAGGCTTTCTAAGAGTAGATCGCTGACGGCGTTGGCGATCGCAAACTCTCCATAAAAACTATTGGAAAAATCATACGACTGCATCTCTGTGACAATGGCAATTACCAGAGAACCAAGGTCGTTTTCTCCTTCCATCCGTTGACGAACAAAAATCTGGGCGGCTCGTTGAGCAATCTTTTGGTTGACTGCTTCGGGGATAAATTCTGTATCTAGCCACCGCAGTAAACGCTCTCGTAACCATTCTCCTTCGAGTAGGGCATTTTCAGGCGGTGGTAGGGTGATTGGTGGAATTGGTTGAGTCATATTTTTAAACGCAAAGGAACGCTAAGGGAAACGCAGAGGAACGCAGAGAATGATTGTTAGCATCAAATTGCGTTTCTCTACTGTTTTTTATATTTATTTATGCAATATGATATCGCTGCTATTATTCAAGGTTATGCACAAGGCTATTTTCTCATGGCTGATGAGCGCGATCGCCTGAGTTGGTACGGAAGTCGCGATCGGACTTTGATTCCTTTGGATGAGCGGTTTCGTTACCCCAAGTCTTTGCAGCGTGTCCTGAATCAAGAGCGGTTTACTGTGGATATTAACCGGGACTTCCAAGCTGTGGTGGCTGGGTGTGCTGACAGAGAGACAACTTGGATTTCACCAGAATTGGAAAAGATTTACTGGCTACTTTACCAGAATGGTTATGCTTATAGTTTTGAAACTTGGCAAGGTGACGAACTAGCTGGGGGAATTTTAGGGATTGTGATTGGCGGCGCTTTTATTGGCGAGTCAATGTTTTACCGCATTCCCGAAGGTTCAAAAGTCGCAATGGTCAAGTTGGTGGAAAGATTGCGTCAGAGGAAATTTGTGTTTTTTGATGCCCAAATGATGAATCCGCATTTGGAAAGATTTGGTGCTTATCGAGTTGGGGATGAAGAATATCAAATGCTACTTAAACAAGCGTTGCAATCTCGTTGTTGCTTGGTATAGGGGTATAGGAAAAGGAAATTCCCCATAGGATTAATAATTTAGTTTTTGCCCAGTTATTTTTGGAAACGCATTTAGGTTATTTTCAAAACATACAGCATTTACGAGTACAACTGCACAATTTGGGATACAACAAATAATTCTTTGCATATATTTAATTAATAAAAGTAAATGCCCCTTGACAACAAAAACCAAAGTGCGATCAAAATTCCTCCATCAAAAGTAATTCCATACTTTGTGGAGGATCGCCCTTTGACAGCTCAGACAAAAGTGCGATCGCCCTAACTTATTTCTTCTTCGAGAATACACAATTAAAGATAATTAAGATACAGCAAAATCCGTATATTGCCGTAGTTCAGCGGGATGGAAACCCAAAACAATATCTTCGCGCAAGATACCCGCTTCTAATAATGCCTCTGCTACTGGCTGGGAAGTACCATCATATTGAATCCACACTTTATCATTAATAATATCTATATGTACCACCGAACCATGTACGCGGCGCACTCCATCCCAGCCAATATGTAACACTTCATAGTGATCTCGCTCCGAGTCAATGACTGCTTCTGTTTCTATTTGACCGTTAGCAGGCTTATGAGTTGCATAGTCAAATATCAACTGACGAATAATTTCACGATATCGAGCTAGCTTATCCATCTGATAATCCTCTCTAGTTGCTCGTCAAAGACAATTAGGTTTATTCCTATACTATTAAGAATTAGCTGACCAAAGCGTTCAGAAAATATACCTTCATAGACTCGCTTGGGAACTGCTAAATAAAGTTGGCGTTTTGGTTGTAGTTCTTTAAGCACGCTGCGATAAATTTCATACTGTCCTACAGCTTCCTGGAGGTCACTTACGGGAGAAGGACTCAGAAAACTTTTGATTTCAACAGCTATTTTTTGATTATCTCTCTCAGCAGCAATGGTAACTCTTTCTGCTCCAATATCTACGTAAAGTTCTCTACCCCCATAAGCGAGGTATAAGGGATCGTTGGTTATTGTCCAACCATCTGCTATAAGTGCTTTAATGACTGCGGCGTGGTAGATGTCTCTGGCTGGCATTAGTCGAAAGATAGCTCCATAAACACAGCTTTAATCTAGCAAAACTTTTTTACAGAGGCGCGATCGCCAATTCAAAATATCACCTATTCATCTTCATCATAATTAAACATTAAAACAAATTTTTGTTTAGGTAAAACTAACATAGGTAGATATATAGGATGACCATCCCATTTCTTGCTTTTTTCACCTTTTTGATAGCAAACAATTAACGTTGGGACATCGGGATATTTCTCTTTAGCCTCTAATGACCACCTACCTGATCCGAAGCCAAACATCCACTCAAAAGGGTCTTTTCTCGTCATGTCTAATCCTTGATTATTATTTCTTTCACCTCTACGAACATTTAAACGACCCTTTGTCATACCTTGTGATTTTATATTTGTTAATCCTTTGATAATACGTTTATCTTCCCATTTTTCTGAGAAGATATAATGACTTTTTGTATAATTGAGTAGTTTAATGATAAAGTCTATATCAGTTTCATAATATTGATTATTATCTTGATAATTTATTAAAAGTTTCTCAATTTCTTTAAAATTATCCTCGATTTCTTCTTTTTTATAGGCTGGATTTTGAGGAAAAACTAATGAACCTGGTACTAAGACATTAATGACTGAAGGATCTAAAACATTAGAACGAGTTGGTTTTAGGTTTCCTCCTATCCAAACAGGCTGAAGTTTAATATTATGAATATCATCTCCAATTGCTTGACGCATAGCTTCATCCGCTTCGTGAATAGAACGAAAAGCGTCTAGTATATGTTCTGCTATAAAGAGACGAGTTACATCTTTTAGTTGTGGACGATAACCATACATTCGAGCATGTTGATGAACCGTATCCATTACTTTTTGTTTTGCATCACGCCCATAATAAGTTACCATTAAACCATCAATTGTTACACCTCTACCTAATCTATTTCCTCCTATTAAGATATTCATACCAGGATTATAATTAGGTTCTTTTTCGGGATTATTTGCATTAATTGTTTTAGTATGAATTGCGTTTCTTAGTTGAATTTTTAACTCATTTATTAATTCAATCAATGGAGGTAAGTTATTAGCCGTTTGTTTTAACTCTTTATAAGCTTCTTCTAACCATTTTTGGGCTTGCTTATTTTCTGTATCTGAACTCTTTTCTCGAATTGCTTTATCTAAATTAATTACAAATTGAGTAATCACCTTTTCTAATACACTATGGATATCTTGTTTATAACAAACATGAGCAAGAAAAGAATATTTCTCATCTTCTTTTTGAGAAGATAACATTTTGTAAGTTGAACCTAAGAAGAAGGAACAAAGTGCAAGTCTTAATCCATCAGGAATTATCCATTTATTACCTGGATTTATAGCACCTTTTTGTTTCTTTAATTGGTTAATTTCTTCAGCATCTACAATACAACAGTATTTACTGTTCTCAGCAAAAAATAACTCTCCTCCCATATAACTATCTCCCGGCTCTGGTAATGCTGCACAGAATTTTGGCTTACAAGGATGAGGGAGACTTTGTAATAATAAACTTTGGGGAGTTGCTGTGATTTGAATATAAATATGATTAGCAACCTCTTGACGAATTTTACCTATAGTCTCAAAAATTTTACTATCATCAATTGCATTTTTTCCTTTTTTAGCTTGTTTAGATTCATTCGTATTTAAACTAGCGTTATCCGCTTCATCATCAAAAATTAAGGTAGGAACACCTTTGACTTTTGCTGCTTTTAAAACCTTCAATAAATTATCCAGGTGATGACCATTTTTTGTTGAAACTAATACAACACCTATATCTGTATCTTTTATATAAGGTGCAACTTTCGTATCTGCAAAACCATCAGGGTCTTTTTTCCATTCTTCCCAATCAAAAAAAAACAGGGTCGTCTTGAACTTGATTATTGAAACGATTAGCAGTTTGTTTTCCTAACCATGTATTATCAGAGGTTAAGACAATAAAACAACGAAAATTATTTTCATGAGCCAGGGCTAAAGTTGCAATAGTTGTGTTAGTTTTACCACTTTAAACTCGACCATAAATAAGTCCAGTTGTACCATTAGGAATAGGGTCTTGTCCCTTATAGGGTTAGCTCACTAAACCCGTACTATTTTCCCCCACATCACCATAACCGAAATTTTCTGAATAAAATTTGACACAATTTTGTACAACTTCAATAGCCGTTTCTTTAAGCTTACTTGCTTCTTTTTGTCCGATTTGTTTCTCTAATCTCTTAATTAATCTGTCAATACAGTCGCCATTAGTTTTAATCTGAGTGGATGTCATAGGTTATTTGATGTTGATAAAATTACGTCAGGCCAATTATTTTGAGGGACTGTCTGCTCTAAGGGAACTCTCCCCGTACCTTTAACATAATAACTCCCTCTTAGTTCTCTTTTTACAGAAACACGCTGCTTGCCTAAACCCTCACTAGGATCAATAATTTTCCATAGTTGTTGTTCTGATAGACAACAAACGCCATCGCGATGACAAATCAACGCTATAAAAAGTTTGACATCAGGATAAGTTTCACGAAATATTGTCAGTGCATTTTCTTCCTGTGAACTGAAGCTAAATGACCATGAAGAAGTAGGTTTTTTTGATATTTTAAATAGTATAGCTGATTCTTGATTTGAGCTTTTTATAGTATAGAGAGATGAATGAATATAAGATAAATAACTGATAGAGATATAAGATGTTCCTTTGAGGAGTCGAAGAAAAGCTGCACCATGCAGAAATTCTAGATCATTAATACTCATAGAACTATTACCAAAAATTATTTATATCAATAATAAACATTATAAGAGCAGGTATAAAATTTTCCCAGTAGTTATGCTCGTTGTAATACCAATTAATTTGTCATACAACAAATAATTTTTTTATTAAGAAAAATAAACGCACTTTGCCAATAAAGCCAAAGTGCGATATATATTAAGTCCACTTACGCGAACTTTATTTGTATAGTTCTACGATTTCTAGTTACAGGACTAGATGCTAAATATCTATCTCGCTTAACTCGCGTGTGATGTGATCAAATGGTTCATCCACAAAAGCAGTATTCAGCACACCTGCGGCTGCTACTTGTTCCTTAATCAAATCTTTGAGAATTTGGATACCGCGAACCGTAGGTCCAATAGGTACTCCTAGAGAATTGTAAGTTTCTCGCAGCCCTTGTAGCACACGCTCATCCAACACATTTGTATTTCCTGCAACCAGCGCATAAGTGGCGTAACGCAAGTAGTAGTCTAAATCTCGCAGACAAGCCGCATAACGACGAGTTGTATAAGAATTTCCACCAGGACGAATTAATTCTGGTAGTTCTTCATATAACTTTAAACCAGCTTGCTTGACAAGTGCAGCCGCATTAGAATTGATTGCTGCCGCCGCTTGTACTCGTGCTGTACCACTGTCAAAGTAAGACTTCAGGCTATCGAGTGCATTCCGGTCAAAATACCGACCAGCTAAGTCATAATTCTTAATTAAACTTGTTACCGCATCGCGCATTCCTTCTTCTCCCAATCCTTGCTATTTATGGTTTGATATTTATTTGGCTGCACTTGGGCACCAGTAAATTTTTGTGCTATTTAAATATAGATTTGGCACAAAAACAATTTATCCACTATTTAAGGATTTTATGCCAAAGTTGACCCCTATATGATGAACTTTCCAGTTTTGTAAAGATGATCGCCGAAAGGTTAATATAACCTGATAATCCAGATATCTGTAACACAGACTACAAAATCCCCTAATGTCTAGTATTTAAGATATTTCTGGTGTGTCACGGCTTGATTGAGATCAGCAGGGTTAGGATGCAATGTAAGATTCTGGTTTACTTTAGGAAATTGGTAGAGAAGGAGTAACAATGACAACACCGCAAGAAGTCCTGAAAAGAATTCAAGATGAAAAAATTCAGCTGATTGATCTCAAATTCATCGATACAGTAGGGACTTGGCAGCACCTCACACTGTACCAAAACCAAATCGATGAGACGGCATTCACTGATGGCGTACCTTTTGACGGTTCCAGCATCCGGGGTTGGAAAGCGATCAACGAATCGGATATGACGATGGTACTCGACCCTAACACTGCTTGGATCGACCCATTCATGGAAGAGCCAACGCTAAGTATAATTTGTAGTATCAAAGAACCCCGTACAGGCGAATGGTACAACCGTTGTCCACGGGTTATTGCCCAAAAAGCAATAGATTACTTGGTTTCCACTGGTCTTGGTGATACAGCCTTCTTTGGTCCTGAAGCTGAGTTCTTCATCTTTGACAGTGCTAGATTTGCCCAAACCGCCAACGAAGGCTACTACTTCTTAGACTCCGAAGAAGGCGCTTGGAATTCTGGTAAAGCCGGTACAGATGCAAAACCCAACTTGGGTTACAAACCACGCTTCAAAGAAGGTTACTTCCCTGTTTCGCCGACGGATTCTTTCCAAGATATCCGTACAGAGATGCTGTTGACGATGGCGCAATTGGGTGTACCCATTGAAAAGCATCACCACGAAGTCGCTACTGGTGGTCAGTGCGAATTAGGTTTCAAGTTTGGCAAGTTGATCGAAGCGGCTGACTGGTTGATGATTTACAAATATGTCATCAAGAACGTTGCCAAGAAATACGGCAAAACCGTCACCTTCATGCCAAAACCAATTTTTGGCGACAACGGTTCTGGAATGCACTGTCACCAGTCCATCTGGAAAGATGGTAAACCCCTGTTCGCAGGTGATAAGTATGCTGGTTTGAGCGATATGGCGTTGTACTACATTGGTGGGCTTCTCAAACACGCACCAGCGCTGTTGGCAATTACTAATCCCAGTACCAACTCATACAAGCGCCTAGTACCTGGTTATGAAGCACCTGTTAACTTGGCTTACTCCCAAGGTAACCGTTCTGCTTCTATCCGTATTCCTCTATCTGGTACTAACCCCAAAGCCAAACGTTTAGAATTCCGTTGTCCAGATGCTACTTCTAACCCTTACTTAGCATTTGCTGCAATGCTTTGTGCTGGTATCGATGGCATCAAGAACAAAATCCATCCTGGTGAACCCCTAGATAAGAATATCTATGAACTCTCTCCAGAAGAACTGGCAAAGGTTCCTTCAACTCCAGGTTCTTTAGAACTGGCGTTGGAAGCACTGGAAAACGATCACGCCTTCTTAACAGAATCAGGCGTCTTCACGGAAGACTTTATCCAAAATTGGATTGACTACAAGCTAGCTAATGAAGTCAAGCAATTGCAGCTACGTCCTCATCCCTACGAGTTTTACCTCTATTACGATGCTTAATTAAGTGCCGTATCTAAAAAAGTAACAAGGTTTGCCACCCTAGAGTAGAGGGTGGCTTTTTTTTTCAGAGTTGTCAGTTGAGACATTCACTCAAAAAATCAACCTTTTAACTCATGGAAGCATGACTTGACCCGTACATCATCCGAGCGCTAGCATCTACCTTCCCTTGAATGGGGTTCCAGTAGTGGGAAGCTTCTTCAGGAAGACCAAGTTCTTGTGCAGCACGCATCAGCATTGATTGTTGGCGATTTTTGACTTGTTGATGTTCGCGCACCATTAACGCACGAGATTTATCTGCGATAGACATAACCATAGTCCTCTCTATTTGGTGAATATATAATTTTGGACTCTTCAATAAATTCAATATAACAAAAATCTGTAGCATACGCTACTGTTTTTACATTTTCATTAGAAATTTAGATTTTAAATTTTTGAATTTTAATGATGTAAAGCTTGCTATCAAACCTTTATGGCAGTTTTGTGATTAAAATCATTATTCATAAGTGATAACAATTTTTACAAAAGTTTATATTTTGAGGTTTGAAACTTGAGGGAAGATTGAGTGATTTATTTTTTGAACTTTGAAGTTTTTTCTTTGATTGAGAACTAATACAGCAGTTACAAAAAACTAAGTTACGATCAAATACAGATTTATAAAACTTTACATAGTCTGATGACAGTTACCTACCCACATAAATTTCAGAATGCTTTAAGTGCGAGGGAAATCTTGAAACGGGTGGTATGCGATCGCGAAATCCATCTAATTACCCTGAATCGCTACCGCTACAGCGAACAGCGCAGTTGCAAAGACCTGACTGACTTAATCGAACAACTCAATGGACAGCCACGAGAACTAGTGCGGGATTTGTCTCATCACATCTCAGATGAAGCTCGTCATGCCATGTGGCTAACTGACTTATTAGCAGAACTGGGAGCAGATATTGGTAAACCACCTGGTTCATCCTATATCAATGAATTTGAACGCCTGCTCGATCGCGAACAACAAGATCCAGTCCAAGGCCTTGAAGATTTTGTCATTTCTTCTCTTGCTGCAATTAACGTCACCGAAAAACGGGGTTGTGAGTATTTTTCTGCTCACATTTACGCTCTCAAGCAAGCGTCACAAACCGAAGAAAATATTAAAATCCGGGAAACAATTGCAAAAATATTGCCAGAGGAAGCAGGACATGTGCGCTGGGGTAACCGTTGGTTGGCAGAACTAGCGCGTAAAAGTCCAGAACATCGGCAAAAAGTAGAGCAAGCCAAGCGAAAATATACCGCTATCGAACAGGCAGCGTTTGAATCAGGAATGGATATCACCTTGGGAGCCGAACTGCGGCGAGTTGCCAACCTGGTGGAAGTAGCAAATACCATGCCGCTTTGGCAGCGTCCCCAGTATCTAATGGAACGTTTACCCCAAACTTTGTTAGCGCCTGAATTGCAATTTACTAGGATTCAGGTTGCACAAAAAGCTTGGCAGCGCGACCCACAGGCGTTTTTCGAGAATTTTGTGCCGATGTTCCTCAACGGCATTCAGCGAATTGAAAATAACCGCAAGAAAACAACCGTTTGAAAAGAGGAGAGTGGGGGGAGCAGAGAAACAGAGGAGAAGTTGCAGCAAGTTTTTCCCTTCTGCCCCCATCTCCTCTGCTTCTGTAGCCTCTTTCCCATGCCCAATGCCCAATGCCCTAGAGAAGATGAGGCGAAGGGGATTTCAAGCTTCGGCAAAGGACACCAAACAGATGTCAAAGCGAAGAACAATTATTTGTTGATGTAGATTGGCAGCTACTCAATCTGTGAGAAAACCTGTTTGGGAATAAAGATAAGTTACCTTAAGGTTGTTTCCCCAATTAGCAAAATGTCCGAATTAGATGTATTTTAAATTAGTTGATAACCTAAGTAACATCTGTTTCTAAAGCAGTTGAGGATTGAGTTCTCAGGAATACGAGTAACAGTTGTGTGGCTTTTGAGGAGTTGGTGATACTGTGGATTGAGGCATTTGATTTAATTTGCCTTTTCATTACCAGAATTTATGCCAACTACTATATATACAAAGCTTGCAGTTGAAATACTAAGCGATCGCTGAAGATTTTCGTGTGTTAACTCTATATATGTCTGCCAGAAAAGCTGTGTGAGAAATGTTAGCACAACATCCTGTTTTCTGGTCGTTTGTTTCCTTAGCAAAAAGAGGCATTACTCTGCGGTGGTTAGACAACAGCATAGATATTTGCGAATTTTTGCGTTACTTCTCTGCGCCCACTACCGCGATGACGTGGCGCATCATCTGTGTTTTGTTCAGATTCCGCCGAGAGCAACTGTTGCCAATTAGGCATACAAAGTAGCCGATTCTCTGGGAAAGTTCTCTTTGCCCTTGGTATTGGCACAGTCAGAGCTGAAAGCCCGCGCACTCTGGGGGAAGCCGCAGAATCGTCTACAGACTTTCCGCTGGATAAGTGATTGACCATTGCTTGGCAGTTAGAAGCTAAGGGGCCGAACACCAGACTCGAAACTAAAAGTGAAATGGCAGCACGCATAGCAGATGTCTATTTTGGAACTCTCCACTTCACTGATACTTAACTTTTTGATGAATATCCGGACAATTTGTCAAAAAGTATTGTGTTTTACTGAAAATAAAGTCTTCTTATACTCCGTCCAGATGTTCGACTAAGAACCAATTACTGAAGTGATTCTGACGACCCCACACTGTAACTAATTGTTCGTGGGGATAAGCGTGTAACTGCTCGTTGATATACGATCGCAAAGTCACAAGCTGCCAATTTTGACCTTGATATGCGGCTGGTGCAGTAACAGTGAATCTGTATTCCTGCTGACCCAACCGGTAGAAAATACCTTGGAAACAGTTATTTTCTGAGGTTAATACCTTGTCAAAAGTAGAATCAGAGTACTTATCCTTTGATGCCCAAGGGCAATTACCACTAGCTGGATAGGCTTGTGGGTTATTTAAGTAATACAGTTGCCAGTGCAGCCAATCCGAATGATTAGGTGGTAGATTAAAAAAAGGAATAATTACGGCTCTAGCGCGATCGTCTTGTAATAACGCCGCTTGTAGCTCCCTGACAGGTAAATCCCTCGGCTGACAGTTTAACTCAACACACATGGCTGCTGCCATTCCTGCTGCTTGACCAATGCCCATAACCACGGGTTGTAATCTGGTTGCGCCATTGGCAATGTGAGAGACAGAAATATTCTTTTCACAAACCAAGAAACCGTCTGTTGTAGCTGGGATTAGACAACTGTAAGGAATTGTAAAAGGAGTCCCAGTCCAGCGTCCGCCCCAACGGATAGATTTCGGTTGTAGTGGAAATTGAACATCAGGGTAATGATGATCGTTGGCGTAATTACCAACAGCGATCGCATCATTAAATATAGATGCAACTCTACTTCCGGCAACAGGCAAAATATCCTGTTCGCGGACAGTAGTTACTCCCACTAAGCGCCGACTTTCTCGGTAATAGGGATGTAGTGCAAAAGCTGTAGGCGTGTGAGGAAATACTTGTTTTGCTAAACCATAGCGACGGCCAAGTTGATTTTGAATAAAATGGGCAAAATTTTGACTGTGCCAGCGTGATTCTTGGATGAATTCACCTCTGGCTACGTCTGACTTTATCAGTCGCTCAACCCCTTCGCCGTAGTCATTGCCACAGATTGGCCAATTAATCATGAAGCGATCGCCAGGCAAGCGTCCATAATTTAAAAATGTCTCAGCGCCATAGTTATCCCAAGCACCTGTAAACTGGGATGGATTATAGTTAGGGGTAGCCGGAATTTCTGGGGCAACGGCTTCACCAAAATCCTGCATAATCACTACATAAGTGGGCGCTTGCACCGGATATCTCTCGGTTAAAGAGTTAAAAGTCACTGGGGCGCTGGGTTCTCCCCACTCAGATTGCAATTCCCAGCCCCAGCGGTAAGGTATCTCAGCTAAAGCCAATAAATCTCCTAATTCTGTGGCGTCGAGAATAATTTTGGCTGTTACAGCAAAATCAGCAAAGCGGACACCAGTAATAGAATCACCTTGTCGGAATACCTCTAAAGGTACTTGTCCAGAAATCCAATGCAGATTCGCCAATTCCTGCACCCAATTGGCAAAAATCTCTGCCCCAATGCGGGGATCGTAACTAAAAAAGCTTACCCAGCTGTTATCTAATCCTCCGGGCTGTCGTTGTCGCAATTCCTGCAAAAAGGCATCCCATAACCCTGTTTGAAAGGCTTCTAATTCGTTACCATCTGGTGCAGATACTCCAGCCGAAGTTAGCATTCCTCCTAACCAAGGAAATTCACTCACAAGAATCGTTTTGGCTCCTCGTCGCGCCGCTTGGATAGCAGCTGCGGTGCCTCCGGTTCCACCACCGACAACTAAGACATCAGCTGTGTATGTTTGATTAACCATAAATAATAATTTACGTATTTTTGACGAAGATACATAAGAATTTATCCTGTTTTATCAGCATTTTATTATTGTCTAATGTTTGTATTAGCTAATAATTTAATAATCCTTAAGAGTGTCAAATTGATTATCTATTTATCGTATTTTTACTGAAAAAATAATTGATCATTTGGGAATACTAATAAACAAAGAGTAATTTGTGATTAAAATGAAAGTATTGTTGATTTTGATAGGGGCTTACTTTTCAATTTATATATGGGCTTACTTTTCAATTTTTTGTCATGAAATGGGACATTTTATAGCAGCTAAAATTATGGGTTTGAAACCATATTTAGTGAAAATAGGAACTGGTAAAAGAATGTTAGATTTTAAATTATCCAATTTAATAATTGAATTTAATCTTATGCCAAATGGTGGTATAACTTATGTATCTAATTTAAGCTTACATAACATCAAACCTAAGCTGATATTTATGTATTTAGCTGGGCCAATGATTAATTGTTTCTTACTTGTATTAATTATTAGCATTTATAATCAGAGAATTTTACACTATATATTTGCAAATCATGTATATATTTTAGAGGCTTTTGCTATTTTTGAGGTTTTATTAATTATTGGTAATCTTTTGCCATCAGAATTCACTATATACGGACAAAAGCATTCAAATGATGGAAAGCAAGTACTTGATGTTTTAACTAAAACCAATGAACAATTTATTCAAAAAAAGTTAGGTTTGGCTAGATACACAATTAATAAAAATGACTCTTCGATTGATTTTTTTAACAATGATTTAAAAACATTACAAATACTATATGAGGCTCAAGTAGAATTTGATAAACGAAACTTTAATCAAGCAATTAAATTATTAGAGCCAATTGTAATAAACGAGCGATTGATAGTAAGGGACAAACTATATATCCTTGATATTTTAGTTTCAATTGTTATTGAACACGAACAAATGAAATATTTACAAAAAGCTGATACCTGGTCTCTTCAAGCACTGACATTAGCTGGTGATATTAAAACTATTCAAGGAACTAGAGGAGCTATTCTAATAGAATTAGGTAGATATAGTGAAGGTAAACAAATGCTTTTACCTTTAACAGAAGCAGGTAACGATCTCATTGATATCGCATATAGTTGTTGCTACATTGCTAAAGCAGATTATTTTTTAGGAAATGAAAATCAGGTCAAAGATTGGTTAAATAAAGCGAAACAAGTTGGTGTTGCTTCTCGTATATTGCTAAGGATACAAAAGGAAATTAATTATTTTATATAAATTACAATTTTTTCGATTTTTTAACAGCTGTATTACGCCAAGTGGTGCAGGGAATGGCATCAGGTAAAAATGTATCTATAGTTACCCAATTATCCTAAAGATCGTCATGTTCTTGTCGGTGCTGTAGTTGCTAAAGCCGAGATTATTGTTACCAAAAATCTTAAAGACTTTCAGCCTCAAGATTTAAACTATTGGAATGTAAAAGCACAGTCACCAGATGATTTTCTTAGTGATTTATTTGAACAATATCCTCAAATAATGGTTCAAATATTACTGATACAATCTCAAAACTATAAAAGAAATCCTAGGACTTTTCTTGAATTAGTAGATAAGTTGAGTAACCAGATACCAGAATTTTCCCAAAAAATCTGCACTTTCATAACCTAATCGAACCACTAAATGTTACATCTAGTATCGTTGATCGGGAAAAAACAACGTGAAAGCACAGGTATTTAGAGGCGTTAATCAACTTTCTTACGAAGATATCCCAGTTCCAACCCTGGAACCAGATGAAGTGCTGGTACAGGTGCGGGTTGTGGGGTTGTGTCAGTCAGATATTAAAAAAATTCGTTATCCACTGTATGAACCACCGCGCATTTTTGGACATGAAACTGCCGGCACGATCGCCGCACTAGGCAATAATGTCAAAGGTTGGCAAGTTGGACAACGGGTAGCGGTAATGCACCACATCCCCTGTATGCATTGTGCCTACTGTCTAAATGACAATTTTTCTATGTGCGATGTTTACAAAAATATTTCTACTACCGCAGGTTTTAACGCCAGTGGCGGCGGTTTTGCTGATTATGTCAAGGTTCCTGGACATATTGTGGAAAATGGTGGGCTAATTCCCATCCCGGAAAATATCAGTTTTGAAGAAGCGAGTTTTGTTGAACCAACTAACTGCTGCTTGAAGGCTGTGAAAAAAGCTCAAATTGCTCCAGGACAAACTGTGTTAGTTACTGGTGCTGGGCCAATTGGGTTAATGTTTATCATGTTGGTGAAGTATTTCGGAGCAAAAGCGATCGCCACCGATTTACTACCCTCTAGAATTGAAAAAGCCTTGAGTGTCGGTGCAGAGGCGGCTTTTGACGCGCGCGATCCCGATTTAACCGCCAAAATCTCTGCCTTAACTGGTGGACTAGGTGTTGATGTTACCCTCCTAGCTGTCCCCAGTGAGAAAGCTTTTTTTCAAGCACTTGATAGTACCCGCAAAGGTGGCAAAATATTGTTTTTCGCCGAATTCCCTGATGAGGTGGAAATTCCCATTAACCCCAATATCCTCTACCGTCGGGAAATCGACTTAATCGGCAGTTATAGCTCGTCTTATCGGCTTCAGAATCTCTCAACCGATATTGTGTTTAATCAGCGAATTGATGTAAAAGCGTTGATTAGCGATCGCTATCCATTAAAAGATTTATCAGCAGCTGTAGAGCAAGCGATCGCACCGACAGCAGAAACTTATAAAATCTTGATTTATCCATAACAGGAAGATCGGGGGAATGAGAGAGTGTTAAAACTAAAAGTTTAAAACTCAAGGGTTCAAAGTTCGCCCTTAAAAGCTCAAGTTTCATCCTTATCTTTCTCACCTCCCCTTATCCCTAATAAAATGCTTATTACCCTGATTTTCGTAGCTCTACTAGCTTTCTATGTCGCCTGGAATCTCGGAGCAAATGATGTTGCTAACGCGATGGGAACCTCTGTAGGTTCCAAGGCTGTTACTCTCAAACAGGCAATAATAATTGCTGGGGTATTAGAGTTTACAGGTGCTGTGTTATTTGGACATGAGGTAACCGAAACCCTAGCAACGAAAATTGCTAATCCCGTCTTATTCGCAGCTACACCCCAAATATTCGTTCTTGGAATGGTAACGGTACTAATATCGTGTGGTGTGTGGTTGCAAATTGCCACATCACGCGGTTTACCTGTATCCTCTTCTCATGCGGTTGTTGGTGCGATCGCTGGATTTAGTTGGGTAGCTTTGGGAATAGATGCAATTGATTGGTCATCAATTGGCTTCATTACCATTGGGTGGATTTTAACCCCATTAATTAGTGGTGCGATCGCCGCTTTATTCTACAGTCAAATCAAGCACTGGATTTTGGATCAACCCAATCAAATAGTGCAGTTACAAGAGTGGATTCCCTGGTTGAGTACTCTACTGCTAGGTGTATTTGGCGTCATTGTATTACCATCACTGACAGAACCGCTCACCAATTTTGTAATTGAGCAAATTGGTTTCCAAATTCCTGCTTACGACATCCCACTGTTAACCGGTGCAGTAGCAGCAGTTGGACTCACAATCATTAGTTGGCGACAGTTACAAGAAACTGAAGAAGTGTTTCTCACTTCCCAGTCCCCATTACCCCTTATCCCCAGAGGGGACCCCACCTTCCCCAGTCCCCATTACCCCTTATCCCCAGAGGGGACCCCACCTTCCCCAGTCCCCATTACCCCTTATCCCCAGAGGGGACCCCACCTTCCCCAGTCCCCAATCCCCAACCCAGTAGAAAAATTATTTGCTCGATTCCAACTCCTGAGTGCTTGCTTTGTAGCCTTTGCTCATGGTTCTAATGATGTGGGAAATGCGATCGCTCCTTTGGCGGCGATCGTCTACATCCATCGCACTGGTAGCGTACCTACAGATGGTATTACTATCCCTATTTGGATTTTAATCCTTGGTGGTGCTGGGATTGTTGGTGGTTTAGCTGTCTGGGGTAAAAAAGTCATCGCCACCATTGGCGAAAATATTATTTCTTTGCAACCTAGTAGTGGATTTTGTGCAGAACTTGCGACTGCTACCACCATTCTTATCGCTTCACGGCTAGGTTTACCAGTTTCCACCTCCCACGCCCTTGTCGGTGGTGTAGTAGGTATTGGATTGGTGCAAAATATCAAGTCGATTAAGTTTAAAACTTTACAAGGCATTGCTGCCGCATGGCTAGTTACAATTCCAGTCAGTGCCGTCCTTAGTGCTGCCATCTTTAGCATCGCCCGGATTCTGTTCCTCTAAGAATTATTAATATTTTCCTAATTTTTCCCTTTACTCGCTGTAAAACCTAAACTGCAACAACACTAAAAAAGCGTGTTTTTGCAGAATTGCTGCTCATTTATTAGAATGTTGTCCAGGGGATAGCGTAACGAATGAATTTCTACAGAAAGATACTTTAATCTCCATTAGAGATGTAAACTGTCACTCAAGTTACATTCCACACGAATTTACAGCTAGTTTGGCAAGTCAGACAAATTTGTGGCGATCGGGCACTTATCTGCAAGTCTTTGATAATAAAATTGCCACCAAAACAATAAATATAGGACTTACGCAAATCTTAATTTTGAATTTCCAGACAAATCTGAAATCGGGCTTCCTGACATCAGAACAGGGTGTGATTGTCAATTCACCGCAGGGGTTGATACTTTGCCAACCCTGTGTCTAGCATGACAGAATTACGTTGAAATGCGGAAGTGCTGTTAGAATTTTTAATTTATCTGACAAAATACAGGAAATTAGTTATGAGTGCCGATCAAGTGTATAAGAAGCAGCTTTATCGTCAAGGTGTTAGAGGTTAGAAGCTAATGGGGCGATTCGAGAAGCAACCAGAAAACCCACGAGTCAGAGGCGAACTTTCCAGAGCCGCAGAAAATGCTCTCTGGGCTGTAGTTGAGGACTTAGAAAATCTCCAGCAAAATGTCCTTAGAGCTTTACAAGAAGATGTAAAGCGGCTTCAGGCAGAAAAAAACCGATTATCTGATGATATTCAAAGCTTGCTAGAAGAAAAAGAGCATTTACAACAGGTGCGGCAAATTACTGAACAGCAAGTATTAATTCGTCAATTAGCAGAAGTTCTAGCAAAACATATATCTTCACAACTACAATCCTCTCTGGCAAATTTAGCTACGCAAAATATAGAGGGTAAATCTTACGAACAAGCTGCGCTGAAATCCGCTGAGGTGAACAGCAATGTAGTAAGTGAAATCAATGAAAAAGTCGAACACATGTTTGACAGTCTTGATGACACCGTTACTATCACTTTTAATTCACTGCAACAAGAATTAAAGAATTATCAAAGTAATCTTTCCCAACAGCTGTCACGGATGTACAGCCAACAGCAGCAAGGGGAAACGATTTTGACGGAATTTGTGAATCGGCTGCATGGAGAACTAGAAAAAACTATAGAAGAAACTTCACGCAAAGCACCAACAGCAGGTATACCTACTGTTTTGCAGCTGACTGAGCCAGAGAAAAACATTTCCTTGGAAAAATCTCCGCAGTTTGGCGAAGTAGTCAGCAATTCCCCTGAGCCAATTTCCCAGATCGCGAATAATTTTTCAAAAAGCGAAACTACATCACAGTCACAGTTTCCGGTTATTCAAGAAAACGTCACTGAGCCAATTTCTCTTTTCAGCAAAGACTTATCTCAAAGCGAAACTCCATCAGAACTTACTGCTGTAGTTCCACCACCCAAGGAAATCCCCCCCGAACCAATTTCTGTCCTCAATCAAAACTTATCAGAAAACGAAATTCCATCAGAACCTACTCCTGTAGTTCCACTACCCAAGGAAAACCCGACTCAACCAATTTCTCTCGTCAATCAGAACTTATCAGAAAACGAAATTCCATCAGAATCTACTGCTGTAGTTCCACCACCCAAGGAAAACCCGACTCAACCAATTTCTCTTGTCAATCAGAACCTATCAGAAAGCAAAACTCCATCAAAGCCTACTGCTGTATCACTTCCAGAAGAGCAAACACCAGAACCTTCACGAAAGCTCAATGTTCCCGAACTAACTCCTATCCTCCGCCAGAGTGTCTCACGGAACAAACCTAAATCCACATCTGCGACTGGACTCGAATCGTCACAAGAAGCAAAAAACTCACTACGGCGATCGCGTAACTCCTCAGGTTTAGCATCGATTCAAATCGGTTTCTTGCTAATTGTTTTGTCCACGGTCATATCCTCAGTTTACAACGTAGCCATCAAGGTGATTTTCCACGAAGGTTCCCAGATTTTTGGGGTAGTAGAGGTAGAGCAGTTGCTACCACCGACTTTGGGTAATACTTTGTTAATTTTGACTCTGCGGTTTATGGTGGTGGTGCCACTGATGGTACTGTTGTCTCCCATACTGCATCCCACGCTCTGGCAAGATTTGGAAAACTTGGCTAATTCAGTCCGAGGAAATCCCACACCTGCTAATGCAGCTACAAAGCAGATTTTGCTGCTGTCGATTGTCAGTGGGTGCTTTTTATTCTTATCTCAAGTGCTAATTTACATTGCGATCGCTCAAGTCCCAACTGGAATGGCGATCGCACTTTTCTTTATCTATCCGATGATTACCGGTTTATTCTCGTGGTTTCTGTTCCGCGATCGCCCCACCATATTCCGTGCTGGTGCGATCGCGGCGATTTGCTGCGGTGAATTGTTGGTTTTAAGCACTTCTCCCACTACAGGTATAGGTAATACTTCACTAGGAACCAGCACTGCGATTATTTCTGGCGTTGCTTTTGCTGCTTACATCATTCTGACGCGAGTCTGTGCTAGTAAACTGCATCCAGTAACTTTTACTTTAATTAACTTCGCTACCATGTTGCTGTTGAGCTTTATCTGCTTGATGTTACCTTTACCAAGTAACTGGAACTTGCTAATTGACCCCACTAAAATGTTAGAACTCGTTTTAAGCGCATTTATTTTGGGTGTCTTAACTCTTTCTAGCTATTTGCTCAACAATGCTGGAATTACAAAACTAGGTGCTTCCCGGTCAGCGCTCATTGGTGGTAGCATCCCCGTTTTAACCGTGATTTTTTCAGGTTTAATCATTCAAGAAAATTTGGATATTCTGCAAATTCTAGGAGTATTATTAGTAACTTTTGGCGCGGCCGCTTTCAGCTTTGAAACAATGCGAAATCAGGTTAAACCCTCTACTCCCACGAATTAAATGACGAGCTTAATTGGCTTAGACTCTGATGGGAGTACTTTAACTCCCATCAATTTCAACTTAAATCTTCAGGCTAATACCACCGTTCCTAATTCCTAATTCGTAATAGTCGCCAAAGGCAAGTAAGTAGCAAACTACGTATTCGTAATTAAGATTCTTCGTCTTTCCAGTAATTGAGCTACAGCACTTTTTACTCCCCAATGTTACTACTTAAGCTGGAGTTAAAACCCCGATTTCTTGAAGAAGTCGGGGTTCTGGGTAGCAATTTTTGCTTAAGTTAAGTAGCATTCAATACTTCTCGGTTAAGCATTTTTAACTCGGAATCGGGTTTGGGGAAAAGGGAAAAGGGTAAGGGTTAAAGGTTTTTTCTTTCCCTTTTCCCTTTCCCCTTTTCCCCTTAACCGAGAAGTATTGAAGTAGCATTTGTCCTCATTCTCTGTCTTAATTGCGATCTAAACACCTGAAAACTGTTCTCATCTGGGTGTCTTTGTAGTCTGATTTTCGACAGTTGGCATAACTTACTTTAAACTAATGCGATCGCAGGTATTGCATTTTTTCGAGATTTAGCCTGATACAGATAGGAAAACACGTATATATGAGCAGTACGAGTACTACTGACTCAACGAATTGCTGATGATTACTTGTCTACAGAGGAGATTTGCGAGGAGTTAAGACAATTGCAACACGTTTTGGAATTAGAAGCCCTAATGTCTAAACTAACCAATTTTTTCAGCCTACCAGACTGTTGGAGCTACATAAATATTTGGAGCATCCGTAAAAAACCTACTACTAAAGCACTCCATCAATCCAATTGCCATATCAGACAAGGCCTTGTCTAAGTATGTTGTTAAAGGTAGCCAAACTTCCTCCAGAGTCTACTAGCACTATCATCCGAAAACTCCTGCGATAAATGCGAAATTCAAAATGCCTATTACTAAACTATACAAATACATAAAATAGCAGGGTAAAAACATACTTAAAAGTACTCAAGGAGTTAATTCAATAATGAAAATTTAAAATTATTTCATTAAAAAAATATAAATCAATTTGAGAAAATTCTCTAAGTCATTAGAAAATAAAATTCAATACATTTTATCATATTATTGACTAATAAGTAATTTTGTTCTTTAAAAAAGCCTAATTGCTATATAGTAAATTCTGCCTCTATCCCACCTTTGGGCGTAAGTTCGGCAAAACAAAAAGATTAATCAGACGTTTATTTATGAGGATTTTGAAAATATCAGTAAACCTTGACTTAACCAAGGTATATTTTTTTTAATAGGCTTAGTTTATCAACTCTAAAAATATATAAATATATTCTCAAGGCAAAAAATAATGATACAATCAGTAACGATGTTTGAGAAAAAAATAGGTATTTTGAAATTGGAATTATTTGCTCTACTTGATGTCTATAATTTTTCCTCGAGCCAACGGGCTATATTGCCGAGACATCACTGGAGGTTGTGAACAACTAAATCGCTCATTGTGAACTATTTCGCTTAACCTGTGAATCTTGACACATCTGCTAAGCAGTTTCCTTCTAGATCGCTCCTAATTATTTCAAGTCAACTTGTGTACTACAAATAATTCATCAAGGCTGAATAAAAATCATTTTTTCGAGTCTATAGATATCCCAGATGAACTGTGTAAAGTAGTTTTTCTTTCAAGCTAGCATAATGCCATACTTTAGTAGTAAGCAGCTTGATCTTATTACTTTTGAAGGACGAGAAAAACTTAAACAACTTAAAAGCTTTGTAGATTACTTGCAAGACCACTGACTTTGAGGAGATCAACCACCGTCAAACTAGATATGGTAAGGTGTGTAATTTTCTGGACAGATGTAGGGACAGTTATGGTAACAACACTTAATCTACCTGTGTACCAGAAAATATGCGAAAATTGTAGTTTGGGCTACCAACGATCTCATAGTTATCGCATACTAATATAGTCTGAAATGAAGACTTGCCTTCACCTAGGTGTATACTACCTATTTTCACTCGATTAAAAACTCTGTAAACGTGCTATTCAATTGTCTGTAATATGAGTAACGACATAGATCTGATCAAACGTCTTGACCCCAGTGCGATGGATCAGATCATGCTTTATCTGGCTTTTAGTGCCATGCGGACGAGTGGGCACAGGCATGGGGCATTTTTAGACGCAGCCGCAACAGCAGCCAAATGTGCAATTTACATGACCTATTTAGAGCAGGGGCAAAACCTGCGAATGACAGGGCATTTGCACCATTTGGAGCCAAAACGGGTAAAAATTATTGTAGAGGAAGTTAGACAGGCGCTAACAGAGGGTAAACTGCTGAAGATGCTGGGTTCTCAGGAACCTAGGTATCTGATTCAATTGCCTTATGTTTGGTTAGAAAAATATCCTTGGCAACCGGGACGATCGCGCGTTCCTGGTAGCAGTCTAACAAGTGAAGAAAAAAGACAAATTGAGCAAAAACTGCCAAGTAATCTACCTGACGCCCAGTTAGTTAGCTCCTTTGAGTTTCTGGATTTGATCGAGTTTTTGCACAAGCGATCGCAAGATGACTTGCCACCCGAACACCAAATGCCTTTGAGTGAAGCCTTGGGTGAGCATATCAAGCGCCGTCTGCTTTACTCAGGTACGGTAACACGCATTGATTCTCCTTGGGGAATGCCCTTCTACGCTCTTACCCGTCCTTTTTATGCTCCAGCAGACGATCAAGAACGCACTTACATCATGGTAGAAGATACCGCTAGGTATTTCCGGATGATGAAAAATTGGGCAGAAAGACGACGAAATGCCATGCGCTTGTTAGAAGAACTTGATATCCTTCCAGAAAAAATGGAACAGGCTATGGAAGAATTGGATGAAGTTATTCGTGCTTGGGCAGATAAGTATCACCAAGATGGAGGTATTGCAGTAATTTTACAGACAGCTTTTGGTGAAAGAGAAGACTAGCAAAACTGTGCAAAATTCCAAATTCCTAAAGGCGATCGAGTAACGTGAGTTCGACGAATATCTTCCAACTCCTCTCCGATACGGAGAGGAGAATTATAGTTTTTTCATATATTTGAATCATAATTATCAGTAGGGCAACACAGACATACTGCCATCAAGTATTATTTATTACATTTTATTTAAATTCTGACCAAATTCATCTCAAGTACATATACTGTGTTTTTTTTAAGAATAAGTCATTATTATAACTTTAGTCACTCACATAAGACTTACCAGTAAAACATTATAAAAATAACTAAGCTAAAAATGTCTGCAAAGTTACATCCAGTGCAGCTTTATAGTGGTGCGACCTGTTATCAGGGGGCGATTCCTTTAAGTGCTGTTCCTGGTGCAGGTTTGTTTATTGGCAGCCAATTTGACTTATGAAAAAGTGACTATTACTACCTCTGAATTTAATTTTATGTAACCGTTTTTGTACTCAACTAAGTCCAAACGATAACATTATTTTCCCAACAAAATTGGAAATTTAATTCAACTTATTTATGTTACCCACCTCTAAGACTACTGCCCCAGAACGCGGATTTATCTCCTGGTCGAATCAAGCCGGGGGCTACTATGGTGTTATTTCTACCGCGCTGTCATCCCAGTGGATTTGTGAAATGGGCAGCAGGAGGGGATGGTGAAGTTCACCATAGGCTGTCAAGAACTTTATGGTGTGCAACTTTCGATGGTTTGGAATCAAGAAGAAAAAGAAATTTGCCAAGAATTTATTACGCCAGAGTTGAACTATTGGTTGCGATCGAGTGCGGTGACTTGTACTAAGGAATCTGTTTAATCAGAGCGTAATTGTTGAAATCAAAATTGACGACATCAAAACTTTTAATTTTATCAGAGGTTTTTTCATGCCTGAATTCCAAGTTAATACTTACACCAACGGTAGTCAAACTAACTCCACAGTAGCGATAGATGGAAATGGGAACTTTATTATTTCATGGCAAAGCAATGGTCAGGACGGGTCTGGCTATGGAATATATGCCCAACGCTACAACAGTGCTGGGGTGGCTCAAGGGAACGAATTTAAAGTCAATACCTACACCAGCACCGGTCAATCAAACCCCACAGTAGCAATAGATGCAGGGGGCGACTTTGTTATTTCCTGGAGTAGTGATGGTCAGGATGGGGATGGGAGTGGGATATATGCCCAACGCTACAACAGTGCTGGGGTGGCTCAAGGAAACGAATTTAAAGTCAATACCTACACCAGCAGCAATCAAACTAACCCCACAGTAGCAATGGATGCAACTGGGGACTTTCTTATTTCCTGGAGTAGTAATGGTCAGGATGGTTCTGGCTATGGGATATATGCCCAACGCTACAACAGTGCTGGGGTGGCTCAAGGGAACGAATTTAAAGTCAATACTTACACCAGCAGCAGTCAAATTAACTCCAGAGTAGCAATGGATGCAGCTGGGGACTTTGTTATTTCCTGGCAAAGCTATGGTCAGGATGGGAATGGCTATGATGGCTATGGGATATATGCCCAACGCTACAACAGTGCTGGGGTTGCTCAAGGAAACGAATTTAAAGTCAATACCTATACCAGTAGCTACCAAGTTAATCCTACAGTAGCAATGGATACATCTGGGGACTTTGTTATTTCCTGGCAAAGCTATCAGGACGGGTCTGGCTATGGGATATATGCCCAACGCTACAACAGTGCTGGGGTCGCTCAAGGAAACGAATTTAAAGTCAATACTTACACCGGCAGTCATCAATATGCCCCCACAGTAGCGATGGATGGAGTGGGGAACTTTATTATTTCTTGGACTAGCGATGGTCAGGACGCGTCTGGGAGTGGGATATATGCCCAACGCTACAACAATGCTGGGGTGGCTGTTGGGGGAGAGTTCAAAATCAATACCTACACCAGCAGCAATCAATATGCCTCCACATTAGCGATGGATGCAGGTGGAGACTTTGTTATTTCTTGGACTAGCGATGGTCAGGACGGGTCTGGAAATGGGATATATGCCCAACTAAATAGCAATAGTGGCGTTCCCCCAACAATCACCTCTGGTTCTGCCTCAGCGTTGGCATATACAGAGAATGCTACTACAACCATCGACTCAGGCATCACCGTCAGCGATACAGACTCCCCCAACCTCTCCAGTGCTACTGTCAGCATTACCAGTGGTTTTACCTCTACTCAAGACATCCTCGCCTTCACCAGCCAGAATGGGATTACGGGCAGCTACAACAGCAGCACAGGTGTCTTAACCTTAACTGGCAGTTCCAGCGTTGCTAATTATCAAACCGTGCTGCGTTCTGTTACTTATACCAACAGCAGCGACAACCCCAGTACTACACCTCGTACCGTCAGCTTTGTGGTCAATGATGGGGCTAGTAATAGTACCGCCCTTACCCGCAATATTAATATTACGGCGGTGAATGATGCGCCCGTTGCGACTGCCACTAACTCTGCCCTGGCATACACAGAGAACGCCACTACAGCCATCGACTCAGGCATCACCGTCAGCGATATAGACTCCGCTAACCTAGTTAGTGCCACCGTCAGCATTACTAGTGGCTTTATTTCTGCTCAAGACACCCTCGCCTTCACCACTCCAAATGGGATTACGGGCAGCTACAACAGCAGCACAGGCGTTTTAACCTTAACTGGCAGTTCCAGCGTTGCTAATTATCAAACCGCACTGCGTTCTGTTACTTATACCAACAGCAGTGATAACCCCAGTACTACACCTCGTACCGTTAGCTTTGTAGTCAATGATGGGACTGCTAATAGTACCGTCGTTACCCGCAATATTAATATTACGGCGGTGAATGATGCGCCCGTTGCGACTGCCACTAACTCTGCCCTGGCATACACAGAGAACGCCACTACAGCCATCGACTCAGGCATCATCGTCAGCGATGTAGACTCCACTAACCTAGTTAGTGCCACCATCAGCATTACCAGTGGTTTCGCCTCTACTCAAGACATCCTCGCCTTCACCAGCCAGAATGGGATTACGGGCAGCTACAACAGCAACACAGGCGTTTTAACCTTAACTGGCAGTTCCAGCGTTGCCAATTATCAAACCGTGCTGCGTTCTGTTACTTATACCAACAGCAGCGACAACCCCAGTACTACACCTCGTACCGTCAGCTTTGTGGTCAATGATGGGACTGCTAATAGTACCGTCGTTACCCGCAATATTAATATTACGGCGGTGAATGATGCTCCTGTCGCTGTTAACGACAGCATCACTACAGACAAAAACACACCTGTTGTCATCAGTGCTACTACTCTGTTGAGCAACGATACAGATGTGGATGTCATTGACATATTGAGTATTACTAGCTTCACTCAACCGAGCCAAGGAAGCTTAGTTAACAACAACAATGGTACTTACACGTATACTCCTATCCCAAGCTATTATGGCTCCGACAGCTTCACTTACACCATAAATGATGGGCATGGAGGCAGTAGTACTGCTACTGTCAACTTGACCGTTAATCAACCGACCAATGTGATTAATGGTACTCCAGGTGTAGACAACCTGACTGGTACGGTCAACATGGATATCATCTCCGGATTACAGAGTAATGATACGCTCAAAGGACTAGGTGATAACGACACCCTTAATGGCGGCGATGGGAATGATTTCTTAGATGGTGGTACCGGAAATGACAGTCTCATCGGTGGAGTTGGCAATGACACTTATATTGTGGACAGCATCGGCGACACTATTACTGAAGGCTTAAATGCAGGCACAGATTTAGTTAAGTCTTCGGTAACTTGGGTGTTGGGAAATAACTTGGAGAACTTGACCCTGACTGGAACCGACCCAATCAATGGCACTGGTAACAGCCTGAATAACGCCCTGATTGGAAATACTGCCGCTAACACCTTGAGCGGAGAAAATGGTAACGATAATCTCTTTGGTGATTCCGGGAATGACACCTTGTTAGGGGGTTCCGGCAATGATACCTTGGATGGTGGTACAGGAGATGACAGTCTCATCGGTGGAATCGGTAATGATACTTATACCGTGGACAGCATCACCGACACTATTACTGAAGGGTTAAATGCAGGCACAGATTTAGTTAAGTCTTCGGTAACTTGGGTGTTGGGAGATAACCTGGAGAATTTGACCCTAACTGGAAGTGCAGCAATCAATGGTACTGGTAACAGCCTGAAAAACATCCTGACAGGAAACACTGCTGCAAACATCTTGAGTGGGCAAGATGGCAATGATAGCCTGATTGGCGGTGCGGGTAATGACACGTTGTTCGGTGGTACAGGCGATGACACCTTGGATGGAGGTTTAGGATCTGATGCTCTTGATGGTGGAGTCGGTAATGATATTTATATCGTAGACAGCCTCAGCGATACGATTACTGAAGGTTTAAATGCAGGTACAGATTTAGTTAAGTCTTCGGTAACTTGGGTATTGGCAGATAACCTAGAGAATTTAACCCTGACTGGAAGTGGAGCAATCAATGGTACTGGTAACATCCTGAATAACATCCTGACCGGAAATACTGGCGCTAACATCTTGAGTGGGCAAGATGGTAATGATAGCGTAATTGGTGGTTCCGGTAATGACACGTTGTTCGGTGGTGCAGGTGATGACACCTTGGACGGAGGTACAGGAATTGACAGTCTTGATGGTGGAGTTGGCAATGATACTTACATCGTAGACAACCTGAATGATGTTGTTATTGAAGGTTTAGATGCAGGTACAGATTTAGTCAAGTCTTCGATAAATTGGGTGTTGGGAAATAACTTAGAGAACTTGACTTTGACTGGAACTGGGACAATCAATGGTACTGGTAACAGCCTGAATAACATTGTGACGGGAAATAATGCTGCTAACACGTTAACAGGAGGAGATGGCAACGATAGCCTCTTTGGTAATTCAGGTAATGATACCTTGTTAGGTGGTGCAGGTGACGATCTACTCACTGGTGGAGTTGGTCGAGATGTATTGACTGGTGGAATTGGGCGAGATGGTTTTGATCTGGCTGGTAGCCGCACTGGAGGCTATGATACTATTACTGATTTTACTCTTGGAGATGATAATATCTTTGTTTCCAAGACAGAATTCGCACTGAGTCAATCTCCCAATACTACGCTCAATGCCAGCTTGTTCCTACTTGGGACTAGTGCAACAACAGCAAGCGATCGCTTTATCTACGATAAAAATACAGGTAATCTTTTCTTTGACCTAGACGGGACTGGTAAGGCTGCACAAGTTCAAATCGCCCAGTTCTCTAATCAGGTAATGCTTACTAATGCAAACTTTACTGTGATTGCCTAACAGATAGCTATTTAACGCGGTGTGAAACTTTTTTTCAAACCTAACTCCCAGCCCCTTCTCTTGTAGCAGGGTGGTTTCATACAAAAAAAGAAAAATACATTAGTCTTGATTGATCGTTTTGTAGTATGGCTTTTTCCCTCTCTTCAAACCTCTCCCCCACGGGGGGAGAGGCTTTGAAACCCAGTTTTAGTTTTTCTCTGCTTGTATGAAACCACCCTGCCTAGTACCGTATGTGAAAGTGCTGACAACCTAAAATTTTGTTTCAAACCGCTAAAGCCCGATTGGGCAATAGGGGTTTTATGTCATGATGGCAAAGTAGAACACATATGCTTTTCTAACTACAGGGAATCTCACATGACTCTCCGTTTAGGTGATACAGTACCCAACTTTACACAAGCCTCAACACACGGCGATATCGATTTTTACGAATGGGCAGGTGACAGCTGGGTTGTGCTGTTCTCTCACCCTGCTGATTTTACACCTGTTTGTACAACAGAACTCGGCACAGTTGCCAAGCTGAAGCCAGAATTTGACAAGCGCAATGTCAAAGCGATCGCACTCAGCGTTGATGATGTTGAATCCCATAACGGCTGGGTAGGAGATATCGAAGAAACTCAAAGCACCACCCTTAACTACCCAATCTTGGCAGATGCCGATCGCCAGGTTTCTAACCTTTATGATATGATCCACCCCAATGCCAACGCGGCTGTAACAGTGCGATCGGTTTTTGTAATTGATCCCAATAAAAAACTCCGTCTCAGTTTCACATATCCCCCCAGCACGGGACGTAACTTTGATGAGCTTTTGCGGGTAATTGATTCTCTACAATTGACTGATAACTATAGCGTGGCGACACCCGCTGACTGGAAGGATGGAGAGGATGTTGTAATTGTCCCCTCACTCAAAGATCCAGAAGTTCTCAAAGAAAAATTCCCCAAAGGCTACCAGGAAGTGAAACCTTATCTGCGATTAACTCCTCAGCCTAACAAGTAAATCTGAAAATGATTTCCTGCATTAGACGCAAAGACGCAAAGCTATATCTTGGCGTCTTTGCGTCTTTGCGTGAGAATAAATTCAGTAGGCTAGGCATCCGAATTTGGAGGAAATCCCTATGTTTTCATCCCCTTTGGTTTTACAAATTCCCTCATCAATGCAGATGACAGACGAACAATTTTTTGAGTTTTGTCAGGCTAATCGTGATTTACGCATTGAGCGCAATCAATTTGGAGAATTGGTAATTATGCCTCCTACTGGTTCAGAGACAGGAAATAGAGAAGTTAATATCTCAGGACAGCTGTGGGTGTGGTCAGAACAAGATGGTACAGGTATAACTTTTAGCTCTAGTACTGGTTTTAAGTTATCAACAGGTGCAGAGCGATCGCCAGATGCTTCCTGGATTAAACTAGAACGGTGGAATAGTCTTAGTGCAAAACAACAGCAAAAATTTGCTCCTATTTGTCCAGATTTTGTAGTTGAACTCAAATCTTCCAGCGATAACCTCCAAACTTTGAAGGAAAAAATGGAGGAATATATGAGCGAGCCAGGAATACAGTTAGGCTGGTTGATTGACCGTAAGCAGCGTCAGGTCTATATTTATCGTCCGGGATTATCAGAGGAATGTTTGGATAATCCTGCTACGGTTAGCGGCGGTCTGATATTGCCTGGGTTTATTTTAAATATGAGTAAAGTTTGGTAGAGAAAATTTTACTTAAATCCAGGCTGGCGACGATACAAAATTTTACACAATACTTTCTTCATGTTTTGCAGCCTAGGGATTTCCAAGTAAAAAAATATTCCATCGTTGTGTATGCAGAGGAGGCAGAGGAGAAAGAATCTGCCACTATGAAAATGGGATAATTTATTTTCTGGAAGTCCCTAATTCAAGAGTACGCCTGATGTGAATTAAAAACGCCTCTTTCCCCATAAGGGTTTCAAGACTTGTTAAAAATCCTATTTTTGGAACGATAGACGAAATTAGCAGGATTTCCACACTTAATTCACATTAGACGTAGAGTGTAATTACCTGGAAAACTTCTCGAAAAGAAAAACCCCGCTATAGCGGGGTTACACAACAAAACTATGAACTATGAACAGTGAAAACTTGATTTAGCTGGAATACTTCATTTCAGCTTCCAGTTGACGAATCAGCTGTTCGTCGCCTTTTGCTCTGGCTACTTCCAAGCGATGCTCCAGGCTTTTTTGAATATTCTCTCTGTGAGCTTCTCGTGCTTTTCTAGCACTTTGTAATCTACCTTGATTCATAGGAATTACCCGTTTAATTTTTGACTTTATATCTTGTATTCTTAACATAGCACATATTTTGTAGCTGTTGCTACAGAAATTTCTAATTTTATATATATTTAGGTAAAGTATGTCAGAGAACTCGCTCGAGCAACAAGCACTGCTGACTTTACTGAGCGATTTCGGCGATCGCGATGTCTATGTAGGCGTGATGAAAGGAGTAATAGCCCAAATCAACTCTCAAATCACAGTGGTAGACTTGACACACCAAATTCCGCCGCAAAACATCGCCGCAGCTAGGTTTTGTCTGATGAATGCTTACCCCTATTTCCCAGCTAGGACAGTGCATATAGCAGTGGTTGATCCAGGTGTGGGCAGCAAACGACGGGCGATCGCAGTAGAATTTGCTCAAGGTTTTCTTGTCGGCCCAGATAATGGCATATTTAGCGGAGTATTAAGTCAAACTCCGGCGATCGCTGCCGTGGAACTGACAAATATTAATTATTGGAGAACTCCTCAACCCAGTAAGACTTTTCACGGTAGAGATATTTTTGCACCAGTGGGAGCTAATCTTGCGAGTGGTGTCCCCCTGAAACAGTTAGGACAAGAAATTGATCCAGCAAGTTTGGTAAAGCTGGATATCGGCGAGTGCAAGCAGACAACAACTGGTGTAGTGGGTTGCATTCAATATATTGACCACTTTGGCAACTTAATCACCAACATTCCTGGGAGTTACGTCCAAGGTAAAAGCTGGTGTGTGCAAGCCGAACGGTTGACTATACCAAGCTCTGAAACTTATAGTGATGTCAAAGTGGGAGAAGCGTTCGCCTCCGGCGTTGGCGCAGCCATCGCTTTGATTGGCAGTCATGGCTGGGTAGAAATTGCTGTCAATAACGGCAATGCTCACTTGCACTTGCAGTTAGATTTGCAAGAAGCGATCGAAGTCTTGCTAACTTAAACACCACACCTCACAAGTGCTACATCTAAAGAAACCCCAAAGTTATATCCTCTTTCCACACTTGGCAGGTATTCTGGCGGGAAGGTTTTAAAGTTTGGTTCTTTACCAGGTTTATACTCATATCTTTTTGTTTGCTGATTGTAGTTCCACTGAATCAGCCACTCGCCTGTTAAAGTTTGCCAACTCAGGGCGTTATACATTTTGCGATAGTCGTTTTTTTCCCTCAAAATCTTTTCTTGAGCGCTAAAACCCAGCTTTCCATCACTGGCTGTACTCCAAAGTCGATCAATGGTTTTTAAATCAACACACGAAAGCGCATTCATTTCATCTTTACCAATAGCACCCTCTGCTTGTGCTTTAGTCCCGGCAA
The DNA here is from genome assembly GCF_043099735.1 of Nostoc sp. C117. Lineage (NCBI taxonomy): Bacteria > Bacillati > Cyanobacteriota > Cyanophyceae > Nostocales > Nostocaceae > Nostoc > Nostoc sp. C117. The sequence continues at coordinate 2,401,469 of NZ_CP170991.1, forward strand.
CGTCTAGCATTCTGAAATATGTTTCTCCATCGGATGCTTGCCAATCTTTGTTTTGCAAATCTTTTTGCAACTAACTGTAATCGACATTGCGGGCTGTGGTAATTTCTACTGGCTTGAATGAGTTAGAATTGGTAGTTGTGTTTAGTAAATCAGTATTTCCTGGGTTTTTGTCTCAGACTTAGGCCGCGTTAACGTATATCCAATCCAACTGCGAACGGCAAATATATCGATGAGGCCTACTGTGATTAATAAAGTTAGTATCAGAGCAGTGTGATTATTTTTTGCTATTTGCTTTGATGTTTCTGATTGTCTGAAATTCCCCAGGTCGAATCTAGTAGTCTGCCAACCCAAAATTGCTAGGTTTGAACTGGGAAAAGGGGACTGGGGTTGGGGGAAGGAATTAAAACCTTTTCTCTTTTCCCCTTACCCTTTACCCCGCCAAGTTTCCTTGGCGAACTACTAATCTAATGGTCACTCATTAGGTAGATATTTTAGCTTTTTTTGACAATAGTCAACACACAGAGATAATAGTTGAAATTTATATAAAATTTGCCAGTACCAACCTATGACTCAATTACAACAATCCACACCAGAAATTTATCAAGGTCAGTTTGGGGAATTTACAATTACTCAGAGCGATCGCATCGGCGTAATTATCTACCGCGCTGGGTTAATGGTAGCTGCACTGAGCTTCGCTATAGGTAGCGCTTTGGTTTTACTCAACAATAACCCGACTGTTATAACTCTGTTGACGCCTTTGTATGCTTGTTTTATTCTGGCTCTTGGTGTAAGTTTATTTACCATTCATATCTATATGGCATTACTACACCGAATGTTGCAAGTTTGTTGGGCGATCGGTAGTATCGCATCAGTAATATTGGCACTTTCTAGCAGTGAACCTTTGGCTCTGACTATTTACAATCAGCCTGTTACCTTATTCGGAGTTGGTTTTGTCTTTGTTGCTCTGACAGGTATTTATTTTAAAGAAGCTGTTTGCTTCAATCGCCTGGAAACCAAAGTATTAACTCCAATCGTACCACTACTATTATTAGGACATTTGGTAGGAGTTTTACCAATTAAGTGGGAAAGTACTTTATTAGGAATCTGGGCAATGTTATTTTTAGTATTTGCTCTGCGAAAAACAGTGCAAGCAATGCCTGCTGATATTGGCGATAAATCTGTGTTTACTTACTTGAAAGAACAGCGTTTGGCTAAGGTTTAATGCGGACAAAAAAACCTTGGCGTTTAAAAATTCCAAAAATCAGACTAATAAAACGCCAACAAATGTGGACACTTACGGCTCAAGGATGGGCGATCGCCATAACTGCGGTTGCTTATTTAATATTCTTCAGTATTACTCATGTACAGTCATATCTTGCTGTAACTTCCCCCATTAAATCAGCAGAAATATTACTTGTTGAAGGATGGATGCCAGATTTTGCGATCGAAGAAGCTTTGACTGAATTTCAAAAAGGTTCTTATCGGCAAATAATTACTACCGGAGGCTCAATCGAAAAAGGAACATATCTTAGCGAATATAAGAACTTTGCTGAAATTTCAGCCGCCACTTTTAAGAAACTTGGTTTAGAACCAGAAAAGGTTATAGCTGTTCCAACCCCTACGGTAGTTAAGGATCGTAGTTATGCATCTGCTGTTGAATTTCATCGCTGGCTATGCAATTCAAATTTAAAAGTAAAATCAATTAATCTTTTTTCTTTAGACGCTCATACTCGTAGGAGTTGGTTAATTTTCAAGAAACTACTTAATCCTGACATTCAAGTTGGCGCGATCGCAGCCAAAACTTATGAGTACGATGCAAAGAAATGGTGGAGTTCTAGCCAAGGCGTGCGGACAATTCTTGATGAAGCAATTGCTTATATTTATGCTCGCTTTTTAAGTTGGAAAGACTAAATGGAAGAGCGCACCAGCGAATCAATAGGTTTTATTTTATTAACACACACAAAACCTTTACAAATTTACAGATTGATAAATAAGTTAAACAGGATGTTCAATTATCCTGTAATTGTGTGTCATCATGATTTTTCAATATGTGATTTATCTGTAGATAGTCTGTCAAAAAATATTTTCCTAGTACGCCCTCACATACAGACTGAGTGGGCAGGATTTACTTTAGTAGAAGCTACAGTAAAAGCACTTGAACTGATGTATGAGCTTCCAGATGCACCGGATTGGTTTGTATTACTCAGCGGAGGAGACTATCCGATTAAAACTGCAAAGCAAATATTGGACGATCTAGGCTCAAATTCATACGATGCTTATATTCAGCATGAAAAAATAACATATGAAACTTATAGATACGATATTAGAGAGAGTATGGTATGGCAGAAAAATTCCTATCAACGATACTGTACAAAGTCATTTGTTTTTAATTTATCAAAAAAATACTGCGCTCAACTAAATCTAGAAATACGCTTTGAGCATCCACTATTAACAAAACCTTTCCTTCCTTTTTCTAGCAAACTTGCTTGCTTTAGTGGAAGTCAATGGTTTTGTGCCAATCGCAAAGCTGCTGAGTACATTATTGATTTCCACAGTCAGAAAAATGCCTTAACTCTGTACTACAGTAAGCTTAAGTATACAGACGAGTCATATTTTCAAACTATACTGGCTAATGCACCTTACCTCAGGTTGCAAAATGACCGTCGGCGCTATATTGATTGGTCAAATGGAGGCTCTCATCCAAAAACATTGCTGATGGAAGATTTGCCTAATCTGCTGGCATCATCTGCTCATTTTGCTCGGAAATTTGACATTGATATAGATAGCAATATTCTCGATGAACTTGATACGATTACATCGTAATAAAAATATAGCAGCAACTACCTGTAAATTCCTTACTAACGACGTAGTTCAACTCTAGGAAAGATATCGCAGTCTATTATGTCACCAGGTTTTTTGGCTTTGAATGAATTAAATTCTGGTAGATCAATTTCTTCAACAGGTCTGAAAGGCCATGCTTTCGGGCGGTGATAATAAGTAACATCATCGCCAGTCCAATTTGTCACCACTGCACGTCGTTGTGTGGAAGATATGTTAGTTACTGAATGATGAATTGTCAGAAAATGATGAATCAAGCAATCTCCAGGCTCCATATCCCAAGATAAAATTTCCTGAGGTTCTGGTTCTACAAACCATGAAGGGTTCGATCCTTCACGTAACTCTTTGCCCCAGAGATGAGAAGCTCTGATATACGCTAATCTACCATTCTCTTGGTTGACGCTATCTAAAGCCAGCCAAATTTTACAACACTGCCAGCCTTGTATAGGCCAGTAAGGTAGGTCATTATGCCAGCCAACACGACTGTTTGCTTTCGGCTTTTTAACAAAAAAACCGTCAGTTAAAAAGTTCAGTTTTTCCGATTTTAAGACTTGAGCTGCGATCGCCGCCAGGGGAGATTCAAAAGCTAAAGCACGGAAATCAGCATCAGTGAGCCATAAGCTACTGCTATGTTCCACATAACCTTCTGGTCTGGGTATACCCTTAGCTTCTAGAGGACCAGGAATTAATACATTCTTGTCAACGGCTGTTCGCATCCGTTCTACCCAGATGTCATCTAAAACATTTTTGACGCAGATAACACCGTCTCGCTGGAAAGCTTCAAGTTGTTGGAGGCTGATTTTTGATGTGTCTACCTTGATCATCGTAACTTTTTCAGATTTTTAAATTTAACTAATTTAGGTCAGATCGGCTAATTGGCATTCAAATTGCATATTGAAACAGAAATTACGGCCAAACTAATCTGATGCGTGTCTAAAGTATATAAACACTCTCGATGGTCGTTGACTGTTAACGGTTAACAATCATCAGTCATCAGGTAAATGTACAAATTAAATGCATATCAGCTTATGTAACAACAGATTTCTAAAAACTGCTTTACTAACATAAATTTGTCAGTATGTCACAAGACTTTTGAGTATAGAGTAAAGATCTAGGTTAGCAGTTCTTTCTAGAGGTGGATAAATCCGCAGTTTCAGTGCAAGATTGTTTGTTTACATTCGTAACCAAGCAATTTCATTTAACTACCCAGATCCTTTTTAACAATAAGTGGGATAAGCGAGGCTAACCGTAAGACTCCAGACACAATGAACACTCCCGCGATGCCAAAAGACCCAGCAAATTGAGCGATGAAGCCACCGATAGTTGCTCCTAAAGCACCACTAGCCCCAGCAACTGCAGCGGCGATCGCAAAATAGATAGACTGGTTTTTTACTGGTGCAATCTCTATCTGAAGATTGTTGTTACACAAGTCAACTGCTCCCCAATTACTGCCAATAAAAATGTGTAATAAGGGTAACCACAGCCAAAGGTCGAGAGGGTTAGAACCAATCTTCAGCCACAGCCAGGGTATGACTGCAATCAGAATTCCCGTAGAAATGAGAATCGGACGATTGCCTATTTTATCTGCTAATCTACCCCACACAAGCAGCATCAGCATATGTGCCCCAGCTCGCAAGCTGTTGTATAAAGTTACCCAACTCACATCTAGATTCAGCGTATCTAGCAAGTAGAGGTTAAAAAACGGGGCACTCAAGTTAACAGCAAACGTCCATAAGCCAAAATAAAGCAGAAACACCAAAAAATTAGAGTTTTTCCAAATACTGCTATCTATCTCGTTTTCGGAAGCTGGCATTTGCGGCAGACAGATTGCTTCAGATATCTCACCAGGTTCATTTGGTGTCGAGTCTAACTTAATCTCACTTGTTTGAGCTGAGTTAGCATAATAAGTATTTTGTAGTTGGGGATTCATATCTACTTGGAAATACTGACATCCCAAACTTATAATTCCAAAGATAATGCCTAAGAGCAAAATCACCCCATAACCTTGGATAGTCCCCCCATACCAATGTGATACAGCTAAACCAGCTATTGGCAAACCGACCAATTCAGTGAGGTTGGCAAGACTATTGCGTAGTCCAAAATATCTACCTCGGAGTCGCCGTGGAACCAACATTGCTATCCAACTGAACCATGATGCAGTTCCTAGTCCTCCTAAAAGATGGCTACATAGGAGAATTACGAGTGACAGTACCACTAATTGGTTTGAATTAATCCCTCCCCAACTAAAGCTAACAATACCAATTACTAAAATCAGCCACACTAGCCGACCAATCCCATGAGTGCGAAGGGAATACTGAAAGCGGCTAGTGCTGCGTTCAGACAAGTAAGCACCCATTGGCTGAAAAAGATTGACCAACATGGGAATAGAACTCACCATACCAAATACCACTGGGCTGGCATTTAACTCCACCAAAAAATTTCCCAGCAAAATTCCGCCACTGCCAATAGAGAAAAGCGCTGCGAAAATACCATCGACAGTAGAAGCCTTCAAACTGCTGCGAATAGCATCTTTAGGAATGCGAGAGCTTGGTGTTGAGGTGGGAGAAAGTTTTGTTGATGAAGCAGTTTGGGCAATTTCTGGAGAAACAGGCGCGCCTGTTTCAAGTTGAAGAGAATCCATAAATTTAGCATTTAAGAATATGATAGCGAAGCATCCTAAAATTGTTGATTCTCAACAAAAAGCGTCTATCCTTATTAACCGAAGCACGCTCTTTACTAAAATTTTAGGGTGGGCAATCCCGCGATATTGTTGAACATTGGGCAGTAGTCTCACTTCAGAAGCGATCGCTTACCAAGCCGAATAATTACAACTGCTGCGACGGACTGTTAGTCACGTTACTCTACTCTATCCATAAATAGCCAATACTCTACTCTATCCATAAATAGCCAATGCGATCGCTCTACAGATACAACGGTCGGACAGTACACCAGGTGGTTTCAGAAAAATTAAAAGCCTACACCTGAAAAATAATGATTTAAAATTTACGCGTTGACAAAAAATACCAAACATGGATTCTGGGAAAACCCAATCTGTCGTAAGGGCAAAGCCCATTGCTCATCAATGTCAACTTAATGTGAAAACTCTAGATATAGCTGCTGTATAAAATATCTATCTTTAGAGATATTTTTTACAAATGTATTGTTACACAGTACACTTCGCATGGTGGATTGACTTAAATCTATTGATATATGTTACTATTTGTATAGTTTAATGTTATGATTTGTATTGTGGTTTTAAGTTACTAACGAGCAAATTATGAGCAAATTATTGGCTTTATAAGCTAAAATGATTTATTTTAGAGTTATAAAGCCAATTAAGGCAAGCTTAAAATTTTTTGAGCAAATAACCTTTTCTTAATGAAGTTTAAGTTTTGTTAATAACGACTCAGATATAAATTCTGAATTTCAGGAGTTACTGAGGTAGGTAGATTGAATACTGAGCAGTAAGTTAACTGAATAGAGCATGAATTATACTGTTATTATCAATAGAGTCTATTGATTCATCTGAGTTTTTAATCATTTGATAGTAATGCTAAAAAACAGCAATCTGAGGATTAACAATACCTGTAATCTCAAATATCAACCTGGAAATAGACAATATAACTAGTTGACTAAGATAGGATTTTTGCAAAGTCGAACGGTCGTAAAACCACTAAAGCAAAACAGAGTGGAGTTAATTCAAAATCAGGTACACTTCCGAAAAGTCCACTGTCATTCTGAACCAAATAGAATGTAGCGAGTTTAGTAATATAGGGTTTGATACTAATGCTAAAAAACAGCGAACTAAGGATTAATCAGGGTTCTAACCTGAAATTAAAGCTTGGAGAACAACAATACGAGCATTTCTCCAGGACAGAAGTTTTACGAAATCGAACAATCGGAAAGCCATTAGAGTGAACCATACTGGAATGAATCTGAATTAAGATGAATTCCCAAAATTTAAGTCAACAATCCCGAAAGAAATAGTGCAAGTTTTATGGCAAGATATTGTCAATGGGATTAATTGACTAGCTGAGAGGTTATTCCAAATTCGAGGTTAACCCACATACAGAATTTACTCAAATGAATAGTGTTGTTTAAGAACATTACTAGTCAGTAATAAAATTAAGCTTTTTATTGAAAGCTTGTTTTTTCTTGCCTTTCATCTCAAATGAGAAAGAGCATTGTTTTTTGCTGGCATTTAGAGTAAATCGCAATTATTGTCGAAATCTCCGAATTTTTTCTTCAATTTGAATAAGGTCAAAAGACATGAATAAGGTTCAAGCATCCTTTGAAGCTACGGAAGCTGCGTTTCACGTGCAAGGTTACGAAAAAATTGATTTTAGTCTTGTGTATGTGAACGGTGTATTTGATATTAAAAACAGAGAAATAGCAGATAGCTATGCACAATTTGGTCGCTGTCTGACTGTAATTGATGCCAATGTCTATGACATTTATGGCGAGCAAATCAGGTCATATTTTAGACACTATGACATTGATCTCACAGTATTTCCTATCATCATTACAGAGCCAGCTAAAACTCTGGCAACTTTTGAAAAAATTGTTGACGCTTTTTCGGACTTTGGCTTAGTTCGTAAAGAACCAGTCTTAGTCGTTGGTGGTGGTTTAGTAACTGACGTAGCTGGGTTTGCTTGCGCTGCTTACCGTCGCAAGAGTAACTTCATTCGCATTCCTACCACGTTGATTGGTTTAATCGATGCAGGTGTAGCGATTAAGGTAGCAGTTAATCATCGGAAGTTGAAAAACCGTTTGGGCGCATATCATGCACCTTTGAAAGTGATCCTCGATTTCTCATTTTTGAAAACCTTGCCAACGTCTCAAGTTCGTAATGGAATGGCAGAGTTAGTCAAAATTGCTGTAGTTGCTAACTCTGAAGTCTTTGAGATGCTATACGAATATGGCGAAGAACTGCTTGACACTCATTTTGGCCACGTGAATGGGACACCGAAACTCAAAGAAATTGCCCATAAACTTAACTACGAAGCCATCAAAACCATGTTGGAGTTAGAGACTCCAAACTTGCATGAAATAGACCTCGATCGCGTCATTGCTTACGGCCATACCTGGAGTCCTACCCTAGAATTAGCGCCTCATATACCCCTATATCATGGCCACGCCGTCAATATAGATATGGCTTTGTCTGCAACCATTGCAGCACAACGGGGCTATATTCCAACACGGGAACGCGATCGCATTCTAGACTTGATGAGTCGTATAGGTTTATCACTCGATCATCCTCTACTAGATGAGGATCTGCTCTGGGATGCTACCCAATCTATAAGCTTGACACGAGATGGCAAACTACGTGCAGCCATGCCTTGTCCCATAGGTGAGTGCTTCTTTGCTAACGATCTAACTCGTGAAGAACTTCATGCTGCTTTAGCCGAACACAAACGTCTTTGTGCTAAATATCTTCGTGGCGGAGAAGGAATTGACGCATATATTGAAAGTCAAGAAGCTCAGCTATTGGGGGTCTGAAGAGATGACGAGTGTTTTAGGACGAGAAACAGCTAGACCAATAACGCCACATAGCATCTTAGTAGCCCAGCTACAGCAAACCCTCAAATTAGCAGAGCAGAACAACATTCCCGTAGAGATATTAGATTCTTTGCGTCAGGGAGTTGAATTAGCGGCGGGTTTAGATCCCTATCTGGATGATTACACCACCCCCGAATCCATCGCCTTAACAGCATTGGCACAAAAAACCAGCAAGGAAGACTGGAGTAAACGTTTCAGTGATGGGGAAACAGTGCGTCAACTAGAGCAGGAAATGCTCTCAGGACATCTAGAAGGACAGACATTGAAAATGTTTGTTCACATGACCAAGGCAAAGCGCATTCTAGAAGTAGGAATGTTCACAGGGTATTCAGCCTTGGCAATGGCAGAAGCTCTACCAACCGACGGACAACTTATCGGTTGCGAAGTAGATCCCTACGTCGCCGAATTTGCTCAAGCTTGCTTTAGTCAGTCTCCCCACGGCGAAAAAATCTTTGTGGAAGTAGCACCTGCCTTAGAGACACTCCACAAGCTGGCTACGAGAAAAGAAGTATTCGATCTGATCTTCATCGATGCCGATAAAAAAGAGTATGTAGAGTACTTCCAGACTATTTTGGATAGTAACTTACTGACTCTTGACGGCTTAATCTGCGTGGATAATACTTTGTTGCAGGGACAAGTTTACCTACCACCAGAACAACGCACCGCCAATGGTGAAGCGATCGCTCAGTTCAACCGTGTTGTCGCCGCCGATCCTCGTGTAGAACAAGTTCTGTTACCCATACGAGATGGTGTGACTCTGATTAGACGCGTGGTGTAATCAGATGACAAGGGGACAAGGGGGACAATTCTTTCTCCCCCTGCTCTCCTGCTTTCCCTGCTCCCCGGTCACTGAGCGAAGCCGAAGTGCTGCTCCCCCTGCCTCTTCTACTTTCAAAGACTTATGACACAATCAATATCTTTATCTCTACCTCAATCTCCAAAGTCATCAACTGGTGTTCGGCTAAAGGTAGTGGCTTTATTGAAGACTCTTGGTACTTTAACATTATTATTAATCGCCTTGCCGTTCAATGCTTTGATAGTGTTGATATCTTTGCTGTGGGGCATTTTGCCGTTTACAAAAAAAGCTGTCGTCGCTGCTGATCCTCAGACTATCTTGGTGAGTGGAGCCAAGATGACCAAAGCCTTGCAACTTGCCCGTTCCTTCCATGCAGCGGGACACAGAGTAATTTTGATTGAAGGTCACAAATACTGGTTATCTGGACATAGATTCTCTAAGGCTGTAAGTCGTTTTTATACAGTTCCAGCACCAGAATCAGACCCAGACGGCTATATCCAGGCGCTTGTAGAAATCGTTAAAAAGGAAAAAGTTGACGTCTATGTACCTGTATGCAGTCCTGTCGCTAGTTACTACGACTCTTTAGCAAAGCCTGCACTATCCCAATACTGCGAAGTTTTCCACTTTGATGCAGATATAACCAAGATGCTAGATGATAAATTTGCCTTTACCGATCGAGCGCGATCGCTTGGTTTGTCTGTCCCCAAGTCTTTTAAAATTATAGATCCTCAACAAGTTATCAATTTCGATTTTAGTCAAGAAACTCGCAAATATATTCTTAAAAGTATTGATTACGACTCCGTTCGCCGCTTAAATTTAACCAAACTTCCCTGCGATACTCCAGAAGAAACAGCAGCCTTTGTCAATAGTTTACCCATCAGTCCCGAAAAACCTTGGATTATGCAAGAGTTTATTCCTGGTAAGGAATTATGCACACATAGTACAGTCCGGGATGGGGAATTAAGATTGCATTGCTGTTCCGACTCTTCTGCGTTTCAAATCAACTATGAAAACGTCGAAAACCCCCAAATCCGCGAATGGGTGCAACACTTTGTCAAGAGTTTGGCACTGACTGGGCAAGTTTCTTTTGACTTTATCCAAGCCCAAGACGGTACAGTTTACGCCATTGAATGCAATCCTCGCACTCATTCGGCAATCACAATGTTCTACAACCATCCGGGTGTTGCAGATGCGTATCTTGGGAAAACCCCCCTAGCTGCACCTCTGGAACCCCTAGTAAGTAGTAAGCCCACTTACTTCACATATCACGAAATCTGGCGACTAACTGGTATTCGTTCCTGGAAACAATTGCAAAGATCATTTAATACGCTGGTGCGAGGCACTGATGCTATTTACCGCTTTGATGATCCTGTACCATTTTTGACTTTGCATCATTGGCAAATTCCTTTACTTTTGCTGAAGAATCTCCAACAACTCAAAGGCTGGGTAAAAATAGACTTCAATATTGGCAAATTGGTGGAGTTGGGTGGGGATTAGTAGTCTGTGCCATTAGTTAGTTATGAAGGCTTATAAAAGGGAAAAGGTTAAAGGGGAAGGTGGGGCCCCCACGAAGTGGGGATAAGGGGCAGGGGGAAAGGGATGATGATTGTCGCTTGACTTCGGGCGAAAGCGCGCAGCCAGACGAAGTAGGGTTTTTACCTTTCCCCTTCTTCATAAAAGTTTGTAGTAAGCACTTCAGTGCTTAAAATTGAGCGATAAATCGCTCACTACAAACCTTGCAAAATTAATCGGATAGACCACTAGTAGTCTACCAACCCAAAAATGCTAAGTGAGGACTGGGGAAAGGGGAAAGGGAAAAGGGTAAGAGATTTAAACCCTTTCCCCTTTCCCCCTTACCCTTTACCCCGCAAAGTTCACTTGGCGAACTACTAGGGGTTTATCGTATTAATTTTTAGGGTTAAGAGAACGAACCGCAAAGGACGCAAAGTAAGAAAAATTAAGAATGAGTTTACCTGACAAAATTAATGCTGTTAAAAGACTATTTTTATCTGTGTGTCTTTGGTTTATATATAAATTCTAATAGTAGATAGGAAGATGAATCATGGCAGTACTTCGTATTCTTCATTTAGTTGGGTCTGCACACAATAATTTTTACTGTGATTTGTCGCGCCTTTATGCTCAAGACTGTCTGACAGCAACCGCAGAGCCGCGCTATGATTTTCAGATTGCATACATCACACCCGATCGCCAGTGGCGATTTCCTCGTTCTCTCAATAGAGAAGATATTGCTGACACCAAACCGATTTCTTTGTTTGATGCCATACAGTTTATAACAACGCAAAACATTGACCTGGTGTTACCACAAATGTTTTGTATTCCGGGAATGACTCACTACCGCGCCTTATTCGATCTGCTGAAGATCCCTTATATAGGCAATACTCCAGATCTTATGGCGATCGCAGCGCACAAAGCTAGAGCCAAAGCAATTGTCGAAGCAGCAGGGGTGAAAGTGCCTCGTGGAGAACTTCTGCGCCAAGGAGATACGCCGATAATTACACCTCCTGCGATCGTCAAACCGGCAAGTTCCGACAACTCTTTAGGGGTGACCTTAGTCAAAGAGGCTAGTGATTATGACGCTGCTTTGAAGCAAGCATTTGAATATGCTTCGGAAGTCATTGTAGAAGAATTCATCGAACTCGGTCGAGAAGTCAGATGTGGCATCATTGTAAAAGATGGGGAATTAGTGGGTTTACCCCTTGAAGAGTATCTGGTAGATCCTCACGAGAAACCGATCCGCAACTATGCTGATAAACTCAAACAAACGGACGATGGCAACTTGGATTGTGCCGCTAAAGATAATATCAAGGCTTGGATGGTAGACCCTAAAGACCCGATTACACAAAAGGTTCAGCAAGTGGCTAAGAAGTGTCATCAGGCTTTGGGTTGTCGTCACTACAGTTTGTTTGACTTCCGCATCGACCCAAAGGGACAACCTTGGTTCTTAGAAGCGGGGTTGTATTGTTCTTTTGCTCCCAAAAGTGTGATTTCCTGTATGGCGAAAGCAGCCGGAATTCCTCTTAATGAGTTATTAATGACGGCTATCAATGAAACCTTGGGCAATAATAAAAAGGCGTTGCAGAATTGCGATCGCTAGCCTGATATGCCTGGATTTGGTAAATTATACAGTACTTTGGCGATCGCCAAAGTTATTTTTGGATCGGTTCTGGGAACTCTATTAATACGGTTCGGTAATTCCCGCAGTGTTAACCAACAATTGCCTCCAAAAAGGTAGCAATTAATACTTGTGTAGTTTTATCTGAACTGTGTTGTAACTGGAGTTTTGAGGATCGGCTGATGGATAAATCAATTATTCAGTTGGTTGACGAATTACCAACTGACAATATCACTGTCAAAGTTTTAAAAGCTCTTGATTATGTAGCACCAGGTGAATGGACTAATTTGGTCGGGTTTGAGAGTAATATCCGCGCCATTACAGGAGAAACCGATGCTAAGGTAATCCAGAAAATTAGCGATCGGGCTGTTATTTTATATCAAGATCCTCAACAAGGCTACAAGGGTGCTATCCAACTTTATCAAACAATTGATAAAGCAGACACAGCGATGGCAACAGCTGCTTTAGCCAATAAAATTGGTGAGAAAATCGGCTTTCTTTCTTTTTTAAGCAAAGTTACCCCTAAAGCCGACGTAACTCAATCGATTGATTTGGTACTGAAAATTGCTGTCGAAATTATCGCCTTCTGCAAACTGAATGGCATTCCTCAACCTAATCCTCAAGAGTTTGCTAATTCCCTGACTAACAACTATCAAAATGCATCCTTAATACGGATGGTTGCTTTAGTTTGTCTAGATGGAATTCTCCCATTAGGTCCAGATTTTCTCAACAAAATTCACTCAATTATTAGTGGTGCTGATACTAGCATAATAGCTCAAAATCCTGTATTCTTAGCTGTTAATAACTCTCTCCCAGGTAATAATCCCTCAGATAAACTTGGTTTTATTAATCAAGGTTTCAATTCTGTACAAGGGTGGATGAATGACTTAGTATCTAAAACAGGCATAACCCCACAATCAATTTCTAGTAATTTGGGTAATTTTATTCAGATTGCTGACGATAATTTAGATTTCGTAGCAGCATTCCTGGATCAAACTACCAATTACTACGAACATACAGGAATTCAAACTGTTGCTCGGAGCTTGATTTTGCAAGCTTATGCTTTAGTAAAAGAGGAAATTAAACAAGAAGCACAAAAGCAAGAAGCGCAAAAACCGATCAAAGATGTTTCTTCTGCTGTTAAGTCTGATAATAATCAGTATGAAGTGAGCAAAACAGTAGAAGTTTGGGATGATGATGAAGGGGATTGGTATCAGGGAACAATTGAAAAAATCCAAGACGATCAATTTTTCATTCATTATCTTGGTTACGGTTCATCTTATGACGAGTGGGTAGGCGAAGATGATATTCGTACTCGCGATCTGCGCTCTACTGATGATAATGGATATGCAGTGGGTCAAAAGGTAAAATGTTGGGATGAAGACCAAGAGGCTTGGTATTCTGCTACAATTCAGCAAGTCCAAGGTCAGCAATACTTTGTTAGTTACGCGGGTTATGATTCATCCTATGATGAATGGGTTGATAACGATGAAATTCGCTAACTATTGAATGATTACGGGGCGATCAAATACGGTTCGGTTAACGTGTTTTTTTCTGTAAGATCCCCCGAACCCACCTGAAAAAGTAGGGTGCATTAATTGTCGAGAGAGAAAATATTTTCTCTCTCAAACGTTGGACTCACAGGCATTCCATAAGAGGAATAGGGGTGGTCAAATAGCGTGTCAAAAATCATTTGAATTTGGTTAGCTATCAACCTTAACGCTTGGGGAATAGTCCGAAAATCTAACTAACGAGCGAGGGAAACTAAAAACAGTCTAGCTATCACACAATTAGCTAGTAAAAAATCGCCAGTATAAACATCAATTAAATTTTTAGCAGCAACCTAATCAGGTAATTAGACTATTTACTATTTACTATTTTGAAAAGTATTGTTTAACTGAGTTAACACCCATTCAGAATTAAAAATAGTCCGGTAGATGGGATTTTTAATTCTTAGATAGCCGTTGTGCTTCTCAACTAATCCTGATAGTAAAAGTTCTCTTTGTTCTAGACTATCATTAATGGGTATTGGGCATTGGGTATTAGTTATTTTTGCTCTGCCTCTCTGTTCCTCTGCTTGCAATATTTGTTGATAAAGACTTAGTAATCGTCCTCCATGCTTTTGGTTGAAAAGTAGGCGATCGCGAATGGTGCGGAGGTGTTGCGGTTCGTCTTGTGATTCCCAGTCTTGGATAATGTGCGATCGCACTAATTCTTCTACCCAACACGCTTCAGTTTTTGGAGATAGGACAATTTTTCTAGTTGATGTCTTTAAGGTAGTTTGGATAACTAACTGACAGATTTTTTGGGTCACAAAGGGTTGTCCTCCACTCCAATACATAATCTCTTGTAACACAACTTCTGGCTGGCTAATTACTCTATTTAAACCTTTTAACAATGGTCTTGCTTCATCTAATCGAAAGCCGAATAAATCTATGGGTGTACCAATGTTAAAAAGTGTTTGGTGTTTGTCTGCAATTAAGTCAGATGGATTGGCTACTCCAAAGAATGCAAATCCCAAACCTTGGAAATTTTGGTTAGATGCTTGCTGATTATAACAATCATGAATCCAGGCAAAAAAGTCATCGATCGGAAAATTCAAATTCAGCAGACTATCAATTTCATCAATGAAGATAAAAATGCCTTTAGTTTTAGCATCTGTTTCAGAATAACTATCAATATTTGGCAACAAAACTTCTTCAATGAAACGGTATAGTTTTTGCACAGGAGAAACACCTTCTTGTATGTTCCACCACTGTTTAAAGTTAATCTTGTCTACCAGATTTAAGTCATATAATAGGTTGATTATGATGCCTTTATACCATTGTTCCAGTGTAATATCTACACCAACTAATTGCGTTATATCTAAGTAAACGCACTTATATCCTTCTTTCTCAAGGTAATGACTTGTTCGGTGTAATAACGATGACTTACCCATTTGACGAGAGTTTAAAACATAGCAAAAATTACCACTTTTTAAACTAGTAAAAAGTTTTTTGTCTGCCTCACGTACAATGTAAGTTGGATCGTCAAAGTAGAGGCTACCGCCAACTTGGTATCTCATTCAAGGAGAACCTGGAATACACAATTTAAAATCCAGAATACAGTTATTAAAGAATTTTAGATAGCTTTTAGCAAAATTCAATGTGGTAAGCTGATATGCATTTAAAAGCTTGTTTTCAAAGTCCTCTTGTCAGTAGCAAAACGTTTTAGTTCCCCCTAAATCCTCATTAAAAAGGGAGACTTTGACTCGGGGTTCCCTCATTTTGGAGTTAGTAGGGGAGATCGATATGTGTCTAAAATCACAGCGCAGTGTCTCCCTTTGCAAAAAACATCTAGCATGGGAGTACAGGGGTATTACAACTATCTCAATTTTTCACCAATAATTTAGGACTGGCATAGCAAATTACTAATGATATCATCACTATTTTTTTGTTAACTGTCTTAACTGTCTTAACTGTCTTAAATGTCTGAATTTAAGAGGATTTATTGATTTTTTTTAATTGTTTTATTTGGCATTGCATTTTATTGGCAATGATGAGAAGATACAAAACTAGTAACGAGAAAAAGTTTCTCAAAATCTCAATTATATTAATAGACTATCTTTTTCTAAGGAGGAAAAATGAATGAATTCATTTAATCAGAGACAAATTCAAAGTTTAATAAAAGGACAAGGAATTCAATTGTCTGGTAATCCCATTCAGACTGAAAAAGTTTATATTCAAAAAACCCTACGAGATGGAGGTAAAATCCGATTCAAAATTCGTTATTCTGCCATATTACAAGGCTTTTGTTTGCTGGAAGTTTTTCTCATGAGAGTGGAGACTGGAACACAAGTTGCTAGCATGACCATTCCTAATGGTGGCTCAACAGGCAATGTTCAAGAACAGGAGCAAGAATTTAGTATTTGGGAACCAGGAGAATATTACTTTTTTTTCAAGATGTCTTCAAATAATGGAACATTTTTCATCGAAGAATATCATCTATATTGGTTAGCTAGTTAATTATTTGTAATCATCAATTTTTACATTATCTATGCTAAATTTAGCTATAAGTTTGAACAATTCTAGGACAATAGAAGATAGCTGCGATCGCTATAATTGGTTAAAATATCTCTGAAATCAGCTTAAACTAATGCTAGTCGACTTTTTAGACATATGATAAGAGTACAAATCAGGAAAAGATTTGAAAGTCAATATTTGCCATTCAATAATATACAATTGACAACGGTTTGAACCCTATTGACTTTTTGTAATATAATTTCATTTATCCGCACTGAATTACTTGTAGAAATAGATAGAACCTCAAAGGGGAAATAAAAAGTAAAAAGTAAAAAAGCTTACAAGGTAGACTTTTAAAGTATTTTAAACGGTTGATCTATTTCAGCCAACCCGATTAATACAGATTGGCTGAAATGAATTTGCCATCTGAAATAAGCAAAAAAACTAGGGCATAAGACTTCTTTCTTTTCACTTTTTACTTTTTACTTTTGCCTTGCTCATTTGGATGATTGAGAGTTTCCAGTTCCATGATTAAATTGTAGATAGTTGTTTTTGAAAGTAAGTACGGTACAGTTCGCAACGCGGTAAAATGCGATCGCCTTCATACCGGATCAACCCCAAGCTTTCGAGCTTATGAGCATCAATGGGATTGAGAGAAATGTTGTCCTTTCTCGTCACAACTTCAGAGTATGCCTTTGCTAATCGAGGTTTTTCTTGGAGGATTGACCAGTGTCGCCATAAATGATATCGATAAATGCCACCATTAGCGATCGCTTCTTGTATGAGATTTTCTAAAGAAATTCCTTGACAGCATAGATAATACAAACCAATCCGAATTAGGGCTGGATGTCCTCCCACCAACGACATAAGTCGATTAACCTGTTTACCCGAAGACCAGTTTAGCCCATGCCGTTGAGCTAAGTATTCTACTTGTTCCTTAGTAAATTCGCTCAGACGGATAGGTAACCCTATATTCAATGGGGATTGGTCGATATTTTGCCAGACATACACTTCGGTGGAGTAAACTACCACTAGCCTAAGTTTCTGCAAGTTGGTATCTTGTCGTGCAGCTTCATACCAAGAGCGCAACAAAGAAAACAACTCCTCAGCAATTTGAGGATATTCAAAAAAGCTGTCAATCTCATTCAACACAAAAACTACTGGATTTTGGCTCTGCTTGAGCAAATAAGATTTTAAGTACAAAGTGCAACTCAATTTAGAGCCTATTTCGTCATCCCACTTATCATCAAGCTTCGGGTCAATGCCTAATTCTGTTGCAACTCGCCAGCAAAGACAACGCAAAAGCTTGTTGAAATCTGTTAGACATTTTGTATCGATTTGATTGCAGTTCAGATTCACTGTGCGATAAGCTTGCATCTCTGCAAAAGCTAACAGTCGCAGGACAAGAGAACTTTTACCCATCTCTCTTGGCGCTCGAATCCAAATCACACTACCTGGTTGAGTTATTTCTCGATAAACCAGTTCCTCAATCGGCGGACGATCGACATAAAACGGAGAATCTAAAGATACCGGGCCATCTGGGTATGACCAAAGACTTTCGAGTTGCTCGCGGTCTTGGATCACAAATGAGTCTAAGGATAAAGACTGTGACAAATTTACTTCTTCTGTATCTAGATTCAGTGAAAAACTTTTAGAGCCTTCAGTATTATTTGCTTCACTTAGACTTGCATAGTCTTCACTGGTTAATTCTAGGTTAAAGGCGCTAAAGCACAATTTCAGAGTTTTTTGATCGACGCCTGTATTCAACGACCATAGTCGGCTGAGAGTTTTGGTAGAAACATTCATGCGAAGGCGTAAATCTTCTAGAGTAAAGCGATCGCCCTTGTTTTGTGCCTTTTCCATAGCTAAAATCGCGGTCTGTAAGCGTTTTAAGCCAATAGGAGTTAACACAAGTCCCCGCTTTCGCGTGCTCTTAAATTGTTTCATATCCTTAATTGTTAATTTGCTTTTTCGGTAAGTGCCTTAAGTGTGTCTTCATTGTTTCATGTTTTTAAACGCTTATTCAAATGTTATTTGGCTGTCTAGAAAATACTTGTAAAGTGTATTAATAATCACTATTTAGCCCTAGTATTCATTTAAGTAACTCTATACAAGTAAATGTAACTATTAAATCTATGGACTTTAATTTTTCTTGCCTCTAGTAGTCTACCAACCCAAAAATGCTAAGTGAGGACTGGGGAAAGGGGAAAGGGAAAAGGGTAAGAGATTTAAACCCTTTCCCCTTTCCCCCTTACCCTTTACCCCGCAAAGTTGCCTTGACAGAGTACTAGGTACTCCTTCCTTTCGCATCATCTGCAAAAACCAACACCAAATAAGGGACTTCCAACTAAAAAAATATTCCATCGTTTCGGTGAGCAGGGGAAGCAGGGGACGCAGGGGACGCAGAGGAGGAAGAATCTAACAATCGTCTTCTCTCCCAAAATTGAATAATTTAATTTCTGGAAGTCCCTAATTGAAGGAGGTAGATAGCAACGCGAAAAGCAAGTCCGCAAATGTCAAGCAGTATTCCTGCTGACTTGAAAGTGCTGTTAAGCGATGGCGGGGCGTTGAGCCCGTGACGAGTAAAAATACCAGTCCCCAGTCCCCAGTCCCCAGTCCCCAGTCCCCAATCCCCAGTCATTCTTGGCTTTACTCAGTCCAAGCCAAAGTGCGTTTCACTGCTTTTTGCCAGGTATCAAAATTGGACAATGGACTGCTGGCGACAAGCTGCTTTGGGTCTACGCTGTTTGGCTCAAACACACGTTCAATTTGCCGTTGCTGCACTAGTGCTTCATAGTTCTGCCAAAATCCCACAGCTAAACCTGCTGCAAACGCTACACCCTGGACGGTCGTATCACGCATGATTGGACGTTCCACTGGAATACCTAACACATCTGCCTGGAACTGCATCAGGAAATTATTCTCGCAAGCACCACCATCTACAGTTAGTCGCCCAAGAGGGGTACTGGTGGATGCATTTATCGCCAGCACCACCTCCACAACCTGGTAAGCGATCGCCTCCAGCACGGCGCGTACTAGATGCTCTGGTTGGACGCTGGCGGTAATACCAAAAAAGGCTCCCCTAGCGCTCATATCCCAGTAGGGTGCGCCCAGTCCACTAAATGCAGGGACAAAATATACTCCGCCATTATCTGTTACCTGATTTGCCATTGCTTCACTTTCGGCAGAAGTTTTAATCAGCTTCAGGCGATCGCGTAACCATTGAATACAAGCACCACTAGTAAACATGCTGCCTTCGAGGGCATAGCCTACATCCAAAGTCCCGCTAGGATTTGCTTGTGTCCATGCCACCGTGGAAATGAGTTGATGGGGCGATCGGACAATTTCTGAGCCAGTGTGAGCTACCAAAAAGCTACCAGTACCATAGGTGCATTTCATCGAACCAGGGCGATCGCAACCATGACCAAACAAAGCTGCTTGCTGATCTCCCAAAATCGCAGTAATGGGAATTTCAGCACCCAACAAAGTCGCATCGGTAACTCCAAATACCCCTAAACTAGGCTGAATTTTGGGCAGGATATGAGCCGGGATTTGGAATATTTCCAAAAGAGTCTCATCCCACTCACAAGTTTTCAGATTCATTAACATTGTGCGGCTGGCGTTGCTGTGGTCGGTAGCGTGAACTTTTCCACCTGTGAGGTTCCACAACACCCAGCTATCAATGGTGCCTGCCAAGATATTGTTTGGGTCAACATCTGTAAACTTGTCTAATAGCCACCTGAGCTTAGTAGCAGAAAAGTAGGCATCGATGATTAATCCGGTGCGATCGTAAATTTCTTGAGCATAGCCTTGCTCTTGTAACTGGTGACAAAGAGGAGCAGTGCGGCGATCTTGCCAAACGATCGCTCTTTGGAGTGGTTTACCTGTAGTTTTGTCCCAAATCAAGCAGGTTTCACGCTGCACAGTTAGTCCCAGCGCGGCGATCGCTGATGGAGTAATTTGAGCATTCAAAATTGCGGTTTCCATCACCCAGCAAGTATCCTGCCAAATTTCTTCAGGGTCATGTTCTAACCATCCCGGCTGAGGATAATGCTGAGTCAGTTCTTTGTATGCCTGTCCGACAATATTACCTTCTGCGTTAAACACAAAAGCCCGGTTGCCTGTAGTACCCAAATCCAATGCCAAGATGTAGTCCAACGATCGAGTTGTGCTGCCAACTGTGTCCATAGTTGCTTTCAATGGTGCGATCGTGATTTTACCAATTATCCCAATAAAGTTCAGATAACTCCAAAACCCTAATTGTAGAGACGCGATTTATCGCGTCTTCTAATTGTAGACACACGATTTATCGCGTCTTCAAAGACCAATTATCTACACCAATAACCTTTTTCGGTCTCGTTCCTTCTGCCGAGGGGATTATACCACAAGTTCGTCATTAGTGAAACTTTGTGATATCGTGTCCTTTTAGACATTTTAACCAATCAAGTTGATGATTTATTGTCGTAAATTCCCCAAATACCTAGCACCTTTATTTTTATCACTAGTATTAGGTGCTGATTTACCAATTTCTCAAGTTTTGGCTCAAAGTGCTGTACAGTCATCTATCGGTAAAGGTGTGACATTTACATGCAATGACACCGAGACAACTATCAAAAATAAAAATGGGCCGAAAGTCAGTTTTGGGCAAACAACCATCTACATTGGTTATCAACAAACATCATCTCAAAACAAAGACCCACGCATCGTTCTGTTTAACAATGGAGTGAAAAAATGGTGTCGCAGTGATTACGAAACAACGAATGACGATGGTACTGGCTACGGATTGCTTTGGGATGGAGGAAACGTTTTGTATGGTGTTTTCTCTTCTACTGGTAGCCAGACTGGTAATGATTTTCGACGTTTTGCTAATGCTGGTTGGCTTCCTAGTTATGGAAGTGGTGGAGGTGCAAAAGTTGCAGTTCTAGCAAAAATTAATCCTAACGATGGTAACGTTTTATATGCGACATTTCTGACTGCAAAAAAGGCTAATGATGGTAAAACTAACTCCTTAGTTGTCACAGGATTATCATGGAATGGCACGAATTTGACTGTGAAAGCAGATTCGTGGTGGACTCCCCGTCGCGCTAATACAAATTCTATGAGTTGTTCTGGTTCATCACCTTATAAATATACAGGCGTATTTACTGGAGATTTAAAAAAGGTAACCTTAGCTTCAGCAGTTAATTGTAGTTAAATCGCTGGGGTTCTAGGTTTTAGCCTGATTGAACAATTATTTAGCGATCGCCCTCGACAATATTCCCTACTCATTTTATGATTAGCTAATAAGCTTGATGTTTGGCATACCCAAGCGCGGGCAAAAACCCTAGGTATCCGCCAAGATCGCCATAACCTTGAGAATAAAATACTTTCAGCGTTTGATCTATTCGGGAAGATGCAAATATTTGCAATAAGCTCGGCTGAAAATGACCTTTTTTTTCGACCTGCCAAAAGCCTTCCCAGAAACCCTGCTCTGTTTCGGATAAGGTTTTTTAATGACACGTCCGAGATCGCAAAGACGCGATAAATCGCCCTCTTTACAATAATCAGTCCTTTGTAGAGACGGCGATTTATCGCGTCTCTTGCCTTAACCGAACCGTATTGGTTGCAATCACTGTATTTAGTCATAAAAACGTATAATATTAATTCCTAATTCATAACTAAAACAGCCTCAATTTAGGATAAATTTATAGTTCATGCAAGCGAAAACTGCTACAAAAAAATATGCTTTATCACTGCACACCACCACACCTGAATTAGGCATAGCAATTAGTAATTTTGCTGGCGAGACTCGCTCTCAAGTTTGGAATTTGGGGCGTGATTTATCTAGCCTAATACATCAATATTTAATTGAATTTATCAAACCACAAACCTGGACAGATTTCTCTTTAATCGCAGTTGCAAAAGGCCCTGGTGGCTTTACTGGGACTCGTATTGGTGTTGTCACCGCTCGTACCTTAGGACAACAATTAAATATTCCTGTGTTTGCGATTTCAACTTTGGCGGCGGTAGCTTGGTCACAAGCAAGCAAAAGTCAAAATCAAAGAACTCTTGCTGTAGAAATGCCAGGACAACGAGGCCAAATTTTTGCAGCTATTTATCAACCGATGGCAGATGGTTCTGGACTAATACCCTTATTGCCAGATACAGTTATGACACCAGAAGTATGGCAAGAAACTTTAGCCAATTGGAACACCAGTTATGAGCTAATTCAAGCCCAATCTGGGTTAGCAGCGACGGTGACAAGTATCTTAGAACTAGCTGAACTTGATTGGCAACAAGGCAAATCTCCAAATTGGTCAGAGGCTTTGCCTTATTATGGGCAACATCCAGTAGAAGTTTAACTCAAGCAGACTATAGATAGACGCTTTTTCGCTATAAACTTCAATCATCCAACAAACTCATTAATGCTTGCAATTCCGAGTCTTGTGACTCTGATAACTCATGTCGTAATTCTAACAGTTGAGTCTGTAATGCTGTAGTTACATTCACCATGTTAGATTCTTCTGCAATTTTTAGCTGACTTTCTTTGATTCTGATTTTTCTAAGTAGTTCGTTTACAGAAGAAATTGAATCATAATCTTGAGAAATCATCGCCTTACACCTACTATCAATTTCAGGAGTAAAGTTAAACTTGCGGCTTACACATTGTTTCGCATCATTTAAATTTTAAGTAAAAATTATACATGCTATCGGCTGAGACTTGTCATTCAGATGATTTTTTTTATTAAAAACAGTCTTCGTTGGCAAAATATTGCTTAGTGCTTTTTTGGCGCTGATAATTTTGCAGAAAATCGGCGTTTGCGATCGCCCCACTGCTTGCTAAAATCTCCAACACTTGCTAAAACAGCATCAGACATGTATTTTGGTGTTTTCCGTGAATCTAGAAACTTGGGATACAAATTATCAATTCATCTATAAAACTAGTTATATTCACTGTATTTACTGATATTAGGTTGATACTAACACTATTTAATCGGGTTATATCTAACTTCAGATTATCATTGAATGGCACAGTAAGGTTATGTTTAAAACTGATAATGGCATCTCTGATACCATTTTCTGTAATTTCCTGCTTGCTAAAAAATCGAATGGAAATTAAATACTGAAATCATCATGAGGAGTGAAATGGGACTTAGCGAGGGACTTTTGAACCCAGAAAAAAAAGCCATGTTAGTAGATGACTGCTGTAACATGCTTGAAACACAGTTGGCCTCTAAATCAGGTATAAGCGGCATTGCTCTGAAAACTGCCTTCTCTGCTCTCAAGGGGGTCAAGCCAGGATACATCCCTTATGCCATTGAGCAACTATTACCAGAATGCTTAAAGGCGATCGATCCCATCTGGAATCAAGGTGTCGAGAAGGGCGATCCAGTAGGGTATGTGACTGCTAATTCCTCATATACAGCAGATGCACTCTTAGGTGTAACTGACGCGAGGGTTAAAAGCGTCAGACGCCCAATCGTGCGAGGAACCTATGAAAAACTTCGCGGCTCAGCCAAAAAACATGTTGAGGAGGCGATACCAGATTTCGCTAACATAATCGACAAATACACCAAAGCCTAAATAAAAAAGGTTCAATGGCACAAAGATAAGGGAATAGCAGGTGAGGAGGATGAGGGAGACAACACAGAGCAAAGGCTATTTTCTTTCCCATATCCCTCATCTTCTCGACCGAACAATTTGCAATTCGCAATTGTGGAGAAAATTATCAACTGGCTCACTCAGAATACATCCCCTCACTGATTTCATTGCGTTAGCATAGCAGGGCGTAGCCCATTGCGAATTCGTTTGACCACCGTCATTTTTGGTAATCAATGTGTGGAATTCAGGGGCATCTACCTCCTAAGCAATAACCGGATTGTCTTGCAAGGCTAAGGGACTTCCAGAAAATAAAATATACAGCTAAGGGACGGCAAATAAAAAAATATCCCACTGTTAACAGTCAACACTTAGGCTCATTTCAGCTCATTTCGGCTCATTTCGACTACGCTCAATGACCAACGCTCAAATCGAGCGACTTGCACTGAGCAGCGTCGAAGTGAGTCGAGATTCAATGACCACAGTCAACAACTTCAAGCGGTTATTTTTATTTTTGGAGTTCCCTAAACTGTATGCATTCGCCAAACGTCTCATAGAAAAACATCAGTGTAGGAGTATGTCACCAATTATTCCTGCACAGTCATTGGCAGACGAATAGTAAAACTAGAGCCAACTCCCGGCTGACTTTTGACAATAATTTCACCTCCCATCATCTGGCAAAAGTGACGGCTAATTGCTAATCCCAGCCCTGTACCTCCATATTTTTTGGTAGTCGAAGTATCACCTTGTGTAAAAGGTTGAAATAACTGCTGCTGTTGACGGTGAGACATACCTATACCAGTGTCGGTAACAGTAAAAGTAATGATCCCCAAAGGAGCTTCTGGTCGTAATTCATCCTTTTCTCTTTTGACTGTTAGGGTTACCTTGCCGTTTGTAGTGAACTTACCAGCGTTGCTGAGTAAGTTTAATAATACCTGGCGCATCCTGGTTTGATCGGCGTACATGGTGCCAAGTTGCTCATCAAAATCCACTTCTAAGATATTTGTGTTTTTTTCTATAGTCGGCTTGACTGTGAGGACTACATTATGTATTAGAGTTGCAATCTCAAATGTCTCTGGATAGAGAGTCATTTTCCCGGCTTCAATTTTTGACAAGTCGAGAATTTCGTTAATCAAGTGCAGTAGATGTTTACCAGCAGAGTTAATTGTTTCTAAGTCTGTGATAAAGTCTGGCGATAAACCAAGATCCGTAGCGTCATCTTCTAGAAGTTGGCTCAAGCCAATTACAGCATTTAATGGTGTGCGTAACTCATGGCTGACATTTGCCAGAAATATGCTTTTTGCCTTGCTAGCAGCTTCAGCTAATTCTTTGGCTTGCTGTAATTCTTTAGTTCGCTCAGATACTCGCTCAATCAAACGATTCAAAGATTTGGCGAGTAGACCAATTTCATCTTCAGTGGTAATGGGAGCTCGCAAATCGAAATTGGACTTTCTGGCTACTTGTTCAGCCACTTGGGTGACAACGATCACTGGCTCCGCGATCGCTCGACTAGTCCGCCAAGCTACAATAGCCGCGATCGCCACGGAAACCAGCATACTCATAATTATGATGAATCGCTCAACCAGTTTTGCTTGCTCAACGGATTCTTGCCTTTCTTGCTCTTGTTCCTCAGCAGTTTGCAAAATATTACTCAAGTTTTCCGAAAGTTGATCTAGCCGTATGGCAGTTTCACTACGCATTATTGCTAATAATTGCGATCGTGCAGACGAAATCTGCTCAGGCTGCACTTTCTGGAAATCGATTTTCTGTAAAATCGCCTCGATTTTTTCAACGTAAGCTTGTAAGTTAGTCTTATAATCCTGCAATAACGTCTGTAAACTAGAACTTGTTGCGGCTAGTCTCTTAGGTTTACTGTCAATAAATCCGTTAATTTTTGACTCTAGTTGCTTAGCTTTTTCAAAACTTTTCAGAAAATCAGCCTTTTTGCTTTGCAACTCTTGTGAATTTTCCAAGACCGCAACCAAGTTAGAACTATGCAATTGCGCTCCGACTACTGCATCTTTATAATTACTCAGTAGTTGTCCTTGTTCATGAGCTTGATTAAATTGCCTGACTTCCCTTCCTCGGTAATAGTTGGCGATTACCAACCCAGTCAGTGAACCAAAAAAGCCAATTCCAATAGCTACAAAGTAGCCATAGCCAATTTTCTGATGAATACGCCAAGAACTGGCTTTGAGCTTCCCTTGTGAGGGAAATTCTATGGTCGGGAGTTCGTCTGTTGATGGCTCTTCCGCTGACACTTTTTTGCTTTCTGAACTGCTGTCAATAGGGGTTGGCTTCTGAGTTGGCATTCCTCAAACCTCCTTGCCTTCCCGCAAACATCACCAAATCAGTCTAGCTTGTGCAAACACTTTTGGTGATTAACATCTAGATTATCTTCTTTTATGGCAAGACAAAATTATTGGGCATAGGGCATGGGGCAAAACAGTTCCGAGTTCTGAGTAAAGAACTGAAATCCCCTACTCAGCACTCAGCACTCCTGAAGGGCATGGGGCATTGGAAAAACTCTTCCCTAGTCCCAAGCACATCTATCATAAAATTTTTTAAACTCTAGTATTATCTGAACATAAAAAACTTATATGACGCCCTGTGCAACTTTCTCTTAGACCTAACCCCCAACCCGTTCCCGACAAGGGAAAGGGAGCAAGAATCAAAGCCTCTCTCCGAAACGGAGAGAGGTTTGGAAAGGGTTTGCAAGAATTTAAGTCGTACATCGCTTGATATTACGTATTAATATCAATACCAATACGTTAATTGACGATCGCGCCTTAAGATAGCTTTAATATCGAATAAAATCGGCTTTTAAGCTTATATAAATGAGAGGTGGATTAATTTTTGCATGATTTGTACTTAGATTTAGTACGATTATGAGCAAATGAAACGGAATGGGATAATCACAACCTGAGGATTTTAGTTGATTCTAAACAAGAAAACTCGAAAAGCTGATTATAATACATTTTGCTGCCTTCTGAGTTCTATCCTCCTACTGACTTTCTACCTTGTAGTTGATGCAGTAGATATTATGGGGCAATTATGGTTATAGGATACTACAATCCTTTTGCGCCCTTGACTCAATTGTAGTGGTGGACTTGTGCAATACCTAATCAACAGCCTTTTGGTTGTAATTACCCAGATTAGAAAAACTCAACTGTCAAATTTATGGGAGTGAAAATGCCAGAACAAGAATTTACCGAAACCACATCTAAAGAGGCTACAGTGGCAGATATCAACAGCCAAACGGGAACAATTACCAAACTCCAGCCTCCCGCACAGCCTCAAGACGAATGGCTCAAATACGGAGAGCAAATTTCTAGCTTTTTAGCAACGTTGCCTGAATACGTAGGAAGCTTCTTTAATCAATACAAGCAGCCTTTAATTACTGTTGGTTTAATTGTGGGATCGATTGTTGGAGTTAAAGTACTCTTGGCAATATTAGATGCTTTGAATGATATTCCCTTAGTAGCTCCTACTTTTGAGTTGATTGGTATTGGTTACTCTGCTTGGTTTGTTTACCGCTATTTACTCAAAGCCTCAACCAGGAAAGAGTTAACTAGTGAAATCACTACTCTTAAATCACAAGTTGTCGGTAAACAAATTCCAGAAGCTTAATATCCCAACTATCGCTTCTTTGACAATGGTGCTACCTGAATGCTCTAATTCAAAATCACCAAAGTTCTGAGTCTAAGGAAGCTCAATCTCAGACTTCTCAAAAGTTGACGCTCAGATTCCTCCTGAGGCTGAGCGTCTTCGGCTCGACTCAAAATTAAGAATCTTTATTTTGAATTTTGAATTCTCTGCCAGGGAGTTTACCAAGAAACAGAGGAGCAGGGAAAAATAAGGAACGAGGGGGAAGTTAAAGTAAGTTTTTCCCCTCAGTCCCTGAATATTACTTTTGTAGTAACTTTATCAACGAAGGCAGGAGGCAGGAGCAAATAGGTCTTGGGTTTAATACCCCTACCCTCACTACTGTTCAGTGGGTTTAATTCAGGAGGGATCGAATCCCATAACTGAATTGACCCTCCTACCTCCTGCTTCTTTCAATAGACTTCTGCAAACCCACCTCTTGCAAAAAGCACTTTTGCAAGAGGTCTAATGAGACGAGCCTCCAGCCGACAAATTAACCTTTGCGTTCTCTTTTGAAGTAGGCGAAAGCTCTGGGGATATGTTGGGCAATCGCACAATGTTTTCAGATGAAATTCCCTTCAACTTGCCTTGTTTAACTAAAGCTTGATGAATCATTACGGCCACTTCAGCACGAGTTGCTACTTTGTTAGGAGCAAGGACTTGTGTATTTGGATAGTTAACTACAAGTCCACTGGCTGTAGCAGCGGCTATTTTGCTGGTAGCATATGCCGGAATATCTTTAGCGTCTTTATAAATACTTAAAATCTGATTTGGGGAAGTGGGTGCTTTTAAATTCAACCCGCTAGCAAGGGCAACTAAAACTTGCGCTCGTGAAATATTTTGTTGTGGTTTGAAAGTTTTTTTCGGATAGCCTTTGAGAAACCCGGTACTGATGGCTTGGTTAATTGCTGGAGTTGCCCAGAATTTTACGGGTACATCTTGAAATGCGATCGCACTCTTAGACAGTTCTTTGTCAAAAGCTTTTTGCAGTAAGGCAGCAAATTCAGCACGGTTTACAGGCTGATTTGGTCTAAAAGAATAATCAGGAAATCCCTTAATAATACCACGGGAAGAAAGAACATCTATAAAACGCCGACCCCAGAAGTTATTGGGCACATCGTTAAATGCAATTGGCGGCGGAATAATAGATTTTTGTTTTGCGGGAGTTACTAAAGGTAAAGCTGATGATGTAATTGATGACTCAAGATCTACTGAAGAGGATACAGGCTTTTGTGGTTCTGGTGATTGACTTGGGGTTACCTCAGCAGATGGTGGGAAGACTTTGGGGGAAGTCGCTGCGCTATTAGTCCCAAATTCAGGTGTCTTGGGTTCAACAGCCGCAGATGGTGATGAAGGTAAAAGGTTTACTTGGGGGATTGTATTTGGTTCTACCTTTGGAGTAGAAGAAGGCAATACTTGATTTGGTTGAACACTAGGAGAGGGAGTGGAGGAAGGAGACAGTAGCGCGTTGAAATTCCACTGAGAATCTCTCCGAGACAATGACCAAAAAAGAATCGCTCCGATAGTGGCGAAAGCAACCAGAATTGCTATAAATTCATCAAAGCCAAGGGCAGTTCTTTGAGATGACTCAGGTTCGGAAGGAGGTCTATTTGTCATCGTGATTACCCCAGTAGCAGTAAAATTTGTATCTAAAGAAATTAAGCCACAGATGACAATTTTACACCAGCCCTTTTTAATTCATAATTCGTAATCGATCGCAAAAGATTAGGCTTCTGGTTCAAGATCAAGCGATGTCTAATGACAAGCCGCTTCTCTATGAGAGGCTACGCCAACGCGTCTACGCAATTGAGCAGTTGGCGTTCGGCTCTTTGGGATTCCTATTCAGATCTTTGACGCTAGAAATCCTTCTCGCTACTAAATTACGAAAATGTCATTAAAACCAATAACGGGTTTTGTCGCGAGAGTGGCGATTTGGACTTGAGTTTGTTTAGTACCTGTTCCGTCAGCATCAAAGAAAAGCGCACCAGTAGCTTGATTATAGATAAAGCGATCGCAAACACTGCTTGCTTGTTCTATCTGTAGATTTTTTCCATCTAGATTAACTGTAACCCTATCATCCTCTGCTTTTAATCGTTGCAGTTCCGATTCACTTAACTCTATTCCCTGGGCTAAATAAGCAAAAATTTCTCCTTCATCTCCAGGTGTATCGGAAATATTAAGCTGCGAGTCAATTGCGTGTCCAATTTCTTCTAGAACAACGCTAGCGATCGCTTCTACATTGCCAGCATTTTGCTTCAGGACTTCTTGAGATATATAAGTAGTATTGATCGCTGCGGCATAAGCCCCATTCGCTCCATTGATATCCGATCGCGATCGCACTTCAATTTTGGGTAAGGTACTAAAATCTCCTGCTGTCCAAGCTGTGTGCAACTCAATAGCATCAGCATTTTCCCCAAACGCTACTTTCATTTTGGCGTTATACCAATTTAATGTGAAGTTGCAGATATCTCGATCCCCCTAAATCCCCCTTAAAAAGGGGGACTTTGATAGATGTTTTTCCAGTTCCCCCCTTAATAAGGGGGGCTAGGGGGGATCGAATTCTATGCAGCTTCATAAAGAATTGGTATTAAAGTCTTGAGTATGAGCTAAATTCTGTAACTTTTGTTTAGCTAAACTTTCAGCTTTGTATAAAATCAATGAGTCGCTTTCAATCTCGAATAGGCGATTTGAAGGTAATTCATCACCTAACAGTAAAGTCCCGATCTTTTTAGTCTTCACCCGGATTTCTCACAAAGCTCGAGAAATCCGGGTTAAAAACCCTAAAGTATAATCTTTTTTTGACTTAATTAGTATATAGTTATTTAGTGTTTTAAACTGAGTAAGTTTCAAAACTTAATAAACTGACCTGCCCGAAGCGATCGCTAAAAATATTAGGGGGAGCGTCCGTCTAAAGCCCCTTTTTTAAGCAGGTTGGGGGATCTGTCTGAATGTGTAAGTCCTATTATTGTGGGGTGTCCGTCTTTGATTACGGAGACCCCACAATAAGTATTAATAATTGATTTATCGGCAATTTCTCAACTCTACGATTCCCGTCCCGAAGCCCATGTATCACGCCATTTAACAGTACCTTCCTTAGCAATCACCCAGCGGCGGTTAACTAAATTTTCCCGCAGAGGCGATTGCCCTTCCCGCCACATGGCATATTTATATGCAATCAGCTTACCAGCACTTTCATCAAAGGGAATTTCAGCAGACCAGGTATTCGAGTTGATATACTCTAAGGGATACGCTTTGCTGATATCCCAGTTGCCTAACTCTGGACAATCTCCAGTCACAACAATGATTTCCCCAGGTTTGGTATCCACGCCATTGAGTTGTACGCGGACTATAGTTTGTCCTTTAATCCGTTCCCCGACATGGCTGAAAACAAGTACTCCCCGTTCTTCGAGTACCAAATTGTGAATCTTGCCGTCTTTGACCTCATACTTGTTGCGAGTGACTACACAAGTATGTTCACCATCGGGTAATTCTGTTTCTACTTGTGGTAGAGTAACTTCTCCTCCCCGGTTTAAAGCGACAAAACATAAAGAATCACGATAACGACGCACATAACAGTAAATGTCTGGTGTTAAGTATTTTTGCCAGTGGCTACCCATTGACACTGCGGGATTGAGTCGCCGCAACCCAGATAATAACCTGATGTAACGATATATCTCTGTATCCCGATCCCAACTTTCCATCATTGGGCGGTTATAGGGGTCGTTACCGCCATCTGTATCGTTATGGAGATATTGTTCTGTGCCGTAATAGATACACGGGATACCACGAGATGTCATAATCAAGGCGATCGCTACCTTCAACATTGCTGGATCGGGGTTCAGCGATTGGAAGCGGCACATATCATGGTTATCAATGAAGGTAACTAGCTCTGTTGCTCCCTTATAGCGATAATCCTGGTCAAAAATATATTGAATTGTTTGGAATCCCATTTCTGAACCTTGCGCTAGTGCAGCTCGAATTGCCACACACAACCCAAAGTCTAGAAGTGTCATACCTGAGTGATTGGCAAATTCCACCGAGCGATCGTCACTAGGATTACTGTAAATCCACTCACCAAAAATAAACACATCTGGTTTGTGATTGGTCATCTCACCAGTGAATTCTTGCCAAAACCAGATGGGCATATGCTTGACAGTATCCACCCGTAATGCATCTACACCCCGGTCTAGCCATTGTTTAATTGCTGACTTAATATACTGCCGATATTCCGTATTGTTTTCATTGAAGGTTGCTAGACCAGCTAATTCACAGTTCTGAACTTGCCAATCGTCTTCCCAGTTTTGCACTTCGCCATAGTGGTGATACCAATGATTGACATCATCATTAAAGTCAGCGATTTTTACACCATCATCATACAATTCACCTTTGCTACCGCTGGTATCAGGGCTGCTATGGTTGCAGACAATATCCAGCACCAGTTTCATATTGCGCTTGTGTAGTTCTGCAATTAACCGATCAAAGGTCGTATTTTTTTCTTCTTGGGTAGCATTTAAAGAAGGATTCTCTCCATCAGCAATGTAGCGAGGATTGATGCGCTTAAAGTCTTTTGTCCAATAGCCATGCATCGCCGCATTGCTAATAAATAACTCTTCCACCTGTTCAAACAACGGAGTTAGCCAAAGGGCGGTAACTCCCATATTTTTGAGATAGTCCAATTTATCGATGACGCCTTGCAAGTCACCACCCCAGTACTTACCCCACTCTTGCCTATTTGGATCGTAGAGTTCTGAGTTTGCGCCTTCGCTATTATCTGGATCGCCATCATAAAAGCGATCGACCACTAAAAAATAGATTGTTTCCTGACGAAATTCAATATCCCTAGTGTAAAGAAAGTCTAAGTCAATCTCAGTGTCTGACGCAGGTGTTTGTATAAGAGTTTCTACTTTTTCTGTTGCCGAATCAACTTTGTATTGCTCTGGTGAAAATTGGGATGGAGGGGTTTGTACCATAAAAAACTCAAAATTTCATTCAATTGAAGTTTGTAGACACAACAGTACATTGTTTAGAGTACTTTGTGTAACTACAAACATCGGTATTTTTACATCCTGCCTATGGTGTAGGTATCTATCGTTAGCTAGTTTATAATTCTATCGATAGACATAATTCATCTGCTAGAGGATAAAAACAAAAGAATCTATAGCAGCCCTATTTGATTTGTGAGAATTGCAACTCTCAAATGATTTAGGAATGCCGTATATGACAATTGTAAATAAAGTCAATAATAATTAATCAAAAAATATATAAGTTTGACTTAACAAATTACTTTTTTGGTCACTGGATGTCAAGCTATAGAACTGTCTCTAAAAATAACGTTCAAAGGCGGCAGTAAACCCACTTCGCCACCGTTAAGTGTTAACTGTTGACTGTTAACCATCAACTCCAAGTATTTTTTATAAAAATGGTAATTCTGTATGAAAGATCGAGATAAAAATATAAGATTGCTCAAAGGTCACACAGCATTTTTGTTTATCCACGGAATCGGCGAACAAAATCCTTTTGAGACTGTGGATCTTTTTACCCAGAATTTCCTGACTTACTTCGATAAGGAAAATTTATCTTTCAAGCTAGAACACGTAATTGCCCAACGCAGGCTATCAACTGGTTCTTTTTGGACAGAAAGCTTTATCAGATTGAAATCAACTGATAACGATGGAGATTGGCTAATTGATATTCATGAGTATTATTGGTCAGCTTATACAGAAAATAAAATCACTGTACCTGAGATATTGCGATGGGCAGAACAGACCCTTGATGGCACAATTAAGTTTTATAACCGGAAAGAAAACCAACCTCTATTAGATCAACTCTTGGCTAAAAAAAATAGAAAAAGTTTGTTTAAATACCGTCTGCGATCGCTCACTATATTGCTGCGGATATTTAACTTTTTCTATCCAGTATTGCGAATGATAACTTGGTTAATTTTGTCATTAGCAGGGCCATTTCTCCAAGGTCGTTTTCTGCAATCAGCATGGCAGCTAAGTAAAAAAATTGTCACTCCACCCTTGGTTAATTTCATTGGTGATATCACCATATACAGCATCACTGATGCAAAATCGCCCTACAAAATCATTCGTCAGCAAATACTGACAGAATCCTTAACATTGCTGAAAGAAATTCTTCAAGATAAACAAATAGATTACGACCAAGTAATCATAGGTGGACATTCTTTGGGTAGCTGTATTGCTTACGACACCTTAAACCTTCTTTGTGTTGAAGCGAGTCTTTCTCCAGACAAGAATCAAAGTTTGTTACTAAATAAAATTAAAGG
The DNA here is from genome assembly GCF_043099735.1 of Nostoc sp. C117. Taxonomy (NCBI): domain Bacteria; kingdom Bacillati; phylum Cyanobacteriota; class Cyanophyceae; order Nostocales; family Nostocaceae; genus Nostoc; species Nostoc sp. C117. The sequence continues at coordinate 2,435,308 of NZ_CP170991.1, forward strand.
GTTAATAACCTTTGGTTCACCCCTAGATAAAATCGCTTTTTTCTTCCGAGAGGTTGCACAGGAAGGACAGTATATTCGACAGCGGATTTTAGAACACCTCAATTCTTTTCGTGTAAAACCAGAATTTGCACAGCAAAGTAAATACTCGTTTCCAAATCCAGTTTTATGCAAACTCGAGGGAGTTCGTTGGATCAATTACTACCATCTAAAAGATCCAATCAGCGGTCATCTAGATTACTATGAAAACCTGGTTAACATTGAAATGAAATATCCAGCATCCTGGGGTGACCAAGGACACCAAGGTTACTGGTCTGATGCAAATTTTTACGAAGATATTGCCGATCGCTTCCTGTACGTCACAAATCAGAATGAAGAAAGTCAAGAAATTGTGCAGCCAGATCGTCACAAACCTTAATTAGCACTCCAGTCAGCATCGCCAGACTTTTAATCGAAAATCTCAAATCTAAAATTGGTATCAGCCAGCTATTAATAAAGTTTCTCTGTAATAGATTCACTCCATTGGTAAACTGACCATTGGGACTTTCAACCTGTTATTTACTATAAAGCAATTGATCCTGGTAACAATTATGAGCAAATATGACAAGATTTTTAATTCATCAGAGAGATCGGAGGAATCACTAAGTCCAGAGGAAGCCGTGGCGGCCATCGCCACTGTCACCGCGATCGCTGATTTATCGGTTGAAGATGTTGATGCAGAAACTTTAGCAGGTATCCTCTGGGAATTCGAGGTATTTGAGGAATACTCAGAAGATGAAATTACAGAAATCGTCGATAGACTCATCGGTATTGCAGAAGATGAAGGACTTGGTGCCCTGTTTAATACCGCTAAAGTCTCTCTTTCAGATGAATTAGTCCTAGATGGTTTCGCCGCAGGTGTCATAGTCCTTTTAGACGACGCACTGACCATCCCCAAACAGAAACAAGCCTATCTCAAAAAGCTCCAAACTGCCTTAGAACTTGAGGATGAAGAAGCAGACGAAATCATCAAAGAAGTAATTGCAGCCTTTGAAGAAGCAGAAGAAGAATATGAAGACGACGAAGATGAAACAGTAGTTATAGAGGATTATACTCACCAAAACTATGAATCCCCTTTAGGTAACTTTACAGTGCCGATTCCAGTCGATCCTCAACAGGGCGGTAGAATTCAAAGTCAGGAAGGAGTAGTTGGCTTTTCTGATGATATCGGCACTTTGTTGAGAATCGATTATTATCCTTTTCCTTCACAACAGTTGGAAGAGATGGAGTCTGTTGGACAACAAGAATATTTACAATCAATTTTAGTAGAAAAGTATATACCCCAAGCGATTTTTGCCAATGTACCAGATGCTTCTGTGGAATACACTGAATATTTGGAAGACACTTTAGAAGGGGCTTATTACGCATTAATTGATATGCCCAAAGGTTCGACGATTTCCAAGCAAGAAAATAATGGAACTGCTATCAGATTAGATGCCTACCGAGGGTTGCTCACCTTTGTCAGTGGTGAATTTTTGTATATAGTTAGCAGTCAGCACAGCTTTCTCAACGGCGAAACCCCAGATTCCCTTGAAGAAGAAGCTGAATACATCAAAGAGAATATTTTAGAGTTTGTTGAGACGATCGAATTTACATAGTCAGGGATTGGGGACTGGGGACTGGGAGATGGGGGAGTGTGGGGAGTGTGGGGGAAAGAGAATGTATGCTTCCCCCTCTTCCTCTCCTCCCACACCTCCCAATCCCCCAACTTCCCCAAATATGCTAACCTAGTATGGTTAACTAATCTCGCACATCTAAGAATTCGGGTGTTTCTCGATTGGGAAATCCACTTAGATGGAGGTTTAACCCGAATCGGAGTTAAAAATATATGCCAGTAGTTTCTTTGGCTCAAATGATGGAGTCAGGGGTTCACTTTGGGCACCAAACCCGGCGTTGGAACCCAAAAATGTCTCCTTACATTTACACTTCCCGCAATGGTGTACATATCATCGATTTGGTGCAGACTGCCCAGTTGATGGATAGTGCTTATAGCTATATGCGATCGCAAGCAGAGCAAGGGAAGAAGTTTCTTTTCGTCGGCACCAAGCGGCAAGCAGCGGGAATTATTGCCCAAGAAGCCAGCCGTTGTGGTTCCCACTATATTAACCAGCGCTGGTTGGGCGGAATGTTGACCAACTGGGCAACTATCAAAACACGGGTAGACCGCCTAAAAGATTTAGAACGCCGTGAAGAAACTGGCGCACTAGATTTATTGCCCAAAAAAGAAGCGTCAATGCTGCGTCGAGAAATGGCAAAGCTACAAAAATATTTGGGCGGCATTAAAACAATGCGAAAAGTGCCCGATATTGTTGTGATTGTAGACCAACGCCGTGAGTATAACGCAGTTCAAGAATGCCAAAAACTCAACATTCCCATTGTGTCCATGCTGGATACAAACTGTGACCCAGATGTTGTAGATATTCCCATTCCCGCAAACGATGATGCTATCAGATCTATCAAGCTGATAGTCGGAAAATTGGCGGATGCCATCTATGAAGGTCGTCACGGTCAGCTGGATGCTGAAGATGATTACGAAGACTACGACGGTACTGAGTACGACGAAGACTACGAGGAAGGCGAGTATACTGACGCCGTGATTCCCGACGAAGAAGAAGAAGAATAGTATTGAGTGCTGAGTGCTGAGGGCTGAGTAAGATATAAATACTCAGCAAATTGGATAGTGCTGAGTCTTGATTTTTGAAGTTGTGAGTTGTCAGTTGTTAATGAAGAATTTTCTTTCACTCAAAATTGATAACTGAAGACTCAAAACTCAGCACTCAGCACTAAATTAGGTGAGCGATTACAACTCGAGGTCAAGTTAGGAATTGAGGCAACATGGCGGAAATATCTGCAAAACTCGTCCAAGAGCTACGCCAAAAAACTGGTGCCGGCATGATGGACTGCAAAAAGGCGCTGATAGAGAATGATGGCAACATCGAAGAAGCCGCAGACTGGCTCCGGAAAAAGGGCATCACTTCGGCGGGTAAAAAAAGCGATCGCATTGCGGCAGAAGGTCTAGTAGACACCTACATTCAACCTGGTGGTCAAGTAGGTGTACTTATAGAAGTAAACTGCCAAACTGATTTTGTGGCTCGTAACGAGGCTTTTAAAGCTTTAGTTAAGAATCTAGCAAAGCAAGCCTCAAGTGCTGATAGTGTTGAGTCCTTGTTAGCTCAACCCTATATTGAAAATGAAAGTGTAAGTGTAGATGAATTCATCAAGCAAACCATTGCTACACTCGGTGAAAACATCCAACTGCGTCGTTTTGTCAATTTTGCCCTAGCAGAAGGCACCCAAGGTATAATAGACAGCTACATTCACACTGGCGGTAGAGTTGGTGTATTGGTAGAGTTGGGTTCTCAAACTGAATCTGCGGCTGCTAAGGAAGAATTCCAATCCTTGGCACGGAACGCTGCTATGCAAGTTGCAGCGTGCCCAAATGTCGAGTATGTCAGCGTAGACCAAATTCCTACCGCCGTAGCCCAAAAAGAAAAAGATATTGAAATGGGCAAAGATGATTTGGCGAACAAGCCAGATAACATCAAAGAAAAGATTGTTCAGGGACGGATTGACAAACGCCTCAAAGAATTGACTTTGCTAGATCAGCCTTACATCCGCGATCAAAGTATCTCTGTGGAAGACTTGTTGAAGCAAGTCAAGGGGCAATTAGGCGAAGACATCCAAGTGAATCGCTTTGTCCGCTATATACTGGGCGAAGGCATCGAAAAGCAAGAAATGAGCTTTGCTGATGAAGTCGCTGCACAAATGGGCAAGTAATATTAGTCATTAGTCATTAGTCATTAGTCATTGGTCCTTAGTCTTTACCAAAAACAAATGACTAATGACAAACAGGTCAAGCAAATAGCCTGACCTGTATTTTATTAATAGAGAAATATTTAAAATTATTTAAAAGGTTATCCTCAAATAAAATCGTACATTTGTACCATGTAATGGTTCATCTGGGCAAGAACGAGAAGATATGGCAAGAGCAATCGAACAAATCGAGCGGGATATTGCAGCACTCAAAGAAGCGATGGGAGCGATCGCATTACAACTACAAACCGCCTATGGTAGTTATCTAGCTACCTTGGGACTAGCTGTACAAAAACAGCTGATTCTAGCTAGTTACCACCTTTGTACTCACGGACATCCCGAAAACTTTCTGAATTTGTCTTTGAATCAGCGCCAACAATTACAACAAGCCATCCGCAAGTTAGGTCAACTCGCGGCCGAGGAATTGCTCACTTATATTAAAAGTGAGGGAAATGAGGTGGATGAGGGAAATGAGGTGGATGAGGGGGATGAGGGGGATGAGGGAGATGAGGGAGATGAGGGAGATGAGGGAGATGAGGGAGATGAGGGAGATGAGGTATTAAATTCGTCGTTGTCGCCTTTGTCCCTGGATACCTCTAGTCCTATAGAACTGTCTAAATGGCGACATAACTTAGAGGAAGTTACCCAAGAGATACTGAAAAAAGTTTCTCATGATGCTAATCTTTTATTACAAAAAGCTGGGATATTACCTAAAAAATTACCAGAACCGATTTTAGCAGCAGCGGCTGCGGCTGCATCAGAAGCATCTGCCGAGGTAATGTCAGGACCACCCAACTTATTAAACTTAGTAATTGAAATTGAAAATGAGCAGCAGTCAGAAGATTCTGGACTGACGCAGATTATGGCTATTAATTTGCGACTGGGAGAAATTGAATTTGCTGATGTTACACTCTCATCTGAGCGCAGACAAATCCGCAGTATCTTAGTTCAGCTAAATAAGCTAGAACGAGAGTATCAAAAAAAACATCGTGAAAGGACAATTGCTGAAGCTGAAGCTGCATGGCGTGCCAGTTGGTTTGAGAATTAGTCATTGGTCATTTGTCATTTGCCCTTGGTAATGACTAATAAGCTGATAGCGTTTAAATTATATAAACATTATATAAACACTATTTATAATCGTTGACGGTTGATGATTGACGGTCATCAGTCAAGCATCAATCGTCATTAAGTAAATTTACAAATTGAATATGTAATAAATTAAACTTATTGCGTCAATATTTATTCTCACGCAAAGGCGAAAATAAGAGGGTGAAAAAACCACTTTTGCAAGAAGACTAATGACCAATGACCAATGACCAATGACTGATGACCAATGATTAATGAAAAACCAGATTGGATACGATTGCAGAAAGCTTTGGCAATAGAGGCCGAACGTGGCTTTACAGATTTGGTGGGTAAACAATATCGTTTCAGCGAATTTCTGAGCCTCACTTTGGGTAAATTCCCAACAGGCTTACCCCAAACTGAACGCCGTCGTTGGCAAGGACTAGCGGTGCAATTTGCTAGTTATCCGCATTTAGCGCTGGATGAAAGACAACATTTAGTAGCAGAGACTCGTCGGTATCTCTCGCAACTACAGCAACTACAGCAAGAAGAGCAGGGGGAGCAGGGGAGCAGGGGAGCAGGGGAGCAGGGGAGAATTTATCAATCCAAAATCCAAAATCGTTCGACTGAGCATAGCCGAAGTCCAAAATCCAAAATCATCACTGAGGTGAGTCTGAGGCTTGCACCAAAAATTGAGCAAAAACTCAGCGATTTGCCAGAAATAGGTTTTAAAAAAGCTGATAATCTAGCGCGTCTTGGTTTACATACCGTCCGCGACTTGCTTTTCTACTATCCTCGTGACCACATTGATTATGCGCGTCAGGTGAATATCCGCGAGTTACAGGCGGGTGAGACGGTGACAATCATCGCTACAGTGAAGCGTTGCAACTGTTTTAGTAGTCCTAAAAATCAAAAATTATCAATTTTAGAACTGATTGTCAAAGATAACAGCGGTCAAATTAAAATTGGTCGTTTTTACGCAGGTACGCGCTTTAGCAGTCGTGCTTGGCAAGAAAGTTTAAAACGCCGTTATCCAGTGGGTAGTATTGTTGCGGCATGTGGGTTGGTGAAAGAAAGTAAATATGGCTTGACACTGGATAATCCAGAACTAGAGGTTTTGGCAAATCCAGGAGATTCGATTGAGTCGCTGAATATTGGGCGGGTAGTGCCAATTTATGCATTGACAGAGGGATTGGTGGCGAATACGGTGCGACAAGCGGTAATTGCTGTTTTACCTGCTGCGGCTAACCTGAAAGATCCTTTGCCAAGTGGTTTGCGACAGAAGTATGGTTTGATGGAATTGAAAGATGCGATCGCTAATATTCATTTTCCCAGCGATAGCGACGCTTTAAAAGTTGCCCGTCGTCGCCTAGTCTTTGACGAATTTTTCTACCTCCAACTTGGTTTACTGCAACGTCAGCAGCAAGCAAGGGCAATTCAAACTAGCGCTATCCTCGTTCCCCGCGGTCAACTTGTAGAGAAATTCTACGAAATACTGCCTTTTCAACTCACAGTAGCACAGCAACGAGTTCTCAACGATATTCTCAACGATTTGCAAAAACCTGCACCAATGAATCGTTTGGTGCAAGGTGATGTCGGTTCTGGTAAAACAGTCGTCGCCGTGCTAGCTATCCTCGCAGCAATTCAATCTGGCTACCAAGCGGCGCTAATGGCTCCTACAGAAGTTTTGGCAGAACAGCATTATCGCAAGTTAGTTAGTTGGTTTAACCTGTTGCATTTACCTGTAGAATTACTGACAGGCTCCACAAAAACTGCTAAACGAAGACAAATACATTCTCAGTTAGGAACTGGTGAATTGCCTCTGTTAGTGGGAACCCATGCCTTGATTCAAGACCCTGTAAACTTCCATCAATTAGGGTTAGTTGTAATTGATGAACAGCATCGCTTTGGGGTAGAACAACGGGCGCGTTTGCAGCAAAAAGGCGAACAACCCCATGTATTAACTATGACAGCTACTCCCATTCCTAGAACCTTAGCACTGACGATACACGGGGATTTGGATGTCAGCCAAATTGATGAGTTACCGCCAGGACGACAAAAGATTCAAACAACAGTCTTGTCAGGTCAGCAACGCAACCATGCTTACGACCTAATCCGGCGAGAAATTGCCCAAGGAAGACAAGTTTATGTGGTTTTGCCCTTGGTGGAAGAATCAGAAAAATTAGATTTGCGATCGGCTGTTGACGAGCATCAAAAGTTGCAAGAAAGCGTTTTTCCCGACTTTCAAGTTGGGCTGCTACACGGTCGCATGAGTTCAGCCGAAAAGGACGAATCTATTACCAAATTTCGTGATAACGAAACGCAGATTCTAGTTTCGACTACTGTTGTTGAAGTGGGTGTAGACGTACCTAATGCTACGGTAATGCTCATTGAAAATGCGGAGCGATTTGGCTTGTCACAACTCCACCAACTGCGGGGGCGTGTCGGTCGTGGCGCGGCTCAGTCCTACTGTCTGTTGATGAGCAGTTCTCGGAGTCCTGATGCTCAACAACGGTTGAAGGTGTTGGAACAGTCTCAGGATGGCTTTTTCATTTCTGAAATGGATATGCGTTTTCGTGGCCCTGGGCAAGTACTGGGAACTCGTCAATCTGGAGTGCCAGATTTTACTTTAGCAAGTTTGGTTGACGACGAGGAAGTTTTACTTTTAGCGCGGCAAGCAGCGGAAAAAATAATCGAGATGGATGTTACTTTAGAGCGTTGGTATTTGATGAAAGAAGAGTTGAAGTATCGGTATGAGCGATTGATGGGTGGGGCGATTTTGACATAGATGACAATGAAATAGTCCTACGGAGATGCAAAGAGCGATCGCAAAATGTTTACAGATTTTTGAAATACATGTATGAACAAAAAGATCCCCGACTTCTTCAAGAAGTCGGGGATCTGAGCCTCTCGATGTTTACAGATTTTTGAAATACATGTAGGGTGTGTTGCAATACTTGTCGGTTAAGGGGAAAAGGGGAAAGGGAAAGGGGAAAGAAAAAACCTTTAACCTTTTCCCCAAACCTAATTCCGAGTTAAAAATGCACAAAGCGAGCAGTATTGGGGTGTGTTGTGCCGTAGACTAACGCACTAAAACTTTCGGGTGGTGCGTTACCAATACGGTTCGGATAAGATTTTTTAATGAAAATTCTAGATCAAAGACGGCGATTTATCGCGTCTTTTGCCTTATTCCTCTTCTGTCACTTTCCGGTTATTCTAAATAAAAGAATAAAAAAAGAAAACCCTGAAAGGTAAGTAGGGCAATGGATGTAGAATTACAAATTTTGAAACATTTGGCAAGAGATGCTCACCCAACAGTTGCGACCATAGATGAATATTGTGCAGAGTATAAAGACCTGTTTAAAGAAGTAAGAAATTATGAATGCTTCAAATATTTACATCTGGGAATAATGTCACAAATTAAAAGAAAATCATTACCAGAGATAGCGAAAGTCGTAAGTATAAACTCCGCACAGTCATTACATCATTTTTTAGCCAATTCAGACTGGTCAGTAGATAAATTAAAACAACTAAGATTAAATAAACTTAAAAAAGCACTAAATGGAAATGCGATTACAGTAGTAATAGATGAAACCGGAGATAGAAAAAAAGGTAAAAAGACTGATTATGTAGCCAGGCAATATCTAGGAAGTGTAGGAAAAGTCGATAATGGAATAGTTTCAGTCAATGCCTATGGAGTTTATTCTAATATAACGTTTCCATTAACTGTAAAAGTATTCAAACCCAAAGGAACGTTAAAAGAGGAGGATAAATATAAAACTAAAATAGAGTTAGCGTCAGACATCATTACAGAATTAATTGAATCAGGTTTTAACATTAAACTGGTACTGGCAGATAGTTTATATGGTGAAAGTAGCCAATTTATTAGAAAAGTAGCTGAATATAAATTAGATTATGTCGTAGCAATAAGAAGTAATCATGGAGTCTGGTTGCCAGCAGGACAAAGCGTTAGGGCTAATAAGTGGTGTAAATTTGAAAGAACATTTAGCAATCAAAAATCAGAAACCCGATACATTAGGGAAATAATTTATGGTAAAAAAAGAGCCATAACTTACTGGGAAATAACTACTGACCCAGAAACCATGCCAGAAAATTTTACAACATTTGTGATGACAAATCTTCAAGGAAAACTCAAAAAAACTTTAGGCGATTTATATGGATTAAGAACCTGGGTAGAATATGGATTTCGACAGTGTAAACAGGAACTCGGCTGGACAGATTATCGGTTCACAAATTTTCAACATATAGAAAGGTGGTGGGAAATTATTTTTTGTGTGTACACAATGATTAGTTTAAATTCTCCAGCCTTCTTAAGCTTAAATAAATCTCGTCAAATTGAAGCTGAGGTTCAAAAAAATAGTGATGTTGATTTTTCTAATCATCAACAATGGAACCATGAATGCGGATGGAAAAATACTCTAAATAATCTGCGTCTCATTGCCCAACCACTCTTACTATTTTGGTTAATTTATCCCTGGATACATATTTTCCCAAATTCTAAATTATTGCTGGGATTCAATCAATTAATTAGTGCAATGAATCAATTTAAAACCTGTTATGCTTCTGGATAATTTCACTTTGTTACTACTTGCTTATCTCGGAGAGTGACAGAAGAGGGATAACCAAACCGTATTGGGTGCGTTACGGCTTCCATAACGCACCCTACAAATACGCTTAATAGAAGGAAGGGATTTAGACCCCCAAAGGGCGTTAAAATTAATATAACGTGAGTTCGACAGAGCTAAAAAAGGGCAGGAGGTAGAGCAAGTAAGCCTTTTGGGTAAATGTCAATAGAAGGTTTTTTAGGCAAATAAGTATAAGCAGCTAAACCAGCCATTAAATTAACCAAAAAGTTAAATGGACTACGATGGCGAGAATGTTCGATTTGACATATATTTTTTAGATGGTCATTGACGGACTCAATCACAGCGCGTTTGCGTAACAGAATCTTATCAATCAGTTTTACCAAACGGTTTTTCATTTTCTTCTTAGATTTTGTGACTAACTGCAATCCGCGCTCATATAACTCCTCAAATAATTTTTGAGAGATGTATCCTCTGTCACCAAAAAGTTTACCAATTAAGTCACGAGTCATTTCTGGAACTGGTTTTCGGTCATCTACATTCGCCGGAGTTAATGAAAATGCAAGTAATTCTCCGCAATCATTAATAATCAAATGAAGTTTAAATCCAAAGTGCCAACCTACAGAATTTTTACCCCATTCTACTAAGCCTTTAAATACCTTATGAGAATGGGCTCGACAGTTATGACAAACATTAATCGGAGTGGAATCAATAAAGCTAATCCCTGTAATTTCTCCTGTACGTGTATGTAAAAAGCAACATAATAACATTAAGCACCAAGGCATCAATTCCACAAACCGAGTGTAGCTGACCAAATTCGGAAATGCTTGATGCCAACTTTGAAGCACATGCAGAGTGTAGAATTCCTTGAAAGTCTTATATCCACTGCCATGAAATGCAATGACTATTGTCATTACCTCTGATAAACACATCCTCAATTTACTGCGACGCTCTCCAGAAGTAGACGGTAATTGTGGTATTTGCTGCCATAGATTTTCCCATTGGTTACAGAAATCATCTACATCCCAGAATATTTGAGTGATATCGAGCCGAGATACAATGGTAGACATAGCCGAGACCTTGATTTTTCTTAGATATTTTTAGTCTCGGCATTTTTTTGTCACTTTTTCACAGATTCTCAATCAATCGTAGCGATCGCCTGAACAATACCCAATTGTGCAAATCTATATATGGCAAGCTTTTTTGGCTTTTTCTAACCGTCGAACTCACGTTAAATCAGAGTATTTTAGGGAATGAAACAGCCCTGCTTTACAAGGGGGGATTAAGGGGGGTAATTCGACTTGTGTGTACACCGTAGCCTTGGAAAGGGGGGTTAGGGGGGATCAATTAAGTGCCTAAAATCACAGCTAACTACTTTTCAAACAACCTCTAATACCAATTCACAATTCGTAATTCGCAATTAAAAAACTTAGATGGAGCAAAGCTTTCACGCCCTACATCTGTATCAGATTTTTCGTGAAATGGTATAAGCCCTCTTTTGTCACTCTGAGAAAAGAAAAATAAGAGCCAAATTTTCAACTGTAGATATAACGGGCATTTGAGCGTTTATTTTCTCACACAATGCCTGAAATCAAGGTTTTTGGAAAAAGTCTTATGCTGTAAGCATTCAAGATTATTCTCTCCCGAAAGTGATAAAAGAGGGATAAGAGTAACCGCTACAGGCTTGAGAGTAGTCGCTACAGACTTGGGAGTAACCGCTACAGACTTGAGAGTAATCGTTACAGACTTGGGAGTAATCGTTACAGACTTGGATTATAAAAAAGCGTCCCAACCCTCAGAGGTGTCAACTTAAGCTAAAAATTGGTATGAGTGAGGTAAACTCTAAAAGCTAGGAGGTAGTCTCTATGCCACCAGGTCTAATTAATCCTTATATTACTGGCACCGCAATCAATGACAGGAACAAGTTTTTTGGGCGGGATGACTTGTTTAGGTTCATTGAAGATAATTTAGTTCAAGGCACATCTGTAATTCTCCTACATGGTCAGCGACGGATAGGTAAATCTTCTTTGCTAGCTCAAATTCCTAACTTTTTGAGTCATCTGAGCCAACATGTTTTCATTCCACTTTCCTTAGAAGGTCAAAGTCAGGGTTTGCTAGCAGATATTTTACATCACCTAGCAACAGGTATAGTAACACGCCTGAATTTGTCTGAAGACGAAGTGACAATCCCTTCTAGAGAGAGACTCAAATTAGATCCTACAGTCTTCAGTGTCGATTTTTTTATTCAGCTTTACGAAGTTTTAGGCGATCGCAAACCAGTTCTATTATTAGATGAATTTGATACAGTTAGCGATCGCCCCGATCAAACAACCACTGAGCAATTTTTTCGCCATCTCCAGTCAATGATTACCAATCAGCCAGCAAGATTTTGTCTGATACCAGTTGTTGGCCGGCGGTTGGAAGATGTGAAAATCCTAGTCAGCTTGTTTCGTGAAGCACCCCGCAAGGAAGTTGGTTTGCTAGATGAAACTCATACCACACAGCTAATTATCAAACCATCTGAAGGCATTTTAGAATATGAGCCATCAGCGATCGCCGCAATTTGGCAACTCTGTGCTGGACACCCCTATTTTATCCAGATCCTATGTAGTGTTTTGTTTGACAAAGCCAGAGATAAAAAAGACGATGAAGTCGAAGACTGGCAAAAAATTACTGAAGAAGATGTCAAAAAGAATATTAATGAAGCCATTGAAAGAGCCGACAACGGTTTAGCATGGTTTCGTCAAGGATTACCCATCGCCGAACGAGTAGTTTTTGCAGCGATCGCCGAAATGCAAGAACGTTCTCGCCCCGATCCTTGGAAACTGCTCACAGATAACGGTGTGGTTTTGACCGAAGAGCTATATGAGGCATTGGAAACTCTGAAAACAGGCAGTTTTATTAGAGAAAGAGAGCTTTCCGAATTATCCCGCGATCGGCCTTATTCTCATGAAATTATAGTGGAAATAGTGCGTCGCTGGTTTATTAGAAGGCACTCTCTACGTGCAGAAATTTTGGAATTAGATCGGCTGCATTCAGAAGAAATTAGCCCTTTGTATCAACAAGCAAAGGAGTTACAGGAACAAGGGGATGTAATTGAGGCAATTCCAAAATATCAGGAAATTTTACAAATAAATCCTAATCACTTTCAAGCTTTATTAGGAATGGCATCTGCTTGTTTAGAAGACGAGCAATTTAGCCAAGCCGTTGAACTTTATACCAGAATTTGCAAAGTAGATAATCTCAGTTTGCGTTACAGAGAAGCATTTGTAAAATCCCTCTTGGGTAATGGGCGCGATTTCATGCAAACAGGTAATTTAGTTCAAGCAAAAACCCAATTTTTAACAGCTCTAGAACTAGAACCAGAAAATAGGCGCACACAGCAACGACTCACGGAAGTAGAAGCTCAATTAGAACAAGAACAACAACAAATTAAGCTAAGTTTACAAACATTACGTAATCCTTTTTTTGTTGGCGCTCCCGTTCCACCAGCATCTTTTGTTGGGCGACAATCTATAATTGCAGCAGCATTCGATCAAATTTACAATCGTTCTCATCTTGCTATTTGGGGTAATACAGGTATAGGAAAATCTTCGTTGCTGCAATTATTAGCTTCTTCTCAAGCTTGGCAACAATATGGACTTGACCGCGAACAAGCGATTATTGTTACTCTTAATTGTGCTGATTTTGTTCGTTTTACACCTGATGCTTTTTGGAGAGAAATCTTCAGCCTTCTTCAACAAGAGATTGGCGAGGATGAATCTTTAAATAAATATATTGAGCAAATATTGCATTCAACATCTATAGTCAACAATGATGATATTCGCTTTATTCTAAAAAAAATCAGACAACAACGCAAGTTTATTTTATTTTTGTTAGATGATTATGATAATGCTCTCTATCCTAATGACAACTATACTGAAGATGAAATGGGGAGCTTCCTATCCGATTTTCGCAGTATTGCTGTTCATAGTAAAGAAAGAGCTAATCTTTCAATTGTTGTAACTTCTAAAAAACGCCTAAATGAACTTCTTCCACGCCTGAATTCTAACCAATCACCCTGGTATAACCACTATCTATTCCAGCCAATAGGACTTTTCAATGAGCAAGAAATAAGTGAATTCCTTGGTCGTATGCCTGCTGAGTTGAAGCTAACGGCAGAGTTGAGACAAGTGATTCAAGAAGTATCTGGAGGATATCCAGTGCTACTCCAAAATGCTTGCTATTTAGTTTACAATTTTTGGCGTAGTGGTCAGAATTTAACTATTGAAAACTTTACAGGCGAGTTTCTTGAAGCTACTAAACACATCTTTCAAGATTGGTGGTTATCTTGCAATCAAGCAGAACAAAGCTTATTAATTTTTATCGCTCTATCTCATTTACAAAGTCGTCTCAAACAACGGCAATATGAATTGATTGATATAGAACTAATTCTCACTCAAAATGAGCGTCATCTCATTAACTTACGAGAGATGGGCTTAATTAAATATACTGCACAACTAGAAACAACTGATTACCAATTCACTTCATCAATGATGGAATTTTGGCTATTAAGGGAAATTGAAACCAGTGATGAAGAAAAACTTAGACAACAGCATCAATTTGCCCTAAAGTTAATGACCCAACCGCAAGCAGAACGAATACAGTTTATTATCCAAAGATTATGGCATTCTAAGGATGCATCGACATCAGTTATTGATTGGTTGAGTACATTAGCTCCCGCTACAGGCTTTGGAATGCGATGATTGCCATATAAATATGAATTTGTGTCACGCAGAGGCGCAGAGAAGAAGTCTTTTGTAGAGAGGGCAATTTATCGCGTCTCCTGCTTTTGTTCAAGTTCACTCAAGTGGACTTGAATTCTTGTTCAGTCTTCTTTAGAAGACTTTAACTAGTAGCCCCAGAATTAATTCTGAGGCGGTTTTTGGAACTCGTGCAAGATATTTTGGTTAGAGGATGTTTTAAAAGTTCTTTGGTTGGTAGCAAAACGTTTTAGATCACCCTAAATCCCCCGCTAAATTAGGGGACTTTGATTCCAGTTCCCCCCTTTTTTAAGGGGGGTTAGGGGGGATCAACAAGTGCCTAAGATTACAGCCAACCACTTTTAAACATCCTCTTAGATCAAACCCACATTCCGCATGAGAAAAAAACATGTTTATTCATTTGAAAATTGGTGTAATCACCATACATTTTGGGCATCATAATCCCAAGCAGAATACATGAGCTAGTAGCCAGAAAATTCTTTGGCAATTAGTTTTTCATTTATATAGCAGATTTAAAAGAAGGTGAAGTAGACAAGCGAAGTCTGGTGGCCAGATATAAAGCCTGTTTTACTTCCCAATTCTCAATTCTGACTCCTGAATTCTGCTGTATACAACTACAGTATCGACTGATGGCAGATTGTTTTAGACCTTATCTATTGATTTTTCAATATAGTTTGTACACTAAATTTATTTTGCGATACCTACAGATTCAATTGGGACTTATCTATAGCGTAGGTATTTGGACATTCTCAGAAGCGAAGTTACAAGCCGCCCAAATACATCAGAACACGAAACCAACTTTAGAATTGACCGAGCTAGTCACTAAAGTAAATCCTGAATCAGCAAAGCAATACTCAGAACCGAGAATGCTAGCTTTTGAGAACTCTGAAAATCGGCTCTCAACCATCAAAAATTCCCTAGCTGATGGTTTTGACAACGCCGAGGGCAAAAAAAACTTTGATAATTTAGAACTCTCAAAACCGTTTCCCTATGGATTTTTGATTGCAGCACCCGAAAACTTCAATCCAAATCTGGAATTACCCCCACCAACGCCACCAACACTACCAACGCCACCCAAACCACCAAAACCGCCAACGCCACCAAAACCACCAGAGAATTCTAGTCCACCACAAACTTCCACCGAACCCAGAAAACCGGATGTAGTGTTGGAAAGTATTGATACAGACTATCGCTATAACGCAGACAACTTTGGGCAAACCAATTTATTCATTGAACCAACAATTCAGTTTCGATTAAGAAATGGCAATAAAATATTTCTCAAGACAGGTTTTAACTTCTTTGAACAACGCGGTCTTGAATCAGTTACTAATATTCCTTTGCAAGTTGGATGGCAGGGAAAAATTGGGGAAGTAATGTTGCAAACAGCAGCTGGAGTCGATATATTTAATCGTTTACCTACAGCTATTAATCTCAATGCTAAGGTGGATGTTACTATTTCGCCGCCGCAAACTTCGTCATCCGGTCGATTGCAATCGGCAGTAGTGCTATCAGGTAATTTAGAACAAGGGCCTTATAAATCCAATGTCCGAACTTTAGAAAATCAAATTACTGCTTGGCGATTTGGGCCTGATTTATATTGGCAAATTGACCAGAACACCAGCTTGTTTTCTTCATTGCGTTTAGGTAACTACAACGATGGTAATTCTGATGTGCAGACTTTTAGTAGGCTAGAGCGTAAATTCGGACAGTTTTCTCTGGCAGCTAACTTATTTAGTTGGAGTTACGCTCACGATTTAGAACGCACAAGTGGCTATTTTTCACCACCAGATTTTCTAGTTTACAATGCCGAGGTGGCTTGGGAAGGAGATATTATTACTAATTTCTTACGCTGTCGCCTCTCTGCCAACTTAGGACGGCAAAGACTTAAAGGAGAAGTCGATAACGCCAATGCCTATCAAACAAGCTGTACGGTAAAGCTGTCACCGAATGTTGAAGCAGACTTGGGCTATACCCTTAGTAATCTCCGCAATCATAATACAGGGGAAACGACTGACGGTGGTAATTCTTTCGCAGGACAGTTGCGTGTCAAATTTTAAGAAAACGGAATTCAGGAGTCAGAATTCAGCATGAATATAAAATCAAGCGTGCTATAGATTTTGGATTTTTTGATTTTCTTCAAAATATAAAACTTAAGTATCAAAGTTTTCTGACTCCTAACTCCTGAATTCTCAATTCTGAATTCTATTTTCTGAAAATCTCAAATGCTATCAGCATGAAAGCACCACTACCTGACAACGAAACACAGCGAATCGAGTCTCTTTTGCAGTACAAAATTCTCGATACTCCTTCCGAAGCTGCTTTTGACGACCTCACTCGTCTAGCCTCATATATTTGTGGAACTCCCATTGCCTTAATCAGTTTAGTCGATCGCGATCGCCAATGGTTCAAGTCAAAAGTTGGTTTGGATGCCCTAGAAACACCTAGAGATGTGGCATTCTGCGCCCATGCGATTCTCCAACCTGAGGTTTTTGTTGTTCCTGATGCCACAGAAGACGAAAGGTTTGCGACAAACCCGCTAGTTAATTTTGCTCCAAACGTGCGGTTTTATGCTGGTATACCGTTGACTAATCCGGAAGGATATGCATTAGGAACACTTTGTGTAGTTGATCATGTACCCAGAAACCTCTCTCCAGAACAAGTTGAAGCATTACGAATTCTCGGACGTCAGGTAATCAAGCAACTAGAAATGCGCCGCACCTTAGCAAGTTTGGTCTTGGCGAGTGATACACGCAAACGGGTACAGAAAGCACGAAAACAATTTTTAAAAAGGATTGCTCAAGGATTTGGGTTGGCGTTGGCAATTTTAGCTCTGATTGGCACGCTCTCATATCAGAGTACAGAAGTATTGATTAGTACAAGTAAAAAATCGATCGATACTCAAGTGACAATCAATAGTTTACAAGAACTTTTGTCTAATATTAAGGACGCTGAAACGGGACAACGGGGATATATACTCACTGGAAACAATGCGTATCTGAAACCATATCAGACAGCACTTGTTAAACTTGCTCCAGAAATTCAGCAGCTAAGAAAATTAACAGCAGACGATCATAAACAAGTGAGTCGAATCGACATCCTTGAACCTCTGATAGTAGTAAAACTGGACGAGTTGAAAAAAACTATAGAATTGCGCCAGGATGAAGGATTGGATGCGGCATTAGAGGTAATCAAAACAGATCGGGGAAATAACTTAATGAGTGATATCCGCAATATCATTCGTGAGATGGAAAACGAGGAGCAACAACAGCTTCAGTACCACTTAAAAATCACAAAAAGTAGTGTCCACAATACGATTGTGATGCAAGCGATCGCTATTTGCTTGAGTTTTCTGATTTTAGCCATAGTCTACTACTTCATTTATCGTGAAGTAAAGGAGCGTAAATTAACAGAAGAGACACTGAATAAAGAACGCAACTTTATCTCAGCAGTTCTTGATACAGCTAGTGCTTTAGTAATAGTTCTGAACGCAGAAGGGCAAATTCTTCGCTTCAATCAAGCTTGTGAGCAAACAACTGGTTATTCATTTGATGAAGTCAGAGGAAGGCATTTCTGGAACCTGTTTCTACTTCCAGAACAGGTAGAGTCGGTGAAAGCGGTTTTTCAGCAGTTACGAACGGATGAAGGACTGAAAAAGTACGAAAGCCATTGGGTAATAAAGGATGGTAGTAGGCGGCTAATTACATGGACTAACACTATTTTGCAAGACTATGAGGGTCGCGTTGAATACATTGTTGCTACAGGTATCGATATCAGCGAGAGCAAACGAGCGGAACAGCATCTGAAAGCACAGTATGTTACAACACGTGTCTTAGCAGAGTCTACTACCATCAACGAAGCTATGCCCCAAGTCATGCAAGGAATCTGCAAGAGTTTGGAATGGGATTTGAGTGAAATTTGGATGGTAAATCATCAAGTAAATGTACTTATTTTATTTGATGCCTGGTATAAAAATTCTTTAGAAATGCAAGAATTTGAAATACTAAGTCAGCGTATCACCTTTGCACCAGGAATTGGACTACCTGGACATGTCTGGGCTAGTGGTGAACCTTTTTGGATTGCTGATGTCGCTAAAGATCGCAATTTCATCCGCTTTAAAATCGCTGCTGAAGCCGAATTGCATGGAGCTTTCGGTTTTCCGATCCGTGGGGGGAAAAAAATTCTTGGTGTGATTACTTGCTTTAGCCATAAAATTCACCAACCTGACCCAGATTTGGCAAAAGTTATGAATTCCATTGGCGAGCAAGTGGGGCAGTTTATTGAGCGCAAACAGGCTGAAGAAGAACTCCAGCGCCAAAATTTGCGATCGCAATTATTTACGGAAATCACCCTGAAGATTCGCCAGTCTTTGCAAATTAAAGAAATTCTCCAAATTACTGTTACAGAAGTCCAAAAAATTCTCCATATCGACCGAGTCTTGATATATCAGCCTTTGGCAGATGGATCTGCAACTACTATTGTCGAAGCAGTAGTTTCTGGTTGGCTGACAATCAAAGAGAAAAAGCTCGCTGATGCTTACTTTCAAGCGGAATATCTCCAACAGTACTATCTACAGCAGTATCGTCAAAAACGGAATTTGAGGCTTGTAGATTTGGATCTAGGTGAAACTCAAAAAAATCATATAGAATTACTCCAACAATTTGGCGTCAAGTCCAATTTAGTTGTGCCTATTCTTGTCAAAGAAGAACTTTGCGGTTTGCTGATTGTTCATCAATGCGGTAGCTCTCGCCAATGGTCTAGCTTTGAAACTCATCTTTTGCGGCAAATAGCCGATCAAGTAGGTATTGCCTTAGCTCAAGCCCAAATGTTAAGCGCAGAAACTCAACAGCGACGAGAACTTGAAGTTGCTCGTCACGAAGCTGAATTAGCTTCTAAAACCAAAAGCGCTTTTTTAGCCAACATGAGCCATGAAATTCGTACCCCAATGAATGCTGTGTTGGGAATGACAGGTTTAATGTTAGACACTCCCCTCAACCCAGAGCAACGGGATTTTATTGAAACAATTCGGATTAGTGGAGATGCTCTATTAAGCTTAATTAACGAAATTTTGGATCTGTCCAAACTTGAAGCTGGGGAGATGGTGTTAGAAACCCTAGATTTTGACTTGTCTACTTGTATCGAAGAAGTTTTAGAATTATTAGCTCCCCCAGCCCATAACAAGGGATTAGAAATTGCAGCCTTGATTTATCCCAACGTCCCCACCTATCTGCAAGGTGATGCTGGTCGTTTGCGGCAAATTTTGATGAATTTGCTCAGCAATGCCATCAAATTTACCAGCAGTGGAGAAGTAGTAGTAAGAGCAGAATTGCGTTCGCAAACTTCTACTACAGCCACCATCAATTTTGCCATCATAGATACCGGTCTTGGCATTACCCCTGAAGACCAATCTAAACTGTTTACGCCATTTACCCAAGTAGATGCTTCCACCACTCGCAAGTATGGCGGTACAGGTTTGGGATTAGCCATCTGCAAGCAACTGGTGAACTTGATGGGAGGAGAAATTGGTGTAGAAAGTCAGTTGGGGCAAGGATCTAAGTTTTGGTTTGAAATAACTTTCGCCAAGCAACTGCACCCTATTTCCTCTGTACACGATAGCAGACTTCTAACTAATCGCCGCTTGTTAGTGGTTGATGATAATGCTACTAATCGCAAAATCATTCAGTATCAAGCTACCCGTTGGGGGATGCTAGTGGATCAGGCTTCTTCCGCTACTATTGCCCTCAAAGCTATTCAGCAAGCTGCCAAGCAAAACAGTTTTTATGACATTGCTGTGATTGATATGCAGATGCCAGAAATAGATGGTATGAGCTTGGGAGAGCAAATTAAGAACAATTCAGCGATCGCTGAGTTACCTTTAATTATGCTGACATCTACCAATCAACGAGATGAAGTGCAACGAGCGCTAAAAATCGGATTTGCTGCTTATTTGGTTAAACCTGTTAAGCCGTCCCGACTTTTTGATACCATCATGACTATTTTAGAAATGCACATAGAACAAGAAGAAGACGCAGGGACACAGGGACAAGGGGACGGGGAAAATCTATCTACCATATTCTCACCGTCTCACACTCTCCACCTCCCCGCGTCTTCTTACCCGACTAACTCGCACTCCCCTAAATTAAGAATTCTCTTAGCCGAGGATAATTTAGTAAACCAGAAAGTAGCTTTAAAGCAACTCCAAAGTCTAGGCTATAGTGCTGATGTTGCAGCTAATGGACAAGAAGTGTTGCAATTAATCGAAAAAATTCCCTATGATATAATTTTAATGGACTGTCAAATGCCAGTTCTTGATGGTTTAGAAACCACAAAACAAATTCATAGTTGGCAACAAAATTACTTTCCTAGTGGTCGTCGTCCTGTGGTAATTGCGATGACAGCTAATGCTATGAAAGAAGACCAACAAATGTGTCTAGATGCAGGTATGGATGACTATTTGAGCAAGCCAGTCATGAAGGACAAATTAGCGGCGGCTCTAGAGCGTTGGGCAATGCTGATATTGCCAAAACAAATAGTTGTGGAACAGGAAATTTCTACAACAGATGTTGGTTTACTTGACCTACCAATTGATTGGGAACGCTTACACGAACTCTCGGAAAACAACCAAGAATTTGAATTAGAACTACTGCAAATATTTGTTGAAGATATTCAACCTCGTTTAGAGATAATAAAAATGGCGATCGCCACTTATGACTTTGAGGAACTAGCACGAGAAGCGCACCAAATTAAAGGTGCTAGTGCCAATATGGGAGTTAAAACCATGCATCTAGCAGCAGAAAAACTAGAGCAACTAGCTCGTGAGCAAGAACGTCGAGGTACTAATAACTTCATTTTAGAGCTAGAACATTTTGTTAAACGCATCCAAGAGTTTTTAGTCATTGGCCATTAGTAATTATTTTCATCATCTTCGTTACGCCTACTCTGCGAGAACGCCAAAAGGCGAATGCGTGAGACAAAAAATAAATATTTATGGTATTACTAATGGGATTTTATGCAAGATGTCTATTAGTCATTTGCAAATGACTAATAACCAATGAAAAATTATAAATTAAAAATTACAAGATATAAATCGTGAACAACTGGGAATAATAAATGTGATGTCCTAAAAGTAGATTCTGAGGTTTTCCTGATGAGTCAGATGAGTAGAGATGATGTACGAGAACGCCTGGGCAATATCGATCAGATCCGCGATATTATTTTGGGAACACAGCTAAGAGAGTACGAAAATCGATTCACCAAGCTGGAGTCAGATATTTCTTTGTTGCAACAACAGATGCGATCGCATGTTGAGCAACTCAAGTCCAACTTTTCGGCTGAACTCAAGACGGGGTTTGAGGCGGTAGAGAAAAAGCTGAAGTCACTCAACATCACAACTCAAGAAGAAACTCTTGATTTACGACAACAAGTCGATCGACTCAATAAAAAGTTTTCTAGCAGTGTTCAGTCCCTTGATGAGACGTTCGATAGCCAAACAACCTCAATTAGAGATGAAATATTTCAAACTAAAGTTCAATTACAAGATGATGTCACTGCGTTACGAGATCTGATTTTAGAAGAAATAGATCGACGCTTTTCCCAGTTAACAGATACTAAAGTTTCTAAAGACGATATGGCTGAAACTTTGTTTGCCTTAGGAATGCGTCTAAAAGAAACAGAATTTATTCCTAAGTTGCGAGAAGCAGCGGATGAACACAGCAATGGCTATACTGGTGTACCGCTTCTAGAAACTACAAAGTTATCAAAAGTGTTAACTCAGTCCAACAGTACAGCAGAATTACATTCCTAATTACACCAGAAAATGAGGGAGATAAGGCAGATAATTCTTAATTTATAACTCATAACCCATCACTCAGCACTCACTCAGGACTTTTACAGACGAGACTTACTGATATGACTCAGGTGGAAAATTCGATTTATGAATCTGTTAATTTGAAGCAAGAAAAAGCTGTAGTAATTGACAATTTATTAGAGTTGCTTGTCGAACTGAAAATTATCGACTCACCTGAGCAATCTTTTTCTTCATTACCATTAGAAATTAATAATAATAACGAGTATATTACAGAAAAAATTGAATTATTGCAACTTCCTCCGGTTTCAGTGGATGTATGTGAAGCCTATTTAGAGTCTAATTTTAATTCTCTTTCAAATCTACCTAATTCATCGCAAATTTCTGAAGAAGAGTTAGAAAACTCTATTGAACCATTTGTAGATTTTGAGGAAATTGAAGAGAAAACAGAGGATGGATTGCAAAAATTAAAGGAAATATTAATAGGCTATGAATTAGCAGAAGTAAATAATTTTATCAATCAAGTCCAAGAAAAACTAACGAAATTGGAGCATCAAATTTACGATCCAAAAGAGCTAATAAATCTACTCTTACCATCGATTTCTGAGCTTTTAAAGCTGAAGATTGCTGAGTCAAAAGAGGAAATTGTAGAGATAATTACTCCTATTATAGAGCAGACTATCCGCAGTAGCACTCAACAAGATAGAACTAGTATGAGTGAGGCGATCGCACCTGCTATTCCTCTAGCTATTTACCAGCAGGTTATTGTGGCTCCACAGGAAGTTTCAGATGCGATCGCACCTGCAATGGGACGAGCAATTAAGAAGCAAATTGAAATTGAACAAAATATTGTTGTCGATGCACTCTACCCAATTATTGGCAGTACTATAGCCAAATACATGTCAGAGACAATCCGTGCTATTAACCAACAAGTTGAAGAAACCCTCAGCGTTGAAGGAATAAAACGTAAAATTCGTGCCAAATTACAGGGAGTTTCTGAAGCAGAATTAATCCTTAAAGAAGCTCTCCCATTTGCAGTTCAAGCCATTTTCTTGATTCATAAAACATCTGGTTTAATTATCTCAGATATTCAGCGCTCTGATGCACGGCAACTTGAAGCCGAAATGGTCGGAGGAATGCTAACTGCAATTCGTAGTTTTGCCAATGATTGCATCAATCAATCTGGAAGCGTCACAGAATTAGATGCAATTGAATACGGTACATCCAAAATAATTTTAGAAGTTGCCGGATACTGTTATTTAGCTCTGGTGATTCAAGGAAATCTAACTAAAAAATTTGTCGAAAAAATGCGGCAAAATTTCAGCAAGATTATTAAAAAACATGGTAACTCAATTGAGCAATTTGACGGCGATTTAGATACAATACCGAGTGAAGTTCACACACTTATTCAAGAATTGCAAGAGATAAATACTCAGCCAGAAAATCAAAGAAAATCATTCTCACCATTACTATTATTAGCGTTAACATTTATCAGCGGTATTTTCATTCCTTGGGTATTTTGGCAATACCATAGTGGAGTGATACGTTCCGTTGAAAATCAAACTTCGTTAGCTCTAACTTCTCTTCCAGAATTAGCTGTATATCGGCTCACAGTAAAGGTAGAAGATAATAAATTAAAATTAACAGGACGATTACCTAATCAGGTTCTTCGCCAGAAAGCCGAACAAATTGTCAAACTAACATCCCCTAATTGGTTGATTGATAATCAAATTTTGTTAGTCGAAATCCCAGCAGATCCTGTATTAGCCGCTGCTGAAGTCAAACGAGTCACAGCAGTTTTAAATCAAACGGAAGGTACAGCTATTTTTAGTCAGTATATCGGAGGTAAAGTAAATGTCGAAGGAACTATTGACCGGATTGCAGATGCTCAGATTATTACTCATGCATTTGAGCAAATTCCAGGCGTAAAATTCGTATCTAGCGCAGTGCAAGTACAACCCCTACGGATTGAAGTTAGATTTTACTTTGAACCGGACTCAGCTAGTTTGGTGAAGGCAGATTTAAAACATAAAGTTCAACAGGTAAAGCTTTTTCTCAATCAGCACCCAAATAAATATTTAAAAATTATTGGTTATAGTTATGACCATACTAATGAAAATACATCTCAAAAATTGGCACTTACGCGAGCAAAAGCTGTACAACAAGCATTGATTAAATTAGGTATCGAACCATCTCGTCTACAAGTCATTGGCAGAACAAATTTACCATCAGGAATCGATCCAACTCAGCCTTTATGGTTAAGTCGCTGTGTCGTCGTAGAACCAGTAAACAAGCAATTTTAAATTTAAAATAAATTTTCCAAAAATATGTCTACAATCTCTAAAAAAATATGTTTATTTGGTGATTTTGGTGTTGGCAAGACTAGTCTAATTCGCCAATTTGTTGAGTCTCAATTTAGTGATGAATATCTTTCAACTGTAGGAGTAAAAATTTCTCGTAAATTAATTAGCTTTTCTAAAAAAGACCTGTATTTCGAGAAAGATTTACAGCTTTTAATTTGGGATATTGAAGGTAGTAATAAGTTTAAGACAGTTGCTCCAAATTATTTTCAAGGCTCTAAAGGTGCTGTGATTGTTGGTGATGTCACACAACCAGAAACCCTCAATCATCTCCAAGAGCATATTCAAACTTTTTTAGCTGTTAATCCTAAAAGCTATATTGTGGTTGCACTGAATAAATCAGATATGATTGCATCAGAATATTTAGAAAAGATCCGTCAAAAATATCAATTCAGCAATCAAATTAATATATTAGACACCTATATAACTTCAGCAAAAACGGGTAATAATGTTGATGAAATGTTTCAAACTTTAGCCACTCATTTAATATAACAAAATGAACTCATTGTTGACAAATGTATTATCTGTATATCGAATTGAATATTTGATAATTGATGAAAACTTTAAGATTATTGAAGTTTCTTTAGGACTCAATTATTTTTCCCACATTTACGATGAACTCAAAACAGGTGAAGATGTGCGGATTGTGTTTCCAGAATTAGAGGGACTTGAAGATATTTTTGACGGCATTCAACAGGGAAAGCAAAATAATTTTGAACTAAAAGGAATTAGGCGATCGCCAGATACAGCTTCTCCTTTTTATATTGATATTTGTATTACTAAAAATATCGAAGAAGACAATTATAGTAATTCCTTAATTATTCTTCTGCAAGATGTAACAGAAAGAATGGTTCTTGAGCAATCTTTATTTCAAGGTGCAAATGAAGCAAATCTATTATTACGTAATTTGAAGGCTTCTAAACAATACATTGACCAAATTATAACATCAATGCCAGATGCTTTGTTGGTAACAACACTATCTGGAAATATAAAAAAAATAAATCCAGCGGCACAAGTTTTGTTGGAATATGATGAATCAGAACTCATCGGTCAGCCTATCACTAAAATTCTCAGAGAAATACATAAATATAAGTTACAAAATATAAATATTGAAACTATTAATATATCCCAAAAACCAGATATAAATCATTTAGTAAAAGAGGTAGAAACTGTTTGTTATACAAAAACTGGTAAAACCATTCCTGTAGGTTTTTCATACTCAATCATTCAGACAGAAATTGAACATTTCCAAGGTTATGTTTATATTTTACGAGACATGACTGAGCGAAAGCAAGCAGAACTGGCTAAACAGGAATTCTTAGCAATGATTAGCCATGAAGTTAGGACTCCGATTGCTTCGGTAACTGGGATGGCGAGTTTGTTACTATATACTCAATTGACTCCCGAACAGCAAGATTTTGTTGAGATCATTTACACCAGTGGAAATTCCTTACTCAAAATTATTAACGATTTCCTTGATTTCTCTAAAATACAATCGGGTAATTTGGAACTAGAACAGGAACCTTTTGCTTTGCGAAGTTGTATTAATGAGGCTCTTTATATGCTTGCGCCTACAGCTAGAGAAAAAGGTTTAAAACTTAAATTTTTAGATACTCCTAAACTCCCGACGACGATTGTGGGGGATATCACTCGACTGCGCCAAGTAATAATTAATTTACTCAGTAATGCTATTAAATTTACTAAAACTGGAAGTATAGAAATTTCAGTGATAACTCGTAAAAATAGCGATATTAATCATTCTTCTGCTGCAAACACTTACGAAATTGAGTTTAGTGTTAAAGATACAGGTATTGGAATTCCACGCGATCGCCTTGAACGTTTATTTAAGGCTTTCAGTCAAGTTGACTCCTCTATTACTCGCCAGTATGGCGGTACTGGGTTAGGTCTTGCTATTTGCAAGCAACTCTGTGAGTTAATGGGTGGCAGAATTTGGGTGGAAAGTGAGCTTAATGCAGGGAGTACATTTTACTTCACGATTATCGCTTGTGTGATTCCAGAGGAGCGAGAAAAAGTAGAGGAGGCAGGGAGGCTGAAAGTGGGAGACGCAAACAATCTATCTAATACATTCTCTGTGTCCCCCCATCCCAATGTCCCCCCATCTTCTTCCCCGCTTCCTGATTCTCCTAAATTAAGAATACTCTTAACTGAAGATAATCTAGTTAATCAAAAAATTGCTTTGAAACAACTAAAAAGCTTAGGCTACAGCGCAGATATTGCTAATAATGGGAAAGAAGCCTTGGAGATATTGGCAAAAATTCCTTATGATTTAATTCTGATGGATTGCCAAATGCCAATTCTTGATGGTTTAGAAACTACAAAAGAAATTCATCGTTGGCAAGAAAACAGCTTTGCTAGCGGTCGTCGTCCTGTGGTTATTGCCATGACAGCTAATGCTATGAGACAAGACAAACAAATGTGTCTAGATGCAGGTATGGATGACTATTTGAGCAAGCCAGTATTAAAAGAAGATTTGGCCGCAGTGCTAGAGCATTGGGCAAGTATAATTTTCCGGGAAAAACAAATAGATATTGGCTTCATTGACTTACCAATTGATTGGGAACGCTTGCATCAACTCTCAGAAAATAATCCAGAATTTGAATTAGAACTACTGCAAATATTTGTTGACGATATTCAACCTCGTCTAGAAGTAATTAAAATAGCGATCGCCACTTATGACTTTGACCAACTAGCACGAGAAGCTCATCAAATTAAAGGTGCTAGTGCCAATATGGGAGTTACAACCATGTATATGGCGGCAGAAAAACTAGAACAATTAGTTCACAACCAAGAGCGTCAAATTACTACTAGCTTAATCTCAGAGTTAGAAGAGTTTGTGAAACGTATCCAAGAATTTTTAGTCATTAGTCATTAGTCATTAGTCATTAGCAAAGGAAAAAGTGTGCAATTGTTGAAAAATCTTGGCAAATATTGAGTATTGCCCGATGAATCACTTTACTAATTTTTCTGTTGATTGCTAATACTTAGTATAGCAAAATTGAGACAGAGCATTAATAATATTTGCTAATAAATAAACAGTAACGATTGTCTACTGTCCCTTCATAACTCAATTTGTCAGCAATGGCAGACATGATTTTTAAACCACGCCCGCGCTCTTGCTCATTATCCTCAAATTCTGCTGTTTGTCGCAATTGCTTCTCTAAATCAAAGAATTGACCGTGAGACCAAATACGAATTTCTATGTATTCATTTAACCGCACAGCTTCAATTTCAATCGGAGTTTCAGTAGGTAAATTTTTGTGGGCATGTTCAACAATGTTAGTAAAGCCTTCTATCATCAGTATCTGACATTGCCACCAAATTGTTTGATCGGGAAGATTTGGTTGATTCATCTCCTCGAACCAAGACAAAACTTGAGGTGAAGCTGTCAGATCTGTGTTGACTTTTAGATAAATTTTCTTATTCACTTCTTAACCAATAAAATATTTTAAAATCATCATATTCCCTAATCATTTTATTTAATTTGAGTATTTTCACTATACATTAAAAAGAAAATTTAATATAAGTTAAATGAGATAGACTAGTTATATTTTATTCTATTGAATCAAGTAGAAATTATGTTTAAAATTCTGGTTATTGATGACGATCCGACAGTCAGAGCAGTACTCAAAAGTACACTGAAAAAGCAAGGTTATAATATTACTGTAGCCAGCAACGGCGAAGAAGGAATTATACAAGCACAACTGCTACATCCTGCTCTAATTATCTGTGATTGGATGATGTCCCAGGTAGATGGGTTAGAAGTGTGTCGTAGAATTAGGGCAAATCCAGAGTTGGCAACTACTTTTTTTATTCTATTGACTGCTAGGGGAGCAGCTCGAGGAGAAGAAGAAGATAGAGTTAGAGGACTTGATGCTGGAGCAGATGAGTTTATCTCTAAACCAATAGAGATGAATGAATTGAAAGCACGCGTCAGAGCAGGCCTACGTTTACACCACCTGAATCAGGATTTACAAAGTAAAAAGCAAGCTTTAGAGAAACTCAATGGAGATTTGCAAGCCCAAAAGCAAATTTTAGAAGCAGAATTGGCTGAGGCAGCTGATTATGTGCGATCGCTTCTACCCTCACCGCTTGTAGGAGCAGTAACTACAGAAAATTTGTTTATTCCTTCAGCACAGCTAGGGGGTGATTGCTTCGACCATAATTGGATTGACGACGATCGTTTGGCAATTTATCTGTTGGATGTATCAGGACATGGAGTGGGTTCAGCGCTACTATCTGTGTCTGTGCTTAATGTATTGCGATCGCAATCTCTACCAAACACAAACTTTTGTCAACCGAGTGAAGTCCTAAAGGCGCTCAATCATGCCTTCCAAATGCAGAAGCACGGTGATAAATACTTCACAATTTGGTATGGAGTTTATCACCGTGTTAAACGTCAACTCATTTATGCCAACGCCGGACACCCACCAGCTTTACTCTTATCTAGTACATCTACGACAAGCATCGAAGTTCAACAGCTAACTTCTTTAGATCTACCAATTGGCTTTTTACCTGATGTCGAATTTAATGATGCTATTTTTGAAGTCCAAGAAAACACCACCTTATATATCTTTAGTGATGGTGCTTATGAAATTAATCAGCCAGATGGTAATATTTTAGGTATTAATGCTTTCATTGAGTTACTAACCAAATGTAGCGATAAAGATACTTGTAACCTAAATCAACTATTAGCGAATATTCTCACATTAAATTCTCAAGATAATCTTGATGATGACTTATCTTTAGTAAAAGTTAACTTTGGTTAGTATACTCAAATATACATATTTCAAGTTTGCATTGCTAGTACTTGGCGATTGAATTCATCTTGGTCAGCAAATGTTTGAAAAATTCTATCCATTTTAGTCAGTTCAAATAACATCTTGACTTGATCGCTGATAGAACAGACGAAAAGTTTGCGATTAGCATTTCGCATCATCTGCATTGCTGATACTAAAGCACCTAAACCAGAACTATCGATAAATTTTACTTCCTTGAGATCAAGCAACAAAATATCAGCTCCCTTTGCTAAAACTTCGTTAACTTCACGGCGCAATTCATTACCTCTAATACCATCTAGAATTCCAGATATTTCTAATACTGTTACACTCAAATTCATGATTTTATTTTCCGATTATGTGGTTTATAAATATCTTGCTTATATTTTGACATTAAAATAATATAAACGGCAAGTGATAAATTAATATTTTTGTTTTAATAATATTAATAAAATCATCATGTAAGTGATTTCCGACTTATAAAACAAGTCAGTAATTTCAAGAATAAAAAACTAAAATAATATATCAAAATCTACTATATACCTAACCAGTTTTGTTTTGTTACTTGTTTTTTACTATTTGCTATAGCGGTAAAAAAGGTAGCATCGACCCATTGACGAGAAATTTCAAAAGCTTCAAAATAGCCATCTTTTTGCCCTAGTTCTCGTGCCCAAAAACGAGAGAGGACAAGTATCGCATCAAGTTGCATAAATGCTTTGTTTAACTCAGATTCGTAACAACCAATAGCTGCAATCTTTTCCTCAATTACAGAGGTAATATCTACGAAAAAGTTTGGTTCAAAGCCACGTAAAAAAACAGGCGGTGCTGAATACCACAAAGGTATATTTTTGCGGGTAGCAACATTAGAAACTGCGATCGCACATACTTCATGATCTCTATGTCCATATTTTTCAGGTTGTGGTGCGTGAGTAATAATCAAATCCGGTTGCCAACGTCCAATAGCTTCTTCAGTGACTTTAATTACTGCTTGGGTGGAGAAATTGCACTCTTCAAGTGCATAAAACTCGTAACTTGCACCGATAATTTTACCAGCGGCATCAGCTTCTTGATGACGTTTACCCTTAACAGTCGAGCTAGAAAGTTCGCCATTAGTCAAAATTAAACAACCAACATTCCAGCCTGCCTTAGACATCAGGCTGAGAGTCCCAGCAGCAGGTAGGACTTCATCATCAGCATGAGCATAAATTGTTAACACAGTTCGCTGAGCAAAGTTGTTACAGTCTAAATTATTATTCATGGCTGTTTTCTTTCTGGATTTAATTTATGAAGATGGAGGCAGAATTCAGGAGTTATTCCCCATGTCCCCCATTTGGTTTATCGTCAATAAAAGCGTTAATACCCTCATTTTAAGTCGGGTTTAAATCCTCATCTGAATGCGAAGAGCGTGCCATAGACAAAATGTCTTGAATTTTGAATTGTTAAGCCTCTTTCGGCGGTTGCCAAACAGATGCACGGACAATCGCGGACAAAAGTAATAAATTATAGATAGCCCATACACTATTAATTAGGTGAACTTCAGGATAATCCAGATGGCCAATTGCAAAGCGGTAAATGCTCCACAATATTCCTGCAATAGTAAGGATAAAGACAAGCAATTGTGGCCAAACCAGGCGGAGATAAATCCCTGATTGGCGTTGTTTAGGTGTTACTTGGAAATTGATTTTTTGTCCTGTGAATACACTCCATACAGCTTGAATTAATAATGGAAATAAACCGATCGCATATTGTTCTGAACGCCAAATTTCTCTAGCTGGAATGCCCCAAGTAGCTGCTAAAAAAGTCAGCCGATTGATAATAAACGCGGGGAAAAAGTGTATAGCAAAGTCAGGTCCGTAAGTTTTAATTGGAATAATATCTGTGAAAAAATAGATAATTGGACAAGAAATAAAAACTAGAGTTGAAAAACCCGAAAAATAGCTATACATCGTCTTAAAATAATGCAATCTTTGCCAAAAAGTTAACCCTCGTTTTGTCAGTGGATTTTCTCTGAGTAGTACTTGAATAGTTCCTTGTGCCCAACGTAGCCGCTGTTTAAGAGTAGAACTTAGGTCATCTGGTGCTAAACCTTCTGCGAGAAGTTCATGGTGATAAATAGATTTCCATCCAGCGCCATGCAGACGCATAGCTGTATTCATATCTTCTGTAATACTGTTACTGGATACACCACCAATTAATTGAAATTCATTTAAACGTTTTTCATCTTTGGCAAACTCATCAGCGAAATGTCGTAGTCCAACATTAATCAATGCTTCCCGCCTTAATAGTGCATTTGTCCCTGTATAAAAAGCGGCATTCATGCCATCTTTGCCCTGTTGGAGCGGCCCATAAAATAAATTTGCTCGATGTCCAAAAGGATCGCCTGGAGGAATATTGTAAAAATCCTGGCGAGTTTGGACAAAAGCAATTTGATTTTGCTCGTATTTACCTGTGAAAAAATTATAGGTGTAGAAATAAGGGAGAACTCGCTTAATAAATTGTCGCTTGGGAATATGATCGGCATCTAGGGTAAGAATAAATTCTCCGGAAGTTTCTCCAGAAAAAATCGCGTAATTGAGGTTACCTGCTTTAGCGTGGTGGGGTACACCATCAGGTTTCGGACGAGCAATGTAGCGAAAACGAGCGAGTTCAACTAGTTCTAGTTCTTTATTGCAAATAGCTTTTTCTAAGCCTTTGCGTTCGGTAGTGAGGCGATCGCCTAGCGTCTTTGCAGGAGAATCACCTATACTTTGATGAGTCGGAGGTAACCAAAGAATTAACTGTCGTAGACTTTGCACAAATCCAGCAGCAGACTCATTAACTACTGGTTCTGATAATGCTTGCAACCATTGTTCAGCAGCTTGAGTATTAGATGTGAAATTTTCTAGTTGCTTCCATCGCTCCACCAAACAAGAGTATTCTGCATCAATGCGTTCTGCTTCCTGCTGTAGTTGTGCTGACTGCAAATCCTGAATACACAATTTTTCTGTCATCGATCGCATAGCAGGTGAGTTACCATCATCTAGTACATAAACACGTAACTTTGTTACTGGGTAATCCATTGCTAGCGCTGCTTTGGCAGTTTCTTCAACAATTTCTGGTGGTTCGTTGTAGCATGTTATGAACACATCCACTGTTGGCCACTCGGATTTGGGTATCGATGGACTCATTTGGTCGAGAGATTTAATCTGTCTAACTAAAGGTCGCCACAATCCAATGACAAACATTACGCCGCCGAAATAACTATAAATTTCTGCCATTAGTAAAGGAATAGAGAGCCAAAGCGCATCGAAATTGATGGAATGTGTAATACGCCATTGCAAATACCAGATACCAAAAATTAAATTTATCTCTGCCAAATAGCGAAATAACAGCGTTCTTTTTTTGAGTAAGGAGCGACTGTTGCCGGAAAAATTTGAGAAATTGTCAATAAGAGAAATTGAAGCCATTATATTACCGATAGTTAATGTAACTGCATCCCTTCAAAACAAGTATTCCCTAATTAAAGTTTTGACTAACAACCTAATTTTTGTATCCACTGAAATTGATATTGCTGAATTAAG
This sequence comes from Nostoc sp. C117, assembly GCF_043099735.1. Taxonomy (NCBI): domain Bacteria; kingdom Bacillati; phylum Cyanobacteriota; class Cyanophyceae; order Nostocales; family Nostocaceae; genus Nostoc; species Nostoc sp. C117. The sequence goes on from NZ_CP170991.1 coordinate 2,468,106, forward strand.
TAGAGACGTAGCACTGCTATGTCTCTAGAATAATTTTGATGTTCAGAAAAGATCGTTGTTATTTTGTGTCAGTTACTAGGTGGGTATTTTCACTATTGGAAACCCAGTAACTTCCAGAACTATTAGAAATTAACTTGGTTTGTTGTATTGCAGTATTGGGTAAACCTCGCCCAGAATAGCCTTTGCTAACTGCTTCCCACCAAGGAGAGTTCATAGCAGTAGATGGACGAATCAGAGGTTGTTGATTCATCAGTTCGTACAACAAGGATTGCAAAATCATACTGTTGGTACTGCTAGTGAAACCAACTGCTGTTTTACCTGTGGTTTCATAGAAGCCCTCGTAAAATCCAGCTAATGGGTTATATAAGTCAGTCGTTCCTTGGAATAACTCTTGAGAATACTTATCTTCGGGAAGCAGCGCATGATATGCAAAAGCCACTGCTGTACTTACTAATCGCCCCTTTGGTACTGGTTGCCCATCATCTCCTAAAGCTACCCAAGGATCGCCTTTCTCAGTAATTATTGAACTATGGATAGTGTAAGGCTTGCGATCGATCAAGGTGGTGGCTGAAGCTGTGAGGGTGCCAGTGCGACGATAACGTTCAGCTTGTGCCTGAAAAATTGGTTCAAAGAGCGATCGCATTTGTGGATCTAGTCCAAACTCTAGGGCATACAGTAAGAAAGGATTGCTAACTGTGTATTGGTTAACTTTGGAGTTAGTATCTGTGCGACGGCGTTGAATTGGTACTTTCACTCCTTCCACTGAGGCCGTTTGATATTCACCGCCAACAGCAGAACCGTTAACATCAAACCCCCATAATTGAAAACCACGAGCAGCATATTCCTCGTAACCTAAGCGGGTTTCTGGGTTGACACGAATAAGCGATCGCCCATCTTGCTCTTTGGTAACAATAGCACTAGAAAGAATACCTTCACGGACTACACGCAAGTATGACCAATCCAGGACAATTTTATCTACCGCAGCCGTGTATTCTGGATGACAGGTTTTTAAGTTATAAAGTGCTGCCAGCATTCTCCCTAAATCTAAAGCTGACCAGCCGTTGCCTTCTGGCGTCGGATTTCCACCATAATCTATTGATTGCAGGGTTCTGCTATCATAACCCCGACTTGGCAATTCCAGACCAAATAATGGTACTTTTACCAACGCTCCTAAAAGATGTCGCGTGCGTTGGTCAAATTCTTTGGATGTAATTATATCGAGCGATCGCGCTGCATGGAGTGCTGCGAGATAATCTCCTAAGCCCCAGAGAGTTGCACCTTTAAAATCACTGCGATCGTCAATTAGCCCACTTTTGGAATGATAATTTGCTTGAAAGTATTGCCAAGCCGCTTCTGCATAGCGTCTTTCAATAATTGTCAGCGATCGATCTAATTTGAGGTTAGATGATGGCTTAGGACTATCCACTGGTGGAATAGGTGCAACGGCCACTTCCACCACTTTAGAAGTGTCCGCAGAGGTTGCAGTCGGAGGTGTAGAAGTTGGAGGTGTTGCAGAAGAAGCATTTTCAGCAGGTTTGACAGTTGGAGGTGTAGAAGTTGGAGGTATTGCAGAAGAAGCATTTTCACTGGGTTTACCAGTAGAGACACTGACAGAACTAGAGCCAATTAAAGGGTGATTTCCCCTAGCTTTGTAATATAAAATCTCCAAAATTAAGCCATTAGTATTACCTGTCAAAGCTTTATTGGGTTGTTTTGATTCTTCATAGATCCCAGCATAGTAACCACTATCATCAGGACTGCGGAGATCCTTGACAGCATCAAAAACTTTTTGGGCATAGGCATTATCTGGAAATAAATAGCGCCAACCAAAAGCAGCTTTTGTACTGATGCTGCGAAACTGTGGGTAAGGCTGGTTGGTATCCGTGATTGTTGCCCAGTTTACACCGTTTGCGTAGACGGTGTTGTAAAGAAAATAAGGTGGTTGATCGATATTGTCTTCTGTAACCGCAGTCAACTGCCCTGTGGTATCGTAACGCCGTTTTTGCACATCTAAAACCCTGGCAGCAAAATCAGCTAACTGACCTTGCAAGCCAAATTCAATCCCATCAAGAATATAAGACTCGCTAACAACATAATTATTAGCGTTGGTGCTTTTAAAGTCACGGGTATCAACGGGAATTTGTACACCATTAATTTCGACTAACTTAAACGGGTCTAGGGAAATAGCCTTGGGTGCAGCAAAACCCCAAAGTTGATAACCTCTAGCGCCGTATTCTTCATAGCCGAGTCGTCCTTCTTGCACTAGTAAAGTTTTGTTGTCTGGGAGAACAATGGCGCCATAAAGTTGTTCATCTTTGAGCGATCGCCCTATCTGCCACTTTGCGACAATTCCTTTGAGCCAATCATTATATTGAGGATGACAGGTACGGATAACATCAAACGCTGCTAGGACTCGCCCAACATCCAAAGCAGACCAGCCAATACCTCGCTCCAGTGGATTATTACCATAATCAACCATTTGGGCGGTAGCGGCGTTATAAACTTTATTGGGTAAGGCATCTTCAAACAACTTCAAGGTGTTGAGAGTCGTCAAAAATTTGTTCAGGCGGTTATCAAAGTCTGCTTGGTCAGTAAGATTCAACCAGCGTGCAGCATTTAAGGCCATGAGATAGTTACCCATATCCCAGAGTGTACCCGAAGGATAACCCCCAGTAGAATTGGTAAATCCTGTTGCTGGCTGATAATTTTTGACAAAATACTGCCAAGCACCACGAGCATAAGTTTGTTCTTCGGGTGTGAGCGGGGCTGTAATATTACTACAGCTATTGGAATTTTCAGATAAAACTGGCGTTGGGATGTAAAACAACAATTGCAGAAATGTTCCAACTAAGAACAATGCAATCCATCTCAACAGTTTTTGTTGACGAAGTTTGTGTATCATAATGTAAATAAAGAGTTAAGAGCGTCATAGCCCGTCTGTACAGCTATATTCATAAAATAGAGTTTTATTAGGTTTATTCTTTTCCTAATGGTTCGAGTAGCGCCAACAAACAAGATAAAATCGCGCACTCATCATAGATTTTTTATTAGTTAAGCAGACTAGAAACACCTCAAGCACCAGGCTTGGGAATATAGATTTTCCCAGTACTGTAGGAATAAGATTTCAGGGGAATTACATCCTGAATCTCTTCGAGCAAATTCTCCGGGAGTTTTTCCATAGTTTAATATCCAAAAAAAATATGCATAGTATCTGACTACAGGATGATATTCGGTAAAACTCTGAATATCAGGGTGAATTATACGGAAGTTTTAGATATTTTTTTCTAAACGGGGTATGTATACGGAAAAAGTTTGTATGTTGCCAACAATTTGAGCAAAGTGAGTCTGGGTCAAGCTGCGACTGAATTTGAGATCCTGTTGAGGGTTAGTCAGAGGGGCGATCGCATGGGAATACTTTATATATAGTAATTGTAATAAATAGTACTCTTGTAATATGAGCTACTGTACCAATATTGATTGTCTACGTCCCCAAAATTCTGACAGTTCTCGTTTTTGTAATAGTTGTGGTCAGGAATTGTTACTCAAACAGCGATATCGCGCATTGGCTGTTATTGGACGCGGTGGCTTTGGTAGAACGTTTTTAGCTATTGATGAACATCTTCCAGATCGTCCAAAATGTGCCATCAAACAGCTATGTTTTCAAGAACAAAATCCGGAAATTTGGGAAAAGGCAGTCAACCTATTTCACCAAGAAGCGCTTCGTCTCAATGAATTAGAACACCCTCAAATCCCCAAATTATTAGCACATTTTGAACAAAATCAAAAGTTTTATATCGTTGAAGAATTAGTAGATGGAAAAACACTCGCACAGGAATTACAACAACAAGGCGTTTTTAAAGAACCGCAAATTTGGGAGATCTTAAAAAGTTTATTGCTTGTACTGCAATTTATCCATTCCCGACAAGTAATCCACCGAGATATTAAACCGGAAAATATTATGCGCCGTTCTATTCGAGGAGATTTGGTTTTAATAGATTTCGGAGTTGCTAAATTTGCGACTAATACAAGGCAACTGCGTACAGGGACAATAGTAGGTAGTCCAGAATATATTGCTCCGGAACAAATGCGAGGAAAGGCATTACCAGCCAGCGATATTTACAGCTTGGGGGTAACATGTATTTACTTACTTACCGCTGTTTCTCCCTTTGATTTATTCGACGTTGGTAACGATCGCTGGGTATGGCAAGAACATTTACCGACAAATAATACTGTTAGCGATCGCCTCTGTAAAATCTTAGATAAACTTTTACAAAATGCCGTTTCGCAACGCTTCCAATCTGCAACAGAAGTGTTACAGATACTGGAACAACAACCAAATAAATTGCTAAATACTAAGTATCAGGCATTAACTACTATTGATTGCAAACATTTGCATGATTTATTAGCAAAAGGAAAATGGCAATTAGCAGATCGAGAAACTTGGGATCTCATGTGTGAGGCACTGGCAAAGCCTAGAGGAAGCTATATATTTAGTAGTGATATTGATAAATTTCCCTGTCAAGATTTACAGACTATTAACCATTTATGGGTAAGTTACAGTCATAAACACTTTGGTTTTAGCGTGCAAACACTTATTTACAAAAACGTCAATGAAGACTACGGACTTTTTTGTAATCAAGTTGGTTGGCATATATACAATTATAGTTCTGCGAAATCTGAATTGAATTTTAGTCTCAAAGCGCCAATAGGTCATCTACCCTCACCCCTGTGGGTTGGTGGTTTTCAACCGTGGCGATACCTCAATGCTTTAGCTGTAAAACTAGCAGCTTGTGGTATTATCCCTCCTCTGTCACTTTCCGGAGTGAGCAAGTAGTAACTATAACAGGATTTAAATTGATTCATTTTACTAATTAATTGATTGAATCCCAGCCATAAATTAGAATTGGGAAAAATATGTATTCAGGGATAAATCAACCATTATAGTAAGAGTAGTACAACACACCTCCCTGGCGAATGGAATTCGCGCGCCATTTGCTCATGGGGAAAACCCCCTTGGCGCTAGCCTCTCCCTTTGGGAGAAGACCACACTGGCTTGGCTATACGGACAAAACCCACCTGCGTGGGTTTCAAATTCTTTATTTTGACTTAGAGACCAAAATTTCGGCGTTGCTATGGAAAGGCGCAATTGGTCTAGCGGTAGAGCCGAAATCAAACCAGTTTCCGTGTGCTACCTGGCCAATTGCAGTCGGAATAAGTGCCTCTGCAATTACTTCAAAAGTAGCTCCCTCCAACAAGACGAACTTAAATTCTTCAAAAGTACTATCAGCAGTAATTATCATAATGATGTCGGAGAACACTATGGGAGAACTCACGACTAGCCAGCCATCTTCCGGAATCCATGTTCTGCCCTCATAAATAGAACACAACCCCCACTTTTGACGGTCTGGACGATCTACGAAATAGTTGGCATAACCCCGCTTTTCTAACTTGCTCTCGTGGTATGGCATTTCACACAGTCCATCCCAGATTTGCTCTCGCTCAATAGTATAATCCCTCGTGTCAATACGATAACGTACTGGTATATTACACATCTCCAGCCTATCTTTTGGATTGTCAGGTTGTAATAATCGCTTGTAGTAAGTAGAGAATTCGATTAAATCAATAACAATAGTGTTTTTTTCTTCAAAACTATTAATTATATGATTGAAGCTGAAGTGAAAAGACGATCTGATCTTACGAACCAGTTTCATGGTGTAGCGATCGTAAATATAGAAAATGTTGTTTTCTGAAGGTAAATCCTCCATGCTGTCAAATATACTGCCATTGAATATGACTTTCTTGACATTTATTCGTTCTGGGCTTTCAATGATCACTAAATAGTTGTTAGTCACAACTATATTGTGGATATTACCCACTTGTTCTAGTTGTACGGAATCGAAGTAGGTTACATCCAAGTTTGGTTCAATTTTGGCTGGGTAAATTGTCGCAGACTGACCAAGATTCCAGGTGTGGACTTCCAGTAGATAGTTATAGTAAGTCGTTTCTTCTGGATCGCTAATGTAGGCAGCAGCGCTGGAACTGATGTTCCAAGGAACTTTGCTCTTGAATAACCGACGAGCTTGAAGTGTTTCAAGTGTGTTAATGTCTATTTCCTCAGCATAGTGTAATCCCTCATAATTAACTAAGTAGTGGCCATAAATGTTTTGTACTTCGAGCGCACCTGTAGTAGGCGTTTTATTTTTGATAACTGGCAGAATATAGTTCAGTAAATGCCACGGTTTCCATCTAAATTTATCTCTTGTTTTTTTTGTCTGAAAACTTACTACTGGTGGCAAGTAGCCTTGAGCAAGGGTTTTCTTGTATAAAGAATTGTGCAAGAACTTTGTCTTGAAAGTTACTGTGCCTTCATCAAAGTAGAAACCAAATAGTTTTGGTAACCCATCAAAGTGATGTACAAAGTCTTTATCTGTTCCCAAGTAACCTCTGCCACACCAAACAACTGCACCTTTGAGATATTTGAATCTTTGTTCTTGGACACCATCTTCAAATTGTAATTTAACCTCATTACTGTATGTCTCAAAGATATTGCTACTGAACATAATAGATTTAGGATTTAGAAGTTAGTTAGAAAAATCAGAATGACATACCAAGTTGAATTGTCTGTCAAAGGAATTTCGATGTAAGTGAAATTATTAATGCTTTCAACACCACATGAAAAGTAATTAATATTTTGATTTTATTGGTTTTAATATTTTCACTATTAGTTTAGGTATCTTTAACAATGACACCATAAAATTATTTGATTAATTAATTATTAAGTATGCTTTAAACTCTTGTTAAATAATTGTTATCTATTGCTGCAATAAACTATTTATTTTTTCTCTTAACTTGAGTATTATCTAATTTTAAAAATTAGCTCATCTCTTTTTAACCTTTGTAAAGTAGGTTATTGTCAAGTAATTTTATAGATTATTAAGCTTTAAAAAAAGTAATAATTTTAAGTAGTCTATTGCAGCATTGAAGGAAAAAATAAATTGATTAGCAAAATATTTTGTTAGTACTTAAACTGATGTGAAAAACCTAGTTTTAGTCTAACAATCAGTTTTCTATCTTAAAAAGGTCATATATAGAGTTAAGTATTAAAAGTAGAACAAATGAAAAATCTTTTTGAAGAAGCCAAAGAGCAAAGTCAAACTAAACCGAGAACAGGAGTCAATAAAAAGGTGATGAATCTTGCCGCTAGCTGGTATGTTGCTATGGACTCCAAAGCTTTAGTCAAAAAGCCAAAAGCTATAGACTTATTTGGTGAACACTTAGTAGCGTGGCGAGATCAAAAGGGACAGCCAGTAATCATGAAGCGTTACTGTTCCCATATGGGGGCTAGTCTGGCAATGGGTAAGGTAATAGACAATTGTATCCAATGTCCTTTTCATCACTGGCGTTTCGATAACGTGGGGCAGTGTATTTCTATACCCGATTTAGACCATATTCCCCCAACATTTCGTCAAACTATTTATGTTACTGAGGAAAGATATGGTTACATCTGGGTTTGGTATGGTACTCAGACTCCTCTATTTCCTTTGGTTGAGTATAAGGCTGCTGAAAGCCAGAGGCATAACTATATGACTTTTCGTTTTTCTTACCATACCAAAACCACTGTGTTAAGAGTGATTGAAAATATCTTTGACCAATATCATGGACCGGCCTTACATCAGCTACCAACTACTTCCCTTCAACTTACTGTGCTTGATGAAAATTACTTAGCACAACAGAGCGAACTACCCATAAAAAAAGAAGCTTGGTTTGGAGTTTTAACTGAAGTCCAGGTTAAGAGGTATTTTGGGCTAATCGGTGTCGTAGCCAATGTTTTAGGTATAAAATTTAAAACAATTACAATTTACATCAACGGTTATCCTAGCGGAACTTTGGCAAAATTTTTTTTCAATGGTGAAGAGAAGTTTCAGACACTCCAGAGCAGTACTCCCATTAATGAAAACCACACAATCTGGAATGGGTTGTTCACGATCAAGAAAACTGGCAATATTTTCCTGGATTTAGCTTACTATCTCCTGTTCGGTTTGCAAAATGGATTAACTGTTTATCAGGATGTACCAGTTTGGAATAACCTAAACGCAGATGAGGGTGGAGCTTATATCAAGCATGACAAGGGAGTACTGAAGTTTAGAGAGTTCTATCAAAGTTGGGTTAATAAGGTCGAAGTTGAATAGTACTAGCAAAAGCTAGCTATAGCAATTCTGGCGTTGCTGATTAGTGGGATGATTTTTGTCGGGCTTACGCCCCGCTTCGCTAACACGCAGAAACGCAGAGACCCGGAGAATAAGAGTTTGAGAGATTGAATTTTTAATTTTCATCCTCATATTCAGCAACGCCGCAATTCTATTTAATTTACAAACTTACTCGTCAAGAGAGGAAACAGGGAACCGGGCACAGATTTGTTTGGATCTCCTCATTTAGGACTGCTATATAAAAGTGGGCGTTGCATAATAGAGAGATGAATAGATTTATATAAGTACAGTTATTCCGATATGCAACGCCAGTTTTTTTACTACCTAAGAACCTTAGTTGTAATTGACGGCGTTTTGATAGCAGTTTCGGTTGACTTCTGAATCTTGACTCCTGCCCAAACTGTGAGGGGTTGTCCGACTTGCTTATACAACAAGCTTTCTAAAATCACACCGTTATTGTTGGCGGTGAGTGTTTTATTCGGCTGATGCAGAGATTCATAAAAGCCGTTGTACCAGCCATCTTTAGATTTGAGGTTGGTTTGAACAAAATCAAATAATTGTCGGGTATAAGCGGTATTGTAAAGTACATGCCAGCCGATCGCTGCTTTGGCACTAAAGAACCGCAAATCGTTATGTTTTTCGCCAGTATCTGCGATCGTTCCCCAAGGTTCTCCGTTGACAAATAGGCTACTGTAAACAAAGTATGGAGGGCGATCCAAGTTGTCTTCGGTAACAGCAGTTAATTGTTTTGTGGCTTCATAACGTGCTGCTTGAGCAGCTAAAACGCGATCGGCATAAGCTTTAGGCAAAGCTTGAAACCCATTTTCGATACCATCTAAAATATAGGGTTCGCTAAGAACATAGTTATTAGCTCCAGAGTTTTTATAGTCGCGTTGGTCGTAAGGAATTCCTTGTCCATAAAGATTAACAAAGGCAGTATGGGATTGATAATCCAAGGCTTTTTTAACATTCAAACCCCAAAGTTTTAAACCATAGGCAGCATAATTCTCATACCCCAAGCGACCTTCTTGGTTGTACTGTTCTTTGCCTTTGATGACGGCGGTACCGTACATTTGTCCATCTTTAGTTAGACGTTTGACTTGCCAATGTTTCCAAACGTCTTGGGAAAGCGATCGCATTTGTGGATACTTGGCATCAACAATCTTCAGCCAGATTGCCATCCGTCCCAAATCAATGGCAGACCAACCAATTTCTTCGCGTTTTTCTAGTTGACCGTAATTAACGGGTATAAGGGTTTTGGGATTGTAGACTTTGTTGGGCAGTTCCTCTTTGTATAACGGCAAAGATGCCAATGTTTTCAACATTTTGGTCATTTTGGCTTCAAATTCAGCCGCAGACACAATATTGAGTTCTCTAGCACTGACTAAGGCGGCGATCGCTGCTGCCTGATCCCACATAGTCACAGAGGCAAAACCATCAACAGAATTAACCAAGCCAGTTTCGTCATTCCAGTTGCGTTGGAAGTACAACCAAGCCTGACGGGCAGTTTTAATTTCTTCTGGAGTTAACGAACCAGCCCCTGGGGCTACATAAGGAGTTATGGCTATTGTTAATTGGTTGGAAGCAATAGGTTCACCTCGTAAAACTACAGACTTAGCATCAAGATTGGCAATTGTTTCAGCTTCTTGAGCAGTCAAGGGAGTGCTTTGTGCGGGTTCACGCTTTTGTGGTAACTGCTGTAAATTAGTTTGGGATGTTGATATCTCCGGTTTCGCTATGGAAGTCTGAGAAAATTGCTTTGACCAAAAATTAAAACAAGCGATCGCTATGACAGCAGTCACCACTCCTCCTACGGAAGCGAGTATAGACAAGCTTTTAGATGGGGGTTGAAAATCAGAACTCATACGGATTAAAGCCTTATTCGATCAATCACAGTTGCTTGTGTAATCTCACTAGACTTTATTCTTCCCAATTTTGAAATCTGATTAACGTCATGGATTCTATTGCTACAACTTCCGAAGGAGATTTGAGTGCGATCGCCCCACACCGATCGACTTTACCCTCAATTCCCCACGATTTTAGGCAAATCTCTAGTTACTTCCCAGAAAAGCGATCGCCATGACAACATTTTTTATCGGAAATTCTTAATCTAACAACTAACTCCGGTTACTCGATTGATATATAGTAGTTTATAACTTAGCTTTTGCAAAGTAACCCTTGTAGCTGTGCAATGCTCTGGGAACACCAATGGTCAAAGATTCATTTGGACTCGAAATTACTACCGATTCATCAGTTGCGGTTGATGCCATCAATAACTTTGTGGATCAATTATTCAGTGTTGGCAACGATGCTCAAGTTATTCTCAAAGCAGTTGAGGCAGATCCGGCTTGTGCGATGGCCAATGCTCAAGTTGCCGCATTTTACTTGTTTGCTGGTGGCTCCTTTGGCTTCACTCAGGCAACATCTTATCTGTATGTGGCCAAAGCAAATCTCAAAAAAGCCAATGAGCGCGAAAAACTTTACGTTGCAGCAATAGAAGCTTGGGCAAACCGGGATATCCAAGAAGCGATCGCTCATCATGAAGCAATCACTGATAGCTATCCCCGCGATTTAGCCTCAGTGCATCTAGCCCAATATCATTATAGAAATTCCGGTAACAGTCAGGGATTGCTGGGGATTGCCGAAAAAGTTTTCGCCGCCAATGAAGATAATCCCTATATCTACGGGATGCTGGCATTTGGGCTAGAAGAGTGCCATCGGATACCAGAAGCAGAAACATATGCAAGACTTGCGATCGCCCTGAAACGAGATAACCGTTGGGCACATCACGCCATTGCTCATGTGTTAGAAACCGCAGGACGCCTGGAAGAAGGGATTACCTTAATGGAAAGTCTCAGTGATACTTGGGAATTTGCTAGCTCAGCTTTTTATGGACATCTTTGGTGGCACACATCTCTTTACTATTTGGATCTAGAAAATTTCGCCAAGGTGCTAGAAATATATGACACACGCATCTGGGGACGTGCCAAAAAAGATAATGGGCGCGAGCAAATTAATGCCATCGCTTTGTTACTAAGGCTAGAGTTACGCGGTGTTGATGTGGGTTCGCGCTGGCAAGAACTTGCTAGTTATTTGCAACCACGGCTACACGAACATGTCCTGGCCTTCCTGGATTTGCAATACATCTATGCACTGGTGCGGGGCGGTAAAGAAGACTGGGCGGGTGAAATGTTGGAGAGTATGCAAGACCATGCCGAAAAAGTATTGCCCTATGTAAGGCGTACTTGGGCAGAGATCGGAGTACCTGCGGCTCAGGGGATGATAGCTCATGCTCGTGGAGATTGGGGAGAAGCGATCGCTCAACTAGAGCCAGTATTGCCAGAGTTACAATCCACAGGCGGATCTCATGCTCAACGAGACTTATTTGAGCAAATTTATCTTGATGCTTTGATACACCAAAGGCAGTATCACAAAGCCTTGAATGTTCTGGAAAAACGCCAAGTTGCGCGCGACAACATTCCAGGAATTCAGCGGCAATTAGCTAACACTTACAGCCAACTGGGACGCACCAATGAAGCACATCGGGCTTCCCAACGGGCTTTAGAACTATCACAACGTTATCAAAAAGTAGAGCAAACAGTATGACCACATACGTTAATCTGGGAAAAAGTGGACTGAAAGTATCGCGCATTGCTTTAGGCACTATGACTTATGGCGATCGCAAATTGCGAGAATGGGTATTAGAAGAAGAAGAAAGTCGTCCTTTTATCAAACTGGCTTTGGAGTTGGGGATTAACTTCTTTGACACCGCTGATGTTTATTCCTTGGGTGTCAGCGAAGAAATTCTGGGACGAGCATTAAAAGACTTTGCCAAAAGAGATCAAGTAGTGATTGCTACCAAAGTTCATGGTAAAGTCGGTGATGGACCCAACGATCGCGGATTATCTCGCAAACACATTTTTGATAGCATTGATGCTTCATTACGGCGTCTACAGACGGATTATGTTGATTTGTACCAGATCCACCGTTGGGACTACGAAACACCAATTGAGGAAACCCTAGAAGCACTGCACGACCTTGTGAAAATAGGTAAAGTTCGTTACTTGGGCATATCGAGTGTTTACGCGTGGCAGTTTGCCAAAGCCCTTTTCCTCGCCGATCGATATGGTTGGAATCGCTTTGTATCCATACAAAACCACTACAACCTAGTGTACAGAGAAGAAGAAAGAGAAATCATCCCTCTATCTTTAGACCAAGGAATTGGAATTATTCCCTGGAGTCCCTTAGCACGAGGCTTTTTGGCTGGTAATCGCAGCAAAGAAGACTACGGTCAAACCGTGCGCGCGAAAACCGATGAATTTGCCCATAAACTCTACTATCAAGATTCAGATTTTCAAATAGTCGATCGCGTTGTCGAATTAGCCCAAAAACGCGGCGTCAAACCAGCTCAAATAGCCTTAGCTTGGCTATTACATCAACCAGGTGTGACAGCCCCAATCGTTGGCGCTAGCAAAATAGAACATCTCAAAGAAGCAGTTGAGGCTGTGGATTTGCAGCTTTCAGATGAAGAACGCAAATACTTGGAAGAACCCTACACACCTCATCCGATCTTAGGGCATCAATACCCCTCCCCAATTCGCGTATAGGCAAATTGTATTAAGGGACTTCCAACTAAAATAAATATCCCATCATTTCGGTGAGCAGGGGAGCATACTTCAACTCCCTTCTCTACGAGAGGCTGCGCCAACGACTACGCTACCTCGGTTTTGCGGTAGCGTAGTCGAAACTCAGTACAAGTTCGCTCGTCGGCACATCCTGCTTCAAAACCCGTAACTTTGTACTTGATATAAAAGAAAACTGTTGTAACTCACGATATTCTTTACAGAAAGTTAGTCTAACGCCTAAGCTGGATTTAGGATTCATCCAGAAGATTTACGCAGGCGATCGCTCGATGTCTATTCCGCAAATTAGTGAATTTACTATTCGTCGTCATGCCAACGCCAAATCTTTCCAGCGCGGCGAGGCATATTATGAAGCTGGTGCTGTCAATGCTATTACCCAACGTGGCGATCTGCTTCAGGCAGATGTTGTCGGCAGTGAAACTAAACCTTATCATGTCAGCCTGAATTTTGATAGCAGTGGGTTAACTTCTGTAAACTGCACCTGTGCCTACAACTTTGATGGATGGTGCAAACATATTGTGGCGACAATGCTCGTTTGTGCGCGTCACTCAGAACATATTGAGCAGCGTCCCACCCTAGAAGAATTACTAGATCGCCTAGATCATATTCAAACTCAAAGACTGTTGCAAGAGTTGGTAGCAGAATACCCATCACTAATTGAGGCGATCGACCGACGTGTAAACTGGATGAGTATTTCTGCTATCAAGGAACAAACCATAAAACCCGTGCGGCTCATTACTACTATCGATCCGGCTCCTTTTCGCCGCGAAGTGCGGCAGATTCTTCGGGATGCCGTGCGCTATTTTGAAGAGGGGTATGAAGAAGACCCAATTGTTGAAGAATTGCTGAGTGTGGTGCAAACTGCCACAGATTTTAGTCAACGGGGAGATGGTAAAAATGCGATCGCTATTTTAGAAGCCATTACCTCTACTTGTGTGGAAAATTGGGACGATGTTGCCGAATACGGCGCTGAAAATGATGAAATTGTTGAAGAATTAAATCAAGCTTGGTGTGAGGCAATTCTCACTACCGAACTGACTCCAGAAGAAAAAGTTGATATTCAAATAAATTTGGAAGCATGGCAAGATGAATGGAATGCTGATTTTGGGCTGATTATGGAGGCTTTACGCCAAGGTTGGGATTATCCACCCCTAGCCCAAGTTCTTCAAGGTAATTTTACCGAAAGAGGAGCTTGGGAAGAAGAAGTACCAGACTATGCAGATGATTTGGCACTAATTCGCCTGAAAATTCTTGAACATCAAGAACGTTACCAAGAATACTTGTATTTGGCAGAAGCGGAAGGACAAACCGAGCAGTATCTGACAATGCTGGGGCGTTTAGGTAGGGTGGAAGAAGCAATTGATGCTGCTCAAACCCAGATGAACTCAATGGAAGAAGCCTTTGCTTTAGCGAAAACACTCAGCGTTCAGGGAGCATTACAACAGGCACTAGATATAGCCCAGAGTGGATTAAATTTACCCGGTAATTGTCAGTACGAGTTGGGAACTTGGACGAGTGATTTAGCTATTGAATTGGGTAATAGGGAAGCTGCTTTATTAGCAATCAAGGCGGCTTTCCAAGTCAATCCCTCCTTTATTGACTACCAAAAGATCGAAGAATTGGCTGGCGAAAACTGGGAAAGTGTGAAAACAGATTTGCTGAGAATTATTCGCACTCATGGAGGCTGGGGAACAGAATCAGCCAAGGTGGATATTTTCTTGCATGAGGGGCTAATTGATGATGCCATTGCGATCGTTAGCGAACTCAGTTCTTATTATTCTGAGTTAATTCATCGAGTGATGAATGCTGCTATCCCTCATAATCCTACTTGGGTGATTGCCAATGCCTGTCGCCGTGCCGAAAAGATTATGGATGCAGGTAAGGCAGAATACTATTATTACGCCGTTGAATGGTTAAAAAAGGCACGTAATGCTTACTTGGAATCTGGTAAAAAGGCTGACTGGTTAAGCTATCGCCAAAATTTGATGCAAAGCCACGGTCGTAAGCATAAACTGATGGGAATGTTTAAACAAAGGGATATGGAATAAGTTATTAATTAAAAAAAGGCAGGATTTCCCGCCTTTCTAAAAAAAACATACAAAACCATAGTTAAGCTAAGTATTACACTTTACCTTAGTTAACTTTTGTCAAAATGATGGCAAATGTGTGGCAAATGTGAAATTCGATAGTAGATTTTTAAGCTAAACCTTTAGCATACATATTCTTTTTCCTTTTCAGAAAGATACCAAAACTAGCAGCTATCAGGGTTCCGAGAAAGCTAGCAGGTTCTGGAATAGAAGTCTCTTCAATAGGTACTAAGATTCTCAAACTCGCCAAGGGAGCATCAGTTATACTCAACGATGTTATGGTTGGCGAGCCGGGGATATCGGATTGGAAATCAAAGACTGTGGGAGTTAAACTACCATTGGGTTCGCTATAGCGATCGCCATATCCACTAATTTCAAAAGTTCCTTGATACTGCTTTCCGGTGTTTGGGTCGATGACAGTACCAGTGTAGAAAGCTTTTGTCAGATTAAATTCATCCTGAATTACTCCTTGAAATGTGGTTTCTGGTAATTGTCCTTGATATTTGTAGGGAGTCAACTGACCACCAGAGAGAACCGGCGATGTGAGAACACCATCGAAGGAGACAATAGGAATGCCTTTAAAGTCAACGAAGTAATGCAGACTTCCATCAGAACGTGTTCCTATCTGCAAATAATCTGACTGATATACAGGAACATAATTAGGATTATTATTAGTACCTAAATTACGGTAATAAGTTCCAGTTTCATCCGTATCAATACGAGTAATACTGTTATTGAAATTGGGATTATTTCTGGGAAGTTCGATAGTTCCTGATAAAGTGCCAGTGCTTTGAATTGTAATAAATTGAGCAGCAAAAACACTAGAATTACTCAAACCAATAATTGCTGTGGCTAAACAACTGCTGCTAACAATTGCACAACCCATTTTAGCCCCTGATAAACTTACTTTCATGAACAATTTGCTCCTGTAATCGCTGATGAGAAAACACACCTAGTTTGCTGAGATTAATTTCAAATGATGCCCCAGCATGATTTATTATTCCCAAACTAGTAATGTAAATCTCATCCTCAATAAAAAGCTTTCTTGAGTCAAATTGGAACATTTTATCTAATAGACTAGTCTGCCCGAGCAATTATCAAAATCACTAATTAGGATTTACGCAACTGGCATATTATTTTTAGTTTGTAGTGAGGACTAAAGTCCTCAATACAAACTAAAAGTTTTAATTGTTTATGACATTTGCGTAAGTCAGATTAATTTTGGGCTAACTCCGTTGTAGAGACTTCTCCAATACATCGATTGAGCCAAATCTTAAATAAAAATTAGTCAATATTCCTAAACTAAACTCACAGCCAAGCACGGTCATATTGAACAGGCCAGAGTTTATCGTGTCCGAGTTGCTTGGCTGCAAGATGTGGCCAATAAGGATTACGGAGTAGTTCGCGTCCTAACAAGACTATATCTGCTACTTCTGTGCGAATAAGTTGGTCAGCTTGTTCTGGTGATGTAATTAACCCTACAGCTCCTGTATGAATATTAGCTTCGCGGCGGATGCGTTCGGCAAATTGAGTCTGATAACCAGGTTTAACTGGTATATTAATCCCCGGTATCAGCCCTCCTGATGAAGTATCGATGAGATCGACTCCTAGAGATTTAAGTTTGTCACTTAAAGCGATACTTTCCTCAATGTTCCAGCCCTTGTCTACCCAATCCGTGGCGGAAATGCGTACCCAAAGTGGATATGTCTGTGGCCATACTTCTCGGATTCCTTGAACCACTTCTCTTAACAAACGAGTACGGTTTTCAAAGCTACCACCATAATCATCTTCACGTTGGTTAGAAAGGGGTGAGAGAAATTGGTGTAGCAGATAACCGTGGGCAGCATGGATTTCAACCACCTTGAAACCAGCTTGCACAGAACGTTTGGCAGCTTGGATAAAGGCGTCAATCACTTGTTGAATTCCCTCAAGACTTAGGGCTTCAGGGATGGGGCTATCTTTGCTAAAAGCGATCGCACTACTGGAAACTAAGGGACGCCAACCTTCTTGAGATTCATCGAGTATTTTCCCTCCTTTACTCGGTTTAGCAGTGCTGGCCTTTCTACCTGCATGAGCAAGTTGAATACCTGCAACAGCCCCAAAGTTATGAATCAATTCCACAATCTTAGCTAGAGTTTCGATATGTGCATCTGACCAAATGCCTAAATCTTGTGGGCTAATACGTCCACGTGCTTCTACAGCTGCCGCTTCGGTTAGTACTATACCTGCACCACCAACTGCACGAGAAGCTAGATGCACCATATGCCAGTGATTGGCATATCCATTTGTACTCGAATATTGACACATGGGGGAAACAGCAATGCGGTTACGAAAAGTAACCTCACGAATTATGAATGGTTCAAACAGGTGTGGCATTAGGATTGATTCCTTCTCTTACTAGGTGAAAGAAATTTAGAGGAGATTTGCATCAAAAAGCGATCGCTAAATTTCAAATGCTACTTACCTACCTTAGCAAGTGGCTATCAGTAATTAGATCGCTGTGCTTTTTAGATCTCATTATCACGTACTCAGTATAGAGTTAAATACTTTTTGAATCACTAGAGTTCCGTTCGAGACTGAAATGAATCCTTTTATTATCAGGTTCTTGGCTCTGTAATTCCCAGATATCGTATGTGATTTGTTCTTGATCTACTAATAACTGGAGATGTTCTGGTAATTTAGTTGTTTGCCAAATTGACCAGATTTCTCCATATAAAGATTCTCTTTCCATTTGTCCGAAAAACATTGGTTAATTCTCCTAGTGTTGTCGGTGTATTTCAAATCTAGTTTCACTATAATCCTGACATCGGCTTGCTAATAACTCCGTTAAATTTTGACAAATAAAGACTGATTTTTTAGCCAAATTCACATGTTTTATTTTCCCTATAAGGTAACTTATTTTTGTCTATAAAATACCTCACTATGTTTTAATTACTTATGAATTTCAGCAATTACATAGAAAAAATAACACTATTTAAAATTCTTAATAGATTTTAATAAAAAGCTGAATTAGCTCAATATCAACCTAAATATCTTGTTTTCCCAGTGTTGATATTAATGATGCTACACTTAATTAGTCTAATAACGTAGTATTCGTAATAACTAAATTAGAAAATATCTAAACACTAATAGTTAAAAAGTATCTAAAGTGATACACGTCTAAATTAGATAAACACTCTTTATAATCGTTGATGGTTATCGGTCATCAGATCAAGGTAGAAGTTAAATGCACAACAGCTTATAACTCTCAAACCAGTAACTTCTTCAATATCATAACGGTTAAGATTAAAGTTATTTACACTACGATAATTCAGATGTACTCCAAGGGATTGTAAGGTACTTCCAAATAAAAATATCCCACTGTTCAGAGTCAACACTTGGGCTAATTTCTGCTCATTTCGACTACGCGGAAATTGAGCGAGTTGCACTGAGCGGCGTCGAAGTGAGTCGAGATTCAGTGACCACAGTCAGCAACTTCAAGCGGTTATTTTTATTTCTTGGAGTTCCCTTAATTTGCTACAATACTAGAGTATAGTACGATAATTCGATAAACTTTTCGTATTATATAGTTATGATATTTGCATAGATTATGCTAAAAAACAAGAGGCAATTAAAAAAGGGACTGGAGATTAGGGACACTTCTCTGCGAGAGGCTGCGCCAACGACAAGCTCAGTGCATCGCTGGGGACAGGGAAAACTTGGGTAATGGATTTAGACCACTACCCAAGTTTTGTTCGCGCAGGGTTTCGTAAAGAAGAAAACTCTTCACCAGTTACCAGTAGCCAGTTACTCTTTCATCTAAGGCTTTTGAAATTCATTTCATTGAGACCACCTTATCCCAACGACAAATTTTTATGCCTACCTACTTACTTAAGTGGACTGAAAAATATCAAAAAAGCGCAAAAATATAGTCAGATATTTGTTAAAACATCTCTATTTCAACAATTACCATTCGGAAAAAGGATGTTTTACTAAATTGCTGTTGAAATATCTGGAGTCATCAGAAACTTCTTGTCCAATCCAGGTTGGTAGTTCGATTTGTTGAGTTTCATTACTGAGTTCAACTTCTGCTAAAATTAGCCCTTTATTAACACCGTCAAACTCATCTATTTCCCAAATCAAACCGCCAAACTCAATTTTATATCTAATTTTTTCTATAAATGGACGTTCACACAAAGTCTCAAGCATTTCTTGAGCATCCTTAGTAGGAATAGGATACTCAAACTCTAATCTTGAATATTGGATGGTCGGACCTTTAATTGTCAAATAACTTTTTTCGCCTACTACACGTAGACGTACAGTCACTTTACCTTCTGTAGGTATATATCCTTGACGATATATACTACCTTCAGCCAATCCTCTCCAACTATCTCCTTTGACTAAATATTTTCGCTCTATTTCTTTCGCCATTTTATTTACCTGATTATTTTGTTTTGCATATTGGGTAACAGCGCCTTTAATTTATTTTAACTTGGCGGTTATACATACATAGTTACAAAAAAAAGTCCAAGTAAATACAGAATTATAACCTTTTATATATAGACAATTTACTTACATTTGGTTCAAATATACTATCAAGCTTCTATTATGATTATAGAAATTAACCATATTACTTTGTCAGTCTCAGATATAGAAAAGTCCTTTGACTTTTATACCAAAATTATCGGTTGTAAAGCGATCGCTAAATGCAAAAGAGGTGCTTACTTACTGGCAGGTAATTTATGGCTGTGCTTATCCTTAGATCCAAACACATCCACAAGTCCTGCGCTTAAGTATACTCATATTGCTTTTAGTGTTTCTTAGCAAGACTTTCAGCAATATAGCGATCGCTTCATTTCTCTGGGTGTTAAACAGTGGAAACAAAATATCAGTGAAGGCGAATCACTATATATTCTTGACCCAGATTATCATAAGCTTGAATTGCATCTAGGTGATTTATTATCTCGAATTGCTGTAACTAAAAAATCTCCATATGAAAATATGAAGTTTTTTCAAGATGAAATTTGAAAAAAATTCATATTTTCATCCTCAATTCTTGAGATTTTGTCACTATTAAAATGATGATGGGGTAGTATCATACTTGACTGGAACTCTGTCTGAAGCTAATTGATTTACTGAAATGAAGAAGTTAGAAGTAGGCAATCGGGTCTTAGGGTTTATAAAAACTTGCGTTCAGGATTTCACAATATTTGAAGTGGTAAATTGGAATCCTTCACAAGTTTTTAGAAGTAAACAGGAAATAGAAAACACTGAACTCTTAATAGTAAACACACACAATTTACAGAGAATTAAATCGATTTTGAAAACATGAAACACAAGTCTTATATCAGCTATTACTGAGCAGGAATTACTAGTACATAATAAGTCCTCGCTCCCTCAAGAACTAACTAAAGTCTCTGCTTCTACTTCTTCTTTCGCTAAAGCTAATGCTTGATAAGCACTTTTAAACCTTGTCTCATCTACAAATTTATCACCAAAACGCTTTAAATAAGCTTCCAGATACTTAATACGTAAGTGTGGATTGGATGGACTTTGAAGAAATGGGAGGTCGGCTTCAACCATAAACCGGATAGCTAATAAGGGGATGGGACTACGAAGTGGACGGAAGTTTGGATTGTGTAAACCAGGACTTTCATTACGTTTATGAAATTCTCCGATCATTAATCCTGATTCAACAAACAAAAGTTTGAGTTTTTGTTGGATACTATCTATTAATTGAGGAGCTTCTTCTATATCTATATCAGGAAAGATAAGTAAAAAAGCTTTATTAATTGTTACTTCTTCCTCCTTGTCTTCCATCTCAAGGAAGATATCTCGGTAGCGTCTAACAAGATTTTCTACTTGTTCTGGATACAAATCTTTTGTGCGAATAACTGTTAGACGAATACTATTTGATTTAACAGAGCGAGGTACAAAAGGGCAAACTGCACCGGGTCTTCCTAAATTAGGATGAGGTCTGCCTAAAAAATTTTTAACCCAGTCCATAATTGCAATTAAGTGAGGAAGGTCTTGATTTTCCTCGAGTTGTTCAATTTCAAAAGGTGTATAGAGTTGCGTTAGCATAATTTAAATGGAGTAATTGTTGAGTTGTTAATTGAAAATTAGTTTTATGATTTGATACCTGAAATTAATTTTTCTCAAAAAAATTAGCCTTGATTATAAATT
Organism: Nostoc sp. C117; assembly: GCF_043099735.1. Taxonomy (NCBI): domain Bacteria; kingdom Bacillati; phylum Cyanobacteriota; class Cyanophyceae; order Nostocales; family Nostocaceae; genus Nostoc; species Nostoc sp. C117. Next base: position 2,489,208 of record NZ_CP170991.1, read on the forward strand.
TGCATTTTTGGCTATTTTTTAGTGAGTAATATAATATATGTAGTATCGTCGCTAGAATATATGTATTATCGATCCCGTCCTTTTGCTTTTTGGTACTTCTAAGTTCCTACTATTTTTAACAAAAGTATTATAAAGTTAGCATCTTAATGTTTAGTTTTATTGTAAAAATTTAGTATAGATTTGAAATTACTGACAGTATGTGATCTAAATAATCAGTATTTTTACTCTCGTATTAAAATTTTAAAAAAGAAATTAATCTTTGTTGCTAATCAATAAACATTAATGATATTATTACCAGCCAGCAAAAAACAGAGGCGAAGAATTCAATTTTTTATATAGCAGTTGCCAATTATATAAACTTAACCAGATCTACCTCACTAAATCTTATTACACTATATAGGAAGAACTTAATAGTTTAATAAGATTTAGTTATATGAAACTCCTATTTGATTTTGCGAAGCTAGTTAAGTTTTTACGCAAATAAACATTGCACTGTGACTAGTGGGGGGCTGTCCTTTGTCAATAGCCATTAGACCTTTGTAAACAGAAAAGACTGTTGATGAGAGATTGGGAGACGGAAAAGCTTAGCTCGGACTAAACCTCCGAACTAAGCTTTTCAACAAAGGATTTTATAGTATACTTTGCGAGTTTTTAAAGATCCTCTTAAGAGGATGTTTGAAGTCGAGTTGAACTCAGATTTTCAGTGGAGAAGAGACTAAAAACTAATTTATTGAGCAAGGTTTTGACCAAGTTGAAAGGGCTAGTTATTTCTCAACAAATTCTTTTACTAATGGCATAGCCTCAGGAGGAATTTGGGTAATTAGGCGAAATGGAAATGACCGAGTGGAGCTAAACTGGGCATAATCTGATGTCAAAAAGACAGTATAGTTTTTAGCTTCTGGAGTCAGTTGTGCAGCAAATGCCAAAGTTAAAGCTTTAACCAACTTGCGAACGTCAGCAGCTTTTTCACCGACGACTTCGCCGCCGCTAATAGGTGTATTTGGTTGTCCGATTTGATCCATAGTGGTACTAGGGTCTTTTACGCTCAGATGAGTACCTCCAACTACACCAACTAGCCATTTTGGGGACGGAATTTTGTCAAATGCTAGAATTTGTTCAGTTAAAGCTGGGGTGGTTTTATCTGCCGAACCTGCCAATATCAGGGTAGGAATTTGAATTTTGCTTAACCCGGTTTCGCCAAATATTAGAGAAGTTGTAGGATTGAAAGCGATCGCCTGTTTAATTCTATTATCCCGCAATTGATAGCTATTTTCCGGCAGTTCTTGAGCGATGCACTGCATACCTACTCCTAAACTTAAGCTAGCCAAGTTATTTTTGCAACGCTGTTTGAGACGTTCTAGTTGTAACTCGGCGCCAGCAAGTGCTAAAGCTGTACCACCACCAAAAGAATAGCCAACAACCATCACGTTCTTAGTTGCAAGTTTGCCGACAAGGGGGCTACTTGCTGTTTGGTTGAGCTTTTCTAACTCATCGAGAACAAAACTAATATCTTGAGGGCGATCCAAAAACTCTTGAGGCTTGACAACTCTATTTTTGCCTTGTAATGCTGAGTCAACATTTGTTGCATTACTACCGGGATGTTCTAAAGCTGCTACTACATAACCGTGTGATGCTAAATGTTCTGCGAGATAACGCAAGTCCGTGCGGACTGACCCAAAGCCATGAGAAAAGACAATTACAGGTTTATCGGGAGTTGCAGCAGTTGACCAGTAAACATCAACTGGAATGTTGCGATTCCGCTTTTGGTCATTGAAGTCTAATTTGAGTACTTCTACTTGGGCGTTTCCTGGTTGAGAAGGGTCGAAAGGAAAATCAGTCTGCGGTGTTGTGGGTTTAATTAGAGGGGCAATTGCGAACATAAACTGCTGGGTGCGCCAAAAAGCGGTATTCAAACTGCCTGAAACTTTGAAAGCCTCCGGTAAATCAATTTCTAAGCGTTTACTCGGATAAGCAGCGATAAAACTGAGTATGGAAAGACCTTGGGGTGCAGTAGAACCTAATACCAATCCTGCTCTCAGTGCTTGTACACCTGCTTTATCCTTTCGGGCTAAAGCTGTCGCCAGATCATTGAGAATAGTTGTGCCAATTTGGGTATTGACTAATCCATTAATGGTGACAACATTTATCGGTATATTCATGTTCAACGCCCCCAAAAAGAACTGGCGTTGTTGTTCAGATAATCTTTTAGTGTAAGAATGCAAACTTCCAGTAAATTGGCCTGTTTTTGCCGCATTTTGCAACTCAGCAAGGGTGATAGATTCTGTAAATAGACCAAAACGGGCAACAACTGTGTCAGCTGCTTTTACAGAAGTATTTGTGCCGAACTGTGTAAGTACAATCGCGCACAAGAAACTACCAACTTGTTTCAGACTTCTCCAATTTCTTCCCATAAATATTTATACCAATTGTTACTTACGGGAATATAACGGATATTCGTGTATTTGACTACCCCATTAATTGACTAGAAATCAAAGCAAATTTTTTCTTAATCTTACATAGCGATCGCCCTTATAGGCATTTTCATTTGAATGAGATACAGCACATCTGTATGCCTCTACCAATTGTTTGTACTCGTAAACACATCTGCTGGTGCGATCGAAGCCACTACAACAATTTGTAAAATTAATTACAGCTAGAAATTTGAACCCAAATCGGTGTTAACAGCCACAAAAAACCGATGGTTTCTCAAGTAAGTTAAATAGTGTAATAAATGCCATTTATCATTTGTCATTTGCCCAATACCCAAGCTGTTGCAGGTGCATAGTTTTCTTGCTGTTGCTGCACTACCATTGCTCCTCAAATTGCCCTAGTTGCACCAACGCTTTTATCTGATTTATGCGTCTCCGACTCATTTATATTTTTATTTTTCTGCTCTCCTTGAGTATTATTACACTATGGTGGCCTGTGAATGATTCTGATTGCAATTTGGAGGCTTTTATAGCATCAAAAACTCCAAAATTCCAAGTACAAGCTACTAAGGTTGTTGTTCAACCGTGGCGAGGTCGTCACCATGTCTATGGAATCTTCATGATTCCCAATGAATACAAACAATCTCCATTTTTTGTAGTCACAGTCAAAGGTACTCGTAGTTATTGTTCAAAACAATTTGGTCACAGAAAAAACTTTGATGATATATTTGCTGAACCAGGAACTTTTCTGGTGAGGAAGTTCATGAGAACTAGAACAGCTTTACAGTTAATTCTCCAAGGTTTGTACTTTCAGGTTAATGATAAACAGAACTGGACATTAATTTTTCCGGAACCAAAAACTACTCAAACTCCGCCGAATTCGTGATTTGTGTTTTAATTACGAATTAGCTGGGTAATTGAGTTTTCAAAACTTCAGTCTTCTCTAATAATGCACTAGTAGCATTGACTATAATCTGTGCTGCTCCTGTAAAAAATGATCGCTCGATAGTCGCTGGAACATCGGTAGATTGATGATAGTGCGGAGTACGTAAATTTGCGGTATCTGTCACCAATACAGCACCTACACCCTGATACCAAAATGGTGCATGATCGCTGCGTAGAGTATCTGGTGTCAGTAAACCTTTTAGAGGAATTGGCAGTGTTAAAACTGCTGGCAAATTTGATTTGTGTTTATTCTTCTGAGAGTTTTGAAAAGCATTTAGTAAAGGCAAATGTTCTGTATCACCAACTACTGCTAAAAAATCACCCTTGTCGCTAGGCGGTGTGATAGGCAACCCCGCAGGATATTTTTGACATCCAGCGGTGTAACAGGCATAACCCACCATATCCATAACGATCGCTCCGTCTAAATTTTGCAAGCGTGATGTCTTGCTCACAAAAGCTTGACTACCCAAAAGTCCTGCTTCCTCTTTGTCAAAAAAAGCTAACTGTAACGTCCGTGGTGTGGGACGCGAACCGAATAAACGCGCAACTTCCAGCACCACGGCGACACCACTGGCGTTATCATCAGCACCTGGGGAAAAGGCGACGGTATCGTAATGCGCTCCTACGAGAATTGCTCTAGTAGCTTTGTTAGTTCCGACACGTTCGGCAAAAATATTCACACCGTTGGAGAACTTTTCTAACTTAGGTTTCCAGCCTAATTTTGTGAGTTCTGTTGTGATATAAGTGCGAGTAAGCGATCGCTCTTTTGTAGTGTAACGCTGAAAATTTAACTTTTGGATATGGGCTAACAGTCTATCAGCAGACACTTGTAGCGTATTATCAACCTCTTTTGACTCTGGCTGTGATTGAGGTGTTTCCACTGGAATGCTCTGAACAATTTGTGGTGAGGGACGTTCTTCAAAAAACCTGCTACCCCTGCTACCCACCACAGCAGCTGTCATCAACACCAACAAAATTAACCAAATCCATTTTCTCATATAATTTATCATTGCCTCATCTAAGTGATGGTAAGTTCAATTATGTACGCTTCGATTTTTTAAGTGCCTAGAGTATCCATACTATTAACTGACTCACTTAAAAATATGAAGTTACGGCAACTCAATTAAAGAGTCCATCAAGACTGCCTTTTTCTCTCTCAAATTTGATGGCGGTGAGGTTAAATTAGTTAAAATGAAATTATTAGATTACCTCCCAATTTCAATACTAAACAATTTTAAATATTTAGCATCTCTCTTCTACAAACCTTAGTTAAGCAAACATCTCAATCGAACGCTCAATATTATCTAGCAGTAGACAACAGAGTTTAGTGATATCCCACAAATAAAACCTCTTTTCCATTTCAAGGATATTGTTGGCAAAAATACTATATTTAGTGGCTTACACTAGTGGGTATAAAGCTAGGCTCATCAAATTTTATTAATTGTCAATTCCTCAAAATTTATTTTAGTAAAAGCAGGATATAAACGTGAAGCGCATTTTATCAAACAGACATAAAACAGAGATAGTTCGAGTTTTGATTGTTGAGGATGAATATATCCTCGCTATGAATTTACAAGAAACTTTACAATTGCTAGGATACAATGTTATAGATATTGCCGATTCAGCAGAAACAGCAATTGAGAAAGCATCTGAGCTACTCCCTAACTTAGTTTTGATGGATATCCATTTACGGGGCGAAATGGACGGTATTCAAGCTACAGAAATAATCTGGAATCGTCTTAAAATCCCTGTCGTCTACATCACTGGACATTCTGACAAAAGCACTGTGGAACGAGCTGAATTGACATATGCTTTTGGTTACATCCTCAAACCCGTCAAGGAACAACAACTTTATGTTGCGATTTCAACAGCACTCAATCGTTATCAACGCGAACAATTATCAGAATTACAGCAGTTAAATCAGTTGAAAGGAAATTTTTTAGGAATTGCTTCTCATGAAATGAAAATGCCCTTATTGAACATCAAAATGACAATCTCGGTGCTAGAAAATATTCTGGAGCGAGAGAACATTTTAAATTCTGAACTACTTTCTCCATTTGAGTCTATAGCTGGTTACCTAAATATTGTGCGTCAACAATGCGAAGAAGGGCTAGATTTGATGAATAATTTGCTGTCTGTGGAAATGATTGATGCAGATATCTATCCATTAGAATTAACTTCATTTCAACTTCAAGATTGGCTTCCTCAGGTAGCCTTGTATTTTCGGGAAATTGCTCGATCTCAGCAACAAATTTTTCAGCTTAGTATTCCCCCAAATTTACCATCTATAGTTTCAGACTTAGGTGTCCTGACCAAAATTGTCTCAGAATTACTCAACAATGCTTGCAAATATTCTCCTCCTGATGAGGAGATTAAATTAAATGTTGAGCTAGTCTACATTACAAAACGTCTAATCACTGAATATGCTCAATCAGATATCATAAATACTTCAGAAGTACCCTTCTTTCAAATTACAATTAGTAATTCTGGCGTTGTGATCTCTAAAAAAGACCAATCTCAAATATTTGAACCATTTTACCGCATTCCTAACAACGATTTCTGGAAAAATGGCGGCACAGGATTGGGCTTGGCATTAGTTAAGAAGCTCGTAGAATATCTCGAAGGCACCATAGAAGTTACCAGTATTCAAGGTTGGACAAAATTCACAGTTTTATTACCGTTAAGCCTGTCCAATTATTCCGGTTAAGCTAACAGTATAGTTCTCTCCACACAGCGATTTTGTCCTGTAACGATATAAATTCTGTTTGATTTTTGGCAGGAATTTCGCCTTTAGCTGAGTGCAACAAAACTTTTTAAAGTGTGCAAACTACCCGAAAACCAAAGTCGTAAACCTGTGCATCCGAATTGCTTTCGTCTAAACGAGCAGATGAACGGCAGACGCTTGACTGACTGAACCATGAACCACCCCGCAGCAGCCAAGGATTATTATTTCCACTAACCCAAGCACTTCCATCAGCAGGCATTCCACGGTAATCATTGTGGTACTTGTCTTGACACCATTCCCAGACATTGCCATGCATCTCATATAAACCAAAAGCATTCGCGGGTAAACTACCAACATCCACAGTCTCCTGACGATTTTCACCCTCGGGAGCAGAACCATAAGTATACTCGCCATTATAGTTAGCGATCTCAGTCGTAATCGTCTCACCAAAATAGAATGGGGTAGTCGTTCCAGCACGAGCTGCATACTCCCACTCCGCCTCGCTGGGTAAACGATAGCTCTTGCTAGTCATCAGCGATAGCTTTTGACAAAACTTGACTGCATCATTCCAACTTACTTGTTCGACAGGTCGATTAGCCCCTTGAAAGTAAGAGGGGTTGATTCCCATAACTGCTTGATACTGTTCTTGCGTGACCGTAAACTTACCCATGAAAAAAAGTTTAATGTCCATAGGATGCTGCGGTCCCTCATTTGTGTTTCGCTCTTTTTCTGTTAGTGGTGAACCCATGAGAAACTTACCGCCAGGAATTTGTACCATCTCCAGTGTCTTGCCGTTACCCAGGTCTTCTATAAAAAAAGTTGCCTGACCAGGACTGATTGTGGTAGTCTTGCCCTGCTCATTTACCTTTATGACTTCAAACTGGAAAGTTTTTAAAACTAATTCCTTAGTATTTACAATTTTTGTAGGTAATGCTGGAGTCTCATTTGGGGACGATACTGGAATATTATTTGCAGGAACAGATGAGGTTAATGGCAAAGCTTTTCTCTGAGCAGAGTTGTTGAGCAAGAGTTTCTCAACCACAATTGCAAAGCTAAAACTGGCTCCCATTAACCCCACGGTTTGAATAACTCTGCGCCGCGACCAGTTAACTGATTGTTGTGGTTGTATTGGCGGTGGAGGCAGTTTTTTTGAAAGGTCTTGTAGCACTTCAGTTGCGTTGGCGTAGCGTAAACTATAATGACGACGCACCATCTTAGTTAAGACATTAGCTAGATGCTTGCTTACCCGTGCTTGATGACGCCAGAGAATTTCACCTGTTTTGGCATCCTCTTCCAAGTCCACTGCCGAAACACCCGTCAATGCTTGAATCACCGTCACTCCCAAGGCATATATATCACTAGCAAATATGGGTTTACCATTCTTTTGCTCATTAGGCATATAGCCAGGAGTACCGATGATTACACTAGAAGTCACCTTACCTTGTACATTTACTATCAGAGCGCCAAGTTCCTTGACTGCCCCAAAGTCAATCAGAAAAATCTTCCCATCCCGATGCCGTCGCATCAAATTCTCCGGCTTGATATCGCGGTGAATTACCTGCTGATTATGTACGAAGGACAAAACTTGCAAAACATCTTGTAATAGCTTAGTGGCATAACCTTCACTTAACTGCTTGCCTGGAATGATTTCTTCCTTTAGGTCATGTCCTTCGATAAATTCTTGAACAATATAAAGGTTTTTATTCTCTCTAAAATGCGCTAATAATTGAGGAATTTGGGAATCTTTACCCAACTTTTCCAGAACAGTCGCTTCTCTTTCAAAGAACTCTACAATCCGAGGATCAGTATGTTCAGGACGTAATTGCTTGACAACACATAACGGTTGACTGGGTTGTAGAGAATCCTTTGCTAGAAAGGTCATTGCAAAGCCACCCCCACCCAATTCCCGAATAATTTCGTAGCGTCCAACCAGTATGCCCACAAGAATCTTAGACTCCTGGAATTCCGATGAATGTGAGCAGTTACTAACTGCGTTTTACAAATCAACTCAAGAGATTATACCAATTTTTCTGTGTAATATCCTAAAAGGTTGTTTTAAAAGTAGGGGGTGTTGTATCGGTGAGAGTTTAAGATAATCTCCCTTTTGTCAACTAGAAATTATGCTGGAAATTTAGGGAAGAATGATGTATTAAGTGAATCAATGTACTGAATTTATCGTGTAAGGATCAATGATCAGTATCAAGATTAGGCGATCGCCTGCTCAAAAATAGTGTTCCCAACACCGTTTCTAGGTCAGATTTTGAGTACTATTGCTTATTGACAAATTGTATCCGACCTTAAGGTCTCACGAATGGAGTTCAACCGTCTCTATTGTTAGAGTTGGTTGGTGTGATTATTTACGGACTGATTACCGTGATTCATCACACTCCGAATTGCACTTCCACATCCCGTGAAAAGTCAGGTACTGAAGAACCAATAATACAATCGGAAAAAATCAGGATATTTGGATCTTTTCAGTACTTGCTATGCCAAATCAAGTATTACCAACAAGGGGAAAGGTCGATGAAACTCATTATGTCTGCATCTTAGCCGTTTTTGTCTCTTTGCAAGGTTTTTATTTATTGGAAGTCAGTGAAATATCTAGTGAAACCTGATTTTTCCTGACTTTTGATCTTTTACTGTAAACAATAAATTTAAGAATATTCTGATTTTTTCCGATTGTCTTCTTAAGAAGATAGCAGTAAATAAGTATTAGTTACACAGAAAGGCTTCAGCGCTGAGGGCAGAAGGCTTTTATGAAAGGAGCATCAATCAAAACTAAAGTTACAGGGTCTAAAGCCCAGTAAAAAAAAGAATTGTATCGAGCGGAAAATGCCGCAAGATACAAAGCGTCCAAGATCAATATAAGCTAAACGGTGATATATGGATCATTTTGTCCAAATTTTTGTAGGTTCTTATTTTGGCGAAAGTATCGGTATGAGTAATCGCAAACATAGATACCTGTAATCACCAAGTAATTACTAAATAAGCAAACAATTCAACTTATGCTTTGTAATGATGCAATATGGGCTGTAGACAAGTTATTTACACCGAGACGTAAACCACGAACACAGTCCAAGCAGAATCTTCTCAAGAGTGCTGAACTTCTGAGAGTACCTTACGGCGAAATCGAACTCAATGGCTATAGTTGGGGTACGGGAGGACGAAGTATTTTGCTTGTTCACGGCTGGGAGCAATGTGCAAGTAGCATGAATGCCTTCATAGATCCCCTACTAGAAAATGGCTATAAAGTAGTTGCCTTTGATCAGCCTGCACATGGAGACTCTCAAGGAACACAGACGCACTTAGTTGATATGGCCGGAGCAATTCGGACTTTCATTGATTACATAGGTGTAGGATCAGTACAAGGTATTATCGGACATTCGGCTGGCGCAGCCTCGGCAGCAATGATGCTGGCATGGAATACTGATGTGACTATTGAAAAATTGGTACTCATCAGTGTTCCTTGTGAACTAACAAATGCGATCAAACGTTTTGCTATCCTGACAAGTTTTCCTGAAGATTTAGTTGAGGATATGTGCCAATGTATCGAACTCCGATTGAGAAAGTCTATTGAAGAGATGTCTCTTCCAAAAGTGACGCATTTATTAAAGATGCCAACATTAGTTATTCACGATCGCAAAGACCGCGAAATTCCCTTTTCTGATGCTCAAGCACTTAGTGCTAAATGGTTGGAGGCTAAGTTTATTGCTACATCAGGTCTGGGTCATAGACGCATCCTTTCGGAACCCGCAGTCATTCAACAAGTCATAAACTTTCTGACTGAAAACTGAGCAACTTTTTATTAAAGTTGATCGTTGGCGATCGCTTTTTCATTGCCTGTGCCGATGTCCCCTAAGCTTGATGCTGCCTCCCTACGGGCATCGGTGAGAGGTTAGAGTGATTGCACTCTTTTCAAGAGTACCATATATTTGTCCTTGACGATTAATCCAATAGTAGTTGTAGTTTGTTGCTAACTCGACGGTTGGATAACCGTAAGGGCTACCCCTCTTAGAGAGGTTCCCCCAACACGAACAGTTCTGATTTTGAGGACTTTAGTCCTCTCTCGGAGACGCTGCGCGTAGCAAGATTACACTACAAACTAAAAATAATATGCAGTTGTGTAAGTCCTAAAGATATCAAATGGGTTTTATATAACTTACTTCTAAATAAACATAAAAAATCAGCCCAAGATGATTCTTGGGCTGCTGTCTTAAATAAATCTAATTTTTAGAACTCTAAGCACAATCCTGTCCATAACAAAAAGTGAAAACTTATCAAAGATAGCTCGTTTCCGCTCCTGTGGTGAGTCATCACTTTGATTCCAAGCTGTCAGCAACCCATTTGCCACAACTTGACAGCGGTTCATCCCAAAACTTTCCTGATTAAAAAACTTTTGATCTGGTTCTTCAGCCAACCCTAATCCGGGTGCTAACTGTTTAGTGAAGAGAGGTATTTCTGATTGAAAAAGTGATTGATGCTCTTGATAAATAGGTTTTAAAACTTGCTTGACTATTTCATAGTTTCTCTTATCAAAGTAAAGCACCCCTGAATCATAGCGTTGGTATTCTTTTGGGTTATACAAAACTTTAAAACTGAAATTAATTCCTAATTTATTTAAATTTTGGGTTAGATTTTTCATAACAATAACGGCACATTCAGGAGTTATATTGAAATAGATTCTTACAGTCTCAAGATTATTTTTTCTATCCTCAATATGATTAAAATTTACATTGCTAACCGCCATGTAAAATCCATTTTGTACGCGATTTTTTGGCATCTTTATAGCTACATAATCACCCACTCCAGCTGCTTTATCGATAGTTTGAAGATGCTTATCTGGTTGAATATATAGCCTTAAACCAGCCTTGTTTACGACTAAACTTCCATCAGTTTCTTTTTTGACAACAGACCAATTAGGGTCAAAATAGCCCTCTCCACAATTACTTTTATGTAATCGCTCATAAAATTCTACATCTACCCCCAATACAGTATTATTCTCCAAATCAAGAGGTAAATTATTTCCCTCTACATCTAGTGCTAAGGCATTTCGCATCGAACCGTTGTAATAGATACCATATAGAAAACTCCGTAGTTGCAGACTCAAATATTTCTGCTGCATCTGCTGGGGAATTTTTTGGAAACGGCTAACCACTTCAGATGGTAATTCCAAGGGTTTGTAATCTGGATGACGAATTGAGAAATCAGACCGAATCTCAATCTTCTGAACAATATCTTCTAAAACTTCGGCTAATCGTCCGGTTAATCCTGTTAAAGACTCTGTTTGAATAGTATTTAGTAATGGCATCATAGTTTAGTGGTGACAAAATATTTTAAGCAACAGAAGCATAAAGGCGAGTTAATTCAACAGCCGCATTACCAAAAATTGTTGGTATTGATTGTTCAGGACGACATAATAATGTCTTAGCAACCTGAAGCATGGCTATTTCTGTGTTTCCAAAAGACTGTCGATATTGAATTACAGCTTGAATCTGTTGAATCAAACTAAAACCTACAAATTGTACTACTCGCAACAAAAAATCTGGGCGGTGTTCAATAATTTTGGGAAAAGTGTTTAAATAAGCTTGGGTTAATGTGCCAATTGAGGGCTGAAGTTTTTCTAAAGGCGTTATTGCCAAACGCAGAGATTCTTCAATACTAAAAGAATTACTGATGACTAAGCTACTTAACCAGATTTGAATATAGCTACTGATGAGTGTGCCTAAATCAAAAGCTGGATCTCCCCAATTAGAGCGTTCCCAATCAATTAGCCGGATAATATTATTACTTGAATTCTGCCAGTCTTTTTGTAAAAGAATATTATTTAGCTTGAGGTCGTTGTGGGTTAGACAACAGGGAATTACAGCATTCCCCAATTCTGCGATCGCCTTTGCTAAACTAGCATATTTTTGATACAGAGCAAAGAATTTTAAACTATCATCAGGCACCGAACCAAAAATTTCTGGGCTAATCCGTTCTAATCTCTGGATCAAATACGATACCGGATCGACCATCAGATTATTTCCGTTTGTATAAAAGAATTTTTCATACTCTTGGTTGTTGAAAGTATCACGATGAATAGTTGCGATAAAATTGCCAATTTCTATCGCAATTTCTCTAGGAAAGCTATTTTCTTTGCTGTAGAAATCTATTAAATCAAGATAATCATCTAGATATCTAAAGATAATAATAGAATTTTCGACATCAAAATGCAGTACCTCTGGAAAAAATGGGCGGTGGTGTTCTAAATTGGGAAATTGTTGTAAGAGTTCTTGAATTCGCCACTCACCCAAAAACTCACCAGATGCTTTGCCTTGTTGATTATGTCGTTCTTGCTTAACTAGAAGTTGGCGATCGCCTGGTAAAGTTAATAATAAATTAAAGTTTTTAGCTGCAACTGATTCTACCTTAATCAGTACTTGCTCCGACTGACTACATAATCCTTGTTCAACTAAATAATCAGCAACATTATGAGAGGTTAAAATAAATGTCATAAGTTTTCAATGTATCAACCAATTTTGATCTAGAGAAAACTGTGGTAGTTTAGTTACTACCACAGGCTGTTTCCGCAAGGATTCTTAAGACTAGTACCGCAAATTGGAAATAAATCACCTATTCTAAATTAATCAAATATCTGCGGTAGAGAAATTATGAATTACGCGCAGCAGTACTAACCCAGTAGAAAGCCACCGAAGATAATTATCCTATCTAGTATTCCACCACCTGTGATGTTTTTCTCTTCTTCTTCAGACAATTCTGACAGCGAATCTTCTTCTAAAACTTGATTTCGTCTCGCAGATGCATTCACAACGGCTTCTTCAATCAAGTTCGTAATTTCAATTTTGCTTGTGAGATGTTTCTGATGAATGTTCATTGACATAATTTTCTCCTTACTTTCAATAAAGTTTGTAGCTTTGCTTAACTAACACTTGGTGTTGCCACATTAACTAGTAATTCAGAAGGATTGTAGTTATCTGTAATAACTTGCGGACAACGCATACAAGCTGCCTTACCTTCTTGCTGCCACCATCGGCAATCTCGGCGTATAGAACAAGGTGGTAAATCTTCTACTACCTTTGGTAAACTTTCTACAACTCGCATTGCTAGGCGACAATCTTTGCCATCAAAATGTTGACAAGACTTAGTTGCACAGGGTGCCGCCGTCCGAAAAATTTCAGTGGGTGTTACTGGACTAGCCTTTGCTATCAGTTCATCTGTGATAGTTTGTGGTTGCTTGAGATAAGCTACGCGAGGTTCTGTGACTGTGCCACCGATGACGCCGAAAACAACACTGTTCTCCCATTCTGGTCTAGCACTAGGGCAAAGTGTAGTCTTTTCTGTAGCGATGTCTTCCATAAATTGAACCTATACTAAATTGTATTTTTAAGCTGATGGAGATTTCTAGCTAGTTTTTGGTCGGACTTCCTCTCCATCAACCTAAATAAGCAAATTAAATGTTTAAGGACTTAATAAATCGATGTTTTATCAAGCTGTGGTAGCTCAATCAATCCACAAATAATCGGTACTCTCACAAAAGAAATAGTTGCTAAACCACCTGCAACGTTTGCCATTTCTTCATTAGAGAGATTTAGCAAAGTATCTTCTGAATCTTCAACTGAGTTCCGTCGTGCTACTGCATTATTAACAGCACCATCAATCAGATTGTTAATTTCTAATTGAGTATTTGAATTCTTTTTATTGACTTCCATTTTACTTTTCCTCAGAATATATAACTAGATGTAGGCTGAATCACTAATTACTGTAATTACCTAATCTGTTTATATTCTAGGCATAAGAAAAATGATTTAACTATGTTTTATAAATTGTGGAAGAGACAGAAATAAAACTTTTATGTCACAAAATAATAAATATTTTTATTGAAGAATATTTATTTAATAAAGTTATACAGCAAAATTGAGGAGTCGAAATTGGTGAATGAGCTACGTTTCGCCATGCTAAGAGAACTAAAATAGGCTTTCTACCTCAATACACTTGATGTTAGTGATATTTTTTCCAGGAAGATTACCTCAACCCCTCTTAAAAAGGCTTGCTCTTATTTTCTCGTTTTTAATGAGGATTGAGCCTTGTTTAACTATAGTAATTTATACTTGTTTAAGAATCGTATTGTCTACTTCCGCAACTGTATATCAATTTGTCTAGCAGCCAGCTTTAACATGAATTATCAAACTGTATTTAATTAACTTTTTGACCGTTAATAAAACATTTATGTCACCAAAGCTTTTTATTTGATAGACAACAACTAATGAGAAGAAAAGAAGTAATACTTAAGTCTATACTACTAAATAGTTGCAAAGCTTATCAAGAAAAGTATCAATTCTCAACTCTCTAACAAGAGGCTTAAGCCCCTTGTTTGTCTGGTTAATGAGATATTACGTGGATTTCTCTTATGTTGTATTAGTCTGTATTTGCGATCCTTTCAAACAAAGCTCGATAAACAGGTTCACCCTTGTTTTGGGTATATATTTCGCGTTCTGTAGCAACTGGTAGCGGATTTTCGCTCAACCATTCTCCTGTACCCATTTTCTGGTAGGCTGGGTGAGAAGCAAAGCGATCGCGCATTTCAACGGCGATAAATTCCATATCTGATTGCAGAAACACAAAACCGCCTACCGCAAGATAATTCGCTAATTCTGCTACTAGTTCTGGTTGGACTACACGACGTTTAGCATGGCGGGTTTTAAACCAAGGATCGGGAAACTGAATTGTAACGCGCTGTAAACTTCCTGGAGGGAGGGAAGATAAAAGCGATCGCAAGGAATTATTCACATTGCAAAATAAGTAGTGCAGGTTTGTAAAACCTAATTGAGAACGTAACTTATTCGCCTCTAACACCAGCGGTTCCCGAATTTCCAAGCCGAGAAAATTCCAGTTTGATTCTATCTTGGCCAGATTTAACAAAAACTGTCCTTTCGCGCAGCCAATATCTAGATGTAGTGGTTGATTTGGTTTTGGATAAACTTTTTCCCAGTCCAGTGGACTTACTGGTGTTTGATACTTTTTACCAAGTGGGTTAACATGCTGGCGGACTCGGACTGGTGCCAAAATTTTCTCTCCTAATTCGTAATTAATGATTATTTACTAGATATCTCCACAAATTCCTTAGGCGTTCACCGAAACCCTTGTAGAGATGTAACAGTGATACGTCTCTTTCTCAGAGATATCTACTATTAAGCTAATATGCGTCTAAATGAGATAAACACTCTTGATGGTCGTTAACTGTTAACTGTTGACGGGTTTTCAGTCATCAGTCATCAGTCATCAGTCATCAGTCATCAGTCGTCGGGCAAATGTACAAGTTAAATGCGTAACAGCTTAGTTCTTTGTGTGCAGATAAGAAGTGATTATTAATTAAGTTTCTGGGAGTTTTTGTAAATTGAATCCATTTCATTAGTCTTGGAGTTAATTGTTACTATAGCGTGTAATTGATGATTAATGTATACAAATGTTAAGTACAGGCACTCCTGAGCAGGAAGAGAAAGTAAGGGTTATACTTTTTGGAAAAGACTTGTTTTAACTTTTGCTTTTAACATTTTCATAAATCAATGGCTCTTAATTTTCGCTTTGGGATAGTTAGCGACTTACACCTAGCACTTCCCCACACAATTTGGAATCATCCCAGCAGATTTCATCTGGTGGAAGTAAGTATTTCGGCGTTTGAAAGTGTACTGGAACATTTAACACAACTCGATTTAGATTTCCTCTTGTTACCAGGAGATTTAACTCAACACGGCGAACCTGAGAATCACGCCTGGTTGCAACAACGCTTAACTCAATTACCTTTTCCCGTCTATGTTGTTCCTGGTAATCATGACGTTCCTGTGCTGTTGGCCGATCGGCAATCAATTGCTTTTGTGGATTTTCCCTACTATTACACTAAATTTGGCTATGACGATCCACGGCAGATTTACTACATCCGTCAATTATTACCCGGAGTAAAGCTGATTGGACTGAATTCTAACTTTTTTAATGACCAAGGCGAGCAAGTGGGGTGTTTGGATGCCAAACAGCTACGCTGGTTAGAAGAGGTGCTGGCGGCATCTGGTGATGAATTAGTTCTGGTGATGGTGCATCATAATGTGGTTGAGCATTTGCCCAATCAATCGAACCACCCACTAGCAAATCGCTATATGTTGGCGAATTCAGCAGAACTGTTGCAGTTGCTAAGACGCTACGGAGTCAAACTTGTGTTTACTGGGCATTTGCATGTTCAGGATGTTGCTTACTCAGACGGAGTATATGATATTACGACTGGTTCTTTAGTAAGCTATCCTCACCCTTATCGGGTGCTAGAGTTTCATCGGGATAACCAAGGTAGAGAATCGCTGCAAATTTTATCCCATAGGGTAGAGTCAGTACCTGAGTTTCCCAACTTACAACAGTCATCGCGGCAGTGGATGGGCGATCGCTCTTTCCCCTTTTTAATTAAGCTACTGACTCACTCTCCGCTAAATTTACCATTATCACAGGCCAAAGAATTAGCTCCTGGTTTGCGCGACTTCTGGGCAACTATAGCCGATGGCGATGCAGTCTTAGACTATCCCCATTTTCCGCTAGAAGTGCGGCGCTATATTCAGACATATGGTGCATCCCAAACCAATCCAGCGATCGCCACTGGTGAAACTCTGAGGATGATTGATAATAACAGCACACTTTTACTGGCTTAAAAGGGAGGAGTTATAGCAATTTGGGATTTTAAATTTAGGCTTAAAGCATAAATTTTTCGGTTATTTTGGGCTTGGGTGAGAATTGCGATCGCTACAATTCGCATAACTTTTTTCATCCCCCAATGCTCAATATCACAAATTCCAATTGCGCCGAAAATGGAAAAAACCTTCTAGAAACTCTTGCAAAGAAATGTTACTATTTAACTTTTGTTTACTCCAGTCTCTGACAATTTGTGACAAAATTTCTGAGAAACTGGGATAGACAAAAGATAAATTCGCTAAATCTTTGATTTTAATTTTTTGTGACATTGCCAAAGCAATCAAATTAATTAATTCTCGAGCTTCTGCCCCTAATATCGAAGCTCCCAAAATTTCCCCATTGTGTAGCACAATTAATTTACACATACCAGTGGTTTCGTCGCAAACTTGGGCTGCTGCCACTGTTTTAAAATACTGTCGCAAAACTAAAACTTCATCTTGATAAAATTGCCGTTTTGCTTGCACTTCAGTCAAACCAACTTGCGCCAGCATCGGCACAGAAAATACCGCCCAAGGAATGCAATGATAGTTTACTTGTAACCTGGGGAAAAAGAGTGCATTTTTCAGGGCAATTTTTGCTTCATAATTAGCGATATTAGCAAAGTCGTAACCACCAATTACATCACCACAAGCGTAAATTTTGTGGTTAGTGGTTTGGAGTTTATCATTTACTACTAAACGACGCCCATGCCATTTCACCCCTACGGCAGCCAAATTGAGAGATTCAAGATTTGGCTGTTGTCCAGTCGCCACTAAAATTTCATCAGTTTCAATGGCTTTATCACCTGCCTGAATCCACTTTTTATCCTCAATTCGCCTCACTTGAGTCACTGGTTTTTCTGTGAGAACGCGCACACCTTCGACTTCTAACTGTGCCTGAATTAATATGGCTATCTCAGGGTCAATATGGGGTAAAACATAGGGATACTTGACTACCAGTGTCACATTGCAACCGAACCGCGCTAAAGTTTGAGCGATTTCAATACTTTGAGGAATGCCGCCAATAATTACCAAATTTTTCGGTAACGTCGCTGTGTTTAGGCATTGCCAAATATTAGATGTGGTAAAGTAACCCGTAGCTTCCAATCCTTCTATTTCAGGAATTTGTGGACGCGAACCACTAGCCAGCAAATAGGTGCGTGCATGTAGTAAGCGATTATTAACAACAAATGCCAGTTGGGGTGAAGATTGAAATTGTCCAGTGCCAACGATAACATCTACCCCAAGTGCCGCTAAGATGGCAGGAGAATGTTGTTCTTCGAGATTTGAGGCAACGGATTGAGCATATAGCATCGCCTCCTGCCATCCCAGAGACATATGGCATTTTTCAGAAGTATCAGTATGTGTAGCATGAATCCCAAAACCAGCTGCATTATCCAATTTCTGCGCCAGTTTAGCAATTTCGCTCACAGCGCAATGATGAATGAACCCGTAGTCTACTTTGGGTTGCACCAAGGCGACTGTAGCACGTAGTTGGCTGGCGGCAAGCGCAGCATAGTATGCAGCAAGACTGCCGCCAATAATTACGACATCGTAATCAATAGTCATTTTTTATTGGGCATTGGGCATTGGGCATTAGGCATTGGGCATTGGTTCTCTCACTCAGCACTCCCCACTCAGCACGGACTAAACGTCCCGCTATCGCTAACAGCACTCAGCACTGAATTGAGCGCTGTGAGTAAGCGTTGGTTATCGGACTCTTGACGTACAGCAACCCGGAAAAAGCGATCGCCTAGTTCTTTAAAGCTAAGGCAATCGCGGATTAAAATCTGATGGTGCTTGAGTAGTTCTTGCTGTAACTGGGAAGTTGATTTTTGAGACTCAACCAATAAAAAGTTAACAGCACTTGGTTGGGGTTGCAATCCTGGGATTTCAGCTAAACCCTGAAAGAGTTGGTTTCGTGTAGGTGGTAGCCATTTCCAGGTTTGCTGTTGAAATTCAGTATCCTGGAGGGCTGCAATTGCCGCCGCTGCTGCTAGAGTGTTTACAGGCCAGGGATCACGCCATTGCTGCCATTTAGCCAGACAGTCAGGGTGAGCGATCGCATATCCTAATCGCAGTCCTGGGAGACTGTAAAATTTTGTCAGCGATCGCAATACTACTAAATTCGCATATTCCTGCACCACTGGAATTAGGCTTTGTTCCTCATTGGGTGGCACAAAATCCATAAACGCTTCATCCACCACTACCAAAGCAAACTGCTCCAGGTAGGGCAAAATCGACTCCCGCGAAAATAACTTACCTGTTGGGTTATGCGGGTTGTTTAGCAACAGTCCAGAGTGAGTGCTGAGTGCTGTTAGCGATAGCGGGACGTTTAGTCCGTGCTGAGTGCTGAGTAAAACTGGTAACTCAGCACGGGCTAAATGCCCCGCTTCCGCTAACAACACTCGCTGCTCAGAACTAATCACGGGACACTCCAGCACTTCAGCGTTGTACGCTGCCAATGTTCGGTAGTAATCGCCAAAGGCTGGAGTGATTAAAGTTGTCGCGGCTAACTGTGCTAACTCCCTACCTATTAAAGTAAGTAATTCTGCTGAGCCGTTACCCGGCAGAATCCACTCAGGCGGCAGTTGATGGAAGTGACTGAGAGCTAGTCTCAGTTCACTATAGTTTGGGTCTGGATAGTGCTTAAGATTACCAATTTGGGAGACAATAGCAGCGATCGCGCTGTTTGGAGGTCCCAATGGACTGATGCTAGCAGAAAAATCCAGAATAGCATCAGGGGAACAGCCAGCCAGTGCTGCTGCCCAGGCTAAATTTCCCCCGTGTGCAGGTTGCCGCATTAAAAAAGGGTTCCCGAAGACAGAACCTATGCTTTTGGGGGTGCTACCTTTTCTCTAAACAGTTTTCCTGCGGAAAAGGCAGGAACCCTGGTCGCAGGGATTTCCATCTTTTCATTCGTTTTCGGGTTGCGACCTTCACGGGCTTTGCGTTCCCGTGATTCAAAAGAGCCAAATCCTACCAATGTTACCTTATCACCAGAGGAAACTGCTTCAATAATCGTTTCCAACGCGGCAGTTAAGACTGCATCCGCTTGTTTCTTGGTAACGCTAGCTTTTTCAGCTACGGCATCAACTAATTCACCTTTGTTCATATCAAACTCCTGAAGTTTACTTGAGATTCTTTACGGATGCATATCGATACATCAGTACAGAAATTTCTGTTCTTAGAAATACAAAAATCATCCTTTGGGAGTATTTTTACTCAAAACGGCTGTACATCCCATCGGCTCGACTTTTCAATGAATCATTCTAAGGCGTTGTAGCCTGATGTGGATAGATGAAACCATTAATTTATATAGATTTCAGGATTTTTTGTAGTTTCAGGGTACTTATTTCACTAAAAACCACCCCAAAACTAGGAAAAAATACTTAGTAAATCCCCTACCTGTGGGGTGAAGAGGAGAATTTAGAGGAGGGAGATAGTTATTGTTTGTTGGGATTAATTACCAATGTTAAAGAGTTATGAAGTCCCTGACAAATAAAAAAATACTCTGCCTATATAACCGTAAATTCTATGCCCCTCGGTTTTTGGTATGATTTTACTGCTCCTGACGATAAGTTTTCTCTTGTACCCAAGATTGCTCATACACTTATTTCTTCCTCTTCCCCTACCTCCCCTGCTTACCCATCTCACTGTTAGAGCATTGCTCCCTGCTGTACTAGGTTAATATTTTCTGGATCTAGCGCTTCATAATTTCCCAACTGTATTTTTTCAACTAACTATAATTTCGGGTAAATTGCAAAACCATGAAAGTACTAGTCCTATATTAGGACTAAGCGATTTTGGGGAATATTACCCAAACGAATTGAAAGGTTTACGCCGAATGAATATTTGTATAGAATAATCTCATCAAAAGATTCGCAGAAACATAAATGGACTGGATTACCCTACTGCGATCGCTACAGTCTGATTTTATTAAAAGGTTAACATCCGGTTGTCTACTTCATTGTGAAACAGAAGGTCAATATAGCGAATTAACTATAATTTCTGGACAGAGGTTAAAGACACTACGAGAATTTTGCTGGCAGATGGCTGAGAAATATAAGCGTGTTTTGCCAGTTCGTGATGTTTTTCTCAGCTATCTTAAGGGAAAACTCGGTGAGGAAGTTGTCAAAGAACGTTTAGCTGATTTTATTACCGAAGTCGATTATGAAAAGCGATTCGGCGGCGATGGTAACATAGATTTTACCCTCACTTCTGACCCATCTATTGGGATTGAAGTTAAATCTCGTCACGGGAATATTGACAGAGTTAGATGGTCAATCAGTTCTGAAGAAGTGGAAAAAAATGCAGTTGTAGTTTGCATTTTGATTCAAGAAGATGTCAGTGAAGCTCAATCTGAATATCATCTTTTTTTAGCTGGATTTCTCCCAACTAGAATGATTAAGTTAAAGACTGGGAAAATTTCATTTGGGATAGACCAATTACTCTACGGTGGCGGCTTATTTTGTTATCTAGAACAATTGCAAACTAGTGTAAATTCTAATTTTTATCGGCAACAAATACCAAATTCCAAATATCTCGCTAAACAAGAAAATTCTCCTAAATTAACTAATAATCAGTTGCCGCAATCTTCTTTTCCACTTGAGCCAGAAAATTATTTACATAAGCGTAATGAAGATTTAAATGTACTTTACATCAAATTGGGTGATGAATATTTTGAGAAAGGAGAATATATCAATGCGATAAGTAGCTATAATCAAGGCTTAGAAGTTAATTCAAGAGATGTAGATTTCTATTATAAACGAGGTTTAGCTCACTATCAAATAGGTGATTATGAAAGCGCGATTGCTGATTATTCTCAGGCAATCCAGATAAATATTCATGATGCAAAATCTTACAATAAACGAGGTTTAGCTCTATCTCAACTGGGAGCTTATCAAGAAGCAATTAATGATTATACCGAAGCAATTAGAATTAATCCTAATGTTGCTGTAGCCTATAAAAACCGCGCTGAAGCTCGTTCTCAGATCGGAGATAACCAGGGAGCAATTGAAGATTATACCCAAGCTATTAAAATTAATCCCCATTATGGTGATGCTTATAAAAATCGCGGTATTGCTCGTTACTTACTAGGAACTCAACCAGGATTTTCCCAAGCAATCAAGATTAATCCTCAAGATGCTGTAGCTTATAAAAATCGTGGTAATGCTCGTTCAGATTTAGGAGATTTTGAGGGAGCAATTGAAGATTATACTCACGCAATACAGATTAATCATAATTATATCGATGCTTATTACAACCGTGGTAATGCTCGTTCAGATTTAGGAGATTTTGAGGGAGCAATTGAAGATTATACTTACGCAATACAGATTAATTCTCGTTATGCAGATGCTTATTATAATCGGGGAAATATTCGTTTAGAAATTGCAGATAAACAGGGAGCAATTGAAGACTTTAAAAAAGCAGCAGATATCTATCGTCAAGAAGGTAAACTAGAAGCGCTGAAAGATACAAAAGAAAGAATATTAGATTTAGAAATAGAACAATCATTAGATATTTTAAACTTCTAATTGTAATGAATATACCAATTAGACTAGTAGTCTATTGCAAAAGCTTTAAGAGTTTGTAGTTAGCACTTTAGTGCTTAAAAAAATAAGGACTTTAGTCCCAATACTGCTCGGGTTTTGCATTTTTAACTCGGAATTGGGTTTGGGGAAAAGGTTAAAGGTTTTTTCTTTCCCCTTTCCTTTTCCCCTTAACCGACAAGTATTGACTTTAGTCCTTACTACAAACATATATTTCCGTCAAAATTAAGTAAATAGTCTACTTATTAATAAATTCTCACTTTTAGATTCTGAATTCTTACGTATTGATATAGATTATCGTTCTTAAATTAAGAACTTGTAAAAACTTATTTTTTTGATTACATTTAAACAAAGGTTTTATATCAAATAACTAACTAGTCTTAACAGAAATGAAGCCAAAATTACATTCAGAATCTTCAGGTTGCTGCAACTGTGAACATGACCATCATGAGAATCATAACCATGTTCATAATCACAATCATGATGAGAATCATAACCATGACCATAATCACGAACACGGTGGAGAATTCAATCTGAAAAATGAGATATTGCCTTTAGTAGTAATTTTAAGTTTGTATGCACCTGGTGTAATTTTTGAACATCAGTTACACAATACATTCTACTCAATAGGTGAATATGCGCTTTTCATCCCTGCCTATTTATTAAGTGGATGGAGTGTTTTAAAAACTGCTGGACGCAATATACTTAAAGGCAGAATATTTGATGAAACATTTTTAATGACAGTAGCGACACTAGGGGCGATCGCCATTCATAAATTACCCGAAGCTGTCGGAGTGATGTTATTCTACAAAATTGGGGAATTATTCCAAGATATCGCCGTCAGCCGTTCCCGTAATTCCATCAAAGCTTTATTAGAAGTCCGCCCAGATTATGCAAATATTCAAATAAACGGAGAATTAAAAAAAGTATCACCAGAGACAGTAAATGTTGGAGATGTTATCGTCGTTAAACCGGGAGAAAAGATTCCTTTAGATGGCGAAATTATCGATGGTAACTCCCAAGTTGATACATCTGCATTAACTGGAGAATCTGTACCGCGAACAGTGAGAATGGGAGAAACTGTTTTGGCTGGGATGATTAATAAAATGGGTGTTCTCAGCATTAAAGTCACAAAACTCTTTGATGAATCTTCCATTGCCAAGATTTTAGACTTAGTACAAAATGCCAAAAGCAAAAAAGCAGAAACAGAGAAATTTATTACTAAGTTTGCTCGATATTACACACCAGTAGTAGTTTTTACATCTCTAGCAGTTGCTTTGCTACCTCCTTTATTCATATCTGGTGCATCTGCTTCCGAATGGGTTTATCGCGCCCTAATTTTATTAGTTATTTCCTGTCCATGTGGACTCGTTATCAGTATTCCCTTAGGCTACTTTGGAGGTGTAGGAGGTGCTGCTAGACGCGGTATTTTAGTTAAAGGATCTACGTTTTTAGATAGTTTAAATGCAGTCAACACAGTTGTTTTTGATAAAACTGGAACATTAACTCAAGGTGTATTTAAGGTAGTTAATATAGTACCAATAAATGGCTTGAACAAACAAGAATTATTGCAATTAGCTGCCAAGGTTGAATCACATTCAAATCATCCTATTGCTCAATCCATCCGCACTGCTTATGGTGAAAAAATTGATGCATCAGATGTGAAAGATTATGAAGAAATAGCAGGTTATGGAATTAGAGCCAAAGTTGAAAATCGGGTAGTGATAGCGGGAAGCGATCGCCTTTTACACAAACAGCAAATTGTTCATGAGAATTGTCTAGTCGAAGGAACAGTTATTCATCTAGCAGTAGATGATATTTACGCTGGTTATATAGTCATAGCTGATGAAGTGAAAGAGGATGCTAGACAGGCTATTCAAACACTCAAAAAAATGGCTGTGAGAACAGTCATGTTGACAGGAGATAATCAGGCGATCGCTTCCCGGATTGCTCAACAACTTGGCATAGATATCTACGAAGCAGAGTTATTACCAGAAGATAAAGTTAATGCCATTGAGAAATTAATCAGCAACTCCAGCAAACATGGTAAAGTAGCCTTTATTGGAGATGGCATTAATGATGCACCAGTCATTGCTAGAGCCGATGTTGGCATGGCAATGGGGGGCTTAGGTTCAGACGCGGCGATCGAAACTGCCGATGTTGTCATCATGACAGATGCACCTTCAAAAGTAGCAGAAGCAATAAAAATTGCCAGAAAAACTCGCACAATTGTTTGGCAAAATATTGGGTTTGCTTTAGCAATTAAAGCTGTATTTATTGGATTGGGTATTTTAGGTGTAGCAACGATGTGGGAAGCTGTCTTTGCAGATGTTGGAGTAGCAATGCTGGCAATTCTCAACGCCACTAGAGCAATGAAATAAAATTTTTAGTAAATCGGGAATCTCTAATTGGGAAATTGTATAAGTTAAAACTGAAAAGTAATAATTTAACATTCCTAAATTCAGAGGTATGCCGTGAATCTAACTATTAAAGGTATCGCTACTGCTGCATTAGCGTTGCTGCTAAGCTACAGCTACTCAGCAAAACAAGCAGTTGCACTACCCCAGAAAATCAATCATCCAGTTACTATTGCTAAATCGCAACCATTAACAGACACCTTAATTGTTCCTGGCGAACGAGTTGGACCGATAACACCCACAACCACCAAACAAGATTTAATCAAACTGTTTGGTGCATCCCATCTCGTCGATAAAACCATTTCCGGTGCTGAAGGAATCGGTAGTTTTGCCGCTACTGAATTAAAGTTAAGTCAGGGGCGATCGCTCTTGGTAGTCTGGAGTGATAATACTCGTACCAAACCTTTAGATGTGCGTAACCTGGGTTCAGCTTGGAAAACCCGCGAAGGTATCGGCGTTGGAATCTCATTGAACGAGTTACGCAAGAAATTAGGTAACTTTAAACTCTATGGATTGGGTTGGGACTACGGCGGTACGATTTTGTTGGATAGTAGTAAATTATCCCGCTATCAAGGCAAACTCATTTTACGAGTAGATGGTGCTGCCAATGCTTCTGAAAAGTTTCCCAATGACTACCAAGCAGTGTCAGGGGATGGTACTTTTTCCTCCAGTAATTCCCACTGGAAACCTCTGGGAATAAGGCTTACAGAAATTATCGTTACATTGAATCCTAGTGAGCAATGATCGGCTGCTAAACATCTAATTTGCTGGCTTAGGCAAAAGCGGACTGTCTAAACCAGATTTTTATACTAGGTCTGGAACTGGTAAATTACTTTTAGAAGAAATTACATAACTTATATCTATTGTCAGGATTATGTTTCAGCTATTGAAACAAAAGGCGATCGCCCTGATTCCTGCATCCACATTCTGGCTGAGTAAAGATTAATACCTCAAAAAGTAATTTAATGTCCGCTGAACAGCACTTACAGCATAAACGCCAAGCATTAGAACAGCAGTCTGATTTTCTGAGAGATAAAGAAAAACAGCTACGGCGTGATTTGGCGATCGAGGCCAGCACTGCCATTAAATTCCAATTAGAAAAGCAAATTGAACAAACTGAAACAGAACTTAACGAACTGGCTCAACAGATTGATGCACTCGAACAAGCTTTGTCTACTGGACGGCTCCACCGTGCTTTATTAAAATTGGGCTATCGCAAGCAAGCGCGAGCATTTCGCAGGTTTATTGAAGCTCATTCAGTAGCAGCTTTTCTGATCCACGGCTCACTATATTATGGTCAGCGCTGGCTGTTAAATCGGTTAGTGATTCAACATGTTCCCAACATCACCACGGGAAAAATTGTGCGAATTGAACTCAGTCGCATTGCCCGGAGGAGTGACAGTGCTGCTTTGTGGCGTGAACTTGGTGGTAGAGTCGGTTTAGGCAGACAAAGCTCAAATTTGGAAATTGCCGAACGAGTTTATCAATGGTGGCGAACTCAAAATGTCTTACTAATTATCTATGATGTGGATTGTCTCTCAGAAGCTTTTCTGGAGGAGATTATCAGGGATTTCTGGCTACCACTGGCGGCCAAAGTTCGGGAAACAACTTCGCAGGTTAATCAATTTAAATTACTAATGTTCCTAGTGGATTATGACGGTTGTGCAGGTAGTTGGAATATTCCTTTTGTCGAAAAGCTCGAAGCAACATTGAGGCCACATAACCCTGTCAAGCTACCTGAGATTACCGGATTTTCTGAACATGAACTGACTAACTGGCTGGAGCATGAGGCGGATGAACTGCCAACTAAACTGATAGACGAGGTAGAAGAAACGATACAAACTATACTGAAAAACAGTGATAATGGGATTCCAGAACGCGCCTTGGGAGAAATTTGTTACCTGTCTGGCTGTAATTGGTATGAACAAGAGGAAAAATGGTTGAGGCTGTAAATAGACCATTTCTAGAATATACAGGTAAAGTTCAGCCCAAGTTAGGAGAAAGAGGCGCGAACGGACAGCTTTTATATCCCTATTTTCCTAACCCCGAACTGGTAGAAGCGGTGAACTTGGCGATTTACTTAGAACGCCCCTTACTACTGAAGGGAGAACCAGGATGTGGTAAGACTTTACTAGCAAGTGCAGTTGCCTACGAGCTAGGCTTAAAATTAGAAGCTTGGTATGTTAAATCCACCAGTCGAGGGCGGGATGGCTTGTATAACTACGATGCCGTGGGACGGTTGCGGGATGCCCAACTAGCAACCTCCAATCGCCTAACAGCAGAACAAATCCTGCGAATTGATGACCCGACTACCTATGTGCGCTGGGGACCATTAGGACGGGCATTTCAGCAGGAGCAGCGCACGGTGGTGTTAATTGACGAAATTGACAAAGCTGATATCGTGTCAGGCAGAAGCTTCATAGTGATGATCCAGATATTCGAGATTTTGCTCAAACTCAGCACTGGACAGCTTTAGCATACACGCAGCCTAGTAAGGTAGCTCATGAGTTGGCATTAGAATTCGAGAATTTGAATCATAAGAACAAAGCAGAATTGATGCGAATGGCATCATTGACGGAAATATTTACTGAGCCATTGACTGAATTTCAGCCACTACTGATTTATGCCTGTGGTATGAGAAAGTTTGTCCGTGGTGACCTGAAAGCAGCAACAAAGGAACTGAGCAAGGTAACTCAAAAAGGAGATGTAATTCGGGTTGCTGGAGTTAGCTTGCCTATACCCGAAGAAATAAAACCAAATCAAAAAAAGCAGAAGCTCATCAGAAGATTACTCCTAAAAATTCCTTTAGCCAGAGTGATATCCGTGGCGGGAATGATTGTTACTACCTTACTTAGTGTTGGTGTTGGTTTTGGCGTTTATAAGTGGTCAACCCCATGTTTGGCAGATGAAAATAAAGTATTAGGAGTTTTATGTGTATTAGATCCAAGCATTATTAATCAAAAAATAAGTCACGGCGCTCGCACTTTATTCCCAGAGATAAAAAATAGCGATCGTGACAGAGGTATTTACAGCTTTAAAAAGGCCAATTATTTAGAAGCTGAATATTATTTTAAAAAAGCTTTTGCCGACAATAAAAATCGTCCTGACCCTGAAGTACTAATTTACCAAAATAATGCCCTTGCCCGTCAAAAAGAGAATTATTTAACTTTGGCAGCTGTAGTACCAGCCACAAATAGACCTGACGTTGCTCAAGAAATGTTACGTGGTATCGCACAGGCGCAAAATCAGTTTAACCAACAAGGTGGATTAAACGGTCGATTATTAGAGATTGTAATTGCTGATGATGAGAACCAAGAAGATACAGCGAAAAGAGTAGCTGAGGAACTAGTAAAAGACAAATCGATATATAGGAATTATAGGATATGATTCTAGCCATGCTACTGATGCAGCCTTGCCAACATATACAACAGCTAATTTAGCAGTCATTTCACCTGCTAGCAGGAGTACAATATTTCAAAGCCCTATCTTGTTTAGAACCGTCAATTCAAATAAAGTGACAGGTAAAAATTTAGCGGAATATGCCTGGAAACAAAATTTAAAAAGAGTAGTAATTTTCTGTAATCCCAATGACTCATATAGTAACAGTATGAGAGAAGAGTTTCGAGTTTCATTTATGGTAAATTTAGGTGCTGAAATAGTGGATGGAGGCCAAAATTGCACTCATAATTTAGCTGATCCAAACTTCAATGTAGACAAAGAGGTGCAAGACATTGTTCTGGATCAAAATCCGGCTAAGGCAATTGTATTATTTCCAGATACAAACCATGTCGAAATTGCTGGTAAAATTGCTAAAGCTCACAAAGACTTGATAGACAAGCTGCAACAAACAGGAAATAACAATATTCCAAAAATCAAGTTATTAGGAGGTGATTCTCTGTATGGCAACGAATTTTTGAATAAATATAGTGATTCTTTAGAAGGTTTAATTTTATCTGTCCCTTGGTTTCGAGACGCACCAAAATCAAGAAACTTTGCAGAAAAAGCTAAAGATCAATGGAAAGGTGAGGTTAGTTGGATTACAGCCACTAGCTTTGATGCTACTCAGGCTTTTATTGAGTCTTTCAAACTATCCCCAAATCTATCTACGGCAACAGTTCTGGCAAATTTACCAAAAGTTAATCTTTCATCAAATAACACCTCTGGAGATGAGTTTATATTTGACAAAAATACTAGAGAAATGAAAAGAAGCCAAATACTAATTATGGTTAAAAATGGCAGGTTCGTTCTTATACTAGAACTAAATTAATGATGGCATAAAGGATGACCAACCAAACTTTTACCAACGGTTATGCCTTACTCATTGGCGTAAATGCTGATTTACCAGTCATATCATGTCCGGGTGCTTACCCATAATACTTATTATGCAGAGACTTGACATATAAAGCATCTACAGATATTTTATTACGGTCGTGGTAAAGGACATGATATCACAGTCAAAGATGCAACAGCTATACGAGATATACTAATTGATAGCGATCGCCCCACCATCCACCAATACAGTTCAGCCCATGAAGCTTTGAAGTTTTGCTTCATCAAATGCAAGACCCCGACGTGCAAAATATTTATCAATGTTTATTTGCACAAATAAATCTTTGAGTTCTTCAGCAATCTCAGTCGGCGGATTTCCTGATAAAGCGATCGCAATTAAACGCTCTGCTGTGTGAATTTCACCACATTCAACTGCAAGAGTTGCCGCGCTACGATGCAACACAGAACGGGTTGGTTCTGCCTCAAAATCACCTGCGATTAATTCTGCCGCTAATCGTTCTTTTTCAAACGCTTCCTTGGATAATTGCGAAGCTGAATTCAAGTCACCTCTAAGTTTAGCAACCTGTGCCATCTCTGCCAAATCCATTGCCTGTTGATGTAACTCTTGAATTTGACTCATTTTTTCACTATGGACGCTAGCGATCGCCAATTATTGAAACTACCATATTAGTGAGCTAAAGTGCGTCACCAAACACTCCGTCGTAGACATTGCACCTCTTTGCACGTTATTAAAGTATAAAAGGCGATCGCTCTTATCAATCACAATCAAGAAAAAGCCTGACGTAGCCCATTCATAGCCATCGCAGCCCTCACAAGTTCATCTCAGATCGCTCTCAATAATCACAATTACGGCAGTTTTCATATACTTAGACCACACTCATCTTGCTCTCTGCGACTCTGCGTGATAAAAAAAGCCGTGGTTCGTTTACGTGAAAATAGCTGTAAGAAAAAGCCTAACGTAGCCCATTCATAGACATCGCACTCCTCACAAGTTCATCTCAGGCGATCGCTCCTGCTACGGTAAAATTGAGGAATAAACCAGAAAATCTCTTAAATATGACTACAGATAGGTTAGATAGAATTGAGGAAATTCTAGCCCAAACCACAACTTTAGCACGGGAAAATGCTGTGGCGATTTCTGAACTTCGTTCAACAGTCAATTCACTAGTGCAGATAGTTGAAGTCCATCAGCACAACTTTGAAGTATCTCAACGGAACTTTGAAGTAATTATGTCTGAAATTAGAGGGTTGAGAACAGAAAGTCAACGCATCTTAGAACACTTATTTGGCAGAGAAGAAAACCGCGAATGATGGCATAAAGGATGACAAACCAACGTTTTACCAAGGGTTATGCATTACTCATTGGCATAGGTGCAGATTTACCAGTCACAGTTAAAGATGCAACAGCTATAAGAGATATACTGATTGATCCAAACCGCGCCGCCTATCCACCAGAACAAGTCACACTGCTAACCGAAACCTCTGCAACTCGGCAAAACATCCTCGCAGCTTTTGAACAAATCATCGCGCAGGTAAATCAAAATCCTGATGCGACTGTCATCATTTACTACTCAGGTCACGGTGGACGCATTCAGCGCACCAATGAATACTTCCTTGTACCATTCGGTTATGACCCCAGTCAACGCGCAGACACAGCTATCTCAGGTTTAGAATTTACCCAAAAGATTGAGGCGATTACAGCACGTAAACTCGTAGTTTTATTAGATTGCTGTCATGCTGCTGGCGTTCCCGCTTTGAAAGAACCAGGGGAAACTTTTGTGAAATCACCTTTACCTGCTGAACTGTTAAATGTGCTAGAAACAGGAAAAGGTCGAGTTGTGGTTGCTTCGTCACGAGAAGATGAATATTCCTACACAGGTCACCCCTACAGTGCTTTTACAGATTGCTTGTTGGAAGCGTTACAAGGTAAAGCAGCGGTAAATAAAGATGGTTATGCGCGTATTCTTGATATTTTAATTTACTTATTTGACCAAGTACCAAAAAGAGCTTCAGGATCGCAACACCCATTTGTAAATAAAGTGCTGGATTTAGGCGATAATTTTGCCCTTTGTTATTACGCAGGTGGAAGTAAATTTTTATCTGGTGAAACAGCAACTATTGAAAGTAGTTCATATACTAGCTTAACTGCTGGAAAGCGAAGGCGGCTACAGCAGAGACTAGATACACTTCAGCCGGAATGGGACAGGCGCAGCGAGAAAGTAAAGCGGATGCGTGCAGATTTAGCAATTGAGGCTGGTACAGCAGTTAAGTTTCAATTAGAACAGCAACTTCTTGATGAAGAGTCAAAATTAGCAGACCTGGCAAATGAATTGGATACAATTGAATCTGCATTGCAATTATGAAAGTTAGCAAATAACTGTATATTTGCCTTATTTAAATCAAGATTTCCTAATTCAGAAAACTAGGAAAACAGAGATATTCAGCTAATTGGTGTTTGTTTATACTATTTCAAATTTTTGTAGTCGTTATACTCATAACTTAGGTTCTACCTGGGAATTAGGAAGTGGCTTTGCCACTTCTTTTTATTTATATGGTAGCCCAGTAAAAAATAAATTAAAAGTTAAAAGTTTAACAAAGTCACTTTTAACTTTTATTTAAGTCTTACAAAGATTTGCAACTAAATGAAGTATAATTGTACCTCAATTAAGAAAGCCAGATATAAAGCTTTTGTTGCTTCTGAATTCTGACTCCTGTTAGCGCAGCGGGGCGTAGCCCATTCTAACTCCTGATATTCAGTCATTACTCATTGTATCTCGCCATTTTTCACGCTTTAACTTACTTTCTTCAGCATCACGCGATCGCGTTTCTTCCCAAGTACCCCACATTAGAGATTGCTGTTTTTCAACATGATTAATAAACTGCATAATTGACTGATCTGCCTTGATTGGGGTTTTAAAATCAAACTGAATAGTTTGGACAACTTTGATGTCTCCCATGAGAAAATACTTACCTGCAATCTTAGTTAACCACAGCACAACTCGATTGCATAACCCACCAAAAAGCCCCTTACGTTTTTTAACCATCAATAAAATCTGACCTTCAGCTTTTCCTCCTGCATCGAGGCGCGCAGCAAACATTGTATGGATGTGAAAAAAATCGGGGCCAAGTGTCACAATGCCAATGCTGCCATACCAATAGCAGACACTATAAGTTATGGGATTTTTGTAGAAAAGACGGATGAGCTTAATAAAAAAAGAACTTTCTTTGATGGGTGTAGTGTTGGTGAAGATAATTGCATTTTCGTTCAGTTGCTGGCTTTCAAAGATAATTTCTAGTGGTAATTTATGAACTGTATTGAGATGCTGAGCATCGATCGCATTAATCATCACCACATTAGGATGACAGTTCATCAAGAAATGGGAACTGATGGCAATATCACACTCTTTTTGTTCTAACTCTGGAATAAAAGGTAGAGGTTGTTGTGGTATTTCTCCAGTCCAAACCCAAATCATCCCGTACTTTTCAGCAGTTGGCCAAGATTGTAGCTTCAAAGAAGGCGGCGTATCTAAACATGGGATATCAGTACACATCCCTTCACCATCAAATTTCCAGTGGTGGAAAAAACAACGTAGTCCATTACCCTCAACTTTGCCTTCAGCAAGGTGAGCGCCCATATGTGGACAGTAGGCATCAAAGGTAACTACTCTTTTGTCTTTACCACGAAAAATCACTAGTTCTCTGCCCAAAATCGTGACAGGTTTTACTTCACCCACCCGCAGATTTTGAGAGGGTATTACCCAATACCATCCTTCAATAAAACGCTCTGGATTATTAAAATTTTTAGGTTTACGGGTTGAGCTAAAAGTCTGCGATTTGAGATTCATTGTTAGGGTTTCACTTGAAGTGAAGCAGTTAATCTACAAGTAGCATGGGAACTAAAAATAAATAGTGACTTTCAGTACTTGGAGAACTAATTAACCAACAAAATTGATATAAAACTTTGAATAATTACTGTTAAAAATGTCATAATTATGCCCATAGAATAGAAACTGATATAAGCTGCTATTCAGTCATAAGAGATATTTAAATAATAAAAACTCAGTATAATTTCTAATTAGATAAAAATTCGAGAAATTGGGGCTAAATTTTCCTAAATTCTCCGAAAAGTTAATATTTAGAAAATATGTAATAATGATTACATAATTTTGGTTAATCTACCGTGTTAACTCAGGATAAAAAACTGCTTTTAATTGGTCAGGTAACCAATTTAAGCAAAATTCCCATCCGAACAATTCGTTATTACGAAAGTTTAGGGTTAATCAAATCATCAAGACGAACAGAAGGAGGCTTTCGCCAGTTTTCGTTAGACGTGCTGACTCGTCTAGCGTTCATTAAAAGGGCACAAAACTTTGGCCTTAGCCTAGAAGAGATTGGAGATATTCTTCAGGTCTACGATCAAGGACAAGCTCCCTGTGGTGAAATTAAAGAAAAGCTTGAAGAGAAGCTCTTGCAGATCGATCGCCAAATCGATCAATTATTA
Source organism: Nostoc sp. C117 (assembly GCF_043099735.1). Classification (NCBI taxonomy): domain Bacteria; kingdom Bacillati; phylum Cyanobacteriota; class Cyanophyceae; order Nostocales; family Nostocaceae; genus Nostoc; species Nostoc sp. C117. The sequence goes on from NZ_CP170991.1 coordinate 2,522,770, forward strand.
ACCTTACGCTCTGAAATCAAAGGATTACTTTCAGGCTGGAAGAATATGGAAGACCAAGACGAAGATACAATTTGTCGCAACATACAAAACACGAGATGAGGGAGCAAGGGTGCGGAGGGGCAAAGGAGCAGAGGGGAGAATAATAACTCTCAGTTAACAGTCAACAGTCAAGACTCTTAAATTCCCAAAAAACGTAAAATCCCACAACCAATAGGCGTGGGACTGGCTCAAATAAATTTTTTGCCAATTTTACATTTGATCCAATTGCTTGCGTAGGGACTCCAACTCGCTATCAACCACATCATTAGACTTCGGAGCAGTGGTTTGTTGCTGGGGTGGCTGTTGGGGGGATAGTTGAGGTTGACTTACTGGAGTGGCAGGTGGTAGCATTTGCGCCTTCAAAGCTGCCAATTCATCATCAACATCACTACCAGATTCCAATCGGGCAAATTGGGTTTCTAAATCTGCTCCTGCTAACTCTCCTGCTGACTGGGCACGCGCTTCTTGCATCAAGACTTTTTCTTCCATCCGCTCGAAGGCAGCCATTGCACTGCTAGTATTCATCCCACTCACCATACCTTGGAGTTGCTCTTGGGCTTTGGCAGTGGTAATCCGAGCTTTGAGCATTTCTTTCTTGGTTTTGGCCTCAGAAATTTTGCTTTCTAGCTGAATTAAGTTGCGCTTGAGGGTTTCAACTTGAGTACTTTGGGTATCTAAACTAGCTTTGAGGGCAGTACTGGTCTCAGTATAAGTCTTTTTGCGCTCTAAGGCTTGTCGAGCTAGGTTTTCGTCACCTTTTTGCAGTGCAAGTTGGGCATTGCGTTGCCACTTATTGATTTCATTTTGGGCATCATTGTATTGTTTCTCGCTGCGTTTTTGGGCAGCGATTGTCTGGGCTACTCCCTGACGCAACTGCACCAAGTCTTCCTGCATTTCCAGGATGGCTTGCTCTAGCATTTTTTCGGGGTCTTCGGCTTTGTTAACGAGGTCGTTGAGGTTAGCACTAACTACTCGCTTAATGCGATCGAATAATCCCATAACTTTGTTTTTCCTTCTTTTGGTTTACGCTGTTTGTTGAACAGTTAGCTTTTTTACTTTTTTAATAGCTACCTATTTCAATGTAATCTTTCCGGTTTGAATCCGTACCTCCCAACAACTCTTAATTGTTAAGATATCTCGAAGCTGCGGTAATTCACCAAGCTTCAAGAGTCTTGTGTTTTGGGTAGCTGCTGTTGGGTAGGCTGGCCTGTTAGCTGATTGTCTTCTATGAGGCGAGTGTTGGGCTGTATCTGTTCTGCCTCATTTAAAACCTGCACCTTCATCGCTGCTAATTCGGCATCTACATCATTAGTAGATTCTAAGGAAGTAAATTGTGTTTCCAGATCGTTGCTACTAAGTTGAGCAATTGCTTCTGATTTAGCTTCAATCTGCAAAACTTTTTCTTCCATACGCTCAAACGCACTCAGGCTGCTGGTAGCAGAAACTCCGCCCAGTATTTCTTGCAGACGATAAGACGCCTCGGCAGAACGGGCGCGAGCAATATACATATCTTTTTTAGTTTTCGCCTCGGCAATTTTTAACTCTAGCGATCGCATATCCTTTTTTAGCCTAGCTACTATATCATTTTGCTGTTCTATCTGGTTGCAGAGGGCTGTAGCGGTTTCTTTATAAGCTTGACGCTTAGTCAAAGCAACACGAGCTAGGGGTTCATTATCTTGTTGCAGTGCCAGTTGGGCGCGGCGATACCATTCTTCCGTTTGGGACTGGGCAGCAGCAGCTTGTCGTTCAGTGCGTTTTTGAGTAGCGATCGCTTGTGCAACACCCTGCCGTAACCGCACCAGATTTTCCTGCATTTCCATCACAGTTTGCTCCAGAATCTTTTCTGGATCTTCTCCACTGCTTATCAGACTATTGAGGTTAGCGCGAATCACCCGCACGATACGTTTGATTAACTCCATCTCGGCTCTCCATTCACGAAACTGAGTGCTGATTCTTGAGTGCTGTTAGCGGATAGCTAAGGTTTAGCCCGTGCTGAGTTATGAGTGGTGAGTAGTAGAGATAAAATCTTGGTTGTTTACGACTTACTACAAAAATTCTTATACAGAAGAGCCTAAGTGCGTACTTAGCACTCGATAACTACCCTACTACGAAAATTCTTAATACTCAGCACTCCTCACTCCTCACTCAGCACTCATTACTGACTGCTATCTCATCGTATCGTAGATTTTTGCGACTCATGGCTATTGAACTCGTGCTTTTATTCCTTTGGCCTGTAATAATTTCATCTGTTGTTGTACTTGTTCTTTAGTTTTAAAAGCACCGAGAAAAATCAATTGTTTGTCAGATGATAAATAAGCATCGGGAACTACTTGCCGTGCTGAGGCTAAAACTTGTCCTTGATTGTCTATCACTATGTGATAGAACCCATCTGTTGATGGTTTAATTTCTGCATTTGGCTTAGGCGAGGCTTTTGCCTTGGGAGTGTTGGACAAATTCAGAGGAGGTAAGGTTTTTACCGTTGGTACTGGCGCAAGAGCGATCGGATCTGCAGGTTTTAGGGGTGTGATAGGTTCAGGCAATGCTGCTTGAGGATTTGCGGCGGGGTTTTGGGGAACGACTGGATTTGTTACTACTGGAAGGCTTGGTTGGACTTTGGGTTTTAAGCCAACTAAATCGTTGGGATCTCTCACTTCAGGAAACTCTTCGGCAGCTAGATTGGGATATTTGGGTATAGATGTACTTGGTGGCTGAATTTGAGGTTGGACATTACTTGCAACTTCCTGAGGATTTTCTGGTGCGGCAGAGGAGTTACTATTAAACAACTTGGCTAAATTCCACTGTGACAAGCTTTTAGGATTGAACAGCACATAACCCAAGGTAAGACTTGCCATCAAAAGCAGCAACATCGAGCCAATACCCAAAGGTGATAGTAGACTGTCACTATAATTGCTTGGCTTTTTAGTTTCTGGTTGTTCTTCTGTCAGACTTCGCAGCAGGGCTTCACTAGATTCTAAATAGTCATCTGGCTGCTTAAATGTATTATCCGGCTGCACAAGATTTTCGCTCTTAGTATCTTTAACGATTGCTGGTACAATGCTGCTACTAAAGTTGGGTGGTGGTGGTGGAAGTTGAGTTTGGCTTTTAGCAGAATCAAATGTGGACACCACATTATTAAGATTATTCACGTCCTCAGTTTTAACCGTAGCTGTTTCTGATTTCCCCTGAGGACTTACAGGTACAGATATCGATGGTTCATCAATTTTGATCGCAGATGGGGCAGGAGTTAGCTGAGGATTCAAAAGTAGTGGTGCAGGTGGTAGATTTATTTTAATTTCCGCAGCTGATGGCGTAGTTGTGCCTGATGTTGTAGAAACACCTGTGAACTGCTGTGGTTGACTATTGATGTAACTCCCGACACGAGCAGGGTTCGAGGAAACCGAACCAGTTCGCATACGTCGATATCGAGCTAATTCTTGATCTAGTGGCACCTCTAAACTCGCTAGTGCTGCCGCTAGCGCTGGTTTCAAGCTAGGTGTTTTAGACAATTGAGTACCAGAATCATTCAGGGGGTTTTGAGTCATATCGTTATTGCTCCGAATTCAGAATTGAAAATTTAAAATTAATAATAACCGTAAATAGCCTTAGGTACTATGTATCCTTTTATGTTTTTGTTATTGCCTCTGTACCTCAAATATGGACTGCTGGAATTAACTTGAAATATATTTGTGACAATAGTAGCGAAAATTATCTGAATAGATGATTGTGTATGGAGCATTAAGCTGATATGGATCTAAATTATATAAAGACTCTTGATGACGGTTGACAGTTATCAGTCATCAGTCAACGCTCATCAGGTAAATGTACAAGTTAAATGCATAACAGCTTAGTTGTTTCTTTCTCCCTAGTTTCCCCGATCGCCCCACTCAGCAATTTTAATCATGTCGTTGAAATCACTTAATGATATTTTAGGCGTTCTGGAAAAGCAGGCTAAATGGCAAGAGCAACCATTTCAACGCCTGTTAAAGTGTTGGGCAGAAGTTGTTGGTTCAGTAATTGCCGCACATACTCGACCATTGTCAATTCAGCGCGATGTTTTGTGGGTTGCAACTTCTAGTGCTGCTTGGGCGCAAAATCTGACTTTTAGTCGTACATCTCTGCTTTTAAAGTTGAATAAAAAGCTGCCAACGCCTTTAGTGGATATTCGCTTCTCTACTGCTAGTTGGCAGAATCCATCTGTGGAGAGAAAACAGCAACAAAGGATTTCGCCTCATGAGCATCCCAGTTACCTTGGTGATGAGATTAATCGCCTTAATATTACACCTACTCAGGATGTGAATGCTGCTTTTGGGTATTGGACTAAGATAGTACGATCGCGATCGCATGACTTACCCCTTTGTCCTCAATGTCAATGTCCCACTCCACCAGGCGAACTCCACCGCTGGACTGTCTGTTCTATCTGTGCTTCCAAGCAGTTTTGAAGCAAGTCGAGACTGACTTAAATTAAAAGCAAAATTAGTTTAGTAATTATTAGACTTCTTGCAGAAGTCGGGAAAAGGGGAAGGTGGGGTCCCAAGAAGGGGGATAAGGGGCGGGGGAAAGGGTAAAGGTTTTATATTTTCCCCTTCCCCTTTAACCTTTTCCCTTTTCCCTTTTCCCACGAGGGTGCAAAAAGCACTTTTGCAAGAGGTCTATTTAGTTAAGCAGAGTTTATTCTGAAGTCACTTGCTGTAACCACATAGAGTAATTCTGAATCTTGAGAAAAAACATATTTTACTACTCAAATCTGCCGAATGTGGTATTAAAGCAGACTATTTCTCTAAAATTCTCTGCCTGAAACTATCCTTAAGGAGAAAGTTAAAAGGCTGAATAAATCAAAATCTTTACTTTTACTCTTGATCCCTAATAAGTTTTAGACCAAATTCATAGGTAACCACTATAAAAATTATTTAAATATATAACAAGATTATAAAAATATCCTGAAGTTTATTTTTCCCTTGGGATCGCTGAAACCTAGAGAAAATAATGACTTTTTGGTTCTTCTCCGTCTTTATATATAGAAGCAAAATATAAGGGTGAAATTCAGCCGATAACGGCGCTAAAGATGAACCAAAATGAAACCTATTAAATTTTTAGCATCTGCCTGTAGATATTGCCGTCATTACCAGCCAGAAGGACGCCGTGGCGGGATGTGCCAGCAATTAGGAGCGCCAGTTCAAGCAACTTGGAAAGCTTGCTCTTTAGCACTGCCACCTTTTGCACCTTCTTGGGAAACCTTAGAAGATGCTTGGATTTTGCCAGATGCAGCTCCAGCTTTAACATGCCCTCAATCTTTAGCGTCAGATTTAGATAATGCTACTCTTGTCCCTCTAGAGGAAATAACTGCCTCTATCTCTGAACAGGTAAAGACTAAAGCAGTGGTTGTGGCAACAAGCAACACCTGGTCACTATAAAACTCAGTCCCTTCAGGGCTTAGACATAATCGACTCCTGGGACTTTAACAAGAGTCATTGATCGGAAAATCATCTAGTTAATAACAAAGTACCTAAGTACAGAGAAAACAAATATTTTTCATTGATAAACTATCAGTCTCTTTAGATCTGAGAGTGTCAATGAACTGAGTTCCTAGTCTGCTTAAAATAAGATTTGTTTTTAAGATTTTTACCTTAATCAGCAACAAGCCTCTCACCTACCCGAAAGTCAGGTGATGACACGAATTGCGCGTGAGTTGACGAAAGTCCTCTAACCAATAGGAAAGCGATCGCTCAGCGTCTCGTAGAGAGGAAGCAGGATATGGAGGAAACAAACAAATCTAAATTAAAATTAATAACTACAGGCAGCAGGGCATTCCGTCTCTTTAATAAAGCTCATCGCCTCTTAAGCAATAGCCGGCTCGGCTGAGAAGCCTAAACTGTAGTGTTTGCAATCAATCTAGGAGTACATAACTGCTGCAAAAGTTGATATCTACAAAAAATCGCACCCTTTAGTGAGATGCGATTTTTTCAATTCTAAGGTAGCCAAGGAAAAGACCGAAAATCTGGTGGACGTTTTTCGAGAAAGGCTTGTTTGCCTTCAGACCCCTCTTCTGTCATGTAATACAGTAGAGTCGCATTACCAGCAAGTTCTTGTAAACCAGCTTGTCCGTCACAATCAGCATTGAATGCGGCTTTAAGACAGCGAATTGCGATCGGGCTTTTTTCTAAAATCTCCTTTGCCCATTGAATACCTTCGGCTTCTAGTTGTTCCACTGGAACGACGCAATTAATTAAGCCCATTTCTAGGGCTTGTTTTGCATCATATTGGCGGCAAAGAAACCAAATTTCTCGTGCTTTTTTTTGCCCTACAATGCGGGCAAGATAGCTGGCTCCAAAACCACCGTCAAAACTGCCAACTTTTGGGCCAGTCTGTCCGAAAATGGCGTTATCAGCGGCGATGGTAAGGTCACAAATTAAGTGTAAAACATGTCCACCACCGATCGCATATCCAGCTACCAAAGCAATCACTACTTTCGGCATGGAACGAATCAAGCGTTGTAAATCCAGTACATTCAAACGGGGAATGCCAGTATCATCCACATAACCAGCATGTCCGCGCACACTCTGGTCGCCACCAGAACAGAAGGCATATTTGCCATCAGTGTGTGGACCGTAGCCTGTAAATAGGACAACACCAATAGTAGTATCTTCACGAGCATTACAGAAAGCGTCGTACAGTTCAAAGACTGTTTCCGGACGGAAAGCATTGCGTTTATGGGGACGGTTGATGGTGATTTTCGCAATACCATCAGTTTTTTGATACAGGATGTCTTCGTAGGTTTTGGCAGTTTCCCAGTTGATTTGCATTGGTATGGAGTGCGCGTTGTGCTTGAGAATTTTATCGCGGACGTAGGGACAAGCGATACCTACGGTAGTCTACGCCTACGTTAAAATTGCCATCTCAAGCCTTTACAATCTGGTAATTGTCTGGCTGTTGAGGAATATAATTACGAATTGCACTAGTTACGTTCGCGTAGCATCTCCCAGAAAACGAGCGTCACGATCGATTACGAATTATTTTGACACCAGTGCTGACCTTTTTTGTTGACACTTCAGTGTGCCCATCGCCCCAAAAGCAGTAAGTGCTAAAATTCCCAAGTTAATCGCAGGTTCAGGAACGGATTTAGCCTCAATAGCGGCCAATGCAGCATCTGCTATTAACTTATGAGCATTTGTTGTTGGATGCACAGAATCAAAAAACAAATAATCATTTGGTTGAGAGCATACACTAATAATTGTCTGAAAATTCCCGACTACGCAGGGGCTAGTCACATTTTTAAATCCAAATTCCCCTGGATTTGCTTGAATTTGATTAAATACAGAAGACACATCCACAGAAATCAAATTGAGGTTAGGATTATTGCTAAATTTGTCCAGTTCCTCTGCTAATTTTTGGTTATGGTCATTTGTCAAGGCAGTTAAGTTATTTGATTGGCCTGTAGCGAGTGCCAAGGGAATTTTGCCCAAATCAGGCAAGTTAAATACTAAAATATTTTTTGCCCCAGATGAGGCAAGTAAGCCGATCGCATCTGATAAATTTTTGACTGTTTGAGTTGCATTGGTAGCCTGACCAAACACGTAATCATTTGCACCTCCCCATACTGCATAGAGGGCATTTGGATCGAGCTTTTGATTAGCTTGTACGACGGGTTGAGTCAATAAGCCAACTTGCCGCAAAACTCCGGGTAAGGGTGCGCTAGGAACAACAGCATTACCTTGACCAGAACTAGCACCGCCAACAGCAAAATTAAGACCTTGGTTGGGAATTGCGGGGTTGGAAATCAAGTATGGGGTGGGCTTTAATCCTAGCTCATTTCCAAGGTAGTCCACCCAGACTCGATTATTAGAAAAACGGCCTTGAAAATAAGGCGGGTTTTTGGGAAAGGCTGTTGTCGGATCGATTAAACCACCAGTAGCAGCGAAAACGTTACCCGTATCAGAAAGGCTGTCACCAAATACAAAAAAGTTGCTAAAACTTGCAGCACTTGCTTTAGGAGATAACATAAAAGAGAACAGAACAAATCCCGCCGCTACAACTTGTTTTTTCATACTTATTTGACCCGTAGTCTTTTTGAGGTTATTTCCAAGAAATGGATTTACGTTATATTACCTAAATATGCCTCAAAAATTCATCGAATACGGATAAAAACGCTGTAAATACTTAGAATTACATTTTCTTGATAAAAATTAGCTAGATTACAAAGAAATAGCAAATTTTTGATCCTTAAAGAGAGAAATTGCCTAGTTTTGTGCTTGCGATCGCTTTAACTTCAAAGCCTCAGTTGCTGATACACCCTCCCCTTCAGTGCCAAAGTACCACAAAACCGTAGCCGCTTCAGCGCGAGTTACTGGTTTTTTGGGTTGAAATAGGGTTGTATAGCCAAATACCCGCCGAATATTTGATTGCTCTCCATTCTGAAAATCAGCCAACACTGCTCTCAAAGCCTTAGAGTCGATTCGCGCTGCATCTTGAAAACCCCAGGTTTGTTTGACCGCCTCGAAGTTAGCAGAGGGTAAAGCTTGGCGAGTATCTAGGGGTAATTTCCACAGCAATAATGCCTCCCGCGTTAGGGGTGCATCAGGACGAAATACAACAGCTGTAGAATCTCCAGACAAAGGACTGGGAATTAACCCAGCCTCAGCTAATCCCTGAATTGCTGAAAAATCAGGATCTTTAGAAGACACATCACTAAAAGCTGCTTGAGTATTTTCTGATGCTAAGCGAATTTGCTTAGCTGGATAGCTAGTATACATAGCATTGTTAGCAGCAATTAGCCAACGAGCATATTCTCGACGTGTAACGATTTTAGCGGGTTCAAATTGGTTAGTTGTGGCAACAGAATTGCTCTTAGTTGTCTGTGGTTCTATGGACAAAACACCTAATGCAGCCAAGTCTTGGATGTGTTGTCGCCATTCTTGAGGTGCCTTATTTACATCGTTGAATGTTTGAGATTCAGGTGTAGCTGTAGGCACTGTTTGGTTATTAGCCGTGCTTGGTAGCTGTGTTGCCAAGTTTTGGGTTGGTACAGGACCAATAAACTTTGCATCTCCTGGTTGGGGAATGCTATTACTAGTTTGGTTTGGATTTGCAGTTGGAGTAGGTTGTGCCGTTGCTGTACTACTATTTGGTACGTACTCAATCAGTAATTCAGTAGCCGTTTGGGGTTGATTAGGTGTGGCGTTAGTAACTGATTTTGGCTGAATGGAAACTTTTAATAGCAAATTGTCACGACGTGCTTCAAAGACACCTAATGCATCATCTGTTGGCTGTTGCAAAATCTGCCAGTTATTTTTTTGAAACTGACTGCGATAAAAGCTAGCAATAAAGTTGCTAGGGTCAGAACTCAACCAACGAGTTGAGACCGTGTTTTCTGAACTACTAGCAGGTGTAACTCCCTCTAATTTGGCATTGGAGTATACTATGTCTTTGGGAAAATCCGCTGGTAACTGAACTGTTGATTGATTCTGCTGTGCTTGCGGTTGGTTACCCTGAGATTCTCCAAAGACAACTGGATTGGTTTGCAACTTAGGATCTGCCGCCAAAGATTCCTCAAGGTTTTTGGCGACTGGACTGTTAGCACAGGCTGTTAACGAAGTGAGTAGAACAGCCCAAATTAGAAATACAGCTGGACGTTTACAGGGAAGCACAGGAAATCACAAATTGAGTTTCAGTTCCTACCCTAGCGCAAACTGTTAATTAAATGGGGATTGGGTATCGGTACTGGAGAAACTCTTGCCTAATCCCCAGTACCGCGCCTAGCGCCATGATAATGTCTCAAAAAATTAGTAAACGGTAGCAGAAGCTACCGTGTTGTCTTTGTTTTACAGCCATTAGGTTTTGATAATTCCCATGCTTATTTATAGATTTCCCTAAAATTCTGCAAAACTAACATTTTGGGAAAAAAAATCCAGAATAGTCACCAGAGAAAAGTTTTATGATTTTAAGACTCAAATTTTCTGGTGCTTATCGAGATTTTTGATTGGCAAACCAGATAACTGATTGATAACTCACCAAATGACCGTGTAACGACCAAAAGCTTTAGGCTACGCCCAAATACACGCTTATTAATGCGATCGCCAAGCAACTGAAGTGATAAACTATGAATAAAGCCCCCTAGCCTCACCAAAAGAGGGGAATAAATCAAATTGGCTAACGCTGGTTTAAAATGGATACTGAAAATTATTCATCTGACGATGGTAAGCTGAATAATGGAATCTGTGAACAAGACCAGTGTTGAGCAATTCCAGGAACTTCGCGTAAGTTTGTAGTTCTTGGGGGCGGGGTCATAGCCAAAACAGTCAAGTGTCGCAGCAGTTTCCCTAGTATCTCTAAAATTGATTTTCTAGGAAGAGTGCTACTTGTACTGTAGTCAAGATATCTTGGCAGCCTCGAAAGCAGTGAGTGCTTCCTCTAAAAGTGCTATCGCTCGTATGTTATCCAAAGCTTTCCAAAAGCCAACCCCATACCCATATTCTTCTAGAATAAGGGAGTTGTTCTTTTAGGAAGAGCCGTAACAACCTGCGCTTCGCAAATTATGGAGGTAGTAATTAAATATAACTGTTTCCCAACCGTATTAATGATTCGATAACGTCATAAAAGATACTTTGTCGAATGTACTGGTGGTTGATCAAACCTTCTACACACTTGGTTTAAACAGTTAACAGCTACCTGATAGATCGGATACAATTAGCATCTGCATTTGGTCGTGCGTAGGCGTAGCCCGTCGTAGACATCGCTTATTCAAAGCGATTACTCAAATCGATATGCTGTTGCACCACCCAATTTGACATAATATCAAAGCTTTTACCTGCTGTCTCTGGCGAAAAATTTTGATTCAAGGCAAATTAAGACTTATATTCAAGAGCAAGAGTGTTTCTTGGACATCAAGTTAGCCAAAACAAGGCAAAAGGCTCAAAAAGATATACCCTATGTCAAAAACGCAGATCTGATAGAAGTATCAAAAATCTAAAATAGATATTAAATTGAAGAAACAACAACAACCACCGACAACCGTTAGTTTATTTTACTTTCTGTAAAGCGTCGCCAGGTTGTTACCAGTGCTGAAACACGATTACATGCAAGTTTCCCAGGATCAGCCTATTTATTCTGAGGCTCCACTCCAGCTACTACTCTTTGTTGATGGACGCCCCAAGTCCCGACAACAAGTGCAGCGAATACGCGCTTACTTAAAAGAATTGGAGGCTGAGTATAGTTTTGAACTAGAACTTATTGATGTTGGACAACAACCTTACTTGGCAGAACACTTTAAACTGGTAGCAACGCCAGCTTTAATCAAAATCCATCCAGAACCACGACAGATTCTAGCTGGAAGTAATATAATAGCGCAATTGAAAAACTGGTGGCCTCGTTGGCAAGCGGCGATAGACGTCTACTTAAAATTGCAGGAAGACTTACAAGAACGTATAGAAGACAATGGTAGAGTGACATCATCTAAGTCTACTATTCGTTCCGTTGCAGTTTCTGCTGAACTCATTCGCCTGTCAGACGAAATTTTTCGTTTGAAACAAGAAAAAGAGAACCTCCAAGAGCAGCTACAGTTTAAAGACCGGGTGATTGCTATGCTGGCACACGACCTCCGCAATCCGCTAACTGCTGCGGCGATCGCCATAGAAACTCTCCAATCTAACTACAATGTAGACACAGGTGAATTTCAGCGTCTAAAACCATCCATGACGGCGCACTTATTAAAACAGGCCCGCGGCCAAACTAAGATTATCGATCGGATGATTGCCGACCTTTTGCAGGTAGGTCGCGGCCAAGATACAGAGATACCCATAATACCACAAAAAGTACAGTTAGGAAAACTGTGCCTAGATGTAATAGAAGAATTGCGCGATCGCTACACCAACAAATCCCAAGAGGTGGAAACAGATATTCCTAAAGACTTGCCATACGTGTATGCTGACCCAGAACGCATACGCCAAGTACTAATAAATCTGTTGGATAATGCCATCAAATATACACCAAAAGGTGGCAAGATCAGCATCGCCGGATTACACCGCACTACCCAAAAAGTTCAGTTCAGTATTGGTGATACCGGGCCTGGGATTCCTGTAGAGAATCGCGATCGAATCTTTGAAAACCACTTCCGCTTGCAACGGGATGAAGCTACAGAAGGTTACGGCATTGGTCTTTGTTTATGCCAGCGCATCATCCTGGCACATTATGGCCAAATTTGGGTGGATTCTGCCCCCAACAATGGAGCATGGTTTCACTTCACATTGCCAGTTTATCCTTCTTAGTTATTGGGTATTGGGTATGGGGAGACTTGTACTGAGTTTCGACTACGCTCAACTACCGCAAAGCCGAAGTAGCCGAAGTATGGGGAGATGGGAACAAGGGGGACAAGGGGGACAAGGGGGACAAGGGAGACACAAAACTCCTAACTCAGCACGGGCTAAACGCCCCGCTATCGCTAACAGAACTCCTAACGCCCAATGCCAAAATGACAACTAATAACTTGAAATAAAGCGATCGCGTCCTCCTGCTTTTGCTTGATAGAGTGCTTTATCTGCCAGCACAATCAAATCTGAAGGTGAAGATTCCCAAGTGGGAACGACAGTCGCCACACCCATACTTAGGGTGACATACTGACTCACCGCAGAACCATCATGAACAATTTGCAAATCTCTGACTGCTGCTTGCATCATAGCAGCAACGTGGATTGCACCAGATGTATGGGTGTATGGCATAATCACAGCAAATTCTTCGCCACCATAACGTGCTACTAAATCCTGGTGTTTTTGCGCCTTCAGGCTTAAGACCGCACCCACCTTTTGTAAACAGACATCCCCAGCAGGATGTCCATATTTATCGTTATAAAATTTAAAATAGTCGATATCACACAAAATTAGTGACAGGGGACATCCCTCCTGTGCTAAATTGATCCACTGAGTATTAAGATAATCGTCAAAGCGGCGACGATTTGGTAACTCAGTTAAGCCATCTACATTGGCGAGGTGTTGCAAAGCTTGGTTTGCCGCCTCTAACTGTTTGTATACTTGTGCTTGTTGTAGCAGTCGGCGCAAACGCTGGCGCAATACAGGCCAGTGAATTGGCTTCGTAACGTAATCAGTTGCTCCTGCCTCAAAAGCACGGTCTACAGATTCTTCATCGTCCAGGCATGTGATCATTAATATAGGAGTGCGCTCCCATATCTTGGAAATAACAGTATTCCCAAGGGCAGAGTCGCTATCAAAGCTTGCAAGTGCTGAGATCAAATTATTTCTGGCAATCTGAAGCAAGTGCTTACAGCAGGTAAAACCATCCATCACAGGCATCACAGCATCTAGCAAAACTATATCTGGTTTTATAGTCTCGTAAGCATCTAAACATTGCTTACCATCATTGACCTCGACCACTCGATAACCTTCTTGTTCCATAGCTTTACGCAACAACACTCGAATGGTCTTGTCATCATCGGCTACAAGAATTAGTGGCGGTTGCTTAGAAAGAGAAAATGGGCTTATGCCTGACATGAGTTGCGTTCTACTTGCGGGACTATCCTGAAAAAGGCTGAGCAACTTGATCGCATGGGGGCGATCGCTTTTTTGACTACTGCCAGCATTTGTGGCAAGGGTGTGTCTAGCTTGACAATCAACTGTTTTTTGAGAATAGACTGTTCAATGTTATTGAGCCAAGCAAGGGCTAGAGAACTAAGTTGCATAGACAATCTATAATTGGAATGCGAAGGCAATTATTACCTTTCTGTTAGGCTATGATTACGGGAGGAAATGTTACTGTTATATTTCCCCATTATTAAAGTTAAATTACAATTTTTTTGAGAATTGTAAATCCACACCTTAATTATTTAATTCTGTGGTTAGTTTATAAACTAACCAACAAAGACAAACCAATTGCTAAACTGCACTTATAAGATAGCTAATATATATAAAATGCTAATATTGCTTAGCTTCAAACCATTGAGTCTATTGGGGAAGGGTTGTGGAGTTTTAGTATAATTACTTAACATTGCTCTTAAACAAGGTAGAAAGCTTGATTATCTAGTCAATCAACCTTAATAAATTCACTAAAAATTGTTATTTTGAATTATTCTAGTATATTTAATTAAAATTACATAAAGACTAATAAACTATTAATTTTTTTAAAAACTAAGATTTTTAATTATTTTACAATGAATAGACAAACCCATTTTTTTTACCCAGAAACAGTCAAAAAAATTTTGCAGAACAAATCAAAACCTATCTAAATTCACTAAATCTGAAAAATGCCAAACCCACTCATGTATCAGCAGGATAATTTTGTTGTTCTAGAAACAAATCAACCCGAACAATTTTTCACAGCATTAGAGTTATTAGAAAAACTCAAAAAAACTCTCGGACAACTCAAAATGCAAGATTTGCCACCTGACTTGCAACAGTTTCATCGTGTAGAAGCTCAAGCACAATATTTACTCGATACCACCTGCGAATTAGATATTGGTCCTGGACAATATTTGCAGTGGTATGCAGTTCGTCTGGAAAAATAATCTTTGGTCAGTAGTTAACAGCAAAAGAAGTCAACGAAGGAGTCAAGGCTGGGTACTGGGAACTGAAAATATAAAAACCAGAAGTAAAAAGATGAGAATCTTTTCACTTCTTCATGACCATCATACGGAGTCTAGGTAGCAATAATTTTTATTTATTGACTACTAACTATGGACTCTTTTTGACTATTTATCAACGCTAATTCAATTTTATTTTCAGATGGCTGCGTTATTTGAAGTTCTACTCCCGGACCAAAATAATTGGTCATTTTTTCTTGCTTTTTTTGCCATTGGTCAATTGATATTAGAGGGGAATCAAATTCTAAAATTAGAGCATAGTTTCCATTGACTTCTGTTTCTCTCAATCCTGTAACTGTTGGTCGTTCTTCATCACTGGGACTCAAACCCAAGAAAGAAAGTGTTGTATCTAGATGAGCATCTTGACCATAGCAATATCGGGTGATGTCTTTGCGGATTTTATTTTGAGTTACAGTTGCTTGCTGCTGGCGGAGGATTAATATTGATGGTGACGTAGGTTGGGTAAAGGGTATTGGCTTGATTTCATTAGCTCTGAGTGCCAGTCCCCCCAATAATAGAGGAATCCCGTAAAAAAATCCGACAAGATTTAGTGTCGCATTATCAGCAGCATAGGCGACGAAGCCAATGATGGTTAATATACCACCGATAGTTAAACCGAGTGTTCCCAAAGAGATTTGGCGTAGCATGAGCTTAGATTAGTATTAGTTTTATTATCATCGGCTATGAGTAACAAATTAGGAAAGAGAATTAGCCGAAGCCACTAAGCAACCAGTATAGATAAATACAACGGTTGATTCCCTACTCTTGAGACAAGTCGGGAATTTATCTCCTGAATGTTTTATGTCTAATTAGATTGACTTACTTAGTGTTACAGAATCTCGGATTTTGAGTTAAGTTTAAACTTAAATGTAGTTAAAGTGTGGAAAAAATAATGGATTTACAGACTATAAAAGAACGAATTGTCCTAGTGCAAAGTAAGCGCGATTACTTGCTGAGGCTACTGGAGCAACCAAACCTGGGAACTTTGAGAATTGATGTAAATCAGGCTTTGGAAGAACTAGATGAGTTAATTGATGAATTTAGACGCACCATTCCGGAAACAGAAATTTAGTTAAGCCAGACTTAACACTAGAGTAGAAACGATGAAAAACTGCGTCGGTATAACCCTAAATGTCAGGCTATACCGCCGTTTATCGATGGGATAATGTCCTCAAATCCCCAAAATTGGCCTACTTCTGGGTTGGTAAAGCAGTACATTATCATTCACCCTGTCACTGAAGAATTTCCTGCACGCTGACCTAACTTCCTAACCAAAGCAATAAGTTCGGTAGTGGATACATCTTTTTTGCAAACATCATCAAAGCTAGACATTATTTTTGTCTCATAAACATTTACATCTTCTACTGAAGAGTAAGCAAGGATTTGAGTCTTGGGAGATATAGCTTTAATGTGACTAGATGCACTCCACCCATCCATGACTGGCATCTGTAAGTCTAGAACAATGACATCAGGCTGCCAAAGTTTAACCATTTCTATAGCTTCTTGACCATTACTGGCTAAACCTACTACTTCAATGTTTTCTTGACATGAAAAAACCAATTGTAAGGTTAAACGAGTAAGTTCATGGTCATCAACTATTAGAAGACGCAAGGTAGAAAGCTCACAGGATAACATTAACATTGAGGGGAAAAACAAAATTATTTATAATGACCCCTTTAGTTTATGAGAATAAGTCCCAGAACTTACTCTATCCTATGGTTGAATAATTTGTATGAACTTATGACAAACAGCTTAGAGAGCTTTTTAAAAAATTAAAGTTTTCTAAAAAAACCTAAGTTTAGCTAGTTGTCAAGATATGGGAAATTTATTTTTTAATCAATCAGGTTTGAAGCTACACCAGTTGAACGTAATGCCATATTCATTAGAATTTTTTGTGAATGAGCTTCTGGAGAATCATCATAAGGACGGCGTTGAATGTAGCTGCCATCAGCTTGTAAATCCCACGCTTGGCGATTATCTGCAAGCATAATTCCCAGAATTTCTTGCAAATCTTTAGCAATGTCTGGGTCTTTGATAGGCGTAATTACTTCCACTCGCCGATCTAAATTGCGGCGCATCCAGTCGGCACTACCAATATAGATTTCCTCCTGTGTGTTGTTATGAAAATAAAAAATCCGAGAGTGTTCTAGAAAGCGACCGACAATGCTTATTATATGAATGTTTTCACTAATCTCTTTGAGTCCAGGACGCAAACAGCAAACCCCTCTAACAATTAAATCGATTTGCACTCCGGCGCGAGAAGCTTCATATAAAGTGGCGATAATTTCCGGATCGACTAGGGAATTCATTTTGGCAACAATCCGCCCAGAAAAACCATTTTGAACATTTTCAATTTCGCGGCGAATTAGTGCCAAAAAGCGATCGCGCATATTCACAGGTGCAACCAGCAACTCTCGATAAGATTTTTGCAGTGAGTATCCTGTCAGGAAATTAAATAAATCTGTAATGTCAGCACCCAATTCTTCACGACAGCTAAACAATCCTAAATCTGTATACAGCCGTGCGGTTTTTGGGTTATAATTACCAGTCCCAATATGTACATAACGACGTATCCGATCTTTTTCCCGCCGTACCACCATGACGGTTTTACTATGGGTTTTCAGCCCCACTAGACCATAGACAACATGAACCCCAACTCTTTCTAGTCTTTTTGCCCAATAAATATTATTTTCTTCATCAAACCGCGCCTTTAATTCCACCAGTACAGATACCTGCTTACCATTTTCAGCGGCAGCGATTAAAGCGTTGACTATGGGTGAGTCACCAGAAGTCCGGTAAAGAGTCATCTTGATCGCTAACACATTCGAGTCATAGGCAGCATGGGTAATAAAGCGCACCACTGAGGCGGAAAAAGATTGATAGGGATGGTGTACTAACAAATCCTTTTCCCGAATCACAGCAAAAAAGTCTTTTCCTTCGTCCGTTTCCAGTACATCTGGGCTTAAACTCGGTTCTCTGAGTCGTTGTAGGCGAGATGGCACAACCGATTGACGTGGTGGATCTTTAAGTTCTGGTAGTGGTAAGGACATAAAATACATTAAATCTCGCAGTCCTAAAAGACCATCTACTTCGTAAAGATCGCTTTCTGCTAATTCTAAATCTTGCAATAAGCGCGATCGCACCACTTCAGGAGTCTGGGATTGAATTTCTAGCCGGACTGGACTTCCACCTAGCCGCCGTTTTCGCAGTTCTTGTTCGATCGCTAATAATAAATCATCTGCTTCATCTTCTTCTAATACCAAATCATTGTCACGGGTGATGCGGAACGGATGATATTCTTGAATATTCATCCCTGGAAATAGGGATTCTAAATTATGAGCGATCGCTTGTTCTAAAGGTACCCCAACCCAGTGTGTAGGTTTTTCCGGATCTTGGGTTCCCAACTCAGGCGGTAACGGTAAAAATCGTGGTAGAACATTAGGTACTTTAACTCTGGCAAAAAATTCTTCTTCGTTATCTGGGTTTTTGACCACAACTGCCAAATTCAGACTGAGATTAGAAATAAAAGGAAAGGGATGACTCGGATCGACAGCCAGAGGAGTCAAAACGGGAAAAATATGTTCGTCAAAATAACTGTTAAGATGATTCCGCTGTGTCTGATTTAAATCTATATAATTCAGAATATGGATGCCGTGATTTGCTAACAGAGGGCGAAGTACTTGCTCAAAATGTTGGTGCTGTTTCTTTAGCTGGGGAATTAGGGTAGACCGAATATCGTCTAACTGTTGTTGTGGCGTGCGACCATCAGGAGTTAACAGACTGACTTTTGCCTCTACTTGTTGCTTTAAACCAGCAACCCGCACCATAAAAAACTCATCTAAATTAGAAGTGAAAATAGCTAAAAATTTCAGGCGTTCTAGAAGGGGGGTGCGAGCGTCACAGGCTTCATGTAATACCCTGCCATTAAATTCCAACCAGCTTAACTCTCGGTTAAGATAATATTGTGGATCGCTGAGATTGATAGGGGTAGTGCTTTTTTTAGATTTCGCCATAACAACTTAAGGGCAGGCAAATGTAGCCATTTAACTGGGGACAATAAACATAGTAAGTTAAATGGTGCTTGAGAATAACCCTCAAGGGATAGTTAACCATAACTAAGTTGTACACGAAATTTTAATCATCTTAAATATGGGTTTTCGTGGGGGCACACAGCTAGCTGTGCGCCCCTAGAACGTTTGGTCTAAGCATTCCAATCATCGCCTACAGCACATTAACCATGAAGATGCACTCAAGATTTAGCAAAGATATAAGATGGGCAAAGCTGAAAATTTTTGACTAATTATTAAGCCCAGTTTACAGATAATTTTACTATTAGAGTCAAGTCTAAACCCACACCTGTGGTACTTTTTAGATTTGGTTTGCCCAAATACGAACTCTCATAACAATTACCACAATGACGATACAGAGATTGACTACATAAAAGTTTTGCCCCATATCTTGTTTCGTTGAGATTTTGACGTTAGTGTTCAGATCTGCACTAACATCTTAATGTATTAGTTTTCTTAATTTATCACCCCCAGAATTTTGAGAAAATCCAGTATTTTTACTGAAAGTTTTATCTAAAGCAATGGTTATATTGAAAACGCAAAGATAAACAACACGAGGAGTTTGTTAATCATGAAAATCTCTGTAATTCTCAAAGGAAGCATTTGTCTCTTAGGTTTGGTTGGTGTTAGTAATATCCTAGCTGCACCAGCAAGTGCAGGACAAGCAGCAGCCCGTGGTGCTGTAACTATTGTTAGAGCTTCAGGTGCTTCTGTCAGTGTCAGTGGTGAAGTAACTTTGCCTCAAAATGGTTACTACGACCAAGATTTAGTCATTACACCTGTATATGGTGGTGCATCAACTACAGACAATGAAACCATAACTACCTTAACTGTAAGCGCAGGAACACCCAACGTTACTTTACTTTCTGCTAGCAGCAATCCTTTCGTTACTTCAGCAGCAGCAGCTTTAGACGCAGCTGTAACAGCTGGTGATATTGGCGCACAAGCAGCTATCATTCGGGCTGGTGCTGGTGTTAATGGTTTGGGCGGTTTAGAGTAGATTGAATTTTTGTCTTGTAAGTACTTACAAAATTTTTACCAACTGATAAAACAGTTGAATAAATCTATAGTTCATAGGGAAGAGATATAGCATTGCTATTTCTCTTCCCTATATTTGTTTTTGGCTCAGATTGCCGACTTTTGAAAAAAGTCAGCAATCTTGTTGTTTGGGTTTTTCGTTGATAGCACAAATGTCCACCTCTACTCAATACTTCTCGGTTAAGCATTTTTAACTCGGAATCGGGTTTGGGGAAAAGGGTAAAGGGTAAGGGTTAAAGGTTTTTTCTTTCCCTTTTCCCTTTTCCCTTTCCCCTTTTCTCCTTAACCGAGAAGTATTGCACCCCTACTCCCATTCCAAAAAGGTTGGGTTAAGGTAAGAGACGCGATCAATCGCCGAAAAAATTGATTATTGTAGAGACAGCGATTGATCGCGTCTTTGTGATGTAAAATTCTCATCAAAAAACCTTAACCAAACCGTATTGCCCCTACTAAGATACAAAGATAAAATTTTTCCTTTAACTCCAAGGGATGAAATGAAAGCGTTGATAAATTTCCATACCGCTCCTCATCATTCCTTTACATAACTCTGATGAAATCAATATAAACCTTAAAACTCCCATCAAATAAGGAATAGAGGGCTTGTGTAACAATACGAACCCGAAAAATGTGCATTATTAACAAAATATTCATACTAAGGGTTCTATATTTTTTCTCTGTAAAAAGCAATAAAAGAAAAATAAAAAAGATTCCGCCTCCACTCTTATTAGTTGAGGTTGAATTTATGTTGCCAAGCAAAATCTGAGAACCAACCGAAAGCGAAAAATATCAGGAGTTTATGAAACATGAATAGTTTATCTAACAAATTATCTATAATTTTTCAGCATAGTATTTGCCTGTTAGGTTTAGTGAGTATAGGAAATTTTTTAGCCCCGCCAGCAAATGCACAGCAAGCTACTGCTCTGGGTGCTGTCACCTTGATTAGGCCATCTGGTACTTTTCTCAGCGTCAGTGGCGAGGTAATTTTGCCTTCTGGCTCTTATTATGACGGAGGTGTAACAATTACACCTACCTATGGAGGGATAGCAGGTGGAAATGAGGAAAGTATCACTAGTCTGACAATAACCCCAGGAATAGTTAAAAATACTACATTTTCCAACCCAAACTCATTTATTAATACAGCAGCGAATTTATTAAATAATAGTCCTTCTATTCAAGATACAACAGCTATAATTCGAGCGGGCGGTGGCAATAATGGCTTAGGTGCTTTAGATTAGACTTCAAAATTTTAGATCCCCGACTTCTCAAAGAAGTCGGGGATCTTCTAGAAGAATATCAAAATCGATAACCACCTTGAAACTTAAGGTCAAATCCATTCTCACCTGTACCAACTTGCGATTCTATAAAGACACCATTTTCTGGGAAAGTATGTCTGAAAATTAGTCCATAATTAAAGCCAGAAACTCGACTGTTCAGACCCACATTATTAACACTATAATTTTTTAAATAAGCACCAACAGAAATATTTTTGCTGATTCTTTGTAAACCCTGAAAGTCAAAGAAAAATTCTTTACCCATCTCCAGGCTTGTCTTTAAATTTAATCCCTGGCTAGTACCAAATTCTCCATTAAAAAGACCTAAAAACTCACCATTGCTATTCCCTTCAATCACAGCGATGCCAGGAGCTAAGGAAAAACCGAAATTTCGTTCTTGATGCTGAAAGAAATAACTTAAGAAGGTAGAAAAAGGATTATTTTTATTAGATGCACTATTCCAGTCAATTTTTAAGTATGGTATATGAGTATTGACAGCTACAGGTTTTTTGGCTGAATTTAACCGAACATCAGTTTTAACATAGTTCAGAAGTATATCAGTATAGATACCTACAGTTGGTTCTTGTATTCCTAAATTATTATTGGAAACCCCTGGTGCTGAATTAGCATCTATATTAAACCACGTTCCTAAACTGCCACTATAGTTAAAATTTCCAGAAGAACCTGCTGCTAACAATTCCACTGTTGGTAAAGATAAATAACCATTAAAGCTGTTAAAACTAATACCAATTTTATCAACTCTAGTGAGTTCCATGTAATCAAATGCTAAATCAAATGACCGGACTTGAAGCGGTACTATAGTATTATCTCCTGAACTAAATTTCTGTACAAATTGTTGGCCTTGAGAGTTGGTTAAAATTACTTCTACAGCAGAAGATTCGTTAATAGGATGAATAGAAGTATTATTTAAAGGAGCTGGAATACCTATAAAAGTCAGAGGACCAAACGTTTTATTAGAAAGTCTGAGATCGGAAAAAAATGTATCACCTTCATTTAAGATAGAAATATTTCTTCCCAAAAACTGAACTGCTCGTTTATGATTTCCTGTTCTCACTTGCAAGATACTGGAGTTGTTAGGAGTAATTTTACTCGGAAGCGTGTAAGTTCCAGATACTTGCTCTAGTCCACTACCTGAATTAGCATAAGCTAAAGTGCGATTAAGTCTGTTATTAATTTGTCTCCGTTGGTCGGCTGTAGTAGCTGTGGTTAAAGGGGTAAAACTTTCTCCATTTTTAAATTTTTGTCTAGCTTCTTCTAAACCTTGTTGAATATTATCAATTTTAATAGCTTCAAAAATTTCACCCAACAGCAAGCCTAATGTAGAGTTCACTGATTGAATAGAATCAATACTAACATCACTAAATTTAGCAGTCAGAGATAATCCCGGTGCAGAAAAAATATTAGAATAAGTAGCTTTAGCATCTACTGGATCGTATTGAATGATACTCCGATTATGAGGATAGCTAACATAAAGTCTGTGCCAATAGGAATTATCTTGAGTTTGAGATAATGTTTGAAATACAGGATCTCTTTTTCCTAAAGATACCCACATTAAAGAATTAAGATAATGATAATCTCTCTCCGATTGAGAAAGAAAAGGGTTTACTGCTATATTTAACAAATCAAAGTTATCAAATTTTCCTAATTGAGCAACTTTAATTCCAGGGAATGAAGTGACAGGAGCGGTAAAACTAAAACCATCTCCGGTTAATATATTTCCCCAAGAGATTCCAGTAGCTTCAAGAGCGCTTTTAGGAATGACTTGCCCTATCTTAAGTTGGACATTTCCATCATCTAACAAAGGTTGCAGATTCGTTGTTGGATAGCTTTGCAAAATTTTGGGAGCATTGGTAGCATCTAAAGCTTGAAATAAAGCTTGTCCACCATTAACACTCAAAGTTGAGCCACTACCAATAACCGGAATAGGATTTTTCAGAACTGTAACATTAGGATTATTTAAATCAACTCCACTATTAATAATAACTTTGCCGGCAGGTATACCTTCAGGATTTACTATTTCTCCTGCTATTGAGATAACAGAAAAATTATCAGTATTCGCTTGATTATTAGTATTTACTTGTCCCGTTAAGTTCTGAAGATCTGTAGGTATGGCAAATAAATTTTGCAATCCCCAAAATGCTTGTTGTGAGGTAACATTTTGGGTGATATAAGTATCAGTTTCTTTTCCTTGAGCGAGAATACCTACTTGAGAACCTTTAGTTTCAACTACTATTCTATTGTGATCGAGAACCCAGTAAAACTGGTCTGATTTGGGAAATTTAGCATAAGTAAACTTATCAACAATTTGATTATCTCCAGAAAACTTTATATCTAAATCTGTATCTATATAATTTTCGTTTTCACTTGGCTTAAATAATTGAGCTTGAAAAGTAAGATTATCTGTAGGGTTAACAATCCAAGGATATTTATCAGCACTAAATGTTAGAGCATCAATAATTATTTGTTTTTGTTTTGTTTGTCTTTGCTTTTTAGAGCTACGTAGTTTTTCTATGAGTATTTGTTGTGTTGGTGTATATGGTTGAGTTTTATCTGGTTGAGCTTCTTGTTCATCTCGCTCATCTGGCTTGGGAGGAGGTTCTACTTTATATTCTTCAATTGGAATAATGTCAGCTATTGTGAAGTCAGATAACTGTTTAGTTTTGTCTAAGTTAGATTTAGAGTTTTTTAAAGCCTGTTTTAACAGTCGTTGACTTTCAGCTTTGTTTACTATATCTGAGCTATTGACTAATAATTGAGGATTTTTTTGATTGTCTAAATCTAAGGCGATCGCAGATACTTCAACTAATGTAATTTTCAAGAAAATTGTTGAAGATACTAAGCACATTATAATAATTTTTACATTTTCTCTAAATCTCATTAGGGAGATTTTGATAATTATCTGACTTGAAAATTTACAGGTTTTCACAATAACAAATGCTAGTGAGTAATTCAAACTATTAAATATTGACTAATGTCTGATATATTTTGAATACTTTTTAAGTATCAGATATTAGCTATTTTTTCATGTTCAAAAGTCAGATTCTATGTTCGTTTATTTCTACCTATTAAACAGTGGTTTCAGCAAATCTTGATATAGATAGTCAAATAAAACTAGTTTTATATACTCCCTGTAAATAATAAAATAGTATTAAACAGCATATTTACTGCAACAAGAGTCTAATTGTTGAGCAACAATTAAACCTCAGCAAAATCACCAAAACTAAAAAATCAAGCTATTTTTTAGCCGTATAAATACGTAATATGAAGATATTCATTCACAAAAGGAGTGAAAAAACGTGTTTCAGGCTACTCGCCGCCGTTTGGCAATTTGGTACACCGCAGTTACGGCAGTGTTACTACTGGTATTTGCTAGTGGTGTTTATTTATATGTTCGGGCTACGTTGGTCGAGCGAATTGACGATACCCTTAACCATGTAGTGGAAATAGTAGAGCGATGTCTAACAACAAGTCCCTGTGCCTCTACACTTATACTTGAGCGAGTGAATTCGGATGCTGAGAAATTTCGTATTAATGTAGAAGCTAGTTTTCCTAACAATGGCGACACTGTAGAAGATGACCACATCGATTTAGAATGGTTTAGCCCAAATGGTAAATTACTTTGGTCAACGCTATCTGAACCCTTAAATATTCCCATTCATGCCAACCGCACTGGTGAAACTGTCCGTGTATTTAAGGGAGAGAATTCAAAATTCAAAATTCAAAATGACGCTCTCCATGATACGCTGCGCGATCGCGGACTTGCTAACGCTGTGTTAACAAAATTCAAAACTCTCCACTCTCCCCTGTTATTGCGACAAATTACCCAACGGGTAGAAGTAGGACGGCAAGTATTAGGATATCTGCGTGTTAGCCATCCTTGGTTTGAAGTGACTAAGCCCAGTCGCCAATTAATTTTTGATTTGGCGCTAGGTATTGGGTTAATGCTGGTTTCAGTGGGGGCAAGTGGCTGGTTTCTTTCGGGTAAAGCTATGGAACCAGTAGGGGAATCTTATCAACGCCTCAAACAATTTACTGCTGATGCTTCTCATGAACTTAGAAGTCCCATTACTTTGATTCAAACCAATGTGCAAGTTGCCCTTGCTGACTTGGAATTAGGAGAAGCAGAAAATGCTACTTCTTTGCACTATCGCCAACAGTTAAAGATGATGGAACGGTTAACACAGCGTCTAGGTAAGTTAGTTAATGATTTACTTTTCTTAGCCCGGCAGGATAGTGGTATTAGCAAAGATATTTTTGCACCTTGCCCCTTAGATGCTTTGTTGATGGAAGTCGTTGAAGAACAACAACTGTTAGTCCCAGAAAAAGCAATTGCCCTAACTCTAGATTTAGTCGATCCTCCCGCCTCAGAAACTAGTCCGGAATTACTGGAAAATTGGTTTACCCTTGTGGGAAATTGGGATCAGCTGGTGCGGCTGTTCACAAATTTAATTGCTAATGCCTTACATTACACATCAGTAGGTGGAAGGGTGAAAGTGGAATTGGCGAGGATTGAGGGAATCAATCGCGTTCCTGGACGACGTTACACCAGCGGTCAGTTGCAAGTTAAAGTGAGTGATACTGGAGTTGGAATTCCATCGGAAGCGCTACCACGCTTATTTGACCGCTTTTATCGGGTAGATCCGGCACGTACTCATAAGACTGGGAATACAGCTACAGCTAGCGCTACTGGTTCAGGATTGGGATTAGCGATCGCTCAAGCTATTGTCGAACATCACCAAGGTCATATTCAAGTTGAAAGCACCCAAGGCACTGGCACCACGTTCACTGTAACTTTACCAATAACTCTTGAGTCTTAAATTCTAAATTTAATAATTGTTTCCCTAGATAGATGTAAAACTTTAGTTTTTCCTGCTGGAGAAATAACCAGATTATATCTATTTTTAGATAATTTTCGAGTCTCTAGCTAGATACAAAAAATCGAGTAAGTTGTTAAATTTCAAATGTGCTGAAAAACTGATAGCAAATAATTAATTTGTTGTTTGAGAAATTTTTTCAGGAAGACCAATTTAACTTTCTCAGGAGTGAATAATGAATAGAAATAGTCAAACTTTTCGCAAGTATGCTGAGTTCTTTGGTGCTATTTGCGGCGGACTGCTGATTAGTTTACCAGCAATTCCTCAAGTAATAGCACAAGAATCTACTCCCAAGCTTAACCCAAGTCCTAGTATTTTTAGCGAACCACCTTATAACCGCTCCAAGGTACCTGTACCACCAGAACCAGGTGCTAGACCACCCCGCTCAATTCCCCCAACTGAAGGAGAAACGCGTCCCGTACCACCAGAACCAGGCGCTAGACCACCCCGCTCAATTCCTCCAACAGAGGGAGAAACGCGTCCCGTACCACCAGAACCAGGCGCTAGACCACCCCGCCCAATTCCCCCAACTGAAGGAGAAACGCGTCCCGTACCACCAGGGCCAGGCGCTACATTACCAGTAGAACCACGACAAAGACCCAGTGCAACGATCGCACTTACAAATAATAGAGTTAATATCAGGTTAGTCAATGACACTGCGGCGAATATAACCTACCAAGTCATTGGTGATACAGCACCGCGATCGCTACAAGGTAAGTCAGATGTAACACTGCAAAGTTTAAGCGCACCAATAACGGTGACATTTGAACGAGAAGATGGCGGACAGTTAATAGTCACTCCACAGTCCTCTTCAGAGCCAGGAAACTTGCAAGTTAAATTTAACGAAGCTACCAATGCAACCCAAGGCAGAAGTACTATGAGAATTGAAAAAAACGGTTCAGTGTTCTTGAATTAGGGCACAATTTAAAGCCAGTCTGATGGAATTCATGGATACATAGGCAAAGTCCGCATTAAATCCCCTAAATTTATTTATGGGGATTACCTCCTGTCTCCTTAACCCTTCTTCTGAAGCATTTTAGTTAGCTGATCCAGTAATTGCACTTCTTGCTTGCTGTCTTCTAATGTCCGCGCCAGTATAATTGCTCTTTCGTAAAAATTACGAGCAGTTGAGTAATTACCCTGTTGTTTATATAACTGAGCGTAGGACTCAAAAGATTTTAATTCTTCTCGCAAATTTTGCAATTCTTTAGCGAGTGCTAAACGCTGCTCTAGTAAATCAAAAGCCCGTTCGTAACGTCCTACAGCGCTGTGAGCTGTAACTAAACCATCGATTGCGCGTAATTCATTAGTGCGATCGCGGTTAGTTTTAGCTAGCCGCATTGCTTCCCCATAGCTGGCAATAGTATCTTGATAATTTCTCGATGCTAAATAAGCATCACCTAAATTATTTAAGGTATTTGCTTCACCGATAGTATCACCAGTTTGACGCCGGAAAAGTAAGGCATTTTCATATAATTTAATTGCCTTGTTATAATCTCGTAACCTAGCTGCTACTAATCCCAAATTACTCAAAGATAGTCCTTCACCTTCAATATTTTTGACATCGTGAGCAATTGAAAGTGCATCTTCAACAGTTTGACCGGCAGCAGTAGCTTCTCCTTCTTGGAGGAGAAATGTACCAATATTATTCAGCACAAAAACCTGAGATTGAAAATCTTTAGTATCACGAGCGATCGCTAATCCTCGCCTTAAAGCATCTTCAGCTTCTTTTAAACTACCTAGTTGGATATAGGCTTTAGCAAGCAAATTATAAGTCAAACCTTGTGCTTTCAGGTCACCAATTAAGTGATATAGTTCCAGTGCCCGCAAGCAAGAGGCAATTGTTTTGTTGGCATATCCTGAGGCATATTGTTGTTCGGCGATATTCAGTAAACTATCTGCTTCATCTCTTGATTGTCGCCCAACGGAACTATTTAAAGGGCGGTGAAGTTGTTGGGTAATATCAACTGCATTCGCTGCTATGGGAATCAGCAGAAAACTAAATAGTAAAAAGCTGTGCAAAAGTACTTGGCGATAAAAAATCGCAGGTACATAAATTATGTTTACCTTGTGCTTTGGGAATACAAGCTGTTGTCTCATAAAAATTACCCATCAAAGGCTTAAGTAGAAGGTCTAAGAAGAAGTTTTAATTTTAAATTGAAGACATTGCGTACTAGCATTTATACGTAGCTAAATTTGACCTAAATCTTCGCCAAAGTAAATAGCACGAATATCTGGAGGTAATTTGTCCTCTAGCATACGATAGCCTTCCTGGAGAAAATTGGCTACTTCGTGAGGGGCGATCGCTTCTCCTTCGGCTTGGAGATACGCAGCAATTCTAGTTTCGCTCCAGTGGAAAGTTTGAGACATTAAGACAATTAACCGCAAAATAGGGGGTAGTTGGTCTAATGCCTGTTGTACATAACACCATAACGGTGGCGAAGTTGCTTGCAGAGAATAATGAATTGCTTCTGTGGGTGGTAGTTTAATCTCATTAATACAGAAAGCTGTCATGTTGATTAACCAACTTTGCATAGTTAAGCTTTCTTCACTTGATTCAGGATTAGTTAAATTTAGTCCACCAAGTTCATAGTAGATATGCCGCCAGGTGAGGGCAAACAGATAATCTGCTTGCACAGGCGATCGCGCCGAATGGCGAATTAAGGTATAAACTATAGGGCTATAGCGGCAAAAAATCACTGTAAAGTACTTGCCAGCATCTGGATAGCGCTGAAACAGAGTCAGTAGTTCATCATCACTATGATGAAACAGCGACTTTACTAGCGGGTGATTAGCTTCGGGAAAAGTAGGAATTTGCATCAGCGTTTCGATTGATAGTTGTGATAGTTGTTAAAATAGTTTTGGGAATTGCAGTCTTGTAGTTAATCGCATAATATCTTGGTGTTGCTCAGTTTGTAGCCCAGACTCAGACTACTTAAGTATTGATAAACTAGAAGCAAGGACTTAATTTTAGTCTTGATGGACAATCATAAAAAGCGTCTCTCTTATAGAATCCTTATTTGTTCATGGTTATAGCAGTTAGTGTGATATCATTCCTCTTCAGTCCCCTGACTTTAGGCTCCTTTTTGCCTTCCCTGCCTTTGGATAGCCTCTTCTCCACCCAAGGCATTATGGTAATGCTGTTGGCGGCTTATGCTGGTGCCATGTGGATGTTTCTCACCAGCGCCCCAAAAGTACACACTGTGATGGTGTCAGATTTGGAAATTGCTCGACAGTTGTATGAAGGGCTGCTAGATTTGCCAGCAGCAGAAGTGCCTTTGCACTACTACTACAATTACGAACAAACTTTAGGTGCAACTGGGGTTGATCCGTTGTATATGTCTACGGGACCCAGTTTGTCTAGTAAAATGATGAATAATGCCAACGATGGGCTTTGGTATCAATTGAAGAAAAACATCCAGCTACACGTAATTACAGGCGCAAGTTTAGGTGGCAAAAATCAGCAACGCCACGTTTGTTTTGACCACGACTGCCTGGAAATGATTTTAATGCGAGTCGAAACACGCGGCTTGAAATTCAAGATTCGTAACCAGAAGCCCCTGAATTTTTTGGTCAAGGACTATGAAGGGCGAGTGATTGAACTGGCTGAAGTAGCGAATTAGTTCTGATATTTTAGATTATTTTGGGTTGGGTTTGGCGCGATCGCTAAACCTAATATTTATTTATACAGCAGGTCAGGCGATCGCTCTAAGAGGATGTTTGAAAAGTGTTTGGCGGTGACTTTAAGCACTTTTAGATCCCCCCTAACCCCCCTTCAAAAGGGGGGAACCGGAATCAAAGTCCCCCTTTTGAAGGGGGATTTAGGGGGATCTAGAACGTTTTGTTACCGACAAGAGGACTTTTCAAACAACCTCTAACATTGATTATCTAAAGTCATTATCGGGTTTTGCTAAGTAAAAGCTTATGACTGTTGAAAAGATGTACACACCTCATCGATATGAAACAGATTTCTATGCTTGGACGCAAGAACAAGTTAGCTTGCTTAAAACTGAACATTGGGAACAATTAGATACAGTTAACCTGATTGAAGAAATTGAAACCTTGGGGAGAAGAGAACGGCAAGAATTGCGAAATCGTCTAGGAGTATTACTAGGACATCTACTGAAATGGCAATTTCAAGCTGAAAAACGTAGCAATAGCTGGTTTGGTACAATTCGAGAGCAACGTGTTCAAATTAAGCTGCTTCTACAAGATAGCCCTAGTTTGAAACCTTATTTAGATGAAGTTTTCGTCACTGTTTATGAACTAGGTTTAGCTTTAGCGATTCGAGAAATAGAGTTAGATGAAAATGTTTTTCCAGAAATCTGCCCCTACACTTTAGAGCAAACTTTGAATCCTGAATTATTACCAAATTTAAATCAGGTTGATGAACAGGGCGAGTAATCTTCCAAATACTATTTTCTCACGGTAAACCGTAGCAAATAAAAGCAGCCCAGTAACGAGGATGCGAAAAGGGAAATTGCTGAGTAGAATTTTCTATTTCTTTAATTCGTCTGTTCAATTTAGCATACATATTATATTCAAGCTTCCATTGTTGATATTCCATAGAATCTGAAGGATATTTTTTTCTATTTACTATCAGTACTTTTTCCCTTGCTTCTACTTCCTTAAATATTTGATTTAGGTCTAATTTTGTAAATTCTCGTAGCTGAATTTGGGCTTTCTGTAATGCTTCAGGACGGTTGTTACCTTCTTGCCTATTCTGGTAGTAAAAAATCGAAAATAATGCTGTAGCTAAATCATTAACTGACCACAGAGTACTAATTACACTTCTAGCACCAGCACACAAAAAGCCTGTGGAGAGAGTAAGAATATCGTCAGTTAGGGAAGGAGTACCTAAATTAGTTTCGCAGCAAGACAGAAATACTTCTACAAGTTGAGGTAAACGCCAGCTTGGTGTCATCAATTGCCCTAATGTGATGCTACTATCAGCTAATTTTAACTGTGATTCTAAGGGATTATCAAGGCGAGATTGGGCATGGTGACAGGAATGAAGTACTTGAACTTCTTGTGCTAATTGTCGATAGTTGTTAGAGGTGGCTTGACTACTTCCAATTAATCTATTTTCTGGTGGAATGTTGCACATTTGGGCGAGTTTTTCGCCTTCAAATCTTGCACAGGGAAGGTTATCTTCAGCATCTTCCACAGTTCCATATTGTAGAGATATTTCATTAGTCCCTACAGGATCGCGTTGTTGACAAAATTCTAAAATTTGGCAGCTTGGGGTATAACGAATGAGAAATTTATCTCCTAAATATTCCTGATATTCTCCTGTAGGCAAAGCAGCAAAGGGAATTTGATGCAGTAACAGGTGAGGTACTAAGATTAATTCTTCTATTCCTTGAAGATGTTCAGATATGAGTTCAGATATTTGTAGGCGTTCAGCTAGTTCGCGGAGAATACTGTTAATTTGAGTTTCCCATTTTTGGGAATCATTCATATAAGGCAATAACCAATTCTGCTCAATCCAGCTTTGCAACGTATCTAACCCTTGTCCTGTGCAGGTGTGGAGAGTAATCTGGTTTTGCTGCACGACAAAAATATGGGTGTCACTGTTGGTAGTGTAGAAACTGAGAATCGCTGTATTAGGTTGGTCAATTAGCTTTTGAATTTCTGATAATTTGAGGGGGTTAACTTGAATTTCTCCAGCTAATACGGGATCTTCGCGTCTGAGATTTTCCCAAACTTGTTGTTTTTGGGTTTCTAAAGTGGCGATCGCTTCATTATAAGCTTCCCAAGCAGCGCGTGTATCACTACGGCTATTTTCAGATTTATGGCTTTGGCGTTCTTGGTCAATTTGCCGTTGCAGTTCTTCATACTGCTGCAATAATTCTTGAACTTTTGGGGGGATTTCTTCGCCTTGAGAGAGGTTGTAGCTTGCCATTAAGTCTACCAGGCGTTTAGAACGCGATCGCTCTGAATACTCAAAGGCTTTGCCTACTTGTCCAGCGTTGATGCAAGCTTGCACCATGTTTTGGTAAACATCAATGGATTCTTCTAGAATTTCTTGGCGGCGAGTTTCGGAAGTTGCCCAAGTGCGACTGGTTTCTACTGCTTTGATGGCTAAATTGTATCCCTCAATGGCATCACACCAACACTTTTGGTCAAATGCTGTGTCAGCTAACTCATGTGCAGCGTCAAGACAATCTAAAGGAAAAGTGGTAGGTTGGAAAATTTCCAGAGACAGGCGCAAACAATCTATCGCCTTCTCAATCTGCCCAAGTTTTCGATAGCCAATACCGAGATTATATTGAGTACTTGCCCAATCTGAGGGAAAAGCTTTGCGGGTACATTCTTTTAAAGAAGCTTGTAAGCATTGAATCTGTTTGCTATGAAGCCCTAATTTGCCGTAAAAAAGTCCAAGGTTATTTTGCAGAGTAGCCCACTTTTGAGGAAAATCTCTTTTCGTATAGACTTTGGAAGCGGCTGTGAAATGATGAAGTGCTGCCTCTAAATTCTTTTGGCGATTTCCTTTGATGCGATCGCTGTACATTGCACCCAAGTTTATTTGAACCATAGCCCACTCTTGAGGCATAGTAAGAAGTGTAGCAATTTGCAGCGCTTTTTGATAGCAATCAATTGCTAACTCCAAATTTTGTGCTTTTTCACCTTTCACGCGTTGCCAATAGACAGTACCTAAATGGGATTGAGTTGTCACCCACTTTACAGGGAAAGCCTCATAATTACGGACTTCTAATGCTGCTTGAAAATATTTAATTGCTTGTTCTTGATTTTCTACGCGATCGCCTTTAATGCGATTACAGTAGGAAAGACCTAATCCATCTTGGATATTACTCCATTCTTCTGGAAATGCTTCACAGGTAAAAACTTGCAAGGCATCTTTATAGCAGTGGATAGATAACTCTAAATTCTCACCTTGATCGCCATAAACTCGTTCTTTCCAGAAATTGCCCAGATTTAGATGAGTGCTTCCCCATTGTTCAGGAAATGCGTTGGTAGTACATAATTTTAATACTTCCTGACAATAAGCAATTGCCTGTTCTAAATTATCTGCTCTATTGCCTTGTATTCTTTCTGAGTAGGCAATGGCTAAATTATTTAAGGTGTCTGCCCATACTTCAGGAAATGTTTTTGAAGTTAAAATTTGTAAACTATTTTTATAACAGAGAATTGCTTGTTCTAAATTTGAGGAGCGATCGCCATAAACTCGGCGACGGTAAGCTACACCCAAATCAATTTGACAACCTGCCCATTGTTCAGGGTATGTCTCGCGGGTGAAAACACTAGTAATCAAATCATGTCCAGCAATAGCAATTTCTATGTTGATTGCTTTGTTGCCTTTTGGAAATTCCATAATTGGCTCTGTAAACATGATCATACCCGATGCTGTATGTATGTCTTCAAGAGATGAATCTAGGTTAGATGGCTCAGTTATACCACTCTTAACCTCGTGGCAAAATTGAGCAACTTTTTCTAGATTTACTTGAGAACGTATATACTCTGTTATACATCGCAATGCCAGAACGAAATTATCATTTAATTTATCAATATTTGCTTCTAGTAAAGGATATAGAATCTGTGAATCTCCTGAAGTTTCATAGCTAACTTGCAAGACCTTAGCCACAAAATCTAAAACTTCATTTTTTGGGACTATAGCATTAGATAATCTAAATTTTATATTACCCGCGATATTCATTAAAAATGAAGCCTGTTCTTGCTTACCACCTTTGGCTAGCATCATGGCTACAATCACCATTGTCTGTACTAATTCAGCATTAATCAGATTTTGGTTAGCTCTCAAAAGCTCTGGTATTTTGGCACGAGAACAGTCCAGTAAGGCAAATATTAGCTTGAGATATGCTTTGTGAATTTTTCTGCCACCTTTTTTTGGTTTCTCTGAACCGAATCCTTTTCTCATATTTATTTATGCAGTTGAGCTTTAGTTGTGCTTACTCAAAATCTCTGCCAACTTCTCTAGCAATTCTTCCGCTAAATCCAACAACCCAATTTCATCAATTTCATCACTAGTTCCGCGATTAATTTCTGCAACTGTCACACTACCCACTAATACATTTTTAACACCAAAAATCCGCT
The DNA here is from genome assembly GCF_043099735.1 of Nostoc sp. C117. Taxonomy (NCBI): domain Bacteria; kingdom Bacillati; phylum Cyanobacteriota; class Cyanophyceae; order Nostocales; family Nostocaceae; genus Nostoc; species Nostoc sp. C117. The sequence goes on from NZ_CP170991.1 coordinate 2,556,734, forward strand.
CTTCTTCTTTCGATAGCCTCAAACATCTTTCCAACTCTACAGCAATCTCTTGGAGTGATTTATCTTTTAGCTGCTTTCTTACCCTCACCACTACCAAGTCATCACTTTCCATAAAAATAGTCACTGATTATACAAAACTTTGCTGTCCATCTTCGTCTTCTCCCCATGTTTCTAGCCAATCTCCATCAACATCATCACAATATAAATGGGCGGCTTCAAGCCCATACTTCATGATGTCATCTTGCACTTTTTGAGCCGCTTCTACAGCTTGTAAAAAGTTGTCTAATCTCTCAGATTGTTTTTCCTTAACCATAAGGACTCATTTTGTTAAGTAATAATGTCGCTATACAAGTTCAATAAATGAAATTGACCGATAACTATAAATAAAATCTCTGTCATCCTAAATATCTGCCAGCTTTTCTAGCAATTCTTCAGCTAAATCCAACAACTCAATTTCATCAACTTGATCACTACTTCCGCGATTACTTTCTCTACACGACACATTAGCAGCCAAAACATTTTTCACAGCAGAAAGTCTATCTTCTTCTTCAGATAAACTCAGACATTTTTCCAACTCTATAGCAACTTCTTGGATTGTCCTTGAACCCAAACGCTCTCTCACTTTCACCGCAACCGAATCATCACTTTCCAGCAGTTTTACCAAAGCTGTTCTCAGTCCATCATCTTCGCCAGAAAACTTCTTAACGGCTACATGCACATATTCCCGCACGCTCATATTTGCCGCCAATGCCTTTTGGAAAACTACATCTGGTACATCTACTAGTAATACACCTTCGTTATCGCTAGCTTGGTATAAATCATCCCCTTGTTTGACGGCTACCAGCAAATCTGCACCCAAGGTATGTAAATAGTGCAACACCGATTCCAACTCATGTTCCTTTAACGCCGACTCCAGTTTGGACACCGCAGCCTGTTTTACTCCTAGTTTTTCTGCTAGCTGTGCCTGAGTCAATCCTGCTTTATTACGTATTTCCCGCATGGCATCAGTAAGATATAGGCGCAGATACTCTAACTTTCCCGCCAAAATCACCTCTGGTTCGTCGCTTACCTTCTGCTCCAACCAAGCTTGAAAATTAGGTTTTTTCATCAATTTTCCCTCTGCTGCAATTCATGCAATCTCACTCTTGCAGGTTCTTTGTCTCTATCTTTGATAGCGTTGTCGTATTTCTTCATAAAGGCGTGCAGCACCACAAAGCGCTGAGGAGTAGCAGCCCTTAATATAAACCGTGGATTATGTTCGCTTTTAGTCATACGTAACTCATACAAATCATCTTCCAGCTTCTCAAAGATGCCACTGTTAAGTGATCCGAGTCCTTTGTCGCAGAGGTAGCCAAGATTAACTTGCAAACGCCTGGTTTCGGAAGCACTCAGTAATGGCTTTGGTAGATTTTCTGGTTGCTCGTGTTCCGGAATCATCCTAATGAAAAAAGCAAGCAAATCTTTGGGAATTTCCCCATTGACATCTTGATAAAGTTCCCAAGTCCAAGTCACTTCCTACCTCACAGTATATTATTCCTTCTAAGGAATGTCAATCTATTATTCTTTTAAAGGAATATCATATAGATTACAGGAGTGCAACTAAGATAATAGAAGATTGAGGCATAAAAATGGTGCGTTAGGCAAAGCCATAACGCACCCTACAGTTGAATGGTACTTACTTTCTCAACTCAATTGTTCATACTTAAATTTGCCTTTAATCAACTTGTTAAAATATTGACCTTTAGATGGTGCATTGTCTAAGTCTTCCTTGACGCTATGAGGTACTTTGAAATACTCGTAAACACTTCCACTATCAAATTCGATAGTCAGTGTTTGAGTTTTTGAATCATAGCTAAATTGCTTAATAACGCTACCTTCAGGCTTGAGTAGAGGGAAGGCAATGACATCCCGAATGCTGGCAGAATCAGTTAATAACATTACCAAGCGATCGATCCCAATTCCTAAACCACCAGTAGGCGGCATACCATATTCTAGGGCGCTGAGAAAGTCCTCATCTACACCGTGGGCTTCCAAATCACCAGCAGCTTTTCTGGCAGATTGTGCTTCTAAACGTTCTCTTTGGTCGATCGCATCAGTAAGTTCTGAGAAGCTATTCCCAGTTTCTCGCCCGACGATAAATAACTCAAATCTTTCTACCAAACCAGGTTGAGAACGATGAGGTTTTGCTAGGGGCGAAATTTCTACAGGGTAATCAATTACAAAGGTAGGTTGAATTAAATTAGCCTCTACCTTCTCTTCAAAGGCTAAATTTAGTAACTTACCAATTGATTGGGCTTCATCTATCCCAGGAATTCCAGCATTTTTACTTGCTGTTTTTGCTTCTTCTAAACTTGGGAAAGAATTGAAATCTAAACCTGTAAATTCTTTCACTAAATCGTGCATTGTTACCCGCCGCCAAGGTGGTGTTAAATCTATAGGTTCCCCTTGGTAGGTGATTTGCAATGTGCCGAGTACTTCTTGGGCAACAGTGGTAACAATTCCCTCTGTTAGCGCCATCATATCGTTGTAGTCGGCGTAAGCTTGGTAAAGTTCAATCGTCGTAAATTCGGGATTGTGTCGAGTCGAAATTCCCTCATTGCGGAAAACCCGCCCTAATTCAAAAACCTTTTCAAAACCGCCGACAATTAACCGCTTCAGATGAAGTTCTGTAGCAATTCGGAGATACAACTCCATGTCTAAAGTGTTGTGGTTGGTGATAAATGGACGTGCATCTGCACCCCCAGCTTCACTTTGTAAAACTGGCGTTTCAATTTCCAGAAAATCTCGTTCTTCTAAATAGCGACGAATACCGGCAGTAATTTGGGCGCGACGGCGGAAAGTTTGCCGTACTTCCGGGTTCACAATTAAGTCAACGTAGCGTTGACGGTAGCGCTTGGCAACATCTGTCAATCCATGCCACTTGTCGGGTAGAGGCAACAGAGATTTAGTCAGGATGGTATATTGTTTGACGTAAACAGATAACTCGCCCTTTTCAGTCCGTTTAATTGTACCTTTGGCTCCCAGGATGTCGCCAGCATCTGTGAGTTGTTTCAAGTGATTGAAGGCATCGGCATCAATATCTGCCATAGCTTCTTGGATGCGATTTTTATCCAAATAAAGCTGAATTGTGCCAGTTTCGTCTTGTAAGGTAAAGAAGGCTAATTTACCAAAAACGCGACGCGCCATAATGCGTCCGGCGATCGCAACTTCTAAATCAACTTCTTCACCACTGGCTAAATCGGCAAATTGTTCTTGTAACTGGGCTGCATGATGGGTGGATTCCCAACGATATGCATAGGGATTAGTGCCTAACTGCCTTAGCTGGTCTACTTTTTCCAGCCTAGCGGCACGGATATCTTCTTCCGACATGGTAACGAACTTTCAGGGGGCAAGATTAATTATAGATGCTGCAATCAAGTGGGGCGATTATCTGCTTTTTTTAAAGACTCTAGAGAAAATATTATATTATTGAGAGGATATTTGAATACTTTAGATCCCACATTCTACAGCCCAACCGTCACAAGCGGTAATTTCTGAAAAAAAGCCTTGTAAGAATAAAAATATACATCTCAAGGCAAAAAATCCATTTGAGTAATCGCCATAATTCACTTTGCGCGATCGCACCTACGCCACATTTTTGACTGAGATAATTCCTTCACCACACCACTGGATCAGTAGCCATCTGTCAGAATCTTTATCCAGTGCTGGCTTGAGACGGAAGTTAAAAACCTCTTGCCATACCTCTATTCCATACTGGGATACAAAATCTGCTTCCAGTTCTTTAAACTGTTCCCATTGCCGATTGGCGATCGCGGTCAACATGGGAATGATTGCGGTGATTGAGACTTGGGCGGCGATGGGTGTCATTCTGGATAGTCCTCAAAAATACAAATAATCGGCATGGGTGGTTTTTTGGTGTTGATGATTTTAACCAACCGTTTACCCTTGCTTCTGGCAAGCGCAAAACAGGCTAACTCTATTTCTGCTGCCGACCAATCCCTTGGATCTGTTACCGGGTCAAACTCTTCTTCATCTGAGTTGTTTGATTGGCTGTCATCGGTCATGCTTTGATTCCTTAATCGGGACTGCGACTAGGTACGGCTACACAAATTTTCACGCAAGCGTTTCAACCACAGTCCCCACCACACAAGCTTTATTCAAATTAACGCCGCTCAAATTTGTACCTTCTAACTCTGCACAAAGCAAATTCGCTCCGGAAAAATTCGCCCCTGCTAAATTCGCCCCCCGCAAATCAGCTTCTTCCAGGTTTGCTTCACTCAATAAAGCCCCTTGCAAATCGGCGCGGCTCAAGTCTGTACCTTTGAGATTTGCCCCTGTCAGGTTTGCACCGCGCAAGTCAGCACCGCGCAAGTCAACACCTTGCAAGTTCACATTCATTAAATTGGCACCACTCAAGAAAGCACCCACCAATGACACATCACTGAGTCTTGCTCCCATCAAGTTAGCGCCACGCAAGTTACTACCCCGCAAGTCAGCGCCTGTTAAATCTGCTTGCATCAGGTTGGCTCCCATCAAATTCGCCCGTAAGTCAGTTTCTTGGAGGTTGGCTCCCATTAAATTTGCCCCCTCCAAATGCCCACCTTCGAGTTTAGAACCAGCAAAATTAGCACCTACAAGGGTAGCGCCAGCAAGATTAATCCTGCTTAAATCCAGTCGGGAGAGTTCCTCGTCTTCTAAATTTGCCCCTGGAAGTTGTTTGAGTTTTCCTAATCTAATGGCTTCAATATTCATGTAAAGTAACTACCAATCTCTTCACTGATCTTGCTGTGGCTATCCCATTGGGAATCAAGTATCCAGATGCCGGCGCTGAATTTGGGTGTCATCAAGGGTAAGTCAAGTCCCTGTTGTAAACCCATTACTAATAAAGCTAGGGTATCTACAAGTTTAGGGTCAAAGCGGGTAGATTGTTGCTGTCTGCACTCATCTAAAGCTTGAGTAAATATCTGTTCCCGGCTTTGATTTGACGATTTTCGCTGATTGAGTCGCCACTGAAAATCTGCCAATAATGCCAAAATCCTCGACTCTAGAGGTATTTCATCTCCAGCTAAACCTGCTGGTTCCCCTGTGCCATTCCACCACTCGCTTTGGTGAGTGATAATTTGGGCAACTGCTCGTAATCTTGGCATGGTTCGCAATACTTGCGCCCCTGGTACTAAGGGACAAGTTAATGGAGAACTGGGGGCATCTTCTTGGTAACGTGTGGATATACCGCCTGTGAGAACGCTTTCTGCTTTTTGTAATGGATCTATGCGATGTAACAAAGCCGCTAGCCGCAACCTCTTAATTTGCCATGCAGGAAGATCCAAAAGCTGGGCGATCGCTTCTGCAAGAACTACTACTTCCGCAGCTGCCATTGGATTGTTGACATCTGCCATATCCATCAGTTGCGCCATTCGCAAAAAGGCTTGGATTTCGTTAGAAACCAAGTTGCGATCTAGGCTTTGTTGCTGAAGGGCTGTGGGGATGGATAAATTATCTTGCCCAGTCTGGAGGTAATCTACTACACGGGAGACAACTGCACCTAAATTTTGGGATCTGTCCATTGAAGGTACAATTTGTTCTTTATCACTGGTGAGTTTTTTTGCCAGTTCTGGGTTGTATTTTTTAATGTGAGCGATCGCTATTTCTGCTGTCTCTTGCACTAACTCCGGCTCAAATGTCCACAAGCCATAGAATTTACGCTCTAAGTCTGATGTCGGTACTCCGATACTGCCATAATCAGCTTCTGATAATTCTTGACAAATTACCATTGCTGTGTATTTAGGCGACAAAATAATTAAGTGCCACTCCTGCGCTACTGGATCGCCTGAATCTAATCCTACTAAGTCTACATTGGGTAGCTGGCTGGTGGGATGCTCTCCAAAGCCAGATTCAGAGGCGGCCATGATGGCAATTTGGCAGCTGCGCTGGGCGATGTCTGCATATCGATCAGCTTCTTGTAGATACCATTTCCCCTGTTGAAAGGCTGTGATGACTAAGGGTGTACCGTCGTCGGTTAAAATATGGTCTTCTAGAGCGTGGCACAGGGCAACTAGGGTATTTTTGTAATAAACACCGAATCGAATTGGCCTGGTGGTATGGCGATGGGCTGTTTCTAGCTTTTGTAAGATTGAACCTTCTAACATGGGATTTGATAAAAATAACCGCAGAGGCGCAGAGGACACAGAGGAGGAGAAATTCGGTTTTTTAGGATATACCTGCTAACTGTTTTTCTTTCGTTTCCATTGGTGCAGAAAGTGCTGCTTCTAAGTCGGCACAACCCAGTTTTTCCTCCAAGATGTTCATGACTTCGCGCCCGAAATCGTTGGGGTTTTGTTGCCAAGCTTGTAAGCACACTTCGCCGAAGAATGAACCAAGGGGTTCGGGATTCCAAAGGAGTTTTTTGGCTGTCCACGGCATCAAACTCATTGGATCGTATCCTGGTTTGAGGATGCCTTCTTTGAAAGCGTATTCTTCCAAATGGGTATGGGGTTGTAGTCCAATAAAGAAGATAGCAGGTTCAACTTTATCAGCACCAAAAATCTTTTCTAGTTCGCGGTGGTAAGCGATAGTTTGGCGAATGGTTTCGGGACGTTCGTCAATGACGTTAAACGAGTAGTTGACAGAAACTAAATCGTTAAAACCAGCTGCTTTTAAATCACGGCAGTTTTGCAAGACGGTTCGTAAGTTATACCCCATCCGCATTTTCCGCACGAGTTCTTGAGAACCACTGGTAATCCCGATTTCAAAGTAATTCATCCCGGTTTTCGCCATCAAGTCGCACAACTCTGGTGTCAAATTGTCGGCTCTAATATATGCTGCCCAATGGATATCTGTCATACCAGAATCGACGATTTTTTGCAATAGTTCTATGGCATCGTCGATAAATTTTCGCGCTGGGATGAATTGGGCATCGGTAAACCAAAAGTTGCGAATGCCGCGATCGTATAATTGGCTCATCTCGGCAACTACTTCATCTGCTGGGTTGATGCGTACTTGTTTACCTTCAACAACCGTATAAACGCAATAACAACAGTTGTGGGGACAACCACGCTTCGTTTGTACACCTATATAAAAGTCTTCCTCTTGGAGGTAATAGTTAAATTCCGGCCAGATACTTTCGATATAGTCGTAGTTACAAGCTGTTTTTTCTAGTGGGGTGGGTTGTTCGTGAATTAGCCGTTTGCGTGGTTGAGTTTCTCCCGCAACATAACAGCGTTCATCTCGAAAATCTTTACCACTTAAAAGTTTTTCTAGCAGAGTTTCCCCTTCACCCACAGAAATAATTGTCCCATTGGGTAAGCTTTTACCCAATTGTTCGTAAAATACGCTGACTGCACCACCACCTACAACTACACGGGCATTAGAATTATATTTTTGGGCACGCTTTAAACCGCGTTTAATTAAGCCCTGATTTCGCCATAACTCTACATAGTAAGCGATGAAGATTCTTAAACCGCCCAAGCCACCACGTAGTTTTAATAGAGGATTCTTAGCGTAGTAAAATTCAAAGGCGTTTTGCAGTGGGTTGCCACCACGTCCGCCAACTGGGGCATAAATTTGAATATCCCGCCAAGAAAATACTAGCAGTGTCGGTTTAAATTCATCGATACAGCGATCCAGAGCAGAATTGTAGTCTAAAGGTGGCACTGTTCCTAAATCAAAGATGCGCTGTTCAATATTAGGGAACTGCTTATGGACATGATCGCTTAGGTAGACAACCCCAATAGGAAAGATGGGGTTACAAGGAAGGCGAACGTAAAGAATTCGATTTTCCATCATCTGTGTTTTGACTTCCATCTTGCCAATCTTTCGGGAAAAGTGAGAAAAAATTCAGTTTTAAAGGGTGTTTTTGTTTTCTCTGCTTTATGTATATCAAAATATTACTTGATATTAAAGCCAATTTATGGTATTTAGGCTTTTTAGCAACTGTATAAATCAATAAAATTGCTTTGCATACCAAATAGATGGTATTGACAGAGGGTTTATGAAGAAATTTTTCATATAGCTTTACGATAACATTGAGTTTATTCATTAAGCGATGATCCCAGCCTATTCATTCTGGAATAGACCAAAGAGCAAAACTGACTTCTTCAGTGAGCAAAAAGCAAAGAAATCATCGTTATACCAATTCCTTAATTATCTGTGTTCCGATAATTGAAACTTTTATACCGCGAAAAAAGCTTTTACATATAGTGTATAATTTTGAAAAAGCTATAAATAATTACACAGTTTTCACAACTAAAAATATTTCTTTAGACAGAAATAATCTACAAATACTCAGTTGGTATTCGGAGTTACAGCAACTGGGGATCAGTGAATGCTAGGCTTGGCTAGTGTAATGTAAAATTGTGGCGTAAAGCTCCTCAGCAGTTATGGCTCAAATATTAGATCCTCTACCACCTGAGCAATCGGGAAAAATTCTCTGCTGCTACATTAATGCCACGAGCAAAATACAGGTAGCTCGCATCTCCAATATTGCCAACTGGTACTTTGAAAGGGTTGTTTTCCCTGGACAACGTTTAGTTTTTGAAGCTCCCCGAAAAGCTCAATTGGAGATTCATACAGGTATGATGGCAAGTGCAATTTTATCGGATAAAATTCCGTGCGATCGCCTGATGCTCGAAGAACCCAGTAGCTATGAGTTTGATACAGACTTATCATCTGGAAAAGACTCTATTAATACCCAACCAATAGTGCAGCAACTTAATACAAATTCCGGAGATAGTATAAAACCCTTACAATTTGCTATTTAGCAGCTGTTGATTAAAAAAAACAATTTGACTCAATTTTCGGGTTGCTGAATTCAGTAGCCCTTTTTATATATTGGGGATTGGGCAAAACAGTGCTGAGTTAGGATTAAGGATTAAGGATTCTTCCCCTGCTTCCCTTGATCCCTCATCTTCCCAATCCCCAATCCCCAGTCCCCCTCATTTCCCCGATCTCATCTACAATCATTCTTATGAATCTGCCTTCATTTCTTTGGTTGTGGAAAATGGCCGCCTGGTCAATGGGGTTGTCTCTGCTGGCATACCTGATGTTAGCAGTCACTGGTTTTTGGATGTTTCGGACGAGAACTTCGCAACAATTCCCTTTTATTACTCAATTTTTGGGCGGAAACACAGAGGTGCGATCGCTCCACTATCTAATGGGCATCAGTATGGTAACTTTAGTGCTATTATTGCTGGCGATCGGCATTGTTGGCACTTTAGGTCACTTTGGTTCTTTGGGACATTCATCACACTTGATCGCTGGATTGATAGTGGTAGTTTTGGTTTTACTATCTGCTTTCAGTGCAACGCAAATTAATCCCAGACGACCTTGGGCTAGACCCTTACACATCGGCGTCAATATTATTTTATTTCTAGGATTTGCCTGGGTATCCCTTACTGGTTGGATTGTAGTACAAAAGTATCTACCTTAAAAATTTGCCATTTGAAAGTGGCATAGCTTATCTACGACAGTCTAGGTAAGTTTATATTTTAGGGGCTTCCAGAAATTAAATTATTCAATTTTGGAGCGAAGATGATCGTTAGATTCTTCCTCATGCTTCCCCTGCTTGTCAAAGCGATAGGATATTTTTTAGTTGGAAGTCCCCTACCGAACAATACTGTGCCATTGGCAAAAACTACCGTGATGACAGTCAGTCTAGTTGACTGTGTGTTAATTATGCAGTTTGTTCTGGTTCCTGTGCTAAATTTTGCCCAATTTTTGGCTCAGTACCGGCAATTATTCGTTCGATATTACTGCGATGGCGTAAAATCACATACAATCCACCGGCAATCCCAAACAGAATATATGGTAATGGTTGATGCAAAAGTAGCATGAAAATAGGAACAGCGATCGCACCTGAAATTGAACTCAAAGAAACAATCCGCGATATCGCTACAATGACGGCAAACACACCTGCTGTTGCTAAACCTACATGCCAATTCATTGCCAACAAAATACCCAAGCTGATAGCAACAGATTTACCACCAGTAAAGCCCAAAAAAATTGATTTACTGTGTCCAAGGATGGCACATAACCCAGCCACAGTTACTAACCACGGTTGCCAGAGTTGTGCATCTACCGTTGGAGGGATAATATTTTGACTGGTAGCCAAGTTGAATAACCAGTAAACTAAAGCGATCGCTAATACTCCCTTCAAGGAATCAAGTACTAAAACGAATGCTCCTGGACCTTTTCCTAAGGTTCTCAGCACATTAGTTGCCCCAGTGGAACCTGAACCAACTTGTCGAATATCAATACCTTTTAACTGCTTCACAGCAATATACCCAGTGGGAAAAGAACCCAGTAGGTAAGCTATAAGCACAATTACCCCGCATAGAGTTAACCAGATAGCCATATTAACAATTCAAAATTCAAAATGACGCTTGATGACTCGCTAACGCTGCGCTAACAAAATTCAAAATTAAGAAATCCAGAGAATACCTCTCAATAGAATTTCTTTTTGAAAATCCAGTCATAAGAATTACACAAAACTACGTACTAGAGAGGCAATTCTTGAATTGCCCCTATCTGAATAAAGCACAGTCTTACATAGAACTGGTAAGCTGTTAGACATTTCACTTGCATATTACCTGGAATTAAAACAGTTGTGGGGTGGGCATCTTGCCCGCCCTAGTTATGCAAATTAAAAGTACATTAGCTTATGACCAATGACAAATGACTAATTAAAAATCATCATCATAGTTTCTCACTGTTTTGGGGTCGGGGGCAAAGGCCAACCATAGAGGAAATTGCAGCAGAGACAAACTGATTTGATCTTCTGAATCGTCAATGATAATCAACGGCAATTGATTGGCTTTCACCAATCGGTCTGCTTTTTGGGCGACAGCTTCAGATGCTTCAAATAATACCACTCCTCGGTCTGGGCCGAAATCTGGGCGACCAATTCCGAGACAGTCTTGCAAACCGCGCCGCCATTCACCTAATCTTTCGGGTGTATTAGCTAAGACCAAAGTCCGGATGCGATCGCCATGCAGCTTGTGTAATATCGAAATTGCGGCTGAAGCAATTAAAATATTTTGCAAGCGACTACCCATTGTCCGCAAACCACCCCGTCCTCCTTGGGTGAAAAACCAGTTTGAGACTCGTTCAGCGTGGATTGGTTCAAAGGTGCGGCGCAATTGCCACGCCGGACCATAGTAATCTGGTTTATTACGGTATTGGTCAATTAGACGGCGAATTTGCTTTGTCGTATCTTGAAACTGTTGTTGGGCAAATTGTGGCACTCCTAACTGAGGTTCAGCTGGTTTAGCTTCTTTTACAGATGGTTTTTCTTTTTCTACTACACTTGGCGTTAGTTGCAACTGCTCAGCAGCGACGGCTAAATCTTGTAAGCTACCCGTGAGATAGTCTTTAAAACCCTGTACCCGAATTGCTAAATCTTGGGATGCTCCCGCAAAAGTAGTTCGCATTTCATTGCGGATACGTTCTTGACGACGTTCTAGCTGTTCTATAGAAATTTGCAGCGCTTGTTTGCGTTGTTCTAATTGCACTAGTGACTCTTGGACAAGTCGTCCCAGAGAGGTTTGAGTTTCACTCAATTGTGCCTGAAGGCTTTTGTACGAAACTTCTAGGCTAGCGATTTCTTTTTTCAAGGCTGCTTCAGTGCTTTGCAACTCTGCCACTCGCTGCTGTGCGGTGGTGTATATTAAATTGTTTTGTGAATCTGATTCTATTTCTGACCCCAGTTCCACAGTTTTTGGTTGTAACTGCACCACAAACTCGCCATTTGAATTTTCTGTTGGCTCTCCTCTAGAATCCACCTCTTTTGTATTGGAGATAATCGGCTCAAAAGTTGCATAGTCTTCTGATGAGCTAATGGCTGCTGTTTCTAACACTGAATCAACAGATGAGTTGGGTGGATGTTCAGCTGCATTAGTCTGTTTTTCTTCTGGTAACCGCTCATCAATTGGTTCTGGGGTTTGAGATGCCTCTGGGTTCATAAACAATAGTGTAATTCCTATGATGCGAATAAATATCTTTCAGAAATATTACAATTGACAGGCTCTCAAAGTCTTAAGTTCGAGATGTACTGAAATATTAGCTTCTGTCAAGATTAGAACTACTCAGTATTTAGGGATAACTTTGAGATGAGCTTTCTTCGATTTAAAAGTTGGGTAACTCAGCCTTAAATACGGGGACAACGTTCTTCCAAACAACTTTTCAAGGTGTTGGGGTCAAATAAAATCGGTAAAAAGTGAATGCTTTTAATTTCTTTAAAGTAAAACAGTATGGGAACTGTATTCCAGAAAATACGCCAATTTTGCCATTCCTGGTACGGAAAACGTCGAATCAATTTCTCGCCTCTGTAAATATCTAAGTCAGTGGCAGTAAATTGCAAGCGTAATGTCAACGCCTGAAACATGAGAAACAAGCCAAACAAGGCGAAAGCAAAGCCTATCCACGGTTGTAGCAATATTAGTGGAATAGCAGCAATCACCAACACCACAGGTATATTGTAACTAGGCTTGAGTTCGACAGTTGAAGTGGAGTTAGGAGCAAATGAACTGGTCACAATCTTAAATCCTGCTTTGTTAGTAGATATCTTTCCTATTTTAGGAGTTAGGAGTCAGGAGTTAGAAGTGAGGAGTTAGGAGTGAAAAGCTAGGAATTCTAACTCATAACTCTTAACTGCTAACTCTTAGAGACCTTGCAGAAATCCACTACCAGTACCCTGAAACATTAACCAAGAAAGAAAGAAGTTGCTAACAAAGATAATTAGCAAGGCAGTCACAACAGCAGTTGTGGTTGACTGTCCTACACCTTTGGCTCCTCCGGTTGTCGTCAAGCCCCAACTGCAACCAATTACAGCAATTAAAACGCCAAAGCAACAAGCTTTGATCATGGCACTAAAAATATCCCAGATCCCAAGGAAGTTACGGGCTGACTCTAGAAATACCGTATCAGATAGGTTGTAGATATTTGTCGCAATTATAAATCCTCCGAACATTCCTGTTACCAAAGACAGGAGAGTTAAAATTGGCAGCATTAAACAGCAAGCAAGTACGCGTGGAATAACTAGATAATCGATTGGATCTGTTTTTAATAGCAACATGGCATCAATTTGTTCTGTTACTCGCATAGTACCGATTTCGGCTGCAAAGGCAGAACCAACTCGTCCTGCCAAAACCACTGCTGTTAACACAGGAGAAAGTTCCCTTGTTAACGCTATGGAAAGCACTCCACCGATAATGTTCCCTGCGCCAAAATTGATAAATTCTCGCGCCACCTGAATGGTAAACACCGCACCAACAAAAATAGCCGTCAATAGGGCAATAAATAGGGAATCTGGCCCGACTGCTGCCATTTGTTCTAAGGTGTTGCGCCGATGGATTTTGCCTCTCAATAGGTGAACTAGTACTTGCCCACCCAGAAAAATCGCCGCCAGCAATCGCTGACTCCATTCTCCTAAACTGGATTTGGATGTAGTCTGGTTCAATGTTCTGTAGCTAACTCGGTAACTGCCTTAAGAATAGCGGAAGTTATGGGGAATGGGGAATGGGGAATGGGGAATGAGAAGAGGCACAGGAGAGCGAACTTAGGGGAAATAGATAATTTTTTATTTTCCCCTTGGTCTGTGCCCCATGCTTAAGTTCCTGATTTCCGCGATCTATCACATCCCCTTGCTCCCCATTAACCACTCTCTTAAGAAAGCTAAACATTAACTTAGTTTAAAGATGTTCTCAGAAAATAATGCTGCTATTAAACGTTTTGCTCAGCAATAAATAGGTGCTGATTTGGGAAATCACCCTCATTTACAAGGGTTTTGTAGATTTAATTCCTTTTTGCTATCCACAGCATGTGGTGTAACTGATAGCCGTTTCTTTTAATTAAAACTTAAGATTTTTGACATATTGTCTGCTCGGAAGCGATCGCCCGTATTGTAGAAAATGACAAACCGCTATCCAGCTATTGTCATCTTCATTCACGGAGTTTGTCTTAAATGACTATTTTCACTAACTTTCTCCGCTCCCTGCTACTGACGATCGTTTTTAGTTTTATCGCTCCCATGTTCCTAGTTGGCAGCGGATTGCTCCTTTTATCTGCCATCGGTCACTTGCCAAGTTTACAAGAGTTCACTGAGGCGATCGCTACTCAGATTGTGCATTTTCTGGCTACCTTTGGCAGTGGGACTCCCCTACGCGGATTATTGGTAATTAGCTTGACCTGTAGTTTTGTTGGCGCACTATTTGATATGTACGCTTATTACCGATGTCAAATTTTACGAATAGATTCATAATCTTAGGTGCTTATCGGCTATGCAAGAAGTGAAGTGATATTTTTCTAAGTGAAAGTACTCTTGGTCTTAGCATAGTGAAATATTTAGTCTTGTGTAATCAATTTATATCAATTAAATTGACACTGCGAAAATTCTTAAGTTAGTTATTAGTTATTAATTACTAATGATTAGTGCTAGTCTGCAAAAGTCACCCATTAAAAATTAAAAAGTCTTTTCACTAATTTTCAATGGTTAGTCTATGTTCAGACGTTCTGTATTAGTATTAATATAGTTGCAGGACTAGATCCAACTGATTCCCAAAAGATGGAAAATTTGTAATACCAAGGGTTTGGGTATTTTTAATTCCGTAAAACAGCTAAAATATTCTTTCTCAACGATCGCGCTGGACGCTAAACTAGAATTTGGTATTTTATACTGTAGGTGCAAGCTTCAAAGCTTGATTGCCTTTTAGCAAAAAGATGAAATCAAATTATCTGCAAAATATAAAAAGTTCATTAAAATCGTGACGAACACAATCCCTACTCATGTTTCTTAACAGAGTAAAATAGGTCGTCTGACCGCTGGGCATCTTAATATTGAGATTATTACGAGGTATGTTGACAACTCATGGTTTGGCCGTTTAAGCCCAAGTTTAAAAAACAAATTGCGCGGATTGAAATTACTGGCGCGATCGCCGGTGCTACTCGCAAACGCGTCCTAGAAGCCCTAAAAACTGTAGAAGAAAAAAAGTTTCCGGCATTATTGCTGCGTATCGATAGCCCTGGGGGTACAGTCGGAGATTCCCAAGAAATCTACAGCGCCCTGAAGCGTTTGCGCGAGAAAATCAAAATCGTCGCTAGCTTTGGCAATATTTCGGCTTCTGGAGGAGTCTACATCGGCATGGGAGCAGAACACATTGTAGCCAATCCAGGTACGATTACGGGAAGTATTGGTGTGATTCTGCGTGGAAATAATTTAGAACGCTTACTAGAAAAAATTGGTGTTTCCTTCAAGGTAATTAAGTCTGGTCCTTACAAAGACATTTTGGCTTTCGACCGACAACTGACTCAACCAGAAGAAAGTATCCTACAAGAGTTGATTGACACAAGTTATCAGCAGTTTGTCCAAACGGTAGCTGATGGCCGTTCTTTAACAGTAGAAGCTGTGAAAAGTTTTGCCGATGGGCGGATTTTTACTGGGCAGCAAGCCTTAGAATTGGGTGTTGTAGACCGCCTGGGTACAGAAGAAGATGCCCGACGCTGGACAGCAGAATTGGTCGGTCTCGATCCAGAAAAAACTCTCTGCTATACCCTAGAAGAACGCAAACCTTTATTGAGTCGTCTTCTACCAGGAAGTCGTCAGGTTTCATCAGGAATTCGATCTGGAATTGATTGGCTCGAATTTGAAATGTCTACTAGTGGTTTACCCTTGTGGTTATATCGACCATAAATGATTATTAGTCATTGGTCATTTGTCTTTTGTCCAGAGTTTAATGACCAGTACAACTCTTAGAGAGACTGCGCCAACGTCTTTGTTCAGTACAAGTGACTAATGACCAATACTTCGACTCCTTTCGACTTCCCTCAAGGCAAGTCGCTCAGTACAAGTAACCAATAACCAATGACTAATTAAGGAGGATTGTGGCGTGGAGTGGCAAATGCGGGCTATTCGCGGGGCAACAACAGTTGCCGAAAACACTGTTGAGGCAATGCAAGAAGTGGTTACAGAACTACTAGATGAATTAGAAAATCGGAATCAATTTCAGCCGAGGGATATGATTAGTGTGACTTTCTCGGTGACACGCGATTTGGATGCTATTTTTCCAGCTGCGATCGCTAGATCGCGTCCAGGTTGGGATAATGTGGCCATGTTGGATGTGCAGCAAATGCATGTTGAAGGCAGCTTACAGCGCTGCATTCGGTTCTTAATTCACGCCTATCTACCAGCTTCCGCGTCAATTCACCATATCTATTTACGCAACGCCGCCAGCTTGCGTCCCGATTGGTGTTTGCCTCAGCCTTTACAAGCGTCACAGTCAGTAGTGAAGTCAAAAGTGTAAATTATTTAAATAAAATATATTTAACAAACAGCCTCTCAGTGTCAGCTGTGAGCAAGCAATGTCTACGAGGGGTTACGCGGCTCTCGAATTAGCAAAGGAAATGCTGGTGTGGAGGAATAATTCGGTTCAACAATTAATAATTCAATTGAACAATAATCTCTAAAGAGTACGATTGTAGCAATTAAAGGTGCGATCGCTTCCAGAGGTTATTTTTATGGTTGTTGAAAATTATTTTTAGTTTAATTGAGCCTAATATTCTTCGCAACACCGTTGCTATGTTCAAGCTTGTTTTGACTTAGCGGTAAAGACTCTTGAGAAAGGGATTCTAAAAATTTAACTGCTTTTAGTAAAGATTCTCCCGATAATTCTTCCAGCAGTGTTATTCCTCTTGAGCGAATTTTTTCAGGTGGAGTTATGGGCAAGTTGACCTCATTTACATCTAGCTTCAACTTTAATCCAAGTTTTTTGTCGTCCTCTCTGCCTAAAGTCTTATCCTTGCAGGTTTCTCGCTGTTGTAACTCTGAGCTAGTTATGAGCAGGGGAATGGTGGCGACATCATAATCATCCGGCTCTAATAATATTTTGAATGCCTGAAAACATCGAGTGAGAGAGTATCGATCGACTTTGTTGTTACAGCTAAAAATCTTACACAGGGTATGAGAGTCTAAACCTGTCTGAACACTCAGATTGATGAGTGTAAATCGCTTGTTGCCGTTTTCATTAAATTCTGTTTGTTGTTTTGCTAACTCAAGTTTATGTAATCCTTTAGGCGTAAGGATAACTCCACGTATGCGTTGTTTTGGAAGCATAAAGAAACAGTTGGATTTAATTTACGCAACATTTTAGGCAAAAAAGAGAGTTAGCCGAGAGGGAATATCTTACTATTATGTTTATGTTTATTTTCATCGCAAAGGTTATTAGACATACCAAAAAATCCTTATGAGAATAATATATCTAATGAGAATAATAATATACTTAATTTTTTTACAACATCCTTTAAATATTTTAAAGTAAAATTTTTTAGTTCTGTGCCCTTATTCAGTATAGCTATTGGTTTTTTCAGGTCTAATTCTGGGTTTGATGCTCAATCTGTATCATGGTTGACTTCTCAGCTACCAATGTATATATTTTTATCTTCTTGTTTTTTATGGTTTATATTCCCACTTAGATACATCAAGTCGATCGAAGATAACTGGCTCAAGAATATACCATTTATATATAATAAAGATGCCGAAGATGACCAAAAATCCACAGAATTCGTCAGAGCGATCCCAATTATAGGGATCATTATAATATTATTATTCTCTAACTTTGGTAGTGGCACTCCGACTCTTGATCAGGTTAAATATTTGTTCTCTCTAGTATTTTGTTTTATTTGTTTGACTTTAGCAGTTTATTTTATTGATTCGATTTGTAAAAACAAAAATCAAATTGAAAAAGATATTAAAAAAGATACAGAAGCCCTTATGGAAAAATTAAGAGATTCGCTTAAACCAAAAATTTTAATTCTGCTGTTTCTTTCAGTAATTTTTTTAGTATGTTTTATAGGTTGGCCGAGTAAAGTTGGGACATCCTCCTTCCAATGGGTATGCCAAACTTTTGGCTCAATCACGCTAATTGCTTTATTTCTTGTGACCCTTCTGGCACTTGTATATCCTCTTTATTATTTTGGGTTTCATAAAAATATTCAGATCACCGCTTTTGCAGCAATTATATTTCCTGTAATACTTGCTTTTGGCTTTAGCGGATTTGATCTGAATGACAATCATCAAATCAGACTTATCACTCCTACCACTCCTACCACTCCTAGTAAAGAAGAAGTTGAACAGAAAGCATTAGCATTAAATTCAAAGTTTGAACAGTGGCGAGGAAAACGCCAAAAAGAGATTGCTAAACATAAAACTCCATACCCTATATACATTATTTCGGCGCAGGGAGGTGGAATCTTTGCTGCTTATCATGCGGCATCAACGCTATCACGATTACAAGATTTATGCCCTGCCTTTGCTCATCATGTTTTTGCCATTAGCGGTGTCTCTGGTGGTAGCCTTGGTGCTGCGGCATTTTCTAGCTTGGTTAAAACTGCACCTCCTTCAACAACACAGGATTGTTCGCTAAAGTATAGGCAGAATGAGCCTCTAAAGAATAATAGGGGGCTCCTAGAAAACAGAGCGCATGAACTGTTAGATAAAGACTTGCTATCTCCCTTGCTTGGAGCAGGATTATTTTCTGATTTTGTTCAACGTTTTATTTTTATTCCTATTGAGAGTTTGGACAGAGCCAGGGGTCTAGAGTATGCGTTTGAAGGTGGGTGGAACAAAAAATGGAGTGAGGATAATAATCCCCTTGCAAATTCTTACTACGAGCATTGGAATCCAGATAAAGATGATGCTCCTGCTCTTGTCTTAAATACGACAGTAGTAGGGACTGGAGAGCGTTTGTTGTTAAGTCCGTTCAACTTCAATTCTCCAGGTTCAAAATTTCCGCCTCTTAATGATATTCGCACTGTTGCTTGTAATGTTAATGAAACTGGTGGTCTTATTGACTTTCCTCTCAGTACGGCTGCTGTCCTCAGTGCTAGGTTTCCATTAGTCACTCCAGTTGGTTGGTTTAAAAAATGCAACGATGCGAATGGTAAAGCCCTAATAAATAATAAAAATGAAACATTAACTTATAATAATGGTCTGAAAACTCGTTTAGCAGACGGAGGTTACTTTGAAAACTCGGGTTTCACAACTGCACGAGATATAGGTCAAAGGTTAGAAAAAATTTTAGAAAAAGAGATCAAAGATAAAACTTTCAAAGTTGTATATCTAGCCATCACTGATAACTCTTTCTTAGAACCCTCAAAAGTCGAAGGACTAAACGAACTGTTGTCACCACTTCTAGCTTTGTTGAACTCAAGAGAAGCCAGAGGACGTAGTGTTATTAAGCAGGGTGAATACGAACTAGACGGAAAAATTCCTGATAATAAAAAGAATGATTTACAGGAGCATCGGTTTAGGCAATTCTATTTAACTCATGTAGACGGTAAAACTCCAGTAAAGAACAATGACGGTAAAAATCCAGTAAAAGCGCCTGAATTACCATTAGGATGGTATCTCTCGAAAATTTCTCAAAACGCGATCAGGGATAGGGTTGGAAATCCTATAGATTGTTCACCTGGGAAGCCAGAGGATAATAATAACTGTGTAATGAAATCTATCATAGAAGAAGTAATGTCGAGCCAATAGAGAAACAGCAGCACAGTTATTAAGTTTAGCGATCGCTCTTAAGCTCTCATTTTGGAGGTCAGAAGTCCAGTTATAGGTTTAAGGATGACACTAGGAGCGATCACCAAGCGATCGCACTTTCGGGAAACTTTCGAGGTGATCGCTCAAATCCAAAACCCTCAACAAAACAGAGAAAGCAAGGGGCTAAAATCCTTCGTACACCAACAAATTTCTCTGTTTATCTTCCCTGTAGCAACTTCCGTCTTCCTTGCAGAAGCTTCTGCCTTCACGTTTCCGTGTTTCGCGCACCCTGTAGTAGCTTCCGCCTTCCTTGCAGCAACTTCCGCCTTCACGTTTCCGTGTTTCGCGCACCCTGTAGCAGCTTCCGCTTTCATGTTTGGGTGTTTTGCGTAGCCTGTAGCAGCTTCCGCCTTTAATATAACGGGAGTTTAATTACTGCGATCGCTTTGGGAGGTTATTTTTATATAGCGATCCGATTTCATTTATAAAATTATTTGCGTAGTCAGGCAACAGTCAAGAAGGCTCTTTGAGTTATACTGAAATTTTTCAAAAATCAAATATGATTCCTATAGGTTAAAGTTTATGTAAGAGGTAAGCTATATGTTAAAAACAATTCAAGGAATTTATAAAAACGGCAAAATTGAATTAGCTGAAACACCAGAAGGCATCACTGAAAGTCTAGTGTTTGTCACCTTCCTAGAAACTAAACCCAGCCAATGGCCAGAAATAATCATGCAATATTCAGGTATAAAAGAAAGTATTATCTTTGAATCATATCGAGACGAACTGATAGCACCGAACGAAATAGAACTTTAATTATGTATGGGTTATTTACTGGATACTTGCGTCATTAGTGATGTTGTCAAAGGAGAAGAAAACACCCTCAAGCGAATAAAGTTAATCTCCCCTACGGAAATTTTTGTTTCATCTCTAACAGTTATGGAGGTGAAATATGGATTAGCTATAAACCCACAACGCGCTGTTAAAATCCAATCAATTATTGAAATATTATTAAGTTCAATTACAATTTTAGCTTTTGATTCAAAAGAAGCAGAACAAGCAGCCCACATCAGAAGCTTTCTTAAATTAGCTGGTTCACCTATTGGTGCTTATGATGTACTTATAGCAGCCACCGCACTAATCAATAATCATATTGTGGTGACATCTAATGTCGGAGAATTTCAAAGAGTACCTAACTTGCAAATCGAAAATTGGCGTTCTGTGTGAATACCTTGCTCTTCCCCTAACTTACCGTGAGCTTCTCCAGCTTGCCTAAATGTATAATTCTTAAAGTAAAACAGTATAATAACTTCCGTCTTCCTTGCAGCAACTTCCGCCAAGACGTTTCCGTGTTTCGCGCAGCCTGTAGCAACTTCCGCCTTTAAGATAACGAGAGTTTAATTACTGCGATCGCTTGCATACATTACCAAGCAAAATTACTGATTCAGCTTTGTTTAGAGAGCGATCCAATTGATTACTCTTGTACTAATTAAAAGTGCGATGCCTAGGTTGGGCTGCGCCTACACACTCTTTTGCTGCTTAAATTGAGGAAACTTAGTTTGCTTACCGCAGGGTGTCTACAAAGAATAAGTCAGACATAAATCACTCTTTTGATTTTTAGTAAATGCGATTGCATAAAATTGTGCCGCAGTAGAACTTTTGGCTTTTTTGGGATGGTAGTATGATTAAATTGTATGTACAACTTTATTTTTTCCAAAGTGTTGAGTAGCTAACGATAAAATCGTGCTTTGTCGCTGATAAAATTATATAGCTTTTTTATTTCCCTACACGTTGAAACGCTACTACAAGCCAATGTGCAATTACTCATGATTTTTTGAGGTAGTACTCAAAAAAAACCTTTATTTAAAAGTTGGGCGATGACACAGACAACTACAGAGCGTCTATACTCTTTTGAAGAATATCTCGCTTATAACGATGGTACTGATAGCCGTTATGAACTGGTGGATGGGAAACTAGAACGCATGAATCCGCCAATTTTTAGACATTTACTACTTGCTAAATTCCTTGAACAGACATTTGACACAGAAATCAATCGCTTGAGTTTACCTTGGCTATGCTTTAGAGAAGCGGGGGTAAGAACGGGATGGCGAAAGTCAAGATTACCTGATGTTTATGTTGTCGCGGCTGAACAGGTAATGGAATTCCTTGATGAGTCTGCTGTTTGTCAGTCTGCGCCGATATTAGTAGTGGAAGTTGTCAGCCCTGATTCAATAAAACGCGATTATCGATATAAACGTTCTGAATATGCAGCGTTAGAGATTCCTGAATATTGGATTGTAGATCCAATAGAGTCAAAAATTACGATTTTATTGTTGTCAGAAGGATTGTACGAGGAAAAAGAGTTTAGCGGGAGTGAGCAAATTGTGTCTGCAACTTTCCCGGAAATTGCGCTTACAGTTGAACAAGTGTTGTCTGCGGGTAATATTGGTTAAAAAATAGACCATCCCTTCTACTAGTTGTGGCAAGACCGTAAAACTCTGGGCTTACTTAAATAACCTAGTACCGCAAGGCAAAAGTCAAAAGTCACCCTTCGGCTGCGCTCAGGGTAAAAAAGTCAAAAGTATTATCGAATAAGCTCTTTAGGGATTTTAAATGGTTGCTCTATTTATTGCCTCAGCCTTTACAAGCATCACAGCCAGTAGTGAAGTCAAAAGTGTAAAATATTCATATTAATAAATAAAAGCGAACTGCTAAGAACACCAAGGAAACAAATCGTCATTATTTATAGAGAATTGGTATTAGAGCGATGTAGATTTTATGACTCAACGCTTAGATTTCAGAGTAGATATTGAAGAAGCCATAAAAACGCTAAACCTTTCTTGCAATGATTTCAGGTTAGTTAGCCTTCATGAATACGAGCAGATATTAGTGTCAATTCTTGGGCGATTCACAAGCTTGGGTAAAAAAGGACTAAATTATCCCTGGTGGTGGGGTTCATTCAAAGAACCGTCTTGCTCAATTCATCTCGAACATGCACCCGACTTTTTGAAAGAACTTGTACCTCTAGAAGAGACAGTATGGTTTGTGACTGAAGACTGGAAAACAACTAAACAGCATGGTAATTACTGGCTCTATGAGGGCAATATCGTGGTAATTGCCGACCTAATAGCAGAAATGTATGGGTTTGAATATTATATAGTCTCGAAAAAGTTTGAGTGGCTACTGGGCGAAGATCGTCACGGAGTATTAATTGGTGTTGGGCAGTCTATGACTGAAAAGATAGAATACTTAAAATCAAATCGTGAAAACGTCAAATCGCTTCAGCATTTTTAACAAACAACCTTTGAGACAACCAGAGCTAGGATAAGAAGGTAGTCTATCGCAGACAAGCTAACTATATGACATCCACATCGCGTGTTGTTCATAGCGACCCCGATATATTAGGGGGAACTCCTGTTTTTGTTGATACTCGTGTGCCGATAAAAACCTTACTCGATTATCTAGAAGCTGGTGACTCACTGGATGAGTTTTTAGATCGCTTTCCCAGTGTCAGCCGTGAGCAAGCGATCGCTTTATGCAATAACTCTATTCTTTTTGATGATGAAACCGAATTCCTAAAAAGATGTCGTAAACAAACTCAAAAAAGTCCTTTTTCTGCAACAATCCTGAAGTTTGATAACATCCTTTTTCATCTAACAGGGGCTTCATCATATAATACGCGGGTTGGTAATTATACCAAGGAATAGAAGGCCACAAATGATGGATTAAGTGGTAATTCTGTCCCATAATCAAGATATTAAGAATCGGGTTAGGATAGACGCGAGCATTTTTCCAGCGATCGCGTTCTACAAAAGGACGATGCGGTAAATAATCAAAAAATAATCCTAGTGCTATCCCCACCACAAAAGCAGGTATGAACCAAAAATTGAGAATGTAACCTAAAAAGTGGTACTGAACTGAAATATAAATAATTAAACCGATAATTAAACGGCTAATAAACCATTCTAATAACTCATATTTCCGCCACAGTCGCCGTTGAAAGAAAAACACTTCATGATACAAAAACCGTACTGCAATCAGCCATAAAGGTCCACCTGTAGAAACATAATGATCTGGATCGTCTTTGGGATGATTCACATGACCATGATGCTGCAAATGCACCCGCGTAAACACTGGAAAAGCAAAAGCCAGCATCAATGCACTACCATGCCCTAAAATTGCATTAATTACTCGGTTGCGATGTGCAGATTGATGACAGGCATCGTGAATTACTGTCCCAGCACAATGCAAGGCAATAGTATTAACCCCAAAGCATAGCCAATGCGGCCATTGCCAAAGCCAGTAACCAAAGTTAGATAATACCAGCATTGCCACAGCCGCGGAAAATAGCAGTAGCGTTGGATTTGAATCACCAGGAGGTGCTAACAATTCTTTGGGTGGGATTGTCAGTGGCTTTTGTACCTCCGACGCGAGCATGATTGACATTGACTCTTTCTTTACTAAACATTACGAATATACGATCAACATTAGGGAATAATAAAGTTTTATTAACTTTTGTATAGCAATATTTATGCACAGCTTAGCATATCGGCAGATGAATAACGCTATGATTCCAGACGAGGCTTAGTCTTTACTGATAAGTGGGGTATGACAATTGGCAATAAGTTGATGGGATAAACTCCTTCGTGCGGAGGATGGAGACAAGATTGGTGTACTATATCTAGTCTATCCAAACCCCCAACCCTAGCCTTCGCTCTCTCATAATTCCTTTCTAACTGCTTAAATCTATTGGTATAGCAGTGATCCAAAAGGAGATGCCACTTAGAGTTACGATAACTTCCCAGATAGCTCCCTAAATTCATCCCCTATGCAATTAAGAGATTCTCTACGCCGGACAAAAATTGTCGCTACTATCGGTCCCGCCACAAGCAGTCCTGAAATGCTCAAGGCGATTATTGAAGCGGGAGCAACGACACTGCGGCTAAACTTCTCCCACGGAACTCATGCCGATCATCAGCGTAGTATTCGCTTAATTCGGCAAACAGCCTTTGAACTCAATCAGCCAGTGGCTATTCTCCAAGACTTGCAGGGACCAAAAATTCGCTTGGGGAAGTTTGATAACGGATCTATAGTTTTGGCAAAAGGCGATCGCTTCACCTTAACCAATCGTCCGGTTATAGGCACACAAGAAATTAGCTGCGTCACCTATGATTATTTAGCCCAAGAAGTCCCAGTTGGTGCAAAAATCCTCCTTGATGATGGACGAGTAGAAATGGTCGTGGAGGAGATTAACCGAGACAAAGGTGATTTGCATTGTCGAATTACCGTCCCTGGTAAACTTTCTAACAATAAAGGGGTAAACTTTCCCGGGGTTTACCTGTCAATTAAAGCAATGACCGACAAAGACCGAGAGGATCTGATGTTTGGTCTAGATCAAGGTGTAGATTGGGTGGCACTTTCCTTTGTCCGCAATCCCCAGGACATGATCGAAATTAAAGAGCTAATTTCCAGTACAGGCAAGCAAGTTCCAGTGATTGCCAAAATTGAAAAGCACGAGGCCATTGAACAAATGGAGGCGGTTCTGGCTCTGTGTGATGGGGTAATGGTTGCCAGAGGCGATTTAGGGGTGGAATTGCCCGCTGAAGATGTTCCGGTACTCCAAAAACGGTTGATTGCCACAGCAAACCGCTTAGGGATTCCCATCATCACCGCCACTCAGATGTTAGACAGTATGGTGAGCAATCCCCGTCCCACTCGCGCGGAAGTATCGGATGTGGCCAATGCGATTTTAGACGGTACAGACGCGGTGATGCTTTCAAATGAAACCGCGGTAGGTAGCTTCCCTGTAGAAGCAGTGGCGACAATGGCGCGGATTGCCGAGCGTATGGAGCAGGAGGAAGCCCAAAACTCAAACTTACGTTCTTTGAGAGATACCCGGCGCTCTATTCCCAATGCTATTAGTCAGGCTGTGGGTCAAATAGCAGAGCAACTCGGAGCCGCAGCAATCATGACCCTAACCCAAACCGGGGCAACTGCTCGCAATGTCTCCAAATTTCGTCCTCATACACCAATTTTGGCTGTAACACCCCATGTAAACGTGGCGCGACAACTACAGATGGTGTGGGGGGTAAAACCGCTGCTAGTGCTAGGATTGCCTTCCACTGGTCAAACATTCCAAGCTGCGATTAATGTGGCTCAGGAGCTGAAGTTACTTTCTGAGGGAGATTTAGTAGTGATGACTGCTGGCACACTCCAGGGAATTTCCGGCTCAACAGATTTGATTAAGGTTGAGGTAGTGACGGCAATACTAGGTCACGGAATTGGACTGGGACAAGGTTCAGTCAGTGGTCGCGCACGAGTGGCTAATACTGGTATGGATATTAGTAACTTTAATCATGGAGATATTTTAGTCGCTTCCCGTACTAATGCCGATTTTGTGGACGCAATTCGCAAAGCTGCCGGGATTATTACGGAAGATGAAAGTCTTACAAGTCACGCAGCAGTCATTGGTTTGCGTCTCGGTGTACCGGTGATTGTGGGTGTGAAACAGGCAACACAGGTAATTCGAGATGGGGCAATTCTGACGCTGGATTTACAACGGGGTTTGATTTATTCTGGGGCGGTGAAAACCCATTAGTATTGAGAGTGGGGACAAGGGGGACAAGGTAGACAAGGGGGACAAGGGGGACAAGGTAGCAATATTTCTCCCTTGTCTCCCCCTTCTCTCTTGCCCCGTGCCTTTATCAAACAGTTGCGATCGCTACCCCCAGCCATCCAGCAAAGTTTTGCTGCTGTGTAGAGTTAGGATAATCTACAGGTTTTACTTGATATCGAGTGGGATGTGGTGAGTCTAGGGTGATGGAATAAGTACGCAGTTCGTCTTGGTGGAAAACTGTGACTTCAATTTTATCGCTTGGTTGGTAATCTTTGAGGCGATCGCCTAAGCCATTTCCCATTACCTTAATCCCATCAATTGCTAGTAACTCGTCACCTGCATCAATTCCCCCTAATTGTGCAGGTGAACCCGCATCGACAAACTTAATCATCTCCCGCCCATTCTCAGTATTTATTTTGACACCCAGATAAGGTTCTTCCTGCTGCTCTGCTACTAACTGCAAGCCAAAGGGTTGTAGATACTGATTAAACGGCAAATCTTCAGTACTATCAATGTAGCGTTTGAAGAAATCAGTCAAATTGATTTCTGCCACAGATTCTATAACTTCCTGTAACTGTTCTGGGGTATAGCCAATTTCAGCTTGTCCAAATTGCTGCCACATTTTCAGCATCACATCATCAAGGGAACGCTGATTGTTGTGAGTAGAGCGAATCAATAAATCCAGCAATAACGATACCATTTCTCCCTTTAAATAGTAAGAAATTTGGGAATTGCCGCTATTGGCATCAGGGCGATAGAGTTTAATCCAAGCATCAAAACTTGACTCAGAAACGGGTTGTACTTTGCGCCCCGGTGTAGCTTCATATCTGCTAATTTCCTTGCTCAAGTTATTCAAATAGGACTTAGCATCATAAATTCCCGCCCGCAAAGGAATTAACAAGTCGTAGTAACTAGTAGTACCCTCACAAAACCACAAGGATGGGGTGTAATTTTCTCGATCGTAATCAAAAACTTCTAATGCTTTTGGGCGAATCCGCTTGACATTCCACAAG
This sequence comes from Nostoc sp. C117, assembly GCF_043099735.1. Classification (NCBI taxonomy): domain Bacteria; kingdom Bacillati; phylum Cyanobacteriota; class Cyanophyceae; order Nostocales; family Nostocaceae; genus Nostoc; species Nostoc sp. C117. The sequence goes on from NZ_CP170991.1 coordinate 2,583,885, forward strand.
TGAAAGAACTCGTGTGCGACTAATTGAATAAAGCGATCGTACTTTTCTGGAACACGAAACCCAAAACGCTGGTAAATTAAAGAGCAAGAATTTTTATGCTCCAAACCGCCAAAAGCTTGGCTAAATAAATGTAGGAGAAACACGTATCGTTCATAGGGCAAACCGCCGAACATCTGCGCTTCTACCTGGATAATTTTTTGAATGTCAGTAATTAGCTGCTGGACATGGTAACTACCTCGCCCCCAAATTGCCAGTTCATGAGGTTTTCCTAAAACCTCAAATTCATATAATTGGTGAGAACCAATCTCAAACGGAGTATCAACAAGAGTATCAAAATCCTTAGCCAAGAAAGTATTCGTTTCCTCACCAACAGGTGGTAAAGCTGTAGTTACTTGCCATTCTGGGCGTGATGGTATGATGGTGACGCGAATCGGTTGCTTATCTGACCCAGGTATTCTAAAAAATAATGCCGCACCATTGAAATAACCGTGGGTAGCATCCAAATGATTTGTCCGTACCGATAGCTCATTAGCAAAAATGCGGTAACGTACAGTTAATTCTGAAACACCTATTTTGTCTACCTGCCAGTGATTTTTACTGATTTTCCGCCAAGGTAAAGGCTTATTCTCTGCAAAAGCAGCAAAATCTTGTAAGTTCTTGGCGTATTCCCGAACTAAGTAAGAACCAGGTGTCCAAACGGGCAGTTTTAAATCGAGAATCTCTGAGGAGTAATTTACAATGCTTAAAGTCACCTCAAACAAATGGTTTTCTGGTTGCGACATTGCCACGAGATAATGAATCGTTGGCTCAGTTTCCTCAAGGTTGGTGTTGGGACGAGTTGCTGTGGCTTCAGTCATCTTGTTTTCTAAGTTAATAGTCGATGGGTAATTTTCCCCATCATGACAAATTTACCTTTTAACTTTTGACTTTTATAGAATAGGACTCAATACTTCTCGGGTTTTGTATTTTTAACTCGGAATTGGGTTTGGAGTAAAGGTTACTGGGTTTGGGTTAAAGGTTTTTTCTTTCCCTTTCCCCTTTTCCCCTTAACCGAGAAATATTGGAATAGGACTTACGCAATCATCACATTCAGGTAGATGGCAAAATCACCATTAGTAGCACAGACCAATTGTATTAAGACATCCTGGCAATGAATTTCAGAGTGAAGCGATCGCTCTTTGATGCCATTTTTTCAGATTAGATGCAGAGTTCGCAGAAGTTGCTTCAGGGTTCGCAGAAGTTGCTTCAGGGTTCGCAGAAGTTGCTTCAGGGTTCGCAGAAGCTGCTTCAGGGTTTGTCTTTGTTTGGTGCGATCGCTTAATTATAAAAACTCATTGCGATCAAATAGCTCCTTCTGGTGGTAAACCAAGCTGGCGACGAAAAACTTCATCGTATTCAGCCTTCTTCCAATTTTTAGCAGATTTAACTTGCTCAGGAGTTAGGTTTTTAGTATTTCCGAGGTCAGCATTGCTGAGGTCAGCACCACTAAGGCTGACACCATTGAGATTAGCACCATTGAGGTTAGCAACGCTGAGGTCAACACCATTGAGGTTGGCACCATTGAGGTTAGCACCATTGAGGTTGGCACCATTGAGGTTAGCACCATTGAGGTTAGCACCATTGAGGTTAGTACCGTTGAGGTTAGCACTACCGAGGTCAGCGCCACTGAGCTTGGCACCACTGAGGTTAGCACCACTGAGCTTGGTACCACCTAGTTTCGCATTTCTGAGGTCAGCACCGCTGAGGTTGACACCATTGAGATCGATCAAATCAGAAATGTCGGCATCTCTAAGATTTGCATTAGGAGCAATTAAGAGCATTTTCTTGAAAGCAGGATCGAATCGTTGGCTAAATTTAGTTTCTTTGTCATAAAAAGCACCCTTAAATTGGTTATAACTGCCTATGTATTCACTGAGGTCAGTGCCTCTGAGGTCAGCAGATCTGAAGTCAGTTTCATCGAGGATAGCATTTTTAAAGTTAGCATTTCTAAGGTTAGCAGCCCTGAAGTCAGTGCGCCCTAATTTAGCATTCTGAAAGTTAGCATCCTTGAGGTTAGCACGCCCGAAACTTACCAGTCTTTCATTAATACCAGTAAATGTATGAGCATCGCTAAAATTAGCACCAATGAGATTAGCACCGCTGAGATTGGCACCGCTGAGATTGACTCCACCAAGTTTGGTAAAAGAGAGATCGGCATTCGTGAGATTGGCACCCATTAAGTTGGCACCGTAGAGTTTGGCAAATTCGAGATCGGTATTCATCAGGTTGCTATGACTGAGGTCAGTCAAACTGAGATCGCTACGCCTTTTAGGATCGGCATCCATAAACTCTTCACGACTGAGGTCAGTAGGACTAAGGTCGATACGACTGAGGTTTGCACCCCTGAGATTTGCACCTCTGAAATCTTTACCAGCTAAGTTATCACCAGCTTGTACTAGCTTTTCCAGTGCTTGAATTCTTGCTTGACTGTACTCTTTTCCCTTAAAAGCATCGACAGTCTGCCAAAGGTTTCTTATTCTAATCTGTCTCTCAACTACAATACCTAAATACAGCGATAAACCCAGCGGAATAATTAAGAAAAAGCCAAAGCTTTTAAAGCGATTATTCCGTCTTTGTCTGACACTTGCTTGAATAAACTCATTTACTAGCTCTGATAATCTCAAGTTTTCAGTTTGTTGGTTTTGAAAATCCTTTGCTTCTTTTAAGCGTTTTCCCTGAAGCAAGTAATCTTTTGTCTTTCTTCTATCTCGCCATTCAATAGCTGCGGCTTCAATTTTCCGCTTTTGTCGCAGTATGTCCCGACTTTCCTCAATCCATTTGCGTAATAGCAACCAATGGCGAATCAGTGCTTCATGTGCCACATCTACCACAGCAATTTGATTAGATAACGTACTGGTGACAACTAGTTTCTCATCAGCTAACCGTTGAATTATTCTATTAATCACAGCTTCTGGATGCTGCGAAGTAACTAAATCTCGTTGCACAACCTGTCTGCGGGTATCTTCTGTTCCTTCTCCCAACTGCGTCAATTCTAAAAAAATCCGCTTTGTTGCTTGCTGTTCCTCAAGCGATAATGACTCATAAACTTCTGTAGCGCGTGTTTGCAGCGTTCCCCTGACTCCACCTAGTTTGCTATAGATAGTCAGGGTTAACCGTTCTTCAGTTCTTTGCTGCCATAGTTCTGTCAGCGTGTACTGCAACAACGGTAAACTCCCCGGTGAATCTTCTACATCTGCAATCATTTGAGAAACTAATTCCGGTTCTACTGCTAAGTTCACTTGTTCAGCCGGTTTGATAATTGTTGTTTCTAATTCCTCTCGATTCATCGGTGTTACTGTTACTAAATGCTCTTGAATCTTCTTAGCTAGTCCGCCATACTCTTGTTCCAGACATTTGCCAAAAAAATCAGCCCGCATTGTGATTAATAGGCAGAGTTTATTGTCATCCCGTTGCAAAGCACCTAACACACATTCAAAAAACTGCTGTCGTTTTCTAATGTCTTGACATTGAGTAAAAGTTTCCTCAAATTGGTCTACCACTAACACGACGCGCTGAGTTTGTGCAGCAGTAATCAACTGTCCTAAACCAACTGCGCCTTTAGCAATTAATTCTTCAGCTTTTGCTAATTGTGATGCGCGTTCAATATCTGATAATTCTGATTCTACAAATACCAGGGCTAAATTTTGTAAGGGATTAATCCCTGGTCGAAATATTTTCAACTGCCAAGAATCGCTCCCTGATAACCTACGTCCTAACTGTAATTGATAAAGTAAACCTGCTCTGACAACACTAGATTTACCACTTCCTGATGCTCCCAACACAGCGAGGAAATTACCCGATCGCACTTTCTCTAATAATTCGTCGGTTAACGCTGTTCTGCCATAAAATAAGTTGGCATCTGCTTCTGTACAATCAAAATAAGATAACCCTTTATAAGGACAAATAGCTGATACCTGTACTGTGGAGTTAACAGGAGAGAAATTCCATTTGCGGGTGAGATTAATTGCTTCACCAGAGTTAGCAAAAATTGGACGCTGCGGGAACGGGTGATGTTCTTGATTGAGCAAGTCTACTAAGGTGTAGTTACTCACCCAACGGTCTTGTTTTGGTTCTAAACCTTTCAGCAGTGCAGCAGTGAGAACGCTGTGTTGGCTGTTAATCTCTTCAAAAGCTACTTCAAAATCACGAGAAGCCGCAATAAAACACCTATCTCTACCTTTACCGCGATCGCCTGGATCTGCCTCTGCAAAATTTAGCACTTCTCCGCTATAGCAGCAATCCAAAATTACAATTTGTTGTCTTACTTCACTTTCTTGCAGCAGTCGCCGCAGCCATTGCAAAGATAATCCCCAATTACCCGCATCGGGGTTGACTTCACTCGTCGCTAAAAAGCCTTCCTGAATTCCGATATTTTTCCGCAAACCATGACCAGAAAAATACAGTAGCGCTGTGTCTGGCGGCTTACCATACGGCTTAAACAATTGAACGATCGCTCTTTCTAACTGAGTTAAACTAACTTTAGTTTGCTTACCAATGCGAATCGTCTCATTTTCCTTGTCTTTGACTGCTGGTAGCCGCGTTACCCGAAATTCGCCGTATTGTTGTAAGATTTGAGCGATCGCTTCACCATCGGTAGCTGGCGCATTAAGACTCTTTAAGCGGTCATAAGTATTAATTCCCACCACCAAAGCGTCTCGACTCATCTTAGTAAGCTTTATGATAGTTTAGTCGCATTATTTCCAGCTTCTACAAGAAATTTACCGCATTTTCCGCAAAAATGTATAGAGTTGCACAGCTGGACTATCTTAGAGGTTGTTTGAAAAGTCATGATTAATGTATCTAGTATTCTTTTACCCCACCCTAACCCTCCCCTTGGAAAGGGGAGGGAACCAGATTTTCTTGTTTCCCCCTTTATTTCTTGTTTCCCTCCTTATTTCTTGTTTCCCCCCTTTATAAGGGGGGATTAAGGGGGGTAATCATTCGATTAGTATGACAACATAGAACTTTTCAAACAACCTCTAAGACGCAATTATTTTAGGCAAGATTACCCCATGACTCAACTCACACCTATTCAGTTAGAAGATGGCACGATTATTTACATTGAAGCTACAGATAACGTAGATGCACCGCCAGTTAGGATCGAAGTCTCCCCACAGGGAGAAGAAGAAGCGCTAATTGATAAAGGATGGGATGCTGATGCTGCACAAAAACAAATACTACAAAATTTCCAAGCAATTGAAGGTACAATTCGCGCTTACACTGTTTATTCACTTAATGCTTTTAAGAAAATCCCTGTTGCTAATATTGATAAAGTCACTCTAGAATTTGGCATCAAAGTTGGCGGTGAAGCAGGTATACCTTACGTAACTAAAGGTACGGCTGAAAGTAATCTGAAGATAACGGTAGAGTGTTCGTTTCCTAAGCAACTGGAAAAGATAACTCCGCAATCATGAGTCAGAATATTGACGCAGCTAAAATTTCGATTATTATTCCGGCTATTAATGAAGCGGTGAATATAAAAGAAGCTATTGCTACTACTGAAGGCAGTAAAAATATAGAAGTGATTGTAGTAGATGGTGGCTCTAGTGATGATACTATGGCGATCGCTCAGTCTTTAAATGTCAAAGTTATTTCATCATCTCCCGGCCGTGCTGTGCAAATGAACGTGGGTGCTGTAGCGGCTAGCGGTGATATTCTGCTATTTCTCCACGCCGATACCCGTTTACCTGCTGGGTTTGATGAGATGATTTGCACAGCTTTACAACAACCTGAAACTGTCGCTGGTGCATTTAACTTGCGGATTGATGCATCCCTTTTGAGTTTACGATGGGTAGAGTTTGGTGTGAAATGGCGATCGCATTTTTGTCAAATGCCTTATGGCGACCAAGCAATTTTTCTCACCAAAGCAGTATTTCAACAAATCGGCGGTTTTCCCGAATTGCCTATCATGGAAGACTTTGAACTCATGCGTCGTCTAAAGGCGATCGGACGTATTACAATTATCTCAACACCAGTTGTTACCTCAGCTCGGAGATGGTTGCAAAAGGGTGTGTTTAAAACTACACTACTCAATCAAATAGTAATTATTGCTTATTTATTCGGTGTTTCACCTGAGCGAATTCGTCGCTGGTATCGACGAGAAAAATTTAAGCGGATTTAAGCTGTTTATCAGGTAAGTAGTATATTTTAGTGGCATTAGATTCCATTGCTCAATAATGGGATGATTGGGGCTGATACGGGGACACGATGATGATGTATCGATCCAAATTCTCAAATCATCCTGCAATTATGCAATACCAAGTTTAATTTTCATAAATCTCTAATGGCAAATTATCTGGGTCTTTAAAGAAAGTAAATTTCTTGCCTGTAATTTCGTCAATTCTAATATTTTCTGTTTCCACACCTTGGGAGTTTAAGTAAAAAACAGTTTCGTCGATATTATCAACTTTAAAAGCCAGATGTCTTAAACCACAAGCTTCTGGGCTACTAAAACGTGGCGGAGGATTTGGGAAAGAGAATAATTCTATTTGACCATTTTCTCCAACACGTAAATCTAATTTATAAGAATTTCTTTCCGCCCGGAATGTCTCTTGAATAATTAAAAAACCTAAAGTTTCGACATAAAATTTTTTGGAGCGATCGTAGTCAGAACAAATAATAGCTATATGATGAATATCAGTAAATTTCATTTAATTTTTGCCTTTTTTAATACAAAAGCTTAGAGAGTGTATGTGGCTGAAAAAACAACCACATTACACCCTTTCAAGTCGAGATTAAGCTTTAATCTTTTTAATCGATCTTACCTTTCTTTGCAGTAACAAGCCAATACTACCAACAACAAGTGTGCTAGCTAAAGTGCTAGGCTCAGGTACTTGTCGATAAGAAACTGTACCTAAATTGGAAGTTTCGGAGGAGGCGGAAAACAATATTCCAGAAATGTCGTAACTTTTAGAAGGATTAGCTTTGTCGAGGAAGCTGTATAGCAATCCAATAGGTGCGTTCTCTCCTAAGGATACAGTTGGAAATGCAAGGGGATAATCTGGATATTCAACATCATCCTTTGCAGTGTAAATATTAGAGTCATTATCAAATTGGAAAGTTAGCGATTGAACTGGTGCTACCGGGATATTATCATTACTAAAAGTTGAGTCATCAAAGCTAAATAACCCGTTCCCTTTAGCTGTAGAACTATCAACAGTGAAAGCATAATTAACAATTGCAGCGGAGGCGGATTTAGCGCTGAATGTAGCCAAACCCAGAACAAAACTAGTAGCGATCGCCAATTGGGGAAACAATTTCATATCAATTTTCCTGAAGATAGATTTGTGTAAACGATCTTGACAGCGAAGCATGGCAGAAAATATTGAGAGATGATACGAAGAGAACAAACACCAGCAACAATTACCAATCAGGTGTTGTGACAACTAATTGTGTCCAAGGTGTGCAATCTGGTTTTTCAGCAGTATCTTTAGTAATCGGAGCATTGCACCCACGTACTTTAAACGTGTACTTTGTCAGATCTCTGGCTCCGGTATAAGTCCAATTACGTGCTTTTGGGTCATCGATTTGCGTCATATCATCTTTATCGTCGCCCCAACTCACTTGATAAAAATCATTTTTTTGACATACATCCCAAGCAATCTTAATTCTCCGGACTCTGGTTGTATCTGCAACCAAATTTGATGGATTTCTGGAATCACAAGGAGGATTATCTGTTTTGTTTTCGCAGTTACTAGTACCAGGGGTGCATTCAGCTAGTGTTTTGACTGGGGGAATTAACGCAGTCGAAAGTGTTGTTAATAAGATGACAGAGGTCAAGCTAGATCTGAAAAAGATGGAACTAAATCGCATTTTGTGCATAAAAAATCCTTCAATTGTCTTGACTAAAACCACAGCAAAATTTAGAAAGTAAAGGTAGTTCTAATAACTCCCAAGACAGCATCATTATTACGATCGTCATGGTTAGGAGCAGTCAGCCAAATCAAACCAGGGGTGATGGTAATGTTGTCTGAAATTTTGTAGCTGTAAAAAGCTTCAACGTGCCAAGAGGTATTTCTGTCTCTTGCAGAGTCGCGGTTTTGCGGTGCGATTATCTCTGTAAATAGATTAGCGATCGCCCCATCAGCACCAGTTACTTTCGGTTCCATCCCGACAACGATTCCCGCTAAATTGCCTTTTTTACCCAAATCCGGGAAAGCCAAAGCAACTGCATAATTCCAAATATCGGCATCTCCTACGCCCAAGACACGGCTTTTGGCATAGCCAGCCCAAGCATTAACCAAAAAGCCGGAATTTACTTGATAAGATGCTTCCAAACCGTAAGCGTTGGTGGAAGTAGGCGAATCAGTAGCTAACGCCAAGTTAGCCTTTTGGCTTCCTGTACCTGGGATTGCCAAATCTTCACCCAGGTTGTTGTAGGCATTGACGTAGGTTAAACCGATGGTGAAGCGATCGCTAGGTTGGAAAGTCAATTGCGCGATCGCACCATAAGAACCATTAAATAAACCGTTGCCAGCGTTGGGATTGGATGCTGTACTAGATAAATATCCCAAACTCAACTCCAACTGATCCGAGAGGCGATGTGTCACCCCAACCCCCGCGCCCGAAGGCACAAAGTAGTAGACTGAATTGCGGCTACCAAACTTAGTTAAAGCACCTCTAGCTCCTTCATCTCCATCTAAGAAAGGGTTGACTGTATCAACGAAGTCTTCAACTTCTCCTTCGTTGGCAAAAAAAGTAACTTCAGTTTTTTTGCCTAGAGGAAATCTGTAAAACAGCGTCTCAACTCCCACTTGATTATTTTCCGGATCTTCATCCCCAATATCTCCATTAAAAGCGAGAGTCCCTTCTGTTAATCTAGTTCCAGTGCCACCCTCACCAGAAAAGTAATTCAGGTTGAGAGCCTGTAATCGAGTTCTGAGTAAATCTTGGCCAGTAAAACTAGTGTCAAAGTTAAGGCGAACGCGATCGCCAAAGGTAGTGTTTCTGGGAATATCAGCATTATCTGCATCTTGCCCAGATACAAACCCTGATATCGCAAAGATGGCCTCACCATTAAGTTTTGTGGTGGTGGAAAACTGCTGTTTTTCCAGAGTTTCCAGGTGAGGTTCTAAAACATCTACTCGACCCTTCAAAGTAGCCAATTCAGCCGCAAATTGTTCTTGTAATTTTTGCAGCGTTGCTAAATCTTCTTTCTTAACTATGTCAGCTGTTGCAGTTGCAATTAGTTCATTTACCCGATCTAAACAGGCATTAATCCCGGCGGCAAATTCGTAACGAGTTAAAGCCCGATTACCCCGATAATTTGCATTCGGATAACCTGCAATACACCCATAACGCTCGACTAAAGATTGCAAGGCAGCGAATGCCCAATCTGTCGGCTGTACATCCGACAGTTGAGAAACAGATGTTACCTGGGCTACTGATTCAGACTTAGCATTCTCAGGAGATAGCTGAACTTCAGTATCTTGCTGTTGAACAGTACCAGTTTTAGCTGGTAGTGCGTTGGCATCGCCCGCCGCAGACATCGCCCCAGTTGTGGTAGTGATTACCGATAATAACCCCAAAACCACTGGAGAAATCGGCATCCACTTCCAAAACATTTTGATCATTTTTCTCTAATCCTCACATCATTTACTATCAATTGAAAAAAACAAAGCAAATTACCGGGAAATTAACCTATCAATACGCTTCAGCCAGCTTGCTCATTTCTCGAATATTTCTCTAATACAAAGCTACGGTGTAAAAACAAATCTTTTAAACTTGCTGGTTAACGTAACTTCAGTTGCAGGTCAATGCAATCAAGTTGCAGGTCAATGCAATCAAGTTGCAGGTCAATGCAATCAAGTTGCAGGTCAATGCAATCAAGTTGCAGGTCGATGCAATCAAGTTGCAGGTCTAGAGACTTGTGTGTACACCGTAAAAAGAAAGACTATTTTCCTGATTACCAAAGATGCAGCACTGCTTGTTTGAAAAGTATTTTGCTGTGACTTTAGACACTTTTAGATCCCTCCTAACCCCCCTTAAAAAGCAGGGCTGATTCATTCCATTTCAAACAGGATTTGTCAAGATGGTTAGCGAGAAAATTGTCAGTAAGCGTGACGAAGAGATGAACATTTAAGCACTGAAATATCAGTAAAATAGTTGGTTTCATCAGCACGCCAGTAACAAAATAACTAATTTTTAATCGCTAGAACCCTTGATTTTTAAAGCTCTTTAGGGAATGAATCGGTCCTGCCCTTAAAAAGGGGGGAACCGGAGTCAAAGTCCCCCTTTTTAAGGGGGATTTAGGGGGATCTAAAACATTTTGCTACCAAGAAGAGGACTTTTTAAACATCTTCTGAGCTTCAGTAGAGTTAACTCTTTCACTCAATTGCCAATGCTTTAGCAGTTGAGCGCGATTTTGCCGTAAGTCTTTCCGGTTACGTTCTTCAGGATAAGGAATATTATCACCCTTAATTCCTGCCCAGAGAATTTCGTTGAATTCTTCTGGATCGAGCTTATCTTCACCGACAAAATTGAAGTCTTTAGTCATAGCAGCCCACCATTTCTTAGCATTTAGAATGGGCATAGCTGCTGTCTTTTCAACATTTTTGTCTTGACAAGCTGGGACTAGTTTCGGGTCTACAGGATCGGCACACAAGTTACCTGGCACAATAGCTGTGTAAGGCTCAAAGTTCGGTTCTCTGGTGAAGGCATCTGACATTGGTTCAGCATTAGCATCAGTAATTGCCAAGTAGCCAATGTTTAACAAATCCTCCATTGTCCGCAATACGCTAATGGTGTTGTAGTTAGTGCTGACGAGAGCGCCGCGTTTTGTGTAAGGCGAAATAACGTAGGCTAAGGAACGGTGCGAATCAACATGATCTGGTCCATTTTGGGAATCATCTTCAATGATGAAAATTGCTGTTTCCTTCCACTCAGGCATGTGAGAGATTTTCTCTACCAACTTGCCAATAGCATAGTCATTATCTGCCATTTGCAATTCAGGAGTATTTAGTCCAGCCAAAGCAGTGCCAAAGGAACCAAAATGATCGTGAGATAAACGCACAAGCATTAAATTGGGTAGTCCATTTTGCTTTAGATCCCTTTCCCATTCGCTGTACAAATAAGTATCAGCATTATTTTGATCGAATGACCGGAAATAAAGATCGGTTTTATCCAACAATACAGTTTTAGTAACGGGAGCTTGAGGAATCTTGTCAGCGTAAGGAGTTGGGGAAATGGGGATATAAGCCGGGTTTTTCGGATCGGGTTTAGTTGCATCGGGTTGACTAGTAACATAGGGAGCGCCGTTGTCAACGAAGAAACCGTAATTACGTACAGTCTTGCCAGCACGTAGCGCCGTATCCCAGAGATAACCACCAATGGCATCCGGCTGGAGATTACCGTCTCCTTCGGGAGCATCAACATCCCTGTCTCCAGGCAATATGGAAGACTGGCCAGAAGGATCTAAAATTCCTGTTATACGGGTATTGATTGGCGAATTATTTGACGAAGTTTGGGGTAGTGCGGTACTGATATTCCGATTTGTACCTTCGTAATCGTAGGTTAAGCCGTTAAAGCCGGCGTTACCGTAAAGAACTGATTGAGTTTTTTCGGTGTAGTCTGTAGTACGGGCGTAAGTAGACCAGTTCCAACCCACTCCACTAGATTCGCCACTGTCGTAGAAGTTATCAAAAGTAGCAAAGCCAAGGGACAGTTTGTGATGGTTGGGTGAAATATTGTTGGGAAACAAGGTAAGTGCTGGGTCGCCATTACCGACAGGTAAATCGCCGAGTACCTGGTCATAAGTACGGTTTTCTTTAACTATGTAGATAATGTGCTTAATTTTGCCTTGTAAATACCTCATTGTCCGGTCAGGACGACGATTGTAAAAACCGTTGTTTTTGTCTACCTGAGTTGAAAGCATAGCTAAAGTACTGCTTTTTGGCACTGGAATAATTGAAATCCCAGCTTTTTCTAAAGCCCAGTTGTAATCATTTTTAAAATTGGTGTTACGTGCAAGTCCCGCTGCTGTCGTGCGACTGTTTGAGGGGTTGGGGCCAGAATTGCTCTTAGCATTAACAACATACAGCTTTTGACCATCCCGACTGACGCTTACAGAATTAGGATACCAGCCAGTGGGAATGCGTCCAGTCACTCGACCAGGTTGCAAGTCTACAACAGCGATCGCATTTTCCCCGCCTAAGGTAACGTAAAGTGTGCATCCATCTGGGTTTAAGGCTAAAGAGTTGGGATTAGCACCTTTATATTTATCACCAGGTCGAGACAGAGAGATGGTTTTGACAACGCTATTGCTATTGGTATCAATGACCGAAATCGAGTCATCATTACCATTAGCCACGTACAATCTATTTTGATCCCGCGAGAGTAGCACTTTGTTTGGTTGACTACCTACTGGTATACGGGTAATCTCTCCAGAAGTAATGCCAACAGCCAGCACTTCGTTATCCCGCTGGCTGCTAATGAATACTTTACCTGCTTGACCGTTTTCTGCACTTTTGATGGCGACATCAAAAGGAAATTCTCCGGTTGCTACTTTATCACCTGGCTTAAAGAACTTAATTTCTTTAGTTACCTTACGGGTAGTACCATCAACGATTGAAATTGAGTCGTTTTCAAAATTAGCAGCGACTAAGGTATTACCATCCTTACTAACCGCCAGACCCGCGACAACTGCTCCTGTAGACACAGCCTTAGCTGCCGTATCCTTTAACAAACCACCATCATATTTAGGGAAGGGGTCAGTTTGGTTAGAATTGTGACCTAGTAAAATAAAGGGAGCATCCGGTACGTACTGGCTACCATTAGACGCATAAACATAAATGCGATCGTCAATGCCGCCTGATACAAAGAAGCGTGAGCCATCTTTAGCCCAAGCTAAACCGTTATAAGTATTGGGGATATTAATCTGTTGTTTTTTAACTAACTTACCGCTACTGACATCATAAACAAAAACCCATTCTGCTTTCGGGGTTTTTGTAGTAGTCGGTTTGCCGGTTAGCGGGTCTAATACAGGATATGTGAAAGTACTACCTGTATTTTCATCTTTGAAGTTTTGGTTATAGCCACTGGTAAGCACCAGTAGAGTTTTTCCATTTGGGCTAAGGGCTGTGCTTACGGCTTCAGCAGCATCAGCATTATCATCTGTACGCAAACCAGTTGCTAAAGGTGCAAAAGTCGAGCCTGGTGCGGCTGCGGGCGTGATGATTTGACCTGTGGGTAGCAAAGCGGCTCCACCCTCTAAGTTACCAACAGGGCTGGTAGTCCGAGCGTTAACTGATTCTATAGTTGTACTCAAACTACTTACCAGCAAAAGACTTAGTAGATACCCTTGGTTTCTGCTAGGTTTCATACAATTTTTCTATGATAGGGATAACCATTCAATACAGATGTTTATGGTTAATGGTTAAGCTATGAATAATTTTTGGTTATGTTTTGGTAGTGGCGCATTTTATTTAGTGATGGTCGTTGACTGTTAACGGTTAACAGTTAACAGTCAACGATCATCAAGACTGCTTATATAATTTAGAGGCGGATCGACTTACTAATAATTTTATTGTCCTAATTATTTAACTATTTTTACTTTTGAATTCTTGCGTTTTAGACTTTATTTTTATCCGATTTTATATATAAAGTAGTTTTTTCTCTCTGGCTAGCAGATTGATTGATAATACTGCTGCTTAGGGTTTTTCAAGTGACTTTAATAATTTTTGCTTAATCCCAGCTTAACTTTTTTTTAACCATAAGACATAGATAATAAAAAAGTAAAAAAAGTGACGATATTCAAGAATAAATACTGTCTTTTAGCAATAGAACTGATTATGCTCAACAAAAGTTTCATTTTGTCGTTGTTGGCTGTATTTGCTGTGGCTCCTGCTGCCAACGCAGAGGTTAAATTAATTGCAATTGGCAGCCTAGATGGTAAGATTAGCGATCGCTCCCAGGAAACATCTGCTCCCCTGGAAAACGGCGTTCCGGGAAACCTCTTGGGTGGTATCGGATCGGGACTTGCCTACGCTGGCGATAACACGTTTATCGCTATCCCAGACCGAGGTCCAAATGCCGTGTCATATAACAGCGCTGTGAGTGACACAGCATCCTATATCAACCGCTTCCAAACTATCAAACTGGAACTCAAGCCAAACTCGCGTGGTTCACTGTTGCCCTTCAGCCTTAACCCTTGCTTAATTGATACGACTCTGCTATTCAGTAAAGAGCCTCTTTACTACGGTACTGGTGAGGGATTGGATCTACCTAGCGGTGTCCTAGCCCTAAATAAGAAGAATCAAAACTATTTCACTGGACGCTCAGACAACTTCATCTCCACCCAAGTCTCAACTTATCCTAACGATGCCCGTTTCGATCCTGAAGGCGTGCGTGTATCCAATAATGGAAAAGATATCTTTATCTCTGATGAATACGGCCCCTATATATACCAATTTAACCGCCGTACAGGTAAGCGGATCAGAGCTTTCACTCTCCCTAGCAAGTTTGCAGTCAGCAACTTAAGTCCCGTTAGTGATACAGAGATCAGTGGTAACACCTCCGGTAGAGTTGCGAACAAAGGCATGGAAGGACTGGCAATTACTCCCGACGGTAAAACCCTGTTTGGGATTTTGCAAAGTCCCCTGCTCCAGGACGGTGGGACTAATGGCGCCTACACCAGAATCGTCAAGATTGACATCGAAACAGGTGCTACCCAAGAATACGCCTATCAGCTAGATAATATTGGTACGGCTGCTAAACCCAAGTATCCCACAGTCAGCGAGATTTTAGCCATTAGCGATCGCCAATTCCTAGTAGATGAACGCGATGGCAAAGGCTTGGGCGATGGCTCCAAAGCTGTTTTCAAGAAGATTTACCGTATCGATCTGACCAATGCTCCAGAAGTCAGCAATATCACTGGAGAAAGCAACCTTGCCAGCAAGGCAATCAGCAAAACCCTGTTCCTTGATGTGGTGGCTGCGCTAACTCAAAACGGCATCAAAGAAGAGGACATTCCTGCCAAGCTTGAAGGTTTAGCCTTTGGAGAAGATGTGTTTATCAATCGGGTGAAAAAGCATACCTTATTCATCGCCAACGACAACGACTTTCTTGGTACTTTAGCACCAGATACCAACCATCCGACGAGTGTTGACAACCCAAATAAGTTTTTTGTCTTCGCCGTTGACAGTACCGATCTGCCGGGTTTTGTGCCGCAGAAGTTCAGAGGTCAAGACGAGGATATCAGAGGTGAGGATTGATGTTCGGTTTAGTTGATACTTAACCCTCTTCTGTCACTCTCGGAAAACAATAATCTCAGCCTGATTCTGAGAGTTTTATTTCATCAAGGTTTGAGGCTTTATTTTCTAACAGAAAATAAAGCCTCAAACCTTTTGGACGATTGGATTCTCCCAGTCTCACAAAAGAGGGTTAATCATTAGAAGCTGTTAGAGTAGGCAAAATGCCCACTCTATATACTTACTAATTTGACTTGTTTGCTAGTTTATTTAAGTAAGTCACGCATTCATTTTGGTGTATGTTGAGCCGAAAGCTTGGGATGTCTACAACGGGCTAGGCCTAATAATTCTGCTGATTCAGCAAAAATCTTTCAAGGGTTTACTGGTGACTCTGTTGGTTAGTAGATAAGGCTGAACCATTGAGCAAACTATCACTACTCTATTAAATGCACAAGTCTAGCCTCAATCCCCAGATATAAATTATGAAATATTTAATGAGACATAGATTAGAATGAATGCATAAATAGTTTTAATCAGGAACTTGCTTATAAAATTGGGCGCAAGTAAGAAACCAAAATAAGCAAGGGAATTTATAATTAGCTCTAAAACCTTATAAATAAAGTTTTGAGACAGCCAGTAATGCGTGGCTTTCTGACGTGATATTGGCTCAAGTAGCTGTACACGTTAGTAGTATGTATGGACAGAAAATAGTGTAACAATATTGGTCAGCTTGATTATCTGCGTGCTAGTCAACAATTATAAGACTATCTATTCCTAAAGAGGTTACAGGTGTCAAGCAAAAAAATAGGTTTTTGGTCTGTGTGGGCATTGGGTGTAGGAGGTATTGTCGGTGGACTTTTTCCAGCGCTGGGAGTTGCAATTCAAATAGCTAATACAGGCGCACCACTGGCATTTGTTATCGCTGGGACAATAGCCTTGATAACTACTTATGCTTATGCCAAACTTTCGGTAGCTCATCCATGTCGAGGCGGGACAGTAACTTTCTTAAACCAGGCTTTTGGTCTAGGGCTGTTTAGTGGGACACTGAATCTTCTATTATGGTTTAGCTATGTAATTATGCTTTCCTTTTACTTACAGGCATTTGGTAGTTATGGAGTTAACCTTTTTACAGAATCTACTCAACCTATTTGGAAGCATTTACTGATTAGCTTGGCAATTTTAGGGACGACTGGACTAAATCTACTAACTGCCAATCATATTGGGAAATCTCAAATCTGGATTGTCAGCTTCAAACTGGGAATTTTGATACTCTTCATTACTATGGGTAGCGGTCATATCGATATTTCTCGTCTACAACCAGTCTCAGTGTCATCGTTACAGTCAATTTTCTCAGGAGCAATGGCGATCTTCTTATCTTATGAAGGCTTTGAGCTAATCGCCAATACAGCAGAGGATCTTGTCAATCCCAAGTACACTTTGCCACGAGTTTATTACTCTGTAATTGGGTTCGTTATTTTGGTTTACGTTTTAATAGGACTCGTCACCTTGGGAGCAGAACCAATAGAACAAATTTTGGCAGCAAAAGACTATACTTTAGCTGAAGTTGCTAAACCAATTATGGGGCAATTTGGATCTGTTCTAATTACTATTGCTGCTCTGTTATCAACTATCTCAGCTAGTAATGCAACACTCTACGGTTCAGCTCGTTTTAGCTCTATTATTGCTATATCTAGGGGGTTTGACTCTGGCAGTCAAATAAATGGCTATAACCAATCTTCAATTGGCTTATTTATTACTAGTGGTATTACTCTGATAATTGCCAATTTATTTGACATAAATCGGATCTCAACGATGGGTAGTGCTGGATTTCTGCTGATATTTGCTGCGGTTAATTTAGCTAATGCTCGTATGCATCGTTATACGAAAAGTAAGCAGTGGATTTCACTTTTAGGTGCTGGAATATGTTTGGTGGCACTAGGAATGTTAATTTGGTTTGCTTTGCAAACAGATCCCCAAACTGTCTGGGTTTTAATATTCATGGTAGGAATAGCCATAGGTATCGAAGTAATCTACTACCTGTCAAACAACCGACAGATGCACCTTTGAAAACGCTTTAAACAATGAAAGATTATGGGCGTATACCCTCTAGACCAAAATACATCGCTTTATATTGAAATAATCTGGATTTCCGTTACTCGGTGCATTGGTTTAGTTGGCTTTTCAGTGGCGATCGGTTGATCGGCTTTTAGTCAATTTATTTAATAATTCAATAACTTTATCCCTCTTCTGCCACTCTCCGAAAACATTTGCCATTTCTGAATTCTAGAGCTTTTGTATAGCAAGCGATGTCTACGACGGGCTATTCGGCGTCGCGCGATTCTTTTCTAATAACAAATACAAGACCCATTTTTTTCTAATAGTATAGCTTGTATTGGCTGCCTCATCAGGCTTCTAGCGATTGCCCTCGCGGAGAGTGGCAGAAGAGGGATATAGGGGTTATATTATATAGATTAGCATCAAAACACTTCATTGTTTGAGATTTTTTAACCCTTCATAGTAAGAGCAAATAATAGCTACGTTATTAAGTCCAGTAGTTTTCATAAAAATTATGAATTATGAATTATCTATTCTTGTAAAATCGTTTTTGATGCAATTCTAGTCTTCTTTAGGTCTGCTTCGGAAAGTTCTTCGCCAGCTTGTAGGCGAGTGTCAGAAGTTTGTAACACTGTGGCTGCACCTTTATCTCCGATTTGTAGGGCAGTTTTGGCGGCTGTTTGCAACATGGTTGCGGCACCAGTGCGATCGCCTTGTTGCAATTTCACCTCAGCTAATTGGGTTTGGCGATACTTTGCTTTACTTGAGTTCGGGAATTATCTGAATCAGTCGAGTCTGAAAGGCTTTGTCGTAGGTGATGATAGGTAAACTTTCGAGTTCAGCCTGAGCCATGATCATGCGATCAAAGGGATCTCGGTGGGCGATCGGTAGGCTTCCTGCTCTGAGGGCATGGGCTGTGGCGATCGCAAGTTCGATAAATTTAGCCTGATGCAATATCTGTGAATATTGCTCAACAAGTTGTTTGGCTTCGGGTAGTTTACCCATACGGTATTTAGTGGCAATTTCCCAAGCAGAAGCACTGCTGACAATAATCCGATGATCTGGGTTGCGAATGATGTCTCGACAGTCAGTGTGGAGTTTTGGATCGTCAAAAAGCCACCATAGCAGGATATGGGTGTCAATGAGGTAGCTCATTCCCATTCCTGGAGTTCCTCTTCTGGTAGTGGTTCAAAGAAAGCATCGCCGAGTTGTCCTTTCAATAAACCAGGGGTGCGGGGTTCGACTTCGCTCACCGCAAGGGGTTGTATATTTTCTTGACTTAAACCTAGCCGAAAGTAGTGAATTAGGTCATAAAGTTCTGCTAGTTTGTCTTCAGGGATGTCTTGCAATTCTTGGACAATCTTCCGGATTAGCATAAGTCAAACTCTTCGGTGGTTGTTAATCAATAAGTTAGGAATATGTGACTACTCTGTTGCTCAATTGAGGAATAAAATATTTTTTCTCGCTTTGCGCTAAGGCGCGAAACTTTCATACCGTTAATTAGCAATGTTGAATTTTTACTATTCCTGTAAAATCGTTTTTGATGCAATTCTAGTCTTCTTTAGGTCTGCTTCGGAAAGTTCTTCGCCAGCTTGTAGGCGAGTGGCAGAAGTTTGTAACACTGTGGCTGCACCTTTATCTCCGATTTGTAGGGCAGTTTTGGCGGCTGTTTGTAGCATCGTGGCTGCACCAGTGCGATCGCCTTGTTGCAATTTCACCTCGGCTAACTGGGTTTGGCGGTACTTTGCTAATGTTAAAACAGATTGCTGCACCTGAGAATTAGACGTTGGTTGATACGCTCCCACCACATCTGCATACACCGCCAACATAGGCGAAAGTAAGCCTTGCTGGTTAACCAAAGGGTCATCATAGCGGATTTGCAAATGGCCAATTACCTGTTTGCCTTCTGGTAACTGTCCCAGATAAATATTAGCCAAAACTACCCGTTCTAAATCCTGCATCAAATCTCCCAAACGCACAGCAAAGCTACCATCCGCTTCTGGTTGCACTGGTAACTCGATTGTGTCTGGGGCAACTTGAGCAATGGGTTTAAATTCTGCTAGTCGGACATTGGGCACTAAATACAACAACAAGTAGGCATTAGTTAACCCAACAGATTGAATCCGCCCAAACAGGCGGCTAAACTGCTCCACAGCTTCTTCAGGATGCTCAATATGAGCTAAACTACCACCACCAACATCGGCAATTTTTTCTAGCAAATCCTGATTCCAGCTATTGCCAAATCCAAAAGTGTTGATAGTTAGGTTCAGCTTGGCAGCTTTTTGGGCGAGTTCCAAACAACGCTTATTGTCATTCGGGCCAATATCCCACTTCCAAATCCGCAAACCGCTTTCACCATGCCCATCTGTCAGCAGAAACGCCTGGGAAACAGCGCCTCTTGTGCCCTTCATCAGTTCTGTAATTCCCAGTTCCAAACCCTCAGCGATGACAGTGCCGCCGCTAGCGCTGAGTTTGCTTTTGATTTGAGATTTGATGCTTTTGGGGTCTTCGATCGCCTGGTTAGGGATAATCACTTCCGCAGAACCGGCAAAAGCCACAACTGAGATGCGATCGCCAATTTTCAACCGTTCGATTAATCCTTCCACTGCTTGAATCACCGTTTTAATTGGTCGTCCATGCATGGAACCACTTTTATCTAAAATCAAGCAGAGGTTAAGGGGCAGATTTTGGTCAAATTCACCAGCGATCGCCGAAATTGTCATTGCCAATTGACGTTGGCTACTGGTTTGAGCCACATCAACATTATTGTCATTTAGCGCCGATAGTAATTTAACTTTCATTGAGGAGGGGTATCTTGCAAAACTGTTTTCGAGACAATTCTGGTTTTCTTGCGATCGCTTTCAGATAAGTCTTCTCCAGCTTGCAGCTGGGTGGCAGAAGTTTGCAACACCGTCGCGGCACTAGTATCTCCCATTTGCAGGGCGGTTTTGGCAGCCGTTTGTAACATCGTCGCCGCACCAGAACGATCGCCCTGTTGCAATTTCGTCTCGGCTAACTGGGTTTGGCGATACTTGGCTAATGCCAAAATAGATTGTTGCACCTGAGGATTGAGATCTGGTTGGTAATTTCCCGCGACATTCGCATAAACTGCGATATTTGGGGTCAATAAACCGATTTCGTTGGCGGCTGGATCGTCGTAGCGAACTTGGACATTAGCGATCGCTTGTTTCCCTGAAGGTAATTGTCCCAAATAAATATTAGCTAAAATTACCCGTTCTGCATCTTTCATTAAATCTCCCAAGCGCACAGAAAACCGTCCGTCAGCTTCTTGTTGCAAGGGTAACTCAATGGTATCCGGAGAAACTTGGGCAATTGGTTTGAGTTCCGCTAGCCGGACATTAGGCATGAGGGAAAATAGCAGATAAGCGTTAGTCAAAGCTACTGCTTGAACCCGACTAAACAGGCGACCAAATTCATCCACCGCCTGTTCGGGTTTTTGAATATAAGACAAAGTACCCAAACCAGCATCAGCAATTTTTTCTAAAACATCTTGGTTCCAATTATCACCAAATCCCAAGGTGTTCAAAGTTAAATTATAGCTGGCAGCCAATTGGGCAAATTTCAAACAGCGATTATTATCACCATGTTCATTTTCGCCATCGGTTAATAAAAAGGCTTGGGAAACAGTATCTTTTTTGCCCTTCGCCAACTCCTCAATGCCCAAACGCAATCCTTCATCAATTGAAGTTCCACCATCGGCAGCGAGGCGATTAATTTGTTGTTTAATTTTTTCTGGATCTTCGATACTTTGACTAGGTATTAAAACTTTAGCACGGTGATCGAAAACTACAACACTGAGGCGATCGCCAGGTTTAAGTCTATCCACCAAACGATTCGCCGCTTTTTTCACCGTTTCTAGCGGTCGTCCGCTCATGGAACCACTATGATCGAGAATTAAGCATAGATTGAGTGGCACATTGCGATCTTGAGTTTCGGCGATCGCAGAAATCGAAATTCCTAACTGACGTTGACTATTCAGTTGATGAGCGTCCAAATTACCATCATTCAAGACAGGCTGCAAACTAACCTTCATAACTCAAAGTCCCTATTCAGGATATACAGATTTATAAATAACTTCAAAGCACTACCTTAGCGCTACGGAAAACTTACCTAACATAAATACACTAATATAATCAGAATATCTTAGAAGCCAAACATTGGCAGAGGTTAAGCTAACTTAAGCATTAGGGAGAAATCCGCACCTTGAGTCCAGCTTGCATCGCGCTAGGATGTATTACAGTTAACGGCATAGTTTCAGGCGATCAGTTGCTATGGACATTTCCCCAATTAAGGCTGTTCAAGCCCCATATTACGGCGATAACTTTTACCGGACACCACCGCCAGATTTACCTTCCCTCTTATTGAAGGAGCGAATAGTCTATATTGGGATGCCACTGGTGCCTGCTGTCACGGAATTAATCGTGGCTGAGTTGCTGTTTTTGCAATCCGATGACCCAGAAAAGCCCATTAAAATCTATATCAACTCCACCGGTACATCTGGTTACAGTGGCGAACCCATTGGCTTTGAAACCGAAGCCTTCGCTATCTACGACACGATGAAATATATCAAGCCTCCTATCCACACCATCTGCGTCGGTTCTGCGATGGGTATGGCAGCCATGCTTCTCAGTGCTGGTACAAAAGGTTGCCGCGCTAGTTTGCCTCACTCTTCGATTATCCTGCATCAGCCCAAGAGCTACGCCCAAGGTCAAGCAACGGATATTCAAATTCGGGCAAGGGAAGTTTTGGTAAATAAAGGGGCGTTGGTTGATATTTTAAATCGCACCACCGGACAGCCTCCAGAAAAAATTATCAAAGACATGGATCGGCTGTTATATCTAACACCTTACGAAGCGAAGGAATACGGTCTCATTGACCGAGTTTTTGAAAAAGAAGAACTCGCCAATCCCCCACTCCCAGCCAGTGTTCTTTAGTGAGTGCTGTTAGCGCTAGCGGGGCGTTTAGCCCGTGCTGAGTGCTGAGTAGAGACGCGATTAATCGCGTCTGTATAGGAGTTATGAGTTATTCCTGACTCTGCGATCGTCCCCAAATTATTAAAAACGGAGCAAATTTATGCCTATAGGCGTTCCTAAAGTTCCTTACCGGATGCCCGGAGGACAATATACAGATTGGATTAGCATTTACGATCGCCTTTATCGGGAACGAATTATTTTCTTGGGGCGAGATATTGATGATGAAATTGCCAATCAAATTATCGCTGTAATGCTCTATCTGGACTCAGACGATCCAGGTAAAGATATTTATTTATACATCAATTCCCCCGGTGGAATGGTCACCTCTGGCATGGCTATTTTTGACACCATGCAACATATTAAATCAGATGTCGTGACTATTTGCGTCGGTTTAGCTGCTTCAATGGGGTCTTTCCTCCTAGCAGCTGGCACCAAAGGCAAACGCCTAGCATTGCCACACTCACGGATTATGATTCACCAGCCTTCAGGCGGTACCCGTGGGCAAGCAACCGATATCGAAATTGAAGCTAGAGAGATTCTGCGGATTCGTCACCAGCTCAATGGCATTTATGCCGATAAAACAGGTCAGACCATAGCAAAAATTGAAAAAGATATGGATCGTGACTTTTTCATGTCTGCTGAAGAAGCGAAAGAATACGGTTTAATTGACCGTGTGATTGAAGAAAGAACCTCGGTGGTAACTGGGGAATAGGGAGGCAGAGGGGCAAAGGGGCACAGGGGCAAAGGAGAAAAATTAATTAATAACCTATGCCCATGCCCAATGCCCTTCCCTGAAACAAACTGTCAACATTGAACTTTAAAATAGCAAATTAGCCCTTATGATTAATATCTCAGGCTGATAGCTGATAGCTGATTGCCTATAGCTTGATATTTGATAGCTCGTAGCTCAAGATGGATGTTGGAGATTGCTACCGTTTATTGGGTTTAAGGTCGGGAGCTTCTTTTGCTGATATAAAAGCGTCTTACCGACGACTGGCGCAGCAATATCATCCCGATATCAACCCAGATGACAACAAAGCCAAAGATAAGTTTATTGCGTTGACAGAGGCTTACAAACTCCTACTGACAGTAGTTTTGCCAGAGGAAATAGCCGCAGATTCACCTCAGGTTGCAACATCTGGGCGCGATCGCGCCAAAGCAACGCATAGGGAAAAAACACCAACGACGGTAACAACCCAACAACCAGCGACACCAAAGCCGCCAAATCTGTTGGAAATAGAACAGCGGCTAAAGTGGAAGACTTATGAGCAATTGCAGCGATTTTTGCAAGAAAGACGATTTCCCCAAGCGATCGCCCTAGCAGAAGCTTTAGCAGATCGTTTATCAGGGGATGCAGAAGTCCGCCAATGGCTAGCAGTTGCCTATCAAATTTCGGGGCGGGCACTAATTTCTGAAAACCAACTCCTCAAAGCCAGAATTTATCTCAAAAAAGCTCTAAAAACAGACCCTCATAATAAAAGTCTTTGGCACGAAGTCCAGCGCGATTTTCAGCGTTTAGAACAAATTTTTTAAAAAGTATAACTAAGTAGGTGAGAATAAATCAAACTATATTAAGTAATGTAAAAAATCTTGAAATTATTTTGTAGTGAGGGCTTCAGCCCTCACTACAAACCTTTAATTATTTACGCCGACTTACTTACAGAATTCACAATCAAATACCGATAAATCTCGTTTCCTAGCAGAAGCGGGAAACGAGGTAAAAATCTTATTTAATTACGAATTATCCGCTCATCACTCCCATTGGCGCAACACTTCTCCAAGAGTAGCGATTCCCTCAACAATTTTCTGAGTAGGTTGAAAGCTAAAAGCTAACCTAATGGCATCATCTCCCTGACCGTTACCGTAGCAACCAGTTCCTGGGAGAAAGGTGACGCCGTGTTCTGCCGAAGCAGTTAGGAGTGCTTTGGCACTGATATCTGGCGGCAATTTACACCAAACAAAGAAACCGCCATCGGGACGTAAAGCAACTACATCGCTGGGAAACTCTTGAGCGATTGCCTCTAATAACAAATTACACTTATGGTTGTAACAGGCGATTAGCTCCTGAATGTGATGAGCTAGTTTGCCTGTGGCACAGTAGCGGCCAAGTACATAACTAATAAAAGGCCTTACAGGCTCTTCGCTTTTGAACATTGCTAAGCGCTTAATAATTGCTTGATGGCCACAAGCCCAGCCTAACCTCACGCTAGGGGCAATAATTTTCGAGAAGGTACTCACATATAATACCCATCCTTCTCGGTCTAGGGATGCCAGGGAGGGCACAGTTTCCCCTTGGAAGCGCAAATCGCCGTAGGCATCGTCTTCCACCACTACTACGCCATACTCAGCCGCTAGTGCTACTAACTTTTTACGGCGAAATAAGGGCATAGTAGTGCCTGTGGGATTGTGAAAAGTGGGGATGGTGTAAATAAACCTGGGTCGAATGCCCTTTTTCTTTAGATCGCTCAAAGTTTCTTCTAGAGCATCCACATCCATTCCCAATTCATCCACAGGAATGGTAATCAGGCGTGCGCCACTATGGACAAATCTAGCAACTACTCCCAAGAAGGTTGGACCTTCCACAATCACCACATCACCAGGTTCGATAAATACATCTGGTAGTAAGCTGAGAATCTGACTAGAACCGTAGCCAATGACAACGCGATCGCGATCGGCTGGGATTCCCTGAGCTTGCAAGCGGAGGATAATCTGCTCATACAGTTGATCTGAAGGTGGACCGTAGTTGAGGCCGATGGGAGCTTCTTCAAACAGTATCGCAGCACTTGCAGCCGCTAAGTCAGCATGGGGAAAGAGAATTGGGTCTGCTAGACCGTAGGTAAAACTGACAGAGAGTATTTTGCTTAACTCTGTGCCATAGGTTGGTGGTGCGAGTTTTCTAGCTCGTTCGGCAAACAAATCAGCAATTTGATAAGCATGAGTGGTAGAAGCCATAAGCAATTGAAAATTGGAATAAAGAACACACAAGAAGGGAATTAGCTAAAAGTCAGATCGAAGGCTTCCTCGGATCTGTTAGCGAGTAACCGATCGTCATTTCAAGAGAGTAGGGCTATTAAACTTTCACTAGTCGCCCAAAATTGATGGTAGATTCTCATTCGTGACGGATGTATTCTTTCTTATAACATCATCACAAGCATCGTGAATATTCACTGATAGAAGGGAATTACTATAGTGAAATTAATTAACTACAAGTGGCGGCAACTAATTCTGAGCTTAAGCTGTTTGCTACTGATTATTGGCTGTACTAATTTATATCCCACTAGCAACCAAGATATTAAACTTCTCAAGGTGGCCACAGACCCTACTTTTATTCCTTTTGAAATCCAAACGGCTAGCGGTAAGTTGGAAGGTTTTGATATTGATTTGATGAATGCGTTGGCTAAAGTCGTGGGGTTTGCAATTCAGTTTGAAAGTCTGCCCTTTGATGGTATGATATCAACTCTAGAAGCCAAAAGAGTTGATGCAGCAATTAGCGGGATTACGATTACCGCCGAAAGACTCAAAACAATTGCTTTTTCACGACCTTATTTTAAAGCCGGACTAGCGATCGCTGTACGGGAAAACAACCACAATATTAAAAACTTCAATACTCTTCAGGGCAAAAAAATTGCCGTACAAATTGGTTCCACTGGTGCAGATTTTGCTAAAACCATCCCCAACGCCAAAATTAGTACTTTTAATTCTGGGCCAGAATTTTTCCAAGACTTACTCAATGGCAATGTTGATGCTGTAGTTAGTGATGCTTTCGCTACTTTGTATGCAATTAAAAACGGGAAACTCAAAGGCATCAAAGTTGTTGCCGATTTACTCACCCAAGAATACTACGGAATTGCCACACCTAAAGATTCCCCCCATTTAAAGAAAATTAACAAAGCCATAGCCAGTATGTTATCCAATGGCACTTACAAGCAAATTTATCAAAAATGGTTTAACGCCGAACCTCCGCAATTACCAGAATCTTAGGTATTGGTCATTTGGCATTGGGAATGGGGAGACAAGGAGGAATTATTGAACAAGTCTCTCCCTTGTTTTCCCCCTCTTCCTTGTCTACCTTGTCTCTTATCCATGCCCCATACCCATTTCTAATGAATTAACTGCCAATATCTGAAATATTTATCTAATATGCGTCAGAATTAATACTGCCACCAAAATTTACTGTTAAAACTACAATCTATTGTAAGTCTACTGTAGTCAGGGGCAGCCAATTGTGGCACCTTGGATCTTAGTGGCTAGAACCACCTTAGAACAGGAATTAAGGAACTTCCACTATGCTGATTTGCCCTCAGTGTAAATTTGAAAACCCTAATACCAACAAATTCTGTCAAAAATGTGGCACGTCCCTGACTCACAAAGTCTGTCCTGAATGCAGTACTGATGTTCCTGTGAATGCACTACGTTGTCACAACTGTGGAACAGAATGCGGAACGGTATTTTGGGCAATTATTGCCAAAGAAGCGACTGGAGATGAGGGAGTAGGGAGAGATGAGGGAGTGGGGGAAGTAACTTCTCCCTCATCCCCCTCATTTCCTCTACCCCCTAGTTCTGAAATTACATTTTTAGATCCTCAGCAACGCTATCAATTGTTAGACATGTTACCTAGTCTAAACAATATTACTGAGGTAGAAGCAAGAGTTCTCGATTGCCAGACGTATCAAATATCACCGATTGAGGCAATATTAGGAAATCAGCAATCGGATATGGCAACTCCATCAGTGAAAGCAAATCCAATTCCTAGCCTTGCTAAGCTTTATATTGCCTTACAATACCAAGGTCAGCCAGGGATACCGCCGATTCACGATGCATGGCAGCAGGGTGATATGCAGGTAGTACTAATCGAAGACCGCTCGAATTGGCAACTTTTACTCGATTTGTGGCAAGAAGAGACAACGAGTTCGTTAAAAATTTTACACTGGTGTTATGAAATGACCCAACTTTGGGCGGTACTAGAACCAGTAAATTGTCGTCAAAGTCTCTTGGAGTTGTCGAATTTGCGATTAGACGAAGACCAAACGCTGGCTCTACAAAGATTGTATGTGGAATCAATCACCTGTGAGCCGCTGACTAACTCAGGTGAAGATGCCCAAGCCGGAACATCTCTGATTTCCGAGGAACCTTTAACTATCCAAGCTTTGGGACGGGTTTGGCAATCGCTATTTAGACAGTCTCAACGCACTCAATTTGGCTCTGTAGTCCACATGTTAGGGGATTTAGAGACTGGTAAAATTGAGACGATCGCACAGTTGCGATCGCGTTTGAATGAAATCTCCATTGAGCTGGAAGCACTAACAAGCGAAACTTTGCCCGCAATAAACGAGAAAGATACTGTGGTGCCTACTATTGTGCAATCAGATGAACCAGAAGAGATCATTAGTAAAACTGATGATATGCCAACTGTTGTCCTGGCAATGCAATTAAGTAGCTTGGAAGATGCAGGACGCACAGATCTAGGGCGTCAACGTCATCATAACGAAGATTACTTTGGTATTGAAACCAAAATTCACAAGCTCGAGTTGCCCAAAACTCGAATCCTCCAAGGGCATGGTTTGTATATCCTGTGTGATGGTATGGGTGGACACGCTGGCGGCGAGGTAGCCAGTGAGTTAGCAGTCAATACCCTAAGGCAATATTTTCAAGAACACTGGATTGCCAATGAACTGCCAACAGAAGATAGCATTCGTGAGGCAGTCTATTTAGCTAACGAGGCGATTTACAAGCTCAATCAACAAGATGCTCGTTCTGGAGTTGGGCGCATGGGTACAACTCTAGTAATGCTTCTAATTCAAGACACTCAAGCAGCAGTCGCTCATGTGGGAGATAGTCGTCTCTATCGCGTGACGCGCAAGCAGGGACTAAAACAAGTCACAGTAGATCATGAAGTCGGGCAACGGGAAATTACCAGGGGAGTGGAAGCAAATATAGCTTACGCCCGCCCGGATGCCTACCAACTCACCCAAGCTTTGGGACCTCGTGACGAAAACTCGATTAATCCTGATGTGGGCTTTTTCGAGATCAATGAAGATACCCTTCTGGTATTAGCATCAGACGGTTTATCTGATAATGATTTACTAGAAACTCATTGGCAGACTCACTTAGAACCGTTACTCAGTTCTGGGGCTAACTTAGAACGTGGCGTTACAAACTTAATTGATTTGGCAAACCAACACAATGGTCACGACAACATTACTGCTATACTAATTCGGGCAAAAGTGCGCCCAAATCTCGAGAGTTAAAGAAGGGACTGGGGACTGGGGACTAGGGACTGGGAACTAGGATAAAATTCTTTATACCCAATCCCCAATCCCCAATCCCCAATCCGCAATCCGCAATCCGCAATCCCAGTCCCCTTACCTTATAGGTTGTATTGTGGTTACTCTGACCCTGTTAGAACCGCAACAGAAAACGCCCGTCCATCAGTGGTGCTTTGAAAACTCTCCCATAATTCGGATTGGTCGAGCAGCTGACAATCACATTGTTTTAACTGATAGTTTGGTTTCTCGGTATCATCTAGAACTAAGACAAGCCAGTGCTGCCAGCCATGCCGATGCTTGGCAACTCATTAGTCATGGTACTAATGGAACTTTCCTCAATGGTGTCCTGGTGATGCAAAGCTCCATACCAGATAATTCCCTTTTGCAACTGGCACAGGGAGGTCCAATACTACAATTTCAAATCCAGGAGGTAAGAACACCAGAGGTTTCGTTGCCTTGGCAAGAGGTGCAAGGAATGCAGGAAAATGCCGCTCCAACAGTCTCTTCAGCAAAAAACCCTGGAATTTTTTCTTCCACTTGCACCCACGAAGGTAACTCCCCAAACAATCTGTTTTGCATCCACTGCGGTCAACCCCTGTCAGTGCAACAGACGATTCGTCATTATCAGGTATTGCGAACTCTTGGACAAGGAGGTATGGGTACTACCTATCTTGCTTGGGATGCAGCAGGTTTGATTGCGGGTATGCCACAACTGCTAGTGTTGAAGCAAATGAATGCTGATATGGTGAGAATTGCCAAAGCTCAAGAGTTATTTGAGCGGGAAGCGTATACTCTCAAATCTCTTAAGCATCCTGGAATTCCCAAGTATTACGACTTCTTTGTGGAGGGGGGAAAAAAATATTTGGCAATGGAACTAATTCACGGACAAGACTTAGAAAAACGTATTTTTACCACTGGACCAGTAACCCCAAGCCAAGCGATCGCTTGGATGATCCAAACCTGCGATATCTTAGATTATCTTCATAATCAAGAACCTCCACTTATCCACCGCGATATTAAACCCGCTAACCTGATGGTGCGAAGTTTTCAAAATCGCATAGTCGTGCTGGATTTTGGTGCAGTTAAAGAAATCGGCACAGCGCCCGGTACTCGTATTGGGGCAGAAGGTTACTGCGCTCCCGAACAAGAACGAGGACAACCTTTGACCCAATCTGATTTATATGCCATTGGACCAACGCTGATTTTTCTGCTTACTGGTGAAAACCCCTTTAAGTATTACCACCAAAGGGGGCGACACTTCAGGTTTGATGTGGGAAAAGTTCCCACCATTAATCCCCAATTAAGAGATTTAATCGACCGCGTTACCGAACCATTGCCACGCGATCGCTACCAAACTGCAAATGAATTAGCTATTGCCTTAGGTGCTTGCGAGTAAAAAGACTGGAACTGGAGACAATAAAGAGTTTTCCCAATACCCAATACCCAATTTTTACTCTTCATCCCAAGCTTCTACAGCTAACAATTCGCTAATTGGGTCTTGCATACTGAAGCCAAAGTCTAGCAATTCCTGTTTCCAGTGCTGCCATTCATTGCCGTAGAGCAAAGCGATTTTCCAGATGCTATCGCTTGGCTTGATGATATTGGATTCTATGAGTGATTGCACGTTACGCTGCAATTTCACCATTGGGTGAATTACTTGCTGAGTCATAACCTCGATTGAATTCAGATTTTGTTGGTAAATGCTTAATTAAAACCGCTTTCCATTCTGCAATTGTTGCCGGCTCGTAGAGTGGTGTAATTTGGTGAAGCTAGTCTTAACTTTCTAACTATACCATAACAAACTCTACTAACTTACTGGGAAATTGGATTTTGTACGGTAATCACCACCACAATAACTCTAATTTTCTCTAGTATTCGTTAAACTTCTTGCAGAAGTTGGGCAAGGGTTAAGGTATGGGATAGAGGTAAGGGATAAAAGCTAAGGAATGTTTCCATTTCTCCTTTTCCCTTATCCCCTCTTCTGTTTCCTCTTAACCTTTAGTCTTTTTCAACCTTTTGTGGACGCCAACTAGAACAGTTAGTCATCTGGTAATTTGCACTCTGGTAATTTGCACTTATCGTCCGAGTGAAGACGCCTAGGAAGAATCTATTTGTTTTAGTCACAAAAAATAGGTGTCTTTATCGAAGAAACGATAGAACAGCAAATACTTGAGAAGTTTCTGGGTGACGATGAAATCTGGGATTGAGTAGGAAGGTCTACCCTTTAATATTTCTTTAAACGTTATTTACGATATCGCAAACATTTAGAAATAAGCGAGTTTCTAGTAAATCTTTATATAATTTTAATATTTTGCTCAGAGTCTAAGATCTGGACGATTGACCTGTTTGGGGACAGGAGAGGGTTTTGCCCTGAGGCATAGAGGCTACCTGACTAAAATCTCTGTGCAGCATTCCTTTAGCATAAGACTTCCTCGGATTCCGAATCAGCATTTGAATTTTGTGTAAAAAATTTCTAGCCAAAATGTTAGTTTTGTTGGGAACATGGGTAACCTCATAACGGGAGGCTTGCTACTACCTCAGTATTTACCACAGCAAGTATGTAAAACATGACTGGTTCGGGGGATGAATACTTAATTTCCCGCAAAAAGCAGATTGAGCGGCGACAAAAGATTGTCACGATAGTGTCGTTAGTATCGTTTGTTGGTTCTACAGTGTTTGCAGTAATTCCGGCAATACAACAGGCTAGTCAACCTAAACCAGTAACTCCGTCTAGTTCTGTTGAGTCAGGATTACAGCAACAGGCGCAGGGCTATGAAATGATTTTACAACGCGAACCAGAAAACCAACTTGCTTTAGAGAAACTGTCTATAGTGCGATTGAACTTAAAGGATACTAAGGGTGCGATGGAACCTTTGGAGAAACTGGTGAAGTTGCACCCCGATCGGCAAGATTACAAAGTTGTATTAGAGCAAATTAAAAAGCAACAGGACAATAGCGATCGCAGCACAAACAAGCAGCCAAAATCTAAGTAAGCATTTCACTTAAATATTTTTGGAAATTAATAATTTTCAAATTAAAAATAAACAAAAAATGTTTGATAGTAAATCTATTTTGATCACTGGTGGTACAGGCTCCTTCGGCAAGCAATTTGTGAAAACGATTCTCAGCCGATATCAACCTCAGAAAGTCATAGTTTATTCACGGGATGAACTGAAGCAGTACGAAATGGCACAGGAGTTTAACGCACCAGCGATGCGCTATTTCATTGGAGATGTGCGCGATCGCGATCGTTTGCATATGGCAATGCGCGGCGTAGATTATGTTATTCATGCAGCAGCACTCAAGCATATTCCTGCTGCTGAGTACAACCCAATGGAATGTATTAAAACTAATATTCATGGTGCAAATAATGTAATTGATGTTGCCATTGAGCAAGAAGTAGAAAAAGTAATTGCTCTCTCAACAGATAAAGCAGTAAATCCGATTAATCTCTACGGGGCAACTAAGCTAGCAGCGGATAAACTTTTTGTTGCCGCTAATAATATTGTCGGGTCAATGAGAACCCGGTTTGCTGTAGTCCGTTATGGTAATGTGGTCGGTTCAAGAGGTTCAGTTGTACCTTTCTTTCAAAAACTAATTCGGGAAAAATCCACAGAAATTCCTATTACCGATCCACGCATGACCCGCTTTTGGATTACCCTGCAACAAGCTGTAGATTTAGTTTTCAATAGCTTTGAAAGAATGCAAGGAGGAGAAATATTTGTACCTAAGATTCCTTCAATGAAAATTACTGATTTGGCTGAAACACTCGCACCAGGAGTCCCAATTAAAATTATTGGGATTAGACCAGGAGAAAAACTACATGAAGCCATGTTTTCGTCTGAAGCTTCACACTTAGCCTTGGAGTTTGTAGATCATTATGTAATTAAACCAACTATTGAATATGCCTATTCTATTGATTACACTTGTAACGCTTTGGGTCAAAAAGGAATCCCTGTAGCAGAAGGTTTTGAGTATAGCTCTGAGATCAATACAGAATGGCTAAAAGGTTTCCAACTACTGAATATGTTGAAGCAATGAGTAACTATATTCCTTATGGACGGCAAGATATTAATCAAGAAGATATTGATGCTGTAATTGATGTTTTGCGCTCAGATTGGATTACTCAAGGCCCAGCTATAGAGAGGTTTGAACAAGCCGTTGCTAATTATTGTGGAGCAAAATATGCCGTAGCGGTTTCTAGTGCGACAGCTGCATTACATATTGCTTGTCTTGCTGCTGATTTGGGACAAGGAGATATTTTCTGGACATCACCAAATACCTTTGTTGCTTCAGCTAATTGTGGACTTTACTGTGGTGCAAAAGTTGACTTTGTTGATATTAACCAAAATACCTACAATTTGAGCGTAGATGAATTAGAAAATAAGTTAGCTGAAGCAGACAAGCAAGGATGTTTACCAAAAGTATTAATACCTGTACATTTTGCCGGACAATCCTGTGAAATGCAGACAATTGGCGCTTTATCGCAGGAATATGGGTTCAAAATTATTGAAGATGCTTCTCACGCGATCGGCGGAAGCTATCAGGGACAACCTGTTGGTTCGTGTCAATTTTCTGATATGACAGTTTTTAGCTTTCATCCAGTAAAGATGATCACAACTGGTGAAGGCGGTATGGTGCTAACAAATCATGAGGAATTTTATCAGAGATTGATTAGATTAAGAAGTCATGGCATAACTCGCAATCCAGATTTAATGCAAGGAGAATCTCACGGTTCTTGGTATTATCAGCAACTAGAACTAGGCTTCAACTATCGGATGACAGATATCCAAGCAGCATTGGGTATTAGTCAAATGCAACGACTGGAGGAGTTTATAGAACGTCGCTGGTTTTTAGCAAACCGCTATAATCAACTACTGCAAGACTTACCGTTAATGCTGCCGTGGCAACATCCAGATAATAAATCTAGCTGGCATCTTTATGTGATTAGGCTCAAACTCGATAAGATTAATAAAACTCATCGGCAGGTATTTGAAGAACTTCGCAGTGGAGGAATTGGTGTAAATTTGCACTATATTCCAGTTTATCTACAGCCTTATTACCAAAGATTTGGTTTTCAATTAGGGGACTTTCCACAGGTTGAGCAATACTACGAGGAAGCTATTAGTATCCCATTATATTATGGGCTAAATGAAGAGAGTCAGGATAAAGTAATAGTTTCGCTAATAGAGAGCCTGACATTATCACTTTAATTCTTAAACTGAATAATGTCTTAAAATTCTCTTTCAGAAAAAGTACTAACGATAGTGTTCAATAAATATTTGTATTTCTTTAT
The DNA here is from genome assembly GCF_043099735.1 of Nostoc sp. C117. NCBI lineage: Bacteria > Bacillati > Cyanobacteriota > Cyanophyceae > Nostocales > Nostocaceae > Nostoc > Nostoc sp. C117. The sequence continues at coordinate 2,617,720 of NZ_CP170991.1, forward strand.
TATCCATAATTAGGATATCTCAATAAAAATACTAGTAAAAATATATAACTTTCTTATGAAATTGGGAATTGGTACTGCACAATTTGGTTTGGACTATGGATTATCTAATAATTTCGGAAAAACTCCATCAACAGAAGTATCTAAAATACTTAATTTAGCAACTCTCAATGGAATTCATGCTATAGATACTGCATATATTTATGGAAAAAGTGAGGATGTTTTAGGTGAAATCCTTTCAGAACAACATAATTTTGATATTATTACCAAGACACCTCAGTTCTCCAAGGCTACTCTAAGCAGAGATGATTCTGAATTTTTAGAAAATACATTTTATAACTCTTTATCTAGGCTAAGACAATCAGGTATATATGCTCTATTAGTACATAATCCTAATGACTTATTAGTAAAAAATAGTCACTTCTTAATGGAAAAAATGTTATTTTTAAAGTCTCAAGGATTGATCAAGAAGATCGGAGTTTCTGTCTATACAAGTGAACAGATTGATTGCATACTTTCTAAGTACTCAATAGACATCATACAAGTTCCCATTAATGTACTAGACCAACGCTTACTGCTTAGTGGCCATTTGTCCAAACTAAAAACTCTAGGTATTGAAATTCATGCTCGTTCTATATTCCTACAAGGACTATTACTAATGTCTAGAGAAGACATTCCGTCTTATTTTGATTCCATTAAAGGTCATCTTAATGAGTATCATAATTTTATTAAAAACCAAGGCTTCTCGTCTCTTGAGGCAGCACTCAGCTTTATGTTCAGTATAGATGAAATAGATATTTGTATTTGTGGTGTTAATAATTATCAGCATTTAGATGAAATATTAGCTGCCATGAACAAGGTAGAATTAAAATTTGGAAAAGCATTAGCAAGATTTTCTATTTCAGATAAATCAATACTCAATCCTTCTGACTGGAGAATTTAATATGAACTAAGATAATGATTTGTATCTAGGAAATTAGCTCGATAGTTTTAACGTAATAAATATATATTATATTCTCATCTAAAAAGTGATTGTTATTCTTTTAGAAGTAAGTTTTTATTCGAAATAAAACGAAGTAATAATGTTATATATAACTTATAAAAGTTACTTTAAATCATGAGAAGCGAGACTTAACTATAAAATATTGTGATTCTTCTTAAAGATACTTATGTGTTGTTCTTCAAAATTGATTTTATAACTTTTACCCAATATTTTTATGATTTTAGGCATTCTACAAGCTCGAGTTTCCTCATCACGACTACCTGGAAAAGTTCTTAAACCTATTCTTGGTTCACCTATGCTAGTTAGGCAAATTGAAAGATTAGAACGAGCTTGCTTAATTGATAGGTTGATAGTTGCTACAAGTAATGATGTAAATGACAATCCTATAGCTGAATTATGTCAGGAATTAGACATAGAAGTTTTTAGGGGAAAACTGGATGATGTTTTAGATAGATTTTATCAAACAGCACAGCCATTAAAACCGGAAAATATTGTCAGATTAACAGGTGATTGTCCTCTAGCTGATCCATATTTGATAGATGAGGTAATACATTTTCATTTATTAGGAGGTTTTGACTACACAAGTAACTCACTAGAGCCTACGTATCCTGATGGCTTAGATGTGGAAATATTCCGTTTTAATTGCTTGAATATAGCATGGAATGAAGCTAATTTGCCATCACAACGAGAACATGTTACATCATTTATTAATCGACAACCAGAGCGTTTTAAACTTGGTAACTATAAGAATGATATAGATTTATCATGTTTACGTTGGACAGTGGATGAGGCGTTAGATTTTGAGTTAGTTACAAAAATATATGAATATTTATATCCTAACAAAGTAAATTTTACAACGCAAGATATTTTAGAACTATGCAGTATATATCCCGAATTAAAGACTTATAATACTTGCTATAAACGTAATGAAGGATTTGAAAAGTCTTTACTTGAAGATGCTATATATTGTAGGCAAATTCTCAATAATAACTAATGATGGAAAAACGTTATCAACACTCAGAATATCTTTTGGCAAGAGCACTTAAAAGCATACCTCTAGGTACTCAAACATTCAGTAAAAGTAAAACTCAGTATCCTTTTGGTGTTTCTCCTTATTTCTTGACAAGAGGACTTGGAAGTCATGTTTGGGATGCAGATGGAAATGAGTATGTTGACTTCATTAATGGATTGGCAGCAATAATGCTGGGATACAATGACCCAGATGTCACAGCAGTAGTACGTGCCCAGATGGAAGAAGGAGTGGTTTTTTCTCTGCCCCATCCCATTGAAATGCAGGTAGCTGAAAAATTGATTGAGATAGTCCCTTGTGCAGAAATGGTACGCTTTGGCAAGAATGGCTCAGATGCGACATCAGGTGCTATACGTTTAGCTAGGGCTTACACCGGCCGAGACCATATTGCTGTTTGCGGCTATCATGGCTGGCATGATTGGTATATTGGGTCTACAACTCGTAACTTAGGAGTACCAAAGACAGTTCAGGCGCTGACTCATACTTTTACCTACAATGATTTGGAATCCTTACATAAGATATTTGAAGAGTATTCTGGTGAAGTGGCTGCAATAATCATGGAGCCAACGAATGTAGTTGAACCTAAAGAAAGCTTTTTAGAAAGTGTTAAGGAGCTAGCTCATCAAAATGGTGCGATTCTAATTTTTGATGAGACAATTACAGGGTTTCGTTTTGCTAATGGCGGTGCTCAGGAATACTTTGGTGTCATCCCAGATTTAGCTACCTTCGGTAAAGGACTAGCCAACGGCTATCCTCTGTCTGCTGTGACAGGTCGAGCGGATATCATGCATTTGATGGAGGAAATCTTTTTTTCTTTCACCTTTGGAGGTGAAACACTTTCTTTGGCAGCAGCATTGGCAACAATGACTAAATTACAGAAGTTGCCAGTTATTGAAACACTAAGCAAACAGGGACAAAAAATAATATCGGGACTACAGCAACTAATTGAGTGTCACTCAATCACCCACTTTGTATCTATCTCTGGTTACCCTTGTTGGTCTTTTGTGCTATTTCAAGATGTATCTTGTTATAGCCATTGGCAGATTAAAAGTTTATTTTTACAAGAAATGTTTGCCAGAGGAATTTTGACTCTTGGCACTCATAACATGAGTTATTCTCATAGTGATGCTGATGTAGAATACCTACTGGAAGTCTATAATGAAGTTTTTGTAATTTTGAAAAATGTAATTGATGAGCAATCACTTGAAAACTATCTCAAGTGTCAGCCGTTAGAACCATTATTTAAAATCAGATGAACTTGCTTTTTGGTTTGTTTTGATGGATTTATCTAAATAGGTACAGGTTACTTGCTACTAAAAAAAACTAGAATTGGAGTAGCATAACAATGTTTCGGTTGGTAAGATAGGGAAAGTAATTTCAGATTTACTTGTAATATTATATGAAATACCAATAGCTATACCTAGACTTGGACAAAAATTTGTTGACAGCGAAGTAAGGATTAGAGTGTTGATACATCTAGAAGGTGAAGAACTGAAATTAAGACTAGTAAGCAAAGAAGATTGTAAATTATTGTGGGAGTGGGCCAACGATCCAGAAGTAAGAGCATCTGCTTTTTCCCTAGAACCAATACCTTGGGAAACACATATTCAGTGGTTTACTAAGAAGCTAAAAGATGAAAATTGTTATATATTTATTGCACTTGATAAACAATATATACCGATAGGACAAGTACGTTTTGATATGTTAAATAACAAAGAGGCAGAGATTGATCTTAGTCTTGAACGCAAAAAGCGTGGTTTAGGCTACGGTAGTTTATTAATCAATATTGCAATAAATTCATTTTCTACTTTTACAACAGTACAAATTGTACATGCTTTTATTAAGCCCAACAACAAAGCATCAATGCAAGCATTTCAAAAAGCAAAATTTAGAAAAGTTAATATAGAAAACGTAAAAGATAATATAGCTATACACTATATTTGGGTTAGAGGAAATGAGTAATCAATAATTTATATGAAAATTAATTTTAATTATTAGTCAGTAAATTGTCGTTTGGTAACCCTTGGCTTTCTTCTAATTAACAATATTAGAGTTAGCAACTATTGAAAAAAATAATTATAGTGCTTTATCAAAGCGTATTAAATTGTAGCTACTAATTTAATTTCCAAATTCTATTTTACTACACTTTTTAAACAATGATGATCTCTAAAAAAATATTAGTTGAAGGTTTTAAAATTGGTGGAGAAAAAACCTATGTAATTGCAGAGGTCGGTTCTAATCACAATCAAAATCTTCAGTTAGCTTATGAAACAATTGATGCAGCTGTTGAATGTGGTGCAAATGCTGTAAAATTTCAGTCTATTAATATTGAAGAGTTATATTATTTACCTTCATTAGCTATCCGTGAACTTCATCGCAAGATTGATTTGGCTGAAGAGTGGCATAGTTTGCTGAAGGAATATAGTGATAAAAAGGGGATCACCTTCTTCTCTTCTCCAACTTACTTAAAAGCTGTGGATATTCTTGAAGAAACAGGCGTTTCACTATATAAACTCGCATCAGCTCAAATAGGAACATTTCCACAGATTGTAGATAAAGTTGCTCGCACAGGTAAGCCCGTTATTATTTCTACTGGTATTGTGAATTACCGTGAGCTACAACAAGTTATATGCATTTTTCAAAAGGCAAATAATACAAACTTAATTATCCTTCACTGCAATAGTATATACCCTACACCTTATAACAAGGTAAACTTAGGCTTAATAGATATTTATAAACAGATGTTTACATACTTGGTTGGATTCTCTGATCATACAAATGGAATTACTATTCCCATAGCAGCTGTAGCAAGAGGAGCTTGTGTAATTGAAAAACATTTTACCTTAAGTCGAAACCTACCTGTACCTGATGCAGGTTTATCACTTGAACCATCAGAATTTAAAGCAATGGTAGAGGGTATCCGTGCAGTTGAGGAAGCAAACAATCTCACACCACGAACAGAAATTATGTCAGAAGAGAAAACTTTTAAGGAAGCTATTTTGTATCGTTTAGTGCTGAAAAAAGACAAAAAAAAAGGAGAATTATTACATTTTGATGATTTTACTTACTTACGATATTCAGAGGGAATTGATTGTAGAGAGATATTTCCAAATATACCTACTTATATTACTAAAGACTTATCGGCAGGAAGCCTATTAAAACCTGAAGATGTAGTGCACAAATAAAATAGCATTGTAGGCTTTGACTATATTTTATACCAACATAAATTTCTAAATTTCTTCAGATAGGCAACCATGAAAAAAGCATTAGTTATTAATCTTGGCTGGGAACAAGAACCACTACTGGATGTTATTAGTACTACTGGTTGGGAATTGTATGGTATTCATTATGAAGAAATTTTTTATCGAAATGAAGTATTTAAAGAAGTTTTAATTGCTGATATTCGTGATTTGCCGACTATTACAAAATTTGCAGATTTAATTAAGCCGGACGCAGTGATTTCCGACCAGTGTGATTACTCGCATTTTGTACAAGCAGTATTATGTGAGAAGTATCAATTACCTGGTCCGCGCATCAAGCAGTCCCAGATTTCATCCAATAAGTTTTTACAACGTAGTATAGCAAGTGAAAATAGTATTCAGGTTCCTCAGTTTCGTAGAATTATTTATCCATCTGAAGTATATGAATTTGCAGATGAAGTAGGTTATCCACTGATTTTAAAACCAGTGGATAACCGGGGCAGCTTTGGGGTATCTAAGGTCAATTCAAAGGAAGAAGTTTTATTAGCTTATTTAACTGCTTTAAGTAATAGCCATTCGCGCTGGGTTATCGCTGAACAATTTATCAAAGGTTTTGAAGTTACTGTAGACGGGTATTGTTTTCAGAGAGTTCCTTACTCTTTAACCTTAGCTAAAAAAGGACACATTGATGAACAGAGACAAGTTTCAGTGGATATCAAATATCCTGGTGAACTACCCGATGATCTCTACGAAAAAGTTCTTAAGAATAACGAAGAAGTCATCCGCAAACTTGGCTACGATTTTGGGATGACTCATTCAGAATATATGGTGACACCTGCTGGTGAAATCTATTTAATTGAAGCTGCAAACCGAGGAGGTGGAGTTTATACTTCTGAAATCATTGTACCCCACGTATCTGGAGTAGATATACTAGGAGCTTATATAAACGATTGTTTAGATATCTCAACTGCTATCGCTCCCAAAAAAATTGGCAGGCAGGAAGTAATACTGAAATTTTTCTCGTTAAAACCGGGCAAAATTAAGGCTATAGAAGGAGTAGAAAGCGTCATTAAAGATCCAAGCTTACTCAAATTTCGACTAACTGTGCAACCAGGAGACATCGTTCAGCCTATTTATAATGATGCCAATCGGCATGGTTTTGTTATTGTTAGTGCAGAAAAAGATGTACGAGTTCAAGCACAAAAAATCGTTGATAAAATCAATATAATTTATGAAAAAAATTAATAGACATGGAAAATATTCAATCTGAAATAATCAATTTAATAAAAAAGAATCGTATTTCCAGTGTTGAAGTTGCTGATGCTCTTAGCAAATCAGGTGTTATCGAAGGACCTAAACCTCTGAATCGTGGTAAGTTTGTAGTTGGAGAAGTACAGTATATTTATGGTTATTCTGAATCTAACTGGTCAATTCATGAACATGGAGAAAATATAAAAGAAAGATGCATATTGTTTGTCGATACATTTAACTTTCATGATAAAGCCGCATTTGGTGATATTGTAGCCAAATATTTTATCTTATATAAAGGTGTAGAAGGTATTGTAGTGAACGGTTTACTAAGAGATGTACATAGACTGATTAAAGAAGACTATCCTATTTGGTGTACAGGTATTACACCACTTGGTTGTTACAATCACTATGTATCCCTTTCTGATGATATTCGAGAGATGGCAGCAGCAAAACGTCAGTATCTTGAGGGGTCAATTATGGTTTGTGATGACTCAGGATGCACATTGATTGCAAAGCAGCAAATTAACCAAGAATTGTTTCGCAAACTTGATTTCATAGAGTTGCAGGAAGACATTTGGTATTACTGTATTGATACGCTGAAGTGGTCTACTTATAAAACGATTTGTGAAAAAGCCTACCTTAAAGAACGAAATATCTTACCTGAAGTACTGAAGCAACGAATGAAAGAATTTGATTTGTAATACACAACTTATGCTAAATACGAAAAAAATTTCTGAACAAACTATACAACGCTATTCAAATCGTTACCAACAGATGGGCCGGCACATCCATACTCTGGGGTGGGGAAACGTGGAGCAGCAGGTTTATCGTTTCAGTCAAACTCTCGCTGCTGTAGATTTTTCAGGCAAGTCAATATTGGATATAGGTTGTGGTTTTGGAGATTATTTGCATTTTATTCAAAATAAAAATACAGCCTCTTACTGGGGTTGGGATTTAAACTCTAATTTCGTACAAGAAGCCAGAATTATCTTTGGAGAATTTGGGAAATTTGATGTGGTTGATGTTTCAGTTGAAGATAATATCAAAGTTTATCAGGGAGGTGTGGATATAGCAGTCATGCTAGGACTGCTTAACTATAACTTGAATAGTGAAGATGATAACTATGCTTATTCACAACAACTTATTTGTAATGCATTTTCACTAGTAAAAGAGGTGTTGATAGTTGACTGTCTCAGCGCTTATCGAACTCCAGACTATCCGGTAGAAGATTTTGTATTTTATCATGAACCAAGTCGTATGCTAGATTTTGCGCTCAGCCTGAGCTCTAACGCTGTCTTGAAACACGACTATGCTCCCATACCGCAAAAAGAATTCATGCTATTCATTTACAAATGAAAATTTTTGACTTCAATTTACATCTACCTGTAGTACAAGGTAAAGATGTTCATAATGTTATTGAGCAGGATATGAGTCTCTCTTTGGAAGACTTGTACAAAGGATTTAAAATACATTATCCGGTATTTCAAGAATTGGCTGGAGCCAATTTTATGCTGTTCAATCAAGAACTGCTCCAAGGCAGTCTTAAGAATTTCCATGAACTCTGTACAGCTAAACTAGCTTATACTATACTCACAACACTAATTGACTTCCGTAGGCAAGATATTGTGCCTTATATTGAGAAGGCTATAGCCGAAAAAGTAAGGGCTATCATGTTTAATTCTTACTTGCAAAAAATTACAGAATCTGATTTTCAGGATGTCCTCAGAGTATGTCAGTTTGCTGAAGCTAATAAGATGTTGATCTGTATAGATGCTAGCTATGGTACATCAAAAATGTATTCATACGACAATATGAAACTAGCTTGTTTTATTGCTGATTTTGTAAGTCGTGTACCTATCGTGATTATCCACAGTGGAGGGTATCGCATTTTAGAAGCTATGTTGCTAGCCCTTGATAAACACAACATCTATTTGGATACTTCCTTTTCTCTACCTTATTATGTTGGCTCGTCTTTGGAGCAAGATTATGCTTTTGCATATAAAAAGATTGGAGTACACCGGATTCTTTTTGGTTCAGATCATCCTTATGTCCCTTTTTCGGAAGCACTGATTCAACATTTACAATTTTTTGAGAAGTATAAATTTACGGAATCAGAGATTGAACAAGTCATGTATTATACAGCTATCAATCTTTTGCATGAGAATACATAAGCTTCTCATTTTGACAGAAGCAGGAAACGGTATTGGCTTCGGCCATTTTATGCGTTGCAGTGCTATTCAAGAATTTATCCAAGAAAAGGGAGTTGAAACGGATATATATCTTGATATACACGGTGAGACAGATATTAAAGGCAACTTTATAGTTTGTAAATGGCGAGAAAATTTTTCATATCTATTGAAAGAAAATTTACACACGCATGTTTTAGTAGATTCTTATATAGTAAAGGAATCTGCGTTATTCAGCCTGAAAAATAATTATTCTAAAGTGATTGCTCTGGATGACTATCACCGCTTAAATTATGGAGTAGACTTGATTATAAATCCAAATATTTTTGGCAATAGCATATACTATAATATACCATCAGTTGGTGGAAAAGAATTTATTATTCTTCGCCAAGCTTTTCGTAAAGAAAGACATAAAGTAGTAATTAAGGAAAAAATAAAATCAATATTATTAACTTTAGGCGGCAGTGATTATCGTGATTTACTACCTAATTTAATTTTTAATTTAGTTAGTAATTTTCCTGAATTTAATTTACATGTTGTCTCTGGAAATTTTGACTATATGGAACAGCTAAAACAGATTTTCAAAGACTATTCCTCTCTCAAACTTTATGGCTTTCTCGATGGTATTCAGATGAAAAATTTAATATTGAGTTGTGATCTTGCCATTTCTGCCTGTGGTCAGACATTACACGAATTAGCTTATCTAGGACTCCCAACAATTGGTATATGTATTGATAAAGATCAAGAATTGAATATGATTGAGTATTCACGACTAGGTTTTTTACTTAATCATCTTTATTGGAACCAAGCAAATCTGTATAAAACTTTGAATAGAATCATTGATATATATCAATCTTTAAAATTGCGTATTTCTATATCTCAAAAAGGAATAAGCAACATTTATTGTAATGGATTAGAAAATATTTTTGAGGCAATATTTAAATGAATATATTAAAAATATAGATATACTAAAACATAAATAAAACAAATTTGCCTTGATACTTAGACAAAGAACTTAATTATATGATTTAACATATCATGTTCAGAGTAGGAAAATTAAATCTTATTAAAAGGAATAGATATAGAACTACTGTCTGATTTTTTAACAAGATTTCAGATAAAACCTTGAAAGAAAGGGCTTTTCAGTCTTAGTATGTTTTCAAAAACCAAATCGGAGTCCTATATGTAATTATATATATGCTATGCAAAAAAATAATCTTTTTTAAATCGTTAGTAATACTTCTTGTAAACAAACGGATGCTCAGTGAACTATGGCTAATAAGCATATATTAGTAGTAGCAGCTCATCCCGATGATGAGGTACTGGGTTGTGGTGGTGCGATCGCTAAACACACTCAGCAAGGTGATATTGTTCATGTTCTCATTTTGGCAGAAGGAGCTACCAGCCGTACTCCACAGCGCGATCGCAAAAAGCTACAACATGAGCTTTCAGCTTTGGCTGAAGTAGCACATCAAGCTAGTGAAATCTTGGGGGTGACTTCCCTTACGCTGCATGACTTCCCTGATAACCGCATGGACAGTTGCGACTTGTTAGACATAATTAAAGTCATAGAACAAGAAATTGTTCAATATCAGCCAGAAATTATTTATACTCACCATATTGGTGATGTTAATATTGACCACTGCCGTATTCATCAAGCGGTAGTAACTGCTACTCGACCGATGCCTGGTAGTACTGTTAAAACTCTGCTGTTTTTTGAAATTGCTTCTAGTACTGAATGGCAAACTCCGGGTTCAGCTCGTGCCTTTGTACCAAACTGGTTTGTGGATATATCAGAAACCTTAAGTTTGAAACGAGAGGCGTTAGCAGCTTATGAGTCTGAGATGCATCCTTGGCCTCATGCTCGTTCTGTTGAGGCTTTAGAGCACCTAGCTCACTGGCGTGGTGCTAGTGTAGGTGTCGAAGCTGCTGAGGCTTTTATCTTAGGTAGACAAGTGAATTAGTTGAGGCAGTGAAGTGAGATATTGCTGTTGTAGTAATACTCTAAGTAGTTGATTTAAATTTTTACAAAGGCTCACCATCCTGTAATCACCGTGAATTCACAGAAGTAATTTTGCGTTTAGCGTAAATCTAGAAGAAATTATCAGTAAAATTCCCCTTGGATACATAGTAAATATAGCGTTAGATTGCTTGAGTTAATAGGCGATCGCTTTGCATTGCTCCAGTTATGGGAATGGGAGATATTGTCAAATCACTAAAATATTTTTTTAGTAAGTAAATCAACGCTATGTCTACCAAAAATAAAGTTATTTTCTTTTCTCCGTATGGTTTGTGGTTAATTCATAACCAACTGGATGCTGTTGTAGCTACTGCATTACAACTTCGTGACTGTGAAGTTTTGGTTGTAGGTTGTGACGGCATTTACAATGACTGCGCTATTACAAGGTTTAATAGCAGCGAAGAATTATGCAAAAGCTGTTCTCAAGTAGGCAAAAACTTTTTTGAAGATTTATTTGGTCTACCCTGCACACAACTACGCAATTTTATTGAAAATGATGATTACACAATTGCTAACAATTGGATAAAAACAGTCAGTCCTGAAAATTATAATAATGCTGTATATAATGACTTACCAATTGGTAAATGGGTAACTTCAACTATTTATACCCACTTTCGTATATCTGTTACAGGACTAGCTAGTAATCACATCCGAAGAGTTCATAGAAAATATTTAATTGATGGTTTAGTTACTTATAATGCACTGATTAGACTATTTAATAATTATAAACCAAGTAATCTATTTTTATTTAATGGACGATTTGCTCCCTATCGCATTGCCTTTGAAGTAGCACATCAGCTAAAAATCGATGTCATAACTCACGAAAGAGGTTGGATTGATGATAGCTTTATCTTTTTTGACAATACTACTACATTGAATACACAGCCACTTTTAAATTGTGTAAAAAATTGGCAAAATACAACACTAACTAATGAAGAACTAGCACAAACCAAGAATTATTTCACAAATCGTGAATATGGCTTGGATATGAACTGGCCATCATTTTATAATTTTCCAACAAATCATATAGATATTCGTCGTCAATTAAGAATACCTTTAGAGGCTAAAATTTTTGCAGTATTTACCTCAAGTGAAGATGAATTAGCAGCATTAGATGATAGAGCAAGAATTACTGAACAATTTAATATAATTGCCAATTTAATAGAATTATTTAAAAACAGAAATGAATACTTAGTAATTCGTCATCATCCTTATATAGGAGGCAATAAAGATACTCCAATAGAGACAGATTCTTTATCAAAAGCCTATCAACAGGTATTTTCTCTACCAGAAAATGTCCGCGTTGTAATGCCATCTGAACAGTTAACTTCTTATGCATTGCTTTGGCATACAGATGCAGCGATCGCCTTTTTTAGCACAGTGGCAATTGAAGCGATCGCTAGAGGCGTACCAACAGCAACATTAGCAACTTCATCCTATGAAAAAGCCTCACGATACACTCTTCAAGATACTAGTATTGAACATCTAAATCAACTTGTTGATAACCTATTGACAGATTCATCTAAACTAACAACAGAAGATTTAAAGAGACTTTATCGTTTTACTAATGCTTACTTCTTTAAATTTTCTCATAAATTTCGCTCAATTGGTATAAAGAATTTTTATTCCCACGACTTGAGATTTAAAACTTTAGATGATTTACAGCCAGGTAACGATCCAACTTTAGATAAAGTTTGTAACAGAATTATGCTAGGTTCTTCTCTCGATAATTTACCTAGTAACGATTTGGATAATCGATTGCCAGAACAAGAAGAAGCTTTTTATAAGCAAGAATTGCAAGAAATAGAAAATCATAAAAATCTCGTCAGAAACCAGAGTTTAAATTATCATAATAATTTAGTTTCCGATATTTATGTAGTAGCTATTATATATGTGAAATACAAAACTTTCTCCCCAATTGAAAGTCAAATTTTACCTGATTATTTCCATAAATCTCGATATAAAAATATAGTAATATATGAAGTTAATAATTGTGAATTAAGCGATTATAAAACTATCATAGACTCTATTTTATCTTTAATAGAAAATATAGTAGCAGATTATATACTGATTGCTAACAACTATACTCAGTATGATGAATCATTTATATCCTCAGCCATTGATATCCTAACATCTACAGATTCTCAAGATATAAATGGAGTTTTTACCGGAGGTTGGCTATCAACTGTAGAAAACAGAATAGAGGATGGCGTATTTATTTCTGGGGTATTCAATCAGCAAGAAAAACTTGTATTCCGCCAGGGAAACATTACATATCCACAAGCATTAGAAGTACTTCCAATGCTGAACATTCCGCTTAGTGTGTTGTCATTTGGAATACTTAGAAAGAGTACACTAAGAGAAATTCTGCAAGAAGTCGGAACAATCCCAGAAAATCAGACTGCTCAATACTTATTTGAATCCGTTTTTAATAGTGATAATATTTGTAAAATTGAACTGCCTAAGCTTGTTATTCGTCAAGAGTTAGAAGTCTTGAAAGCTGTTAATAACTCAACGCCAGAATTGCCAATTCATTTTTTTACAATAGTCCTAAATGGGCAACCGTTTATTCAGTATCACGTTGAAGTATTTAAACATCTTCCTTTTAAATGGCATTGGCATATTATTGAAGGCGTAGCTGATTTAAAGCACGATACAGGTTGGAGTGTGAAACTGGGTGCAAATATCAGTGAGGAAATGCATAAAAATGGTCGTAGTTATGATGGGACTACAGAATATTTAGATGAAGTAGCACAACTTTTTCCAAATCAAGTCACTATATATCGAAAACCAGAGGGTATTTTTTGGGACGGAAAACGAGAAATGGTCAATGCGCCACTTGTCAACATTAAAGAGGAATGTTTGTTGTGGCAGGTTGATGTAGATGAATTGTGGACATTAAAGCAGATTTGTACTACTAGAGAAATGTTCATTAACAATCCTGATAAAACAGCTGCTTTTTATTGGTGCTGGTGTTTTGTTGGTGAAAAATTGATTATCAGTACTCGTAACTGTTATACACAAAATCCTCAACTAGAGTGGCTAAGAACTTGGAGATTTAAACCAGGAGCATTTTGGGCAGCACATGAACCGCCCATATTAGTAGAAACCTCATTAGATAGTCAATATCAAAATGTAGCAGCAATCAATCCTTTCTTACATCAAGAAACTGAGAAACTTGGTTTAGTTTTCCAGCATTTCGCCTATGCAACAGCGAAACAATTGCAATTTAAAGAGCAATACTATGGTTACACTAATGCTACTTATGAGTGGCAGACTTTGCAAGAAACAACTAAGTTTCCAGTTCTTTTGCGTGAATACTTATCATGGGTAAGAGATGAAACGAGGGTTGATACTGCTGAATCATTGGGTATAGTACCAATTGCACAGAAAGAACTTAGTACGAATAATTGGCGATTCTTACAAGAAGATGAAATGCAGCAGCAAATTGCACAAATTAAAAAATTAAGACCAATAATTATAGTCGATGGTGTTTTCTTTCAACTCCATGAGACTGGCATTGCTCGTGTTTGGAAATCCTTGCTTGAAGAATGGGTTAAAACCGGATTTGCTAGACATCTTATTGTCCTTGATCGTCAAGGAACTTGTCCCCAGATTGCAGGTATTAAATATCGGACTGTACCGTTATATAACTATTACAAAACTGAATCTGACAAGGCAATGTTACAGGAAGTGTGTGATGAAGAAGATGCAGATTTATTTATATCTTCTTACTATACAATGCCGACAACAACGCCTTTTGTCTTCATGGCACATGACATGATACCAGAAATCATGGGCGAACTTTTGGGATGGGACTTAAATAATCCACTTTGGCAAGAAAAGCATTATGCAATTCAGCACGCCATAGCCCATATAGCTGTTTCAGAAAATACAGCTAAGGACTTAGTAAAGTGTTTTCCTGATATTTCCTTAGACTCTGTAGCAATTGCTAAAAATGGTGTCGATCATCAAGTATTTTCACCCGGATCTCAGGAAAATATTAACTTATTAAAAATAAAGTACGGTATTACCAAACCATACTTCCTTTTAGTTGGTGCTGGTACTGTCTATAAAAATAGTATGTTATTTTTCGTAGCTCTTTCACAGCTTGTCAGTAAAAGTGGATTTGATATTGTTGTGACAGGTAGCGGCGGTTTACTAGCAAATGAAATCAGAGAATACACATCAGGTTGTGTTGTTCACAGGGTAGAACTCAGTGATGCTGAATTAGCAACAGCTTACTCTGGTGCAATGGCGCTGATTTATCCTTCTAAGTATGAAGGTTTTGGTATGCCTATATTAGAAGCAATGGCTTGTGGTTGTCCTGTAATTACTTGTCCTAATGCTTCAATTCCAGAAGTTGCAGGTGAAGCTGCAATATATGTGAATGATGATGATGTAGATGCAATGATAAATGCACTTTCTGAAGTGCAAAAACATAGTATTCGTCAGCCATTAATTAGCGCAGGTTTAGTACAGGCAGAACAGTTTTCTTGGCTAAAAATGGCGCAAACTGTCAGTTGTGTATTAATTAATGCTACACTTTTCCATTTAAATTTAAAGAAAATTAATCTAATTATTTTCCCTGATTGGTCACAACCAGAAGAGTCTCTTGGTTTAGACTTACAACAAGTTATCAAGGCGATCGCCACTCATCCTAATATTGAAGAAACTACCCTACTTATCAATACTGGTAACATTGCTGATGAGGATGCTGAACTGTTTTTATCTAGTGTGGCTATGAATCTTTTGGTAGAGGAAGATTTAGACGTTACCGAAGGATTAGAAATTTCTCTAGTGAAAAACTTAGCTGATATTCAGTGGGAAGCTTTGCTACCTCGCCTCAATGCCAGAATTATTTTAGAACATGAGGATAAACAAGCTTTAGCACAAGTGTCAGCAGCTAAAGTACCTTCTTGCCAAATCGATAATTTAAGCAATCAACTAAATATTTTATTGAACCAAGAAAAACAAATTAAATACCAATTATCAAAAAACTTAGTTACTTACAATATTAAAGAAGTTCCTATAGCTCTTCCCTACGATCATGTTTTGCCACATTATCAGAATAGGTTTAGACTATATGATAAATTCATAGGTGTTTTAGCTAAATATTTACCAAACAATCAAGACTTTATTGTTGACATTGGAGCAAACGTTGGTGATACAACAGCCCTGCTGCTGCAATATTGTTTAAATCCAATTATATGTATAGAAGCAGATGAGGAATTCTTTGGTATTATGGAATATAACCTTTCACAATATAACCAAAGAATTGTTTTTGTAAATTCTTTTGTATCGGGAAACAAATTGAAAAATGTAGAACTAGTAAAAAATAGGGGTACAGCAAGAGCAGTAGAAAGTAAGACTAAAACGTTGAAATCAGATTCATTAGAATCAATTATTAAAAATTCACATTTAGGTAAGTGTATACTCATAAAAACTGATACTGATGGATTTGACTTTGAAATTATACTATCCTCTCTGAGCATAATTAAAGAACATAGTCCAATACTTTATTGGGAAAATGAGATTTCATCATTAAAAGACGTAGAGCTTGCAAAAGATTTACTTAATAAACTAGAAAATATCAATTATACCAAATATATCGTTATAGATAATTTTGGTAATCCTTTATTTTATGGATGCTCATCTCAATATTTAGAGCAAATTAATGAGTATCTATTTAACAATATTCATACTAATAATAATACTTTTTATTATACAGATATAGTTGCTTTTCCAGAAACATATAGTTATCTGATTCCACAAATAGCATCTGAGTATAATGATTTTATCAGAGGTTCAAATGTATATCCTACTCATTAATACGAGTAATATTAGTGTTGAGAATGTCAAAGTTTTTTTATCTAGTGTCGCTATAAATCTTCTAATCTGAGAAAATTTAGATATTATTGAAGGATTAAAAATTTTTCTGTTTGGTAATTTTGCAGATATTCAGTGAGCAGCTTTGCTACCTCACATTCATGCCAGAGTAGATAGCTTGATTAATCAACCATTTACTCTATCTTAAACAAGATTTAGATAACTAATTATACCCAGGTTTATATATGAAATCTGCTCGTTCTCCTAATGATGTCTATTTACAATATATTCAACAATTAATTCCATCTGTTGATACTGATACTTTATCGAAGATTGCTCTAATTCTCGTGGAAACTTCTTGGGATAATCCCAATTCCTCAGTTGATTGGAATAACTTGGCAGTAGTAGCTCTGATAGAAGCAGAACAGTGTAATGATAATTTAATCATGCGCTCAGTTTATCTGGAAATGGCTTTTGAAGCCCTAAATAATGGTTTTAACATAGATGGGCATCCAATTTGTGCTGCCCATATTGCTTTAATTCATAGCATGATTGGAGAAATATCAACAGCAACAAAGATAGCATTTAATACTTTTATTAACACTCTTCACCCTACTTATATAAATGATAAAAGTGATTTTAAATTTTTAATATATATATTTGAAAATCAAAAAAATCCTTCGGATAAGTTTCAAATGATTTTTGAAACTATTTTGCGCTCTGATAATAGCTATCAGCAAGCATTATTTTTGTTAAGTGAAATAATCTGTCGTTCGCAGATAGCGTTTTATACTACTGCGAGTCGTCGGATGTTACATCTGGCTGATCGAGTTTTAGAAAACTCAGTTAATGTTGGTCTAAAACTAGGAATATCTAGTTTAATAAATGGACAACAGGAAGGAATTTTATATTTACATCAAGCTAGAAAGTTAGTGCCAGATTACGCACCGACTCTTCACGCATTGTACTTGGCTTACCGAGACTTAAACCAGATAGAAGTTGCAGCTTACTGGCAGGAAGTCTCCCGTAAATTTTATCAGTCAACTTCCCCGTATCGAGAGTGGTATTGGACTCAATTACCCGAAGATAGCCTGTTTACTTATGTACCTTTTGAAGGTGATTTAATCATGGCAGTTGAGCCAAGCTTGCGTAGTATTGTCACCAGCGTATTAATTACCGAACAAGACTGGTTTGAAAAAGAAATGGAGTTTTGGCGCAACAGTATTAAACCTGGGATGACAGTTATTGATGTTGGCGCTAATGTGGGAGTCTATACTTTCAGCGCTGCCTTAAAAGTTGGCTCAGAGGGAAGAGTTTTAGCAGTTGAGCCTTTCTCAGGTTGTGTACGTTGCTTGCAAGAAACCTCTAGAATTAACCAATTCTCATGGGTAAATGTTTGTGCAGGGGCAGCTAGCGATCGCAATGGTACTGCAAAGTTATTGCTACATCCTGCCAGCGAAATCAACCAGGTTATTTCCGGTGATGCAGCAGATAATATGCTTTCTGGCTCTTTTGAGGAAGTTACTTGTTTTACTTTAGACAGCCTAATTGAGCAAGAAAACATTGAGAAAGTCGATTTTCTCAAAATAGATGCAGAAGGTCATGAAATGGCAGTACTTGTAGGTAGTCAAAAATTACTTATTCAGTTTGCCCCGGTTATCTTATATGAAAATATTGCAGGTAATCAAGTCAGTAATATTGAGGTTGCACAGTATTTAATAAATATAGGATATCAACTATTTTACTATCAATCTTATACACAAAAATTGATATCAGTTAATTATGGTAATGATTTTAATGAGCAGCTAAACTTCATTGCTTTGCCACTGCAAAAAGATGATGATTAATTTTACTTTTAGATTATAGATTGTAAATTTTAATTTTAAATATTATCTATTGTCAGGTAATTGTTTGGAAATGAAATCAAAGTTTTTAAGTTTTTTGTATTAAAAATATTAGCTAAATAAAGGTAATTCATAAGTGAAACAGACTAACTTAAGTAACAGAGTAGAAGGAGCTATTACAGACACATTAGCTGTGAAATATGAAAATATCAATATTATAATTTTTCCGGATTGGTTGCAATCAGAAGAGTCGCTGATTTTAGAATTAGAACAAGTAATTAAAACGGTAATCAATCATTCTGATAGTAACCAGATAACGTTACTTATAAATACTAATGGCATTTCTGAAGATGATGCCAATTTAGTTTTGTCTATTGTGGCTATGAATCTGCTATTAACAGAAGATTTTGATATTACTGTAGAATGTGAAATTTCTCTGCTGGGAAATTTAGATGAACTTGAATTGAGAGCTATAGCTCCTTTCCTTCACGGTCGAATTATTTTACAACATGAAAATCTGGAGGGTTTAGCATTATTTATAATAGAGAACGTCCCAGCGTATAAAATAGAAAATTTCCATAATATACATCTCGGGCAGTTAGTTTATGATTTAAGTACTAGATTATTTAAAGAGGGAAAATGGATAGAAGCGATCGCCCAATATCAAAAACTTTTAGAAATCCAATCCGGTGATGCAGATATTTATTATAATTTAACTTATTGCTATAGACAGTTAAACCTACTAGACGAATATTTTCAGACTCTCCAAGAAGGAATTAAACTTTACCCTCAAGAAGGAAGGTTACATTTTTCATTAATCATCGACTTGCGGCGTAATGGACGTATTCAAGAAGCAATATTAAGTGCAGAGAATGCGG
Organism: Nostoc sp. C117; assembly: GCF_043099735.1. Classification (NCBI taxonomy): domain Bacteria; kingdom Bacillati; phylum Cyanobacteriota; class Cyanophyceae; order Nostocales; family Nostocaceae; genus Nostoc; species Nostoc sp. C117. The sequence continues at coordinate 2,636,958 of NZ_CP170991.1, forward strand.
CTAAATGCTTACCTGATGATTATACTTTTCAAATCCTAAAATATTTAACAGTTCCATCAATATATGAAAATATAGAGGAAATTAACTTCTATCGCCAACGCTATATTCAAGGATTGCGAAATTTAATTGAGCAAACATCTATCAAAACTACAGAAGATCAACATAGCGCTTTAGCAGGTATAGGCCGCCTCACAAACTTTTACTTATCATATCAAGCACAAAATGATATAGATTTGCAACGCCAATATGGAAATTTAGTACATGAAATTATGGCAACTAACTATCCACAATGGGTAGTTCCTTTATCTATGCCTAAGCTTCAGCCTAATCAAAAAATTCGTATTGGTTACGCTTCACATTACCTGCATTCTTATAGTGGCACACTTTGGTTAACTGGCTGGTTACGTTACTGCGATCGCCAAAACTTTGAAATTTACTGTTACTACACAGGAAACGAGCCAGATCCTGTTACCCAACAGTTCCAAAATTACAGCGATGTTTTTCACCATATTCCTTATAACTTATCAGCAGCTTGTGAACAGATAATTGCTGATAAATTGCATATCTTAGTCTTTCCTGAAATAGGTATGGACGCGCAAACTATGCAAATGGCAGGTTTGCGGCTTGCACCTTTGCAATGTGTGGCTTGGGGACATCCGGTAACGACTGGGTTACCCACAATTAATTACTTTTTATCTAGCGAGTTAATGGAACCCGAAAATGCCCAAGAACATTATTCAGAAAAATTAATTCGCTTACCCAACATAGGGGTTTCTTACCCTAAGCCATATATTCCCCCAGTTATCAAAACCCGTTCAGATTTTGGCTTAGAAAATGATGCGGTCATCTATTTATGCTGTCAAGCTCCTTTTAAATACCTACCGCAATATGATTTTATTTTTGCGGAAATTGCTCGTCGCCTTTCTGAAGCTAAATTTGTGTTTTTGCGTGGTACTTTACTTGAGCCGCGCCTAAAGCGTGCTTTTGCTGCTGTTGAACTTAACAGCGAGGATTATTGTGTATTCCTCAATATTCCAGAGCGGCTAGACTATCTAATGATTAACTTACTTTCAGACGTTTATTTAGATACATTCACTTGGTCTGGTGGTAATACTACTTTAGAAGCGATCGCTTGTAATCTCCCCATTATCACTTGTCCAGGGGAATTTATGCGGGGTCGTCACTCTGACAGCTTTCTGAAAATGCTAGGAGTAACAGATACTATTGCTGAAAACGAAACTGAATATATTGAAATTGCTGTCAAATTAGGATTAAATCCGGCTTGGCGAGACACTATTGCAGAAAGAATGAGCCAAAATCACGATCGTCTCTTTGATGATAAAGCTTGTGTCAAAGGTTTAGAAGCCTTCTATAAAGAAGTTTGTAGTAAGTACTTCACTAACCAACTGCATATTCTGTAAACTTCCTCATGAAAGGAGATTGAAACCCTAACACAATATCCTCCTTAGGAACTCCCATTGTAACCAAGTTGGCTGCAATATCATCTTCTGTACCATTCCATTGAAGCCAAATTTTATCACCTTTAATATCAATATGGATGATGCAACTATGCACCCAATCTTGACCTTCCCAACCTACGTGAACTATTTGGTAATGATCGCGTTCTATATCAAAAATATTCTCAACGTCTATATTACCGTAAGCGGGCTTTTTCTCACTATATTCCTGTAATATCTGCTGTACAATCTGGCGATAGTGGGCTAGTTTATCCATTTGAAAATTACCTCTTGCTCTACATCATAAATAATCATTTTGACTTGATTCTCTTCAATCATGGCTTGGGGAAAATCAAGTTGAAAAAATGTTTTATAAGTTGTCAAAGGTACCGCTAAATACAAAACACGCTCTGGCTGTCGTCGCCTTAATGCGCCTCTATAGTTGATAAACTGTCCCAATGCTGTATGAAATTCTGATATCGCAGATGATTTCTCCAAAAAACTTTTAACTTCAACAGCAATTTTTTCTCCTTTCCGTTCTGCCGCAATGAGTTTTTCAGCAGCTAAATCAATAGATACATTCACACCACCCACGCTAATTGAGAGGGGGTCATGAGTAATCTGCCAACCATCCTTCTGTAAAGCTTTTTTGACAACTTCATGAAAGACATCTTTAGCAGACATATTTATCCACAATTGTATTTCTTCTTTTTATATTACCTCTTAAGCCTGCCATACAACATAGGCAAGCACCTCATAGATATAGGCTTCCTTAAAATTACAACAATCTGTGGTTTATTTAGCTGAAAATTGCTGTAAGAGCTTATTTTGAGGGCTGGAGCCGCTCACTACCAGCTTATTTTTTCTCAATATACTTTTGCCACATTTGCTGGTAAGCCTTCTCCATTTCACGGGTAAACTGCTTACCATTCCACAGTGGTGCTGTTTGTCGAGATGCTTTCAACTTCAAAGCCACCTCCTGGCGTAAAGCTTCATCTTTCCCCAAACGCACACCCCACTCTACATACTCTTCATCAGTCCACGCAATACCTTCTGTGATACCAGCATTCATCATCATGGTATAGCTATTTCGGGCGGCAAATTGCTGTCCAACTCTACTTACTAAGGGAATACCCATCCAAAGTGTTTCTAAGGTTGTCGTCGCGCCGTTATAAGGATAAGTATCTAATACAACATCAGCAATGGTTAAATTTGCTCTGTGGACAGACTCAGAAACATCTAAGTCTAAAAATCGTAGACGTGAATACTCTACACCCTCTTCTTCTGCTAACTGCATAAAAAATTTCTGCACAGCTTCAGAGTCTGCTATCCCTTTAATTAAAAAATAGCTATTAGGAACTTCCTTAATAATTCTCATTTGCAGCCGTGCTGTATCAGGATGGCGCTTAAATCCTCTTTGAGCGCTGAGAAAAACTACAGCATTACTAGGAATATTTAGAGAGTCCCGTCGTAAAGTTGGTACACCGATTTCAAAACCATCCACTGCTACATAAGTTTGCGGTAATCGCCAAATTTTTTCTGTATAGTAATCCTGAGCAGATTCGGGCAAAACATAAGGGTCAGCAATAAAGTAATCAACTCCTGGTATACCCGAAGCATCCCAACCCAACCACGTTACTTGTACAGGTGCAGGTTTAAGCGCCATTATTTCACAAGTAACATCTAGAGTAATACTATCCAAGTCGATTAAAATATCAATTTCATCTTCGTAGATTTTTTCGGCAATGTCATCACTATAAATTCCCCCTAGATAAGCTTGATTAAATTGCTGGACATACCATTCTTGCAATGAATCATCTACTTGTTTATAATTTATAAAATAGCCATAAATATCAAAGTGTTCGCGGTTATGGTGTTGAATTAGCCACCTAGCTAACCAGCCAACTGAATGCCTAGATAAACAATGAGATAAATAGCCAATCTTTATTTGCTTATTCCTATTATGTGAACTACGTTGTTTATATCGCGTAACTTTTTCAGTAGCATATTCTTGTATATTAAGCTGACACAGTTGCGCCACTTGATTCTGAATTTGTCTATTTTGCTGCGGATTATCTTGTAAGTAAGGTGCATAATAATTAGCATTAAATAGACGCAATACCCTAGCTGATTCAAGATTTATAGGTTGTTCTTCTATTAAAGATTTTAGTAAAGATTCCTGCTCAATAGAAACTCTACACGCTTCGTTCCAATAAGCAGGAGCTTCCATTAATCCTCGCTGTATTAGATGTTTAGCAAAGACTCTATCGGTTAAACTATTTGACAATGAGTAGCATAACTTAGCAATTTCTATTCCTTGAGAAGAATTGCAATCTTTTAGATGAAAACTAGCGAGATGGCGCAGAAGTTCTGTATTTTCAGGTTCTAGCCGTAAACATAGCTCAATCAATGATATTGCTACTTTAGGTTGCTGTATAGAATGGGCAATTTTAACTGCGGCTGGCAGCAAAATATTAATCAAAGATTGAGGATCGCTAACATGAGTTAGACAACATTCTGCAAACTTTAGGACAGAGGGATGCAAAGGGTCATCATTGATAATACTCTCCAATACTTGCAACAATAACTCAATATCTATAATTGATTCTGACTGAATTAACTCAATTACCTCTAGGGAAGTTAATTCATCACCAGTAAAAGTTTTTAGCTTGATAGATAGCTCAATCAAATACAGAAGATTATTCACATATATAGGAGAAATTTCTCGTATATGTTGGCGAATTGCCCAAGCAAGTGCATAATCTGCCAGTGTCTCTCTGCGTTCGGCTTCGGTTTGCAGAACCTTTATCAATTCCACAGTCCATTGCTCAACTTGTTGGGCTTCTCCCTCCTCCATAGCCAACAGCCAAGTCATTTGTGCTTCTGCTTCTTGTCCCTGCAATAGCAACATTAATCCTAAGTTCCAGTAGTGAGATTTCACTTCTGGTTCTGTTTCGATAGCTTGTTCATAGCAACTAGCAGCTTGAGTATAGTTACCTTTGATAAAATATCGCTGGGCTTGCTGCTCTGATGGGCTAATGTTAGTAGGGATTTGCACAGAAGTCATAATCAAGAATTTTCAGGATAGTACTAGTACTATTCCCAGAATTGACAACAAAATTAAAGTGGGTAGCCGAGACTACCCACTGTTATAAAGCTTGCAATGAGATATAGAACTTAAGTTCTTACTTAGAAGTCAACTCTGCATAACTGGCGTTACAATTAGGCTGTATTGGAGTACCTGATGAAGCTCCAGCTGGACCATAACTTGCAACAGTAGAACTCTGGTCACCAACGTTAGTAGATTGGCATAACACGGCTAGAGTAGTTGCTTCACTAGTAGATAATACTATTGATTTAACAACAACACCCTGGTAAGATTTGAGCGTCCCTTTCAGAGATATACCATTATTGGCAACCAGAGTAGTATTACCGTTAATCGCGTATGCATAATTCTCAGTTTGGGTTCTAATACCAAGCCCTAGCTGATCCATTACAGTTGTGAAATTACCATTCTCCAGAAGGTATGCTTGTTGAGCGCGGTTCATAGAACCAGTATACTGTTTAGCTTCTGACTGCTTACCTTTGTTAGCTTGGTTCAAGAAAGAAGGTAATGCGATCGCAGACAAAATCCCGATAATAATAATTACTACTAGTAATTCAATAAGAGTAAAACCTTCGTTTTCCTTCTTTTTGCCGATGATGTGTTGGAGAAACTTTGCTTTCAATTCGGTTTTCATAAGTGTTTTTCCTGGGGTAGGAAGCGCTTGTGTGTTCTAGATGTAACTTACCCACTCGCATTTGGTTTCATATCACCCCACCTAAAAATTTTTTCACCTATTCAACTGTGTTTTTATTTATATCGCGATCGCTCTAGCTTATAGGCTATTTTCCTTATATATAAAGGGTTTGATCGGTTCCAGATTCTCCAACCTCGGTATTGCTCAGTTAAAGAAAGCTATCTGTTGAACCCATCTGGCGAGATAGGATTGATACTGCTTAGAGGTTATTAAAGATCGTTTAACCCCCTTTTCAAACTGACAAAGACTCTATGGGGCATTTGACAGTGTGAAATATACTATACATACTTGCTTATGAAAATACATGGAAATTGAGCAAGAGATGTCTATTTTTGTAAAGAGCCTCAAAGAAAAAGGTCTGCTTGACCAAATTCATATGACAGTATGCAATGTAGGATCTCGTAAATTATCATCAGGAGATGATTATGGTGCTGGTGCTTGGAATATATTTGCTCCTAACCTGACGATTTACGGTTTTGATGCAGATGCAGATGCTTGTGAGGCTGCTAAAGCTGATCTGGAATTGAAACAAATAAATTGGACTGAAAAGCATATTCCTTTAGCCCTTGGGAAGTCTGTAGAAGAGGCAACCCTTTATGTAACTAAGCATCCTATGTGTAGTTCTCTGTATCCGCCCAACGAAGCATATACAGCCAGATTTAACAATCTGCCGGAATTCTGTAACTTGGATTTCACTATAGAAATTGAGACAACTACATTAGATAATTTTTGCAACTCTGAAGAAATAAATACAATCGATTTTTTACAAATTGATGTTCAAGGTGCAGAACTTCAAGTTTTAGAAGGAGCATTAGAGGTTTTAAAACGTGGTGTATTGGGAATTCAAGTAGAAGTTGAATTTTCACATATATACATAAATCAACCTTTATTTGCTGATATAGATGTCTTTTTAAGAGGAAATAGCTTTACATTATTTGATTTAGAAACTGCCTACCGTCATCGTGTTCGCTCACCAATCGCATCAACACGGCGTCGAGGTCAATTACTCTGGGGAGATGCTTATTATCTCCAAGATCCGATTAGAGAAAATGCTAATTTTATGATTAAAGAACCGTCTCAAATACTAAAATTAGCTTGTGTAGCTGATGTTCTAGGTTTTCCAGATTATAGTTTAGAGTTACTAGAGCATCTAACAGTTAAGTATGGCGATAATCCTAAATATAACTTTGCTCAAACCATTATAGAGACCTTATCTACTTTTCCAGATTTAACCAAATCTGGAGAATTATATTCTCTACCTTTGGTAGCTAATATTCTTCCTTTTCTTAACATCTAAGGTATTGGTTATATTGATTAAACTCAGCGAGACTTTCACCTGTCCCGCTGGTGTTAAAAATCCTTGTAATCGTCAGGATTATATGGAGGTTAAAGTTCCAACATTACATAACCAAAACTCTCTAACCTTAGTAACAGCTGTTGCACCATTTGAAAAGCTTGTTCTTCATCTGTAGGCTTTAAGCTTATAGGATCTAAAGGTCTAAATTGTTTCCAACGCTCTACCAGAGACTTCATCGGCTGGGGTTGTTCTAATAAAGGTATTAAGCAAAGTGCTAATGAGCTATCTATCCCAACAAACTCTTCAACTAGTGATAAATAGTTACTGATAGGAAATATTCTAAATTCTGTAATACAAGCTATGAGGTCTTCTTGAAAATTTTGAGTTTTCAATTGAGGATGTAAATATACTTTTGCTCTTTGCCAGTCAGAGTCAGTCCATTCTGAAATTTGCACAAAATTCTCTTGGTTGGGATGACCACACCAAAAGTCAATTAGCCGATGAACAGGATTTATTAATTCGAATAGTTGTAGCTTTTCTTCGATAGAAATTTCTGGTAAGCTCATTCCTAAAAAAGCAGGCAAATTATCTGGATCTTTAAACAAGTTTATTAAGTCCCACTGCCGCCAATTAACCATACTAATAAACTCTAGGTCAGCTGCTTTCAAAGCCATAAACATATCAGAGATAGTGTAACCTTTATCTCCTTGAAATAAATAATTCATTAAAATCCCTTCTTTTCCATTTTCTCCTTCATACTTATTAGAATTCCAAGTTCTAGCTTTGAGTTCGACATTATCCTTCAAAGCTTTCATCGTTTCTACGACAATTTCCATTTCCAAGTCTTCTGGATTGTCATCCATCAAACCCATCATGGTGAAAACTCTCTGAGCGCGGAAATAAGGGAATCTCTGGATTGAACTATGCAGATTACTACGAATGATGCCATTAGGCTTTAAAACAGATCTCATTGCTTGCAAGGCAGCAGCTAAATCAGTAATAATATATAGAACTTCATCACAATTAATATAATCAAATTCGTAATCTAGGTTTGGCAATTCCTGGATTGGCAATACATGAAACTCTGCATTGTCAAATCCATGATATTCTAAACGTTGCTGTGCCAATTTAATCGATTCTTTTGATATGTCAATACCAACAATTTTTGCACCTGGATTAGCTTCTGCCAAGACTAATGATTTATAACCCGTGCCACATCCAGCATCTAAAATTATTTTACCTTTGGTATCGATAACTTTGTGCTTACTGAAATAATAAGGTGTGACTAAGTTATGAATATACAGTAAATTAGGATTATCTTTAGGAGATTTATCAAGAGAAACTCTGGGATAGGGAGAAGTGTCAAATTGCTGACGAATTTTATCTAGCAAATCAGATGCTGTAATGGTCATTGAAATTGCTCCTGATATTAACTTTCTCTTGGTGCATTTCACAGCTATACAAACTCATTTATGAGCTTTGACGCAGATGCAAATATATGCCATACTGCCCAAGCTAGCAGCACACCCAACCTTGAGTATTCCCAAGTTCTGGGGATTTCTATCACAATATTTAAGAGTCATAGGACTTACGCAAAACTAAATGCAGTATGGGCAATTCATAAATTGCCCATACCGTAAAATAAGGGTTTCAGCTATTGTTTGGGTAAATCCTAAGTCAATTAGAACTGGATAAGGTGGTTACCTTGTCACCAATCTCAGTTTGTTATGCTATACTAAGCGTAGTCGTTATGAGTTCGTATATTTTCATGACTAACCAAACTGTAGAAAACTTGGTAATTATCGGTTCTGGCCCAGCAGGTTACACAGCAGCTATTTATGCCGGACGCGCTAATCTGAAACCCGTTGTATTTGAAGGTTTCCAAGCAGGGGGATTACCTGGTGGACAATTAATGACAACGACGGAAGTTGAAAATTTTCCAGGGTTTCCCCAAGGGATTACCGGGCCGGAACTGATGGATCGAATGAAGGCTCAGGCGGAGCGCTGGGGGGCTGAACTATATACCGAAGATGTTATATCAGTTGACTTGAGTCAGCGTCCATTTACAGTGCGATCGCAAGAAAGAGAAATAAAAACTAACAGCATCGTTATTGCTACTGGTGCAACAGCAAAGCGTTTAGGTTTACCCAGCGAACATGAATTTTGGAGTCGGGGTATCTCCGCTTGTGCGATTTGCGATGGTGCAACACCAATTTTCCACGGTGCAGAATTGGCTGTGATTGGTGCTGGCGACTCGGCGGCAGAAGAGTCAATTTATCTCACCAAATACGGTTCTAAAGTGAATATGTTGGTACGCAGCGATAAAATGCGAGCTTCTAAAGCTATGCAAGATCGGGTTTTGAATAACCCAAAAATCCAGGTGCATTGGAATACAGAAGCCGTGGATATCTTCGGTAGCGATCGCATGGAAGGCGTGAAAGTTCGCAATACTAAAACTGGGGAAGAAAGCCAACTACATGCTAAGGGTTTATTTTATGCTGTTGGACACACCCCTAACACTTCTCTATTTAAGGGGCAATTAGATCTGGATGAAGTAGGTTACGTTGTCACTAAACACGGTTCTGTGGAAACCAGTGTAGAGGGTGTTTTTGCTGCTGGCGACGTTCAAGATCATGAATTTCGGCAAGCAATTACAGCTGCGGGTACTGGCTGTATGGCGGCGATGTTAGCAGAACGCTGGTTGTCATCCAGTGGCTTGATTCAAGAATTCCATCAACAGCCAGAAACAGCAGACAATGAATTAGAACATCAGCCAGCTAAAAAGACTGAAGCCGAGGAAGAAGCTGGATTTAACTTGGATGGAACGCGCCATGAGGGAGGTTATGCCTTACGGAAATTGTTCCATGAAAGCGATCGCTTAGTCCTGGTTAAATATGTCTCTCCTGGTTGTGGTCCTTGTCATACCCTGAAGCCGATTTTAAATAAAGTGGTGGATGAATTTGACAGCAAAATTCACTTTGTGGAAATTGACATCGACAAAGACCGAGATATTGCTGAAAATGCTGGTGTGACAGGAACGCCAACAGTTCAATTGTTCAAAAACAAGGAACTGGTGAAGGAAGTAAAAGGCGTGAAGCAAAAGAGCGAATACCGCCAGTTGATTGAAAGTAATCTTTAGGGACTGGGGCATAGGGCAATAAATACAGTTCAGATAAACCTAAAACCCTCATGTAGAGACGCGATTTATCGCGTCTTCAAAGACCAATTATCTACACAATAATCATTAACTGAACCGTATTGTGGCATTGGGCATTTATGCCCCATGCCTAATGCTCACCCACCTGCATCGCAAACTAATCTATTAAATAAATATACAGAAATAATCGTTGTATTGACCAAAGTTTGCGCCTGATTAAAATCAGAATTACCCGTAATAAAAAAATCGGCTTCTGCTGCCATAGCACAACCTAAAAACTTTGCATCTTTTCTATCTCTGGGAAAATAAACTTCAAAATTGACATCAATTAACGTTATAAATATATCGATAATTTCAAACCATTCACATCTCATCTATCAATTTAAATTTGCTGCGAATTAAGACTTTCTTATATTCCACAATAATTTATTCAAGAAGCTATCCATTGCCAATCAGGATTATCAAAAATAAATACTTAGGATGATTAAACTTTGTGCTGACATTGCCTGGTAATCTATCTCTAGCAAAAATAAGCCATAATCTCACCTGTACCTCAGTCTAGCTCTGTATCCACCTCGAACATTCGGACTTTTATTAAGGATGTTTAGGCAATTCCCTATCTGATATGTAAAATGGTCAGCGTATCAAGCTTTTTCCAGGCGATCGCTTTATGGCCATTACAAAACGGCGACTACCGACATTTTTACAGTTTGGCAAAAGTCCCAATCTTTCCCAAAAACTCATGCTCATCGGGTTAGCCATTACCCTATTTTTCATCTTCCTAGCATTCTTCTCTCCCGTATTCCAAGCTTGGGGATGGCTGCAAAACCCGAAGGAATTTCTCTCTAACCAACCTCAAAACCCACCATCAGCACAACATTGGTTTGGAACTAGTGGACTGGGCTATGATGTATTCTCGCGGACTTTGTTCGGCGCTCAAGCTGCTTTGCAGGTGGTGATTTTGGCAACAGCGCTGAGTATGATTATCGGTGTGCCTTTGGGGATGCTCAGTGGTTATCTCGGCGGTAAATTAGATAAAGTGTTGCTGTTTATTATGGATAGCATCTACACTTTACCAGGGCTACTGCTGTCTGTGACACTGGCGTTTGTGGTGGGGCGTGGGATATTGAATGCAGCGATCGCTATTAGTATTGCTTACATTCCCCAATATTACCGCGTTGTTCGTAACCACACCGTTAGCGTCAAAACCGAAGTCTTTATCGAAGCTGCTCAAGCAATGGGCGCTTCCACTTGGGTTGTGCTTTCTCGTTATTTATTTTTCAACGTGATTCAAAGCGTACCGGTCCTATTCACACTCAACGCCGCTGATGCGATTTTGGTGTTGGGCGGTTTGGGCTTTTTGGGGCTAGGACTTCCCGAAGAAGTTTCAGAATGGGGACATGATTTAAAACAGGCTTTACCGGAACTATCCATCGGCATTTGGTGGACTACGCTTTTCCCTGGTTTAGCAATGACATCTATGGTGGTAGGGTTATCACTACTTGGTGAAGGGTTAAACGAATTTGTCAATCCTCGTTTACGAAGAGAAAATAGAATCCGAAACTAGTCATTGGTCATTAGTCATTGGTCATTAGTCTTGGACAAATGACAGAGGACAAATGACAATTGAGCTTTGGACAAATAAAAATAGAGAGATTTCTGTGAAAGATAACCTTAGTTTAATTGCCGCCGCCACTGGCGGGTTTATCCTTTCCGTTGCCCTTGCTGGCATCTTAAGAGGTGCGCCGATTACAGCTTGGCAGGAAGAATCGAGTATTCATACCGTAACTGTTGCTAATTTACGACTCCCAGCCAATAAAACAGAAAATTTAGAATTTTTTGATGCCAAGACCCTAAAACCCTAAGTACAGATTTGCGTAAAACCCTGACGAATTGTTGATTTTGAACTGGATAATAGGGAATAGGGACTGGGGGAGATGAGGGAGACAAGGGGACAAGGAAATAAACAAAACTCTTAACTCCTAACTCAGCACGGGCTAAACGCCCCGCTACCGCTAACAGCACTCCCAACGCCCAATGCCCCATGCCCAATCAAAAATGACAAATGACAAATGACAAAATTCAAGTAATTGGCATTGATGTGGGCGGAACAGCAATTAAGCTGGGTCGTTTTACACGTGATGGTACTTGTCTGCAATCTTTGACTGTGGCATCTCCCCAACCAACAACGCCGGAGGCGGTGCTAGAAGTTATAGTAGATGCGATCGCCCAAATCGATCCAGATAATCAAGCTGTTGGTATTGGTATTGGGACTCCTGGCCCGGCTGATGCTGCGGGACGCATTGCCAAAATTGCCATTAACTTGCCTGGGTGGATCGATGTGCCTTTAGCAGACTGGCTAGAAGCCAAAATTGCTAAACCTACTGCGATCGCTAATGATGCTAACTGCGCTCTTTTGGGAGAAGCTTGGTTAGGAGCCGGTCGTAATTTTCAAAATTTGATTTTACTAACTTTAGGCACTGGGGTTGGTGGCGGAATTATCCTTGATGGCAAACTGTTTGTGGGACATCAAGGAGCTGCTGGGGAATTGGGTTTAATTTTATTCAACCCTGATGGGCCAATGTGTAATAGCGGCAATCAAGGTTCTTTGGAACAATATGCCTCTGCTACTGCGATTCGTCGCCGTACTCTTAAAGAACCCCTCGAATTGGGTCTTCTTGCCGAAGCTGGAGATCCCGTAGCATTGACTTTTTGGCAAGAATATGGTAGGGATTTAGGGATAGGATTAACCAGTTTGGTTTATGTGCTGACACCAGAAGCGATCGTCATTGGGGGCGGGATCAGTGGTAGTTTTGAGTTTTTCTTACCAGCAGTCAAGGCAGAAATTGAGAAGCGAGTGCAGCCTTTATCACGAGCAGGGTTAAAAATTTTGCCAGCGGAGTTAGGCAATTTTGCTGGGATAGTTGGTGCAGCAAAGTTAGCATGGCAAAACTATTCAGGATTTTAGATTATGGTTCAAACAATCCCAGCTAGAGAGATCAGTCTTTACGAATTAGAAGAAAAATTTGGTTTGCAACTTGCTACAGACACCAATTTATTTACAGAATGGACAGAAAATTTACCAACTCTGACTGATGGTGAAAAGCAAGCGATCGCACGAGTGAAAAGCAACTATTTAAACTTGAGTAGGCATCGTTTGATATCAGAAGAAGCGGTAAAGATGGTAGTGCTGTCTCCTTTACTTGATTTAGCTGGGTTTTATCAACTTCCTTTTGACATTGAAACCGAGACTTCTGTTGAGATTTCTGCTGAAGATGAAAGCTTTATCGTTAAAGGAAACATTGATGTTCTTATCATCCAAAAACGTTTTTGGGTACTTGTTATCGAATCGAAAAGCAGTAAATTTGATGTGATGACAGCCCTACCTCAAGCACTGGCTTATATGCTTGATTCTCCAAATCCTGCACAACCGACTTTTGGTTTACTAATCAACGGTAGGGAATTTGTTTTTATCAAATTGATTCAACAAGAATATCCTTGGTATGTACGATCTGATGCGCTATCAATTGAACGTGATTCAGAACTACACCAAGTACTCAGTATATTGAAACGCCTTGGAGAACTAATTCGTAATTCGTAATGGGCTACGTACCCTTAATGAATTATTAATTAATGACTTATTTTACTAATTAATTACAAATTAGCAATTAGTTAATAATTAAGACAAAAAATACCCTGTTGTTTTCTCAACGTATTTCACGACTTTTTCATAAGATTCCGGATTACTTACAGGGTTGATGATGATGGGGATAGTGCCATCTGGTAACCAAAAAGTTATCCTGCCGTTTGCTTCGTGGCAAAAGGAATTGACACAGTTGAGATTAATTACATATTCATTTTTATCGTAAAGAATTTTTACCCAGTAGGCATGATTTAATTCCAATCCGGTGACGCATTCTACATAATCGAGAACCTTTTTATAATCTTCGAGGTTGCCTTGGGGGTTAATTACTATGGGAATGGCACTATCGGGTAACCAAAAAGTAACCCTGCCGTTTACTTCATAACAAAAAGCATGGATACGTTCAAAATTCACTACATATTCTCTCCTCTCGTAAAGGATTTTCACCCAGTACGCCACAACATCTCCTCAAGTCAGAAATTTACGAATGATGCACCCTATATCTCAAATCTACCCAAGCCCTAAGTTAATGTTGCTACGCGCCTATTCAAAATCTAAAAAATTAATTTTGAATTACGAATTAGGTTACCGAGCGTTCGCGTAGCGTCTCGCAGAGAAGCCGAGGTACGAATTACGAATTTTTATTACACCTCCAATGGTGTTGGTGTACTTGAAGTTGAGAGAGAAATCGCTGCTTGAATAAATCCTTTAAATAAAGGATGAGGGCTACTGGGACGCGATTCAAATTCTGGATGAAATTGGCAAGCCAGAAAGAAGGGATGCTTGGGTAATTCGACAATTTCCACTAAGCGTCCATCAGGAGAAGTGCCACTGATGACATAGCCAGACTTTAACAACAAATCCCGGTAAGCATTGTTGAACTCATACCGATGTCGATGTCGTTCATAAATCACATCTTCTTGATATAGCTTAAAAGCTAAAGTATCAGGGAGAACACGACAAGGATATAGTCCTAAGCGCATTGTACCCCCTAAATCAATTACAGTCTGCTGTTCTGGCAATAAATTAATCACCGGATCAGTGGTATAAGCGTCAAATTCAGCACTGTTAGCATTTTTTAATCCGCCTACATGCCTTGCCCATTCAATCACAGAACATTGCATTCCTAGACATAAACCTAAAAAAGGGATCTGGCGATCGCGCGCATATTTAATGGCGGCAATTTTGCCATCTACTCCCCGAATACCAAAACCTCCTGGGACAACTATCCCATCGACACCCTCAAGAAAATTTTCGGCTGGTTCAGTTTCCAAATTTTCTGAATTTACCCAACGCAGGTGCAGTTTACCGTAAGTGGAGATTGCAGCATGGTTAAGGGCTTCAACTACAGATAAGTAGGCATCACTTAACTGCACATATTTACCGACAATGGCAATTTCTACTTCGTGTTTGGGACTATGTAACCGTTTTACTAAGGTTTGCCACTGTGTCAAATCTGGTTTACGTTGTTCCATTTGCAGCAAGTTCAGCACTTGTTCTGCCATTCCTTCCCACTCCAGATTCAGCGGTACTTCATAGATACTTTTGGCATCTTGAGAAGTGATGACGCATTCTTCTGGCACATCGCAAAATCCCGACAATTTTTGCTTTAATCCCTTGGGTAAGGGGCGATCGCTCCGACAAACTAAAATATCTGGTTGAATACCAATAGATCTCAGTTCCTTAACTGAATGCTGGGTTGGCTTAGTTTTCATCTCACCCGCCGAGGCAATCCACGGCACCAGCGTGACGTGCATATACAGCACATTCTGGCGTCCTACCTCTTTACGGAACTGGCGAATTGCTTCCAAAAATGGCAGGGATTCAATATCTCCCACCGTACCACCGATTTCTGTAATCACTACAGAGGGATTAGTACTTTTAGCAACTCTGAGAATCCGCTCTTTTATTTCATTGGTAATATGAGGAATTACTTGCACAGTGCCGCCATTGTAGTCTCCGCGACGCTCTTTATTGATTACTGCCTGGTAAATCGAGCCAGTAGTAACACAGTTCAAGCGTGACATCGAGGTATCAGTAAAGCGTTCGTAATGCCCCAAGTCTAAATCTGTCTCGGCGCCATCCTGGGTAACGAATACTTCCCCATGTTGAAAAGGACTCATTGTGCCAGGATCGATATTTATATAAGGGTCGAGTTTGAGAATCGACACCGAATATTCCCGCGATTTGAGCAAACGCCCTAGACTTGCTGCTACAATGCCTTTGCCAATACTAGAAACTACGCCTCCAGTCACAAAGATAAACTTAGTCATAGTAGTTTGAATTTCTAACAACTTCTAAAAAATACATCCTGTCATTGTGCCAGAGTGATTGTGATCAAATCTTCTGCGATCTTGCTGTGAAAAACCTTTTAGGATTAGTAATATTAGGCTGTGTTCTCACCTCCTCCATAGCCTTGGCAGAGCCATCTCTTGTAGTCGTTTTTCCCCAGACAAACTACCAAACAAGTGCCCAAAAAATCTTTTTTTTGGGCACAGCATCTCCCGATGGACAAGTCTCGATCAATGGTAAGCCAATTAGCCGCAGCAAAGCTGGTCATTTTTCCCCAAGTTTACCCTTGCAGTTGGGAGAGAATCGGTTTACTGTGCGTTACCGCAATCAAGAAATCCAAATTAAGGTGACAAGGCTTGCCACTCAACCTGAACTTCCACAGGGTTTAGCCTTTGCTAAAGATTCCCTGACTCCCGCTGCTGACATTACCAGACTACCAGGAGAACTTATTTGTTTTAGCGCGATCGCACCCCCTAACGCCAGTGTATCTGTCCACCTGACTAATCAAACTGTTACCCTTTTGTCCCAACCCCAACAAGCCCAACTACCAAGTAATTTGGCAGCTTTGACAGGGCAAAATCAGCCTGATAGTCAGTCTAGCGTAGGCAACTACAAAGGTTGCACCACAGTAGCAACTCCTGCCGATTTGGGACAACCCCAGTTTCAACTGACGCTCAATGGCAAGACCATAACTCAACCAGGAAATGGTAAAGTTAAAATCCTCTCAAAAGCAGAGTTACCAGTTGCGGAGGTGACGGTAGACGCAGGTGTAGCACGCACTGGTCCCAGTACCGATTATTCTCGACTCACACCACTGCCCAAAGGCACACGAGCAGCAGTTACAGGTAAGGAAGGTGAATGGTTGCGCCTAGACTATGGAGCTTGGATTAATAGTCAGGAAACCCGCATTTTACCCAATGCAGTTCCGCCACAAACAATAATTCGCAGTGTCGGATACCGTCAAGTCCCTGGTGCAACAGAGATCGTTTTCCCCTTACAAGTCCCCGTACCTGTGAGCGTGCAACAGAGCGATCGCGCTTTCACTCTCACTCTCTACAATACCACTGCCCAAACAGACATTATTCGCCTAGACGATGACCCCCTAATTTCTCGCCTAGATTGGCAACAGGAGACACCAGAACGAGTAAAATACACCTTTAACTTCAAAAACGCTCAACAGTGGGGATATAAGCTGAGATACGACGGTACAACCCTGGTTTTGGCTTTACGTCATCCGCCTAAAATTGGGAACACAAGACGCAAGCTTTTAGCTAATTTCAAGATTGTACTAGATCCAGGGCATGGCGGTAAAGAATCTGGTGCCAGTGGTCCAACTGGATATTTAGAAAAAGATGTCAATTTGGTAGTATCTAAGTTGCTCCGGGACGAGTTGGTGAAACGAGGGGCGACGGTGGTGATGACGCGGGAGGACGATAAAGAAGTTTCTTTAGCAGAACGTCAGGCAATTATCAGTCAAGAAGAACCAGCGATCGCTATTTCCATACATCACAATTCTTTACCCGATGATGGGGATGCGGAAAAAATCAAGGGATTTGCCGCTTTTTGGTATCAACCCCAAGCTCATAACTTGGCAATATTTTTACAAAATTATGTAGTTAAAAAACTCGGCAGACCTTCCTATGGTGTGTTTTGGGATAACCTGGCGCTGACACGTCCGGCGGCGGCGCCATCAGTATTACTGGAACTAGGTTTTATGAGCAATCCCAATGAATTTGAGCAGGTGATGAACCCAGAGGAACAGAAAAAAATGGCAAAGGCGATCGCTGAAGGGATTACTGAGTGGTTTAGAAGTGTGAGATAAATTTGGCAGATTAATGAATTCCAAGACCTAAAAGATAACAAATATTTGGAATTAGCACTCAGTGGTCAAGCAGAGTGTATTGTTACTAGAGATGATGATTTGCTAGTGCTAACCCCCTAGTGGGGCATTGAGATTGTGAATATCCAAGAATTTTTAGCCAGCAAATAAGTAGGGGTTGCTGAAAAAGAAAGAGAAGCTCACAGGATATAGATTATCTGACCAAAGAAGTATATTCAGGTGCAAGACTTGAGGGTAAAATAGCCCAAAATCCTTGCATAACCGCGACCAGCAGTACACAAGTGTGCTGTTTGTAACCATGTACCGAAAACAGGGGCAAAATCCAATCTCACCAGAGAACTTTGAATTTCCGTTTTCAGGCAAGTTGTCATCAGATAATCGTTGGATTATTCTGGCGAATTTAATACCCTGGGCAGAATTTGAAGAGGAATATTCATCCGGGTTCTCTGTAGAGATGGGAGCGCCAGCAAAGTCATTTCGGATGGCATTAGGGGCATTAATAATCAAAGAAAAACTAGGAATAAGTGATAGAGAGACAGTAGAACAAATCAAGGAAAACCCTTATCTACAGTACTTCATAGGGATGTCATCCTATATTAATGAAGCTCCATTTGATGCATAGATGCTAGTCCATTTTCGTGAAAGAATTAGTGCAGACTTAGTAAACAAAGTAAATCAAGAAACTGTTAAGAGGATACTAGAGACAACATCTTCGACTTTAGCAACTGAATCAATTGAATCAAAAGAAACAAGATTTAGAATCTGAGAAAATTCGTAATTGTATTGAAGGAAAATTTGGGCAAGCTAAAAGAAGGTTTAGCCTCAATCGAGTGATGGCGAAACTTTCCCATACTTCTGAAACTGCAATTGCTATTACTTTTTTAGTGATGAATCTTTCTACTCACCTGTCGCGCGTGTTTTATGCTTTTTTATGTCTATTTTTGAAAACTGCACCTTTTTTGCAGTTTCCTATAACTGAAAGTTATTATTTTCTGAATTAGAGACAACAAAAGCTTATCTTTCATTTTGCTTGAATAACTAGTCAACCCAAAAGAATTGCTTTTTCATACTTTTTCAGCAACCCCTAAGTAGCAATTACGCTACATAGGACAAACAGGACGCACAAAAATCTTGTGTTATGGAAAAGCGTGGTGGCTTTCGTACCCTAGTCGCCACCAACAAGGGAGATTGCTGGTTTATTGAGCTTACGATTAATTACCCAGCTACCTGTTCGTGAAGTCCAGTGGGTTCCAAATCTATTAGTTCTCCGTCGATTAACTATAAGCAAGCTGTTGAGACTCAATAACTATTATTGAGAATTTTTGATTTAGAAGTAAGAAGTCAATTCGTCCTTTGATGATAGTTTGTCTTGTGTTTCAATCTCGATAGATTTCTCTAATTTGAGGTGAAAAGGAGATAGTAAAAGAGTAATATTAGTTGCTCAAGTGTGACGTTTTCCGCAGCAAGAGTTTGAACCATAATGTTAATTAAGTAGTAGAAAAATCTACCAGTTTAGTAATTCTCACCTTCAGGTAGGGTGAGGATTTCAACGCCATCTTCAGTTACAGCTAAGGTATGCTCACATTGAGCAGATAGCTTGCGATCGCGGGTGACAGCAGTCCACTTGTCGCCAAGAACTTCGACTTCGTAAGTACCTTCGTTAATCATTGGCTCAATGGTAAACACCATCCCCGGTCTGAGGCGCTTGCCCTTCCCGCGTGTGCCATAGTGGGGTATATCCGGCGCAGTGTGAAAAATATTACTGATGCCATGTCCAACGAAATCTCGCACGACAGAAAAGCCTTGCCCTTCAGCATATTCTTGAATCGCTGCACCAATGTCGCCAATACGTGCGCCTGGTTTAACTTCAGCAATACCCAACCGCAAACACTCCTCTGTCACCTCCACCAACTTTTTTGCCTTTGGGGAAGGCGTACCGACAAAGAATGTCTTCGAGGTATCGCCGTGGTAACCTTCAACAATGGGTGTAACATCAATATTAATGATGTCACCTTCCTTGAGGATTTGTTTGGCATTGGGAATGCCGTGACAGATTACTTCATTTACACTAGTGCAAATTGATTTAGGATAGCCTCTATAACCAAGGGGTGCGCTTTTCGCTCCATGCCCTTGAGTCCAACGTTCGGCTTCATCATTTAGTTCAAGAGTGCTAACCCCTGGCTTTACGAACGGTTCCAGATGCTGAAGAAGTTTAGCAGCTAAACGCCCAGCTTGACGCATTTTGTCTAATTCTCGTTCGGATAAAATAACAATTAGTTCAGTTTTCATCAACTTTTATCTAGACATCTTTCATAAACATAGTTAACCCTGTCAGTGCAGCTCTTTGTGCAGTATCAGCAACCTTTAGGGTATACAAACTCTCTTCGGCGGTAACGTACAAAGGAGTACCATCAAAAAGATGATCTAATACCATAGTTGTGTCTTTGGCAAACAAACCTCGGCGAGAACCAACCTCTATGGGTATATTTTCCCCTGGCTGGATGAAAATTCCTGTGTCACCATCAAAAATCAAACCACCTTTTTCCCCGTGAACTTCAAACTTGCGTTCTGATTGCCAAATAGTTTCGCCTTTGGCATAGACTACCTGGGCTAAAAGTCCACTGTTAAAGCAAATTTGACTGGTGCAGAAACAGGTTTGGTAATATTCCGGTTCTATTTCCCAATATCGCTGGTGACAGTTAACAGTAAATACTTTACCAAATAAATCCGTAAGACGATGTAGGCGGGACAGAGCGCCAATTAAGGGAAACCCAAAAAGCTCATGATTATAAGTCCATTTGCGGGGTGCAGGATTTTGGGAATTGATGGTGCTGTAACGAACATAAAATACTTCACCAATTTTGGCTAAGTTTTGTTTCAAAGCTTGATGCAAACCACCCAAAAGTTCCAGGTGTTCAACGTGGAGAAGTTTTTGTTGTGCTTTGGCTAAGGCAATAAGTTCTTCAGCTTCGACTACATCCAACGAAAGAGGATACTCTACAATTACATGTTTGCCGTTGGTAAGTGCTGCGCGAGCGATCGCACCATGATCTCGATTCACAGTGGAAATTACCACCAAATCTATATCTTCACGCCCTACTAACTCTTGCCAAGAACTCAGCCCTTCAATTTCATACTCTTTAGCAAAGCTTTGGGTTTTTTCTGTTGTGTGACCAACAACTGCAACTAAATGCGATCGCCCAGCTTGCCCCCCCCGCACTTGCTCATCATTCAGCAATGCCTCAGCACGAAACTTTGCCGCATATCCAGTACCTACCAAACCTATACGCACTCTTGCTTTTTCCAAAGCTGCCTCTGAATTATACATGATCCTCACTAGTTCTATTTTTGATCCTCCTACGCTTGTAGAATACCAATAATTAATGCTGGGTATTAAATATTGGGCATTAGGCACTTGTACTGGGCGACTTGCCTTGACTTGTGCCGAGCGGACTTGTACTGAGTTTCGACTACGCTCAACTACCGCAAAGCCGAAGTAGCGGAGGTAACGAAGTCGAAAGGAGTCGAAGTATTGAGCATTAGGAAAGACTTTCCTCTTCATTTAAAAAATTCTGGTAGTTCTATCCAAAAGCGACTACCTTGAGATACTTCTGATTCCATGCCTACTTGTCCGCCCATACGTTCAATGCCTTTACGAACGATCGCTAATCCAATTCCTGTACCAGGGTAGGCTTCAATGCTATGTAGACGCTCGAAAACACCAAAAATCCGCTCCCAATGCTGCGGTAATATGCCTATACCATTGTCTTGTACCCACAAGCGCACCGAACGTTCGCGGCGTTCTGTCCATATTCTGACTTGGGGTTGAACCCCAGCAGCCACAAACTTGATCGCGTTAGTTAGTAAATTTGTGACAATTTGCTCGACAGTGCGGTAATTCGCCACAATTTCCAGCAGAGGTTCAGCAATTGTCACTTGCGCTTCCTTTTGTTGCAGATATACTTCTAATTGTGTTAGCACTTGCTTTACCAGTAAGTTGAGGTTAATTGGTTGGACGGGTAAATCAATCCGACTCAAGCGGCTGTATTCTAATAAGTCCAACAGCAGGTTATCCATCCGTTCGACGTTGCTAGCGATGCGATAAAGTAAATCTTGCCCAACTGAATTCAATACAGTCTCGTAGTCTTCTAAGAGAATAGTGGCAAATCCGCGGATAGCACGCAGAGGTTCTTGTAAGTCATGGGAGATCGAATAGGCAAAGGCTTCTAAGGCACTATTTGCTTCTTCAAGTTGTTGTGTGCGGTTGCGAACGAGTTGTTCCAGTTGTTCAGTGTAGCGCTGCAATTGTTCGCGCAAGCGGGATTGCTGAATGGCGATCGCTAACTGATTTGCCACCTCACGGGCAATTTCTACATCTTCCTCAGTTAATGACCACGGCTGAATTACTCCCACGTTCAAGGAGCCGATGAGCTGTTGTTGAGCAATCACAGGTACATTCATAATTAAGCGAATGCCTTGGTCGAACAGCTGTTGTTGAATACGATAAGGTCTGGGATGATCGGCCAGGTTTTCAATCATCATCACTTGGTTTTGTTGCAAGTTTTCAATGTTGCCAAAGTCATGTAATGAGAAAGTTTCACCGATAGAAAAGCCAATGCGATCGCTAGACTGAACAGCTAACACAGTGGCTTGTTGATGTTCCCAATCAAACAACGTCATATCCAATAATTGACAGGGAAGTAACGGATAAGTCGAAGCCAGAGCAGCTTCAGCAATTCCTGTAGGAGAAATTGCCCCCAAAATCGACCGATCTAACTCTTGAAGAGTCTGCAATCTTGTGGCATAACGTTTTAGTGCTTCTTCTGAGCGTTTGCGTCCAGTGATGTCTTCCAGTAGCCCATCAATCACTGATTCTCCGTTAGTTATATTGAGCGTTTCATTCACTGATACCCATATATAGCTACCATCTGTTCTGCGTATTCTTAATTCCCGCTCTCGTCTTTGTTCTGGGGTAAAATCTCCGACTCTGGAAAAAATCTCATTAAAGCTAATATTAGACTGGATTTCTTCTAGAGAATTAAGTCTGAGAAGTCTGAGAAATGCACTGTTAACTTCTAGCAAACGTCCGTCGTCTGGAATTGCCCGAAACACGCCGACATTTAATTGGTTGAGTAGAGATTGCAAGCGGTTCTCTAAAAAGCTAGCTCTACGCCGAGTTTCATTGCGTTCTAAAACAGACCTCACCGTTGCGGATAACCGAACTAAGTGCTTGGGTGATTTGAGGATATAATCATCAAGTCCGCTTTTCATTGCCTCAACAGCAATCTCCTGACTACCTGTATTAGTAAACATAATTACCGGGCGATCGGGGTAGCGATTCTTCAGGAGATGTAATATTTCTAAACCATTATTCCAACGGAGTTGATAATCAGTAATTGTCAACTCAAAGCGACCTGCTGCTAGTGCTTGCTCAAACTTTTCTGGTTCACCCACTTCTTCTATTTCTACATCAGGAAATTCCCGGCGCATCTCTCGGATAATCATGAAGCGGTCATTTGGATTGTCGTCAATAATCAGAATGTGCATGAGAAGGAAAATGTGATGCTTGAGAAGTTCTAAGTGCAGAATAGTAAGGAACGTGGATTTAATAACTTACTATTTTTGTAGTATGAGTTAGGAATGTCATACATAATTGCAAATGTTTTTGGTGCGTTACGCTGTCGCTAACACACCCTACTAACGCTTTAATTTATTCATGAATTACGAATTACGTTAGCGACGCAGAAGCGTCATTACGAATTACGAATTATTTAATTATGTCTTTTCTAGGCTAAACCATTAGTCAGTGTAAACTAACGCGTGCTGATTTAAATTCAGCCAGTAGGCATCAAGTAATTTTATCATTGCAGTTAAATCACTGAAGGCGACGGGTTTAACTAAGTAGGAATTAACACCCAAGTCATAAGCTTTGTGAACGTCGATTTTTTGTTTAGAAGTTGTTAATACAATCACTGGTAGGCGTTTGAGTTCAGGTTGCTGTTTCAGCCACTCCAAAACCTCAAACCCAGATTTGCGAGGCATTTTCAGGTCTAACAAAATTATTATCGGCAGAGGGTAGCGTTCCCGGTCAGCATATTCTCCTTCCCCAGAGAGGTAAGAAATAGCGGCTTCTCCGTTGCTAACAACTTGGAGGGGTTGCATCAGATTAGCTTTGCGTAAAGCACGACGAATCAACAAAACTTGGTTAGAGTCGTCTTCTGCCAATAAGATGGTTTGCTGCTCTGTGTTCATGTTTTCATCGAAAATTGTTGTAATTCAATCCAAAAGCGGCTGCCTTGACTTACTATTGACTCTACACCGACGTGTCCCCCCATACGCTCAACTCCTTTGCGGACAATTGCCAACCCAATGCCAGAACCAGGATAACTCTCTTCACCATGCAATCTTTCAAACACGTTAAAAATTCTCTGCTGATGTTCTGGTGCTATGCCAATACCGTTATCTTCTACCCAGAGACGAATGGATGAGGGGGATGAGGGGGATAAAGAAGTATTTTCTTCCTCATCTCCCCCTACTCCCTCATCTCCTACAATTTCTGCCCATACACGAATTTGAGGTTGTCTATTGGCAGGGACAAATTTGATGGCATTACTGAGGAGGTTGACGAGTACTTGTATTAAAGTTGTGCGATGACCTATAACTTCTGGAAGTGGTTGCTCTATATTTATCTGAGCTTGTCGCGATCGCGATTCTGTTTCTAGTTGATTTATGGCTTCTGCAATTATTTCTCTCAGGTTCAGTACACGGAGTTTAATTTCTAGCCGACTCAGACGGGAGTAGTCGAGTAGGTCTTGAATCAGACCATCCATCCGTTTGGCAGAGGTGACAATTCGCTGGATATATTCTTGCCCATCGCTATCCAATAAGTCACCGTAGTCTTCTTGGAGTGCTTGAGCCAAGCCTTGCATCGATCGCAAAGGAGCGCGTAAGTCATGGGAAACTGAATAACCAAAGGTTTCGAGTTCATTATTGGCTTCAACTAGGGCGGCTGTTCGGTCGGCGACTCGTTGCTCTAGTTCATTGGCATAGTTTTGCAACTGTTGGCGCAATCGCGATTGCTGGATGGCGATCGCTAATTGATTGGCAATTTCTCTGGCAATGGTCTGGTATTCTGGGTTAAAAGCAGCGGGCTGGCTGGCGAATAAAGTCAGGTCACCAATCAAATTACCTTCAACCACCAATGCAACTGCTAAAAAACTCCGAGAACCTGCCGCTAATTGATGCTCTAAGGCTGGTGTGAGATTGTTGAAGGTGGCAATATCTTCTACATATAAAATTGGTTCTTGATACCTCACCATTTCCACTGGTGCCAAATTAGCGATTGGTATTACTGACCCAGCAACATGCAAAGCAATCTCCCCCGCCAGAATCTGCGCTTCATTTGTATTGAAGTTAAACAAGATGATGGCGGCCTGCTGACAGACAATAATCTCGGTCAAGCTTTCTAGAGCAGCTTGGGCAATTTGTTCTGTTGACTCTGCCATTAAAATGGCACGGTCTATGGCTTGCAAGGTTTCTAAACGCTGGTTAGAGCGAAACAAGGCAACTTCAGCTTGCTTACGCTCTGTAATGTCTCGTGCTATGCCAATTATCCCAATAATATTTCCCTCTGGGTCTCGGTAGGGATCTTTGGTAGACAAGTAAGTGTGAAGGCTACCCGCCTCTATAACTACTTCTTCGAGAACTTCTGTTGTGCCTGTACTCATAATCCGGCGATCGTTTTCTCGAATAACAGTCCCAACCTCTGTGGAAAGTAGCTCAGTATCATTTTTGCCAAGAATCTTATCTTTGGCAGTGCCGAAAACTTGTGCTGTAGCTGTATTAATCAGTTGATAGCGCCCTTGCAAGTCTTTGACAAATACGGGATCGTTTGTACCTTCAATCACACTTTGCAATAAGCTATAACTTTGCTGCAATGCTTGTGCTGATTCTTCACCGTCAATTGCTTCTGCGAGGATATTGGCAACGGCTTGCAAAAAATTAATGTCATTTTGGCTAAAAGTTCTTTTACGGGTGGTGTGGACAGCCAAAACACCCCAAGGAGGGCTATGTCCATTAATAATGACGCTGATGCCGCTAATAATTGAGCGATCGCGCAGTAGGGGAGAAGCACGAAACCGCTTCTCTGTATGAATATCAAACACAACAACAGGCTGACTAGAAACCAAGGTATAGCCTGGCTGAAAATCAGTAGTGGCGCTGATTGTGAGATGACCGATTAATTCGGGTTGCCATCCCACTCCTGCCCGTAGTAGCAAAATGTTCCCTTCTGGGAATAGCTGTAACACTTTGCAGTACTCGGCATCTAGAGTTTGAGCCACTAAAGTTACAGTTTCATTCATCAGCATTCTCAGGTTCATGCCAGAGAGTGCCAATTGACCTAACTGAGCGATCGCTTTTTGTTGTTGCGATCGCCCTTTGAGTTCTTCTTCGGTTCGTTTTTGTTCTGTAATATCACGTATGATACTGGAAAAGCCAAGTAGCTTTCCTTGTTTGCCTGGGATAGCTGTTAACAGAACACTCGCCCAGAATTGAGAGCCGTTTTTCCGCACTCGCCAACCTTCTTCGGCAAATCTTCCTGCGGATGCGGCTATTTGCAGCGATTTGCTAGGACGATCTTGCTCTAAATCACTGGCTGGGTAGAAGCAAGAAAAATGCTGACCTAAAATTTCTTTGGCTGTGTAACCATTAATGTTTTCTGCTCCAGCATTCCAGGTGATAACTCGTCCTTGTGGGTCAAGTCTAAAAATGGCATAGTCTTGCACCGCGTCTACCATTTCCCGATAGCGACTTTCACTTTCTCGCAGCTTTAATTCTGTGCGCCTCCAAGCAGAATTCAATTCGGTGGTTAGCAGAGATACAACAACAAATAACCCCAAGCGGATCAAGCCATCCAGCGTTAAAACAGCCAATGAATAACTTGGGCGCAAAAAAAAGTCAGCGATCGCCAAGCTACAGAGGAAAGTTGCCAATAAACCTGAGCCGCGAGTACCATACCACGAACTCAGTACCACAGCAGCAAAAAATACTGAGAAGGTAATGTTCTCTAGCAGTGGGGATACAAGTAGGGAAAATAATAATGCTAAAGCACTGGCAAGTACAGCAATACTGTAGCTTTTTTGCCAGGAGCGATTTTCACTCTGCATTAGTCACCTCCTGGTCTAGTCAAGATACCACTTCTAAAAATTTTGACAATAAATTAACCTAAGTTCCACAAACCTCTCCCTCCCTTGAACTTTAGTTCAAGTCTGTCCCTCTCCGAGTCGGAGAGGGACAGGTTTTGCGTAGTAAAACCAGGGAGAGGTCTTTTAGGTGGACATGATATAACCTGTTGAACTCACGTTAAATTAATTAGTCTGTAGGGGCGTCAAACAACTGTACGCTCCTACTATTTTTAACAAGAATTTCGGAAAATACAAACTTTAAAAAAACAACTAAGTTAAATCGGCGGAAATAAATCCAACTATGTTATACCAATTTAACGTGAAGTTGCACATATCTTGATCCCCCTAAATCCCGCTTAAAAAGGGGGACTTTAATAGATGTTTTTCTGGTTCCCCCCTTCTTAAGGGGGGCTAGGGGGGATCGAATTGTATGCAGCTTCATAAAAAATTGGTATTACGAAACATAAATAGCCTTAAAACTCTTACCAATGACTAATGACTAATGACTAATGACAAAGGACAAATGACAACCCCCACTAGTTAGCTTTAATTACGCCAACCTACTTATAAATTAGGAATTAATTTTGGATTAAGTTAGCAATGGTTGTAATTAACTGGGCTGGATCTATTGGCTTGGTAATATGGGCTTGAAAACCGGCTTTGATTGCTTGCTGTTCGTTGCCTTCTCCAGCATAGGCTGTGAGAGCGATCGCTAAAATTTGCCCTCCTTGTTCTGGACTAAGGGATCTGATTTGTCTCAGTAGCATATAACCATCCATTTCTGGCATTCCGATATCGCTGACGAGTAAATCTGGTTTTAACTGTGCTAATATTTCTAGCACCTCTATTGCTGAGGATACAGCGGTGATTGTAGCTCCATGCTGTTCAAGTATGAAGCTAACTAACTCTAGGGAATCAGGATCGTCATCTACAACTACGATTTTCAGACCACCAAAAGCTGGAGTATCACTAGCCGTTGTATCGCTTTCTTTACTATTCTCAATTGAATCGGTAAGTATCATCGGCAACTTAACAATAAAGGTTGCTCCCTGACCTTCTCCTAAACTTTCTACTAAAACACTTCCACCATGCATTTCTACTAGATAACGGACAATTGCCAATCCCAAACCTAAGCCGCCAAATTTCCTCGTGGTTGCACTATCGGCTTGACGGAAGGTGTCAAAAACATAAGGAAGAAAATCTGCGCTGATTCCTTTACCTGTGTCTCTAATTCTCATTTGAGCCTGAGAATTAATTTGCTCTAAATAAATCTCAACTTGTCCGCCTTCAGGAGTAAATTTAATCGCGTTGGAGAGCAGATTCCAGACGATTTGTTGCAAGCGCCCCGGATCTCCAAACACTTGACCAACAGCAGGATCGAGACTAGATTGAACTTGAATTAATTTTGCTTCTGCTGATAGTCGTACTGTTTCCATCGCGGCTCGAATAATGCTTGCTAAATCAACTGGACAAACATTGAGGCTGAGCTTACCTCGCAAGATGCGAGAAATATCTAGCAAGTCTTCAATGAGTTTAGTTTGTAACTTAGCATTCCGTTCAATGGTTTCCAGAGCCAAAGCAGTCTTTTCTGGATCGAGTTTGTTGCTACGCAAAAGTTTTGCCCAACCCAAAATAGGATTTAGGGGAGTTCTGATTTCATGAGACAGAACAGCGAGAAACTCATCTTTGATGCGATTTGCATCTATTGCTTGCTGGTAAAGCCGAGCATTATCAATTGCTGTGGCTGCTCGCTGAGCCAATGCTTGAGCCATATTTAAATTAGTTTGAGTGTAGCGACGGTTCTCTTGGGTGGTAATCAAAGTCATAGTACCCAGCTTGCGATCGCGAGCCTCTAACGGCACAATTATGTAAGATTGAATATTTATCTGGCGCATCAACCGTTGGGTTTTTGCATCCTGCTTCATTCCTACCAAAAAAGAATTCGCCGCCGCATCAGTAACTAATTCTGGTTCGCCTGTTTGCAAAACTTTTCTCACACCAAAGTCAGCATCTACTGAGGTGGAATAAAACCGTCTGAGTAGGAGCGCCAGTACTTCTTTTTCCGGAGTAGCGGCTGCAACAACTGGTTCCTCAAATACTGTCAAATTAGTTTCCACAATATCAATAAAACAGCAATCAGCTAAAGTTGGAACTACCAAGTTTGCCAATTTTGCCAGAGTCGTGTGGTAATCCAGGGAAGATACAAGCAATCGACTGGCTTCAGACAATAAACTGTAATTTTGCTTTTCCGCCTCAGCTTCCATGCGAGCTGCTTGTTCGCTGATGAGCAGTTGTTCTCGTTCTAACTCTACCTGCTTGCGATCGCTAATATCCTCTACTAAGCCATCAATGATACTATTACCATCGATTTTGGTGAAAGTTTTACTCAGACGCACCCAAATTAAACTACCATCAGCTCGTCGCAATTGCATTTCGCGATCGCGCACTTCACCATTTTGTCGCAGTTGGTTAATTAGCTGAGTATAGTCTTCTGGCTGAAAATAAAGCTCAATCAACCGACTCGCTTGCTCTTGGGGTAAGCTTCCCAACCCAATCAAACGCAGGAATGCTGGGTTGCATTCCAATAAAGAACCATCAAAAGTTGCGCGATAAATCCCAACATTTAAGCGGTTGAGTAGAGTTTGAAAGCGAATTTCTAAATTTGCTGCTTTTTGGCGAGTTTCAGCTCGTTCTAAAGCCGAGCGAACTGCTACTGTTAAGCGTACTTGGTGCTGAGGAGATTTGATCACATAGTCATCCAATCCAGACTTCATTGCTTCTACAGCAATCTCCTGAGTACCGCTATTGGTAAACATGATTACCGGGCAGTTAGGGTAACTAGCTTTAATTGTGTTTAGGACTTCTAAACCATTACTCCAGCGCAATTGATAATCGGTGACGACCAAGTTAAATTCCCCCCTCTCTAATGCCTGAGCAAGGTCTTCTGCTGTAGCAACTTGTTCTACTTGGAGGTCAGAAAACTCACGTTCCAGTTGCCGAATTGCTAAGAGGCGATCGTTCGGATTGTCATCAATCAAGAGAATTCGTAACATTTGATTTGGGTACAAGTCCGATTTTCTTCAAATCATAAGCCCAAAAGCAGCCTTCTAAAAATCATAAACCTTTTAGAACTTACGCACTGAAGACGCTAAGGGACTTCCAACTAAAAAATATCCCATCGTTTCGGTGAGCAGGGGAAGCAGGGGACGCATGGGAAGCAGAGGACGAAGAATCTAACAATCATCTTCTCTCCCAAAATTGAATAATTTAATTTCTGGAAGTCTCCAACCTAAATCGTATGTTGGGAAATCTATGGTGTACACACAAGTATTTTAACTTGCACCTTTGTTGCATTGACCTGCACCTTTGTTGCATCGACCTGCACCTTTGTTGCATCGACCTGCACCTTTGTTGCACCAACCTGCACTTTTGTTGCATCGACCTACATCTTTGTTGCATCGACCTACATCTTTGTTGCATCGACCTACATCTTTGTTGCATCGACCTACATCTTTTTTGCATTGACTTGCAAAAATTAACTTATACCAACGAAATTATTGATACAAATCACTTCCTCTGCTCCTCTGCTCCTCTACTCCTCTGCTTCCTCTGCTCCTCTGCTGTGTATACACAGTAACTCTTACACCCTTATACCAATTTTTTATGAAGCTGCATATAATTCGATCCCCCCTAGCCCCCCTTAAGAAGGGGGGAACCAGAAAAACATCTATTAAAGTCCCCCTTTTTAAGGGGGATTTAGGGGGATCAAGATATGTGCAACTTCACGTTAAATTGGTATTAGGGACTTCCAACTAAAAGATATTTCATCGCTTTGGCGAGCTGGCGTTGCAGGTGAAGAAGAATGTAACGATCTTCTTCGCTCCCAAAATTGAATAATTTAATTTCTGAAAGTCGTTTGATAAGTTACAGCAGTTTGCAAGTAACTGAGGTAAAAAATGTAGGACTCAAGATCATTACTACCTCCTACCTCCAAACCCGTAGGCTTTGTACCTCATGCAAAAGAAAACTGCTGTATTTACTGTTCTATCAAATTAACCTTGTTAAGTTACTCAGCAGGTGCAGTTTTCACCGGAAAGCTGTATTAGATATTGTGACGCGCAACAGGAGTATAGAAACGTTGCTAAAGCTTTCTTCAGAATCTCCTCTATTTATTGGGTTAATCATTATTAGTTTTCTAATAGTAACTTTGTCAGCTTGGTTATCATCTCAACCATTTGTTTTCAAAGCATTTGGCGTTAATGATATTATACAAGTACTGACATTGCCGTTGTTTATTTCTTTACTACTAGAGCGTTCTCTCGAAGTTTTTATCACTACTTGGCGAAGTCCGTTCATCGAACAGCTAGATATTAAAATTCAACAGCAAAAAGTTATAATTGATGAAAAAATAAGAGTAATTACAGAACAAAATGAGCAAAATAAATCGGCTGGTTTGCAATCAAATCAAACTAGTAGTTTACCATCTGAAGGAATGAGTTTAGAACAGCAAATCATCCAAAATTTTATCAAAAATCAAGAACAAGTATTATTAACAGTAAAACCCGAGCTAGATGATTTAAATATAAAAGAACGCCAAAGAGCAGCTTATAAGGCTGATACACGAACCATTGCTCTATGGACATCCCTTTTATTCGGTCTTTTAATCAGTGCAATAGGTATTCGTTCAATTGAACCATTAGTAATTCTTGATTTAAATAACCAAATACAAGTAGTTCTTTTTCGTTCTTTAGATGCTTTATTAACAGGAGGTTTAATTGCAGGAGGTAGTGAGGGGATTCATCAGATAATACAGGTTTTTATCAACTTTATGGAAGCTACATCTAAACAAATCAAAGAAAAGGGATGACGTGAAAAGATTTTAGGGAACTCCAAGAAATAAAAACAACCGCTTGAATTTGCTGACTGTTGACTGTTGACTGTTGACAGGGGGATATTTTTATTTGTCAGTCCCTTAGCGATCGCCTACTGAAAAGCAGTTTTAAGATCGCAGCGATCGCCAACCATTAATATTGTCACAAAAAATACAATTATTTGTGGAATATCCTGAACCGATATGTAGTTTAAGTAAGGCAAACTAGCCCTATAATTTTCTGAGAAGAGTTAATTTATGTTGCGTCAAAGACAAATATCTCGCGTTCTAGAAAAGGCGGAGTTAAGAGCGTCTGGACTGAAAAAGATCGATCCAAATATTGATTTTGGTAATGGTTATAGCTTGCAAAAATTGACAGAATTAATTGAGGAGTTACGAAATAAAATTGATACCTATAATCACGCTTTATCAGTAATTGATTCTTTGCGAACTCAGCTCAAAGAGTTGGAAAAAGACTTAAGCAGCATGAGTGAGAGAATGTTGATGGGAGTTGCCGTCAAGTACGGTAAAGACAGTTGCGAATATATGATGGCGGGTGGTGTTCGTAAAAGCGATCGCATCCGCAAAAGCCGAGCAACTCGGATACGTAATGCACAGAAAAAATCACGGCAGAGCGCTGAAACCGCTTAGTGACATTATATAGCCTTAAGTATAGCCATTACTAGGGGCGCATAGCTATGCGCCCCACTTATTTTCTGTAAAATAGAATACATAAACTTGAATTTAGTAGTCAAGGAACCAAAAACTATGGCCGTTTATAGTCCTCAAGTCATCCGTCATATATTGATTGGACTGGGATATTTAGCTGCTGAGATCGATCCTAACCCCGATCCCCAATTTGCTCCCTGGAAACGCAATAATAACTCCTTAACTGACGATCCTACCGAAGAAGCCATTAAAAAGTTTCAAAAACAGTACTCACCAAAACTTGCGGTGAATGGTAATGCTGATGCCGATACTAGACAAGTAATGGAGGATACAATCAAAGGGCTTCAGAATAGATTGAAGTTTCATGGTTTTGCAACTAATGCTGAAATCCCTTCAGATAAGCCTTTTTATGGACCAGCCACTTATCAAGCTGTCAAGAAATTTCAGAAATCTCAAGGTCTAACTGAAAATGGCATTGCTAGTGTTGAACAGCGTCAAATTCTCCAGCAAGACACTCTAACACCAAATAAGCCCCAGCCACAAGCTCAACCCAAGCTGATAGATTTATGTTTGCAATTCAAAAAGAACCCTCAAAATCCCTCTTATATTGCAGCGCTCAATAACTTACAACAAAATCTCCCCAAGGACGTTTTACACAAAGTTACTAATAAATGGAGGGGAACAAACGATCAAAACCCGGAAATTGTCAAGCTAACAAATCTGTTCACTTATTATGATAACAACAATCAAAATCATCGTGATGCGCTAGATCACTTACAAAGTCAGATAACTCCAGCCATCTATAAAGAATTTATCAATCTCTGGAATAAAAAGTAAACAAATAGCCTAAGGCAACGGCAGTTACAATCTGAGAAAATCGAATCTACAGCTATCTTTCCTATATAATATGGTGCGTTAGGCTAAAACCTTAACGCACCATATTATATAGTTATGCATCTATGAAAAATGCGATCGCCTCTCAAACTGCATTCTTATTTATATGCTCTATGCTGCTGATAGCCTGTGGCAAAAGTGGCAGCACTAATCCCAATTCTGCAAATAATGCAACAGCAACAACAACTACATCTGCTGCTATTCCCATTGGCATTGCTTTTGCCCAAACAAGCAACATAGCATTACTTGGTCAAGAGGGAACTGATGGAGTAAAAATTGCCCAAAAGTATTTTAATGACAAAGGAGGCATCAATGGTAGACCTATTAAATTAGTATTTCAAGATACTAGTGGCGACGAAGCTGGAGCTATTAATGCTTTTCAAACTTTAATTAATCAAGATAAGGTCGTTGGTATAATTGGCCCTACTTTATCACAACAGGCTTTTAGCGCCGACCCCATCGCAGAACGGAATCAACTCCCAGTTATTGGAGCATCAAATACCGCTAAAGGCATTCCCGAAATCGGTGATTATGTTGCTCGTGTTTCTTCATCTGTGGCTGTGGTTGCTCCTTATTCTGTGAAAGCTGCACTCAAACAAAACCCTCAAATTAAAAGAGTAGCTGTATTCTACGCTCAAAATGATGCTTTCAATAGATCGGAAACTGAGATTTTTCAAAACACAGTTAAAAATTTAGGATTGAATTTAATCACAGTCCAAAAGTTTCAAACTACAGATACCGATTTTCAAGCTCAAGCTAGCAGCGCTATTAATTTAAAACCAGATTTAGTAATTATATCGGGGTTAGCGGTAGATGGAGGTAATTTAGTTAAACAACTGCGAGAACTTGGCTATAAAGGATTAATTATTGGGGGGAATGGTTTTAACACATCGCATATATTTTCTGTGTGCAGAGCATTTTGTGAAGGCGTGATTGTTGCTCAAGCTTATAGCCCTGTGTATCCTAGTGAAATTAATACCGCATTTCGCAAAGCTTACGTTGAACAATATCAAAGAGAACCACCCCAAGTCAGCGCTCAAGCTTTTGCAGCGGTGCAGGTATATGTAGAAGCTCTACAATCTTTAGATAAAAAAAGCAAGATTAATAAATTGACTCTGGCACAGTTGCGTACAGAATTAAATCAGGAGTTATTAAAAGGAAAATATCAAACTCCTCTCGGTGAAATTTCTTTTACACCAACAGGTGATGTGATTCAAAAGGAATTTTATGTTGCACAGTTGAAGATGGAACCAAAAGGTCTTAATGGTAAATTTTCATTCTTAAATATAAATTGAAATGAGAAATTGGCTCGATACATATTCACCGCATCTCCGTGTCAGCCCCAATTATCTAATTATTGGGCAACGCCGATATTTTTCTCGTGGTTTTTAAACTTCTAGGTAATTAATAGTATTTCCAGAAATATTGCTAACAAATGAATCGGCTGTAGTATGGCACAGCTGTGCTACCCTACTCGTAAAACCGTTAATTTGTTCTGAATAGCGAAGGTGCATCGCTTGAATATTCTAGAATTTACCTTATTGGTTTGGCTTGGTTCTGCCAGTGCAGGGTTTTTGGGAGCGTTAACCGGTTTAGGGGGTGGAGTCATACTTGTTCCCCTATTAACTTTGGTTTTTCAGGTTGATATTCATTACGCAATTGGTGCTTCTTTAGTATCTGTAATTGCGACATCCTCCGGCGCGGCTTCTGCTTATGTCAAAGAAGGTTATACAAATATGCGGTTGGGGATGTTCTTGGAAGTCGCAACGACATTTGGAGCGATCGCCGGGGCAATCATTGCTGCTTATACTCCTACTAGAATACTCGCTGTGGTGTTTGGCGTTATTTTACTTTATAGTGCCTACCTCTCACGTCTACCCCACTCAGAACACCAAGATCGTAAACCTGCCGATTCCCTGGCAACTCGTTTGCGGTTAAATAGTAGTTACCCTACTCCCGAAGGTGAACAAGCTTATAACGTCCGTGCTGTACCTGCGGGTTTTAGTCTCATGTTTGTTGCTGGAATACTTTCTGGTTTATTAGGTATTGGTTCCGGCGCACTCAAAGTATTAGCAATGGATCAATTTATGCGGATTCCATTTAAGGTTTCCACCACCACCAGTAATTTTATGATTGGGGTGACAGCTGCCGCTAGTGCAGGAGTTTATTTAAAACGAGGTTACATCGATCCCGCTTTAGCTATGCCTGTAATGTTGGGTGTACTGTTAGGAGCGTTGTTAGGAGCAAAGGTTTTAATTAGAGTCAAAGTAGGAATTTTAAGAACTATTTTTAGCCTGGTAATTTCTCTCTTGGGAATTCAAATGATTTATAACGGTTTGACAGGGAGGATTTGAAATGCCAGCCAATAGACAAAACTTTAGCGAGAGACAATTTGAAATATTAGTTGGCAACCTTTTAAGATATGGAGTAATTATCGCTACCACTATAGTTTTTATTGGTGGAGTTTTGTACTTAATTCGTCATGGTAACGAGGCTCCTAATTATCAAATTTTTCGTGGTGAACCCCCTTATTTTCGTAGCCCTGAAGGAGTTGCCACCGCAGCACTTTCAGGTCGTCGTCGTGGTATTATCCAACTGGGATTACTGCTATTAATAATTACTCCTGTTGCTAGAGTTGCGTTCTCACTATTAGCTTTTGCGCGACAGCGAGACAGTACGTATATTATTGTGACCCTAATTGTACTACTAGGGTTGCTCATCAGCCTCAGTGGAAATTAATTGAGGGTAAGGTAGTTGTGATTACTACTTAGCGGCTTGTTATACATCTTTAAAATATAAATACTCTTTAAAGAGTTAAGACTTACGCAACTGGCATATTATTTTTAGTTTGTAGTGTACCCCTCCGGGGAAGCAAGCTACGCGCAGCGTCTCGCAGAGAGGACTTTAGTCCTCAAAATTAGGGCTTCAGCCCTTACTACAAACTAAAAGTTTTCATTTTTTGTAACACTTGCGTAAGTCCTAAGAGGATTTGATCTAGATTTATCCACCTTTAATAATCGTTAATCATTCTTTAACCAATCAGGCATTTTGTAGAGATTGGAGTTAAGCAACAGAAAGTAGTATACTTTTCTGGGTTCTCATAATGCCTAGCCAAAAGTTTCATTGAAAAAAACAATTTTGGGGTTGCTCTAATGCTAAGTCCTGTAGTAACAATCAGTATATTTCAAAAACAACCCAATCCTAAAGTATTTTCACCAGGGGATGTCATCTTTGAAGAAGGACAGTCTGGTGATATTATGTACGGCATTATCGAAGGAGAAGTTGATATATTAGTCAATGGTAAGGTTGTAGAAACCATTGAGATCGGTGAGGTTTTTGGTGCTGGCATACTTGTGGGTGTAAAAAATAGAACTTACACAGCCATTGCCAAGACAAACTGCAAACTTGCTTTCCTGGATGAAAAAGGGTTTCTCTTTGCTGTTCAGGAAACACCCATGTTTGCCTTAATGGTGATGAGAAGTTACTCAGAGCGTCTGAGCCGCTTGTTGCATACGCTTTAGGGTAATTACAAATCAAAAACCTCATCGTTTTCGGATGACACGGATCAAAGGCTAAGAAATCTTGTTCAGTAGATAAATTGCATATAGCGCTTTTCGTTTTGATGCAATACAGATGATACACGTCAGGGACACAGTAATACTGTGTCCCTAAAATCGCTTGTATCTGACCCAAGTGCAAAATTTGTCAGAGGTTGCAATGGCGCGTAAACGCTTGATTATTGAAATGGGAATGGGAATAGATCAGCATGGACAAGAACCAACAGTAGCAGCATCTAGGGCAGTACGCAATGCGATCGCTCACAATGCTTTACCTGGTGTTTGGGAAGTCGCTGGTTTGAGTCACCCGAATGAAATGATTGTGGAAGTTCAAATAGCAGTACCATATCCAGAAAAAGTTAGGGAAGAGGAGGTACTAGCTGTATTACCATTTGGTCAGAAAACCCTGACAGTAGAATCTGGAGGGATGATAGTCCAAGGGCGAGCTATTCCGGAACTCAACGATCAAAATGACGAAATGTTGATTGCGATCGCTGCTGTTACAGTTCTAATTGAAAATTAATTAACTGAAGCTCTGCGCTAAACTAAAAATATTCGGATAAAAATCTCTGGCAGTAAGTTCAAAAATCAGTTATCAGTTATCAAAGTTTGAGTCGGGAATTGAAAACAGTTATTCTGGAACATTTACCAATGTTCGCTGATTTATGATTCTCAACTAAAAACCTTTGAACTCTTCGCTGATTTAATACACTACTAATCTTCACCACTGCTGGTAAAATGTCTCAAGAACATAACGAATCACTCATTCAAGAAATTACCAAACTCAAACCGAAACACTTTGCTGATTTAGTCAGATCTGCACAATTGATTTTCGATCCCACAGCGGGAGTTTCGGGAAGAAATGTCAAAGTTGACTGGGAACAATTCGGAATTCCCCGTGATGTAACGGACAATCTCAAATCACTTGGTAAGCACTACCAATACTCATCTCCTCATGTTCCATTTGAAGATATTTGGAGTAAATTAACTCCAGAAACTCGTATTTGGTTCGTTGAAAATAAAGATAGGTTATGGCAATTTGAGGAAGCTTTCCCGGCGCTTGATGAAGATTAAAGAAGAATTTAGTTAACAATAAAATTAGGTTGGTTGAGCGACACAGACTATTTTTCTTTCTTTTCCCTTGTTCGCTGAACTCAAACAAACCAGCAGCGAATTAATTCTACTTGGAACCTATAACCGTCTTCAATTTCCTCAATTAACTCACGTTGTAACAGCAAGTTGAGGGTAATATTAGCATCGGAGAACTGTTGTAATAGAGTTTGCCGGCTAACTATAACCCCTTCCCCTTGAGCGGCGATAAAACGTAGAATAGCTTGTCCAGTGGCATCTACTTGATTGTTTTGAATATCAGCGAAGAAAAAGCCACCACTTTGCAAAGCTTCTGGTATCGCTGCTTCCACGTCAGCTAAAGTTGCAAATCGCCGGATAGAGGGGTCTTGCTCGTTTTTGAGGACAATAATTTCCGCACAGAGTAGTTGTATTAAGAATGGGTGACAACGGGTGAGTTGCAGTACTCCCTCGACACCCGAATTTCTCACTAATAGGGTGGGTAGGTGTGGGAGGTGTGGGAGGTGTGGGAGGTGCTGCGTTGCACAAAGCGAGCGAGCGACATGAAGCGCCCATTCTCAATTTCTCCTCATTCTCCCCACACTTCCCACACTCCCGACACCCCTCAATTTCTCGCTTGTGAGAAATCCAGGGACAGCGTTGGGTTCATAGCGGAGGGTAAAATCTTTGACGGGACGTTCAATTAATTGTCGTGCTTCCGCTTCTTTGAGGTAAGAGATATGCACTAATTGGACATTAATGAGATAACTAGCCCAGCGCTGGTATTCTGCGATCGTATGAGAGCCAGCTAGTAAAATCTTAAAACGGGGACGATGTTGGATAAGGTGACGCAGCATACCCAAAACATCCTGTTCATCAAAGCGACCTTTAGCTATAGCTTTGTCTAGCTCCTCGAATTCATCTAGCGCTAGTAAGGCGGTATTTTGTTCTAAAGCCTCTTCTACTTCATCTAGCCATTCATAAAAATAAGTGAAGGTGGCAATTTCCCAACAAGAAATAATGCTTACTCCTAGTCCTTGAAATTGATATTCTTCAATCCAATCTCGATATCTCTGGTTTAGTGGTTCATTTTCTGGACAGCGTTCCAATCCAACACTAATCTCATGCAATAAGATAATTGTGGGAGAATGCAAATTATCGCTGACTACATCCATAAAACGATCTAAATCGCAAGGTGTCGGCACTTGCATCTTCAGTGATTCTAGGATGTACTTTAGCAGACCTTCTCGGCTTTGCATTCGTGCGTCTTGTAAGTCTACAAAAATCCAACAGTAATTTTCTGGATACGTTAGCCAGTCAGATTTTTGCTCAGGACGCAGCTGCTCTATGGGGGTGGTGCTGATATTTTTTAGGTAGTGCAGGAGAGATGTTTTACCACTGCGCTTTTTGCCGATAATGGCGGCGTTTTGTAGGGGATGGCGTTTGAGTAAGTTGAAGAGACGTTTTAATTCTTTTTCGCGTCCAAAAAAGTAACGTGGGTGGGTGATGGGTGTGCCAGTGATGAAAGGTGATGCTTCGCCGTTAGTTGGCTGAGGTTTATTTGGCTGAGTTTCTGGTTCTTTGTATGCAATGTCTTGCCACTCTAACCCAATTTTTTGCTAAGTTCTACAAAATTTAGATAGTCAACAGGTTTACCAGTGAGGAAGCTTTTGACTGTCGAGAGAGAAAATCCTATATCAGTAGCCAAAGATTGCTGACTGGGATAGCCGTTAAACTGAGGTGCTGACTTAACTTTTTCAATATACTCTGGGGCTACTCGGAGCGATCGCGCCATCATTCCTCATCGAGAAACTGCTGTGAGTATATCAGGTTTTTATACTCGCTAAATAGCAAAGCTGTTTAGTCATAACGTCTTGCCCTCTAGATATTAGAGTCATCCTGAACTTAACCGATAATCAACTAAAACTTGTCTAATCGGTGACTGTTTCTCAACTCAATTCTCAGCCAGCACCAAGTTGTAATGGGAATATAAGAGATTAGGGCTTTAAAAATGAAACGACAACTGGGAATTGTGCAAATTATCTTATCACTTTGCGGAGTGATGATGTTTGGTACAGTAACTTACGCTGCGATTAATATGGTGAATGGTCAATACCAAGTTGAAATATCGCTCAATACTAAGGGACTCATTATTAAGTCAGATATTGACAAAAGGCAATGCAAGCCAGTAGAAAATATTGCCCAAAAACAGGAAAGCACAAATTTCGACCAGAAAATAAGTAATCAAGAGGACAAATAAATAATGAGTTACAATCAATAATTTATACGGAGTTCCAAACAAAAAAATATCCAACTATTCATTTATTCTAGGGTGAGCATCTCGCCCGCCCTTGAGATCAGTACCAGCAAAGCACCTCCGTTAGGAGATGGTTCTCATTAGTAGTCATTTGTATTTCCAAGGACAGATAACCAATGACAAAGAACAGTCTTAGCGATCGCAATGTATAATCTAGTCCGCATCAGCTGAATTTTACATTTATCATCTATCGCATTTTTTTTCTAAATTAGTATTAAATTAATAAAAAAGCTTGTATCGATGAATCAAAGCGTAAGTGTTGCTCCGAACCTACAAGAACACACTCATGAAAATCCTACTGTTAGCAAAAAACAGTTATTTGTAAAACAACTAATTGTCCTTGCCTTAGAAATACTTCTGGCATTACCTCTAGGCTTATTCTTAGCAAAGTTTCACATTGGTGGAATTGCCTGGATATTTGCGGGAATTGCATCTGGTACAGTGGTTCTTCAAGGGTGTAGAGTTTTCTATGAAAATTCACCTAAACCTAACCGCACTGCGAGAAAAGTGGGAATGGCACTTGTCGGCTTAACTGTCGGTGCTTCCAATAACCACACTAATCTCGCTAGTGTTGCTTCTGGTATTCCCATCTTTATTTTTCTCACCTTATTTCTGCTGATGAGTGGAACTTGCATTGGTTATATTTACTCTCGCGTCAGTAAAATTAACCTCTTGACAGCAATGCTGGCTACAGTTCCAGGTGGTGTAGGAATTATGGCAGCGATCGCTGCCGATTACAATCGAAATGTCACCTTAGTTGCCCTAGTTCAAGCGATTCGCGTCACCTCAGTAGTTTTTCTGATTCCCTTCATCGCTAGAACATCAGTTGGTAATTACTGGAATCTACAAACAATCAATGTCAAAGGTGCTTTGCTTAGTTTCGAGCCATCTCAATTAGGATTACTCTTATTGGTATTGCTAATCACTGGATTAGTAGTTTATCCCGCTATTTTATTTAAAATTCCCGCTGGCGATTTTTTTGGTGCATTGTTAATTGGTATTGGGTTTAATCCTTTACTAAATTCCCTACCTTTTGTAAGTGATATTAGCTTTACTCCACCACCAATAATTAACTTATTTGGTCAAATGCTGTTGGGAATTACTATTGGTGAGTATTGGGGAGACAAACCCAACTTTACCAAGCGAACTATTGGTTATGCCTTGATGTCTGTAGCAATGACTCTCGGAACCGGAGCGATCGCTGCTATACTTGCCATGCAATTAACTTCTTGGGACTGGTTAACCTGTCTTTTAGTTACAGCACCAGGAGGCTCAGCAGAAATGATTTTAGTTTCACTAGCATTAAATCATAATGTTGAAATTGTTACAACTGGTCATTTAGTCCGATTAATAGCGATTAACAGTTCCCTACCTCTTTGGGTATTTTTGTTTCGCCGTCTGGATGAGAAACTTTCAGAACCAGTTTAATTGGGTATGGGACATTGGTTTTTGACAATTTCAAAGATGGATTCAGAAGGCAGTCCCGATGAAACAAGTTTCATACTCAAGCATGAAAATGCGATGTGAGACTGATCTATCTTACCTTCTGCCCTCTGCCCTCTGCCTTTCTTTGTAATGGAAAAGGGGATTTAGACCCCAAGCAAAACTTGTTACTTGATACTTCTAGGGGTCTATGGTTGCCAACGGGAACAGGAAATAGAAAAAACTGTTTCCCCAACCCCGTTCGCTTTTTTGATGACCAATGACCAATGACAGCTTATTAGCTTATTCTTTTGTTATCCAGGTACTAAGGATATTTGAGATGGTTGCCGAAATCCAAGAACTTGAAGCGCAGCACTGGGTTAAAACTCGTTCTTCCCTCGACCCTAAAGAATCGACTTTCCTGATTTGGAAAGGTAAAATTTACGCTTTTATCCCCGGCAAGAAAAGACAACTTTTATTTAAAATACTGGGATTGAGTGTCAGCCGATGTATTCCCACAACAGAAGGTGGCTGGGATTTTACTTCTAGGGAATTGACTTACTACCTGAATCCACAGACAGATGAAGCTTTGACGAAATGGGAGAATCCTTGGACAGGCGAGACGGTTCCGGTGATTCACGTGGCAAATAATCCCGTGCAGGGTATGTTTAAGGGAAATTTTCCAGCTCAAGTAGATGGTGAGAGTACAACTTTCATTTTTGATATATTTCCTTATTACCCCAATCCCCTAGCAGACGATCCCAAATTTGCCGAATACAGCCCACATCCAATTTATCAGGCAGCGGAATTATTTAAATTAACTGTGCCAACAGCAGATTTATTCAATCCGGCACTCTCTTCAGTTTCTGAACTGAAACTGAGTTGGGATAGAATAGGCCAATGGCTTCCCTGGATGAAAATGGGCGATCGCTCCGGTCAACTGATCTACAGTGCTGTTGGCGGTAAGGTCAATGGTTTATCAGAACTACCCCCATTACTCCAAGACGAAATTAATAACCGTATTCCAATATATAAACAAGCTCCACAAGCATTGATAGATGGGGAAGATATGACTTCCTGGTTATACTTCCAAAAGCATTTTCAGTCTTATTTGGCTGGTGAAATCTTCCCCCTTCCCCAAGCCGAGGAGTTTTGAAAAGAAGTCATTTGTCATTTGAATTGACTATTGTACAGACGCGATTAATCGCGTCTCTAGCAATGACTAATGACCAATGCCCCATGCCCCATGCCCCATTCGGAGATAGTATGGCTGTTCCCGAACCCCAAGAAGAGCTTCTAGAAGAGATTCTGGTAAAGTTGAAGACGGATGACCGCTTGCTAGGTGTAGCGATCGCTGGTTCCTATTTAACTGGAGAAATGGATGAGTATTCCGACCTGGATCTCATTATTGTTGTAGATGATGTTCATTATCAGCAAGTTTTACAGGAGCGTCAGCTTTTAGCCAGCAGACTGGGGAAACTGCTGGCTGCTTTTACTGGCGAACACGTCGGCGAACCAAGATTGTTAATCTGTCTGTATGACAGTCCTCTTGTACACGTCGATTTGAAGTTTTTGCTTTTACAAGATTTCCAAACAGACCGCATAGAAAATCCTATTGTTCTCTGGGAGCGAGGAAATTTACTAACCTTAGCTGTTTGTGAGAATCCACGAAACTATCCACCCTTTGATCCACAGTGGATTGAAGACCGCTTCTGGGTGTGGGTACACTACTGTGCAACTAAATTAGGAAGAGGTGAACTATTTGAAGTTATTAATGCTCTTTCTTCTATACGCGCCATAGTTCTAGCCCCATTAGCCAAGGTGCAAGCTGGACTGCTTCCACGCGGTGTCAGGAATTTAGAAAGGGAAATTCCATCTTATCTGAGCGATTTTCGTGAGACTATTCCCGCTAAACACGACGCCCAAGAAATTGCGCGATCGCTCCAATATACCATTCGCTTTTACTGCCAACTTCGCTCGACATTAAAAAATCCAGAGTTAATTATCCGCTCTCAAGCAGAAGCAGCCTCTACAAAGTATCTCCAAACAGTAATAGATGACTTCAAATCGCGCTAAGAAAACGGTTATCTGAGCCAGAGGACTGGGAAATCTTCCTAGTCCCTAGTAGTCCATTAATTTTGATGGGTTTGTAGTGAGCGATAAATTCTCTGTAGAGACGGCAATTTATCGCGTCTCTCTAACCGTCAAAATGAATTTGACAGACCACTAATCCCCAATCCCAAATTTCGCCTCTTGACCTAAACAATCAAATAGATGTAAACCCAAACGTTGGGAAAGTTCTTCACAGACTTTTACCCCGCGCACACTATTACCACGCGCATCCAGTGGCGGCGAAAACACGCCAATGCCCATTTTATTGGGTACAACAGCAATAATCCCGCCACAAATTCCGCTTTTCGCCGGAATACCAATTTTATAAGCCCACTCACCTGCAAAGTTGTACATCCCACAGGTATACATCACACTCAAAATATCTTTGATATGGGGCTTATCTACCGCCTGTACTTTAGTGATGGGGTTCATACCTCTGTTAGCGAGGGTAGCCGCCATCACTGCTAAGTCTTGACAATTGACCATCACAGCACACTGCTGAAA
This sequence comes from Nostoc sp. C117, assembly GCF_043099735.1. Taxonomy (NCBI): domain Bacteria; kingdom Bacillati; phylum Cyanobacteriota; class Cyanophyceae; order Nostocales; family Nostocaceae; genus Nostoc; species Nostoc sp. C117. The sequence continues at coordinate 2,681,042 of NZ_CP170991.1, forward strand.
ATAAAGATCCAGCGCTTCTTCAATATTCCGATCGATCATGCCAAAGTTGAGCATCAAGTGCGCCATTGCGCGGTTGCGATGTCCTGTACTGCGTTCTGAGGTAAAAATTGAAATGTCAACTAACATATCGCGGCCAATATATCGCTTAAACATCTCCAGCATCCGATTCAGGCGTTCCGTGGGATCAGATCCTTTGATTAAGCTGGTGGTGGCGATCGCCCCGGCGTTTACCATTGGGTTATAAGGTCGCTTCGATTGCTCATCCAAAATAATGGCGTTGAATGCATCCCCTGTGGGTTCGACGCCAACTCTAGTTAATATATAATCCCGTCCATGATCTTCTAAGGCCAGCCCATAAGCAAATACCTTGGAAATTGACTGAATAGTAAAGAAATGCTCATAGTCCCCAACTTTGTAAATCTGACCATCTACTGTGACAATGCAAATACTGAACAATTCCGGATTTACCTTGGCCAATTCTGGAATATAGTTTGCTACTGTACCCTCCTGCAATGACTTGTACTGGGAATACAACTCGTTGAGAACAGTTAATAATGACGATGAGTCTATTTCTCAATCTCCTTCATTTACTTGGTTTAGTATGAGGCTGATAGCATTTTACGAAATACCTGCTACATATTCATAGCGCCCCTACAGAGAATTTATCTGTTGCAAAAATTTTGAAAAATGCTCTGACAACTTGCACTCAAAAATCATACTTGAGTAAGTACTTAGAGGTAAATAGGCTATTTGTGCTTTTTATTACAAACAATAAATTTATCCAAGCGATCGCCAAGCTTTTCTAATTTTTTGACGATTAATCACAAAAAAGATTAGCTTGAGTATTATCCTTTTTTTGATACACAGTAATACTGCTAGAACAAGTTATATATGCTACTAGTTTTAACCTAGTAAGGGATGATACAAGTCATGGTTAATTTAGCTAGAAAAAACTGCAAAAAAAAGACACTTAATTTCAAGTAATTCGCATACTTATTTTATATCTAAGTCCCATGACAACTTATTCTGACAAAAATCTAAAGATTTAATTAAATAAGTAATTTTGAGTATTTATGCCGATGCCTTTTAATGAAAGTTATATTAATTTACTTCGGTAAATGAACAAGAATATATGTTATTTAAAATACACACTTAGTTATGAGCATTATAAACAGATGTGAACAAGGTATCATGAGTTTGGTTCACAAAAAATGTAAAGTTTTTTTAATAAAAATTTGACTTGCCGAAAAAAACGTTACATAGCTAAAATCCGCACTTGAGCAAGGTTTCACCCTTGAAATGACAATTTGAATTTGATTAAGTTGCCGAGAATTACGCTAAAACCCTGATCCCCAAGCCAAAAGGTTCATGCTAGTCTGTTGCAGTTACAAAATAAAAAGTGTAAGCGGAACGAGTTCGAGTTTTACGAAGGGAATTCACTCTCACTAGTAAAAAATCCCGCGAATCATAAAGACTTAAGTTTTCTTAAGTTCTACAGTCGCTTTAAAATTGGACGCATGAATCAAAGACATTTTTGGACTATTGTTGCTCTATCTGTGACTGTTTTGGGTATACCTACAGTTGGTTGCACTCAAACCACCAAGGGGAATGCACTAGCTTCCCAAAAATCACCAGCCTCTAATGTGGTGAAGGTGGGAGATTACAAATCAAGAGCAGGGGAACAAACCTTGGATGCTGTGATTACAGAAATTCATCCTTACAACATTGGAGGACGTAAGGCGGCAACTCTTTATATCAAAAATATTCCTGTTCTGACGTTTTTGAGTTCTATACCAAATACGAGTGTTGAGACTAAAAAAGTTGGTGCAATGGTGGGAAATGGGGGCGTACAATCATACGCCCTTATTGCTAGCAACCCACTCAAAGCTGGGAATATAGGAAATGGGAACGGTGGCAATAATCAGATTAGCGCTGTTGACAATGACCCGGTTGAGATAGCTGGTGTAATTGCAGCTAAGATCAACCAATTGAACCGGGAAAATGTAGACGCGAGTCAGATTACAGTCAGTTGGAAAGCAGGGGGCGGATCTACAGTTGCAAATCTTGCCCAAAGCAAGAGCAACCCCGTGCAAGTAAAATCTGGCGATCGCTATACAATCAAAGTTAACGGCCAAGAATTGGTAGAAATCAATGAAGGTACGCGACTAGCAGATACCACCAACAATCTCGCTCAAGATGCATTGCAAGCAACTAATCGCTTCCGGAGACTACTAGGCAATGCATCACCCCTAAAAGAGATTGCGAATTTACCAGCGCCTCTGCCATTATCAATGCCTAAGCTACCTCAACAGATTAGCGTTGGAGGCGTGCGAATCAGCTTCAAAGGTATGGCTTCCTATTACGGCTATGATGGTTCCGGCAATCGTACTGCTAGCGGTCAGAGATTCAACCCAGAAGAAATGACCGCCGCCCATCGCAGTTTACCCTTTGGTACACAAGTTCGTGTAACTAATACCAGCAATGGTCGCTCTGTCATCGTGCGGATTAACGATCGAGGACCTTACATTCGGGGTAGAATCATTGACTTGTCTGCTGGTGCTGCTAGGGTTCTAGGAATGATGGGCAGTGGCGTGGCACAAGTACACGTTGAAGTCTTGGGTAGATAAAGGGACTGGGGACTGGGGACTGGGTAATGGGGACTGGGGGAGAGAATTTCACCCCATAATCTCACCAAACCTCCCCTCCCACACTCCTAGTACCCAGTACCCAATCGCCAATCGCCAATACTTAATTCCTCTAGCTCAACCATCTCTTCCTTCGATTTCAGATATAAACTAGCGGGGGAGGGATGAGAGAACTAGGGGTATTTTTGTGCGCCTGCTGACAACAGTTGCGGCTTTACGCTGCTATTTAACTAAACGCTGCTTGGAAAACAAGCTAACTGCAGTTCCAGAAAATCTGGCGCTGGATGAGATGAATGGCTTGCACCAGACGGCAATCGGTCTGGTGCCGACAATGGGAAATTTGCATCAAGGTCATTTAAGCTTGATTCAACGGGCGCGGCAAGAAAATTCCACGGTGATTGTTAGTATTTTTGTCAATCCCTTGCAATTTGGTCCCAATGAGGATTATCAACGTTATCCCCGCACTTTAGAACAAGACCAACAACTTTGCGAACAAGCTGGGGTGGATGCGATTTTTGCGCCGACTCCGGAAGAAATGGCTGTACCACAGAAGAGTATACAAGAATCAAAAGTTACACAAGTTATCCCCCCATCTGCTATGATAACAGGCTTGTGTGGTCGTTCTCGGCTGGGTCACTTTCAGGGTGTCGCTACGATTGTGACCAAGCTTTTCAACTTGGTACAGCCTGACCGAGCCTACTTCGGTCAAAAGGATGGCCAGCAACTGGCAATTATTAAGCAGTTAGTAGCTGATTTAAATTTGCCAGTAGAAATTGTTGCGTGTCCAACATTACGGGAAGCGTCGGGTCTTGCCTTAAGTTCTCGTAATCAATATTTGACTGCAACAGAAAAACAGCAAGCAGCGGTGCTGTATCGTGGCTTGCAAAAGGCTGAAGCTGCGTTTCGGGCAGGCCTGCGCGATCGCAACAAGTTGATCGCAATAGTACAGCAAGAAGCGAGAATGGTCAGCACGGTTTTAGTGGAATATATTGAATTGGTTGAACCGACTACGTTGATGTCTTTACAAAAAGTTGAGGAGGAAGGAATGCTGGCGATCGCAGCTCGTCTGGGTTCTACACGTTTGATTGATAATATCATTTTGCGCGATCGCCAACCTATCATCGCCATTGATGGTCCAGCGGGTGCTGGAAAATCGACTGTGGCGCGTCAAGTGGCAGCAAGCCTGAATTTAGTCTATTTAGATACAGGAGCAATGTATCGGGCTGTTACTTGGTTAGTGTTGGAAAAGGGTATTGCCATTGACGATGAGTGTACGATCGCTGAATTAGCTAATCGCTGTCAAATTGAACTGACTCCCACCCAGGATTTAAAATTTCCGGTGCGGGTTTGGATTAATGGTACTGATGTTACCGAGAAAATTCGCACGGTTGAGGTCACATCCCAAGTATCGGCGATCGCAGCACAAAGCTATGTACGTCAAGCACTGGTGAAGCAACAGCAAAGCTGGGGGAAAAAAGGTGGTTTAGTCGCTGAAGGTCGGGATATCGGCACTCATGTGTTCCCTGATGCCGAAGTGAAAATCTTCTTAACCGCTTCTGTGAGTGAACGGGCACGTCGCCGCCAGCAAGATTTTAACAAACCAGGTCAACCCGAAGTTAGTTTAGAGCAGCTGGAACGTGACATTGCCGAACGTGACTGGAAAGATAGTACACGTAAGATTTCTCCTTTGCAAAAGGCAGCAGATGCGATCGAAGTTCAAACCGATGGTTTAGAGGTGTCTGAAGTTACGGCACAAATTGTTAGCTACTACCAGCAACGTTTATCTGAGTGGTAATCACCACGATTATTTGCTATTTAGTTTGTTAGTACAAAAGGGTGGTGGGTGAGTGATTATTCACTTACCATCCTCAAAACAGCACCCGAAAATCATCTAAAATATAGAATATTAAATAATAAGATTCCACCAAAGATATATAATCTTAGATTACTTTCAAGTATTAAAATACCTCGCTTTCGACTGACTTTTGATATTGCAATTAATCCTACTAAAGGTAGAAGTCTGAAAGCTTTAATTACTAAATGCTAATTAATTATCGGTCTCTAGCTGGGAAATATTAGTCATTTTTATTTATAATCATTCTTTCCTCGGAATTTGGCTAATTTTACTTATTAGAGGAGTAGTTTGTTTTCGTCTTCACTTTGGTAGTAGAATGACCTTGTTAAGTTTTATGTTTGATCGTGAAAGACATAAAACTGCCAAAAATAAAAGCTGTTAATTTTATAAGCTTCTGCAATAGCTTAAAAACTGGAAACCGCTAAAGAGAGGATCGCATCATGGCATTTGTACAAGCCCCACTACCCTTTGACATTAATGCTTTAGAGCCATATGGTATGAAAGCTGAAACTTTCGAGTATCACTATGGCAAACATCATAAAGCTTACGTAGACAACCTGAACGAGCTAACTGAAGGTACAGAACTTGCTAATAAGTCCTTGGAAGAAGTGATCCAAATTTCTTTCAAAGACTCCTCTAAAGCAAAAATCTTCAATAACGCTGCCCAAGTTTGGAACCACACCTTCTTTTGGAATTCTTTGAAACCCGCAGGTGGCGGCGCACCCACTGGCGACCTCGCAGCCAAGATTGATAAAGATTTTGGTAGCTTCGACAAATTCAAAGAAGAGTTTTCTAACGCCGCCGCAACTCAATTTGGCAGCGGATGGTCTTGGCTAATTGATGATGGTGGTACCCTGAAGGTGATTAAAACACCAAATGCAGAGAACCCTCTAGCTCATGGTCAAAAGGCACTCTTAACCTTAGATGTTTGGGAACATGCCTACTACATTGATTACAGAAATGCTCGTCCAGCGTTCATCAAGAATTTCTTAGAAAATTTGGTGAACTGGGACTTTGCTGCTGAAAACTTGGCTCAAGCATAATCAAGAGAAGACCAAAAAATAAATTATCCAACAAGTAGGGGCACGGCAGTGATGAAATGTCTATTTCACGAAAAGTCTGCCGATGCCCTAACTTTAGGGTATGGGTATTTTTGTGTAAAGCAAAAATATAGCGACTCTCATTTGAATAAGTTATGCAGTTAGGGGCGCACATCTGTGTGCCCCTACAGTATAGATATTAATTTAGCATACTGAGTACTGAAGACCCCTTTTTACTATTTAAGCTAATTGAAATTTCGGTTGGCGAACCATTTAAAGTACTTATCCTGAAGTTGCAAAAAAGAAATAAACTGTTACAACATCAAAGATGTAGAATTTTTGTTAAATTCACCCAGCATCTACAGTTTCATTTCATCGTCATAAGGTACTCAGCATGACTGCAATCTCTCCAAAGGCATCTTCAGCGCTTCCCGATTTTTCTGAAGGTATTCAATATTTTGGTGAAGCACTACCAGGTTTTGAAACTTACGGTGCAACACCTGCTATCGATTCGGGCAAAGTAGCGATCGCATCTCCCACAGAACCGAATGCAGTATATCAAACTTTACTGGCTGCTGATGCCCTCCGCTACCTGACTTTACAAGTTACTGGTAGTAAGGCTTCTGGGCATCCCGGTGGATTCGCCAGTCAAGCTGAAGCTTATGCATCTCTGGTCATGCTGGGATACAAAAATATTATCACGGAAGTCGGACACCACGCCCCCGGATTTTACAGTGCGATGTTTCTCGATCGCTCTTTGGAGGATATGGGAATTTTTACAGTCCAACAATTGCGCGATCGCTTCCGAGAAAAGCACGGACTTTTAGGACACCTTTCTGGTTATATTCCCGGTATTCTCGCACCTGCTGGACCTTTGGGACAAGGACAACACTTTGCAATGGCGGCTGCACTGTTGCACAAAGATAAATTATTTCCCTTTACAGTTGGGGATGGTGGATTGGGTGAGCCTTATATTGTCAGTGCGATCGCCCACTTCCATACAGCTTATCCTGCTGTCACTAATTTCTTGCCGGTGTTGGTGTGGAACGGTTACAGCCAAGAACACCACAGCATGGTTTCTCTCAAAACCAACGAACAAATGCAAGCATATTGGCAAGGTAACGGTTTTGATGAAGTCGTGTTAGTGGATGCCAAAGATTTTGACGATCGAAACCAACCAGGGGATTACGTTGATAGTACTGCCTTTTCCTTTGAGAAACGCTTAGCATTTACCCAAGCAGTGCTTTCGGGTATAGATAAAGCAGCGCGATCGGCACTGGGTGGTAAGCTTACTGTTTTTATCATTAAACAACTTAAAGGTGCAGGAGTTCATGCGCGGGGTGCAAAATCTCACAACCTTTATCCGAAAGATACGCTGGATGCGCCACACATTGTTAGTGCATTGCAAACTCGTGCTTTGTCTGCGGAAGCTTGGCAATTAGTCAGAACAAATGCCGAACGCGCAGGTGGTGGCCCCGCAGCCAAAACAGTGGTAACAGAATTTGAATTACCATTGCCAGAATTAGGCGAATTACCTTTAGAAGAATATGCCGTTGGTGGCGAACCAAAAGTTTCTACAACAGCAATGGGACGATTGGTAGGAATAGTTGGAAATAAAGATGGAAATTTTCTGGTCACCAACGCCGATGGTAATGAAGCATCGGGAATTGCTAACATTAACCAAGCATTAAAAATTATCCATCCCACAACCGACGACTTATATAACCAAGCACCAAACGGACAAGTTTACGAACCATTGAGTGAAGATGCTTGTGCCGGTTTAGCTGCGGGTTTGGCGTTAATGGGTGCGAGAACTTTGTGGTGTTCTTACGAATCTTTTGCCATCAACGGATTACCAATTTGGCAAACTGTCACCCAAGCAATGGCAGAATTGCGCCGTCCCACACCCTCGACTATTACTTTATTCACAGCTGGGGCATTAGAGCAAGGGCGCAACGGTTGGACTCACCAACGTCCAGAAATTGAAGCTTACTTTGCTTCCTTGATGCGAAATGGAAATATTTTTCCATTATTTCCGCCTGATGCTAATAGTATTCAAGTCTGTTATGACTGGGCATTGAAAACTAAGAATAAGGGAATTGTGATTACAGCAAGTAAGTCACCATTGCCAATTCGTACAACTTTAGAACAAACTCGTCAAGGGTTGCGCGATGGTGCGGTGTTGTTACATGAAGTCGCTGGCGATAAACAAGTTGTGTTTGCTGTAATTGGTGATTTAACATTAATACCTGTATTTGAAGCTGCGGCTTTCTTAGAAAATGAAGGTATTGGCGTTAAGATAGTTTCTGTAATTAATCCTCGGCAATTGTACCGTAGTGATGATACTGCGTGGGATACCTGTTCTGAACCCGAAGGCGGTTTCTTGGATGATGCGAAATTTGCCGAATTATTTGATGGCGATGCGCTAATTGCGGTGACAGGTGGTGCGGCGGCGATGCTAGAACCGATTCTGTTAAGGAGTAACGCGAAGCGCGACACTTTCGCTTGGAAACGTGGCGAAACTACAGCCAGCGCTGGCGAGTTGATGGCATTTAATGGATTGACTGCCGAAGCTTTGACAAAAAGAGCGATCGCATTAGTGCATTAATATTCTATGTAGTCTGGATGTACTATTCCTATCTAGTCTAAAGCTGGGTAGGAATTTTTACGTTCAAAAAATTGGGATTATTACTTAAGTTAACTATTATAGTTAACCGTTATTGAGTCTAAAATGCTACAGTTTTTTTCATACCTAACTTAAAATAATAACTCTTAGACGTGATGCCTTCAAACTTCGACTTGAGACTACAACATTTAGAAGACAACATTAGACAAGACCAGGATTTACTCAAAGAGTATGAAGATTCCTTGCGGTATGAAGATGATCCACGTCGCAAGGCTAAGTACACAAGAGAAATTGAGCAATTGCGCGAATCGGCTAATCGCTATCAGAAGGAATACGACGAACTACGAGTGCAGATAACTGGCGAACCAACTGTACAAATGCAAAATGTAGCCATTCAATTGCAACAGATAAACACCAGAATAGATAGATTATTTGCTGGTCAAAAGGCAATTTATGAAAACATTAATCACTTGCGTCAAGGACTACTAGATCGTTATAACGCTGGTGAACAGAACATAATTGCAGCCATCACTGAACAATTAGATCAATCTCAAATGTTTATGATTTCTACTGTTTTAGATGCCATAGAAACAAACAAAATAACAGAGCAAGAAATGCAGCTTATTTTCCAAGGAATACAGCAAAATATAACTAAATTACAACAAAATGGTACTGCTTTACCTCCGAGTCAAACAGCATTAGTGGAAGTTATCAATGCCCCTGGATTAGATTTCAAGCACAGGTTGAAAGTTGGTATACCTCTTATTCCTTTTATTTTGGATTATGAAGGTGAAGTAGAACTGGGAACAGGAATAGACCTAAAAGCAGCTTTGCAAGCGTTGATGATGCGATTTAAAGGAAACTAAATAGTGGATTTACATCAGCAACGAAAACAAGATTTAAAAGAACATATAGATAAAGACTATATACTACAAAAGGAACTAGAAGATGAATTGCGCCTTACTCAAGAAGTACAACCCAAAGCAAAATTAAAAAAGCAAATTAGTGAAGTAAAATGTAGAATTAAGGAATATCAAACTGAATTTAATTATTTATCAAATTCTCAACAAGAGCAGGATTTACTTGTTAATGCAATGGCAAATATTACATTCAGAGAGTTGGATATGGTTACTGACGGAATCCTTAGTATGCCCGTAGAATTTGATGAAAGCTATACTGTTGTTCCAGTAGTTAGAAAAATGTCTCAAAATGAACTGACTGGATCTGCTCAATCAAGACTAACGAGCGGTGTGATCCAAGCAAGAATGGTTGGCAAATTTGTTGAGAATATGGTTAATGTAATTCCTGATTTTCCTGAAAAGCTAAAGGCAGGATTCGCTAGGGAGTACCACAATCTTCGAGCAGCAGGATTGACGGGAAATGCTCTATTGGATGCTTTGCATGAGTTTTCTTGCAATCGTAGTCTAGATTATGACCTACGAGCAGCTGGTTTAGCAGTGCTGTACTATCTATTTGAGAAGTGCGAGGTGTTTGAGCGATGATTCTTCCTACAAAACATATCTCTACCAGTCACTCTCTATTAGGAGTAGGTGCTACAATACTAGAACAATTGTACCAGCCAAGAACAGTTTCATCACTTTGGAGTGCTGTTGGTACCATGCCAGAAGTTGCAACATTTGAACGTTTTGTTTTAACTCTTGATCTTCTATACGCTATGGGAGCAATTGAGATGAATACAGGATTACTTCGTAGGTGTCAACGATGATTCATGCTGTTCGTTGTAATCATGCATCATTCAAAACGGTAAAGTTTAGACCTGGCTTTAACGTAGTTTTAGCAGATCGCACAGAAGACTCTGGCAGAAGAGATTCCCGTAATGGATTAGGTAAATCTACTCTCATTGAAATTATTCATTTTTGTCTTGGAGGTACAATTACAACAGCCAAAGGACTTGGTTCTAGAAATATTCGTGGTTGGGCTTTTAGTTTAGAGCTTACACTTGCAAATCAAATTATCACTGTTACAAGAAATACTGATGATCGGTCTCAGGTAGTAATTGATGGAGATACTGCTAACTGGCCTATTCAGCCAAAAGAACAAGAAGGTAAAAAAGTTCTAAGTTTGGAAGACTGGAAGGCTGTTTTGGGAAATCTAACATTTGGATTAACCATTGATAATGAAGCTAAGAAATATAAGCCTACTTTTAGAGGACTGATTTCTTACTTTATCCGTCGAAGAAGAGACGCATTTTCTACACCATTTGAGCATCACTCAAAGCAACCTGGATGGGATAAGCAAGTTAATAATGCTTTTTTACTAGGTCTTGCTTGGGAAGAGGTAAGAGATTTACAACTTTTAAAGGATAAACAAAAATTAATAGCAGAGATTAAAAAACTTAAAAAAGATACAGAACCTGGAGTTGTAATTGGCATTTTTGGTTCTCTCGGTGAACTTGAAGCTTTAAAAGTTCAGGTAGAAGCACAATTACGTGAAAGAAAAGAAACTCTTAACAATTTTAGGGTAGCGTCCCAATACCATGAATTAGAGGCAACTGTTAACCGTTTAACCTCACAAATTCACGAAGCAACAAATAAAAAGATTATTGAAAATAAATTACTGGAGTTTTATCAATCTAGTCTTGATTCAGAGGATGAACCAAGACCAGAACAGGTTGTTCGTATATATGAGAATGCAGGTGTTGAGTTACCAGGTTTAGTAATTAGAAGACTAGAAGAAGTAGAAATATTTCATCGCAGACTAATAGAGAATCGTCGGGAGTTTTTAGGAAGTGAAATTCAACGGATTAGAAGGGAAATATCGTCTAGAGAAAGTTTTATTAGAGAGAAAACTAATGAGCGTGCCGAACTTTTAGAAGTGCTAAAGACGCATGGAGCTTTAGAAGAATACACAATGCTACAAGAAATTTATCTTGATGATGTAGCTAATCTCAATGAAATTAATAAGCGCATCGAAGAATTAAAACAATTTGAGGAGCAAAACAGTACCTTAAAAATTGAAAAAGAACAGTTACTACAACGCGCACGTCGTGACTATGGAGAACGGAATGAGCAAGCAGAACGTGCTATTAATTTATTCAGCATTAACTCTCGATTTCTTTACGACGTTCCAGGAACACTTGTTATTGATGTAGGAAGCAATGGGTTTAGTTTTCGAGTAGAAATTAGACGTGATGGTAGTGAAGGGATCGATAAGATGAAGATATTCTGTTATGACTTAATGTTGGCGCAACTTTGGTCAGAGCGTGACCCTTCACCGCGCATATTAATTCATGACAGCACAATTTTTGATGGTGTAGATGAGAGACAGGTATCCCTTGCTCTACAATTAGCTGATAGAGAGTCAAGAAGGCTTGGCTTTCAGTATATCTGTACATTGAATTCAGATATGGTTCCACGTTCAGAGTTCCCACTTGATTTTAATTTTGATTCTTTTGTGAGACTAAGACTTACAGATGAGAATGAGGAGGGAGGACTACTAGGCATTAGTTTTTAGGTAACAATGTAGATTTAAATATTAAGAATGTACTTAAGATTTTACACAAGGATGGAACCATGACTAATACTCAAAAGATGGTTCGCTTAAACTTAGATTTGTCACCTGAACTAAATCAGATATTAGACGAACTAGCAAATAAAATAGGCACGAGTAAAAGTGATGTTCTGCGTCAGGCTATAACCTTGATGCAAATCATGGTTATAGCTAAAGAGGAAACCAAAAAATTAGGAGTTCTAGAAGCAAATCAATTGATAGTGAATGAAATCATTCTCTCATCTGAGCAGCAGCCAAAAGCGCATCCACTAGACACTTTTATGGAAAGGCTGGGCCCTTGGGAAGATGAACGTACTGCTGAGGAAATAGTCAAAGATATTTATGATAGCCGTACTATTTCTAACAATGACATTAGTCTATGACTTATTTACTTGATACCGATACTTGCATTTATTGGATTAAAGATATTAATTCAGTCAGAACTAAAGTTAGAGAAATAGGATGGGAGCAAATTTGTATTTGCAGTATCACGGTTGCTGAGTTATATTTTGGTGCTTATAATTCTCAACGAGTAGTGGAAAATTTAGCTCGTGCAGAAGACTTTATTCAAAACTTACCTGTTCTACCTTTAACTGATCCTGCTCTCAGAAAGTATGGTGAATTCAAGGCAGAACTCCGTAAAATAGGACAAACAATTGCTGAATTTGATTTACTAATTGCTAGTGTTGCACTTGCAGAAAATTACACTTTAGTAACAAACAATACTCGTCATTACGAACGCATCAACGGACTAAAACTGGAAAATTGGACTCTGCCTTAGAAACTCAACATTAGTTAGTCCGGTAGGCTGTATATGCTGTTCCTAACCCAGCATCCTCAGTAGTTCAATCAGAAATAAAATTTCCTGCACGATGGCATAAAATGGCAAAAACTGCCATATTATAGCCAGCGCTGGCGAGTTGATGGCGTTTAATGGATTGACTGCTGAAGCTTTGACGAAAAGAGCGATCGGGTTAGTGCATTAAGGCTGGATTTTGTAAGTAGAAAAGTATGAATTTTAGCCGAATATATACGCGGATAGATGCCGATAGATTGGCATTTTGAAGCGTATATTTACGGTTATTTTTATAGTTTTAATGTATTAGCATATAAATAAAAAATTAATAACACAAATTCTATGCTATCGGGATTTATCACTTGTGAGAAATCCGGGAGAAATGACATACCAATGCCTGTAATTTTACCACCGTTGTACAACATCGCGTGTTTTGGTTCAATCTTCTTACCAGTGGTATATTCATAAACATCAGTAGACTTCTTGCAAAAGTCGGGAACTCTTAACAGGGAACTGTTAACATGGAACAATCCCAAGTTTTTACTGTTGCCTGTTGCCTATTAAGAGTTACCTACCATAAAATCATCGTCAGAGCGGAAATTCTTTTAGTTCGGTTCCACTCTCAGATAAAATTGTGTAGCGACAAACTTAGTATCTCTCTTGATCGGATCTACATTTTCTACTACCTCAGTTTGACCTACAGCAATCAAACCTTGACCGAAAATTTCGCTTGTTGCTGCGTCAATTTGTTTTTGTGTTGCGCCCGTTTGACTCAAATCGATTGACGAAACTTGAGAAATCTTCGGCTTATTTAGAAGCAGCTGAACTGTGGAGAAGCAAGGAGTTGTGATGCAACGAATGCCATTGTCTTTTAGTCCCACAAAAGTACCTTTCGCTGGGGCATCTGTAGCGGCATAGAAGGCTTCTTTTACTCTCAAATCACCAAACTCACCGAAGCCAGGAAATGTTACTGGAACGATGTTACCTCTGAGAATCACACGGCTACCATCATCATTTTGAATTTTTACCAGTTGGTAAGGTGAGACTTTCAAGGAACTCCAATCAATTGCAGTAACATAACATTCCTCACGAAAAACACCATCAGCGCAAGGAGTAGCTTTTAAGTTGACTTGCTTGATGAAATATCCCCCACATATAGGAGAAACACATTTGCGGAAATCTCTTCGCACCGTGTAATATCCCCACTGTGGAAAGTCTTGATTTTTGACAGTGACTGCAACAGAATCAGTAGTGTCTGGAGCAGAAATATTTTGCGCCGATACTTTGGAGGAAAATCCGTTGCTAACTATTATTGCGCCTAATAGAGGAATAATCGAGTATTTGTAGTTAAATGAGTGTTTGTTCATGGGAGGTTTAGATTTTATTTGAGGGTTAAATACCTTTGTTAAAAGCAAAGTTAACAAGGGAGTTGGAATACGAGAATTTTTATACTACTGACAATAGGTTAAAAAAACCTTGTGGGAAACCTTAAAGGAATTTTAAGAACTCATTGTTTTAGCCAAACTTTGTCCCAGAATCACCTGATTTTACGCCCAATCTCTGCATTTAGCCAAAACTGTTCTTGTGCGATCGCACAAGAACAGCAAAAGCTGACTCAAGCAGATCGTTGAGTTTGTAGACTCCGATTTTGAGTGTAACCTGACTTTTGAATTAATCTCGCATCGGTTCACACCTGGGTCAAAAGAAGTTTTACGATAATCCTAGCGCTTACCTATATTTAGGTAGACGCTAGTATTATTTACAGCAACGTTTACAATTTGCCTTAAGAGCGATCGCCATTCAGAGTGGGGCTTGCGTTCGTCTACTCACTCCATTTGATTAAACAGGGCGGATTCTACCAAAGAAGCACTAACGAGTAACAACCGCTACGAACATCCTTTGGTACTGACAACACAGCTACATTATGGAGAGAGGTAAATCCCTCTTTGAAATCAATGCAACTTTTTACAATTATCTATGAATCTGTAATAGCTGTGGGTAACTGTTTGTCAAATCTATATTTAAATTTATTTTCGATAACTAATAGCTCATAGAGCCTGAAAAGTCTTTTAAATCATACTCATGATCCAATCAAACTTAAAACTATCTATAAAAACGAAAGCGTATTTTTATAAGTGCAATCATTTATCGTTTTAGACGACTATTGATACCCTTCATATTTGGCATGCTGGTGTTAGTTCATCCTCAAGTTTATTACAAACTTCTTACTGTTCACACAGATATCGGTTCTTATTTTTAATTATTAGTACAGCAACCATTTTAGTGAAAAATGCTTTGTATGAAATGTTTATAAAACGTCTCAACATTGTCCGATTTATCTTTGGGCTGAAGCCGAACGATATCAACAAGTAAAATAAAGATAACAATAAAACTACTAAATCGGTATGTCTCAAGTTTCTATTATCATTCCTACTTTAAATGAAGCAACTAACTTAGGGCAGACATTGCGCCAACTGACTTTACTTAACCCTCCTCCTGACGAAGTGATAGTGGTAGATGGTGGCAGCCAAGATCAGACGGTGACAGTTGCAAAGCGAATTTTTGAGTCATTTAATCAAACTTTGAATGTACAATTTCTTTTATCTCAAAAACCAGGGCGTTCTCTTCAGATGAACTATGGAGCATCAGCAGTAACTGGAGATATTATTTGCTTTCTTCATGCAGATACTTGGGTTCCAGATGATCTAATTACCGTCATCAACAAGACTCTGGCAGAACCTACCGTTGCCTGTGGTGGGTTCATTTCTCTGATGTCAGGATCTCAAACAACTCGTTGGGGTATCTCTCTACATAATTATTTAAAAACCTATTACGCACCACTGTTATTTAAGCCTCACCTATTTTTCCGAGGATTGCATCTGTTGTTTGGGGATCAAGTAATGTTCTGTCGTCGGATTGATTTTTGGGATTGTGGCGGATTTGATGAGGCATTGCCAATTATGGAGGATGGAGATTTATGCCTGAAATTAGTTAAAAAAGGACGTATTTATCTAGTAAATCGGATTGTTCATTCCTCAGATCGTCGCGTAGCCAAATGGGGTAGCCTCAAAGCAACTGCAATTTACCTTTATATTGGCCTTTTGTGGGGGATTGGCGTTAATGCAAATTATCTTAAACAGTTTTATCAAGATATTCGCTGATTTAAGCTCCAGTCATAGTCAAGATAGGATATCCGCGTTGAGGTATTAAGGGGATAGTCTGTTTTTAAGTAGGAGCGAATGTATTCGGGAATCGAGGGTGCAACCTTTAAAAAATCCTGACGATACCACTTCAAGATTTTATTACAGTAAAGTGTTTTGCTCTCGATGTCATAACGGACTTTTTCAGGATTATTTATGAAACGACGTGCATCTTCATCTAATTGCTGATTGACTTGCTCAGAAAAGTAGGCTCCCGAACGTAGTAAAGGACAACCAACCGAAGCACAGACGATCGCAAAATGAATTCGTGGCTCTTGCAATTTTTCCCGTAGAATAGAGTTCTCTATTTTAGCTAAACTATAACTTTCCCCAAACATATAATAAGCGCGACGTTGGAAGAACCACAAAAAAGCTAGCCAATTGGGAATCCCTAAAATTCGCGGACGAATCGATTCTATCGGGTATCTCTCTAAAATTGTTGAAATGGTGAACGCATTGTAAAGGTTGATCCACAATGCCAATTGTTCGAGATTGTTGCTATTAGATTTAAAAGCCAGATTTTTTTGGTAGAGTAACCAATCTGCAATTGCTTGGGGTTGTTCTTTTTTCCAAGCTACATAGTCTACACGACCCTGCTGATTAACATACTGACGCAACAATCTGTCCCAAGGTTCAAAATCAATCATTATCGCTGTGTTGATATGTTAGCCGTTATTTTTACCCATAACAATCCAAATTGAGAAATAAAGCGATTAAACCAATTCGCAATGACGCTCGTTCCTCTCTACGAGACGCGCAAGGAACGCTACTGCAACGCTTACACAATTCGTAATTACATGAAAGTCACTCTTATTTAGATTTAGGGGTTCATTGGCGCTGCCGTCATTAGGCTCTTGACTTAAACCCCCAAAGTTTGTTAATCCGCTTTCATAGACTAAACAGGCTAGCAAAGGCATAGTACAAGAAAGTATGACAATGTAGATTATTGCATACCCGTGTTTTATCTTCACCATTTTACAGTGTCAAGAAAAGTCGTGCTTTTAGTCTACATAATCTGTTATTATTGGCTCTTCAACAGTGTTATCTGAACCTATTGGGCGGCTACCATCTACCTCTAGAGTATCCTGAACTTGGAAATTACTCTTAGCAATCGGACGTTCACCGTCTATGTCAAGGATGTCCTCAACCTCTAAATCACTAGGGTCAATTGGCCGCTTTCCGTCTACATTTAGCATGTCATATTCTGGAAAAGCGCTCTTAGCAATTGGGCGTTGACCATCTATATTAATTGTTTTATCATAATCGGTTTCATTTTTCCCAATTGGACGCTGACCATCTATATTAATTGTTTCTTTTATTTCAAAATTACTTGGATCGACTGGACGTTGACCATCTATATTAATTGTTTTATTTGTCTGTATATGTTCGTTAGATGAGGAATCTATATTAGTTTCATCCCCTATTTGCTGCTGATCTAATTGATTTTTAGCACTATCAACTTCGTTTGTATTATCCATGTTTGCCATCGTGATTCTAAGATTATTTATCTACTACCAACATGACCTTAAGAATTGTATCTTTTTCAGCAAATACACTGACAATTTAGGTAGAAAGCAGAAAAATTATGATTAATCTTGCAATACCTTTATCTAATTTAAATAGAATACTCATGTAGGAGTAAAAAAGCCTCTATCACAGCACATAATGCATCTATGACTTGAGAGGGATTTGTCGTCTCTTAAGAAACATACAGCAGGAGAGAAATGTGGTTTTCTTGCAGACATTAATGCCGGAAACTTATTTTAAAGATGGCGTACATCAGTCTAAAAGAGCTACCAAACCGAATCTTCGCACCAGATTTCCTACCAACACGCCACTCATCACTCCTATAGCCGACATGAGCAGCACTTTCGGCAATCACTCGTGAGAATCGATTGCTCTTAGGGGATGGACTACCCTCCATAAGAGCGATCGCCACTTTCTCCATGTTCAAAGCGAGTTTTTTAAGCTAGAAGCTGTTTTTTCTGGATTTCCTGAAAACGGAAAAACTAAGATGCTTTTGATTTTTGGATTATCAACTAATTCTTTTAAACGACCAAACTGCCGATCTGTAATTGCAATTCCGGCATATTTTTGAGCGTAATTTAATTCTTCAACAAAATTACTATCATTATAAGCTTGAATAAATACGCGATCCACACCCCATTTTTCCCAGTCAGCCGCAAAATATTTTTTAGCCCAATAAGGATTATGATGACAAATATCAAAACTCACTGACCCATTAGCTACTTTCATTGCAGTTGCCATTTGTTGCACAAATTTAGTTAAATTTGCAGTCCGATCAACTTTTCCTGGTAACTCAGCATAATAACCTAGATAATCATCCCATTGAACTGCATCGATATTTGGATATTTCTTGACAAACTCTACTAATATGTTTCTAAAAAGATTAGCAACTTCAGGAATTTCCACATCCAGTACATAATGATCAATTCCAGAGTAGGTTTTATCCACTCCTGGAACAATCCATTTCCGATTAATCGCTAAATCAAAAATCGGGCTATTTTTATCTATTTTAATACCCTTTTCAAAATAAGCATGAACTTGCATTCCTTGTTTATGTGCTTCGTCTATCAACCAATTTAACCATTGCTCTTGAAACTGGTTTGGACAACTTTTATATCCAAAGCTTTGCTGCATAACCTCACTATTATACATCGTACAACCATTCCCCCAAACACCGTGAATAATTGTATTAATTCCTTGAGAGCGATAGTAACGAACTCTTTCACGAATCGTTTGTTCATCAACATTATTGGTAACTTGATAGCGAGTTAAATAAATTCCTCTAATAACTTTCTTTTCCCAAGGTGTTTGAGGCGATTTGATTTTTTCTTTTAGGATTACTTGTGGTAAAGTTTTGTTGTTGTTAGGAGCTAAAGTTGGAGTAATCTTTTTTGCAGAAACTGACGGAACTATAGAAGCAGTTGGAGTAATAGTTGGAGAGCTATTTATAGCAGGATTCAAAATATGTATATTGATCTTCTTGCTATTATCTAAAAGCTTGCTTATTTCTAGATATCCTCTCTGGCTAAACCACCAATAACCACCTCCTAAGATAATTAGGATTATAGAGATCGGAATATTTGAGCATCCACTTGGCTCTTTCTTTTGACTCGGCATATAAAACTCCAATTTAGTTTTTGACAATATACTAAGACTTAATAGCCTGTTTCGTTATACCAATTCTTTATGAAGATGCATAGAATTCGATCCCCCCTAACCCCCCTTTATAAGGGGGATTTAGGGGGATCGAGATATCTGCAACTTCACATTAAATTGGTATTACGTCGTTCTTGTAGTCACTACAGGTAAATTTTCTGCATTTGCTAAGAACAAAAAGCAGGAGTGAAAGTCAAACAACCACAATGATCTGGCATACTTACGTAAGGCTATAGGGAATCAATAGGTGCTGAAAATCACAGCTAACCACTTTTCAAACAACCTCTTACCTCTCTTTAATATTTAGATATTTTTCCCGGCAATATTAAGTCTTTCAAACCTATATAAAACTCTTCTTTTGCATGTGTAACAGCTTGAATACCTGCTTTAATTTCTTCAGCAACATGGTATCCATTTACGATGCCATTATTCGCCTTTGCTTTTTCTACAATAGTAAGAGCAGGTCCAAGAATATCAGCGTAATGCAGTGCATCATGTTTAATATGATCGTCAATGTACTTCCGATTTTTTTTCTTTTTATTAACAACTTCTAGAGAACATTTTTCGGTAATTATAAATACTTCTGGAAATAATTTGTCTCTTCCTAATTGTATCTTTTGAAACTCTTTTACCAGATATATCTCTGTCGCAGCTAACATTCCTGCTAAAAAATAACCATTTTTCTCTATTATTAGTTTTTTCAGCGGTTCGCGGTGGTTTCCAATAGTTGAATCCATCGGCTTCTCAGACTTGAGATCGATACTAATCGCTTGACAATAATCCTGCCGCCATGATTCGTGTGAATTTTCAAATACCTGAACACCATTGGCAATACCCATCTCATCTTCATAGTTATAACGAAATTCATCAGCAAGCTCTTCGTGACCAAGCTTACAAAGAAGAGTTTCACCATGCATTAAAAGTTCTATAAACCAGTCGGCACTAAAGTAGTGCTGAACAACGAAGTTCTTGAACTCTTGGCGATTCACATTTGCTTGGGCAATTGCATTTAAAACTGGGTTATTGGTTACAACTTCTTTGATTTCTTTATAGATAAATCTCGAAAAATCATTTTTGATTTCTGAAGAGATTTTTTTAAATGTGTCTTTGCGCCAACTATTACGAGCAAATGTATAATTATCGGAAACATAATTACTGTCTATATTTTCTTCAAAATCAGCAATTTCTGTGAATATATTTGATGATTCTTCGGTTATCTGAAAACTATGCATACTGGATTCTATTTTTTTATATATGAAATTAAACTAATGACATAATAATAGTTAAAGATTAATAAATTATGATGAATTGTTTAAATCTAAATAACCAAAAATATAAATTAATTTAAAGTTGATCTTTATTGGAATACTTCTGCCACGAAGTCTTGTTTGCAATTGCCAGTCACTTTCTGCGCTGCATCTTTAAGTAGAAGAGTTACATTATAGGTTGGGGTTTTATTTTTTTCTAGAGTGGTAAAACTTGCTAGAGTAAATTTTTAATGATTGAAATAGGCGTAAATAGGTAAACCAAAATTTTCAATAATAACGAATTTACTAGGTTTAAGTTTTTGCTCTAGCTAGCTTTGCCACTCTAGAAGAAAATTATTCATCTGTTGAAATCACTATAGTTAGCAATCTAATGTATTTTCTAGTTCCCAGGGAGTGATGTAGCTACTGTATTCATTCCACTGTTGGTGCTTCAATTTTAAATAAGCTGAGATTAAACGTTCTCCGAGGCTGTGGGTAAGAACTGTGTTTGCTTTTAGGCAGCGTAATGCATCTAATAAGTTTGTTGGTAACTGTTTTACCCGATCTAACGGAAGCGGATCTGTATAACTATTATTGTCATAACGTGGTCCTGGATCGCGTTTTTGGGAAATTCCATCAAGTCCAGCAGCAATAAGTGAAGCAGGTAGTAAGTAGGGGTTAGCTGCACCATCAGCAAGACGAAACTCAAAACGCCCAGCATCAGGAATGCGAATAGCATGAGTGCGGTTATTGCCACTGTAAGTAATAGTGCTAGGAGACCAAGTTGCCCCCGAAGTAGTGACAGGTGCGTTAATTCGTTTATAAGAATTGATTGCCGGATTTGAAAAAGCACACAATGCCTCAGCAGAATGCAACACGCCTGCAATGAACTGGTAAGCTAAAGGTGAGAGTCCCAGTTCTCCCTGTGCGTCGTGGAAGAGATTTACCTTACCTGCGGTATCCCAGATAGACAAATGAGTGTGGCAGCCATTACCGGTCAAATGGGAAAAAGGCTTGGGCATGAAGGTCGCGCGCAACCCGTGCTTTTCGGCAATTGTTTTAACCATATATTTAAAGAAGGCATGACGATCTGCGGTGACAAGGGCATCAGCATACATCCAATTCATCTCAAACTGACCGTTTGCATCTTCATGGTCATTTTGGTAAGCACCCCAACCAAATGTCAACATAGCATCGCAGATTTCATGAATCACTTCATAGCGACGCATCAGAGCTTGCTGGTCGTAGCAAGGTTTGCTTTGACGATCGCGCAAATCAGATATACTGTTATCTTCGCTATTCAGTAGAAAATATTCACACTCTACTCCTGTGCGGACGCTATAGCCTAAATCTTGGGCTTGTTGAAGCACACGTTTAAGCACTAGTCTGGGTGTTTGTTCTATGGGTTGTCCATCCACAGTGTAAAGATCCGCACTCATCCAGGCAACTTCAGGTTTCCAAGGTAATTGAAACAAACTGGCTCTATCGGGGATCGCTAAGATATCTGGATCTGCCGGAGTCATATCCAGCCAAGCCGCAAATCCTGCAAATCCTGCGCCATTAGCTGCCATATTATCAATGCTGGCAGCAGGCACAAGTTTTGCCCGTTGCACTCCAAATAAATCTGTAAATGAAATTAAAAAATAGCGGATACTATTCTCCTGTGCGATTTCCGAAAGTAATTTAGTCAAGTCGCTTTACTCCAATTAAAAATTCAAAATGAAACTTATACCAAAGTTGTATTTCCTTATTCTTTTAGCAATTGCTGTATTGCAACTCGAATGAAATTTTCATCAGTAGAATTTTGGTAAGGATTACCTGCTCTATGACCCCAAACAGAAGGTATTGGCAAATATTTAGCTTCAGGAATCAGCGCCGCTTCCGCAGCACAATCTTCCGGAGTAAAGTATAAATCTGTTGTGGATGGCATTACCAGCGTTTTAGCTTTAATTTCACCCATAGCCCTTTCGTAATTATTTTCGTAGATGGAGTTATTGCTGACATCACAGCGCAACCAGGTATCAATCATTGCCAGTAAATTATGCGGATCGCGCTGTTTGTAGTAAGGTTCCCAGGCGCGCAACAAGTAGTCTTCTAAGGATGTATAGCCCAGCTTGTAGTAAATGCCCTGACGATAAAACGTTTGGGAAGCTGCCCAACTAGCATAAATCCGCGCAAAAGCTTTATATCCCCGCTCTGGAGTCGCTTCAAATCTCTTGCCATTCCAGGTGGGATCGGCTGTTAGTGCTGTTCGCAGGCTTTGTAGAAAAACGATGTTATGGTCGGTAGTGCGAGCCGTACCGCACAAGGCAGCAATTCGAGCAACGCGATCGCTGTACAATACTCCCCAGTGATATGCTTGTTGCGCTCCCATTGACCAGCCATAAATTAGTGCTAGATGTTCAATTTGGAAAACTTCTCGCAACAGTTGCTCTTGAGCGCGAATATTATCTACATGGCTAAACCAAAAGCCTTGTTCGCTTAGACCACAATCTTTGGAGTTGCTAGGTGAACTTGACAGTCCATTACCAAACATATTGGGAATAATAATAAACCAACGGTTGGGGTCAAGAATACCATCGCTACGAATCAACCAATCAATGTCCCAATGTTGCGCTCCGTAAGAAGTTGGGTAGAGAATGGCGTTAGTGCGATCGCTTGCAAGTTCGCCGTAAGTTTGGTACACTATCCTCGCTTCTTTTAGAACTGCACCACACTCAAGCCTAAAGTTTTCTAACGTTAGAAAACTTGGGGATCTTGTCATATAGCTGATTGTCCCGATTTAGTCACAATATCCCAATTGACTTTTACATAGCCTGGTTCAATATGAGCCAAGTGCGAACTTAACAATTGATGAGCATTAGCCAGGAGATGAAAAGGAATTGATGGGTATAAATGATGCTCAGCATGAAATGGCATATTCCACATTAAAAATCGCACAGGCCACAGAGTTAGTGTTGTGCGTGTATTTGTCAGCAGGTTAGCATCAAGAGTACAGCCTGTATGTTCTGCTAACAGAATAAAACGCAGAATTGGTTGACCAACAATCAATGGCAGCAGCCAATAAAGTAGAAACCAAGGCTGGTGTACTGCTATTGATAGACCGAGCATAGCTGCATAAACTGCCAATTGTAGTTGAGTGGAGCGAGTCACTTCAGTACGTGCTGAATCAGGTATAAACGGACAACTATCAAATTTACCCAATGCAATCTGGAAATGTCCTTGAATTTTTCCCAACCACCAGGGTAAACCGCTAATGATTAATAAATATTGTGCAAAGTTGCTAGGTTTGGGATCTGTTAGTTCTGGATCTTTATCAGGAACGCGAGTATAAAGGTGATGCCATTTGTGATAGTAACGAAAGAATGTGCTGTTATAAAATGAAAGCAATCCTGCACCCCAAGCAACGGCATTATTTAAAGGACGAGCCGCGAATGCAGTTGTGTGGACGCATTCATGCATAGGTGCAAACATAGAAGCAATACTAAAACCATAAACCACTAGTGCGGGGATTGCTAATTCCCAATGGCCCAAGTTTGTCCCCCAAAGATAACCGCTACATCCCATAACACTTAGATGCAAAGCCAGTTGCCGCAACCCTTTTGAGTTAGAGCGAGTATTTAATACACTCAGATCGTGTACTGAAAGAATTTGGCGAGGTTTTTGCTGTTGATTAACTTGACTGTTTGATAATTCTAATTGAGTAAGTACGCTATCATTAGACATAATTTTTGCCTGACGGATAATCTATTGTAAAACATTGCAATCCAACATTGACACTCTACAAATAATCCTTAGATGAACTGTATTGTAGTTTATTCTGTTTTATTAACAATCGAGTTATTAGAAAATCTCATAGCAATTTTTTCGGAACTTGTACTGATTCTAAAACTTATTCAGATCGGCGAAGTTTTGAAAAGATGCTGTGTACTGTGGGTTGATTTTTAAATATTTTTAGATAGAAGCGAATCAAAGTATTGGCTGCTGAGAAAGGGTACGACTCGAAACAAAAACGAGTTGACCTACGCAAACGAGGTATTCGTCCTCAAATCCCAATGACCTTGCTACATACAATCCACATCTGGATTAACAAAATATTATTAGTGGGATAGGTTCACGAGGAAGGCAGTCCCGATGAAAAAATTTCACAGCCATACATCAAAATGTCGTAACTTCCAGTCAAGGTTGGCACAAAAGAGGTTGTTCCCTCAATAGAGCATCTAATGCCTGAAAGGCAGTTTCAAGCTAGACGGCAGAGGGCAGAAGGTAGCAATTAGTGTGGGCTTCTCTTTCAGAGACGCTTTGCGAACAGAACCACACCAATTGCAGGCCACCTGTGGCAGAGATTTTGGTGAGGGACTTAAACCCAAGTTCGCTCCGGTCACGGGCACCAGATCTGGAATCAAAATTTCCTTCCGCCAACTGAGCCTCTTGCCCTCTGCCTTTCTTGGTTAAAAAGTGAAGGATTTTTACAAAAATAGACGATCTGCATAAAAAACATAACTAAGCCTGATTGCTAATTACCAGTTCAAAACTATAGACTTTGTAGTTTGCAAACATAGCTTAATAAACACGGTTAATAAAATTACAATAAATCTGAATTATTACAATTTTATTAATTTTCAGTGTTATCTCAAATTTGTATTAGATGATTGACCACACAGTTGTCCTTTAAAAATAATCATGTGAGTAGCTTTTAAGGGCGATATAGCGGCTTTCAATTGCGTAAAGTACAGAGACTTATTAGGGTGTAGAGCGATGTCATCCTAAGATGTACTTGTTATTGTTCTTACTTTAAACAGGAATCAACATTTATGAAATCATACCTTCCTCAAAACGATCCTGACCAGACAAAACGTCAAACATTGCTAGACCACAAACAAGAAGAGTATGAATTCGATCATGACTTTTTACCGCCAATGGCGATGCTTAAAAATGTACCGTCTATCGAAAATTTTTCTACTAAATATATTGCTGAACGTACAATAGATACAGCAGAGCTTCCTATAAATATGTTGGCTGTTAAAGCCCGTGGTTTCTGGGACCCTTTAGATGAATTACAAGACTATGAAGACTATTTTCCAGTCTTGCCTAAACCTCATATTATCAAAACATATCAAACTGATGACTCTTTTTGTGAACAACGACTGTGCGGTGCAAATCCTATGGCTTTACGCCAAATCCAATATATGCCGTTGGGCTTTGAGTTTACCATCGAAGAACTGCAACAAAAGTTTGGTAAATCTATCGATTTAGTGGAGAAACTGGCCAATGGAAATTTATATGTAACTGATTACAGACCACTTTCATTTGTTAAAGGCGGTACTTACGAGAGAGGTAAGAAATATTTACCAAGTCCTCTAGCTTTTTTCTGTTGGCGCAGTTCTGGTTTTAGCGATCGCGGTCAACTAGTACCTATTGCGATCCAACTCAATCCCTCAGCCGGCAAGCAAAGCCCACTAATCACACCTTTTGACGATCCTTCAACTTGGTTTCATGCCAAACTTTGTGTTCAAATCGCTGATGCTAACCATCATGAAATGAGTAGCCATCTTTGTCGAACTCACTTTGCTATGGAACCTTTTGCCATTGTTACAGCCCGTCAATTAGCTGAAAATCATCCCCTAAATTTATTACTAAAACCCCATTTTAGTTTCATGTTGGCTAATAATGACTTGGGGCGTAAACGCTTAGTTAATAGAGGTGGTCCTGTAGACGAATTACTCGCTGGAACTTTGCAAGAGTCATTGCAAATTGTCGTCAATGCCTATAAAGAATGGAGCTTAGATCAGTTTGCTTTACCCACTGAATTAAAAAATAGGGGTGTGGATGATAAGGAAAAATTACCTCACTATCCCTATCGAGATGATGGGCTGCTATTGTGGAATGCCATTAAAAAGTTTGTATCTAATTATTTGGAAATCTACTACAAAACCCCCGAAGATTTGACAGCAGACTTTGAATTGCAAGCTTGGGCACAAGAATTAGTTTCTGAATCAGGCGGACGAGTTAAGGGTGTTCCCGATCGCATTAACCAATTACAACAATTAGTTGATATTGCCACAGCAGTTATTTTTACTTGCGGACCACAACATTCTGCTGTTAACTACCCGCAATATGAATATATGACTTTCATGCCCAATATGCCTCTTGCTGCTTATAAACAAATGACAGCAGAAGGCACTATTGCTGACCACAAAAGCCTATTATCATTTCTGCCACCCTCGAAACAAACTGCTGACCAATTATCGGTTTTATTTATCCTGTCAGCTTACCGTTATGACAGATTAGGATACTATGACGATCAATTGACCGACCCAGAAGCTCAGGATATTTTAGTTAAATTCCAGCAGGATTTGAACGAAGCGGAGCGGAAAATTGAGTTGAATAACAAGAGTCGTTTAATAGATTACAACTATCTCAAACCAAGGCTTGTTACTAATAGCATCAGCGTCTAACTTAGTAGTATTTCACTTAATTAAGTAGGTCGGCATAAAATTTATGCCAAAAAACCTCACCCTTAATACCGATTTGGTTAAGGTTTTTTGATGAAAATTCTAGAGCGCAAAGACGCGATCAATTATTGTAGAGACGGCGATTCCTCGCGTCTCTGGTCTTAACTTCCTCTGCCTCCTCTGCATACACAACGATGGAATATTTTTTTAGTTGGAAATCGCTAAATGCATGATTTATGTGTATGCTGTGAACCTTCTATCCTCAATCTTGACGTTCTGAAGTAATACAGTTGAGTTAAAGACGAAAACATAAGCATTGTGTAAAATAACAATCATTCTTGTGAAGTGGGCAACATCAGCGCCCTTAAAAATCAACAGACGTGAGAGACGTCCAGCCCACAATATTCAATAATTTATTCGTTAGAGGTTCCTTAACTTAGAAAATATTCCCTAAGCAAGAGACAAAAAATAGGACACTTGTCCTATTTTATTGATAACTGTGAGAATAGGAAAAAAAGGTGGCTCTAACAACACGACTGGAAATTTTAGATTTAATTCACGAGCTTCGCCAAGAACTCAACCTCTCTCAGAAACAGTTTGCAGCCAAATTAGGAGTTTCATTCAAAACAGTCAATCGCTGGGAAAATAGGCATACAGTGCCTTCACGGATAGCCCTAAAACTAATCGAAGAAATGTTACGCCAGATGGGGGAACCGGGCAAAAGACTGCTGAGCCAGTATTTTCCAAAAATAAAATCGGGTTATGACTCATAAGGTGAGGGTTCATCAACCCGAAAACATCTTAGTTGCTAAGAGACAAAAAAGCACACTTATTTGGGAGCAGTTCCTACACTATGGAGTTGCTTTGCTATGCGTTGCTTCAGCATTCGGAGCAACTCTGTTGCTCAAACCATATATCACTCCAACCCCTGCGGTGCTGTTTTTCCCGGCGGTAATGGTGAGTGCCTGGTATGGTGGCTTGGCTCCGGGTTTACTCGCAACAGTTTTGTCTACTTTGGCACTCAATTACTTGTTTTTCCAACCGCTGCATACATTAAATATTACCAATCTGAATGCTTTAGTTCCCTTGGTTGTGTTTATATTGGCAGCAGGGTTAATTAGTTATCTCAACGAGTCGCGGCGCACAGCCCAACGCAAAGCTGAGGCTAGCCTGAAATCTCTGCGGGAAAGCGAGGCACGATTCAATCGGTTTGTCGAATCCAATGAACAAGTACTGCGGCAACGAGAAACAGAACTTCGCCTGATTACGGATACACTACCAGTTTTGATTTCCTTTGTCGATTCCGAACAACGCTACCGCTTTAATAACCGAACTTATGAAGAGTGGTTTGGGTATCCAGCAGCACAAGCCTATGGAAAACATCTTTGGGAAGTTTTGGGTGAATCTGCTTATGAAGTAATTCGTCCCTATGTAGAACAAGTACTTTCAGGACACCAGGTTAGTTTTGAAAGTGAAATTTCTTATAAAGATGGTCAAATACGGTATATTAATGCTACTTATGTTCCCCAGTTGGATCGAGAGGGAAACGTTGAAGGGTTTGTGGTGTTGATTAGTGATATTAGCCAACAGCAAGCAGCACTGCGCGATCGCCTTTTAGCAGAAGAAGCCTTGCGCGAGAGCAAGGAACGGCTCATGTTTGCTCTGCAATCGGCAGAATTAGGCGATTGGGATTTGGATTTGAGTACCCAAACTGCCTACCGTTCCCTGCGACACGATCAAATCTTTGGCTACAAGTCTCTTCTACCAGAATGGACTTATGAAATATTTCTAGAACATGTCTTACCAGAGGATCGCCCTTTAGTTAATGCCAAATTTTTAACTGCCTTAACTAATAACGATATCTGGGATTTTGAGTGCCGTATTCACCGCGCCGATGGAGAGTTACGTTGGATTTGGGGGCGGGGTCATGTTTATTATAATAGTCAAGGAGAAGCAACCCGGATGCTGGGACTCATTGGCGACATTAGCGATCGCAAACAAACCGAAACTGAGCTACAACAACTAAACGAAACCCTAGAGCAACGAATTCAAGAGCGCACAGCTCAGTTAGAAGCCGCCAACCAAGAACTAGAATCCTTCTCCTATTCAGTTTCTCACGACTTGCGAGCGCCATTTCGCCACATCGCCGGCTTTGTCGAATTGCTTACAAAACAGCTCAGCTCAACAACCTTAGATGAAACCAGCCAGCGCTACTTAAAGATCGTTGCCCAAACTGCAAAACAGGCGGGAATACTAATTGACGAGTTGCTCAGCTTTTCCCGTATGGGGCGTACCGAGATGCGTTATGTCATCCTCGATATTGAAGAGTTAGTCCAAGAGGTAAAACGGGATATGATTGCAGAAACCCAAGGACGCACAATTCATTGGTACATCGAGTCATTACCAGAAGTGCAAGGCGATCCTTCAATGCTGCGGCTAGTGCTTCGCAACTTGATAGCGAATGCCGTTAAATATACCCAAACTCGCACCATAGCCAAAATCACCATTGGTAGTACTGACAACGACGAAGAAACGATCTTTTTTGTCCAAGATAACGGCGTTGGCTTTAATATGCAATATGTCAACAAGCTATTCGGAGTCTTTCAACGTCTGCATAGCAACCCAGAATTTGAAGGCACAGGTGTTGGATTGGCAAATGTGCAGCGGATTATTCATCGGCATAATGGTCGAGTCTGGGCAGAGAGCGAAATTGATAAGGGAGCCACCTTTTATTTTTCACTGCCAAAGTTGTCGAAGAAGGAGACGGAATGAAGGAATTGAAACGAATTCTGCTGATTGAAGACAGTGCTTATGATGCAGAATTAATCTTGGCTGCTTTATCAGAAAATCATCTTGCAAACGAAGTGGTGGTGGTACGTGATGGAGAAGAAGCGCTAGATTATCTTTATCGCCGGGGACTGTTCCGGTTGCGAATGGAGGGACATCCGGTTGTGATACTGCTCGATTTGAAATTACCGAAAATCGATGGATTAGAAGTGCTGGCACAACTCAAATCTGACCCAACCATGCAAGTGATTCCAGTTGTAGTATTAACTTCTTCCCGCGAGGAGCCAGATTTAGTTCGATGTTATAAGTTAGGCGTTAATGCTTATGTCGTCAAGCCTGTAGATTATCATGAGTTTGCTGATGCCATTAAGGGTGTAGGACTGTTCTGGGCAGTGATTAATCAGCCACCCCTAGGTGCTTTGCCTCCTGTACCTCATTCTCAACAGGAGAGCCACTGATGAGTCTCCTTCGTTTCCTCCTTTTAGAAGATAGTCTGTTGGATACAGAACTTACCCAAGCGATGCTAGAGGAAGGGGGAATTGATTGTGAATTGGTAAGAGTCGAAACCAGTGCTGACTTTTTGGCTGCTCTTTCCACAGAGGTTTTCGATTTAATTCTTGCCGATTATGCCCTGCCATCTTTTGATGGAATTTCTGCCCTGAAAATTGCTCGAAATAGATGTCCAGAAGTTCCATTCATTTTTGTTTCTGCGGCATTGGGTGAAGAATTAGCGATCGAAGCTGTGAAGAATGGTGCAACTGATTATGTAGTGAAGCAAAGACTTAGGCGATTGGTTCCCTCGGTGCAACGAGCATTGCGGGAAGCCAAAGAGCGCCGCGAACGCCAGCAAGCAGAGGAATCTTTACAAAAAAGCGAAGCTAGATATCGGCGAATTGTTGATACCTCTTATGAGGGAATTTGGATGATTGACTCCCAAGCACGTACAGAATTCGTGAATCAGCGGATGTCACAAATGTTAGGCTATGGAGCAGAAGAAATGCTCGGCCGTTTCATCTTTGATTTTATCGATCGCATTGATGGTATTGCCGCCGCAGAACAATTAGAGTGGCTCAAGAAACAAGAGAGCGATTTGAAAGAAAGTCGATGGCGGTGCAAAGATGGTTCATATATTTGGACACTGATTTCTGCTAGAGCTATTTTTAACGAGCAAGGTGAATTCTTAGGTGCGATCGCCATGTTAACTGATATTACCGATCGCAAACGCACCGAATCAGAACGCGATCGCCTTTTGGAACTAGAAAAATTAGCTCGAGCCGAAGCTGAAGCCGCCAACCGCATCAAAGATGAGTTTTTAGCCGTGCTTTCCCATGAATTGCGATCGCCCTTGAATCCGATTATCGGTTGGGCAAAACTCTTGCAAAGCCGGAAATTTAATGAGTCAGCCCTGCAAAAAGCACTCTTAACCATTGAGCGCAACGCCAAATTACAAGCTCAACTTATTGATGACTTACTGGATGTTTCTCGCATCCTCCAAGGTAAACTCAACCTGAATATGGTGCCAGTCAATTTGGCATCTACCATTGAAGCCGCAATGGAAACAGTCCGTTTAGCAGCAGAGGCCAAAACTATTCACATTGAAACAATGCTGGATGCAAGAGTTGGCAAAGTCCTCGGCGATCCAGCTCGGTTACAGCAAGTCGTCTGGAATTTATTATCTAACGCCGTCAAATTCACAGGCACAGGGGGAAGAGTCGATGTGCGATTAGAGTGGATTGATGGTAACGCCCAAATTACCGTCTCCGATACAGGTAAAGGCATTAACCCAGACTTTCTGCCTCATGTGTTTGACTATTTTTGTCAGGGTGACAATTCCACAACTAGAAAATTTGGTGGTTTGGGATTAGGCTTAGCGATCGCTCGTCACTTAGTCGAGATGCACGGTGGAACCATTTGGGTTCAAAGTGCCGGCGAGGAGCAGGGAGCTATTTTTACAGTTAGCCTACCACTAATTAATGACAGTGCATTCATTAAACATCACATCAATACTAATCCTGTAACTAACGTTTCAGCTTTCTCTCCGCTGATGGGGATACAAATCTTGATCGTAGACGACAATACCGACAGCCGCGAATTTTTCAGCTTTGTGCTTGAAGAATTTGGAGCGATGGTGATTGCAGTGGAATCGGCAGATGAAGCATTACAAGTAATAACACAATCAAAACCAGATATCTTGCTTAGCGATATTGGAATGCCAGAAATGAACGGCTATATGCTGATGCAAGAAGTGCGTACTTGGGAAGCACAAGCAGGAGAAAAACAGATTCCCGCGATCGCTCTCACTGCTTATGCAGGAGAAATCAATCAGCAAGAAGCATTCAAAGCCGGTTTTCAACAACACATCGTTAAACCTGTAACACCAGAAGAATTGCTGGTAGCAATTTCTAATTTAATTAAACATAGTTGAAATAAAAACCATGAATAAACATAAGGAACTGTTACGCGTCATCCTTGCTATATCAATTATTGTGGTTGGAGTCACACACTTTCTGATTCCAGAACCATATGTCAAAATTATGCCACCACAACTTTCTTACCCTTTAGAATTAGTTTATCTGAGTGGTTTTTATGAAATTTTGGGTGGTATTGGGTTATTAGTCCCGCCTGTAAGTCAAGCTGCGGCTTGGGGACTCATTGCTCTTTTTATTGCGGTTTTTCCTGCAAATATCAATATGGCCGTTAATCATATTCATCTGGAACATATACCGGACTCACCCTGGGTACATGTAATCAGGCTGCCCTTTCAAGCAGTTTTAATTGCTTGGGCTTGGTGGTACACTAAACCTTCAGATTGGGAAACACAAGCTTCTCTGATTCCCAAATCACTAATTCCCAAAGAACTAGAATTGAAATGAGCGAGTTGCTAGAAGACTGATTCAGTATTTAGGGTTATGACGAAAAATTCGGATTTCTTTTAGGCGCAAGAAGGAAATTGTGCTTGAAATTACCTAAAAAGTTGGTTGTCCAGTCTCGCGTTTTATTACTGAATTGGTGTTCTAGAGTTTCTCTAAGGGGTAACTCAGGGCTATAAGCCGAGGCACTCTTGATACTTTTGTCTATTTTGGTTTACTGATATTCAACTATGCGCGTCGCAACTTTTTTTGGCATAACACTTTCATTAGCAATCGGCATTGCTGAACTGACTTTTCCAGTGGCTCAAGCAGTGCAACTCAGAGATGGTATAGTCTATTTTGTCCAACCTCCAAAACTGGTTGAAGCGACAACTACTTACAAAGAAGTAAATTTTTGGGGTGGAACTTACTATTTCACTATCAACCTGCCGGAAAATGCTGGAGAATCTCTTCAGAAGGTAACCATTGTCCAACGTGAGGGATCGGAAAATATTCAATATCACCTTGATGATACCCGTGCATTTGTGGGAACACGCGATCGCAAAGGAACGCAATTAACATTAGGCGCAGTTACAAGCGATCGTCAAACACGCACAATTACAGTCAACTTTGACCCTCCCGTAACTCCAGGACAAACAGTTACAATTGCCCTCCGTCCCGTGAGTAATCCCAGCTTCTCTGGCGTTTACTTACTAGGTGTCACAGCATTTCCAGTAGGTGAGAAATCCCACGGTCAATTTCTCGGCTTTGGGCGATTTCAGTTTTACAGCAACAGAAGTTGGTGGTAGAGGAGGCAGAAAGTTTAATTATTTAGCTATTCCCCATTCCCCATTCAATAAAACATGAAAAGATTATTAATCACTGGAGCAAGTGGTTTTTTAGGATGGCATCTTTGCCAACTTGCAAGACCAGAATGGGAAATTTATGGTACTTATCTATCACATCCTCTAGATATTCCTGGCATGAAAATGCTAAAAGCAAACTTAACAAATTTCCAGGAATTGAAGCGCATATTTAATGATATCCAACCAGCAGCAGTTATTCATACTGCTGCACATTCGCAACCTAACTTTTGTCAAACCCACCCGGAAGAATCCCACACAATTAACGTTATCGCATCGTGTAATATTGCCGGACTTTGCGCGGATAATTCTATTCCTTGTGCTTTTACCTCAACCGACTTAGTTTTTGATGGCTTAAATGCCCCCTATCAAGAAACAGATGCCGTGTGTCCTATCAATCTTTATGGTGAGCAGAAAGCGATCGCAGAAGCAGGTATGCTAGAGCGATATCCCATAACCGCAGTCTGCCGGATGCCGTTGATGTTTGGTGCGGCAACACCCACAGCTAAAAGCTTTATTCAGCCATTTATTCAAACTTTACAAGCAGAAGAAGAACTAAGTTTATTTATAGATCAATTTCGCACCCCAGTAAGTGGAACAACTGCCGCTAAAGGACTTTTATTAGCATTAGAAAAAGTTAATGGCATTATTCATTTAGGTGGCAAAGAGCGAATTTCTCGCTATGATTTTGGACAGATATTAGTTGAAGTATTTCAACTTCCTAGCACTGGTCTGAAATCCTGCCGACAACAAGATGTGAAAATGGCAGCACCTAGACCAGCAGATGTTTCTTTAGATAGTTCCAAAGCATTTGCATTGGGATATCAGCCATTATCTGTAAGGGAAGAATTGGAAATGCTATAGTTGGTGGCACTTAAACAATGGGATTTAGACAAAAATTCAGCCCATGAGCAAGTAGAACAATTTCTAGACTATTTGGTGGACAATTACTTGGTCTTTATTCTGCAGATTCAATAAGAATCACTTCCTCTCTAGGAATATATCTACCGCTATAAGCAAGACGCACTCTTCCATCTTGGGCAATATCATTGATTTCCTCTCCTTTGGGATTCCACCAATTAGGTGCATCAATCCAGGTGCATCTGTCACCTATTTTAAGTCTTTGCATTCGACTTGCAGTTTCCTGGCTCCAATCTTGTATTGGGTTGAGTATATTGTAAGGAATTATTTCTGTCTTAATTTTCTTTATCCAATGCGTATTACCTTCTTCTTTTTCTAATTCAGTGTTTTTGTATGAGCTTGTTGTAGATATAAAATCTGCTTCTGAGATAAATAAGTTTTGAAAGTCTATCCACTCATAACGTTCTACACTTTGCCATAGTAAGACAACTTTTGCTCTATGGGTATTAATATCAAACTCTATTGCAGCCCCTATATGTCCTTGATGTGTTTGACACAGTAGCTTGAGTTTCTGAAGTAACTCTAAATCTAATTTTGCCAAAGGTGTTTCATATCTCTTTGTATTATCGTCATCACCATCAAATCGTTCTACTGTATCGCTCACATGTGAAATAGAAAGGTTGCCAGCAAAACCCATGTCAAATATTATAGGGTCTTTGAGTAGTTTTTCATGTTCAAGTATTGCTTGATATATAACTTCGGCTGTTGTGTCTGTAGTTACATTAATGATTTCGTTATGTCTGCCTATAAGCTTATGCTGATTAAATTGAATGTCTCCATATATATCTTTTTCCTCTATATAGATGAATCCGGTTCTAGTATCTTCCAAATGTGTAATTTCATGATGAGTTGCAACTTTTTGAATATCCTGAGCCATTCCATAAGCTTCCAGACATGAAGCTAACAGTATTGCCTGAGTTGCACCCAGACCACCAACACCTTTACCCCATTCATCAGTAGATCCTCTTCTGCTGATTTCCCCGATTGCGTAAATTGTTGCTCCTACATGGTTACTTCTATCTTTTTCTACCCTTGTTGTAATAGAACTAAAACTTGTAGGAGAAGTCTGTATTTCGTAATTTAGAAAACCTGCTCCCTTTTTATTAACAAGTGCAATATCAGTTCTTCTGCCTGGGTATTGGTATTCTTGAATTGACTCAAAACTTTCTTGTTTAAAGTAGGTTTGAGTAGTTGCATTAAGTATATTTTCTGCTCGACTTTTGGCATATTTGTGTACTGCACTTTCGCTTCTAGTACTGAAAAATTTATTGCTGATACAATCTATTTCTGTTTCTTGTGCTTCTTCTATATTGACGTTATGAGAAAAATGTCCACAGACCCAGAACGATGTTTCTTTACGTGTTTTATGGTGCGCTTTTTTATAGAAAAGTAAGCGATCGCAGAATATACATGTGAAAATTTCATCCTTATCGTAGAGGCTCAATTGAGCATCAACAAAAATACGGTTCTTATTTAATGCGTATCGAACCATATATACTAAATTCCATAGCTAAGTAAAAAAACATTAATAGCTATAAAATATTATACCAATATTTGGTAAACTTACACTGGATAATTACTTAATTTATCTCTTCCTTTGTAGTTCGTTTAATAAATATTACCTGCATTTTGATGGAAAATTAGTATTAATAAAGCAATCTTTCATCTTGCGTCTTGGGACGAAACAAAATCCATACCATTATTTATTCTGAGACTCCAAATAGTAGCCGCCTTTCTGTAAACAGAAAGGCGGTTAGCGCTGAGGTACTACGAATAAGCATCCATTGGTAGACAAGAACAAACAAAATTCCTGTCGCCAAAAGCTGCATCAATGCGACCAACAGCAGGCCAGAATTTATATTCACGAGTCCAAGGTGCAGGATAAGCAGCTTGTTCGCGGGAATAGGGATGTTGCCATTCTCCAGTAATCAGACTTTCAGCAGTGTGGGGTGCATTCTTCAAAACATTATCTTGAATATCCACCTTGCCTGATTCTATTTCGGCAATTTCTTGGCGAATCGAAATCAACGCATCACAGAAACGATCTAACTCTTGTTTCGATTCGCTTTCTGTTGGTTCCACCATGATTGTACCCGCCACAGGCCAGGAGACAGTCGGTGCATGGAAACCATAATCCATGAGACGCTTTGCGACATCATCGATTTCGATCGCCGCAGATTTTTTGAGCGATCGCAAATCTAAAATACATTCATGGGCAACTAGACCATTTTTCCCTTGATATAAAACCGGATAGTACGATTCCAGTTTCTTGGCGATGTAGTTAGCGTTGAGAATCGCTACCTTGGTTGCTTGGGTTAAACCAGCTGAACCCATCATCCCAATGTACATCCAAGAAATCACCAAGATACTCGCACTACCCCAAGGCGCAGCCGCCACAGCACCAATATGTGAGTGCTGAGTTGAGTCGTTAATAGTGACAACAACATGTCCAGGTAGAAACGGCACAAGATGAGCAGCAACACCAATCGGCCCCATACCCGGACCACCACCACCGTGAGGAATACAGAAAGTTTTGTGCAAATTCAAGTGACAGACATCCGCGCCAATATCTCCAGGACGGCAAATTCCCACTTGGGCGTTCATATTTGCCCCATCCATGTAAACTTGGCCACCGTGACTATGAACAACTGCACAGATTTCCTGAATTCCTTCCTCAAAAACACCGTGAGTTGAGGGATATGTCACCATTAAAGCGGCGAGTTCATTGCTGTATTTTTCTGCCTTGGCCTTCAAGTCATCAACGTCAATATTACCTTGTGAGTCACAGGCAACAGCCACTACCTTCATGCCGCACATCACCGCACTCGCTGGATTTGTCCCGTGTGCTGAGGTGGGAATCAAACAGACTTTGCGGTGTCCTTCTTTCCGATTTTCGTGATATTGGCGAATTACTAAAAGTCCGGCATATTCACCTTGAGAACCGGCATTTGGTTGCAGAGAAATTCCTGCAAAACCAGTAATTTCAGCTAACCATGCCTCAAGTTGCTCAAACAGAATTTTATAACCCTGTGTTTGTGACGCCGGGGCAAATGGGTGAATCTTGCCAAATTCTTCCCAAGTTACCGGAATCATCTCAGCTGTCGCATTCAACTTCATTGTGCAAGATCCCAAAGGAATCATTGATGTTGTTAGCGACAAATCCTTGCTTTCTAACTTGTGCAGATAGCGCAATAATTCTGTTTCTGAGTGATAGCGGTTAAAGACTGGGTGAGTGAGATAGGTGCTTTGACGAGGGAGGGGGAGATGGGGAGATGAGGAGATGAGGAGATGGGGAGAAAACCATTCTTCTAAGTTGAAAGGTAGTTCTTTGTCCCCTGCGAAAATTGCTAAGATGTCAAGCACATCATTTACTGTGGTAGTTTCATTTAGCGAGATACCAACAGCAGTTGTATCAAAAATTCGCAAGTTAATTTGAAGTTTTTCGGAGACTGCCAGAATATCTTCTAAGTTGTGTCTTCCCAGTTCTACTCGTAGCGTATCAAAGAAATGTTCAGAACTGATTTTGTAACCCAAACGCTTGAGTCCTTCTCCCAGCAACACTGTCAATGAATGGATATTCTGGGCAATTTGTTTGAGTCCAGTCGGACCGTGATAGACGGCGTACATACTGGCTATCACCGCCAGTAGCACCTGTGCTGTACAAATATTACTAGTAGCTTTTTCGCGGCGGATATGTTGCTCGCGGGTTTGTAAAGCCAGACGCAATGCAGGTTTACTCTGAGCATCTTTTGATACTCCAACAATTCGCCCTGGAACGAGCCGCTTGTACTCTTCCTTGGTCGCAAAGTATGCCGCATGAGGTCCCCCAAACCCCAAGGGAATACCGAACCGCTGGGTGCTGCCCACGGCAATATCAGCGCCAAATTCCCCAGGAGGGGTGAGCAAAGTTAGACTTAACGGATCTGCTGCTACCGTCACCAATGCACCCTTAGCATGGGCTTTTTCGATAAAAGCGCGGTAATCGTAAATGATGCCATCACTTGCAGGATATTGCAGAACAGCCCCAAAAATTGGTTGCTCGAAATCAAATGTTTGATGATCGCCGACAATAATCTTAATCCCCAATGGCTCAGCGCGAGTTTGCAACACATCAATGGTTTGGGGATGGCAATCACGAGAGACAAAATAGCCATTTGCCTGATTTTTAGAAACACCATAGCTGAGGCTCATGGCTTCTGCGGCGGCTGTGGCTTCATCGAGTAATGAAGCATTGGCAATTTCCAAACCTGTTAAATCGATAATCAGGGTTTGGAAATTTAGCAGCGCTTCTAATCGTCCTTGGGCAATTTCTGGCTGATAAGGAGTGTAGGCAGTATACCAACCGGGATTTTCGAGGATGTTACGCCCAATGACTGGTGGGGTAATACTGTCGTAATATCCCATACCGATATAGGAGCGGAAAACCTGATTTTTGTCAGCAATTTTTTTTAAGGATACCAGTGCTGCGTATTCACTTTCGGCTGCTGGTAACTTTAGCGGTTGGTTGAGCCGGATTGCCTGTGGTACTGTTTGGTCGATGAGGGCATCCAAGCTAGAAAATCCTAAGACTTCAAGCATTTGCTGGATGTCATGGGAGTTAGGGCCAATGTGTCTGGGCGCAAAACTACTTAACTTTTGACTCGTTTCGTCTAGGAGGCGATCGCTAGACTTGAAAATAGGAAGATTCAATACCACAAATTACTCTCCAGATGGTACTATTTCATATTTTGCAATAAATACTGATAACAAGTGAGTGTAATTTATCAATTTATCTAAATTTGATAACTTTTTTTTGGGACTGGGAAGGTGGGGTCCCCTCTGGGGATAAGGGGTAATGGGGACTAGGGACTGGGGACACTTCTCTGGGAGAGGCTGCGCCAACGACAAGCTCAGTGCATCGCTGGGGACTGGGGACTAGGGAAGAAGAGTTTTACCCTCTGCCCCTCTGCCCATCCGCCCCTCTGCCTCTAAAGCTACTCCCCTTCTACCAGGGCGCGATACTGATCCGCAGTCAAATCATCATCAACTTCACCAGGGTCATCGACGCGTACTTTCAAGAACCATCCTTCACCATAGGGGTCATCTGACACTTGTTCGGGATCGTCAATCAAAGTATCATTCCGTTCTATTACTGTGCCAGTCACTGGTGAATTCAGTTCTTCAACGGCTTTCACTGATTCAATTGTGCCAATCTTGTCTCCCTTGATAATAGCGTCGCCAACATCTGGCAGTTCCAAAAACACGATATCGCCCAATTCATTTACAGCAAACTGAGTAATACCTATGGTGGCAATGTCGCCATCTAGTCGCACGTATTCATGAGAATCCAAGTATTTGAAATCTTGAGGATATTCAGACATATCACTTCCTCTCCCTTATCAAAAAAATTATTGCCCCAACAGTCATGCAAGCCATATCCGGTAATGAACCTTAGTGTGGATTGAGTAACTCACAAGACATTATTCCTTAAAAACCTCAGCACTTATCAGTTAGTGACACGATTTTTTGACCGATAAAAGGGACGTTTAACTACAACTGCTGGATAAGCTTTGCCACGAATATCAACTTCTAACTGCTGACTGACCTTTGCTAGCGGGCTGGGAACGTAGGCTAAGGCAATGGGATAACCAAGTGTTAGCGACAGGGTGCCACTAGTTACTTCTCCCACAACTTTACCTGCGGATAAAACTTGGTAGCCATGACGAGCAATGTTACGTCCTTGGGTTTGCAAACCAACTAATCGGCGCTGCACTCCCGTGGCTTTTTGCTGTTCTAAAACCGCCCGACCAATAAAATCTCCTTTGGTATCTAAGTGGACTAACCACCCCAAACCTGCTTCTAAGGGTGTGGTGGTGTCATCGATATCTTGTCCGTAAAGTGCCATTGCTGCTTCTAGCCGCAGGGTATCTCTTGCACCAAGTCCACAAGGGACGACACCAGCATGATGGAGAGTTTGCCACAATTTTACTGCCACATCTAGATCTACCATCACCTCAAAGCCATCTTCTCCGGTGTAACCTGTACGGGCTAAGAAGGCGGGTTTACCTAGTAGCGTTGCTTCTAAATGTCCGAAGGCTTTGATTGGTTGTAAGTCTTCTTGTACTAAGGGTTGGAGATATTTAATCGCTTTTGTCCCTTGCACGGCAATTAAGGCTTTCTCTGGTGAAAGGTCTTGGAATTGCACCTCATTTTGATCGAGGTGTTGCAATAACCATGTTTTGTCTTTACCAGTGGTTGCAGCATTGACTATGATAAATGCCTTTTGTCTGCCAGTAGTATCTTCACCTTGATAATAAACAATGATGTCGTCAATAATTCCGGCTTGGGGATTTAACAAGACGGTGTATTGAGCTTGACCTGCTTGCAAGCGACTTAAGTTTGAAGGTACTAAAGATTGGAGTTGGGTAATGAGATTTTTACCTTGGAGGGTAAATTTGCCCATGTGAGATATATCGAACATACCA
The DNA here is from genome assembly GCF_043099735.1 of Nostoc sp. C117. Lineage (NCBI taxonomy): Bacteria > Bacillati > Cyanobacteriota > Cyanophyceae > Nostocales > Nostocaceae > Nostoc > Nostoc sp. C117. The sequence continues at coordinate 2,721,483 of NZ_CP170991.1, forward strand.
GCTGTATTTCTTACAGCTTCGTGTTCGCGGGTAATGCCACTAAATTGTACGGGCATTTCCCAACCACCAAAGCTGGTAAAACGGGCTTTGAGTTCTACACCGAGTTGATATAAAGGAGTTCGGGCCAAGGATTGGGCGTTGTCTTCTTGATTAGCCACAGGTATTTATGCGATCGCACCTCAACATCTATCTATCCTACGAGATGCTTTGGGCTTTTACAGAATAGTTTTCCGTAACAAACAAATGCTTCCATACTCAGCACTCTCCACTAAGGTTTAATAGTTAATGATGGAAGTGTTGAGATTTGTTAATTTAAGATTATGAAGTATCGGCAAATACTAGCTAGCTTTGTCTTAGCTATAGTTCTGTTTGTTTTTCCTCTCTCGGCGCAAGCTGCAAGTTCCTCTAGTATTACCCGTTCTGCTGGAGACGGCCTTAAATCCAAGGATTACTCTGGTCAAAGTTTAGTAGGGACTGAGTTTACCAATGTTGATTTAGAAAATGCTAACTTTGGCAATGCTGACTTACGCGGCGCTGTATTTAACGGTACTGTATTAGAGGGAGTAAATCTGCATGGTGCCGATTTTAGCAATGGCATAGCCTATTTAGCAAGGTTTAATAACGCTGATTTAAGTGATACGGTCTTGACTGAGGCAATGATGCTTCGTTCTACTTTTGATAATGTTGATATTACTGGCGCTGATTTCACGGATGCAGTTTTAGATGGGACGCAAATCAAAAAACTTTGTACTAAAGCAAGTGGTGTTAATTCTAAAACTGGTGTAAATACCCGTGAGTCTTTAGGATGTAAATAAAATCTGATCCTTTCTTGACTGAACTACTACGGTGTACACACAAGTCTCTTCAACTGCGCCTTAGTTGCATCGACCTGCGCCTTAGTTGCATTGACCTGCGTCTTTGTTGCATCGACCTGCGCCTTAGTTGCATCGACCTGTGCCTTAGGTGAATTCTCAGTAATAAATTACCATAGCCGTTGGTTTCGACTTCTCTGCGAGACGCTTTGCGAACGCTCAACCAACTGAGTGGTCGAGAGTTGAGCGAAGCGATGCACTGAGCGTAGTCGAAGTGTCGAAACTCGTCAACATAGGTATTTTTTTCATCAGAAATCACCTTAGTTGTATTGACCTGCACCTGAGAAACTTTCAAGAAATAAATTACCCAATCTTGTGGGGTGGGCGTCTCGCCCGCCCACATACAAGGGCGCTCATGTTGCCCACCCCACAAGAAGTAGTTGAGTATTTTTTTTATTTGTTAGTCCCTTAGATGCATTGACCTGCAAAATTAAGCTACTCTACGTTACGCAGCAACTTTAAAACACTCGTGTGTACACTGTAGTCTTTACTGAAGGGGGATTGGTTAGCTCACCCAGAGACCAAGAGAAAGAGAGAAAAAAAGGCGATCGCTGTTTGATGATTCCAGATAATATTTTTAGTTTCATATTTTTGTTCTAATGTCAAGACTAAATAGCGGCATTTGAGCTTCTGAAGATGAGGAAAAATGAAAATCTCTCTTGCAATCCCCAATACTTCGACTTCCCTCGGCCTCTTCGGCTTGGCGGTAGTTGAGCGTAGTCGAAACTCAGGGCAAGACGCTCAGTACAAATCCACTCGGCACGAGTCGCTGAGTACAAGTCCCCAACTAACAACAAGAGGCTTTTGCCAGAAGGAATTAGAATTAGGAAACACCTAGCTGGGTTCTTCTGACTTTTGAAATTAGGAGTGCATGTGTGCCAAAATCCCCTAAATATTTGCTGATTGGCTCAACTGAGACTTACAGCGGTAAATCTGCAACTGTTCTGGGTTTGTCTCATCAGCTACAGCAAAAAGGACTGGATATAGCCTACGGTAAACCGCTGGGTACATGCTTGAATTCGTCTAGCGGAGCTGTAATCGAGGAAGATGTCCAGTTCATCGCTCTTAGCCTCAATTTGCCGGAAAACCGCATTGCACCTACAATGCTGGCTTTGGATGAACTAAATGTGCAAAAACGCTTGCGTGGGGAAGACACAACCAATTATCAGCAGTCCCTAATACAGCAATATTTACAAATGTCCCAAGGTGATTTGGTTTTACTGGAGGGGCCTGGTGATTTGTCTGAAGGCAATTTATTTGACTTGTCTTTGCTGCAAGTGGCTGAAGTATTAGATGCTAGCGTGGTGTTAGTCGCCCGCTATAAATCGTTACTTTCAGTTGAGGGATTATTGGCTGCGAAAGGGCGTGTAGGCGATCGCTTAATTGGAGTTGTCATCAATGATATCCCAGTGACAGAGCTAAAAGCGGTTGACACTCTGCTACGCCCATTTTTGGAACAGCAGGGTATTCCAGTACTAGCAATGCTGCCAAATAGCGATTTACTCCGCAGTGTCAGCGTTGGCGAACTGGTCAAGCAGTTAAAAGCTGATGTTCTCTGTGGTAACGATCGCCTAGATTTGTTGGTGGAGAGTCTAGCAATTGGAGCGATGAATGTCAACTCCGCTGTAAAATATTTTCGCAAACGCCGAAATATGGCAGTGGTAACAGGGGGCGATCGGGTAGAAATTCAACAAGCTGCTTTGGAAACCTCTACCCAATGTTTAATTCTCACCGGGCAATTACCACCTCCACCGTTCATTCTCAGTCGCGCTGAAGAGCTAGAAATCCCCATCTTATCTGTTGACCTAGATACCCTCACCACTGTAGAAATTGTTGACCGCACTTTTGGGCAAGTTCGTCTTCACGAGCCGATTAAGGTTCAGTGCATTCGCCAGTTGATGTCCGAGCATTTTGACATTGACCGCTTGTTATCTAAATTAGGTTTAACTCCCGCAGCGGCATTGTCTTAGATCGATCAACTCAAATTATTAAGAGCATTAATGCTCACTTATCAGTTAGAAGGCTGTGTTTCTGGGGAAGGCACAGCCGGCTCACTGTCACCTCCCAAACGACGGCGTGCTGTTTCCCTCCGTCCTATAGCTGGGACGTGCTTAGTTGCAGCAGCTAATCCAAAGACAGGCATATCCCTCTTCTGTCACTTTCCGGTTATTCTAAATAAAAGAATAAAAAAAGAAAACCCTGAAAGGTAAGTAGGGCAATGGATGTAGAATTACAAATTTTGAAACATTTGGCAAGAGATGCTCACCCAACAGTTGCGACCATAGATGAATATTGTGCAGAGTATAAAGACCTGTTTAAAGAAGTAAGAAATTATGAATGCTTCAAATATTTACATCTGGGAATAATGTCACAAATTAAAAGAAAATCATTACCAGAGATAGCGAAAGTCGTAAGTATAAACTCCGCACAGTCATTACATCATTTTTTAGCCAATTCAGACTGGTCAGTAGATAAATTAAAACAACTAAGATTAAATAAACTTAAAAAAGCACTAAATGGAAATGCGATTACAGTAGTAATAGATGAAACCGGAGATAGAAAAAAAGGTAAAAAGACTGATTATGTAGCCAGGCAATATCTAGGAAGTGTAGGAAAAGTCGATAATGGAATAGTTTCAGTCAATGCCTATGGAGTTTATTCTAATATAACGTTTCCATTAACTGTAAAAGTATTCAAACCCAAAGGAACGTTAAAAGAGGAGGATAAATATAAAACTAAAATAGAGTTAGCGTCAGACATCATTACAGAATTAATTGAATCAGGTTTTAACATTAAACTGGTACTGGCAGATAGTTTATATGGTGAAAGTAGCCAATTTATTAGAAAAGTAGCTGAATATAAATTAGATTATGTCGTAGCAATAAGAAGTAATCATGGAGTCTGGTTGCCAGCAGGACAAAGCGTTAGGGCTAATAAGTGGTGTAAATTTGAAAGAACATTTAGCAATCAAAAATCAGAAACCCGATACATTAGGGAAATAATTTATGGTAAAAAAAGAGCCATAACTTACTGGGAAATAACTACTGACCCAGAAACCATGCCAGAAAATTCTACAACATTTGTGATGACAAATCTTCAAGGAAAACTCAAAAAAACTTTAGGCGATTTATATGGATTAAGAACCTGGGTAGAATATGGATTTCGACAGTGTAAACAGGAACTCGGCTGGACAGATTATCGGTTCACAAATTTTCAACATATAGAAAGGTGGTGGGAAATTATTTTTTGTGTGTACACAATGATTAGTTTAAATTCTCCAGCCTTCTTAAGCTTAAATAAATCTCGTCAAATTGAAGCTGAGGTTCAAAAAAATAGTGATGTTGATTTTTCTAATCATCAACAATGGAACCATGAATGCGGATGGAAAAATACTCTAAATAATCTGCGTCTCATTGCCCAACCACTCTTACTATTTTGGTTAATTTATCCCTGGATACATATTTTCCCAAATTCTAAATTATTGCTGGGATTCAATCAATTAATTAGTGCAATGAATCAATTTAAAACCTGTTATGCTTCTGGATAATTTCACTTTGTTACTACTTGCTTATCTCGGAGAGTGACAGAAGAGGGATATTGCCGTAAACAGCTTCATACCTTCCCGGTTCGATTAGATAAGTTTCGTGCCAAATACCAACACTGCCATCGACACCAATAGCTCGATTAAACCTTTGCCAAGCTTCTAGATGTGCATCTGCGGGATTTCTGGCAAAACGCTCTAAATCCTCGAACGATCGCCAATACTGAATTAATCCCACTCCTCGCCAGTAAACAAAAGTCTCTCCTCCTAAAAACCCTTTTTCAGGATTATGATTAAGGCTTTTTAGCATAGGGGACATTGCCCTGGCTGTGGGAATCCATTTGGAAAAAGCGAAGAATTTATTAATTCGCATCCCAATCAAAAATACAACAAAGGGTTCATCAATCTCAGCTGTAAATCGTCCCGGTATTACTTGAGGCATCTATGACTCCTGCTTCAGTTAATATGCAACTAATTGCATATAAATATCTTTATGCAATTAGTTGCATATGTCAAGTAATGAATTAAAAAATATGGCATTAGCGCACGCAATATTAGCTGCTCTTGTTGAAGCACCTTGTAGTGGGTATGATTTAGCAAAGCGATTTGATGGCTCAGTAGGCTTTTTCTGGTCAGCAAGTCACCAGCAGATTTATCGGGAGTTGTCGAAGCTAGAAGAGCAAGGATGGATCAGTTGCGAGTCGATTGTCCAAGCAGGACGCCCAGATAAAAAGCTCTACAAAGTTACAGACTTGGGAAAACAGCACCTCAAAGAGTGGATTGCTAAACCGAGTGAACCCACGCCGATTAAAGATGATTTGCTGGTGAAAATTTTTGCTGGTCATGTTGCTGATAACGGGACGATCTTGGCAGACCTAGAGCGTCACCAACAAGCACACGTCAAAAAATTATCTACATACAAGGATTTAGAACAAGAATACTTTCAAAATCCGCAAGATCTCCCAGAATCAGCCAAATTTCAGTATTTGACTCTCCTAAATGGTATTACCTATGAAACGCATTGGTTAGCTTGGTGCGATCGAGTAATGGAGTTACTAAACCCAAAAATTGAAAAATTGTAAGCAATGTCTAACCCAGTTTCCCCTCGCATCTACACGCTGTTTGGTAAAATATCTGGGTCGTTTAATCTGATTATCTTCATCTTTGAGCCAGTCAACAGACCTTATTAACCTCGATACATTAGCGCAAGAACTGGCGACAATCCAGCAAACGGGTTCTAAAAGAATTGCCTTGCTGGGTTCTCGTCACGTGCCGATTACGCATCAGAATCTTATTGAAATGATGACATATGCCCTAGTTTTATCGGGCAATCGAATCATTACTTCTGGTGCTACAGGTACAAACTCAGCTGCCATCCGGGGAGCAACGCGAGCCGATCCGAATTTGTTAACGGTGATTTTACCCCAAAGTCTGGAACGCCAGCCTTTGGAATCCCGACAGCAACTAGAACAGGTAATGCATCTAGTAGAAAATCCCAGTAATGATAATTTATCCCTTGCTGAGGCTAGTTACCTGTGCAACAAGGAAATTGTCTCTCGTTGCCAGCAGCTAATTTGCTTTGCGTTTCACGACAGCCGCACTTTGTTGCAAACCTGTCAAGATGCAGAAGAACAAAGAAAAGTGGTAACACTCTTTTACTTTGATTAGTCATTCGTCATTTGTCCTTTGTCCTACCGTGCGGGAAACCGCCGGCGCGTCTATCACATTCGACCAATGACTAATGACTAATGACCAATACTTCGGCTTCTCTGCGAGACGCTGCGCGTAGCTTGCTTCCCAGCAGGGGTACGCGGTAGTTGAGCGTAGTCGAAACTCAGTACAAGTGACTAAATTACTAATAACTAATGATAATTTTTTTGTACTCGATCGCTGCTGCTGCCGTTCTAATTTATGTGCCATTTTTGGTGGTAGCTTATGCCCGTATGCGTGTTGGGTACGATATGTCTGCCCCTCGCGCTATGTTTGATAAATTGCCACCATATGCTCAAAGAGCCACCTGGGCACATCAGAACTCCTTTGAAGCGTTTATGGTGTTTGCCGCAGCCGCATTTATGGCATACGTAACTGGTGTAAATTCTTCTACAGCAGTAACAGCTGCGATCGCCTTTGTGGCTGCACGTTTTCTATACTCAATTTTTTATATTTTGAATATACCCCTTTTGCGATCGCTGATGTTTGCCATTGGCTCCCTTGGCTCTGGCATTCTCATCTTACTAAGCATTATCCAAGCTAGTAGTTAATTGTGGGGGCAAGGGACTGGGAAGATGGGGAGATGAGGAGATGAGGAGACAATTTCACCCATCTCCCCATCATCCCACGTCTCCGGTGCCCCATACCCCATGCTCAATCCCCAATCTAAAATACTTTATGGCTTCTACTTTCTCCTTTGACGTTGTGAGCGATTTTGATCAACAAGAATTGGTTAACGCTGTCGATCAAGTTATACGAGACATCAAAGGTCGTTACGACCTCAAAGACACTCAAACTACTGTTGAGTTAGCTGAAGAAAGCATTAATGTTAGCACCGACAGCGAGTTTACCTTAAATTCTATACATGACATCCTGCGGGAAAAAGCCGCCAAGCGTAATCTTTCTCAAAAAATCTTTGAATTTGGCAAAGTTGAGTCAGCAAGCGGTAACCGTGTGCGTCAAGAAATTAAACTCAAAAAAGGCATTAGTCAAGAAATTGCCAAACAAATTTCCAAATTGATTCGCGACGAATTCAAAAAGGTACAAGCCTCAATTCAAGGTGATGCTGTGCGGGTTTCTGCCAAATCTAAAGATGACTTGCAAGTTGTCATGCAACGACTAAAACAAGAAGACTATCCTGTGGCTTTGCAATTTACAAATTATCGTTAATAAATTCGTAATTCGTAGTTAATCAGGACTTACGCAAATAAAGTTCCGAACTAGCGGTAATTCATGAATTACCGCTATGAAAAATCAGGTTTTTGAGAGAATTTTGCGTAAGTCCTAGTTAATAATTCAATTACGAATTACGAATTACTAACTTGTACTGTCCTTCGACTACGCTCAGGAACTGCGAAGTCGAAGTATTACGAATTATTTTAACCTCGTCCGCTAATACTTTTTTGAAATGCCGGACGCTCAGATAACTGCTTCATATAGTTCAACACCTCTGGGTAGGGGCTGAAGTCTAGCTTCAGTATCAAGGAAATATAATTTAGAATAGACCCCACTGCCACATCAGCAACAGTCAACTCATTGCCAACTAAAAAAGGTTGCTTACTGAAAATTTCATTTAACGAAGTCAACAAGCGAGGCATTTCCCGTTCCCGATTTTCCTCTCCAAAAAGCCCTGGCCCAAGCGTAGCATTAGCAAACAAAACCCATTGGGAAAATACAGCACGTTCCTCTGCTAAAAGTGGAGTTTTACTATACTTATCGGCAAGATATAGCAAAATTGCCCCAGATTCCCAAACCTGAAACTCCCCATCAACAATTGCTGGAACTCTTCCAAATGGGTTAATTGCCAAATATTCAGGTTTAAGATGTTCGCCTGTCTGCATATCCAGCTTAAGGAATTCGTAGGAAATTCCTAATTCTTCTAGATACCAGTGAACAATCGACGCACGACTTCGAGCGCCACCGTAAAGTTTTAGCATAATTACTTAGAGAACTTTGTGAGTGTGAGAATGCTGTTTAACGTTATCTTCTTTGGTAACAACTCTCGCGGCATTTAGCACCCGCTTACGGTCAATTGAATAGTTGAACTCAGTGTAGGTTGTACCTAAGGTAATGAGGGATTTTGCAGATTCACGACGCTTGTAGGTACGAGCTGCTGCAAATGCCCGTGGCATAAATTCCTCGCCAAACTGAGCCGATTCTGGGAAACCGTCTGGTACTACTTGTGAATCGCCATTCAACACAGATCCCAAAGTTGTTGCATAAGCCAGCTTATAGGAGGTAGGAATGCCCTTTAAGAGCGCTTCCAAAGCCGCAGAGGGAATCGGTTCTATAACTTCGATTTGATAAACTTCTCCATCTTCTTTGACGAAGCAAGTTGCCAAGCCGATAACAATGTAATCATCGGTTGCTAAATCAGGGGCATTGGGATAGGACATTGCAGTACTTTAAATTTATAAATTGGGCATTGGCACTTGTACTGAGCGGAGCCGTTGGTGTAGCCTCTCGTAGAGAAGTATTGTGGGCATTGGGCATTGGGAGTTTTGTTTTTACCCTTGTCACCTTGCCCCTATTACACTCTTGAATTGAGGGCTTGTTGGCATTCTAGTGTTTTGTCGCTTTCACTTGTACACGACGACGGAGATAAGGATAGCATTCAAAATGCTTCAAAAGCCCGGAAGTATAGCATTTTTAATTTTTAATTTAGCGTAGCGGTACTAGCACGGCGTAAATAAACCACCCATTCCAAATCAACGAAACGCTTACGCTGTATTCATTTTGAATTTTGTTAGTACAGCGTAAAGCCTTCTCTACGAGACGCTACACGAACGGCATAGCAACTCCTAGAGAGGCTGCGCCAAGGCTGAGAGTGATTCCACTTACTCCTCCGGGGATCTTGCTACGCTTTTAGCCTCTCGCAGAGAGCGTCATTTTTAATTCCGCTTTGGGGCACTAATCTTTGAGATTGATATTGGTTATTTCTGGAATTTAACTCAGGGATGAAGTATCTATGATTAGGTTTGAGGAGCAATTTTCTATTTAGGGCGTAGATTTTCAACTGGTGTGAGTGGTTAAGTTCTGTCTTGAGGTAGCTTTCAGGTAGCTCTAAATACTTTAAAAATAAACATAGTGGCAAAACTATCAGCGCGCAAAAACTAGAATTTTATTTTATAGAGTAGGCATTTCAGCCATAAATAAAGATGAATATTAACTCATTTTTAGCTTCCAACGATCGCCCAAAAAATCAATATAATTTTGTTGCAAATAATACAAGTAATAATCAAGAACAGAATATAAAAGATAGCAGTGAATCGCCTTTAGAGGACAGCTACTTGCGCTCTTGTGCTTTGAGGTTAGCTAAACAAGGAGATTATACTGAGGCGATCGCCCTTTTTAACCAACTAATTAGCCGTCATCCGTACAATGCCATTGATTATAATAACCGAGGGCTGATTTATTTCCAAAGCGGTGAAATGCAAAAAGCCTTTTGCGACTATAATATCGCCCTCAAACTGAATCCCTATTTAGCTAGCGCTTATAACAATCGAGCCAATTACTACGCTGCTTGTGGGAAATTAGCAGCAGCGCTTGCTGACTACGATCGAGCGATTAATTTTAATCCTTGCCATGTTCGAGCGTGGATTAACCGAGGCATTACTTTACGTGACTTAGGTGAATACGAACAGGCAATTGAGAATTTTGAGGCTGCACTGGTTTTTGGTCAGCTAGAAGGTCATATTTGGGCTGAACGCGGCAGAACCTACCATCTTTGGGGTGACTGGAATTGTGCGATCGCTGATTATCGTCGCGCTCTCACTCAATTGCCTTCTCTCAACAACAGTAAGGATATTACTGGTTATCGGTTGCGTTTACAACTCGAAAATTGGCTTAACGAGCTGCTATCTCCTGGGCGTCCCAATTGGTAGATGAGTTATTTTGGCTAATTCAAGATTCAAAAGTTGACTGATGACTGAAAACCTATCAACCGCCAACCGTGTCCCCTTTTAGGGATGGGATGAGCTTATTTTGAATTTTGAATTGCACCGTAGGAACGCTGTTATTTATTAGCAATAATATAAATTTACACCCGGTTTATACGTAGCCATAATCACAAGGAACTGAATAATTCCAAATTCCCAATTCGATATTTTTTTTAGGGTAATAAATCTGTTTGTTCAATTACTCTCCCATCCTGATTCATTAGTACTACCCGCCGCTGGCTGGGATCGAATCGGTATCCTTGTTCTTGCCTAATACTTTTGGCTTGCTGCGGATCGAAGTTACGGCTAAATTCTACCTGTAAACTATTGACATGTCCTTCCATCAGTTTCACTTCAGTATGGATTTCTCGCAATTTTTCTTGCTGTGACCAGTGAAAAGGCAAAAGTTGTACTAAGGCAGATCCGGCAACGGCTGTAATCAGAAAATTAACCGCTATCTTGGCAGTACTTTCCAGTGCCATCACCTGGTAAGAACGTTGACGAAGATGCCGCTTTGGTCGAGCAATGACCCGGCGTTTTTGTATCGGTTGTAACGGTGGTTGAGATGGTTGAATTGCGTTCATGATGCTAAAAAATAACCTCGCTTGGTGAAGAGAAGCACTGTAAAAAGCTCTCTGACGCTAATTACTGCTTTATTTAGCTGTCATATTACTTCATTTTTTGGAAATAGCTACAAGTGCTGTATGAGTTAAAAAATAACCTGGCTTACGTAAGTGCCAGTTCAGCAAAACTTAGGGTATAAAACCGTAAGCCTTGGGAAACTGCACCCCGTACTGCCAGGGTTATTAGCTTTTTAACTGTGTCACATCGTAGCCTTATTTGTAAAGTTCTGTGGCAAGACGCCAAGCTAGAACTCCTGGAATTAGTGCCACAACTAGAGCGATGTAGACTTGGCTATCTGAGATGGAAGATATCTGAGCAATGTACAGAGTATCTAAAATAGGCATGGCTGAAAACCTCCTAACCTGGAATAGATTTTGAACTGTTCGTTTACTACTTTTCCTTGTTTTGCCAAGATTGTGGAATATCTTGTTACAAGATGCAACAAAAGCAGTTATTAATCAGTGGTCGTTAATTATTATCCATTAGAAAAATTTATAAAACTATGGATTTATATTTGGGTATCGATTTCGGCACATCTGGCGCACGCGCTGTAGCGATCGACGAGGAAGCTAGCATCCAGGCTGAGGTCCGATATCCCTTCCAGGATTCGATAGGCGCTGTGATGCCAAATTCTTGGCAGGAGGCTTTGTTGGCGCTGGTGGAACAAATACCTCAGGGATTGCGGCGAGAAATTAAAGCGATCGCCATTAATGGCACTTCTTCCACTGTCTTGCTTGTGGATGCTGCTGGCAATCCTGTAGATACACCATTGCTGTACAACGATGCGCGGGGATCATCTGTATTAGAGCATTTGAGGAACATAGCACCCCCCAATCATACCGTGTTGACAGCCACTTCCAGCCTAGCCAAACTTTTCTGGATGAAGAAATTACCTTCTTTTCGGGAAGCTAAATATTTCCTGCATCAAGCAGATTGGCTGGCATTTCTGCTGCATGGTCAATTGGCTATTAGCGATTACCATAATGCTTTAAAGCTGGGTTATGACGTAGAAGAGTTGAAATATCCAGAATGGCTGCAAAAGCTGCAAATAGAGGTTCAGCTACCCAAAGTATTATCTCCTGGTACTCCTGTGGCAGAATTGCGCCCTGAGATGGCGAATAAGTTCGGTTTCCGCAGTGATTGCTTGGTGTGTGCTGGTACAACTGATAGTATTGCCGCTTTTCTTGCCAGTGGGGCAAAATTACCTGGTGAAGCTGTGACTTCCCTTGGTTCAACGTTGGTACTAAAGTTATTGAGTCGTACCCGTGTAGAAGATGCCAGATATGGAATTTATAGCCATCGCTTGGGTGATTTGTGGCTGACTGGTGGTGCTTCTAATACGGGGGGTGCAGTACTGAAGGAATTTTTCACAAACGCCGAGTTAGAAAACCTTAGCCGTGAGATTGATGGATCAATTGCCAGCGAGTTAGATTATTATCCATTGTTGAAGGTAGGCGATCGCTTTCCCATTAACGATCCCAATTTGCCCCCACGATTGTCACCACGCCCAGATAACCCAGTAGAATTTCTGCATGGATTATTAGAAAGTATTGCCCGTATAGAAACAGGAGGATATGAATTATTACAGCAAATGGGAGCAGACAAATTAACTCATGTTTATACTGCTGGTGGTGGCGCGGCGAATGACACTTGGACTGCCATTCGTGAACGGTATTTAAAAGTGCCTGTAATCGCCTCAACACATACGGAAGCTGCTTACGGTACAGCCTTGTTGGCTATGGGAAACACATGAAAAAGTCAACAAGAGTAATTGTGTAACTATTTTTTCGCAGATATCTTTGAAATCAGTATCTATCCCAGTGACAATCGCCATATCTCGGCCGATACTGGGGTGATTAGATACAAAACTAACAATTCCAGGTTTACGATCTGGGCAGCTATTCGGGGATGGGTGCTTTGCGGTAAGCAAATGTCATCTATTCCCTTTATTAATGATTAGTACCAGTTCTGAAGGGACTAGGAGAAAAGAAAAAGGTTTTTTAAGAAAGGGTAGTGGTCATCGGTGAGAGGTTAAGGTTATAGAGCTTTTGTCAATAAGCAATAATACTTAAAATTATGCTGAAAATAGGGCTAATCAACAGAATTTTCGGGCTAGCGATCGCGTCATATTTAAAGCCAAACAGAGGTCGTTCAATAGGCAATAGATATTTTTGCAGCAGGTTCAATAGTTTGGGTGATGTCTATGCTTCGCTTTGAGAGCAATCGCTACTTTCTCCATGTTCAAAGCGAGTTTTTTAAGCTAGAATCTGTTTTTTCTGGATTTCCTGAAAACGAAAAAACTAAAGTTAAATCTTTTTCTTTACGCATTGCCTCATAATCTGGCCTAGTCAGTGATTAAATGAACAGCTTACTTGATTCTCAAAACCTGACCTTTAGGAATAAAGGGTAAATGCCGACCTAGAGGAATTAAAAAAGCGTGTTCTCGCCGAATGTGTACGCGATCGCAATATCCATCAGTAATAATTAGTAATGGCCCATTTTTCGGGAAATCCTCGGCTCTTTCCAATAAATCAATTCCTGGCTGTAAAACAGTACCGCCTCTACCCTTGACTTGAACTCTATCTGCCAGCGATTCTGGTGTTATGTAACCTTGGTCATAAGCAAAAGCATCACAGAAAACAACCCGCACAAAAGAAACATCATGGGAAATACTATAGCTAGAGATAGCTCCCAATGCCTTTCCCAATAACTCCCGCTCCATTGAACCAGAAGTATCTAAAATCACCCCAAATGTGCGACCTTCTTCTACATTGCTATCCGGTACATAAAGAGGACGGGGAATATCAGGAGTCGCCGATTGACGGCGACTGAGACGAGCATAAGACCTGACTTTAATTAAAGGAGAAAAGTAATTATCAAACCACTTAGCCAATTCCACATCCCAAGGAATCGGCGGATAACTCAAAGCACGAATCTCTTCAATTAAACCCGCCGGCAGAAAACCCCGATTTTGTTCATGGTGATATGCAAGTCCCTGGCTTAGACAACGGCGATAAAATTCATCCAATCCCACACCATCACCATAAGTCCACCAATCTGATATTCCTGGTTCCAAAATGTCACATTGTCCGATACCCCGCAAAGTAGATAGTTTGCGATAGAGGCGCAAATCTTTAACGATTTGGTCATAAATTGACTCGGCTGATAAATTCTTCAAATCCGGGTCGTGTAACACCCCAATGTGAGGTAATTCGCCTACCCCCATTTCTAACAGCCAAGAATTAATCACATAATCACAAGCAACATTCCACAAATAAGGGTCTCTTCCTTGACAGCGAGTATCATGTCTGAGTCCGGCGTGTAACAATTCATGAGCCATGACAAATCGGCATTCTTCATTACTTAATCCGGCGGCGGGATTGACAAAAATTTCTTTGTTTGCGACATCAATCGCTGCTACAGAAATATCTTGACGCTGACATATTAATGGATCTTCAATAATCTCAAAATTAGTTGCTAAAGCTCCCAGCAGAGGATAACTGTTGATAAACCAAGCCTTAGCTCTTTGTGCTGGAGTATCATTTTTGTTCTGCGCCCCCAAAATCGGCTCTCGTCCGGCGGCGACATTTACCGCACTGGTAACGGCTCTCGTTAACCCTTCTCCAAAGACATTTTGCCAGTCCAAGCCCCGACCAAAATAGTTACTTTTAATAGGTTCGATAATCATATCAACAAAATCATATCCAGGAATACCGCGTTCGCAAAATTCCTGATATAAACTGTCTTCATTCCGGTTAGAAATATTGATAGAAAAAACATATTCTTCTGGGATAGATCCTAACTTCAAATCAGCAAGAAACTTAGCAATAAAATAATTACAAGCGGCGTTCCATTCACGAGGATATGTGCGTTTCTGGAAATGACCGAAGCCCAGATGCAATAAACAATGAGCCAGTACATAAACCCATTCTTCTGGAGAACCCCGTCGCGTTGGATGTACGTGAATAACACCATTACTAGTGACTACAGCCCAACCCTGTAGTGAACACTGGTTTCCCGACTGACGATTAATGTTAGCGTGGCAGAGTAACGGTGCAAAAATGGGATGCTGTCTGAGGATGTCACATCCTTGCCCAAATTGTAATGTCGCAATATCTGTTTGATTCTTTTTACGTGCCATTTTCTTTCTTCACCAAACGTGGCAAGTCTCTGACTATTTCTACCATCAACCAACTAGGTAAAGCATCTCCCTTTTCCGGTTCAGAAACAACCATTTGGGCAATTTCAAAGCTGATAGCCGCTAAATCCTTGAGTAGTCCTTTGGCGCGATGAGCTAAATCTTTGTGGCTACCTGTCATTGCAAGACGTTCTTGGGGTAATTCTTTGATGAGTTGAGCGCGGAAAGATTGAGCCAGAAAATAGAGAACATCCCTGTCTTCTGGCAGGTGTGGCCAGCCAATTTCGCCTTTGAGAATAGCTGTTAATTGGTACTTACTTTTAATTTGTTTAATAAAGCCTTTAAACTGAGTAGCATGATGGGGAGAAAGACATCCCATAGCGAGAACTTCTAGCCAGTGGTCTGTGAGGCGATCGCCATACTCATGCAGAGTATCACTCAACATATGCCAAGAGCGGGGAGTCGAAAATGGTTCTTCATGTTTAGGAGGTTGACTCCACAGATGATCTGGGCGAGTTTGAATGTATTCAATCACCCAGGGATGAATATCATGATTTTTTGCCCAATCCAACCAGTCGCGATGGGAAACCTTCAAATGGACATGAACCATACGGTTGAGCAAAGGTGAAGACATGGGCTTAACGATCGCACTATCTTGAGCGCGATTACCCGCACCAATGACAATTGAAGCTTCGGGAAGATGATATTCACCAATTCTCCGCTCATGAATCAGGCTGTAGAATGCCTTCTGAACTTCGTGAGAACAAGCGTTGAGTTCATCCAAAAACAAACAATAGGGTTCATCCCGTGCAATCATTCTGGGTGGGCAGAAGCGACTTGTTCCATCGATAATCTGCGGTACTCCAATTAAGTCTTCTGGTGCTAGTTGACTACCTAGCAGTGAAACGCAAGGTATTCCCACCTCAGTCGCAAATTCTTCTACCAAAGATGATTTCCCAATTCCCGGCGCTCCCCAAATAAACACGGGTCGCACTACCGCCACATTGAGAAGAAATTCTGAGAGTTGTTTTTGGGTGACTGTAATAGCTGGGTTCATTGTTAACTCACAAAAACTGTCCCAACGTTGGGATTATTTCAAAATTCGCTTGATTATACTTATCCATCGTCTACTTTTATAATTCCCCAATTTCAATAGAAATGTTGACTTACAAATTACAAGTCAAAATCTGTGTTATGGATCACCTTTTTGAGCAATATTTACGGCTGAGTAACTGGAATCCGCTTGGATAATACATAATTGCAATAGCTGTTCACCCCAAATTCCCGCTGAAACAATAACAGGACAACAGTAATGAAAGATAGCGTTTACGAAAGGCACACGTCGGTCGAGATAAATATCAGGTATGACAGACACTATTAAACATAGTTTAATACAAAAAATATAAAATAATACACAATGGTAAATAATACTTTTATCAATCAGAATTCTTCAACATACCCGTCAATAATTCCGACATCTCCCACAAATCTTTATTCCGGTTATCGTCATAAATCATCAACCTTCTAGGGTCAGCATGAAGGCTCAAGTTCTGCACCTTTCTAATATTCCCATTAGTTGCATCAAGCGCCGCCGTAATCGTCTCCCGTAACCCAGATTTAATCAACATCACGTTGTACTTCAACACCACTATCACTGCTTGCTCTCGCTGTAAGTGCAGAAACTCCAGCACACTATCACCACTTGGCGGTAAGCTTGTCATCTGAGTGTGACTCGATATCAGAATTGATTTAGGTTCGATAAATCAAACAGTTGCCTGATTGCTGAGAGATAATGTGAGAATCCACAAATCACTGGCATAAAACAGCAGGAGTGATTTTTCCTGTCATATAAGCTTCGGCAATTCTTTTTCGTTGCAATTTACCGCTACTAGTTTTTTCCAACAACCCTGGACGAATAAAAAATATCTGTTCTACTGGAACTTTCACACCAACGTGGTTAAGAATTACCTCACTTGCTTGCTGTTTGTACTCAGTTGCTCCTTTTAGCACACTAGTTTGCTTGGTTTCTATCAAAATAATAATATTTTCATCTGCTTGAATAGCAGCAACTTTGCCTGATTGCACAAAGGGCAAGGACTCTAAGCAGTGTTCAAAATCAGTAGCAAAATAGCTTTGACCGTTGATTTTAAAACGATCGTTGATTCTACCAGTAATGAAAAGCTCGGCCTCGCTCATTACACCTAAATCACCAGTAGGAAAGAAGCCATCAGGATTATAAAACAGGTGAGCGTTTTCCCAATATCCATCAACCAAACTACCTCCCCTGATTTGAATTTCTCCTATTTCACCCTCACGACATACAGTTCCGTCTTCAGATATTAAACGCACGTTAAAATCACTCAACGGTTTACCTGATGAAATAGCTTGGCAACCATTCGCCAGTGTCAGCACTCTTAGAACATCTTCTAACTGACAACAAGAAACCATTAAAACAGCTTCAGCCATACCATAGCAAGGCTTAATAGCTGTAGGTCGCAATCCATACGGAGCCAACATCTCTATAAATTGATATAGATTTTTAATATTAATTGGCTCACTACCATTAAAAACTATTCGTAAATTTTCTAAGTTGAGATCGGCAATTTCTGCGGTTTCGCTGTTTTCTAGCCGACGCAGACAGTAACTAATAGCAAAATCAGGAATAACAGCGATCGCAATTTGTTTTTCTGAAAGCTCCCTCAACCAACCTATAGGATTAATCAAGAACTTCATTGGTGTACTTAAGTGCAGATTTAGCCGACAATACAACGGTGCAAGAAAGCCACCTATTAATCCCATATCATGATACAGAGGCAACCAACTTGCTGCTTCATCACCTTGTCTGCTTTGAGCATAGTTAGCAATGATCTGCATTTGTGCCACAATCTTACCGTGGGTAACAGGAATTCCTTTGGGAAAAGCAGTTGAGCCAGAAGAAAACTGTACAAAAGCTATATCACCAGAGGTAATAGCGGCAAAATTAGGCGATGTCTGGGGCTGAAAGTCTGTGCTTGGTAATGGCAATCGTTGAAGGCTAAAATCAAGAGATTTGATGCTAGGAGCTTCTAAAATCAAGTTAGCATTGTATGAATCAGCAATTCTGTTGATAAAAGCTAAATAGCTATCCTTCAATACACCTATACCGTAAGGTTTGACCGATAAAGGAATCGCACCTAGTCCAATCAAAGCAAAAAAGGAAATAAGCACACCTTCTGTAGTTTCAAAGGGAAACAATATCCTTGTCCCCACTGTCACACCTTGAGAGCGAAAATATGCCATGTATGCAGTAATCTGCTTCCTAAAATTGCAGTAGGGTAAGAACTTAGTATCTTTGCGATCTTCCTGAAGGAACAAACCGATCTGGGCATCAGTGTCTTTGAGTGCGTGTATCATATCCAGCATGGTGAGCGATTCTTGCACTGGAAGTTGTAACTCTGGTATGAGTGCTACTTCAGGCAATTTCATGACACACCTCCTAGTGCCTTGGCTGCATTGTTTTCCTCAAGAAAATCCGGCAAACTCTTGAGTGTACGTTCAACGGCATCAATGAATCCAACTTTCACGCGGGCATCAGCTGCTATAGTGGCAGTTCCATCAGTGAAGATTTCCACAGTTTGGCAAAATACTGCTTGATAGTGATACTCTTTTTCTGTATCTTCTATTTTCGTAATTACTCTAACTTCTCCTGGTAATATTTCCCGACGATAATTGATTTCAATCCGCGCCACTACAGGTAGAATGCGCTGACCACGACGTAAGTTGTGGTGGTCAAGCCATAACCATCGTCCTGCTTCTAAATATTCCAAGACCGTAGCATTATTGACGTGACCTAAACTATCAAGGTCATTTGGCCGTACTTGCAATGTTAGACTAACTGGTTCAAACTTCATTTCAATAATCTTGAATAACTTAACAGTTGGCACAACTTATGTCCCAAGTGCAATGATGACAACGGTAGATACATAATTCCCACTATGGGAAATGGAAATATGAGCAGTCCAATTTTGACAAGTAAAATACTCTGCTAGAGAGCCGTAAAACTGAAAATATGGAGCTTTGCTGGAATTGTGTTGTATTTCTACATCTGTCCAATAGAATTGAGGGGGTATTTTCAGTGCTTTAAATAGGGCTTCTTTAGCAGAAAATTGAGCCGTCATACTTTGCAATGGGTTTTTACTTTGACTGAAGTACAAACACTCTGTTTCTGTAAAGAAGATCCCCGGAATTTTGAGTGCTTCCACTTTTTGTAATTCGGCTATCAGTTGAATATCGTGTCCTAGTCCAATCAACATCCTACCAATTCCAACCACTTTTGTTCAACTTCCGCCGCTGAGTTCACCTCAATACCTGTAATTTGTCTGAGAGCAGAAAAAATCATTCCTTGCTTGCGTTCAATATTGTCAGGAATTGTCATATCGTACTTGAGTGTGTCCCACCAGTTAACATGGGAATCACGTTGTTCTAAATGCTGACGCTTGCTACCATAAAGTTCGCCACCTTCACGAACAAACAAATGAGTAACAGCAAATGCTCCTTTGGGGGAGTACTCTTGACTATCAACTAGAGCTTTGGCAAAACTAATGAAGTAGGTCATGTGCTGCGCTTCATCAGCAGCAATCTGCTTAAACAATTTCTTCAACCCAGGATCTTGAGCAACGCTGGCACAATATGAGTAGTTAACTGTGGCTGTAATCTCAGAAATCGCCAGTAAAACTAGGGTTCTGAGCATATCATCATCGGGAAAAATCTTCCGAAACTCAATTAGAACTCGATCGTTTACTGTTTCTAAACCAAGCAGGTTAGATAAGCGATTGAGTGTACTTTCATGAAAGCTTTCTTCCTCGTTCCAGTAACGGCTCCAAGTACTGCAAGCTTGCATAACACTCGCTAAAGCTGGATTAGACTCTTGCCAGCGACGACATTCAACATCTGCCACTCTTGCAAGGCGATCTGCTCCTGGTTTGGTGGTTAATTCTGCTCTTCCAGCATTCCAAATATTCACTTTATCAAATTCAGTTAAATTCTCTAAATCAATCGCATCGATCATTTCTACAGCGCTCCATCGACGCTTTTCGTGAAAACTATGTTGTTCCCAAATTAAATCCAACAAGCAACTGCGTTGTTCAGCTAGAATTTTATACAAGTGGTTGACAATATTGACTCTAGAGATTGCATTCACCATAGTTAGGTTTTTAAAATTCAATTTTTCAATTTTTTAGGTTTTATCTTGTTTAGGCTTATTAGCTAATTAAGGTGAAGTTTGCACCTTATCCCTGCTGTATCACTTTGGGAGAAGCCAATGCCTGAAAGCTTTTGAGAGCCTTAATTCTCAGTTTTTGGCTATAAATTTTAGTTTCTGAAGTGAAAAGAAAAGCTCAAAACCTTATTAAATCAAAGTTTCATAGTTTCGCTCCGATTATTGTTTTCCGCAAGTGACACAAGAGGGTTATTTACTTCTTGTAAGAAGACTTCTAATACTGTTGAAATTTTTGTATCTAATGAGAAAGCAGGTAAACGGATGTCGTTTCCATACTGCTTTTTAATGGTGTTACTAATCTTGGCAAACGCCTCCATGAGATCAATACTGTTCTGAAGTTGTTCGGAACGAGCAACAATTTCTGAAAGTGTCAAGTCATGCTCAAAAATTTCAGCTAATGGTAATTTAACGTTCTCTGCAAAAAGCTGACAAATATAATCTTTCACGCTAATTAACTCCTTTGTTAAACGTCCGAGTGAGTAGCAAAATCTCATATTAAATAAACCTTTTTCAAAAGGTTATTTTTCGCATTGTTTAACAAAACCTTACTGAAGCTTGACATTTATTTTACAGTTCAGTCTTTATTGACGTTGCTGCTCAGAGTTTGCCCACTTGTCACGGGTGTCGCACTTTTGGATCTCCTGATACTGGTAATTGATATATCAGAACATGAATACACCAGAATCTACACAACAGCAATTAAGCCAACAGTCTGATTTTGCTAATACTCCCTATTAATCGTTACTCATAAAGTATCTAAATAGCATCCGAAAAATACGGAATTTCTCTAACTTCTGTAATTTATATTTGAAATTAATTTCATCAGCAAAATTACTTAAAAATCCTATCCAGGTGGCGACATCGCAATGAGCTTGCACAGCACTGGCTCTCCAGAAGCTTGCTATACAGGAATTGTGACGACTATTGGTAAGAAATTAATTACTAAGTTTCTTAATTTTGTTATCTCGGTCTATTCTTGGGTCTTCCATTAGGGCAAAGTGGTCAGCAATCGTAATTTTCGGCTTGAGCTTCACGCTTTTTTAGGGGCTTTCCTCTACTTCTAGAATGACTTTATCATCAAAACCTCATTACTCAACCTCCATCTCATCAGCGATCGCTACCTTTCTTAGCTTCTTAGTATAGGTGTACTATATTGAGATGCGTTTGCCCTGATGGGTTTATTCAGCACTCAGCACTCCTGAATATTTCATCGGAATTTCAATCACAAACTCAGTTCCTTCTCCTGGTGTAGACTCACAGAACAACTTTCCTTTGTGTTTTTCTACAATAATTTGATAGCTAATCGACAATCCTAGTCCTGTGCCACTCCCAACTGGCTTGGTAGTAAAAAATGGGTCAAAGATTTTTTGTTGCACATCAGCGTTAATACCAAGACCATTATCCGCAATCCGAATCCTGACAGTATTCTTATCTGCTAACTCAGTTAAGATACGAATTTTAGGAACTTGTAATCGATGGTTGTTCCCATTTTTCATACTCCATTCTCTATTCCGAGCGTCCAACGCATCGATTGCATTACTTAGAATATTCATAAACATCTGATTTAACTGACCAGCATAACAAGTCACCTCTGGCAAATCTCCGTATTCTTTGATGACTTCTATCTCAGGACGGTCATTATTTAGTTTAAATTTGTGTTGTAGAATCATCAAAGTATTGTTGATGCCTTCATGAATATCTACAGGCTTCATTTCAGCTTCATCTAAGCGGGAGAAGTTTCGTAAGCCCAAAACAATATTGCGGATACGCGATGTACCTAGCTTCATAGAATCCAAAACTTTTGGTAAGTCTTGTACTAAGAAATCTAGATCTATTTCTTCAGACTTTTCAGCAACTTCAGCAGAGGGGTTGGGATGTTCTTGCTGATAAATACCAATCAACTCTAATAAATCTTGCACGTACTCTTGTGTATGAGTAATATTGCCATGAATAAAGTTGATAGGGTTATTAATTTCATGGGCAATTCCCGCTACCATTTGCCCCAAACTAGACATTTTTTCACTTTGAATCAGTTGTGTTTGGGCATTTTGCAAATCCACTATTACTTGTTTTAAGCGCTGATTATTCTCGTTTAGTTCTTGTGTTCTGCGTTCAACTTTCTCTTCTAAAGTATGGCTATACTCCTCCAAGCGTTCTTTTGCTTGTGCCAAATCCTTGTAGAGAATGGCGTTCTCTAGAGAGATTGCCGCTTGGGTAGTAATTACTTGTAAAAGTTCTAGGCGATCGCGTGTAAACGCTCGTGTTGTCAAATTATTTTCTAGATACAATATACCAAGAAATTTTCCCTGATTGATAATCGGAATACATAACACGCTCTTGGGACGTTCGCGAAGAATGTAGCCATCATTTGCTAAAAACCCATCCATCTTAGCATCATCAATAACAAATCTTTCCTTTGTGCGTTTGACATAATTAATCAAAGCGATCGGCAGATCATAGCTAGAAGAAAGACTAATTGCAGGGAATTCTGTATAGATAGATGCCAAAGCTGAATTTGAACTAATAGCAGTCACCGTTAAATCCAAATCATCACCTGGGTTGAGCATTAAAGCAGATTTGGAAGCTCCTGCATTTTCCATCACTACTTTCATTAAAGTAGATAACAACTGCTCCAGTTCAATTTCTCCAGAAAGTGCTTGTGAGGCTTTAATCACAGCAGTCAAATCTAAAGATTCAGAAATATTGCTCTGAGAGCTAACTACTGTTTGATGACTATTTTGCGTAGACAAACTTGTGTGATGAGAAAAACTACTTTTCTCACTGGTATATGAACTTAGTTGGCCTTGTTGGAGAATAGGAGTAACTAATTGGGGATAACGTTTTACTAAATCGTCAACTTTGGCTTTTGCTCCCCAGCGCAAATAACAGTAATATGCATCAGTGAGGTAAGTTTGGGCTATCTTCTGTTTGCCGCGTTCTAGATAGAATCTAGCAGCCAGTTCGTTAGCAAGAGCTTCTTCATTAATGTACTCATTTTCTCTAGCAAGAGCAATAGCGCGATCGTAATCATCCATTGCTTCTAGATATTTCCCAAAAACGCGATTTATTTCTGCCTCTACTAAATAGTATTTGTGTAAATAATTCATTGGAGCATTATTTGCCCAATGATGCATCTTTTCTTGATTGGCTTGTACTCTATCAATAATCTCGTTTTGTTGAGACTCTTCTGCATCAGAATACACCGCGATTTGTGCGAGAGAGTCGTAAAAATAGAAGAGAGGAAAAACGAGATTTCCTACACCAGCATATAAATACTTTTCTGCCAATGCAGCATTTTCAACTGCCTGTGTAAACTCTTGAAATAGATAACTTAGTTGAAGCTTGCAGAAATATAGATATAAAAGTCCATTTCCATCCTTAGCTTCAAGATGAATCGGTAGCATTTTCTCTTCGTCGTATGCATTACCGATTAAACAATAAGGATTTTCCCCAGTTTCGAGCAAGTTTAACAGTGTCTGGTGATAAATAGCATTCCAGGAAAAAGCTCTTTCTTGCTTGATTTGACTAATGGCATTACCGTAGCTTGCTACTTGCAATTCCAGTCCCGTCAGTTCACTGCCAATGAAATAGGAATAAGAAGAATAATTGTAAAGGGAAAAGGCTGCAAATTCTAAATCTCCAGTTTCTAGTCCTATAGAGTAAGCCTCTAGTAAGTACTGTAATGTTTCCTTTGTATGTTTTTTAAAATGTTTGATAGCACCATAAAATACCATCATTATCTTAGCTTTTACTTCTTTGAAGTTATAATTATCTACCAGGCATAAAGCCAGCTTGCCAAATTTATAACCAGATTCAATGTCTGCTACTGCCCCACAAAGTATTAATCCGTAATTAACATAGGCGTGAGCAGACAAAGGGGCATTGCCATATTTAAGCGATAAGTCAATTTGTTTCAAGATAACCAGCGGGAATAGCTCTGGAGCAACTGGATAAGAAAAAATACCTGTAATAGTTAAAATACGCATAGCTGCTAATTGTTGAGCTTCTACCATTTCTGGCAGATCAATTAAGTCTTCAATATACTTATCAGTCAAATCTGCTGTTATTTCTAGCATTGCCAATTGCACATCAGATTGACAGGGATTTTCAGGGAAGTAAACTCCCAACTCCTTAAGAACAGCTAAAGCAATTTTGACAGCTTCAAGAGTTCGGTTTTGTGCTGCATAAGCTTTAATAATTACTTCGTAAACTTTGACTTTTTCCACCAGTGTTTTAGCACAAGCTAAAACTATTTGGACAAATTGCTCGATTTGTTCAAATTTGCCAGCTAGATATGCCGCTTCTGCTGCTGTTTCATATAAAGATAGAGTCAGATCGTATTTTCTCTCCCAACTATCATCTTTTAATAGTTCGATACCAGTAGTTAAATACTTAATTGCTGTTACATAAGCTGTTGAAGCTAATGCTCTACGTCCAGCAATTAAATTCATCGCCGCGAGTTCATCACTTTCTGCCTGATTGGTGATTAAATGTATTGCTATATTGAACTGATTGACCAGAGAAAAAATATTTTCCTCCAAATCATGAGTTTGAATTTGTTTCAATAATAACTTTCCAATTTTTAGATGAATTGATTGTTTGTTATTTTCAGGAATTAGTGAATAAGCAGCTTGTTGGACTCGATCGTGGACAAATTTATATTTTGGTAATTGAGTTGATTGCTTTTCATCACCTATTATCAACAACTGATTAGCATCTTCAATAAATAACTTATAGTCTTCAGTTTCAGATATAATTAATCCTTCGTGTAAAGCTATCCACAAATCGGAAGCGGTATCTATTGCATTCTTTTCGTACACAATTGATAGTGTTCTCAGGTCAAATTGATTACCAATACACGCTGCTAATTTAAGGACTTCTTGGGTATGCTTAGGCAACTTTTCTAGTTGTATAGCCATAAACTTTACAACGTCGTCTGTAAGCGGCAACTTCATTATTTCTGAAATATTATATTGCCAGTAACCAATATCAAAATTGAAATTAATTAGTTTTTCTGCATATAAAGACTTAAGAAATTGATTGGTAAAGAAGGGATTTCCTTTCGTTTTGGCAACCACTATTTGAGTCAAAGGAATAGCCATGACTTCAGTACAATGAAGAGTATCAGCAATCAAGAAATTTAAATCACTGTGATTTAACGATCCAAGTGTTATGGTATGAATAACTCCTCTATTTTTTTCAATTTCATTGATTGTTAAATATAGTGGATGTGTTCTAGAGACTTCATTATCTCGATATGCACCAATCAATAATAAACTGTCCTCGTTATTACCTATTTCTTCTACCTCATACTCTCGTGCATCCTCCAACTTAATAGAATCCAGCAGAGGAGATTTAATAGAAGTTGTTAGTAATTGGATAAATTTTAAAGAGGCAGCATCTGCCCATTG
Source organism: Nostoc sp. C117 (assembly GCF_043099735.1). Taxonomy (NCBI): domain Bacteria; kingdom Bacillati; phylum Cyanobacteriota; class Cyanophyceae; order Nostocales; family Nostocaceae; genus Nostoc; species Nostoc sp. C117. Next base: position 2,746,974 of record NZ_CP170991.1, read on the forward strand.
CAAGTCGTCTAAAAATATGACCAAGGGATGATCTTTGCTGGTAAAAACCTGGATGAATCTTTGGAATAATAAGTTAAACCGATTTTCAGCAGCATTGTTAGACAGTTCATCAACTGCAGGTTGCTTGTCAATTATTTGTTCTAGTTGAGGAATTACATTAATAATGACTTGAGCTTGAGCGCCCAAAACCGCCAAAATCTTGGTTTTCCATAATTGAATTTCAGCATCAGATTCTAACAATATTTGCCTGATTAAATCTCGAAAAGCTTCTACCCACGCAGAAAAAGGAATATCGCGTTGAAACTGGTCAAATTTTCCTCTAATGAAGTAGCTGTGTTGACGGGCAATGGGTTTGTGAACTTCGTTGACTACAGCAGTTTTACCAACACCAGGATCGCCAACGACCAATATCATCTCGACCCCTCTCAATTCCTTCATCAGCGATACAGAGGGGTTAGCAAGGCGTTCAAAAGCAGCGAGTAAAGTTTCTACTTCCCGTTGACGACCATAAAGTTTTTCGGGAATAAGAAAACGGTCTGATATATCCCGAGTTGCTAACTCAAATGAATCGATATTACCAGTTTCTTGCCACTGTTGTTTGCATTTTTCTAAGTCATACTTTAAACCTAAAGCACTCTGATAGCGATCTTCAGCATTTTTAGCCATTAGCTTGCTGATAATTTCAGACAATATTGGCGGAATTTTAGAATTAACTTGGCTGGCTTTTGGTGCTTCTTTGGCAATGTGAGAGTAAACTAACTCCATTGAGTCAGTAGCGGTGAAGGGTAAATGTCCTGTGAGGAGTTCAAAGAAGGTGACGCCGAGGGAATAAAAGTCTGTGCGGTAGTCAATCCCCCGATTCATTCGTCCAGTTTGTTCTGGAGAAATGTAGTATAGCGTACCTTCTAAAACATTGGGATTGGTGAGACATTGAATCTCTCTTGGCAAAAGGGAGGCGATACTGAAGTCAATAATTTTGATCTCTTTTGTGGTGGGGTTGATCAAAATATTGGCAAGTTTAATGTCTTTATGAATGATGCGGGAGCGATGCACTCCGTCAAGGGCAGAGGTTATTTGAATGCCAATATCAAGAAAATCAGGAATAGGTAATGAGGAATTAGTGAGTTCTTTATCGGTGTTTTTCTCCATCCACTGCTGAAGAGAAATCCCACCAAAGTCCTCCATAACTATGGCGTAACCGTTGTGGTAATTTTCTAAGCTATAGGTTTTGATGACGCCAGGAAGGTCAAGGTTTTTGGTGATTGTATACTGATTACGGAATTGGGCAAATTCATTGAAGCTAGGATATTCATTCCGTATCAGTTTGATAATGACGGGTTTTTGATCTTGTTCTGTGATAGCGCGATAAACAATAGTTTTGCTACCCAAGTAGATTTGCTCAGTAATACGATAGCTGGGAAAATCAATAACGGTATCCAAAATCACGGACATAACTACTTGTTTTGATAGTTTGGTTTGTATGTCTTTAGTATTCCCGGCAATTAGCTATTCGTATCATCAATCTTTGAGCGGTTCTTGTATATATACGATATTTTACTTAAAAGGTAAGTATTAATTATTGCTTTTGGAAATTGATCTCAGACTACTGGCTGGGATCAATTTCCAAGTAAAAAAATATTCCATCGTTGTGTATGCAGATGAAGCAGAGGAGGCAGAGGAAGCAGAGGAGAAAGAATCTGCCACTATGAAAATGGGATAATTTATTTTCTGGAAGTCCCTAAAATGATTTTTAACTTTAGCGAGGCTGAAATCACTGTATACCATCTTTGTATACCGTTTCCTGAGCAGTAGCTAATGTTTTACTCATCTTAGTAACTGGAACAACTACCCCACTTCTTAAATAATGAGGTACTTTTTGGATTGCAGTAAATCCGAGGCGCAAATAAAACCCTTCAGCATAAAGGCTAGCTGTTGTTATTACCTTATCTATACCTCGATCGCTTGCTTCATTGCAAAAGTGTTCAACTAAAGCCCGGCCAATACCTCTACCCTGATATTTAGGATGGACATATAGCGCGATCAGTTCATCAACAAAGAAACTAGCAAAACCCATAACAACATCTCCCTCTACTGCAACCCAGAAAGATTCCACTTTCATATTTTTGAAGATATTTGAACCATCCGGCTGGTTACGATTATTACGCCAAGCTAAAAGTTCTTTTTGAGTGTAGAAAGTTTCAGGAAGAGCTTTAATAGCAGCAATATGAATTGCACTCAGCACCCACGCATCTGTTTCATTAGCAGGTCGAAGAGATATTTCCTTTGCAATCATAGTTTTAAGGCTGGCATCTAGGTTATATGCTTGTTGGATTTTCTTTGATCAAAATATAAACTACGGTAACTTTATCGTGAAAACATATAATATATTTTAATCATCACTAAGTCTATCGATAAACCGTATATTATAGATAGAGCAATAAAATAATCAACTCTCAAAAGTCAAATTCAGAAGTTATCGCTTGGTTAGTCTCGGAATTTGGCGGATTTAGTTTTGATTGTAGAAATATCTTCTCAAAGCTCACTTGTTAGACGATTTACCAAGCTAGAAGACATAAGAAAGTTCAAAGGAGTGAATGTGATCAACGCCATACAAATTAACGAAAACTTGACAACCACAGGACAAGTCATACCAAAACAGCTCGAGCAAGCTATCCAAGAAGGTTTTAAGTCGGTTTTAAATCTGCGATCGCCTGATGAATTGGGATTTTCCCAAGATGAGCAACGGGTAGCAGAAGCATTGGGGCTGTACTATACGAATGTGCCACTCAAGCTAGAAGCCTTGAATGAAGAGCTAATTACCAAAATATTGACAACACTCGAACAAATTCCGAAACCAGCAGTTGTGCATTGTGCAGCAGGGATGCGATCGACTGGAATTGCGCTGTTGAGTATCGCTATCCAAGAGGGATTAACACCAGAGCAAACCTTATCAAAGGCTCGGAATGTGGGCTTTGGGTTTTTTGAACACGCTGGTGTTAGTTCCCGATTGAAGCAACTATTTGTGGACTATGTTAATAAACATGCGAAAGTAGCTGTAACTGTTAGCGATCGCTAATTTTGACGTTTTCCCCATAGCTCAAGCGAGGGGATTCTTTATTTATAATGATGGATTGGACAATTATGAATTAGCATGACCAAGTATTTCCGCTCCAATGTTGATGCAATGGCTAGTTATGTTCCTGGCGAGCAGCCTCAACGCGGTACACAGATTATCAAACTCAACAGCAACGAAAACCCTTATCCTCCCTCCCCTGCGGCATTAGCTGTGTTGCAAAATATCGATGGTGAGTGGTTGCGGCGATATCCAGAACCTTTCGGGGGGGACTTCCGGCAAGCTGCTAGTCAAGTTTTAGGAGTTCCTAGCGATTGGCTGATTGTGGGAAATGGCAGTGATGAGTTATTGAGTGTAGTAATTCGAGCCTGTGCAGAGCCTGGACGGAAGGTAGTCTATCCGATGCCGACTTACGTGCTATATCGCACATTAACTCAGATGCAAGCTGCGGATATTATTGAGGTTCCTTACAGCGATGATTACAGTTTACCGCTAGAAGAACTAATTGCTGTTAATGGATCTGTAACATTCGTTGCGTCACCTAATAGTCCATCAGGGCATGTAGTGGCAACAGACGATCTGCGAAAACTAGCTAGCCACTTATCTGGAGTTTTAGTGATTGACGAAGCATATGTAGATTTTACCGAAGAGAATGCCTTAGCTTTGGTAAAGGAATATGAAAACGCGATCGTGATTCGGACACTTTCTAAGGGATACTCGTTGGCCGGGTTGCGACTGGGATTTGGGGTGGGGAATCCCAAACTGTTACAGGGATTGTTTAAAGTCAAAGATAGCTATAACATTGATGCGATCGCCTGTGCAATTGGAACGGCTGCAATTACCGACCAAGCTTATAAAAATGCTTGTGTGGCAAAAATTAAAGCATCGCGGAATCAGCTAGCAATAGACTTGAAACAGTTAGGTTTTCATATTTGGGATTCCCAAGCAAATTTTTTACTGGCACAGCCTCCAAAAAGGAACGCCGAATATCTCTATCAAAAACTCAAGGAACAGGGAATTTTAATCCGCTACTTCAATCAGCCAGGACTAGAAGATAAATTACGCATTACTGTTGGTACCGATGAGCAAAATCAAACTTTAGTCGAGGCACTAATTTATTTGCTAAGGAATTGACTTTTGCCAGAAGTTAAATTTTTCAGCGTTCTACAGCATATATATAGTGTGGTATGTCCCGCCATACAGTCTCCTGAACGATTTTGAGACCATTTTTCTCAGCAACGCGCCGAGAAGGGATATTCTCTGGACGAATCAGCGAGATAACGCGATGCTGACCCAGCACTTTAAAAGCGTAGTCCTGGCAAGCATATGCAGCTTCAGTTGCATAACCCTGCATTTGTTGGTCTAGGCGGACATGGTAACCAATTTCCAGTTCTTGGCGTCCCTCAACCTCTTGCCAAACCAGTCCGCAGTCGCCGATTACCTCGCCTGTCGTCTTGAGAACCATCGCCCACAAACCAACGCCGTGCTGCACGTAGTTGTGGCGATGCCGGTCAATCCACTTTTGCACCATTTCCCGGTCAAATGGCTTTGGGTAGTAGCGCATAGACTCAGCATCGCCGAGAACAAGCAGTAGCGCGTCAAGGTCAGAAATCTCCATTTCCCGGAGCAATAAGCGTTGAGTTTCCAATATCATTGGTGAATCCTCGTTTAGCTATTGTCTAATTTATCTTTGTCTGTTGTGTAGTAAGCATTTCAGTGCTTATTAAGCTGTTACGCATTTAATTTGTACATTTACCTGATGACTGATTACTGATGACTGATGACTGTTAACGGTTAACAGTCAACGACCATCAAGAGTGTTTATATACTTTAGAGGCGCATCAGCTTAGTATTTTTCGAGGATTTGCTCGGATATTCCCGGCGATAGTCCCTAAGTTGCATCATAAATATCAAAAACTCGGTCACATGAAATGGCTAACGCATCTTACAATACCTAATTTTATTCAAAAATCAAATATGATTACTATATTGATAAAATGTTAGGACAACTACTGTTCTGGATTGAAAAAACAGCTAGAAATAATGAAGCCCAAACATTTTTTAGAAGTTTGTTAAGATATGTTTCTAGATACATTTCTGAGAACCTCTGTTAGTCAAATCCCATCTTTTAAAAAGCAAAATATTCTCTTAAAGAGTAAACAAGATAGCGTATTAAATTCAGATATTGAAGCTGTTAAAAATTGTCGAGAATGGATCGTCTCTAAAACCAAAAATACTTTTGATAATACAAGAATATTAGGAGTAGTAGCTGCTGCTAATAAAGCCGACAGTTTTTTACCTTACACTATTCCCAAAATCATTGAACAAATTGCTGATATGGGAATGAAAGCAGATATCATTATTGGAATGAATCATGGTTTTGAATGTCCAAAAGTAATCGAATATTTGAGCTTATTGCCAAAAGTCCAAATTATTCACTTGTATACGGAAGCAAAGCCAGAAAATAATATTTCAGCTAAAATATTTGACAATGTAGAATGCACAGGCGAACCTTATTATTTATCGAATCTTTATCCTGAATATTTTCAGCATAGAATATTTTTTGTTCACCAGAAAGTTAGTTTACATTCTTCAGGTAAAATCAGAATACTAGGTGATATTTATGGCTCATTACTATTAAAAAGTATAGAAAATGGATGGACACCTCCTGAGATTGTAGTCGCTTTCGATGCGGAAACTCAGTTTTTACTGGAAGCCAAAAATCAAGCAATTGAGTCAAAGCTAGATACTAATGGCTTGATGTTAATAGTTAATGAGTTAAAAAAAACGCCACAGATTGATATTATAAGTACACGCAATAAATTTGTGGTTTATCAAAAAGCTATGCTGGATAATATGGAGATTCTCTTACCTGACTTTAGTCAAGAAGTACCTCCTATCCAGTTATTTCTAAATGTCGTACATGGTAGATTCTCTGGTTATAAGTGGAACCCTGGAGGCGGTGTTGTTGCAAGAACAGATGCAATGATTAGCTTGTTACTGATAATTAGTGAAAGATATCCAGGTATACGAGTTGAAGATGTACATCTTAGCATATTAGCTCATCATGCTGGTTTTGCCTCTGATATATTATTGAAAGTTGTCTCTATAAATAGATCCCCGAAGATAGGTGAGATGACTATGAATAGTTCTCTAAAAAGTGCTTGGATGGAGCAAATTTATAGATGGAATTCTGGCTGTAAAGGTTTAGAGTTACGTTACGGTAAACACAATATTAGTCCAATAGTAGATGATGGATTTCCTTGGTTTACTATCACAAAATCACTAGATTTTTTACGAGCATTGATAGCTCATAGGAAAATTAATTTATCAACTATTATTAAAAACGTGAATTTTCTAGCGATCGCTCTAATTACTTCCCGTCAAATAAGACGGAAAAGCTCAAACAACCCTGATATCTTACAAGGACCGACAGCCAAAGCTTTTTGGTAAATATTAAGCGGCAACGGCCTGGGTGATGGCTGCAATGAGAGAATAATTTTTGTGCATTTTCTCTTAAAACCACTGTCATTTGAAATTCATTGAATACGTGTTGCTAGAATCACTGAATTTTTTGCTGTCACGCGGATTTCTGTGGCAGCAATCCGAGGATCTTTGAGCCAAAATTCCCTGATTGGATCTGTGCGTCCTTGCCATTCTGGAGGCCAGTATTCTTCGGGTGTGAGATCGTCTAGTAAGATGAAGGCTCCAGGCTTGAGTGCTGTAATCAATGTCTGAGGTTCTGTGAGTTTTGCTTTTCCGCCATCCGCAAATAACAAATCAAAGGGTGCATGGGTAAGCAAATCGCGCCAGTCGCCTTGAAGTGCGCGGACATTAGACTTATCTGCAAATAGCTGTTGCACGACTTTGGCAAGGTGGCGATCGCTCTCGATCGTTATGAATGTACTATCTGAGTGTAATGCGCTCACAATCCAAGCTGCACCAACACCGCATCCACTACCAATTTCACCAATTTGACCCTGTGTAATGTGGCTGGTGAGAACGTGCAACAAACGACCAACTTCTGGGATCGAGGATTGGGTAAACTCAAGTTGTCCGGCTAAGGATTCGGCCTGTTGGACTAATGATGGACTAAAAGCGATGGGATAAGTTGTCATATCTACTTCTTCACCAAAACTTTTCGTAGCATCACAATGGCAATAATGAAACATGTGCTGAAACCACTTTCCATCCCTCAGAAAATCTATACCACGTCTGGCTTTGTCGTCCAAAACGCTCTATACCATCGATCGTCCGGCGAAATTCTAAAGTCACGGTTGCTGTATCATTCCCAAAGGTTACAACCTTCAGATTCGAGATTTCCCGTTCTATTTTCGGGTTTGATCGATTCTGGCGAAAGTTACGAATTTCGTCGCCGCCATAAAGGTTTTCTGTGATTCCAAACCGCACGACTTCAGGCGCATCCCAAAATAAGCTATCCATCACCTCTAAATTATTATTAGAAAGAGCTTCTTCATATTTAAGATACAAATCAGTCACTTCCGCTACAACATCAGGATCGTTTACTAGAGTCATTGTTGTTAGAAAATCTCAAGTAATTTTAAAATGTCATTTGGAGAATGGGCAATAAAATCAGCATCATGAGCTTTCAACTCTTCCTCAGTTCCATAGCCATAGGTAACGCCAATTGATGCAATATGATGCTGTTTAGCTCCAATTATGTCATGTAAGCGATCGCCAACCATAATCACAGTAGATGGTGAAAGATTTTCTGTTAATAAAATATGCTGAATTAAGTCCCCTTTGATGCTTAGACTTCCGTCAAGTTCACTACCATAAACCCCATCAAAAAGCAACGACAAGCCAAAATATTTAATAATTTGTGTAGCATAAATATATGGTTTAGAAGTTGCGACAAAAGTTTTATAACCAGCAAAACGAATTGCTTTTAGGATTTCTGGAATTTCCGGATAAAGGTAATTTTCAAATAATCCAATGGTAGCAAAGCGACGACGATACACTGAAATGGCCTGTTGAATTACAGTATCATCTAAAGTCTTTAGTAACTGGGAAAAGCTATCTTTTAGTGGTGGGCCAATACACCAATGTAATTCATTAACATCAGGTGGTTTGTAGCCGAGTTCAGATAAAGCATACTGAATGCAGCGAGTTATACCAAGTTTAGGATCTGTGAGAGTCCCGTCTAAATCAAAAAGGATCGTGGAGGAAATCATAGACAGCATTTTTCTTTTGCATGAAGTACAAAGTTACGGGTTTTGAGGCAGGAGTTAGAAACTGTTTGTGTTTGATTTTAATTTCTGTATTTTGTACCTCAGTTACTTGCAAACTGCCATATCATACTAACTCGTAATTAGCAATATATCTGTAGCTTTCTTTGAGATAATTAGTATTACATAAAGTATTTTAAAAGTCCCCAATGCCCAATGCCCGATTCCCAGTTCACAATTTACCTTTTAATTTTGAATGATTGAAAAAAGCCTTTTCCACTAAGCAAAGCAATTCCGAATGTGACAACAGCAATGCCCACACTTTGAGTTAAGTTTAAAGTCTCACTAATTATTGCCCACGCAACTATGGCCGTCAAAGCTGGACTGCTTGAGCCGATTATTGATGCGGTAGTTGCACCAATCATCCGAATCCCCACATTGTTGAGAGTGTGCCCGATAAAGGTGATTAAACCGGAAAAGATACTGCCAATCCACAAGGGTGTCCATTCAAGTTGGGTAGTGGGATGCTCCCACAGTAAACTAACACCGGAGAGTAATAAAGTGGAAGCAAAACTAATCCAGGTGAAGGGAACTGGATGCAAATTTTCCAAACATTTTTGGGCGATGACGCAATAAAAGGCGTAAACGATCCCAGAAGTAACACTGGCTAAAATGCCGAGCGCAATGACATGATTACTATCAGGGGTAGAAGATTGGGGAATCGTCAGAACGCAGCCCACCAAAATAATCCCCATCACCAGCCAATGCAAGAATGTGGGACGTTGGCCAAAAAACTTCCAAGACAGCAGAGCTGTAAACACAGGATAAGTGAAGAAAAGGGTCGTAGCAATTCCAGTAGGAATTAAGCCAATAGCAATGTAGATCAACGAAATGTAGACAAACATCAGTACTCCACAGATCAACGCTTGGATCAAAATATTCCGGCGCTGACGAGTGAACAACTCTTGAAATTCTTTAAAAGCAGATGGATATAGTTTAACGGCTAAAGATGCCATGAGTGGAACCACAAGCAGCATTCGCATGAACATCAGCAAGAATGAATTCTGCAAATTTGGTTGAACGTATCCACCGAGTAAAAATAAACCCAGCACCAGATGTTCTGAAAACAAAACTCGGACAGTAATGTTATGAAACGATAAGAGAAAAGCGGATAGAAGAACCGTCAGAATGCCCAAAATACTAAAAAGGTTTCTTGAGACCTGATTTTATAGCGGTTCTTATCTTAATTGAAAGCACGACATTTTAGGAGCATCCTAAATGTGCAAAAACCTTGATAGCCCTCATCCCCTAACCCCTTCTCCCAAAGATGGGAGAAGGGGAACTAGAATTATGTCTCCCCTCTCCCATGTTTGGGAGAGGGGCTGGGGGTGAGGGAAAAGATTTAAGCTTGCATTGTGATGCTCCCCGACATTTTTTCTTGTGTTCTGGATGGAAAAAAGTTCTCAACGCCAAAACTAGGCGCTCAGAACTTAGCAGCATTTAACTTTTTCTAGTAGTCTGTTTCGTTAATTTTGATCGTCATACATGTTTGTACTAAGGACTTTAGTCCTTGATTTTTTAAGCACTAAAGTGCTTACTACAAACCTCTCAAAAATTTTGCTACAGACCACTATCCAATATGATTGAATACTTAATTATGCAGCAACAGCCACGCGTTTGTTGTAGATAGATGAGTCTCCTTTGATGGCCTCACTCTGTTTTCCATCGATCCCAACTGGAACATCACCGACGATTGTTACTCTTTGAACATGACGGGGTTGATCGCCGTAATCTGCGATCGCATAGTGTTGAGTAGCTCGGTTGTCCCAAAAAGCCACATCACCAACTTGCCAACGCCACCGGACTGTGTTTTCCGGACGTGTTACGTATGCTTGCAACAGTCGAAGAATGTCGTCTGATTCAGTTGTTGATAGTCCACGCAACTGCCGAACAAATCCACCGATGAATAGCCCACGCTCTCCAGATTCGGGATGAATGCGTACAACTGGGTGCAGAGTCTCGTATACAGTCGAGGTGAAGACAGCCCGATAAGCCTTGACATCTTCAGGTAGATCGAATCCAGTTGCATAGTCGTAGGCATTACTATGTACTGCCCAAAGTTGATCTGCAAGATTACGCAGATGTGTAGGTAAATCCTGGTAAGCAGTTACAGAGTTTGCCCAGATTGTATCACCACCACTTGGGGGTATAACAAGCGATCGCAAGATAGAACCCAGAGGAGGACGATCTACAAACGTTACATCGGTATGCCAGTTATTAGCGCGGGAAGTGGTACGGCCATAATTCAAGTCTAAGACTTCTGGATTTTCTGGAAGCGATGGTACGGTGGGATGGGCTGTAGTGAGTTCACCGAAACGACGAGCAAAAGCGACCTGTCCATCAGCATCAAGTTGATGTTGATTGCGGAAAAAGATCACTTTGTATTTGACTAAAGTCTTGCGAATATCGCTAATGATTTCATCGCTCAGGCGAGTACTCAGATCCAGACCGATAATTTTGGCACCGATGCGACCTGCAATTGGTTTGATATCAAAGTATTGAGAACTCATGTTTTTATCTCCAAGAAGTTTATGTTTTTACAAAAGTAGAGACGCGATTTATCGCGTCTAATTCATCGCGTCTCTACTGTTAAACACCAGGGGTAGATCCGCCATCAACGATAATCTCTGTTCCTGTAATTGATGCAGCAAGATCGGACACCAAAAATAGCGCCAGTGCGGCAATTTCTTCTGGCTGGGCGATTCTTTTTAAAGGAATACTCTGGATATTTTGTGCCTTCACTTGCTCGACGGTAATCCCTTGTGCTTGGGCATTTTGCCGAGCCAAAGTCTCGGCACGTTCAGTAGCTGTAGCACCAGGGGAGATAGCGTTAATGCGAATCTTATACTCGGCTAGCTCTTTAGAAATGCCCTTTGTGAAGTTCAGCAAAGCAGCATTGCTTGTGCCACCAGCTAGGAAGTTAGGGCGAGGAGTACGTCCTGCACCACCGACTATATTGACAATCCGCCCATCACCGCGACTTTTTTGATGGGGGACGACGGCTCTAACTAAGCGGATATAGCCCAATAATTTTAAGTTCCAAGCATCCAAAAATAAATCATCAGTGGATTCTAGGAAAGATCCAGCACGGGCTGAACCTGCATTGTTAATCAAGATATCAATCTGATTAAATTGGGTCAAGGTTGTGGAAACAACTTTCTCAACATCCTCTGCTTTAGTCAGATCGGCGCTGATGGCAATAACTTTAGCGCCAGGAGTTGGTAGGGACTGGATGGCAGCTACTGCATTTTCTAGTCGTTCTGGGTTACGAGCGGCGATCGCTACATTCACACCCTCACTATACAAAGCTTTGGCAGTTGCTAAGCCAATCCCGGCACTTCCTCCTGTAACGATCGCTGTTTTACCTGATAGTTTTAGCTCTAAGCTCATACGAAATTACGCTCAAAAATGTCATTTATTTGTAAGCTGGTTAACTATTGATTGTTAAGCGCCAACTACAACAACCTCGGCGCGAACCAATAATATTGCGGATTGAGAACCTGTATTGTGAATATCCAAGATGACTTGGCTTTCCTCAGATGTACAACCCAGAAGTATCTTGATTTCTGTATCCCGCTTTTCTAAGTCAACACTACAGATAACAGCGGTAATTGTTCTACTAGACAAGCTTCCGATCCAGACATCAATATCAGATTTATCTCCAGATCGAGTATCTTCCAAATATCCATAATCCAGCGGATAAACAAAGGATGAATAACGTGGATGTAACGATCCTTTTGGCCGATCTATCTTGAGATTACTAGCAGCTACAAGCCGATCTAGTTTGAACCAAAAGTCAGCATAATTCATAGTTGATAATGACGCTCGTGACGCTCGATAGCGCCACGGAGAGCGAGTCAGACGGTTCTTTACGAGACGGTGTGCGATCGCACACTATCGAGCATCATTACGAATTAGTTTGAAATGTGCAACACAGCTTTGCCAGGAAAACTCCTGTCGAGTAATTTTTGCGCTACATCAGCTATTTGTGTCCAAGAAGCTTCTAAAGAAATCTGAGGACGCAACTTACCTGCTTCTACTAGATTCAAAAGCCGTTTTAAACCGACTGCTGCTGATTCAAATCTTAGTTCATCGAACAGAAGTAAGCCATACAGACTCACGCTACCAGTCCCGAAAAATTGGCCAGCGTTAAAGGTGACTTCAGATCCCCCAGATACTCCATACAGCACAGTTTTTCCATCCTGAGCTAGTAAGCCAAGAGCTATACCCAAAGTCTTACCACCCACTGACTCGATAATTAGATCGTAAGGACCATATTCGCTTGCCAATGAGAGATCTTCACCAATCACTACCGATTGTGCCCCTGCTTCTCTTACTAGAGTCTCATTGCCAGCTTGACGAATGTGTGCCACCACGTGCGCTCCTGATAGTTGCGCCAATTGGATAGCAAAGTAACCAACACCTCCTGATGCACCTGTAACTAAAACTGAACGACTTAAAAGTGAACCGCCTTTTAGCAGAGCATGGTACGCAGTTAAACCCGCTACAGGCAATGTGGCAGCTTGAGCAAAGGACACTGATGGCGGTAATTCTGCTAAGGCATTGGTGGGAACAGACACAAGTTCTGCCCAAGCACCAGTGCGGCGCAAGCCAACTACACGCGTTCCTTCAGGAAACCCCGACCCATCAATGGCAGGGGTTTCGATTACACCAGCCAAGTCCCAACCAGGCTGCCAACCAGCCTCAGCAGTAGTTGAACGTCTGACTTCTCCCCGATTCAGGGAAATCGCCGCTACCCGGACTAGAGCTTCATTTGAAGCAGACTTTGGTGCAGTCACTTCACTCAGTGCCAAACGCCCTGGCACATTCGGATCAACAATCACAGCGCGTATTTTGCTCATCAGGTTCCCCTAGCTTAGAGGTTAATTTCTAGATCATTGCTTGGCAATGTACGGCCTGCAATAGATCGTCTCGATAGATTAGCTATTCTTTCTTTTAGTTTAAATTCCTGCAACTAATGTTAATGATATCCAATAAACTACGGTAAATCGATAAGCATGTTGTAGTTTATGGATTTAAAAAGAAAATTATCACAGAAAACTAGAAGAATCAAGCATCTGATGAAAAGATTTGTTTCATCATCACAAAGCATCAATCAGAGTGATTTTAACTTCGTTAAAGTCGAAGTATGCAGAATTTTTTCTACGTTTTAGTCTCTTATTGTGGATAAGCTGATCCACATCTAAAGTATATAAACACTCTATTGGCTCGTTAACTGTTGACTGTTGACGGGTTTTCAGTCATCAGTCATCAGTCATTAGTCATCAGTCATCAGGTAAATATACTAATTTTATGAGTAACAGCTTAACTACTTGTTAGCTAAAACCTCAGAAGGAGTAATCTTAGCGTATTCTTCAGGTGTCAAAAACCCAACTTTCACATCCACCTTCTTTGGTATCAGTCCAAGGCTGTACCATTTGTCTGCAACCTCTTGTTGCTTGGTAATAGTTTTCTCAGTAATTGATACCAACCCATAGTCATATTTTTTATGCATAATTTCTAGAGTAGGTGGGTCTAGCTGAGTTACAGGCGCAAGTAGTTGTGCTACTTCTTTGGGATGATCCTTAGTCCAGATTTCTGCTTTTTGTAGTTCTTCTAGAAATGCTTTAATTACATCAGGATGTGTCTGATAAAACTGACGTGAGGTTGAGTAAAAGTTGCCAGTATCTCGCAACTCACCCCCATCGACCAAAACACGACCTACTTTGTTTTGTACATTTCTGGTAGCGAATGGCTCCCAAATAAACCAAGCATCTACTTTGTTTTGACTAAAAGCCACATTAGCGTCTGGCGGTGGGAGAAAAATTGATTGGACATCGCTTAGTTTTAGTCCTGCTTTTTCTAATGCTTTAACTAAAAGGTAGTGACCTATGGAGGCTTTTTGGAAAGCCACTTTTTTACCTTTCAAGTCATTAACACTTTTAATCGGAGAGTTTGTAGGAACTAAAAGTGAAATTGATTTACCACTTGGGCGTGTAGTAGCTAAATAAACAAGTGGCGCTCCTGCCGCTTGTGAAAATACAGGAGGTGACTCAGCTGTAGAGGCGATATCAAGTCCGTTTGCATTCAAGGCTTCTAGCTGTTGTGGTCCAGCCGCAAACTCAGACCACTGTACCTTAAAACCCAGAGGTTCTAATCGTTTGTCTAAAGACCCCTGCTTTTCTAAGACTGCCAGACCAGTGAGTTGTTTTGAACGTACAATCCGTACTAATTGCTTCTCTGTAGTGCTAGATGAAGCTACTAAATTAGGGGTAGCTGCGGACTGTTGAGTGTTATTTTTCGCTTCACTACAACTCGATAATGCTGTGGATAGTATTAAGCAGTAGCCAAAAGCAAACAACAAGGAACGACGTGTTGCTTTGTGGTTTTTACTAAATTCAAACTTTGCTTTTAAACCTGACATAGGTTATTTGTTTATTCTCCTAAATATGGGGAAAATGAATGATTAATTGCGAATGAAAGAAGCAAAAAGTTATGTCAAATTAAACTAATTAAAATGTAGAAAGTAGAGTGGGTATGACCCCACTCTGTAACGACTCGAGGAACTTGAGTTGAAGAATCATGAGGTGGAAAACTAGGAAATGAAGTGAGAAGAAGCCACTACAGATTCGTGCTAGTCAAAGGTTGAAAAAGGTAGCGGTGCTAGTTCTTCCAAACAACTAAGATTGTAGCTTTGAGTTCTTCTGTAAAATGTCCAGAGGGTTCAACTGCTAGTAATGCTTCTTTGAGATCCGCTTCAAATGCTGGAGCATTATTACCATAGAAAATCTTGAGAGAGAAGGCTGTGGTATATAAGTAGCCAAGATAGCTATCGACAGTCCAAGCTTTTTCAAACGGTACTTCATAGACTTCTTGACGAGCAAAAGCGGAATTGGCAATTACGACTTCATGGGGAGGATCGACTGGCTTACGAGTGCCTTGTCCTCGTTGTC
Organism: Nostoc sp. C117; assembly: GCF_043099735.1. Lineage (NCBI taxonomy): Bacteria > Bacillati > Cyanobacteriota > Cyanophyceae > Nostocales > Nostocaceae > Nostoc > Nostoc sp. C117. Next base: position 2,762,249 of record NZ_CP170991.1, read on the forward strand.
CAGTCCGCCGCTCATTGCCTAACCATTTTTTCACGACTCCAACAGCAGCTTGTTTCCAAGGTAGATTGCTTTCCCAAGGGTTGTCACCAGTATTGAGCAGTGCTATTCCACCATCATCAGTAAGCAATCCATAAAGGCGCTCAAGCACTAATTCGCGTTCCATCCAATGGAAGGCTCTACCAATAGTCGCTAACTTAAATGTTCCTAAACTAGAGTCAATTAACTCTGCTCCTTGTTGTAACCAAGTAATATTATTTGCTCCGATCGCTTCTGCTTGTCGTTTAGCTTCTGCAATCATGTCAGGATCGGGATCGATCGCCACAACTTCTTCAAACTTAGTTCGCAAAGGAATTGAAATTAATCCTGGACCAGTACCCAAATCCAGGAGTCGTCCTTGACCATTGAGATTAAATATTTCGGTTAGTTTGTCGAATACAACAGGTGGGTATTTGGTTCTATATTGAGCGTAGGCCTCAGCGGCTCCCTCAAATAAACTTGGGTCGTAAGTAGGAAGTGTTTTTAATTGAGTCATATCAATTTTGGATTTTAGATTTTGTAGAGACGCGATTCATCGCGTCTATGGGGAGTGAGGGATAAGAATTAGTAACATGCCCAATGCGCTAAGAATATTGGGTAATAACAGGTAGTTGATCGTTAAGTACCCAATCGCCGATCGCTCGCAATTTATAATCCACGGGATCGTGCAGGGTAAAGGTTCGCAAATCTCGCCAGTAACGGTCAAATCCATATTTGGTTGCAGTGGCGCGAGTTCCTGTAACTTCAAAAATGCGGTTGGTAATATCTATACTGACACGGGTGGCTAATGCCTTGGCTGCGGAAACTGCGATCGCTACTTCTCCTCTCTCTTGATAAGTCAGTTCTACATCTTTTTCCCAGGCTGCTTGTACTTTCTCGGCTGCTTTGTCAGCTAGGGCGATCGCACCTTGGATTTCAATCCAAAAGTCCCCGTAATGATGCAGAATATATGGGTCTTGAGTAGCACTATCTACTCCTGATGTAATCCACGGTTGAGTAGTTGTTTTAGTGTACTCACGAGCAGCGGCAAAGGCTCCTTTAATAATTCCGAGATAAACGTTGGTTTTTGTTAGTTGGGCAATAATACCAAGAAAAGTTGAGAAGGCACTATCAGAAGGATTGGGTGGTCCTAAAATCTCATCGTTCTTTACTAGGACATTATTAAATGTATAACTACTGCTATCAGTGCGACGTTGCCCAATGTTGTCCCAATCCTGATTAGAAATTAACCCTTCTCTATCTTTGGGAATTATGAATATGAACGGCAATTCTACACCATCTTCCAAAGCGGAAAATACCCGAAAATCTGCAAGTGAAATTCCTGTACCAAAACTTTTAACACCATTAACACGAAAATTATCACCTTCTGGATTAATTTTCAGCCTAGTATCCCGCGTATTAATAGCATTCGCCCAAAATAAGTTTTTCTGAGCAGTTTCCCGATAATATTTTTCCTTTTGGGCTGGTGTGCCAGAAACATGACCCAAAGCCGTCAAATTCAGATGGTTACCATATAATTGACCAATTGAACCATCAGCTTTTGACAATTTTCTCACAATTTTTAAGGCATCAATCCAAGTTGCACCAATCCCACCATATTGCTTAGGGACAATCAGTGGTAACAAACCAGTTTGACGCAGTTTATTAATTTCCTCTTCTGGAACTCCGGCTTTAGCATCCCGTTCAACTGCGGATTGTGCAAGTTCCTTTGATAAAGAAACTGCTACGTCAATGTAATCTTTTGGTTTAGTAATATCTAGCACCATAAAAAATCATCCTTGGTAATTCGTCATTAAGGTAAACAGAGAAAAATGCTTATTAATACAACTAGTTTTAAATCTGTTGCTTTGTGAAGGTAAAACAAGACATAATTTTCCCAATTTGGTATTAGACGTAGAATTTAGGAGAAATGTAGAGTGAGCAATACTCACCCTACAAATAAACAGAGGAAATGGAACATGGAACGTTGTAAAAATCGGGCATTTGGCATTGGAAAAAAGGAGGTATGGGTTGTTTAATTTTGAATTTATTTCTCCCCACTGCCTATTTTTTTTCAGCAACCCAATCTGTTAATTTAAAGTCCGATTTTGCTAAACCCTGCGAAACTAAAAATTTCTTTGTCCCCTCTAAAAGTTTTACACCTTCAGGTGGTAATGGTTCTTCTGATATTTGTTTGAGTGGTAAAGATACTTTGATGATATTGAGGGGATATTTAGTAGTTTGGGCATGGTACTGATAATATTCTTCAGGATGGGCTTTTAAATCCTTGGCTGCTTCTGTAAGAATTGCATTAAACTTCTGTGGAAAATCAGGCTGTTTAACCAGAAATTTTTCGGTTGCTACGATTAATGATGTGCCTGACAAACCATGATGATTTGCCGAAGAATCAATCACTGGAAACCCTTGGGATTTGAGAAAAGGCCCCATATCACTTGAAGTTGCATAAGCTGCTACATCACCACGTTCTAAAGCCGCTTTTGCCTCAGTACTCATCAAGTGGACAACTTTTACATCTTTGGCAATTTTGGCTTCAGCTAACAGACCTAGGAGGTATCGATGCATATAAGAACCTTTTTGGGTAGCTATTTTCTGACCTTTAAGTTCAGAAAGCGATCGCGCGCCGTTCTTTTTCGCCACTAACCAAGCGGTTGTATTAAATTGGGTAATTCGCAAGAGTCGAGTTTCCTGACCCCTAGCTCTCAGAACGATGGCTGGTGTATCCCCTAAAGAACCAACATCTAATTGACCTGCGACAAGCGCTTCATTGAGATCCGGGCCGTTAGGAAACCTGGCAAAAGTAACGTCTTTAAATCCCGTTTTTTGCAACTCCCGCTCTAATATTCCCTTTTTCTTTGCCCAACCAAGTGGCCCTGTAGGTTCTGAACTACCTACATAGCCTATACGCACGGTAGAAATGTTGTTAGATGCAGCTACGGGGCTAGCACTATTGGCATTAATCGCCTCAATGGATTGAGCAGATTTAGTTTCGCCTCGGCTACATGCTGTAGTTAGTAGCAATAGGACACAAGCAACTGAGGTTGATAATCTTGAAGGAAGTTTATTTTTACTGATAGAACTTGTTCCTATTGCGTAGACGCCAAGCGTCTTGTCGTCAGACATCGACAACATACATACTCTTTTCTCCGCCGTACTATACTTTCTCTCAGATCTAACCCCCAACTCCTTCCCTACTAGCGTTGGGGAGCAAGAATCAAAGCCTCTCGGACTGTGGGCTACGGTGTACACGCAAATCATGCGATTAGCCAAAATCCTTGAAAAACCTCACCCTGTCCTGGCGGACATCCCTCTCCTTAGTAAGGAGAGGGACAGGTTTTGCATAGCATAACCAGGGTGAGGTTTTTTGGTGCTACTCCGATAAACCGACAATTGCGTTGAGAAAGACTTGTGTGTACACCGTAGCCCTGTGAGGGAGAGGAATGGAAGTTGGGTTCTAAGGATAAGTTCCACATCGCGTTACTATTTCATCAGCTTCAAAATTTGGAATGTTCGATCCGTTTTTGCTGTTGGTGTGCGTTTATGTCCCCAACCAATGTTTTCACGGTAACTACCCAGTAGCCCTACTTCTGCCAATTCTACCTCGTTGACTGAAGTCTGGATGTCGCTTTCTGGTGCAACATAAAGAGCATCAACTGGACAATACAATTCGCACATATAACAGGTTTGACAGTCACTCTGTCGGGCAATGGTGGGCGGCGCATCAGGTACACGTTCAAACACGTTTGTGGGGCAAATGTTGACGCAGATATTACATTTTATGCACCGCGACTCGCTGACCAACTCAATCACACTGCCACCCCTATTTTAGATTGTGACTTTTCTGTACTGTGTAAAGGCTGAGTTTTCACCCAGACTCGATCTAATCCCCCACTAATCAGGTAATGTTGCTGGTTAGCATCTTGTTCTGGATAGTCTAGATGTTTGTGCATACCACGAGTTTCTTTACGTTCAATGGCACTGCTGTACATCCACCGTGCTGTGGCTACCATTGCCGCTGCTTCTCGCGCTCGAACAAGCTCTTTATCTGATGTTACTTGACTCTTGCGGATTTCTTGCCAAAGATGATTTAACTTACTCAAAGATTCCGTTAAGCCTTTTTCTGTACGGAAATAGTTCTTTTCGTAGGGAAATACTTCAGCTTGAACTGCCTGAATAACTTCATCAGTTGCCAAGGATTGAGAGCGATGCCTTCGGCGGCAAGCTACGCTCCCACTCTGTAATCCTACCTCTCCAACACCCTGAACTCGGCGTTGAGTTTTATTTTCTCCCAAGCTGCGAGCATATTCAGCAGCCGATTGACCTGACCAATAGCCAGAAGATATTGCCCAAGCCGCATTATGGCTACCACCACCAGTAAATCCGCCACAAATCAGTTCCCGTGTGGCGGCATCTCCAGCCGCGTAGAGTCCCCGTACAGAGGTAGCACAGCTATCATCTACAATCCGAATCCCGCCTGTACCGCGCACAGTTCCCTCTAGACGTAGAGTCACAGGGAAACGTTGAGTAAATGGATCGATCCCTGCACGATCAAAGGGTAAAAAGAAGTTGGGTTGCGCTAAACGCATGGATGCCCGCATTGATTCAGCCGCTTTGTCGATGATGGCGTAAACTGGCTGTTGCAATAATGTCTGGGCAATTACTGAACGTCTATGAGAACTTGCCCCCGGAATCACACTACCATCTTCGTAAGTGAACGTCGCCCAATTATAAAACAGGGTTTTAGTGACTGAAGAAAAAGCTGGGGAGATGCCATAGGCGTTGGAAAACTCCATACCCGACATCTCGGCACCTGCTTCAGCAGCCATTAAATAACCATCCCCTGTCAGGACGTTGCATCCTAACGCTTTACTGAGAAACGCACAGCCGCCTGTAGCAATAATTGTGGATTGCGATCGCACTATCCATTTACTACCAGTCTGACGATTCACACCTGATGCACCAGCAACAGCACCATCGTCATCAACCAGTAGTTCTAAGGCCGGGCTGTTATCTAAAATCTTCACTCCTGACCGTTGTATTTGCCGCCGCATCAGCCGCATATACTCAGGCCCTTGGAGCGATCGCCGATAGGGTTTGCCTTCATCGTCAGTGGGAAAAGGATAACCCCATTCTGCCAACTGATTGACGTTTACATAGGTCTGATTCAGTACCCGATCCATCCAATGGCGATCGGCTAAAAACCCACCCAATGATTCCCGACTCGCTTTCGCTGTTTCCCGTGCTTCTGGATCGGGTGGCACGTACCACACACCATTTCCAGATGCAGCAGTGCATCCAGTCGTACCACAATATCCTTTGTCTACCAGGACAACTCTAGCTCCACTTGATGCAGCACTCCAAGCCGCCCAAGTTCCAGCCGGCCCACCTCCAATTACCAAGACATCTACTTGGAGGTCAAGTTCAAAATCAGTTGTTAACGTCTTCAGCATCTAAAATATTTCCCCCCATCGATGCCGCACACTATTCAGAAATCCATTTGCCTAGTAGTCTGCCAACCCAAAATTGCTAGGTTTGGACTGGGAAAAAGGGACTGGGTTGGGGGAAGGAATTAAAACCTTTTCCCTTTTCCCCTTACCCTTTACCCCGCCAAGTTTCCTTGGCGAACTAGTATCTATTTGAGAGCCTTCTATATGGTCTGAATTTGTGGCTCCTTTATCTACGTTGTTAGCAGATTCGGCCACAAAACTACTTTATCTCGATTGATTAACCGTAGTTTAACTATAATAAAGCTTTCCACAATTTCTGACAAAAAGCAAGTACTTTAACAAATAAATTCAAACATAAAGTTATGTAAACTAAGCTTTAGTGCCCATAAAAAGAGACTTGCTTTTTAAATAAGTTTATGCCTTGTTAGTAGCAAATCGAGAATACTGAGCCAGAGTTGTACAACTGGCTCAGATCATCCTCATACGTAGCTTAAAATCTGAAGACAGTACGAACCCAAGCAAATAAACTATCAGGATTACTGCTATTAGAGTCTGGTGCAGTAATCCAGATTAAACCCGGCGTTACCTCGATATTATCTCCGATTTTATATTGGTAAAATGCCTCAACGTGCAAAGAGGTATCTTTGTCTGCTTGTCCCGCACCTGCTCCCAAATCTACATTTGGACTGAGCCTAGTGAGTTTCGGCTCCATACCAACTAAAACCCCTCCTAAAGCACCTTCACTAAAAAGATCCGGGAACGCCAGTCCTACCGCCCAATCCATAGCGTTTGCATCTCCGCGCCCCAAATAGCGGTGTACTCCATAACTTACCCACCCATTGATTGCTAACCTAGAATTAACTTGATAGAAGGCCTGTAGTCCATAAAGATTGGCTACAGTTCCGACTCCAGCCACAGTGCTATTTACCAAGTTACTCCCCACTGCTGGACCGAAATTTGTTCCACTAAAACCTATGGTATTTGGTGGGCTATAGGTATTGACGTAAGTTGCAGCCAACCGCAAATTCTTATTAGAAGAGTAGTATATTAACTGTGCCAAAGCTAAATACCTACCTGTAAATAAACCATTATTAGGTGTGGGATTGTTACCATTTGGTGCGCTGTAGGCTATCCCGAATTGAAGTTGTTTGCCTAATCCCTGGAGTATGGCGATTCCCGGACCGCTATCTCCATAGTTATAGACCAAAGACCGCCGGGAAAATCGTGAAATCCCATTAGCGCCAGTTGCAGAAGACGATTCAAAATATGGGTTAATGGGACCAGAAAGGCCGATTTCACTAGCTCCATCAGACAGAGCATAAATGTTGACTTGGGTATTTGGAGTAGCTAGAAACCGATAGCGAACACCACCAAGAGTAATAGTGTTGGGTGCAAAAGTAATACTGGAGTTATCAGCAGTTCTCCCCTCATAAGTTCCCAATAATCCAGTTCTTGTTTGTCCCAACGAGCCAATATTTCCACCTGACAGTGTTATACCTAGTGAATCTTTGCCGTTAAAACTGGTGTTTAATCGTAAAGAAGTTGAGCCTTGAAGTGTGATATTGCGAGGTGCAGGTGTTTTCGTGACGACATTATTGCCCGCTAAAAGTGAGCTAAAAACAATCTGGGTTCTACCTACAAGTTTGGTTGTGGTTGTAAATTGAGTTGATTCAAGCTTCGCAGTTCGCATTTCCAAGCTATCTAAGCGTCCCCGAAGTTGAGCGAGTTCTGGAGAAAATTGTTCTTGTAGCTTTTTGATGGTATCCAAGTCTTCCCGTTTGACTAAATCTGTCGTTGAAGTCGCTATTAGTTCATTGAGGCGATCTAAAGCTGCATTCAACCCAGCAGCAAATTCATACCGCGTTAGGGAACGATTTCCTTTAAATGTTTCATCTGTATATCCAGCAATTACACCGTAGCGCTCCACTAAAGACTGTAATGCTTGAAATGCCCAATCTGTGGGTTTAACATCTGAGAGTTGCGAAACAGATGTTACTTGTTCCGCTGAATTATTTGTAGTTTTTTTATTAGTCACTGGCGCAACTTCCAACAATTGCGAAACAGGTGTGACTCGTTCTGGATTTCTAGCCTTTTTACTAGTTAGAGGGGGAATTGAAGTTTCTACTGTTTGATTGACAACTGCTTCTGGAGGTTTCTTCACTTCTACAGTAGATACATCAGATTTAGGCAGTTCAGCCTGACTTTTTATTGGATAAAAAACCAGGATAGCTAAAATATCTAGTAATGAAAGCAGGAATAGTATAGATCTATAATTCCAGCGAAAATTCGACATGACTCCTTCACTCCTCAACCTAAAAAATGAATAAACTAGCTCTACAATTGACAGAGTAACCCTCAAGAAATTGTTTCTGCTAAACACTTGGATAGTTAACTTAGCAAAGATTATACTCAGCAAAAAAATTACGAATTTCTGAGAAATATCTTAACCAGTACTAAGCAGTTGAATGTACAATCCAAAAGTCGCAGTAAATTATGATTTTTGCTGCTTGTAAGGATATTATTAACCTCTTCTATGAGATAATTACTGCCTTGGTAAAAACTGCACTCTGTTTAAGGGAAATTAAAGCTACGCTATCTGAACTTACACTTCTGAGACATACTAATGCAGTTTTTATTTGTTATGCTGTACAAAGTTGAGCAATGACTACTGACATTGACTAAAGCTTGATTTTGATTCAAGTTATTATTTGCCAATTAATATCAGCTGAAAACACTAAATTGTAATCAGCTATATTTTGACAGCATCAATTATTAACTAAACCCGGTAAATCTATCGACTTATCGGATTTTAGGTAGAATTATCTTTGCATAGAGCTTGGTACAATGCAAGACCTAGTGATTCTACATCGGGCAAAAATATGTCAAAGTTATCCTTGGCTAAGTCAAGTCAACTAACTGCGATCGCCCCAGATAGGAAGTTTATATAGAAATCCGGTTTGATTCCTGAATTTAGTCGTGTGGATAGGGTTGGGGAAAGAGGGGAAAAAACGAATACATAAGTACTAATTGTTGCTCAAAAATCAAATAGGAGTCCTATATCTTTGCGGCTTTCTAGCGATCTGATCAATTTATGCAACTTCAAACTGTGGTTTTATAAGTACAAAGTTGTGTTTTTCAATACAGTCATTTTTACCAGAATAGTGGCAAAATAATTCATCATTACCAATGATCTAGCCACAGCTGCTGACCAAAAAGTTAGTTGGCTAAGCAGATATTTTTTACTAATAGTTAAATTAGGGTTGATTTTTACGTAATATCGGGTAGAATTTCACCTATAAACTACGGTAAGTCGGTCGGAAAAACGTAATTTTACAGCCTCCTACCCTGAAAAACATGCAAATTCTTTGGTTTATTCCTACTGGATCTCGTGACGGGCGCTATTTAGGCACAGATATTGGCTCTCGTGTTGCCACACCCGATTATTTGCAGCAAATTGCCCAAGCTGTAGATAATTTAGGCTACACAGGGGCATTGCTACCCACAGGGTCTTCTTGTGAAGATGCTTGGATTACTGCTGCGGCTTTCATATCTGTCACCAAGCAGATGAAATTTCTTGTGGCAATTCGCCCAGGAATCACTTCTCCTGGTGCCGCAGCAAGGATGGCAGCAACATTCGATCGCATTTCTAAAGGCAGATTGTTAATTAACGTCGTCACAGGTGGAGATCCTGTGCAACTGGCTGGGGATGGTTTGCATCTTAGTCATGACGATCGCTATGATTTAACCGATGAATTCTTAAGTGTTTGGCGGGGTATCGTCAGTGGGGAAACAGTTGATTTTAAAGGAAACTATCTAGACATCAAAGGTGGTAAACTCCTATTCCCACCAGTTCAACACCCTCATCCACCGTTGTGGTTTGGTGGTTCATCTGCTGCTGCCAAACGGGTTGCAGCTAAACATATAGATGTTTATCTAACTTGGGGAGAACCTCCACAGCAAGTTGCACAAAAAATTGCTGAAGTTCGGCGATTGGCGGCAGAACAAGGCAGAACAGTACGTTTTGGCATTCGTATGCACCTAATTGTGCGAGAAACCGAGTCTGCGGCTTGGGATGCAGCCAATGAGTTAATTAAGTATGTGGATGAAAAAGCGATCGCCACAGCTCAAAAAGAGTTGGCTAGTTCTGATTCTGAAGGACAACGGCGCATGAGTCAACTACATAATGGCTCACGGCAAGCCCTAGAAATTAGCCCCAACTTATGGACAGGAATTGGATTGGTGCGGGGTGGTGCTGGTACTGCTTTAGTTGGAGATCCCGATACTATTACCGCTAGGATGCTGGAATATCAAGAACTGGGCATAGAAACCTTCGTTTTTTCTGGATATCCGCATTTAGAAGAAGCCTATCGCACTGCTGAATTATTATTTCCTCGTCTACCTTTACATAACCAACCTACACCCCAAATACCACAAGCCTTGAGTCATTTTAGCGAAATAGCCACCAATGAAAAATTTGCTAAACAACTAACAAGTGCGTCATGAATATGCCAATTTTAGATTTTAGATTTTGGATTTGGGATTAATTAAAAATACTAAATCTCAAATCTAAGATTCAAAAATTAATACTTCTAGATGTATCATTTTGAATTTTTAATTGGGAGCAAAGCAACGTGACTATTACCTTTAAACACAGCAAAAGCAATAACATATCACTAAATGCACTGCTAGAAAATCCGCAATTTGAAAAAATAGTACCTTGGATTGTGCCTGTTGTAGTGCTAGTACTTTGGGAATTTGCTTCTAGAACTGGTCTACTTTCAAGCAGAATTTTACCAGCCCCTAGTGGTGTAATTGTCACAGCGATTAGACTAGCTTCAACTGGAGAACTATTTCAAAATATAGCAATTAGTGCCGGACGTGCCATATCTGGTTTTATAGTCGGTGGCAGCATTGGGTTTGGCTTAGGCTTGCTTAATGGCTTTTCCCGTATAGCGGAAAAGTTATTGGATAGTTCTCTACAAATGCTCCGTACTATTCCTAATTTGGCATTAATTCCGCTGGTGATTCTCTGGTTTGGTATTGGCGATCAAGCGAGATTATTTCTAGTATCTATGGGGGTATTTTTTCCGCTTTATCTTAATACATTTCATGGAATTCGTAGTGTCGATCCTGGACTAATTGAGATGGGAAAAGTATATGGATTGAAAACACCACAACTTTTGTGGCAAATCATTTTTCCGGGAGCTTTATCATCAATTCTTGTCGGTGTCCGCTTTTCTTTAGGTATTATGTGGCTAACATTAATTGTAGCAGAAACTATTGCAGCAGATTCTGGGCTTGGCTACATGGCAATGAATGCTCGTGAGTTTATGCAAACTGATGTTGTAGTATTGAGTATCCTAATTTATGCACTGCTGGGCAAGTTAGCTGATGCCAGTGCCAGAATATTAGAAAGAAAATTTTTGGCTTGGAATCCTAATTACCAAAGTTAATAATTTTTAGTCCAATTAAACTCCAATTAAACAATTAAAATTGCATGTTAAATCTGCATTTAATTGCAATAAAACCATAGCTTTTTTGTAAATTAAGGAGGTTTTTCGAGTGAATTTAAATGTACAAGGTACGCAATTAAGTATTTTGGATCTGACGAAGACTTTTGGCAGAAAAAATGTTTTAAACTCATTGAATCTAGAAGTGACCCCAGGTGAATTTGTTGCCATTGTGGGACGTAGTGGTTGCGGTAAAAGTACTTTATTGCGTCTTGTGTCAGCATTAGATAAACCAACTTCGGGCGGAATATTACTAGATGGAGAACCACTACGTAACCTCAGCCGCTCCGTAACAGTAATGTTTCAAGACCCCCGCTTACTACCCTGGAAGCGGGTTATTGAAAACGTAGGTTTAGGCTTACAAGGGAATTGGCGTGAAAGAGCCAAGTGGGCACTTCAGAAAGTTGGACTTGAGGATAGAGCTGATGAGTGGCCGCACGTATTATCAGGTGGACAGCGCCAAAGGGTATCATTGGCAAGAGCATTAGTAAGTCAACCGCGTTTGTTGTTGCTAGATGAACCTTTGGGGGCATTAGATGCTCTAACTCGCTTGGAGATGCAGAACTTAATTGAAAACTTATGGCAAGAGCGTAAATTTACTGCGTTTTTAGTTACTCATGATGTGGAAGAAGCCGTAGCCTTGGCAGACCGAGTAATAGTCATTGAAGCTGGACAGATTAGTTTAGATTTACCTGTAAGACTTTCACGCCCGCGAGATAGAAGTAACGAACAATTTATCAATATCAGAGAAGCAGTTTTACAACGAGTAATGAGTAATGAAATTACTCAGACAAGTAACCAATTGTTACAGTTGAGTAGTTGAAATTAAGCTTTCCTTAGTATATCAATATTAAACTTGAGGTAGCTGCGGTAAAATAGGCTACTTCGAGATTAAAAATTTCTCTGAAAAAGAAGCGATAGCAATACAAAATTATTTATGAACACTCAAAATACCTCTCAACTCTGCTCTCTATAACTCTGGATGATTTTTTCTATATTTACAACCTAGACAAACTATAACATAATAATTATTATTAATATTGCTATTATTTAATCTAATGATAATTAGAAAACTAACAAAGGATGATGCAGAAGATTATAGACAGATCAGATTAGAAGCTTTATATACAAATCCAGAATCATTTGGCACCACTTATGATGAAGAAGCAATTAAGACGATAGAACAATTTCGGGATAGAATCCCAGTAGGTCGCAATAACTTTATTTTGGGTTGCTCTGAGGATAAAGACTTAATTGGAATAGTCGTCTTTCAACAAGAATCAAGAATAAAACTCAGGCATAAAGCATATATTACTAGTATGTATGTTAAACAAGAATATAGAGGAAAAGGTATAGCTAAACTCTTACTGAATGAATTAATTGAAAAAGCGAAAGCTATTAATGAGGTAGAAATATTATTACTTGATATTGTTAAAAATATTTTTTTAGCAAAAAAACTTTATTTATCATTGGGATTTAAAATCTATGGAATAGAGAAAATGGCTTATAAGTTGAATAACCAATATTTTGATCTTGAATTTATGTATTTACAGATTAAATAATCTAAGAGAATCTTTGAAAAGTCCTTTTGTTGGTAGGAAAACGTTTTAGATTCCTCTAAATCTTACTTTTGAAGCGTGGTTATGGGGTAACAACAAGTTCCTAAAATCACAGCTAAGTACTTTTTATTTTCAAATAACCTCTAAAACTTAATTATTACTAACTATGAATAAAATCAATGCATTTGTTTATGAAAAAAAGGCAATTTCCAGAGATAGCTATCTAAATAAAAAAGAGGTAATCTAGAATGAAACTCATTTTGCCACTCGATCTGGTTGGTGACATTGAGCCACACCTACCACCCGATACACAAATTGTTCGAGTAGATATTGATGGTAATTTAGATAGCGATGCTACTGATGCCGAAGTTTATTTTAGTTGGTTTTTATCGAGAAGCCCCATACTACACAAAATACTAGAAGCTGCACCCGCACTGCGTTGGCATCATGCACCGAATGCGGGAGTGAATCACATTCTGACACCAACTTATTTGGAAAGAGATATTATTCTCACAAATGGGGCGGGAGTACATGGAATTCCCATCGCAGAATTTGTAATTACTTACATACTTGCTCATGCTAAGCATTTGCCAGAATTATATGCTTTACAGGCAGAACATCACTGGAAAAGAGGCTTTGCTATCCAAGAGTTAACAGATGCAACTTTGCTAATTATTGGGGCTGGTGGTATTGGTCAAGAAATAGCTGCCCGCGCTAAACCCTTCGGCTTAAGAATTATTGGCAGTCGTCGTCATCCCCAAGAACTACCAAATTTTGATAAAGTAGTGGGTGCTGATGAATGGCGATCGCTACTCCCAATAGCAGACTATGTAGTAATTGCGACACCACTAACAAAAGAAACCAAACAATTTATTGATGAATCTGTATTGCGATCGCTCCCTCGCCATGCATACTTAATTAATATTGCTCGTGGTGACGTAATAGATGAATCGGCATTAATCAAAGCGCTGACTGAAGGTTGGATTGCAGGTGCAGCATTAGACACAGTTAGCACGGAACCGCTACCCTCAGAAAGTCCTTTGTGGTCACTTCCAAACATCTTTATCACACCTCATACTTCGGGTCATTCACCAAAAAGTAAACAGCGTTCAATAGCTCTATTTATCGATAATCTTCAGCGCTACCAAGCTGGTAAACCTTTACGAAATGTAGTAGATAAAAAAGCAGGATACTAAGAAAATTCCAAATTCAAAATGAAGAAGTGCTGCGGATTGGGTTGCACAATCCAACATCCAAAATCCAATTAGGGAGTAGCAAATGGTGAAACTAATTTTACCCGATCATCTCATTGCTGATATTGAGCCACACCTACCATCTAATATAGATGTTGTGGAGGTAGATAGTGAAGGTAACTTTGATGGTGATGCCAGTGATGCAGAAGTTTATGTCAACGGCTTTTATCTGAAAACCTCTACCTTGGACAAAGTATTGACAGCAGCACCGAGGCTGCGTTGGCAACAATCACCCAGTGCTGGAGTAAATCACATCCTCACGCCTAATTTTTTGCAAAGGGACATTATCCTCACAAATGGCGCAGGAGTTCATGCGATCCCCATTTCGGAATTTGTACTCGCATTCATGCTTTATCACGCCAAGAACCTGCGGAAATTGCAAGCTTTGCAGGATGAGCATACTTGGGTAAGAGGAGTGTTTCTCGAAGAATTGGCAGATGCAACTTTATTAATTATCGGCACAGGAAATATAGGTATGGCGATCGCATCTCGCGCCAAAGCCTTTGGAGTGCGAGTTTGGGGTAGTCGTCGCCATCCCGAACCCCTACCGAATTTTGATAAAGTTGTGGGTGTCGATGAGTGGCGATCGCTCCTTCCGCAAGCAGACTATGTAGTTATTGCCACACCACTGACCCCAGAAACTAAAAGCTTGATCGATGAAGCTGCATTGCGTTCCATGCGTCCGTCTGCTTACCTCATTAATATTGCTCGCGGTGCAATAGTGGATGAAACTGCATTAGTCACTGCACTACGTGAGGGCTGGATTGCTGGCGCTGGATTAGACACTGTTGCCACAGAACCTCTACCAGCAGAAAGTCCGTTATGGTCGCTACCGAACGCTTTTATTACACCCCATTGTTCAGCTCTTTCACCACGGCTGAAAAAACGCATAGCAGAGTTATTTATTGATAATCTTAAGCGCTACCAAACTGGTCAGTCCTTACGAAATGTCGTAGACAAGCAAGCAGGATACTAAACAACAGAACTGACCCAAAATAAATAACTGGTAAACTACCCACACTGAACCGAAGCAGGTACAGTGTGGGTTTTTAACGACTTCCAAAAAAAAATACTCAACTACTTCTTGTGGGGCGGGCATCTTGCCCGCCTTTGGCTATGCGTTTAAATACATTGAAGCACTGCTAAAAATTTCTCAAATTAATTGAATCTGTTCCCCTAGTTTTACCCGATTGTTTTCTATATTCAAAAACACAAGGGCAGAGAACATTGCCAAAACAAACATCAACAAAAGGAAAAAACAATGAAAACTGTAGAAACTATTCAACCTAAAGCAATGAAGAAATTTATGATTCGTGAAGTTGAAACACTAAGAACAACAAGAGCCGCTGCCTATGTCTGCTGGATATGCAGTAGTTGCTGGTAATTCCTCAAATTAATTGAATCGGCTCCCCTAGTTTTACCCGATTGTTCTCTATATTCAAAAACAAAAGGGCAGAGAACATTGCCAAAATAAACATCAACAAAAGGAAAAAACAATGAAACTTGTAGAAACTATTCAACCTAAAGCAATGAAGAAATTTGTAATTCGTGAAGTTGAAACACTAAGAACAACAAGAGCCGCTGCCTATGTCTGCTGGATATGCAGTAGTTGCTGGTAATTCCTCAAATTAATTGAATTGCCTCCCCTAGTTTTACCCGATTGTTTTCTATATTCAAAAACAAAAGGGCAGAGAACATTGCCAAAACAAACATCAAAAAAGGAAAAAAACAATGAAACCTGTAGAAACTATTCAACCTAAAGCAATGAAGAAATTTGTAATTCGTGAAGTTGAAACACTAAGAACAACAAGAGCTGCTGCCTATGTCTGCTGGATATGCAGTAGTTGCTGGTAATTATTCAAATTAATTGAATCTGTCCCTCTAGTTTTACCCGATTGTTCTGTATATTCAAAAACATAAGGGTAGATGATATTGCCCAAAACAAACATCAAAAAAGGAAAAAAACAATGAAACCTGTAGAAACTATTCAACCTAAAGCAATGAAGAAATTTGTAATTCGTGAAGTTGAAACACTAAGAACAACAAGAGCTGCTGCTTATGTCTGCTGGATATGTAGTAGTTGCTGGTAAGCTCCAAGCATAAGTTAGCTATTGGATATAAGCTTTAGATTAAAGTAATTCATTTAGCTAACTACAGACTTCCTCTCAAATTAGTGGAGGATTATAGTCTTCCACTAATTAATAAATATTTTTTGACTGATGCAAAGGCACAGAGAAAGAGTTGAAAATCAGGAGTTTTTGAACAGGTCTATTGATTATGACTCCTAAATTCTTCTTAAAAACACTACATTAGGAAGGAAACTTGACGTGACCAGATATCCTGCCGACGCTCTAGTTTCTATTTATCCATTTACTCGCCAACCTGAAGGAGATGAATTCATAATTGGGCGGGTAGATACTAATATTTTTCTAGCATTACCTTCTGATGCAATAGAGCTACTCGATTATTTGGCTGCTGGCAAAACCATTGGACAGGCACAATCGTTTTACCAAAAAAAGTATAACGAAGTGCCAGATATTGAAGGTCTTCTAGAGGTTTTAGAAGAAAACGATTTTGTAAATATTCTATCTTCTAGACAAATAGTTTTATCAACAGATACTAAGCAACCAAAGCAAATAAATCATTTCACCCAGATTTCACAGTCTGCCGCCCAAAAGCTATTTAGTAAAAAGGCACTAATAGGTTGTGGATTAGTCATCTTATTAGCTGTAGTGGCTGTTAGCTTGAACCCTGCAATTATGCCGAGTTATCAAGCTTTTGTATTTACACAAAACGTCACAATGATGACGTTAATTTTAACCGGAATTAATGTTATTGCAGTCTTTCTACATGAAATGGCTCATTTAGTAGCTGCCAAAGCAGTAGGTATTTCCTGTCAATTAAGGCTTAGTAATCGTCTTTGGATACTCGTAGCAGAAACAGATATGACTGGCATATGGGGTGTCCCTCGAAACCAGCGGTATCTACCATTTCTTGCAGGGCCTTTGCTAGATGTTGTATTAACTTCCATCTTGTTACTAATTTTGTTTGCTCAAAAACAAGAATGGCTGGCGATAAATCCCATTGCTTTGCAGCTAATGCAAGCGATCGCATTAAGTTACCTATTAGGTTTACTTTGGCAATGCTATTTCTTTGTTCGGACTGATTTTTACTACGTCATTGCTAATTTTTTTAGATGTAGAAGTCTGATGAAGGATACAAAGGTTTTTTTACAAAACCAAATATTCCGATTACTAAGATTTTCTCATCCCACTGACCAATCCTCTATTCCTAGAGGCGAGATGCGAGTGATTCGCTGTTACGCTGTTATCTATGTTTTAGGTCACATCGCTGCATTTTGGTCGTTCTTCTTCATCGGTATTCCAACAATGTGGAATTATGCTTCCTTACTTTTAGGTACGTTGAGTGCAGGGTATCAATCTAACCCTTATGCCTTCACCGATGCCCTAGTAATGGGATTGCTAGTTTTTGGGATTCAAGGTATTGGTATTTTCCTTTGGATTAATAGTTTACGTCTTACTAAAAGGAGATAAATTATGGAATGCTACAATACTCTCGAACAAACTGTTTTACAACAACCAGAAATTGGTAAAGCGATTTTGCTGGAGGCTGAATCAGGTAGTTCTCGGTTAACAATTTTGCAGCAGTGGTTGCAAGTAGGTCAAGAAAATAAAGCAACAACTTGGCTATTATCATTTAATCCTCAAGAAGATGGGTTATGGGCTGGATTAAATGAATGGTTAAATCAACTTTTACCAAAAATTCAGGAAAAAGCACCACATCTGATTGAAAAACATAGCTATGAATTAGCAATGATTTTACCTGCATTAAGGCGTCAAATATCAGTAAGAAATCCAAATTTAACAGACAGTTCTCTTGATGAAGAAAGGGTGCGTAATTATCCTTTAGATCGAGCTTATAGAATCATACATGGGGTAATCGATCTATTAGATTCCTGGTATGATTACACTGATGGTTCTCCTTGGTTGATTGTTTGTAATAATTATGAGCGAGCAGGATTTTTAGTACGCCGCTTTTTTGCTGAACTCCTTCGTCGTCGAGGACAGAAATTAAAATTAAGTTTACTGTTTGCAACTGCTCCTAATACTGGTGAAACTGCCATTAGTCACTTAGATAATAAGTTTTTGGCACAGAAGATTATTTGGCAATTACCAGCAGAACCAGAAGTAGTAATTTCCCAATTAGAAATGTCCCAACTGGCGCAAAAGTTGGAAGAAAAAATTGGTAGAGATTCTATTGAACTTGAAATTCATGGGCCGCGGCTAGTTTCGTATTGGTTACAAAGTGAGCAACCTGAAAAAGCATTGATTTGGCAAGCAAGACTGTTAGGAACCTATAATCACCAAGGTTTTTATGAAGATGCATTAGTATATTGTGAACCTGTTGCTAGTCAACTTGACCATCTTTGTGGAAAAGACAATAACATGCGATGGAATATGGTTGGGAATCTTTTTAACTGTTACGCAACAACAGGTAATATTGCCAAGGCATATGAAATTGTTCAAGAAGAAGCTATTCTCAAAATTGACACACCAGCGCAATTAGTTCGAGCTTATTACATAATGGCAATGTTCCATACTCGGTTTCTCCCGGAACATGACCATGCCTTAGCTGAAGATTATCTCAATCGCAGCTTGAGTATTTTAGCAGAATCAACGGCGGATATTCCTGCTGATGATAGACATTTTATGACAGCTTTCGATATGAACGGTTTAGCACTTGTTAAACACCGTCAAGGTTTTCCTCAAGAAGCAATTGAACTTTGTAAATCAGCAATTGAAGAATTCAAAAACCATTTGAGTCAGGGTCAACATCGATTACATCGCTCAGTTTTGGACTATA
This sequence comes from Nostoc sp. C117, assembly GCF_043099735.1. Lineage (NCBI taxonomy): Bacteria > Bacillati > Cyanobacteriota > Cyanophyceae > Nostocales > Nostocaceae > Nostoc > Nostoc sp. C117. The sequence continues at coordinate 2,780,935 of NZ_CP170991.1, forward strand.
ACATTGCTCAAGTCTATGCAGCAATGGGTGAATTAGAAGAAGCGGTTATTTATTTTACAGCAGCGATCGCAGCTGATGCAAACTACTCAGAGTACTACAACGATCGCGGTAATGTTTACCAACGCCTAGGGTATTTGGAAAATGCTTTGAATGATTATCGCCAAGCTATTGACCTCAGCCCACCATATTATGAAGTATGGATGAATATGGGACATTGCTATTACTTAAAAGGTCTACTAGCAGAAGCAACTCATGCTTATTCAGTTGCTCTTGATTTAGAACCCACTCTCACTTCAGCGTTTATTGGCCGCGCTCAAGCATTTGAAGCATGGGGACATCTGGAAGAAGCTTTATCAGATTATAATGCGGGACTTGCTTTAAATTCACAGCAACCTTTATTATTAGCAAATCGAGCCACACTTCACTACGAACTTGGAAAACTACCAGAAGCTTTGAGTGATTTAGAAGCTGCGATCGCTTTATCACCAGAAAATCCAGACCTTTATCAAAACCGAGCGATCGTATTAATTAGTTTAGGTCAGTCTGATGCTGCATCTGCCGATCTCCAGACTTATCTTCAACTTAATCCCGATGCAACAGATCGGGCTGAAGTAGAGGAAAGTTTATCTAGTCTTACTAAGGGACAACTTGTAAACTGATTATAAAATGGTGCGTTAGGCTAAAGTCTAACGCACTCTGTTACTTTGGTACTAATTCCCTAACTGTTTGACAATCTAAAATAAAAATTTAATTACTTCAAACACTCAATACCAATTATCGGCATACAGTCAATAAAATCCTGCCAAAACTGTTCGCCGAATTCCTCTACTCCTTCAGGAGAAACTATTGGTTTTTGCCAGCGAATCTCTTTGAAACCAACACTCCGAAATGCCCATTCATAAGTTTCTGTGCTGAGGTAATAGTTATTAAAGCTGAATTTCTGCTCATTAGCAGAGATTGTATATTTTATCGGTGTACCTTCTTGAAGCAGTGAGTCTATACTTTTGATAAATCCATATTTCTCAGTTGCGAGATAGGATGTAGGCGGTTGAGAGGCATTATTATTCATAGTGACAAAACGACCGCCCGGTTTCAGGTTGATAAATATGTTCTGACACATTTTTAGTAATTGTTCTCTCGTTTGGGCGTAATTTAGTAAATAGGAAGCTACCACTAAATCAAAACTGCCAATTTTCCCAAGTTCGAGTACATCACCAAGAATATATTCAATGTTTTGGGCTTCTCGCACTTCTTCTTGTCTTGCCAGTTCAATCATTTTTTCAGAAATTTCTACCCCTATTACCTTTGCTGCACCTTGGAGTTTGAATTGTCTGGTGTAAAATCCTTCTCCACAAGCCAGATCGAGCAGTGATTTTTCAAGCAAATTACCAAGTAAATTAAAGTATGTATATGCTTCAATATGCAGACGAAAAGGCAATTGTTTGGATTTTTTATACTGCTCGGCTATAGAGTCATAGTAGGCTGTCACGTCGCTTCACTCCGAATTCAAAATTTAAAATTAACAATCCACCTAAATTTAAGATCGTTACCAGCCCAATGCTTCACTGATTTGCATTGCTAGTTTGAGGGGACGGAAAGGTTTGGCAAAGACAGCAGCTACATCTAAATCAGTAAAGCTATCTCGATCCGACTCCTGGACTTTGGCAGTAAGTAAAATTACTGGAATTAGCTGAGTGACGGGGTTAGCTTTCAGTTGTTGCAGTGTAGCCCGCCCATCCATATCAGGCATCATCATATCTAGCAAAATAACATCAAGTTTAAAGTTAGCAGCTATGTTCAACGCTTCCCGACCAGAACAAGCAGTCAACACGTTCCAACCAGCACCCATTTCTAACCCCAGTTTTGCGATCGCTTGCACATCTTCTTCATCATCAACAATCAAGATGTTTCTGCTCATAATGTCACTCTCGCATGATATGTGATGCTGATTAGCTTGATTAACCTGGAATTATTCTAGAATGCGATCGGGGAAAAGTCGGGTAAAACTTTTGCTATCAAGCTGATGCGCGTCTAAACTATGTAAACACTGTTGACGGTTAACAGCTACTTAGAGGTAACAATACATAAAATGTGCTACCTTCACCTAAAATGCTTTGAACCCAGATTTTACCGTTATGTTGCTGCACAATATTCCGACAAATGGCAAGTCCTAAACCTGTTCCTCCTTTGTTACGAGAATCAGAGGCATCTACTTGCTGAAAACGCTCGAAGATAATTTGTAATTTATCTTCAGGAATTCCTCGTCCTTCATCTTGAATCGTAATCAAAACGTACTTGGGTGATGAAGTATCTTTTTTGGTGAGGGAATACTGATTTTCTGGAGACTCAACGGCTTTATATTCCGAGATAATGGCACTAATCCAGACGCGATCGCCTGGTTCAGAAAACTTGATTGCATTACTGAGTAAATTTGTCAATGTTTGTAGTAAGCGATCGGAGTCTCCCCAAAGTTCAATTGTTAAAGGATTAACAATCAATTGGACTTGTAATTTATCTGCCATCGCTTGCATTGCTTCCGTTGCTGTAATTAGCAAGTCAGCGACATTGCACTTGGTCTTCCGCATAAAGATTTTGCCCGATTTCATCCGCTCTAAATCGAGAATATCGTTCACCAAACGCATTAGGCGTTCATTATTAGTAGTGGCAATTCTCAAGACTTTTTGTCCTTGTTCGGTGAGAGTTCCGAGTTGTCCTGAACCCAACAAATCTAATGCTCCCATTGTCGAAGTTAAAGGTGTACGCAACTCATGACTGACTAAAGAGATAAACTCGTTTTCTAGGTGTTTACGTTCGGTGATGTCGTTGGCAATTAATAAAGCACACGATACTCCAGCTAAGTCAATCAATTCGATAGATATTAGTATGGTTTTGACTTCACCAGATTTAGTAGAAAATTCAAATTCCTGATTGTACAGCGATCCACTTTCCGGTAGAAGTTGGATTTTCTGGGCAAATGGTGCTGTATTTTTCCCCAAATCAAGTTCAGTGGCGGTGTGTCCAATCACTTCGTCTAGAGAATAGCCGCTGATCCTTAAGAAACTGCGATTGACATCAAGAAAACGAGCTTCGGAAACTGTGGCGATCGCAATTGGATTCGGACTAGAGCGAAAAACCTTAGCAAACTTCTCTTCTGCTTTAGTGCGATCGTGAATTTCCTGCTGCAATTGCTGATTTTGCGCTTGGAGTTGTTGTTGCAATTGCCGAATTGTCAAATGATTTTCAATTCGTGCTAAAACCTCTTCTATTTGAAAAGGCTTGGTGATATAGTCTACCCCGCCAACGGCAAACGCTTTAATTTTATCTAGGACATCACCCAAAGCACTGATAAAAATTACTGGGATTTCGCGGGTGCGATCGTTTGCCTTCAAGTTTTGACAGACTTCATAGCCATTCATCTCCGGCATATTCACATCCAACAAAATCAGATCTGGGGGAACTGCATTTGCACCGCGTAACCCCGTAGAACCTTTAGTTACACTCCTAACTTTATATCCCTGTTCCGTCAGCATGGCAGATAGGAGGTTCAGGTTTTCTGGTGTGTCATCAATTACCAAAATATCGGCTTTGGGGAAGTTGAGTGACTGGTTAAGCATCAGAATATCGACTTTAGCCAGAATAGGTTACTTATTATTCCTAGAAATTTTCACGTTAGTTGAGTTTCTTAATAATCAGTTACAAAAAAACTGAACTAACCAATTATCTCCCCTAGTTCTACCCGATTAATCACTAATCTAATAAACATCAAATCAAGTTTGTAGTTCACATTTACTAAATTACCAAACAAGGAGTAACTTATATGCAAACTTCAATCATGCGTAAACCAATTATTCTGACACCAGGAGAAGGTAATCAATTTTCAATCCTTGGTGGACATTTTACAACCAAAGCAACTGGTGAAGAAACAAATGGAGCTTGGACAATTTATGAAATTACAGATACACAAGAAAATGGACCACCACTACATACTCATCCTTGGGAAGAGGCATTTTATATTCTAGAGGGTGAAATAGACATCCAAATTGGTACAGAAACAATTTTGGCATCAACAGGCTCTTTCGTTAACATTCCTCACAATGCAGCACACGCCTTCAAGGTTCGTTCTACTACTGCTAAATTTCTGGTTTTTGTTTCACCAAAGGGAGCGAAAAATTTTTATGAAGAAATGGGTGAAGTTGCTGATACTTCAACACTAAATATGGAAAAAGTACAGCCTGTTTTGAACAAATATGGATTGCAGTTTCTTCCCTAAGGTACTGACAAATAAATAAAAAATACTCAACAACTTTAAAAGTCATATGTACTCAATAACAAATAAACAAGTCCATTCCATACCAAAAACTGCTCGCTTGTTTGCTGCTAGTGCCCTAAGCTTGAGCCTCAGTGCCAGCCTTGTTTTGTACCCAAACGTAAGTCAGGCTGGTAAAAACGACACTGGAGTACCAGCAGAACTCCAGGGCGAGTGGCGGTATGGTCGAATCTCGTCTATCCAATACCAAGACAGCTACACAGGCCAACCAGCAGCCCCAAACGGTTCTAGCGATCAATTTAAACTCGCACCTAACGGGAACTATCAGCGAAACAGGCTGATTCAAATCACCACCTACAACTGCACGTCTAACCTGTTCATAGAAGAAAAAGGCAAAGTTAAAATTGAAGCTGGGCGTCTTACCTTTCAACCCAGCAACAGCAGATCTCAAGGGCAAATCTGCAATAGCGGGCGCACCTACTCTAGCCGCAATACAGCCAAGCCTGAGACTTACGAATGGTCGATTGAGACAAATGACTACGGGCAGCAAGTTCTAGTACTTGAGACTACCGATGGCAAGGGTAAAGCTCATTACGGGCGACCTCAATAGGCGTTACTGAATAATGGGATGATTCACGCTTACATAAATCAAGAGACGCGATAAATCGCCGTCTCTACAGGGAATTTATCTATCAATTATTTATTGACACAGTACTATCGTGTCTCCCCTAGTTTTCCCCGATTGTTTCCTAATCTACAAAATATCGAACTGAGGTTATTTTATGATTCACCATATTTCAATTGCTGTTAAAAAACCCAACCACGTTGCTCAAGTTCTTGCGGAAATTTTAAAAGCCCAAGCTGTTTCATTTCCTCCTAATCCAGGAAGTTATATGGTTATACCTTTTGATGAATACGGTACAGCCATTGAACTTTATCCCTTAGGTTCTCAAATAGAACCTGGTGAAGGTGACGATCAATGTGTATTTGTGCATACTGCTATTACTTCTAGGTTTACAGATATTCATGCAGCGATCTCTGTACCCACTAGCCAGAAAGAAATTGAAGAAATCGGTGTTCGGGAAGGCTGGCGTGTAGTCCGCTGTAACCGCGATTCTTTTTTTGATGTGATTGAGTTCTGGGTGGAAAACAGATTAATGATTGAATTTCTAACACCAGAAATGGCATCTCAATATTTGAAATTTGCCACCCAGCAAGAAAATATGAAATATTTTGTGGCAGAACCAGCTTTAGCCGCAAATTGATAAATACATCAGAATTCAGAATTATGACTGCTGAATTCTAAGTCCAAGCTCCGCGACTTATTGGAAAATTTGGGGTTCTTATTTATAATTCAGCTTGGTTATCCAGGCTGATTTTTTAGTGTTCATATTTGAAGAAATGGAATATTTGGAATTATCTCCTCTAGTTCTACCCTTTTGTTTTCTAATCTTAAAAATATCAAGCAATCAATAGATAGAAGCAAATAAATTCAATTTAGTTATAATTGATAACTTTAAAATCTTTATAAATTGATTTGAGTTTATTTATATCTATTTAATGACAATACAAACAAAAAGGATACGAGGAGAAGAAGTCATGGCTAAAAATTTGGGATTTATCGACAAAGAAAATAATAATCTTGCTGAATTAGCAGTTAATTTAGGTTCAATAAAAGGGACTAATACAGGTGCAGGAATTTTAACTAATCTTTCTTCCAATGCATCGACCAATGATATTGATTGGTATAGTTTTAAACTAGATAGTACAGCACCTCTCAACAGTTACATTGAACTGTCTTCGCCTGATGTTGTCAATATTAAGGCTACCTATGATGTGGTTTTATTCAAGTACAACGCTGCAACTGATAGCTATGACAGTGTGACTAGTTACCAATTACCTAATTACCCATTTACAGAGAGAATTGACCTCACTTATTTACAAACTGGGACTTATTTTTTTGCTGTTGTTGGTGCTGGATACTATGGTAGTAGTCCCACTGGATTATATAATCTGAGAATTTCAATTCCTTCGCCTTCTTTGCCAGGTACGGTGATTAATGGTACTGATGTTAGTGAAAAATTGACCGGAGGAAATGAAGAAAATACTATTAATGGTAAAGCTGGTAACGATACCTTAATTGGTGGCGCGGGTGACGATACTCTCAACGGTGGAGATGGCAATGATATCTTAACTGGCGGAGCTGATAGCGATTTGCTCAATGGTGGAACTGGCATTGACAAAGTAGTAGAATCAGGTGATTTAGCTAAATTTATTCTTACCAACGATCGCCTCATTGCCAATGGTGTTGATGTACTCCTGAGCATAGAACAAGCTCAACTGACTGGTGGAAATGGTTGGAATACCCTAGATGCATCTGGATTTACCTTAGGTTCAGTGACTCTAGATGGCGGCGCTAGTGACGATTCATTGCTGGGTGGTACTCAAAGCGATCGCCTCATTGGTGGCGATGGATATGATTTCCTAGATGGTAAAGCAGGCCTAGACACTCTCATCGGTGGTGCTGGCGGAGATACTTATGTTGTAGATAACATTGGAGATCTAATTTCCGAAACTTCCACGGCTACCTATGAATATGACAGAGTTCTGTCTTCTGTTACTTATACTTTAGGAGCAAATTTAGAAGAATTGACTCTTACCGGAACTGCTGTGATTAACGGTACAGGCAACGGTTTAAATAATAAGATTACGGGTAATACTGCTAATAATATTCTCAACGGAGGAGCCGGATTTGACATCCTTGATGGTAAGGGAGGTGTTGATACCTTAATCGGCGGCTCAGCAGATGATACTTACATAGTTGATAATACTTTAGATGTAATTGTCGAAACATCAACCACAGATATCGATCGAGTCGAATCTTCTGCTACATACACCTTAGCAGTCAATCTGGAAAATTTAACACTTGTTGGTAATGGCAGCAATATCAACGGCACAGGAAATAATCTTAACAATCAGATTACAGGTGATAGTGCCAACAATATATTGAGTGGACTAGCAGGTAATGACGTTATTTATGGCCAAGATGGGAATGACACCCTCAACGGTGGAGATGGAGATGATTACCTTTATGCAGGAGCAGGTAATGATGTTATTAATGGAGGAAACGGGAATGACTACCTTGAGAGTATCACTGGCAGAGATATCTTGAATGGTGGGGCTGGAAAAGACTTTTTTGCAGATGACATCGACAACAATAATATTTACGTTTTTCAGTTTGGACAATCTTCAGCTTTGGCAGCGGATGCAATATCTGGGTTTTCTCTTGGCAACGATAAAATCGATTTACTTGCTCCAAATGGTACAGCTTTAGGAAAACCAGTCACCTTAACTCGTGCCGCAGACAATAACTACTATGAAACAGAATTAGACTTAGTAAAACAGGTATTTATTGATGCTAACGGAAAACTGGCAGGAAACCAAGCTTTGGGTATTAATAGTGCCGCCATCGTCTACAATGGTCTTGATTTATATTTAGTTGTCAACGATGGTATTGCAGGATTTCAAGCGAATAGCGATTTGTTAATTGACTTACAAACTTACGGTACATTACCCACTTTTGGGTCTGTACCAGTTGATACATTTTTTGTTTAAAACCTTGATTTGAAAGAGCTAGAGCGTGTTTTCAAACTACTGGTTCAGATCCCTAAATCTTAATACAGTTCAGATCAGTCCAAAACCATCGGTGAGATTTAAGATAAAGCACATTTTGTCAATCAGTTAAAATACTCAAAATAAATTAGATGAAAATATAGTCGTGCAATTACCTTAACCTCTCACCGATGTCACAAACTACAGCACGAATAACCGAAGCGATCGCAGTTGTTAACGCTTTCATAAAATCGCAATGTCGGCATTAAATGGTAAAATCCGGGTTAATTAAAGTATCAGTGTAATAACAGTACGTATTAAAGGGCGATGGCTTTGTTAACCAAGTGGGTAATGAGAGTTAGGGAAAAGCAAGAATCATTATGACATTCCAAATAATCCAAAAAACGGCTTCAACAAAGAGCGAAACGCCAACAACATTTCACTTGTCATCAAGACCCTTTGCGCCCATTATTCAACAGCCAATAGCAACACCTCATCAGCAATCGGAACAGACTAAGGGATTAGTTCAAAGAAAGAAGAACTTGTTAGAAATTCCTTTGATGCCTCCGCCAAAAAAAGTAATCCAGGCAAAGTTGACAATTGGGGAACCAGGGGATAAGTACGAACAGGAAGCGGATACCGTAGCGCGTACAGTGGTGCAAAGTCTTCATCAACATGACGATATACCAACTCGAAACACATATCTGACAATTGGGGAACCAGGGGATAAGTACGAACAGGAAGCGGATACCGTAGCGCGTACAGTGGTGCAAAGTCTTCATCAACATGACGATATACCAACTCGAAACACATATCAGCCCAAAAGAGAGTTTGCCCAAGGTCTGAAAGCCCAGATATTGCAGCGATCGCGCGAGGATGGTGGGGTTCCTACATGGGCGAAGGAAGAATACAGGGCGGAAACCAAAAGAACAGTCATATGCAGCATGACGCCAGATGGGCAAATCGGCAGCCTGTATTTCGACGATGGACGCATCCGGACGACCCATGCTTTAGGTCCACAAAGAAACACCCATACCACCGAAAGGATTCAGTTCAACATAGATGAAAGGTACGCTTGGCAAGAATTTGAGAGCGAAGATCCTGAGGGATACAACTCGCCGAAAAAGCATAAGATATACCTGAAGTGGCTCCAAGAGGGTCTAGATGAGGCAATCAAGGAAGAATTGGAATTCCCCAAATGGGCAACATTACTCAACAGCCCAGACGCAGCGCATGACCTTAACACTGGAAGACCATCGGAAAGCATAAAGCTGTTTGAGATTTTCATAGATACCAACGGTAAGATAGACAAGCACCACTTGTCTCGGGGAGTTGCAACGAAATTTGATACCGACAAGCAAGTGATTTCAGTGTTAAATGCTGCGATAGATCGCATTGACGGAATGGGTCTTAAGGATGTACGAGAAAGAAACACAGAGTTTTACAAATTTGTGAAAGCCCGACTTCCCAAATTTGTGGAGGATTACATAAGGCATCCCGATCAAATCAGAATTCATCAGCAATCGTAAACGCTTGCTATCTCACACGCAATCCTCTGGCATTCCGCAGGATTAACCTACCCACCATGTGTAAATCTTGGATCGAAGTGCGATCGCTCAATCTTGTAGGGTGCGTTAAGGTACAGAGCAATGCATTAATGTTGCAGGTCGATGCATTAATATTGCAGGTTGATGCATTAATATTGCAGGTCGATGCATTAATGTTGCAGGGCGATGCATTAATGTTGCAGGGCGATGCATTAATGTTGCAGGGCGATGCATTAATGTTGCAGGGCGATGCATTAATGTTGCAGGGCGATGCATTAATGTTGCAAGTCAAGATTTTTGTGTGTACACCGTAGAGTTCGCCTTTGGCGTTCCCGTGGGGTAGTTGGCGCTGCCGAATTATTCAAATCACATCCATCCGGCGATTTCAGCATCAGTTAAAGGCTTCTCTAACTTGGTATATTCGGTCTGAGCAGCCCGCAATACGTGTTTCATTTGCACGGGTTCGCCAGCATCGGCAGCCAAAAAAGCTGCATTTAAGGCTATATTACGGATATTACCCCCAGCTACATTCAGCCGTGCTAGTTGCAGGGCATCTAAATCTGCGGTTGGAGTGTTGGCTGGAAAAATGCGTCGCCAAATTTCGGCTCGTTGTACTGCATCAGGGAAAGGAAACTGCACCACGAAACGAATGCGCCGTAGGAAGGCTATATCAATTGCACTCTTGAGGTTAGTAGTTAGAACTGCTAACCCTGGGTAGCTTTCCATGCGCTGCAATAGATAGCTGACTTCAATGTTTGCATAGCGATCGCGTGCATCTTTGACTTCACTGCGTTTGCCAAATAAGGCGTCAGCTTCATCAAACAACAAAATCACTCCACCTTGTTCTGCGGCATCAAATACCCGTCGCAGATTCTTCTCTGTCTCGCCAATATATTTGCTGACTACCGATGATAAATCAATGCGATAGAGATCGAGGCGCAATCTCTGTGCCAGCACTTCTGCTCCCAAAGTTTTACCTGTGCCGCTAGTACCTGCAAATAAGGCGCTGATTCCCAACCCCCGCCCACCTTTGTCAGCAAAGCCCCAATTATTATATACAGTATTCCGTTGCCGCACATGAGCCGCAATTTCCCGCAGAACTTGTTTCTGGGCTTCTGGTAATACCAAATCTTCCCAATCACCAGAAGGTTCAATTCGCTGGGCGAGTTCATCCAAGCGGGGACGTGCTTGCACGCGACAGGCGTCCCATAAAATATCACCGATATCGTTTTCTGATGTTTGTGCTAGTTGTCCTGCGGCTTCTGCACAAGCAGCGCGAATAGTTGCGGCACTCAAGTTAAACTGATCTACTAAGGTTTTCACTTGCCCGTTCATTTGTGGGGCAATTGCAGTTAGTGCATCTTGCCAAACTACACCTTGTTCTTCGATCGTTGGTTGATGTACGTCAAAATTAACTACTAGGCGTTGTGATGAGCCTATCCGCTCCCGACTGGTAACGATCAAAAAGCCATTGGTGCGTTCAATGAAATGAGCGATCGCATTCAGCCGCGCCGTATCATTGGTATCGAGTTCCTTGCAATCCAAGAGTAAGGCACACCTACTTAAAATCGTTTCCCTAGTCCACAAGCGGATAAGATTATCTAACTCGCTCGGTGCTAAGGGAATGACTTGTGCAGACATTACCCACAAACTCAAACCCTGGAGTTGACAAATCCTGGCGGCAATGGCGCGTTTAGTGAAAGTTTCAACACCACATAACTGAACAACTGGCAAGCTGTTCGCTTTCTTCGCTTGCAACCACACGGCTGCAACTCGCTCTGCTAGTTCTTGGTGCGATGGTACTAAATCGCTAATTTCTGGTAATGGTTCAATGATGCCAGCTAATCGTTCGTCAAGATATTGGATGCCCGTGAGATAATGTAAAATCCGCTCGTCAATTCTCAGGGGACTGAGAGTCAGGGCATGAGCATCACCAAGTTGAATTAACCGCCAATGACGTAAGGAAGCATTTGGAGCGATCGCATCCCAATGTACGTGAGGTAAAGTTGCTAGAGCTAAACTTAAGGTTGGGTAAGCTCGCTGTGGATCTGCGTGGACATTAGCACACAATTTGCCAAAATCTCCATGCAATTCCATTGCGGCACACAATAGCAACAAATCGCGTTCAAAGGATGAGAGGTTAAATATTTTGCAGACTCTATCTAATGCCGATGGTGCAGGCATTGCAGCAGCAGCCTGTTGGAGCGCTTGTTGTAAATTTTCCTGGTTTTTCGCCTCAGGTTGATTTTGCAAGATGGCAATGTGATTTTCTAAAATACCACGCACCACGGCTAGGGCTGCTGATAGGTAGCGGTAGTTTGCTTGATCCCAATTGCGATCGATGTTTGTAGCATTCATGAAATTGTCACCTGTGGCGAATCATAGTCCCCAGACTGATTTTTGTGCAATGGACTTTCTGCTCCGTCTACCCGCACCCGCACCATATAACTTCCTGGCTTCACATTTTTGACCGGAATAACAATCGCATCAGTATCTTCAGCCCGTGGTGCAACCAAAAAAGAATAAGTTACCAGATTTGGAGCTGACACATCACTAAGTAATAAAACGATCCGTTGTGCGTTGCCAACTTTGGGATGAAATTTAAGAGTAATTTCTGCTGAGCGTAAATTGTTACTGTCATTTTCCACTTGAGCAACTAACGCCGTAATTGTTGGATGGAGGACAAAAGTTGCAACATTGGATTCAACTATACGATCCGTTTGCGTAGTATTGCCCATTGGCAGATGTACAACTTGGATACTCTGGACGCTTGCATACAAATCTGGCGGGACTAAAAAACTGACTTGCGTTTCTTTAACATCTTGAGGTATCAGTAATGTCTCCGTGTTACCCAATCGGATGCGAGTGATATCACCACGCAACCGCTTACCACGAATAATTAATGTTGTACCAGCAACAATCATTTGCTCGCGATCGCTTTTTGCCCCAGCTATCACTTGCTCTATATTTGGTTGAGACAAGGGCATTATGTACAGACCTTCAACATTCTCAGATTTGTTACTTTCAATCAATACCATTGATGCCATATACGTAGCTGAAGGTCGATAGTGTGTTTGTAACGCAGACCATAACTTAGAAGTTTCTTCCATATTAAAAAACTCTGGAGTCAGTTTGATCTGCCCAATTTGCTCAGCTAAATCGGATACAGAGACACTAGCCACAGCTTGCGAAAAAGCACTTGAGGTATTAGTTGTAGATGCATTCAGCAGAGTATTTTCAATAATATCCGATGTGATAAATGGTGTTTTATGTAGCAAATGCATCGCATAGCCTAGTAAAAGCTCTGCCTGAAAATCCTTCGCTCCGTAAGCTGTTAATACATAGTGGAGGTCGAGGGCGAGTGGTGGACTGGAAGAAGACGGATTTCCATTAATACGTGAGTGTCTGCTGCGAAATTCCTGAGATACCCAATCAACATTACGATTCTGCGTCACTTGATAGAGAAAAAGGTTAAGTTGAGGGCGCTCGTCAGCTTCAACTGAAATTCGATCCGGCGGTAGGGCAGTTACAATCACATCACCAACACTAGCAGCGATCGGATCGCTGACTAAACCGTTTTCCAGCAACACTTTTAGTACTGCTGTCACGGTGGCTATAGAGAGCATATTACTCATCCTCGTTCCTCATGGCAATAGCACATATTCATCATGTACGCCAGATTACATTGACAGAATACATTTTGCAAAACTTAAAATATTCTATATTCTGTAACAGATAAACCTTTCCCTACTCGTAACACTTGGAACGCTTGGAAGTAAAAAATCTATGACAACCCTGTAGATACTCCAGATAATAATAAGAAAATCATGGTTTTTTGGGGTATAGCTGAGATATTAACTACATTTCCCTGAAAAAGTACAATCCCCCAAGCAATTACTAAAATGACAACAGTTCGGATTGCTGTTGCTAAATTAGCGTTCACATTTTCTACGCCGATTTTGGCAAAGATAGTTGTCAATGCTGCAAAGCCAGCCGAAAATCATGCATATATCCACCAGAATATGGTGTTGCTTCCATTTTGCCTCCTAATTCACTAGTCAAAATTAGCAGTGTCATTTAAGCTCATTTTGCTAAATGAAATTACTTATCTGTCAACTTTGAGTTTTCGGTTTGTAGTTTGCAATTTACCGCTTTGCTCTCTCGATCGCTCAGCACTACCGAAGCTACGCTCCTCGTGAAATTTACGCCAACTTTACATCAGGGAACAAATTTCAACTACCATAAGTCATAATTTTAAACATTTCCTTAAATTTATAGGGTTACTTTTATGTTAAGCTGAGTATTAGGTAGAAAATCCTTAGTAACATATATTACTAATATTATCTACGTAAAAAAGTAAGCATTTATATTTGTAAGACTAGTATTATCTCTGACTAAACTTAACACTTTAAAATAACTAGGATGGGTTCCCCCAGATGAAATCCCCACCTTCTTCAAATTCTTGGAATGGTCGCTTTGTAGGTGATAACCAGCGGTATCGTTTAGACCGACGGTTAGGCGGAGGTGGCATGGGAGAAGTTTTCCTGGCAATGGACACCCGTGTAGGTCAGCAAGTAGCGTTGAAATTACTCAAAGATACGCTGGTGGCTTCACAAGAAATGAGAAAGCGTTTTGAGCGTGAGGTAGCAGTTTGTGCTGCCTTACAAAGCGACCACATCGTGAAGATTAGTGATTGTGGAGTCACCCCAGAAGGTTTTCCATTTTATGTGATGGAATATTTGCGCGGGCAAACGCTCAGACAATTATTGCTGCGGGAAAAGCGGCTATCTGTTGAGCGGACTGTGAAAATTATGGCGCAAGTTTGCCAGGGTCTACAGCTGGCTCATCAAGGAGTGACTCTGCAACGGGATGGAGGAAAAAGCACTGAGCATATTCAGGTAGTTCATCGTGACCTAAAACCAGATAATATATTTCTCGTGCCTACAGATTTGGGAGAGTGGGTAAAGGTTTTAGATTTTGGTGTTGCCAAAATCCGTAGTGAATCTTCGGAAAATTCTAATATTACAAATATAACGAGTACATTCATTGGTACATTTCGTTACGCACCTCCGGAACAAATCCAAAGTGATAAAAACCTGGATGCTAGGGGTGATATTTATAGCTTAGGTATTATCCTTTATGAAATGCTGAGTGCAGCCGATCCATTTGGGATTAGCATTAAAGGTAGCCATATCAGTGAAGCTTCCTGGGTGTTAGCCCATGCTTATGAGCCACCGAAACCACTGCGGGAGCAGCCAGGGTGTGAGAATTTGCCCGAACAATTGGAAGCAGTGGTGATGAAATGCCTCCACAAAAACCCAGCTAATCGATTTACAACGGTAGAAGAACTCAATCAGGCTTTGCAAGCGGCTGCTAAATTTGTCACCGGGGCTATTAGTATACCCGGACAAGTTAATGTGCAGGGGCGACCTTCTTACAATCAAGGTTCAAATCACGAAACTATTCCCAGACAACCGAACGACGACACGATTATTCGTCCTCCAGATGCCTATAATCAGGGTTCAAATCACGAAACCCTTCCCAGACAATCCAGCGACGACACGATTATTCGTCCTCCAGATGCCTATAATCAGGGTTCAAATCACGAAACTATTCCCAGACAATCCAGCGACGACACGATTATTCGTCCTCCAGATGCCTATAATCAGGGTTCAAATCACGAAACTATTCCTAGATCGTTTAACCCGATTGAGCAAAGCCAACCTCAGGGAACTGCTCCTCCGCTTCCGCCTATTTATAATCAGGGTTCAAATCACGAAAACCTTCCTAGAACATTTAACCCAGTTGAGCCAAGTCAACCTGAGAGTAACAATCCTCAACAGAGTCCTGTGAATAATCAGAACCCCAGCAAACCAGATGTAACATTGTATCAACCGCGACATACATCTAATCAAAGTACACCGCAAGTACCACCTGATAAGACATTATTTCAACCTCGACGTGCGGGTAGCCAAAATCCGCCACAAGTGCCACCTGATAAGACATTGTTTCAACCTCGACGTGCGGGTAGTCAAAATCCGCCGCAAGTGCCACCCGATAAGACGTTGTATCAACCGCGACCTGCATCTCATCAAGGCAGACCACAAGCGCCATTAGATAAGACTTTGTATCAACCGCGACCTGCATCCCATCAAGGCAGACCACAAGCGCCAACTGATGACACTATTTACCAACCAAGGTCAGACGGTCAGTCATCTACAGGAATCGCTCCCAATTTGTTGCGAATCTTGGGAATCATCTTAGCCATTGGACTGACTTTAGCATTTCTAACTTACATATATAATAATCAATTTAAATCTCCGAAAGAGCGAAGCAACGAGCAAAGTTTGTCTAATAAGTTTTGAGAAGTTCGTAGTAAGCACTTTAGTACTGAAAAAATGAAGGAATAAAGTCCTTACTACAAACATGGATTACCAATCAAAATTCATCAGAGAAAACACGAAAGTGAAAGTTATTTAACTAAATCCTTCACCTTGTTGATGATACTCACTGAATCAATACCTTGATGGGGAAATTGTTCCCACAAACCGCCGCAACCTTCTTTATGAGTGCCAAGATGAGCATATTTAGGAGTAAACCCGCGCTCTAACAGCCAGCTACCAAAACGGCTACCCAATCCAGTACGACGGTTAAAGGATTCTACTACAAGTGCAAAAGGAGCATTACCGATTTTTGCCATCATCTCTTCGTCAATAACGTTTAAAGTAGGTTTGTTGATCAAACCTACATCTAGCCCTTCTTGTTGGAGACGCTCAACAGCATCGAGGGAACGATACAAAGCTTCACCAAAACTGATAATGTAGCCTTGAGTTCCTTCTCGAATCACCTCATCTTTACCTGGGACAAATTTATAGTTACCACCAAAGAAGTTATCGCCGTTCTTATCGAGAATTAATGGTACTTTAGAACGCGTAGAAAAAATAAACCGCAGTCCAGGATCAAAGAACACAGCTTCTACACAGGCTTTCATTTGATTAACATCAGATGGAAAGTAAAGACGTGTTTCGTAGCCATCATCTAAACCATTGTCAGCGAACATATTATTTAAACCGAAGTGGCAGGTATTATCTGCCATATCATCGATACCTGCATGGGAAAAGTGACAAAGGACATTGGAGTAGTTCAGCCGCGCCATCGTAATCTCGGAGATACACATTTCCAAGAAAGCGCTAAAGGTGGCGAAAATTCCTTGTTTTCCTGCCTCCATACCAAATCCGGCAGCAGCCGAAAAGTTTGCTCGCTCCATAATGCCAGAGGAGATAAAAATTTCCGGGTATGCATCGTGAATTTTCTTCAGACCACAGGAACCTTCAAGATCGCTATCGATGACTCTGACTTTTTCCTTGCGTTCTGCTTCACTGATACGACCTAAGACAGCAACTACCGCATCACCGAACACATTACGGTTGGCATCCCATTTGTCACTGGAGCCAAGAAAAGTGTAGGTTTGTTTCGGTTTTTGAATATTTTTGATATATTCCACAGCAGCAGTTTGTTGGCGTGATTCTAGATATTTAATTGCCAACTCTACCGAAATCACATCATGACCGTGGGTAGAACCTTCTAACCCTGCAATGCCAGGACACATGGGGCGTTTATTGATGACGGCAATTGGTCCAGGAGTAGTTACAGCTTCGCAAATACGACGGTATAAGTCGTCTAAGTCTTCTCCATCTCCTGCGAGTATCTTTAACCCATGCCCTTCTAGGGTTTTGGCAACGGTGAAACCGGGTAAATATTTTGAAGGATGTCCGGCAATTGTGACATCATTATCATCAATGATTAGTTTGACATTAAGATGTTGAGCCACAGCCAAACGGGCAGCTTCAGCGTCATTGCCTTCTTGTTGAGAACCATCGGAACCAAGACAGAAAACAACTTTGCCGGGATTGGCGATCGCCACACCATTAACATAAGGCCACATATGCCCTAATCGTCCAGAACTAAACTTGACACCAGGAGTTAGACCCAATTCAGGATGTCCTGGTAAGTGAGAGTTTGCTGCACGATATTGCAGGAGTTGCTCGCTTGGTAAGTCACCATGTAAAGCTGCCATTAGATACTGAGTTGCAACTCGATGTCCGGCTTCATCAAAGAAAATCGGCACAAATTGCTCCCCTGTTCCCCGAAACAAGGCATCAAGTATGACTACCTCTGGTACTGTGTCATAGGGTCCACCAGTGTGACCACCCACCCCTCTAGCGGCTCCGGTAGCTGTAAAAAAGACGATCGCATCACGGGAAAGTTGAATATTTGCTTTTAGGCTTTCTCGTTGCTCTTGGGTAAGAGTTGCATTGGCTGGATTGAGAGTTAGATACTTGTAAGCGCCCAAATCAATGGGAAATTGAATGTTGGTAACAGTCATAAATTATTCCTTGGATTTAAACGGATTTTGGGGATTGGGGATTGGGGATTGGCTACTGAGAAACTATTCCTAAATATTTATTTCCTAGTCCCTAGTAGTCTACCAACCCAAAAATGCTAAGTGAGGACTGGGGAAAGGGGAAAGGGAAAAGGGTAAGAGATTTAAACCCTTTCCCCTTTCTCCCTTACCCTTTACCCCGCAAAGTTCACTTGGCGAACTACTAGTCCCCAGTCCCCAGTCCCCAGTCACTAACAAGCTAAGATTGTTAAATCTTGCTTGCGCGAATGTACTTGAATTTATTTAAAAGTCATCTGAAATATGCAGAAACCTGCATGTCTATGAGTATAAACTCACAAACGCGCATTTTCAAGATCAAATATGCAATTTCAGGAAAATCAATTATGCTAACTGCGGAGCGACGACAATTCATCTTAGAGATTCTGCGTCGTGACAAAAAGGTGTTATCGTCGGAACTCAGTGCTGTTCTGAAAGTTTCTGAGGATACGATTCGTCGGGATCTGCGGGAACTAGCCGAATCGGGTTTTTTACAGCGCGTTCATGGAGGGGCGCTTCTGACTTCTCCAGCTCTTGCCAGTTATGCCGATCGCCAAAAACAAGCACCGAAAGAAAAAGAAGCGATCGCCCGTGCAGCTGCCAAATTGGTTAGTACAGGGCAAGTGGTGATTTTAGATGGAGGTACAACAACTCTCCAAGTAGCCCGTCATTTGCCCTTAGATTTGCAAGCGACAATTGTCACAAATAGCCCTCCCATTGCTGTTGCCTTGGCAGAACACCCTAATATAGAAGTTGTCATGTTAGGCGGACAACTCTACAAAAAAGCCTTGGTAAACGTTGGTACTACTACAGTTGAGGCATTACGGATGATTCGTGCAGATTTGTGCATGTTGGGGGTGTGTAGTCTACATCCAGAATTTGGGATTAGCGTACAGAACTTAAACGAAGCGCATGTCAAACGAGCGATGATTGCTGGAGCCGCAGAGGTAGTTGGATTAGTCACAGAGGAGAAGTTAGACACTGCTGCTCCTTATGTTGTCGAGTCGATTCATGCACTAACTTACCTGGTAACTGCACCGACTGTTTCCGATCGCCTGTTAACTTCTTACAAAGCTTTGGGTTTGACAATCATCCGCGACCAAATAATTACTAATTCGTAATTCGTAATTAAAGAGGGTACAAGCCGCCACTGATTGTAACTACGAATTACGTAAGCGTTGCGCTTTAGCGCTAAAGCGCAACTACAAACCAGTGATGATTATTTGAGTAGACTGAGCATTATATACTACAAAAAAGTAGCGTAGTTAAATATACTACGCTACTCGATCTAACAGAATTAAAAACACTTGGAGTTTACCAAGGTAGAGGTAACCCTGTAACAGCGATCGCACCTGCAATCGCACTGGCTGCAAGGGAAGTTAAGGCTGTACCAAATATCCACCACGCTGCATTAGCAACAGTTTTTTTGGTTTCTTCGGCTTGCTTTTTAGCTTGTTTTTGAATCGCTTTTAGGCGTTTTTGTGCTTCTAGCTGGATGCGTTCGGCTCGTTGCAGTACGCTATCCCGCGCCGTTTCTATTTGGTCGATAATGCGGTTGGCGTCTGCTTCAGAAATATCCTCACGAGAACTGATCACAGCAACTAAGGTATCACGATCGAATTCACTCAGGCGATCGCGCAATGCTTCAAATCCAGCTTGCGGATCGTCAAAGACTTTGCCAAAGTCTTGCTTAATTCCTTCATAGTTGAGTTCGGGACGCTCTAGAGAGTTCAGATAGTTGCGAACTTTGCCAAAAATCCCATCCAGCAATGATTGCACCTTTTGTTGAATCTGTTGGAATTGCAGGACAATAGAACTGCGAACAGACTCAATTTGCTCGACAATTCGGTTAGCTTCTGCTTCGGAGATATCCTCGCGTTGAGATAGCAGCGCCACAATTGTGGAACGGTCAAATTTCGAGGCGCGATCGCCTAAACTGCCAATTCCAGCACGGGGAGAAGACAACAACAATTGCAAATCGCGCTTGATTCCTTCAGGGTTGAGTTCTTCTTTGTTAGTGTTCCGCAGGTAATCTTCAAGATTGGCTTCAAAATCTACAACTTGTTGAGTGGTACGCTTTGCTAAACGTCGCGGCGCTTTCAGAATATCACCAATGGCATCTTGTGCGCGATCGATGATCTGATTAACTTGCTCTTGGCTCAAGTCTCCCCGCTGACTCACGAGTTTAACTAAGGTTTCTCGATCGACATGAGAAAGGCGATCGCGCAATGCTAATGCACCAGCTTTGGGATCGTCGAGTAATTTTTCCAAATCCCGTTTAATACCTTCTGGATCGAGTTCTTCTAAGTTGGTATTGCGGAGATATTCAGCGATCGCTTTTGTCGTTTTTTCATACTGTTCTTTCGCCTGTTGCGGTACTTGCAAAATACTATCTCGCACGTCTTCGAGTTGATCGAGAATTTGGTTTACTTGTTCTTCGCTCAAATCTTGACGTTGGCTGAGCAATTGCACTAGTGTATCGCGGTCAAATTGCGATAAACGTGAGCGTAAAAGGCTAATTCCGGCTTGCGGATCTTCTAGTAAGACTCGAAACTCGCGTTTAATACCTTCGGGATTGAGTTCGTCTTTGTTCGTATTCCGCAAATAATCTTCAACTCTTTGGCGCAATTCATCGGCTTTGGCTTTTGCTTGTTCTTGCAATTCTCTGGCACGATTCAAGATATTATCGCGGTTGCGTTCGAGTTGACTAACAATATTATTAGCTTCTTCTTCGCTGATATCTTGACGCTGCTGGAGCAATTGGACAAAAGTATCGCGGTCAAATTGTCCGAAGCGATCGCTTAAATCTTCAAACCCAGCTTGGGGATCTTCTACTAACTTGGCAAAGTCCCGTTCAATACCTTCAGGGTTGAGTTCTTCTTTACCAGTGGAACGCAGATAATCTTCGATGCGGGTGCGGAAATCTTGACTTTTTTCTTGCGTTTGCGCCTGTTTAACAGTTTCTAAAACTTCTTGGCGATCGCTTTCCATTTGTTCGGCAATTTCTTTTACCCTAGCTTCACCAATATCACCCCGTTGCTTCAGCAAGTTGACGAAATATTCTTGATTTATTTCTGACAACTCCCGTCTGACAGTCGTCGGATCTGCATTCACATCATAGATGACTTCTTTAAATTCTTCTCTGAGGGTAATGCGATTAAAGTGCCAAGGAAACGAATTTAATATGTAGTCTTCTACATCTGCCTTAATCGTGTTTTCGAGTGATATTGGCAATTTTGTAGTTGCTTGCTCTCTAAAGTTTTGTAGTTGCTCTGTAACTCGATCCACATCGACATCTTGAACTTTCTCTTTCAGCTTTTGCAACTGAGTTGTAATCTTATTCACATCGATATTAGAAAGGTTTACCCTTTCCAATACAGCGGGGACAGCGGCACCCAAGCCATATCGAACAGCTTGCTTAATCACACCATTGCTTTGCTTCCCATTACCTATTCCGGCTGTAACCAGTTCTTGCAGACGTTCGCCTAAATTCTCGGAATTTAGTTCTTCGGGAGTAGCAGATTTCAGCAAATTAATTACTTGCTCAGTTGGATTTTTGCGATTTAAAGCTTGTTGCCAAGCACCTTCTAATTGGTCAGCAATGCCATTAATATCTTCTTTCGATAAATCAGTGCGATCGCTAATTAAATCAAGAAAGGTTTGACGGTTAACATTCTGTAATAAATCACTGTTAGCAACAGATTGCAAATCTGTATCTTTAAGAAACTGGTCAAATTGACTACGAATTTCTTTGATATCCAACTTTGGCAGTTGCACAGAAGCTAAAGAACTTTGCAGGGTATTTCTAATACTTTCAGGGTGAAAGCCTGAAGTTAATTCTCGACGGACTGCGGCTGTAATATCTTCGGCTGTAGAAACCAATTGTTGTTTTGCGCTATTAGCACTGATACCCGCAGTTGCTGAACCCGTCAAAGCTTTAAAACCAGAAGTGACAGTATTAGCTATAGAACCAATTAAAGAACCGACTGCGGATGAACCAAACCAAATTATCAGTGAGAAATAAATAGACCAGATGACTACACCGAGAATCGATCCGATAAATGCACTGTCGATTAAGCTCAATTTAACTGCTAAAAAAGAAGCAATCAATAATGCAATGCTAGTGGTTATTAACACCCAAAAACCGACTTTAGTTTGAACTTTGCGAATCGTACTACCCATACTTTCTGACTCATTATCTGAGTCAGTTTCCCAAGACGAAATTCCTACAGCAACTGAAAAGTTGGTCAATAACAGTTGGAAGGCTAAGGCCATCGAAACCCCAGCCAGCAATGCTACCCAAAATTTCGGTCCCGAAAAAAGAACTGATGCTTCTCCAGGAGTTAATCCTTGTTGAGCTAAAGTTATAGGTGCTAATCCGAAAGATAGCCAATCCCATCCAAAACTACTTAAAACACTTTCAAGCATACTATTTTCTCACCTGTACTCGATAAAATATCCATATTCTTTAGAAAATGGCTTATCTATCAGTCTAGATATTTAGTTTATTAGCCTTACACTTTCTCAGGGAATAAAGACTTTTGTCAAAAGTCGTATCTTTGTAAAGAATATTTTTATATTAATCATAAATGAGTGGCGAATAAAACGATCCCCAACTTATTCAAGTAAGTTAGCGATCTCAGATTGATGTGGTTTATAAATCAAATACGATTGTTAGATTTGCTATATTAATTAGTGTAAAGATTGTCAAAGTAAGAGACTTGTTATTTTAGATTTAATTTATTTAATTTTATTAATTTGTTTAGAGAATTAGTGATACTTTACTTATTTCGATAAAACTACCTATGTCTGTTGATAGATAAAAATTTATTCCAAGAGATTGAGGAAAAAAATATATAAACATGTATTAATAGTGATTACTACGAGCGATAACCAAGCTATAAGTTTTTGAATTAAATTATTTTACTTTGGAGAAAAATAATGGTTGTAGGTGTACATAAACGTGCTGTAGGCGTATTTTCTAATCGACGAGATGTCGAACATGGACTGCATGAATTGAAAAATGCCGGCTTCGATATGAACAGAGTATCTGTTATCACCCAGGATGGAGAGCGTGATGATATAGCAGGTGCCGAAGTACGCGATCGCGTTGGTGATAAATCTGATGAAGGCGCTACAGTCGGAGCAGTTTCCGGTGGTGCTTTGGGAGGATTGACAGGTTTATTAGTCGGTCTTGGTACTTTGGCAATTCCAGGAATTGGGCCAGTTATGTTGGCTGGCGCCGCTGCAACAGCCTTGGCTACCACTCTCGCTGGAGCAGGTATAGGTGCAGTAGCTGGTAGTTTGCTGGGTGCATTAATTGGTTTAGGAATTCCCGAAGAACGAGCCAGAGTATACGATGACCGCGTTAAACGAGGACAGTATTTAGTCATCATTGATGGCACAGAAGCAGAAGTTGCCAGAGCAGAAACAATTTTACGTCAGCGGGGTATCGAAGAGTTTGGGATTTACGACCACCCAGATGCTACTACAGGTGTTGCTCAGACAAATGCAGTTACCGGCAAATATGCAGTAGGATATTTTTCTCATCGCCATGATGCCGAATCTGCAATTAGTGATTTGCGAAATGCAGGTTTCCCTTTAAGCCAAATTTCCTTAATTCATAGAGATTCTTTGAGAGGGGAATCTTTTCCAGGCGTTCATGTGAGCGATCGCTGGGACTCTGCTTGGAGCCTACCAGATAACCGCACTCATTTCTATAGCGAACGCATCAGTCAAGGCGATTACATCATCGTTGTCAGTGGTACAGAAGCTGAAATTCAACGCGCGGCTGTTATTATCAGTCGGCATGGAATTCAACAGTGGCAAATTTACGATGGAACTGGATATACGCCAGGAAATCAGCCTGTGCAAGCAAGCAAACGTGCAATCGGTGTGTTTTCTCATAGTCGAGATGCAGAAGTCGCACTTACAGAATTGCGAGATGCAGGTTTCCCCATGAGTAGAATCTCGCTCATTGCTAAAAATGCAGACGGTCATGGCATCGCTGGCGTAGAAAATAGAAACGTTGGTGTCGGTAATAAAGCAGACGATGGTGCAAAAGCTGGTGCAACTACAGGCGGTATCTTAGGCGGTTTAACTGGTTTACTCGTTGGTCTTGGGACTTTAGCAATTCCAGGAGTTGGTCCGGTAATCGCAGGTGGTGCAGTAGCCACAGCTCTAGCTACAACACTGGCTGGTGGTGCTATTGGTGCAGCAGCTGGGGGTATTGTTGGCGCACTCGTTGGTTTAGGAATTCCAGAAGACAGAGCGAGAGTTTATAGCGATCGCTTCCAAAGAGGTGATTACTTGCTAATTATCGATGGTACAGAAGCGGAAATCCGCCAAGCTGAAGCTATTCTCAAACGTCGAGGTATTGAAGAATTCGCCATCTATGATGCCACTGATGTTGCAGAACATCGCCCAGTAACCCATCACGACACAGGAGTTTTTAATAGCGATCGCGCCAACTACTCAAAAGAAGCTTATAGAGACGAGCCTGCTGTAGTCATTGTTGACCGTCGTGATGAAACAATCTAATCCAAGATAGAGACGGGATTAATCGCCCCTTGCTCCTCACCTCTGCCGTGAATTTCAACAAATTTCAGACATTTTAGTTTCCCATCGAAAGTTAAACATATGCAAAAACTAACTCCCTTCGTAATTAGTTGCCTTTTAGTTTTTGGTGTTGCGGCTTGTGATAACGCTTCTAAAACAAGTGAATCTGCACCTGCTAATCCTAATGAATCTCCACAAGCACCAAGCGTACAAACAACAGAGGCTTCTCAAAAAGACGCGCAAAGTGAAGTCCGCAGAAGACAACTAAATGAAGATATTCGCGCCCGCGAACAGCGCAATAATGCTACTGGTGGCGATACAAATAGAGCTACAGGTGACCTAGCAAGTGAAGTTCGTTCTAAGTTGGAAGCTAATATACCCAATGGTCAACTAACAGTTGATGCTGCCAAAGATGGGACTGTGACAGTAGGAGGAACCGTAAACAATCAGCAGCAATTAGCTAAGATTGAACCTTTATCTAAACAAATTAAAGGTGTTAAAACTGTAGTTAATAAAGCAACAGTTAAACCAGCAACTAAATGAGGTAGTTATAGCTGAGTAGGCAGCTAAAAGTAGACTTACAGCAGATTTAAATTTTCCTTTTTTTTGAAGTAAACTAGACTCAACTATATCTGGAAATAATTCTGCTGTAAATATTCCTACTCAGTCTGACTAAAACGAGCTTTTTTATCGTAAATCAAAAGATTTAAAGCTCATAGATCTAGAGGTAGATTCAATCTTAGATATGAATTTTAAGCTAGCTAAAGATGTTTTTAATTTTAAATTTTTAATGCTTATTTAATCACTTTTTAGTCACAGTATTAGGCTTAAAAATGAAGACAAATAATTGACAAATTATAAATCTAATAGTTATTATTGACACTCAATCGGTTATAGAAATCCCTGTAATTGCTAAAAACTAAAACTATGGAAACCCAACAACAGCAACTTGAATCCATTAATGTATCTTCATCGCAAGCTACCCTAGCACTTGAAGGTATAGACACTACAAACTTGCCAAAACTACCACCTGCAACCGAAACTGAATCGGAATTGCAGCGAATTAATAGACAAGTTTCTGAATTTTTGGAACAACTGCCCACTTACTTAGGTAGCTTTTTTAAAGATTACAAGCAAGCTCTAATAACTGTTGGTTTAATTTTTGCAGCGATCGTTACACTTAAGATAATACTAGCGGTACTTGATGCAATCCATGATATTCCATTGCTCTCACCAACTTTTGAGTTAATTGGAATTAGTTACGCTACTTGGTTTGTTTCCCGTTATTTAGTTAGGGCTTCCACTCGGCAAGAATTATCCAATGAAATTCACTTGTTGAAAAACGAATTTCTTGGCAGATAAATTTTTAAATTAGTAATAAGCAATATCCCCGACTTCTTTGAAAATTCGGGGATATATGGCTTGTTACAAGTTTAATTTAATTTTACTGTGTCAACTTAGTTACATCTAAAGATAGAGAAAAATGATCCATTGTCTAATTTAAATCACTTCTAAAGATAGTAGATTGGAAATGAAAAAGAACCTAGTCTAGTTTTAGAAGTTATTCAATACATTCTTTAACGAGGACATAATTTATGGCTAATGAAGCTGTTAAAAAAGGTATAGATTCATCCGATCGCGCCGAAGCAGATTCATACGATCGCGGCATTATCCCAGCAGAAACAGCTGCTCGGATGGAAAGAGAAGGAGATAAGTACAAAACACTCCCCACAGAAGAAAGGGAAGCTAGTTCTCCTACCGACGATCAAACCGATCCAGAAAGTATTCGCACCACTGACGGTTACACTGTAGACAAAGAAGGTTTGTTGAATAACTATGCAGTTGAACCCGAAATGTACTACGAAGAACCGGGTGATGCACGCAAACAAGCAGCAGAAGATACGGCAGAACGCATCGAAGAACTTGGAGAAATTAATCAGGACGAGGAAGGCAAATTAACTGATAAGGGTGACAACCGCGGTAGAGGTCCAGGAGTAATTTAATTACAACTACTATCTTTTTGCTGGATGCAATTACACCTAAGAAGGCAAAATAGGCTGTTTTTAGAGGCGCAACGATTGTTGCGCCTCTACTTATACGAGAAAATATAGCTGCAATCTCAGTTAAATTAACTACCTGAAAGGATAAGGCAATATCGTTCAAGACTGGAGGTCGCTGCTTGGATCTAATGCCGCTGGAAATTACATGGAGAGTTAATGGCACTGGTACGGTAACAACTGGGCGAGGCTTTATGTAATCAATACTCTTACCCATTTCAATACCTTAGGATCTTTATCATAACGATAGGTAATGCCGTCTTTATTAGTGATAGTTTCCCCTTTGCTTGCCTTACTTCTAATAGTAGTAACAGAATAGTCGGTTAATTGGTTCATTTCTTTATGAGACAACCCTGTGACTGTGCTTGTTTCTGATGGAATTAGAGATTTATCTTGAGACGAATCATCTATTTTTATTTGAGGATTTGTGGAAGGAAAAGTGACAATTGCTTTTTGAGTCCGATAATCCCGTACAGTTACAATTTGCCAACTGGAATCTTGTGAAAGTTCCAAAACCCATTGATGATAATCAAACAGGCTTTCTCGATGGCCAACACTAATAAATGTTGTTTTCGTCTCTTGTAACTGTTGATATAAACTTCCTTCATTTTTTAAATCTAAAGCACTCGTTGCTTCATCTAATATAGTGAAACTAGGATGAGTAACTATTAGTCGTGCGAAAGCAAGGCGTTGTTGTTCTCCCAATGATAATATGTTCTCCCAAGGAACTTCTGTATCAAAGCCATCGACTCGACTTAGCAAGTTTTGCAGATTAACTTGTTGGAGAACCTCTTCGAGTTCCGCATCACTCATCTGACGATTCGTATTAGGGTAAAGTAACTGTTCGCGCAAAGTTCCCAAAATAATATAAGGACGTTGGGGTAAGAATAAGACTTGTTCTAAAGGAGGTCGCATCAAACGACCAGTCCCCGCGTTCCACAAACCAGCGATCGCTCTTAATAGGGAACTTTTACCTCGACCACTCGGCCCAACAATCAATAAACCTTCTCCCGGCTGAACGGACAATGACAAATCTTCGACGATTACCTGTTCATAGTTGGGCGTTTGTAAGGTGACATTTTCAAAAGCGAAATGATTTTCTTCTATTGTTTTAATGGTACTGACCTTCGCTGGTTGTTTGGTAACATCTTCCAAAGCATCTGAAAACTCAGCTAAGCGCTCAACGTAACTCGAAAAATTTCCCGAAGTGCCAAATGCAGTTATTAGTTCTCCCAAAGCAGTAGCAAACATAAAGCTAGCTACACTAGCTTGTCCAACTTGTCCGAAATCAATTTCACCTTTAATATATAAAGGTGCAAGTATGAATAACATAAAAAGTTCGATGGCAACCTGATATGCTCTGTTAAAAATATCCCTATTTCTCTCCCAATCAATCTTGCGTTTACTGTTTGTTATCAGCTTACTAAATCGGCGCTCAATTATATTTGATTCCTGTTGCTCTCCCTGAAAAAAGGCTATCGATTCAGCGTGATTGCGAACATGAGTTAAGCAATAATTGTAGTCAGCTTTAGATTCTATTTCCGCTTGATTAATACTATTTAATTCCTGATTTAAGTAGACAGCAATGAAATTGCCCATAATCGTATAGATAACCAGAGCAACAGCAATCTGTTGGGAAATTGTCCAGATAATTATTGCAAAAGTTATCATTTCCAGTACTTTCTCTAAGAAAGTAGCTGAAAAATTGAGAGCATTACTAGTAATTGGTTCAATTTCTTGAGATAGTCGTTGATCGGGATTATCAATATCAGTTTTAAAATTAATTTTATAATAAGCACGATTGCTTAAATATTTATCTAAAATTTGATTATTAAGCCATTTGTACCAATCAAGAGCAATTTGTTTTCTAACAAATCTAGAAAATCCTAATAAAAGCGTTACCAAGACAAGTCCAGCAGCATAAAAGTATATACTATTAATAAATTTAGAATAATCTTTTTCTTGAAGGATGATATCGACAAGATAGCGATTAAGAAAACTATTAAAAGCAGTTACACCTACAAATGCGATTATTAGTAATACTAGGAGAATAAGCATTGCCCATGCACGAATTACGTCTGAGAATGCTCTTTGTCCTGGCTTTGTTGGATACCAGTAAGGGCCAGCGATCGTTTTGACATTTTCCCAGAATTGGGTAAAATCTGAAAAAATATTTCTTGAGGGCTGAGCTTGAACAACTTGGGTTGGCATATTTGAGAAATCAATTAAAATCTTTGATCAACTTTAATACTTTTTAGTGCTAAATAATCAGTAATAAGTATCGAATGACTAACCCCACTCAGTGCTAATTTTTCAACTGATATTACCCAATTGTTGAGTGCGGCTCAAAGCAGCAAGCACTGCATTAGAGATGACAGTTCGCATCCCACCTTTTTCTAATTCGTAAAGACCAGCAGCAGTCACTCCCCCAGGACTCGTTACCTTGTTTCGTAAAACTGCTGGATGTTCATGAGTCTGAAACATCAGTTCTACACTACCAGCAATCGTATGCAATGTTAGTTCTTCGGCTTGTGTCCGAGTTAAACCTATTTGAACCCCAGCATCAATCATCGCTTCGATGTACAAAAATACAAATCCCGTCCCCGCGCTACTCAAAGCCGTTGCCATATCGAGGTAATGTTCATTTTGAGTAGCAAATTCCTTACCTAATGCTTGTAAAATGATTTGAGTGTGCGATCGCTGTATTTCTGTCACACTTGATGATGCACTCCACACTGTAGTCCCATGACCAACTTGTACTGCAATATTGGGCATTGTACGGACAACAGCAGGATGATTTAACCCTTGGCACAGAGATGAAATACTCGCTCCACTCACAATACTAATTACTAAAGCATTAGGTGGAATTTTATCCTTAAGCATACCCAGAACCTCTGCCAAAACCTGCGGCTTCACCGCCAATATCACAATAGATGCGCCAAGAATCGCTTCTATATTGGAGGTTGTAGTACGTACTCCATATTCCCTTTCTAAATGAAGGCATCGCGGACAAACTGGATCGCTGACTATAATTAAATCGGCTTTTGGAACAATTTTCGTTGATAACAATCTACTAATTATCATTTCGCCCATCGTACCACCGCCGATAAAGGCAATTTGTAAATCTTCGAGCATATCTTCTCCCTATTATCTAAGTCATTTGATATATTGGCATCAAGATAGATTAGGTTGAATCACAGCTTTTAATACAGAGCCTTGCTCTACATCTGCCAGTGCTTGATTAATTTCTTGTAGTGTGTATGAACGGCTAATTATGCTTGACCAAGCAATATTTCTACTGGGATCGCTATGACGTTTTAGTAATTCAATCATTGTATAAAAATGGCTGAAATCAATTCCCCAAGTTCCGCGAATATCAATATGTTTTAGATTAATTTCTAGGTGGGGATTGATGAGAATTTCACCCGTATTTGTGTAATGTCCGACAATGACATAGCGACCTCCATTTCTCGTCATATTCAAGCCCTCTTTGACGGCAATAGGAATGCCTGTGGCTTCAATAGTGACATCAGCACCGTGTCCGTTTGTCAACTCCAAAACTCGCTCAATATGTTGTCGTGGATCGTCAGCCTTAATTACTAAGGTTTCATCGACACCGAAGGATTTAGCAACCGCTAATCTACTCTCAAATTTATCAATGACAATCACTTTACCCGCACCTGAGAGCAAAGCGAGAATTGCCGCACTCAAACCCACAGGTCCAGAACCCTGAACCACGACAACATCACTAATTTGAATCTGCGCTCGGTCGATAGCGTGTAGTGCAGTTGGTAAAGCACATCCCCCAGCAATGAATTGCTTTGGTGAGACTTCTTCGGGTAAAGTGAGAACTTTCACCCCTGGTTTGAGGTAAATCAGTTGAGACCAACCACCCAGCAACCCATCTTTAGCGGAGTAGGTGACACCATAAACTTTGCGTTGGGGACAGCGAGTGGATGCTTTGGCTACTAGACAATACCAGCAGTTGTAACAGGTTTCGTGGACATCGAGAAAGGTGGCGATCGCTCCAGGCTGAATTAATTTACCATTAACATCACTAACTGCTCCACCTGTTTCCACCACACGACCAACTGAGAAATGTCCAGGGATGATGGGATATGGTACTCCCTCTAAACGCCCATGTAGTAAATGTACGTCAGTTCCACAAACCTCAGAATATAAGGTTTCAAGAATGATTCCACCCTTTTCTAGAATCGGGTCTGGTAATTGTTGGACTTCAACGGGTTGATTAGGTGCAGTCATTACAGCTGCTAAGGGCATGAATTACTTCCTCACTATGTTTACCAAATTGCTTCTTACTGCTAATCTTCAAGACCACAAAATAATTTCACCGTTAGGAAGTAATCCGATCGCAGAGGTGAAAGTTACACGTTGTCCATCCATCGGCTCAACAGTGTGAAAATTGCGTGTATTGAAAACGAACACATCTCCTACATAAGGTTGGAAGGCGATCGCGTCTGCATCTGCAATTACTGTATCACCATAGCCGTAGGAATCGAGTTTGTATTGGTCATCTCCTGGTTGCCACTGGCGATCGTAAATACGTGTTTTGCCATAATTATTGGGAGAAAACTTTAAGTACAAATTCCAGGAAAGCTGAGAAACAACTGTAGCAATTTCCCATTCAGATTGTTCTAACGGAGCATAATCAATATGAAGTTGAGTACCCTGCTCTATTTTTCTGATTAGTCCTGCATAATAACTACCATAGAATGGTTCCGAAGCAATTCGCACAGTCGCGCCTGTACACTCTCGAATTTTCGTCATTAAGCGTTCTAATGGATTGAAAGAGGCTGCCATAATGCAATCTCTTAATTTAGTTGTGCGTTCTACTGCTTGAAAATAAGCGGACTTACTAATGCGATTATACTCAAACACTGTGATCCCAATTCTTTCAATCTTGGGATTCACATTTTGATAGCAGTCAAAGTTGAACAATTCAGCCTGAGCAACTAATCTCTCACACTCTTGGGGTGTGGCAAATTCTTTTAATCGAATTAAAGGAATTCGGTTTTCCAATAGCTTTCTTAAAGACTCTGTAGTTAAGGGATACTCTTGCTTATTGTCCCAAACCTTGGATTTAATTTGGTTAGAAGTAGCAGTCATAATACAGTTCCTCACATTTAAATTTTAACTAAAATGAACTCACTTAATATCTACAGGATATGTGTTAGATAAGAACTTGATAGGCCGAATCTGACGATCTAAATCAGGTTTATATTCATTACCTGTAACTTCTTGTGTTTGCTCAATACAAACTTTCAACTGTTCCGCTAAGACCTGAACGTGGGGCAGATTCATCATTGTCACATGATTACCTGGGACAAAATGGACATCCACTGGTTCGGCAGAAAATTTGCTCCAGCCCCAGTACAAATCCTGCAAAATATCAGAAAGTACTTCACTATTAGATTCATCAATATTGACGACATTCTCCTTGGCGCGTAAGAGAGTAATTTTGGTTGGATAAACCTCTTGTGGTACATAATTAACTACAGCGTTAGCTTTGAGCAATTGCACCATATTATTAAGCTGCATAATTTCATCGTCAGGAGGCAAGATATCAGCATCTTTTAATCTTTCTAAAACATATTTCAACTGATCTTCCCAAACCATAGATTGAAGAGTATCAACAGAACAATCCATGTTTTTGCCGTAAACAACTTCGATTGTGTTTGCTAATTCAGCCAACCATTTAGTGTTATCCAAATCAAAAGCTGATGGATTTTTCTGATGAAATGGTGCTGTAGTATCAAGAATGGCAACTAAAGCAACCTTATGACCTTTACGAAGTAACTGCTGCGCCATTTCAAAGGCTAATTTACCGCCAAAAGAATGCCCTGCTAAAAAATATGGACCCTGTGGTTGAACAACTAAGAGTGTTTGAAGATAATGGGCGGCTACATCCTCAACTTGGGTAATTAGTTCTTCTCCTTCACCAGGAGCAATTGCTTGGAAACTGTAAAATGGTTGGTCTGAACCCAGATAACGGGCTAAATCATACAAGTAAAAGGGATAGCCCGCAGCCCCTGGAAGACAAAACAAAGGTGGCTTAGAACCGTGCGGCTGAAGTGCTACCAAGGGAGATCCGCTCTTAGAATCTGAATCGAATGGTACAATGGTTGCCAATTGTTCAATAGTTGGATTTTGGTAAAGGCTGGCGATCGCAATATTTTTACCAAACTGCTTTTTAATTTGAGCCATTAAGTAAGGAGTTAAAAGAGAGTGACCACCGAGGTCAAAGAAATTATCTTTTACTCCCACCTTGTCAACTTTCAAAATTCTTGACCAGATTTGCGTTAGTTCCAGTTCTACTTGGTTGCGTGGAGCAATATATTTGTCTGAATTACTGCTGTGTAAATCTGGTGCAGGCAATGCACGGCGGTCTACTTTGCCGCTGGGAGTTAGTGGCATTGATTCCAACATTACAAAAGCGCTTGGCACCATGTAGTCTGGTAGCTTTGCTTTCAGGAATTGCCGCAGTTCGCTGATTGTGGGTGTAGAATTCTGATGTGCTACCACGTAAGCAACTAGCCTTTTATCACCCGGAGTATCTTCGCGGGCAATGATACAACATCCCTCCACATCTCCATGCTGGCTCAGTACTGCTTCAACTTCTCCCAATTCAATGCGGAAGCCTCGCACCTTAACCTGATTGTCAATACGTCCCAGGTATTCAATGTTGCCATCTGGTAAATAGCGGGCTAAATCCCCTGTTTTGTAGAGGCGTGAATGCCCGTTAGTGCTAAAGGGGTTGGAGATAAATCTCTCTTGTGTTAACTCTGGCCGGTTGAGGTAGCCTTGCGCCAAAGAGACACCACCAATGTGCAATTCTCCTGCTACACCCACGGGTACAGGCTGTAGGTACTGATCTAGGATGTAAATTTGCGTGTTAGCAATGGGACGACCAATAGGAGGTAGTAGCGGCCAAGTCTCTACTGAGTTATTCAGAGTAAAAGTGATGATTACATGGCTCTCCGATGGCCCGTAATGATTGTGCAAAGTACAATCATTTAATTTGCTTAACCATTGAGAAATCGTGGGAGTAATTTGTAACTGTTCCCCAGCAGTAATGATTTCCCGCAGATGACTATTAACTAATTCACCACCAACAGCGACTTCAGCTAGTTGCTGTAAGGCAACAAAGGGAACAAACAGTCTCTCAACAGCTTTTTCTTGGAGAAAACCTAACAAAGCTGAGGTATCTCGGCGCAATTCCTCCGTAATTAAAAACAATCTACCTCCCGAAAACCAGGTAGAAAACATTTCTTGGAAGGAGACATCAAAGCTAATAGGAGCAAATTGCAGCGTTTTTGCTCCAGTGGAAATTGTATTATTTTGCAGTTGCCACAGAATCAGATTACAAAGAGCAAGCTGACTCAAGGCTACACCTTTAGGCTTACCTGTAGAACCAGAGGTATAAATTACATAAGCTAAATTAGTTGCTTGCACACCAGAGATGAGATTATCCTGACTAGACTGAGAAATCAGTTGCCAGTCAGTATCCAAAAAAACTTGGCTTGCTTGATGCTGAGGTAATCTGTCGAGGAGTGAATGTTGGGTTAGCAACACTGAAACTTGAGCATCTTCTAACATAAAAGCCAAACGCTCTTGAGGGTAGTTTGGATCGAGTGGCACATAAGCTCCACCAGCCTTGAGAATGCCAAGTAGTCCTACTACCATCTCTAGCGATCGCTCTACACAAATGCCTACCAGCACATCTGCTCTCACTCCCAAAGACTTCAGGTAGTGCGCCAACTGGTTAGCACGGCAGTTTAACTGCTGGTAAGTGAGTTGTTGATTGCCAAACTCCACCGCCACTGCATTGGGTGTACGCTCTACTTGCTCCTCAAACAACTGATGGATAGATTTATCACGGGGATAATCCACCTGAGTATTGTTCCATTCAACTAATAACTGCTGTTGCTCTGTCTGTGACAGCAAAGGCAATTGCGAAATCCGCTTCTCTGGGTTAGTAACAATTCCAGAGAGCAATGTCATAAAATGTCCAGTCATCCGTTCAATTGTGCTGGCATCAAATAAGTCAGTGTTATACTCCCATACACCCGCCAGTCCATTACCAGTGTTCTGTATTGATAAAAACAAATCAAACTTGGCAGTTGCGCTTTCTACTGGCAAAGAACTGATAGTTAAATCAGCAAGCTCTATCTCAGATATAGGCACATTCTGGAGGGCAAACATGACTTGGAAAAGTGGTGTATGACTGAGATCCCGTTCTGGCTGCAATACTTCTACTAGCATTTCAAAAGGTAAGTCCTGATGAGCATAAGCATCTATTGCCATCAATCGAACGCGACCAAGTAATTCGTTAAAGCTGCGATCGCCTGATAAGTCAGCACGTAACACTAAAGTATTGACAAAAAAGCCAATTAACCCTTCAATTTCATTACGATTACGGTTTGCAATTGGCGAACCCACCAAAATATCTTCCGTACCTGTGTAGCGGTAAAGTAAGGTATCAAACGCTGCCAACAACGTCATAAAGAGAGTACAACCTTGCTCCTGGCTCAATTTTGTCAGCTTATTGCTTAACTCAACTGAGAGTGCAAACTCTTGATGTCCACCAGCGAAAGTCTGCACAGATCCTCTGGGTCGATCTGTTGGTAGGGACAACAAGGCTGGGGCAGCTTTTAGTTGTTGTTGCCAGTAACTTAGTTGAGTTTGCAGTACCGAGCCTTGCAACCAATTTCTTTGCCAGATAGCAAAATCTGCGTACTGAATCGACAGTGGTGTTAAAGGTGACGGCTCACCTTGAGAGTAAGCGTTGTACAGTGCTGCTAGTTCTTGAATAAACACACCCATTGACCAGGCATCAGAGACAATATGGTGCATACATACACTCAAAACGTGTTCTGTCTCGGATAGCACAATTAATGTTGCCCTAACTAATGCTTGGTTTGCTAAGTCAAACGGTTGACTAGCCTGTTGTTGCACTAATTGCCTTAAAGCTATTTCTTGCTCGTTTGTAAAATCCTTGAAGTCAACAATTGATACAGTCTCCTGTTCCCTGTTCCCTGTTCCCTGTTCCCTTCTCGTTTGAATAAGTTGAGTTGGTTGTCCATTAACGGTTACAAAGTTGGTGCGTAAGGCTTCGTGACGATTAATGATTTCATACAAGCTTTGTTCTAAAGCAACTTGATTAAGTGTTCCGACTAGACGCAAAGCCATAGGAATGTTGTATATGGCACTGTTCGGCTCGAACTGGTCTAAAAACCAAAGACGCTGTTGAGCATAAGACAGTGGTAATTCTGCATTCTCTGCCCTTGGTAAGATGGGTGGAGAAACCAATTCTAAGTCTTGTTGCTGCAATTGCTCAATCGAACGCGCCAATTCGGTAACTGTTGTTCTGGCAAAGAACTCACGCAATGGTAGTTCCACTTTGAAAATGTTGCGGATACGTGAAACTAGTTGCGTTGCTAGCAATGAGTGTCCCCCAAGTTCAAAGAAGTTATCATATATGCCTACTTGGTCTACTTTCAGGGCTTGTGTCCAAATTTGCGTCAGGATTTCTTCAATCGGAGTGCGCGGGGCAACAAAACTTATTTCTAGTCCCTCACGAGAGTCTGGCGCTCTCAATGCGCGACGGTCTACCTTGCCGTTGGGAGTCAGAGGTAAAGACTCTATCATCACAAAAGCATGAGGTATCATGTATTGTGGCAGTTGACTAGAAAGAAACGATCGCAACTGGCTGATTGTAGGTGGATGCTGTTTATGTCCTACCACGTAGGCAACTAAGCGTTTATCACCTGGATGATCTTCACGGGCAATAATACAAGCTGTCTGCACATCGCTATGTTGGTTCAGTAATTCTTCAATTTCTCCCAATTCGATACGGAAGCCGCGGATTTTTACCTGATTGTCGATGCGTCCCAGGTATTCAATGTTGCCATCTGGTAAATAGCGTGCTAAATCTCCGGTTTTATATAATTTACTCCCTTCTGCCTTCTCAAACGGATTAGGAATAAATTTTTCTTTTGTCAACTCTGGACGATTAAGGTAGCCTCGTGCCAACCCCAAACCACCAATGTGCAATTCACCTGGTACACCAATCGGTACTGGTTGCAGATATTCATCTAAAATATAAACCTGGACATTGGCGATCGCCTTACCAATAGATATTTTATTGTCATCTTCAGTGCATTTTGCGATCGTGGCACAGACACTAGCTTCTGTTGGCCCATAGGCATTGAAGAAGTTTCTGCCAGCAGACCATTGTCTGATTAATTCAGCTGAACAAGTTTCTCCCGCTACAATAATTGTTTGCAGTGCCGGAAGTTCCGACCCAGGCATAACTGCTAACGCCGATGGTGGTAGGGTGATATGAGTAATGCAATGACTTTGTAATTGCTCAATTAATGGCTTCCCTGGTAGTAGAGAGTCTTTTGTTCCCACATACAGCGTTGCACCTGAACCCAAAGCCATCAAAATTTCTGAGATGGAAGCATCAAAACTGAAGGAGGCAAACTGAAGAACGCGGCTATCCGAAGTCAAGCCAAAAGTTTGAATCTGAGCTTGGGCTAGGTTGCATAATCCCTTATGCTCAACCATGACACCTTTAGGTTTACCTGTAGAGCCTGAAGTGTAAATCAGATTAGCTAGATGAAAAGCTTTGACTCCACTGATTGGGTTATCTTGATTGTTTTGGGCAATTTGTTGCCAAGCTTCATCTAAACAGATAAGTTTTGCTTGATGCTCAGGAAGTCTTTCAATAAGTCGCTGTTGAGTCAACAGTATAGAAACTTGAGCATTTTCTAACATGAAAGCCAAACGCTCAGTCGGATACTCTGGGTCAAGTGGTACATAAGCTCCGCCTGCCTTGAGAATCCCCAACAGTCCCACCACCATATCTATTGAGCGTTCTACACAAATAGCCACTAGCGTATCTGGTTTTATACCCAGAGACTGCAAGTAATGAGCTAAATAATTAGCGCGACAATTTAATTGTTGGTAAGTCAGTTGTTGATCTTCAAACACCACAGCTATAGCATCAGGTGTACTCAAACATTGCTCCTCAAACAACTGATGAATACACTTATCAACAGGATAATCTGCTTGAGTATTGTTCCATTCAACTAATAACTGCTGTTGCTCTGTTTGTGACAGCAAAGGCAATTGCGAAATCCGCTCCTCTGGATTAGCAACAATTCCAGAGAGCAATGTTACAAAATGCCCACTCATCCGCTCAATTGTGCTGGCATCAAATAAGTCAGTGTTATATTCCCATATCCCCACTAGTCCAGCAGCTGAGTTGTGCATTGATAAAGTTAAATCAAACTTAGCAATTGTGCTTTGGGGTGGCAAAGAACTGATAGTTAAGCCAGCAAGTTCTACTCCAGACATGGGCGTATTCTGGAGGACAAACATCACCTGGAATAGTGGTGGATGGCTGAGATCCCGTTCTGGTTGTAACGCCTCAACTAGCATTTCAAATGGCAAATCTTGATGAGAGTATGCTCCTAGAGCTATTTGCCGAACGCGAGAGAGTAATTCGTTAAAACTGGGATTGCCTGATAAATCAGTACGCAACACTAAAGTATTGACAAAAAAGCCAATTAACCCTTCAATTTCACTGTGTTCGCGGTTTGCAATTGGCGAACCCACCAAAATGTCTAATTGTCCTGTGTAACGGTAAAGTAGGGTATCAAAGGCTGCCAATAACGTCATAAAGAGAGTACAGCCTTGTTTCTGGCTCAGTTGTGTCAGTTGATTACTTAACTCAACTGAGAGTGCAAACTCTTGAATTGCGCCAGCGAAAGTCTGTACAGCAGGTCTTGGTCGGTCTGTGGGTAAGGACAACAAGACTGGTGCATCTTTTAGTTGTTGTTGCCAGTACGAGATTTGATTTTGCAGTACCTCCCCTTGCAACCACTCTCTTTGCCAGATGCCAAAATCTGCGTACTGAATCGGCAGTGGTGTTAAAGGTGACGGTTCACCTTGAGAGTAAGCGTTGTACAGTGCTGCTAGTTCTTGGATAAACACACCCAATGACCAAGCATCAGAGACAATATGGTGCATACACAGTAACAATATGTGTTCTGTCTTGGACAGCACAATTAATGTCGCTCTGATTAATGCTCCCTCTGCCAAGTCAAAAGGCTGAATCGCTTGTTGTTGCGCTAATTGCTGTGTAGCGATTTCTTGTTGGCTTGGTGGCAGATGTTCGCACTCAACTACTGTTACTGTCCAATTAATTTGTGTTTGAATGATTTGAGAAGGTTTTCCATCAATCGTAATGAAATTAGTGCGTAACGCTTCATGGCGATCGATAATCTCTTGGAAGCTTTGTTCTAAAGCAGCCCGATTGAGATTTCCCACTAGACGCAAAGCTAAGGGGATGTTGTATATAGCACTGTTCGGCTCTAACTGGTCTAAAAACCACAAACGCTGTTGAGCATAAGATAGGGGTAATTCTTCAGTCATCATCTTTTGCTCCTTGGTAGAATGCGTGGAACAGTTAGGTCTGAGTTTTGTTGCTGTAACTTGCCGATTGATGGCGCTAATTCAGCGATGGTCGGGGTATTGAACAATTCGTGTAAAGGAAGTTGGACTTTAAAGCGATCGCGGATGCGTGAAAGTACTTGTGTTGCTAGTAGCGAGTGTCCCCCAAGTTCAAAGAAGTTATCGTGTATGCTTACTTGCTCTACTTTCAGCACTTGTGACCAAATTTGTGCCAGCATCTCTTCTATAGGGGTGCGTGGGGCTACATATTTTTCTGTGCGTTCACTATGTAAATCTGGTGCGGGTAAAGCGCGGCGGTCTACTTTGCCGTTGGGAGTGAGTGGCA
Organism: Nostoc sp. C117; assembly: GCF_043099735.1. Taxonomy (NCBI): domain Bacteria; kingdom Bacillati; phylum Cyanobacteriota; class Cyanophyceae; order Nostocales; family Nostocaceae; genus Nostoc; species Nostoc sp. C117. The sequence goes on from NZ_CP170991.1 coordinate 2,820,242, forward strand.
TTGATTCCAACATCACAAAAGCGTTTGGCACCATGTAGTCTGGTAGCTTGGCTTTCAAGAATTGCCGCAGTTCATTGATTGTGGGTGTATGCTGATGCGGCACGACGTAGGCAACTAAGCGTTTATCACCTGGATTGTCTTCGTGGGCGGTGACTACAGATGCCTGCACATCGTCATGTTGGTTCAGTAATGCCTCAATTTCTCCCAACTCGATGCGGAAACCGCGAATTTTTATTTGATTGTCAATGCGTCCCAGGTATTCAAGATTACCATCAGGCAACCATCTGGCTAAATCGCCAGTTTTGTAGATTCGTTCTTTTTTACCAAATAAGTCGAGTTCGATGAATTTTTCAGCTGTGAGTTCAGGACGGTTGAGATAGCCACGGGCTAAACCATCGCCGGCAATACAAAGTTCCCCAGGAATGCCGGGAGGCAGGAGTTGGTTTTGGTTGTCTAAAATGTAAATACGTACATTGGCAATTGGCTGTCCAATTAATAAATCGCCCGCCAGATCCCTTTTTCCAGTTGCTTCGTAAACACAACACCCAACAACCGCTTCTGTCGGCCCATATTCGTTAATCAGGCGGGTATCAGGAGCATGAGTCAACCAGGGAATTATTTGGTTAGCGTGTAATGTCTCACCGCCTAGAACAAAGGCATTGACACGATTCGGCATGGTATCAGGCTCAATTTGCTGATTGAGTATTTCCAGATGCGAAGGTGTGATTTTGACGAGCGATAGATGATTGTTTTGTTTAACAATGTCTGCTAGAAGCTGCAATTCTTGTTTTTCTCTTACCAAGATGGTGGTACGCCCACAAATTAGAGGGAGGTACAGTGATGTAATGGTTGCATCAAAGCTAAGAGAAGACTGCACAGGTGTACCTTGTCCTTCTGCTACTGCGTAGTAGCCTTTAGCCCAGTGTAAATAGTTACTTAAACCCCGATGCAGTAGTTCTACTCCTTTGGGTTGTCCTGTAGAGCCTGATGTATAGATTACATAAGCTAAATCATCGGGTTGACTTTGCCGACTGGGGTTTTCTGTAGATTGGTTGGCAAAGTTATCGCGATCTAAACACAGTATCAAAGGGGATTGAGCAAGAGTTTCTTTGTTGTCAACGCCTTCTGCGATCGCACTCAAGTCTTTGAGTTGACTATGGGTGAGCAAAACCTTTGCCCCACAATCTTGCAGCATGAAACGAATTCGCTCTTGTGGGTAGTTCGGGTCAATTGGCACATAAGCTCCACCCGCCTTGAGAATGCCCAACAATCCGACAACCATTTCTATTGAGCGTTCCACACAAATACCCACCAGCACATCTGCTCTCACTCCCAAAGACTTCAGGTAGTGCGCCAACTGGTTAGCACGACTATTCAATTGCTGGTAAGTGAGTTGTTGATTTTCAAACACAACTGCTACTGCATCGGGTGTTCGCTCTACTTGCTCCTCAAACAACTGATGGAGACACTTATCTAGTGGATAATCTGCCTGAGTATCGTTCCATTCCACTAATAATTGATGCTGTTCGACTTCTGTCAGGAGGGGCAATTGTGAGATTTGCTGTTCTGGGTTAGCAACAATTCCTTCGAGCAATGTCACAAAATGCCCACTCATGCGCTTAATTGTGCTGGCATCAAATAAGTCAGTGTTATATTCCCATACACCCACCAGTCCATTAGGTGTACTGAGCGACTCGTGCCGAGCGGAGCCGAGGTAAGTCGAAGTACCAGTGTTCTGCATTAGTAAGGTAAGATCAAACTTGGCAGTTATGCTTTCTGCCATCAATGGAGTGACACTCAATCCAGGCAACTCTACTTCAGACAAAGGAACATTCTGGAGGGCAAACATCACTTGGAACAATGGTGTATGACTGAGGTCTCTGTGTGGTTGCAATGCTTCCACCAGTATTTCAAAAGGCAAATTCTGATAAGTGTATGCCTCCATTGCCATTTCTCGAACGCGACCCAGTAATTCACTAAAGCTCGGATTCCCTGCTAAGTTGGTACGCATAACTAAGGTGTTGACAAAAAAGCCAATTAACCGTTCTATTTCACTGCGATCGCGGTTAGCAATTGGCGAACCCACCAAAATGTCTTCTGTACCTGTGTAGCGGTAAAACAGGGTATCATAAGCTGCCACCAACGTCATAAAGAGAGTACAACCTTGCTCCTGGCTCAGTTTTGTCAGCTTATTGCTTAACTCAACTGAGAGTGCAAACTCTTGATGTCCACCAGCGAAAGTCTGCACAGATCCTCTGGGTCGATCTGTTGGTAGGGACAACAAGGCTGGTGCATCTTTGAGTTGCTGTTGCCAGTAATTTAGTTGGCTTTGTAGTACGCCTCCTTGCAACCATTGTCTTTGCCACAGTGCAAAATCTGCATACTGAATCGACAGTGGTGTTAAAGGTGACGGCTCCCCTTGAGAGTAAGCGTTGTACAGTGTTGCTAGTTCTTGAATAAACACACCCATTGACCAGGCATCAGAGACAATATGGTGCATACACACTAAAAAGATGTGTTCTGTCTCGGACAGCACAATTAATGTCGCCCTAACTAATGCTTGATTTGCCAGGTCAAAAGGCTCAATAGCTTGTTTTTGCACTAATTGCTGTGTAGCAATTTCTTGTTCAGTTGTTGATAAATGCTTTAAGTCAACTACTGTTACTGTCCAATTCCTTTGTGTTTGAATAAGTTGAGAAGGTTTGCCATCAACTGTAATAAAGTTGGTGCGTAAGGCTTCGTGGCGATTAATGATTTCATACAAGCTTTGTTCTAAGGCAACTTGATTGAGTATTCCGACTAGACGCAAAGCCATAGGAATGTTGTATATGGCACTGTTTGGCTCTAACTGGTCTAAAAACCATAAACGCTGTTGAGCATAAGACAGTGGTAATTCTGCATTCTCTGCCCTTGGTAAGATGGGTGGAGAAACCAATTCTAAGTCTTGTTGCTGCAATTGCTCAATCGAACGCGCCAATTCAAAAACTGTTGCTGAGGTAAACAATTCACGCAATGGTAGTTCCACTTTGAACCAGGTGCGGATACGTGAAACCAGTTGTGTTGCTAGTAGTGAGTGTCCGCCAAGTTCAAAGAAGTTGTCATGAATGCCTACAAGCTCTAGTTTCAGCACTTGCGCCCAAAGGAGTGCCAGCATTTCTTCAATCGGAGTGCATGGGGCGACATATTTTTCTAGTATTGTGGTGTCTAAGTCTGGTTTTGGTAGGGCGCGGCGGTCAACTTTGCCGTTGGGAGTCAGGGGTAAGGATTCCAAGATGACAAAAGCACTTGGCACCATGTACTCTGGCAACTTTGCTTTGAGGAATTGCCGTAGTTCGCTGATTGCGGGTTTACAGTCCTGATGTGCTACCAAGTAAGCAACTAAACGTTTATCACCAGGATTATCTTGACGAGCAATAACACAAGATGCTTGCACATCCTCATGTTGGCTCAGGACTGCTTCAATTTCTCCCAACTCAATGCGGAAACCACGTATTTTTACTTGATTGTCAATTCGTCCCAGGTATTCAATTGTGCCATCGGGTAAATAGCGGGCTAAATCCCCTGTTTTGTAGAGGCGATTAGAATTAAAGGTTTCCCCTCTGCTTCCCTGCTCTCCTGCTCCTCTGCTTCTTCTAAAGGGGTTAGAGATAAATTTCTCTTGTGTCAATTGTGGGCGGTTAAGGTAGCCTTTTGCTAAACCTAAACCACCAATATGCAATTCTCCTGCTACACCTACAGGAACTGGTTGTAAGTGTGAATCTAAAATGTAAAATTGAGTGTTAGCTATGGGACGACCAATGGGTGCGATTGCGCGGAGCGCAGCGCCAGAGGCGATCGCATTTCTAGCTTCTAGTTGCGTTGACTCATTCCTAAGTTGGCAAATACTCGACCAAATTGTTGTTTCTGTCGGCCCATAGAGATTCCATACTTGAGCACCAGTTTCTAGTAATTGATGGGCTAATTGAGGTGGTAAGGCTTCTCCCCCACACAAGAGTTTCATTCCCAACTGTTGAGTAGATAAGCCAGAAGCTACCAGCATTTGCCAAGTCGCTGGAGTCGCTTGCATCACCGTTGTGCTTGAGTGCTGTAACTCTAGTAACAGCCTAGCACCATCCTTAGCGACTTCACGCCCAACTACTACTACCTTTGCTCCTACCACCAGTGGCAGATATAGTTCCAAAGCCGCAATGTCAAAGGATATGGTAGTAACGGCACAGAAAGTATCAGAGTGAGTTAATCCTGGACAATGACTCATGGAAGCTAAAAAGTTGACTACACTGCTGTGGTTAACTTGAACTCCTTTTGGCTGGCCTGTGGAACCTGAAGTATAAATTACATAAGCCAAGTTTTCTGGTTTGCTGCCAGTAAGTGGATTTTCTCGACTGTGTTGCTCAATGAGTTGGCGATCGCTATCCAAACATACTACCTGTGCGGTATGCTCTGGCAAAGATTCCAATAATGATTGCTGAGTTAACAACACTGGCAGCGCCGCATCATCTAATATGAAACTCAAACGTTGTTGGGGATAGTCTGGGTCAAGTGGCACATAAGCCCCACCCGCTTTGAGGATGCCCAGTAATCCCACAACCATTTCTATGGAGCGCTCCACACAAATACCCACCAGCACATTTGCGGATACTCCCAAAGACTGCAAGTAATTTGCCAACTGGTTAGCGCGACAGTTTAATTGGTAGTAAGTAAGTTGTTGGTTTTCAAATATAACCGCTACAGCATCGGGGGTGCGCTGAACTTGCTCTTCAAATAACTGATAGATGCACAAATCTTGGGGATAATCTACCTGAGTATCGTTCCACTCCACTAATAACTGATGCTGCTCAATTTGTGTCAGCAGGGGTAATTGTGAGATTTGCTGTTCTGGGTTAGCAATAATTCCCTCAAGCAATATCTGAAAATGTCCAGTCATCCGCTCAATTGTGCTGGCATCAAATAAGTCAGTGTTATATTCCCATATACCCACTAGTCCAGTAGCAGTATTCTGCATGAATAAATTTAAATCAAACTTTGCAGTTGTGCTTTCTGGCATCAATGGAGTGACGCTTAACCCAGGCAACTCTACTCCAGACAAAGGCATATTCTGAAGTGCAAACATCACTTGGAACAGTGGTGTATGACTGAGGTCTCTTTGTGGTTGCAATGCTTCCACCAGCATTTCAAAAGGCAAATTCTGATAAGTGTATGCCTCCATTGCCATTTCTCGAACACGACCCAGTAATTCACTAAAGCTCGGATTACCTGCTAAATTGGTACGCATCACTAAGGTGTTGACAAAAAAGCCAATCAACCCTTCTATCTCACTGCGATCGCGGTTAGCAATTGGTGAACCCACCAAAATGTCTTCTGTACCTGTGTAGCGGTAAAGCAGGGTATCATAAGCTGCCAACAGCGTCATAAAGAGAGTACAACCTTGCTTTTGACTTAGTTGGATCAATCCTTGACTGAGTGGCTGTGAGAGCGCAAACTCTTGATGTGCGCCAAAGAAAGTCTGTATAGCAGGTCTTGGTCGGTCTGTGGGTAGGGACAACAAGGCTGGTGCATCTTTGAGTTGCTGTTGCCAGTAATTCAGTTGGCTTTGTAGTACGCCTCCTTGCAACCATTGTCTTTGCCAAATGGCAAAATCTGCATACTGAATCGGCAGTTGTGCTAAAGGTGACGGCTCACCTTGAGAATAAGCGTTGTACAGTGCTGCTAGTTCTTGAAGAAACACACCCATTGACCAGCCATCAGAGACAATATGGTGCATACACACTAATAAGATGTGTTCTGTCTCGGACAGCACTAGTAATGTCGCCTTAACTAATGCTTGATTTGTCAGGTCAAAAGGCTCAATAGATTGTTGTCGCGCTAATTGCTGTGTAGCGATTTCTTGTTCAGTTGTTGATAAATGCTTCAAGCCAACTACTGTTACTGTCCAATTCGTTTGTGTTTGAATAATTTGAGAAGGTTTTCCATTAACGGTTACAAAATTAGTGCGTAAGGCTTCGTGGCGAGCAATAATTTCATGTAAGCTTTGTTCTAGGGCAACTTGATTAAGAGTTCCGACTAGACGTAAAGCTAAGGGGATGTTGTATAAGGCACTGTTCGGCTCGAACTGGTCTAAAAACCACAGACGCTGTTGAGCATAAGACAGTGTTAATTGAGCATTCTCTGCCCTTTGTGTGATGAATGGTGTAGAAAGTTCTAAGTCTTGTTGCTGCAATTGCCCAATCGATTGCGCCAATTCCGCAACTGTTGATCTGGCAAACAATTCACGCAATGGTAGTTCCACTTTGAACCAGGTGCGGATACGTGAAACTAGTTGCGTTGCTAGTAGTGAATGTCCTCCAAGTTCAAAGAAGTTATCATGTATGCCTACAATCTCTAGTTTCAGCACTTGCGCCCAAAGGAGTGCCAGCATTTCCTCAATGGGTGTGCGCGGGGCGACAAATTTTTCTAGCAGTGTGGTGTCTAAGCCTGGTTTTGGTAAGGCGCGGCGGTCAACTTTGCCGTTGGGAGTCACGGGTAAGGATTCCAAGATTACAAAAGCACTTGGCACCATGTACTCTGGCAGCTTTGTTTTGAGGAATTGTCGTAGTTCGCTGATTGCGGGTTTACAGTCCTGATGTGCTACCAAGTAGGCGACTAAACGTTTATCACCAGGGGTATCCTCATGAGCGATGACACAAGATAACTGCACATTACTATGTTGGCTCAATACTGCTTCAATTTCGCTCAACTCAATGCGGAAACCACGTATTTTTACTTGGTCGTCAATGCGTCCAACGTATTCTATATTGCCGTCATTTAAATAGCGTGCTTTATCCCCAGTTTTGTAGAGGCGGGAATGTGGTTCATTACTAAAAGGGTGGGGGATGAATTTTTCTTGTGTTAACTCTGGACGGTTAAGGTAGCCTTTTGCTAATCCTGCACCACCAATATGCAATTCTCCTGGTACACCTACAGGTACTGGCTGTAAATAAGAGTCCAATATATAGATTTCAACATTGGCTATAGGGCGACCGATGGGTGGTGAAATATTATCATCCCGCCCATTAGAAACTACTAGTCCTGAAGTTGCGACAACAGTATTTTCAGTTGGGCCATAATTATTCACTACCTGGAAAGGGAGTAAACCTGATGGATATCGATGAAGCTTATCCCCCCCAGTTAACATAGTTCGCAAAGTTGTATTTTCTGGCCATTCCAGAGACAATAATTGCTCTGCCATTGGTGTTGGTAGAAAACTGATAGTGATCTTTTTCGATCGCAACCAATCTTGCAAATCTACTGGGGATAGAAGAATTTCAGGTTTGACTAAATATATACTTGCTCCTGCGGTCAGGTAAGGCCACAACTCCCATACAGCAGCATCAAATGCTGTTCCTGCTAGCTGAGTAGCTTTGTCTAAGGTCGTGATTTTAAAAGTACGTTGATGCCAAAACACCAAATTTAGCAATCCTTGATGGGCAATCAGCACTCCCTTGGGTTGACCTGTAGAACCGGAAGTATAAATCACGTAAGCCAAGTTAGCTGCTTGTGTCTCAGTGATGAGATTATCCTGACTTAACTGAGAAATAAGCTGCCAGTCAGCATCTAAATAAACACGCTGTGCAGTATGCTCAGGCAATCTGTCGAGGAGTTTCTGCTGAGTCAGCAATACTGAAACTTGAGCATCTTCTAACATCAAGCGCAAACGCTCGGTAGGATAGTCTGAAGCAAGTGGCAAATAAGCGCCACCCGCTTTCAGAATCCCTAGCAGTCCCACCACCATTTCTAAGGAACGCTCTACACAAATACCCACTAGCACATCGGCTTTTACACCCAAAGACTTGAGGTAGTGCGCCAACTGGTTTGCGCGACAGTTTAATTCGTGGTATGTAAGATGTTGATTTTCATACACCACTGCTACAGCATCGGGAGTACGTTCAACCTGTTCCTCAAATAACTGATGAATACATTTATCTTGGGGATAATCTACCCCTGTATCATTCCACTTTAGTAATAACTGCTGTTGTTCAATTTCTGTTAGCAGAGGCAATTGTGAAATCTGCTCTTGAGGATTAGCAACAATTCCTTCGAGCAATGTTTGGAAATGTCCCCTCATCCGCTCGATTGTGCTGGCATCAAACAAGTCAGCATTGTATTCCCACACACCCACCAATCCAGTTGCAGTATTCTGCATTGATAAAGTTAAATCAAACTTGGCAGTTGCGCTTTGGGCTGGTAATGAACTGATAGTTAAGCCAGCAAGCTCTACTTCAGATATGGGCGCATTCTGGAGGACAAACATCACCTGAAACAGTGGCGTATAGCTGAGGTCACGTTGTGGCTGCAATGCTTTTACCAACTCCTCAAAGGGCAGGTCTGGATGAGCATAAGCTTGCAGTGTCAGTTGCCGCACTTGACTTAGCAATTGCTGAAAACTGGGGTTGCCAGATAAATCGGTACGTAATACTAAAGTATTGACAAAAAAACCAATTAACCCTTCAAGTTCCAAGCGATCGCGGTTAGCAATGGGCGTACCCACTACAATGTCATCGGAGTCTGTATAGCGATAAAGCAAGGTGGCATAAGCCGCAAACAGCGTCATGAATAGGGTGGCTCCCTCTTGCCTAGTGAAATTAGCGATCGCTTCACTCAGTTCAACTGAAAATTTTCCATATTGAATTTCGCCCCGAAAAGTTTGAATCGCTGGTTTTGGTCTGTCTGTGGGTAATTCTAGTAAGGTAGGAGCGTTTTTGAGTAGTTGCTTCCAGTAATCAAGCTGCGTTTGGAGTACTTCTTTTTGCAACCATTTTCGTTGCCAAATAGCAAAGTCGGCATACTGAATTGGTAGCTCAGGTAGCTCTGGGGACAAGTTATTGCAGATGGCTGAGTAAATGGTTGCTAACTCGCGCATCAATACACCTATTGACCAACCATCTACTACAATGTGGTGTATTGTTAGTACCAAAGCGTGTTCTACTTCTGTGAGTTTAACTACAGCAGCTCGGATTAAAGGAGAACTAGCAAGGTCAAAGGGTCGATTAGCTTCAGTTGTGGCTAATTTTTGGCAAGCTATTTCTCTTTCACTTTCAGGTAGTTCTGATAGGTCTACTATTGGCACACTTAAAGTTAAGCTGTCAGTAATTATCTGGACTGGCTGCTCGTTGATGGTGCGAAAGTTAGTACGTAGGGCTTCGTGGCGATCGATAATTTTGTTGAGGCTTTGCTCTAATGCCACGACGTTCAATTTACCGTGAAGTTTTAGGGCTGCTTGTTCGTTGTAGGAGGGGTTATCTGGTTCCAACTGGTTTAATAACCAGAGTCGTTCTTGGGCAAAAGACAGAGGTAAGTTCTGAGGGCGATCGGCTTTGATCGGGGGAAAATCTGTATCGGTGTCCGCATTTTTGTTGTGCAGCAAGAAGATAAGTTCTGCTTTATTTTTAGCTAATAAGCCACGAGTTTCTAGTGTCAATACCCCTTTTGGAGCATTAACACGCAACTGTTCACCTTCAACCCACAACTTTACACCCTGTTTACTAAGATCAACTACCAATTGTTCGATATTCACAGAAACATTACCTCTACGTCAGCTAATTCGTAATTTAAAATTATTTGTTACTCAAATTGTTATTTCTTCTCTCTCACCTGCGCCAAAGCTTGTATCTGGATCTATTTGTTTTTCTAGCTTTGGTGCTATTTCAGCTATTGTGGGTGACTCAAATAAATTTGCTACAGATAATCGGATATAAAAAGCATTTCGTATTCGTGATAAAACTTGAACGGCTATTAAAGAATCTCCTCCTAATTTAAAAAAGTTGTCATGGATTCCCACCTGTTTAATTCCCAATAATTCTTCCCATATATCGGCAATTTTTTGCTCAATCTCATTACGGGGAGCTAGATAAGAATTAGGCAAATCAGGTCTTGAGTGAAGTGTAGATAATTTTTCTGGATGAAAAATATCCGGCTTTCTTTGTAATGAAATCTCTGATTTATGGTTATTCTGTTCTAGCCTAGATTTTATGCTAAATGCGTCTGATGCAGAAGCTTGAGGCAATGGCAATAATTTGATCACCTGTTCCAAACTTGAGTGCAAAATAGAGTTATAGTAAGTATTTAAGGGAGATTCTGAATATGAACCCTTGTTTTCTTTTTGGTAAACCATTTCATTGAAAATTTCTAAGGGTTCTTGTTCAACAACAATAGCAGCTAAATTTTCACCACAGCGTTGCACTAAATCTAAATCTACTAAAGATGAAGTAGCAAACCTCGCTCTAACTTCTTCTAAATATTCGTTAATATAATCTTGTGAACATGGCAGTAGCCCAGTAAATAACCCCTCCTGTTCTTGTAATTGTCCTTGCTCAACTAATATTTGCAACCATCTAGAAAACAATTGCTGATAGCGAGGAGCAATATGGGATTGCACCAACAAATTCTCCAAAGAATACTTTTCTTCGGCATTGCTAAAAGCCCCTAATTGTCTGAATGCAGAGTTGATGTAGGCTGTACATAAACGATTCAACCACTGTATGTTTTCCTGATATGTTAACTCGTTGAGTTTTGCATTTCTAGTATTTGCTTGATTTTGACCTCCTTGTACAAGCGATGTCCATAATTGTGATGGTGTGGGTAATGCTTGCAACTGTCCCCAAGCTGTTTTTTGTGGCGGGTCAATCCAATAACGTTGGCGCTCAAAGGGATAAGTCGGTAAGGGAAGGCGGTAATGCTCCTGGTGACTATAGAATCCAAACCAATCTATATTGACTCCAGCCAGCCAGAGTTGACCTAATGTAGTCAATAAAACATGATTATCAGATTGTTTTTCTTGAGGATGACGTATCGAAGTCAACACCGTTTGTGCAGCTGCTTTGTCTGGATGTCTTTTGACTAATGTCGTTAGTGTATGTCCTGGCCCCACTTCTAGTAAGACTTGCTCAGGTGTTGCTAATAATTTCTCGACACCTTGGGCAAACAGCACTGTGGAACGCAGATGTTGAGCATAGTAGTCGGGATTTGTGGCTTGGGTAACTGTAATCCAATTACCAGTCAGGTTGGAAATATAAGGAAGTTTTGGGGGATTTAAAGTAACTTTTTTGACTCGTTCTGCAAATGCCTTTAAGATTGGTTCCATCATTTGCGAATGGAAGGCATGGGAAGTATGCAGTTGGCGACATTCAATCCCTTGAGCAGCAAGCTGATTTTGTAGTGTATCTACTGCTGCTGTGGAACCGGAAACTACACACTGGGAGGGTTGATTAATCGCTGCAACAGAAAGTTCTGGCCCTAGTAGGGATTTTATCTTGTCTGCGGGTAGTGGAATTGAAAGCATGGCTCCAGTAGGCAATTGCTGCATCATCTGTCCGCGTGCTGCTACCAGAGATAAGGCATCTTCTAGGGAAAAAACTTCTGCGAGAGTTGCTGCTACATACTCGCCAATACTGTGACCGATCGCAGCTTGTGGCTCCACTCCATAAGACTGCCATAATTTAGCTAGAGCGTACTCAATTACAAAAATAGCAGGTTGAGCAACGGCTGTTTGTTGAAGTTGCTTTGATGCTTCATCAATCGTTTCCTCACTGGGATAAAGTATGTGACGTAAATCTAGCCCTAGTAAGGGTTTAAGAATTTCTGAGCAATAATCAACTTGTTCTTTAAATACTGTCTCAGTTTCATAAATTTCTCGCGCCATGTTCACATACTGAGAACCTTGACCGGGAAACATAAAGACAACAGACCGTTCTGTAATCTCTGTATAATTGGTAGAAACTTGTTGTGCCTCTAAACTACCAAGACTTTTGACAGCATCTTCTAAGTCTTGACAAATCAACATCCGTCGGTAATTAAAACCCCGCCGACCACTATTGAGGGTATAAGCTACATCGCCTAAATTAAGTTCTGGATGCTGTTTTAAATGCGCGATTAAATTAGCTGTTGCTTGCTCAAGCGCACTCGCAGTTTTAGCCGACAGACACAACAGAAAATATTTACTTTTAATTTTTGACTTTTGACTTTTGACTTGTACTGGTGCTTCTTCTAAAATTACATGAGCATTAGTACCCCCGATACCAAAAGAACTAACTCCAGCACGGCGAGGGGTGTTATTTGTTTTCCATTCAGTCAGGGTTGTATTGACGTAAAAAGGACTGTTGGCAAAATCAATTTTGGGATTTGGTGTCTCGAAGTGCAAACTCGGAGGCAGCATTTTATTTTGCAGTGCTAATACAGTTTTAATCAAACCTGCCACACCTGCTGCTGTATCTAAATGTCCTAAGTTGGTTTTTAACGAACCAATAGCGCAAAAACCTTTTTTATCAGTACTTTGACTAAAAGCTTGAGTTAAAGCGGCAATTTCTATTGGGTCTCCTAAAGGTGTAGCAGTACCATGAGCTTCGATGTAGGAAATTGTTTCGGCATCTACACCAGCTATAGCTTGAGCCTCGCCAATCACTGCTGCTTGACCGCTAACACTAGGAGCAGTGAAGCCCACTTTCATTGCACCATCATTATTAATTGCCGAACCTTTAATGATTGCATGGATGTGGTCGCGGTCTGCGATCGCATCCTTTAATCTTTTCAATACCACAATCCCAGCACCGCTACTAGCAATTGTTCCTTGAGCCTTAGCATCAAAAGCACGGCAGTGTCCATCAGGAGAAAGAATCATTCCCTCTTGATGCAAATAACCTATTTTTTGAGGAATGCTGAGAGTAACTCCACCAGCTAAAGCCATATCACATTCATAATTTAATAGACTTTGGCAAGCTAAGTGAACAGCAACCAAAGAAGTAGAACAGGCTGTTTGTACATTCACTGCTGTCCCAGTCAAGTTAAGTTTATATGCAACTCGTGTTGGCAAGAAATCTTTATCGTTGGAGATGATTAATTGCAGTGGGTCAACTGTCTCTAATAATTGATGATGAGGGTAGAGATTGTTGACAAGATACCTGTTCATTCCCACACCAGCATAAACCCCTATTAACCCATTATAGGTATGCGGATCATAACCAGCCTTTTCTATTGCCTCCCACGCCAATTCTAAAAATAAGCGTTGTTGGGGATCTATTAACTCAGCTTCTTTCGCGCTATAAGCGAAAAAATTAGCATCAAACATTTCAATGTCTGATAAAACAGCGCTAGCTTTTACATAATTAGGATTATTCAGTAAATCTAGAGAAACGCCAGAAATTATCAACTCTTCATCCGTCAACCTGGAGATAGATTCTACGCCATCACGCAAATTTTGCCAAAAAGAGTCAATATCTTTGGCTTCTGGGAACCGACCAGCAAGAGAAATTATTGCTATTTCAGAATTATTTAAATCATTAATGTTAACGGGATTTATCATAAATTTTTACCCTTCCTTTGAGAAAGATACTGCTGTCTAAGCTGTAATTGTTGGTTTCTGAGAGCTTTAATTTCACTTGGAGATTGAGGGCGAGAATTATTTTGTTTTAATGTATCTTCTTTATTAAGTTTAGTACTTAAGTGTTGGCTTAATCTATGTATAGTTGGGTAATTAAACATATCAACTATTGACACTTCCAAACCAAATTTTTCCTGCAATTGCTGATTAATTCGTACCAGTAGTAACGAATGACCTCCTAATTCAAAGAAATTATTGTAAATTCCCACCTTTTCTACTTCCAGTGTTTTTTGCCAAATGCCAGCAATGATTCTTTCCACTTCAGTATTTGGCATTACATAATTTGATAGTTCCTGTTGTAAATCTGGAGCAGGTAAAGCGCGACGGTCTACTTTGCCGTTGGGTGTCAGAGGTAAGGACTCCAGTATCACAAAAACACTTGGCACCATATACCCAGGCACCTTATCGGCAAGAAACTGACGCAGTTCGTCCGTTGTGGGTGTCATCTGTAAATGTGGCACTACGTAGGCGACTAAGCGCTTATTACCTGAAGTTTCTTCATGAGCAATGACACAACATATCTGCACATCATCATGTTGTCCCAGTAATGCTTCAATTTCTGCCAACTCGATGCGGAAGCCCCGAATTTTTACTTGATTGTCAATGCGTCCCAGGTATTCAATGTTGCCATCGGGTAGATAACGTGCCAAATCCCCAGTTTTATATAATTTACTTACTCCCTCGTCAAACGGATTGGGGATAAATTTCTCGGTTGTCAGATCGGGACGGTTGAGATAGCCTTTTGCTAACCCGACACCAGCAATATGTAACTCTCCTGGGATACCAATGGGAACTGGTTGCAGATTACTATCTAGAATATAGATTTGAGTGTTGGCGATCGCTCGCCCAATACTCGGTGATATCTGATCTTGCTCCTTGGCAACTACCAGCCCAGAAGTTGTAACAACAGTATTCTCAGTTGGGCCATAATTATTCACTAGTTGGAAGGGGATTAAATGTGATGGATACTGATGAAGCTTATCTCCTCCAGTCAGTATGGAACGCAAAGCCAAATTTTCAGTTGGCCATTCCAAAGACAACAATTCCTGTGCTAATGGTGTTGGCAGAAAACTGATAGTAATCTTCTTGGAAATCAACCAGTCTCGTAGCTTCACTAACGAACTAAGGAACTCAGATTTGACTAAGTAAATACTTGCTCCTGCGGTCAGGTAAGGCCACAACTCCCATACAGCAGCATCAAATGCTGTTCCTGCTAGCTGAGTAGCTTTGTCTAAGGTCGTGATTTTAAAAGTACGTTGATGCCAGAATACCAAATTTAATAATCCTTGATGGGCAATCAGCACTCCCTTGGGTTGACCTGTAGAACCGGAGGTATAAATCACGTAAGCCAAATTAGTTGCTTGTGTCTCAGTGATGAGATTATCCTGACTTGACTGAGAAATAAGCTGCCAGTCAGTATCCAAACAAACTAGTTTTGCTTGATGTTGCGTCAGTCTATCAAGGAGTTTCTGCTGAGTCAGCAACACCGAAACTTGAGCATCTTCTAGCATAAAGTGCAAACGCTCAGTCGGATACTCAGGGTCAAGCGGCAGGTATGCGCCACCCGCCTTAAGAATACCTAGCAGTCCCACCACCATTTCTATTGAGCGTTCCACACAAATACCCACCAGCATATCTGTGGACACTCCCAAAGACTTGAGGTAGTGCGCCAACTGGTTAGCACGACTATTCAACTCGTGGTAGGTGAGTTGTTGATCTTCAAACACAACTGCCACAGCATCAGGTGTACTCAAACACTGCTCTTCAAACAACTGATGAATACATTTATCTAGTGGATAATCTACCTGAGTATTATTCCACTCTATTAAAAGTTGATGTTGCTCAACTTCTGTTAACAGTGACAGTTGAGAAATTCGTTCTTCTGGGTTAGCAATAATACCTTCAAGTAATGTCAGAAAATGACCCGTCATTCGCTCAATGGTGGAGGCATCAAACAAATCAGTGTTGTATTCCCACATCCCAACTAGTCCATTGGCAGTGTTCTCCATTCCTAAAGTCAGATCAAACTTGGTAGTTGTATTTTTTACCACTAGTGGACTAATAGTTAATCCACTTAACTCCAATTGTTGAGATATGGGAGCATTTTGAAGGACAAACATCACTTGGAACAGTGGTGTATGACTGAGATCCCGTTCTGGCTGCAATGCTTCCACTAGCATTTCAAAAGGCAAATTCTGATGAGAGTATGCATCCATCGCCATTTCACGAACACGACCTAGTAATTCGCTAAAGCTAGGATTACCTGCCAAATTGGTACGCATGACTAAAGTGTTGAGAAAAAAGCCAATTAACCCTTCTATCTCACTGCGATCGCGGTTAGCAATTGGCGAACCCACCAAAATGTCTTCTGTACCTGTGTAGCGGTAAAGTAAGGTATCAAACGCTGCTAACAGCGTCATGAACAAAGTAACTCCTTGTTGCTGGCTTAGTTGCGTGAGTTTATCAGTTAATTCCTTTGAGAGCGCAAACTGTTGATATGCTCCTGCAAAAGTCTGCATAGATGGTCTAGGTCGGTCAGTGGGTAGTGACAACAAAGCTGGTGCGTTTGCCAGTTGTTGTTGCCAGTAACTCAATTGACTTTGTAAGACATCTCCTTGCAACCAGTTTCGCTGCCAAATTGCAAAATCTGCGTACTGTATCGGCAGTGGTATTAAAGGTGACGGCTCACCTTGAGAATAAGCATTGTACAACGCTGCTAGCTCTTGAACAAACACACCCATTGACCAGCCATCGCTAACTATGTGATGCATACAGACTAATAAGGTGTGTTCTGTCTGGGACAGCACTACTAATGTTGCCCTAAGTAATGCTTCATTTGCTAAGTCAAAAGGCTGTTGCGCTAATTGCTGTAAAGCTATTTCTTCCTCGGTTGGAGATAAATGCTTGAAGTCAACAACTGAGAGTGGGCAATTTATTTGTGTTTGAATAATTTGAGAAGGTTTTCCATCAACGACGACAAAGTTGGTGCGTAAGGCTTCGTGGCGATGAACAATTTCTTGTAAGCTTTGTTCTAAGGCAGTTCGATTGAGAGTTCCGACTAAACGCAAAGCTATGGGGAAGTTGTAGAAGGCGCTGTTTGGGTTTAACTTGTCTAAAAACCATAGCCGTGTTTGGGCATAAGACAGTGGTAATTCTGCATTCTCTGTCCTTGGTAAAATGGGTGATGCTATTAGTTCTAAATCTTGTTGCTGCAACTGTTGAATGCTTTGGGATAATTCAGCAACGGTTGGTGCAGCAAATAAGCTACGCAATGGTAATTCTACTTTCAAGCTGGTACGCACGCGGGAGATGAGTTGCGTTGCTAGTAACGAGTGTCCTCCAAGTTCAAAGAAGTTATCATGTATACCCACTTGCTCTACTTTCAGAACTTGCGCCCAAATTAGTGACAGAATTTCTTCGATTGGGTTACGTGGGGCAACATATTTGTCAAAAAATTGGCTGTGAAAATCAGGTGCGGGTAAAGCGCGACGGTCTAGTTTACCGTTGGGGGTAAGCGGTAAAGCTTCTAAGATAACGATCGCACTCGGCACCATATATTCTGGTAACTTTGACTTCAGGAAGCTACGCACAAAGCTGACTGTGAGCTTCTGGTCTTTTTGAGGCACAATGTAAGCGACTAAGCGTTTGTTGCCAGGAATGTCTTCACGGGCGATTGCACAAGATGCTTGCACATCAAGTTGGCTCAGTACTGCTTCAATTTCTCCCAACTCGATGCGGAAACCCCGAATTTTCACCTGATTGTCAATACGCCCCAAGTATTCAATATTGCCATCACTTAAATAGCGTGCTAAGTCCCCTGTTTTGTAAAGGCGGGAATTGGAATGAATTTCTGCTCCCTTGCTTAGAGCGAAAGGATTAGGGATGAATTTTTCTTGTGTTAACTCTGGTCGGTTGAAGTAGCCTTGCGATAAAAGGACACCAGCAATGTACAATTCTCCTGGTACACCAACGGGTACAGGCTGTAGATACTTATCTAAAATGTAAATTTGCGCGTTTGCAATGGGACGACCAACGGGAGGAAGTAGCGGCCAAGTCTCTACTGAATTAGTCAGAGTAAAACTGGTAGCTAAATGGCTTTCTGATGGCCCATAGTGATTGTGCAAAGTACAATCAGTTAGTTTGCTTAACCATTGAGAAATCGCGGGAGTAATCTGCAACTGTTCCCCAGCAGTAACGATTTCTCGCAAATGACTATTAACTAATTCACTACCAACAGCGACTTCAGCTAGTTGTTGTAAGGCAACAAAGGGAACAAACAGTCTCTCAACAGCTTTTTGTTGGAGAAAACCTAACAAAGCTGAGGTATCTCGGCGTAATTCCTCCGTAATTAAGAACAATGTGCCTCCAGAACACCAGGTAGTGAAGATTTCTTGGAAGGAGACGTCAAAGCTAATCGAAGCAAATTGTAGGGTTTTTGCTCCACGAGGAATTTTGAGATTTTCCCGATGCCACAAGATCAGATTGCCAAGGGCAAGCTGATTCATCGCTATACCCTTAGGTTGACCTGTAGAACCAGAGGTATAGATTATATAAGCTAAGTTATTTGCTTGTACGTCGGAGATGAGATTGTCCTGACTGCACTGGGAAATCAGTTGAGCGTCAGTATCCAAACAAACAAGCTGTGCTTTATGCTGGGGTAATCTGTCAAGAATTGACTGTTGGGTTAGCAATACTGAAACTTGAGCATCTTCTAAAATAAAACTCAAACGCTCAGTCGGATATTCTGGGTCAAGTGGCACATAAGCAGCACCAGCTTTGAGAATCCCCAGTAATCCTATGACCATCTCTAAAGAACGCTTTACACATAAACCAATCAGAGCATCAGATCCTACACCCAAAGACCGCAAGTAGTTCGCCAACTGGTTAGCGCGGTAGTTTAATTCATAGTAAGTCAGTTGTTGATTTTCATATACAACTGCCACAGCATCGGGTGTACTATCTACCTGCGACTCAAACAACTGATAAATGCACAAATCTTGTGGATAATCCACACCTGTATCGTTCCACTCGACAAGTAACTTTTGTTGTTCCGGTTGTGTCAGCAGTGGTAATTGGGAAATTCGCTCCTCTGGGTTAGCAATAATACCTTCAAGCAATGTCACAAAATGACCAGTCATTCGCTCAATGGTACTAGCATCAAACAAATCAGTGTTGTACTCCCACACCCCTACCAGACCAGTAGGAGAGTTCTGCATTATTAAGGTTAAATCAAACCTTGAAGTTGTACCTTTTATTGGCAATGAACTGATAGTTAACCCAGTCAGTTCTAATCCAGATGTCGGCGCATTCTGGAGGACAAACATTACTTGAAACAGTGGTGTATGGCTAAGATCCCGTTCTGGCTGCAATACTTCTACCAGCATTTCAAAAGGCAAATGCTGATGAGAGTACGCCTCCATTGCCATTTCGCGAACACGAGTTAGTAATTGGCTAAAACTGGGGTTGCCTGCCAAGTTAGAACGCATGACTAAAGTATTGACAAAAAAGCCAATTAACCCTTCAATTTCACTGCGATCGCGGTTAGCAATTGGCGAACCCACCAGAATGTCTTCTGTACCTGTGTAGCGATAAAGCAGCGTATCAAACGCTGCCAACAGCGTCATGAACAGAGTCACCCCTTGCTCTTGGCTGAGTTTTGCCAGCTTACTAGTTAGTTTTTCAGAAAGTGCAAACTCTTGATGTGTCCCTTGGTAAGTTTGCACAGATGGTCTAGGTCGGTCTGTGGGTAGCGACAATAAGGCTGGTGCCGAAGCCAATTTTTGTTGCCAATAACTCAATTGCCTCTGTAGTACTTCTCCTTGCAACCACTGTCTTT
This sequence comes from Nostoc sp. C117, assembly GCF_043099735.1. Lineage (NCBI taxonomy): Bacteria > Bacillati > Cyanobacteriota > Cyanophyceae > Nostocales > Nostocaceae > Nostoc > Nostoc sp. C117. The sequence goes on from NZ_CP170991.1 coordinate 2,839,486, forward strand.
GCCACAGTGCAAAATCTGCATATTGAATCGGCAGTGGCGCTAAGGTAGAGCTTTTACCTTGAGAATAAGCATTGTAAAGTGCTGCTAGTTCTTGGAGAAACAAACCGATTGACCAGCCATCTGAGACTATGTGGTGTATACACATTAACAGTATGTGTTCTGTCTCCGATAGCACTACTAATGTCGCTCTCACTAATGCTTGTGTTGCCAACTCAAAGGGAAGAAGTGCTTGTTGTTGCACTAATTGCTGTGAAGCTATTTCTTGCTTATTTGTCAATAAATGCTTCAAATCAACAACTGAAACTGTCCAATTCGTTTCTGTTTGAATGATTTGTGTTGCCTGTCCATCAACCGTAATGAAATTAGTACGTAACGCTTCGTGGCGATGAATAATTTCTTGGAAGCTTTGTTCTAATGCGGCAACTTCCACAGTTCCTACTAAACGCAAGGCTATGGACATATTGTAGAAAGGACTGTTTGGCTCGAATTGGTCTAAAAACCACAGACGCTGTTGAGCATAAGACAGTGCTAATTGTGCATTCTCTGTCCTTGGTAAGATAGGCGGTGCAGACAGTTCTAAATCTTGTTGCTGTAATTGTTCAATTTCTTTTGCTAATTCGGCTAGTGTGGCTCTTGCAAACAACTCTCGCAATGGTAGTTCCACTTTGAAAATGTTGCGGATGCGTGAAACCAATTGTGTTGCTAATAGTGAGTGTCCACCAAGTTCAAAGAAGTTATCATGTATGCCTACCTGTGGCAGTTGCAGCACTTGTGACCAAGCTTGCGCCAGTATTTCTTCAATTGGAGTACGTGGGGCTACATATTTATCTTTGATTTCGCTGTATAAATCTGGTGTGGGTAAAGCGCGACGGTCAACTTTGCCGTTAGAGGTGAGTGGCATTGATTCCAATATTACAAAAGCACTTGGCACCATGTAGTCTGGTAGCTTTGCTTTCAGGAATTGCCGCAGTTCATTAATTGTGGGTTTAGAGTGCTGATGCGGCACTATATAGGCGACTAAGCGTTTATCCCCCGTCATACCTTCGCAAGCAATAACACAAGATGCCTGCACCTCCTCATATTGGTTCAGTAATACCTCAATTTCTCCCAATTCGATGCGGAAACCACGTATTTTTATTTGGTTATCAATTCGTCCGATGTATTCAATTGTGCCATCAGGTAAATAACGTGCTAAATCTCCAGTTTTATATAATTTTGAATTGTCAAAGGGGTTGGAAATGAATTTTTCTTTTGTCAACTCTGGACGATTAAGGTAGCCTCGTGCTAATCCTGCACCACCAATATGCAATTCACCTGGTACACCGATGGGGACTAGTTGCAGATATTCATCTAAAATGTAAATTTGCGTGTTGGCGATCGCACGACCAATCGGTACTGTCCTAAGATTGCCATTTGGAAAGCATTGCCAGTAAGTGACATCAATTGCCGCTTCTGTTGGGCCATAGAGATTGTGCAACTCACACTCTAACCGAGTAAAAAAGCGTTCCTGAAGTTCTACAGGTAAAGCTTCACCACTACAAATAACTCGTTTCAAACTATGGCAGTTTTCGAGACTTGGTTCTTCTAAGAAAACCTGGAGCATAGAAGGAACAAAATGCACATGAGTAACCTGCTGTTCCTGGATTAGGTTGACCAAGTAAGCACTATCTTTATGCCCTCCTGGTTTAGCCACAACTAAACGCGCTCCAGTGATTAATGGCCACAAAAACTCCCAAACTGAAACGTCGAAGCTAAAAGGAGTTTTCTGTAAAATACAATCTATTGCTGTTAATTGATAAGCTTGTTGCATCCACAGCAGGCGATTGCAAATCCCCAAGTGGGTGTTCATTGCTCCTTTGGGCTTGCCAGTGGAACCGGATGTATAAATTACATAAGCCAAGTTACTAGCTTGCACGGTAGTAATTGGATTTTCCTGACTGAACTGAGAAATCAACTCCCAATCAGTATCTAAACATACAACCTGCGCTTGATGCTGAGGTAACTTTTCTTTGAGTTGCTGTTGTGTCAGTAGCACTCTGACTTGAGCATCTTCTAGCATAAAACTCAAGCGGTCTTGTGGATAATCTGGGTCAAGTGGCAAGTATGCCCCACCCGCCTTGAGGATGCCCAGTAATCCCACAACCATTTCTATGGAGCGCTCTACACAAATACCAACAAGCACATCTGCTCCTACTCCCAAAGACTGCAAGTAATGTGCTAACTCATTTGCGCGACAATTCAACTGCTGGTAAGTCAGTTGTTGGTTTACTCTCCGAGAAGCCTCGCTGCGCTCGTCTACAAACACCACCGCTACAGCATCGGGTGTAAGCGCTACTTGTTCCTCAAACAACTCATGGAGACATTTATCCAGGGGATAATCCGCCTGAGTATTGTTCCACTCAACCAATAACTGTTGTTGCTCAACTTCTGTCAACAGGGGCAATTGAGAAATGGACTGTTGTGGGTTAGCAACAACACCTGAGAGCAATGTCACAAAATGACCCGTCATTCGCTCAATTGTGCTGGTATCAAACAAGTCAGTGCTATATTCCCACACACCCACCAGTCCATCAGCAGTATTTTCCATTGACAAGGTAAGATCAAACTTGGCAGTTGTACCTTCTATCAACGTTGAACTGACACTTAACTGATTTAACTCCACGGTCGATATGGGCGCATTCTGAAGTGTAAACATCACCTGGAATAGCGGGGTATGGCTAAGATCCCGCTCTGGTTGCAATGCTTCCACTAGCATTTCAAAAGGCAAATGCTGATGCGAGTATGCTGACATTGCTATTTCGCGGACACGAGTCAATAATTCGCTAAAACTGGGGTTGCCTGTTAAGTCAGTACGCATGACTAAAGTATTGACAAAAAAGCCAATTAACCCTTCAATTTCACTGCGATCGCGGTTTGCAATTGGCGAACCCACCAAAATATCTGCCACACCCGTGTAACGGTAAAGTAAGGTATCAAACGCTGCTAACAGTGTCATGAACAAGGTAACTCCTTGTTGCTGACTCAGTTGTGTCAACTTACCAGTGAGTTCAGCAGAAAGGGCAAACTTTTGATATGCACCAGCAAAAGTCTGCACAGCAGGTCTGGGTCGATCTGTGGGCAGCGACAATAGAGCTGGTGCGTTTGCCAGTTGTTGTTGCCAGTAAGTTAGTTGGTTTTGCAGTACATTTCCTTGCAACCACTCTCTTTGCCAGATAGCAAAATCTGCATACTGAATCGGTAGCGGTGTTAAAGGTGATGGTTGAGCTTGAGCATAAGCATCGTACAGCGCTGCTAGTTCTTGAACAAACACACCCATTGACCAGCCATCACTGACAACATGATGCATACAAACTAACAATATGTGTTCTGTCTCTGATAGCACTAGCAATGTTGTCCTGATTAATGCTCCGTTTGCCAGGTCAAAAGGCTCAATAACTAGTTGTCGCGCTAATTCTTGGCTAGTAATTTCTCGATCGGTTGTAGATAAATACTTTAAGTCAATAACTGAAACTGTCCAATTCGTTTGTGTTTGAATAATTTGAGAAGGTTTTCCATCAACTGTAATAAAGTTGGTGCGTAAGGCTTCGTGGCGATGAATAATCTCTAGTAAGCTTTGTTCTAGGGCTGGCTGATTCAAATTTCCCACTAGACGCAAAGCCATAGGAATGTTGTAAAAGGCGCTGTTCGGCTCTAACTGATCTAAAAACCACAGACGCTGTTGAGCATAAGACAGTGGTAATTCTGCATCTCTCACCTTTGGTAAGATAGGTGGTTCAGAGAGTTCTAAGTCTTGTTGCTGTAACTGCCTAATTGATTGTGCTAATTCGGCTACTGTCGCTCTTGCAAACAACTCACGTAATGCTAATTCCACTTTAAAAATGTTGCGGATGCGTGAAACCAATTGTGTTGCTAGTAGCGAGTGTCCGCCAAGTTCAAAGAAGTTGTCATGAATGCCTAAAAGCTCTACTTTCAGCACTTGTGTCCAAAGGAGTGCCAGCATTTCTTGCATTGGATTACGAGGTGCAACAAATTTATCTTGTTGTTCGCTGTGTAAATCCGGTATGGGTAAGGCACGGCGGTCTACTTTGCCGTTGGGAGTAAGCGGCAGTGACTCCAAGATAACTATTGCATTTGGCACCATGTAATCTGGGAGTTTTGCTTTGAGGAATTGCCGCAGTTCGCTGATTGTGGGTTTACAATCCTGATGTGCTACCACGTAGGCGACTAAACGTTTATCACCAGGGGTATCTTCCCGGACAATGACACAAGATACTTGCACATCACCATGTTGGCTCAGGACTGCTTCGATTTCGCTCAACTCAATGCGGAAACCACGTATTTTTACCTGATTATCAATGCGGTCTAAGTATTCAATATTGCCATCTGGTAAATAGCGTGCCAAATCCCCCGTCTTATATAATTTTGACTTTTGACCTTTGACTTTTGACTTGTCAAAGGGGTTGGGGATGAATTTCTCTTTTGTCAATTCAGGGCGGTTGAAGTAGCCTTGTGCTAATCCTGGTCCACCAAGGTACAGTTCTCCTGGTACACTTACTGGTACAGGCTGTAAGTTTTGGTCAAGGATGTAGATTTGCGTATTAGCGATCGCCCGACCAATAGGAATAGTTGTCGCTGTTGTTGCTAAGTCTTTTACTAAATACCAAGAAGAAAACGTCGTGTTCTCTGTTGGTCCATAGACATGAAGCAAGTGTTGAGGAGCGCCGTTATCTAGTACTTCAAGCACCCATCTGGGATCAACCGCTTCACCACCAAATAGTAGATATCGTAGAGAACTAAATACTTGCGGGACAACACTAGCTAACTGATTGAATAAAGCTGTAGTTAAAAATAAGACACTAACTTGATGGTGGCGGATATTGACAGCAAATTCTTCCGGGATCAGCAATACTGATTTAGTGATAATGACTAGCTTGGCTCCGGAAAGCAATGCTCCCCAAATCTCAAAGGTGGCTGCATCAAAAGCAATATTTGCCGCTTGAGCAACGCATTCATCAGCTGTTAACTGTATATAGTTGGTATTTAACACCAGTCGATTTACGGCCTGATGAGTAACGGCAACTCCTTTAGGTGTGCCTGTAGAACCGGAGGTGTAAATCACATAAGAAAGGTTTTCTGGAGTGACTGTGCTATTGAGATTATCCTGATTTGCTTGGCTAATGATCTGCCAGTGGGTGTCTAAGCATACGACACAGGCTTGATGTTGAGGAAGAGATTCTACTAATTTCTCTTGAGTCAACAGCACTTTTACCTGAGTGTCTGTGAGCATGAAGCTTAAACGTTCAGCAGGATACTCAGGGTCAAGTGGTACATAAGCCCCACCCGCTTTGAGAATCCCCAATAGTCCCACCACCATTTCTAAAGAACGCTCTATACATAAACCTACTAGCACATTTTCACTCACACCCAAAGATTGCAAGTAATAGGCTAACTGGTTAGCGCGACAATTCAACTGCTGGTAAGTCAGTTGTTGATTTTCAAACACAACTGCTACAGCATCGGGAGTACACTCTACTTGCTCCTCAAATAACTGATGGATACATTTATCTTGAAGATAATCTACCCCTGTATCATTCCACTCAACCAATAACTGTTGTTGCTCAAGTTCTGTTAGCAGAGGTAATTGCCAAATCTGCTCTTGAGGATTATCTACAATACCTTCAAGCAAGGTCACAAAATGCCCTGCCATACGCGTGATTGTCGTCGCCTCAAACAAGTCAGTATTGTATTGCCAGCAGAGTTGCAACACTCCCTGAGCTTCCATCACCATTAAATTCAGATCAAAGTCTGCACCCCGTTGATGTCCAAGCAAGTATGGCTCCATCTTAAGCAGTGGACTGTTCAATAAATTTTCTGTTGTTTCACACCAACGGTGTGCTTGCCAAGTAAAACTAACTTGACATAAAGGAGAACGACTGGGATCTCGTTGTGGCTGGAGTTGTTCTGCTAATAGAGAAAAAGGATAATCTTGATGCTTTTGGGCTTCTCTAACTATCCTGCTCACTTGAGTGAGAAATTCTTTGAACGTCGCATTTTTGTGTACAGAAATTCGTAAAACTGTCAGGTTAACGAAGTAACCGACAATCTCTTTAAATTCTTTACTCCACCTACCTCTCATTGGGCTTCCTATGAGGATGTCTGTTTGATTGGTGTAGCGGTAAAGTTGCACGTAAAATGCTGCTAGCAGAATCTGATAAAGGCTTGCTCTAGAGACTACAGCTATATGGTTTAGTTTTTGAATTAACTGTTCATCTAGCTTAAAAATATGTGTTGCTCCTTGAGAAGTCTTTACCAGGGGACGGGGTTTGTCTGCGAGCAAATTCAAAATTGGCAATTCGCCAGCTAATTTTTGTTGCCAGTATTGCCAAAGTTTTTCTCCCCTGGAACTCGAGAGTATTTCTGACTGCCAGCGGACAAATTCTAGATAAGATTTATGCTTGATAAAAGAATCTGCTATGTCTGTATAGTTTTGACTACGTTGCTCAATTTCACTAACATACAAAGTTTTAAATTCACTCAGCAGTAAATCAAAAGACCACATATCACCTGCAATGTGGTGCATTGTTAGCAAGAGAATGTTTTCTTCTGGTGAACGAGTAAATAAATTAACCCTCAAAACTGAATCTTTTTCTAAGTTAAAAGGGCGGTCAGTTATAGAAAATATTTTCTCTTTTAATTGGTCTTCACTCCAATTGCTGGCATCTATTACCTCAAGATTAAATTTATCTTGTTGATTAACTTGCTGAACGGGTTTGCCTTGATGAATGGTATATGTGGTTCGGAGAATAGGATGATATTCAATAATTTTTTCCCATACACGATTGACAGCAGCAATATTTAAATATGAATTAATTTTTACGGTAATAAATATATTATAAGCAACACTCTTTGGAGCAATTTGGTAGATAAACCACATTGCTTCTTGACCAGAAGAGAGTGGATAAGTTGTTTTGATCATTCCATCCATTAGAACTCCTTCAAATACTGATAATTTTGGTTATAACAATACAAATAATGTGCTAAGAGAGTTTTGTTATCTCAAAAAAGTTTCCCAAATTAGATGAATTTAGCTATCTTGTTTGTACTCGCTAATATATAGGTGTTATGAGAAAATAAATTTTTTTCTTATGAGGATGAAATTAGGTAAATATAATTTTTCTCAAACTCAATTGAGATGAATTAAGAAATAGCCATCAAAATAAATTATCAAGAACTTAAACTATTTTCGTAATTAAAGCTCTTGGGTATCACTAAAATTTTCTGGGCTAAGTTCATTTCTCAGTTTGAGTTTTAGCTCCTCTGTAATCGGTAAATCTTTAATTTCTTTGAGGAGAAGTTGAACAGATTCGTTTTTGCTACGTTCTTTATAAATACCCTTAACAATGGATTCAAGCCCATATCCTGCGACAGCATCCCCTACAACTGTTATTAGACCAAGCAGAGTTATACCTCCAACAACACCAAACGGTCCTCCTAATGCTGTAAGAGTAGCAGCAATGGCGGCAGAACTACCTCCTGATGTAACCGTTAAAATCACGAGGATTACACCAGGAAGACCCAGAGCAGCAAGTTTTTTAACAATTTCGTCCATTTCAATCAATCTCAAATTTTTATGTTGTTAGTTATACATCTTGAATTACAGTTAAATATATCTAGTCTAATTTAAAACTAGTCTTATTTAAAAATTACAATTTTTATTTACTTATTGTTTTTTGTAATTATTCAATAAACAAATAATCTCAGTTTTCTCAATAAAATGCAATAGCAGTTAAGACAGTTAAATGGACAGTTAAAACAGTTAAGTAGACAGTTAAGACAGTTAAGTAGACAGTTAAGACAGTTAAGACAGTTAAGACATTTAAACAGATAGTAAAAATATTTAAAACAGTTAATGAAGAATAATTAGCAACCGTATTTTTTGTGTAATTCGCTACTAAATAACACAGATACTTAGAGGTACTTGCTTTGTGCATCGCTAGATGCTGATGATTTGATTCGTTTTCAGTTTAAAAAAGGCGAAGGTAATAGGATGAACCAAACTTGGAAAGGTGGATTTATTTCCAATCTGATGGCTGTAAGTTTAGTTAAGTGTGACCTTAGTTCCGGCTCAAGAAGCAGCAGGGGAGGCAGGGAGAGCAAGAATAGTGATTTATGGGATTTCCAAAGGTATTCAATTACGTTTTTAGAACCCTGATTCATTCGTTCTTTATTCTTAATCAACCGCAGTTTTGGCGATAAGACTAAGCGTAAATTTGTCAAGTATGCCTAAACCATCAGTCTCTAATACCAATTCTTTATGAAGCTGCATAGAATTCGATCCCCCCTAGCCCCCCTTATTAAGGGGGGAACCGGAAAAACATCTATCAAAGTCCCCCTTTTTAAGGGGGATTTAGGGGGATCGAGATATCTGCAACTTCAGATTAAATTGGTATAAGGTAGTTATAAAATCAGGGTTTCAAGATTGTAAAGAAAGATATGTGTAATGTATATTAAGGGGGATTTAGGGGGATATAGAATGTTTTGCTACCAAGAAGAGGACTTTTCAAACATCCCTTCAGCTGGCAAACTTATCTGTTGCTTCAATTAAAGTACTAAGAATTCCTGGTTCACTCATCGAGTGACCAGCATCAGGAATGACAATAAATTCGGCTTCTGGCCAAGCGCGATGTAATTCCCAAGCTGATATCATTGGGCAGACTACATCATAGCGTCCCTGAACAATTACAGCGGGGATATGGCGGATGCGGTCAATATTTAAAAGTAATTGATCTTCTGTTTCAAAAAATCCTTTATTCATAAAGTAATGGCATTCAATGCGAGCAAAAGCTGAGGCAAATTCACTCTCGCCAAACTTTTGCATAAGTTCTGGATCGAAGAAAAGTCTACTTGTACTGGCTTCCCAAATTGACCAAGCACGCGCTGCTGTTAATTGAATTTCTAAATCTGGACTGGTTAAGCGTTTGTAATATGCTGCGATCAGATCGTGACGCTCATCTATGGGAATTGGTTTTAAGTATTCTTCCCAAGCATCAGGAAAAATATAGCTAGTGCCTTCTTGGTAGAACCATCGCAACTCTTTTTGTCTGAGCAGAAAGATACCACGAAGAATTAGCGCCGTGCAGCGAGAGGGATGGGTTTGACTGTAGGCTAATGATAAAGTGCTACCCCAACTACCACCAAAAACCGCCCACTTTTCTATACCTAAATGTTGGCGGAGTTTTTCGATATCGCTGACTAAATCCCAAGTGGTGTTTTCTCGTAATTCAGCATGGGGGGTACTTTGACCACAACCGCGTTGATCGAACATTACCAAGCGCCATTTTTCTGGGTGGAAATATTGACGGTAAAAAGGTGGACATCCTCCACCAGGTCCGCCATGCAGCAAAACGATGGGTTGACCTTGGGGGTTACCTGACTCTTCAAAATGAATGGTATGGAGGTCGGAAACCTGTAAAGTACCTTCTAGGTAAGGCTCGATCGCGGGATAAAGTTCTCGCATTTTAGATATTTTATTAGTAATGTTGTCGTGGCGATCGCTAATTTTTTCAACCAACTTCAGTAATTCGTGTCAGTACGGTTGAATACTATATATATAAAAGCTACCCTACTCTTCCTGTCAAGGGATTTTAACAGATGTGTCCAGTCGGTGTTCGTACTAGTCACTCAACTCATGCCTTAGAAACGGGCTTAGCAAAGCTTTGGCTGATATTGGTGGGAGTAAACCAATATGAGGATGAGCAAATACCCTGTTTACGTTACTCAGCACTAGATTGTCAAAGTTTAGGGGAAGCATTAAACGCCGCAACTGGGGGATTTCCTCAAAAGGATATCAGGATTTACCATGATTTTGCTCAGCAGCCTTCATTTGAAAATATCCGTACTAGTATAAAAGAAGTAGCTGCTACGGCTAAATCAATTGACACCGTTCTGTTTTATTTTTCAGGACATGGGATGGTAGAGCGATCGATTCAGCAGGTAGTATTGTGTCTCAAAGATACTCAAAAAGACAACTTAATTGATACTGGTTTGAAGTTGCAAGAATTATTGCAATTATTAGAAAATTGTCCTGCCGAGCAACAACTTTTATGGCTGGATGCTTGTCATAGCGGTAACATGACATTTTTCGGCGCTAGGGGAGAAACACCAATAGACCCCCAATTCAACCCCGCACAAGAATTAGTAGAAATTCTCCGACAACGCGCCGCTAAAAGAAAAGGATTTTATGCTCTATTATCTTGCGATCGGGGACAACAATCTTGGGAATTTCCGCAATTAAAACATGGAGTATTCACTTACTATTTAATTCGGGGATTGAGGGGAGAAGCTGCTGATTCCCAAGGAGTGATTGAAGCAGATGGGCTTTATCGTTATGTTTATCATCAAACTCTAGCATATATAGATAAAGCTAATCAGCAATTGCGGGTAATTAATCAGTTAAAAAAAGGTCGCGGTGACAACCAAATTCATCCAGAATATCCATCACAAACACCTAAGCGAATTGTAGAAGGAATTGGGGAGGTAATTTTAGGAATTAAACCAGATAAAACTGTGGCTATCAGACATCCACGACAAGCATTAGTTATAGATGGACTTCCTAAGAGCAAGAGTGCTTTGGCTTTGAGTAAAATACTTAATACATCTGGTGGATTTGAGGTAAATTATTGGACTGTTAGCGAAAAAACTTTAGCTTTAGATGTTCGCAAGGCAATTCAAAAGTGTTTGCTATCTGAATCTTTTTCGGAATTACCCACCAGTGCTAATGTTCTAGAAGAAATTGCAACTGTCTTTTTATATTTGCGAGGACAGATTCAAGAAACTGAGCAAGGAGAAGCTGTATTTGTACTTTCTGATAATGTTGTAATTAATCGCTCTTGGTTGAGAAAACAGCTGCGTCGATGTCGATCGCAACAAATTATCATTCTCGATTGTCCTGTAGTAAGCGACAGTTGTGTATCTCTAAGGGATTGGGTGGAAGAACTGCAATTAGGACTAGACGTGGAACAATGTTTAATTGCGGCTGCTGCGCCATCTTCTGAAAGCGAACGCTTTGCTGCTTCGTTAGTAGAGACTCTAAATAAAGCTATTCAAAAATCTGGATTAACCGCAGCAGCTTGGATTACACAATTACAATTAGAATTATCAAGTATCGATATCAAATTATATTTTTGGTTATTCGGCTCTCAAGGTGTGATTGAAGTTTTATCAGAAAAAACTTTGTTTTCTGCTGATACTTCTCAGCAAAAAACTGAGGATGTAGATGATTTGAGTTCAGCAGTGGGTATAGATTACACGAACTTGCGAGATTTACTCAAAGCTGGAAGATGGTTGGAAGCCAATGAAGAAACCACAACTCTGATGTTGAAGATAGCGAATAGAGAAGAAAAACGTTATCTGGATTTAGCAAGTTTAGAAAACTTTTCTTGTAGTGATTTATGTACTATCGATAGACTCTGGGTTAAATATAGTCATGGACGCTTTGGTTTTAGCGTTCAGAAACGGGTTTGGGAGAGTATTAAAGATACTTCTGGCGGCGATCCTGTGTTAGCTTTAATGATTGGTAATGATAATGTTGTTGCTTGCCAAACTTGTATTGATTTTGCCAATCGTGCTGGGTGGCGTTTAAAAGATTCGTGGATTGATTATAGTGACTTAACTATAAATGATGATGCCCCCAATGGCCAGTTACCTTACTTTGGTTTTTTTGAGCAAGCTTGGCGGGTAAAGGTATTGGGTGTTTGGGAATTGCATAGCGCGATCGCTACGGCTTCTTGGTGGCGACTATGTGTTGCTTTATTCTCTCGCCTTGAGACTTGTCAAAAATAAAAATTACACCACTACAAAGCCAAGAGGAATAGAATTTGCAACTAAACAAACAAATTCCGCCTCCGCACAGTAAGAAAAATTGAGAGTTTGAAACCTACCTTCGTGGGGAAAGTCTCATGTAGACTAGGTTTCTAATCATAGATTTCACTATGCCCCTACTGTGTAGTCTATTTATCATTCAGACAAGTTTTTTAATATTCGGAGTGACTCAAGTATGGTTAAACTACCGATATACCGATCGCTTGGGAATACCGCTCAATGCATAAAAATACCAAAAGATTTGCTGCTATTTTTTTATTGGTGTTTTCTCTAATTGTTTCTCTCAACTTTGCTGTCATCGCTCAAGATAGTTCCAGTGTTAATTCTCTGAATTTTGCACCTTCTCGGACTTGTTCGATTCCTGCTAATCTTAAAACTCAACGAGTCATTGCTGATTATGGTGGTCAGCAAGTTCAAATGGGCGATCTTATTAAGGTAAGAGTTGAAGGATTATCAGAAGCTACAAATTCAACTGATAAGTCTAATTCATTTGATCCTCGACAATTAGTCTTGTATTTGAATGGCTATGAAATAAAAGATGTACACGGAGAACCAACCATCATTACAGTTAAGGATATATATGGAAAACAAAGTTTCCTCACGGTTGAGGATAAAGATAAAAAAAGAATTGTTGATGAGAATTGGTTAGCCTTTCGACTCGAACGTAACGACCCGTCTGAACAAGCATGGAGTGCGCTCATTGGTAGAGCTAGTAATTACAGTATTAACGTGATAGTGGGGGTAGGCTGTCCCAATAAAATTGCGATTCCAGTCAGCGATCCTCAGTTACCTCCTCAAATAAGAATAGTTTTGCTATCATGGCGCTTTTGGCTTTGTATTCTTCTACTTCTGGCTGTTGCATTATTATTCACCAGATATTGCCGCAATGCTCTTCGTAGCTCTGGTATAGAAGGTGTGAAAAAAGAAACGATCAATGGTCAGGAAAAGTTGGTCGCAGTTGATATTCAACCTGAAAAACGGAAAAGTAAAATTGCTCAAATTTTTCTCGGAAGAAAAAAAGTAAATCAAAATCCTTTCAGTTTATCGATATCTCAACTTGCTTTCTGGACATTTCTAATTTTCGGTTCTTACCTGATTATCTACGGTATAACAGGAGATTATACTAATGTTTTAACCCAACAATCTCTAGTATTATTGGGAATTAATTCTATAACTGCTTTTGGTAGTTCCTTAATTGATGGGCAGGGTGATGATAAAAATAGAAAAGGTACTCAACGGGTTTCTGAAGGGTTTTTCCTAGATATATTATCAGATATTAATGGAGTTAATTTTCATCGATTCCAAACATTCATTTGGACAGCGGCGATCGGAATGTTTTTTGTTTGGGAAGTTGCTAAAAATCTAGCAATGCCAGAATTTGACGAAACACTTCTGACTCTACAAGGAATAAGTTCTGCTACATATCTTGGACTTAGAGGACAAGAGCAGCATGGAACGATCAAAGCAGCAGAAAAAACTAGATACGAGGAAGATAAATCATCTGTATCTGAGAAAGATAACTCATCTATATCCGAAAAAGATAAATCATTTGAACCACAGTCTACGCCAGAAATAGACAATCCATCTGTAAGTGTACAACAAGAAAATCCATCGTTGATCGATTCTTCGAGTCCAGAGAAGCAAAATAATCCATGATTAATAATTCATAATTACTCGATAAATCACAGGTAATAGACGCGATAAATCACCGTCTCTACAAAGGGCTGATTATTGTAAAGATGGCGATTTATCGCGTATTTGTGATATATAATTTTTATAGAAAACCCGATCTGAACCGTATTGGGGTATCTCTTTGTTCACGAATGATTAAGTAGGACTATATTTGAATTTTGAATTTTGAATAATTAAATGGTAGTTCTACACAGATTTTCAGATTTCATAGACAGCAACTTTGCTATTAACAATTCATTTCCTCGTTATTATTATGAAGGGTGTTGTCCTCAAAGTGCCGCTCGCCTGAAATTACCGCGCACTCCGATATCCGAAGCGATCGCCCACGGATTAATGCAATACCTCGCCAAAGATGACTGTTATGCTCGTGAAGGCAAAATGTATGGGGTATTATTGGTTGAATTGCCCAATGGCGAACAACGGATACTGAAAGCTTTCTCTGGTCTTTTGAATGGTTGTAGTGTAGTTGAGGGCTGGGTGCCACCAATTCCAGGTAGAGACGAAGTTGCTTTAGCAGAAGCTCGGACTTTGACAGAGTTGGACGCTATCAAGCAAGAAATCCTCAGCTTAAAGCAACTGTGCGATCGCCAGCAGTATGAAAGATTGTCTCGTGAGTTTGAGCAGCAATTACGAGCAATGAGCGATCGCCATCGTGATTGCAAACATCAACGACAAGAAAAACGTCAGCAAATCTGCAATACTCTGACTGGAGCAACACTCAATATTGCTCTTGAACAACTTGATGCAGAAAGTCGTCAACAGGGCATTGAACGACGACAACTTAAACGCCAACAAAATGCCATTTTACAGCCTCTTCAAGAGCTGATTGCAGCCGCAGATATACGAATTCGAGAACTAAAACAACAGCGTAAAGTACTGTCCCGGCAATTGCAAGCTCAGATGCACGCAGCTTATAGCCTGAGTAATTTTGCGGGGCAATCGCGATCGTTGCAGCAATTGATGCCAGAAGGTTTACCCACTGGGACAGGAGACTGTTGTGCGCCCAAGCTGCTCCACTATGCCGCAACACATAATCTCAAACCCTTGGCAATGGCAGAATTTTGGTGGGGAGCGTCTTCAGCAAATCAAGATAAAATCCAGGGAGAATTTTATGGCGCCTGTGCGGAACGATGTCAGCCGTTGATGGGGTTTTTGCTGTCTGGTTTGAAACCTAACCCCCCAGCCCCCTTCCCTGCAAGAGAAGGGGGAGTAAGAAGCCGCTCCCCCGATCGGGGAGAGGTGGCTTTTATTTATGAAGACGAATGGCTGATTGCTGTCAACAAACCGGCTGGACTACTTTCGGTGCCTGGGCGTTATCGCGATCGCCAAGATAGTGTTTTGAGTCGCTTGTGTCATCTGTTACCGGATGGAATGGCGATCGCGGCTGTGCATCGCTTAGATCGGGATACTTCTGGTATTTTGTTGTTGGCACGCGATCGCCAAACTCATCGACAACTCAGCCAGCAGTTTCAGCAGCGCCAAGTTCACAAGGTTTATGAGGCTTTACTTTCAGGTTTGCTGAGAGTTGAGCAAGGTACAATTGAATTGCCATTGTGGGGAGATCCGGAAAATCGCCCTTATCAGCAAGTTGATTGGCAGCGCGGTAAACCGAGTTTGACAAAATTCCTGGTAATGGCAAGGGAAGGAGATTATACTCGTGTCGAATTTAGGCCGCTAACGGGACGTAGCCATCAACTAAGAGTTCATGCGGCTGATGCGCGAGGACTAGGAGTAACTATTTTAGGCGATCGCCTTTATGGATGCAGTGCAGTTACCAATCGGCTACATTTACACGCCAGAGAACTTTGTTTACAGCATCCGCGATCGGCACAGACCCTTGAGCTACAAGTAAAGACACCATTCTAAATAATTACTATATGGATACCGTAATTACACGTGAAAAAATCCAGTTACCACCAGGCGCGGTATTGAAACTGTTGGGAAATTGGCAAGATTATCAGCTACTTAGTCAGCAAATTGGCGATCGGGCTTTCCCTCGGATTAAATATCGAACAGGAGAAATTTTGCTAATGGCACCGCTACCTGAGCATGGAAGAGATGCAAGCTTACTAGCAGATATTGCTAAAGTTTTGCTGGATACTTTAGAGCAAAGATACGACTCATTTACGCCCATAACTATGAGTTTGCCAGAGGTGAGCGGTATTGAGCCTGACTTTTGCTTTTACATTGAAAATTGGAGATCCGTAGTAGGTAAGAGTCGTATCGACTGGCAAAACGATCCTCCACCAGATTTGGTAATTGAGGTAGATGTTACTAGTTATACGGATATTAATGATTATCTCCCTTATAAAGTGCCAGAGATTTGGCTGTTAAAAAATAAGCAACTATTAGTTTATAGATTGCAGGGTGAAAATTACATAATTACAGAAAGCAGTTACTTTCCTAACGTTTCAGGAATTGTACAGCAATGTCTCGAAATTGGAAACAATCAAACAACAAGTGAGGCGATTAGGTGGTTAAGAACCTTTTTGCGTGGCTAAACAAGAAAACGCTGATTACCCAAATCTGAAAACCATTCTATAAGTTTGGGGAATTCATCAGCCTTCTATTTACTCAAGTCTCATAATCGCCTTTTTAGTTGGCGATCGTAATCCTAGTAGATTCAACATTAACCTTGCATCTAGGAGCAATGATGCTGTTTTGATACATTACTAAAAGTATAAAATAATCCATCAAAAAGTGCGATCGCTTTCAGCTTTCGGTTAAAATAGCAACACGTTAGATATTAAAACAATGGCTGCAAACAGAATCAGGGTTGCTAAAGATAAGGCTGAGTTGGTGAAATCTCTAGTCGCATCAAAAGATACAACTGGCCCTTTTCAGACTTATGTAGAAGTTATGGTGTTTGCAGCAGCATTGGGCGTTAAATATAAAAAGCGCGTTCCTTTGGGAGAAACTACAAAAAGAGAACCATCTCCAATTCCCCAAGAAAATTTTGCTTCATTGGGATATGACCTAATTATTAAATTATTAGGAATCAATGAAACTAAAGATATCAACATACTTTCATCTAGAGAAGAACAAGATGAAGATAAACGTACTCAAATATTTGAAGAGTATGCTAACGCAGGACTGGAAATTTTACAAAGTGAGTTGCGTGGTTCTGTTGACTACTCAGAGCGACTTCTATTAGTTCTTATTTCTGAAAGAGGAACAAAAGAACAGCTAGAAGAAGAATTTGACCTCAGTAAATTCTTAAAATGATTTTTTTGCTTGCTTAATTAAGTTATTAAATATGAAAAATATAGCATATTATTGTAAACGCTTTGCTGAATTAAATGTGAGTAGTAGCCGGAAGCGTGGTAATGCTCAATATAAACCAATATTACTTTTATCTGTAATTGATTTAATTGCGCGAGGTATCATTACTACTAACGAGATTCGGGTTTCAGACGAATTAGTTCAAACATTTGAGAGGTATTGGAATGTAATCGGTTCTCCATCTTACAAAGGTGGTTTACACTATCCTTTCTTTCATCTGCAAAATGAAGGCTTTTGGTACTTGAAATTTAAGCCTGAATTTAATGGGTTACAGCCAAAAACAATTAACAAGCTAAAGGAGGCTGTTGAATACGCATATCTAGACAGTGAATTATTTAAGTTTTTGCAAGATGAGTTTTGCAGAAAAGAACTAATTGATGCACTTGTGGCAGCTTTATTTTCTGATAATGAAAATGATTTAGAACCTATTTTACAAATAAATCAAACTTTTCAAGATGACGCGGTAGAGATAGAACAATTAATTGAAACAGGAGATTTAGAGACTAATCCAAGGTGGGGCTTGAAACGAGCAGTTATTAGAAATGCTTTTTTTAGGAAAGCAATTGTACACGTTTATGATTACAGATGTGCCTTTTGTGGGTTAAAAGTAACTAAAAAAATCAATCAAAATATTGTGGATGGCGCACACATCAAACCATTTTCACAATTTTATAATAACAAAATCCATAATGGAATTGCTTTTTGCAAAAATCATCATTGGGCATTTGACAGGGGTTGGTTTGCTGTAGATGAACAATACAAAATTATAGTTAGTAATGATTTGGAAGAAGCATCTCCCCATGCTAAACCTATGAAAGATTTTGATGGTGAAACAATACTTCTACCAAATACAGAGCAACATTTTCCAGAACAGGAAGCGCTGCAATGGCATCGCCAAAATATATTTCAAGCATAATTACAGGATAGGTGGAAGTCCTACAGCTTTCGGTTCAACAAACTCCCCATCAAAACCTATTGTTTTATTTTCAACAGTCCTAGCATCAGCCAAAGCTTTACGAAGTTCAGCACGTTCCATCTGTTCCTGAATTGCACCCAGGATGTAAACTAATAACTTCGCCGCCAAATCTCGCCCAGCAACCTGCACTCGCTTTTTATTTGGGTCATATAAAACCCCATACCAGAGAGATTGGGGATATTCCATACCACTAAAACCACCTTGCTGGTCAAACTTCCGCAGTTTCTTAAAAATATCTACGAGGGAAAAACCTTTTTTAAAAACCAAAATTCCCAAAGCTTGCGCTAATGCAACTTGGGCAACTGGACGGAAAAGCATATTTCCTTCACCTCCATCTTTCTCAAAGCTGAAGCGCCGCAAAGCTGGTGTATCCTCGTGTTCTAAAATTTTATAACTAGAAAGACTAGCCAAAGAATCAAATAGCTTTTTAAATTCCTCAATTCCCTGCTCAAGTTCTTCATCCTCTGGACGCATGGGAATTAGACCTTTTTCTAAAGGTTTCCAGTGAGGAAACTTATGAACTAAATATCGCTCAGACATATCTTGTAGAGCTTGCAAAGTGGTCAAAACTGTAGAATTGGAGGCTACTGTTGCACTATTCCAATTAACACGGGGATTGCGCTCTTGTCGTTGTTCTAATAGTGGATGTGTAACTGCAATTTTTCTAGCAACGATCGCAAAACCATCATCTTCATTCAACTGTGTTAACTGACCTTTAGTCAAGGGTGCAGCCATCAGGTTGACATGAACAAAAATCGATCTCACCCTCCGCCTTGCCTCGGTGCGAGTTTCCCCAGCCGCTACCGCACAGATGAACTCAATACCAATTTTTTCCTTGGGTAAATTTTGCAAGTAAGCAAGGTCTACTTGGTACTTTTCTATCAAATCATTAACTGTAATAAAACTGTCATCAGCACCTTTATCTTTTTTATAGCGCTGGAGTTTGCGAGTTTTAATTAACTCCATCAACCCCTGTACACCCATTAATCGGTGTTGACCATCTAGTGCATAAATAGTTACATCATCCTCAGAAATATTTAGCAGACCTACTTTAGCGTCTTTATCTAAAGGTATAAAATCAGTAGTAGACTTTGTGGCGCGTCCTTCGCTATCCCACTCAGCAGCTTTAGGATTATCCACCCACGGTTGATTAATTACTACCAACACTGGCGGAAACTTATGGTTGTGTCGAGCCGCCAAATACTGCACTAGTGGCGCTTGACGTGACCAATCAAGGGGACGCTGTTGAATTTCATCAATACTATCCGCGTCAATCTCGACATTATCAGTCTCAGGATTATACTTTTTTTGAAACAGAGGTAAGCCAGAGGCGAAGTGAACCCGGCCTGCGAACCATTCCAGTGTAACAGAGCTAACATAAGCCTCAGTACCACCCATTTCGGTTTTTTGAACGAGAATCTGATCTTTTCTCCCTAAAAACTTCTCTAGGAGTAAAGCTAGTACTTGTTTTTCCTTGTTTTCGCGTTCCAGGTATTCTCTAGCGATGTCAGCAGTGGGGTCAGATGCACTATCTTTCATGTTAAATTTTAAAAACAGAATAGGATTATGTCGTTTAATTATCCAAAAATTTGGATATTAGTAGTAAAGTTTTTAAAAACTTTTTTCAACGTATTTTGTAAATTCTGTCTGTGTAGCCCGAATATTACGCCAGTGTTTCCAGAGAGAAGGAGAAATGACTACAGCACAACAACCAGAAAAGATAGTTCAGCAAACACGTACTGTAGCAGAGTTAGTGGACTACATCCAAGCTCTCACCATTGAAATTCAAGAATTGTATTGTTTGGATCAGATCCCTTGGGTGGTGGGCTATTCGGGGGGCAAAGATAGTACTGCCACTTTACAGCTTATCTGGAATGCGATCGCAGCCCTACCAGTTGAAAAGCGAAAAAAGACTATTCATGTTATTACAACTGACACACTAGTAGAAAACCCTGTAGTCTCTGTTTGGGTACGCAAATCCTTAGAAAGGATGAAGCTTGCTGCTCAAGAACAGAAAATGCCCATTGAACCCCATTTATTACACCCAGAAATCAAAGAGACATTCTGGGTAAGTTTGATTGGTAAAGGTTATCCAACACCACGAGGAAAATTTCGTTGGTGTACAGACCGTCTAAAAATTCATCCTTCTAACCACTTTATCCGTGATGTGGTTAGAGTAAATGGGGAAGTTATTCTTATTTTAGGTACTCGCAAAGCTGAAAGTATTAAACGTGCTATCTCAATGGAAAAGCATCAAGCAGGTAGCCTAAAAGATCATCTTATTTCTGATTCAACTTCACCGACATCTTTGCTTTACCATAGTGCAAGCTTGCCTAATTCTTTAATTTATAGCCCTATTGAAGATTGGCGTACTGATGAAGTTTGGATTTACCTAAATCAATGGCAAAATCCTTGGGGATATAGCAACAAAGACTTATTCACTATGTATAGAGGTGCCACAGCAGATAATGAATGTCCTCTAGTTGTTGATACTTCTACTGCTAGTTGTGGTGATTCTAGATTTGGCTGTTGGGTTTGCACAATTGTTAGTAAAGATAAATCAATGGAGGCAATGATTCAAAATGATGAAGAAAAAGAATGGATGCAGCCTCTATTAGATATTCGCAATGAATTAGATAATAGAGATGACCGCGATAAAAGAGACTTCCGTCGCATCTGGGGAGAAGTCCAACTTTTTGAACGTCATGTAGATGGTGAAACTTCTATTGAACCAATTCACGGTCCCTATACCAAATATTGGCGGGAACATTGGCTCAGACGATTATTAGAAGCGCAAACAAAAACCCGTCGTACAGCGCCAGAAAATATGCGCGATATCACCCTAATTACTCTAGAAGAAATGAGCGAAATTCGCCGCATTTGGCTAGAAGACAAACATGAATTTGATGATAGCTTACCCCGGATTTATCAAGAAGTGACAGGCGAAGAATTTCAAGATCCCCGTCCTGGTGCTGACTATAGCCTACTAGGTCGTGATGAATGGATAGTATTAGAAGAAATCTGTGAAGGTGACGCGATGCACTTGGAACTCATGGCAAAACTGTTAGACACAGAACGCCAGTATCGCAAAAAAACTCGTCGCGTGGGGATATACGAAACCCTAGAAAAATGTTTTAATACGAGTTCTCGTTCTCCAGAAGATGCGATTAAAAATGCTCGTTTGAAACGTGAATTAAGCGAAGCAGTTAGTCAAGGTGATGTTGCAAAAGTAAAGCAGATGACTTTGGGCGATGTTGCAGCAATCAATGAAATAGATGAAGGTAAAACTGATGAACAGGTAACTTGGGCAAGTATGAAATTTAAAAAGGAAAATTCATAATAATAGAAGACGGGAGTCAACCCAACTACTTAAAGAACGCTTGACAAAGTTTGATTATCTTAAAACAAGCGAGGTTATATGATTCAAGCCACACACAAATTAGTAAATTTTGAAGATTTTGCAGCTTGGCGGCCTGAGGGTGGCAGATACGAATTACATGATGGCGTGATTGTTGAAATGGCTCAACCAGTGGGAGATCATGAGGATGTTGTTGGTTTTTTGGCGCTAAATATATCTATCGAAATTGGGCGACAAAAACTTCCTTACTTCATTCCAAAAACTGTATTAGTCAAGCCATTTGAAAGTGAATCAGCTTATTCACCAGACATATTAATAATCCATCGACCAAATTTAGTAAATGAGCCTTTATGGAAAAAGGAATCAACTGTATCTCAAGCTGCATCTATTCCCTTAGTTATTGAAGTTGTTAGTACTAATTGGCGAGATGATTACTACAAAAAATTAGCTGATTATGAGGCTATAGGTATTCCCGAATATTGGATTATAGATTACGCGGCTATAGGTGCTAGGAAGTTTATTGGCAATCCTAAACTGCCTACTATATCCATTTATCAATTAATTGATGGTGAGTACCAAGTTACTCAATTTAAAGGCGATACCCATATTGTCTCGCCTACTTTCCCAGAATTGAATTTAACCGCCGAACAGATTTTTCAAGCTGGAGGTGTGCAAATCTAGCCACGCTTACCAACACCGAGACAGATACAATCGCATTTCTTAACAGTTAGTGATGGTATTATCTATATTTCATAGACAATATGTCAGACAAAACCATCTAATTAATTTTATCTGATTCCTTTCATCACAAACTTTCTGCTTCTGCGATCGCTGTTGAACTCATGTTAATCTTAAAAATCAATGATATTTCTTGAACTCGTTTTACAAAACTTTGGCCCCTACAGTGGGAAACAAGTAATCAATCTTAACCCAAAAATTGATGAGGAAAGCTCACACCCAATTATCTTATTAGGTGGGATGAATGGCGGCGGGAAAACTACCCTTATGGATGCCATTCGTCTCGCCCTTTATGGCGCTCGTGCCCAATGTTCTACCCGTGGTAATTTAAGTTATAGCGATTTTCTCAATCAATGTGTTAACAACAAAATAGATCCAGTTCTAGATACCCGGATTGAATTACTTTTTGAACATATTGAAAACGATAAGCCAATAAAATACCGTGTTGTTCGTAGCTGGACAAAAAATCCTAAAGACGGTAAAGATACATTAGGTATTTTAGGTGACAGCGATACCTGGCCTGATGCTTTAGTTAATATCTGGGATGAGTATATTGAAAATCTCCTACCATTAGGTATTTCTAACTTATTTCTCTTTGATGGTGAACAAGTTAAAGAACTCGCAGAACAAGAAACACCACCACCAGTTGTAGTAGATGCAATTCGTGGACTTTTAGGTTTAGAGTTAGCAGACCGTTTAGCAGTTGATTTAGATATCTTAGTTAACCGTAAACTTAAAGAAGTTGGTAATAGTAAAGATTTAGCAAATCTAGAAGAAATTGAAACTAGGTTAACCCAACAGCAAGAAGATTATCAAACCACAGAAGAGAAAGTAGAAATTCTCAAAAATCAGGTAGAAGAATTAGAACAAAAGCAGCAAGAAGCCTTTGATAAATTCATTTCTGAAGGTGGGAAGATTGCAGCCGAACGCAATCAGCTAGAATTACAACAGAATACAAAAACTGCGGAAATTGAACAAGTACGTCAGTCAATGTGTGAATTGGCGGCTGATGTTTTACCTCTGGCTTTAATTCCGAATTTGCTTAATCAGGCGCAAACACAGGGAGAAAAAGAATTTCGGCATCAACAGGTACAAATTTCTAAAGATTTATTAATTGAACGAGATCAGCGTTTACTCACTTGGCTAAATCAAGTAGAAATTTCTCCGGTAGAAGTTGAAAAAATCCAATCCTTTTTAATCCAAGATGTAGATAGTTTATATGCAAAGACTATCCAGACAGAAGCACCTTGGCTATTAGCCGATGATGAGACTTTGAGTCAGCTAGATAATCTTATATATCACTTACAAAATTCTAAACTTTCTGCAAAAGAAAAATTAGCTATTCTCAAAAATAAGGAAGAAGAAATTCATACTCTAGAAAGGCAAGTGCAAACAGCAGCAGCACCAGAAGATTATACAAAGCTGCGTCAAGCACTAGAAACGGCACAAAATCAAGTTGTTGAAGCTAAAGCAAATTACGAAACAAGCCGCCGCCGTTTAACTGAATTAGAAACTATTATTGCCAAGTCAAAGAGAGAATTAAGTGATTATACTGTAGAAAATATTAAGCATAAAAATAGCGAACATATTATTACCTCTGCGGCTAAAGTTCAAAACACGCTCAAGATTTTTCGTGAAAAATTAACCTTGAGAAAGCTCAATAAATTAGAGGAAGAAGTTAAAAATTGCTTCCTTTATCTCCTCCATAAATCAGACTTAGTGCATCGTATCACTATTGATACTAAGACTTTTAGCCTTTTGCTTTACGATTTAAATGGTAAACCTGTACCGAAACATCGCCTTTCTGCTGGCGAAAAACAACTACTTGCGATCGCATTCCTCTGGGGTTTAGCCAAAGTATCTGGACACCGCTTACCAGTAGCCATCGATACGCCACTAGGTAGACTAGACTCCTCTCACCGCATTAACTTAGTTGAACGTTACTTTCCATCCGCCAGCCATCAAGTAATTTTGTTATCTACGGATACTGAGATTGGAAAGAAAGAAGTAGAAACACTGCGAGAAAATGAAGCGATCGCTCGTGAATATCTGCTCAAATACGACTCTTCTACCCGCCAAACAACAGTAGTAGAAAATCAATATTTTTGGTAGTAGAGATCGTCTAAAAAAGATATTTACAATATATATAACGATCCTTGGAAAGTAGATAAGCAACTATGAACTCACCACATGTACTAAAAATAGAGCGTGAACTACGTGCTTTGTCATTAGAAGAACTAGAATGGCTCTTAAAACTTATGACAAGACAAGTGCAAGAAAGGAAGCAAATATCAAATAACTTTACTGATGTAAAATATATGAATGAACAACTAGCTGCAATGGCTAGTGATTTAGATATACAGGCAGAAATTGCCTCGATCAATAATGAATTTGGTGTTACAGAAATGGATGGTCTAGAAAATCTGTGAGTATCAATAGAGGAGAAATATATTTTTTCAATCTCAATCCAGTACTGGGTCGAAAACAGGTAGGAACAAGACCGATTTTAGTATTATCTATAGACGTTTGGTTTCCACTTCACTCAATCCAATCAGGTCCTTTGAAGAAACTTCCGTCCTCCCGAAAAGTTTTACATACCAAAACACCTTCTCCGAGAGGAGGGAAATTTTTAGCCCCCCTGAAGTCAGTTTTTATGAATTTGGCAGTACCACCAATCACTGCTCTATAGAGGTTAGCCCCATCAAATATAGCAGCAGTCAAGATAGCATCATTAAGATTGGCATTGGAGAAGTCAGTGTCAATGCAATCAGCACCACTCAAGTCAACTCCTCGCAAATTGGCATAACTGAGATTGGCATTAGTGAGGTTAACACAAAGCATTTTGGCTCCTCTCAAGATGGCATGGCTCAGATTGGAGCCACTCAAATCAACACCTATCAAATCGGCTCCGCTAAAGTCAATTTCCCGCAAATCTTCTCCATCCAGCCCGGACGAACTGATTCTAAGTCCAGCAAAGTCTCTCTCGCCAGCCGCATATCTCTTAAGCAACTTTCGACGATCAATAAACTTTCTTTCATCTTCCATGATTTACCTCTTGCATCAACCGACACATATAAAGATAACTCACTCAATCTCTGGATAGACGCTATCAACTAATTACCTTTGGTTGTAACTGTAGTTGTCGGTACGAAAGGAACAAATATTAAGTATGATTATCCAACTAATATACGAGTATCTCCAAGTGACAGTGGATTGCGACTAGAAACAGTATTTTTATGTTTTCAAATTCGTTCTTTAGATCAAAATCGCTTTCCTGCTGACCCAGTTGGCAAGATTTCTGACTCAAAGATGATTGAAGTCGAAACTGCGGTTCGCTACTGCTTGGGTTTATGAACGAAAACTACCTCAATTTTTAGGAAGATAATGGAATCCCCAATCGAAAGAATAAAACTCTCTCAAACAGCTAAAGACCAACTTACCAAACTTAAGCGCAGCACAAAAATCGACCAATGGAATATCCTATGCCGTTGGGCGTTTTGCCGTTCCCTCGCAGAAGCAACCGCACCCTCCCCCGTCCCAATTCCCCAGGATAGCAATGTCGAAATGACTTGGCGCGTCTTTGGCGGCGAAATGTCCGATATACTCCTCCTCGCCCTAAAGCAACGCTGTCATAATGATGGTTATCCCACCGACAAAGAAACTTTAGCCACCCAATTCCGCTTACATTTGCATCGCGGTATTGGTTATTTAGCAGGCGATCCAAATATCAAGAAAATTGAAGATTTAATTGAACTGGCGGTTAAAAATTGAAAGGATATTAGTTGACTGTTAACTGTTCACTGTTAACTGACAACTAATATTATGCCTGAAGCGCTAGAAATTGAGCGTCATCGAGCTGCGATCGCTCGCATTGATATATCTCGCCCTGTGCGATTGGCTATAGAAGGGTCAATCCTCAATCTCAATCAAGACACAACTTTTTTTGACTACGGCTGCGGCTATGGTGGTGATGTTCAGCGAGTAAAAAACTTAGGCTACACCAGCGCAGGTTGGGACCCTTACTACTATCCTGATGTAGCACGCACCCCCGCCGATGTGGTTAACCTGGGCTATGTCCTCAACGTCATTGAAGACTCAGAGGAACGCCGTCAAAGCCTAATCCAAGCTTGGGAACTCACCGGGAAAGTTTTAATTGTCGCGGCTCAAATCCTGATTAACGCTCCCAGTAAAACCCAACTTGCTTACAATGATGGCATTGTGACGCGCCGCAATACTTTTCAGAAATATTACGAACAGCAAGAACTCAAAACTTATATTGATGAAGTTCTAAATGTCGATGCAGTACCGATCGCACTAGGCGTTTACTTTGTTTTTCGAGATGAAGCTGAAAAAGAAAGTTACAAAGCTATCCGCTTCTTTTCTACCACCTTTACACCGCGAGTCCGCATTCCCGTTAAGCGGTTTGAAGACTATCAAGAACAGCTGCAACCATTAATGGCTTTCTTTACCAAACGCGGTAGATTACCTGTAAAAGGCGAATTGGAAAATGAACAGGAATTACTCAGCGAATTTGGTAACTTTCGCCGCGCCTTTGGTGTAGTTTTGCAAGCGACTGATGAGGCTGAATGGGATGCGATCGCTTATCGTCGTTCTCTGGATATCCAAGTTTATCTCGCCCTGACCCACTTTGATAAACGCCCTGCATGGCAGAAACTAGCCCCAGAAATGCGTCACGATATCAAAGCTTTTTTTAGTAGCTATGAAGAAGCTTGTCAAGTAGCCGACCAAAAACTTTTCAGCTTAGGGAAACCTGGGGTGATTAAAACTGCTTGCGAAAAAAGCAAAATTGGTAAACACACACGCGGTGCCCTTTACGTCCATGTTTCGGCATTAGCAGCACTTGACCCCATACTACGAATTTGTGAAGGTTGTGCTAGCCGCACCATTGGGCGTGTCGATGAAGCTACATTAATCAAATATCACACTGACAAGCCGCAAATATCCTATCTGTCTTACCCCGAATTCGATACCGATCCCCATCCGGCATTAAAAGCCAGCATCGGCATTGATTTAAAAACCCTAGTCGTCATTCATCGAGACTATGCAACTAGAGAAAATCCGCCGATTTTACACCGTAAGGAAACATTTGTTACCAACAACTACCCACGCTACGAAGAATTTGCTAAACTCACCCAACAAGAACAGAAATTAGGAATGCTCAAGGACAAAAGCGACATCGGCACTCGTGAAGGTTGGGAAAAATGCCTCGCTGCCCACAGAGTCGAAATCAGAGGGCATCAGGTTTATTCGATTAAGGAAAATTAAGGAACAATCACACTGTTAGAGTATTGCTGATATGTATCTTGAATAAAGAAAATCTTAGCAGGTTTGTATGCTTACACGAAATTAGACAGCAGTTATGGCAAGATAACTGCAATTCAACTAAATAACAAGGAATCTTCAAGATTGTGGAAGTAAATAAATCGCTGCTACGAATTTTTGGCAGCCCGAAGATGGGAGCTTTGTTATTTCTTGGCTTTTCATCAGGGTTGCCCTTGTATTTAACCAGTCAGACATTACAAGCCTGGTTGACCAAAGAAGGAATTAGCTTGGCAGCGATCGCCGCTTTTAGTTTAGTAAAGCTGCCCTATTCTTTAAAATTTCTCTGGTCGCCCTTACTAGATAGATTTGTACCGCCTTTTTTGGGGCGACGTAGAGGTTGGCTGGTAATTACACAAGTAGCATTACTGTTAAGTATAGCTGTAATGGCTCTACAACACCCATCCCAAGGGCTACAGCCTTTAATAATTGCTGCTGTAGCCGTTGCCTTTTTTAGCGCCAGCCAAGACATTTTAGTTGATGCTTACCGCACTGATGTCGTGGCAGTAGAAGAAAGAGGTGCTGGAGCATCTATTTACTTATTGGGTTATCGCATTGCCATTCTAGTAACCGGTTATGTCACCCTGTTTTTGGCAGATAGGATGCCTTGGCAAGCTGTTTACTTATTGATGTCGCTGTTGATGCTCGTAGGCTTGGTAAGTTCTATTTTTGCACCAGAACCAGTCCTGCGCGATCGCCCGCCTCAGACTTTATCCGCCGCCGTCAAATTACCCTTTATTGAATTTTTCCAGCGTCAGGGATGGTTACAAGGACTTTTAATCTTGGTATTCATTGTGATATACAAGTTGGGGGATTCCTTACTCAAGAATGTATCCACCCCATTTTTGTTAGATAAAGGCTTACATTTCACTCAAAGCGACATCGCATTTCCTGGTGCGCTAGGAATTTTCGCCACTATTATTGGCACCTTGGCAGCAGGAGCAGTTATGACCAAAATTGGTGTTAATCGCGCGCTCTGGATATTTGCCATAATGCAAGCTGTCGGTAACTTGGCTTTCTTTGCCTTAGCAATAGTAGGTAAAAACTTTTATCTAATGTTAGCTGCCGTCAATATAGAACAATTCTGTGCTGGTTTAGAAACAGCTGCTTTTGTCGCATTTTTGATGAGTCTTTGTAACCAAAGCTTTTCAGCTACACAGTACGCTTTGCTTTCCAGTTTACAGGCTTTTAGTAGAGATATTCTCACGGCTCCAGCAGGTGCATGGGCACAAAGTACTGGGTGGTCTACATTCTTTTTACTCACAGCAATAGCTGCTTTGCCAGGATTACTATTATTGCCATTCTTTGCCCCTTGGAATCCAAAGCCAGTGGTAGTATTATCCAGACCAGGATTTGATGATGAAGAAGAGGATATATGGGGAATCAAGTAGTTATTGCTGTCGGCACATTTATTCTCTTACTTACTGGTTTATTACTTGGCTATGTTCTCTCGCAGTTAGTTCTAGGATTCCTAGCATTTAACCTCCTAACTTTTTTTGGAACACTCAGCCTAATTTTAATTTTTGGTACACTTTATTACGTTTTATTTTGGCAGTTGCGAAGAGAGCAGTCTCGTTCATCATCATTGGATGAAGGCATACCAACCCAAGTAGAGGAGGATGTATCTGATAGCTATCTGAAAAACAGGCTCATTGCCAGGTTATCCGGTGATACAGCTGCTGCCGAAAGATTAATTGAACAGGCAAAAGAGAATTATCCTGGGATGCCAGAGAATTGGTATTGCGAGAGAGTGCTTGATGACTTGGAGGGCGATCGCTCATAGTGGGGACTGGGGACACTTCTCTGCGAGAGCCTGCGCCAACGACAAGCTCAGTGCATCGCTGGGGACTGGGGACAAGGAGATAAACAAAACTCTTAACTCAGCACTCTTTTGCCCAATTCCTATGCACAGAAATTGCTAAAATGGATCGAGAATACTTCACAAATCTTCAGCTAAGTTCTCATAAAACTTGGTAGCTCTCCTTGCAATTATAATATGGCTATTTTTCGTCAATACATTGCCCCACTGCTTGTTGTTTTGGTATTTGTCTTTGCCCTAGTCGCAGTCAGCGCCCGCATCTTCTTACCCTCGGATATGGCAGCACCAGCACCAATTGAAGAAGTAGGCATCAGTTATCAACCTACTCCAGCTGATTTACCAGCAGCACCAAACATCAATATCGTAAGTGTCTGAGCAATTTCTACCGGGGTATTCTATTCGCCGTGGCTCAACTTTGGATAGGTCGCTGCTGCTTAAATTCATGCAGCGAACTTACCAAGAGCTTTTTCCTAATCAGGATTTTTCCCACCTAGAGCAAACAGTTAAGCAATACTTTTCTAGCGATACGCCCTTGTGGTGGATCGATTTTTTGGATAAGGGAGAAAATTCTACCTCATCCCCCTCATCCCCTCATCCCCCCATCGGCTGCATCTGGCTAGGCAATGCCATAGATCAAGTACAGGGTAACCGTCACGCTCACATCTTTGTCCTCTATGTTGTGCCAGAACATCGACGGCGAGGTATTGGTACAGCCTTGATGCAATATGTGGAAAATTGGGCTATTCAAAGAGGCGATCGCCAAATCGGATTACAAGTTTTTCAATCAAACAAACCCGCCTTAAATCTTTATAATCAGTTAGGTTATCAAACCCAATCCCTATGGATGGTAAAATTCCTGAGTCCAGAAAAATAAATTAGAGGATACCAATAAGATATTTTAGCCCCTGAATTATGGCGGTTCTCGTTTGCATCAAACTCAACGAGGTAGAACAAAAAGTGTACAATAACGCAACTAATATATATAAAGCTTTAACTTATTGGCGCGGGGGATTATGTGTTAATCCCCAAAAGGGATTGAGATGAAATTATGTATGACGAAGACGATCTAAGCCTACTTGATGCAGAGGAGGAGCTAGAAAGCCCCTTAGATAAAATAGAGCCGCTAACTGCCGAATCAGTTGTGGTTAAGCCCGATCCACAAGTGATGCTAGCCCTGCTGGAAAATCCCCAGCCTAAGCAGCGAATGCTTGCGGCGCGTGCTTTTTGTGATATTGAAGATGCCCGTGCTATCCCCCATCTAATTCGCCTGTTAACTGATACCTGCCCCTTAGTTCGGGTAAGTGCAGCATATGCCGTCGGACGCAATCCCAGTTCCGAAGCAGTGATTCCGTTAATTGCTCAACTCAACAGTGATTGGAATGGCTATGTACGTAAAGGCATTGTTTGGGCTTTAGGAAACTGTCGCGATCGCCGTTCTCTAGCACCTCTAGCAGACGCTTTAAGAACAGACATTTCCGCTGTACGTTTGTGGTCTGCTAGCGCCTTAGCACAGATGGCAGGAGTGGGTTATGAAGCAGTTATAGGGGCAATACCACCATTAATTGAAGCCTTAGTCCAAGATCCAGTAGCAGCAGTCCGAAGTAACTCCGCTTGGGCAATTGGTCAACTTTGCCGTGAACTCCCTTCTAACGTAGTTTATGCCACAGCGATCGATGCTTTAATTCAAGCCTTCGCCGAAGACCAAGATTTGGGAGTACGAGAAGACTCCAAAGCCTCACTCTTGGGAGTGGGCGATCCCCGGGGCTTGCAGCTAATTGAAACCCTGGAACAAGAAGGGTGGTTTTGATTTCTACCCTATGCTACTCGTGACTTCACGTCATACTTAAGCGCTCCACATATTCGCTATCCTGGCGGTGATTGCACTTCAGATATTTGGATTTAATCCAATACTATGAAATTGCATAATTTGGGCGGTCATCTCGCCTACCCTACAAGCAGTAGTAATTTATTTCTTGGTAATCCCTAATTATGAATTATAAATTTTGAATTATTCTATCAAGTAGGTATTGATGAATCAAAATACCACTCATACATTAGGATGCTGGGCGCATGACTACTAAACCTAAAATTTTTATTGATGGGGAATCGGGAACCACAGGCTTACAAATTTACTCACGCCTTAACCAACGAGATGACATCGAGTTAGTTAGCATTGATGCATCTAAACGGAAAGATGCAAGTGAGCGAGCTAAACTTCTTAATGCTGTGGATGTTGTCATTCTTTGCTTGCCTGATGACGCCGCCCTCGAAGCTGTTAGCTTAGTTAGTAGTAATACGGTTAAAATCCTGGATGCTAGTAGTGCCCATCGCACAGCTCAAGGCTGGGTATATGGTTTCCCTGAACTCAATCCAGGACAGCGAGAAAAAATTGCTAGTGCCCAGTTTGTTAGTAATCCAGGCTGTTATCCTACAGGATTCTTGGCTTGCATTCGTCCGTTGATTGCCAAAGGAATTTTAGACAGCAACTTTCCCATTACCATTAATGCAGTCTCAGGGTATTCTGGTGGTGGGAAGAATTTAATTCAGAAATACCATACTTTCCACGAAAAGCAAGCTAAGGGAGAGTCGCTTTATCCCTATGGTATCTACGGTTTGCAGTTTGGGCATAAGCACGTCAAGGAAATGCACAAGTATTCGGGGTTAGCATCGCCGCCGCTGTTTGTCCCCGCAGTCGGAGATTTTGAGCAGGGTATGTTAGTACAAGTCCCTTTACCGCTGGGGATTTTAGACAATCCGCCATCAGGTGAGGTAATCTATGAAGCGATCGCCCAATACTATCAAAGTGAAAAGTTTGTCCAGGTTATTCCATTGGGAGAACCGACTTTTCTCAGAGATGGAACATTTTTGGATGCAACGGCAATGAATGATACCAACTTTGTTCAGGTTTTTGTTTTTGCCAATGATACCACCAAAGAAGTGTTACTAGTTGCTCGTCTTGACAACTTAGGCAAAGGTGCATCGGGAGCTGCAATTCAAAATCTGAACATCATGCTGGGTTTTCCAGAAGAGTTGGGATTGTCATAATGATTAGGGATACTTCTCTGCGAGAGGCTGCGCCAACGACAAGCTCAGTGCATCGCTAGGGATTGGGGAAAACTTGGGTAATCAGACCCCAACCAAATCTGTTCGCGCAGCATCTCCTGATTAATGACCCGATGGAATATGGTTGTTCCATCAGTCATTAGATTTCTCATGAACTGACAGCAACTGCTTATTTGTCCTCAGATACCGAAACTAGTTTAGTTTAGCTTGTTTTGAAATCCGTCTAGTTATTTTAACTTCTTGCTTGATTTTCTCTGCTTGATCTTGAAATTCTTCTGCTAATTCTTCAAGATTATTTGCTATTGACAAAACCTCTAGGGCTAACTGTTTCTTCTGCGCTGATTTCCGATCGTATTTTTGAGAGGCTTCTGTAATTTCAGAAAAAATATTTTTGTATTCTTCAGGTGGATTTTCCAACCACTCCTCAAACTCGCTTTGCAGTTTTTGAAGAATGACAATAGTTTTTTCCCAGGATATTTTAAGACGCATATCTAACGTCTTAATCTCCTGCATTTTTGCCTTTAGTTGTTTGGTATTGTTTACTCCAGCTAACTCATAGACTTTAGCTTTTAGCCCTTGAAGTTTCATGATTACTATCGAACGTCCCCAATTTACAGCATTTTATCGATTTGCTTATTTGAATTTCTGATAAAGTTTTTCATTCTCTTCACGAAGACGCTGACTCTCTTGAAGTAACTTAGCAATTTGCTGTTTCTGCTGTTCAATTAAAACTATTGCTTCGTCCCTTTGCTGCTTATACCGTTTGGTATGGGCAACTTTTCCACCTAAACTCTGATTATTCTTAGCTAATTCTTGTCTTCGTTTCTCAACCGCATTGTACTTCTTTTTAAGCTGCTCTAGTTCTGTAACCAGTTCAGTCTTAGCTTTATTATTTTCAGCTTCAGATCGTAAGGCTTCATTTTCAGCTTCTAGTGAGGAAACTCGTGCTTCTAATCTCTTAATTTCTTTATCTTTACCAAATAGTTTCTCTTGTAATGCTTTGATCAGACTCAGCAGCTTAGATTTTTGTTGATCTTGTTCATGACTAACTGCTTCAAGCTCATTAGCGCGATCGCGCAGACGACCAGCCCGATTCTGTAGAACTTTGGCTGTACATTCGTACTTAATAATCGCAATAATTCTGCTACGCTCTGGTTCATCGAGTTGTTGAACTTCAGGGCTACGCCAAAGATCATCGTAGTTGGTACAATCATGGCGTAGCTCCTGGGTTTTGACGTGTTTAGGATCTGCAATTAACTCAGAGTTTTTCAGCCGAACTCGGTCATGCCAGTAGTCAAACAATGCCTTGCTGTCGTCCATGATTGTGCGATCGCTTGTAAAGTATCTATTTATCCTTAAACATAGAGTAAGTGGAAGCTGACATGTAGCCTTATTTACTTGGAACTACTTTAAGAAATCTTCACTTTGTTACATCATCTGCTATCTTCGCCATAATTTTAGACGGGATTTGATAAATGCTTACCCTGCAATTGAACTAGGAATTCTATTTTTGGGGGAGGAGTTTAGGCAATACCTGCTCAAGGATTCGTTTTTGACCATTAGGGGTGAGAGCAACTTCATCCTCTGCAACAGGTCGAATATCCTTACTTTTGATTAGCCTAGATATAGCAACATTAACATTTTGAGGGTTCTGGCTGACAGCATGTTCGCGTAGTTCAGCCCGACTCAAGCGATTATTGGCTGCATGATACAGCAGCAACAGAACTTCATCCGTTGCATAAATATCCCTTGCCAGAACTAGAGGTTTTCCATCCAATTCATGAATTACTGAATGTTCTAGTTGAACAATTTGGGCAATGGTTTCTGCAACAACCTTTCGATCTCGATTCCAAACTAGGCGGAGAAATTCTGCAAAAATCCATTTGCTTGCATGAAGCACTAGCATTGAATCCATATAGTTTGCAGTGTACTCGGTTGATATGTGAACAGCACCGCGATCGGAGCGAAACCCATATACAACCTCAATCACTTTAGCCAAATGATAACGATCCTTCGAGCCAAGTTGATGAGGAATGTTTTTGTTCAATAAATCCTCACGAATCTTACCAGGCAATTTTCGATGATCAATCTTTCCGGTATCCATTTGAAGCAAGCAACGCGAAATCGCTTCACAAAACCGCCCACCGTCTAGTTCTGCTGGTTGCCAGTCACCAGCTAGAAATCGTTGCTGCATTTCGACATAGCATTCAACCACTGCATGGGCAAAGTGAGAGTCAATAATTGTTGAAAGTTCTTGAATTAATTGCTCAGATGTCCTTCTCATAGTCACACCTCACCAGAATTTTCAGAAGATTCATCAATAGTTCCATTGCTTTGTGTGGAGCTTATCAATCTTTCGACCTCAGCCAAACCAGGAGATAGTAATTGGAAACCATCCTGCACTTTAATTAAGCTTCCTTGTCCTGAAGTTGCTTGTAAGCGTCTTTCTAAATTACGCTCATCTAGCTCGATGCCGAGTCCGAAATACAAGAACTGCTTGAGCTTGTAGCTTGAAACCGCTATCTCAGGATTGCTTGTTGCCTTACCAATTGCCCATAGACTAAACAAGCCCTTCTGCATGACTGTGCAATCTTTAATGGCTGCATAAAAATCAATATTCGAGGCAAATAATTTCCAACTAGCTACCCAAGGCTCCACTTCTTTGGACATTCCATTATTCTTGCGCTTGCCATTCTTGCTGCTGCTTTCTGAATCTTCCTCGTTTTTGACATTAGATTTAGAACTACGTGAGGCTGTACCAGAGGTTAAATCCCACTTGCCTTTTATCTTGTCATCAAATACTTCTGCGAGAACTTTTCGCGCTTCGTCTTTTCCTGAAAGACTTAGCCCAGCCATATTTCTCTCAACAATCAAGTCAGGACTTTTACTAATCCATGTGACGATGTTGTTATCATGGAATCCAACTCTTTTAAGAATTTCATTCAACTCAGCACGAGGAATTTCCTCCCGTTCATTGATATCTAACGAATACAAGAGAACCAGATAGGTCAACCTGCGTGCAGCATCTTTCTTGTTTGCAGCTTTGAGCCTCTTCTTGTCCATTAGCTGTAGTTGTTCGCCGTTGTGCCGGAAAATCTGTTTTAACTTGTCGGTATCGCCTTCATGAGCAGCAGGAATTTGAGCAACTGTATCAATTGTAGATTTATTGTTCTCCTCGCCGGATTCGTCGTTGAATAAGGAAAGTTGTTGAGGTTCGGCATTACTTAAATTACGAATCACAGAACGACCATTAGGTGGTTTTCCAGGTGTCATTTGTCCACCAACGATCGCCGCGATCGCAGCACCACCCCAGCTAATACCTACTTCGTTGCTCAGAGATGCCTGAATCTCTCGTGAGTAGCCTTTGCTGGTTTCAAAAAATTTTAATGTATTCATCACGGTAGGTAGAAGACCATTATTACTGGATGCCGATCCGTTATGGCCTTCACCTATTGGGGTTCCACACATTACACATCCTTTTGCGCCGGGAAGAAGTATTTCATAGCAGTCTTTGTTTTTACATCGAATCTGCTGAGGACAGTTAGAACAGTAAAATCCATTGCTAGACAAGGGATGTTGGCAAGAGGGGCATATTTGCATATTTTTAAGTCTCCAAAACTCTATTTGAACTGCATTTTACAAAGAGGTTCAGATAGAGCGCGACTATTTGGCAGTATTAGAGGCTATAAAATAAAATCTCTAGGAACTATACTTAGCAAAAGTTTTAAACTTTTTATAAATTACAGGTTAATACTTTTATATTATTGACTTTTCAGGGTGAAATATAGTTTATGGCGCATTCTTATGCTGCTCTTCCTGCCTTCGAGCGACTTTTACTATTAATTGCAACCTTTGTCCGATACCCAGGAGTTGGTTGTATTGATCCTATGCAATCTGACTGTAATAATCATGATACATTGCAAATAGTACAATTGTACCTACAAAAAGTAGCAAGCGAATTAAATGTAAAGCTACCGCCATATTCGTGTCATACCATCCAAAAAGATTTGAAGACTCTTCGTCGCTATGGACTTTTGGATAGGCGACCTTACCGCTGGGGTTACTATGTTGGTACAGGTCTAATGAATCGGGAAGAGTTACAAGTTGCGCTCAATGCCCTACACTCTCAGGCAAGATATCAGGAAGAACCTCAAATTAACCGGATCTATCAAAGACTAATGCGGCGATTAGGAGGGTTAAACCTGAAAGATGAGATGCTTTATCCGGTAAGAACCCAATTAGACCGAGTTATCGTCTACACCGATCCGGTGGAAATGATGGCCAAGGGCAAATATCAAAGCCGAGGCACACTATTTGAAAAACTAGATACACTTGAAGCAGCAATTATTAAAGGGCAAGCAGTTGAGCTTTATCGCTGTCGTAATCCTTACAATCCCAACAAAACCAGATATGAGCAAGTTTATCCTTTACAATTGATTTATGCAGACATTGCCTGGTATTTGTTGCTGGAAGATTATAACAACGGTCATCTCGTAGTCTCACGTATTGATCGTTTTAGCGATCACTTCAATGTTCTGGATAGCAAAGGCCGCGGCTTAGATAGCCAATGGAAAAGCTTACATATCGCTCATCGGCTCTTAAAGGCAGGTTGTGGCTTGAAGTTGGGTTTAAGAGAAGAGCAACAAAAGGAGATCCGTGGAGAATTGGAGCTTGTAGAAGTGAAAGTTCGATTTTTCCCTGAAGTAATGGGATTTATCCAAGAGGGAGAAAAGCGACATCTTCACCAAGAAATCAAACCAGGACCTAAGGGAAAAGATGGCAAATTTGCTTATGTAGATTATATTGTGAGATTGCCTGAGCGATCGCTGGAGGAGTTTTGTCGCTGGGTTTATCGCTTTATGGGCAATGCTCAGTTCATATATCCTCAATATCTAGCTGAACAACACCAGAAATTTGCTCGTGTATTAATAGATCGGTATTGTTCCTGATATTTATGTATAGGATTCATATTTGATTCTTGTGAAGCTAAGTACAACTCAAAAAGCCTTCTTTCTCCTTGCCTATTGCAAGAGAGCTTATTGACTATCCCTGTTGTGTCACTTTAGGCAGAGGAAAAATAGAATTCAGGGTGAGCCAGGAAGGTGAAAATTGGATAAGTTAGCCTATAAACAATGGATTGAAGTTGAGAAAAACCCAAAGAAAGCTGAGGAATGGGAAAAACTGTTAACCAGGGATATATGAGGTTAAATAAAACGAAAGGTTGAATAACTAAACGCAGATTGTTGAGAATATTCTTCCAACCTTTACCATTATCCCACCAGGGGTGAGAAGCGAATGCTGATTGAGAATCTGGAGGAGAAGGACGCAGAGATTCTGAATGAAGACTAACCATAAGGTAGGCACTACAAACAATCTCCCACCAGCGTTCAATATCTTCATAGCGAGTAAAACGATAATCAGCCCAACCTAATTCATTCTTACTTTGTTTTAAACCATATTCTACCCATGTTCTTAACCCATAAAAATTCCCAACCTCTCTAGGTGTGATGTCGGGATATTTGCTCATCACATACCAGGTAGAGTTTCCAGGTAAGTTATCCGTGTCTGTAGTAATTTGCCAATACTTATGTTCTCCACGTTTGCCGTGAATTATTTCTCGAATAAACCGATTCTCACTGCTTAAGTCAGAGAACACCCTTTTAAACCTTTGCCACTTTAAGTATTGAGTGTACTGCCCTTTAAGTAAGTCTACAGAATGGTTTGAGCGAATCGCCACTAAATAATTTAAATCAAGTTCATCTAGCACTGATATGAAATTCGTCCCACTCTCTCCATATAAACTATCAGCCAGTACCAAGTTGAATTTGAACCCCATTAACTGTAGCTTTCTGATTAGCATTGCCCCAATTTGAGGCTTAGTCAGATATTTATCTCCTGGCTTTAATTTTTCTCTTGGCTTGTATACTTCAAACAGTAGTGGAAAAGTCATCCCACAGAACACACCATACGCGGTGACTGCCACAACTCCATTCTCTACTTTTCCTAGATTGCCTATATACTGCCGTTTCACATAGTCTGTAGTGTTACCTTTCTTTTTATCTCCTGTTTCATCAATAATTAAAATGATTGGTCTACCTTTTAATACCTCTAAAATTAATTTCAATCGCAAAGCTCTTAACTGTTCTACTGACCATGATGATGTAGTTAAGAAATGGTGTAGTCCTTGATAGTTATCTAGTCCAACAATTTTCGCTATTTCAGGTAGACTTTTCCGTTTTAAATCAGAAATACATCCTATATGTAGATATTTGAAAGCTTCAAAATTCCTAACATCTGAAAACAGGTTTTTATACCACAAGCAATATTCATCCACAAACTTCACGGTTTTAATGGGTGAACGAGGCTCTACCATGCTCTGTGTCTTCGTTCTAGGTTTTGTACATTATTATACTACCGCGATAGTGACACAAGAGGGCTATATATACAGACAAGTTCTGCAAATCAAAGCGGATTCGATTCCAAGACCTTTCATATCTGGGTAGGATAATTGATATTTAAGTCGATGGCGATCGCCTTTTGGGAATTTAGGGAAAAGTGCGATCGCAATCCAATACCAGAAAACAATGATAAGTAGTAGTCTGTCAATAAATAATTGATGGAT
Organism: Nostoc sp. C117; assembly: GCF_043099735.1. Taxonomy (NCBI): domain Bacteria; kingdom Bacillati; phylum Cyanobacteriota; class Cyanophyceae; order Nostocales; family Nostocaceae; genus Nostoc; species Nostoc sp. C117. The sequence goes on from NZ_CP170991.1 coordinate 2,878,256, forward strand.
AAATTCCCTGTAGAGACGGCGATTTATCGCGTCTCTCTAACTGCTTAATGCGAAACGGGCGGTTAGAAACCACGTCTACACTAAACTTTACCCACCGACCTGGGTTTCAAACCCTTAATTTTCGTTAGTCCGAGGAGGCGGACTTTGCCTGTGTACCCGCGAATTCTATTCGCCAGGGCTTAAGTTGACACTATATTTTCTATTCTTCCACAGTTTGTTCAATCCATTGAATAACCTGATGACCGAGCCGAGTACCATCTAGGCGGTCAATCTCACGAATTCCGGTAGGGCTGGTGACGTTAACTTCAGTCAGGTAGCCACCGATAATGTCAATACCCACAAAAATTAAGCCGTCCTGGCGTAAACGTCCGGCTATTTGGGTGCAGATTTCATGCTCTCTAGGAGTAATTTCGGTTTGAGCGACTGTACCACCAGTTGCCATATTATTGCGAAAATCAGTTCCGCTAGAGAGGCGATTAAGCGCGCCAATCGGTTCGCCATTGAGCAAGATAATCCGCTTATCTCCTTCTTTTGCTTGGGGTAAATAGGTCTGCACCATTACTGGTACTTTACCTTGGAGAGTACTGAGTTCAACAATGGAGTTAAAATTGCGATCGCCTGATTGCAAAATCAAAATCCCTTCCCCAGCTTTGTTACCCAATGGTTTGAGAACCGCAGATCCCTTTGCTTCCACAAATTGCCGGATAAACTGCTTATCAGCACTGACAATGGTTTCTGGAATTGCTTTAGTAAACTGAAGGGCGTACATTTTTTCATTAGCCCCTCGGATACCGCTAGGACTGTTAACGACCAAAGTTTTATTTTGGTCAATGTAATCAAGAATATAAGTAGCATAAAGATAGGAATCATTCACTGGTGGATCTGTCCGCATAAATACGGCATCCATTGTTTCTAAAGAGACCAAATAAGACTCGCTTAACTTATACCAAGGATTCGCCGCTACCCAGCGTCCCTCCAGCAATTGCACTGGTATAAGTTCTAATCGCTGTAGGACAGCCCAAGCTTTGCTCTCCAGCACACTCAGCAGATTTGCTTGAGTTACCCAAACTTCATGTCCCAGGATTTGCGCTGCTTCCATCAGAGCAACACTGGTATCATGACACGGGTCAAGCAGATGGATGGGATCAATGATAAAAGCCAGTTTCACCCTTTCTACCTCAATCACCAGAAAATTAAATGGTTATTCAATTATTATCTTTTGACGAGCTTACCAATTGAGGTACATGTGTACTGCTAAGTTCTCGCTTAAAAGCGAAGATTTCTAGGGAAAGAATCCAGAAACAAGGCAGCGCATTGCTTTTCGATAGTGTAGCGACTGCCGTGTATATCTACTGGCTTGTGGCCAGCGACGCAATACCTCCTGAATCTAAACGCTGCTAGAAGTTAGTAGCTCATCCAGCTTTCCTTCACTGTCTAAAGCATGGATATCATCACAACCACCAATATGCTCGTCATTGATGAAAATCTGTGGTAAAGAACGGCGTCCATTGGCTCTTTGAGACATTTTATTTCTCGCTACTTCATCTCCATCAATGCTGTATTCGATAAATTCAACACCCTTGTTATTTAGCAAACTTTTGGCACGAATGCAAAATGGGCAAGTTCTCCAAGTGTAAATTTCTACTTTTGCAGCCATAAAGTCCTCAAATTGATTTAATACTTCTTAATTTTAGAACTTTACCACTAGCTCTAGCGGCTCTATCCTGTTGGAATCTAAGGTAGTAAATAATCAATACCAATTAAGTACTTAATACCTTGGCTGAGATACTTGCCGACTAAAACTTGTGCATCGCCCTTTGATTTTTGTCAATTAAAATTAGTATATATACGGTAACTGTTCGTATATTAACTAGTAATGATAGCAAGCACAGAAATCGTTAGTGAACCTATGGGTTTGACGTAATTAAGGGACTTGCAAATAAAAAAATATCCCTCCGTTCACAGTCAAAACTTCGACTACGCTCAATGACCAACGCTCAAATCGAGCGATTTGCACTGAGGGCGTCGAAGTGAGTCGAGATTCAATGACCACAGCCAACAACTTCAAGCGGCTGTTTTTATTTCTTGGAGTTCTCTAAGTTTGATGTCAGTGCAGCTAAGTCATTGATGGGTTAAATTAATTACTATAAGGCGATCGCATACACAAATCTTGAAGAATAGTAGATTCCACATACCTATCTAGCTGTGGCTAACTTTTAACAAAATATGGAAAACTTAATTGTAATGATAAACTTTTTCAATAATTTTTATATTTTTGTAACTTATTGAGCTGGCTATACTACTTCTAGTGCTTATTTTTAGGACTTTTGCAGCCTAGTCAGTAAAGTCACTTGTTACCTTGACTAATTGAGGAGGTTAAGAGAGACTAACTAAAGACTGATGTGACTGCTAATAAAATTAATAAGTTTTGTAAAGATTCTGAGATATATATGTTGAGAGATGGAACATTAGTTAACAAATGGTAAGTTTGTATCTAAGTAAAAATGTTCCGATAGCTATATTTATAGCCTTTTCTTAAGGCAGTACAATTCAAACGTATTTCATAGTGGTTGGCCAAGAGCATGGAGACATTAGAGTTCATAATTTATCCAGATGGTCGGGTACAAGAAAAAGTCACTGGTATTGTGGGTGCTTCTTGCGCTGAAGTTACAGCCGCAATAGAAGCACAGCTGGGGCTAGTACTTAAGCATGAGCCAACCTCAGAATACTTCGCCGCGAAGGTGCAGCAATCGAATGTGGCGAATACGCAAAGCACTTACAGCGATTGGTAAGTTTTCACGTAGTTTAGTGTCATTTAATTTAAACCACCATGTCACACTTTAGCCAAATTAAGACTCAAATCCGTAACCTTGATTCTTTAAAAGACGCTCTGACTGAATTGGGCATAGACTGGAAACCAGGTCCACGCGAAGTACGCGGCTATCGCGGTCAAACCCATCCTGCGGAAGTTAGTATTGAGCAGGAAAATGGCTATGATATTGGCTTTAGATGGAATGGCAAGGAATATGAACTTGTAGCTGACTTGCAATATTGGCAACAAGATTTATCTGTGGATGGATTTTTGCGCCAGGTAACACAGCGCTATGCTTACCAAACAGTTGTGAAAGAAACTGCTCGTGTTGGCTTTCAAGTCGCTGAACAACAAAAAAATGAAGATGGTTCCATTCGCCTGGTAGTACAGCGCTGGAGTGCGTAATGGCTGATTTTCTGCCGTCGCCAGAAGAACAAGAAGAGAACCGGTCCGGTTTAGAACCAGAATTAGGGGGTTTTTTACGGGATGCCCCAGAGCGTTCTGGTTTAGAACCGGAATTGGGCGGTATGCTTCGCCAAAACGGTGTTTATGTTGACGAAATCACCTGTATTGGTTGTAAGCACTGCGCTCATGTTGCGCGTAACACTTTTTACATTGAACCAGATTATGGGCGATCGCGTGTGGTTCGCCAAGATGGCGACGCCCAGGACATTATCCAAGAAGCGATCGATACTTGTCCGGTTGATTGCATTCACTGGGTTGATTACACTGAACTTAAAAAGTTAGAAGAGGAGCGCAAATATCAGGTAATTCCTGTAGTGGGTTATCCGGTAGAACAGGCGGTTTCTGCTAGCGAACGCCGGCGTAAAAAGCAAAAGTTAAAGACCAAAAAATCCCGTTATTAAGATAAAAAATTTAAATCAATATCATAAAGGACTGCTTCTACCAGTCCTTTTGTTTTTATTTTGTATACGAATAATACCAATTAAATTAATGATTGCAACAGATCCTTGGGTGAAGACGCGATGAATCGCGTCTCTACAGATGATTTATTTGTCGCATTTTTTTTCAAATTGGTAAAACCCTTGGAAATCCCTCTAAATCCCCTGATAAATTGGGGGATATTAATACTCTTATTTCCCCCCTTTTTTAAGGGGGTTAGGGAGAATCAACAAATATTTGATACTTCTCAGAAATCCTCTAAATTATTCATCTGGAAAGGTTTGTACTTTACCATCAGGACTGAGAACAACTCGAATTCTGACATTTTGTCCCCGTTTATTGGCGGAAACGAAGGGTTTACCAACTTCAGGCATTCCAGCGCTATCAACGTATTCTCTTGCTGCCTTATTCAGGGGAAAAATTCGTTCAATTGTGCCGTCAACACCGACTATCAAACTGTATTCTAACGTTTGTCCTAATCCTGTTGGTGGTTGCCAACGCTTTGTAATGTATTCTCTAGCTTCTGCTACTTGAGGTGTATCAAATAATGTACCGGTTGCTACTTCTGTTGATGTGGGAGTTTTGCGTTCGCCCCCTAATTGATCGATAAATGGATTATTTTCAGTTGTTTTAGAAGAGGGAGGTTCTGAGGAGGGTTTATTTGCAGAAGAAGCTGCTTGTAGGGCGCTGATTGTTTCGTCCAGTTGTTGTGAACTTAACGGGGAGCCTTGGACAGGGGTATTGAAACGTCTATTATTTGGTATGGTGGCAATTCGGGGTGGGACTACAGGCGGGATATTGGGTGATAAGCTAGTGGTGCTAGAAGATACACTAGATGGTAAATTCCGTCTCTTAGGGAGAGCATCAGTTTGGGAATTTAATCCTGTGAGATTCTGTCCCAGATTTGGTAGAGTAGCAATTTGCTGGCTGGGTATTTTGCTAGATGATGCGGCTCCATTTCGAGGAAAAGTTGGAGTTTTCCCTTGGGGTATGGTCAGTGGATTATTTGGCAATACAGCTGGTGCTGTAGAGAAACTGGAACCGGGGACTGTTAGCGGTGCTTGGGGCAAAGTAGATGCTGGAGGTGGAGGAGTGGAACCAAGCAAATTATCTGGTGGGGTAGTGAGTCCGGGTTGAGGTGTGGGAAAGCTTAGTGATGGTGAAGGTTCTAGAGCAATCTTGGACTCAGATGAATCTGGTGTTTTAGCTGTCTGCTGTTTTTCCCTGATGTTATTGGCATATTGCCAGGTCACTGGTAAAAAGCCCACAGCTAATACTAAGACTGCGGCAATAGGCGCCCAAGCAGGAAAGCTCATATTTGAACTCCTGTTGTTGAGAGTTGGTAGTGCCATAACATCGGTCGAGTATTCATCTAAAGCACTGGCCAAGTCAAATAGTTGTAACAGACTCAGCTGAATCACTGAACCAGATGTCTGGTTGGCGAGAGAACCAAGAAATAGCTTGTGAGTTAAATAACTGCTGGGTTCTAAATATATATTTGCCCCTGGAATTTGGGTACTAAAAGAATTTAATGTTTTTGTTGATAGCCCTAATTTTGGCTCATCCAGTGCTGTGCTTGATTGTTGGGTACCAGAGAAACTCACCCAAAAGCTTTCGGGAGACTGTTGAAGGAATTCTTGTACATAGCTGGTGACAGCATCAGACAAAGCTTCGAGTTGGTTGCGATCGCCCCGAATGGGAATTCTGTGTTCTTCTGGTAGTCGGGGATCGTCAAAACGCAGTTCAAAGCTGAGCTGCTTGAGGACAGTTTTCCCCATCCAACGGGACAAAGGTGAGCTTTGTGCGAATACTTCTAGCGTACAAGTAGGGGGTGTGTAGCGACGAATCACAGTATTTGATAGAGGCATGGCAGGAACTGCGAGGAAGACTATTTGGGATTTTGCGTTCGCGTAGCGTGTCGGAGACAAAAGTTAAGTCAGTTGCTTGGAAATAAAAGTTGCAACAGTGGATTTCTCTACTCAGAACTTTGTCAGGTTCTTTTTTATCCAAACTGATGTGCAAGGAGGAACCAATGCTGATAGGGTATTTCCCAAGGGTTAAAGACTATCAAAAGGGTTTCTCGACCTAGCAAACAAATCACAAGCGAATTTTGGTTGAGGAATCTCAAATGTCAAATTTAAAATTTTACAGAACGGTCTATAAGTGCTAGCCAGAGACGGCGATGCCCACCAGGGGCACTGTAAAAAAGTATATCTACAAGCAGTTTTAGTGCCAGGTTGCTAAGTAAATCCGTTGAGATTTGCTCATCCTCTTCCATCCGCTCTTGGTAGGTGTTGCAAAATGCATCAATATAATCTCCAAGTAAAGCAGCCTGGTGAGGTTCCCGGTTACTTTCTGCCATTTGTTCTAACAGGCTAACAGCGCGACGAATCAATTCTTGGTGCTGTTTGGCTAGGTAGCAAATGATAAGAACAAGCGATCGCGCTTCTTCTACATCTAGTTTTTTTCGCCCTCCTTGACCTTTGCGTAGGGGATTTGATTGGCGCAGTCGCCATAAAGCTACGCGGTCTGGCACTCTTGACTCTAAATTTAAATCAGTTGCCGCCGAAAGCATAGCCTCAGAACCAATCCCAGTTAAGGTTTCTAGCGCCAACAGCACCAAGTCTAATTGGGTTTTTATATTGTCCCATTGAACTGTGTTTGGGGCTGGAAGCTTGATTAGATCCTCCCACTGGGCATTTGGAGTGGCTGAGTTGGTGGCCGAGTGCATAACTTTTAGCATAGGTGATCAAGCTGATGGGGAATGGTGCTGTTACCCATTTTGAAACCAGACTCTCAATAGTTAAAGTTGGTTTCCTATAGCTATGAGCCAGAGGCTTGATATAGCTTTTGTTTATCTGGTCAACAGCAGGTATCTTTGTCCTACTCTAGATGAAAATTAATTTTCTACAAAGTAGAAAATTATTAATCCCAGTTAAGTTTTACCCGATTTTGGCTACTAGCTCAGTACAAAAGTATAAATAGATAATGCTTTTCTTGAGCCTGTTTGCTAAAACACAATATTTTAGACCTTTGTCATTAAAATACAGACTAAGGAATAATCAATTTAGACACAAAGAAAACTAATATCTTTAAAAAATGGAGCTAAGCGGATTCGAACCGCTGACCCCCTCAATGCCATTGAGGTGCGCTACCAACTGCGCTATAACCCCAGAATCCTCATTAGGTAAGCTAGTTTAAGCTTTCTAATTAGTTCTATAAATTATCTTAGCTTAGATATTATGCAAGTTTATGCAAGTTAAGTCAAGCCGAATATATTAAGTTATGTAAATTATTGAGTAAATATTGACACTATAGGGTCTGAAGCTTATGATTTATGCAGACTATAGTCAAAGAAGTCAATATAAAAAGTTATCTTAGTAAATTTTGACTTAACCCCCACCTGAAGAGAACACAAAGGCTAGTACCTTCAAGTGAATTTAACCCATACCTGAGATGAAAGTAATTGCTAGTAATATCAAGTGAATTGAATACCCCACCTGCCTGGAGAGAAATTCAAAGGTGTGCTTTTCAGTTTATTTCTGCTGAAATTTGGGTATTTTGAGGGTATATAATTTTCTTACAATTACAAAGGCTTCCAACAAAGGCTTCTAAAGAATAAAGTACTTATGCTACCGACTCCGATCCTTGCGATCGCCTGACCTACAGAGCTATTTTATTATTTTTTTAATAATGACTACTATTTAATTACCACCAAACTTTTAATTAACTTGGTGGTAATTTGTTTATAAATGCCGCTAGAAACTCTTTCTAATAGCTTTGAAGCTGATAATTTTACTTTCTACAGTTACTTCTAGAGTAGCAATATAGTGGTTAGAACTTGAGTGAAATAGAGAATATGGGAGGATGAAGAAAATCAACAGCAAAATGCATCTCCAATGAAAGTATACTTCATTGCCATACGCAAAAAATAATTTCTGCATACAATAATCTCCCTTTTGTTGAATATATAATCATACAAAAGATAGAGATGCTAACCGATTTAACTTAATTACTATTAACAAGATATAAAGAAATATTACAGAAAGGAGTCGGCTATTAGCATCCAATTATTAAAGAATGTCGTCATTCCCAAATGGCATAGTTCCGACATTGCTCTGGATCTAAAACGTGCCAGAGAAATTGCGGATTATTGTTTAAACAATGCCACTGCTATAGATTGCAATACTGCTTTTCCCAAGCAAGAGTTTGAGCTAATTGCTAAGGCTGGGTTATTGGCTGCACCATTAGCGAAAGAATTAGGCGGATGGGGTGCAGGAATTGATGCTAATGTTACCTACGAGCTTTTAATGCTATTAAAGCAGATAGGGTATGGCAATCTGGCAGTTGGCCGAATTTATGAAGGACATATCAACGCCCTGCAACTGATTCAGACCTTTGGTTCTATAGAACAAATCACAAGCTGCGCCCATGATGCCCGCGATCGCCACAAAATATTTGGCGTTTGGAATGCTGAAGCCTCTGATGGTGTGAAGATAATTCCTTGTGAGAATGGGCGTTATCGGCTGGAAGGTTCTAAAACGTTTTGTACAGGTACTGGCTATGTTGAACGTCCTTTCGTGAATGGAGTATTGCCAGAAGGCGGTTGGCAAATGTGCATTGTCCCAATGGACGAAGTGACAACAGTTAGCGATCCCGCTTGGTGGCAACCTTCTGGAATGCGAGCTACTGCTAGTTACAAAGTGGATTTTAGCGGTGTCGAGTTGGAGCAGAGCTATTTAATCGGCCAGCCAGGAGATTACTATCGACAGCCTTGGTTATCTGTTGGGGTGATTCGGTTTGCTGCTGTACAACTAGGTGGGGCAGAAGCACTGTTTAACCTAACTCGTCAGTATCTGCAAAAGTTGGAATATACAAACGATCCATATCAACAGGAACGTCTTGGCAGAATGGCGATCGCCATTGAAAGTGGTAATCTCTGGCTGCGAGGGGCTGCGGATCGAGTAGCAGCCTATGCACCAGTGTTTGGTGGCGATCGCACTGTTGTTCACCCGCAAGCAAACCAACTCGTCGCCTATGCCAACATGGTCAGGACAGCAATTGAACAAATTTGCATTGATGTGATGCATTTGTGTCAACGTTCTGTGGGAACTCGCGGCTTACTACCACCAAATCCGATGGAACGAATTATCCGAGATTTGACTCTATATCTGCGTCAACCTGCTTTTGATGCGGCCTTGGCAAATGTCGGGCAATACGTCTTGCATGAAAGTAATCCGGCTTCAATACTTTGGAATGATGAATGAATTCGGCTTGATTGCATTACCACTAGACAATCCTAATGTTTTGCCTTGGCGTTCAGTTGACGAGATTGCCAGTAGTCCGGCATTGATTGTCGCCCCCCATCCTGATGATGAAACATTAGGTTGTGGAGGTGCGATCGCTCTGTTACGGTCTTTAAATTGTCATGTGCAAGTTTTAGTCATCAGTGATGGTACTCTTTCACACCCTCGTTCCCAGAAATATCTCGCAGCTAAACTCCTAGCTCTGCGGGAAGCAGAAACGCTATCAGCATTAAAATTGCTGGGTGTAGAGGTGAATGATGTCACCTTCTGTAGAATGCAGGATGGGTCAATTTCAACACAGTATCAAAGTGCAGTAGCTAGTTGTCGTGCTTACATTACAGAAATCGCCCCACAAATTATCTTTTTACCCTGGCGATATGACCCTCACCCAGACCACCGAGCGACGTGGAAGTTAATTCACACAGTGCTGGATGACTTACCCTTATCCCCCCGATTGATTGAGTATCCGATTTGGGATTGGGACTGTGACCAAAGAGAGAGTCTGCCAGGAGATATTGAGGTGACAACCTGGCGGTTGAATATTAGCGCAGTGGTGGAGTTAAAACAGCAAGCGATCGCTGCTTATCGTTCCCAAACTACAAACTTAATTGATGATGATCCAGAAGGCTTTCGCCTAACTCCCGAAATGTTAGCAAACTTTACTCATCCTTGGGAAGTTTATATAGAGGAAAACCAATGAACCCGTTACAATCTAATTCCCTACCACCCAGCTACTTTGATAAACTCTACAGCGAAGATCCTGACCCGTGGAAGTTTGAGACAAGTGTTTACGAAGCTAACAAATATGCTGCCACAATCGCAGCTTTACCCAAAGAGCGCTATCGGTCTGCCTTTGAAATCGGTGGTTCCATTGGCGTTTTAACTGAAAAACTGCAAGAACGTTGTGACTCACTGCTCTCAGTTGATGTATCAAAATTGGCGCAGGATAGAGCAAAAGAGCGCTGTCAGCATCTCTCCAATGTCAAGTTCCAGATTATGCGTGTCCCAGAGCAATATCCTAATGAAATATTTGATTTGACCCTAGTCTCAGAAGTCGGCTATTACTGGTGCTGGGAAGACCTGAAAAAATCCCAACAGTACATTCTGGAACACCTGGAACCTGGAGGACATCTACTTTTAGTTCATTGGACACTCTATGCCCGTGATTATCCCTTGAGTGGGGATGAAGTTCATGACTCGTTTTTTGAGTTAACCCCAAATAAACTGCGGCATTTAAAAGGTCAACGGGATGAAGAATATCGACTTGATTTATTCGAGCGAGTCTGAGAATTGAAGAAATAGACAAGGGGAATTGTCTCCCAATCTTCTTGTCCTTTTCTATAAAATGAGCCTTATTTTTTGAGATATAGTTTTACCAAAAAAGGCAGTTATTGCGGAGAGTAGTTTGAGCTTACGGAAAACTGCCCTCTGCTGAGGTAAAACGATCAGTGTGATTGGTTGTTCTGTGACGCGCTTAGATCAAGGGTTTAAGACCCCCATTTTCTAGGCTTTTCGTAGGGTAAAGCTCTTTAGTTAGTTCCAAATCATTCTGGGTCGAATTTCCGTGGAGTTTGCTGCAACTGAGCCGTAAACTCTCAAGACGCAAGCGCAAGTCTCCAATTGCTTGTTCAATTTCCACAAATTTCCAGCGCGAAGCCCAAATTTGTTCTGACTGCTGGCGTTCTTCGACTTGTTCAAACAACTGACCAAAGGTATAAGGTTGAGTCAATTTTTCTAAAAGCCATTGGACTGAAACTCCCAGCATCTCTGCCAAGCATACGACGCTCTTACGATCTGGCTGATAGCCATTAAGAACGCACCACCACATCACTCGTAATTGGCGGCGGGCAACAAAACGAGTTTCGATAGCCTCTGCTGGCTCGACTACAAATGTTTGCTGCTGCCGTCCCATTTCTATCCATTCATTCAGCTGATTTGCTAAACCAACATTGGTACGTCCAATTTGTCTGGCCGAAGTTACTACTCGCACTAGAGAACTGTGGCGAAAACGGGCATTTACCCGTACCAAAGCACGGTAAAAAGCTACATCTTCAGGAGTCCGCACTGGTGGTAAGCCTCCCGCCAGTGCATACATTTCTGCTGTTACTGCCAAACTTGCTCCATAGTGTTGATAATGTCCGGGAAATCTATCATAGGGGTCGGGATCGAGATAAGTTTCTAACTTGGTTACTAAATAGCGGTAGCCTACTTCACGCAGATAGCAAGCTCTGGCGTAAGGGTGTAGATCCGCACGCCCAGCGCGTTCAACAAGAATTCGCCCACCTACAGCATCAGCACCACGGTTAATTTCATACAGATTGGCAGCAATCCAGGTTGGGCTTACCTGCGAGTCTCCATCAGTTGAAGCAATTACCCCCCTTGTGCGTCCTAAGCTACACAAACGGCGGTATGCTTCATCCATTAAAATCTGACGCACTCGACCAATATAGGCAAGTGCCGGAGGCAGAGTTTTTTCCACTACATGCAGTGCTATATCTGGATGTTGCTCCGCGAAACTCCGGGCTATAGCTGCTGAATCATCGCTACAATTATTTGCCAACAAAATTATTTCGTAGCGTCTGGGATCTAAAAACTGTCCTTGTAGATCGACTTGATGTATCAAGGCAGTAAGGGTTGCTGCCAACGTCTGAGCTTCATTGCGAACTGGAACAATTACACAAACTTCACAATGCGGTGACGGTGGTATTTGGACTAAAGTTTGAGAAAAGTCTTTCTCGATCTGTACAGATGGAAAGTCAGCAACGAAGAGCAAGCGTTTACTTTCCATAAAAACCATTTTTCCATCTCCAGGAGCAGCTACACAAGATTTCATCCACCATCGGAAACTATTAATATTTGTAACTCTATTTTGGATATTCTCTCATTTGTTTTGGCTCTACCTACAGTATGATTAGTGTTGATTAAAACTCTCCGAACATCAGGTATCAAAAACTAAAGTCTGTTTGTTCTCACTAAAAACTTTACTAATCAAGGTATGTTATTTATATCTTTTTGCTAACGTCAAATTTCCGACTAGAAAATCATACTTAAATCATCTATTTTAGTTAATTTTTTTACTAAAAATCAGTCTTAAGAATGAGATAAATAATGTGTTATCTTATTAAAATTTATATTTTAATAGTAACTAAATCACACCAAAGCAGATTTATGCAAAAACTTAAACGCAAGATTAATAACCTGCTTTTTGGTCGTTATAAACATTGTTTGGATAATTCTAAAAGCACACACATCTGTTCGTAGTTTGGATCGACTCAACCTTTCTTTGGGCGATGTGCGAGATGTTTTTGAACCTTACTTGGCAATTTTCTTAGCAGCAGATCGTCATTGGAATCCAGCCTAAGTAGGTATTGCTCTATCGACCACTAGCATTGCTGGAATTGTGGCACAAACATCAACAGGGGCGCTAGTGGGACTTAGGCAAAAAATACCGATAAAATGACCTCAAACGTATATTCCAAAGGGTTTTGACATCATTTCGCTTGATTTGTTGATATATCTGGGTTTCAGGCGTTTTCGGGCATTTGGTGTATTTCCCTTACCTCGCAATGGTTTGAGGCTTATTTATTTCTCAAAAATGTTTAAGTCCCGTTAACTGCTGCAAAAGCCGAAGAGTTGCTTCTTGTTCTGGAACATCCAGAATTGCCCTTACATAACAATCCTGCGGAACTGGCTGCTAGAACTATGGTGCAGCGACGAAAGATTAGCTATACTACCCAAACCGAACTTGGTACAAAGGTATGGGATATTTTTACGTCCCTTGTTGCAACTACTCGTAAATTGAGTATCAGCTTTTTTGAATATATGCGCGATCGCATTTCTTTGATAGGAAATATCCCATCTTTACTGATTTCTAATATAGCCGTTTAAGGCAACCGCTGTGGAGCATCGGTTTGCAATTTACAACTATTGTGTTTTTTTAGTTCTGACTTTTGAAGAATTTTCAGCTGTTGTATATTTTGCTAACCAACAATTGAAAACTATCATCAAAGCTCCCATAACTACCATTAAAATGGGAATGCTTTCTAGTCCTAAATGTTCAGCAAGCGAGCCAACTAGAGTTAGAGTACTGGCGGCACCTAAAGCGGCAGCACTAGTCATAAATCCAATGGCAGGGGGTACTAAAATTGGAGATACGCGTTGTGGCAATAATCCAATTGTTGCTGGGTACATGACAGCTAGCCCAAAACCAATTAAAGGTAGACTGAATAACTGATTTGGCAACAACCACCAAATTACCAGTCCACTCATCAGAAGCATGAGAGAGAAATTAACAGTGCAAACTGTACCCCATTGCTTGATGAAACGTCCCATAAACAACCGGCCAACTGTAAGCCCTAGCCAATAGGCACTGACACTGTAACCTATAAGTAATTCTGGTATATTCCGAGTCTGGCTTTGAACAGCGTAAGCCCAATTACTTATAGAAACCTCAGTGCCTGTATAAATAAAACACAGTAAAGCAGAGATTAGCACTGCGGGACTGCTAAGAGCTAGATGGAGATTAGCTTTCGGATTAGTCACAAAAGTTGTCACATCTAAACTCATAAGTTTATTGTTATAAACAATTACCCAAATCATTGCGATCGCAAGCATTCCAACAAGACCAGCAGTTTGTAGGTAGACAAATCGCCAGCCCAATCCGATAGCGAGCAAAGTAGTTGCAGATGCGGAACCAAGTAATGCCCCAAATCCGTAGAAAGCATGTAACAAACCGATTAAGTTAGAATTACGTTGAGCATTAGCAATGTAAATATTGATGCCAGCATGAATGAGTCCATTTCCTATACCCAGCAGTATTGAAGATGTAAGCATTACACACCAGTAACTGGTGTATGCATAAATAGTTAAGGCACTAGTGAGCATAACAGAAGCCAACAGTAGCATTCGTGCTAAACCTATTCGCTTGGCTAGCACGCTGCTTGTCAAGGATGCAACTATAGAACCGACCATTTGGCTGAGAAAAAGTATTGTAAGGCTTGTTGGCGTTAATTTGTAAGCTGCCTGAACTGAGGGTAACAAAACTCCAAACTCATTATTGGTCATGCCTATAACGAGATAAGCATAAAATGCTATGGCTACACCAATCTTATTTTTATGAGTCTCTTGTAAAGGAAATGCTGACATAATACACTTTAAATTATTGAATTATTAAGTAAATACCGAATAGTACTAATACTCGATCAAGCTAAAATTGCCTTGTAGGTCAAGAAGAGGGAGAAAGAGAGGCTCTTGAGGAAAAAGCGTTGTTGAAAAATAACTTTTTCTCCCCCTGCTCTGATAACTTGTCACTATGCAAAGATAATTATTTGCTTTGCCACATAGGAAAACGGTTACTGATCGGTAAAAGCACACTAATCGACCGTTAAAGCTAGCTGTACTTTGTGTACAACTGAACCAATTTTTTTGTTCAAAGTCCAAGTTATACGCAAGTGGTCATAACACAGAACACACAAACCTGATACAAACCAGATGAAGTAAGCAATCATTGTTCCGGCCAAACACCCAGCGGGAGTATATGGATGTTGTGAGAGTATATTCAATGCGATAGATGAGCCGTATAATAGCCAACTCCCGTGTATGAAATAGCAGGTCAAAACCCATAGAGGTAGAACGCTAAAATTGTTGTTCCTTGGTGTTGAAACAGGGGGAGAACCCAAATTTATATACGGAGCAACTGCTCCCGCCATGACAAAATAGGCGGCAATTGGAAACATTAAATACTCAACTGGCAGTCTAACTATAGCCTGCCAAAATTTTACGTTAGGAACTGGAATAATTCGGCGGAAAATTTCAAAAGCCAGAACTAAAGTCGGCATCACAGCTAAAAACCAAGAGTCTAAGGTTGGTTCTACAAGTAACTGTAATGTCATAAAGCTAGTAATCAGAGCAACGTTGGCGTAAGTAAACCAACTCATTCCGTGGTAAAATAACACTAATCGACCGTTAAAGCTAAGAGTGCTTTGTGTTAAACTTAAAAGCTTCTTTAGTGTCTGATGAAGAAAAATCCTCACATTTGCTTTTGTCCATCGAGACCACATGGCGAACAAAGCACCTACGTTCCTAGGGGCTTCACCCTTTCCTACTGAAAAGTCCAGCAATCGCGTTTTGAGATATATTAACTTATCACAATATAGAGCGTAGTCTTCAATTCCATATCCTTCCGGAAAAAGTTTCCAGCCATCTAATAACTGTCCTCCAAGAAGTTTGATGTTTTGTTTTTCAAGTAAGTTTGGACTCAGACGAATTGATGCCATTGAGCCAAAGTAACTACATCCAATAACAGGTTGTGAGCGAGTATCTAGCCACCCAGCTTCCCAATGAAACGATGCTGCGTAGTGCGCTTGAAATGCATAACTAAAGAGGCTACCTGACACCGGAAAATCTTGTTTTATTGATTGCACTAGGATAGTGTCGGCTTCTGCCTCAGCAATAGACTGAAGTTTAGAAAATGCTAGTGGTTCAATTTTTTCATCAACATCAACACAGTAGAAATAATCAGGACAGGGTATGGAAACGATTCTTTGCTCTACAGGAACACCATATTCTTTTTGAAGTTTATGGCATTGTTGACGCAATTGTTTGATATTCGATGCGATCGCTATAAACTCTTTTGATTCAAATCTCAGCCATATACACCGCTTACCAGATAACGATAACAGCAAATTCAGGGCTTCAGCTTTCCTTCGAGAACTATATTCCTGGACAGTTAGTGAGGTGGATATAGATTGTACTGGACAGATACAGCGCCAACAACTCTCGATAGACGAAGCGACCTCTTCATTGTCTGCTTCTATCATCGCTGTAACTAAAACTTCCTCGATTTTAGACCAGTTTATTTCAGTAGCAGTTAGAGATTGATGTAAGGATACCCTAATGGCTTTCGGGAGGTCGGTAATTAAATGAGACAATTCACTTTTGATTTTGTGAATCTGAAGACTGCGCCAATGTTGCAATGTTGAAAGCACTTCAGCTTGACAGGTTGACACTGCAACTGTATTTTTCCCGTCTAGTGCCACAATAATACTACTGGGTGGCCGAACAGCAAGTAAAACTTGCTCAATGCAAGATTGCAACATATGGCTTTCGTTGAGTACAGGAATAGCCACCAGCCATTGTTTATTCGGCACTTGCATAGCTTGAATATGCGGTGTTACATTCACACGACGGTTGGCAAATCGTTGTATTGCAGTAGCTAAGAAAAGCAGATAAAACAGTATTTGAAACCCAGTTGTCATAGCCAGTCCTGATGACGTTAACCACCATAAATTGCTCATTCAATAATTACTCCAATCTGACAAAGTAATAAGCAGATACATTTGAACTTTCAGCCCAGATGGCTGAACAGTTGTGTTGCAAAAACTAAGGTTGAACTGGTAAGGTTCTATCGTAGTATGGTGCATTTTCAAGTTTAAATTTAAATTAAGTTTTTATTAATTTTATAAGCTGTTTCAGAAGTGTTGAACGTTAATAAAAATCAGATAAAATAGCCCAAAACATGTTACTTTTTTGGGCTAAGTCTTAAAATATATTAGTTTGATTGTGATTATCAATTCATTTCCCAAAATTGTCAAAGATATCTTGAGAGGACTGCCAAAAAACGATTATCCAGTATTGAACAGTCGTCTATTCTTTGAGTGCTGGCTGCTTCTTTTGCTCTTGATAACAGCTTAACAAGTATGCGAGATTTGTTTAACAGATTAAAGAACACAGAATTTGAGGTAGATATTTCTACTTTTTCTAAAGCAAACTTACATCGAAGCCAAAAACCTTTTCAAGAAATTTACTAAAAATTAAATGAATTAGTACAGAATAAAGTTGGAAAAAAGTTACACGATAAATATGCAATTTGTCCAATAGATTCAACAGTTATTACTCCCACCAGTAAATTCAGGGGAAACGGATCTAAATTATTTTGACAAAATACAATCTTAATGAATCAACAGAGAAGAGAATGCTTAATTTAATTCAAATGCTTATAAAATTTTTGATTAGTGCTTTAAAAGTTTCATAAATTTACAGTAATTATTTATTTTTAAGAATGAATCTATGTTGATAGTTTCTGTATATTAATATTCAAATTTTTAGACATGAAAAATTAAGATTTAATCATAAAATCTGGAAAGAATAAATATAATAAATATATTTTCCTTTATGCTATAGTCTCGATTTTATCAGATAGATTCTAAAATCTTTTTTAAATATTCGTTATCTAATGCTGCACAAAACTGCTTTCTTTTAATTCCCAATTTTTTGCTCTTTTCTTTTCCTAAAGCATTAACTGCTATATGACGCAGAACTGCAAAATTTTGTGGTGCATTCTCTTTTCTTATTCGACAATCATCTTCTGCTATTAACCTACTAATACTTTCCTTTTTCTCCATTCATATAAGTTACATTTTGTCAAAACAAATTAGACGCGTTTCCCCTGATTTAACCATTTCATAAATGCTTTAGCATCTACTAAGGTTTTAATTAGCTTTTTATATTTTCTCAGTGACCCAAGAAGACCAATATCAGCGCTGTTTGTTATATCTGTCCTGTATCCTCTGCTGTAACATTTGTATTATAGGAGGTAACCTGGACTCAGGAGGCTTAACTCTACCACCATTACCACTATAACTTATACCCCGCAAACAAATATTATACTTAGCAAGGGTAGTATCAAATTCATCTATTAAGCAATCTTAGTATATTAATTTACCATAGTAGTATAATCTAGCTTTCTCTTCAGGATTATCCCAGTGTCATCAGGTTAGGGAGTAGTCTTCGTCTTGGTGAGTCCATCTGAAGTAAGCATTTCTTACCATTTTTTCTGACCTGTAGTTCTTTAATCGCCTTATGCAACTTTGCTAAGACAATCTATAGGAAACTAACGTAAGAATAAGGCTTCTAGGTTTTTTGGTCTCAATGGCATTGAAGTAAACTAGCAACCCCACTATAACCCATTAAAATATATCTATATACAGAAGAATCGCTTAATTATTGCTACTTGTCAAGCTTTATGTGGAAAATAAATTTTAAATATATCTTCTAGCGCTCAGACAGCTTTACGATACTTGCAACAAATAGGTCATACAGTGCCCCATTAAAAAGTAAACTACTAACATGGCTGCGGCTGCCAGAGCAACCAATGTACCAGCTAGCATCAGAGAGAATTCTTTACTCTCATAAGCTCTTTCCATGAGGTGCAGCGACCATGCTACTAAGGCTACATCAAAAAGTAAAATAGGAAGTAACATATTTATTAATATTTCTTAATACAATGTAAACCAATATTAACATCCTTTTGAGGAAGTGTGTCCAACTTGCAATAGATGTCATTGATTCATAAATAATCAGTCAGGAATACAATCGTACTGGTATATGGCGATCGCGCAAATAACTTTTGATTTGGGCAACGCTTAATTGTCCGTAATGTAATAGAGATGCCAGTAATGCGGCTTCAGCTTTACCTTCAGTTATAGCTTCATAAATATGTTCGCAATTACCCGCCCCACCAGAAGCAATGACTGGAATTTCTACAGCATTTGCTATTGTCCGTGTTAACTCTAAGTCATACCCTGCTTGGGTTCCATCAGCATCCATACTTGTGATCAGCAGTTCCCCAGCCCCCCGTTTTTCAACTTCCTGTGCCCAAAGTAGAGCATCTAAGCCTGTATTTTCTCTGCCACCGCGCACATACACGTCCCAACCTGGATTTTCCGGGTTAATTCTGCGTCTAGCATCAATAGCAACGACAATGCATTGATTACCAAAGCGATCGCTTGCCCGATTAATCAATTCTGGTTCACGTACTGCCGCAGAATTAATACTAACCTTGTCTGCTCCAGATCGTAACAAAGCTTTAACATTTTCTAAGGATTGAATGCCACCACCTACAGTCAATGGAATAAAGACCTGCTCAGCAGTGCGGTACACCACATCTAAAATAGTAGCTCGGTCTTCATGAGTGGCTGTAATATCCAGAAATACTAACTCATCAGCACCAGCTTCGTTGTAAACCTTTGCCAGTTCTACCGGATCGCCCGCATCTTGCAAGTTGACAAAGTTAACTCCTTTAACAACCCGTCCCGCCTTCACATCTAAGCACGGTAAGATTCTTTTAGATAACATAAATAATTTTTGTACTTATTAGGTAATTGGCCGGAATTTAAATTTTAAATTGGCGCGGGTATTCTCTGACGAAAATTTTCATGGATATTGGGCATTGGGCATGGGCAATTGGGTATGGGAGACGTGGGATGGTGGGATGGTGGGGAGATGGGGTGAAATTCTCTCCCCATCTCCCATCTCCCAGTACCCAGCGATGCACTGAGCTTGTCGTTGGCGCAGCCTCTCGCAGAGAAGTGTCCTCAGTCCCCAGTCCCCAGTCCCTCATCCCCAGTCCCAACTCCCAACTCTCTAGTCCCTTAAAAGTAGATAGCTGAATTATGGCGATAATCTCCTCGAAAAAACAGCCTCCAGAACCTAACGGAGAACCAAAGCAACGTCGGGAATCGGCGAAAGCAGCATCCACAAATAATATTTTGCAACCTGAAGCCGCTATTGATGAGCAAGATAAGCAGGAAGAAAGTATTCGTCCCCAGCGATTTGCCGATTATATTGGGCAAAAAGATTTAAAGGATGTACTGGATATTGCCATCAAAGCAGCCAAATCTCGTGGTGAGGTGCTGGATCACTTGTTGCTCTATGGGCCGCCGGGATTGGGTAAGACCACAATGGCAATGATTTTAGCATCGGAAATGGGGGTAAATTACAAAATTACTAGTGCGCCAGCCCTAGAACGACCACGAGATATTGTTGGGTTACTGGTGAACATGCAACCAGGAGATATTTTATTTGTGGATGAAATTCATCGCCTCTCGCGGATGACAGAAGAAATTTTGTATCCAGCGATGGAAGATTATCGCTTAGATATTACCATTGGTAAGGGTTCAAGCGCTCGGATTAGAAGTTTGCCGTTGTCCAAGTTTACTTTAGTGGGAGCTACAACCCGTGTGGGTGCTTTAACTTCACCACTGCGCGATCGCTTTGGTTTAATTCAAAAACTACGATTTTACGAAGTTGACGAACTGACTAAAATTGTACTCCGAAGTGCTGAATTACTCAAAACCCCTGTCACAGAAGATGGCGCCGCAGAAATTGCCCGACGATCTCGCGGAACGCCACGGATAGCTAATAGGTTACTAAAGCGAGTACGTGATTATGCAGAAGTAAAGGTGTGTGGGAATATTAATGAAAACGTTGCATCAGAAGCATTGCAACTTTTTCAAGTAGACCCATGTGGCTTAGATTGGACAGACCGTCAGATGCTCAGTGTCATCATTGAACAATTTAACGGTGGACCAGTGGGGTTGGAAACAATGGCAGCGACAACAGGTGAAGATACCCAAACAATTGAAGAGGTGTACGAACCTTATCTTATGCAAATTGGGTATTTAACCAGGACTTCCCGTGGGAGAATGGCGACAAAAGCAGCATACAAGCATTTGGGATTTACGCCACCTAGCGAACAGTTGTCATTATTGTAATTGAGCATTGGACATTGGGCATTGGGCATTGGAACAGGCAGAGGTAAAAAACTAACTACAACTTCTACTTATCGCCATGCCCCATGCCCCATTCCGCATTCCCTATATTCAAGTTAAATACAGATAAAACCAGATGATTAAGTTGATTGGTATTTTTCTCAGTTTGTTGGTTGTTTTTGGTTGGGTTACACCAGTCATGGCAGAATCTCAACCGCCAAGTTTTACTCAAGAACAGTTAAAAGAAGGGGATGAGTGGGCAAATCAGGCTTTTGTCGCTACAAATAAGGGTGATTTTGCCACGGCTGAACAGTACTGGACAAAGATTATTGACCAATTTCCTACTAATGCGGGAGCGTGGAGTAACCGAGGAAATTCGCGGGTGAGTCAGAACAAATTAGAAGAGGCGTTGGCAGATTATAACAAAGCTATAGAACTTGCTCCAAATGTCACAGATCCTTATTTGAATCGGGGTGCGGCTTTGGAAGGATTGAAAAAATGGTCAGAGGCGATCGCAGATTATAATCGTGTTCTAGAAATCGATCCTAATGATGCGATGGCATATAACAATCGTGGCAATGCTAAAACTGGTTTAGGAAAATGGTCAGATGCGATCGCTGATTATCAAAAATCTAATGAGATAGCCCCGAATTTTGCCTTTGCTCGTGCTAACTACGCCCTGGCGCTGTATGAAACTGGTAAAACAGACAAAGCAATCCGGGAAATGCGAAATATTGTCCGCAAATATCCCCAATTCGCTGATATGCGTGCTGCACTCACCGCTGCTTACTGGGTGAAGGGAGAACAAGGGGAAGCTGAAAGTAACTGGGTGGCTGCTTATGGACTGGATAACCGTTATAAAGACATCAACTGGGTAACAAACATCCGCCGTTGGCCTCCGAGTATGGTAGCAGGTTTAGATAAGTTCTTAAAACTCAAGTAACATCAGTAGCTCTGAATTTTGATTTGGGAATTTTTAATTAGCGATCGCAATCTCTCCAACCATACCTGCTTCTGTATGTCCGGGTATTGAGCAATGTAAACTATAATTCCCAGATTTCAGAGGCACAAATACCCATTCTGCCTCAGCACCTGGCTTAAGTTCGAGTTCGTGAATTGCTCCTTTAACTTCTACTTTCCCTGCTTCAACTTTTTGTGTCCAGATAGCATCGGCAAAATCTTTAGCAGTAAAATAGTGTTTCAGTTGGCTGGGATTATTCAGGTGTAGTTGATAGCGTTTTCCAGCCAGGAATTCTAAGCGATTTGGCTCAAATTTGAGTTCGTTAGCTGCATTACCCAAGCTAATTGTAATTTCTGTCGCTGGTTGCTTGAGCAAATCACCAGACAAATTCGCCGCCATTGCAGGAGTTGCGCCGAGCAAGTTTAGGCAGATGCAAAAAGTTAATATTACGTAATTACGCTGTAGAGTTTTCAGCCAAGTAGGTAAGAGTGGAACCATAAGGTAAGTAAGAGATGAAATCATAATTTGATATAAAGGTTTGTAATATTTTATCTTAGTTTTTAAAAGGTAATGGTGTTAAAGAGAAACAGTTAATAACCTGAGTTCGATGTAAAAAATTCTTTAAATCAGGCAGAAACGAGGTGATATGGTTCTAGGTTAGAGTAGGGACAGTTCGAGCTTGCCGAATAAAGTCACTTACATTGTGTTATTGCACTTTGATATATCATTATCGAGATTGCAACATTTTTTAATTACTATTTCGATCGCGTCAAAACCAATTGGTTTGCTAATATAATCATCCATCCCAGCATTTAAACATTCTTGGCGGTCTTCTGCACGAGCACTAGCTGTCATGGCAACAATTTTGGGTTGTCTGTTTAGAGATATTTTATTGCGAATATGTCGGGTTGCTTCTAAACCGTCCATTTCTGGCATTTGCACATCCATAAATACCAGATCGTAGAACTGTTGTTGTATGGCTTTGATAGCTTCAACTCCATTATTTGCCACGTCAGCTTTATATCCTAAGCGTTCTATTAATTTCAATGCAATTTTTTGATTAACCAAATTATCTTCAACTAATAATATTTTTAAAGGCAAAACTTGGGCTAGCTTACTATTAGCCACTGGGATATTTGGTGGTGCAGTACGGGAAGAATAAATAGTTTTTATTGAATGAACGTCGCTTTTTTTCGAGCAAATATCACGAATAATTTTTAATAGAGTATTATGCAACTGATAGTGTCGCAAAGGTTTTTCTAAAAACGCAGTAAATTCAGTTGCAATTGGTGTAATTTCTAAATTTTGTTTTTTTTGAGAAGTCAAGATGACTAAAGTTAAATTCTGTTGAAGAGGAAGAGTACTTATTTGCTCGATTAAGTGAATATTTTTAAATTGGGGACTGTCGATATCAATTATTGCCAGATGAAACCTATTTTGCTGCATCGCTTGTAGCATCATACTGCTTGATTCAACTGGTTGTACATCTAATCCCATGTTTTGTAGTTGCCAGGTTAAGCAGTTTCTCAACTTAGTATTCGCTGCGGCTAATAGTAATTGTTTGCCAGCAAATTCTGGTTCAATATGGCTAATCTTGAGAGAAGAAGGATGAACTTGTAGCTTTGCAGTGAAGTAAAGTCTAAAAGTTCACCATAACCTTCTTCGGCTGTGTATGTCACCCAGTATTCTCCAAATGCTTTGAGGATATCTTCTGCTGGCATTCCAAACACCCCACAAGCAGCTTCCACCAAACGATAAGTTATATCATCGGAGTAAGTATCCATACTAATAAAAAAGTCAACATCTTCAAGTCCGGCCTTTTGTTTGATAGTTTCCCAAGTCTCCTCACCATAATTTTTGCAAATCATATCTTGAATTGCTTTGTTGACTAGACCATACATAGATTGATTGCCTTAGTATTTGTACTAATTAAATGTATCTCTTGTTGATTTTCTCAATCAAAAATAGCTCGTAGTTTACAGTTTTGTTACGGATAAATGTAGTATCACGAGTATTGAGTTATGATAGTAAAACTTTGCAAGCTAAGTGTTTTCCTGCTACCTTCAGCACTAATTTATTGAGAAAGGCATTAAGCTTTTTTAGTATTGTAGTTGCTTGACTATAAATTGGGTAGAGATTTTCTCAGAAAATTAGATTTCCATTCTTGACTCTCTTAATGAAATTTTGTGATCCTTTTATTGATGGGCCAGCAGTAACAATTACGATTTGATCTGGGTGAATTAACTCACGAGCCGCTTGGTTGACTTCTTCAAGGCTAACTTTATGGATTTTTTCAGTAAAAGAGTGCAATTCTACTTTATCTAGTCCATACACTTCATTCATCAGAATTCTATCTGTTAGTTCCTCTGGGTTTGCCAGGGAAACATTGTAGTTGCTAATTAGGGTGCGTTTAGCTGTTTCTACTTCTAGCTCGGTGACGCCTGGTTGAACGATTTCCTGTAGTATTTGGCGGGTACTGGCGATCGCTTTGGTGCTATCTTCAGGACTAGTTTGCATTTCGATCAAAAATGTACCTGCATTCTTCCCGACTTGGAAGTAGCTATAAATTCCATAACTCAAACCTTGGCGATCGCGCACTTGGGCACCTAATCTACTAGATAAGGTGTCACCTCCCAAAATTTGATTCAACACTAAGGCTGGATAAAACCGAAGATCGTAACGGTTAATACCCGTGTAACCCATATAAGTCACAGCTTGGGTTTTATCAGGTAATACTGGGTTGATACTGACTATTTTCGCTGGTAGTGAAACTGGAGGATATTTTAATGTTGGTGGTTTACCGCTAACTTGCCAATCATCAAAATTGAGTTTGATGAGCGATCGCACTGACTCTAGATCAAAATCTCCCACTAGCGCTAGTACCGTGGTGTCGGGACGATAATATTTAGCTTTAAAATCAATCAAATCTTGGCGTTTAATCCGTCGTAAAGTGTCTTCTGTGGGAAAAGCGTTTAGGGGATGTTTTTTCGGGTAAATTAACTGAACAAATGTTCTTCTGGCTACTTCTGACGGCTCATCTAACTCCATCTGCAAATCAGTTAAAGTTTGCTGGCGATGCAGTTCTAACTCTTTGCCCGGAAATATACTATTTTTAACAACATCTGCCAAGATTTCCATGAGTATCGGCAAGTCTGGTGATAAACTATCACCTTCTATATGTACACCTTCACCATAGGCTTCAAAGTCCAGACTTACCCCTTTTTCTGCCAAGATTTTGGCAATAGTTAAAACATCCTTACTTTTTGTGCCATTGAGCAAATTTTCTGCCACAAAACTAGCCAGTCCAGCTTGTTTATCTGAATCAAATTCCGTCCCAGCTTGAATATAGCCACTCAGAGTAACGGTGGGAGTACTATTGTCTTTTAGCAGCAATATTCGCAGTCCGTTGGTCAATTGGAATTGCTGTGGTAATATCTGCGCGATGTCTTCTCTACAAGAGGCTGACGCTTGAGGATTCCCTACCGCTTCTCTCGCAGACGCTACGGGAACGCTAATGCCAACAATGGTAAGCAACGCCTCTGTGGCTAAATCTACATTTGGTAAGTACTTCACCACTTCCGAAGGAAGCACAGGTGCTAGAGGAGAAAAATTTTCTGTAGTTTGAGTCGAATCTGGTTTGTCACCAACTGCTGTTGTCTGCTTTTGAGTAGGTTCAAAAAAGCCGACTGTACGTGCTTCTTTTGTCAGGTATTTGTTAATTACAGCCACAATATCTCTCGGTTTTACCAGACGGACATTTGCTAAATAACGATCTGTGTAGCGATAATCGTCAGTAGTTGTCTCATCATTGCCCAATCGCATTGCTTGAGAAGTGATATCACGGTTACTTAAAATTACATCTGCTGCTAATTGAGTTTTGGCTCGTTCTACTTCCTCTGATGTCACACCTTTTTCTGCTACATTGGCGATCGCGCTACTCAATGCTAAATCAATTTTTTTCAAATCTTGTTTAGATGCAGCCGTCACCAACACCTCATACCACCCAGATTCCCGCAAACTGGTAACGGATGCTGTCACTTCATTAGCTAAACCTGATTCCACCAAAGCCTGATAAAGGCGAGAATTCCGTCCTTCAGTCAAAATATAATCCATTACATCCAGCGCCGGAACATCCGGGTGATTCGCATCCGGTAGGGGATAAACCGCCTGTAACAACGGCCCTGTTCCTGGTTCTCGTAACACGATAGGAGTGCTGAGTGATGGAGATGAGGGAGAAATAACTCCTGTCCCCTGCCCCCTGTCCCCTGCCCCCTGCCTTTTCGGTAATTTCCCAAAGACATCTTTAACTATTTCCAAAGTATTTGGAGTTTGAAAATCTCCAACAATTACTAAGACGGCATTATCGGGACTATAAAAATTTCGGTAATATTTTTGTACCTGCTCAACTTCAAATTTTTCAACATCAGCTTTGGTACCACCTACAGGTAAGCCATAGGCATGATTGGGAAACACCACCTGCATGACAGCGCGGTTCAGGCGATATTCTGGGCTATTTTCGTAACCTTGTAACTCGGAAATTACTACTCGCTTCTCACTTGCTAGCTGCTCTGGCTCAATCTGAGAATTTTCCATTCTGTCAGCTTCCAGCACTAAGAGCGCTTTTAGCTTATTTCGTTCTACAGTACCGTAATATGCAGTTTGGTCATAGCTAGTGAAAGCATTGGAGTCACTACCCAAAGCACTAAACAAACGTCCAAATTGAATCGGACGATTTAGAGTGCCTTTAAACATCATGTGTTCCAACTGGTGAGCGATACCATTTACTCCGGGTTCTTCATTACGCGAGCCAACCTTATACCACACCTGCACTGTTACCACTGGTGCAGTATGCACTTCTTTTGTTAGGACAATTAGACCATTCTCCAGCACTGTTTTGCGGACGTTTTCTGTCAGTGTTGAGGGCATTATTGTTTTTGCTAGCAAGGTTGATTGGTATTTTTCTTTGTCGGATGTGGCTGTTATATATTTGCTATGAGCAGGTCGATCGCTCAACAAAAAAACCGCTACTAGCCATAAGCTTAAAAGTAATAACGACTAAGGATATCTATAAAGAATCTAGAAAATCCATAATAATTATTAAAAAACATAAGCGTAACTTAAATTACATAATTATTTTGGGGGATAACCACGGTTTAATTAAATAGAGAAATCTGTCATCTGGGTAACAAGACAGAAAAAGAATATATTAGCAATAAAGTTACTAAAAAAGCTAAATTATGGGATTTTTGCTAAAACTCGAATGAATTCTAAAGGTAAGCCATCAGTATCGGCGATAAAAGCGACTTCGTAAATGCGATCGCCTACTTGCTGTTGTGTCGGTTCTAATAATACCTTCAAGGGTTGTAATTCTGCTGCTTGACTCCCATTTGCCAACAACACACGTTCTTGTAAATTTGTCAACCAGCTAGATAAATCTGGTGTCATCTCAGTTAAATCGAAAGAGAGATGATAGTAGCCCACATAATGTTCATCAGCAAATGCGTCTGGGGCTGGTTTTGGTTCAGGAATTTGGATCAATTCAATTCTGCCCCCCAATCCTTCCATCCAGCAAGCTAGGGTGTAGCCTGTAGTAAAGCGTTCCGAAATTGTAAACCCTAAATGTTCGTAGAAAGCGATCGCTCGATGAATATTGGCTGTCCGAATAGAAGCGTGGTGCATAAGAAATTAGTGCTGAGTGCTAAGTAAACAGTGCTGAGTAAGACCTGACACTTAAATTCTAAGGGTTGAAAACTCTTTAATTGAGTGCAATTACTACTTCTTTCTCCCTCAGCACTCAGCACTCACCATTACTCAAACAATCTGAAATAAGGGTAGCGCACAGGGACACCAGGCTCTTTTTCCAAGTCAAAATTAATGACTTCCCAACAAGGATCTTCCGGGGATTCAGGACTAAACTCTACGGGTAACCCATAAAGCCGCGCAGCTGTTGTTTCTGGCTGTCCAGAACGCCAAGGTGTACTGCGTTCCAAATAGCCACTCATTAATTCCTGATAGCGTCGAGCAATAATCACTCGTGTTGCTCGATAGCCTTGGGTATACAGCTTGTCTAATGCTTCGTGAATTTCAAACCGAATACCATCAGGATGAGTATGCTGCCTATACCATTCATTATTCCACCTACGCCAATGACGTCCCGATTGCAAATGAATTAACTCTCCATTTTTCGGGTTAGCTTCAAAAGCGCCATGACGCGGACATAAATAGGTATCTGTTAGTGTCAGCGCTGGAATGGTCTGACGACAGTGGGGACACTGTATTTCAGGTCCAAACATCGGGTACTGCAAGCCTGGATTCATCATGAAGTGCGTACAAACATAATTTTGTCTTCACTGGCACTAGTGGTTTGAATTATACACTTCGGCTTTGCCAATTTGGGGTATTTACTCACTGCTACCTCAACAAATAAGTCCTGAGTAATGAGTTTTTTCTTAAACTCAGCACTCACTGAGAAGTCAGAGCGGCGGTTTCCGAGAACTCTGAGCGTCTGCTTTTGGTGATAGCGTAGCGTTAGGGAGTCCAAGTTAACACAGCCTCTGGTAGAAAGTGTTTGGCTCTACCATACCGGAGGTTACAGAAGTTGGTTAGCCGATGTAAATTCCGGCAACTCAGCACTCCTCAACCTAGAGGCTTGACGCTGTGATATCCTGGTTGTGCAACCAGCCTCAAAGGTTGGAGTTCCAGTATTTCTGGGTACCATAATTTATATTCTATCGTGTCTACCATATCTTACTGGACATCTCCTGATTTTTCTCAGGCTGCTTTCATCGCAGCCAATGCCGTTGTTATGGGTTCGGTAAACATAGCAGCAGGGGCGAGCATTTGGTATGGAGCAGTAGTTAGGGGAGATGTTGAACGCATTGTGATTGGCGAATGCACGAATATTCAGGATGGGGCAATTTTACATAGCGATCCTGGTTTTCCAACAATCTTAGAAGATCATATTACCGTAGGGCATCGCGCTGTAGTACATTCCGCTTACATTGAGCGTGGAAGTTTGATTGGTATTGGCGCGGTGATTTTAGATGGGGTAAGAGTGGGTACTGGTAGTATTATTGGCGCCGGTGCAGTGGTAACCAAGGATATACCCCCTTTATCTTTGGTTGTTGGTATTCCTGGCAAAGTACAGCGCCAAGTAACAGAAGTTCAAGCCGCTGAACTTATTGAACATGCTAAGCGTTACCAAAAGTTAGCTTTAGTTCATGCAGGAAAAGGTACTGATATTGGCTTTAGCAAGGCTTAGGGAAGGTGGAAGGGGCTGGGGACTGGAGACTGGGGACAAGAAGATAAATAAAACTCTTAAACTCAGCACTAAGCACGGGCTAAACCTTAGCTATCCGCTAACAGCACTCAGCACTCAGAACTGTTTTGCCCAATGCCCCATAATTTAAACATTCTTTACATATGGGTTGGGAAAAATTGCCCACTTCAGCTAAAAATAAAAATGAGACCTGTTGACAAAACTTTAATTTCTACTTAAAAGAGGGGTTCTAGATATGGATATCGATTTTCGCATTGCGATCGTTTTAGCGCCAGTTGCCATTGCTGCCGGCTGGGCAGTGTTTAATATTGGTGCTGCGGCTTTAAGACAAGTTCAAGGCTTTTTAGATAGAGAAGCTTAAATTAGGGTCAATATCCTTACTGTTCAACCGACTGCTTCTCTTTACGGGGACAGTCGGTTTTATTTGTGATTGGTTATTTGTATTCTCCGCATCCCCACTCTCCTACTCCCCCCTTCTGTGGATATCGATTCTGTAATAAAACCCCTTCAACGCTTTGGTGTCCATCTGGGACTCGATCGCATTGTCAATCTATTGGCAAATCTTGGCAATCCCCATCATCATGTCCCGATAATTCACGTTGCTGGGACTAATGGCAAAGGTTCGGTCTGTGCTTACCTTTCCTCAATACTAACTGAGGCTGGTTATCGTACAGGACGCTACACTTCCCCCCATTTAGTCGATTGGACGGAACGTATTTGTTTGAATGAACAGCCAATTTCTTCTGAAGAATTGAGCCAATTATTTGAACAAGTACAAGCCGCGATTCTTCCTAATGACGAATCGCCAACTCAATTTGAAGTAATTACGGCGGCTGCTTGGTTATATTTTGCCCAGCAGCAAGTTGATATAGCTGTGGTAGAAGTTGGATTAGGAGGGCGCTTGGATGCTACCAACGTCTGCTTACAACCCTTGGTGACAATCGTCACTTCCATCAGTCGGGAACACTGGCAACAACTTGGCCCCACTCTCGCTGACATTGCTAGAGAAAAAGCAGGTATTTTAAAACCTGGATGTCCTGTTGTAGTTGGGTCATTGCCAGCAGATGCCCAAGATGTGGTGCGATCGCGTGCTGTAGAATTACAATGCCCGATTTTTACGCCTCAACCCGCCCGTGAAATCGCAACAGGATATGCAGAATATCAAACAATTCAAAATTCAAAATCAATTAAATATCCGTTACCCTTAGCGGGACAAATTCAGTTAACTAATTCTGCTTTGGCTTTAGCTACTGTGGAAATTCTCCAACAAGCAGGTTGGCAAATTTCTGAAGAAGCCATAATTAACGGCATAGCAAAAACTCGATGGCCGGGGCGAATGCAATGGACTACTTGGAACAATCATAAATTATTACTTGATGGCGCTCATAATACCGCTGCCGCCCAAGTACTACGCGATTATGTTGATAGCTTAGAAGCAGTTAAATACAAACCCATTACTTGGGTGATGGGAATGTTGGCGGATAAGGATCATGCTGATATTTTTGCTGCTTTATTGCGGCCAGGCGATCGCCTTTTTTTAGTCCCAATAACAGTAGAGTCTTGGCCAGGAAGAACTTCCGCCGATTTAGAGGAATTAGCAAACCTAGCTTACAACTTCTGTCCAGAATTAGGCGATCGCCAAATACACCCAGATTTATTCACAGCACTACAAACTGCAACCTCAACAGCCACCACAGACGATTTAATTGTTGTGTGTGGTTCCCTTTATTTAGTAGGCGATTTTTTATCAAACACCAACCAACATAATTCGTAACTCATAATTACGAATTACGAATTTATCTATTATTCCACTCTTGCGCCGCATCTTCTACAGCTTTATCTACTGTTTTCTCGCCTAGCATTGCTGCTTGCAAGTTCTCATAAATTGCCTTTTGCAGCTTGTTGAAATCCTTTAAAGTAGGGGTTAATGTTTCTGCGTGTTGTAGTTCCTTAGCAGTTAGAACTCGCGCTTTTTCTATGATTGAAGCATTAGCTGGAATATCTTTAAAGTAACTATCAGACAATGCTTTGATTGTAGAAGGTAGGACATTTGCAGCTTTAGCAAAAGCTAACTGATTTTCGTCATTGGTGACAAATAAAGCAAACTTCACAGCGCCGTCTGGTTGTTTAGTATCGCGGGGAATAACTATGTTCATTACCGCGACATTTTTCTTGCCTGTGTCACCAGTCAGTTGAGGTGCTACTCCCGTCGCTTGAGCAATCTTTGGGGCATTATTTGCGATGGTTTTCAGAAACTCTGGTCCAGAAGCGAGAAGTACAGTCTCACCAGATTGGTATAAATCAATCGCATGGCGATGTCCTTGGGTTAAAGCCTCTTTAGGAAGCAACCCTTTTTTATACAAATCTACCCAATACTGAAATGCGGCTTTTCCTTGTGGTGAATTAAATGCTGCTTTACCATCAGCATCTATGAGATTAACTCCCATTTGCACAAAAGATTCCAGCACTTCCCCGGAATCTTGCGGTACGAAAGTCACAAAAAAGGCATATTTCCCTGTCTTATCTTTAATTTGTTGCGCTGCTTGTGCTAATTCTGCGTAGGTCGCAGGTGGTTTATTGATACCTGCCTGTTTTAATAAATCAGTGTTATAAATGGTTAACCGTGTGGTGAGATACCAAGGAATTCCAAAACTCTTGCCATTAAGTATACTTGCTTTCCAGATATTCGGTAGATAGGAGGAACGGACATCATTTGGAACTTTTGTGTCCAAATCTAACCAAGCATTTCGCCCTGCAAGTTGGGAAGCAAAACCGGGATTGAGGTTAACAACATCTGGTGGCGTTTTTGCTGAGACAGCTGTTAATATTTTGTTCTCCATTGCCGCCCAAGGTACATCAACCCAATTAATCTTTATACCTGGATTTTGAGATTCAAAATTCCCTATTAGGCTTTTGAAGTAGTCAGTAAATTGAGGTTGGAGTTGCATTGTCCAAAACTCAACAGTTGCCGCTCCCGAAGTAGTCTGTTTTGTGTTTGTACTAACATTACCTGTGCTGCAACTTACAATCCAACTGGTTAATAAACCAAGCAATGCTAGAACAGTCAGTTGTTTAAATTTTCGTAATTCAATCATATTACCAGTATTTTTACGCTTGATCAGTGTGAAAAGCTTAGTCAGAATTGTCGAGATTATAGGCTAAATAAATTACTTAGCACCAAGTCAGTCTCTTAGTATCATTTAAATTTTCAATTTACCAGTCCAGCGGGCACAACTGTGGTTAAAAGCTTCAATAGTCTGTTTGGCAAATCAAATAAAGGGGTCGGCATTGAACTTGCTCCCGAACGGGTGAATGTAGTTCAGCTACGCAAGCAGCGTCAAGGCTTGAAACTAGAAACCTTTACATCGGTAGCTGTTCCAGAAGGCATAGTTACCGATGGACAAATCACCGACCCCGCAGCAATGGCGCAATTAATCCAGCAAGCGCTAGCTGAAAGCAAAATCAAAACTTCTCGAGTTGCTACTGGTGTGCCAGGACGAGATTCCATCGTTCGGATAATACCAGTGCCAGCAGAGTTAGATGACAAAGAACTGCGAGAAATGGTGCTAAACCATGAAGCAGGTTTGTATTTACCCTATCCTCGTGAAGAGGCTGATGTAGATTATCAGAAACTTGGGTATTTTGTAGATGAAGATGGCATTGAAAAAGTACATGTACTCCTAGTTGCCACCCGCAAGGAGATAACAGATACCTATATCAGTACATTTGAACAGGCAGGATTACAAATAGATGTTTTAGAAATTAACAGTTTTGCTCTAATTCGGACTATTCGCGATCAATTGCGACAATTTGGCCCGCAAGAAGCAGCAGTACTAGTTGATATCGAGTTCGATAGTACAGAAATTGCCATCATCGTTAACGGAGTGCCACAATTTTCGCGCACAGTCCCAATCGGGACTTATCAAATGCAAACTGCCCTCGCTAGGGCAATGAGCTTACCCACATCACGAGATATGGAACTGTTACAGGGAATGGTTATTACCCCAACTCCCATAGACGGAGGCAAAACCGGTGTCACCGAACTCAATCCTGGTATGGCAGCGGTATTGAGAGTATTGGGAGAACTGACAGATGAATTGCGCCGTTCCATCGATTTTTACCTCAATCAAAGTGAAAATTTGGAGGTGGCGCAGATTTTATTAGCTGGACCCGGAGGTGGACTCCAACAGTTAGATGAATTCTTTACTCAAAGATTGAGCTTGCCAACTAGCCAAATAGATCCAATCGGGGCTTTGTCTTTGGAAGTTGACAGCGAGAAATATCCACAAGTACAACGCTCTGGGTTGGCGATCGTACTTGGTTTAGGAATGCGGGAGGTGTGAGAAAATGTACAGCTTGGATGTCAACTTTCTTAAAGACCGCCCAGCCTACCAAAAAAAGCCTGAGAAAAAGGGAGGCATAGGACTAAGCCTTCCTGGAGGCAATTTAACACCAATGTATATCGGAGTTGCAGTAGGTATAAGTCTTCCAGCTTTATTAGGAGTTGGGTGGTGGTTATTACAAGGGAAGAGTGTTGAATTGGAGGGTAAGGTATCACAACTAGATCAAGAAAGCAAGAGCTTAGATACACAAATCGAAAACCTGAATAAAATCAAGACAGAGACGAGTGCTATTAAGGCGCAAACCCAATCTTTAGTCACTGTATTTGACCAAATTCGTCCTTGGTCTGCAATGTTGCAAGATTTGCGCGATCGCATTCCAGCAGCAGTACAAATTGAAAACTTTAGGCAAATCCCACCGATTACAGTCGCAGAAGGACAGCCACCAAATAATCCCGCTGGAGGATTAGAAATTACCGGATTGGCTCGTTCCTTTAACGATGTCAACGATTTCTTATTGAGTCTACAACAGTCTCAGTTCTTAAAGTCCTCTGAAACTAGAATTCTGACGGCAACCTTAGTAGATGCTCCCATAACATCAGGTTTGGCTTCATCGGCTCCTGGTGTCACAATTAAGCCTCCACAAGTCGTTAAATACACTATTCAATCGATCATGAATAATGTTCCAGCTTCGGAATTAATTCGGGAGTTGGAGAAAAAAGGCACAGTGGGACTAGTAGCTCGAATTCGTACTATGCAACAAACAGGAGTCATTCCAAAATGACGCTGAGTGATGATTTAAATTTTGCCGAACATGCCGGAGAACTTGATGGGGCAACCCCAGCATCCCCTATGCTATTTGGTGTTGCTTTTACACCAAAAATTATTGGCATCTTGGTAGGGGTACTTGGTTTAGCGGGAGCAGGTTATATCTTGTTAAACTTACTGATGCCAGCTTGGGAAAGCTATCA
Organism: Nostoc sp. C117; assembly: GCF_043099735.1. NCBI lineage: Bacteria > Bacillati > Cyanobacteriota > Cyanophyceae > Nostocales > Nostocaceae > Nostoc > Nostoc sp. C117. The sequence continues at coordinate 2,912,377 of NZ_CP170991.1, forward strand.
GCAACAACAAACCAAAATCTCGGAACTCCAAGGGCAAATTGAGCAAAAGAAACTTAATATCAAACAGATTGACAAGGTTAAAGAGGAACTAGCACAAGCAAAACAGCAAAAAGTTCAGGTTTTGGGTTTATTTGCTAATGAAAAAACTTTGGATACATTGCTGTTAGATGTGAACCGCTTAGTTGAATCTGGCAATGCTCAAACTCCGATTAGTGGAGTGAAAGCCAAACTGAATAAGTTTGTGCCAATTTCCCCAAAACCAGAACCGATTATTGATGGCAGTCTAGGAAAAGAGGTTGACGGCAAACTGCAACGCAGTATTATTAGTGCCGAAATTACAGGAACTTACGAACAAACACAATCAATAATTCGTAACATTGAGCGGTTACAGCCTTTGTTAATAGTTAAAGATTATCAAGCAATTTTGGCTCCAGCCGAATCAAGATCCCCAGCAGATAAAACATCGGTGCAAGTAGGACCAGCAGCGATTAATACATCATTCCAGTTACAGGTATTGATGCCACTTAGTCCAGAAGAAATAGCAGCAGCGGCAGCTAAAGCTGCCCCGAAAAAGTGAAGATCCTCGGCCAATGCAATTCGCGGTTATATAGGCAAAGTTAGCCACTGTGGACTGAGGAAAAATTCCCGTTTTGAAACCCACAAAGGTAGATTTTGCTTAGTAGGCGCGGTTTCTAACCGCCGATTTAACTACTGAAAATTGTTTGTAAACAAGGTTTTATTTAGGTGAGGAATGAACTGTGAAACAACTTCACGGTAATAGTTTTATATTAGGTACTGCCGCTTTTGTCTTTTTGGCAGCTCAACCAGCTTGGGCACAAATTGCTCAAGTTACTAATGTACAGTTAAATCCAGCTAATGATGGAGTTAGCGTTGTTTTGAAAACTTCTTCAGGGTCACGTCCTCAAGTTTTCACAACAAAAAGAGGTAAAGCTTTAGTTGCAGATATTATTAATACTCAATTACGATTACCACAAGGCAATAGTTTTCGTCAAGATAGTCCAGCCCCTGGAATTGCCTCCGTTGAAGTTAGTCAACTTGATGCTAATAGCGTTCGCGTGACGGTGACTGGCAGCAATAACGTACCTAGCAGTCAACCCTTGGTGCGATCGCAAAATGGAATTACCCTCAGCTTTAGCCCATCGCCAGGCACTATAGCATCAGCACCAACACCAACCACGCCAGCACCCACAGCACCAACATCAACAGCACCCCCTGCTACAACTCCAGCCCAATCTGGTCAAAATTCAGGTGTTCTCGTTCCTAACCCACAAGTCACCATTGACGGACAACCTGCACAAGCCGCTGGACCAGGACAACCTTTGAGTCAGGCTCCACCTTTCTTACCTAGAGCCGTAGCCCCACCGGTCGGAGATATTGCTATTTCCGCTACTGATGCTTCTCCTAGCACCATTGACTTAGGAACTCAAGAACGTGTACCCCGTTTAGTATTGCGAGATGCGCCAGTGCGTGAGGTTTTGTCACTTCTTGCGCGTGCTGCTAATTTGAACTTGGCTTATATCGGAGGCGATCAAGCTGCTGGTGGTGCTAATACACCAGCAGTTTCTCAAACCATATCTTTAGATATAGAAAACGAACCAGTGCAAGATGTGTTTAACTACGTCTTGCGCTTGAGTGGTTTAGAAGCTAACCGCAGTAATCGCACAGTTTTTGTAGGGCCTAAACTACCTAATTCGACTCGTGACATGGTTATGCGTAACCTGCGACTTAATCAGGTAACGGTAGGAGTCGCCCTAAACTTTTTAGTCGGCTTGGGAGCAGAAACTGCTGTTAGCCGAGAACGACAAGTTACTAGCGTTAGCGCCGTAGCTGTGGGTACTGGAGTTGCGCCTGTCACCCAAACTCAGACGACCACGGAAAACAGAGTTGAAACTCAACGCGTTGATTTTAAAGACTCTAGCCCATTACTGAGAGGCTTACAGGCATTAGGAGACGAACGCACTAATTCTCTGACCTTGATCGGTCCTCCCAGACTAGTTGAGATGGCAATGGCTCAATTAACTCAGCTTGATATCCGCCGTCGTCAAGTCGTAGTCAACGTCAAGATTATTGATGTTAATCTTTTGAATACCCAAGATTACAACACCAGCTTTTCTTTTGGAATTGGCAACAACTACTTTAGCAATGATGGTGGTGCCGCATCTCTGAATTTTGGTGGTTCCAGACCAGCTACTAGTACCGAAGTAGCAAACAGTGTGACTAGTACACCTACAACTACTAATCCACTGAGTAGCTCAAATATTTTTATAAACCCAAGTACAGGAACAGCTACTGCTGGTGCAAACTCTAATCCACAACAACCAGGTATTACAGCATTTACACCAGGAACAAGTACAACTCAAATTGTGCCAAGTGCGATTGATCCTAATACTGGTTTACCGACTCAGTATCAGCAGCAAACCACGACAACCCCTTCAACAACAACATACAGCTTACCCACTATATACCAGTTCCCCAAACGTCTTCTTGCTAGCTTACAAGCTCAAGTCACAAATGGTAATGCGAAGATTTTGACCGATCCAACCTTAATTGTGCAAGAAGGTCAACAGGCTAATGTCAAGCTGACCCAAGAAGTGGTAGGAAATATTAAGAGTGAAACCACTCGTGGCGATGGGACCTCTACACAAACAATTACAGCTGAGAAAACAGATGTGGGTTTAACTCTAGCTGTTAAAATCGATCGGATTGACGACAACGGTTTTGTCTCTCTATCGGTAGCTCCTGTCGTCAAAGCACCCCAATCCTCAGCTGTGCTAAATGTTTCAGGTAGTAGCCAAACAATATTTCTGGTATCTGAACGCTCCCTCAATTCTGGGATGATTCGTCTGCGAGACGGTCAAACACTCATTCTTTCAGGGATTATTCAAGACACAGACCGAACAACTGTATCCAAAATTCCCATTTTAGGTGATTTACCGCTAATTGGTTCGCTGTTTAGAAGTACAAACAGACAAAACCAGCGCAATGAGGTAATTGTATTGCTCACACCTCAAATTATGGATGACTCTGAGAACTCCTCCTATGGCTATAACTACAATCCCAGCCCACAGGTGCGGCAAATTCTTGAGCGTCGGGGCTTGAAGCTTCCTACTGGGCAATAAACATAGTTAGGAAGTAATTTACATCTGCTAAAAACTCAACTCCCCGACTTCCTTACAGAAGTCGGGGAGTTTCTTGTTTACAAGTCGGATTATTATAATTTCTGGTAAATTACAAAACCTTGAAAGAGATAGTTTTATTTTAGTTTAACTTAATGCAATTCAATTTGCCAGAATTTATGCACAACGATTAATTATGCACTTTATGACTACTATTTATGTTCAAGATATCAACAACTGTAATTTTTAACAATTGATTTAGAATTGCTATATATAAAATTAAATAGTTAAATAATCTTAGGACAAATCAAAATAACTGGGGTCTATATATAAACCTGGAATAACAGTTATTTGTGATTTGTCATTGGTGATTACTCCTCCGCCTCAGTCTCTACCCCCTTCTCTTCACACATTCATTGGAAAGTAACTCAATGGTTTTTCTATTACCTGGTGTCAAATTTGATCTAGATCTGATTCAAAAGTATGATACTCGCGCACCCAGATATACCAGCTATCCACCCGCTACAGAGTTAAACGAAACATTCACCGAAACTGATTTTAAAGCAGCGATCGCTGCTTCAAATCAACGCAAAACTCCTCTTTCTTTGTATTTCCATATACCCTTTTGTCAAAGTGCTTGCTATTTCTGCGGCTGTAACACGGTAATTTCTAATAACAAGAAAATTGCTGAACCTTACTTAGAGTATTTGGTTCAAGATATCAAAAACACCGCAGCCTTAATTGATTCGGAAAGAAAGGTACTGCAAATTCACTGGGGAGGCGGTACTCCTAATTACTTGGAACGCGATCAAGTAGAAGTTTTATGGAAAAATATCAATCGTTACTTTACTATTGATTCACAAGCAGAAATCTCAATTGAAATTAATCCTCGCTACATCGATAGAAATTACATTTTATTTCTGAGAGAGATTGGATTTAATCGCATTAGTTTTGGCATTCAGGATTTTAATCGTCAAGTTCAGGTAGCTGTAAATCGTGTCCAACCTGAAGAAATGTTGTTTGATGTCATGAGTTGGATCAAAGAAGCTAAGTTTGAAAGTGTGAATGTAGACCTAATTTATGGTTTACCTTATCAAACACGCGATACATTTCAGGAGACGGTGAAAAAGACTATTGAATTAGACCCTGACCGAATTGTTGTTTTTAACTTTGCTTATGTACCCTGGATGAAACCGACTCAAAAAAATATTCCTCAAGAAGCACTACCTCCAGCCCAAGAAAAGTTAGAAATTCTGAAAATGACAATTGAAGAATTGACGAATAACCAATATCTATTTATTGGAATGGATCATTTTGCGAAAACTAATGACGAATTAGCGATCGCTCAACGCAATGGTACTCTGAAGCGCAATTTCCAGGGCTATACTACCCACGCAGAAACAGAACTCTTTGGTTTTGGTGCCACATCCATCAGTATGCTAGAAGACGCATATGCTCAAAACCACAAAGAATTAAAGGATTATTATCAGACACTTGCATCGGGTGCTTTACCTATCAGTAAAGGTATTAAACTTACTCAAAATGATATTATCAGACGGGATGCAATCATGGGTATTATGTCTCATTTCCAACTGCATAAGCAAGACATCGAAAATAAATATCATATCAATTTTGATGAATATTTTTCTGACGAACTAGAGGCTTTACAACCACTAGAAGCAGATGGTTTGGTTAGTTTATCAAAAAATAACATCCAAATCACAGACATTGGTAGATTACTAGTAAGAAATATTGCCGTCATATTTGACACTCATACAAGAAAGCGAGATTCAAAATTCTCTCGCGCCATTTAAAAAAGCTGCAATGTAAAATTATCAGTTATTCAGATACACGACTTCTTTGAGAAATCGTGTATCTCAATTTTCATGCAGATGCAGATATTAAGTGTTAAATGCTCTTTTATTGCTCTGAAAAAATAAAAATAAATGGTTCTGATTTTTATTTCATGGGAGTAGATTCAGTTAGTGATGTTTATTCAAATGCAGTACATATTTTTTATACATCTCTAGAAAGTTAGATAAGATGATTACGTCTTAAGATAGATATAAAAAAGTAGAATTTAATTAAGTTATAGTATTTAATCACTCAGTAATGTAGCTCATAAGTCTAGGGTTAGATTATATATATTTAATAAGGGCAAATTTGTTGATTTAATAAATAAAATTTATTGGCGATTTTTATGATAAAAGGGTTAATAATTAGGCAATCTTGATGTGATTTTTTATCTAACTTTTGGATTGAGCATTTATCCCATGTGGTAGAAATAATTGGGAATCTGAGTTGATAAGTTAGATACAAGTCAGATTTGTGAGGCAACTATTGATTATGAGTATTATTGCTTGGATAGTTTTAGGACTTTTGGCAGGTGCGATCGCTAAAGCTGTTTATCCTGGTTATCAAGGCGGTGGCATTCTTTCCACAATGATTTTAGGTATCATCGGTGCTTTCGTTGGTGGAACTTTGTTTACTTTGCTAAGAACAGGAACCCTGCAATTTACTGCTGCTGGTGCTGGTTTGACTATTCCTGGTATTTTAGTGGCTGTCATTGGTGCAATTGTTGCTATTTATCTCTGGGGATTAATCAGAAGAAATAGCAATGCATAATCGCTTATGGTCAGTTATTAATCATCAGAAGACTACTAAATTTTATTAGTCTTCTAGTCTTATAGCTTAGAAGGTATTGAACCTTAAGATTAGCTAGATGAACCTGTAAAAAGACTAGAAGACAATAAATCAGTTCATCAATTTTGTAACATCATTTTTTGGAAGAGTAAATCTATGTTTTTTCACAAAAAAGACCCTATACACGTAGTAAATGTTAATGAGGCAAACCCTCGTTTTGCTCAGTTACTTCTAGAGCAGTTTGGTGGAGCTACTGGAGAACTTAGCGCAGCTTTGCAATATTGGGTTCAATCTTTCCACGTCGAAAATGCTGGAATTAAAGACATGCTCCAAGATATCGCGATCGAGGAGTTTGGACATTTAGAAATGGTTGGGAAACTTATTGAAGCTCATACTAAGAATAGCGACCAAACCGAGGCCTTTAAAAGTACTCTTTTTGCAATCCGAGGTGTTGGACCTCATTTTCTAGATAGTCAGGGTAACGCTTGGACTGCAAATTACTTGAATGAAGGCGGAGATGTAGTACGTGATTTGAGAGCTAATATTGCAGCTGAAGCCGGCGCTCGTCAGACTTACGAAGAGTTGATTAAGTTAGCAACCGATTCAGGAACTAAAGAGACTTTAGTCCACCTTCTAACACGGGAAATTTCACATACCCAGATGTTTATGAAGGCTCTAGATTCGCTTGGTAAGTTAACAGATCCATTCTTTGGTAACATTAAGCCGGATGAAACTGTCGCTCTCTACTACAACCTATCTACAAATGGTGATGGTAAAGATGAGCGTGGTCCTTGGAATTCTGAGCCAACATTCAAATACATTGCTAATCCATTAGAAAGTCACTCTTAATTCGCTAGGTTGCAGTTAGATATCAGTTAATTTAAGGTAAATATTTTTTGGCAGATTCTTGAAAGCTGAATAATTGCCGAGTAATATTTGCTGATATTAATTTTGATGTAAGACAGTATACAATACTGCTCGGTTAAGCCTAAAAAATAAAAATGTGTAGGTTGGGTTGAGGAACGAAACCCAAAATTTTCAAGGGTTTGTTAGGTTTCGCAAAGCCTCAACCTAACCTACGAATATTCTTAACCGAGCAGTATTGAGACAGTATAGGGGCGCACAGGTGTGCGCCCCTATCAATGGCCATAAATATTCAGCCAGAGAGAAAAAGTCAGAGCGATATTTTTGACTTCAGAAATTAATTCAATTCAAAAATGAAACCTGTGAATCGGGAGATTAATTTGTGGTTGTCAACGCTACGCAAAATGGTTGGGAAATCATCTATCATCGTGCCCATGCTTTGTTAGCTGCTCAATTAGCAGGACAATGGCGACCTAAAGATACACCAGTCAGATTATATGAGACAATAGCTGCAATTTCTCATCATGATGACTTAGAAAAAGAGTGGGAAGAGGATAATCTTACTGAAGGTGGTGCGCCAAGGGACTTCACCCTGATGTCAGACAGCGATCTAGAAGATGGTATTCATAAAAATGCTAATTTGGCAAAGAATGCCCTTTACCGTGGACGGTGGGTGGCTTTATTGATTTCTATGCATATTAGCCGTTTAAATGAGCCAAGCCGAGGTAAGTCTTCAGAACTAGACAAACTTTTAGATGAGCAACTTGAAAATCAGCAACTTTGGCGCAAGGAACTAGGTATTAAAAAGGAAGAAGTTGATGCAGCTTATGCATTTATGCAATGGTGCGATCGCCTTTCTCTGATCCTCTGTCAGCAAGAATTACCTGCTGATGAGCGCTTTTTAGAAATTAGCAAAGGTCCTGACGATCGCCGCTATGACATTATGCAACGCAGCGATCGCTTGGTTGTTGTCAAACTTTGGCCTTTCCAAGACGAGCAATTCACCGTCAATGTCGAAGCTTGCGACCTCTCTCAGGTAAAATTTGAGAGCAATGCCGAACTAACTCAAGCACTACAAAAAGCCCCTATCAAGGTACTAGAGTGGACATTTGTTAAGACTTAGATACTTATAAGCTGATGCGCGTCTAAATTATATAAACACTCTTGATGGTCGTTGACTGTTGACAGTTAACAGTCATCAGTCATCAGGTAAATTGTACAAATTAAATGCTTAACAGCTTACCTTAGTACTATTTCACGAAATACCAAAACTTAGTATTCAATAAAAAAGAGCCAGAGACTTACTTATCTGGCTCAAAGCTGGAGACAAAAGAATCATCAAATAAGGGCTAGCTTAGGTAAGAACCTAAATTCTGCCCAGGTTATGCAGCCCTAAAACAACGCCTACCCCTAAGATATGACCAAAGGCGGTAGTTGCTAATAAGGCAGGTAAACCAAAACCACCAAATAAATTGGCTGATGGTAGTCCTGGTTCTGCATTAGGATACTTGATGGTAGATTTACCAAAGGCAATGGCAACTATGTTGGCGAGAATTATAATCAGCCCAACTGTAGGACTCCATTCCAGGGGGGCGGTTGCAGCAGCGAGTAAGGTTGAAGTAAACACCTGATTTGCTCCTGAAATTTATTAATGATTGAAAATATAATCTGAAAATTTCCGAAGCCAATTCAAGAAAATACTGTATTTTGCATCAATATTTAACACTTATTCTTACTACTTAATATAATCAGCCTCCTTGATGGCTTTTTTGTCGCTAAACCTGATTGAGGCTAAAATAAATAGTAGTACATTTGAACGACTCTAATTAATCAATTAGTTCTGACATTGAGTAGAGTATCCGAACTGGAGAACCACTACAAAATAATTGAAAAACGCTGTAATGTATGTACTCTAGATGACAAATGTTCTTGCATCAAAAGACACATCAGTTTTATACATTCTTCTCACTTACGTAATAGCAAAAAGTCTATATTGATACAGTTGGAACTTCTATAGACTTGCTGTCAAAGCCTAGTAGTTCGCCAAGTGAACTTTGCGGGGTAAAGGGTAAGGGGGAAAGGGGAAAGGGTTTAAATCTCTTACCCCTTTCCCCAGTCCTCACTTAGCATTTTTGGGTTGGTAGACTACTAGTAACACAAGGTGTAATTCGTAATAATGCTCGTTCGCCCTTGGTTGAGAGAAGACTTGCTAACGTAATTAGTAATTATGATTGTGTAAAGGTTCTGTTTATTTCCGCCGTAGTGTACTAGTCAGAAAAAAATGAAGTTTTTGTGATTACACAGATAAAAAAAATTTAATTAATGTTTATGCGATCGCATTTATTGCCTAAATTTGACAACCTCTGGTGAATAATGAATGTTAGGGTTGGGTGATACGCTCAAGGTAAAGTACAGGCGCTTAGGCGCAGCCCACCGTAGGCATCGCTCTAAAGATAATTTACACTCAAGATAATACCGATTATTTCCAGCTTCTGTTATGTCTTCAACTCTAGATTCTTTGCCACCTGCACTCGCTAAAATTGTCCAGCGCTTTCAGCGCGCTTCGGAACCGAAGCGTCGCTACGAACAGCTAATTTGGTATGGTCAAAAGCTGAATGAGTTCCCAGAAGCTGATAAATTACCCGACAATAAAGTTCCTGGTTGCGTTTCTCAAGTTTATATCACAGCAGCCTTAGATGATGGTAAAGTTGTCTTTCAGGGTGATTCTGATTCTCAGTTAACCAAAGGATTAGTAGGGCTTTTGGTTGAAGGTTTGAATGGACTAACGCCAACCGAAATTGTGCAACTTACTCCAGATTTTATTCAAGAAACAGGTTTAAATGTTAGCCTCACACCTTCCCGTGCAAATGGATTTTACAACATTTTTAAAACCATGCAAAAGAAAGCCTTGGAATGTAAGTTAGATGTACCTAACTAAATTTGAAAATGGGGCATAGGGCGTTGGGTATTGGGTAATATAATGACTAATGACTAATGACAAAATACAAGTAACATACAACTAGTAAAATTTCGTCTCATGTCAACCAATTTATTATCTAACTCTACTGCTGTTGGATTTGGTGGAGTAGTTCAAGAATATCTGTGGAGTTGGGAAAATCAGCAGTTGCGGGTTGTTTATGAAACCCTTGGTAAAGGTTCGCCGCTATTGCTATTACCAGCTTTTAGCACTGTTTCGACGCGTTTGGAAATGGGCGAACTAGCTAGATTACTAGCTCCTCATTTTCAAGTTATAGCCTTAGACTGGCCTGGTTTTGGGGAATCTTCTCGCCCTAGTTTAAATTATCGACCCCAAATATATCAGCAATTTCTAGGGGATTTTGTCAAAGCTGTTTTTAATACTCCAATTACTGCGATCGCCGCTGGTCATGCTGCTAGTTACGTCTTACAATTAGCTCTGAAACAGCCTGGTGCTTTCTCGCGAATTGTTTTGTTAGCTCCTACTTGGCGTGGACCTTTGCCAACAATGGGGGCAAGTCAGCAGATAGCTGGTATGGTGAAAGAATTAGTGCGATCGCCCATACTTGGTCAAGCTCTCTACAAACTCAACACTACCCAATCTTTCTTAAATTTTATGTACCGCCGTCATGTCTTCACTGACGCGGCTAAACTTACACCCAATTTCATCGAGAAAAAATGGCAGACGACTCAACAACCAGGAGCGCGATTTGCTTCTGCTGCCTTTGTAACTGGCAATCTCGATGCTGTACGCCAGCAATCCGATTTTCTGAAAATTGTAGAGTCTTTAACCGTACCACTCATGGTAGTAATTGGAGAATCTAGCCCACCAAAATCACGAGAAGAAATGAACGTGTTGGCAGCATTCCCTGGAGTAAAAAGCGTCGTCATTCCTGGTTCTTTGGGACTACATGAAGAATACCCAGCAGTTGTTTTAGAAGTAATTCAAGATTTTTTGTTCTCTCCAGAAAATTAAATCTTCACTTATCCATCAAAGTATAATTTTCTTGTTTGTGCTCATTATTATCACATAGAGCTTATCGTTTGTATGCAATATATTCTGACCTCTCTTCCTTTAAGGAGAGAGGCTTTGAATTTTACAGGGTGATGTAGTAAATGGTGTGCAATATAGCGATCGCAACATTGCACTGCTATATCTGCCCCTATTTCCGTTTGAGTACGGGTCTCAATTTAATCTTCCCGCCACCTAGAAGCACCACTAATTCTTTGAATCAGTGGGGGCAATGACCTTGAAGTACTATGGGGCGACCAGCACTCATTGGCAAAAGATTACCAAATCTAGAACACATATCAGTTGACTTTAAGGGGTGACAATCATCGCTAAACCAAGTTATATAAAGGTTAGAGGGTACATACCCTTTGAAAAAATGGAGAAAAAACAGGGGTTTGGCAAAAAATTGAATGCCAAAGTCTTGTAAAAGTTGATCGGCTAGTTTCAGAGAAACATATCCGCGATACCTTCTCTTGGAGACGCTTGGCGAACGGTAAGCTTCGCGATCTAAACTAAACATAGGATAGGTGCTGGATTTGACGTTATTTTCAGCTTACTACCTGTCCCTTTCCTTATGCCGAACTCAGGTTAATCATCATTCATTTTTCCCGAATGATTAGCTTGTAGTAAGGGCTTCAGCCCTACTTTTATCCAACTTAAATGCCGATTAGTTTGCCCACTCTCCACTTACCTTCTGATTTAGAAGATAGTTTTTTCTGATCGCAGCCTGATTACAGCTAGAAATACATAAATAAAACTTATCGGTATGAGTTAACTAAATTTCATTACTAATCGGGGTCAATTTACGGTCACATCCTTTAATTTTTCTCGTAGTATCAGAATTGAAGCAAATTTAAAAGGGCGGCTAATCCCATAAGAAGAGCCGTAGAATTTGCTTTAGCATAACTTATACTGCCGTTTCAAAAAGAGAGGATTACTAATGGCAACTTTTAAAGTCACACTAATCAACGAGGCTGAAGGGCTGAACAAAACGATTGAAGTTCCTGATGATGAATATATTTTAGACGCTGCCGAAGAAGCCGGTCTTGACTTACCCTACTCTTGCCGCGCTGGTGCTTGTTCGACCTGTGCAGGTAAACTGGTATCAGGTACTGTCGATCAAGGCGATCAGTCATTCTTAGATGACGATCAGATAGAAGCTGGATATGTACTAACCTGTGTTGCTTACCCAACTTCTGATGTCACAATAGAAACTCACAAAGAAGAAGAACTTTACTAAAAGTTAGGCGGCTGAACAATAAACCTCTTGCAAGAGTTAACGATCTTAAAATAATAAAAGCAGCCCATCTAGGACAAATACTCGATCTCCTAACGGTGTGTACCCTTTCTCACAAGAATTTGCTCGGATACTTTGTGGTCTGTAAGCCGCTAGCTATCAGACACAAGGGTAACCCGCAGGTGCTTTTATTCGCCGTCCAAACTTTTCTATGTCTTTGTGCTTCAGTTTTAATATTTTCCCAAGCCGTAGGTGTTAGCACTACGGTTCTTTTACTTTTTACCTCATCATGCAAAATTGGTACATTTTTTAAACGCTTTTTGCTGTTATTTTGAGATATGCGGTATTTGCTAGAGCAAATCTAACAAATGAGTATGTGGGTACTATAACAAACTATCTGAATAAAGTAAGCTAGGCTAAAACCCTCTTCCTTCCTCCTGCTTGATCCCAAAAACAAATTTTTACGCCGGACTACTTAATGATCGGCTTAAAGCTTAATCTCTTTATTGAGAATTTTAATCTCAGTACCCGGATAATAGAATTGCAGAATTTTCTGACTAGACCAACTTAGCTTAGCTAGATTTTGAGCGCCAGTTTGACTCAAGCCGACTCCATGTCCTAATCCACCACCAATAAAGGCGTATCCCCACAGTTCTGTTTTGCCTTTATTCAAAGGTTCTATGTAAAAAAGTGTACTTGTGGGAGCAGCAAAAGCACTGCGAACTTCGTCTTTGTGGAGAACAAAGGTGCTATTGTCAGTTTTCACAGCAAGTTCGAGTATCCGTCCACTCTGGCTTCGCTTCACTACCGCCATAGCCTGAATTGTCTTAAATTTGGCATAAGGACTATTTTTTACCTGCAAAAATTTCTGCAAGTCCTTGATGATGTCCTCTAAACGGGTTTCTTTGCGCCAACGGAACATATCCCATTTACTTTCATTAAATCCTTGTTGCATATTAATAAACTTTTGGAAGTTCTTTTCATTAGCTAAACTTTGCTTAGATAAGTTCCAAAGACTAGTAGGCGCATCAATTACAGGGCGTAGATAAGGACGATCCTCACCATTCCAAACATCGCTGAAGGAGGCGGTAACACCACCAGTGGTAGAAGAATACAAGGCGTCTATCAGTTCGTTTTTATAAGTTAGTACCTCACCTCTGGTTGCAGCGATCGCTCGATCTGTTTTAGTGGCTGCTCCATTTAGCCCATAATAAACTTGACAGTGAGTATCGGCACATAACTGGTAGTTATCAGCAGCAAACCTACGTAAATTTCTCAAGGCATAAGTCCGAGCAAGAATTGCTTGAGCTTCTAGGGCTGATGTTGCTGCATCTGTACCTATTTCATAAGGCACAACCCCACGCAAATAACTTTCTAAGGGTACTTCGTTCACTAAAGTGTATGTACCATAAGCATTTGGCTGTAAATTTAGCCGTCCTGCATAAAGACGAGCATTCTCTGATCTTTCGCTTTTATTCACGCGAATTAAGTTTTTATCAGTGCTAATTTCCACATCATTCTGGCTGTAGCGCTTACCATCCACTACCCAACTCACTTGCGGCACTTGTTTGACAATCTTAGTATCAAGATATACTTTTTCTTGGGTGGTAGCTTGGATGTTCTGCAATAGCAAGCGCCGCAGCAAAGGAGTTCTGTAAACATCCCGTTTCGCCCAAACCTGCCAGCGTTCTGGCTGGGCTATTTCCACTTCCATTCCCTGAGAACGCCATTTATTAGCACTATCTTCCGCATTTTCAAAGGTGCGATATGTGCCTAAAACTAACACTTCCTGAACTGCTGACTGGGGTAAACTTTGGACGACTGTTTCCAGCTTCACAGGGTTATTAGTAACCACAATTTGCTGCTTGTTCCCCGTTTGAAATTTTAGCTTTAAGCGATCGCCTTTTGTCGGTTCCAGTTGCAGCTTCCTTGTTGGTTCGGCACCAAATCGCTGCACAATCCCAATTTTTAGTTCTACATCCTGGATGTTGCTCTCAGGTCCTGATGCAGCAGTCAGTCCCAATAAGCTAAATGTTGCCACCACAGTGTAGGAAAAACGCCAAAACGAAAATTTCATGGCTAACTGATAGCGTTCGTGCAACTTCTCGTAGAGAAACGATAGCAAGTACTCGGGCGTATTCTGCCCCTTAATGCGGCGTTGGAGCTTATTTTCCAATTGTTTTGTAGCGCGGTCTTTTTGTCGCATGAGTGCTTCAATGATACCATTACCAATTTTGCCCCGAATATGCCTTGCAAAGCAAAGTCATAACGATTATGATTTATTTAAAGTCATAAAACAGAACTAGTTGATAAACTCCTTATGGTTAGAGTCCAAGAAATTCCATTAAATCAGATTAAACGCCCTTTGCCCCGTGCAAACGATCCAAATAAAGTACAAGCCTTAATGGAATCGATTGCGGAGATTGGGCAGCAAGAACCAATTGATGTCCTAGAAGTAGATGGACAATATTATGGCTTTTCTGGTTGCCATCGGTATGAAGCTTGCCAGCGTTTAGGCAAAGAAACCGTTTTAGCCAGAGTTCGTAAAGCACCCCGTAGCGTTTTGAAGATGCACTTGGCATAGGGCATGGGCGGGAGGGGCAGGGGAAGCAGGGGGAGAATAACTCCTAACTCCTAACTCCTAACGCGCAATCAATGCCCCATGCCTCATGCACAATGCCCACTCCCCAATTACATATAACCTAATTAGGAGAAAATTATGTCATCGAAAGTAACAGTCAAAAATGTAAATATCGGCATTGACGAGGCGAGTAGGGCTAAAATTGCCGAGGGATTATCTCGGATGTTAGCTGACACCTACACACTGTATCTGAAAACTCATAATTTTCATTGGAATGTGACCGGGCCAATGTTCCAAACATTGCATCTGATGTTTGAGACCCAGTATACAGAATTAGCCTTAGCAGTTGATTTAATTGCTGAGAGAATTAGAGCGCTTGGCTATCCTGCACCAGGAACCTACAGCGAATATGCCAAACTAAGTTCGATTCCAGAAACTCCTGGAGTTCCTAAAGCTGTGGAAATGATCCAGTTACTAGTGGAGGGACAAGAAGCCGTAGTTAGAACTGCACGGTCTATTTTCCCCGTGGTGGACGAAGTTAACGACGAACCTACCGCTGATTTATTGACTCAGCGGATGCAAGTACACGAAAAGACTGCTTGGATGTTGAGAAGTTTGCTGGAAGAATAGGAATAGGGACTGGGGACTGGGGACTGGCGACTAGGAAATAATTCTTTTAACTCTTAATACCCAATACCCAATCCCCAGTACCCAATTCCCAATTTCCCCATGCCCAATATTAATTGCACCCAAAAGTTACAAAATTTAATGCAACGAGTGGGTATTTCTAGTTTTAAAGCGCTGAGTCGGACTGCTGGTGTCTCAGAACGTCAAATTTTGCGGTTACGGCAAGGAAAACTAGAGCAGATGCGGGTAGATGTGCTGCTGAAGTTGTCGCCAGTGCTACAAATATCATTGAATGAATTAATCGAAAATTTTTCATCTGTAGAATTATTACAAAATTCTGTAGCACCTACACAAGAATTGTTACAAGAAATTGCAGATTTTAAAATTGAGTACGATCGCTTGCAAGTTCAACTAGAACAGCAGCGAGAAATATTATTACAAGAACTCCAGCAGTCAACTCTACAACTGCTGGAGTCTTTATTATTGCAATGGCCAACAGCAGCACACAAAGCTCAGGAAAATCCAGAGCTAGCAGCAGTCAAAATAGTCCCGTTGGTGCAGAAACCCCTCGAAAAACTTTTACAGGCGTGGGGAGTAGAAGCGATCGCATCAGTGGGAGCAGAAGTACTTTACGATCCTCAATTACACCAATTGATGGACGGTAGTTCACAACCTGGTGAAAAAGTCAAGGTGCGCTACACTGGTTACCTTCAAGGTGACAAGCTACTTCATAGAGCCAAAGTGAGTCCTGTTTGAGAAAGTCAGGAATTAGAACGTAGGAATGAGGAGTTATAAACATAACTTCTCACTTTTGGTATTATTTGTTGAGAAATAACAGACATAGGGAATACTAAAACAGTAGAGATGATGCCTGTAGGTTCTCGAATCCAGACCTGAATTAGTTCAATTATGTAAGTAAATAAACATAAATAAACCTAGATGCTAGTTATTATCATGATTAGTCAATTGTCAAAAACCAATATATTCAACAATCAATCTGATGTTAAATACCGAAAACTTGAGTAATTGTTAGTGATATTTTTTCTGGACAATTGCTGGAGCAATCGCCGCTTTGGATTCTATCAACAATTAAGCTTAAATAGTTATCCATGACTGAGTTAGAAATTTAAACGAGCGAAAAACCGATCAATATATAAATAATTTTATTTTGCATTTTTTCAGCATCTTAAAATTTTCTATCATCGGTATATAATAGCAAAATCAGAACATCATTTGCACAAATCAACGTGAAATAATTATGACAGAACAAGTGAAAGTTATTAAACTCAGTGGAAATTTGAACGCCACAACATCACAAGAATTTCGGCAAAATATTACTAAAATTCTCGAACTTGGTGTGAAAATTGTATTAGTTGATTTTCAAGATGTAACTTTTATGGATAGTTCAGGTTTGGGAGCTTTAGTGTTAGCGTTCAAAACCTTAAGGGCAGCAGATACTAAACTTGTTATCTGCTCGATTAACGAGCAAGTCAGGATATTATTTGAACTAACTAATATGGATAAAATATTTGAAATATTTCCTAGCCAAGAAGCATTTAATCAGGTTATCTTCTCCAATAATTAATCAATTAATCAAATGTAATTTGCAAGATAGATAAATCATCATCAAAACCATCTTTGGAGTTGAGAGCGATTAAATAACTCAGTACACGGTCGAGTTGGCTATCAACAGAATTTTGTAAGCTAACTAGTAGCTGGATAAAAGCATCTAAACTCCAAAGTGTACCATCTGATTTAGTGATTTCATAAGCTCCGTCACTAAAAATATAGAGGTTTGTGAATTTTTCAATAGTGCAAAATGCATCAATATATTTTGCTTCTGGGAACATGCCAACTGGCATACCTGGAGTTTTCAAAAGTTTAACTTCAGCTTTCCTTGGAGATGGTCCTGTTACTAAAATTGCTGGTGGATGACCTGCGGTAGCATAAATTAACTGGCGATTGATTCGGTTGTAAACTCCGTACCAGATTGTAAAGTATTTGTCATTTTGATAATTCATTTGGAAGGTATCATTCAAAGCCCTTAAGACATCACTAGGCTGATAGTAATTCAGACTTTTAAGCGCACGAGAACGAAGCAAATTCATGACTGAAACAGAGGGGAGAGTGGCTTTTAGTCCATGTCCAGCAGTATCGAGCAAGTAAATTGCCAAATAGTCATCATCAAGCCAGTAATAATCGAAACAGTCACCGCCGAGTTGTCGTGAGGGAATGAATCGAAAATTTATTTTGAAGGGTTCAGTCATCGGAAAAGGCAGGAGCGATCGGACATATTCTGCTGCTTCTGACATTTCTGATTCTAATAGCAACTTTTGAGTCTGCAAATCTCTACTCAATTGATGCAAGCGTAATCCTGCTCTTACCCGTGCTTGTAATTCATTATGCTCAATGGGTTTGGAGATAAAATCATCAGCGCCAGCATCTAAACCTTTAACACAATCGGCAACTGAATCTAAGGATGTTAATAAAATAAAAAATGTCGTGGAAAATTTTGGGTCTGTTTTAATGCGGTGACAGACTTCCAGACCATTCAACCCTGGCATGATCCAATCACAAATAATTAGTGCTGGACGGTAAGCGATCGCCTTTTCTATTCCTTCTTCGCCGTTACTGGCAGCAATTACCTCATAACCCTGTTTTTCCAGCATCCTTTTCAGGAGTGTTTTTATTGAATGGTCGTCATCAATTATTAGTATTTGAAACATAGACAATTGCCGGAACACTAATTAATAATTTGCTGTAAACATAGAAAATAAAAAACTAATAAGTCACCATCTATGAATCAAAATTTATCAGGACTCTAGTTATGATTAGTATATTTATTGATCGAATTTTTCTTCCAAGGTCTGAATACTGACTCCTGAATTTTTATTATAAAAATATCATATA
Organism: Nostoc sp. C117; assembly: GCF_043099735.1. Classification (NCBI taxonomy): domain Bacteria; kingdom Bacillati; phylum Cyanobacteriota; class Cyanophyceae; order Nostocales; family Nostocaceae; genus Nostoc; species Nostoc sp. C117. Next base: position 2,930,364 of record NZ_CP170991.1, read on the forward strand.
GACTACTAGGTTAGTAATCTTAATATATAAGTACTACTAACTTAGTTTCCGATCAAATTCATGACTTTTTAACACCAGAAAGATTATGGTGGTGCAAGGGGATTCAGCCACAAAAGGATGCTGCTTCTTAGCTGATTTAAGTCACGGTATGCTTCTTGCTTGAACCATTGCCCTAAGGCATCAAAGGGAGTGAAAGATGTTCCAGTTTGCCATTTAATATCTTGACCTAAAGGAGTTGTGTGAGTTCCTGGTAACGTTTGTGCTGTCACCATCTCACCAAAGCGTTCTTGTAATATTTTGGTTAAAGCTGCCGATTGGTCAATGGTGTCATTGCTAAATTTTATTAATAAATTGCGCCGAATATTGTAACTCTCTTGGACAAGCTTATTGGTTTCTAGGGGTGATGGGGTAAACTCTATTTTCAAAGTAGAATTGAACTGTTCTACTAGGGGGATAGCTTCTTTAGCGGCGTAGTTGTTGAAGGATATTAAAATATTGCCTGCGCGTTCTACTTTTAAGAGGCTACCAATTAATAAGTGAAGTTTACAGCCCATACTGTGTCCAACGCCGTAGATGGGGTAGTAAAGCTTAGATAATGCCCTAGAGTCTTGTAAACGTTCGAGAGTGCGCTCAAAATTGAGCAGCACCGACTTGGCGATCGCAGTATGATCCAAAGTATTGACAAATGGTGTAGCAATTATAACATAACCTTTGCTTGCCAGTTGTTCTAGTAGCCAGCGATAAGTGAGGTGTGGTGCAGTAGCAACAAAGGCACCTCCTAAGAAATGTATGATTCCTATGGGATTTCGGGGAATGACTACCCAGTTACCTCTAACTTCTTTCCATTCCATATGGATAAGCGATCGCTCCATGAATATTATTTATGTTAGACCGCAGATCGCAACCGTGGGAAGGATTATGGAAAAAGCTATTTAGCATATGTGGAGACTAGGTTATGTTTTCTTAACCTGCAACAGCCTCTCTGGACTCATTGGAAGAAGTAGACAACAGAATAAAACAAAACTATGTGAATAAAGATAAATGAGGTTAAAATTCTCTTCCTACCCTTAACCATGAGTATTATTTTTAACAATAAAGGCAAGAAGCAGAGGACAGTATTCCTCCTGCCTCCTTCACCGCTGACTCTGTAATTTTTTCATTTCATCTTGCACATCTAAGGCAATTTGTAATGCCTCGTTGAGTAACCTTCCATGTTCAGTAGCCTGTTCGTGTACCTGCATGGCTGTTAAAGTTGCTAAATTGTTGACAAATAGTTCTGTATTACTCAGGATAAAGTGCTTATTTTCTCTCAAAATCCTTTCTGTCTTCAAAGCACGAACTAAATCAGCTTTTGTGAGTCGCAACGCTTCGATCACACTCTCCCTTTCATTGATAACTACTTCTGGGTTACCAGCTTCTTCTATTTGGTCATTAATATCTATTGCTCTAATAACAGTATTATATCTATTAACATCATTTAACAGTATTTGTAGAGAATTATTCATGTTCATTTGGAGAAATTTATTTCTGCTTTTCCAGATAGTATATAAAATAGTTTGGGTCAATCCACCGACCCAAATACCTAAGATTATTAAGAATAACCATGATGGTATTGTTATCCATTCTACAAATACTTTCAGAATTAGATCCAATAAAATATAACTAAAAACAAATGTAGAAAACCCAATAAAAATTACAGTTGCTCCTTCTGAACCTTTCATCTTTTCGATATATACTTTTCCGAATTTCATCAGGATATTTGTAATAATTAAAAGTTCTTCATTAACAGGTAAATTAGTCAGATTTTGTAGTTCATTATGACTAATTTCCAAGCCCTGTAAATCATCCCGCACAGTTTTCAAATCCTTGCCAGAATAGTTATTTACATCAGTTTTCAGGTATTTAAACCACGACTAAGAGCAAAAATGGGGAGTGGTGTAGTTAAATTACTTGAAAAGCGCTGTAATCTACTATAGCAATCAAATTTATTAAATGCTCACCAAGTGGGTATTTTGTCCAAAGTTTTTAATTAAATTAATACTTATAGACAAGTCACATTGTTTTTGTAGAATATGATACTCTTTTGTAGGATGACTAAATGAATGGTGCTTTAACTTACCTTTGGAGAAGATTGTTTCTGTTTTGAAACACCACGTTGAGAATTTAGAAATGGCGGTATAGGACAGTCTAAGGTCATGGCGATGGCTCTTAATAAATCTGCTTCTGAGGGAGTAACTTTGTTATCCAAAAGTACTGTGTGGGCACAGGCATCAATAATCGCTTGCTTGAGTTTGGGAGTGGCCATCTGAAGGCGTTCAATACTTTTCTTAATATCAGAAAAATTACAAGGAACTGGTGTGTCTGGTTTTTCTTGCTCTCCGGCTTTAGGAAGTCGAAAAACTCCAGAACGAAAAGCGTAGTCTATGGCATTGGGTTCGGAGTGTCCTACCCGTGCGAGTGCCGATAATACTAATATACTATCCGGCCAAATCTGTTCGATAGTAGTAAATTCTACCGCTGTCACCGAGGTAGGATTTATACAAGGTTGCAGACGATGCCATAGTATTAACTGCAACACAAAATCCCACAGTAATAAACTACCGCTGGCTTTAACTAAACCGTGGACGCATTTGCACAGCCTTTGGCATTCTTTGGCAGAATTTTGGCGCAATGCGGGTACTGTCAAATCGACAAGCGGCAAACGAATCCTGGGATCTAATTGACTAATTTCGGTACTCAATTGCAGGGTTTTTTCTACCAAATCAGTAGGTTGCACTTCGCGTAACCAGGCAATTTGACGTTCTTGGATTTGGAGATTTTCTGTATCTAAGGCTAACGCAAAAGCGATCGCCATTGCACTTTGTTGCTCTCGCACACCCAAGCGTAGAGATTCTGGCAACTGGGACAACAGCCCTTGAGCATGGGCAAAATGCTCTGGTGCAACACTTCCCACCTGATTGACTACTTGTGCTGGCATAGCGTTGTTACCACCCGCAAAACCCATGACTAGAGACTCTTGGGAACGCGTGTGATTGCGAGATGGCATTGCTGCTAACTTGCTCACATTCAAACCGCCAACGCGGCGGATACGTTCTGCGAGGGGTGGGTGGGTACAAAACATATCTTCCCAGAAAGAAGGGTTGAGGGCATTGCCAAAAAACATATGACTGGCGGCTTCTGCACTCGGCGAAATCAAACGTGAATCCATCTGTTGGAGTTTTTGGAAGACTCCATTTAGGCCGTTGGGGTTACGAGTGAACTGTACCGCTGAAGCATCAGCGAGAAATTCCCGTTGGCGAGAGACTGCGGCTTTAATCAAGCGTCCGCAAAGTAAGCCGATACCGCCAATTGCCATCAGTGCTAAACCAAATCCCCACAGAGGTAAACCCTTGTCTTCGCGGGAACCACTGCGAAGCCGCAACAGCAATTCCCCAGTTAAATAAATGAACAAAATCCCGTGCAGTAGTCCCACCAAACGCAAATTCAGCCGCATATCTCCATTGAGAATGTGACTAAATTCATGGCCGATGACTCCTTGCAACTCATCTCGGTTCAGGTGTTGCAAAGTTCCACGGGTAACTCCAATTACGGCATCATTAGGCGTAAATCCGGCAGCAAAGGCATTAATACTGGTTTCTCTATCGAGGAGATAAACTTCTGGCACAGAAATACCAGAAGCGATCGCCATTTCCTCGACAATATTTAATAGTTGTTGCCCTTGTTCATCGGCTGTTTCTGGTAGCAGGAGTCTTCCCCCCAACTCTTGGGCAATGACGCTTCCTCCTTGACGGAGACAGGCAATTTTATAGAGACTTCCTACTGCGATGGCAATTATTGTCATCCCAGCCACATAGACAAATAATCCTGGATGCCACCAAATACGAGGAGCCATGCGAAACAGAAATAAAGCGGCAATGTAAATCGCCAGAATCATAACTGCGATCGACAGGGAAAATAACCCGATTAATTGTTGCGTATTTTGGCGTGCCCGATCCTGATGTTCAAAGAAATTCATAGACATCTAAAAAGATACGCGGGGAGCATTTCTAATTTCGGGACTAGCTTCGGCGAGCAATTCTGCAACAGTAAAGTTAAAAGTATTTGCGACAAGATTGCTGGGGAAAGATTCGCTTTTGGTGTTGTAAAGTGTTACGGCGTCATTAAAAGCTTGGCGGGCAAAAGCAATCCGGTTTTCCGTGGAAGATAGTTCTTCCATTACCTGAGTCATGGCGCGATCGGCTTTCAATTCTGGATAAGATTCTGAAAGTATCATCAAGTGGCTTAATGCACCTGTCAACGCTGCTTCAGCATTACCCAACTGTTGCATTGCTCGGGGATCGCCAGGATTTTGAACGGCGCGACTGTTAGCATTCATTGCAGAATTTCGAGCAGCAATCACTGCTTCTAAAGTTTCCCGCTCATGTTTCATATATCCCTTTGCAGTTTCCACCAAGTTGGGAATTAAATCATAGCGACGCTGTAATTGCACATCGATTTGAGAGTAAGCATTCTTGTAGCGGTTGCGATACTTGACTAAATCGTTGTAGCTATTAATGATAATTACAGCAACAATGGCGACTAAAGCAACAGAAAATATTAAAATACCCATATTTTTAGGTTATTTCCATCAGGTACTTACTTTTTACAGATTTACCAATCACGGTAATTCTTATATCCAACAAAATTTGTGTGGATATAAAAATGAGTCTACTTTTAGTAAGTTACCTTCGTCGTCTGTAAAATTAGTTACGCAAATGTACTGAGAAAAACAAGATTCCAGATTTATTTAATAAATCTGTAATCTCAGCCAAATAACTTACCTATGAATATGAAGAAATAAAGAATAACCACTAACAGCAAAAATAAAAAGCATAGCAGCAGAAAAAATTACTATATCTCTGACAATAAATAAAATCCAATCTTTTCTCAGTTCTTGTTTAAACTTGATTTCTCGCAGCTTTCGTTCAAATTCTGCGTCTTCTTGTAATTGTAAGTTTACTATTGACATAACCAGTGGCTTGTCGCCTTTGCTGGCAATTATTTTTGCTAAATCTGTTATGTCTGTCATGCTGTTTAGATACCAGTAATTTGAGTTTCCAGGTTTTGGTTCTCGTCTGCAATCCAGATATGTTTGTTTTTTTGCTTGGCTTCTACTGCTATTTCTAGGAGGGCGATCGCCTTTAACAGCACTTCAACACGATCTCCATTCATCTGTTGCGCTAGATTATTTATTGTCTCATAAAGTTTTGGCGATAAATCTAAGTTTATTTGAATACGTTGTTTTTTTTCCTGTGCAGTCATTTCGCAAAGATCCCATTAAAATATTACTGCTGAATTCCTTTAATAAACTCTGTCCTAGCTTCAATTATTGACGGCATTAAAACACAACGTACTAACAAGTTGATATCTAAATCTGGTAGTAATTGGCTTTGAGCAATTTGCTCATAGTTATCATTAGTGAGGTGATATATAGATATCTGATTATTTTCCCAAAACCAGACTTCGGTAATTTTAAACCGCTTGTATTTTTCTAATTTATTTATACTGCCACTAGTAATATTGATTTCAATTGCTAAATCAGGATTTTCTTTCTTTGTACCTAGATAATAAGATTCATCAGGTTCAAAGGAAGTACCTTTTTCTTCTGCTCGACGGGTGGCGCTACCCACAGGAAAAAAGTTGATGTCTTTTTCAAAGAAGTAAAGTGCTAGTAATATAGCAATCACACTTTTAATAGCTTCGTGTTCTTCACCAAGAGTCATAAATTCCACACACCCATCAAGATAAGTTATCCGCAAACCTGGCGCATTTGCTGTTAAGGCTTCAAGTTTCTCAAATTCTTCCCAAGTGTAATGGCCAGGTAAGAGAAACCGCTGTTCTTCGAGGGTAGTGATTTTGTCTATGGTTTGTGGAATCATATGTGTAAAATCTTACTTACATTGCAGTCGGCTGAGACTGTGAGATTGAGAGGGATGAGAATTTAATACTAAGTAGAGCGAGGCAAATAAAGCTAACTATGGGGATCGTCGTTTGTCCTTTGTCCTTCCTCATTAGTAACGGTTTTAAGTGTATTTATCTTTTGTAATATAGTTTGATTTATTCTTGCCGACTTATGTTAGAGGAAGAAATGGGCGATCGCCGCTGATGAATTTATAAAATCTCAACCCATATAGCCAAATAATATTTTAAACTTTAAGTTTTTCAGGGACTGAAAAATAAAAAAATATCCCACTGTTCACAGTCAATACTTCGGCTCATTTCGGCTACGCTCAATGGTATAAACAGCATATACGAGCAGAGGGTCACGGTTGTGGAAACGATAGAGAGTACGGAGATTTACAGGACATAAATCGTACAGCGAGCTTTGCTTGACGGGCAGAACGCTTACTAGTCTGAGGTAATTCGATTTCCTGTTTCAGACTGATAGGTTGGCTTTCCAGTTTTGACCAGAGACGCTCGCTGTTCAGTATTTATACTCGATACTGGACATTTTGCCCTGGAAGAAGAAGGCGATGCATCGCAGACCATATCCGTCGCTTCATTACAACTCACCTTGTAAAGGGGGACATCATGCACCCCCAGGAAATAATCTAAGTATAATTTAGATGCGTTTGCTCCTTTAATTAACTTATTTTTTGATTCAATTTAAATACTTGACTATTGACCCAATTTAAAATTCTTATGAAACTCATCTCTGTAAACGTCGGACTGCCGCGTGAAGTGACCTGGAAAGGGAAAACAGTTAGCACTGGAATTTTTAAAGAACCAGTTAGCGAACGGGTGATGGTGCGATCGCTCAATTTAGACGGTGATGGACAAGCCGATCTAACCGTTCATGGAGGAGAAGATAAAGCAGTCTATGTCTATCCGTTCGAGCATTACGATTACTGGCGAGGTGAATTGCCCGATATAGAACTGCCTCTAGGCATCTTTGGTGAAAATTTCACGACCACTGGACTCAGAGAAGAGGAAGTGAACATTGGCGATCGCTTTCATATCGGTACTGTAAAACTGATGGTGACACAACCTCGCCTACCCTGTTACAAACTTGGGATTCGGTTTGGACGACCTGATATCATTAAACGATTTCTTGCAAGTCGTCGAACCGGATTTTACTTTCGTGTTTTGCAAGAGGGCCAAGTCGGAGCCGGAGACACTTTAGAGTTGGTGAGTCGGGATAGCAACAATATTACTGTTGCTAATATTACTCAGCTTTATACTCGTGAGCAGAACAATCCAGAGTTACTTCACCAAGCTGCTCAACTTGAAGCCTTACCCGAAAGCTGGCGCGACTACTTTCAGGAGCGAATGGCACTAAGTTAAGATGCAGCCCTTGCCCCAAATGATTTCCAGCCTCCAGGCTGGGAAAGCATTCCCTGAGGCTGCGCCTCTTCTTTTTTGACGAGAGACACTAGTACAGCTTTGCATAAGTTCGTAACTTTTTTAAACGCAGAGGCAAAGGCATAGATGGACAGAAAGTCAAAATGATCGTAGCGTTTCGATTCATACCGACGAATTATTGTTAAAAGAACTAAGAGAGCGCCAAAACACACCCCAAGGGAGGGCTAAACTCCGCGAACGTGTTTCCGTCGAACACTATTTAGCTAAAATCGGGCAGTAGCAAGGCGAGCAAGCTCTTTACATTGGTCTACGCAAGAATCTTTTTGATTTACGACGTATGGCGGTTGTTCATAATCTTCATGTTTTGCCTCAAATCCTACTTATCAACCCAATCAGAACAACCCTATAATTATACTTACTTGTCAATAACTTCTACTGGACTGGCTCTCTAGAACCGAATTTCTCTATTACCTCTATTTATTAGGTAATTTTGCACGCAATAATTCTCGAAATTCATTGGCTTGTTCATCACTAATAAAAGCCCGTTTGGGAAACATATTTAAGCAATTGCGAGATTGGTAAACCATAAATAAATTTGGAGTTTCTCGCCAGTGTGTATAACCAGACCATTGCATTTTTGATTCTGATAAGGGTGTAGTGATTTTTAATTCTTCGTCACTCGTTTCAACACTGATTTCGTTTTTCAAATTAGGTTGACTATTCCAAGTACGCTTAATCAAAAAATACCGAATCACATAAGTAGCAAAATATGCGACAACTACTATCAACAAATTAGGTAAAATCGCACTCAGTAAGATTTCTTGGAAAGAGACATGCCCTTGTGATAATAAGGGAAATAGAGATATTAATATTAAAACTCCAGTAAAAATTAAGTAATACTTCATTATTCTTGTTTTTGCATCAACTTCATTTGCTTCTTTCACGTCGTTTATATTGAGGCGATATTCAAATTTCATGGTAGATTCCTCACTTGTTTTTTGGAGAATTAGGCAAATTTGTAGCCTAGTACTTTGTTCTAAAGTATCAAGAGTTTGCCAATTGCTATCTCACACATCCAAAACTGTTGTTGAACGAACATAATCTAGCTTCAAAAAGAAATTAGAAAATGCATATTTTCGTCAAAAATATGTCGACCAATGGAAATAATCATTAACGAACTGTTCGATACTAACAGGCGATTTTTGGAACATCAACGCGGGATGATTTCATGTAGAAACTACACCGATGTTTGTCTTCATATCTGGATGTTCTTGCCTTTGCTGAATGATTTGTTCGGGGTGAAAATCTTAAATTCATCAAAACTTAGGTTTAGTAATGGTTTTAGCCATTCTCCTAAATTTACATTGAACTATCACCCCGCTCTAAAAACTCTATTTTTATGCGATCGCGCAAAGTCAAAAGTATAGTACTTTTATATTGTAAACAAGAACCCTTACTAAATCGTTCAGCTTTTTTCTAACTCCATTTAAAGTGGGCGAACTGGGAGTCATTAATCATGTATACAAGTTACGGAATGTTTATTTTGCCAAATTATTGGGAAATATTAAAGTTATAAACTTCTTGTAAAGATTTTAACTTGACGCTATGACGACACTGGCAGCAATCCCCGATTCAAATCTATTGCCGTATATCCGTGGTTATGCCATTGTTGAGCAGCTCTATGCAGGTTCTCAGACAATAGTTTATCGAGCAGTGCAGGAGTCAAGTCAGCGTCCAGTGGTGATTAAACTATTACGGCAAGACTACCCCACCTTTAGCGAATTATTACAGTTTCGTAACCAGTATACAATTACCAAAAATCTCAATATTCCTGGCATAATCCATCCATTAAGTCTAGAAGCATATGGTAACAGCTATGCCTTAGTAATGGAAGACTTTGGCGGCATTTCCCTACGGGATTATACCCAAAATTATTCTCTATCTTTACGGGAAATTTTAGAAATAGCCCGACAAATTGCTGATATTCTCCATGATGTCTGCCAACATCGAGTCATCCACAAAGATATCAAACCTGCTAATATTCTGATTCATCCAGAATCGCACCAAATCAAGCTGATTGACTTCAGTATTGCCTCTCTCCTCCCGCGCGAAAACCAGGAAATCCAAAATCCAAATGTGTTGGAAGGAACCCTTGCCTATCTTTCGCCAGAGCAAACCGGACGAATGAATCGTGGTATTGATTACCGCAGTGACTTCTATGCTTTAGGTGTGACATTATACGAACTTTTGACCGGACAATTACCGTTTGAGTCCCATGACCCAATGGAGTTAGTACACTGTCATTTAGCCAAGCTCCCACTTGCCGCACACAGCATTAATCCAGAAATACCAGCGATCGCCTCAGAGATAGTATTGAAGTTGATGGCGAAAAATGCTGAAGATCGGTATCAGAGCGCCTTGGGTTTGAAGCATGATTTAGAATGCTGTCTCAATCAATGGAAAGTAACGGGGAGAATAGAAACCTTTGTCCTAGGACAAAGGGATGTGTGCGATCGCTTCATTATCCCCGAAAAACTCTATGGGCGAGAAACAGAAGTTGCAACCTTGCTGAAAGCTTTTGAGCGCGTCGCTAATGGCAGTTCAGAAATGATGCTAGTAGCAGGATTTTCCGGGATTGGTAAAACTGCGGCGATCAATGAAGTCCATAAACCGATTGTCAGACAACGCGGTTACTTCATCAAAGGTAAATACGATCAGTTGCAGCGTAATATTCCGTTCAGTGCCTTTATGCAAGCCTTTCGTGATTTGATGGGACAATTGCTGAGTGAGAGTAATGTCCAATTGGCGGCGTGGAAAGCGAAAATTTTGGCGGCCGTGGGTGAAAACGGACAAGCGATCGTTGATGTGATTCCTGAACTAGAGCGAATTATCGGTCAACAGCCCCCAGTCCCAGAACTATCTGGTAATGCTGTCCAAAATCGTTTCAATTTGCTCTTTCAGCAATTTATCCAGGTTTTCACCACCCCTGAGCATCCGCTAGTGATATTTCTAGATGACTTGCAATGGGCAGATTCGGCTTCTCTGAACTTGCTGCAATTATTGATGAGTGAAGCCAGTTCTGGATCTTTACTTATTCTGGGTGCCTATCGAGATAATGAAGTTTTTCCGACTCATCCCTTGATACTGACGCTGGAGCAGATTCAGCAAGCCCAAGCTATCGTCAATACGATTACCCTGGAACCCTTGGTGGAAATAACAGTGAATCAGTTGGTGGCAGACACCTTGAGTTGTCCCAAGGAACTGGCTCAACCCCTGACGCAATTGGTATACCAGAAAACCCAAGGGAATCCGTTTTTTACAACCCAGTTTCTCAAAGCACTGCACGAGGAAGGTTGGATTCAGTTCCAGCCAGAACTGGGTTACTGGCAATGTGACTTGGTTTCCGTGCGGCAATTGGCATTGACCGATGGAGTGGTAGAGTTCATGGCATTGCAGTTGCAGAAACTTCCAATGGAGACACAGGAGGTTTTGAAACTGGCGGCTTGTATTGGCAACCAATTTGATTTGAAGACCTTGGCAAGGGTCTCTGAAACATCACTTGTTGATATGGCGACTAACCTATGGAGGGCATTACAAGAAGGGCTGATTCTCCCCATTAGTGAAACCTACAAGTTCTTCCAATCAAATGACTCAGACAACATCGATCGCGGTGGTGAGATTGTCGTTTCTTATAAATTCTTGCACGATCGCGTCCAACAAGCTGCCTACGGTCTGATTCCAGAAGATCAAAAACAGTCTACCCACTTTAAAATCGGGCAACAACTGTGGGCAAATACGCCTGAAGCAGAGCGAGAAGGCAAAATTTTTGAAATTGTCAATCAATTGAATTACGGTCTGAGATTGACGGCTCAAAACACTTCTCCCGGATTGTTGAATGCACAAAATGGTGACGAAATCTCCAGATTGCAAGAATTGGATCTAGCTCAACGGAATGAACTGGCTCAAATGAACTTGCAAGCAGGACAAAAAGCCAAGGCAGCAACCGCCTATGAAACGGCAAGTAAATACTTCACAGCAGGGCTGGCAGCGCTCCCCGAAAACGGTTGGGAAAATAGTTATGACCTAACCCTTGCCCTTTATACAGAAGCAGCTGAAATTGAGTACCTAACTGCCCATTTCGAGCAGGCAGAACAGCTTTCAGAAATTGTTCTTCAGCACGCTCAGGATTTGCTGCAAAAGGTGAAGATGTATGAAATCAAAATCTATTTCTACATTGCTCAAAATCAAATGCTGGCAGCGATCGACATCTGTCTACAAGTGCTGAAGTTTTTGGGTGAACCACTGTTTAAAGAACCCCCACAGGAGTTAGCGATCGAGGATTTAATGAACCTGCCAGAGATGGTCGATCCGCACAAGTTGGCAGCCATGCGAATTGCGATCGCAATGGTCACTCCCAGCCTGAACGCTAAACCAGATATGTTACCACTGATTGCTTACACATTAGTGAACCTATCAATTCAATTTGGCAACTCGGCATTTTCGGCATTTGGCTACACCTTTTATGGTCTGGTTTTATGTGGTAGCCCCACTGGAATTGAAAGAGGTTATCGGTTTGGACAATTAGGATTAAAATTGCTGGAGCTATTCAATGACAGGAAATTACATGCAAAAGTGATTAACATTTTTGATGTGTTTGTACGGCACTGGCAAGAACCTGCTCGCAAAACGATCGCTTCTCTACGTGAAGCTATTCAGGTTGGATTAGAAATGGGTGATATAGAATATGCCTGTTACAATGCCGCCTCCTACTGCAACTATCTTTTCTTCGTCGGCGAAACACTGGAACGGGTGAATCAGCAACAGCAAAAATACATCGATATGTTGTTGAAATTCAAACAAGAGTATCAAATTTACTTCGGGCAGATTTGTCGTCAGCTCGTGTTGAATTTGATGGGAGCAGCAGAAGATCCCCTAATACTTGTTGGGGAGAGTTTCGACGAGCGAAAAATGCTGCCGATTTTAATTGAAACTCAAAACGGAACTCTCCTGTTCTTGCTCCATCTGGCAAAGACGATTCTTCTACTCATCTTTCAGGACTATCAGCAGGTACTCATCCATACTGAAGAAGCCGAAAAATACCAAAGAAACATGGTTGGCTTCTTGCAGTTTGCCGAACATAATTTCTACTACTCCCTTGCTCTTTTGGCTAAGTGTTCAAATGGCAATGAAGCAGAGCAACAATCGGCACTAGAAAAAGTTGCAGAAAACCAGAAATTGATGAGTCAGTGGGCACTCCACGCTCCCGCCAATTATCAACACAAATACGATTTAGTTGAAGCAGAGCGGGCAAAAATTTTGGGTCATTTAGACGCAATGACCTACTATGAAAAAGCCATTCAGGGGGCAAAAGAAAACGGTTATATTCAAGAAGAAGCACTCAGCAATGAGCTGGCTGCCAAATTCTACCTTGCTTGGGGCAAAGAGAAGATGGCCGCAGACTATATCGAAGAAGCCTACTACTGCTACACCCATTGGGGTGCAAAGGCGAAAGTCGCCCATTTAGAACAACAATATCCGCAACTATTAACAGCCATTCTCCAACCGACTAATCTTGCCATCACACCTGGGTTAACCATCGCCTCAACTTTGATCAGAAGTGTAACTAAAAGCTCTAGCAAGCAAAATTTATACTTAGATTTGCAAGCAGTGATGAAAGCCGCACAAGCCATCTCTCAAGAAATTGAATTAGAGAAACTGTTGGCAACCTTGATGGAGATTACGATCGCCAATGCTGGCGCACAAATCGGTCATTTAGTTCTTTGCCAAGAGGAACAATGGTTAGTTGTAGCTCAAGGCGATCGACAACTGGTAAAAACCTTAGAAATTCCCCTAGAGCAATACCCAGAAATTCCCCAAAGTTTGATTTATGCAGTCGCAAGAACTCAAGAGACGGCTGTGTTTGAAAACTTGAGTACAACAGTGCAATTTGCCAGCGATCGCTACATCATCACTCACCAGCCCAAATCAGTTTTATGCACTCCCATTAGTCGCCAAGGAAAACTCAGTGGTATTTTGTACTTAGAGAACAACTTAACTTTAGGCGCTTTTACCAGCGATCGCATCGAGATTCTCCAACTTCTAACTAGTCAAGCCGCGATCTCTGTGGAAAATGCCCGTCTGTATCAAAAAACTGAAAACTATTCTTACATCCTAGAAGCAGAGGTAGAACACAAAACCCAAGCTCTTAATCAAAAAGCCCAAGATTTAGAGCAGACCTTGAAAAAATTGCAGCAAACTCAAGGACAATTAATTCATAGCGAAAAAATGTCATCCCTAGGTCAATTGGTAGCTGGTATTGCTCACGAAATTAATAATCCAGTTAATTTTATTAAGGGTAATCTTACCCATACAGAAAATTACATTCAAGACATGATGCGTTTGCTGACACTTTATCAACAGGAATATCCCCAAGCTAATCCAGCTATTCAAGCGATGAAGGAAGAAATTGAGCTTGATTTTCTGTTTAAAGATGCCAATAAAACCTTAGAATCTATGAAGATTGGTAGCGATCGCATCAGCAAAATTGTTCAGAGTTTACGCAACTTTGTTCGCTTAGATGAAGCGGAAATCAAAGCTGTAGATTTACACAGTGGTATTGAAAGCACGCTGTTAATTTTGCAACATCGCTTACAAGCTTCTGAAAATCAACCCGAAGTGCGCGTCATTAAGGAGTATGGCGATCTACCTTTAGTTACTTGCTATCCTAGCCAGTTGAATCAAGTCTTCTTGAATATTATTAACAATGCCATTGATGCGATTCGAGATAATCCCCAAAGCAGCGAACATCCAGAAATTCGGATTTGTACTGGAGTGATAGATCGTGAATGGTTACGAATTGCGATCGCCAATACAGATAGTACGATTCCTGTGAGTCTGCAAGAGCGGATTTTTGAACCGTTTTTTACCACAAAGCCAGTTGGTCGTGGTCAAGGTTTGGGGTTATTTGTGAGCTACTCTATTATCCAACAACATCGCGGCACTTTAACTGTGCGTTCTCAGCCCACCGAGGGAACTGAATTTGAGATTGTTCTCCCTATCTATTGAACATTTACAGCGTTTTTCAGATAAATGAAGTACACACGTAGGGGCACAGCACCCAAGAACAAGCCTGGAAAGGGCTGAAACTGAAAATGCACCAAGGCTTGGAACAGTTTAAAATAATCGTTTCAGATAAAATGCTCTGACCAAAGCTGCTGACGAAGATAAAGTTTTTCGTCTTCTTTGCACTCCCTGAACGGTTACGCCATTTGTCGTGCCATCAGATTAGCAAATAAGCCCTTTTGATTCACTAATTCTTCAAACTTACCTTGCTGAACAACTCGACCAGCTTCAATCACATAAATTCGGTCAGCGTTGCGGATAGTACTAAGGCGATGGGCGATAATTATGCGCGTTACTCCTAACTGGTCTAAGCTGGTACTAACTATCGCTTGAGTACGATTATCTAAAGCACTGGTAGCTTCATCAAAAATTATAATTCTCGGTTTTAAGACTAAAGCACGAGCAATTAGTAGCCTTTGACGTTGCCCACCAGAAAGATTTGTACCCCCCTCCGAAATGACTGTGTGCATCTCCATTGGCATTGACTTAATATCATCGGCAAACCCAGCCATACGTACTGCTTCCCAGGCTTCTTCCATTGTCACCAATGCACCACTAGAAATATTTTCAAAAATTGAGGCGCTATTGATGCGACCATTTTGCAGTACTACACCAATCTGTCTACGCACGGACGATATATCTAACCCTGATAAGTCTTGACCATCATAGTAAATCGTGCCATCTTTTGGCGTTTCAAATCCCAATAACAGCCTAATAATCGTTGATTTGCCACTACCAGAAGGCCCTACCAAAGCAATCAACTCTCCTGGTTCTGCCTGAATTGTTAGATCATCTAAATTAAGGGGACCATCTTCGCGGTAGCGGAAAGTCACACGATCGACTTTTACTTTACCCGTTAATCGTCCTGGATCGCTTTTGCTCTGGTCTATTTCTGGTTGAGCCTGAAAGATGGGCTTGGCACGTTCCCAAAAAATGCTGATATCTAATATGCTGATTATGGTGTTACTTAGCTGAGTTGCCCCAGTGATAAATATGGCAAAAGCAGAATTAAATGCTAAAAATGTACCTGTAGATAATCCTGTTCCGCTTTCAGATGGGGCTTGTGTAATTAACGTAACTGCTAGCCAAAAAATAATTATCGAGCTGACAGTTGGCATGGCAGTGTTAAATATCGCTAAGACATCTTCAATTATCTCTGTACTCAGTTTGAGTTGTAGCTGCTGACTATACTTTTTTGCCCAGTAGGCAAAAGCGCGGTCTTCTGCATTGGTGACTCGAAGTTTGGACACACCAGCAACCATCTGTACAGTAAAACCAAAAATTTCTCCCTCTATTTCTTCTAAAGAACGCAACTTTTGGCGGCTAAGTAAACCTGAGATTGTAGTAAAAACGATCGCCACCAACGCTACTGCTACTACAACTAAAGCTAGACTGGAACTGTAGATAAACAATAGTCCCAGATTTAGTAGAGAGAAGAAACTGGTAAAAACAGTGCGTAGCACTGTGTCGTTGAGTTTTTGGCGGATTTGAGTGATTGCGGAAACACGAGATTGCAAATCCCCAATTGAATATTCACGAAAGAAAGATACGCGCAGATTAAACAATCTATCCCATAAAGCTGCTTGGGAATCTAAACTGGCTTTACTTTCTAATCTCAGACCCGCAAAACCTTGGGCGATTTGAAAAATTATCGTCCCAAAGCTGGCGGCTATTAAACCCAAGCCGATTTGCACTAACAACCCTCTATCTGCATCGGGAATGACGGAATCGATGAGGATAGCAGTTGCTAAGGGGGTTAACATTCCTAACAATGCACCGACAACGCCAGTGAGGAAGATAACAATGAGTTCTCGAATTTTCCCCTTAAAGGCAAACAGAAGTAAGTCGATCGCAGTTAAATTGTTTTCGGGTATGGGACGATAAAATACATAGGCCAAGGGAGCTAGTTGTTGAGCAGTACGATTATTTACAGGTATGCGAAGGTGCTTCTCTGGGTCAAAGATTTCGTACTTTCCTACCCCTGCTGGTAGCAATGCAACAGGACAATTATCTTGATTAGTATATGCTAATAGAGGTCCGCTATCTTTTTGCCACCATCGGTCATTGAGCAATACCCGTCGGATGCGTATTCGGGATGCACGGGCGATCGCTTCTAATGGTTCTTTAATCCGTTTCATGTCTTCAGAACGCACAGGTGGCAGAATTTTAATTCCTAATGCCCTTCCGACTGCACCTGCGGCAATCAGCAACGGTGTCCCTGCCTGCATCAATTCGGCTTGCTTGGGTTTGAGGACTGAGGCTAACTCTCCTAAGGCATTAACTTTGACCTGAGAGTTAAGTTGTTGCCGTGCTTGGAATTGAGTCCATTTTGCTGCCAATTCTTCCTGTTCTATTTGAGTCAGAATTTCGCAGAAATCACTGTGCAGTTGACTTAAAGTAAGTTTGATCGTGTTCCAGTTGGTAAGCTTTTCAGTGTGGGAGAAAACTGGCAGAATAGAAGAACTCTCACCTACACAACTTTGAATATTTTTCTCCCAAATCTGCACTAACTTAATAAAACTTTCTGCCTCATCTTTCTCCTGACTGATCCATTGTTCGCATTTTTGTGCAGATATTTGCAACAACACAGTCTCTTCTATTGATACTGCCAAAAGTTTATGGTTATTAGCAGATATGCCAAACAATGCTTCTCCCGCATTGGCGCTGAATAGATAACGGCGAGTACCCTCAATGCCTTCGTCAATGAGAATAGCAAAAACAGCGATCGCACCGGATTCAATTTGCCAAACTGTTAGCTGATTGTCTAATACTAGGGATTGATTATCTGTGAGCAGTAACTTAGAATCACTCATCTGGAGTTAGAGGTGCAATGGTTCTTTGGCGGAGGCGTAGGGCATTAAATTGCCCCTCTACTTCTGGTGGAATGTTGGTAAAACGAATATAAAAATTATCTGGTGCTGTCGTTTTGTCTAAAACTTTAGCATAGATATCTTCACTAATTTCAGCATTACCCTGCATAAATAAGTTCAGTTTCAGATTAGTAAAGGGCTGTAAAGCTAGAAAATTTACTGTAGAGTCATAACATACTTGCGCCCCCTTAGCTGATAGCTTTACTAACTTTCCCTCAATAACAGTGTTATTTACATCTTTTCCATCCAAAACTGTATATTTTAAGGGAATTGCTTCTGGCAGTTCCAAGAAGACTTTATCTTCGTCTTCAGCAAGATATAAATTGTATTTTCCAGTAATTCCAGCTACATCATAAATTTTTATCGGTTGCTTCACCCCTTTTGCTTGTACTTCTTTGTGTCCAATAATTTTGACAATGGAACCAGTCTCATTAATCGTTGATTGCGAAGCAAAAATTTGTCCGCCGACTGTATACGATTCAATGCGATAGGTTAAATTAACTTGATCGCCGATAATTCCATATTTAGTCCGTTTTTCCGAACCAATATTACCGACAACTACTTCTGCTGTATTAATACCAATCCCCATTTCCAGCTTTGGGAATCCCATTTGCTGGATTTTTTTGTTCACTGCTTCCATTGCTAGTTGCATTGCCACCGCACAAGCGATCGCTCTTGTTGCATCATCTTTTCTAGTGATGGGAGCGCCGAACAAAACTAAAATTCCATCACCCATAAATTCATCAATCGTGCCTTGATACTGAGTGATAACATCTGCCATATATCCTAAATAAAGATTAATTACTTTAATTACTTCCTCAGCAGATAATCTCTCAGATATAGCTGTAAAACCTCTTAAATCAGAAGTGAGAATAGTAATTTTCTTACGTTCACCACCAAGCTTTAAACCTTCAGGATTTTCTAATAAATTAGCAACTACTTCATCGGTGAGATAACGACCAAAGGTTTTACGAATTTGTCCCGCAGTCCTGGCAATATAGGCAGTAACAGCAATTCCCGAACCAATTAATGTAAGTAATGGTGGGACAATAGGAATCCACCAACCTGCTAAAAAGGCTAGATAACTACTACCGACAAGACAGCATCCAGCTAGCAAAATACTAATCAAAGGTAATAATGATTTTCTTTTAGAAGTGGCGCTATATCTCTGTTGCCATCTTAATATTGCACCAACCAGTGACCAAAAAAAAATCCACAACCATTCCTGTAATTTACTCCATGTTCTGATTAACGGGCGGCGATCTAAAGTAGCGCTTAAAATTTGACTGATGGCATTAGCGTGAATAGTTACACCAGCCATTCGTTTAGGTGCTGTTAAGATGGTACTGCTATATGGTGTATAGAATAGGTCTTTGAGACTTTCTGCTGTGGGACCAATCAACACAATGCGCCCTTTTACTAAGTCCTTGGATATATGATTATCTAACACATCCATAATAGATATGTGCTGAAATTTTTCTTTAGAACTACGATAATTTATTAGTACTTGATAACCTTGGTCTTCAGCCCGGATATAACCACCATCATTACCTTGAAATAATGGGTAAACAACATTACCTGTTTTTACCAAATAATCTTTTGTTTGTCCGACATCAATTTGGCGATCGCTCAAATAAAGATAGGCAAGCTTAAAGGCAAAACTAAACACATTTTCGCCATTTTTATCTGCCAAATACATCAAACTGCGGCGAATTTTTCCATCCCCATCTAAGGGAAAATCATTTGCACCCACTTGACCAAGTTTTTTCAGCGCTGGTGGTGGCGCTACTGCCGAGCTATCTTCACTCTCAGCTACTTTTTGTACACCAACTAAATTTGGTGTAGACTCAAACACCTTAACTAATGATTGATGTCCAAAACCTACTGGTAAATCTCGATAAAAATCCAAACCAATCGCACTGGGTTTTTGTTGTTTTAAATTCTTTAAAACTTGTGCTAGCAAGCCGTCAGGCAAAGGCCAATAACCGCGCTTACCAAGTTTTTGCACATCAGATTCATTAATTTCTACAATCACAATCCGCGTATCAACAGGTTCTGGAGAACGTAACAGAAACATTTGATCCAGCGCTGCCAATTCTAACATCTGCAATAATCCACTCAAGCGCAGGATGAATACTAATGCTCCCACACTCGGAGCAGCGATGAAGATACCGCGATACTGCCAAAGTTGTTGCTTGATATGAATCCACATAAATTACTTAGTCTGGGAATTGCAGCTATTTACTAGAGGCTTAGAAACTAAATTGTTTAAACCCACTGACTGTAATAATGCTTGCCAATTAGCCAAAACTGTGCGATCGCTAGGTTCAGTAAGACGTTGCTTTACTAAAGTATCCAGCACTTCGTACCAAATACCAGCTGTAGCATACACTTGAGAAAGTTCTTTGGGATTTGTCCTGGCTATCTGCTTCAATAAATCAGCAGTAGGTTGGATTCGTTCTACCCAACCCTCAACACTGATTTCGTCTGCTAGTTCCTCTGGACTGGAAGCGATCGACATATACCAGTGATATTTTTTACCTACTTCGAGGCTTGGTGCTTTTGTTGGGAGAGTAAAACCAATAATTCCTGATTCATTAGGAAGTTTAAAAGTTGTTTCGTAGAATATACGGTTGTCTTCCAGGATTGAAAAATGAGCAGTTTGTCCTGGCATCTGCGGAACAAACCAATAAAATGTCGGATGTTCTGCAAAGGTTAAACCTAGCTTATTTGGAGGCATTAACGGAATTAAAGTCCCTTGAGAGGAACCACCACGACTTCCCCCACCAGCCGTAGTTTGTGGTGCGTTTCGATTTGGTGGGATAAACCTCTGACTAATTTGCCAGTTCTGTAATCTCTGGAATTTAAGTGCTATTAGTGATTCAGCTCTTACCATTCTGGGCAAACTAGAGATTATTAATACCAGATAGATAGGAAATGCTGTAAATTTTACAAATTTTTGTATCCAAATCATATTAAGTTCTATTAATTTTCAATTATTTAACAAAGACAAATATTTGTGACAGCACGCAAAGGTGATATTTAGTTAAATTAACCACCAATGATATAATCTATATTAACTTTTGTCTAAAAAGCTTTGTTAAAGATTTTGCCAAAAATAATGAAGTAAGTAGAACTTAGCACAGCATTTCATTAATTCGTAGCATATAAACCGAAACAAGCTTTGCGTTCCTATCCTGCTGGAAGGTGTTCGCGTAGCGTCTCGTAGAGAAGCGCCTATGTGTTTCAATTTTACCCCTCAATGACCATAAATTTACGAAATTGTGTACTTAGTATGAGTAATAAGCTAGTTGTGGTAATTCTAGCTTTTCATTAACTTTTTATCACTTATGTAAACTAGCGATATTCAAAACTTACAAAAAACTAAAAAAAAGCTATATTTTGCGGTAATAAATGATTTAATTCCCTTTCTAATCAACTTTAAATCCTATGCTTAAACAAATGCTTCTTAATACTCCAAATTTCGCTGCCTTTAGGAAAATTGATATTGATTGGATGCTCAGTGTAGGCATATTTAAAGAGCATCATCCTCATCAAGTTCTCATTCAAGAAGGTAAAGAAATTAGTGATACACTAGAAATTTTGTTAGAGGGAGCATTAAGTATTTGTGTGTCTCCCACAGGCAAGGTCAAAGACTTACAAGAAATCGATCGCGTATCGCCAGGGGAAATTGTAGAAATTTTATCTTTTATAGATAATCGTCCTCCATCTACTACTTTTATAGCTTTGGAATCTTCACGGGTATTAGCACTGCCAAGAGAATTATTACTTGAAAAACTGGAGCAAGATACAGAATTCGCTGCACATTTTTATCAAATAATATCTGTTTTACTGTCACAGCAGTTGCGGAGAATCACTGATTTTCTTGCCAAGAACAAAGTAGTTCCAGGAGAATCACTGCGAAAGGTTTTGTTTGTGTTTGCTATTTTGAACGGTAGCGATATTGATTGGATGATTTCCCAAGGAGTAAGAACTAAAGTTAATCCAGGTAAAGTCCTAATTGAAGAAGGAAAACCTGTTGAGGCATTATATATATTGTTAGATGGAAAGTTAGGAATTTTTGTTTCCACCCCACAGAATCCAGTTGCCGAAAAAGAAATTGCTCAATCCGTCAAAGGCGAAATTTTAGGGGAAATGTCCTTTGTAGAAGCAACAACTGCCTCTGCTACAGTCAAGGCAGTAGAATCTTCTATATTACTAGCTTTACCACAAGAGAAACTAGCTAAACAATTAAAGCAAAATACAGGATTTACAGCTCGTTTTTATCGAGCGATCGCTGTAGTTTTAGTAGATCGGATTCGCGATCGCCTGTTCCGCCGTGGATTTGGAAAATTGGCTTACCAACTAGATCAACTCTTAGCAGAAGATATGGAAGTTGAAGATGAACTCAACTTAGATACATTAGACAACACCGCCCTAGCAGGTGCTAGATTTGACTGGATGATTAAACGTCTGAATCGGGAATCTTAAAGAAGACAGGAGAAGAGGACGCAAAAACACAGTGAAATAACTCTCTGTGCGCCCCAATCCCCAATCCCTAGCGCGTGGTTATCAAAGTCTTAGATCCCCCCAACCCCCTTAAAAAGGGGGGGCAAAGAGTTTCTTAAAGTCCCCCTTTTTAAGGGGGATTTAGGGGGATCTAAAAAGTTAGAAGGCTAAACGAGTAGTTTGAAAACACGCTCTAGTAGTCCGCCAAGTCAACAATGCTTGGTTCGTAGTGAGCGCTGAAGCGCTCAAGCCAAGGACTAAAGTCCTCGCTACGAACTTATTCATCCATCAAAGTTGGTTTGGTGGACTACTAGTCCCCAATCCCCAGTCCCAAATCCCCATTCCCCAACCCCTCCCTCAAGCGAATGCCTGAAGAGCAAGATAGTATATTTCGCAAGGAATCACTGGAGCGTTTATCTTCTCCAGAAAGATTGGATCAGTTAATGCAGGTAGTCAATCCCATAGATTGGTTACCTTTGGCGACGCTGGGTACTTTTGTGTTGTTGGGATTATTTTGGAGTATTTTTGGACGTATTCCCGTCACAGTCACGGGAAAGGGAATACTTATTCAACCCAATCAAGTTGTCACTTTTGAGTCGCCAATTTCAGGACAGTTAAAAAGTCTGAATGTGAAAACAGGACAATGTATAGATCGAGGATATGTCATAGCAACGATCGATCCGACGGATCTGAAACAGCAATTGCAACTGCAACGCTCAAAACTGGGGCAATTACAAACACAAGAACAAAATTCATCCCTGCTTCAGCGACAACGTACTGCTAAAGAAAAAGAGGCGATCGCTTCTGCTAAAGCTAGTTATATTCAACGTTTGCGGGATACTCAAACTCTTACACCTGCATTTTATGAAAAAGGCTTAAATGCCATTCGCGAACAGCGCCTTAGTTTGCAGCAACGGCTCAATGATGCTGTAACTGTCGTACCGATACTCAAAGATAGATTGGAGAAGCGCCAGCAACTCGTAGATGCGGGAGCCATTGCCAAAGATACATACTTACAAGCAGAGCAAGAATATAAACAAGCAACGCAAACTGTCTCTGATATCAAAGTGCAGCTCAAGCAATTAGATGTACAAGAAACAGAAGCCCAGCAGAGATACTTACAAAATTTGAGTTCTGTAGGCGAACTGCAAGCGCAGTTAAAAGACTTAGAGACTAAGAGCCAACGTATCGATCAAGAAAACGTAGAAACTCTTAATACCAAAATTAATCAGATTCAAGAAGTTAATCGAGCGATCGCTCAACTAGAAAAACAAATATTAGAAAATAGCCAAATCATTAGCCCTAGTAGCGGCTGTGTATTAGAAGTGACTGCTTTTGTTGGACAAGTTACTAGTCCGAAAACTCCGCTTGTCACCTTGAACGTCGGTGACAAAAAGACTTCACTAATTGCCCTCTCCTACTTTCATGTCCAAGATGGCAAACAAATTCAACCAGGAATGATCGTGCAAATCACCCCCACTTCCGTGAAAAGAGAACGTTTTGGCGGTATTGTCGGCAAAGTTACCTCTGTTTCTCCCTTACCTGTGACTAAAGAAGGCGCAAAGTCTGTGATTGGCAATGCCGATGTAGTAACAAACATCTTGTCAACTGGTGGCGGAGACATAGAAGTGCGAACCGAAATGGAACTAGCTCCATCCAACTTTAGCGGTTATCGCTGGTCTTCTTCCCAAGGGCCAAAATTAAAAATTTCTGCCGGAACAACTACCAGTGTTCGGGTTAAAGTAGCAGAGCAAGCACCAATTACTTATGTCTTGCCTATTCTTAGAGAATTTACTGGCATTAACTAAAGTTTTAGGGGAATGGTCTTGTGCAATTGATTCAGCAATTAGTATCCTTAATTCAAAAACTTAATCCCTTACGCCAAAAAGCCCCATTATTAGATTTAGAAACGCCATCAAGTCACATCCCTTCTCGCGTCAAAACTCCCACTCTATTGCAAATGGAAGCGGTGGAATGTGGAGCAGCAGCTTTCGGGATTATTTTGGCCTACCATCGTAAAATTGTGCCTTTAGCAGAACTGCGGCAAAATTGCGGTGTTTCCCGTGATGGTAGCAAAGCCTCTAACATGATCAAAGCTGCGAGAAACTATGGAATGCAAGCCAAGGGTTTTAAAAAGCAATTGGCACAATTACAACAACTTCCTCCGCCATACATTGTGTTTTGGAATTTTAATCATTTCCTAGTAGTAGAGGGATTTAAAAAAGATTGGGTTTATTTGAATGACCCAGCTACCGGACCGAGGCGAGTCTCCTTTAAAGAATTTGATGAAGCCTATACAGGGGTTGTCTTAGTAATGGAACCAGGCCCAGAATTCCAACGTGGGGGTCGCAAACCGAGCTTAATCGGCGCACTCTTTGACCGCTTGCGGGGTTCTTGGGGAGCCATTCTCTATTGTTTCTTAGCAGGATTTTTTCTAGTCATTCCAGGGTTAGTTTTACCAGTCTTTAATCAAATTTTTGTTGATAATATTTTGGTAGAAAATCGCACAGACTGGTTGCGCCCATTGGTTTTGGGAATGACGATCACAGTCATTATTCAGGTGTTACTGACATTACTACAAAGACGTTTTCTGAGAAAACTAAATATCAAATTATCGGTGGAAATGTCTGGGCAATTCATCTACCATATTCTTCGCTTACCAGTGGCATTTTATGCCCAAAGATTTGCCGGAGAAATTAGCAGTCGAATCAATATCAATACTAAAGTTGCAGAAGTGCTATCGGGACAGTTAGCCAGGACTGTAATTGATACCGTCATGGTGGTATTTTATGCCTTAGTCATGTTTGCTTATGATGGAGTGCTGACTGCGATCGCTATCTGTTTTGCGGCAATTAATATCTTGACTTTGCAGTGGATTTCCCGACAGCGCACAGATATTTATATGCGAATCATCCAAGACAGAGGCAAAGTTGCAGGGACAGAAATTGCTGCCCTTCAAAGTATGGAAACCCTCAAAGCATCAGCCTTGGAATCTGATTATTTCTCCCGTTGGTCAGGTTACTATACAAAATTTATCAACGGTCAGCAAGAGTTAGGTATTACCAATCAAGTACTAGGCATTTTACCTGTTTTCTTAATGAGTTTAAGCTCACTATCAGTTTTAGTTATTGGTGGTCTACGAGTCATGGATGGCCATCTCAGTATTGGGATGTTGATTGCTTTCCAAAGTTTAATGATTAGCTTTTTGACTCCAGTCAACTCTCTAGTCAATTTCGGTAGTACTTTACAAGAACTAGAAGGAGACTTAAATCGCCTAGATGATGTGTTGCAAAACGCAACCGATTCAGAATTAGATAGTCATAATTTACATACCTCAATACAGTATGGTTCAGTCTGCGAACTTAAAGGATATGTAGAATTAAAAAATGTTACATTTGGCTATTCACGGACAGATGGGCCTCTAATTCAAGACCTGAGTTTTCAACTTAAACCAGGGCAGAGAGTAGCGCTAGTTGGTAGTAGTGGTTCTGGT
The DNA here is from genome assembly GCF_043099735.1 of Nostoc sp. C117. Taxonomy (NCBI): domain Bacteria; kingdom Bacillati; phylum Cyanobacteriota; class Cyanophyceae; order Nostocales; family Nostocaceae; genus Nostoc; species Nostoc sp. C117. The sequence goes on from NZ_CP170991.1 coordinate 2,955,699, forward strand.
AAATCAACAGTTGCCAAATTGGTCGCTGGGCTGTATCAACCTTGGTCGGGAGAAATTCTCTTTGATGGTATTCCCAGAGAGCAAATTACTAGGGCGATACTTTCTAATTCCTTGGGAATGGTAGAACAGGAAATTTTTCTGTTCGCTGGTACTGTCCGAGATAATTTGACCTTGTGGGATGATACAGTGTCTAATTCTCAATTAGTCCGAGCTTGTAAAGATGCTGTTATTCATGAAGTGATTTTAGCTTTACCTGGAGGGTATGAAGGTAACTTACTTGAGGGTGCTGCTAATTTCAGTGGCGGACAGCGCCAGCGTTTAGAAATTGCCCGTGCATTAGTCAACGATCCCACAATTCTGATCATGGACGAAGCAACCAGTGCCTTAGATGCTGATACGGAAAAAATTATTGACCGAAATCTGCGTTATCGAGGCTGTTCTTGCATTATTGTGGCTCACCGTCTCAGTACCATCCGCGACTGTGATGAAATTATTGTTCTAGAAAAGGGTAAAGTAGTGCAACGCGGTACTCATCAAGAAATGTCGCAGCTTGATGGTTCCTATGCACGGTTGATTCGGTCAGAACAGGCGAGTGTTTAGCATCGCTTCACGTCTTCTCAACTCTCGAATATTTTTGATCGGCTCAAGACCAAGATATTGCCCCCGAATTCTTAGGGAAAGGTAGTTTAAAGTGTCCCGGCGATCGCTTTCACTCCCCGACCATGAATCGCTTACAGCCTCTAGTTTATTTAACCATTCTAGATGATGCGATCGCGCTTCTATCTCGTCTTGCAGCAACAGCGATAGGGACTGAACATCAACCGAGGGGGCTGGAAAAAGTTTAGCCAATCGCTGATTATAAGCATTGCGTCCCAAACGATAAGCAATTGACATGGCTGGTTCCAAGTACTCAATGTAGTGCCAGATCATCATCGGCATGAAAATAGTTTCACCAGGATAAAGTACCGCATCATAAGCGTTGGTATATCGGAGAAAATCTGTTTTCTCGGCTTCTGAGAAATTTTCCAGAAAGATACCACTGGTACGGCAGAGATTAGGCCGATCGATCGCATCTAGCTTTTGAGTTTCACGCGGATGAATCAATACAAATCGCTTTGTGCCAAAAACTTGAAACAACAAAACATTACGTTGATCGGCATCATAGTGCAAATGAGCATAATTATTGCTGGCAGCGACGAACATATTGGAGTATAGATCGCTTTCATCATTTAAATGTTGATATGAATTCAGGGGCAATAACTGAAGTAGCTTTTGGGGTGTAGGATACTCAACACAGATATCAAGAGTTGTGGGTTGTGCTTCTAGGAAATCAAGATATGCACCTAAATTCATCATTCGGGGAACATTAGCTGATGTCGAATTTAGCAGATCGGCAATGTAATTTGGACAGATTTCAACTGGGATGTCAGTCAGCCCTGTTTTTACCTTTTCCAGGCTATCCATCGGTCGCAGTGGTGAATTTTCAAAGAGATTGGTGATAATCGCTGGACGCTGGGGCAGAATATACTCTCGGTAAAAGACATCTGCTGGAGGTGCTTCGATACGGTCGATGTTGTCGAGAACCACGTTTTTTTATTGCTAACATGCCGTAATGCTGCTTTAAGCCAGCTTCTATTGTCAACCTTTCTTTTCTTGATTTAACATCAGTGAACTGAGGACTGGGGACTGGGACAATTTTGATGGGGATTCAGGAGTTTCGATGACCGACGAATTAACTTCAACTACACAATGTAGTAGTCAGGACTGGGAAAACGGAGATTGGGTACAACTTAATGTGGGACTCGTCAGGAATAAGGGTAATGCACTATCGAGTGCGCGTGCCCTTTTTGACCAACTCGAACCGTTAGTTACTCACTGGCGGAGTCATGATTTGTTGCCCTGTTTCTTCTTTATGAGAAAACCGCCAGATGTGCGGGCGCGTTTTTTTATAACAGTGGATCGGCAACAAGCGATCGCTGATATCTCCGATCGCATGTATGCACTTGGGCGTGAGAATTTAATTAATTTATTTTTCTTTAGTGACTATGAGCCTGAAACAGACCGATTTGGCGGGTTGCAAGCCATGAAGTTGGTTCATCAGCACTTCGACGCAGACACTTCATTATGGCTCATGCTTGACTATCTCGATCGACATAACCTTGGTGTTGTTTCCAAAGACTTACTTGTGCCAACTGTGTTGCACGATCTCTTTACCCGTACTCTGTCAGATCCGGTAGCTATTCTCGCAACCTGGCAGAGTTTAGCGGCTTTGATTTCCACACCTTCTGAAGCCACAATTCCAACAGTTGAACTGCTTTCTCTCGAAACTTTGTATGAGTCTCCAGAAGCAGAGATATTGCAAAAATATGCCACAGCTAACGACATACTTGCAAAGGAATTACTTAATCTCCAGCATCTTGGTCAATTGACTCAGGATCTAGTTGACATATTGGCCGCAGTTGCGATGTTCAATTTTCATCGCCACGGGTTTGATTCGCATCGTTCAGGAAAGCTGATTGCAGCGATAATCCGAACCCTTGAGGAAAAAAATGCAAAAAGATGAAATTCCTACAATCTATTCATTAGTTAGAAGATTAAAGATTTTTAGACGACGATTATGGAACATTTTAAGGTTCAAGTACGCACTAACTTGTCAATCTCAACGTTAATTTTTGTATATTGCTATACAAAAATAATGTTTTATTAGTTACAAAACTTGACTTAAACGATCTGGACATTAGACTATACTTCAAGCAATTATTGTATTGAACAATACTAGAATTTAAGTGATTGTTCTATAGCCTAGCGATTGGGGAACAATACTTTTGAAGTTAATGACCTGGCTTCAGATTTAGTTGCCTACTTCAAGCTAAAAGCTAAGTATCTTATCTTAAGGAGAGTTCAAAATGTCTCAGGAAAGCTTTGTCGAATACTATGAAACTTTTTTAGCCCAACCAGCCAATTCGCCGCTACGTGAAGCGTTGGATGCTACTGAAGCAGGTGAGTTTGCGAGAATAGCTGTTGAACAAGGTCAGACAAACGGTTTTGATTTTAACGCTGATGACGTAAAAGCGGTGATGGTTTCTGCAGAAAGAAAGGTTCTAGGTTTGTCAACTGCTTCTCCATCTGTGAATATCCGGTCTATTAATAGTGTTAACGGTATTAAAGCAAGACCAACTAACCGAGAATTGTCAGAAAACGAGTTAGAAAGTGTAGCTGGCGGACTGGCTTCATCCACAGTTAAAGAGACAGTTATGTGTTGCTGGTAGCCTTGATTTAATGCTGGCGGTGTCATTACAACTGCACGTTGTGACTTAAGGAAAGGCGTTGCTAAATTGCGACGCCAACCTTTTATTCTAAGAGGTTGTTTTAAAAGTGGTTAGCTGTGATTTTAGGCACTTATTAATCCCCCCTAGCCCACGCCAGTCGCTCATGGGGAAACCCCCTTCTCTACGAGACGCTCCGCGTTCGCATAGCGTTCCGAAGGAAAGGCGCTAGCCTCTCCCTTTGGGAGAAGACCGCGCTGGTTACCCTTAAAAAGGGGGGAAGCGGAGCAAAGTTCCCCTTTTAAAGGGGGATTTAGGGGGATCTAAAACGTTTTCGTACTGATAAGAAGACTTTTAAAACATCCTCTAATGATTTTGATATCGTAATTTTCAAAAGCGCTAATTATAACGTCATGTTTGATGTGCTTAATGTAACACAATAAATATCTTGAGATTCCTTCAAGCGAGAGTATTTATTATTACTCTCATTAACAGTTGAAAAAGAAACAAGCGAATGTGGCAAACTCTGAATGCTCCTAAGCTAAATCTTGACGGCACGTTTCGGACAGAACAACCTAATTCTACTTGGGAGAAGCTACAAGAATTTCTGGCTGCTTTTGGCATCACGCGTGTTGCAGACATTACTGGTCTTGACTGCATTGGTATTCCTGTTGCTCAAGCGATTCGTCCTAACGGAAAAGCTTTTTCTGGTTCTCAAGGCAAGGGAATTTCACTTCTGCTAGCGATGATCTCGGCGGTGATGGAATCTGTGGAGTCTTATCATGCAGAAAACCTGGCACAACCAGAGATGGTTGCCTCTTATGAAGAAGTCTGCCGACATCACCAGGCAATCGATCCTAGCGTTTTAGAACCAGGTAAGCGATCGCAGTCTTATCATCCTGCTCTACCGTTAGATTGGATTTGTGGAACCGATTTATTTACGAGTGAACCTGTTTACGTACCACAGGCGTATCTTGATTTAGACACCACAACTGAAAAACGTGATACTCATCTGTTCAGCACTTCTAGTAATGGACTAGCATCAGGAAACCATTTACTAGAAGCGATCGCTCATGGATTGTTTGAAGTCATTGAGCGCGAAGCTGAGTGGCGTTGGTGGCGCTTACCTCTGGAGGAACGGATTAACTGTTTGGTTGATAGTCAAACTATCCAGTCTCCGCTTTTGCAATCTTTACTCTATCAAGTTGAACTTGCCGGGGCGACAGCCGTGATTACTGATTTAACTTCGACTATAGGAATACCTACTTATAAATGCTTGATTAGCGATCGGGAAAACTGGCATGGACGACCGACAGCAGCAGGGTGGGGATGCCACAGTTCCAAAGAAATTGCTCTAGCGCGGGCGATTACTGAAGCGGCTCAGTCACGAGTAACTGTGATTGCAGGTAGTCGGGATGACATTCATCCAGAGAGTTATGCCCTTGGACACATCAGGATGCCAGGTAGCCCAGCGATGAAGTCTAGCAGCAAAAGACCGATCGCGACCCTAATTGATTTTGAGACCCAGCCTGAGCTAGCTTTTACCCCAACGTTTGCAGAAGAAATTCAACAAATTCTAACTTGTCTGAGTACTCAGGGATTTAAGCAAGCTGTGTTTGTCAATCATACGCGACCAGAGTATGGGATTCCAGTGGTTCATGTGATTGTACCGGGTATGCATCTCCCTTCGTCTTTGTAAAATCCAATATGCACTCGAATTCTTTGGAACCTAGTCAAATTCTCATCTTTCTTGGCCCCACCCTATCCGTTACCCAAGCCAGTCAAATTTTACCAGCCCGTTACCTCGATCCTGTCCGTTGTGGTGATATTCTTGCTTGTCTGCGGTTACAACCGCGTGTAATTGCCATTATTGACGGGTTTTTTGACCGCAGCGCTTCAGTTTGGCATAAAGAAATTCTCTGGGCATTAGAAGCAGGAGTGCGAGTATTTGGGGCAAGTAGTATGGGGGCGCTTCGAGCCGCTGAACTGGAAGCCTTTGGCATGGAGGGATTTGGAGCTATTTTTGCAGCCTACCGAGACAGACAGTACATCGGGGATGATGAAGTGGCAATTTTGCATAGCAACCCTCAATTCCAATACCAACCCTTAACTGATGCCTTAGTAAACATCCGCGCTACAGTTCAACTGGCGGTAGACAAAAATATTATCGATCGGGCGATCGCTAGTTTAATTATCAGTTGTGCCAAACGGCAGTTCTTCACTCAACGACATTTGAGCCAAGCAGTAGCTGATGCTGAGATGCAGGGGGGCGATCGCCAGATTCTAGCCCAGTTTTTGGAATTTGTGCAAAATGGCGGCTATGTGGATCAAAAACAGTCAGATGCCATTGAACTGCTGAAACATCTGGCCGCTATGGTTGGAGAAAGTGGTGGTACTGCTGCTAATCAGCAAGTAAAGTTTCAACTCAACAAGTCCATTTTTATAGAGGAACTTCAGGCTAGAGTTGCTATCCGTCCATTACGGACAGCATATTCCTGGTTGCCTCTGACTGAAAAATTAAGCCAAGAAGCCCGATTTCTCGGCAGGGTTTACATTCAATTGCGTAATCTTGCTGGACTAATTCGTTGGTGTGATGCTGTAGCCCAACAACAGAATCTGCAACCCTTGGAGGCTGATTTAGCTGATGTTTATAGTTCTCAAATATTGAGTGAACTAGAGTTAGATATGGATGCATCAGCAATACCAGTCTTAGTTGAACGTTTGGGTCGTATTCAGGCATTGCTTAAACTTTATAGTGCAGACGATACCTTTACCAAAAAGGTTGAGCAATTGCATCAATTTATCTTGATAATTGTTGGTAAGGATATCTCTTCAGATCGGCAAGAGACAACTAACGCAGATGCCGATATTGTGACTGCATTAGTGAGTTGTGAAGGTAGATTGTATCGTCAGATTGCTATTCTCTGGGCTTTAGCCGAACAGACAAACAGCCAATCGGAAGCGAGTTTGAGAATTAGCATTACTGAAAAAATTACACAACATTTTTTCCAAGAAAGGGGAGTTACTAACGAGGCTGAATTTCCGGCTTGGTTATCGAGCAATTCCTTCACTCCAGGGGAATTTTCTGAGATGATGGAAGCGATCGCGCGGCTAGAAGGATTTGTCAATGTACCCCGATGGTGGGGGCGAGGCATGAGCAACTATTTCTCAGTCACTGAGTGCTTTCTTCCTGATGCCTTAAGGCTGTCTGGATTTTATCCAATTTTAAGTAAAAAAGTTCAGTTATCTGAACAAACACAAAGCTGGGAAACCGATCTGAGAAACTGGTGTCAGGTAAATGCCTTTCCTCAGGCATGTAACATTACCCAAGTGGCTTTTTGGCTAGATTTTAGCGAACCAGAAGAATTTGTGAAAGTGTACAAATCTTGCGAGAAGTCGTAATATTCTGCTTCTCTTGCCGAGAATTGCTTGGGTTAGTAATTTTTCTATTTTCTTCAATCTGTTTATAATGATTTAGCAGAGATTCTTTGACTAAACGACTTTGCCAATAAGCCCACGAAATCTTACTGCGATAACAAAATAATCCCATCCAATCTTTATAAAATTCCGCAGCTTGTTTTGCACTCTCTGCATGAGGATAAATAGCAATAATCACATGACGATCGTTATTATTTAGATAGTTGGTTATATTTTCTGAGTGCCATATTTCAAAAACTTTTCCGTCTAAAAAAGTACCTTTTTCTGGTTGCCATAGCTCTTCGGTCAATAGCGTCGCATTTAGCCCCGATGGCAAGACCATCGTTTCTGCAAGTGATGACAACACCGTCAAACTTTGGAAGGTGTACCTAAATAACCTAGATGATTTAATCGTCTACAGTTGCGCTAGGGTAGGTGGTTATTTACAAAACAATCCCAATGTGAGCGATAAGCACCTTTGCGATGGCATTGGTACTAAGAGCGATTAGAATGTTCCCTTCGACTCCGCTCAGGAAACATTTTGTTTAGGGAAATCAATTACTGCTACTGCGATCGCACTGATTAAAACAGGCGATCGCTTCACTGCTATTTGCCGATCTAAACATTAACTGCTGTTCAAATTTTACAAAAATTATAAAAATTCAGCAAGAGCGTTTCCTGAGCAAAGTTGAAGGGAACACTTTCTTCACGTTTTCGTGTTTTGCACACTCTGTAGCAGCTTCCGTCTTCCTTGCAGCAGCTTCCGCCTTCACGTTTCCGTGTTTCGCGCACTTTGTAGTAGCTTCCGTCTTCCTTGCAGCAGCTTCCGCCTTCACGTTTCCGTGTTTTGCGCACTCTGTAGTAGCTTCCGTCTTCCTTGTAGCAGCTTCCGCTTTCACGTTTTCGTGTTTCGCGCACTTTGTAGCAGCTTCCGCCTTGACGTTATAAGAAACAAACTGGTGTTATACCAATTCTTTATGAAGCTGCATAGAATTTGATCCCCCCTAACCCCCCTTATTAAGGGGGGGAACCAAAAAAATATCTATCAAAGTCCCCCTTTTGAAGGGAGATTTAGGGGGATCGAGATATCTGCAACTTCACATTAAACTTGGTATTACAGCATATTCCCTTAAATAGAATCCGCTTTTGAGGCAAAGCAATGCGGTGCTTAAACAATAAATGTGGCTTTCATTGGTAAAGAGTACTGTGAAATACTTAACTATGTCTGTTTTACTAACCCAGCTCGTCGAAAATGAACAGGATTTAGCAGACTATTCTGAAAAAATTTTGCGTGGGATTGCTTATAAATATGGTAATAATAGCCATGAGTATCAGATGGCTGGAGGTACTCGTAAAAGCGATGTCTCCGACCGGCTACGCCAAGGCAAGCGTGCTGTGCGTCAAACCATAGTTTTGCCGAAGTAAGATTCAAAATTCAAAATTAAAGAAATTTTCATCCATTTTCTAGGGAACTCCAAAAATGTTTAGCACTAACTTTGATTTTGAGAAATTAATTCAACCTATCGATACCGTAACTTTCTTTAAAGAATACTGGGAGCGGCAGTGCCTTGTTGTTTCACGAAAAGAAACAGATTACTATTCAGGTCTGTTTTCCATGAACGATGTTGACTCGCTCATTCGCTTTAGTGGCATTCGCTATTCTGACTTTAATGTATCGAAAGTGGCAGATGATTTGTCCAATCAAGCGAATAAATTAGGGGGGAAAGGCTCTATCGATCCCAATGCATCTCCTAGTATTTATCAATTTTATGATGCCTATAATCAAGGCAATACCTTGTGTATATTTCATCTGCAACAGCATTGGGAAGCGATCGCCACACTTTGCAGAAATCTGGAAAAATATCTCAATCATCCAGCAAATGTCAATCTTTACTTGACCCCTAAAACTGCTCAAGGATTTCCTCCCCACTTTGATACACATGATGTTTTTGTTCTTCAGCTTTCGGGAACTAAACTCTGGCGTACCTATGATTCCTACTGGGATTTGCCAATGCTAGAAGATGCTCGACGATTACCACAAGAAGTATTACGGGATCAACTGAAGGCTCCTAATCATGAAGTTGAACTCAAGCCAGGCGATATGTTATATATCCCGCGTGGTTTTGTGCATGAAGCCAAGACGCTGGATACTTCCTCACTTCATATCACCGTCGGTATCCCTGTTTATCGCTGGATTGACCTGATTCAGGAAGCTCTCACATCAATAGTGCAGCAAAATGTCGAATTTCGCAAAGCAGTTCCCGTTAGCTTTGTGCATGAGGATGATGCCAGGATGCAGACAAAAAATCAATTGAAAGATTTACTCAAAACCTTTGCTAATAGCGTCGATATTGATGATGCGGTTGAACGACTGACTATTAAATTCATTGGCTCACTGTCTCCACTCGCAGATAGCCATTTCAGTAAATTGGACGAGTTGCAACAGATTGACTTGGATACCTATGTTATCAAACGCCAAGGAATGATTTGTACAACTGTCAGGAAAGGGGATGTGGTGATGATTCAATTTCCCCAAAACAGAGTTGAAGGACCAGCATACGTTGAGCCAGCTTTCCGCTTCATTGTTGAGTCGGAAGCCGCATTTGCGATCAAATCGTTGCCCGATTTTGCCAGCGACAATAGCAAGATCGTGTTAGTACGCCGTTTGCTTAAAGAAGGATTGTTAACGATTGTTTGAAAAGAAAATAGTCAAGGACTTACGCTATTGCATTAGACTTCTTGCAGAAGTGGGGAAAAGGGTAAGGGGTAAAGGGAAAAGGGCTAATAAAAACCCTTTTCCCTTTAACATGCATCCCTTTCCCCCCTCTTGCAAAAGTTACTTTTGCAAGAGGTCTATTAGTTCTGAAGGGTAAAAAAGTTCGTAGTAAGGACTTTAGTCCTGGATTTTTAAGCACTGAAGTGCTTACTACAAACTCAGAAATACAGCGTCCTCATATCAACCCCCTAACTTTAGTTATGAAGTTCCCTTTTCCCTTTCCCCTTTAACCTTTTCCCTACCCGAAGGGTTTGACATATACCACTACGCAGGAAGCCAAGTGTGTAACCAACTATCTCGGCGCTTTGCAAAGTCGTAAAGCAAATCTTGCCGTTTCTCGCGCAAGCAGGAGAGGGCTTGATGCTGGGGCATCGCAGTACTAGCCAGCCCTTTGAGGATTGCGAGTTGGCGTTGCCAAGTGGCTAAATCTTCCACGGGTTCCACAAAGCGGGCGGATACCTGTTGCCCAGCTAATAATGTGTCATAGGAGTGATCGTCAGAGAAAAACTCTGGTGGATGCAGTGTATAAAACAGCGAATTTCGATAAGATAAGGGCGCCCGCTCGTTAAACAATGCTAATCGCTCTGCTGCGCCAGAGATATCTGTGTCTCTATTGGCTGCTTGCCAGAAGGGAGTAGATAAACGGTGATTGAACTTGTAGTGAATTCCGAGAAACCAACGCAGAGCATCCCAACGATCGCTAATTTTGCGGTTAAGTACAGATTTCACGCCCTCATCTTGCTTTGATGCTGGAAAGTTGGTAAGTAGGAGTTCCAATTCGAGAACGATCATGTGGATGGCTGTGGATTCTAAGGGTTCGACAAACCCATAAGAATTACCGATCGCCACAACGTTGCCTTTCCAAAAATGCTCATGCCGCCCGGAACGAAACTTCACAAGCCAAGGATCGCCCATCCCCGGATTTTTGCCACGCATTTCCTCTAGGGCTCGATCGGCACTACAAAATGCTGAAGAAAACACATACCCCCGATGATCGGCATCCTCAAAAGGAATATTCCAACACCAACCATTGTTCATGGTTTCGGCGAGAGTGTAAGGTTTAATAGTGCCATTATGAGGGACGGTAGCAGCGATCGCTCGATCGGTGCTGAGGGTATCTTGGTAACTCACGAATTTGGAGCCAAGTTTTTGCTCTAGCAACATCGAGCGAAAGCCGGAACAATCAATATATAAATCGTAAGTTAGTTTACGCCCATCCTCTGTAATTAGATGGCTAATACTTTCACCATCGGCAGATATCTGGGCATCAGAAATTTGCACATCAATATGCTGTATCCCGGCAGCGATCGCTTCCTCTCGTAGATAACGAACAAACCGCCGATTATCGAGGTGATACGCCCAGCGAATCTGGTGAAGTAGAGACAACGGAGTACCATCGCCTCGATCAAAAATGGGAGCGCGATCGCCACTCATCAGCATTGCCCCTAATGACTGATTGTTCAGCGTTGAATCATAGAGAAGCGATTCTAGCAAGCGTCCGCGCTGAAAAGGAAACGTAAATTCATAATCACCGGGCAGTCCCCACTGGAACTTAATCCCCAATTTCCATGTCGGAAGCACGCGCTGATAAAAATCAACGATGTCTAGCCCTAAAAAGCGGGGACTATGGAGAAACTTAACGAGTTCTGGAGTCGTTGCCTCGCCCACACCAATCACCGGGATAGCACTCGATTCTAGCAAAGTTACCTTGATGTCTGGTCTGAGAGCGCGAAAGGCTAAAGCCGTGAGATAACCAGCCGTTCCGCCACCCAAAATGCCTACTGTTTGGTAAGGATCGGCGGCTGCACGGATTGCAGCATTGGGTGAGTTCGGCCAGATCCGACCGATTTCTTGGGCAGCCGCAGCGATCGCACTTCGTTGCAGCACTCCCAACGGTTCATCTAATTGCGATGTACACTGCTGACATTCACCACTAGGAAGCAGCCGCTTGACGGTGCAATCGCCTTGCCGATTAATTTTCACAACGCTGGTGGCGCGAGTTGGCGTTAAGTTCAAACCTAAAATGGAAATCGCTTCTTCAAGACAAACCTGCGCTATGGAGGGCAAAAGTGGACTATCTGCCTGGGCAAGGATGGGGGTTGACAGTTGCGGCAAAATATCCTGTAAAACCGGTGGAATAGCTTCCAAGGTGATGACTCGACAACCAAAACAAGCGGTTCCTTGAATCACTGTTGGGCCGATGAGTGCTGTTTCTGGGGAAGCAGTAACAAATAAACACGGTGTGCCACTAGCTAGGGCTGACTTGTTGACATCGAATAAGGCTTGATAGGGTACACCTTCCAAAGCACAGATTACAAAGTCGAATTTTTGAAAGAGTTCACATAGTCCAGAAACACTCACAGCGTCTAGACTATTTTCAGACACTTTGAAAGAGCCATTGAGAAGTATCCTTTCTTGCTGGAGAGCGAGAAATTCTGGCGTTTGACAGGAAGCAAAATCTGTGAATGAGAAAGTGCGGTGATTTTGAAAACCATTCGTAGTAAAGGTTTGATTGAGAGTATCGAGTAACTGGTGATTGCCTAAAATAGCGATCGCCTTTTGGCGTACTTGCTCAGGGACGATTGGCAATTCCGAGTCATAATTTGGGGGTGCAGTTTCAGTTACTACTTCCTCTAAGACATGCAGCTGACTTAAAGCCAAGACAATCTCATGTAAGTAGTTGCGATCGTAAGAATTTGTAAGTTCAGCATAAATTGCCTCAAGCGATCGCACCCCATCGATCGGTGTCAACAGTTCCCGAATGGTGCTGGGGCTAATGCCTTCGAGTGCGAACACTTCGTTACCTACCCAGCTACAAACCTCACCCGTCTCACTGAGGATTAAATGGGCATTGGGGTTAACGCGAGGCACCTGGGGAATAGTATTTATGAAGTCAGCCATTGACATTTTCTTTCTTTAACAACCTGAATTGCCTCATGAATTGATAAGGCGTTAGTACACTGCTTCTTGAAATAGTTTTGGATTTGTCGCCAATGATCTAAATCCCAGATGTCATTGTGGCTTTGATACTTCGTAGCCACTCTTTGACCCATGAGCAGATTCAGATAACCGTTGTATCCAAAAACACTATTGGGACGGAGCAGAATTTGACCAAGGCTTGATGGACCATTGTGTTGAAAAAAGTCTACTATTGCTTCGGCATCACCAATATCAGTTTGATGCCAGCAGTGTTGCCAGAATTCTGATTCTACTCGGTGATTGAATTTAAAGTGAATCGATAAAAAATCACGAATATCATCCCACTTTTGGGCGATCGCTCGATTCGCAAGATTAATTAAGGCTGGGGTGGGTTGCTGGTCTGAATCAATCAACACATCGCACACACATTTAATGGTTTCGCCAATCATGTGTAATCCTGTTGATTCTAGAGGTTCTACGAAACCGGAAGCGTTGCCCACAGCGACTACATTATTTACCCAAAATCGTTGATGTCGCCCTGACTTAAACCTAATAAGACTATGCTGATCGCTCATCAGAGGATTGTGACGTTTCATCTCTTGCAGAGCATCATTATCATTGATAAAAGCGGATGAATATACATAGCCACGGTTGACTTTATCCGGCAAATCAATTTGCCAACACCATCCACTCTGCATGGTTTGGGCAGTTGTGAAGGGGTTGATTACATCATCTCGCATCCATGTGCCTGTGACAGCAGAATCGCAAAACAAGCTACTGGCAAAACTACAAAAGGGTTCTTGCAGAATCTCTCCTAGCAAAGCCGAGCGAAAACCAGAACAATCGACGAATAGATCGCCAGCTAGCATTGTGCCATCATCAAACTTTAGTTGGCGAATATAGCCATTTTCGACGACTTCAATATTGACAACAGGTTTATCAATAATTTTGATATCAATTTCTGCCGCTCTTCTTTCTAAATAAGAAACGAAACTAACATTTTCAATATGGTAGCCAAAGCGTTCATCAACTACGAAATCCCCATTTTCTCTCCGGAAGCAAGGCGACTTGTACTGCTCCATCAACAGTGAATAAAGGCTGGATTCAGTTGTGGAATCAAGACAATAGTAAGCAGTGCTTTTGCTCAAAACACTGAGTTTATCTGCCAGATGAGTCACAAAAGGATAGTTGAAGTGAGACTGACTAGAATCTCCCCAAATAAACTTAATTCCTAGTTTCCAAATAGGTTGTGTCTCTTCATAGAATTGCTCTCGATTTAATTCTAGATACTTATGCAGAAACCAAGGTATCCAAGCGGTAGTCGCTTCACCCACTCCAATAATCGGAATGGTTGTGGAATGGACGACGACCACGTTCAAAGCTGGCATCTTCACCTTTAACGCTAAGGCAGAAAGAAATCCAGCACTCCCTCCGCCAAAAACTACAACATTGTGTATTGTCTTTTCCACACCGATGACTCAAAAATGTTAATGAAACTATAGCGCTTTCGGGTTGAGTTCAATACAGACCTAACCCCCTATAGGCTACCGTGTATACACAAGTCCAATTACCCCCCTTAATCCCCCCTTAGAAAGGGGGGAAACAGGAATCTAGTTCCCTCCCCAATACATACGGGGAGGGTTAGGGTGGGGTAAAACTGACGCGAAAACCAGTCTAAATCTCAGTAATGCTCTCTATTACAGTATGCAAGCGTAATGGAATTTAGGAATTATTTGCTACCAATCTTAGCAATTGATATTTAGTTCTTAACTTCTTTAAACATTTCCATCTTTTGCTGTTTAAATCAGCTAGGATTTTTTGACAGTACAGCTACGGAAACAATTTTCATGCGTGTCACTATCTGTGGTCATGCTGCTTTATACATCGAAACTACGGATCAACGCATCTTGCTCGATCCATGCTTTTCGGATACACTCGTCGGGGGCACGCTTACGTACTATCCTGGTCGGGTATTTGAGTTAGACAAATTGCCAAACTTAACAGCTTTGGTGGTAACTCATGGACACTTCGATCACTTTCATCTAGAAACGCTTCAGAAACTACCGCGCGAACTGCCCGTAATTACTGCGGATGAACCGGCATTAGTCGAGCAGTTGCAAAAGATTGGGTTCTCAAAAATAATTATCTGTCAGCCTTGGCAAGCGATCGCTCTTGGACAAACTTACTTGCTCCCAACGCCTTCAGACCACGAAGAACCGGAGTTTGGGCTGTTAGTTCGAGATGCAACTGGCACATTTTGGCACATGGCAGATGCAGAAGTGACGGCGGAAATTGGCGAACGAATCACCCAAGAATATGGTGCGATCGATCTAATTTCAACCAAGTATCAACCAGTAGTACGTGCCAGTATGGGCTATCAGCACGGTATGGGAGCAACTTTCGACAGGCAAGGGGTAGTTAGTTGGTTGGAAGCTGCCTGTGCTTGCAACCCTGCGTTGGTTTTCCCTTACGCTTCCGGTCTGTGCTTTAGTGGTCGCCACGCCTGGTTTAACCGCTATGCCTTTCCCTTAAGTTCAGAGGAAACAGTTCGCTTGTTGCAACGTCGGCTTGGTTCCTCAGAGCGAGCAATAACGGTGCGTCCTGGTGATGCGATCGAGCTGCGATCTGGGCAGTCCCCACAGCGACATCAACAGTCATCCGATTTTGTTCGGGCAAAGCCATCTCCTCAGTTGCGTTGGGAACCAATCGATATCAGCACTCTTACGGGATTGTCCACACCTGAAGAGCGGCTTACTTTGCAACAAAAACTGGATACATTGCTGGCAGGATCTTTTATTTCGTGGCTTAAACAAAAGGTCAAACAAGCTGATAGTAGTTGGGCTAGTTTCCCTGCCGAGCAGGTTGTTTGGCAGTTGGTGGTTCATGCTGGACATGGAGAACGGCTAAATTATGCCATTGATTTTCGCTTACAGGATTTTTTCGTATTAGCAGGTGAGCATCCTGAAGCAAACTTCTTTACCCACATCGCCGGACAAGCTCTTGACGATGTAATGACGGGTAAAATGCCAGGGCTAATTTTTTGGCTGGCGGGTGAGGCTCGTAGTTATGAAAAGGTCATTTGTGTACGCAATAATCGTTTCGAGTCCCCTAAGTGGCCCGAAACACCCGAAGATTTCCCATCAGACCCACTTACTTACTATCTCCGTCATTTTGGCACTGGAGAAACTTCTCTCGTTCAGCCGGAATTGGCTGATGGTGAGTTGGAGAAGGCATCAAATTCCCCCGAAAGTACCGATGATATTCAGATTCTCACCCGCTTAGGTGAGAACGAAGAAGTAATGAGTAAAAAAGTCCTACTGGCTTATTTAGCAGTTCAAGAAGCAGAGCGTTTGGGGCTGAAGATTTCTGATGCGGAAATTCAAACAATGTCTGACTCCTTTCGAGAGCAGTTTAATTTGCTCGATGGCGAAGATACAGAGCAATGGTTAAAAGAAGCAGGATTGAGTCTTGAGGGATACTCAGCCGTGATGCGAGATTTCACCGCAGTACTGAAGTTGGAGCAACATTACACTAAGGCGATCGCGCCACTGCTCACCAATCATCGCCGCGTGGCTACAGCGAGATATACCCGTTCACGACGGGATATCAATGATTGATGAATCATCCCAGCAAACAATTTGAGCTTGCCCCTGTTGGTATCTTGCGGGCTGCTGCTTGGCCAATCGAGACTATTCAAAGTTTTGGTAATCAAGAACTTGCAAGCCTAGCGTTAGCAGCCAGCCGTACAAACGATGCTCATATCTGGAAAGAATATGCGATCGCCTATCAGCAGGTGCATGAAGACAATCGCCAGCAGCTTTGGCAGATGACGGCAGCAGACTCATGGTTTATGAAAGCGCTACTGTTATCTAATCCGGCGCTCGTCACGGAGGTGCAGCGTGTAGCTTTCCAAAGGCAGGGAAAACGGACAAAAAAAATTCGCCATCTGGAGACGGCGCTGTATCGTTACCTAGCACGGGCTGCGGGACGAACAACACCTTATGGTTTATGGGCTGGTGTCAGTTTAGTCGAGTTTACCAAGACGGCGCAGCATAATCTGGCAGAAGCTCAGTATTCATTTACACCTGACCTCCGTCCTTTTCAAACAATATTGCGATCGCTAGCTCAACGTTCGATTTATCGTCAACGTGCAAGTTGGCGATTGAATCCTACCTTGAAGCGACAAGCAGATGGTTCCTGGCGCTTTTGGGGACGCACTCCAGATGGGTTAGTTGAGCAGCGGGAAATCGAGTCTCAGGAAATTGTAGACATCCTTTTGGAAGAGCTGACCAAATTGGATCTAGGGACATTAGACGAACTAGCCAAAACAGTGGCAGCCTCACCTCGCTGGAACCATACAGCCGGAATACAGGATATTCTGTATCTCTTCATTGATGGAGGTGTGCTTTTAGGCGGACTTGACCTGCCCCAGCGATTTGAAAATTCTTGGGAAGCATTAGCAGTTGTGGCAGAGAAGCTGATTGAGCCGGATCGCGGTCTTTGGAACAGTGCGATCCAAAAACTGCATTCCCTTTGCGATACTCTGGCGGCAAAGCTTGATTTGATATCTCTGGATGCACTTGCGAACGATCTACAACAAGCAAAGACCTATATTCAAGAACTCGCCCAAGCCCTTGGTGTTTCACTCCTCCAGTTATCCGATTTAGTGTTGCACTGTGATTTAGGGCTACCGTTTCGCATTGGCATCGATGAGGCGCAGCAAAACATTTTGCTGCAAACACTGGCAGACTATGAACGCTGCTGGATTCAGGGTGCAAGTCCAGCTTCGGCAATGCGGATGGCATTTCGTGAGCGGCTGAAACAGGAATTTGCCGAGGGTATTGCACTTGGCGATCTCAAATCTACCCTGGTTTCTGAAATGAGAACAGCTCATTGCCATCCTGAAGTTATCACTCGGTTGGAGGCGTGGGAGCGATCGCTATCGCAAAATCAAGAGGTAGTCGTTCTCGAATCCAGCAGTAATTCGCCAAAGTCCGCTCTGTCCACAGCTCCTTTCGGTTGTTTGTTCGCAGGTGTATTTGAGTCTTTCCAACTGGTAGTTCACGGGATTAGTGACGATCCGGTGCCAATCTTTGCCCGATTTCAAGACTTATTCAATGGAAATAATTTATTATATTCTTGGTTTCAACAGAGGCTTTACTGTTTAGCAAGCCAACATCAAATTCAGGTTGCAGAATTACAAAGTCCCTTTGAGCCAAACCCAAATGTCTTAGCTCGTCCCAATTTTAATATTCTTCCTATTGAGTTGTGGGGCGCGAGTAAAGATAGTTTATCCCTAGTCGATGCAAAAATCTTTCTAGATCCCAAAACACAGCTGCCCTTTTTAAAACTGCGATCGGCTTCGCCTAACCCTGTTGCAGTGTTTTGGTTTTCTATGGCTGCGGTTAATGCCCGTGACCCCATCTCTGAGCAGCTACTTTGGACTACTTTTCAAGATAACCCGATGGCAATCTTTCGCGCTGCTACAGTGCCGATGCCGATTGAACTGACTGTACCTCGTTTCACTCCTCGTATTCAGCTGCCAAAAGAAGCGATCGTCCGTCCTCGGCGGACAGTTTTGAGTGGGCAAGTTTTAGCAGAACTCGCCCAATTGACTGGAATAGAGCGCTTTGCCAGATGGCACCAATTAGCTGCTGAGTATGGCTGGCCGATACTGCTCAATCTGCAAATAGAGGATAAGCCTTCACTGCTTTTACATCGGGATAGCCCTTTAGCTCTGGAGTCTTTTTTCAAAAAGGACTTACATAAACACACGCGATGGCTAATTGTAGAAGAGTTAGTCAATCAACCTTGGCTGGTTGACGCTAAAGGGCAGCATTATATGGCAGAACTTGCTTTACCCTTTGCCCGTACTGAACATGGGTGGTCGCTACGTAGAGATGAAATAATTTTAGATTTTCAATTTTGAATTTTATGAAAACAAGCTTGATACACTACACCCTAAACAGCGCAACATGAAACCATCAAATTTACGTACCAAACTTCTGACAGAAATCAATCTCATTCCCCAAGAAAAGCTGGAATAAGTATATAATTTATTCATTATTTTCGAGTTGGTGTAGAAGCATCTCAAGGTACATCCGAAAAAATTATACAGTTTGCAGGTTGTTGGGATGATATGTTGGATGAAACTTTTTCCGACTTCAATAAAAAAATAATCGCACGTCGCTAAAGAGAAACAATTATGCAGTACCAAATTTTTATTCAAAGTCAAGAAAATAACTTTGTGGCATCAGTGGTTGGTATGCCCAATGTAATGGTTGAAGCAAATACAGAACAAGAAGCAATTGCAAAGGTTAAAACGGCTTTAGAAACGCAATTAGCAACAGGTAAGCTTGTAACTATTGAAGTTAATCCTAAAGAACTACCTCACCCAGAAATAACTCAGATGAAATATGCAGGAATATTTGCTAACGATCCAACATTTGATGATTTCATGGATAAAATAGCTGCTATTCGCAAAGAATCAAATGCAATGCTAGATGAGTGATGATTTATATTTTAGATACAGACCACTTGAGTCTTTATGGACGAAATCACCCCATCTTAATTCCAAAACTATTAGCAGCGAAAACACAACTAACAACAACCGCAATTAATGTTGAAGAACAATTAAGAGGTCGTTTGGCTCAAGTTGCTGATGCCAAAGAGAGAGTTTTGCAATCAAATGCTTATCAGCGATTAGTTGAAACAGTCATACTACTATCTGAATTTAATGTCCTTCAGTATGATGAAAAATCTCAAGGCATTTATCAAAACTTCAGAGCGCAACGTATTCGTATTGGAACTCAAGATTTACGTATCGCTTCAATAGTTCTTGCGAATAAAGGAATTCTCTTAACCAGAAATTTGCGAGATTTTGAGAAAGTTCCTGGACTGAATATAGAAGATTGGTCGATTTAGCCATTGATTTGAGAATACCTATAGGAATCCGGTGTGATTTCTGAAAAAATCTAAGTAGGGTGTGTTAGGAAGAAGTCAGGATTCATATAATATCTGGGTTTCACCGACGCTCTTAGGCAATGGGTATCGTTAAGGGTGTTCCCACCTGAACGGTTACATCTAAAATCCAAAATTGCGTGACTTGATTGCTGGGGTCAATCAAAAATCAAAAATCAAAAATCAAAAATTTAATGATACGTCAAAGATTAAGCAGCAGCATTAAATTCCAACTCATCTATCAAGACGAAACCAAGTTTGGTAGTGCTGTGACTGGAGAATGTGACACTACCATCCGTCGCTACTGTGCCAGCATCACAGCACACCGCAATCAATATGGTCTTGCAAATGTGGTGGCTCATGCGCGTGAATTACTGGCACAGACAATGGTTCCGGGTGGTATGGCGGATTTGTATCAGCGTCCTAATGTCCTTTTAGAAGATTGGCTATATCCCGATCCCAAAGCTGTTAAACCCGTTGCCCTTGAGCTAGAACGCAATATTGGCGAAACTATTGTCATACAAAAATTATCTCCCAATCTCCTATCTGACCTAGCTTTATATCTAGGGGAATGGCAAGAAGGAAGTAATGCTCCAACTACAACCATTGCTTGCGAGTTATGGAACGCATTAGATGATTATGGCGCACTGGTTGAAGTTAATGAAACATCCGTCAAACCGCAACTAGGCCATGCCACTTTTGTTGGTCACTCCACCCTCCGGCTCAGTGATGGCAAGTTTAGCATTCTCTTCGATCCATTTCTGTTGCCCAAGTCGGAAGTTTATCCGCCAAACTACCAACCCCTCAGCTTAGAGGAAATGGGACAACCCGATGCAGTATTTATCACCCATTCTCACCCCGATCATTTTGATTTAGGAACCTTGCTGCGAGTTGTTCCTAACACACCAATCTTCGTTCCCGAAGTGAAGCGAGAATCTGTACTGGCAATTGATATGGCGTTGCGGCTGCGTCAGCTTGGGTTTGAGAATATTCACACACTACGCTGGTTTGACGAAACTCAAATTGGTGGAATGCGAGTGATTGCCCTGCCTTTCTACGGGGAACAGCCAACGGTTGCCCAAGCGCTCCACCCAGAGATTCGCAATGCGGGTAACACTTACCTCATTGAGTATTGCGATCGCCGTGTTGCCCTCACAGCAGATTCAGGGACTGACTGTCTAGGAGATGTCAAAAAACTCGCAGCCGTAGCCTTAGAGCGTTATGGTTCCCTTGATACTTTATTTGGTGGATATCGAGGTTTTGGGCTATATCCGATTCAGTATCTCTTTTCATCAGTCGCTCGCTATCTTCCTTTTGTGCCGGAGAACAGCTGGCAAGTTCGTCAAAAGATGATGTGCGATGCCGATGATTTAATTGATGTAGCGGAAATTTGGAATGCCAAACAAATTGTCCCGTACTCCGATGGCGGTGCGCCTTGGTATTGGCAGCGCGGTCTTGGTCCTTGTCTTGATGGATCGCAAGCACACATCATGGCAGTCGATCCAACCCCAGAGCATGTTTGCCAGGTAGCAACTCAGCGTTCTGGAACCCGCAAAGATGGAGCGATCGCTTCTCCTGTATCAATTTGCTTGCTTCGCCCTGGAGATGCCCTTGGGTTTGCTCAAGAGGATACGCAAGTAATTCAAAACCAATCTTGGCCATACTCTATCGACTTTCGAGAAAAATAATCATGGTTCACCAATCAATATAAAAGCTGCCCAATCTAATGAGTAAGGATAATGTTTTATTGTAGTCAACATGGCTTGACGCAATGCTGCTGCTTTATCATTCTGATGTTGAATGTTGCGATAAAACTCGGTCATCAATAAAGCAGTTGGTTCATCGGGTACTGCCCATAATGAAACTACTACACTAGGAACTCGCGCAGCAACCAACGCACGAGATAATCCTACTACTCCATCTCCAGTAATTTTACCTCGCCCGGTGTTGCAAGCACTGAGAACAACTAGGTCAGCATTTAATTTGAGGTCAACAATCTCGCTGGCAGTCAGGATACCATTTTCTTCTGTGGAGGGTTGCCCTTGGACTGTAGGATCGGGAGCTAGAGCGATCGCCCCTGGTACTCCTAAGCCACGAAAATCGCTTAACAACCCGTGGGTAGCTAAATGAACTAGGGTTGAATTGCTCATTTGTTGAATCACCCTAGATTTGTTAGCATTCGCACCAATCAGGGCTTTTGTCTGGAAAATTTGAGCGATCGCTTTGGCTTCTTGTTCTGCACCAGGGAGGGGGGACAATTCTTCGGCTGGTTCGCCTACTTGAGTGACAATTTTCGGCATAGTTGGATTGCCGACAATCAAGTTTGAGTCAGAATTCTTACTTGCGCCTGACTTTTTTCGTAGTTTATATGTGATATCTAAAACTTGAATGGAAGGTGAAATCGAAATGGTATGCTGTTCAATTAAGAATTTACCTGTGGCATCTTGAAGGGTGGCAAAAGGAACCAGAAAAAGCGATCGCTGAGGGATGAATATTACATGGGCATTTGCATCTTGAGGAAGCAGATCGTTAATCGGTTGAATCAATAATTGATGGAGTTGATGTAAGGGGTTTTGATCGCTTACAGAAGATGTGTTACTACTTCTCTCCAAACTCCGATTTCTCATATTGAGCAACTCACGAGTTTTAGAAACTAAATCTGTTACCCCTTTTGGATAACAAAATTGGGGATTTTGACACTGCCAAAGAGGTTTTAGGTCAACTCGACGGAGAGTAATATTGCCTGTGGGTTGAACAACCCAGATTAAAAGTTCAGATTCGTGAGTTTCTAGCTTTCCCTGAACTAAGAAATTTCCCGGCACGATGGAATACTCTACCAAAGTTGCACGATGATTTTGAGCAACTTTTTTAATCTCTGCAATCGTTGGTGAAGCAAGGGTTGGAGTCGGCGCTTCTTTCTGGGTAGGAACAGCCAAAAGGCGACGAGAGAGTAATTCGGCAAGGGCACGCCCCCGCCCACGCTCAGATACTTCTAAGGCGGTTTCGGGTTGGTTTTGGGCAACTAACACGGATTGCAGATTGCTATAAGGTGCATTCTGGGTTTCAAAGATGGAGATTTTAAAGCCATCATTACTGCCTAACCTAGCTCGCAAGGATTCCCAAATTTCAATTGCTTCTTGGAGGGTTTTGGCTGCCCCTGCTAGGTTTCCGGATTGGAGGCGAACTGCTGCGGCATTAATTTTCGCAATGCCTTCTTCTCGATGGTTATTGCGCGAGGAAGCATACTGAAAATATTTTCCGTAGGACTCTAGGGCTTTGTCAAGGTTGCCCATCTGAAAGTAGACGAGTCCTTGATTACCACGAATCCGATACAGAATATCGGCATCGTGTAGCCTCTCCCAAGAAATTTTCCAGCCTTGCTCGTAAAGTGCGATCGCTTTGTTATAGTCTCCTTGAAAATAAGCTACTCCTCCTAGATTTGCTAGAGCTTCAGCTTCGGAACGCAAGTCTTTAAGTTGACGAGCGATCGCTAAACGTTGCTGGTGATAATCACTAGCCTTTGGATAGTTGCCTTGATTTTGGTAAATAATGCCCAAGTTACCCAAAGCAAAAGATTCTAGGGATTGTTCCTTGATTTGCTGGGCTTGGGTTAATGCTTGCTGTTGATAGTCAATCGCTTTTTTGGCATCTCCCAAAGCTTGATAGACAATCCCCAAGTCGCTCAGTGCTTTGGCTTCCCCTGCTTTATCTTTAATTTTTCGAGATAAAGCCAGACGTTTTTGGTGAAATGCGATCGCTTTGACATACAAGTCTGCTCCATAATAAGCATTGCCTAAATTTCCTAATGCTTGGGCTTCTTGAGTTTGTGCTGTGTTAGTATTTTGTTTGCGATCGTGAATTAATGTCCAATAATCATTTAAATAATCTATCGCCTCAGCATAATAATTTCCTTGTTGGACATGAGCAAGCCCCAAATTTCCTAAAAGGATTACTTCTAATTCTGAATAAGCATTTTGTTTACTAATTTCTAATCCTTCTTTATAGTAATTGATTGCTTTGTCATACTCGCCTTGCAGATGGCGAGATAATCCTAATGCTGCTAAAGTTTTAGCTATTTTATGTGCATCTCCACTAGTCCGTGCTACATCTAAATCAGATTCAGAGATAGACTCATTTAAGAAACCATCTAGAGAAAAGTAGGCAATTCCAGTATTACTAACTCGTTCCCCTTCCCATTGCAGATGCTGAAGAGGTTGATAGAGCGTAAGAATTTGGATTTTTTGAGTAGTATCTGGAATAGAATCGTTTTTTGCCAGTTCTCCCAGCTTTTGAACTTTATTGGGTGTAGCTTTATCTAAAGATTTGGCAGTGATAATTTGCTGCCAAATTAAAGTTATTATAGCCAAGGAAACGGGAATAAAAAGAGTTAAACTAATTTTTTTAAGGAATATTTGCATAAAACTACCCAGGGAAATTTTGATTGTTTAGCTGTGTTAATCAGATCGCTAAGGCTTTCATTACGATGCTTTCCAAATAGTATGTTGTACTGCTTTTTGTACTGTTTTCAGGCTGTAATGATGCCCAGTAGCTGTGACACTTTTATTTGCTCTGAAACTTCTTCCCCTTTTTTTGTGTATCAACTGAGTTGGTACGAAGTATACGTAATTCTTTTTCTGCTTTCATCGCACGCTTTTTCCATTTCTCCCGTAAACCCGTAAATCACTATCGAAACCATTGCATGTCAGCTGGGAAAACTGTGTTGACCCACTTTAATATAGCGCTTCTCAATTGCATGGAATACAGACCTAACCCCCAGCCCTTTAAGAGCAAGGGAAGGGGAGTAAGATTCAAAGCCTCTCTCCTTTTAGGAGAGAGGTTTGGAGAGAGGTCAAAGTGTATTGCATCCAAACGAAAACCGCTATAACCCTCTTCTGTCACTTTCCGGTTATTCTAAATAAAAGAATAAAAAAAGAAAACCCTGAAAGGTAAGTAGGGCAATGGATGTAGAATTACAAATTTTGAAACATTTGGCAAGAGATGCTCACCCAACAGTTGCGACCATAGATGAATATTGTGCAGAGTATAAAGACCTGTTTAAAGAAGTAAGAAATTATGAATGCTTCAAATATTTACATCTGGGAATAATGTCACAAATTAAAAGAAAATCATTACCAGAGATAGCGAAAGTCGTAAGTATAAACTCCGCACAGTCATTACATCATTTTTTAGCCAATTCAGACTGGTCAGTAGATAAATTAAAACAACTAAGATTAAATAAACTTAAAAAAGCACTAAATGGAAATGCGATTACAGTAGTAATAGATGAAACCGGAGATAGAAAAAAAGGTAAAAAGACTGATTATGTAGCCAGGCAATATCTAGGAAGTGTAGGAAAAGTCGATAATGGAATAGTTTCAGTCAATGCCTATGGAGTTTATTCTAATATAACGTTTCCATTAACTGTAAAAGTATTCAAACCCAAAGGAACGTTAAAAGAGGAGGATAAATATAAAACTAAAATAGAGTTAGCGTCAGACATCATTACAGAATTAATTGAATCAGGTTTTAACATTAAACTGGTACTGGCAGATAGTTTATATGGTGAAAGTAGCCAATTTATTAGAAAAGTAGCTGAATATAAATTAGATTATGTCGTAGCAATAAGAAGTAATCATGGAGTCTGGTTGCCAGCAGGACAAAGCGTTAGGGCTAATAAGTGGTGTAAATTTGAAAGAACATTTAGCAATCAAAAATCAGAAACCCGATACATTAGGGAAATAATTTATGGTAAAAAAAGAGCCATAACTTACTGGGAAATAACTACTGACCCAGAAACCATGCCAGAAAATTCTACAACATTTGTGATGACAAATCTTCAAGGAAAACTCAAAAAAACTTTAGGCGATTTATATGGATTAAGAACCTGGGTAGAATATGGATTTCGACAGTGTAAACAGGAACTCGGCTGGACAGATTATCGGTTCACAAATTTTCAACATATAGAAAGGTGGTGGGAAATTATTTTTTGTGTGTACACAATGATTAGTTTAAATTCTCCAGCCTTCTTAAGCTTAAATAAATCTCGTCAAATTGAAGCTGAGGTTCAAAAAAATAGTGATGTTGATTTTTCTAATCATCAACAATGGAACCATGAATGCGGATGGAAAAATACTCTAAATAATCTGCGTCTCATTGCCCAACCACTCTTACTATTTTGGTTAATTTATCCCTGGATACATATTTTCCCAAATTCTAAATTATTGCTGGGATTCAATCAATTAATTAGTGCAATGAATCAATTTAAAACCTGTTATGCTTCTGGATAATTTCACTTTGTTACTACTTGCTTATCTCGGAGAGTGACAGAAGAGGGATAATATGCTTCCACAGTGCTGGACGCGCTCTACCAAATAGTAGTTTCATTAAACAATTTAGCAAGGTAGCACCAACTCCAGCGATGCCCAAGATAGTTGCTTGCCAGCGACGATTATAAAATAACGGACTAATCGCCAACCCCAAAGAATATATCAGCATTACTACTGAATCGCCCATAAAAGTGATACCAATCATGATGCGATCGCGCAGGGGTGTATGCAACATCCGCAGATCAAAAGCACCACCTGTTGACTGTTTTACGCGCTGGTTTAAGTCAACAACCGCAGATGATACGCCTGTTGCTGCCTCGGTGTTACCCTCGGAAACATCGGCAAAAATTGTTCCTAAATCTTTAAGTGTTGCCAGGACATTTTCTAGTAGTCGCAACGGCGGAGAGTTGTAAACCTGGTCAAGATGCCTCTTTTTCGGTTGACGATAAAGATGTAGAGTTTTTGAGAACTACTACCTCACTAGCAGCCTGAATCAAATCGTGAAGGTGCGATCGCATCTTCACATCAGAAACTCGATCGGATTTATAAGTAACTGCAACTGACATTGCCACAGGCTTGACACGGACATTCTTCCGCAATTTCTCCCATATCAAAAGCAAGTTGGAGTGCAAGAAGCTGCTTGCTGAGATTTTCTTTATCATCAATTTCAGTATTCACCTGTTCTAAAATTTTTTCCCCAAGCCACGTTACCCCCATTAATGGGCTAGTAATCGGTAATAGTAAAAAGCGGAGAACCATATTATTTTAAACTTGTGTGGATTTATTAAAACTGTCCTCGCAAGACCGTAATCATGCTGATGACATAGATATTAAACATTACTAGTCTTGTGTTGATGCCAAAATGCGTTGGATTTGAGTCCAGTTCAAGGCTAATTGACATCTGTATTTTATATTTGCAATGTAAAAAAAATTACTCTTACATGACAGATTACTATTGAGGAGGTACTTAGAGTTTGACAACAGTATTAAATGCATCTTCCCAGCGATTTGTCAATACACCTGCTATTGAACGCATCGCTCAACGTGCTTTGACCTATCTACAGTCAGGTTTTTCAATACATTTACGTGGTTCAGCCGGAGTCGGAAAAACCACTCTGGCAATGCATCTAGCTGATTTGCTCAACCAACCTATCATCCTCTTATTTGGAGATGATGAGTTTAAAACCTCAGACTTGATTGGGAATCAATTAGGTTATACCCGTAAAAAAGTTGTTGATAACTTCATTCACAGCGTTGTCAAAGTTGAGGATGAACTCCGACAACATTGGGTTGATGCACGGTTAACCCTAGCTTGTAAAGAAGGATTTACGCTGGTTTACGACGAATTCAATCGATCGCACCCGGAGGTAAATAACGTTTTACTCTCCGTACTTGAAGAGAGGTTGTTAGTATTACCAACAAACCAACATCGAGCCGAGTATATCCGGGTTCATCCTCAGTTTCGGGCAATCTTAACATCAAATCCTCAAGAGTATTGTGGAGTTCATGCAACTCAGGATGCTTTGATGGATCGTGTTATTACCATCGATATGCCTCCACCTGATGAACTGACTCAGCAGGAAATTGTAGTTCATAAAACAGGTATAGATTCTGAGAAAGCAGAAGTAATTGTCCGCATAGTACGGACGTTTTGGAGTCGATCTGGCTCTGGACAGGGCGGTGGATTGCGTTCCTGTCTGATGATTGCCAAAATCTGCCACGAACACGAAATTTCCGTAAACCCTGGAGATCCTAGCTTCCAAGATATTTGTGCCGATATCCTGCTTTCTCGCAGGAATCAACCTCTCATAGAAGCAACTCGGCTACTGGAAGAGGTTTTGAGTGAATTGTATCATAGTATAAATACTCAATCTCAGCCAGCAGAGATAATACCAGACAGCCAAAATCAGGTTGTATTGGAACAACGAGTACCTTACGAGCATGAAGTCTACAACTACCTGTGCAATTCTCCAGGAAGGCGTTTCTCTGAATTAGCAGTAGAACTAGGGATCGATCGCAGTCAAATTGTCGCTGCACTCAAGTCTCTCAGGGAACAGGGAGTATTAGTCCAAATGCAGGGTAATGCCGAGTCGCCGAGCATATCACAAACAGTTGCTTTTGATTCTGGCCATTTAATAAACAAATGAGTACTAATACTAACCGGGGAGCTATCACCACATCAACTCAAGGTTCTACCTTGGCAGATATTCTAGAACGGGTTCTGGATAAAGGCATTGTTATCGCAGGAGATATTTCTATTTCCGTAGGCTCCACAGAACTGCTCAACATCCGAATTCGTTTGTTGATTTCTTCTGTTGATAAAGCCAAAGAGATTGGAATTAACTGGTGGGAGAGCGACCCCTATCTTAATAGTCAAACTCGCACCTTATTAGCAACTAATCAACAACTTCAAGAGCGTCTTGTCAGTCTAGAAACAGAACTGCAATCGCTCAAAGCACTCAATCCTATTAATCATCAGAATGCAGGCGATTAGCAAATCAAAAGGTTCCGATTCAGGTTTAGCACCGTTGTTATTGACGGTTGTTGAACTGATACGCCAACTCATGGAAGCTCAGGTGATTCGGCGCATGGATGCCGGCACCCTCAACGACTATGAGCTAGATCGAGCTGCCGAAAGCCTGCAACAGCTTGAACAACAGGTTGTTAAACTTTGCGAGATATTTGATGTTGACCCAGCCGATCTAAATATTAACTTGGGTGAAATGGGAAATTTACTTCCCCAATCTGGTGGATATTACCCCGGTGAAACCTCTAGTCAACCCTCTATTCTAGAACTCCTCGATCGCCTACTAAATACCGGTGTTGTGGTTGAAGGTGACTTGGACTTAGGACTGGCTCAGTTAAGCTTAGTTCATGCCAAGTTAAGACTAGTACTCACCTCTAAACCCCTGTAACTTTTTTATCTACATTCTTCTTGGTAAGACATTCTTATGAGTTATGGCTTTTACATTTATGGAATTTTGACCTTGCCTGCTCCCCAAAATTTAAATTTAGAGGGCTTAGATCGGCAACCCGTACAAATACAAATTTTGGATGGTTTTGGAGTAATCTACTCGGAAGCACAGCAAGAGCGTTATTTGGCCAGCCGTCGTAACCTGCTCAGTCATGAAAAAGTCCTTGAGGAGATCATGCAAGGAGGCGATGTCTACGACGGGCTACGCCAACGCTATTTACTGCCCGTGCAATTTGGACTTTTGGTTTCCAGCTGGGAAACGGTTTCACAGCAATTAATTCGTCCTCATCAAGAAGAATTGACGCAATTGCTTGCGAAGTTATCGGGTTGCCGAGAAGTTAGTGTCAAAGTTTTTTGGGATATCGAGGCAGAAATTCAGGGACTATTGGCAGAACACCCAAATCTCAAAACCGAAAGGGATAAGCTAGTGGGTCAACCCCTGAGTATGGAGCGGGTAATCCAAATAGGGCAAACTATCGAACAGGGAATGAGCGATCGCAAGCAAAGCATCATAGATGTATTTCAAGGCACGCTCAACTCCATTGCGATCGAGGTGGTGGAAAATACTCCCCAAATGGACACAATGATCTACAATTCAGCCTACCTAATTCCTTGGGAAGCAGAATCACAATTTAGCGAACATGTTGAAGCACTCGATCGTCAATTTGAAAACCGTTTGCGAATTCGTTACAACAATTTCACTGCCCCGTATAACTTTGCTCGTCTTCAATTAACCAGTTCCAACTGATTAATTCCTCTCTCTGTTGAATAGCAATAAAAATTGAGAATCAAAAATTATTGAAACTTTTAATTTTTGGGAACAGGACTTACACAATCGCTTTCTAAAACTCTTATTTCTTTGCGTCCTTGGCGGTTCGTTTTTTAATTATTTTGCGTAAGTCCTATGAAAATAAAATTTTTTCTGCCTTTTATTTAAGTAAAATCAGTGGACGACATATTTAAAGGATTTGAACACCTATTAAGTAGGTCGGGGTAAATAATTATCGTTTGGATAAGGCAGGGGGAAAGAGAGTTTGAGCCTTATTTATTTTTCTTTACACACTTTGGCTTTATTGTGCCGACTTACTTAGTCTCAGTTAACTTTATTTGTCCAGACTTCATTACTTATGTCAATATACGTTTATGCTCTTCTAGTCCCCACCGCATCACCACTTGTTCTACCTTTAGGGATTGAAAGGAATATTGAACTCGTTTACTCTTCTGATTTAGCCGCGATCGTAGAGTCGGAAATCTCACTGGAGGCAATACAGGCAACCGATGAGCGTTTACTTCAAGCTGTATTAAACCACGATCGCGTGATTCGAGAACTTTTTCAACAAACTCCCCTTCTTCCTCTACGCTTTGGCAGGGGTTTTACCTCGCAAGAAAAACTGCTGAATCATTTAGAACAGCACCAAGAACAATATTTAGAAGCCCTAACTCAGCTAGCAGACAAAGTTGAGTACACTTTAAAATTGACACCCTGTGATTTACTTGACGATTCTGACACTATTGATGCCACGGGAAAAGCCTATTTATTAGCTAAAAAACAACGCTACCAAACACAGCAAGCATTTCAAGCACAACAATGCGAACAGTTGGAACTCCTGAACCAGTTAATTCTCAAAAGATATACAAATGTTATCTGTGAAACTCGACAGTCAGATGTGCGGCAAATCCACTTTTTGGCACAGTGCAACGATTCAACGGTCAGTACGCAGCAGTTTTCCCTTTGGCAGGTACAATGCTCGCACTGGCAATTAGCACTTAGCGAACCTCTGCCACCCTATCATTTTCTCAAAAACACTCTCATATAAATTCATAAAAAATCATATTTAAAACTTTCCCAGAAAGAATAAAGATGAGATGATTTTTTCTTGAATTTTTGTCTAAAAAAAATATTGTTAACTTTTTAGTATTTTTTTATTTTCTTATATTTATCTCATATTTTTGGGAACACTAAACTCAGGAAGAATAAAACACATTGTGTAAGTTTTACCTACTGCTCAATTAGAGCAGGATGAAATCAATAATTAGAGTTCTGCAAGGAAAATAAAATGGCTGTTGAAAAAGTTAACTCATCTTCAAGTCTGGCTGAAGTTATTGACCGAATTTTGGACAAAGGAATTGTAGTTGATGCTTGGGTACGTGTTTCTTTAGTTGGTATTGAACTGCTATCAATAGAAGCTCGGATTGTGATTGCTTCAGTTGAAACTTACTTAAGATATGCCGAGGCAGTTGGTTTAACATCTCAGGCTGCTGTTCCATCTGCTGCTTAACACCACATTAGAAAAAGGGAGTCTTTATGGCTTCTAAGCTGATGCGCGTCTAAAGTATATAAACACTCTTGATGGTCGTTGACAGATGACTATTGACTGTTAACAATCATCTGTCATCAGTCATCAGGTAAATGTGCATAAATGCGTAACAGCTTATCTAATATTTCTAGTTAACAAAATAGGAGATTTCAGCTGATGCCTCTCAAGAATTTATGGGAAAAAGAGCGATCGCAGCGATTGCAAATAACTGCTGAACGCCGTCAACAAGTTAACCAGTGGAAACAGCTAACTAAACAAGAATTGCAGCTGCAAGCAGATTTACTTCATCAAGAATTGAGCAGTTTTGTTACCAACCTTGACAACAACAGAAAGTTACAACAGCAGCAATTTCAGCAAGAGATTCTAGAGCGGCAATTGGAAATATTGCAAATAAAAACAGATGTCTGGCAACGTCAACAAGAATACCGCCAACAGCGGACAGCAAAAGCTCAGGCATTATTCCAAAACTTGCAAAATTTCCGGGCAATCTTACATAACAGTGTTTGGGACGATTACAGTCCCGAACAACCAGCTTCCCCGACTCCTGCTAAAGAAGAGAAATCAGTTGTAATTCCAAAATGGTCAATCTCCCGTTCTGCAATTAAAGCCAATGGTTTCCGTCCTTCCGCCAATACGATCGCTAAAAAAGCGCCTGCCTTGAATGCGGATACTGCTAAATCTAAAGTGCAGCAATACATTCAGCAAGCTGAAGGAGCTACTCTGATAGAAATTGAAGAGGTGATAGGCTTAAGCCGGGTGCAAACGATAGATATCCTGCGCTCCTTGATCAAGCAAGGGGTACTAGAACAACGCGATCGCCAATACTTTATTCGGCAACAAGCAATTTCTTGACAAACTTAATTCAAGCTCATTTTTTGTATTTGCAGACTAGCAGTTGGGCGATCGCTTGTGTCTGTTGCCTTAAGCAGCAAAGTACATTGATAAGCATTAAAGCTGGTCTATGTTTTGTAGTATTCAACATTTCCATCTTTTTCCGGTCTGTATTGCAACTACATTTGTACAAGCAATTTGCTCAGTAGATGTAACATGGCAACAAGTTAACCTATTAATAATTAGTTAACCTATTAATAATTAGAAAAAAAGCTTAAATCTTTGTTCAAGCTTCCGGCTTTGAACTTTAAAAATATCCAGATTGGAAAGGGATATAACAAGCTGGTATAGCTCAATTAAAGTTTTGGACTGTGCTATTGGCGATCGCACGATAAAGTTAGTAAGCTGGATTGTTTGAGCAATTCTAATGTAAATGCAAAACTCAAGATATATAAGGAGGTGCGATCCATTGTGAATCAATTGATCGAGCAACTTCAAACTAAATTATTTACAGGCAGGCTGAATCTTGAAGCAAGAGATGGGCCGACTTGGACGCTATATTTTCGTTTAGGACGATTAATTTGGCAGGCTGGCGGTTCTAATGCTGATGAGCGATGGCGACGACATTTGTTGCGGTACTGTTCTAATGTAAATGTGACACAGTTGGAGCAGCTTGTTTCTCCTCAGGAAAATTATCGCGAGTATTCCATTCTTGCTAAGTTGCGAGAACAAAAATTAATCGAACAACAACAACTTGTTAGCCTGATTGCAAGCTCAATCACTGAAGTCCTGTTTGATATAATGCAGTACATTGAAGCCAAAAGAAATGGCGACAATCCAGCAGGGCAGTTGTCACATACTACCGTTGTTGGTGAAGTTCCTGGGGTTCTTTTAGCTGTAATACCAACTGAGGAAGTCTTGAAACGGGCTACACAAGCCTGGAAAGAATGGCGAGATGCCGGACTGGCAACCTACTCGCCCAATTTATTTCCGATAATTCAACAAATTGAGCTACTCCAAGGACAAGCATCCTCTAAACAGATTATTGCTCTAGTTGATGGCACAAAAACTTTACGAGGTCTAGGGCAAAAAAGCGGTCGGGATGTCTTAGCTTTGACTCGGTTATTGATGACATTGGTAAAAACAGGGGCGATCGCTTTTTCACCTACCCCAAAACTCAGGCAGGTTGGGATTAGTAAAGAAACTAGCAATCCGTCCAGTGCAGTTAATAATTCCAATTCTTCACTAAAGATAGAAGAGGATACTGTTATACAAGTTGCACCCAATTTCAACATAGTTGCTCCCCCAGCGACTAGCAAAGAAATTGTCAGTCCGTCCAGTGCAGTTAATAATTCCAATTCTTCACTGAAGACAGAAGAGAAGACTATTTTACAAGTTGCCCCCCCAGCAGCTAGCAAAGCAATTATTGATGTCTCAAGACCTTTAGTAGCCTGTGTGGATGATAGTCCGACGATCTGTCGCAGTTTGGAGGAAATTCTCACCCATCAAGGTTATCGCTTTGTGGGCATTCAAGATTCCTTGACGGCAGTTTTAAACCTAATTAAAAGTAAGCCAGACTTCATTTTTTTGGATCTTTTGATGCCAAAAGTAAATGGCTATGAAATTTGTTCTCAAATCCGTAAAACTCCAAGTCTCAAAAATGTGCCGGTTGTCATCTTAACGGGTAAAGATGGAATAGTAGATCGGATGCGAGCAAAATTAGTAGGGGCAACTGACTTTTTGGGTAAACCTGTAGAAGCAGAGAAAGTACTCAATATGCTTCACAAGTATTTAAGTGTTTAGGTTGAAGCGGTAGTCATATCAGTGGCTCCCTTTCATCCATTTTCAAAACAGATTTTGGATTGTAAATTGCTTTCTATATCTGGGTTGGTGTTAATTCATTTGTCGCCATTATTTTTCAAATTCTGAATTAAATAGTTAGGAAAAAAATGAAAAAAGTTCTTTTAGTTGAAGATAGTCTTACAGAATCTGAAAAGATGACACGTTACCTAGAGCAAGGAGGATATTCAGTTTATGAAGTTCGCAGTGGTGAAGAGGCTCAACTCAGGTTGAAACAACAAAAACCTGACTTGATCTTACTGGATTTGATTTTGCCAGGTCAAAGTGGATTTGAGTTCTGCCGCAAGTTGAAAGCCGATCCGACAACAAAAGGAATCCCGGTAGTGATTTGCTCAACTAAAAACACAGATGTTGATAAAACTTGGGGCACTATGAGTGGTGCCGATGGCTATTTAGTCAAACCTGTAGATGAAAATACCTTGCTCCAGACTGTTAATAAATTTATTCGCTAAAGGAAACTGGGGCAATGCTACAGGGCAATGATAGTTTTAGAGAGCTACCCATTAATAGCCAATTTCGACTTGAAAACTCTCCCCAAGGAAACAACCAGAGGTTTTTAAGATTTCCATTGAATGGAAAGGTAAATGGGTTACTCCCATTAGCTGATTTGCGAGGAGTAATTCAGGTTGCGCTGACCGAGATTTTGCCAGTACCGCAGGTAGCAGAATTCTTGTTAGGCATCATGAATTGGCGGGGAGAAGCGATCTGGATTCTTGATTTAGCAGCTTTATTGGGAGCAACACACTGGTGTCGGCGAGAAGGTGTGCGTAACTCTGGCATGGCGATGCTTGTTCAAGTCCAGAATCAAACCGTCGGGCTGTTGGTGGAGCAAGTCAATACTATTGAAGTTCACGATCCCCAAGAGCGGTTAGCAATTTCGACATCGATGTTACCTGCACGACTAGGCTCATTCTTACAGGGTTACTTTGTGGATTCTCAAGGTAGCCCTTTGATGTTACTTGACACCCAGATTGTGATTCAAGCCCTTCAGCCTCTTTAACACTAGACCTCTTGCAAAAATAGTTTTGCACTCTTGGGGAAAGGGGGAAAGGGGAAGGGGGAAGGGGGAAAGGTAAAAACCTCGCCCCGCACTTCAGACCTCTACGCTAACGTGGGCGACTTGTTCATTCCTTTTCCCTTTTCCCTTTAACCTTTTCCCCTCTTTCTTATCCCTTTTCCCGACTTCTGCAAGAAGTTTACTTCTTAACTCCGACAACCTTCATAGCAAGAAAGATCATGGTAGCGCAACACAATCTTACACCCAGCCAACCTCGCTCAAATTCCAGCAACGGTTATAAGGAAACCGATAACGGGCATACCGTTGATGTACCAGCAAAACAGCAAATCACCTCCGCTCTAGAAGAATTGCGAACAGAACTGGATCAAGCTGATTGGGTGGAAACAGGGCCGTTGCGAGAGAGAATCCGCAAGTTAAAAGAACTGCTAAGTGTGTTGCCATATCAGGACGGAGGAGATGGATTAGAGGTAGAGCAAGTACAGGCGATCGCCAGCAAAATCCGCCAATTTTCCGATCTAGATACCTTGCTGGCTAATGCTGTCATGGAGATACAAAGCTCACTGCAAGCCGATCGCGTGGTGCTGTATGAGTTCACGAATCCGACGCAGGGGATAGTTGTTGCGGAGGCGATGAGGGATGGTTTTACGCCAATGCTGAAGGAAAAACTGCCCGCCGTCACTTTTGGGTTAGGTTCTGCCAAGGTTTATCAACAAGAAAAATTAGTGGCGATCGCGGATACCTACACTGCAAGCTTGTCTCCTTACCAAAAGCAGTTAATGGAGCGGTTTCAGGTAAGAGCTTGTTTGAGTTTGCCGATTTTAGCAAAAGATGGGGTTTGGGGTTTGTTGGTAGTGCAGCAATGCACTGCTGCTCGCCAGTGGCAGAATGCTGAAATTCAGTTACTAAAATTAATCGAGCAGGAATTAGAAGCACAACTACAAGTTGCCACGATCCAGGCTACGTTGCAACAAGAAGTGGAAAAAGACCAAATCCTGGCCGGTGTAGCGAATAAAATTCTCCAATCCAAAGATTTGGATACCATCTTTCGCGTTGCCACCCAAGAAGTGCGACAGTCACTAAAATGCGATCGCGTCGCAATTTATCGTTTCCAGCCAGATTGGAGTGGGGAATTTGTCGCTGAATCTGCTGGATCTGAGTGGGTTTCTCTATTAGAAGAACAGCGAAACAATCCAGCAATTGTCAATAACGTTAATTATTGCAGTGTGAGGAACCTTGCAGACGAAGGGGGATTGGTTGGGACAACAGGGCGATCGCACAGTGCAGATAGCTACATTCAGCACACCCAAGGCAAAAATTTCCATCGCGGACAGATTTATCGAGTCACCAATGATATCTACAGTGCTGGTTTTTCTGACTGCTATATCAAAATTTTAGAAACCTATCAAGCCAAAGCATACATTATTGTTGCCATCTTCCAGGGAGAAAAGTTGTGGGGCTTGCTGGCTGCCTATCAAAATTCTCAGCCTCGTCAGTGGAAAGATAGTGAAGTTCGCCTAATGGTGCAGGTTGCATCTCTATCTAGTATTGCTATTCAACAGGTGCAATATCAGCAACAACTTTATAATCGCTCTGAGGAGTCAGCCAAACTTGTTGAACGAGAACGTACTGTTTTCGGCATCATTGAAAAGATTGGGCAAGCAACGGAGCTTCGCAACCTTTTCCGCATTACCACCCAAGAATTGCGGCGATTTTTAAAATGCGATCGCGTTGTCATTTATCAAGTTTATCCAGACTGGAGTGGAGAAGTTATCGCTGAATCTGTGGCTGCTGGTTGGTCGTCACTGTTGGAGATGCAGGAACAAGAAAGCATTTTAAAAACAGGTCTGATATCTTCAGAACGTTGCAATATTAAGGATTATGGCTCCCCTGTTAAACCTGATGCCGATACCTATCTGAAGGAAACTCAGGGTGGAGTTTACACCAAAGGAACGCGCTTTCGTAAAGTCAACGATATTTATGCTGCTGGTTTTTCACCTTGTTATTTAGAAACATTAGAGAAGTTCCAAGCCAAAGCATACATTAATGTTCCCATCTTCCGCGCTGGTAATCTTTGGGGTTTGTTAGCAGCCTATCAGAATTCTGATGTTCGGAAATGGACTGATGAAGAAACCGGTGCTTTGTTGCAGATCGGCGAACCGTTGAGCATTGCCCTCCAGCAAGCTGAATATATCGAACAGCTACGATTAAAAAATATCGAAATGACCCAAGTAGCTGAAGTAGAACACGCCATCGCCCGAATGACGGAGAGAATGCTTCATTCCCAACACCCAGAAACAATTTACCGCACTACCTTGGCAGAATTGCGGCAGTTGTTCAAATGCGATCGCCTAGCAATATATCGCTTCAACTCTGACTGGAGTGGTGAATTTATGGCTGAATCTGTAGGAAGTGACTGGGTGTCTCTGGTTGGCCCCGATATCAAGACTGTATGGGAAGACGAACACCTACAGCAAACCCAAGGCGGACGCTATCGCAATAATGAAACTTTTGTCGTCAATGATATCTATACTGTTGGTCATGCCCAGTGCCACATCGACCTGTTAGAGCAGTTCCAGGCTAAAGCCTACACCATCGCCCCGATTTTTGCTGGAAACAAACTTTGGGGTTTGCTAGGAGCTTACCAAAATAGCGGCCCGCGCCAGTGGAATTCCGAGGAAGTGCGATTGCTGACCAAATTGGGCATTCAGTTGGGTTTAAGCGTGCAGCAAGCCGAGTACATTGAAGAACTGAAAACGAAGAATGCAGAGTTGGCGCAAGCAGCAGAAGAGGAACAAGTGCTGACAGGGATGGTGGAAAAAATTCGCCAAGCTCAAGAGGCAGATACAATTTTTCTGAATGTGCTGCCAAGTTTACGCAAACAACTACAGTGCGATCGCCTAGCAGTATTTCGCTTTCATCCCGACTGGAGTGTGGAGTTTGTTGCTGAATCCGTAAAAGATAAATGGTTGTCTTTAGCTGATTCCGACATCAAAACGATGTGGATGGACGATCACTTACAAGAAACTCAGGGCGGACGCTATCGCAATCATGAAACCTTTGTTGTCAATGATATCTCCATTGCCGGTCACGTTCAGTGCTACGTAGAGATATTAGAAAAAATCCAGGCCAAAGCTTACGCGATCGCTCCGATCTTTATTGGAAACAAACTCTGGGGCTTTTTAGGAGCATACCAAAATACTGGCCCTCGTGAGTGGAAATCTAAGGATGTGCAACTGTTGCGAAAAGTAGCTGTGCAAATGGGTATAGGCTTGCAACAGGTTAAGTATATCGAACAGCTCAAGAAGAAGAATGCAGAATTAGCCAGAACCGCAGAAGGGGAACGAGCATTAACACGGCTCTCAGAAAAAATTCGCCAAGTTCAAGAGCTAGATACGATTTTCCGCAATGCCTTACCAGAATTGCGATCGCATTTGGAATGCGATCGTCTAGCAGTGTATCGCTTCAATCCAGATTGGGCTGGGGAGTTTGTTGCCGAATCTGTAAGTCGTGAATGGGTGGCTTTGGTTGGTCCCGATATCAGGACTATATGGGAAGACGAACACCTACAACAAACCCAAGGTGGACGCTATCGCAACAACGAGACATTTGTGATTAATGATATTTACACTGCTGGTCATGCCCAGTGCCACTTGAAAATTCTAGAGCAATTCCAGATGAGAGCCTATATCATCACCCCGATTATTGCCGGAAACAAGCTCTGGGGTTTGTTAGGAGCTTACCAAAATAGCGGGCCGCGGCAATGGCAAGATAATGAAGTCAACTTGGTAACGAAAATCGGCACGCAGTTTGGGGTTGCCGTCCAGCAATCGCAATACTTACAGCAAACCTTAACCAAAAATGAGGAATTAATCAAACTAGCAGAACGAGAAGTAGCAAACGCCCGATTTTCCTATCGCCTGCCAAGTCGGTTAACAGAGATGGCCCAAAGTCATAGTAATGTTCTGGAATTTGTCCAGTTTGCCACCCACGAACTTCGGCAACTGCTGAAAGTAGATCGAGTTGGAGTTTACCGTTTTGAGCCTGATTGGTCTGGAGAATTTGTAGTTGAGTCTGTGACTGGGGATTGGCCTAAGCTTGTGGGAACTAGCCTGGCCAGAGTTAGAGATACCTATCTCCAGTACAACCAAGGAGGGCGTTATGTCCGCAAAGAAAGTTTGCGGGTTGACAATATATATAGTGTCGGTCATGACGAATGTCACATTCAATTGTTAGAGATGTGGGGAACTAAAGCCTACATGATTTCTCCGATTTTTCAAGAAAATCGGCTTTGGGGGTTGATGGGAGTTTATCAAAATAGCGCACCGCGCCAGTGGGAGCAATCCGAGGAGGATGTTCTCAACCAAGCCAGCGTCCAGATTGGTCTTGCCCTCAATCTTGCAGATTACCTAACACAGGTGCGTACTCAAGAGCAGCAACTAGCAGAAGCAGCAGAGCGCGAACGCACCGCCCGCGAAAAACTCCAACAAGGAGCAATACGCGTTCTCATGGCTTTGGAACCATCCTTCAGAGGCGATCTTACCGTGCGAGCGCCCCTATCTGAAGATGAAATTGGAACGATCGCCGATGGTTACAATACTACGATCCAAAGTTTGCGAGATTTAGTGCGACAAGTGCAGATTGCTGCTGGCAAGGTGAGTGAAAATTCCAGCAATAACACTACCTCAGTAGTAAAACTATCTGACCAAGCTCAACAGCAGGCAGAACGGCTCGAACACGCTCTGGAACAATTACAAATGATGGTAACTTCCACCCAGATAGTTGCTGCTGATGCTCAAAAAGTCGGACAGGCGGTTCAAAGAGCTAATAACACTGTCCAAGCTGGTGATTCCTTGATGGAAAGAACTGTAGATGGCATTTTGGAGATTCGGGAAACCGTGTCGGAAACAGCGAAGAAGATTAAACGTCTTGGTGAAGCTTCTCAGAAAATCTCGAAAGTAGTAAGTCTGATTGAAAACTTTGCCACTCAAACTAATTTGCTGGCGCTCAATGCTGCGATCGAGGCTACCCGTGCCGGAGAGTATGGCAAAGGCTTTGCGGTGGTTGCAGATGAAGTTCGTTCCCTGGCTTATCAGTCCGCTAGTGCCACCACAGAAATTGAGCGACTCGTGCAAGAAATTCAAACTGGCACCAACGAAGTTACCGAAGCAATGGAAGTAGGGATTACCCAAGTTGTCCAAGGCTCGAACTTAATCGATGAGACTCGTCATTCCCTGAGTGCGATCGTGGTAGCTACCAACGAAATTGGTGGACTGGTACAAGGAATTACCCAAGCAGTTTCCCATCAAAGTCAGCAATCTCAGATGTTGACAGAGGCCATGATGGATGTTTCGGCGATCGCCCGTAAGACTTCAGAAAGTGCCATCCACATTTCCGAGTCTTTTGAGGAACTACGCATGACTTCACAACAACTGGAAACCAGCGTTAGCCAGTTCAAAGTTGACTAATAGTTCGCCAAGGAAACTTGGCGGGGTAAAGGGCAAGGGGGAAAGGGAAAAGATGTTTACTCCTTTAACCTTTAACCTTTCCCCTTTTCCCAGCCCTCACCTAACAATTTTGGGTTGGCAGACTACTAATCTCGCAAAATATGTTATGAACCCCGATCCCAGTAATCAAGAGCAGGCTTTTCTTGCGGAAGCGGCAGAGTTGTTGCAAACCATTGAGCAAAATCTGATCGGTTTACTTGATGAAAAAACAATAGAAAAAGTTCATGCCTTAATGCGAAGCGCCCATACTATCAAAGGGAGTGCTGCCAGTGTTGGGCAAGAAACTATTCAGACAATTGCCCATCATTTGGAAGATGTATTCCAAGCGTTATACGCTCCAGAACTGGAAATCGATCCAGAATTGGGTGCTTTGCTTCTAGATGCTTATGAGTGCCTGCGAACTCCATTGAGTGCAGTCTTGATGGGCTTATCCTGCAATGAGGCAGAAATACTCGATCGCACTGCCTCAATCTTTGCCCAACTCCAACATAAACTAGGCGACTTTTTTGGTCGTGAGGCTCCGCTTCCCAGTTCGGAAGAACTTGGCTTTGATGTGGTAGAGTCAATCTTTTCCGGGAGTGTACCCCAGGATTTGCAACAACTTGAAACTGACATTCAAAGCCAAGATCCGCAACAAATTCAAACAACACTCAACTCTCAAGCAGAATTTTTTGTCGAACTCGCAGCATCTTATGGCTTATCTGGATTGGAAGAAATTGCCCAGGCGACCCTAAACGCGCTCAAAGCACATCCAGACAAAGTACTGCAAATCGCTCAGGTGGCTTTAGAAAATTTTAAAGCGGCTCAAGCAGCAGTACTTACAGGCGATCGCATTCAAGGGGGAGAGATATCTCCACAATTGCGAGAATGGGCACGACTAACTACTCCTGTCCTAGAACCGCAAGAACAGCCAGTTGCGATCGCTGCCCAACCCACACAAACGACTACAACTGAGAATCAGCCATCTCCCCTCCTCAGTGCCAGCGAAGCGGAATCAATTTGGTCGTTTTTCCCGAAGCGGACTGATAACTCCGTACCGAAAACACCGGAGGTACTGGCACCTATTTCTCAGGATTCGGTAGTAGCCCCCTCTGCCATAGATCGGATTTTACAGTCAATCTGGATCGGAGATCCACAGACATCCTGCCGATACTCAGACTCAGATCGGCCAGCCTCTCCACCACCAGCGCCAAGCCTCCAGGCTCAGTCATCGGCATCACTTCCCAGTATCCGAGTAGCGATAGAACAACTCGATCGCCTCAGTCATACAATTGGGGAATTGCTAATCAGCGAAAACCAACAAAACCTGCAATCTAACCACATCCACAAAGCAGCCCAAGACACTCTACTACAGTTTTTGTACTGTCAACAACAACTTAGTAAAGTTTTTACTTGGTCGGATCGACATCTGCTGCTTCCCGAACGCAAGCAGCGACATATACATGGCTCTCCCCGCTCAGTTCCAACTACCGAGGCACAATCCAATTTTGATGCCTTAGAAATGGATAACTATAGCGAGTTGCACATTCTCCTGCAAAATCTTACAGAAGACATGGTGCAATTAGGAGAACGGATTGAGGCTGTTAATGGCTTAGTTCAGCAATCTCGCTTCAGTCTTGGCAAGCGCAAGCAACTGCTTTCAGGAGCGCAGGAAGATTTACTGCAAGCCAGAATGGTTCCACTGGGAACAGTGTTGAATCGATTACCCCGGCTGCTGCAACAGATGGTAGCAACTTATCATAAACCTGTTGAACTCAAGCTTGGCGGTACGAAGGTACTGGTGGATAAAGCCATTTCTGAGCAGTTGTACGATCCCTTGCTGCACATGATTCGTAATGCCTTCGATCACGGCATTGAACCAGTAGAAATCCGCCGCCAGCAGGGTAAACCAGAAACCGGAACGATTACAATTAAAGCCTATCATCAAGGCAACCGCACTACTATTGAGGTACGGGATGATGGTCGAGGCTTTAACTGGGAATCTATTCGTCAGCGCGGTATAGAAAAACATCTACTGACTCCCGAACAAGCCGCCTACGCCTCAGAAGACCAACTGGCAGATTTATTATTTGAACCAGGCTTTTCTACCGCCAAGCAGATTGGTGAGTTATCTGGCCGTGGTATCGGCTTAGATGTGGTTCGCACTCAATTGCAAGCTTTACAAGGTTCGATTGTGGTGCGATCGATTTCAGGGCAGGGAACCACCTTCATCTTGCAATTGCCTCTGAGCTTGACAACGGCACGCTTGCTCGTTTGTCAATCTCAAGGTATTACTTATGGATTGCTGTCTGAAGGAGTTAGCCAGGTTTTATTACCACAGCCAGAGCAAATTCAAGTCCAGCAATCTTTACACGGGCAAGGCAGCCAAAAATTCTGGCAGTGGGGAGAAGGGCAAAGTCTGCAACTAGTTCCCATCTGCTCGCTTGCGAATTTGCTGGATTACAAATATCCTTTATTCACCCAAGACCACAATTTAAACCTAAGTCCTTTTCCAGTCAAACAACGGAACACCGTCGAACCTCTGCTGCTATTGGAAACAGAGCATCAATACCTGTGTTTGCAAGTCGATCAGATTTTAGTCGAGCAGGAATTAGTAATTAAGTCCCTCGGTAGAGTCCTAACTTTACCTAGTTACATCCAAGGCTACAGCGTGTTGGGAAATGGTAGTCTGACCCTAATCGTTGACCCGTTGGAGTTAGTTCGGCAAACCTGGGAGACAGATATGATGCCAACTTCCCCGGCATCAAGTCTTGCAATATTGCCCGCACCTGAGCCTGTTCTTGCTCTAGAGGCGCAGCAATCCGCAACTATAACGCAACCGCAGCAACAGCCGATGGAAGTCAATACAGCCGTTGCTCAACCTAACCGACTGACAGTGTTAGTCGTGGAAGATTCGGTTGTACAAAGACAAAGTTTGGTGCAGACGCTCCAGAAAGCCGATTATCAAGTGTTGCAAGCAGGCGATGGTCGAGAGGCGATCGCTCAATTGGTGCAACACAGTGATGTCGATTTAGTGATTTGTGACATTGAAATGCCGCGTATGAATGGATTTGAGTTTTTAGAACACCATCGCCAAGACGAGCGTTTGTCCGGGATTCCTGTGGTGATGCTGACTACTCGTAGCGGACAGAAGCACCGCCAATTAGCTTTAGCTCTAGGGGCGAAAGCTTACCTGACCAAACCCTATTCAGAACAGAGCTTTCTAGCCGCGATCGCTGAACTGGTTAATGGGTAAGGGGTAAGGGGAAAGGGGAAAGGGTAAAGGGAAGGAATGGAAAGGAAAAAAATTGAAACTTTTGAGGATTTAAAAGTATGGCAAAAAGGTATTGACTTAGTTAAGCAAATATACTTAAGGACTAAGGAAGGTGAACTGAGTAGAGACTTTGGTTTAAGAGATCAGTTAAGACGTGCATCCGTATCAATACCTACAAATATTGCAGAAGGATTTGAACGATATTCTCGCAAAGAATACTTAAACTTTCTAAATATTGCTAAAGGGTCTGCTGGTGAAGTTCGCAGTCTTTTAAGAGTAGCGTTAGAAGTGGGCTATCTAGACCAACCAACTTATACACAACTTTCTAATCAAGCTATAGAGTTGAGCCGTATGCTATCTAATCAAATTCAATCTATAAATCAGTCATCAAAATAATAAAATCTTTCCCCTTTACCCCTTCCCCTTTCCCCTTTACCCTTTCCCCTTTCCCCTTCTTCATGAATTACGAATTACGAATTAGTATTTATGCTTAACACTCCCTTTCCGTTTAAGCGATTATCTGGCGCTGTGAGCGAGCGCGACTCATTACGAGTCGTTGTTTTTGCGATCG
This sequence comes from Nostoc sp. C117, assembly GCF_043099735.1. Lineage (NCBI taxonomy): Bacteria > Bacillati > Cyanobacteriota > Cyanophyceae > Nostocales > Nostocaceae > Nostoc > Nostoc sp. C117. The sequence goes on from NZ_CP170991.1 coordinate 2,999,692, forward strand.
CAGACTATTTATTTGCCCTGCCAGTTGGGGCAGTTCTCAAGGTGATGGCTTGTCCCCCTATTAGTAGTACGGTTGAAAGTGGTATCGGGATGGTTGATTTGGGAGCGCAAACCATTACGGTTGTGGACTTGCGTCAGAAGTTCATTCAGCAAGTACAAGGCCAACAGGCGCATCAAGTTCTCCCTGCGGTTGACACTTCAGGGCGCTTCTTACTTCTGACTCAAACCCGGACTGGGGAAATTTGTGGCATTCCTGTGGACAAGCCTCCTGCCTTAATCGATATTCCTTTAGAAAGTGTGCGTCCGGTGCCGTGGTCTTATCGGCAAGTAGCGGAGTTAAGCTGTGTGAGCCACATGGCTGTTTTGCCTGTAGCACCAAACGAGGAACCACTCAAAGTACTTCTTTTTGGTATGAGCCAGATATTGGCTGATAAGTTGGGGTTGCCCGGAACAACCCCAACCTTGGCTCCTGGGCTGATATCAGGCGAACAACGGCAAAAATTTCTCCGTTTTTCTTTGGGGAATCAAGGAAGTGGATTGCTACCATTTGACTCAATACAGGACATTATTCATCTGGCTAGCCAAGAAATTTCCCCAGCCCCGGCCTTACCAAGTTGGATTTTAGGTTTCTATAATTGGCAAGGACAGATGCTGCGCCTGATTGATTTGGAACATTTGCTTGGTTATGCGCCGCTTTTGAAGCGGCAGTCACGACCAGAAAAGCCAATGGTTCTGGTTCTCGAATTGCAAAATCAGGTCATCGGGTTTTTGGTGGCTCATGTCTACGATGTAGAGTGGCAGGATTTACAGCAAGCACAATCGGCACCAACCGACTTTTCCCCAAACAAACTACTAAATTTTGTTCGAGGTATTCTGCCAGGCGATCGCTGGATTTTAGACACCAGAGCGATCGCCCAAACATTGCAATGGCAAACCCACTGATTTAACTTGATGCTGCCAAGGAGTTTTCTGTGACGATCGCAACCTTAGACCCTAATTCTGAAACCCAGCCTGTTGAAAATGAAATCCAGATAGAAGAAATTTTGGCTAATGTGGCTCTAATCAAAGCAGTCTTTCAATCTGCTAAGGGGCCAAAGGTCGCTCAATTGCAGCAGAAGGTAAGTCAAATCGAAGCTTTTATCCAAGCTTTGGCTAAAGATTCGCCCAGTGACAATGATGAAAATGTTCGAGGGGCTTTTCAACTCCAGCAAGAACAACTTGCGGCCATCGATCGGCAAATGCAGCAGACAAAAGATCAAACCGCACTTTTGGAGGTTACAGTCACCGCCCTGCGAGATATTCTTAACGCCGATCGCGTTCTGATTTATCGTTTTGAGGAAGATAATCGCAGTCGAGCGATCGCTGAAGCTATACAAGCGGGTTGGACATCCCTGCTCAACCAATCCCTACCGATAAATGTATTTGTTACTACCAATGCTGGCGACGGACAACACTTGCAGGGCAACCTAACTGAAGTATTAGAATTAACTCCCCGCCAACAGCAGTTTTGGCAACGCTTTCAAGTGCAAGCTAGCCTGTGCTTGCCCTTGATTGTCAAACAACAGCCTTGGGGTTTGTTAGTTATTCATCATTGCCTTCAACCCCGACAATGGCAGGAAGCAGAGCGCAGTTTGCTACAACAAGTAGGAATGATGTTGACAATTAACTTGCGCTGGGCTGAAATAATAGCTCCACCTGCTAAACAGCAAAAGGCTGAATCCGGCGATCGCTCACAGTTACTAGTGCCATTTCAGCAGGTGAGCCAGGCTGTAGAAGAAGGAGTAAGAATCGCCGAACTTGCCAACGAGCATTTAATGTCTATTCAAGATACTGTTGCTATTACTAATAAACAGCTGCAATACCTTGGTGAATTTTGCCAGCAAGCTTCTGGCTTTGTTCATCTTGTGGAAGGCTTGAGTACCAAAATTCAGGTTTTGTCCCTGAATACAGCGATTGAAGCAACAAAAGCTAGCGATCGGGAACAAGGTTTGCTAGCTGCTGCCGAACAGGTGGAAATTCTCGCCCGTCAAGCCCGCGACAGCACCTTAAATATAGAAGAATGGTTCCGGGAACTCCAGGTGGCAGCAACAGACGTTGCTTCTGCTATCGAACCGTGCGATCGCCAAATCAGTGCGGGGCTGGAGTCAATCGCGCAAATCCACGAGCAATTCAAAGCGATCGCTGACATCGCTGCTTGTACCCTCAAATCAATAGACCTATGAGCAAAAGTAACTTTTGCTCATAGGGGGGAAAGGGAAAAGGTTAAAGGGAAAAGGGTTTTTATGAGCAGCTTTCCCCTTTACCCCTTACCCTTTTCCCCACTTCTGGAAGAAGTCTAATAAGGTTAAAGGGAAAAGGGTTTTTATTAGCCTTTCCCCTTTACCCCTTACCCTTTTCCCCACTTCTGTAAGAAGTCTAATGTCGAAGCCATAGAATTTTCACAAACCCCATAGAAACTGAGAGTTGCGTTCATGAGTACCGATTTTGTCCCCCAACCGCAGAACGACGATCGCTTTTTAGAAGAAGCGATCGATTTGTTACTGTTCTTGGAGCAGGAGTTGCCTAACTATACAAAAGACAGTAACCCTGGTACAGCTTTGGCTCTCATGGAAGCTGCTCGCTCTCTGCATTCGATTGCCATAGCAGCTGAGTTAGATGCCATTGCCATAGTTGCGGCTGCACTAGAAGAGATTTTTCAACTTCTGCATCAGTATCGGGCAACTGTCAACGCCCCAATCGCCTCCCTATTGTCGGAAGGATTAGATTGCCTACAGATGCTGTTGATGGCATTTTTAACAGCCTCGCAAATTGACGAAGTAGAAATTCTGGAGCGGATGTCTGTCATTGTTGCTCATCTACAAGCAGAGTTTGGCGATCGCCAACAAAGCGTTATCCCCCAGGAAACAAACCTTGAGACATCCATAGAGCAATTGCAGGAATATCAACCAGTTATTCAGTTTGGCGATCGCTTGGTCAAGGTAGAATCTTCTGCGGCTCTACCAGAGCAAGTTATGGTTAAAGACAAGGAAAGTCTTGACAGGGAACTAATAGATGAAACTAGTCCCCAGTCTGGCAGCCTTCTTCAGGTAGATACCCAGGAGCTTCCCATCAATGTAGGGGAACTAGCAAACCCGAAGGAGTATGGGGAAGAAGATTTTCATCCTTGGTTGGGGGATTTTTCCCAGCCTACTGAAACTTCTGTTGCATCCCTAGTTAAATCTGTTCGCGATCGCCATCCACTCTCTTTGCAAGAATCGATTTCTACCATTCTTGCAACAAGTATTCCAACCACCACACCCATCAATATTAAGCATCTCGAACAACTAAACGCGCTAATTGCAACATTATTAACTACGTATAATCAGCAAGCCTGTCAAGAAGAACAACAGCAACATACGATCGGGCGGTTGCTCCGACAAGTTAAACGATTACAACACCTGCTGGATAATCTACAGGAATGGTCAGGACGTTTAGCAGCAATTTCAGATACCCTTTCTCCTCTAGCTGCTTCTCGTTCTCAGCAATTATACAGTACTCTGCAATCTGTTTTGGCTGAAGCGTCTCAGGTGGCATCAACTGTTCATTCGCTGAATAACAATCATCATCAGCTCAAACAAGAACTCATACAGCAGGAAAAGTTAATTAACCATTCTGCCAATTTAGTCAAAACAGTTACAACTATTCCTTTAAAAGTAGCCTTAGAATCCTTGCATCGGCTTTGGTCTCAGTTACAAGCTCTACAAGATAAGTCTGCTAGACTACATTTACAAGTTAGCGATATCCAAGTCGATCGGGCATTTAGCGATCGCCTCCATGCTCTCCTGTTGCATATAAGTTGCTATTTACTAGAGCAAAGTATTGAATCTTCCCAAATACGCCAACAGCTAGGTAAAAATAGCAACGGTATTATTGAAATTCAGGTTTACCAGCAGGGAAATCAACTGATTATTGATGGCTGTGATGATGGCGCAGGACTTAACTTATCTCAAATCTATCAACAAGCTTCAGCCCAAGGACTCGCCCTGACAAAACCAGGGGATATTTTACAAGAACTGGTACTTGAACCAGAGGTTTCATCTGTTTTATGCGATCGCGCTGCCTTAGAGTTAGGAGTAGAATTAACTGAGGTTTGCAAGCAATTAACGGCTATTCAGGGAAGAATAGTATTGAAGTCTAAAGCTGGACATGGTACAGCCTTCTCGCTCCAAATTCCCCTCGATCAAAAAATTGCTCAACTTATCGTCTGTCAAGTTAACTCCAGAGTCTATGCATTTATTGCCGATTCTATAGAACAGATTTGTCTATCCCAGTCCGAACAAATCATTCAAACTCAAGCGGGACGTATGTTATTTTTGCAGTCTTCTGGCACCAGTGGCTTCCTTGGTTGTACTGATGAGGATCTAACAACAGAAATGCTCGTCCCTATCCACTTATTGACTGATCTGCTGACTTGTCCTAACCAGCTTCCCACCTCAGTTACTACTTACAGCACAGATACACTAAATGCTTTCAAGCAAGATAAGCCTTTATTAGTATTTCGTTACTTAGACAAACGATGTGCTTTAGAAGTAGATTGCATCATTGGCAAACAATCTTCTGCGATCCATCCTCTAGGGGAAGCAATCCCTGTTCCTGCTTATATCCAAGGAACTAGCATTCTTGCCAATGGGCAACTTAGCCTGGTTTTGGATGGTCACCTTCTCACAAAATCTCTAGCTTGAACCAGGTAAAATGCATCTTATTTTATTACAACGGTGAGTTAGCTGTGCAACACACCGGTGGACGCAACACCAAAAGCTGGAATTACTTGATTGGCATCCCGATGCTTTTCTTGAAACAATTCAAGAGAGTGGAGGAAAGTGTCTAAAAAGTCCATCAATCCAAACAAGTTGAGAGTATGACCGCTAGGAGCTATATCTACTACTACTCGATCTACCTGCTGCTCCTGAAAAAGGCGTTGGATCTCTAACAAGCTTTCTGCCTCACTTCTTCTGTCGGAGAGGCTGCGCCAACGACTACGCAAAAATCGAGCGACTTGCACTGAGCGGCGTCGAAGTGAGTCGAGATTCAGTGACCACCTGCCTTCTGCCTTTTTTCGGTAATTAATTTTGTTGAGTTACTTACAAAGATTAGCCGAGGAACTATAACTGAGGTAAAGATTTAGCCAGAGATGTCCAAAAGTAAGGAGATAAGATGGTTAACAGTTCTGAAGGCGATATAAATATTGGGTGTAATGTCCAATGTATTTCTGAATACGACTTTTTTTCTGACAGTAATTTTGAGGACATTCATTGTCGTCCACTTAAAACAGACTCTCCCTACTTAGGACTAAAAACTTTTCAAATTAAAGATAAAGACAAATTTTTTGGTCGGGAGAAGTGGATTGCTAATCTGGGCGATCGCTTAAAAAAAGAGAATGTACTCTTGCTTTTAGGAGCATCAGATAGTGGCAAATCATCATTGATTCGGGCAGGTTTAATTCCTTATTTAGGATCTTATAATAATTCGTTAATTAATATAAGTTTTCACCCAGATGAAAATCCTTTTAAATCTCTTTATCAGTGCCTGGCTTCTACTTATGGGAAAAAATCAAAAATAGCGGATATTGCTAGAGAAATCAGAGAAAATACTCTAATTAAAATTCTTACATTCCTCAAACAAGAATATCAGTGCGTTTTGATTTTTATTGACCAATTTGAAGAACTGTTTACGAAAACTCAAAAGCCGGAACGCGATAAATTTGTTGCTAGTTTATTTCAACTGCTCCAGCAGCAGGATAGCTCTGTCAAAATTGTTTTAACAATGCAATCTGGTTTTTTGGATAGATTTAGTGAGTATCCCCAACTTGCGAAGATTCACGATCGCTATAGTCGTATACTCACTAGAATGAGTCATGGAGAATTAAAGTTAGCGATCGCTGAACCTGCTGCTAGAAATGGCGTTACCTTTGAACAAGGACTAGTTGAGCAAATTATTCATGATTTTCACCAAAAAAATGATTATTTACCACTTCTGGCATACACCTTAGATAGACTATGGCAAAGGGAAAATATTGCAAATTTGGTTTTGAAAACAAAGACTTATCAAGAACTAAAAGAGCAAACGTTTGGTTATTTAGACGAACAAGCTAATCAATTTATCAATGCTAGTATTGGATCGCACGATCGCCAGGAACAAGAGATTCAAAAGTTAAACCTTGCACTGACTGAATTAAAACTGCGCGAGCAATCCGCCAGGGTGTTAAATTTACTTCCTGTCCAACCACTAGAGGGTTTGGTACTGGCAATTCAAACAATGGGTGAGAATCTAGAAAAATACCCAAACCAGCTTCTAGCTCCTGTTTTGGGAAGCTTAAAGGAAGCAATGAACACACCGACAGAGGCAAATAGCTTGCGCGGACACGAGCAAGAGGTTAATTGTGTAGCCTTTAGTCCTGATAGCAAGTTTATTGCTAGTGGCAGTAGCGATTCTACGGTGTGCTTGTGGAATATCATTGACAATCCTACTGCTCAATTTTTGTGTGGGCATGAGCAAGAGGTTAATTGTCTAGCCTTTAGCCCTGATGGCAAGTTTATTGTTAGTGGCAGTATTGACGGAATTTTGTGTTTATGGGATCTACAAGGTAATCTAATTACTCAACCGTGGCAGGGACATGAGGAAGGAGTTATTTCCGTCGCCTTTAGCTCAAATAGCGATTCTATTGTCAGTGTTGGTTTTGACGGAACGGTGTGTTTGTGGAATTTACAAGGTAACGCCATTACTCAACCTTGGTCTGGACACAAAGAAGGAGTTATTTCCGTCACCTTTAGCCCAAATGGGGATTCTATTGTCAGTGTTGGTTTTGACGGAACGGTGTGTTTGTGGGATTTACAAGGTAACACCATCACTCAACCCTGGCACAAACATGAGGCCAAAATTATTTGTGCCGCCTTTAGCCCCGATGGCAAGTTTATTGTCAGTGGTAGCAGTGATTCTACAGTGCGGTTGTGGGACATACAAGGTAATCCCATCGGTCAACCTTGGCACGGGCATGAAGGACATGTAAATTCTGTAGCGTTTAGCCTTGATGGCAATTTTATTATTAGTGGTAGCTGCGATCGGACAATACGCTTGTGGAATATCAATGGCAACCCCATCACTCAACCTTGGCGGGGACATGAAGGACAGGTTAATTCTGTCGCCTTTAGCCCCGATGGCAAGCTGATTGTCAGTGGTGGCGATCAAACTGTGCGTTTGTGGGAGCTATATCAAATACTACAAGATCGGGTCATCGGGCGATCGCAGCGCAAATATGAGAATTGGGTCAATTCTGTCGCCTTTAGCCCTGATGGTCAGTGGATTGTCAGTGCCAGCAATGATTATACAGTGCGCTTATGGGATATTAATGGCAACCCCATTGGTCAACCTTGGCGCGGACATGAAAAAGAAGTTAATTCTGTCGCCTTTAGCCCTGATGGTCAGTGGATTGTCAGTGCCAGCAATGATTATACAGTGCGCTTATGGGATATTAATGGCAACCCCATTGGTCAACCTTGGCGCGGACATGAAAAAGAAGTTAATTCTGTCGCCTTTAGCCCTGATGGTCAGTGGATTGTCAGTGCCAGCAATGATTATACAGTGCGCTTATGGGATATTAATGGCAACCCCATTGGTCAACCTTGGCGCGGACATGAAAAAGAAGTTAATTCTGTCGCCTTTAGCCCTGATGGTCAGTGGATTGTCAGTGCCAGCAATGATTATACAGTGCGCTTATGGGATATTAATGGCAACCCCATTGGTCAACCTTGGCGCGGACATGAAAAAGAAGTTAATTCTGTCGCCTTTAGCCCTGATGGTCAGTGGATTGTCAGTGCCAGCAATGATTATACAGTGCGTTTGTGGGATATTAATGGCAACCCCATTGGTCAACCTTGGCGCGGACATGAAAAAGAAGTTAATTCTGTCGCCTTTAGCCCTGATGGTCAGTGGATTGTCAGTGCCAGCAATGATTATACAGTGCGTTTGTGGGATATTAATGGCAACCCCATTGGTCAACCTTGGCGCGGACATGAGTATTGGGTAAATTCCGCAGCTTTTAGCCCTGATGGTCAGTGGATTGCTAGTGGTAGTATTGATGGAACAGTCCGCTTGTGGCAATGTGGTTGGCAAGAATGGTTGCAAGTTTGCTGCAACAGGTTACATTATCACCCCATCTTTCAAAATCCTGAAAATGGCAGTGATGTAGAAATTGCCCACCAAACTTGTCAAAAATATGTATGGAATCCACAATACCCTAAACAGTTGAACAACGAAGGTGCAGTAAAGCTAAAAGAGAAAGCTTTTTCAGCAGCTTTGGAGGACTTTAAGCAAGCAGTTCAACTTAATTTTACATCGCACTGGAAACATCGTCTTGCTTGGCAATCAGTACCCACAGAGAACCAATAACTAGGCTAGGTCAAACGCATCTAAAATGGAGAAAAGTGCTAAGTAGAGATGTGTTTTGAGTAGTACAAAATAACTATATGTAACTGGTGAAGAGAGCGATCGCTAAAAATGATATTGTCATTCTCAAAGTAGAACGAAGCCAAAGCCTGTGAAACTCAAGCCGATCTGACAAAATTAGTGACGGTGGCGATGAGGTTTATTTTTAGAGCGTTCGTACTCTATCAATAATTGTTTTACTTGAGATGAGATAATCACCTGTTTTAATAAAAAATTGTCTGAAATTTTCCCAGGAGAGTACGCGTATATTCTCCTATAATGCCGTTACTAATAACAAAATTATCAATACGATTTACTCCAATAATTCGTTTGGTTGTGCCCGTTACAAAAATCTCATTAGCTGAGTATAAATCCTCAAGTTTAACTGATTTTATCTCTATACTAAATCCTAAGTTTTCTGCAAGTTCAATCACCTTGTTCCGGGTTACACCAACTAGAATAGAGTCTTTTGGTGTTATCAGTCTTTGCTCTGTAGCCAGGAAAATATTCCAAGATGTTCCCTCCCGAACATAGCCAAAATCATCCACAAACACTGCATCATCAAAACCATCTCTTTGGGAATTTTCATACCCGATAATTGATGGTAAAAAACTAAGATTTTTGACTTGAGGTAAGACACGATGATGGTTAATAGATTTTAAAGAAATTCCCTTTGAGTATGTGCTTTCCTGAGGAAAATCAAGAGGTGTTACAAAAATAATCAAATTTGGCTGGCAGCTATCAAGACAGTAACTGGGTATCTCACCAATTCCACGTGTAATTGTAATACGAATTCGCCCTCTATCTCCTCCTGTTAGACGAAACGTTTCATGAGTAAGCTCTGTTAGCTCACTTTTCGACCAAGGATGTTCTAAAAAGATAGAATTACAACCTTCAAGCAGCCGATTTAAGTGTTCATCAAGCCACCAGATTTGTCCATTAACAGCAGCAATAGTATCAAATACTCCATCACCGTATAAAAGACCGTGATCGAATACAGAAATTTTCGCATCATTAGCATTGAAGAATTCTCCATTGATACAAACACTCATATAACCTTCTCCAAATAATAGGACGCTAAATATTCAGAACCAGAGGATGATAGTAAAATCATTTCCTCAAAATTTGGCTAGAGATTTCTAATTTTATGAATAAAATTTGTAACCTATTTTACAAATGATTAAATACCCTAACTTAAAGATGAATTCTTCAAAAAGGCTTATATTTTTAAATTTTAATTAATTGAGTAGTAAGCATTTCTTTAAGTTGGCTTTCATAGAAAAACTTGTCTTCTTGAAAAGCTGGTGTCAATGATGTTAGCCAAGTTGCTGATGGATCATATTTAGCGAAAAATGGGCGCTTACACCAATTAGAATTGCGAGCTTGCATAAACGAAAGCACAAAAAGTTTTTCATTATTAATTTCAGCTATACCATCAATAATTATTTTACCAGGCAATGCAGACATCACAGGACCTCGAACAGTTCGGCTTAAGCCAGATACTTTTTGAATTGCTTTCTGAAAAATTTCCCAGGCATGAAATAGTGGTATTTCAAAATAATCTTTTGCCCCAGTTTGCCGCTCTACAAACATATAGTAAGGAATACAGCCTAAACGAACTTGTGTTTGCCACATTTTTATCCAAACGTCTTCTCTATCATTAATGTGGCGAACTAAAGGACTCTGAGTACGAATTTGTGCCCCCGTAGACCGAATACGTCGAATAGCCTCTTGGGCAATTGGAGTTTCGAGTTCTTTCCAATGGCTGTAGTGACCCATAATAGCCAAATGCTTGCCCATCTGAACGACCTTTTCAAATAGACGCAAAATTTCATCAGCATCAGGGTCTGTTACAAATCGATAAGGCCAGTAGGCTAACGATTTTGTACCAATACGAATAGTTTGAATATGCTCGAATCCTAGGCCTAATAATGGCTCAATATAAAGAGCCAGTTGCCAAGCTTTCATTGTCATAGGGTCGCCACCAGTAAGAAGAATATCTGTTATCTGTTGATGCTGCTTGATATATTCTTGAAATTGCCCTGATTCACGAGTAGCAAATTTCCAGTTTTCTGTCCCAACAAACTGAGGCCAACGAAAGCAAAATGTGCAGTAAGCATGACAAGTTTGTCCAGCAGTGGGAAAAATTAAAACAGTTTCTGGATACTTATGTTGAATACCAGGTACTGGCTCAGAGTTAAGAGAAGGTACATTGTACTCTTTTTGTCCACCAGGGTGAGGATTTAGGTGGGAGCGAATTTTGTTAGCAGCTTCATTGATGTTTTTTTTCGTAGCACCTTTTTCTAGTAATTTGACTAAATAGTTGAAATCTTCAAATGCTAGCATATCCTGGTGTGGAAATGTTAATCTAAAAATAGGATCGTCAGGGACATTATGCCAATCAATTAGTTCTTCAATTATATAATTATTGGTTCGGAATGGAAGTACTTGAGATACTAATTTGATTGCTAGAATATCACTTGGAGATAAATTCTGAAGTTGAGGTAAAGAGTCGATATTGTTTTCGTTATACAAGCGCAATTCACGAGCAGAAAGATGTGCATTCATAATTAGTTCGTTGAGCGCGAAGAGGGAATTAAAATTGCTGAGCAATTACTTCAAAAGCCGAAAGGTAATTAAGTTAAATAAATTCATGCGAACCTAGCAAATTACTAAAAATATATCGGATTATAAATACTATAAAAATCTGATTCAATTTAGATATATCAATTAGATAGATGGATGCTAACATACTAAATTAATTTGGTGAGTAACTCTGGCGATCGCTCTTGTTTTTGACGCTGACTAAGTATTATCATCTTTAACGAAGCAGGAGGAAAATTTGCACCGCGACGTTCTGGTTTTACTGGCTCTTGTGAAGCTAAAGATAGCTGATAATGCAACAATATTGTTGCCAATACCAGCTTCATTTCAAACATAGCTAAAGCTTCGCCAGGACAGCGACGAGTACCCCCACCAAAAGGTAAAAATTCATAAGCAGAGAATTGTTTTTCTAAGAAGCGTTCTGGCTTAAATTCTTGAGGTTGTGAATACAAGTCTTCACGCTGATGTGTTGAATAAATACAAACTCTTAACAATGTACCTGGATTTAACTCATAACCCATTACTTCAATTGGAGATTCCACTAACCTTGGTAATGTAATTACCTGAGTTGGATAAAGTCGTAGTGCTTCATTGCAGACAGCATTTAAGTAAGGCAATTGAACAATGCTCATAGGATCTGGAGATTCACCAAGGCTATCTAGTTCTTGGAGCAATTTCTCACGGACTGTAGGCAGATGATGAGTCCAGTATAATAACCAAGAAATTGCCGTGGCTGCTGCATCCCGACCACCGAGTAGTAATGTGAGAAAGAGATCCCGCATATCTTGATTTGTTAGCTGTTCACCTGTTTCATCACGAGCCAATATAAGTTCAGAAAGCAGGTTAGTGGGAGGCTGGTCTGATTTTTGGCGGCGTTCGTTAATCTCTGCATACAACAAATCATCCAATTGTCGTTGGAGACTAAGAAAGTATCCCCACGGACTCCACCGACCTAAATCTCGTTGTAATGGGGGTAAAGATGCAAAGATTTCCCATAAAGGAGTTCTGGCGAAATTTAGCAAAGCCGGAATTGCTTGTGTAAGTTGTTGGTAACGTTCTCCTTTATGCAAACCAGACCAAACTTTTATCAATACCTGTAGGGTAATAGTTTGGATAGTAGGGAATAGTAAAAAAGGTTGACCAATAGCTTGTTCTTTGATAACTGTTTTTGTCAGTTCACAGATTTGCTGTCCGTAGGAATGGATACGCGCACCATGAAAAGCAGGCATCATCAGTTTCCGTCGATGTTGGTGGCGTAGTCCATCAAGTAGAAGTAATCCATTGTTCCCTATCAAAGGAGCTACAATTTTTTGTAACTTGCCTGGAGATGTAATCTCCTTCGTTTTGGTAAAAATCTGCTTAATTCCGTTTGGGTTGCTGACTAAAACTGTTGGTGTTTGACCAAAATTTATGGTAAAGATATCACCATAATCCTTGGCAAGACTATTCATATAGCCTAAAGGATCGGAGGCGAATTTAGCATTGATTAATAAAGCTGGAGTTTTTGGCCCTTGAGGTAGTGTCATCGGTATTCTGAATTGGTAATTTTTAGTAAACTAAGCTGGTGCGATGGCATTTGACGCCGGCCAACTCTTGGATATTCAAACTTACAGAGAGAAAGTTAATACTTTGGTGTTCAAAATCAAACTAAAGATAAAGCTAAGTGGTAATAGAAAAATAAATTATCTAGAAGTAAAATTAGAGGTATTAAAATCAGGGTTGGACAAAATCAAACCGAAAGTTTTATAAATTCACATAGATATGCAAAAAATAAATTAGCCCAACTTTTGCAAGTCAATCATAGAAAAATCCTAAAGCCAAGGATGTCAATATTTTTTCTAAAGATATTTTCAGGTGAGAAAATTGGATGAATTATCATAAAATAAAAACCTGAAAATATCACTTCTAGAATACTTCGGAGCTACTTTGCCTACGAATCATAAACCACTCTTCTGCTTTATCCAAATTATAGAAAAGTTCGCAATCACATCCAAATACACGCTTACCAGCTCCTTTCAAGATTATTCGTTTTAAGAATGACTCCAAACTAGGAGAAGTAATCATAGCTATACCCAAGCAATATTTTTCAAGTTCTTTCTTGTGCATACGTAGCCAATCACTTTCCATTTTTTCGCCAGCTTTTGTTTTTCGAGGTTTAGCACCCAGGTATTGAAAAGCAAAGCCTATGCGCTCCTGATGATCGACGAGATGTGTAAATCGAGCAAGATAATTTTGAGTATCTTGTACAGTAACTTCTTCACCAATTTGGATTAAGCAATATGAATGTTCTTGGTTGTCGATGATATTGACCATAAAGTTTTTTACTTTTAGCTTACTGTTGATCGCAGTCTAAGACTCACAGAAAAAATTGTATTCTCAAGCTAATAATTAACGAAATTATCAATTTTAGAAATAACAACTATATGCCCAGTTGTATTAGTCTTAATCAATTCAGTAATATTAGCTCTATGCAACAAAATTAGTTTTGGTTATCACGAGAAAACCTTGACTCAAAAACTTTTACTCTTAATAAATTTGAGTATAATTCAGTCCTCTCTGGTTGAAAAATGATGCCAGCTATACACTGCTTTATCTAACAGCAGTTAGCGATTAGTAGCAAATGTTGGTAATGATTTGCTGATGCTTTCTGAGCGCTGTCCTAGCAAAACCATTTTCAAGCCACTGGCAGGAGGGAAGTTAAGACCATCGCGCTTGGGTCGCTCTGGTTGCTGATTGGCTAATTTTAGTTGATACCGTGAAAGAATCTTTGCCAATACTAGTTTCATTTCTAACATAACTAAACTAGCACCTATGCAGTAACGCTCACCACCACCAAACGGTAAAAATTCGTAGGCAGAGAATTGTTTTTCTATAAATCGCTCTGGTCTAAATTGCTTGGGATCTGGGTATAAATCCTCACGTTGATGAGTCAGATAAATATTGGGAATTACTACTGTACCAGGACTCAATTCATAGCCCATTAACTCAACTGTTGATTCTACTCGTCGTGGAAAAGCAAATACCTGAGTCGGGTAGAGTCTGAGGGCTTCATTGCAGACAGCACTGAGGTAAGGTAAGCGGACGATACTCATAATATCTGGTGACTCTCCAAGAGAGTCGAGTTCTTGGAGCAATTTTTCCCGGACTGCGGGGAGATGATGAGTCCAGTACAAAGCCCAGCAAATGCCTGTTGCAGCTGCATCACTTCCAGCAAATAGAGGTGCAAGCATAAGATCGTGTATCTCTTCATTACTTAAAGGCTCATTTGCTTCATCTCGAGCCGAAACCAGTAATGAAAGGAGATTGTTGCTAGAAAAATCTTCTTGTTGGCGGCAGTTGTCAATTTCGGCATAAAGCAGTTTCTGTAATCGCTGCTTGATGCCAAGAAAATAGCCCCAAGGACTCCATGAACCAAAATCACGTTGCAGAAACGGTATGGATGCAGACAGTTCCAAGAAGGGATATTGCTCAGAATTTAGCAAAGAATGTAGTTCTTTCTCTAGTTGTTCGTATCGTTCTCCTTCAGACAAGCCCAACACAGCTTCCAAAATTACCTTCAAGGTAAAGACTTTCATCGTATCGTAAGCTGAGAAGGGTTTGCCAATTATCTGTTTACTTATGATTTCATCTGTCAGGTCATAAATACGTTGTCCATAAGCTTGGACTTGCGTACTATGAAAAGCTGGCAACATAATCTGACGCCGATGTTTGTGTTTTAAGCCATCGATCTGGAGTATTCCTTTTTCTCCTGAGACATGAGCAGCATTTCTGTTTAACTCTCCTGCGGCTACAATATTTTTATTGGTGTAAATTTCTTTAATTGCCTCTGGATGGCTAACGAAGACTGTGGGTGCATCAAAAATAAATGATAAGGTGAAGATGTCACCATAACGTTTACTTATGGTTTCTAGATACCCAAGAGGGTCAGACATCAATCGAATAATCTGTAATACAGGAGGAGTTTTTGGCCCTTGAAGTGGTTTCATTACTATTATGAATTGGTGATTATTTTTAGATAAAATATTGTCAATATTTTATGTATTTTCAGCAATATGTAAAACTTTTAAAGAGGAATCAATCATTCAAATCATACTAATTATTCTTATTTAATATTTATTTGATTGAGGTTGAAGTAAAAATAATTTTTACTTTTTTACTAAATACTGGAAAATAATGCTTTCGTCAAAAAATTATTATTTAGCCTATATTCTCTAAGCTGAGGTTTAGTTATTTTTAGTAATCCAGTTATTTTCTACTTATATTTAACTGATATACTATAAATTTTCTCAATGAATACATTGCTTTAGGGTAGTTGACTTTATTAGTTACCCTTGAAGTCGGGACAAGTGAATTATATTGGAACTAAGAAAGGAAGCTTTTTTATCTTAGTTGTTGTTTTCACTGAAATAAATTATATCATATGTGTCTTAGTAAAAAACTATTTTTAGATCAGATTTTATTTGAAACTTTGAAAATTTGAGAAAAATTAATAACTCCATCCAATCTTAATAACTTATAAGACTTTGTGTGATTTTACCCCCTGCATAACCAAATTTTCAACTATAGCGAGCGTGACCAAAGTTTAACGTAATTTCAAGGTTTTCAGTCAATCCATCATCTTAGAGGTTGTTTGAAAAGTGGTTGGCTGTGATTTTAGGGGGGTCTAAAACCTTTTGCTACCAAGAAGAGGACTTTTCAAACATCCTCTTATGCTATGAATCAAATTATGACCGTGTGTTTCAAATGTGAACTATAATGCGACCAAAAGTTTTATTTATGCATTTTGTAAAAAAAACAGTTTGAGAATGAAAAAAGTTATTAATGCTTTCAAAGTTTAGAAACATTTAGTTTCCTCGTAAATACAACTACTCAACGACACAGCGATAGCGAAAACTAAATATAAGTTTTATTTAAATACAAGTGGCGATCGCTGTTGAGTTTCAGTACTGGCAAAGACTTTGTTAATTAGTATGATACCAAGGAGAGTAATACTGATACCGATCGCAAATACTCCCTTGTAGCCAACTATCTGGGCTAGCAAACCACTGATACCTGAAGCACCGATAGAACCAAAGTAAATGAATGAGGTTTGAACAGTAAAATCTGTGCCAGCAGTTGCTAATTGACTCTTATCCATCATGATGGTAAACAAAGCAGTAGCTCCTGCATTAAGAGTTATTTGCACACTTATAGCTACTAGGTAAAGTATTGGCAAATTAGTGATACCAAAGGCTGGTAAAAAGTAACTTGTCATGGCAATCGCATTAAGCAAGCCAAATAAAATCAGCGATCGCTTCCGTCCTAAAGGTGCAATCAAAAAACCAGCTGCGATCGCACCAATGAATCCCGCACTGTGGCTCACAACTCCCATTAACCAACCGATGTCTGCTAAAGACAGCCCAATGTCTACCAACAATGGACGAAACATCGTGTTTGCCATATTGCCACCCGCCAAATATAGCGACAGAATCAGCAACCAACTCCATGTTCTCGGATGACGGTAGGGGTTGATAAAAGTCCTGAAATAACTTTTGATAATTCCTGAGGTCTGTGATTCTTTCACATCTCGTATTTGTTTCTCTTGATGTCGCAGTACGGGAATCAGAGCTAACACCACCATTGCCGCTAAAATCAGCAGAGTCGTTCTCCATCCCCAGTAATTGAGTAAGATGAGCATTCCACCACTGCCAATGATTGCACCAAGAGAGTGGCCTGAAATTTGTATTCCATTCCCTAAACCTCGCTCTTCTGGTTCCAATAACCCCACTGCCAAAGCATCTGTAGCAATATCTTGACTTGAAGCAAACAGACATATTAGTAATACACAAACTAACAAAGCAGTAAAGTTTGCCTGAATATCAAAAAAGGCACAAACAACCGTCAGAGCAGCAACTAAGAGTTGAAAGCAGATAATCCAAAATCGGTAATGTCCCCAGCGAGTAAAGCCATAACTATCAATCAGAGGAGACCACAGAAATTTCAGAATCAACGGTAGAGCCAGCAGTGAAAGTAAACCGATAGCATCAAGACTCACTCCTTGCTGACGCAGGAACACTGGCAAAGCTTCCAAAAGAAACATAATCGGAATGTACTGTGATATGTACAAACTCGCGAGTAATCCAAGTTTATTCAGGCTTTGAGTGTTAGTCATTGGAGTGCGATGTATGGTGCGGGCTGGGATGACTATTGCATAGAATTATCTTTAATACATTCTGTTTTTTGAAAATGGCATAGGGGAATGACATTGTTATAACCCAGCATGATAATCTCCTGCGCCTATTTTCAAGACAGGAAAGTAGATGTCTGGCACCCAATGTCTTATGACAGCCAAAATTCAAATTTAGTCAACCTTAAGTAAATATCATACAGCTTAAGCGATTTTATTGATAGCTTTTCTCAATTCTTTACTCAACTGTTGAATATGAGTGTCAGTAAACATCGAAAAATGGTTGCCAGGAACCTCAATCACGTCAATTGGTTGGACAGAACATTTGCCCCAACCTAACAACGGGTCATCACTATACAACTCCGGACTTTGAAAATGGTGTGGAATTGTCTCTTTAGCTTTAAACAAAGTAATTTTACTGGTATATACTTGCGGGACATAATCTCGTATAGCTTGAGCATGACCCTTGAAAAGCCTGTAACTACAAAGGTGTTGCTGTATTTCTGCGTCACTGACGATGTTAAGTTGTTTTAACAATAGCTTGAATTGTTCATCTGGTGACAGTGGTAGGGCTTCTTCATAGGAGATTGCCACATCTATGCCAAATAAGTATTTTATTGACTCGGCTGCACGAACTATATATTTGGCATCATCATCATCAGCTGGTTGGATTGGACTGTCCGGTATTATGGCATCAAACACGGCAAGTAAACTAACTGTCTGACCTTGCCTTTGTAGTTGTTGCGCCATCTCGAAGGCAACGATCCCACCGTAACACCAACCCCCCAAAAGATAAGGCCCTTCTGGCTGTACAGCACGAATTTCCTCTAAATAAGCAGTAGCTGTCTGCTCTATAGAAATAACTTCCGGCTGCTGCTGGATAGGGTTTTGTTCCAGAGCGTAAAATGGCTGTTCTGCATCCAGTTTACTGGCTAAGTTTGGATAGGCGATGATGCTGCCTCCAGCTGGATGTACGCAAAAGAAAGGATTTCTGGTACCTGAAGACCGAATTGCGACTAGAGGAGAACCTGAACCCGAGCTAAATTGTTGTCGGATAGTCTTAGCCAACTGCTCAATTGTCGCACCTTGGAAAAGGGCAGATAAAGAAAGTTGTTGCCCAAAACGCTCGTTAATTTGAGCCATTAAACGTGCTGCTAATAGCGAGTGACCACCCAAGTCAAAAAAGTTGGCTGTGACACCGATCGGATTTGTCTGAAGGAGATTTTCCCAAATCTGCGCCAGAGATAGTTCCCAATGATCGCGGGGAGCAACAAAGGATGCCGTAGAATTGGGTTGAACATCATCTAGGGATAAAAGCGATCGCCTATCTACTTTCCCACTCGGTGTTAGTGGGAGTGCATCTAAAATCGCAAAGGCTGACGGGATCGTGTAATCTGGCAAGTTCTCTTTCAGGTAGCTTTGCAGTGACGGGATTAAGTTTTGTTCACTAGTGACCACATATGCCACAAGATAGTCACCACCTTGAGCATGGTTGCGGACAATGACAGCCGCTTGTTGGACAGCAGGATGTTGAGCGATCGCTGCTTCAATTTCCCCTAGTTCAATCCGGAAGCCTCTAATTTTTACTTGATTGTCCCTGCGTCCTAAATACTCAAGTTCACCATTATTTAGATAACGTACTAAATCACCAGTTTTATAAAGCTTACTTCCTGGTATAAAAGGGTTATCGATAAACTTTTCTTGGTTGAGATCCGGACGCTGCCAATAGCCTCTTGATAAAGGAACTCCACTAATATGTAGTTCGCCAAAAACTCCTACCGGAGTAGGTTGCAAATGACGGTCTAACACATAAACCTGTGTATTATTTATGGGACGACCAATGAAAACGCTAGTTGCTTTCTCTGGTAACAAACTTGTGTCATAGCATATAACATTGGCAGAAACTTCAGATAAGCCATAAAAGTTGAGTAGTTTCGCCGACGGCATCAATTTATAAAAAGTTTGCGTTAAATCCAGAGGCAGTGCTTCTCCACTTGTAGTCCAAATTTTGAGGTGCGATAGATTTTTAGTTTGCTCGCTGTAACTTTCTAAAAGTAGCCGCAGTAATGATGGCACAAGTATGATGCGCGTCACTTTATATTGAGCAAGGGTTTCTAGAAAAAGGCGAGTATCTTTGACAATCGCATCAGGAATAATTACTGCTGGCAACCCTTGCAATAAAGGGCCGAAAATCTCCCAGAGAGAATCTCCGAAGCTAATGGCAGTCTTATGACAACCCATTTCATCAGCTGCGGGTGGGTAAGTTTCCCATAGCCAGTTCAAACCATTGACTGTACCTTTATGATTGCCAAGCACACCTTTGGGAGTTCCTGTAGAACCTGAAGTATAAAGTATGTACGCTAGATTATCTGGTATTGTATTGCTAACAAGATTCTCAAAAGATTCTTGTGCCAGAATATCTTGATAAACATCTAGACAAACAACTCTAGCAGGTAGTGCAGCCGATTTATTCAGCTTTTCTAATATTTTTTGTTGAGTTATTAATAGATGTGCTTGGCAATCAGCCAGCATGAAAGCTAGACGGTTACTAGGATAATTTGGATCGAGAGGAACGTAAACCCCTCCAGCTTTGAAAATCGCTAAAATCCCAATGACGAATTCAATAGAACGTTCTAGAGAAATGGCAACGCGGGTTTCTGTAGTGACTCCTAAGTTTTGTAAGTAATGTGCAAGTTGGTTGGCTCTTTGGTTTAGCTGTTCAAAGGTTATCTGTTCCGAGCGATCGATTAATGCTAAAGCATGAGGTGAGCGTTTAACTTGCTGTTCAAATAATTCATGGAGAGTCGCTTGGGGATAATTTTTTGTAGTATTATTCCACTCTGTTAGTATTTGTTGCTCATCGTTACTTAATAAGGGTAGTTCAGAAATACACTGTTGGGGATTGGTAACAATGCTTGCCAATAAAGTTTGAAAATTATTAACTAATCGGGCAATAGTTGTCGAGTCAAACAAATCTGTATTGTATTCTAAAAAGCCGATTATTTCCCGATCGTATTCACCTATAGACAACAGTATATCAAGCATTGCTGTCCCACTATCGACATCCAAAGGACTCAAGGTTAAACCAGAAACCTCGTGTGCTGGCATTGGGGTATTTTGCAGAACAAACATCACCTGAAACAGGGGATTTATCCTTAAATCTCGCTTTGGTCGTAATTCCTCTACCAGTTTCTCAAAAGGTAAATCTTGATGGCCATAAGCGCCAAGAGTAACATCGCGTACCCGACTTAAAAGTTCACGAAAATTAGGGTTGTTACTTAAGTCTGTACGCATAACTAATGTATTGACAAAAAAGCCAATTATACCTTCTAATTCAGGACGATTACGGTTAGCAATTGGCGTACCGACGAGGATATCTTCTTGTTCTGTATAGCGGTAAAGCAATATGTTAAAAGCTGCCAGTAGAATCATAAACAAAGAAGCTTCTTCTTGTTTAGTAAATTTGTTGAGTGCTTCTGTTAATTTTTTAGGAAATTTAAAGTAGTGTTTTTTGCCTACAAAAGTAGTGACATTAGGTCGTGGACGATCTGTTGGCAACCGAAGTATAGGTAGCTCTCCTCCTAGTTGTTGCTTCCAGTAATTTAGTTGCGTTCTCAACAGTTCGCCTTGCAAGCGATCGCGCTGCCAAATTGCAAAGTCTCCATACTGAATCGGAAGTTCCGGTAACGGTGAGGGTAAACCTTTGGTAAATGCAGCATACAGCGTTGCTAATTCCTGTACAAATACACCAATAGACCATCCATCTGAAACAGTGTGGTGCATATTGAACAGAAAAATATGCTCTTGCTCGCTAACTTGCACTAAAGTTGCTCTGACAAGTGGTAATTTAGTTAAATCAAAAGGTTTTTGAGTTTCTTCAGCTGCTAGCCGTTGAACTTCTGCTTCCCAATCTTTGCCAGATGACTGTTCAAGTTTGATAATAGGTAAATCCCAGGTTAATTTATCTACAATTACCTGTACTACCTCCTCATCTCTTTTGACAAAAATCGTGCGCCATGCTTCATGTCGCCTGAGAATTTCGTTGAGGCTTTGTTGGAAAGCTGTGATATTTAGTTTACCCCTTAAACGAATAGCAGCTATTATATTGTAGAAAGAACTGCCGTGATAAAGTTGGTCAATAAACCATAATCGTTGCTGGGAAAAAGACAATGGAGCAGAGTCTGAGTTTGCTCGTTTAGGAATAGCCTGTGTTTTAAATTGTCCTTCTTTCCATTTTTGCAGAAGGGCTTGTTTGGCAGATGATAAATTAGAGGATTGCTTATCCATATTCTGACTCCTGAATTTTGAATTTTGGATTTAAAAAAGCCTGAATTCAAATTTTTATCTCAATTATGATAAATTAGTTAACTAAAATAGAATTGACTTCTTCTTCAGATAATTCTGCAATTTTTTCGAAAAGAAGCCGATCTAACATTTCTGCTTGTTGAGCTATAGTGGGAGCTTGAAATAATATTTTTCGCATTGATAACTCTACAGGAAAAGTTGTTTGTAAACGCGAAAATAGTCGGGTGGCAATTAAAGAATCTCCTCCTAATTCAAAGAAATTATCATGAATACCAACTTCTTCCATGCCAAGAACTTCTTGCCACATTTGGGCAATTTGTGTTTCTAACTCGTTAGTTGCTGCAACATAAGGATTACCAAGGTTTAATCTGGAGTAGGGTTGGCTAGAAGATGTTTTATCAGTTTCAGCAATATCTGGTTTTTTATCGTTAAGGGCAGATGCAGACAAGGATCGTGGTTTGCTATCAATCCAGTAGCGCTGACGCTCAAAGGGATAAGTAGGTAAAGGGAGGCGGCTACGCTTTTCATGAGCATAAAAACCCGACCAATCTATTTCTACGCCAGCCATCCAAAGTCGCCCCAATGTATTTAATAAAAAAGAGATATCTGAGTGTTGTTCTTTAGGATGATGCAAGGAAGAAAGCACAAGCTGTTTTGCACTAGGCTCTAAATGCCGCTTGGTCAAAGTACTTAGCGATCGCCCCGGGCCAACTTCTACTAAAATGCTGTCAGACTGTTGCAACAATTCTGAAACTCCCAAAGAAAATCTCACTGGTTGGCGCAGATGCTTTGCCCAGTAATCGGGATTGGTGGCTTCATCAGCAGTAATCCACGTACCAGTTAGGTTGGAAATGTAAGGAATTTGCGGTGGCTGGAGATTTACTTGTTGCAAACGCTGTGTAAATTTTTGCACAACTGGCTCCATCATCGCCGAATGGAAAGCGTGAGAGGTGAAAAGAGGCTGAGTATCTATGCCTTGCGCCGCTAATTGCTGTTGTAGCGCTTCAATTGCCGATGTCGGCCCGGAAACAACGCAGGATGATGGTGCGTTCACGGCAGCAATTGATAGTTCTGAGTAAAGTAGTGGTTGTACTTGCTGCTCTGTTAAAGGTACTGCCAACATACTCCCAGTTGGCATCTGTTGCATCAATTTACCTCTGGTGGCGACTACAGCCAAAGCATCTTCTAGGGAAAATACTCCTGCAATGGTGGCGGCAACATATTCCCCGATACTGTGACCAATCATCGCTACAGGACGGATTCCCCATTCTAGCCATAACTGCGCTAGGGAATATTCAATGACAAATAGTGCGGGTTGAGCAAGTGCAGTTTGTTGTAGTTGCTGTGTGGCAAGTTCAGTTTGTTCGCTGTTGGGGTAAAGAATATGACGTAGGTCTAATCCCAAGTGAGGTTGCAGAATCTCTGCACATTTGTCTACCTGCTCCTGGAATGTTGGCTCCAGTTGATAAAGTTCTCGCCCCATATTCACGTACTGCGAACCTTGCCCAGAAAACATAAAGGCGATCGGGTGTAGGGTGGGCTTTTGATGGTGAGTTAATACTCGTTGTGAGTTTGCTGTCAAGGCTGACACAGCATCTTTTATGTCTTGGCAGACTACGAAGCGATGACGATCGAAAGCCCGGCGACCTAGTTGAAGAGTATAAGCCACATCAGCTAAATCTAGGTGAGGATGTTCCTGGAGGTGGCTTTTCAAATTTTCAGTTGCCATTTCTAGGGCTGAGTCGGTTTTGGCTGAAATGACTAACAACTGCCAAGGTCGAGACTTTTCCGACAGCTTTTGTGGTGGAGCCTCTTCCAGAACGACATGAGCATTAGTACCGCCAAAGCCAAAGGAACTAACACCAGCCCGGCGGGGTGTACCATTGGTTTTCCATTCAGAAAGTTTGGTATTGACGTAGAAAGGGCTGTCCTCGAAGTCGATTTCGGGATTGGGTGTTTCAAAGTGGAGATTAGGTGGAATAACTTGATGTTTAAGTGCCAGAACTGTCTTAATTAGACCAGCTACACCCGAAGCTGTATTTAAATGACCAACATTTGTCTTAACTGAACCAATAGCACAAAAACCCTTTTTTTCAGTACTAGCATTAAATACTTTTTTGAGGGCACTAATTTCTATGGGATCGCCCAAGATAGTACCAGTTCCGTGGGTTTCGATATAGCTAATTGTTTCTGGGTTAATATCAGCGATCGCCTGAGCTTCAGCAATGACTTTTGCTTGTCCACTAGTACTAGGAGCCGTAAAGCCTACTTTTGCTGAACCATCATTATTTATAGCTGAACCTTTGATGACAGCATAAATACAGTCTCCCTCTGCTAAAGCATCCTCTAATCTTTTGAGGACAACAATACCTACTCCATTGCCCATAATTGTCCCTTGGGCGTTAGCATCAAAGGCACGGCAGTGACCGTCGGGAGAAGCCATCCCTTCTTTTAGATATAAGTAACCTACTTGATGAGGAACTTGGATCGAAACCCCACCTGCTAGTGCCATATCACACTCATAGTTTAATAATCCTCGGCAGGCTAAGTGAACTGCTACTAATGAGGTAGAGCAAGTTGTATTAACGTTAAGACTCGGCCCTTTAAGATTTAACTTGTAGGAAACTCGTGTAGGTATATAGTCTTTGTCATTACTAGCAGGAAATTGCCTACTTAAAGATTCCAGGGTGTAAAAATTGGTTAATAATAAGTTTTCTATCAAGTATGAACTGAGACTTCCCCCTGCATAAACACCTATCCATCCTTTGTAGGCTTCAGAATCATACCCTGCATTTTCTAGGGCTTCCCAAGCACACTCCAAAAAAATACGTTGTTGTGGATCTGTCACCTCAGCTTCCTTGGGTGAGAAACCGAAAAAGGAAGCATCAAACATTTCAATGTCAGAAATTGGTGCGCCAGCTTTTACATAACTAGGATTATTTAGTAAAGCTTGGTCTACACCTAAAGCGAGTAATTCCTCATCACTGAAGAAGGAAATACACTCCCGCCCAGCGCACAAATTCTGCCAGTATTCATCTACATTTTTAGCTCCTGGAAAACGACCAGCCATGCCAACAATAGCTATGCCTTTGGGATTATTCACGCGCTTTTCTCCTTTTTTCAATCATTTGTGCGTCTTGGGCGAGAGCTTTTTGCAGCTTGTGGGCACGTTCATTAATTGGTTGAGATACTGATTCTTTAATCTGGTCTTTACTAAGATATTGCCCTAAGGCACTAATTGTTGAATGCTCAAACGCATCATTAATGGAAAAGTTGATGTTTAATCTTTTTTGGAGTTTGCTACGAACTTGGACTATCAAAAGAGAATCTCCACCCAATTCAAAGAAATTGTCATAGCGTCCAACTTCATTAATGCCCAGAAGCTCTTGCCAAACTTCAGCGATCGCTTGTTCAATTTCATTTTTTGGTGCTATGTATTCATTTTTTAAATTCGGTCTAGAGTGTGGCGAGGTGGTTGCTACTTTGTTAGCAGATTCAGTATTTTTGAAAGGTTCTGGTTTAACCCATTGGTTAATTCTGGCTTTCAGGTCTGTGGTAGAAACAACTACTTGAGGATATGTATTAGATAAAATACGTTTGAATACTTCAATACCTTCGTCAGGAGCGATGGCTCCCTCAGCTAATGTTGCTCTAAACCTGGCATTTTCTTTTTCTGCTGGGATTCTCCAGCCATCCCAATTCAGGCTGAACCAAGGCAGCAAATTAGCTTGAATACACTTATGAGCAAAGGCATCCATGAACATATTGGCAGCAGAATAAGCCGCAAACCCAAGTCCACCAAGAACAGATGATAAAGATGAAGTCAGCAGGGCAAAATCAAGTGCTTTACCCTGTAATATTTTTTGCAATACGAACAGACCATGTATTTTGGCGTGAAATTGCTGTTCGCACTCAGCTTTCTCTATTTGCTGTATATCCTTAAAGTACTTGTTCTCTACAAGACCGGCTGCATGGATGACACCATTAATTTCGCCAAAAATCTCACATGCACTGGCGATCGCGCTCTGCATTTGTTCTAAATTGGCAACATCAGCACTTTGAACTATAACCTTTGCACCATGAGCCTCTAGAGCTAGTATTTTGCATATTTGCTGGCTAATTTTATCTTGGGTATCATGACTATCTAACCATTGCTGCCATGCAACTCTTGCTGGAAAAGGCGATCGCCCAATCAAAATTAATCTCGCCTGTACAGTTTTTGCTAAATACTCTGCTAGTACTAAGCCAATATTACCTAGTCCGCCAGTAATTAAGTATACCCCTTGTTTTCGCAACTCAGGTCGATCTTGAACAGGCGCTTCTAATCGCACAGGCTCAAAGGTTTGTAACCATCGACGATGACCGCGATAGGCAACAATCGGGTCAGCCGATTTTGTTACAAGTTCCGATAAGATGGAATTTATCAGCTTTTCTTCTTGCCACCCATGTGAAACCGGCATTGTAATATCAATACTTTGGCAGGTAATATGCGGGTATTCTTGGGAAATAACTAGACAAAGCCCCAGTACAGTTGCTTTCTCTGGACAAAGTAATTCTTCGCCTGTAACTAGCTGCATATTACTAGACAAAACACATATTTCTACTGAGTCGTCTAGATGCTGTTTTCCTAACGCCTGTGCCAAAAAGAGTAAGCTGTAAAAGCCTAAATTTTGTGTTTTCTCAAAAAACTCAATTTCTGAAGGTGCGCGATCGTTCTTGGTGATACTCCACAAATGCAGAATTTTGTGGGGAATTTTGTTTAATATCCAAAGTTCATTCAGTAAAGCCTCGTAGTCATTCAGATTTTGAGGGTTGATAGTATACAAGTGTTGTCCTGGTCTGCTGTTGCAACTGAATTTTTCCCCAAGTCTGACGATAACTACGTCTTCTTTTGCTACTGGGAGTCGCTTCAGCAATTCGCTACCTATGCCGCACTCATCAGCAAACACTAACCAGCATCCCGACTGAGAAATTTCTAAGTGAGAAGCTTTAGGTATAACTGAACTTTTCCACGAAGGAATATAAAACCAATCGGCAACATCCAGCTTTTTGTCTAATAGGGCTGGAGTTTTTTGCTCTATTGGTAAGGAAGAGGGGTTTTCTGGCTCAATCCAGTAGCGCTGGCGCTCAAAGGGATATGTGGGTAAGGGAAGGCGATAGCGTTGCTCATGGGCATAAAATCCTGCCCAATCTACTTGTGCCCCATTCAGCCAAAGATGACCTAATGTGTTTAACAATAACTCTAAGTCAGATTGAGGCGCTCGCGGATGGCGTAACGAAGTTAATACCACCTGTTCAGGATCTTTATTTGGATGCTGCTTAGTTAATTTACTTAACGTCCAACCAGGGCCAACCTCTAACAAAATTTGAGCGGGTTCTTGCAATAACTTTTCCAAACCTTCGGCAAAGCGTACAGTTTGCCGCAGATGCTGTGCCCAGTAATCGGGATTGGTGGCTTCATCAGCAGTAATCCACGTACCAGTTAGGTTGGAAATGTAAGGAATTTGCGGTGGCTGGAGATTTACTTGTTGCAAACGCTGTGTAAATTTTTGCACAACTGGCTCCATCATCGCCGAATGGAAAGCATGAGAGGTGAAAAGAGGCTGAGTATCTATGCCTTGTATCGCTAATTGCTGTTGTAGCGCTTCAATTGCCGATGTCGGCCCGGAAATGACGCAGGATGATAAATTGTTGACCGCAGCTAGAGAAAATTGTTGACCCAACAGTGGTTGTACTTGCTGCTCTGTTAAAGGTACTGCCAACATACTCCCAGTTGGCATCTGTTGCATCAATTTACCTCTGGTGGCGACTACAGCCAAAGCATCTTCTAGGGAAAATACTCGTGCAATGGTCGCGGCAACATATTCCCCGATACTGTGACCAATCATCGCTACAGGACGGATTCCCCATTCTAACCATAACTGTGCTAGGGAATATTCAATGACAAATAGTGCGGGTTGAGCAAGTGCAGTTTGTTGTAGTTGCTGTGTGGCAAGTTCAGTTTGTTCGCTGTTGGGGTAAAGAATATGACGTAGGTCTAATCCCAAGTGAGGTTGCAGAATCTCTGCACATTTGTCTACCTGCTCCTGGAATGTTGGCTCCAGTTGATAAAGTTCTCGCCCCATATTCACGTACTGCGAACCTTGCCCAGAAAACATGAAGATTATTGAGCGATCGCCTGATTCATGAAATTCGCTAGCTTCCACCTCACTGAGTAAACGCTGTGTCTGTGCAATATCCTGACAAACAAGCATCCGTCTATAGTCGAAAGCCTTACGACCTTTGCTTAAGGTGTAAGCAACATCAGCTAGGTTCAGTTCGGGGTGCTGCTGCAAGTGTGCAGACAAATTAGCGATCGCCACCTCTAGCGCTGAACTAGTTTTAGCTGAAATGACTAACAATTGGTAGGGACGGCATTTTCCTGATGGTTGTTGGGGTGGGGCTTCTTCCAACACCACATGAGCATTTGTGCCCCCAATGCCAAAAGAACTGACGCCAGCACGGCGGGGTGTACTTTTAGTTTCCCACTCTAAGAGTTCAGTATTGACGTAAAAGGGGCTGTTAGCAAAGTCTATTTTGGGATTAGGGCTTTCAAAGTGCAAGCTTGGGGGGATTTGTTGATGTTTGAGTGCCAAAACGGTTTTAATCAGACCTGCAACACCAGCAGCTACATCTAAATGACCCAGATTGGTCTTAACGGAACCAATGGCGCAAAATCCCTTGTTTTGGGTATTAGTAGAAAAAGCTTGTGTAAGTGCAGTGATTTCGATCGGGTCTCCCAGAGGCGTACCGGTTCCATGTGCCTCCATATAGGTGATTGTTTCCGGAGCAATTCCGGCTACGGTTTGAGCCTCTAAGATAACTGCTGACTGACCATCGACACTGGGCGCTGTGTAACCAACTTTCAGCGCACCGTCATTATTGATAGCAGAACCTTTAATAATCGCATGAATAAAATCGCCATCTGCAATGGCATCTTCTAATCTTTTCAAAACCACAAGACCAACACCACTACCACCAATTGTTCCTGCGGCTTTAGCATCAAAAGCTCGGCAATGTCCATCAGGAGAAAAAATCATTCCCTCTTGATACAGATAGCCTGTCTTTTGTGGCACCCTAACTGCAACACCACCAGCCAAGGCGATATCACACTCACCATTTAGCAAACTTTGGCTAGCTAAGTGTACGGCTACTAACGAAGTAGAACAAGCAGTTTGAACATTAATACTCGGCCCCTTAAGATTTAGTTGATAAGAGACGCGAGTAGATAAAAAATCTTTATCATTGCCAATCAGCAGTCTATATTTGTAATCATCTATTGGTTTAGATGTATCAAACTTTTTATAAAGGTTATTAAGTAAATAAGTATTAATGCCAGAACCAGCGTAGACACCAATCGAACCTTTGTAAGTTTGAGGGTCATAACCTGCATTCTCAATCGCTTCCCAAGCTTGTTCTAGAAATAGCCGATGTTGCGGATCGATCGTTTCAGCTTCTCTAGCGCTGATGTCAAAAAAGAAAGCATCAAACATATCTATGTCTGACAACACGCTATTAGCTCTGACATAGTTGGTGTTATTCAATAACTCAGGATCTACACCAGAGGAAACTAGTTCTTGAGAGTTAAAAAATGAAATACACTCTACACCTTCTCGGAGATTATGCCAGAATTCGTCAATATTTTTTGCTTGCGGTAAACGACAAGATATACCAATAATGGCAATTTCTGAATCATTATCCAAATTAGGTAAAGGCTGTTCATTCATAATTAGTAAAATTTCGTATTAATATTTTAAAGCAATAAATTTAAAGATATTACTGATTATTTGCTCGATGTTGTTGCCTGATTTGCCTTTTTTGGATTGTCATAGCTTTACGAGAGTTGCGATTTTCAACTTTTTCATTTGCTTGCTGAGAATAAGTTAATTCGTTATTGTTTTGAGTTAAAAACTCAGCTAAAGACTTGATGGTTGAATATTTAAATAATTCTACAATAGGTATTTCTTGAGCGAAGATTTCATTTATTTTTGCTTGTACCTTGATAATGAGTAATGAATGTCCTCCTAGATGAAAGAAATTATCTTCAACTCCCACCTTTTCTATTTGCAAGACTTGCTGCCAAATGTTAGTAAGAAGTCGCTCTGCTTGAGTTTGGGGTCTGACATATGTTTTTTCTAACTGACGGCTTTCTGGTACAGGCAAAGCACGATGGTCGATTTTACCGTTGGGGGTTAGTGGCATTGTCTGTAAGAATACGAAAGCTGATGGCATCATATATTCAGGTAGCTTTTCTTTAAGAAAGTTTCGTAGTTCACTTATGGTTACAACTTTCTCCTGATTCAAGATTTCACTTGCTTTGTTATCGGCTACAACGTAAGCTAATAAACGCTTTTCACCGAGTTGGTCTTCTTTCGCTAAAACCACAGCTTCTTTGATTTTTGGATGAGTAACAAGTACGGCTTCAATTTCTCCGAGTTCAATGCGATAGCCACGAATTTTGATTTGATGATCGATACGGCCCAGAAACTCAATGTTGCCATCAGGCAGAAAACGGGCGCGATCGCCAGTTTTGTAAAGACGATCTCCTAATATATCGCTAAAGGGATTACGGATAAATTTATCTGCCGTCAACTCTGGACGATGGAGATAATCTCGTGCCAGTCCAGCACCGCCGATATACAATTCACCCATAACCCCAATAGGTACTGGTTGCAGATGGGAGTCTAAAATATAAACTTGCGTGTTGGCAATAGGACGACCGATATTTGGTGCTTTGTTTAACCCGAATGGCACCAAGGTAAATGTAGAATAGGTGGTTGCTTCTGTGGGGCCGTAAAGATTGAATACTTGTATGCTTGGGTGATGTTGGTATAGTTGTTGCACTAATTGATGAGGAAGAGGTTCGCCAGCTAAGTTAATTGTCTTTACTCCATCTGGTATGCCATTAATTTTTAGTAATTCCGCAATTACCGAAGGCACTGTATTCAGTAAGGTAACATTCAGAACGGCAGGTAAGGTAGGTAAATATAAAGCGTTTTCAACTAAAATAACCCGCCCACCCCAACACAAAGGTACAAATAATTCAAATACCGAAAGGTCAAAGTTAATAGAAGTACAGGCAAGGACACCAGCAAGTTGCTCAGAAGTATATACTTCTCGCGCCCAGTGTAAAAAGTTAATCGTGCTGCGGTGTTCTACCGTTACCCCTTTTGGTTTACCTGTAGAACCGGAGGTGTAGAGAACATAGGCGAGGTTTGTTGGTTTGGTGTTTGTAATTGGGTTGTATTGGTTTTGTTGGCTAATAAGTTTTGAGTCTGTATCTAAGTAGACTACAGATGCTTTATGCTCAGGTAGTTTTGCTGCTAATTTTTCTGTAGTTAATAGCACCTTCACCTGTGAATCTGACAACATGTAGAATAGGCGCTCTTGGGGATAAGCTGAGTCTAGGGGTACATAAGCACCACCAGCTTTCAAAATAGCCAACAATCCTACGATCATCTCTAGGGAGCGTTCAACACAAGTACCCACAAGTACTTCTGGGCTAACTCCTAATGTTTGCAAATGATGTGCTAACTGGTTAGCGCGGCTATTCAGTTCTCGATAGGTTAGTTGCTCATCCTTAAATACCACTGCTACAGCATTTGGTGTTTTTTGTACCTGCTGTTCAAACAGATGATGAATACACAAATTTTTAGAGTAATTTAGTTGAGTCTGATTCCACTCTAAAAACTGCTGTTTTTCTTGCATGGTTAACAGTGGCAAATCATGCAAGCGACGATCGGCATTGAGGACGATCGCAGCTAATAAAGTTTGAAAATGGTTTGCCATTCTGGCGATCGTACTTGGTGCAAACAAGTCAGTGTTGTACTCCCAAGCGCCGATTAATTTCCCGTCTGTCTCTCTGACGGCGAGAGTTAAATCAAACTTGGCTGTATTTGTGTCGGTTTCCCAAAGACTCGTATTCAAGCCCAATGGTTCTAAAGCTGACAATGCTGATGTCAACTCATTTTGCAGAAGAAACAGCACTTGGAATATGGGTGCATGGCTCAAATCTCGATGTGGCTGTAGTTCCTTGACGAGTTGTTCAAAGGGCAAATCTTGATAAGTCTGCGCCTCTAATACCATTTGGCGGACTCGACTTAAGAGTTCCCGAAAAGTGGGATTACCAGAAAAATCTGTTTGCATTGCGATCGTGTTGGCAAAAAATCCCACGATGCCTTCTGTATTTTTGTCTCGGTTGCGGTTGGCGATGGGTGAACCAATTACAATCTTTTCAACCGAAGTGTAGCGGTACAGCAGGGTTTTAAAGGCTGCTAGCAAAGTAATAAAGAGAGTGAGATTCTCCTGTTTGCTCAGATCCTTGAGGGCTTGAGTTAGGTTAGCGCCGAGAGAAAAGTATTGCCTAGCACCGCGAAAGGTTTGCACTGATGGCCGAGGATAATCTGTTGGCAACTGTAGTACAGGTGGATAATTACTTAACTGCTGTTTCCAATAAGTCAGTTGCGACTCTAGCACACTTCCCTGTAACCACTGCCGTTGCCAAAGAGCAAAATCTGCATACTGAAGAGGCAATTCCAGGAGTGGATAAGGTTTGCCTTGAGAAAAAGCTGCATATAATACTGCCAATTCCCGAAATATCACACCCAAGGACCAACCATCAATAATAATGTGGTGCATGGTCAGTAACAACACATAATCCTGTTTCCCTAGCTGTACAAGCGTCCATCGCAGCAGAGGGCCTTGAACAAAGTTGAAGGGGGGTAGGCACTGTTCGGCTGACAACCGTAAAATTTCCAATTTCTGTGCAGCTTGGGGTAATTCACTCAAGTTCACTACAGATAGAGGTACATCCATAGAAGCGGCGATAACTTGTACTGGTTGCCCCACAACTGTGTCGAAGGTAGTACGCAAAGATTCATGACGGCTTACAAGTTCTCGTAAACACTGTTCTAGTATGTCTACGTCAAGCACACCCTGGAGTTGAATAGCTCCATGTTCATTGTAGAAAGCGCTATCGGGGTTCAGCTTATGGAGAAACCATAGACGTTCTTGAGCAAAAGATAAAGGAACAGGGGAGATTGTAGTTCGTCGAGGTACAACGTTTAATTTTTGGTCAGATTGAACTTTACCTTGTAAGCGTTTTGCCAATAGTGCTTGTTTGGCTGGTGAAAGTTGAGATTTGATTTTTAAAATATCTTGCTCTAAAGACATGAATATTATTTCCTATTATTGAATAAGTAAGGTTATTAAATTATTAGTATTTATTAATCGATAATTTCTAGTTTGATATATTCTGGCAGGGGCGGAATTTGGTTAAGCTGATTTTCTAAAATTACTATTTCGCCTTTGCTTTCAATTTCTTTAAAACCTGCAAATTTATAGGAAATATACATCATACGATTGCGATTATTAGAAACAAATTCGGCACACAGACGCACTTTTTTTTCTTGAGCCAGCTTAATGATGTAGTTAAGCATAACTGAACCCACACCTCTCGACATAACGCGACAAGACATTAGTAAAAGTTTGATTGTCCATACATCATCACGGCATTCTACAAGAGCCAAGCCAATTTTTCCATAACTGCCATATTTATCTTCTAAAGTGGCAATTAGTAGTTTATGTTGCTCTGATTGCCGAAATTGATTGAGATCATCATAAGAATAAGTGTAACCTGTAGTATTTAACTGGTTGGTTCTAACTGTTAATTCTTCGGCTCGTTGTAAATCATCTTCTTGGGCTGAAGCTAGAGTAAAGCGCATATTAAGAGTTTTTAAGAACTCTTCTTGAACGCCGACAAATTTTTCTTCTGCTTGTTTGCGCTCTATATCGCTAATATACATTTGTCTTCTTTTTTGAGAATCCTCTGTAATAAAACGAGGATTAAACTCTGGCATATCTAACAAATGCTCTGTTTCACTTGAATTAATACAAAGAACATCGGGAAGGGAAAAATGTACTTCTTCTAGCTCAAATTGCTGATCGTCAATAAACGCGATCGCATCTAAACCAATATTAATTAATTTAGCAACTTCTTGAATAGAAGCAACTTTTGAATTCCAATTAATTTGGGAGTAGATAAAATACTCTGATAACCCTAATTCTTGAAGTTTAGCGATCGCTGTATTGCGATCGTTTTTACTGGCGATCGATTGGAGAATACCTCTAGCATCTAAAATTTTGATAATCTCAACTATATTTTCTTGCAAATCTACGCGATCGTCTTCTAATAATACACCATCCCAGAGAGTATTATCTAAATCCCAAACAACACATTTAATTGTTTTTTTTGTATCTTGGCTGTTTCGGGTTTGCTCCAAATTTAGACCAATCATGTTTTCATATCCTTGTAACTAATTGTTGAGATATTGCCAAGCGATCGCCAGGAAACATATACTCCTGATAACCATATTCAGCAATAGTCATTTGTTGAATTTGAGTACTACCTTCGATGATTTCCATAATTTTGGCATCTCGCAAATACCTTTCAACTGAATACTCACTACTACAACCGTTTGCACCATGAATTTGTACAGCGTCGCTTGCTACTTTAGTCGCTATTGTGGATGCAAAATACTTGGCAATTGAAGTCTCAGCTAGAGAATTAGGATGTCCAAATTTTTTCAAATATCCTGCTTGATAGCATAACAATCTTGCTGCTTTCACATTAACAATCATGTTAGTTATCATTTGCCGAATCAATTGATGTTCTTTTAAATAAACACCAAACTGTTGGCGTTGACTTGTATACTGAATACAAGCTTCTAAACAAGCTTGGGCAATACCTACACATCCCCACGCCACACTGTATCTGCCGTAATCTAATGCAGCAGAAGCAACATAAGAAAAACCAAAACCTAATTTACCTACAATATTTTCTTGGGGAATGCGACAATCCATTAGGTCTAGTTCTGCTAACATCGAAGCTTTAACACCTAACATCCCAACAATCGGTTTTATTGAGAGTCCTGGACTATTTTTTTCAACTAAAAAAGCAGAAGGTTTACCTTCACACAAACCAAAAATTAAGAAAATATCAGCGATTTGTCCATAAGTCATCCATTTCTTTTGCCCATTTAATATATAAGAATCTCCAGCCAGTTTTGCTGTTGTCTCAACACTTTTAGCATCGCTACCTACAGTAGGTTCACTCAAACCAAAAGCAGCAATCACCTCACCAGTTGCCAATTTAGGTATCCAATACTGTTTTTGAGACTTACTGCCCCACTTAAGTAGAGCATGAGTAACCATATTATGTACGGTTAGTAAACTCCGCAGCGAAGAACATCCCCGGCCAATTTCTTCATTTAAGAGTCCATAGGTGATAATATCTATAGCACCACCACCATATTCTTTAGGTATTAAAGCACCTAAATATCCTTTTTGAGCTAGTTTTTCAATTATCTTTTTTGGCGTCGATTGTTGTCGATCCCATTCATTGGCAAAAGGAATAATTTCTTCATCTACAAAGGCTCGAAATATAGCTTGAGCATTTTTTTGCTCAGGAGTTAATTCTATCTGCATTGTGATTACTAAAGTTTAATTTTTTAAAAATGATGACTCCTAAATTATCTGACTAGTATCGCTTCATTCAGCTTGCGTTCAAGAAAACTTGCCATCGCATTGATTGTCCTAAAGTTATCGAAATCTAGGTCTTCATTCTCAATAGTGATTTTAAATTCTTGCTCTAAAAACAAAACAAGTTGCATAGCGAACATAGAATTGACAAAGCCTAAAGTAAAGATATCTTCATCTTCTTGCAAGTCATGGGTTGTAATAAACCGCGAGATAAAATTTTTGATTTGAGTTTTAGCCTGGTTCATTTTTATGTATTTGTTGTAGAGGATCTAATTGAAAATTTTCAATTGTAATTATAAAAACCTTTACCACTTTTACAACCATACAAACCCGCATCTACCATCTTTTTCAGCAAAGAGCATGGTCTGTATTTGCTGTCATTGAAGCTTTCATATAAAACTTCAATTGAAAAAAGAATAGTATCTAAACCAATTAAGTCAGCAGTTTCTAAAGGCCCCATTTTATGACCAAAGCAGGTTTTAAAGATTCTATCTACATCTGATGCTGAAGCGACTTGATCTTGTAGTAAAAAAATAGCTTCGTTGATGGTTAACATGAGTACCCGATTGGAAACAAAACCAGGTGAATCATTAACTATGATGCCTTCTTTGCCCATTTGAGCTAACAGCTTTTTAGCTATCTCAATTGTTTGCTCAGAAGTATGATAACCACGAATTGTTTCTACTACTGGCTTCATTGGTACTGGGTTCATAAAGTGCATTCCAATGACTTGCGCAGCACGTTTTGTTACTGAAGCTATGCGAGTAATGGGAATCGCCGATGTATTGGCAGCAAACACCGTTGCTGGCGGACAAATAACATCTATTTTCTCATAAACTCTCTTTTTAATTTCCCATTTTTCTGTGACATTTTCAATCACAAATTCTGCTGATTCTAATGATTGGTAATCTGTAGAAATCTGTATTTTTTGGAGAACATTTTCAATGTTGTCCGATTTATCAGATTTTTGTAACATTTTTTGAAACCGAAGATTATTTTTAATCTTCTGTTTTGCATCATCCAAAATTTTTTCGGATACATCTAATAAAATGACCTGATGACCAGTTTGGGCTAAATTTTGCGCTAAACCACTGCCCATTACACCAGCCCCAATAACACCAACTACTTGGATGTTCATAATTGATATCTTCAACTAAATGAGCTTTACTATCAGAGAAAAAATATATGATAAGCCAGACATACCACAATGCGGTTTGGTTAAGAATATTTGTAGGTTGGGTTTCGCTGTCGCTCAACCCAACAAAGCTTTGATTGATAATGTTGGGTTTCGTTATTACGAATTGAGATTACCCAACTTTTTCTAAAGTTGCTTCAACTTCTTCATCAGTTAGTTCTTCTAACTCCTCTAGAATAATTTTTTCGATAAACAGAGATAATTCAGCAACAGTAGGGGCTTCAAAGAGGGCGCGGACTGGTACTTCTATTTGGAAGTCATCACGCAATTGGTTAATCATTACACTTCCTGTTAATGAGTCTCCTCCTAAAGCAAAGAAACTGTCATAAATCCCCACTTTCTCAAAACCTAAAAACTTTTGAAAGCTTCTAGCAATCTTATTTTCGAGTTCGTTAGTAGGTGCAATGAATTCATTCTTTAAATTTGGTCTGGGACGCAGAGAAGATAAGTCATATTCTTGAATATTTGCTTTCTGTTTTACGGACTTTAACCTAGTTGCTTGTTCTAACCTAGTGGTGAGATTTCCAGTCGAGACAAATACTTGATTTAATTCCTTCCAAGATAAAATCCGTTCCAGGACATTGATACCTTCTTGTGGTGTCAAAATAAATTCAGCTAAACTGGCATCAACAGATAAAAGCTGTTGTTGAACTTTTCC
Organism: Nostoc sp. C117; assembly: GCF_043099735.1. NCBI lineage: Bacteria > Bacillati > Cyanobacteriota > Cyanophyceae > Nostocales > Nostocaceae > Nostoc > Nostoc sp. C117. Next base: position 3,036,657 of record NZ_CP170991.1, read on the forward strand.
AACTTGCCAAGTATCCCAATCTACGCTTACCCAAGGAACAGAACTAGTTTGATTGTGTTGGTGAACAAAAGCATCCATGAAGAGATTTGCTGCTGAATAAGCTATCAGTCCTCTTCCTCCTAAAACTGAGGATAAAGAAGACATCAATAAGCAAAAATCTAGCTCTTTCGATTCTAAAACTTTTGCTAGGACTAAAAGCCCGTGTACTTTAGCTGCAAATTGCTGCTCGCACTGGGTCTTAGTTGCCTGTTCAATGGTACATAGTTTGCCAGAAATTCCCGCAGCATGGATGACACCGTTGATTTTACCAAACTTTGTTTTGGCTTGAGCGATCGCACTTTGCATTTCTTCTTCGTTAGCGACATCAGCGCCAACTAGTAAAACTTCCGCGCCTAGCGCTTCTAGTTTCAACACTTTTTCTAACAGACAATTTGACCAATCATCGCGGTTTGGTAAGATTGAACGTCCTGTTAAGATTAGTTTGGCTTTGACAGTTCGTGCTAAATATTCTGCTAAAAGTAGTCCTAAATTCCCTAACCCACCTGTAATTAAATAAACTCCTCCATCTCGCAATTGTGGTGTTACTGTTGCTACATCCCACTGGATTTGCTCAAAATTTTGTACCCAGCGATGATGATGGCGATAGGCAATAATTTGCTGAGTCGATTGCACAGATATTTCTTTGAGCAAGTTGTCTACAAGTTTATCAACTGTTCCACTGGGAAGTACAACATCAATACTACGACAGCTAATATTTGGATATTCTTGGGGAATGACTTTACAAGCTCCTAATACAGTTGCTTTTTGTGGAGAGAGTATTTCATCTCCTATCACATACTGCATATTGTTGGAGATTACCATAATTTGCAACTGTTCAGCCCAATTCTGTTGTTCCAGAACTTGAGTTATAAATAGTAAGCTGTAAAATCCTACATCTTGAGCTTGGTTGACTTCATCTACTTCTAATATTGTTTCATTGGGCGGTGTGACACTCCATAAATGAACAATCGTTTTTGGTGTGAAATTTAAGCCAGAAAGCTCCTGAAACAGTGTATGGTAGTCATTCGCTTGCCGAGGATTGATTGTATATGCATACTGTTTTTCATCTACAGCAAATTGCTCTCCAACTCTGACAGTAATCACTTTTTGACTTTGGAGTTCCAATCTTTGAACGATTTGCTCGCCCAAGCTACTCTCATCAACAAATATCAAATAACATTCCTGTTGACTTGTCTGCTGTGCTATCACAGGTGGCAACATTGAACGTTTCCATGATGGAATGTAAAACCAGTCTGCAATTTCAGGCTTTTTACCCGATGAAACTTGACTGGCATCTTCTTGATGAATCAATGCCGTCAATGCTGCTGGAACTGATTTTAATAGTGATGCAGAAGCCTGAGCTAAAATAATATGTTCTCCAAACACATCAAATTCTGAGAAAGCCGCAACATTGACAAACCCATGCTCAGTTAAAGCTTCTTGCCACTGCTCTTTTGATAAAAAGGGATTACCCATATTGCGGATACCTGCTTCATCCTCAATGGGATTCATTAGCACTGCATCCATGATGTCAGCTTCTAATCTGGCTTCGGTGATTTCCCAGAGGATTAAAAAACCTCCTGGAGCCAATAAAGAACGCACATGTTCTAAAGTAGCTCCAATATTTCGAGCTACGTGCAGCACATTAAAGGCAATGATGACATCAAAATTGTGGGTAGAATATCCTTGCTCTTGTGGCGGTTTCTCTATGTCTAGCAAACCATATTCAACAAATGGATAAGCGCTAAATTTCTTTTTGGCTGCTTTGAGAAACAAACTACCTAAATCAGTAAAGGTATATTTGGTTTGCTGTTGCGGCAACAAAGGTAACAATTCCTCTGTGGCTGTACCTGTTCCCGCCCCCAGTTCGAGAATTCTGAGGTTAACATTTGCTGGCAAGGGTTTGACCACCTGTTCAACGATCGCTCGCAAGATCGGTTTATAGTAAGTTTGCGTGGGGTAGGTTGGCACGGCATAGTCTTCTTCTTGAAGTTTCACCGAAAAGTGAAACTCTAACGCTCCCCTAGCACCAGTTAAAATGGCTGATAAGTTTTCCCCATAAAGCTGGTAAATATCTACCCATTCCATTATCTCTTGCGATCGCAATCTGGCTTCTTGAAGAAATGTATTCACTGAGTCTGGAGAAAGTGGCACCAGATTAGTATAAATTCCTACCTCATCTCGTTGTAAATCACCTGCTTCTACTAATACATTCAACCAGCGAGTCAACAGTTCTCGATAGCGAGGAATAATTTTGCACTGCTCAAACAATTCTGCGAAAGTATACTTATCCTCTGGATTGTTAAAAGCACCTAACTGTCTGATGGTCTGATTCATGTACCCAGCACATAAACGAGTCAGCCACAGTTTCCGTTCTTGCTCAAGTTGAGTGTCAATTCCTTTTACACCCTCAACTGCCTGATATTGACCGGCTTCTACCATAGATTGCCAAAGTGCAGGTAATGTCGGTAATTTTTTGCTAGTAGTTGAGGGTTTTAGTCTGTCAATCCAGTAACGTTGGCGCTCAAAGGGATAAGTTGGTAAAGGAATCCGATGACGACGCTCATGTGCGTAAAATGCCGACCAGTCTATCTCCACTCCAGAGAGCCACAGTTGCCCTAAAGTGTTGAGTAAGAATGCTAAGTCTGATTGTTGCTCGTAAGAATAACGCAGAGATGGTAGCACCACTTTATCTACAACCTGTTCGCTTTCTAAATATTGCAAAGCTAGGCTACTCAAAGTTTGTCCCGGTCCGACTTCTAACAAAATGGGATTCTGTTTTTTCCACAATTGCTTCACCCCTTCACCAAAGCGCACAGGCTGACACAGATGCTTTGTCCAATAGCTGGCATCGGTTGCTTGGTCAGCTGTAATCCATGTACCTGTAACATTAGATAGATAGGGGATTTGCGGAGGCTGGCGCTTTACGGTTTTGACTAACTCAGTGAATGGCTCGGCGATCGCTTCCATCATGTAAGAATGGAAAGCATGAGAAGTTTGCAAACGCCGACACGCTAAACCTTTCTCAGTCAATTTACCAGTTAATTCATCGATTGCATCTATATCTCCAGCTACCACACAAAGTTTTGCCCCATTAATAGCTGATAAGGAAAGTTTTTCACTCAACAAAGGACGCACTTCTGCTTCCGAAAGAGGTACAGCCAGCATTGCTCCGCTTGGCAACTCTTGAATCATTTGCGCTCTTTTCGCCACCAGAGTTAGGGCATCTTCTAAAGACAATACTCCGGCTAAAGTCGCAGCCACATATTCCCCAATGCTATAGCCAATCATAGCTACAGGACGAATTCCCCAAGAAATCCACAACTGAGCTAGAGCATACTCAATGACAAAAATAGCTGGTTGGGTGAGATAGGTTTGATTGAGTTTTTCGGCGGCTGCATCTGGTTGTTCAACAGTGCGACCAAGCATTTTACGCAAGTCGAAACCCGATTGAGACGCACCGTTTACGGGATTGGGTTGTGCAGAATTTTTCGGATAAATGACATCTCTTAAGTCAAGATTCAGTATGGGTTTGAGGATTTCACAACATTGAGCAACTGTTTTTTGAAATGTCGGCTCTAGTTGGTAAAGTTCCTCGGTCATGTTGACGTATTGTGTACCCAATCCCGTAAACATGAAGGCGACGGGGCGATCGCTAATTTCTTGAATACTGCTCAAAACTCTTTTAGAATCTTGAAGTGCGCTCACAGCATCTTCAAGGTTTTGGCAAACAACTGCTCGCCGATGTTTAAAAGCTTGACGACCAAGTTGCAGTGTGGAAGCGACATCAGCTAGGTTGACATCGGGATGCTGCTTGAGGTGTGCAGCTAAATTGGCTGTTGCTGTGTTTAAGGCAGAGCTAGTTTTCGCAGATAACAACAATAACTGCGAAGGACGCGAGTTACCAGAAGGTTGGGAGGGAGGCGCTTCTTCTAAAATAACGTGGGCGTTAGTTCCCCCCAAACCAAAGGAACTGACACCAGCGCGACGGGGTTTGCCATTAGTTGGCCATTCAGCAAGCTTTGTGTTGACGTAAAAGGGGCTATTCTCAAAATTAATTTGCGGATTGGGTTCGGCAAAGTTCAGGCTGGGTGGTAGTAATTTATGTTTGAGTGACAAGACTGTTTTGATTAACCCAGCCATTCCGGCTGCTACTCCCAAATGCCCAACATTTGTTTTAACTGAGCCGACTGCACAGTAGCCTTTTTTATCTGTACTAGCTCGAAAAGCTTGTATCATCGCCGCCATTTCAATTGGGTCGCCCAAGGTAGTACCGCTACCATGAGCCTCAATGTAGCTGATTGTATCCGGCTCAACTTCTGCCATTAGTTGAGCCGCACGAATAACTTTAGCTTGAGCAATTTCACTGGGGGCTGTGTAGCCAATTTTCAAAGAGCCATCATTGTTGATTGCCGAGCCTTTGATTACAGCATAAATCTGATCGCCATCTGCGATCGCACTCTCCAACCGCTTGAGAACAACAACACCCAAACCGTTACCAAAAACTGTACCTTGAGCCTTGGCATCAAAAGCTCGGCAATGTCCATCAGGAGACACCATTCCATCTGCTGGAAATGGGACAAATCCATCTCTAGTGACTGTAATAGTAATGCCACCAGCCAAAGCTATATTACATTCCCCACTCAACAAACTTTGACAAGCTAAATGAACTGCAACTAGTGAAGTAGAACAAGCTGTGCCAACATTAATACTCGGCCCGTTAAGATTTAATTTATACGAAACGCGTGTAGCTACAAAATCTTTATTATTACCAACAATCGCTTGCAAAGGACTTATTGCTTTTGCTGCCATCAATTCTTCATCAGCATCAAGGTTGAAAGGCAAATAACTGCTTGACCCAGAACCAGCGTAAACTCCTATAGGCTTTTCTTCCTTTTCCGGATCGTAGCCAGCGTTTTCTAAAGCCTCCCAAGCACACTCTAAAAAGAGCCTTTGTTGTGGGTCAATAGTTTCCGCTTCTCTGGGAGTATAACCGAAGAAGGAAGCATCAAATAACTCTACACCCTCTAGAACAGCAGCAGCTTTAATTGTCTTGTTGGCCTGATTAGATTCATTAAACCCCATATCTACTTCTGGCAATTCTGAAACCAACTCCACACCGTTGACCAGATTTTGCCAGAAATCCTCAATATTTTTTCCCCCAGGAAAACGCCCAGCCATGCCAATTATTGCTACTTCTAAACCAGTGGGTTCAAGATTCATCGCCTTTATCCCTCCTAAAAAATGTAGTTACCGATTATTACGTATAGCGACATTCATCTCAGTCAAAGTAATTCGTAGTTACAACCAGTAAAGACTTGTACAAATGTAATTATGAATTACGAACTTGTACTGAGTTTCGACTACGCTCAACTACCGCGTAGGCGAAGTATTACGAACTACGAATTAGTAATGATTGACCTTTGGAACCGTTGTTTTAGCCGATTTTTTCCTGCTTTTAATTCTTTCTCTAATTCCGTACTTTGTTGCTGTAAAGAAATTCTTGGTTTCTCTTGGCTTAAATGATTAGCCAAACTCTTAATTGTTGAGTATTTAAACAAATCTACCATTGAAATATCTAGCATTTCTTCAGGTAAAACTTCTTTCAGATAACTGTAAATTTTTGTGATGAGCAAAGAATCACCACCCACATCAAAAAAGTTATCGTTAATGCCAACCTTTTCTAATTCCAAGACTTTTTGCCAAACACCAGCAACAGTTTGCTCAATCTCAGTCTCTGGTGCTATATAACTATCTGAACTTTGCAGCAAACTTTTTTGCTTTTGCAGTTGACTACGGTCTATTTTACCATTTGCAGACAGAGGTAGTTTTTCCAAGCTCGTATATGCAGAAGGTACCATATAATCTGGCAGTTTCTGCTGTAAGTATTTTTGTAAATTACTTGCTTTAAACCTCTTCACAGATAACGGTGCTTGAGCAAGTACAACTTCAAAACCAATGCATTCAGATACAGAATTAGGTCTAGTTAGAAGTACGCTATCTTGAAATCCAGAATGAGCCAACATTGTTTGCCATTCTGATCCTGAAATCAACGGATGAACTTGCCGTAAATCATGATCTTCAAAAACATCAAATCCCTGCTGCAATCCCATATTTAAATCGAAAAACTGTTGAAATTTAGTTATTTCGACTATTACCAATAAACCCGCAGGAGCCAACAAAGATTTGATATTATCTAAAGTTTGAGTAATGTAACGAGTGTCGTGCAACACAGCCGATGCAATCACTACATCAAAACTATGAAGCTCATAACCTTGTTCTTGAGGAGTTTTTTCTAAATCATATAAATTGTAGCTGATAAATGGATATTGAGCAAGATTGTTCTTAGCATTTTGTAAAAAATAATTGGAAATATCAGTAAATATGTAAGTTGTATCTAATGGTAATTCCGGTAATATATGAATCGTCGTTACACCCAGACCTGCACCAACTTCTAAAATCCGCAGTGGTTTTCCTGACAACCGATTTTGCACCACTGATTTCATGATTTCCCCAACAATGTAATTACAGTAAGGAAATAGCTTTTGGTAAATTAAGGGCAAGTATTTACTAGCATATATTTCGGCTGCTTTAATTTTCTCAGTAATAATATCTGCCAAATTTTCTGAGGCAAAATCAAGCCAACTACTTTCAGAATCATTAAACAACAGAACTTCAGCCAGTTTTGCTCGTCCTTGGATTTGTAACTCTGATAAACTCACTTCTGGTAAAGCAACAGAACTAGTGAATATCTCACCTTCTTGCTCTAACCAACCTGCTTTTACTAGTGCTGTTAATGCTCGATACAACCAATGTCGATAGCGAGGCGCAATCCCACACTGAGAAATTAATTGATCTAGATCGTATTTCTCGCCAACAGAGTTAAAAACTCCGAGTTTTTTAAATGCTTGACAGACAGAGTTAGTGTGCAAATGTCCTAAAGTTTGTAATAAATCTAAGACATTTTCTCCACTTGCTTCCCAGATAACTTGTTGAGCTTGTTTTTGACCGGCTTCCACAACAGATTGCCAAATTTGCTGAGATTTGGCTGGGTGTGCCTCTTCCACTTCAAAAATATCTGCTGCCTGATTTGGTTCTGGAACTAAATAAGCTAATAATTGTTTTTTCTGGTGTTGTTCTCCCACGGCGGTAACAACAGCAACACGTACTGCTGGATGCTGTGACAAAGCTGCTTCAATTTCTCCAGCTTCGATGCGGTGTCCCCGAATTTTGATTTGGAAATCTATTCGTCCTAAAAATTGAATGTTGCCGTCTGGTAGATAGCAACCAAGGTCTCCTGTTTGGTAAATACGATCGCCTGTACGAGGATGAGAAATAAAGCTGGCGGTGGTCTTTTCTTCGTTACGCCAGTAGCCTTTGGACAGTTGCACGCCAGCACAGTACATCTGACCTGGAACCCAAACAGGGCAATCTTCTAGGCTTTCTTTCAAAATATAGTATTTTGAGTTAGCCATTGGTTGACCATAAGGAATACTCTTCCAAGTTGGATTGACTTCTTCTATGAGATAACCAATATTCCAAATCGTAGTTTCAGTAGGGCCACCAATACTGAGTATTTGTACTTCTGGGACTAAAGCTCTGATTCGTTGAGGAAGAGAAACTGGTAGCCAATCTCCGCCTAAAATTGCCAAACGCAAGCTTTTAGGTAGTTCCACAGATTGCTGTTCGGCATAGTTGACCAACATCTCCATCATTGCTGGTACAGTATTCCACAGTGTAACTTGCGATCGCGCCATCAAAGCAGCCCAGCGATCGGGGTCTTTAATACCACAGGCGTCGGGTATGACAATTGCACCGCCAGCACTCAAAAGCCCAAATATGTCATAAACAGACAAGTCATGAGACAGAGAAGTGAGAGCCAAAATCCGGTCTGTGGAACTCACGTTAAAGCGTTTGTTTGTGTGAATCACGACATTCACAACATTCCGATGAGTAATCATCACCCCTTTGGGTAAACCAGTGGAGCCAGAGGTATAAATGACATAGGCTAAATCATCGGGTGTCTGAACTGGCTGTAATGGCTCTTGACTTTCAACAGCGAGTTCTTCTGTATCTATGCACAGTCGTTGAATGTTCGCTGGCCACTCCAGTTTTTCATTTAGCCACGATTGCGTCAGAACAATCTGAACTTCACCATTTTCTAATAGATATTCCCGTCGCTGTTGAGGTAATCCTGGCTCAATGGGTAAATAGGCGGCTCCAGCAGCTAAAACTCCCAACACTGCGATGATTTGCTCCCATCCTTTCTCCATAACTATGGCGACAAGCTCGTTGGGACGAACTCCCAAACGGCGTAGCCGATGACCAAGTTGATTGGATAGGTTGTATAGTTCTTGATAAGTCAGGATACCCTGAGATGAAATGATCGCAGGTTCTAATCTGCGATTCTGCACTTGGGCTGCAAATAAAGTGTGCAACATCTCATCAGGAAGTGTTGCTGTGGTGGCATTGACGGCATCCCGCAGAGCTAATTGGGCTGGAGGTAGTAATTGTCTAGTCTTCTCCAACCAAACAGAATCAGAATTTGCCAACTGTTTGAGGAAAAGACAATAAGCCTCAAACATATCGTTGACAAGATTTTCTGGAAAGAGTTCTTCAACTACATCCCAGTTGAATGTCAATTCCTCTTTTTCTTCCCAGACTTGTATATCCATCCAAGCCTGAGAAGCTTGACTGATGCCATAGACTAGTTCGCCAAAATGACTGAATGTTAAGGTTTCTTGGCCAAGGGAGCGAAAACCGAGAGTACTGGTAAAGACAATTGGCATGGCGCTGGGGCCTGTACCTTTTTGCCGAGCTAGTTCTCGTACCACACGCACACCACTATAGTAGCGATGTTCTAAATCTTGCCAAAGTTGCTTTTGTAAGCGCAGGGAGCGGTCAGTAAATGCTTCGGGCGTAGAGTTATCTACTGTCAACAGAGTAACGGAGGTGAAGTCTCCTAAGATGTCATTTACTTGTTGGTGTAGCGGCAAGCGATTAAATAGGGCTAAATTAATCGTAAATTGGGTATTTTTGCCCCAAAGTGTCAATATTTCGGCGAAAGCAGCCAGCAAGACACCAGAGGGAGTTAAACCGACTTGAGCGGCTCGCTGCTTCAATTGCTGCCAAAGGGTTCGTTCTAGTTGGGAATGATAACGTTTACAACGATGTTGTTTGAGTTCTTTGGGATTTTTAGCTAGAGGTAAGTCTGGGGCTGGAGGTATGCTTTCTAGACGGTTGAGCCAATATTTTTGCGATCGCTTGTATAATTCTGTTTCTTGCAAAGACTGTTCTGCTAAGGCATAATCTCGAAAGGAAAGCTCTAGGGATGGCAATACTACATCAGGATTTTGGTAGATTTGAAACCACTCATCAAATAAACGAAATAGACTCCAAGCATCAAATACTTGCAAATCGTAGCTGATGTGTAGCCGAACGTGTCCTTCATCCAAACGTGTGGCGCTAAATTCAAATAGAGGCCACTGGTCAGATGGTAGCACTTGATGAGAAAGGCGATCGCGCACTCCTTCTAGTTGTGCGTTGACAAATTCCTTATCCTGTCCCCGCAAATCTAAAATTTTCATTTCATAAGCAGGTACTTTCTCCAAAATCTGCTGCTGTCCATTGGGACGTACCACAGCACGCAACATATCATGGCGTTCAATTAATTTTTGCAGTCCCCAGTTCAAGTGTTCTAGGTTAAGGTCATGACCGGCAATTTCGTAGTAACCATGATTGGATACACTACCTAACTCCAACGCTCCATTGCGCCCTACCCAAAAAGCGTGCTGCATATCAGTCAGGGGAAAAGGTTCGTAGCGATCGCTTGGCGCTGGTACAATTTTCGGTAAATCCGTAAAACTTGCACTGATGCTGTTCTCTTGCAGAAATCGCAGAATCTCTAATTTATGTTCAGCCAATGAGTTACGTAATTCTGAAGTTAGTACTCCCTTGGGGGCATCAACATCTAGTAAATCTCCATTAGCAGCTAGTTTTACGCCTTTGTCAGAGAGACTGGTTAAAAGTGAACGCAAATCCATGATTTTAGCTTGATATTTAGGTTTTTATGATGCGAACAATGTTGCCTGGTTTAGAAACTCAATTTTTCTCTTTCTTCTAGATTTAAGTCAGCAGAGGCGATCGCTTCTGATACAGTTAGGCTGGCTAAGGTTAATTGGTTCAGTAATAGTTCGGCGAGTTGAGCTATGTTATTAACTAAAAATTTATCTATAGGCACTTGCACTTGTAGATTGGCCTCTATTTTGCGCCTGAGTTCAATAGCCATTAAAGAATCAAGTAATGAAGCAGTAGACTGCTGGGTGTTAAGGCTGCTTAAAGGTAGCTGTAGCGAGGCAGCCAACCATTCCAGAAGATAAGTTTCTAGCATTTGCTGTTGTTGCTCTGGTTTAGCAGCCAACAGTTTTGCTTTTGAAAAAGTCGCTTGTGTTGCAGTGAAGACTTTTTCTTGGGAAAGACAATCTTCTGCTGTTGGTTCAGACCTAACGCTAATTGGGGGGGCTGGAACTTGTCCAAGGGCTACATCACCCCAACGCATAACAACTGCTGCGGCAGTAGCTGCGGCACCGTTAGTATAAACCAGAACTAAACTATTTTCGCTAATTTTTCCCTCTGCTGCTGCATGATACAAATTGGCGATGGGAAGTACTGGCCCGATATTTGCATATCGCGGGTAGAGATTAATTGTTCGCTGTTTATCGATACCTAATGCTCGCGTACAAACATCGACATACCAAGCAGTAGGAGTATTGAATGCAAAAAAATTAATATCATCAAGGGTGACACCAGCAGCAGCAGTTGCACTGTAGCAGCAGTTACGGACAAAATCTACTGCTGTTTCTGCCAGCATACTAGCATTGTTACCCGTGTGAGTACAAATTCGCGGCTTGCCTTGTGCATCTGTTGTCAGTTTATATGAGTATGCACCATGTGTAGCGATCGTATTGACGATTTTAGTACCCAGAATTCCCTGATTAGGTTTAAGCAAATCAACCACAAAGGCTCCAGCACCATCACCCATTGACCATGAGAGTGTGTCTGCTTCATCTACAGCATTAGATCCAATCTGAGAGATAACTACTAGTACGTTACGATAGGTTCCAGTTTGTACCAGAGCGCGAGCATTTTCAAGTGCCACTAAAGCACTAGAGCAAGTTGACTCCAAATTCCATGCAGGGCAGCATAGTTTTAATTGTTCGGCTAAATAAATAGCATTTCCAGTCCCGACTTGTTCGGAGAAAAGCGAAGCGACAATCATGAGTCCAACTTCACTGGGAGCAAGTTTTGCAGCCTCTAGAGCATCTTTGGCGGCGCGATATTCTAACGTTAGGGATGACTCTTGAGAACTAAGCACCCGTCGTTCAATATTACCTCGAAAGGGGTCTGATAAGTATGGTGCTACTGCTATTGACCAAATGTCCAGTCCATTGTTGTCGGTAGTCAAGTCATCGGATTTAGACCTCCTTGGGTTTCGGAGTTTTGTTTGTGTAAATAGATCGGGATACTTGTTTTGCCAGTATTCATTTCTCCGAATGATATCGGGAAAGCTAACTGCAAGTGCGCGAATACCTACTGAAAGGTTAATCATTTGAAAAAGGGAATAGGGAACAAATCAATTCAAAATTCAAGAAGTCCTACGTCCTGCCTTTTACTTAGAGAGCGATCGCACTTGCCGTTGCATAAGATGATACATGGCTGATGCTAACTAACCATTTGGTAATTCCAAGTGCTACTGCAATTTCTTGACATTTGCCATCTAGCAATATTGCTGGTTTACCTGTTGATAATCGTTGTACTTCCAAATCCAGCCAGAAACAATCTTGGTTATATTCAACGCCAAGGATTTGAAGTACAGCTTTTTTGACGCAGAAACGACCAGCCAAATACTGAATACGATGATTACCAAATCCAGATGCACTCAACTCACGTTCTGTAAACCATTGCATCTCAAAAGACCTACCTGCTGGTTCTATGAGTTTTTTAATAGAACTTATAGTCACGATATTAATACTATGACCAATGACTTTGAGAGCATCAGGCTCAAAGGTGAGCAGGTTTACAGGTATTTCAGACTCAATTGTAAACATCAGATTAACTTGGTTTCAGGCTGCAAAACTAAATTGGTCAACATCGTATTCATTTTGTTGACAGACTCGATGTACTCTTTTTCTGGAACTGATTCAGCCACAATACCAGCGCCAGCATTTAAGTGAATAGTATTTCCGTATTGATAAACTGAGCGAATAGCGATCGCAATATCTGATGAACCATTGCTATCTACCCAACCAATACCACCAGCATAGATCCCTCTTGGCTCGTCTTCCAAGCGATTAATCCATTCTAAAGCTTTTTCTTTATCAATCCCAGAGACTGTAATTCCGGGAAACAATACCTTCAAAGCATCCCATAAGGTATTACCTATTTTGAGTTTACCACCTACTCGTGATGATAGATGTTGTACACATCGGTACTTTTTAACCTCCATAAAGTCAAAAATGCGTACACTTTCTGGTAAACACAAGGAAGCAATCTCACTTTGTGCTAACCAGGCTGAGAGTGAGTGTTCTTTCACTTCTTTAGCATCAGTAAATAATTCATCACTTAAGCGTGTATCTTCTTGGAGATTTTCACTACGAGGGCGAGTTGCAGCTAGCGGATTCGTGATCACAGACCCATCTGCATTGGTTTCCATTAGAATTTCCGGGCTAAAGCCAACTGCACGCACATCTCCGGTATCTAAACAATAAGAACGTGCTGCATTATTGGCTCTAGATCCTACTACATAAGTTCCGATGACATCTAAATCGCCGGGTACTTTGACTGAGCGAGAAATTATCGCTTTGTGCAAATCACCTTCTTTAATCGCTTGGATGAGAGTCTTAATGCGATTTTGATAAACTTCGCGATCGCTAAAATCTAATTCCAAAGATACTGGTGTATAGTTTGGCAGTTGATTATCAATAAATAGTTGACTTTTTATTTGTTCTAATGACTTAGTAGTTTTGATATGGACTCCTTCTACTGTACAGTGAATTTCAGTTTCTGGAATCATAAAATAAAGCAGTTCTTGCGGGATTGCTTTAGAGTATGAAGAGTAAAAACGAGCTATATCAAACGCTATATAACCATAAGCTGTCCAATTTTCAACATTCAAAGACTTGAGTAGATTCTCTACTTGCTTTAAAGGATCGATAACTGGCTCACAGTCAGAATTATCTGAACCGTTAATCGAGACAAAATCTTGGTTTACCGCCACCCTAAATAACTCATTACCAGCAATACGAACCTCATTTTTACCTTCATACATGACATATTTTGTAATAATTCCAGCTTCTAGTAGGTTCTTGAGGATGACGATGGGTTCTCTTTGTCCAGGAACAAATGCTTCTTGATACTTTATTTCGGTCTTTAACTCCGTTACCATCTATTTCATCCTTGTAAGTGATTAGTTAATTAATTGCTTTTGTCGCTAAAGTATGCTTTTTACCTAATATTTTGCGATTAATTTTACCAGTCGAGGTGCGTGGTAATTTTTCTAAAAAGTAAACTTTTTTTGGAGCCTTAAAATGAGGTAATCGCCGTTTAGCAAACTTCCGAATACTATCCTCTACTTCCGGCGAAGGCTTTTCTCCCGGTTTGAGGCTGACATAAACAACTACCTGAATCAACTCTTCCCCATTGTTTGACTCTGGTACTGCTGCTACCTCAAAAATTTGCGGATGCTGATGCAAAATATCTTCAATTTCTAAAGGTGATAGCCATTGACCATTAACTTTAAAAAGGTCATCCTGACGACCCATAAACCAGAAATATCCTTCTGCATCGCATAAATATTTATCTCCGGTTCGCATCGTCTTACCATAGATAACTTTTCGCGTTTGTTGCAGTCGGTTCCAGTACCCTAACATCAGGCTTTCTCCACTCACTTGAAGGTCGCCAATCTCGCCAGCACTACAAGGAAAACCATTTTCGTCAATCACCCGAACATCGTAACCAGGAACCGACCGACCAGAACTGCCTGGTTTACACTTTCCTACTTGATTAGTCAGAAAAATGTGCAAAAATTCAGTCGTGCCAATACCTTCACAAATTTCATGATTGTAAGTCAAAAGCCATTTATGCCAGATACTTTTAGGCAATTGTTCAGCAGCTGATACACATAAACGTATAGAGGAAATATCTAAAGGAGAAATTTCATGTGCGCTGAGAATACTTGCATAAGCGCTGGGTATACCAAACAAGACTGTAGGTCGATAGTGGTGGATATCAGTAATGATGTCAAAAGCATTATTGGCATCAGATAGTATAGATGCTGCACCAACAGCCATTGGCATATAGAGAGTATTACCTAAACCATAGGCAAAGGGCATCTTAGCAACTGAATAGATGATGTCATCTTGATGCAAGCCCAGGATGATTTTTCCATACTGTTCTGCACACACCACCATACTTTGATGAAGATGAATCACACCTTTAGGCTGTCCTGTACTCCCAGAGGTGTAAAGCCAGAAAGCTGGTTCATCACGGGATGTTTCGGCACAAGGTAATGCTGACTCTTGTTGAGTTAGTAAAGAAATTAAGGGATTTTCACCATCTGCTAAGAGAGTATGGCGTAAGAACTGAGACTGAATGGGAGCTAGTTTTTCTTGCCACTCTTGGGTAGTTACTAAAAGTCTGGCGCGTGAATTTTGCAGGATATACTGAATTTCATCCAAACTACAAGCAGTATTAATCGGAACAGGTATAGCTCCTAACCAGATAGCACCCCAAAAAGTAAATACAAATTCTGGAGTGTCGGATAAGAGAATGGCTATGCGATTTTCCCGTTCTAAATCGAGATGAGATAATAGTTTAGCTGTGCGTTGGACAAAGCTGTTCAGTTGGCCATAGGTGTATGTCTCACCTTGATAGTAAAAGGCTGTTTTGTCACTACGTCCTTGTACTAGGTTGCCCTCTAAGAAGTAAGCTGCAACGTTAAAGACCTCTGGTAACTTTTCTGAAATACTATCCATCCAATTTTCCTGTGAGGCTGATATGGTTCACTAGACTTCTTGCAGAAGTCGGGAAAAGAGGAGGGGGCAAAGGGTAAAGGTTTTGTATTTAACCCTTCCCCTTTACCCTTTACCCTTTACCCTTTTCCCACAAGAGTGCAAAAAGCACTTTTGCAAGAGGTTTACTGAGCAAGGACTTGAACTAGTACGTGTTGATCCCAATAGCACCAAGTAGCCAATAATTCTCTGATGCCTTGTTGTTTTGCTTGGATACTTGCTTCTCCTTGCAAATTAATTATTAATTTGCTGTGTGTGATGTCTACTTCAATTTCATTCCAACCAATCCCAGCTAATCCAGTTCCCAAGGCTTTACCTACGGCTTCTTTGGTAGCAAAGCAGATTGCATAATCCTGTTGGGGATTATTAGCTGCTTGACAACGGTCGATCTCACCAAGAGTAAACAGTAAATTTAAGGTTTCGCGATCGTGTCGGTCAATCAATCTAGTAATTCTTTCGATAGGTGTGATGTCAATACCAAGCCCCTTAATACTGACAGTTCTACTAGAGAAGAGGGAAGCCATTGCCTAGCCAAAATTTTTCGATATAGTTGCGCTGTACTCAGGATTTACAAGCATTGCAGCCTGCACCAGATGACCAAATTGAGCCAACGTCATATCTTGCCGACCTTCAAGTTTGACACTAACTCCCAACTGACGTTTGAGTTCTAAGGATACTTCTACTGTTTCAGTGGAATCAAGCTGTAAATCCTTACGCAGTAAAGCATCTGGATAAAGCAACTCTTCGGTAATACCTAAATCAGTAAGTATTTTATTGATAGTTTCCATCACTTTTAGAGTATCCATAAAGCAAAACCTCTCAATGCGTTTGAACTAGAGGATTTATGGCAGTTCTTAATTATCTAAGATATATTCTCATATCAAGCCTGGCTGATTACTTAGTAATGAGAATAATTTGCATTTTAAAGGAGAAGTTTTTGAATCCAAGTGTCACTCACAGGTTGTTTTAAAAGTCCTGATTTCACTCAGTTTTACAAATATTTCATGTCCTTTTTAGTGCAAATTTGCACGTTATTCGCTTGAGTTTGTATTAAAACTCTTTTTTAGAACATCTGTGGTTGAAAAACTAAATCAAGTTTCACTGTATATAGGAAAGATTTTCATTAACTTTGAGTAGCTTATTACAGAAATCATCTCTTAGCAAGCCCTAATTTCAAGTTCTATGTAGTAAAGAAAATTCTCTAATGAGCAAAAAGGTCTAAGAATAGGCTATTTCAGCAGTATCTAGCTTGCAACAATATAATTAAATATATGGTAACAGCGACCAGAAGATAGAAATTATTTATCAATAAGCTAGGCAGAGCGATCGCTAGCCTGGGTTTTATCCAGTGGTGAGAGATAAGCTACATCTGCGAAATTCTCAAGTTTTCTTGCGTTGCACTGCATCATGCTTCACAAACATCGCAAGTTTCAGTATGCTGCTAAAAATAAATGATATAGTTTATCATTTATCTGGAGATAAAAATATTTCTATTGCTTGTTATCTTCAGCACTAACAAGCCCCGCCTAAGACAATGAGAATCTGCCCAGTCGTTGACTCAATTCGATTTGGAGTTTTTCAAGTGACAGTCAAACAACCACCAATATGAGAATTACTACTATTATTGGTATGATGTAGCCGCTCTGAGTCAGCTGTATTCCTTAAATTTTAATAAAAATTTTTTTTAATAAAGTCCATCTATATGAAATTATAAGTATTGAGAATATTTTTTATTAAATTTTCCCCGCTTGATTACAGCAAACGGGAAAAAGAGTGTGGGTGAACAAATGAAACTGCGGCTATTACTTCAATTTTTGTTACTGACAGGTTCTGCTTGGCTCTTATTGACAAATTCTGCTAATGCAGAAGAGAGACAGGTATCTAGCTACACAAATAGGATAATTGCAAATACTAATCAACAATTACCCCTATTGAGTACAGGACAGTCTATTGAGTCAAATAGAAATCACCGACTGAGTGAGGTAAATTTGCCACTCAAGAGTGCAGATAGACTTGTGCAGTCACCAACACTAAACTCGCCGCCTACAAATGAAATCATTGAAGTGACATCAGTCAAGGCCAATGGCACAGATAAAGGTGTAGAGGTGATTTTAGTAACTTCCAAAGGTCAGCAGTTGCAAGTATCGAATCGCAATGAGGGAAATAACTTTATTGCTGATATCCCGAACGCACAACTACGTCTACCCAATGGCGATGCATTCACATTTCGCTCCCAAAAACCTGTTGTTGGGATTAGTGAAATAACTGTTACTAATCAAGATAGTAATACTATCCGACTTACAGTGACAGGTGAAACAGGTGTGCCAGTTGTAGAGTTGTTTGATAGTGATGAAGGTTTGATATTCGGACTGATACCTGTTGCATCTTCGGCACAAACGCCGCCCACTCCACCACAACCAGAGAATCAAACTCCATCAGAGAAACCATCGCCACAAACTGATGAACCGATTGAACTGGTGGTGACAGGTGAGCAAGACCATTATTTTGTCCCCGATGCTTCGTCTGCAACCAGAACTGATACCCCAATCAGGGATATTCCAGCATCTATTCAAGTGATTCCTCAACAGGTGATTAAAGACCAGCAAATCACTCGTTTGGATGAAGCACTTCGTAATGTCAGTGGTGTCACATTTGCGGGAAATAATGACAATCGAGGTATTAGGTTTAGTTTGCGAGGGTTTGGAGCACAGGCATATTCGGGGAGTGTCCCTGTGTTGCGAGATGGTTTTAGGGTATACGGAAGTCAGGGGTTTCCAGAAATTTCCAACTTGGAGCGTGTTGAAGTCCTCAAAGGACCAGCTTCTATTCTCTACGGCGACATTGATCCAGGGGGTGTAATTAACCTAGTTTCTAAGCAACCACTAGCTGAACCATTTTATGAAGCTGAACTACAAGTAGGTAGCCAAGCATTTGTGCGTCCTCGCTTTGATATTTCCGGCCCATTGACAACCGATGGCAAGGTTCTTTATCGACTGAATGCTTTATACCAATATAGTGAGAGCTTTCGGAACTACGACAACGATCTCGAACGCTTTTTTGTAGCACCGATTGTGACCTGGAAAATAGGCGATCGCACTAATTTAACTTTTAACTTGGAATATACCAAAGATAATAGTCCTGCCGACTTTGGTATTGTTGCCTCTAACAACGGAATTGTTGACGTTCCTCGTAGTCGCGTCAGTAATAATCCCAACGACACTATCGAGAATAGTTACCTCAGTGTTGGCTACAATTTAGAGCATAAATTTAGCGAAAATTGGACAATCCGCAACGCTTTTCGGTATATGTCTTACGACTACGATTACAGTCCTTTAGCATTGCCTTTCAGTTTTGATGGCACAACAGGAATACTGACTCGTTTGTTTGCCGATCAGGAAAACACCACAAAAGATTACTCACTTCAGACAAATGTAGTCGGAAAGTTAACGACAGGTTCCATTAAGCATACTCTTTTGGTAGGTGTTGACCTTAACGATAATGACGATAGCGGCAAAACTAGCGTTGGTGGCACAGATACTATTGATATTTTTAATCCTGTTTATGGTCCTGAACCCGATCCGAGTACATTAGGTATTTTGCTCAACACTACTAGCAACACCAAAAGACTCGGTATCTATCTACAAGATCAGGTAACGTTACTCGATAACTTGTTTTTAGTAGCAGGATTTCGCTATGACACGATAGATCAGACAGTAACTAATAACACAAATGGTAGTGAGCAATCGCAAACCAATGATGCCATCTCGCCTCGATTCGGGATTCTTTATCGAGTGATTCCAGAAATTTCACTCTACGCTAGCTATTCGCGATCGTTCAGTCCCAACACAGGAACAACAGTAAGTGGTTCTCCCTTAGAACCTGAAACAGGAGAAGGTTACGAAGTCGGTGTGAAAGCAGATTTGCTCTTAAACAAACTTTTCGCAAACTTGTCATACTTTGATGTCACAAAGCAAAATGTTGCTGTTGCCGATCCCGTTAATTTTGGCTCCTCTCTTGCTGTCGGTGAACAACAAAGTCGAGGGGTGGAACTGGATATTACTGGGGAAATCTTACCTGGATGGAATATCATTGCCTCCTACGCTTACACGGATGCTGAAGTTACAAAAGACACAAATTCAAATTCAATTGGCAGCAGATTAGCAGGTATTCCCAGGCACAGCGCAGGTTTGTGGACAACGTATGAAATTCAAAGTGGCGATTTACAGGGGTTAGGTTTTGGACTGGGATTTAACTATGTAGGCGCACGAGAGGGTGGATTACCAAATACTTTTCAAGCTGATAGTTACTTTGTTACCAATGCAGGGCTGTTTTATCGCCGTAATAATTGGCGATTTGGTTTGAATTTTAAGAATCTATTTGATGCCAATTACATTGCAACCGTCGGTGATAACCCAGTCAGAGGTAATGATTTCGGCGAACCATTTACTGTAATTGGTTCGGTAACATTTCAATTTTGATTCCAAACTTTCATGAATTAACAATTAGTAATTACGTTACAGATGGGGATTTAGACCCCACCTGTAATTTAGGTGGCATGAGGAATAACCCAACTTCCTTACCTGCATAGGGAACGCAAGGCAATGCCCAACCACTGGGGTTATTGCCATATCGCAGTCAATCTTTTAACTCAAGAAAAGCGTGTCAAATGCGTAATCAAAAATAAACAGTTTCTCGCGGCGATGGATAACAAATATTTACTAAGTATTTTAGCCCTAGTAGTCTGTCAAGCCAACTTTGCTTGGTTTGACAGGTTTTGGTAAGCTAATTGAAGTATTAGCTACGGTTAGCATTATGGCAAAGAAGTATACAATAAATTTGAGTAATGGAGAAGTAGCCTATCTGCGATCGCTAATCAAAACAGGTAAGAGTAAAGCAAGAACTATTGCTCGTGCCCACATTCTTCTGATGACTTCTGAGGGGGAAACCGATGCCACGAGCGCAGATAGGCTACGAGTTAGCGTCTCGAGAGTTGAGCGCACCCGCGCCAAGTTGATCAAAAATGGGATTGAGGGCACGCTTAATGACCGTCCTCATCCACCCAAACCACGGAAGCTAGATGGTTTTAATATTTATCACCGCGATGCTGATGTTATTCGTCTAGTAGTTGATAACCTGAACACACATAATCCAGCATCTTTGTATGAAGTTTTTGAGCCACAAGAAGCTCGTCGGATTGTCCAAAAATTAGAGTTTCACTACACACCAAAACATGCCAGTTGGTTAAATCAAGTTGAGATTGAATTCTCTGTTTTATCCCGACAGTGTTTAGAGCGACGCATAAAAGATGTACAAACATTATCGAATGAAATCGCCACTTGGGAACAACAACGGAATAATGTATCTGCCAGTGTCAATTGGCGCTTCAAAACCACTGATGCACGGACAAAGATGGAGCGGTTATACCCCACGTTCTCACCCTGCAAAGTTGGCTTGACAGACTACTAGTGCTGCGCACTCAGGTCATACACACAGCAACAGCGGCTCCCGTTACCAGGCTAAACTCTTACCCATTTCAATACCTTAGTATTTTTATCATAGCGATAGGTAATGCCGTCTCTATTAGTGATAGTTTCCCCTTTGCTTGCCTTACTTCTAATAGTAGTAACGGAATAGTCGGTTAATTCGTTCATTTCTTTATGAGACAACCCTGTGACTGTGGTTGTTTCTGATGGAATTAGAGATTTATCTTGAGACGAATCATCTATTTTTATTTCAGGATTTGTGGAAGGAATAGTGGCAATTGCTTTTTGAGTCCGATAATCCTGCACGGTCACAAGTCGCCAACTAGAATCTTGTGAAAGTTCCAAAACCCATTGATGATAATCAAACAGGCTTTCTCGATGCCCAACACTGATAAATGTTGTTTTCGTCTCTTGTAACTGTTGATATAACCTTCCTTCATTTTCCAAATCTAAAGCACTCGTTGCTTCATCTAAGATAGTAAAGCTAGGATGAGTAACTAACAGTCGTGCAAAAGCTAGGCGTTGTTGTTCTCCTATCGATAATATATTTTCCCAAGGAACTTCTGTATCAAAGCCATCGACTCGACTAAGTAAGTTTTGCAGGTTAACTTGTTGCAAAACTTCTTTGAGTTCTGCGTCGGTCATTTGACGACTGGTATTAGGATAGAGCAATTGTTCGCGCAAAGTTCCCAAAATTATATATGGGCGTTGAGGCAAAAACAAGACTTCTTCTAAAGGAGGTCGCACCAAACGACCAGTTCCCGCATTCCACAAACCAGCGATCGCTCTCAATAGAGAACTTTTACCTCGACCACTAGGGCCAACAATCAATAAACCTTCCCCCGGTTGAACAGATAATGATAAATCTTCAACGATTACCTGTTCATAGTTGGGCGTTTGTAAGGTGACATTTTCAAAAGCAAGATGGTTTTCTTCTATTATTTTAATAGTACTGACATTTTTGGGTTGCTTAGTTACTTCTTCTAAAGCATCTGAAAAGTCAGATAAACGCTCAACATAGCTAGAAAATCTTCCTGAAGTTCCAAATTCACTAATTAAATCTGCCATAGCGTTAGCAAACAAACCAGTAGCTAAACTGGCTTGGCCAACTTGTCCGAAATCAATTTCACCATTAATATATAATGGCCCAAGTACTAGAAACGGAAATATTTGGATAATAGCCTGATATCCTCTGTTAAAAATTTCCTTACCTCTCTCCCAATTAATCTTGCGTTCAATATTTTTTAGGAGATTATTGAATCGGCGATGAATTATATTTGATTCTTGCTTTTCTCCTTGAAAAAAAGCGATCGATTCAGCATGATTACGAACATGGTTTAGGGAATAATTATATTCAGCTTTAAGTTCAAGTTCCTCTTGATTAATCTTATTTAATTCTTGAGTTAAATAAATAGCAATCAAATTTCCTATGACCGTATAAACAAGCATAACAATAGCGATCTGTTGGGAAATTGACCAAACAATTACTAAAAAAGCGGTCATTTCCAGCACTTTTTCTAAGAAAGTAGCTGAAAACGAGAGAGCATTACTGGTAACGGGTTCAATTTCTTGAGCTATACGTTGATCTGGGTTATCAAGATCAGATTTAAAATTGATTCTATAATAAGCACGCTTACTCAAATATTTTGATAATGTCCGATTATTTAGCCATTTGTACCAATCAAGAGCAATTTTTTTTCTGACAAATTTAGAAAATCCTACCAAGAAGGTTACGCAGAGCAGACTAACACCGTAAATTGACAAGGTTTGAGTGAACTTAGTAATATCTTTCTCTTCAATAATCACATTGACTAAGTAGTTACTAATGAAGGTATTGAAGGCAGCTACGCCTACGAGCGCGATTATTAATAATATCAAGAGAATGAGCATAGCCCATGTGCGAATCACGTCTGAAAATGCTCTATCTCCTGGCTCTGTTGGATACCAATAAGGCCCTGCGATCGCTCTAACATTCTCCCAAAATCGATTAAAAGCCGACAATGGAGAAGTAGTATCTTTTAAGGTTTGATTGCGAAGAACTTGAGCTTGCATATTTTATAATAAGTACGTCGAAAATTTTCTATGCCTGTATAACTGAAATAAAGGAAAATATAGCTGGAAAATTTTACTGGATAAGCTTTTTAGCTATTGCTTTTTGGGAAATCATCCATACTTACCTTGTTTACTTTTAGTTAACTAAAAAATAAGAGTTTGAGTAAGACATTCTTTCAGACCTTAGAGGATATCTGAGGTTGGTACAGCTGCGATGCCGGCGGCGGACGTAGCCAACGCAACTTCATCAATCACATCAGGTAGTTCATCTTCCACAAATCGTAGGCGAGGGTAGAAGTAGGTAATACAAGTTGCTAAAATAGTTAAAATTCCCATGATGATGCACAGAAGTCCCATACCACGACCTGTGCCGACACCAATAATTTGTCCGATACTACCTGCCAACAAACCATCAGTAGCCATTAAGGGTTCAAACACCTTTTCTGCCAAAGGGCCTATTGTAATATAGCCTAGAGGTAAACCTACGGCTTCGATCGCTCCTTTAATAGAAAAAACTCTACCCTGCACTAATGGTTCTACTTTCGACTGAAAAATAGCTTGTGTTGAACTAGCAATTATTGGTCGGATCAAAAAGAATAAGAAGATGCCGACAATGAAGACATAAATAGAAGCTTGCAAACCGGCAACAAGAAGAAATACACCCGTGAGCAACATACAGCTATATATCGTATTCATATTACGCTCTAGACCTCCCCAGATACCAATCAGTAAACCCCCTGCTAAAATAGCAACGCCAAAAAGTGAAAGAATAGTCCCTAAAACTGTTACGGGAGCAAAAGATAACACTAGAGGTATAGTAATAACCTGAACACATCCTACAAGAAAAAGGCTATAAGCTGAAATAATTAATACTCCTAGTAGTCCTGGTCGAGCCAATAAATAGGTTAATCCATAAGTTGTTTCTTTGAGAAAAGAACTTTCCTCAATTGCAACAGCAGGAGTGCTGCATTTAGGAAACTGAACCAGCAACAAAAGAGTAATACTCAAAAATACCGTAGTTAAATGCAGCACGATAATCCCTTGCAGAGAAATCATCCCTAACAAGATACCTCCTAAAGGTGGTGCCACAAGCCGCGCCGTACCGTTCATGAAACTCAGCATTCCATTCGCACGGCCAAGGTGCTGTTTTGGTACTAGTAGGGTTATGGAAGCGATGAAAGCTGGTATCTGAAAAGCCATGAAGATAGCACTGAAGGTATTGGCTAAGTAAATGTGCCATACTTCCAATCGACCGATGATAAATAAAGCAGCGATCGCCACTGTTGCTAAAGTTGCAAATAAATCGCTGAGAATCATTGTCCATCTACGATCCCAGCGATCCACTAATAACCCAGCTACAGGTGCAAGTAAGATTAAAGGTAAAGTATTGGAAAGAGTAATAAGAGCAAATTGGGTGACAGAACCTGTCTGTTTGTAAACCCAAACATCCAAAGCAAATGCGGTGATGCTAGTACCAATAGATGCAATGAGCTGTCCCACCCAAACAATAATAAACAGTTTCATCTCACGGAAAATAGTCAGTGGCGTTTTTTCTATACTTGCTAACACGATCAACTCCTAAGTGTATGCCTATTCAAACTTTTAATCATTAGACCTGACTTGAAAATAGGGACTGGGGAATGGGGACTGGGGAAGAAATATTTTCATTTCTTCGTTGTGAACCGTGTTCATGGAGTCTCTTGCATAAGTTGAATAGACCCCCCTTAATCCCCCCGATATATTGGGGGGAAACTTGAAATATTGCCCCCTCCCCTTCATAAGGGGAGGGTTGGGGAGGAGTGATTCAACGATTTTTGCAAGAGGTCTATTTCTTGATATTGGTGCAATAGCTTTTGCGCCTGATGATCCCAATCAAACTTTTCAACTGCTTGTTGCTGTCCAAGTTCTCCCATTGCAATTCTGAGATTGTCATCTAAAAGCAGCCGTAGCATTGCGTCGGCTAAAGCATCCACATTCCCGCGTTCGACCAATAACCCTGTTTTCCCATCCTCTATCAGTTCAGGGAAAGCACCCCCACGGGTAGCAATAACAGGCAATCCCATCGACATTGCTTCGATAATCGGCATTCCAAATGCCTCATTCCAAACAGATGGAAAAATAAATATATCTGCTTGCTGATAATACTCAAATAGCTCGAAATGGGGAACTTTGCCTAGAAAAAAAACTGAATTGGCTGCGTTAGAAGCAATTCGCTCTTGCAATTGCGATCGATAGCTACCTTGGTAATAAGGAAGAATATTCTGAATTTGCGGGTCTTTTCTATCAAGTGTGTACCACGGTACTAATGCGGTTTCTGAACCGACAAGTTTTAGCTGTACTTGTGGATCGCGGGATACTACTTTATTAAAGGCATCGATTAAAACGTGTATACCCTTCTCTGGTGAGATTCTGCCCACAAAAAGTATTTGTTTAATATCTTTTTTTTTGGTTTCTCTATTGTGATGATCGGGGAGAGCAAAGTGACGAGTATCTGCACCATTATATAAAGTTTGGCTATTAATGTGAGGCAAATATTTACGAACCTGATTTTTTAGATAATCGCTGCACCCAATTACTAAATCGACTGACTTAAGGTGCTTTTTAACCATTATTGGATCAAACAATGGTAGAAAATCACTATGTATATGTAAGACAATTTTTGCTTGGGGATTATAGGCACGCATGAGGGGAACGAATTGAAAAACAATGTTTATATGAATTACATCACATTGCTGTGCTTGGATATCCTTGGCAACTTGTCGGTAAAATTCGCAATAAAATAATTTAGAGGCATAGAAAGGTCTTTGAGGATGAGATATATTCCAGATATCAAGAAAGTTTAATGGTTCTAATATTTTATCAACCCATGATTCGGGAATGCGGTGATAAGTAATGCCATCTTCGTGATATTCTAATTCTTGATAGTGACCTTTTGAGCCATAGAATAAAACTTCATGACCAGCACGAGCTAAACGTCGCGCCAAGGCATAAGACACTAGGCGTATCCCCCCAGTTTTAGGTGGTTCAGCTAGAGTTACAGGATAATCAAAAAAAGCTATTTTCATAAGGAGAAATTAAGATGATTTTGGGAATAAAATAGAATGTATTGGAAAGAAATAATACGATTTTCAGTTGTGGTGATTAGTATTCTAAATTAATCTAAAAATTGTGTTTTATTGTTCAATAATATCTGAGAATAAATGGAATTAGTTGGTAAGTTTTAAGTTAAGAAGTTGGTTATGAAAACTATTTGTTTACCATCAGGTCAATTGATGCCAGTATTGGGAATGGGGACTGCGGGACTGGGTGAAGCGATCGCCCAGCGTGACAATGAGATTGCTGCTTTGCGTCGCGGAATCGATTTAGGGATGACGTTGATTGATACGGCAGAAATTTACGGTGAGGGTAAGGCGGAAACGTTAATCGGCGAAGCGATCGCTAATTGTCGTTCATCAGTCTTTCTGGTTAGTAAGGTTGCGCCTCGCAATGCGATTGGGCAAGGGGCGATCGCAGCTTGCGAGAATAGTTTACGGCGCTTGCAGACAGATTATCTCGACCTCTATTTGTTGCATTGGCGTGGGCCTGTAGAGTTATCAGAAACTTTGGCAGCATTTGAGACGTTGAAACAATCCGGCAAAATTCGAGATTATGGCGTTGGCAATTTTGATGTTGAGGATATGGAAGAAGCCAGTGCTTTACCCGGAGGTGAAGCCATTGCGACAAATCAAATCCCCTACAATTTGCAGCATCGCAATGGTGAGTGGAAGTTGTTATCGTGGTGTCGGCAAAGAGAAATCCCGATCATGGCACATTCGCCTTTACTACAAGGCGAACTACTCAAACATCCCAAATTGCAATCAATTGCCCAGCAGCGCGGGGTAACAGTTGCACAGGTGGCGATCGCTTGGTTGTTGCATCAAGAGGCGATCGTCTTTCCCAAAGCCAGCAATATCACCCACGTTGAACAGAATCGCGCTGCCCTCGATTTGCAGTTAACAAAAGAAGAATTGAGTGCTTTGGACGTTGCTTTTCCCCCACCATCTGCACCTATTGCCCTGCTTGAAAATTGGTAACGGAATAATTCGTAATTCGTAATTCGTAATTCGTAATTAAGAAGTTTCTGGGGAGAACAGGCGATTTACTTTTGTCTGTTTCTTTTCATTTAGAACCATTAAATCTTTTTGCTAAATCTTCAGTTTTCTGTTTGTAATATTCTTTTGTGAGAATTGGGGTGTATTTAGGAGATTCACCTGCATCTAAGCAATTTTCAATACAGGCAATCTCTGTATCATCACCAGGGGAGAGAAAGAAAGCTAAGGAGTATCTTTCTGGAAGACTACGGGCATTGGCTGGCATCAGTACCCGATGTTTGGTAGCAGGGAATTTATCGTTTGTCCATCGCTGCATGACATCTGCGATAAAGACTATCGCTGTGTTAGGAAGTGGGGGCGCAGCAATCCATTCTCCGGCATTGGTGCAAACCTCTAGCCCGCCATTTTCATCCTGAAAGAGTAAGGAAAGACTGCCCCAATCTGTATGTTCCTCAAAGCGGGCTTCTCCGGGTTGGGGAGGTTCGGATACTTCATAGTAGCGATGCAACAGCCCATAGTCGGCTTGTTGAGGATGGCGATCGCTAAAGTAAGATTCTGGTAAGTTTAGGGCAATGGCGATCGCTTTGAGAATACGATTACCAGCGTCATGACAAGCTGTGAATAATTGCTGCACAGCATCACGAAAAGCGGGATGGTGTCCCAGGTGTTGATGAACCTGCTGCGCCACTGGGGAATCTGTATCGATCCGATCTGTTAAAACAGCTTCGCCGAAAACGAAGGCTTCCCGAAAGTCACCGTTATATTTAGTGTAAAAGTATCCGAGAGCTGCGCCGTCTTTCCAAGCTAGCTGTCTTTTTTCTGCCTCTGGTAGCGCAAAGAAGCCATTAGCATTACCAAAGGCTTGGTCAATTGCATTTTGGGGAACACAGTTTTTCAAGTAAAAGCAGCCAACTTCTTCAATGGTCTGTAAGACTTCAGAAGCGATCGCCTGTTTACTAGCAAAGTCACTAAAAATAAACTGATGGAAATCAAGGATGGGAATCTGCGTGGAACTGGTAGTTTGTTGTTCGAGTTGTTTAATGGAGTTCATAAGTTAAAAGGCGGTAGATTAATTGCGGTTATTTGGTTATTTTTAAACGCAAAGGAACGCAAAGGTATGCAGAATATTTGCGATGATAAAATGTCTTGCAAACCTCCTATATCAAGCCTTGTACTGCATGTAATTACGAATTAAGATTAACTACGTCCATATTTTGTGGCTCTGTCTTTGGTTCTTTTTAGGAGATGATCGCCTACAAATGTTGGAGGATATTTAGGATATTCATCGTTTTTTAATAAACTTTCTAGACAAGTGACTTCTACTTCGTAATTAGGAATTACAAAAAAGCTAAATGAGTACCTTTCTTTTACTTTCTGGAAATCAGTTGGTACGGAAACTCGATGAGGTGTAGCGCAAAATTTATCGTTTGTCCATCGTGACATCATATCTGCCGGCATCACCAAAACGGTATTAGGAACTGAAGAGGTGGTAATCCACTCTCCTTGGGGTGTGTATACTTCTAGTCCTCCTCCTTGATCCTGAAATAGCAAGGTGATGCTGCCTAAATCAGTGTGTTCAAAAAAGCGAGTTTGTCCTAGTTTTGGCGCTTGGGAGATGTTGGGATAGTAATTGAAAACTCCGGCGTGGTTTTGCTGAGAATGTAAATCGGTAAAGTAAGAATTTGGTAATTGCAAGGCGATCGCAAATGCTTCTAACACATTCAAAGCACATTCTTGGCTAGCTTGGAAGAATTGCTGCAAAACTTGACGAAATTCTGGCGGATTTTCTGGCCATTGATTAGGGACATCCAAAGCCTCTGTATAACTTTCATCCCCAGCTTTGTTTAGATCGAGTTCATTAGCAAAACTAAAGGATTCGTGTAATTGTCCTGGTTGATCGCCAATGAACATTTTCTCAAAGGGTATGTAACCTCGACTACGCCCAGTCACTGCTGAGGCTACTTTTTCTTTTTCTGCTAATGGGAGTGTAAAAAATTCTTCGGCTTGGGTAAAGGCTTGGTCAATTAAAGTTTGGGAAACTCCATTTTTTAAATAGAAGCAGCCCATCTCTTGAATAGCACGAGAAATTTGGTTTGCAACTGTTGCTTTAGCCTTGCTGTCACCTGTAACAAATGGATAGAAATCAATAATGGGAATCTGCGATCTAGCAGTTGTTTGCTTTGTAAGTTCATTGATTGAGGTCATAATTATAAAATTCCTAGAAAGTTGATGATTTTTTCTTGGGTTATTGATAACGTTTCTGTTTTCTAAAACAAGTCAATTATTCTTCACGCATTAAATCACAAGTGCTGCATAGTGGAATTGCATTAAATTCATATTCATCTGTTTTACCAAGATAATCTTTAACAGAACCAACAATACCTGTTCCGTTTACATCTATACAACAGGTATTGATGCTTCCATCCCATAAAACTACAACTCGCTTTTTCGCTTCAAAAATGCAAGGTTTATACTTTTCTATCGTACTAGTTAAGCTTCGACCTGATGTAGTTTTAGAACTAACTTGTCCAGCCCAATCATGTTTTTCTTGCTGATGAGGATTATAGGTATAGACGATAGACAAAGGAATAGACTTTTCCTGAAACATTTCTTGAATACGCTCTTTCTGCCCAGCAAGATGTTCTGACAGATAAATGTCACGCACACCTAATTCAGACAAGCGCCATGCCTTTTCCTCATCAAGGAGTATACCGTTGGTGATAAAATTACATTCAATTCCTTTCGTTTTCGCATAAGAGATAAAATCGAATAATTCTGGATGAAGTAAGGGTTCTCCAAAATTATTAAGAAATAAATCTTTTTGTCCACACTGTATTGCTAATTCCACAACATCTACAAATGTAGAAAATGACATATTTCCTTTTGCTCTACTTTGAGATGGATGAGGACAGTAAGAGCAAGTTAAATTACAAAAATTGGAAATTTCAACTTGATAAATATACATCGTTTTGAACTCCTAAAATATCAACAGTTATTCAACACGATCGCTGATTTCTAACCTGAGTGCTTTGTGGTATACGGCGCGATCGCCACCTGCAACAAAGGTATCTATACAGTCTCTTCCGCGAGAAACCGCAGCCGGTGCAGAAGTACAGTAACCACCAAGATGCTGCCAATCACTCCAGACTGAACCATCCCAACTCTTGCGGTACATTGCACCATCACAGCCAACAGTAAAGATATCTAGCCGATTTGCAGCAACAGAAGTAGCAGCGACACCATACTGGCAATAACCTCCCAAGTTTTCCCAACCACTCCAGGTTGAGCCATTCCAGTGCTTGTGATAAATCGCACCATCCCCGGCTAAAACAAAGGTATCAATACAGTCCATCCCGTGAGAAACCGCAGCCGGTGCAGAAACACAGTACCCTCCGAGATTTTCCCACTCATCCCAGGTTGAACCATTCCATCGCTTGTGGTACAGCGCACCATCAATCCCAATGGCAAAAATATCTAGCCGATTCTCACCAACGGAAGCAGCCGCGACACCATAGTGGGAATACCCGCCAAGGTTTTCCCAACGACTCCATTTTGAACCATCCCACCATGTGCGGTACGTAGCGCGATCGCTACCCAAAACAAAGGTGTCAATGCGATTTAATCCCCAAGAAACCGCAGCTGGCGAGGAAATACAGTATCCTCCAAGTCTTTGCCAATCGCTCCAAGTTGAGCCATCCCACCACTTATGCCATAAAGGGCCAATACTGGCTGTGAGTAAAACATCCAGCCGATTCTCTGACCAAGAAGTGGCTGTAACACCATATTGGCAGTATCCGTCTAAATATTCCCCATCCGTAGAAAATATTGGCATATCTTCTTTAGAGGCGGCACTCATCGCCGGAAATGGCATACCCCGATCCTGAGAAATTGCTGCTGTAGTTGGATAGCTGGTTGTCATTTGCCTCTTTTCTTCCTTTGCGTTCTTTGCGGTTCGTTAAAAAAACTGACTTTGACAAAGAGTTAAGCCTTAACTGACCCTTATTGCATACCACTTGTGATAGACTGCGCGATCGCTACCCAACACAAAAGTATCAACACGGTTTGGAGCCGAAGCAACCGCAGCCGGCGCAGCAATAGAGTAACCGCCCAGATTATTCCAACCGACCCAGTTTGAGCCATCCCAGTACTTCTGGTACACTGCACCGTTACGAGCAATGATGTAAATATCTAGGCGATTTTCAATTCCAGAAGCAGCCGCAACACCATACTGGGAATAGCCACCGAGTTTTTCCCAACCACTCCAGCTTGAGCCATCCCAATATTTTTGGTAGACGGCGCGATCGCTACCCAAGGCAAAGGTGTCAATCCGGTTTAATCCCCAAGAAACCGCAGCTGGTGTTGAAATACAGTAGCCCCCCAGCCTTTCCCAATCACCCCAGATTGAGCCATCCCAAGACTTTTGGTATATAGCTCCATCCCAGTTGACGATAAACAAATCCAGCCGATCTCCCCAAGAAGCAGCCGCCACACCATACTGAGAATATCCGCCAAGATTTAGCCAATCGCTCCAGGTTGAACCATCCCAGCCTTTATGATAGACAGAGCGATCGCCTCCGATCGCGAAGGTATCAATCCGATTCTCTCCTCTGGCGATCGCAGTTGGTGCAGAAACACAGTAGCCCCCTAGTCTTTCCCAATCACTCCAGACTGAGCTATGCCACTTTTTGTAGTACATAGCGCTATCTTTGCCAATGCTAAAGACATCCAGCCGATTTTCTGCCCCAGAAGTGGCAGCTACACCGTACTGAGAATAGCCGCCAAGATTTTCGCCATCCATCGCAAAGGATGGCATATCTCCTAACGAAGCAGCCCCCATCATCGGGTATGGGGTTGGTGGAGGATAGGGCATACGTAGAGAAGCGTCTTGAATTTCCATTTCAAGCGGTGGCATCTCGTTAGATATTTCCTCTGTGGTTGTTTGGCTCATTGTCATTTAATTACGAATTACGAATTATCTAAAGTCTTTAAAATTACTTTGGCAGCTAGTTTATGTCCCGCAGAATTCCAATGACCATCAATATCAAAGTAAAGTTTTTCTTGCGTGCTATTTTTCCTAAAATCATCAGTTAGATTGACACAAGTTACATCTTGTGATTCTGCAATATCACATAAACGCTGATAGCCAATCTCTTCATTTTTGAGTAAACCTACATTCTCAGGAAATAACTGGACATAATCTTTGATATAGGCTGATTCTTTTGAAGGTACAAGAAAAACAAACAGCTTAACTTGATTTTCTTTGGTCAATTTAATGATTCGTGATAATGCTGCTTCTACTTTGATAACACCATCAGATATGAAATAATCACTATCTACACCAACTCCTGACTCAGGCGCTGCCAGCGATAAATTAAATAGAGTTAAACCATTTTTTGCTTCTTTAGAGATAGGATTTCCGATTGATGCTTGCAAGCTTTTTTTGTTGTTTTTCAAAACAAACTGGTACAGAAATGTTTTTTCATACCAAGGCGAAAAACTTCTTTCTTTGAGTGTATCATATATCTTTTGACCAATATCCGATGAATAATTAGTCAAATCATTAGCAACTATAGATAAGATGGCTGTCTGAGGTTTATATTTGGCGATCCATTCATTAAATAATGTTTCATATTGAGCAAAAGAATAGCCCGGAACACCTAAATTAATCACTGGCTGCTGCAATTCTGATTCTACAAGTCTGGGAAATATTTTTTCCTCACTGACCCATTGACCCCATGTAAATGAATCTCCAATAAAATACAAGTTAGATTTTGTGTAATCTCTCCCTATATTGCGAAATCCATAACTATCTGTATTAGCAACTTCTGTAACTTTTGCTTCTTGCCAAACAGTTTTGAAGTCCTTCAGGTTTGATTTAGGTTTGTAGCCTAATTGAGCATCCGGTTGAATGAATTGATAAAAAATTTGCGCCTTGGACTTTTGTGGGGCAGCAACTCCAGTAGTAATGGCAAAAGTTTCGATGATTAACAGCCCAACCATAACTCCAGCCAGCATGAGCAATAAATTTTGTAGCCAAGGCTTTATTTTTTGCATCAATTCTTACTCTTATAATTACGAATTACGAATTACGAATTACGAATTGTTTACACAGTGTTTTAGCCACAATCTTCCCTGCTAACTGATGTCCCAAAGCGTTCCAATGTCCGTCGCAATGAAAAGTATTATCAAACCCATGTAAGCAGACATTATTCTGCTTGGCATAGGCCTGAAAAGATTCTCCTAGATTGATAGTAGTAAAACCTTCACGTTCTCCTAATGCTGCAATCCGCTTTTCTGGGTAAAACCAATCTGTTAACCCTGACACTTCCTGACGATCGCGCACGATAGGATCGGGATTAACTTGCAGGGGAGTTGTTAGCGTTACTACAGCAAAATTCGCTTTTTTAGCAATTGTTTCATTATGTATTAAACTAATTAGTCTTTCTGTTTGTTGCCATGCTTGTTGCCATTCAGAATCAGTTGCGGTGTTATATATCAGCCATTCTGTTTGCTTCAAGAAATTCTGCCATTCAGGGTCAGTGAACGGAGACAGTGTTACAGGCTTGCTTGCTAATTGGAGGTCTTGTTTTTTATTATCTTGATGAGGAAGTGGTAAAGCGTATTTTGCTTGTTTGAGAAGCTGTAAAATCCGTAAACGGTCTTGAACTTGGAGATAAGCCTGATGCCACCATGACTTTTGTGAGCGATAAATATCCATATTCACAAACGAGTCATCAACTACCCAATCACCATCTCGATCGACAAAATAGGGTTTCATAAGGGCGCTATTATCCATAGCAGTCTGACTCACCATTTTTTCGGTGAGAGGGCGGAAGTTGTTGATCAAATCATTGCCAGGATAGAAATTCAGGAGTACGAGATCCGGTGAATATTTCCAGACCTTTTCCTGCAAGGCGATCAGTTCTTGATCGGTTCCATAACCATTGACTCCGAAGTTCATCACTTCTACGTCACGACCTGCTAGGGTTGGACAATTTTTCAGTTCACGTTCGATGACGGCGGCGATTCCTTGTGTTTGTGGCAGTTGGCGTGCTTCTGTAAAAGAATCTCCCAACAAGGCAATACGGATGGTATTCTCTGGCTTAACTGGGGAATGTTCTCGGTCGTGAAAACCCTCACTGTTGTATTGGATATAGGCTTCCCCTTCGTCATGCACCCACCCAGCCGCATAAGGTCGTCCTGCCCAACCTCTATGTTCATCAAAGGTATAAAATGTCTTGTATTCAACGCCAGCAATGCGTAAGCCAATTTCTACGACAGCCAGCCCTAAGACAATTCCGCCTAGCAATAAAACTAGGGTCAGCATCACTGCTACCCACCGCTTTAATGATAATGCCGATGTTACCACCTCACATTCCTCAAAATAGTGTGTAAATAAAAGGTGCAAGTACGGATGACTGGGCGAACACAATCAAGATACCTAAGAGTAATAGTGTGACGATGAGTGGTAGCAGGAAGAATTTGCGGCGTTCTTTCAGCAATCCCCATAAATCTTTCAGCAAGTCTTGTGTTGTTTCAAGCATTAGAAGGGTTTCTCCATTTTGTTTCTAGGTTTAACTTGATTGATAATGCGATAAGTTTTTACGTCAGCATCTAGCTTTCTGGCCATCGCATCATGATGAAACACGCCTCGCATCACTAGACCGATTGGCGTAATTAAGGTATAGAAAATAATACTGAGGATTATCCGCGTATTAATCCAACCTAAAATTAGTCCAATTCTCATCCAAATTTGGTAAACACCATTGAGTGTGGTGGGGGCAATCAGCGCCCAAACCCAAAGGATGCTAGCGATCGCCCAAGGTAAAATCGGTAAGGGTTCATGGTGTATCAAGGGCAGTATACTACCGAATAATCCTGCGGCGATCGCACCGCCAAGCAGTCCAAAATCCCGTAGTCCTTTCCGATCGAGTTGTTGTATTTCGTTCATCGGCGTTAATCTAATTCAAATTCTGTTTTCCAAGATTCATCTTTTTGTCCCTGCGGTTGATTCGATTTGACAATGAGAAAGTTCTCTAATACCAAGTAGTCCATCTCCGTTCTCATAAAACAGCGATAGGCATCTTCTGGGGTACACACAATTGGTTCACCCCGGACATTAAATGATGTGTTTACCAAAACTGCACAGCCCGTTTTTGCCTGAAAATGTCGCAGCAGTTCATAGTAACGAGGATTAGTTTGTTGATGAACCGTTTGAATCCGAGCCGAGTAATCTACATGAGTGATGGCGGGAATTTGCGATCGCTTCACGTTTAACTTATCAATACCAAATAACTCCTCCTGTTCTGATGTCATGGAAATCCGCAACTCGGCTTTGATTGGTGCAACCAAAAGCATATAAGGGCTGGGACTTTCAAGCTCGAAGTAGTTGGAAACCTGTTCTGCTAAAACAGAAGGGGCAAAGGGACGGAAGGATTCGCGGTATTTAATTTTCAGGTTCATCACCGATTGCATCTTGGGATTACGAGGATCGCCAATGATCGAACGACCTCCCAAAGCTCGCGGGCCAAACTCCATCCTTCCAGAGAACCAACCTACAACATTCCCCTGCTCTAGAATTTCAGCAAGTTCAGGCATGAGTTTGTCATCTTCTAGATATTGATAGGGTGCATTCACAGACTGGAGATAGTCTCGAATCTCTGTTTCCCCATAACAAGGGCCTAAATAGCCTCCCCGCATGGCATCTCCATCGTGAGGAATACGCGGCTTTTCATGATACTGATGCCAAATAGCTAATGCTGCTCCAACTGCTCCTCCTGCGTCTCCGGCTGCTGGTTGAATCCAAATATCCCGAAAATCTGTTTCTCGCAAAATGCGTCCATTGGCGACACAATTTAGGGCGACTCCACCGGCTAAACAAAGATAGTCTGTATCCAGTTCTTTCTTAACCGTTCTTGCCAAACGCAAAACGACTTCCTCGGTAACGTGTTGGATAGAACAAGCTAAATCCATTTCTCGCTGGGTAAGTTTCCCCTCGCTTTGGCGTGGTTCACCACCAAACAATTGATGAAATTTCGGGGTAGTCATGGTCAACCCCGTGGTGTAGTTGAAGTAGTCCATATTCAACCGGAATGTGCCATCTTCTTTAAGATCCAAAAGATGGTTGAGGATATGGTCTACATATTTGGGTTCACCGTAGGGCGCTAAACCCATGAGTTTGTATTCCCCAGAGTTGACCTTGAAACCTGTGTAGTAGGTGAAGGCAGAATAAAGCAGCCCTAAAGAGTGGGGAAAATCAATTTCCCATTGGGGAGTTAGTTGGCGATCTTCTCCTAACCAAACCGAGGTGGTTGCCCATTCTCCGACTCCATCGAGGCACAGCACCGCCGCCCGGTCAAAGGGACTGGGAAAAAAGGCAGAAGCGGCGTGCGCTTGGTGATGTTCAGTAAATAAAAGTTGGGGTAATTGCGTTTTTTTGCAATTTCCCAGGGTCGCCAGTTCTTTTTTTAATAGCGTTTTGAGATAAAGCTTTTCCTTTAACCAAACTGGCATTGCTGCAATAAAGGAACCTAATCCCTTGGGTGCGTAGGCGAGATAGGTTTCCAGGAGTCGCTCAAATTTGACCAAAGGCTTATC
Source organism: Nostoc sp. C117 (assembly GCF_043099735.1). NCBI lineage: Bacteria > Bacillati > Cyanobacteriota > Cyanophyceae > Nostocales > Nostocaceae > Nostoc > Nostoc sp. C117. The sequence continues at coordinate 3,072,987 of NZ_CP170991.1, forward strand.
GTAAAAAACTATTTGGTCTACTTCTGATAATCTAATACTTGCTTGTTTGAGACAATAGGCGATCGCACCTTTAGGAAATCTCGCATCATGTTTTTTGCGGGAAAAACGCTCTTCTTGAGCAGCAGCAACAATATCACCATCCACAACTAAGGCGGCGGCACTATCGTGATAATAAGCTGAAATTCCTAAAATACGCATTTTTTATATAAAACTCCTATTTTTATTTATTCTTTATCCCCTGTTCTATAACCCTATATCACTCAATTTCCATAGACCCAAACTCTTTTGTGGGTAGTCTTTTCTTTCTGTTGTTTCTTCATCAATGATTTCCAACATATCGGGAAAGTTGTAAGGAGGTAATTGTAAATCGATTGCTCGCCAATCACCCGTAACAATATCTTTATTTTCAGGTATGCCCGGATAAATTGTAGTTAAAATATATGTAGAATTGCTTTTCTTGAAATTTTTAATTACAGCGATAGCATCTTTAAATGAGAGATGTACTAGACAATCTCTACAGAAAATTAAATCGACTTCTGGCAGTGGATCTATTGCTAAGTCGAGATTAATAAATTCTCTGGCTTCATTGGCGTAACGACGTTGATTGTCGGTAATTAAATCGGCAACAATATCACATCCAATATATTTGTCTATATTCAGTTGTGCTTCCTTTAGCCAATAAAAATCTCCACAAGGAGCATCAAGAATGGTTTTGACATTAAGTTTCTCCAATAAAACTGGTATTTTTTTTATAATGACCGATGTTTGCTGAAGATTAGATCCTCTGCCAGAAATAGATTCGCGATCGCCCCACCTATTACGATAATATATATCATTAAAAACTTCTTTTCTGTTTTTACTGCGATACGATAAAAGCATTAATTCATATTGTAAATTAAATGACAGATAATCAAAGAAAGATTTTATGGGATGTAAAATTATATTCTTACTCATATTTTTTAAAAAGAGAACTGCTAAAGTTAACTAAAACTGAAAGTAGACAAAGGGTTGAGGATTGATTGCTGCAAAGCGAAGTATTATTGAAACTAACATTCCATAGAAAACGGCAAAACTCCATTTAGGAATTTTATGCCACCAGTCCGCAAACCAACTTTTATAAGCTGCCCAGTGCATAATAATTAAAGGTATAAAAATCCATCCAATTTGAATGTTTAGGTTTTCAGAGCCAGGAGAATTGAAGAATAAAAAGGATTTCTCTACTTGTATAATACTGCTGAAATCGCTAACCCGAAAGAAGGTTGCAGACGCACAAAACCAGTAAAAAGTGAGGGGGATGCCTATGATATTTCTAAGGGTCTGGAATTGCTTGTAGGGAGCAATCCAAGATGACCATTGCTTATGAACAATTAAAGCGATTCCATGCAATCCTCCCCAAATTACAAAATGCCAAGCAGCACCATGCCAAAATCCAGAAACAAGCATCAAAATGAGAATATTTCTAGACCTAAAGATTTCTGTGCGTTGTTCTCTTGGTCGCATTTTTATTAAAGGGGTATAAATATAATCTCGCAGCCAGGTAAAAAGGGTAATGTGCCAACGTTGCCACAACTGAGTGATATTACTGGAAAAGTAGGGAAAATTAAAGTTGAGAGGTAGCTTGTATCCAAGTAAACCTGCACAGGCGATCGCCATATCTGAATAGCCAGAAAAGTCGCAGTATACTTGTATAACGAAAGCAATCACAGCAATCCAACAACTTAAGGCGGTATAAATCTCTGGATTAGTAAAATACTGGTCTACCAAAGGAGAGAGATTATCCGAAATACAAGCTTTCTTAAAATATCCCACCAAAAAAAGTGTTAAACATGCCCGAAAATCAACTTCGTTTAAACTTTTTGGGGTTAGCAGTTGAGGGAAAAAAGTAGATGCACGGACAATGGGGCCCGCAACTAATTGAGGGAAAAAAGCTACAAATAGAGAAAAATCCCAAAAACTTCTAATAGGTTTGACTTTACCCAGATACGCATCAATTGAATAGCTCAGAGTTTGAAATGTGTAAAAGCTAATCCCTGCTGGAAGAATGATCTCAAGGGTATTAATACTAACAGGTAAACCCAGAAAAACTAATAATTCTGAGGCAGAGTCAGCAAAAAAGTTATAGTACTTAAAAAATCCTAATAATCCTAGATTTACAACTAAACTAAGTGTTAACCATGCTTGGCGCTGCGGCTGATTTAGGGGTTTATTTAGTAGTGCATCCCAAGAAAATGTGTTTATCCATTCGTTCTTAGTTTCTTTGTTTTCTACTACTTCGCTAATTTGAATTTGCTGTCCTGCTATTGAACTATCAACTTGTGGTCTAGATAGCATCAAACCGACAAAATAATCAACGACTGTAGAAAGTAAAAGCAGCGAAAGAAAGCGCCAATCCCAAGCACCATAGAAAATATAACTACAGACTAATAACCAGGTTTTACGATGATTATGTTTCTGTAAAGCCCAGTAGATACAGAAAATAAGAATAAAGAAAAAGAGAAAACGAAATTCTGTAAAAACCATATTTATAATAATGGGTGAATTAACTTCTAGCAAATAAATTCTGGCTGATAGATGTAGGCGATTGATTATATATTTCCTCTGGAGATAACTTAAGATGCTGAGAAAATTTTGTCGCCAAAATGCGTGTAAATTCTTGAGCGCCTTGGTGATTTAAATGTCTAGCATCAGCTCGGCGTTCAATGTCATAGAGAGTGGCGAAAGTATTGGGATTATTAAAAGCCAATAGGGTCGAAATATATCCTAAATCGTAAGCTCTCATAATAGCAGAATGATCGGCATCAGAATCTAGAATTGGAGGAATAAAAAAGATAGGTTCAACTTTGATGTTGTTGGTTTCCTCTTGACTATCAATTCTAAAAATAATTTTTTTAACAATTTTAAGCGCATAAGAATCTTGTGGATATGCAGATATATTTTCTCGCTCAACAACTCCTGATTTTGCTTGCATTAATCTAATCTTATAACTCTGTAAGTAATTCAATTGAAAAGTTTTTTTCCACTCTTCACTATTTTTCAGCCAATCCATTGCATAATATCCAGCTTCCTGTAGTAATTTTTCACCTGTTATTCTTTTGGATAATGGATCTAATTTTTGCTGCCAAGAATTAGAAAAATAACCAATCCCTAGCCATCGATGAAGAAAGCTTATTGAATTTGCATAATATCCGCTAATTTTATCTTTAAAACTATAGGTTGATTCGGCGATTAATTGAAAGTTTTCTATCGTTTTTATAGGAGTATGCCAATAAACATTTTTAGCTGAAGTCGGTGCTTCTTGCATGTAAATATTATCTAAACAATCTAAAAATATCCATTTTAGTTTTGCTGGTTTTAAAGCTAAAATTTTTTGCAAGTAGAAATCCATCTCAGCTACATTTGCCGCCAATATACCAAAATTGAAAGATCTGATATTCTTATGATTTGCTGCCATTGTTTCATCAAATACTTTGGGGATAACTCCTTGATATGTGGTACTAGGCCCCAAAAAAATCACATCATAATCATCTTTATGCTCAGTAAAATATTCAAATTTTACGCTGATATCACCAAGATTTTGACGAGTAGCTGAAGAGGGTAAAACCGTATTGATTAATCCAGCAGTCGAAATCAAAGCCACTATAAAAATTAAGCTATAAATAAACATAACTAGTGGTTTTGGCACTATTTGTTTTAAAATATCTACATTCATTGTCAGGTTGCCTTGAGAATAAACACTTTATTTTTAGCTTATACAGGGAGAAAGTCTAAAATTAAAACTTTTGTCAGAAGTCTATTTTTCAGAAGAAATTAAAATCGATTTATTTTTATTATTTCTTTGGGTATAAAATTCGCTTGTCAAAATAGGTGTATACTTTGCAGTTTCATTTGCACCTAAACAACTTTCAGGACAGGCAATTTTGGCATCGTTATTAGGAGACGCAAAAAATGCAAAGGAGTATCTTGGTTGAATAGATTGGGATGCAAATGGTATTGCAACTTGGTGTTTTGTGGCATAAACTTTATCGTTTGTCCATCGTTGCAAAATTTCCCCTGCCATGACGACAACCGTATCAGGAATCAAAGGAACTGGAACTCGCTCTCCAGTTTTTGTGCAAATTTCTAAGCCTTCTACTTCATGTTGAAACACATAAGTAATAGTGTTCCCATCTGTATGTTCTCCCAGGCGAATATTTTGGGCTTGCGAGAGTTGAGATGCACCTGGATAGTGATGTAGCCCCACAGCATGATTTTGCTCAGAATGCAATTCAGTAAAATAAGACTTTGGCAGTTTCAAAGCAATAGCTAAAGCTTCAAGAACTTTCAGCGTACTTGCGTGACAAGCTGCGAAGAATTGCAACATTGCTTCTTGAAACTCTGGTTGACTTTGTAGCCATTGGTTCGGTTGGTGAAAAGGATGATCTAGCTGATCTAATTCCTCTGGATTCATTTCTCTACCAAAGTAAAATTGTTCGCTGAGTATGCTTGACATCCCCATAGGGATATATCCTCGATGACATTTTTCTGTTAAAGCTATCTGTTTCTTCTCTTCTAATGGCAGTGCAAAAAAACTCTTGGCTTGAGCGAATGCTTGAGCAATCAAAGTTGTGGGAACATCATGATTTTTTAGGTAGAAACATCCCATTTCCTGTAAAGCACTGGCGATTTGATGAGCAATTAATTCTTTAGCAACTCTGTCACCAACTAAAAATAGATGGAAATCAATAACAGGAATAGGTGTGGAAATGATAGATTTTTTTGTCAGTTCGTTAATTGGTGTCATCATAAAAAACTTTGCGTACCTTTGTGTTTACTTCGCGTACCTCTGCGTTTTAAAAGCTCATGCTATTTTTTCTCAGACGTATAACCTCCTGTCGCAACTTGATTAATATATTCATGGGTGCGAATTGGTGGATAGTTGGGAGTTGTATTTGACTCTAAGCAAGTAATTTCGGCATCGTAATCGGGAGACTCAAAATAGATAATCGAGTACCTGGGATTACTAGGGAATTTGGCAGGTAGAGGAACTCGATGTTTGGTGGCGGGAAACTTGTCGTTTGTCCAGCGCTGCATTAAATCTGCAAGGATAACTAGAACTTTACCAGGGACGAAGGGGGCTGCAATCCATTCTCCAGCATCGTTGCAAACTTCTAATCCAGCCGTCTCATCTTGAAATATTAAGGTGATACTGCCGTAATCTGTATGTTCTGCAAAGCGAGTCTCGCCGGGAGAGGGGGGTTGTTGTAGAGATGGATAGTGATTGATGGAGGTGTTGAAGTTGCGTTCTTGATGGAAATCGGTAAAGTAGGACTCTGGTAGTTTTAAGGCGATCGCCAATGCTTGTAAAATACTAAAAGACTTACCACGACAATTTGTAAAAAATTCCAATAGCACTTGGCGAAACTCTTTTTGGTCTTGAGGCCATTGATTTGGTTCACCAAACTGCTGATGAGTTACACCCTCTTCTGCTGGCGCAACGTCTAAACCAAAATTGAATGCTTCCAGCAATACCCTCTCTTTCCCACGCACAACATAGCCTCGACTCGTCCCAGGAACCAGGCGGACTTGGTTTTTTTCCTCCTGTGGTAATGCGAAAAAAGTCTGCGCTTGGGCAAAGACTTGCTCAACCAAGGTCTGAGGTACACAATTTTCGAGGTAAAAACAGCCAATTTCTTGAATAGCACACGAAATGCGATCGGCTACTGCTTCTTTCGTAGCAAAATCACCAACCAGAAACGGATGGAAATCAATAACGGGAATCGGTGTAGAAACAATTAATTGGGGTTCACGTTCTTTGATTGGGTTCATTGGTAAAAAACTCCTTTTTGTAATTTTGCGCGGTGTCCAGATCCCCGACTTCTTTAAGAAGTCGGGGATCTAATATTTTGTTAATTATTGATATGATTGGTTTTCAGTTCATAAATATTCCAAAATGTTCCTTGTAAAGCAGAGTGCTTTACGCCCTGAATGCGATTTCGCACAGACACCATTGAGAAGGAATTTACTAGATAAATAAACGGCAAATATTCCTGACTCAATCTTTGAGTTTCTGCATAAATTTGTTTTCGTTGTACTTCATTTGCGGCTGCACCTTGAATGTAGAGATCATCAATCTTTTGTTCCCAATCTGCTACCTGCTGACCACTAATCGGTATTTGTCCGGCTTGGGGCTGGCGGTTAAAAAAATGCCAGTTCCCTTTAGTAGACCAAATATTTATTGCTTCGTTGGGTTCTACCGTCATTGGGAAACCATCAATAATTTGACAATCCCAATCCAGACGATTTGCTAATTTGTCTACAACCAATCCCACTCCAATCAAATTCAAATCTACCTGAATTCCTATCTGGCTCAAATCGTCTTGAATTAAAGGAGCCATGTTTTGCAACACCTTATTGCCAACATTAGCTGTGAGCGTAAACCTGACTCGATTCCCATCTACATCGAATAACTCACTTTGATTGTTATATTGAAAACCTGCTTTGAGAAGTAATGCTTTTGCCTTTTGAGGATTATAGTTGTAGACTGGTAAACCAGCTTGTTGAGAAAGATAGTAAGGACTTTGCATGGCTATGGGCGAATTTTGCAGCGCTCCTACTCCCGCAAATAAGTTGTTTACCATACGCGGGCGATTGATGCTATGTGCAATGGCTTGGCGGAATTCTACTGTATTGAACCAGTGGGATTTAATCGGATTAATTAAAGGATGACCATTTCTTAGTCCTGTATTCAAATTAAACATCATCGCCGTGGTTACTGTTTGAGAACCACCGTTATAAATTGTAAAGTTTCCTTTTTTTTCTTCTCGTTTCAATAATGAAAAATAATTAGGATTTACGTCAATAAAATCAAGTCCTCCAGAACGAAATTGAATTAATGCTGTATCATTGTTGCTAACCGTATTTAGAACAATGCGATCGATATAGGGTTGAGTATGACTTTGAGTATCTTTACGCCAGTAATAGGGATTTTTGCGAAAAGTTATCCGCTCACTTGGAACGTATGATTCTAATTTGTATGCACCGTTGCTCACAATTTGATTGGGTGGAGTATCTGTTCCCCAGATTGAGAGAAATAGCGGTCTACCTGCGGAGTCTTTTGTGGTGATGCTGGAGCGCAGAATGTGAGCAGGTAAAATTTCTAGTTTTGTTGTGCGAAGAAAGGGAGCAAAAGGTTCTGGAAGGGTAAATTCAACGCGCCAATTATCCAATTTTTTCACTGTAGGAAAACTGCGATTTTTACCTATTTGCAAAAAATCTTTGGCATAAGAAGGAATAGAAGGATTCGTATAAATATCTTTATAAGTAAACACCACATCATCAGCAGTTAGCGGTTTACCATCTGACCATTTCAGTCCTTTCCTCAATGTAAAAATAATGCGCTTTTGGTCTTCAGAAGTTTCCCACGATCGCGCTAATGCTGGTTTAATTTCTCCTCGACCATTTTCACGAATCAATCCTTCATAGAGGAAAGTCAAAATTCCTACTCCCTGTTCCATTAACTGAGGGTTAAAGGTGTTGGGTTCGGCAGAACTACTAAGAATGATTTGAGATCCAGCTACTGCTTTGTTGATCAATTTAGTTTGGACGCAACTAACTAGGACAAACGCCAGGATAAATCCTAGTAGAACTGGCGTAGCATGCGGCGGGCTATGCCAACGCCGACGGTGGATAGTAGTAAGTGCGATCGATCTTCGCATAGCTGTACTCTCAGAAACTTCTTGTACCTACCCTACATTGCGCTGTATCCCCCATCCACCATCAAAATTTCCCCCGTCACATAAGAAGCTGCTTCAGACGCGAGAAATATCACTGGGCCGATGAGTTCCTCTGGTTTTCCGCGTCGCTGCATAGGAATCACAGCACTTAGATGTTGCTGATCTTCCTGTGGCGATCGCCGAAATGTTTCAGTACCTTCCATAATGTTGTCGATATAACCAGGCGCAAAAGCATTAACTCGAATCTGGTGATTTGCCCATTCCAGTGCTAGCGATCGCACTAATAAATTTACCCCTCCTTTGGATGCTGTATAAGCCGCTGAACCACTGATTCCCACTACACCACCGATGGAGGAGTTCATAATAATTGAGCCGCCTGTCCCTTGTTCAATCATTTGTCGAGCCGCCAGTTGAGCGCAATGGAAGTATCCTTTCAAATTGACGTTGATGATGTTATCCCACTCTAATTCTTCTAAATCAGCCGCCGGTTTGATGATGTCAATGCCGGCATTACACACTATGATGTCAAGTCTGTGATAGTGCGCCACAGTTTGCTCAATCAGGCGTAAACAATCTTGGCGATTTCTGACATCGGTGGGAATAGCGATCGCTTCGCCTCCAGCCGCTTGAATTATTTGTGCGGTGTTTTCTGCTTCGGTTGCTTTAATATCAGCAACTACAACCTTTGTGCCTACAGCTGCTAATCCTTGAGCTATGGATTTACCGATACCTCTTGCAGATCCGGTGATAATGGCGACTTTTCCTGTTAGGTCAAAAAGGGAGGGTTTCACGGTTTTTTAGTCAATTAATAAGGGTTGTCATTTGTCATTTGTTATTGATAAGAGACTAATTCTCTATTTCTGCCTTTCTTTGTAAATTGCGGATAGTTTCTGCTTGCTTAACTATGGTGGTTTTCTCAAATAAGGAGACTAAGGGTAATTCTATTTGCCAAGCTTTTTGTAATTTGTATGTAAGTTGTAGAACTAGTGAAGAATGTCCTCCAAGGTCAAAGAAATTATCTTGTGTACTAATATGTTCTAACCCTAAAACTTCTTGCCAAATAGCTAATATGGTTTCTTCAATAGAGTTACTGGGTTCAGTAAATTCAATTGCAGAATTGTGGTTAACTATTGGTAATTTATTATTTTGAATTGGTAAATTTTCACCTTCATTTAAAAAGGGAAGTTCTCTAAGACGTTGGTCAGGATTAGTAACTATGTATTCAAGTAAGTTTTGAAAGACTGTTACCATTCTGGCGATAGTAGCAGGTGTAAACAAATCCGTTCTGTAGACTAAAGCGCCTTCAATTCCCTCTGTTGTTTCTTGGAGTGTGAGATTTAAATCAAATTCGGCTGTATCTTTGGTATCTGTGGCAATAAATTCCTCCTTTAAAGTCAAATTTGCTAGTTTTAAATCATCTTCTGGAGTGTTTTGGAAAACAAACATCACCTGCGCTAGTAGTGTGTGACTAGAGTCTCTCATAGGTTGCACTTGTTCTACTAGTTTGATGAAGGGCATTTCTTGATGTGCATACACTCCTAAAGACACTTCTCGCACTCGTCGCAATAGTTCGCGGAAGCTGGGATTGCCTTCTAAGTTGGTGCAGAATGGCAGTAAATGGACAAAGAAACCAATCAGTCCTTCTGTTTCGGGACGGGTACGATTGGCAACTGTACTACTCACAATGATGTCTGGTTGTCCTGTGTAGCAGAAAAGTAATATTTTGAGTGCTGCTAACAAGGTCATAAATAAAGTTACGCCTTCCTGCTGACTCAAGATTTTGAGTGCTTTGGTTAAGTCTGAAGAAATCACCAAAGGTTGACGCGCACCTGTGAAGGTTCGCACGGCTGGACGTGGATAATCGGTTGGTAGTTTTAAGACTGGAGGATGAACACCTAAATGTTGTTTCCAGAATTGCATTTGTGATTCTAAGGTTTGCCCCTGCAATAATTGTCTTTGCCAATGTGCAAAGTCTGCATATTGAATGGGTAACTCGTTCAGGGGAGAGGGTTTACCTTGAGAAAAAGCTTCGTAAAGGGTTGCCATTTCTTGGGTTAACACGCTAAAAGACCAACCATCAGCAACAATATGGTGTGTAGTGACAACAAGTAAATGCTCGGTTTCACTCAAACGCCAAAGCTTACTCCGCAATAACGGCCCCCGCGCCAAATCGAAAGGCTGCTTAATCTCTTTCTCGGCTTGTCGTTTTGCTTCCGATATGCTTTGTACGTCTATGACAACAAAATCAAATACAGGTTCGGGGGAAATTACATAAACAACTTGTCCGTTTTCCACCTTAAAGGTAGTTCGCAAGGTTTCGTGTCGTCGCACAATTTCCCTTAAACTCTCCTCTAACGCTTTCACATCCAGCGAACCTGTGACGCGATAAATCAGGGGCAAGTTGTATACAGGATTACCAGGATAGAATTGCTCGAAAAACCAAAACTCTAGCTGAGTTAAGGAGATTGGCTGTGTTGCATTTGGCGATCGCCTGGCTTCTAATGGTGTAATCTCTTGCTGATTAGCTGTTTCAACTTTTCTAGCTAATGATGCGATCGCTGGAGATTCAAATAAACTTCGCAGAGATAATTCTACCTTAAATGCTTTACGTGTCAGAGAGATAACCTGAGTAGCAAGTAATGAATGTCCTCCCAAATTAAAGAAGTTGTCGTAAATTCCAACTTGTTCTAACCCCAAAACATCCCTCCAGATACCTGCCAAAATTTCTTCGGTGGGAGTCCGGGGTGCAACAAAAGTTTGAGCTAATTCTGGTCTGCTGGTCGTCGGTTCGCTCAAAGCGCGACGGTTAACTTTACCGTTGGGGGTCAAGGGGAAGGACTCCATCTGCACAAAAGCTGATGGAATCATGTAGTCTGGCAACTGATCTTGGAGAAAAGTACGCAACTGTTCGAGAGTGAGAGTCTGTCCTTGAATTGGTACAAAGTAAGCGACTAAATATTTTTCCCTAGCACTTTGCCCAAACACCTTGGCCACTGCTTGGTTGATTTGGGGATGTTTGCTCAAAACCGCTTCAACTTCGCCAAGTTCAACCCGAAAACCCCGGACTTTTACTAAATCGTCTATCCTTCCTAAAAATTCGATGTTGCCATCTGGTAAATATTTAGCTAAGTCGCCAGTTTTGTATAGCCTCCTGCCTCCTGCCTTCTCAAACGGATTTGGGACAAATTTTTGGTTTGTCAAATCTGGGCGGTTAAGGTAGCCACGAGCCAAACCATCACCGCTAACGTAGAGTTCCCCAGGAACGCCAATCGGCACGGGTTGGAGATTGCGGTCTAATAGATAAACTTGCACGTTGACCGCAGGCTTACCAATTGGTGGATAAATAGGCCATTTATCTGGCTCTGGGCTAAAAGTATAAGCTGTAACTAAATCTGCTTCTGTGGGCCCGTATAAATTATAGAGTCTACAATTCTCCAGACGCTGAAACAGCTTAATCATTGGTTGAGTAATCTGGAGTTGTTCGCCACAGGCGATCGCTTCTCTAATGTTCTTAAATAAATGTTCTTCCTCTCCGTATATTTCTGCTAATTGTTGCCATAAGGTGACGGGAAGGAACACTTTGGCGATTGGTTCAAATGCAAGTAACTGAATTAATTTATCTAAATCCTTGCGATCGCTTTCGCCAATCATATACAGTGTGCCACCCAAACCCCATGCCGCAAACATTTCGTGATAGCTGACATCAAAACTAAGGGACGCAAACTGAAGCACACCCACACCTGTTGTCATCTTCGCTTGATGGTGTTCTATTAAATTGGTTAGCGATCGATGGGGAACAAGAGTACCTTTAGGAGTTCCTGTAGACCCAGAAGTATAAATTACATACGCTAAATTATGCGCTTCTGTATCTGTCTGAAGATTGATATCAGATTCTTTGGTAATCTCATCCCATCCCTCATCTAACAAAATTAGATGGTGGTGAAAATCCTTTTCCAGTAATGGCTTTAAACTAGCTTGAGTTAAGACAACGCTTGCACCAGTATCCGCCAGCATAAATGCTAAACGCTCTGGGGGATAGGTAGGGTCAAGGGGAACGCAAGCACCGCCAGCTTTCAGAGTTGCTAATATAGCAACTGCCGCCTCTAGAGAACGTTCCAGACAAATTCCCACAGGTGCATCTGGTTTGACACCTAAACGTTGCAGATGATGTGCTAGTTGATTGGCGCGTTGATTTAACTGTCGGTAGGTCAGTTGTTGATTGTCATACACCACCGCCACAGATTCGGGTGTTTTTTCAACGTGCTGTTCAAATAATTGATGGATGCAATAATTGATGGGTTGGGCTGCTTGGGTAGCGTTCCACTGTACTAACAGTAAATCTTGCTCTGCTGGAGTGAGTAGCGGTAATTCGCCTATACTGCGATCGCGTAACTCAACAATTCCCTGCAACAGGGTGAGTAAATGACCAATCATGCGGTCAATTGTATCTGCGTTAAAGCGATCGCGATCGTAGTTGATTTTGATTACCAGTTCATCGCTGGGAATTGCCACCACCGTTAAGGGATAATTCGTTTCTCCGAGGGCTTGGCGATCGGCTATTTTTAAATTCCCTGGAAGTGCTTGCAAGGTTAAATTGACAGGATAGTTCTCAAAGACAACAATGCTTTCAAACAAAGGTTGATTCCTCGGAATCTCACTCACGCCTTGAATATCTACCAGTGAGGTGTAGGAATACTGCTCCCGTTCTATATGTTCTTGTTGCAATTGCACTAACCAAGGCAATAAATCACCTGTTTTAGGGATTTTTACCCGTACAGGTAGGGTATTAATAAATAACCCCACCATCGACTCTACGCCAGATAAATTATGAGGACGACCCGACACTGTAGCCCCAAACACCACATCAGACTCACCACTGTAGCGACTAAGTAACAATCCCCAAGCTGCCTGTATCAACGTAGAAAGGGTGAGATGATGTTGTTGGGCAAAAGATTTTAAAGTAGTAGTTGCCTCGGCTGATAAATGTTGCTGTCGAATATAACTAGTTTGCTGGTGAGCAATCTGCCCTACAGCTTGTTCCACAACCAAAGGGGTAGGAGTAGTAAAACCCTCAAGAGTTCGCCGCCAAAATTCCTCAGCACTAGACAAGTCTTGCTGCTGTAACCAATTAATATAATCTCGGTAAGAACGAGTTGGGGCTAAATATAATGATTGATTATTGGTAATGGACTCGTAAAAAGCAAAGATTTCTTTGAAGAGAATCGGCCAACTCCAACCATCGAGCAATATATGATGAAAGCTCCAGACAAAATGATAAGTCTCGTCTGCTAACCGAAATAAAAGAAACCGCATCAAGGGAGCTTTATCAAGTTCAAAACTTTGCTCTTTATCTATGTTTAAGAAAGAAGTAATTTGTGTTTGCTGTTCCTCAGTTGATAGTAAACGTAAGTCTTTGTTAATCCAAGTTAAATTAACCTGTTTACGCACTACTTGGACTGGCTGTTTGCGGTTCTTCCAAACAAAAAGAGTTCGTAAAGCTGCGTGTCTCTGTACCACTTGTTGCCAAGCTTGCTCAAACGCACTCTTGTTTAAATTGCCGTTAATAGTGAAGCGAAACTGCTCAAAGTATATTCTTGATTCTGGCTGATAGAGAGTATGAAATAGCATCCCCTGCTGCATTGGCGAAAGGGGATAGATGGCTTCAATATCTTTTGTTTTATTTTGATTTTGTATAGCTACCATTGTGATATTTTTTATAAAATATATATTTTTAATTAACCGCAGAGGCGCAGAGAGCGCAGAAAAAGAAATGCAATTAAATTACTTAAAAAGCTGCTGTAGATAACCCGCCATCTACTGGAATAGTTACACCGGTAATATAACTGGCGCATTCTGAACTGAGAAAAGCAACTAAATTAGCAACTTCACTAGAAAGACCACGACGACCTATAGGAATTGTGTTATCTATTCCTTCTATAATTCCCTCAATATTTCGGTTTTCTTTTTGGGCAAATACTTCTAAATATTCTCTATGTCTTGGTGTGTCAATAATACCAGGATTCACAGAGTTAACTAACACATTCCATTTAGCAGCTTGCGTAGCTACAGATTTGGTAAAGTTGATTAATGCTGCATTCGCCACTCCTGATTTGATTAAACGAGGGGAAGGTTCTTTTCCTGACGTGCCAATAATATTGATGATTCGTCCCCATTTCTGATTTTTCATATTAGGTAAAACCAGGCTTGTCATGCGGATATAGCCCATTGTTTTACCTTCAAAAGCAGTTGTCCAATCTTCATCAGATAGGTTTTCTACTGCAACGTCGGAAAATTTAGCTCCCTCAGAATTGTTTACTAAAATGTCAATTTTACCAAATTGATTAAGAGCTTCCTGCACTAACTTTTCCGAGTCGGTTGCTTTTTGAACATCAGCTGATAAACTGATAATTTTTACTGGGAAATGCGCCAGATTTTGACCAGCTTGTTCTAATCGTTCGGCATTTCTTCCACAAATTATTAAATTACAACCTTCTGCTGCTAGTTTTTGGGATATCGCATAACCAATGCCAGCACTAGCTCCTGTCACTAAAGCTACTTTCCCTGATAGTCCTAAATCCATAATCGATAGTCCTCTAGGTTGCAGTTAGCGATCGCGCAGCTTTTTCATTCAAAGAAGCTTCTTTGTAAGATAAACGAGAACTAGGTTGAATCAAAATTTTAATCAAAGATACTGTTTCATTAGAAGAATTATATCCTCCACAAAACATATCAACTGGAGCATAATAAATACTACCATATTCTAGTCGCTGCTGTTCGTCTTCCACAGACATCATCAACTGTCCATTCAGGATTATTCCCATTTGTTCGCTAGTAGATTGTTGCATTGGGATAACTCCTCCTGGGGGAATTTCAGTAATTACAATCTCAAACCAAGAAGCAACAATAGATTGACATGGTAAACCAGTAATTTCATCTTTTTTAGGCGATACCTTGAGAAACACTTCGTCAGTTTTTTCTGATGCTAAAGAAGTTACGATCCGTTTGACATCGAATACTATTGCTGTTTCTGGAAAAATATTTACAGAACCGTGAGGAACATAAGCATTGGCAATATAAGCTTGTTGTAGCGGTTCGATAATTTCTTTGGTTCCGTTGACGTTCATTTCTAAACGACCAGAAATTATCATCCCCATCTGACTTTCTAAATGTTCGTGTAGGGGAAAATTAGCTCCGGGAGGAAGATACACTAGTTGAACAAGTGTGTCTTGACATTCATAAGCTATTAATTCTACATCTGAATCAAGTTTTGTAATTTTGGGAGTTGGGAAAAATTTAGACATGACTTTCTGCTAATTTTTTGTAAAAAATTGACCAACTCATAGGGATTTTTCCATAAGTGGAAATAAACTCCAAATCATAAGCGTCAACAGCATTTTTATTAGTAATAGCTAGAGTAGCTAAACCCTGTTGTACTTGAATTGCTGCATCGCTAGTAGAAGGAGACAAATCAACCTGAATTTCTGATTGGTCTTGGGAGTCTGGTAAAAGTCTTGACAACAAAGGTAAAGGCGCAGGATGAGTAACAAGTCTAGCTCCTTTAAAAACTACCTCTGTATTTTTCTTCTTAGCTAATCCATAAACTGGAGTCGGATAGATAAAAATGAAGCCTAAATCAAAACTTGGCTCCATATAAAACTCATTAATCATTTGGTAAGCATGAGGAACTAGAGCTAGATCAATCTTGTCTTGCAATAAAGCTTCTTTGACCTCTGGAAAACCATCAAATAACTGAATTTCTCCAGTTAATTCTTCTGACTCTAATTGTTTAATTATATAGCTAGAAGCATAGTCACTACTAGTACCGCTAGGCCCCAATGTACCGATAATCAAACTTTTTGTAGGAGGAATAGGAGGTCGAAATTCAATTGAAAACTTTAGCATAGTTTTAATCAAGGTCGTATAGTAGAAAAAATCAAGTTAAAGTTACTAATTTTTAAACATTTTCTGTACCAAATATTAATTTTCGATCTATATATTGAGACTTACTCTGACTCAAAATCAATGCAGTTAGTACCAAAGCCGTACCAATCAAACCGCGTACTCCAAACTTCTCACCGAGTAGCCAAAAGGAAAAAACGGACGTGAGTACCGGATCGAGGGTACACAATAGCGCTGCCTCGGAAGCTGAAATCCATTGCTGGCCTATTGTTTCTAACCAGGTAGTACCAGCAGTCCCCAGCAAAGCCAGGTAGAGGACAATGCCATAGTTATTGCTCAGAGCCTCAAATTGTCTAACGTTCAGATCCGGCACTGCCCAGATGGTACTTAACACTGCTACAATCCACAGTTGGATAGCAGTCAAGGATAGGGTTGAGTGGCGTTGTGCCGTTTCTTGAAGTACCAGCATATAAACCCCGTAAATGAAGGTTTCAGCAAACAAAAACAAGTCACCCATGCCTAAAGAGCCATTTTCCCAACACATAATGCCGATGCCTGTGAGGGCAACTCCGGCGGCGAGTACAGTTTTCAGCAGCAAGGGCTGACCGAATAACGCCCCCAGCAGGGGTACAATGATCACATTTAGGCTGAAAATGAATCCTCCCCGGTTGGCATTGGCAGTTTCCAGCCCGATCGCTTGGAAGGCAAAACAGGCGAAAAGTAGAAGTCCTAAAACTATGCCATCGCGTAATATTTGAATGTTTAAAGAGCGTAAGTATGGGGTAAATATTGCGGCTGCAACTGTAAAACGGCTGGCGGTGAGTACAGCTGGTGAAAAGCTAGTGACTGCATCTTTGGTCAGTGGGAAGGTTGTCGCCCATATTAGACTGACGATCGCGATCGCAATTATGCCCCGAATGTGAAGGGCGTTTTCTGTAATTGTGGGTTTGTCATTTGTCATTTGTCATTTGTCATTTGTCATTTGTTATTTGTTATTTGTCATTTGTCATTTGTCATTTGTTATTTGTTATTTATTCCCCATTCAGATCCGTTGTAATGCCCCAGAACTTCTGAGTTCTGCTAAGGTGGCATTGCCAGTACAAAATAAAGCTGTTTCGAGTTCAGCAATCAGAACTTCGACCAACTGATCAACGGCGGCTTCCGATTTGACGGCTGCTTCTAAAAAAGGTCGGGCTAAACCTGCTAAATCGGCTCCTAAAGCGATCGCTTTGGCTATATCCAATCCGTTAAGTAACCCGCCAGAAGCAATCAAGGGAATTGTCGGCGCGTTCCCCCGGATGGAATTGATGCACTCGGCGGTTGGTAAACCCCAATCAGCAAAAGTTTGTCCCAAACGGCGCTGCTTGTTGTCTTTGGCGCGTTGGCTTTCCACTTTTGCCCAGGAAGTTCCACCTGCGCCAGCGACATCAATGGCTGTTACTCCCGCATCAACTAACTTTTGTGCGATCGCCGCAGAAATTCCATTTCCCACTTCTTTAACAACAACCGGAACAGGTAGTTGCTGACAAAGTTGGGCAATTTTATCCAACAGCCCCCGAAAATTTGTATCTCCTTTTGATTGCACACATTCTTGCAGGGGGTTAAGATGCAAAATTAGTGCATCTGCTTCCAGAGAATCTACAAGGCGCAAGCAATCATCAAGTCCACATCCGTAATTTAGTTGCACAGCCCCTAAGTTCGCTAACAATAGAATGTCAGGAGCAAAAGAGCGCACGGCAAAGGTAGGAGCTAAATGAGGCTGTTCAATCACAATTCGTTGCGAACCAACTCCCATTGCTAATCGGTAGCGTTGAGCAACAGTTGCTAAACGAGTATTGACTAGCTGCGCCAATTCGGTTCCCCCTGTCATGGAAGAAATTAGTAGGGGAGCGCCGAGATTTTTACCCAGAAAGGTAGTTTGCAGATTGATGTCGCTGCGGTTGATTTCAGGAAGACAATCATGAATAAACCGATAACGCTCAAATCCACTAGTTACCTGCTGAAACTGGACATCTTCTTCTAAGCAGACACGTAGGTGGTCGGCTTTGCGAGTCTCAATTTCAGTTACAGCATTGACTGATGGGATAGTGGTAGTCATAATGGTTTTCGTTGACGACGGGTTATTGGTAGTTTGGTGTAAATAGCCTCCTGAAACTTAGCAACATCAAATTCGGCAATACTAAATACTCCTGTTTTATCGAACAGCCGCGAGGAAACGCTGTCTTGACAGATGTAGTTAACGCGAATGTCCTCATGTAACGATTCCACAAGTAGTTGGATGTTCGCTAGCCGCGCCTCTTCAATGGCTTTAGTGTGAGGATCGTTTGGGTCAAGAACATGACCATAACTGCGAACGTGAAAACGGCACTCTCTTGGCCCGGCGGGAACTAAGGAAAAAGTTTGGACGTGTTCGGGAAATACGCTCAAAGAAAAAGGCATTGGGATTTCTTCTTGCGCTGACATCGAGCAGAAAGCTGAGAAACACAGCGTTTCGGGCAAAGAATCGTTTTCAGCAGCAAAATCTTGTAATTCCTGTTCACGCTCCCAAGAATGTCGAGCGATCGCTTTAGCACAATCATAATATTGTCGCTCGATTGGGGTTAAGCTGGGTGAAGCCGGATCGCGCATGGGAATAATCATGCCGTTGATACCTTCACAATCACTCGACACACCAAACCGACGGGTTAAACCTTTGTGCATCATGGGAAAGTGATAATCTTCTAAGAAGTTTTCCCACAACAGTTTGTAATCCACCTCAACATTAATGTCATAGCGACCGACTCCACCAATCGGTTGCATATTTTCCAGTTGGTAGGGTTCTAATAACCCAGGTGAATACCAACTATCGGCTAATCTTGAGCCTTCCCAACTAAAGCGAATGAAAATAAATCCATAAAAAATGTCAATATCGATGGGTTCTAAACCGTAATTAGGTAAACCAAATTTTGGATAGCTTCCCCGTTGTGTGACATCCTGAAGTTTGCCAGCGAACAATTCACCGCTTGCAGTGCGGATGACGTAGGCTCGTTCACCGATAATATCCAGCCAAGTGAAGTTACCCGGTTGCGGAACTTCGTTGATATGGCAAACAAATTGCCAAGTTGGTTTAATTAAATGCTCAACTTCCAGCGCAAACAATGCTGCATCGCCATAAATCCAGATTGGCAATGCTTGCCTTCTTTCAGATGATTCGGGATATTCTATGTCATCAGCATCAATTTTGGAATACTCAATAGACTTTCCAATGATTTGCTGTTGATCGTCATTGCTGTAAACTCGTTGCAGCACTTCATCCAGTTCTGGGGTTGACCCATCACTATCAACAGTCAGGATAAGGTGTTTGAGTTCTGCAATCAACGAGTGTAATATTAATTGGTGGCGATCGCTTCTTCCTTCTGAGGTAATCTCTGCAATTAGCTGTTTTATATTCTCTTCTAAATAACCAACTCTCAACCAGAGGCGGATTTGTTCTGGAAGTGTAGCGGTTTCTCCATCTGCATAGCCTGGACTGACAGAATTAAGCAGATTTATAATTTCTACTCCGATATTTTGATGGCTTTCAGGTTGTGATTCTTGCTTGAGATGACTATTTTCTGAAAACTTGGCAAAAATCCCCTGATTTTCATCAATTTTGACCTCAAACTCCTGCAAACTGTAATTTATCAAATCAAAATCAGCACCAAACTCTCCTCTATTTGCCCCTGGTGCATTCTTGCAATGACCATCTATACCATAAGCCCATCCATGATAAGGACAAAGAGCCGATTTATCTACATTTACACAACCGTGACCTTCAAAGACCGGTGCTTGCCGATGAGTGCAGACATTAAGGAAAACGCGAATTCTTCCGTCTGCTTGGCGTACAGCCACTAACGGTTCTTGAAAAACCTGAACAGTAATAAAATCTCCAGGCTTGGGAATTTCTGCCGCGCCACAAATAAAATACCAGTTTTTCTCTAGTTCCGATGGTTCAACAAAGATTGAACGAATAATTTTAGCGGCAAAGTAGTTATAAATAGTTTTAATATTAACTTCTGACTGATTTTGTTTGTTATATTCAGCAACTCCATGTACTAAATATTTATAAATATCTTCAACAGTAGTATTGCCTTTTACTGATAATAAATGGGTGATAAAACTAGTCCATGCTACCTCATTCTTCTTTGCAAAAATAGTCCCCTTAGCAACAAGGGAATATTGTTGTTGTCCAACTTCAAAAAAAAGTTTACATAGTTCCTTTTCTTTCACTAAAGTCATTTCATTTTTTCCTACTCAATCATCATATTCGGGAGTAATTGTTATGGAATTGTGGCAACAATAGGGAATTGATATACCCTAATTCTTCTAATTTAGTCAAAATTTTATTTGCGCTTTGGGAAATACTTTCTTGATTAGTTTTGCATTCAACATCAGGTTCAAGAGGTATTTCATATAAATCATCAATTCCAGTGAAATTTTTGATTTCACCAGCCCTAGCTTTTTTATATAAACCTTTGACATCTCGCTGTTCACAAACTTCTAATGGTGCATTAACGTATACTTCAATAAAATCTCCAATCCGGTCTTTGATTTCTTCACGAATCGCTCGATATGGCGAGATCACCGAAACCAATACAATCACATTATTTCTAGTTAACAGGTGAGCTACAAAACTAATTCGCCGAATATTTTCGTTACGATCCTCCTTGCTGAAAGTTAACCCCTTACTTAAGTTTTGGCGAACTACATCGCCGTCTAGTACTTCAATTTTATATCCTTGCGATCGCAGTTCAGTCTCCAAGAATTGGCAGATGGTGGTTTTGCCAGCACCACTCAAACCAGTTAACCATATTGTTACACCACGCTGTTGTTCCGCCATTCTACCTTTACGCTTTTACTAAACTGCTGGTCTAAAAAAGTGTGTTTTTCGAGTTTTAATCTTACCTTTTTCAAAAGAGTATACATCAGCAAAAAGCTCATCTATTTGGCAACTGTCCTTGGTAATACCAATAAATCTACCCCAACAAGCTCCATAACTGCCATCAATTGTAATATGCTCAATGTGGTGTTTCCCTGATGCAATTATTCTTTCCATTTGATAAAACTTGAGTAGGCGCTCAATCCCAACAAAAGGACTGTAACCTGGACGTTCATAGACGATATTACTATGAAAAATCTCCGCTAGACTTTCCCAACCAGAAGAATCAACAGCGCAAAATAGGTCAACGACTAATTTACTATAGGTTGTGAGGACTTGTGAATTGCTATTTTGATACATAATTCGACTCCTTTTATGCATTTAGTTTCGCTCGATCGAGAAGCTGCTAATAACTAACAGTGTAGATAATATTCACAATTAGCAATTTCCTATTAGTCATTAGCAATACTTAATATTAGTCTTCAATAATCGGTTCAGGGATTACTGGTACTGGATGGTCGAGACGATAAGCATTCCAAGGTTTGAGGAAAGAATCTCGCTTCATGCCAGAAAATCGCCCTAACTGTTTATGAAATAGACTTTCATAAAAGTCTAACTCTTTCTTTAAGAAATAAGGCGCTTTTTCTCCATAAACTTTCACAAACATTCTGTAGGTATTATAATGTTTAGCTGCTACATCATCTGAGTAAAACATCAGATCATCTTCAATGTCATTTAAAACTTCTAAAGGCCACATCAGTCTTAATTCTTCATTTAACTCATCTTCTAGGTAATTTAAACCTAACATTTTGAGCAAAGTACAATGTAAAACTCGATAGTCAGAAGAACGTAATTCCGCCGCCTTTTTAATCATTCCATGAGTAACATGAGAGCTAGCTAATAAATGAGTTTCTAATTCAAAATATTCTCCCAATTTTTGCATATATGCTTCAACTTTGCAATGCTTGAGATTATGCTCTTCTAAAACAGCCAAGATCATTTCTTGTTTGGAGTGCCAAGGAGAATATTGGAGATTTTCATAGCCTTCACTTTGAATTTTTTCAACTTCATCATCTGTTTGATAAACCAGAGCTTCAATAAAACCTAAAACTGGATAAAACCGAAAAAAATCATTCATTGAGAGGTTATAAATGGGAAAATAATAAAGCACAAATTCTCTCAATACTCTGCTAGACCGACGCATACTTTGATAAGAAATACAGGAAATCTTGGAAGCAAGTTTATTAACTAAAACTCCTGAATCACGCGCGGTTGTGAGTGTAGCTTTCGAGATTGTCATAAATAATGAATATGGTTGGTGTGAAAAATTCAAACAAAGGACAAAGTGAGGACACGTCTTCTCTTAATAGAGATGAGTTGTCAATAACTTCATTCAATTTCTGCTAGCAGTTCGTCCAACGCTTCTTGGCTTAAACCAACTTCTGGGAAATCTGAAGGGGTATAACCTCCTGCTTCTGGGGATAAGCAGTGGTCAATAATAGCTTCTAAGACTTTCACATAGTTGGTAGCCAAATTTTCTACAGTAGTCTGGTGATGGAAAGCTTCGCTATATTTCCACTCCAGATGCAATCTACCTTCAATGACTAATCCATTCACATTCAACAAATGGCGGCGCTGTCCTTTGGAACTGTGAATAGAACCGCTAGACTCTTGGGCATATTTCCAACCAAGGGGTGCTAGGTGCGTTTGGTCGAATTGACCCAAATAGTTGAAGCTCACTTGAGCTTGAGGGAACAGTTCAAGTTGCTTGTTTATGGTTGCATCCATGCTCAGATACCGCAGGATGCCATAGCCAATACCTCGGTTGGGAATGCCTCGCAGTTGCTCTTTCACTGACTTGAGAGCCTCTCCAGGATGGTGAAGACTTCCAAGTTTTAAGCAAACGGGGAATAAACTGGTAAACCAGCCTACTGTGCGGGACAAATCTACATCCTCAAATAAGTCTTCCCGTCCGTGACCTTCTAATTCAATCAGTAGAAAGTCATAGCCTGTCCATCCAGCAAAACTTTGCACTAATGCAGTCAATAGCACATCGTTAATCTGGGTGTTGTAAGCTCCAGGGACATCCTGCAACAGAACGCGAGTCTGTTCTGCACTCAAGGATATAGAGACAATCTGACTTGAACCGACAGTGTTTTCTGAGGCAACAGCAGGATAATCTAATGGTAAAGGAGCAACTGTGAATGACCTTGAGTGCAGCCAGTAATCTAGCTCTGAGTGCAGTCCTTGAGTACTGGCATAATCCTGCAATCGGATTGCCCAATCTTTGAAGGAAGTTGTTTTTGCAGGGAGTTGGATGTTGTTCCCACTATCTAACTGTTTGTATGCCCCAGATAAATCTTCCAGCAAAATCCGCCAGGAAATCCCATCTACAGCCAAGTGATGAATGACGATGAGCAACCGTTTAGGGGAAGATTTGCCTAAGTTAAATAGTACAACCCGCAGCAACGGCCCATCTGCTAAATTTAGCGATCGCTGTATTTCATCTGCCTTTAACTCAATGGCTTTTGATTGTTCTGCTTGAGTCAGGTTGGATAAATCAGCAATTGCTAAAGATATTGCATTGCACACATCACTGTTGTACTGTTGCCATTGCGCTGCTTGCTGCACAAATCGCAGCCGTAAAGCATCGTGATGGTACACCAGCTTTTGTAATACTTGCTCTAGTAATTCCGGTTGGATATTTGGCGGAACTTCTAGCAGAACAGATTGGTTAAAGTGATGGGGTTCGGGTAAATTTCGCTCAAAGAACCAATGCTGAATCGGTGTTAAGGGAACAATGCCCTTAACTAAGCCCTGTTCTGCCTCCTTAGAGGTAGTTGTCACAGCTACAGCAGCTAATTCAGCAATGGTTTGGTGCTGAAATAGCTGTTTTGGAGTTAGTTTTAATCCAGCTTGATTCGCTTTGGCGATAATTTGGATTCCAATAATGGAATCCCCACCCAATTCAAAAAAGTTGTCGTGAATACAAACTTGTTTTAATCGTAAAACATCTTGCCAAATTTTTACCAAGATTTTTTCAACGTCGGTGCGGGGAGAGACAAAGCTAGTTTTGTCATTTAACTCCAACTCTGGTACTGGTAAGGCACGACGGTCTACCTTGCCATTGGGCGTAATTGGCAATACCTCCAGAACTGTGAAGGATGCAGGAATCATATAGTCGGGAAGCTTTTCTTTAAGGAACGATCGCAACTCGTTACTAATTGGCTGTTTTCCTTCGGGGATTAAGTATGCTGCCAAATTTTTAATTCCTGGCTGATCTTCCCTAGCAATCACAACGGCATCCCGTACTTGGGGGTGTTGAGTTAAAATCACCTCAATTTCTGCAAGCTCAATTCGGAAACCACGGATTTTAACTTGGTTATCAATGCGACTAAAAAATTCAATATTACCGTCAGGTAAGTAGCGAACTAAATCTCCTGTTTTATACAGGCGATCGGCATTCGTATGCCCAAAAGGATTGGGAATAAATTTTTGCTGATTCAGTTCAGGACGATTCCAGTAGCCCCTGGCTAAACCAGCACCACCAACACACATTTCGCCCCAAACCCCGATGGGTACAGCTTGGAGATTGGAGTCTAATATATAGACTTGTGTATTACCAATGACACGACCGATAGGAATTGATTTATCAATTCGACTTTCAGCCGATACAGTAAAGCAAGTGGTAAATACAGTATTTTCCGTAGGGCCGTAGCCATTGATAAATTGACAATTGGGGAGTTCTCGCAGGACTTTTTGGACGTGAGCTACAGATAATACATCACCTCCACTCATCAATTGATGCACAGGTTGTAAATCGTGCAATCTTTCATCTACCATCAGATGGAATAAACTGGCTGTCAGCCAGAGAATACTCACCTGATAGCGCTGGATGATTTCACCCAACTCTTCTAAGGATGGCTTTTGGCTAGGCATTAGGATGAGCTTGGCTCCATTCAGGAGACAGGGCCAAATTTCTAGTGTTGAGGCATCGAAGGAAAGGGGGCCAAGTTGCAGAAATACTTCTTGTGGTGTTAATGATGCAAAGTTTGTTCCCTTAGCTAACCGAACGACATTTCTGTGGATAATGCAGACACCCTTGGGTATACCTGTTGAACCAGAGGTGTACATGATGTGAGTTAGGTTGTCTGGTGTCACATCTGTCTTGAGGTTCTGTTGGCTGTATTGGTTGAAAATTTCCCAATTTGTGTCTAAACAAACGACCTTAGCTGAGTTTGGGGGTAGTAATCCTATCAACTGCTGTTGAATGAGCAGCACCGATACCCCTGTGTCTTGGAACATATAAGCCAAGCGTTCTTGGGGATAGGCTGGATCAAAGGGAACATAAGCACCACCTGCCTTGAGGATGGCGAGGATGCCGATAATCATTTCGAGCGATCGCTCAACGCAAATCCCCACTAGTACTTCTGTTCCGACTCCCAAGCTTTGTAGATAATGCGCTAATTGATTGGCGCGATCGCTCAATTCCCGATATGTCAGTGACTCATCCTCATACACCACTGCGATCGCATCTGGTGTTTCTTCTACCTGTTCCTCAAACACTTGATGGATACATTTAGTATCGGGATATGGTATGTGAGTATCATTCCATTCCAATAGCAATTGATGACGTTCACGCTCAGTTAGCAATGGCAATGTACCTACTGATGCTTGAGGATTCGCCACAATTCCCGCTAATAATGTCTGGAAATGACCAGTCATGCGAATGATTCTATCTTCATCAAATAAATCGGTGTTGTATTGCCAAAACCCTTGTAAGCAGTTATCTTGTTCCCACATTTGTAATGTGAGGTCAAACTTGGCATTAACGTTATCTAGATGTAGAGGAGTAACAGCTAATTCAGGCGTTTCTAATTGCTCCATTAGGGTATTCTGCAATGCAAACATCACCTGAAACAGGGGACTGTGGCTGAGACTGCGCTCTATTTGCAAAGCTTCAACAATCTGCTCAAAAGGAACGTCTTGGTTGGCGTAGGCATCCATGCAAGTAGAACGTACTTGCGTTAGTAACTTTGAGAAACTCGGATTATTTTCTAGTCGAGTTCGCATCACCAAGGTATTGACAAAAAAGCCAATTAATCCTTCTATATCTTGATGGTTGCGACTAGCGATCGGTGTTCCTAGCAAAATATCTTGCTGACCACTGTAACGGAATAGTAGAGTCGCATAAGCCGCCATCAAGGTCATAAATAAGGTAGTTCCTGACTTGTGGCTGAGTTCTTTCAGCGATGCCGTCAGTTTTGCATCTAGCTGGAAGGAAAAACACCAACCTCGGAAAGTTTGTACAGAGGGACGAGGCCTATCCGTAGGTAGTTCCAAAAGAGGTGGTGCGTCTGCTAATTGTTGCTTCCAGTAATTGATTGAAGTTTGTAGTGCTTTTCCTTGCAACCATTGGCGTTGCCAAATCGTAAAATCTGCGTATTGAATCGGTAGTTGTGGGAGGGGAGAAGAATCGCCAACCAAGAAAGCTTGATATAAACTCGACAATTCTTTAATAAATACTCCCATTGACCAACCATCACCGATAATGTGGTGCATGGTCAATAACAAAGCATAAGACTCCGAATTGAGTTGCACACCTTGCTGAGTCAACCAAATTTGAGAATCTTTCTCTCTTTCTCTGTGTTCTCCGTGTCTTTGCGGTTCGTTATTTAACCGTACCAAAGTCACTCGCAGCAACAATCCTCTACTGAGATCAAAAGGTTGCAATTGATCCTGAGTTGCCAAGCATTGCAATTGTTCTGACTGTTCTTGTCCTGACAAACCTTGCAAGTCTACAACCGAGAGTTTCATAGTTGCGTGGGGAGCAATTACTTGTACAGGCGTTCCCTCCACCGCACTAAAAGTAGTGCGTAAAACTTCGTGACGACGGATAATCTCGTTGAGGCTGCGTTCTAAAACTTCTATATCTATACGCCCGTTAAGACGAACAGCCTTAAACATATTGTAGAAAGGGTTGTCCGGCTCCAATTGCGCCAAAACCCATAGGCGTTGCTGGGCGAAAGAAACAGGGAAAGTCTGAGATTCTGTTTGATTTCCCCGACGAACTTTCGCAATAGCACGGTTATTTCTTTGATATCCCAAAGACTCTGCTACTCGCCAAGCTACATCACTTAAGAAGTCAGTGCTGTAATACTGCTTCCAACTATCTGCGGTGCTAGCATTAATACCCTGATGTTCATGGAATTTCACATCCCCTACCATTCTAGACTGGGCATAAATCCCATCGGTCATACGCTGCTTTTTCTCTTTGTATGGTTGCAGCATATCAGGATGGAACTCCACCCCTAAAAATTGACATAAGCCCTCAACACTTGTCTGCGGTTGGCTAACTATGTCTTCAAATTTGACTTGATACTGGCGTTCTTGGGGAACTTGTTGTAGGAATTCGAGAATATTTTGATGGCTAATTAGCCAAACGAGTTCAGCGAGTTCTCGCCTATTGAAGGGATGTTGATAGGGAAATGTTTGCTCTACTCTAGCTTCTTCATAAGAGCGCATCGTTGCATAAGGATGACGCACAAGGTGTATGTAGAGTGGGTTTTGGAAGTTTATTTCCGCTCGTTTAAGGGTCTCTAAATCTATGGAGTAGGAGGGGGTCTTATCTACCAAGATTTTATCGCCCAGCCATTGCTGTATGAGTTGGTAGAACTGCTTAGTAGTAAGATTTTTCGCTTCTAATTCTTCCATAAGTGCGATCGCCTCTTCTGGACTACACCCACGGATTTGCATAATTGTGCGAATTGTCCCTTCCGCCCAAAAGCTGTAACGTCCAGAAAATGCTGCTTTTCGTTCCCCAAGTGTATTGAACGTCAGCAATTCCAATTCTGGAGGCGCGAACAACTGCGGATTTCCCCCCAGGATGACGCGCAGTAAGGTAGAACCGCTACGATGAGGCGAGAGGATAAAGATAGCTGGCGGGTTTTTGATTGCGTCATCTATTGGGGGAGCAATGGAGGGAATAAGCGATCGCATTTGCAAAACTTTAGCTTCATCAATACGCTCTTGTGGTAGTTCACTAATTGCAGTTATTTCCTTACCCAGGAGTTTTGCTGCTGTTTGTGGATAGTGTTCTTCTATGTAAGCTGCTAGTTTAGCAACTGTCTTGGTATCAAATAGAACAAGAAAATGAATGATCTCGTTGAGTTGTGCTTGCAATTTATTAATCAGAATCGCTCCTCGAATCGAGTCGCCACCTAGTTCAAAGAAGTTATCGTCAATACCTACTTTGTCTAGTTTGAGGGCTTCTGCAAATAAATGTGCGATCGCCTCCTCTATAGGAGTGCGAGGAGCAACAAATTCTATATCTAACTGAGGACGTTGGCGCTGTTGTCGGGATGTAATCTCTTTGAGGATGAGTTCGGGACTGTAGAGATTCCGAGCAATGCGCTCAAAGAAGTCTGCAAAGGAGGCTATTTTTACCGATCTATCAGATTTTGGTTCTTGATTGGGATTTCTATCTACGGTAAATCTGTCTAATATAAGTACTTTGTCGGATTCGGACGAGGTTGCTTTTATAGCTTCTTTATCTACGGTATCTGTATCGGATATAAGTACTTTATTCGATTCGGACGAGGTTGCTCTTATAGCTTCTTTGTCTACGGTATCTGTATCGGATATAAGTACTTTATTCGATTCGGACGAGGCTGTTTTTCTTAGACTTCCATTAGCCTCTTTAACTACGGTATCCATATCGGATATGTGTAATAAATTGCTTTCGGATGCGGTTTGAGATGGAAACTCAAATAACCAACCGCCATCTTTCTCCTGCTGAAATTGTCTACCAATACTAACCAGAAAATCCCAAGCTGGTTGATTCTTCTTTGTAGGTCTATAGAAAAGCTCGACTCGTTCCAATCCTCTTTCTTGAGCAAGAGTTCCCAAATAGGCAAGCATTTTATGCTCTACACCCCGACCAAGTACCCGACAACTAAGCAAAAATGTATCTACAGATAGTGCATTTTCTTGAGATTCAAACAAGAGCAGACCGACTAAGCCATAATCTCCAAAGCGGTCTTTTACCTTGACTACCCGACACTCTAAACTTTCTAAATTACAAAGTTGTTGAATTTCAGCCTCAGACCGTCGGATTGTTGTGAGGTTAAACTGATTGGTGCGTTGGGTAAGTTGAGCAACCCGTGAAAGTTGCTGGTTTTGCATTGGCGAAATCTCAATTTCTAAGTTCAGTTGGGCGAGGAAATCGCTAAAGGAGAGAGAATCCTGTTGCAAAAACTGGCGCTGGACATTCTGTTGATAGAGATTAGTTCTTTGTTGGTCTTCTTGGGTGGTTTGGAGTTGGTCGAAAGCCCAATAATGCTCTAAAAATTGCGGGATGCGATCGGGTTGTTCTGGAAGTTGTAATGTCAGGACTTCTGGACAGTTTGCTCTAACTTCAGCACACTCAATTGGATTGTCATCTATGAAGATGAAGCTATCTAAACTCAGTTGTAGTTCAGTAGCTAAAGCTTTCAGATTCTCCGATTTCGATTCCCAGTTAATGCGCCAGTTGACTAGATGATGGCGCTTAAGCACCATATCTGGATGTTGGTCAAAGACTGCAAATACATCCTCTTGTTCATTCTTGCTACACAAACAGATCAACTTTCCTGCTGCTTGCTGGGCGATGATAAATTCTTGGAGCGTTCTATAGGGTGGATTGATTTTGACTCCTCCAACTCCATCCTCTCCACAAATACCACTCCATAATGTATGGTCGCAATCAAGGGCAATCACCTTATGAGGAGAGCTTTGCAAAGCAAAGATTTTCCGCGCCAGTATTGTCCCCAAGGCACAGAAAAAGGTCGGCGTGTAAGGAATATGCCCTAGTTCGTCACCGTAGGGGTCATAGTACTCTTTTACGGGGTAAGTACTGGTCAATTCTTGACTTTTTATCAGATACATACCACTAACATCTTTGAGATCGGCTGCTAACAGTTCCTGCATTCTCTCATGTAAAGTGTTATTTGCTGCATCTGTTGTTGGAGAGGGAGGACAGATACAGACCAAGTAAGGAATTGGCGATCGCGTTGTTGCAGTTTTCAAAGCACTACCAAAATCCTTAACGGTTTGCTCTAGTTGGACTGGATTTTTTTCAAATTGCTGTGATGCTGAGCTTTGCTTCAGCTTGGGGCGAGTAGCGTAAATATTAAACAGTCCAGAACCGTGCAGGAGAGACTCTTCATCGACAACAAATTGGAAGCCTTTGTCTTCAAGCAAACGCATGACGTGTTTAATTGTACTGCCTTCTTGGTCATGCACTTCCATAACTATTTGTTTAATCAGTGACCAGTGATGGTCTTTAATTCCTTGGAGAATTGCTAACTCGCTTTTTTCAGCATCTAGTTTCAGTAAATCAATTTTTTCAATCTTATACTCTTCGATAATTTCTGAAAGAGTTCGCAATTGAGCTTGATATATTTCTCGCTCTAGCCTATCCTTGAGGAATTCATCAGCTAGGCGTTCTAATGACTCTTGATCCAGAGAATTATCGCGTTGCAGCATATTAATAATGACTGAGCGAATAGCTTTTTCATCTTGCTCTGTATCAGCTGCAAAACTTGAGAAAACTGAGGAGTGAGGGTAGAAAGTGAAGGTTTCTTCTGCGCGTTCACCACCTAATCCACAGTTAAAAAGATGGGTATTTTGACAGTAGAGCTTGGCATTAATCTGTAACTTATCAAAGGCGTGGGGCGCAGGTTCAAAAGCATAAATAGTCCCTTTTGGGGATTTTTGTTGAGCAAATAAGGTGAATAGACCAATATTCGCTCCCACATCGATTATGCAGTCATCTTCATTGAAGACAATTCCATGCTTTAAATAGACGCGATCGCTAAAAATCTCTTGATATAGATACTCGGTTTCGTACTGGTTAAGGTGAGCTATTTCTAAGTGATTTGGTAAGGTGTGGCGTAAGCGATCGCCAAAAATTTGTTCTTTTAGATAATCGTCAACTGTTAATTGCAGACGATTCTTAGTTTCTTCCCAATCCTCAAACCTAACCAGAACTACATTGACTCCGTTTTGATTGTTAGACAGAAGGCTGGCTGGATTAAGCAGTTCTTGAAATATTTGATTGTAAGGAGCAAACTCTATTGAATAAGGGACTTCTATTTCTTGAAACCAATACGACAGGGAATCCTCAATTGGTTCACTTGTAAACGTAGCTGTAATAACAATTTTCTGTTTAGAGATGTGTTTTAATAAATCTTGTGTATTCATAAAACTGATTTTCAGTAATCATTTCTAGATGAAAGAAAATTATGCGATAGTAAAAGCATCTCAATCAGTCTTAAAATAAGGAATCAAAAGAATCTGATGTATATTTTTAGCCGCATGATAAAACATCGATTTAACGGTTTCAGATCGATGAATTCTAATATCTCACCGCAGGTGTCATCGAACAGCATTCCTTTTTTATGCCAAAAACCTTTCAATCGATATACTGTTCTTTGATTAACAGTAGTTTGACATCAGGTAACAGTGAGTTAATAAAAACTCTCCCCTCTTTTCCAGCGCCTACCTATTGAGAAGTTATAATTTATTACTCAACAATTTCAACTACTTTTGGAATCTCAACCTTTTGGGCATCAGTACTATTTTCTGGCCTCAGTTGATTTTTCAGTTTGAGTTTTAGCTCTTCTGTAATTGGTAAATCTTTAATTTCATTGAGGAGAAATGTCACGGATTCAGTTTTGCTTCGTTCTTCATAGATAGCCTTGAGAATGGCTTCTATTCCATATCCGGCTACAGCATCTCCTGCAACAGTTATTAGACCAAGTAGAGCTATACCTCCGACGATACCAAACGGACCCCCTAATGCTGTAAGGGTAGCTGCAACGGCAGCGGAACTACCTCCTGATGCAACCGTTAGAATCACGAGAATTACGCCAGGAAGTCCCAGCCCAGCAAGCTTTTTAACGATTTCGTTCATTTTAATCACCCTCGTTTTTTTGCCAGTTAAAGATTATAAATGGCAATAAAAGTTATTTAGCCTAATGAAAAGTATAAGTCTTTTTATTTTATTGTTTTTCACAATTATTTTAATAACAAAGATAATCTCAGGTTTATCAATAAAATGCAATAGCAGTTTAAGTTAGTTAAATGGACAGTTAAGACAGTTAAGACAGTTAAGACAGTTAATAAATAATAATTAACCAGCCCCAGCAATTCTCATTTGGAAATAAATAGAGTATTAACCCCCATTCTGAACATTCAAAATGTAGTATAAAATAACTACTTTTTCAGGGAGAGTCGTAGGCGCAGGCCGCCGTAGGCATCGCTTAAAAAACAATTGGGCTGATTATGTAAGTATAAATACTCAATGTACTGGAGGGAATTGCCCGATCGCGAAGGGTAAACCCAAGAAAATAGGTAATCGATCACAGGCGATCGCAAATTACAAGAAAACGAAACCCTTGTGTTTCCAAGATTTATAGGCTAGTAGTTCGCCCAGTGAACTTGGCGGGGTAAAGGGAAAGGCGGCAGGTGGGGCCCCCACGAAGTGTGGATAAGGGGCAGGGGGAAAGGTTTTAAATCCCTTACCCTTTCACCTTTCCCCTTTCCCCAGACCTCACAAGCGCATTTTTGGGTTGGCAGACTACTAGGATGAGCAATGATACCTTACGATAGAAATTAAGAGTAAAATACTTTTCTCAAGACTTATGCAATTAGTCTTAGATTAGTTATTTAGCATATCTGGAATTAGGAGGTAAATAGACAAACAGCGTATCTGGCAAATTTTTCTCCACATTATCTAAAAAGACTACTCAAATAAGTTAATTTTCAAACCCAACCCTAACTATTGGTTATATAAATGCAGTATTTTTTGTCTATGTATACTAGCAAAAACGAAGATTTAATATTCGTATATAAAGGTATTAATCCTCAAGAATGATTTTATAAAAATTCTCTTATTATCTCTTTCCTAAAAATTAATTACCTGCTAAATTTTTATTTATACTAAAGCCTCTAGCAAAATTTGTATTAACCCTATGTCAAATAATTGACTTATTGCATAGAAGCCTAAGCACAGTTATATGTTAATTATTTAGAGGATGTTTTAAAAGTCTTCTGGTCAGTAGCAAAACGTTTTATATTACCCTAAATATCCCTTAAAGAGGGGGACTTTTAGAGACTTCCCCCCTTTTTAAGCCAGGGCTCTTTCATTCCCTAAAGAGCTTTAAAAATCAAGGGTTCTAGCGATTAAAAATTAGTTATTTTGTTACTAGCGTGCCGATGAAACCAACTATTTTTATGGACTACTACGCCACTAGGTAAATAAAGCAACCATTTCAAATTACTAAAAAGCTTATTCCCTAACACTTTTGAGTTTTGACTTCCGCTTTGCGGTACTAGTCTTCTAGACAAGTAAGTAATTGTAATGTTCTTAGAACTTGTTAATTAAATTTTATATAGCGGTTCTTGGTTGAGTGAGGTACAAGAACACTACCCCCGCAAGGGGGGAGAGAGCTAAAATCTACTTTGTATGGGTTAGGAAATTGCTATATAAGTTTTGCCAATTTTGGTTAATAGCAGCTATAACAATTTAACTCTTTAAATATTAATTAGATAATATGGTTCAGTCCCAAGAAGATGATATTTCAGTAGAAGCTAGTTCTCTTCCCCCTGTCCCTATTCAAGAAATCTCAGAGGATAGGGCATTAACAGAGACGGTACTTTTCCCTACTCCAAAACTGTTTCTAAAAATTTCTAAGCCAGAAATTCGCCAAAGTCTCAGGGCACTAACTTATGAAAGTGTCTTTGCTGCGGTTCTTTATAGTATCATCGGCGGTGCGTTGCTCAGTAATTTCTTGCTAAAGTTAGGTGCTGGTCCAGTCGAAATTGGTGTACTCGCGGCTATCCCTCAGATGGTGAATCTGCTCCAACCACTGGGAGCGTATTTGGTAAACCGAAGTACCAGCTTCCGTTGGTATTTTATGTGTATTTTCATCCCGTCGCGACTGCTATGGTTGATTCTTTTACCAGCAATTTGGTTGGTTACTTCATCTCGTATTACTGAATACCAAGTAGTACAGTTGACACTGGTAATTCTCTTAGTAGCTAATATCATTGAAGCTTTTGGTCGTGCGCCTTGGCTTGGGTGGTCAGCTGTATTGGTACCTCAACGGTTGCGGGGGCGATATTTCGGCTTTCGCAATAGTATTCTCGGCTTGACTAACCTTGTTGGTGTGCCAATGCTAGGTTTAACGGTATCAGCTTGGCCTGGTGGAACCCTTCAAGGTTATGGCACTGTCTTGGTTTTAGGAATTATCTTAGGGCTAATCAGTGTGGGCTGTCAGTTCTGGATGACCGATATAAACCCGCAGCTTTTAAAAGTTGGGGATTCAGACATATCACAGCTGCAGACTCAAGGAATAGATTTTAGCTTCCTTAAAGATGCTAACTTTTTGAAGTTTGTGCTTTACCTGAGCATCTGGTGCTTTGCTGTTAACGTCAGCAATCCCTTCTTTAACCTCTATATGTTGGATAACCTGGATATAGATATTAGTGTAGTAACGATTTATCACGGCTTAGGAACTGGTGCAAATATGCTAATGCTGCTTTTGTGGGGCAAACTGGCCGACCGAATTGGGAATCGTCCACTACTACTATTAGTGGGAGTTTTAGTGGCGGTAACACCTCTGCTGTGGCTCTTGGTTGGAAGCGATCGCATTTCTTTTTGGATCTGGCTACCCTTGTTGCACATACTAGCTGGCGCAACGTGGGCAGCAATTGATTTGTGTACTAACAATTTGATGATGGGAATAGCACCGTTGGGTCATCAGTCGAGTTATTTTGCGATCGCAGCTGCAATTGCTGGTATCACTGGAGCAATGGGTATTACTGTCGGTGGCTTTCTAGCAACTCTCCCTGGTGCTGCGGATTTGCTGGGGCTATTTGTGATCTCAAGCTTACTACGGATGCTTGCGCTTGTACCCTTAGTTTTTGTTCAAGAGCAACGCTCCATACCACTAGGCCAGCTAATGCGATTCTTATTCCCAATCAAGCAGTCAACTGATCTGATAGAAAGCTAATTAATTTAAAAATTAGGCAAAGAACTCATTTGATAGGATAAATAAAACTTGACAATGATAGATATCAACAGTAGCGCTGTTTAAAGGAGCCATTGTAATCCCTTATCCTGTAATTTATCCTCGACATGCTGCATTTGCTGGATAGTTTCACCAGTAACGAGCGCATAAATTTCGGTGTAAATTTTTCCGTATTTAACCTTCTCTAAAGCCGACAGAATAATCAAGTCTTTGCGATCTAGTTCTGGTTTTAAAGTCACTAAAATTGAATCTAAAGTTCCTTCCATACGGTAGTCACTAGAATATTTAGCTACTTCCTTTCCCAGTCCCAGTAAAGTATGACGCTGCAAACACAGAGGAGTTGATCCATTAACTCGAAAATTGGCATCGATCGCATAAAATTGTCCGTCTCGATCTTCCAACACATCGAACCCAATCACACCGAAATAACCCTGTTTGTGAGCATACTGACCAATGGCAGCAATCATCTCAAAGAACTTGCTCATGTCAGTGTTGTGGTAGTCAATTAGTCCCCCTAAATAGGGGTTGCTGAAAAAGTATGAAAAAGCAATTCTTTTGGGTTGACTAGTTATTCAAGCAAAATGAAAGATAAGCTTTTGTTGTCTCTAATTCAGAAAATAATAACTTTCAGTTATAGGAAACTGCAAAAAAGGTGCAGTTTTCAAAAATAGACATAAAAAAGCATAAAACACGCGCGACAGGTGAGTAGAAAGATTCATCACTAAAAAAGTAATAGCAATTGCAGTTTCAGAAGTATGGGAAAGTTTCGCCATCACTCGATTGAGGCTAAACCTTCTTTTAGCTTGCCCAAATTTTCCTTCAATACAATTACGAATTTTCTCAGATTCTAAATCTTGTTTCTTTTTTTCTTTACTAAGATTAGCAGGTGGTCTTCCCAAAGGAGGGCCACTGATGATAATACCTCTTTCTTTGCACCAAGCTCTATTCTCTCTTGTGCGATAAATTTTATCTACATGAACCGATTCTGGATAATAGCCAGTATAATTTTTATATGCTTCTACTTGTGCTTTTAAGTCTCCTGATTCATTAAAATTATCCCAACTAATATGGTCTAAAAATACATATCCATCAAAATAACTAGCTGATAATTTTGCCCCAAATTCCACGGCTTTCCCAGCTTTTCCACGGACAATTGGACGGATATGTGGTTGGCTTAAACTAACGATTCGGTCATCAATACTCTGTTTTTTATTTTCATACAACCATAGTTGTTGACGATAAACTTCTACAACTACAAGCAACATTTTATATTGTCTAGTACTTAGTTTTTCTAGAGTTGCTCCTGTTCTGATTAGCTGGTCAATATGAGATAAGTTTCTTTTGATATATTGAAGCTGCTTTTTAATCGCTTTTTTCCTATCTTTTTGGGATACACGACGCTTTTTAGCGACTTCTAAGTAGTCAATTCTTGCTATTTCCCGATAAGTCCTTGGTTTTTTCTCTAATGTACCTTTTATCTGTTCATAAAGAAGGTCTATTATTTGTTCTGTCTGTTTTCTTGCTTGGTTCAATAGCTCGAAATCTGTTGGATAGCTGATGTCTGCTGGCGCACAAGTCGCATCTAATATTAATTCTCCCCGATTTTTTGGCGTGTTATCTTCTTTTTCTAATTCTTCTTTTTTTTTTGGTTCTTCAGTACATAATATGCTTAACTAATAGTTTAAATGCCAATTTAACAAGCATCTAACTCGGAAATTATCAAAGTTTCTAAATCCATAGCCGGAACGTTTAATTAGCTTAAGTTTGTTATTAATGCCTTCCACAACACCACTAGTTGTCCCATTATCAAAGTAAGCAATAATCTCATCAAACCAACGGATAATAGTATTGTTACTCTTGGGAAAATATTTTTTAGCTTTTGCTAACCACATCCCGAGTTTAAAAACTCCCGGATACCAGTTATCTGTCTTATTGAAAATCTTTCTAATTTTTTCTTTTAATTCATGCATTTCTTTGAGAATAGGAGATAAATTTTTCACTTGATAAAGTTTGTTTATCTGCTCTTCATTTAAGTCTGACTCATTTTTCAATAAAACGTATTTACTATTTTTTAGTCCCGACAATACTTTTTCGTACTTAGATTTTTTTGATAATGATTGCGCTTTTTTAACTAATTCTTCTAGATTCCGCTTCTCTTGTTTTCTTTGTGTATCTAGTTCTTTATTGATTTGTGTCATCACATGAAATCTATCTGCTACTACTTGAGCATTGGGCATTAATTCTGTTACTACATTTTTGTAACCTACCCACAAATCTATACTCACTTCCTCAATTCGTGCTAAAACCTCAGTTCCCCACTCTATAAGGGTTTTCTTTACTACCTCTTGTGTGCGCCCACTTAACAAAGTTATTAATTTAGATGTATCTAAATCTATTAATACTGCACAGTAATTACCCTTGCCTTTAACTAGAGCTATTTCATCAATTCCAAGCCTTTTTATAAAATCAGGTTTGTTATCAGATAATTTTTCTGAGGCATCTTTTAACATTCTTTCTATTTCTTCTGTTGTCACTATCCCTTTATTTGCTACACTATGAATATCATTTTCTACAACATCTTGTATTATCTTGTCTGCTAGCCGTTTTGTATAAGTTCTTTTCTTACTTACAAAATCTAGCTTTTCACTAAACGGTTTTTCACATTTTTCACATTTGAATTGTCTCCTATTTATTTCTAAAAATACTGGCTTTTCTCCAAAAGGTAAGTCTTTAACAACGTATCGATGATTTTGATGTAATCTATGGCTTTTTGTACCACAGCGAGGACAATTACTGTATGATTTTGTTGATTCAGTTTGTAAAATCATTCCTATCCCCTCATGAATCCGATGAGATATAACTTTCACATCTTTTAAATCAAGAAGCGCTGTTAGGATTTTAATATTTTGTTTCCTATTCATGACTGTAAATACACAAAAAAATATTTCTCTTGTAATTACAGCTAACAACAAATATGCTTTATAAGTCAATTAGGTCAAAGTTTTTTCTCAATAGCTGATACGATTATTTTTATTTATTAAGCTTTTTGGCTAACAATTTAGCATAACAAGTGCTGAAGAACCTTTTTTTTTGAGTTGATTCAGTTGATTCAATTGATTCAGTTGCTAAAGTCGAAGATGTTGTCTCTAGTATCCTCTTAACAGTTTCTTGATTTACTTTGTTTACTAATTCTGCACTAATTCTTTCACGAAAATGGACTAGCATCGATGCATTAAATGGAGCTTCATTAATATAGGATGACATCCCTATGAAGTACTGTAGATAAGGGTTTTCCTTGATTTGTTCTACTGTCTCTCTATCACTTATTCCTAGTTTTTCTTTGATTATTAATGCCCCTAATGCCATCCGAAATGACTTTGCTGGCGCTCCCATCTCTACAGAGAACCCGGATGAATATTCCTCTTCAAATTCTGCCCAGGGTATTAAATTCGCCAGAATAATCCAACGATTATCTGATGACAACTTGCCTGAAAACGGAAATTCAAAGTTCTCTGGTGAGATTGGATTTTGCCCCTGTTTTCGGTACATGGTTACAAACAGCACACTTGTGTACTGCTGGTCGCGGTTATGCAAGGATTTTGGGCTATTTTACCCTCAAGTCTTGCACCTGAATATACTTCTTTGGTCAGATAATCTATATCCTGTGAGCTTCTCTTTCTTTTTCAGCAACCCCTAAATAGTTTCCTTCCGGAGTGACTAGTTGGCTGGTAGTGCCGATGAGGACTATCTCTCCTAGCTTGTTGACATAGAATTGTACGCAGTAATTCTGCACTTCATTATTGACGAACTCCGAGACAATAATTGTATCGAGCAACTTAATATCAAGATATTTCTTGATTTCTTCAAAACAGTAGTTCAAATCGCTGGGGCTTTTGATGATATAAGTGCCTTCTCCTGAGAGTCCGTGGGAGGTTTTAATTAAATATGGGAATTGTGGTAGTTGAATGTCTTCGAGATTAACTTGGTGGAGATTGTAGATTTCGTATTTTGGACATTGCGCCCCCAGTTGGTCTAGCATTACTTTGCTGAGTAAATGGTAATGAGTGTCTGGAGGAACAGCGTGTTTTTCAGGTTTGAGGTGATCAAAGGGAAATAAAGTAATGAGTTTGTTGAAGCGTTCGCTGTGGCTGAGGTCATCCAAATAAGTTGAGCAATTCATCATTTCAATATTGGAGTACTTGAAGCCGAGATGCTCTTGCCAGTATGCAATTAACGACTTTGACGGCGGTATAATCACAATTCCTGGAATGCGATCGCCTAACACAGCCAGATTTTTCCAAGGTTCCTTCTGACAAATCTTGTCGAAGGAGGTTTTAGTGGCTTCACTACTGCCGTCTTGAATAAAATATTTTTTCCGATTGGGATAAGCAGCCCAACTGGCAGTTGCAGGGTAATTTAAAATAAACCCATAAGATGTATCTGTAATATCTTGAGCAAACAGATCAGAAAGAGTACTCCCTTGAAAATAATGAAAGTCGTATTTTGAGTTCATCTACTCCTCCGAAAAAGCGCATCCTCTTATGGATACAGTTGTTTATCAAAAATGAGTCTCCTGGATTTCCAAGTAACACTAACTTGAAAAAATAAGCCTATATATTCAAACTTGAAAACTTAGATTGAATTTGGTTTTATTAATTACGTATTTACTTAGCGTAGCGGGGCATTTCAGCACCGCAATCTCTGGCAAAGCATTCTCCACCCCGTGCTACTAGCAGCCTGGGCTTTTCATCCATCATTTTTCGCACAACCGAGATTGGATGACGTATACCTTGAACTGCTGCGTTTGCCCCTGGCGTTGGCGGAGCGATCGCTCTCCAACTTAAAGAGCCTTCCATAATCGCCGCGTCTAACTCCACCTCTTTGTCGCTGTTAAGAGTTGCATCAAGACCAGCGTTAAATGTCAGGTCAGCTTCCAAAACACGGGTAGCTGCTTCCACAGCTTCTGCGGCAGTACCTCCACTAATTAGCACTGCCCAACCAGCTTCTGCTGCTGCTGTACAACCTGCATTATTGGGTGCAACTTTGTTGTCTGTGATGGTTTTTGCTCCACCGTGGACAATAATAGTCGGTGTCATATTATAATTTCTTCTTGTTAGTATGAATTTTGTGGGACTGCGATCGCCTTGTGTCGTACAGAAGACCCAACTGTTAGCGGTAGCGGGGCGTTTAGCGCATTCTGGCTCCTGACTCCTGAATTCTGTTTGTTGACAATAAAACTAACAATTTAAAGTTTAGTTTTCAGCTATGTATATTGTTATTTTGATCTTTTTTAATTTTCATTTAATCTACCAAGAGAAATAAGCAACTTAGCTATAGATAATTCTCTCAAAATAAAGCTTATACAAAATGGGTTATAGACTAATTAAGTGAGGTATTAACCATAAATGAGACTGTAAACGTGTAAGTTTCACTATGGTTAACCCAACCACAACAGCAGAGGTACAGAGAACATAGACTAAATGTCTCTAATTTACGTACAATTATTGTTCATTAGCCAACAATAACGCAAAAGTGCGTTAGCGAAGCTCGCCGAAGGCATTGCTTCTTCTTTCCGCTTGGCTTCGACTTCGATCCACCGTGCTTGGTGGTAAACGTTAGGCATATCGGTAATCAAGTCGCTGTGTTTTCTGTCATTGAAAGCTTGCTCCCCATTGGAAATATGGACTAATTGCCGAAACAATTGAATGGCTCCACAAAGAAGGTGCTGCTACTGAAACCAATTTCAAACTTTTGACTGCAATTTGTCGAATCGATTCTTTGCTCGGAAGAATCATACAGCAGATTTTTGCAGTGTGGTTTCGATGCAGCAATTGAGTTTTTCGACACCAATTCTCAAAACTGGGAATTTCAATAATCAATGTCATCACCTCATAATCCCAGGAATTGCAATGAGTACAAGCAGCTACAACAAATACGGGCATTGTTGTTAACAACCCAATAGATTTAATTCAGTTCCCTTGATTTGCAAATATCCCAATATCACCTATCGAAATACTGAAATATTTCAACTTCTGCTGACTATTTTTGGTAGCAGATGGAAAATCTTTGCCACACTACAGCAAATCCAAACAGGCATTGCTATTTCATCCAAAATTTCATAATTTCACCCTAATTTGATCATTTCATCTTTACTTGCGATGTCTTTTAGCTAACAACTGCAAAGTTTGTTATATTGGAAACCATACTGAGACTAAAAAGCTCGTTTTTCCAGGGTTTTATCTAAGATTTTGTTCAAGAATCAGACAGGAGTTTTATAGGGAATTTATACTTAAACGAGTGATAATAAAATCTTAATTTTTAGCTATTAATATTATTCTGTTATTTTGGTTTAACACACAGATTTCTATGTCACTTCTGTAATTCCTTGAAGATATCAATTGCAGCTAGTTGTTTCAACTGGTATGGCAGGTGTCGCTGCATAATCAACTCATAGAGGAAATTAATTATGTCAGGCGTAATTAAACGTCGTCAATTTATTCGAGCAACACTGGCAGCAACTGCAAGTATAGCTGTGCCTCAGATTTCTTCTGCAACTTATCGTGGTGAAGAATGTGTAGAAGCGCTGGTGATTGGTAGCGGTTTTGGTGGAGCAGTTGCAGCATTGCGCCTTGGTGAAGCTGGAATTAAAACCATAGTATTGGAGCGGGGACGACGATGGCCAATCACCAATGCAGGTAATACTTTCTCTACATATCAAAACCCAGATGGTCGGTCTACTTGGTTAAGTCCGACTACAGTTACATTCAACCAAGTTCCGATTGATATTTATACTGGTGTCTTTGATGTTAAGGTCGGCGATGGCATTATTGCTTATCGTGGGGCGGGGGTAGGAGGCGGTTCGCTAGTCTACAATGCTGTCAGTTATCAGCCAACTCAAGAACTTTTTTATCAAGTTTTTCCACGCACCATCAAATATGAGGAACTCGATAAAGTTTACTATCCAAAGGTGCGTTCTGTCCTCAAACCATCTTCCATACCGGATGATATTTTAGAGACTGATTACTATTTAGCAAGCCGTATTTTATTAGAGCAAGCAGCCAAAGCTGGTTTAAAAGCCCACAAACTTGATGTAGCTGTTGATTGGGATATCGTTCGCCAAGAAATTGCGGGTAAGAAGGTTGCTTCTGCGATCGCAGGTCAAGTTTCCTACGGTCTTAACAGTGGTGCGAAAAAGAGCTTAGATCGAAATTATCTCAGCATGGCAGAAGCTACTAAAAAGGTGGAAATCCGACCCCTACATGTAGTAAACACGATTGAAGAATATCATGCTGGACGTTACCGAGTTACCTGCAATCAAATCAATGAGCGGGGAGTTGTACTGGCTAAAAAATCCTTTATCTGTCGCTATCTGTTTTTAGCAGCCGGTTCCATTGGGACTACCGAATTGCTTTTACGTGCCAAGCACAACGGGACATTGCGCCGCCTGAACCATCAAGTCGGAAAATTTTGGGGAACTAACGGTGATGGAGTGAGTACGATCGTCACTTCTGGTCAAACTAATCCTACACTGGGTGGACCAGCATCGGTAGTAATTGAACACTTGGACAATCCCATTGCTCCAGTAGTCATTGAGCAATTTCCTTTTCCGATAGTTCCACAAGGTCTGTTAGCTCCTATTAGCCTTGCGATCGCCAAGCCAGAGGGCTATCTGACTTACAATACTTCTACGCAATCAGCTAATCTGTTTTGGCCGAAAGACTCAGCCAATAATCAGAAAATTACCCAAGCTAATCAGTATACCTACCAACGGCTAAATCAAGCTAACGGTACTACTTTGGGCGCACCGCTTGACTTTAGTGTTACAGCGCATCCCCTTGGTGGTGCAACTATGGGTGCTGTATGCAACACTTACGGCAAAGTCCACGGCTACTCTAATTTATTTGTTGTTGATGGTTCTCTGATTCCTGGTTCGACTGCCTGCGCTAACCCATCGCTAACCATCGCGGCTTTGGCGGAGCGGTGTATGGATCGCTTTCTCAATAAGAAGCTTCCTGAAAGTATGGAATGGGAGTAAATGGGACTTCCAACTAAAAAAAGATCCCATCGCTTTGGCGAGCAGGGAACGCAGGGGAGGAAGAATCTAAGGATCATCGTCTCTCCCAAAATTGAATAATTTAGGGTAAGGGGAAAAGGGAAAAGGTTTTAATTCCTTCCCCGAACCCCAGTCCCCTTTTCCCAGTCCAAACCTAGGGTGTTGACTCTGAGGGTTTTAAAGTGGTAAATTTTCATGCAAGAAGTACGTAGCTGCATAGAAGTTAATGCAAGAGTTTAAAAGCCCAACCAGCCGATTAGCAAGATTGTTTGTAGAAAATTGCATTGAGAATTTCTCGCAAATCTACTTCTATAGGATGCCCAAATCCTTTAGGGTTTGGCAGAAGAGGCTTGATAATTAACCATTCGCTATCACTTAAATCACTTGGATAGGGTTTGCGCTGCGGATTTTCAATTACTGGTAGACGGCTCATCGACAACAACATTAATGTTATTAATTTAGCCTATAACCTGAATATACTGAGGCTCTGTTCTCTTTAGATTTTCTTTACGAATCAGCTCTAAGTCAGTCTGCTGCACTGGAGTTCTTATGCTGGGCTTGCTACCGGATTCTTCTGAAGATAGCCCAGCTTTGAAAATAGCCTTGATAACGTTACCGTAACACTATTATCTAGAATAGCCTTGACAGCAGCTTGACTACCAGCCTTTACAGCACTAGCGATATATTGTAGTAGTCCCAAATTGCGCGTTTGTGAAGGAGATTTAGACCCCAAAACCAAACGGAATTGCGAATTGGTTTAACGAATTTGAATCGATGCTCTTACCTGTAGCTTATTTAAAGTTCTCACTCGTTCGCTATCATTGGGATGGAGACGAATCTTCACTTTCACGATTCTCACATCTGCTCTGGCAGAGGGGTCATCATTCACGATTCCTGGCTTGTCAATTTGCAATCCAATGCGATCGACAATTCCTTTAATTTCGCCAGTGAATCCTCCATACTCGCTGATAATAATTGCGGGCTGATTTACTTTAATATATTGAATATCGCTTTCGTAAACTTCAGCCATTACATACATCTGTTGTGTCTGACCAATGTCAACAATACCACCACTACCGATAACTTCACCGACTTTCGCGTTGACACTTAAAATTTGCCCCGCTACAGGTGCTTGCACATAGGTAGATTCCATGTCAACTTTTGCTTTTCGTAATTGAGACAACGATTCATTTAACTCTGCTTTCGCTACTAGAATATCTGTTGGCTTCACATACTTGACACTT
Organism: Nostoc sp. C117; assembly: GCF_043099735.1. Taxonomy (NCBI): domain Bacteria; kingdom Bacillati; phylum Cyanobacteriota; class Cyanophyceae; order Nostocales; family Nostocaceae; genus Nostoc; species Nostoc sp. C117. The sequence goes on from NZ_CP170991.1 coordinate 3,116,867, forward strand.
TGCAGAGTTGCTTGAGACTCTTTAACACGTTCTGAGCCTGTACTAACTTGTTCGCTCAGGTTGGCTATTGCTTCCTGTAACTTTTTTTTCTCGATCTCTACTTGCAAACGCTTGGTTTCTGTGTCGGCTGCGGAAACAGCCCCTTGTTGTGAGAGAGTCTTATACTGTTGATAATCATTTTCCGCTTTAAGTAGTTCCACTTGCTGACGAGCAATAATTGTTTCCTGAACTTTCACGCCCTCAAATAGCTGAGCTTTCATTTCTGCAACTTTCTTGCGTTGGGCTTCAATTTGGCCAAACTTTTCACCAGCCTGGACTTGAGCTAAACGCGATCGCGCTACAATCACTTTCGCTTTAGCATTTTCTACAGCCGCTTGATACTGGTTAAAGTTGTCCATAATCGCAATGATTTGCCCAGCTTTAACCCGATCGCCTTCTTGTACACGCAGTTCAGCCAAACGCTGGTTAGATGCTGGAGCAGACAGATGGATGATATCTCCTTGAGGTTCCAAACGCCCCAAAGCTGTTACACGACTTATAGTCTGCTGATTACTGGAGGTTTCCTGTAGCTTGTTTTGGTTGCTGCTAAAATACCTACGTGAGCTAATACCAAAAAGAATACAAACAGTCACAGCACTAATAGACAAAAGCAAAGCGCTCGCTTTCATAATTTAGTATAAATTTAGCTTGCCAAGGTACTTATTTTGCCCATTATTATTTAGAAATTAATTATGTCCGTTGCAAAATACCGATTTTAGGCTTTGAGAAAATTGGGGAATCCCCACTTCTGGAAGAATTTTCGGAATTTTCAGCAGCTAAATACGATGTTAAAAATAGGTTTTATGATAACTGTTCTGTCTAAAGTAGGTGCGATCGCTTCATTCACTAGTAGTTCGCCAAGTTCACTTGGCGGGGTAAAGGGTAAAGCGGAAGGTGGGGCCCCCACGAAGTGGGGATAAGGGGCAGGGGAAAAGGTTTCAAATCCCTTACCCCTTACCCCTTACCCTTTCCCCAGCCATCACGTAGCATTTTTGGGGTGGCAGACTACTAGGACTGAAGATTGCCTATAGTGCTTCTCGGTTGAGTCCAATACAGACCTAACCCCCAGCCCCTTCCCTGCAAGGGAAGGGGAGTAAAATTCAAAGCCTCTCTCCTTTTAGGAGAGAGGTTTGGAGAGAGGTCAAAGTGTATTAAACTTCTTTTAAAAAGAGATAAGCTGATGCGCGTCTAAAGTATATAAACACTCTTGATGATCGTTGATTGTTGACGGGTTTTCAGTCATCAGGTAAATGTACAAATTAAATGCGTAACAGCTTACCTTAGCGTTTTTTTACGATCATTTTAATACCATACTTTGGTTTTAGCGAAAACGTAGCTTGGGGTACAATAGGGTGATTAGGTTCAATTTCTAACTGAAACTTTGGGGCAATTATTGTTAGCGTTAATACCATCTCCATCATAGCAAATGCCTTGCCAATGCACATGTGTCCACCATCTCCAAAGGGAAAATATGACCCTCTAGGAAGTTGTTTTTCCAAGTCATTAGTCCAACGTTCTGGTTTGAAGATATCTGGATTTTCAAAATAACGAGGATTGCGGTGCATCACCCATTGAGCAAAAATAAAATAGCTGCCTTTGGTAATTTGATATTCACCAATTTTGCAGTCTTTGGTTGATTCACGACTGAGTATAGGTGCAGCTGGGTAAAGGCGCAGCGTTTCTTTGACGATCATTTCAGCGTAGCGTAGGCGTGGTAAGTCAGCGAGAGTAGGAAGGCGACCATCCAGTACTTCTTTTAACTCCGCAAGCAATTTAGTTTGTACTTCAGGATGCTGAGATAAAAGCATCCATGCCCATGACAATGTACTTGTTGTGGTCTCATGACCTGCAATCATGAAGCCAGCTATCTGATCTCGTAACTGCTTGTCTGTCATTTGGCTGCCATCTTCTGCATCACGAACCTCCATCAGCATCGACAGCAAATCTTTTGTATCTTTACTAGTACCAGTGATGCGTCGTTGAGCAATTATTTTATAAATAATTTTATCTGTTTGCTTAACAACATTTCTAATACGAATATTTTCTGGAGTAGGAAACCAGTTAGGAATCAAAAAACTTTGCTTACGCTTAATTTCAAACCAATTTGCTCCCTCATGTACGGTTAAAACTAAAGTTTTAGCAGCTTCCTGAGTCAAATCTAGACTAAGCATTGTTTTAACGAAAATGTCTAGGGTTATGTGTCCCATATCCACATAGACATCATGAGTTTTTCCATCTTGCCAGGTATCGATCGTTTCTACGATAGAGGCAACCATAATCTCTGCATAACTTGCAATCTGTTTATTATGAAAGAGAGGTTGGGCTAAACGTCGCTGACGAAACCAAGTGTCTCCTTCAGTGGTTAATAAGGCTTCACCTACTACCATTTTTGCGCTACGAAACGCTCGACTTCTAATAAACAAGTTCTGGTCTCTCAATACTTGTTCAATATGCTCAGGATTAGTTAGCAGAAAGACTGGTGTGAAACCCATACGCAACGGTACAATATCACTGTATTGATAAGTACACTTTGTGAGAAATCCCAGAGGATCTTTCCCAAAATCTGGCAAGTTGCCTAATATAAAATTGCCTTTTGGACGAGGTAAAGTAAATACAGTGTTAGTCATATTTATGCCAGAAATGTTGAATAATGATGCACATATAACCAGATTAAAATCAATTCGCTATCAACTTGTGAAATTCTGTTAAAACTGCGATTTATTAGGCGGTTGCTTGGTGCTGGAACGGCAATAAAATTAATTTTACACAAGTAACGATTTTAACTGCTCAGATATAGTTCTTAAAAGAAGTTTTCGCTCACTTAATAAGAATAAGTGTTTTCCAGGAAACATCTTCATCTGAAATTCTTTACAGGTATGTATACGCCAAGGTGCTAAATCTTGGTCACGAACGTGTTCGTCTTCCAAGCCACCGAAAACAGAGATAGGATAATTGAAAGGCTCTTCTTCTAAGTAAGTATAATCATTAAGTATAGAGCGATCTGCTTGCAGCGTTGGTTTTAGCGTTTTTATCAATTCCACATTTTCTAAGATAGAGGTCGGTATATCTACAATTGAGGGTAGTTGATTCTTAACCAAATTGCCTTGTTGTTGGAATGGAGTTTTCAGATGAGGAGCCCAGTAAGCAGCGATAAACAAATGAATTGGGCTAGGATATTCACATCGGCGTAGTTGACGAGCAAGTTCAAAGCTGATGATCGCTCCCATACTGTGACCATAGAATGCGAAAGGCTTATCTAAATATGGAAGCAAAACTTCTACCAGAGTTTCTACCAGTGGAGCCATTTGAGTAAATGGTTGTTCGCCAAGCCGATTTTCCCGTCCCGGAAGTTGAATAGGACAAACTTCTATATCTGATGGCAATTCATTTTCCCATTCTCGGAAAGCAGAAGCACCTCCTCCTAAAAAGTGGAAGCAGAATAGACGCACACGAGTATTAGGATCGGATTTGTGATGGACAATCCACTTGGATATTGATTGTTTTTCTGAACCTCCTGCTGAATTTTGGAGTTCTTTTTCCTGCACAGAAGAATCTAGTTGCAAAATTAATGTTTCTGCCAATGCAATCACACTAGTTCCTGACAAAAGTTCAGCGATAGGAACTTGCAACCCTAAATTTTTCTCAATTCGATTCTTTAACTCCACAGCCATTAAAGAATCGATTCCCAATTCACTGAGGGGTTGTTCAAAATCTAGAGAATGAGATGAACTCAAGCCAACAACTTTTACAACATATTCGCCGATGTAATTGATTAGTAAAACTTTACGTTCTTCTACATTCGCCTGTTTTAGTAAGTGTAAAATATCAACCGATTTCAGTATTTCCTGTTCATCATAACTTCTCCTTTTCACTAATTCAGATAACAGTATAGGAGGGTTATTAGTTGAGAACTGCTGTACAAACTGCGACCAATTAATTGGTAATACGCCAACTTGAGGATGAGTTTCTCCAAATAAATGTTCTAGAATTTCCAAACCTTGTTCTGGAGCGATCGCACCCATTCCTTGTGTAGCTAATCGCCGCTGCTTTTGGCTGTCTAGATTGGCTGCCATGCCGATATTAGACCAAGGCCCCCAGTTGATACTTAAACTAGGTAATCCTTGTAAGTTGCGATGATGAGCCAGAGCATCTAAAAAGGCGTTAGCAGCTGCATAATTTCCTTGTCCGGCAGAACCCAGCAGAGACGCTACAGAAGAGAAACAAACAAAAAAGTCTAAGGGAATGTCTTGAGTCAATAAGTGCAGATTCCATGCTCCTTCAACTTTTGGAGCCATTACTTTGGCAAAACGCTGCAAGTTTTGTTGTAACAAAACACCATCATCTAAAATACCTGCTGCATGGATAACTCCTCTTAATGGTGGAAGAGATTCGCTAATTTCAAGTAGTAATTGAGTAACTTGTTCCTTCTGGGAAATATCAGCTTGAGCCACTAATATTTGAGTTCCTTGTTCTTCAAGTTCTTTCAAGATTATCTTGGTTTGAGCAGATGCTTCATTGCGTCCAACCAGCACTAAATGCCGCACCCCTTGTTCTACTAACCACTGGGCAATCTTTAAACCTAGAGATCCTAGTCCACCGGAAATTAAGTAAGTTGCTTTTGATAAAATATTGAATTTGTTTACTTCCTGCAATTTTTGGGTGTGAGATATAACCACTTTTCCAATATGTTTGGCTTGTGCCATGAAACGGAAAGCTTTACTTGCTTGTGTTATCGAGTAAGTAGTGTGTGGAAGAGGCTTGAGTGTGCCTTGATGAAAACCCGTAATTAGCTCGCGGAACATCAACTGAATTAAGTTGGGATCGTCTTGACAGACTTGTGCTAAATCAAAGGGAAAATAAGATATATCTTTCCGCAATTGAGCAACTTGATTTTCATCCCAAATACCTGCCTTACCAATCTCTAAAAATCGACCATTCTCACTTAATAAAGAAAGACTTTTGGAAATGAAGTCCCCAGATAAAGAGTTTAATACAATATCTATCCCTTGCTCATTGGTAAGTGTTCTCACTTTATCCGCAAAATCAAGAGAGCGAGAATTCATAATATGTGGAACACCCAGAGATTGAAGAAATTCCCATTTACCTAAACTTGCAGTACCATATATCTCTGCATTGGCTTGCTGTGCTAGTTGCACAGCTGCTACTCCCACGCCCCCAGCAGCAGAATGAATGAGAACTCGCTCACCCGGTTGAATTTTAGCTAAGTAATGCAGCCCATAATATGCCGTCAAGAAGGCGATAGGAATAGTAGCAGCCTCCTCAAAACTAAGATTTTCCGGTTTATGGACGATGAGAGCAGCATTTGTCAGGACAAAGGTACTAAAACAACCAGATGCAATTCCTAATACTGCATCTCCCACCTGAAAGTTTTCTACTCCTTCTCCAACAGCAGTGATTTCTCCTGCACACTCAATACCAAGAGAACCAGCATTACCAGGGTACATTCCCAGAGCATTGAGAACATCTCGGAAATTCAAACCTGTAGCGCGAACTTGAATTTCCACTTCTTTGCTTCCAGGTTGAGGACGTGTAGTCGGCTCAAGCGTTAGGTTGTCGAGTACACCGCGAGTAAATATTTCTAACCGATAGGGTTTGTTTAATTCTGCTCTAATTCCCGATTCTGAAGTCATCGGTACAAGTCTAGGCACATAACGAACTTGGTGGCGAAAAGCTACTTGATTTTCGGAATCTCTAATGTGGAGTTCTTCAAATAAGGTGTGAATTTCTGAAGCATCTCCTAAAGGAGACAAATCTACTCGGACACAGTGAAGCTCTGGATGCTCTAGAGTAATAACATTACCTAGACCCCATATACATACTTGTGCTAGGGCTACCGAACTCATACCTAACTCGATCGCTTGAGTTCCTCGCGTAATTAGCCATAGACGAACGGGGATATTTTCTGTTGCTGATGCGATCGCTTGAACTAAATGTAATACACTGCCACAGCTAATTACTTGATTTTCAATGATAGTACTATCTAAACTCCACAAATGCACTATTCCCAAAAGGGGACGTGTGCCTCCAAATTCATTGGATTGAACTTCATTTAGCAATCGATGAAAATCTTCTGGTTGACTTGGATTGATTTGATAAGACTCAGAATTTAAAACCTGATAATTTTCTCCAACGTATATTAATGTATAGTTATCGCCAGATTGCTTTAATAATCTTGCTAGTTCTGTACCAATGGAAGTGCGATCGCAAAAGATCAGCCAATGAGTTGATTGTTCTGACTGACTGGACACAGAAGAAAGACTGGGTTGCCATTTTAATTGATACAGCCAATCTGTTAGATTGTGTGAGGTTTTACTCAAGCTTCGCTTCGGTACTTTTTTCAACAACAGTCCTGTAACTTCTGCTACGACTGTTCCATTCGGTTGGAATAAACGCAGGTTTCCTGTCAGTGTTTTATTATCAGCTCCCCATGAGCTAATCACAACTAAGCCCCAGAGACGGCTACAAGAACGTTGGTAAATTCGTAAACTCTCGATGCTTATTGGTAGATAAATGTCTTTATTGGCAGCCTTTTGCTCATTCTCAGTCAATGCTGCGGCAAATAGCTGGAAACAACCATCCAACAGTACGGGGTGTAGCTCATAAGCTTGATTTTCTCTGATTAAGGCTTCTGGTAACTGAATCAAACCTAAAGCTTTCCCATCTTCTCGCCAGAGCTGTTGAATGGCTTGAAAGTTCATGCCATACTCAAGTCCTTGTTCTTGAAATTGTTGGTAATAGTTTGCTATGGGTAGTGCTTGCTGATATTTTGTTTGTTCGTCTTCTATAGAAATAGAATTTGGAGTACTATCGGTTTGGGATTTACGGATTTTACCAGATGCGTGTTCTTGCCAAGAGGTTTGGTTAACTTCTGCTTCATTTGATAGGCTCAAAATTTGGAAAGAAGCGTTGCCTTCTTCTTCAGAAGTTAAAATGAACTGAACAGTTTTAAGATCGTGTTTAGGAAGTATCAAAGCTGTGTGAATTGAAACATCCTCAACACAATAAAAGCCCGAACCAAATACTTTTGATGCCGCAGCACAAGCCATCTCTAAGTAAGCAGCAGCAGGTAATACTACCATCTCATTTACCTGATGGTCTTTGAGATAAGCTGGAGAATCGCCACTTAACTGAGTTTCAAACTGAATCTGTTTCAGTGCTGAACGCAATTGATAACCAAGCAAGGGGTGAATTTTCTGGTTTAAATCTGTTCTAAGTCTATTTTGGGAGTATTGAAACTGAGGGCCGATCTCAGAAGAAATCCAATATCGCGATCGCTCCCAAGGATAAGTAGGTAGTTGGAGGCGGTAGCGGGAGTAGTCGCGGTCAAACCCAGACCAATCTACGACGACTCCGCGAACGTATAATGTTGCCAAACTCTGGAGTAACTGCTGCCAGTCATCCTGTTCTTTTCGTAAAGAAGGGAGCCAATCGCCTGTACTATCAGGTAAACACTTGCGCCCCATTCCTAACAAAATCGGGCTAGGGCCAATTTCTACAAATAACTTATAGCCGGATTCGTTAAGAGTCTGCATTCCTGAATAAAATTTTACAGGCTCCCGCAAGTGATTACGCCAGTAAGAATGTTTTGTTAACTCTTCACCTGAGACTAATTTTCCCGTAACGTTAGAAATCACTGGGATTTGAGGCAGTGAATATTCCACCTTTGCGGCTATTTCTTCAAACTTATCAAGTATCGGCTCCATCAAAGGTGAGTGGAAGGCGTGAGAAATCGCCAATGATTTGGCACTGATACCAAAAGATTCTAATTGTTGCAATAATGTTTGGATAGCTTGGCGATCGCCAGAAATGACTGTATTTTCTGGGGTATTCACTGCTGCAATAGACACTTTTTTGCCGAAGGGTGCGATCGCTGCTGCAACCCGTTCTTCTGATGCAAACACCACTGCCATATTACCATCTGGCGGCAATTCTTGGACTAGCTGACCTCGCTGTTGCATCAACTTTAACCCATCTGCCAAACTGAAAACTCCAGCAACACAAGCAGCTACATATTCTCCAACACTGTGACCCATGACAACATCTGGTACAATTCCCCATGATTGCCACAATTGTGCTAAGGCATACTCTATAGCAAAGAGTGCTGGCTGAGTGTAAGCTGTTCGATCCAAAAGTGTGGGATCGTTTGTCTGTGGGTAAAGTACCTCCAGTAAAGACTTTTCCAGATAGGGGCGGAGAATTTCATCACACTGATTTAGGGTTTGGCGGAATGTGGGTTGGGTTTCGTAAAGCTGTCGTCCCATACCAACATACTGAGAACCTTGTCCGGTAAACAAAAATACTACTTGTGGAGTTTTTTGGGGAGCGCGATCGCTCAAAATATTGCTGACTTCGCCGACATCGGCAAAGGTTTGCAAATCGGCTGATAATTGCTGAGGAGAACTAGCAACCACTGCGAGGCGATAAGCAAAATTTGCTCTACCGATATTTGCCGTAAAGCAAACATCGGCAATAGAGATATCAGGATGAGATTTCACAGCAGCAGCATAACGGCTGGCAAGGGAGCGCAGAGCTGTTTGACTTTTAGCACGTAAAGTCAGAAGATGATGAGGACGTTCTAGATCGGAGACTTTTCGAGAAAGTCTTGGCATTTCTTCAATGATGGCGTGAGCGTTGGTACCACCAAAGCCAAAAGAATTGATCCCAGCGATGCGAGGCTTTGTCCCTGATTTCCAAGGTTGGTTTTGAAGAGGGATAACAAAGCCAGTCCCTTCAAGGGATATTTTGGGATTGAGTTGCTGTAGATGTAGATGGGGGGGAATTTCCTCATATTGTAGCGATAGGACTACTTTAATCAGACTAGCCATACCGGAAGCCGCTTCCAAATGACCAATATTTGTCTTTACTGAGCCAATAGTACAAATTTGGTCAGGCGATCGCCCTGGCATTAACGCTGCTTTTAAGGCATTTACCTCAATCGGATCTCCTAAAACTGTTCCTGTACCGTGAGCCTCAACATAACTGATTTGTTCTGGAGCGATGTCGGCGTTTTCTAATGCTTGAATAATAACAGTCTTCTGTGCTGTTGGATTTGGTGCAGAGATCCCATTAGTTAGACCATCTTGGTTGACAGCCGAACCTCTAGCGATCGCTAAAATATTGTCTTTGTCTGCAATTGCTTCTGATAAACGCTTCAGAACAACTATCCCACAACCCTCTCCTCGAACAAAACCATCGGCTCTCGCATCAAAGGTTTTACAACGTCCGTCAGCAGCCATCATCTGGGCTTGAGAGTAGCCAATCATCACTTCTGGGGTGAGAATCAGGTTGCTCCCTCCGACTAGTGCCAGATTGGATTCCCCTGTTTGCAAACTTTGACAGGCTAGGTGTAAGGCAACCAGTGATGAAGAACAAGCTGTATCAACAGCAATGCTTGGCCCTCGCAAATCTAAGGCGTAAGAAATTCTGTTAGCTGCAATGCTGTAACTTCCACCAGTACCACTAAAGGCACTAATTTTTGTATAATCTCGTAGTGCTAATCTGCCATAATCATTAGTAGAAATACCAATAAATACTCCTGTCTGGCTACCTGCTAGTTTATCTGGTGTCAATCCTGCATTCTCTAGTGCTTCCCAACTTACTTCTAGCAGCAGTCTTTGTTGCGGATCTATATATTCTGCTTCCCGAGGAGAGATTTTAAAAAACGGGGGATCAAATTGGTCAATATTTTTTAAAAAGCCACCCCATCGGGTACTCATTTTTCCGAAAGTACTCGAATCAGGGTCATATAAACTATTAATATCCCAACGATCTGGTGGTACTTCTGTGATGGCATCAATACCATCGTGTAGTAGCTGCCAGAAAGCATCAAGGTTTTCTGCACCTGGAAAGCGACAAGCCATACCAACAATTGCGATGGGTTGCATTTTCATTTTTATCTTTACCTAGAGAAATAAACGCTAACTTTGACGCAAATGCAAAGATGGGGCAATTAAAGGAGAGAGTTAGTTAACCCTTTCGCTAGGCACTGGAGTCAGAAAATCAGGGAGCAACACTGACTTACTAACGGACTGTCTACCCCATTCATGAACTACATTCAAGCTGCCAGCTAAAAAACTGTTTCGGCAAACATAACGTTGGATTTTTCCACTAGAAGTTCTTGGGATACCTCCTGGTTTGAGTAATGCTATGCTATAAACTTGTAATTCGTGGTTTTGTGAGATTGCTGCCTTGATAGGCTTAATCATCGCCTCAGCATTGTTCCAAGCATGACGCTCGATCTCTGCTACAACCACTAACCTTTCTTCACCTGCAACATCGATGGAAAATGCCCCAGCAGTTTTTAATGAGTTATGACTTTGTTCTACAGTCAACTCAATGTCTTGAGGGTAATGATTACAACCATCTACAATAATTAAATCTTTGAGGCGGCCTGTAACGAAGATTTCGCCATTCTTGAGGAAACCCAAGTCTCCAGTGCGTAAAAATGGCTGATTTCCTGTGTCTGCAATTCTTGCCTTGAATGTATTTTGTGTCTCTTCGGCTCGGTTCCAATAACCTAAGGTGACGCTCGATCCCGATAGCCAAATTTCTCCAACTTCGTTATCCTGACATTGGGTTAAAGAGTCTGGGTTAACAATAACAACTTTTTGCTCAAACCAAGTTTGACCACAGCTGACCAACTTCCGGGTTCTCTGGTTGTTACTAGATACTTCTATGACCCGATTATGCTCTAAATCTGCTTCTTGAACAGTACAGATAACAGGTGGAGATGCTTTTAAGCCACCAGAAATAAATAAAGTTGCCTCAGCCATTCCATAGCAGGGATAGAATACATTAGCACGAAAACCACATTGGGAAAAAGTGGCTGTAAATTGCTCTAGTGTTTCAGCGCGGATAGGTTCAGCACCAATACAAGCGACTTCCCAACTACTCAAGTCTAGATTGACTTTTTGTTCGGGAGTTATTTTACTAACGCATAACTCATAGGCAAAATTGGGAGCGCCAGTGGTAGTACCTTGATAGCGGGAAATGGCCTCTAACCAACGTATAGGCTTCTGTAGAAATGCCATCGGCGACATCAGCGTTACTGGAAAACCGCTATAAAATGGTTCTAGAATTCCAGCTATCAAACCCATATCGTGATAAGGAGGTAGCCAGATAACTCCTTGACTGTTGGGTGAGTGTTCAAGGCAATTATGCATAATTGCTAAATTATGCAGTAAGTTGTGATGACTGACCATGACTCCCTTTGGTCTCCCAGTAGAGCCAGAGGTGTATTGAAGAAAAGCCAGTGTATCATGCCTTAACTGCGGCTGATGCCATTTTTCTGCTAGTTGGTGGTTAATGGTGTCAGTTGCAAACCAGTGCAGCGTTTGCAGTTCTGGAGCCTCTATTAATTGTTGTTTGATGCTTGATATGGTAGATGAAGTGGTGAGTGCTACAGTTGGTTGGCAATCTGATATTATTGCCTGAAGGCGAGATATAGAGCGATTTAATCGGGGAGGATAAGCGGGAACAGCTACAACACCAGCGTACAAACATCCAAAAAAGCCAATAATGTATTCCAACCCTGGTGGGTAAAGTAGTAATGCTCGCTCCCCATTAGCGTTGATAGACTGAAGTTCAGTAGCGATCGCTTTTGCTTTTTCTTCTAACTGTTTATATGTTAAGTGAACTTTTGCTGTTTCTCCATCTAGCAAAAAGGTATAAGCAAGCCGGTCAGGCTGCTGGTGCGCTCTGTAACTCAAAAGCTCAACTAAGGTGCTTAATTCCAGCTTAGGCTTCCACATCACTGTTCCTGTAAGTTTTTGATTTCAGCTGCAAACGAGTCAATTCACATCTTGCACTAGGCTAAGCTGATGCGCGTCTAAAGTATATAAACACTCTTGATGGTCGTTGACTGTTAACTGTTGACGGGTTATCAGTCATCAGTCATCAGGTAAATATACAAATTAAATGCGTAACAGCTTATTAAAACTTCAGATTTAAGTCACCCAGTGCATAATGTGAATCAAGCCAATTAGACATCTCCCAAAAAGAATCTCAAACCCTTATCCTATCTACATGAAAACCTAATTTCTGGAGATGTCTATTTCTTTTCAAATAAGTAATGTGATACTAGCCAATCTTTGCCAGAGTTGTAGCCAAAAGATTCTGCACAGGTTAAGAAAAACAACCGCCACATCACCAACATTTTTGAAGCTTCTTCTTCAGAGATTTTGGCAAAAATATCTAATGCTTTTGTTCTTTCTTTGTCCAGATTCTCTAACCAAGCTTCACTTGTTTTTTGATAATGGACTCCACTGACTCGCCAGTGATGCTTGATAGCAACATCTTTGGCAAAGTATAGTAACAGGTCGTCGGACGGCATAATCCCACCTGTAAAAAAGTTATCAGCGATCCAATTTTTTTCAAAGTAGTAGGCATAGTTTAAATGTGTGAATATATGTACAAATAAAAATGCCTCTGGCTTCATCCAAGTATTAATTTTAGCCAGCAGCCTTTCATAATTGCGTACATGTTCAAACATTTCAATTGAAACGATCCGGTCGAATTGGCTTGAGGTTTCAAAATCGCAAATATCGGCAGTGATAATTGTTAGATTTTCAAATCCCAGAAGTCCTTTTTGAAAATCAATAAATTCCTTTTGGGTATGTGAATTAGATAATCCCGTTATTTTGCAATTAGGATATTTTTCAGCCAGATAAAGAGATAAAGATCCCCATCCACATCCTAAATCCAGTATTTCTTGACCGTCTGCAACTTGAGCGCGATCGCAGATCAACTGCAACATCGCTTCTTGTGCTTCATCAAGGGTTGACACCCCAACAGGCCAATAACCAGAGCTATACTTCAATCTTTTGCCTAATACCAATTGAAAGAAATCAGTTGGTACTTCATAATGCTGTTGATTAGCGTCGCTGGTGTGAATAGCTATCGGACTGGATTTGAGTTCATCAATGAACTGTAAAAGTTGATTAATTTCAGCTTCTGGGTCGTCTTTTTGTTTCTCAACTAGAAGCTTTTTCAATCCAAACCGAATCACATTTCTAATGACGCGATCGCTGAGTTGATCTTGTTCTAATTTTTCTATTTCAATGGGAAAATCCATTTTCACACACTTGTTGCTAGTTTTTTGCCGCTAAAAATTCCGCGAGCTTATTAATTGTTGGATACTCCCAAGCTACACTGGGTTCTATGCTGAAGCCTAACCAATCTTCTAAATCACCTGTCAAAATAATTGTCTGTCTTGAACTTAAATTAAAGTTGACAAATGGTTCTTCAATGTCTAATTCATCAGCTTCTATCTTTAATTCCTTGGACAACCAAGAAATAATCCACTCTTGAATTTCTTGGGTATTTTTCTTTGTTTGTGTGTTCATGTCAATTGCTCCTGATATTTCAACTAATAAACAAACGGTAAAAACTTGATTTAGTTATCGTGGAACATCGATGCGTCGAAATGCAATTCGATATACATCGCACGTCCCAACTTCAAACATATAAGCCGAAAGCTTTAAATAACGCTCAAAACTGATAACTTGTTCTTCTCCTACTAATGCAATTGCTGACTCCCGCTTTTCTCTTAATTGCGATCGCCACTTTTTTAAGGTTTGCACATAGTCAGCACGATTATTCTGCAAAATAACTACCTCAAAAAGACGCTCTACCGCTTCAGCAATCTCAGCTAAACGAGGTAAATCAGATTCAGGAAAGATTTCAGTAGAGATAAATTCATCTAAGATTGGAAGAGAATTGCCAAAGGTAATTGTCTGTAAAGACAACCATCCACCAGGCTTTAGCCACTGATGGCATTTAGAAAAGAATGTTCTATAAACATGAATTTTTTCTTGAGTAGATAGTCCGGACTTCGCAAAGGCTTCAAACGCTTCTATAGAAATAATTCCATCATAAGGTTCTTTGGGTGAATGGTCTGCCCAACTTTCGAGTAAAACCTCAATTTTTGGTTCGTTGAGTTGCGAAATCCAATCTACTTGACTTTGACTTAAAGTCAAGCCAACACCACACTCTACTTGATGTGCTTCAACTAGGCGTTTTAATGCTCCACCCCAACCACAGCCAACATCTAAAACGCGTTTTGCACCTTTGACTTTGGCTTGATGGATATGTAAATCTATCTTTCGTAATTGAGCAGCTTCAAGAGAGTCATTTTCATCAGTTTGATCCCAACTTGCACATGTATAAGTCATTGTTGGATCGAGCCACAAACGATAGAAATCATTTCCCACATCGTAATGATGTTCTATGGCTTGAACAGATGCACCTAGTTCTTGTACTCTTGTGGAAGTCATAAATTAGTTTTCCTTTCAAATATTTCTCCAGTTAAATACGACCAATATTTAACTCCCGTTTTTTAACTTCTAACATTTTGGCTGTAGGTAGCTTGACATCCCAAATCAAACCAGTTTTTTCCAAGAGATGAATAACTAAGTAAGTCAGATCGAATTGCCACCATTCAAGCCCGTGTCTAGCTGAAGCTGGAAACGCATGATGGTTATTGTGCCATCCTTCACCACATGCTAGTAAAGCACATAAAAAGTTGTTTGTACTTTCATCATTTGTCTCATAAGGACGAGACCCGTAAATATGGCAAATTGAGTTGATACTCCAAGTGGAATGATGTACTAAAAAGATTCGGACAAATCCACCCCAGAATAATCCTGAGATGATTCCTTGCCATGTCCAAGTTAATAAGCCTCCTAAGATCGCCGGAATTAAACAACCTAAAAAGATCCATAGGAAGTACCAATTATTAACTTTAAAAATCAACTGATCTCGTAGTAATTCCGGAACAAAACGAACCCAGTCTTCACTATCGTGATTAAACATCCATCCTAAGTGAGCGTGCCAGAATCCAGCTAATCGTCCTCTGATTCCTTGAGTATAAAGGTTAGGTGAATGGGGATCGTTGGGGCGATCGCTATTTTGGTGATGTCTGCGATGACAAGCTACCCAAAACAATATCGGACCCTGTGCAGCCATTGAGCCAGCAATCCCCAACAGAACTTGAATAGTTCTACCTGTTTGAAAACTTCGATGGGTAAATAACCGATGAAACCCCGCAGTAACTCCCAAAGTTGTTACAACATACATACTCAAACAGAGTCCTAATTCAACCAGACCAATACCATGTTTCCACAGTAAAATAAAGGCAGCAATTGTCCCAAGCCAAGGAATAAAGACGATAAGTAAGGCAATTTGTCGCTCTAATTGTTTTGCTGAGTTAGGTCTAGGTTTGTGTTTTATCTTGGAGGTATTTGAAGAAATCATTATTTTAAGTTAGTAAGTTGACGGTGAATTTTATGTTTCATAGACGTGATTGACCTGTGTAGTCGTTGATTGAAAGATGGCTCGGCTTTCCGAATCGTCATTGGACTTGTTGGATTGGGTTTTAAAACTGGTTGTAAGCCTTTCCTATAATTTAAAATTAGAGCTTGGCAAGTTATGCGTGGCATAGCTAAAGCCGCAGAAATCGGATATTTAATCAGAGTCTGTATCAAATTCGCTGAAGTCAAAGGAGTTCCTGTACCCCAAAGTCGAGAAAGGAAAACTTCACGTCCTTCACGCAGAATATTAATCCGAATATCTAGATGTTCTTTCAGTTCTGAAAGATGAAAATCATAATCACCCTTGAGATCGTTAAAGGGTGAAACATAAAAATCTTTCTTGACTTGATAATGAGCTAAAAAACCTGGAAGAGGTTTTTCTGCTCTATCTAGAATATAAAGATGGGTTTCACCATAAGTATTATTAATTTCAGCTACAGCGCATCCAAGTGAACCATCTGCACGATAACAATAAAAAAAACTAACAGGGTTAAAAATATAATTAAAGTATCTTGCTACTGTCACCAATTTTACAGCAGTAATATCTCGATCGCATCCCTTATTTTTTAAGAATGAAAAGAGCTTATTTCTAATACTTCCCTTTGTATCACCTAGATAATCTCCATCGTGAATTGCAACAGGTCTAATTTTATTGTATCCAAATAATTTCAATGACTCACCGAGCTTAGGCAATTCAAATAAATCAAAAGAGTAGTAGTAAACTGGATAGACAAAAGCATGTTTAATCGGCTCAAGTCGAGAATGCATTAAATATCCTACATAAATTTGAGAGTTCATAATTCCACTCCGAATGCACGAGCTACTTCTACTCCTGATTTGACAGCATCTTCATGAAATCCGAAACCGAAATAGCTGCCACAAAAATAAGTTCTTTTCGCTCCATTTAAGGCTGCTAGTTCTTTTTGAGTACTAAAAGATTCAAAGTTATAAGTAGGATGAGTAAATTTCATCTTTCTAAGAATAAATTCCTCCGCTATTGGTTTATGTCGATTCAAACTCAGGAAATACTGTTTTTGAGTATTTTCATGTCCCTGTAAGCGATTTAAATGATATGTAATACTAAAGGAAGAAATATCATCTACACCTGCTTCATTTATATAATTCCATGAAGCCCACGCTGTTTTATCTGGTGGCATTGCTGATTCATCAGTATGAAGAATACCATCATTTACCTGATACTTCCAAGCTCCAAGAAAACGGCGCTCATCTACCGAAGGATCTGCAAGTAAACTTAAAGCTTCATCGGCATGAGCGGCAATAATAACGTAATCAAACTTTTGTTCTTTGTTGTTTTTAGGTCTGATTATTACACTATCATCTAAACGAGAAATAGACTCAATTGGTGAATTAACTTCTACTTTCCCAGTAAAGTTTTTGCAGATTTCTTTGACATATGTCTGACTTCCTCCTTTAATATATTGCCATTTTGGCCCTTCCCTCAGAGAAAGCATTCCATGATTATCAAAAAAATATAGGAATGTTTTTGCAGGGAAATCAAAAATCTTTTGTGGAGTTGACGACCATATCGCTGCACCCATAGGAATTACATAAGAATCAATTAAAGCAGGTGAATATTTTTTACTTTGCAGATAATTACCAAGAGTCAATTCCCAAAAATTGTCTTCCAAAAGATCTTTACGAGCTTGATTGCAGAATATCAATATTTCTTTTAAAAGATTCAGTAATGTAGCATTATATGGCTGTGGCTCTAAAGGAGAAGATTGGAGATTAGTACGTTTAGAAAACTGATTAGTATGGCTCCAGTTGATTGCATATTGAATGTTAGATGTTTCTGAGTAGTAACTAAAAGACATTTCACTATCAGGAATTTCGCAAACATTCAACTGAGACAATAACTTGTGTAGAGTAGGATAATTGCGATTATTCAAAACCATGAAACCAACATCTAAGGGAGTGCCTACATCAACTCCTTGTTCAACTAGAATAGTATGGGCGTGTCCCCCAAGTCGGCTTTCTTTCTCAAAAATAGTTACATGGTGTTTGCGCTGAAGAAGATAAGCCGCTGTTAAGCCAGCAGCCCCAGCACCAATAATAGCGACTTTACTCCTTGCTTTGTTGTTTATTCTCGATTCTTCTGCTGTATTAACAAAGGTGTGGTCAATCATTTTCTAACTTAATTAAAAAGTTAAACATTTTCTTGAAATGCAGAACAAGTAGTTTTTTATAGCAAGTTAAACTAACGTTTTTTTAATACGACTTTCACACCATTTTTTGGTCGTAGTGAAGCTGTAACTTGAGGAACAGCTTCGTATCCTGGCGCAAGAGTAAGTTGAAATTTTTGAGCTATTGTTGCTACTAATAAAGCAGCTTGTGTTAATGCAAAGCTTCCACTGATGCAAGCACGTGGGCCTAATCCAAAGGGAAAATATACACCTTTCGGTAGCTTACTTTCTAAATTATTTGCCCAACGTTCGGGTTGAAAATCGTCTGGAGCTTCAAAATAATCTGGGTGGCGGTGCATCACCCACTGGCTTAAGAAGATGTTATATCCAGCAGGGATATGGTAGCCGCCAATTTCACAGTCTTGAGTGGATTGTCGAAACATCATATATCCGGAGGGGTAAAGACGCAACACCTCTTTAACAATCATGTTGGTGTAATGTAAGCGAGGTAAGTCTGCAATAGTTGGAACCCGACCATCCAATACTTCGCTTAATTCTGCAAGCAATTTAGTTTCTACTTGCGGATGTTGAGATAGAAGTACCCATGTCCATGACAAAATATTAGTTATATTTTGATGCCCTGCAAACATTAAGGTTACTATTTGATCTCGCAATTCTTTATCTGTCATCTGATATCCATTGTCTTGATTCCTAGCTTGTATGAATAGTGATAGTACGTCTCCTAAATCCTGACTATTGTTCAGCTGCCGTTGATTAATAATGCTATAAATAGTTTTATCCATCTGCTTAATAGCGTTTTTATGGCGAAGATTTTGTGGTGTAGGAACCCAGTAGGGAATCAAATAATTTTGCCTTCGCTGAATTTCAACCCAGTCCATTGTGATATCTAAAGCATGAGGTATATCATGAGCTATTTCATCTGCAATGTCTAGGTTAAATATTGTTTTCATCAGAATATTTGATGCGAGACGCATAATGTCGAAATATATGTCACGGGTTTCACCATCTTGCCAAGTGTTCAGCATTTGTTGAGTGTAGTCGACCATCATTTCCCCATAAGCTGCAACTCTAAGATGGTGAAAAACTGGCTGTGTCATCTGTCGCTGGCGCAACCACATATCTCCTTCGCTAAAAGCTAAGCCATTTCCCATAAATATTTTTATGAGACGCATAAATCGACCTTTGATAAACAACTCTCTGTTGTTTAACACTTGCTCAATATAGCTAGGATTAGTTAATAGACAAACTGGAGTGAACGCTAACTGTAACGGAATGATATCACTATATTCACGACTACAATGAGTTAAAAATTGTAAGGTATTTTTACTAAAATCTGATAAATTTCCTAGTAAAAAAGTCCCTTTTGGTTTTGGCAAATGAGATAAAGTTTTGCTTTTAAATGATTTAGATAATGTATGCATTTTTTGCTATTTTTCAATTTAAATTAATATTGACAATACTTTATCTCCATTAAGAGGTTATTATACAATGTCTAATAAATAGTTAAAATTTGGCGTTCCTGAATCAAAATATGAATCATTTCAGGTTCCTCACAAAATCGTAAAAAAGGGGTCAAAAACCATTAAAATGTATATATACCAAGCATTTTACAGTTATAATCAATGACCAGAGTTTCAACAGATTGTTTACGAAAACAGTTCCGATTTGAACGGGTTCAGTTGCCATAATCCCGAACGTATACCGATTTTTATTAAATCTTTGATTCTCTTTTAGACAAACCCTGTTATATCAATTGTTTGAGCGTTTTTTAGTGTTAATTTATCAACCTAAGTCTGGGAGAGCCATTACAATCCTCTTTCCTGTGTATTACATGGAATGAGCAAATAGACGAGTTAAACCGCGCAAATCTCAGCAATATAGTCTGAATTGGTTTCTTAAATATCATAGAGGGAGTTACGAATTAGTAATTATCTCGACAATAGTTTGAGCCGTTGGCGCATTGGCATCTTTCTGAATTCCTTGGCGATCGCGCCAGAGTTTATAGTAAAGAATTGGTATTGCCGATCGCGACAACAACAAAGATGCAACTTCACCCGCCATCAGCGAGATCGCTAGCCCCTGAAAAATCGGATCGGCGAGAATAATTGCCGATCCCACAACTACGGCGGCGGCGGTTAACAGCATCGGACGAAACCGGACGGCTCCCGCATCAATTACGGCTTCTTCTAAAGGCATTCCTTAATTCAAGCAGTAGCAAAATAGCAGATCACTCAGCAAAATAGGATTCACAAAACTTTTTACCTTGCATAGCATATTCACATCGTTTGCCCCTTGGCGATCGCATCTAACTGGAGTTTGGTCTAATACTAGAATCTTACCGCTTCGATGGTAAGTGACAACTGCCTGAATCTGCTTGAACAGTCGAACACATTCTTTATAGGTAATCCCGCTACTGCGGGCAATCTGGTAGTAGGGCAAACGCGATCGCAACTGTAATCTATGTTCTGCTACATCTGTTCTTTCTGCGATCGCCCTCATGCAGAATAATTTCTCCCCGCAAATACTGTTTAACTACATGAGTTCGCAACTGGAGAAGCTGATCTAAATCGAGTCCAGAAAAAAGTGAAATTTGCCGCAATTTTTCAATCGTAACTTGCATTGCCCTGCCACCCTAATCAAGCAATCCGGTCATTTCCTTCTCCAATTTAACTTTTTCCCATGTTTAAACGCTTTTATGAGCTAGCTCATAAAGGGATTCACAGAAATTTAGCAAACTATAAACAGTAAACAAGAGGAGCTGAATATATGTCTTTAAACATTGAATTATTGGAATCCACTTTTTTACAGATTAAAGCCCAGGAAACCGAGTTTATGGCTCACTTCTATAAAACTTTGTTTGCGGACTATCCAGAGGTCAAGCCACTATTTGCTAATACTCACATGGGAAAGCAAGCCAAGCAACTTTTCAAATCACTTGTTCTAGTTGTAGAAAATCTCCGCAACCCTGACGTTTTGTCTAATGCACTTCAGGGACTAGTGACATAATCTAATTTATATTCAGATATTTTTCTAATAAATTGGCTACTTTCACCATATAAACTATCTGCTAGTACTAATTCAATATTAAGGTCTGATTCGATTAATTCAGTAATAATTTCTGATGCCAACTCTATTTTAGTTTTATATTTATCTGACTCCTTTAGTGTTCCTTTTGGTTTAAATACTTTTACAATTAATGGAAAAGTTATGTGAGAGGAAACTCCATAACCATTGACTGAAACTATCTCATTATGTACCTTACCCACACTTCCTAAGTATTGTCTGTTTAGAGATGGGACTTAAGCCGTGATTATTGCTGTTAAACGAGGTATTGTCAATTTGTAGGAACTTGTACTAAAGTTGGAATCCAAATTTCAACTTTAGTTGGAGCCAACATTCCATTTTAAGATGGACTGATTTATCAATCACTCTATTGAGCAAAAGTTTCAACTTTTAGGGGACGACAAGTTAGAGTTAATTGCATATATTTGTACAGAAAGCCACTAAAGGTTCAACAAAAGTATGTAAACATTTAGTTGCTCACTGGTGGCGAAATCCTCTAGTTAATTGATGTCAAAGAACATTTATAATTGGTAAAAAAGGCGGAATACAAGTATGAGTAATCTTTGGAATTTGGGTAAATTAGGAGTCGGAATCGTTGCTGCAATAGCTTTGTCTGGAAACTCTGCTATTGCCACAATCAATCAGGGTGTGACTCTAGAGAATAATCTGAATGTGCCTACCTTAAACACAGCGATTAAAAAGCACAATACATTAGGAGACGATGCACAAAAAATTAATCACAACACCAAACAAACTCAATTTCAAAATAGATATGCTGTAGATAAGAAAAAACCGTTAATAATAGCCTGCATCCCGCTCTGGATCTGTGGTTAAGCCTTAGCGTTTTTTATTTTAACCTAATAAAAAAGCTGCTTAAATCACAGCCAGCTTTTTTATTAGGTTGAATTAGGTGCGATGGTTGCAAGCGAACTTGCGTAGCCATCGCACTTATTCACTCATCAAATTTAATAGGCAAGCCATTGAAGTGACCCTAGGTAATTTCCGGTCTAAGCCACCCAGGTAAACTAATTTTATGTTCTTCCAATTGGTTGCCATTATTATCCACTAATCCCTCAAGTATTCCCTTGAACAATAGCTTGTCTTGTGGCTTACTCTTCTAGTTGAGCCTGTATGATTTAACGGCTATCAAAATAATTTTAGTTTACAAAGTCAAATCCGTTGACTATCTGACACAAAAGAGCATTGTTAATATGACTGGTAATTATAAGCTTTGTAATAGGTGATTAAACCTCATAATTACGAATTACAAGACTTACAAACGATCTAATTCTTCGTATATATTTAAGAATAATTAGTTAAGTCAAACAGTTCTAATATGAAGAAAAAATGATACATGATGACCGTTATACACTAGCCACTGGAAAAGTAGGCGCAAATCGATTGCAAATTCTTCACCAAATCCATAAGCCATATACAGAGTTTTTACTTGGGCGAGTTGGACTCAGCGAAGGGATGCATATAGCTGACATTGGTTGCGGTATTGGAAGTGTTTCCACTTGGTTAGGGGAGCAAGTTGGATTCAACGGTTCAGTTATTGGTGTAGATGTGAGTACAGAGCAGGTAGAACAGGCACGAGGAAATGCAGACGCACTTGGCCTGAGCAATGTAAAATTTGTCTTGGGCAGCGCTTACAATACGGGATTACCTCATAACTCCTTTGACTTAGTTTACTGCCGCTTTTTGCTAGTCCATCTAACTCACCCTGAAGATGCACTGGAACAAATGCTGGCACTACTCAAGCCAAGTGGGTTGTTAGTGTGTGAGGAAGCCGACTTTAGCACTGGTTTTTGTCAACCTCCTAATTCTAGCTACGACCGTTGTATTGAGCTTTTCCTTAAACTGGGTAATGCTCGTAACCAGCACTTTTGTATGGGAAGCAAGCTTTACCAAATATTTCAAAATGCTGGTTTGCTTACGCAAGAAATTTTTTTAGTGCAGCCTGTCGCACTTCACAAAGAAACTAAGCGTTTTGTAGATTTGTCAGTATTAGAGGCAACTGATGCTTTAATTGAAACTGGAATAACAACGCCAGAAGAGATTAAGCAAACTATAGAGCAAATAAGAGAGTTGGCAGAGGACGAAACAACATTGTTTGGCATCCCTCGTGTGACACAAATCTGGGCGCGAAAATAACTATACAGTTTATTGAAGCTTTACAAAGTTATTGGATTGTGAAGAGAAAATCAATTCTCTAGTGAACAACTGAAAGCGGATCATAGTTGATTAACCTTTGAAATGCGAAAGATAAGCTGTTTACCATTCTCAGACAGGATAATTAATACCAGTTGGTAATTCGTAATTCAGAAATTCAGATTTAATCTGTAAGCGCGATCGTGATGAACTTGGCATTAGTAACTACAAATGCAGTGGGAGCTAACTTATGCTTACTCAATCAGAATCTCAAAGAAGAAAAGAGCCTTTTTGGCATAAAATTGTCCGACTTCTAAGATGGGAAAAGCCCAGTGGACGGTTAATTCTAATAATTCCAGCCCTTTGGGGTATTGTTTTAGCAGCAAAGGGAATGCCATCAATACCACTTGTTAGCCTGATCATTTTTTTTGCTTTAGCTACCAGTGCTACAACTTGCACGATCAACGACTTGTGCGATCGAGATATTGATGCACAAGTGGAAAGAACGCGTGAGCGTCCCTTAGCTTCTGGTGCGCTTTCAGTCTCTGTTGGGATCGCGGTTGCCGTGATCTCTGTGGGCTTGAATGCAATACTGGCTTTTGCTCTGAAACCACTTTCGTTCTGGTTATGGGTTGGAACACTTCCGGTAATTATTTTATACCCATTGTCTAAACGGGTATTTCCAGTTCCCCAGTTATTACTGGCAATAATTTGGGGTCTTGTAGTTTTGACTAGCTGGACTGCGGTGAATGAGCAGATAGAATTTACTACTTGGTTGCTGTGTAGCTCAACTGCCCTGTGGGCTGTGGGATTCGACACCATTTACGCTATGTCTGACCGCAAGGATGACCAGCGGATTGGTGTTAAGTCCAGCGCTCTGTTTTTTGGTAAGTATGCTCCTGTTGCTGTTATGATTTGCTATGCAACTGCTGCCTTACTATTGGGTTTGCTAGGCTTTTATATGCAATTGCAACTGAGTTTCTGGATTAGTTTGATGATTGCAACTATTGCTTGGATTTGGCAGTTTATACGGCTGCTTGATTCAGAACTTCCAAATACTGCCTACAATCAAATGTTCACTCAAAATGTCTGGATTAGCTCTGTATTGCTTTTTGGGATGATTTTCGGGTTTTTAAAATTATAAATTGAGGAACTTAATAAGGACGCGCTCCAGAAGAAACGTCTACTCGATGAAATACATTTTTTTTGGTTTCATAAATATACAGAATAAAAAACTAATCTATTTGGCTTTATTCCCTACCTTAAAGCCTTCACCACTTAAAAATTCGTCGTTTATCAGCAACAGAATTTTATCTGTGTCTTTCCCTTTGTTAGCATAGCTGGCAGGATTGGACGGGTCTTTCTTGTTCTCCATCCCGTACTTGGCATTATGGCTGATTATTTCATCCTTGTGCTGTTCAATCGAATATTTACTCAAACTTATTTTCGATGGGAGCAAACAGCAAGTAATTATTCTCAAAATGAGAATTGGTGTATAGTTTGAGTTATGCCAGATTATCCTCTCAAGAGTTGCTCTATGATTGCTCTACCTGGTATTGCCATCCAAGACAAAATATACGAAAGTTCCAATTCTCTAGTTTATCGAGGCATCAGAAACGATGGAGTAGGGATCGTCGTAAAAATGCTAAAGCTTGATTATCCCTCACCTCAAGAACTAACTCGCTACAGACAGGAATATAAAATTACCCGCTCCCTAAAATTAGAAGGAGTTATCAAAGCATACAGCCAGCAGGACTATCAACGCACTCTGGTGATTCTCTTAGAAGATTTTGGGGGAGAGTCCCTAGAGCAATGGATACACAAGCGTCCAGATATCTTCTGCCCCATGCCTTTATCCCAATTTTTAAGTCTTGCGATCGCCCTCACCGAGATTCTAGGCAAAATCCATGCAGCCCTTGTCATTCATAAAGATATCAATCCTGGAAACATAGTTCTCAATCTGGATACTGGTGTTGTTAAAATTATTGACTTTGGAATTGCCACCCAATTTAACCGCACGAATCCGACTTTCAAAAGTCCTCATGTGTTAGAAGGGACACTCGCATACTTATCTCCAGAGCAAACCGGGCGGATGAACCGTTTACTCGATTACCGCAGCGATTTTTACTCCCTTGGTGTGACATTTTACGAACTGCTCACTGGACAACTACCATTTCCCACCACAGACGTGCTGGAGCTAGTCCATTGTCATATTGCCAAACATCCTATTCCGCCTAATGAAATAAATACAACGATTCCCAAACCAGTTTCAGATATTATTCTCAAACTGATGGCGAAAAATGCTGAAAATCGCTATCAAAGTACCTGGGGTATCAAAGCGGATTTAGAAATCTGTGCTGAACAATTAGCAGAAAACGGTCAAATCTCTAGCATTCCACTGGCGCTTCAAGACGTTTCGGATCGGTTTCAAATTCCCCAAAAACTGTATGGACGAGACAAGGAAGTTGCAATGTTACTGGCGGCGTTTGGTCGTGTAGCGTGTTCAGAGTCAAATCCGGTTGCTGCTTTACTAAACAATTCAGAAACAACTTCACAAAGCGAACAAAGAGGCAAACCAAAATTCCAAGTCGGAATGATGTTGGTATCTGGCTATGCTGGCATTGGGAAATCTGCGTTAGTGCAAGAAATCTATAAACCAATTACCCAAAAGCGCGGTTATTTTATCTCTGGTAAATTCGATCAATTTCAGCGCAATATTCCCTACAGCGCGATCGCAGATGCTTTGCAAAAATTGGTGCAGCAATTGCTCAGTGAACCAAATGACAAAGTGCAACAGTGGCGATCGCTCTTACTTACAGCTTTAGGAAACAACGCACAAATCATCATTGATATCATCCCAGAAGTTGAATTAATTATCGGCAAGCAGTCGCCTGTACCGTCCGTTGGAGCAACTGAAGCTCAAAATCGCTTTCACAGAATCTTTAGGCAGTTTGTGCGGGTGTTTTGTTCAGAATCACATCCCCTGGTGATATTCTTAGATGATTTGCAATGGATAGACTCAGCAACGCTGAATTTAATTGAGTTGATGCTGCTGGATGAGCAAGCCCAATCATTATTTTTAATTGGAGCTTATCGAGATAATGAAGTAAATCCAACGCATCCATTAGCATTAATGCTAGAGAGACTGCGAAAACAAGGGGCAGTGCTTCAGGAAATTATCTTAGCACCCTTAACGCTCTTGCCGTTGAATCAGTTGATTGCCGAGACGCTACATCGGAATGCAGACATCGTTCGTCCCTTAGCTGAGTTAGTTTTGCGTAAAACTGAGGGCAATCCGTTCTTTGTCAGTGAATTTTTGAGAATGCTGTATAGCGAGAATCTGCTGACATTTGATGCACAACACTTATGCTGGCAATGGAACATAACTGATATTCAAGCCCAGAATATTACCGATAATGTTGTGGAGTTGATGCTTCACAAGTTGAAGAAACTGCCAGAAAATACACAGCAAATTCTCCGGTTAGCTGCTTGCGTCGGTGCTGAATTTAATTTAGATACTCTATCGATTGTTTGTGAGAAACCACCTGAAACGATTTTTCAAGATTTACTAACAGCCATACAAGTTGGATTAATTCAACCACTATCTGAATTAGATGAAAACTTGTTAATTCAAAAGTATAAGTTTCTGCACGATCGCGTACAGCAAGCCTCATACACATTAATCGATGAGTCGCAAAAACAAATTGTTCATTTACAAATTGGTCGCAATCTCCTTGGAAAAATTTTGCCAGAGCGACTATCAGACCGACTGTTTGAAATTGTCGATCATCTTAATTACGGAATTGAGCTTGTCACAGATCAACTAGAACGCAATGAAATTGCTAGATTAAATTTAATCACAGGACAGAAAGCAAAAGCTGCGATCGCCTATAAGGTCGCCAAAAAATATTTAGCTACAGCAAGAGCATGGCTAGCAGATTCAAGCTGGCAAAAAAACTACGATTTGACCTTAGAGTTATATTTAGAAACTACAGAAGTTGCATTCCTGTGTGGCGATTTTGAGCAGGTAGAATATTGGGTAGCGATCGTTCTACAATCAGCTAAAACAGTTCTTGATACCGTAAAAATTTATGACATTAAAATCCAAACTTACATCGCGCAGAACCATCTCTTAGAAGCAATCAATACGGCATTGCAGGTTTTACAGCAACTGGGGATCAGGTTTTGCGAACAGCCAAGTCAGTTGGATATTCAGCTTGAAATAGACGCGATCGCATCACTCTTTAACGAGATGCCGATTGAAGGGTTGAGCTATTTGCCAGAAATGGTCGAACCACACAAGTTAGGAGCAATGAGAATCCTATCAAGGATAACGACCGTTACCCAAATTGCGGCTCCTAATTTGATGCCTCTATTTGCGTCTAGGCAAGTCAGCTTGTCAATTCAGAATGGAAATGCGTCTACATCTCCTGTTGCATACGCAAACTTTGGGTTAATTCTGTGTGGGATGGTTGGAAACATGGAGTCTGGTTACGAATTTGGGCAGCTTGCCCTAAGACTTTTGTCACAGCCATATACCCATGCAATCAAATGTCGGACTGTAACAATTGTAAATAACTTTATTACTCCGTGGAAGAAACATGTCAGGGAAACATTGCAGCAATTCTTAGAAGGCTATCAAAGTGGGCTTGAAACAGGAGATTTAGAGTTTGCTGCCTATTGTGCTCATTGTTATTGCTTTCACTCCTTTGCGGTCGGGAAAGAACTCGTGGAACTTGAACGTAATATGACCAAGTATGGTGAAGCAATCCGTCAAATTAAACAAGAAGTAGCACTTACCTGGAATCAGGTATATCAACAGTCTATCTTGAATTTAATCGGATGCTCAGTTAATCCATTCCGTCTAATTGGAGAAGCATACAATGAGGAAAGCAAACTGCCACAGCATGAAATAACAAATGATGGATTTGCAATCTTCAATGTACATTGTAATAAGCTTTTCCTCTGCTATTTATTTTATGAGTACAATCAAGCAGTTCAGAACTCAGATATAGCACAAAATTATTTGCTCCAGATGACAGCTACCTTTGCTAAGGTTTTGTATTATTTCTATGATTCTTTAACTAGACTCGCAATATATCCTGAAAGCTGTGCTCAAGTACAGCCAGAAACTCTCAGAAAAATTGCGGCTCATCAAAAAGAAATGAAACACTGGGCACACTATGCTCCGATGAATTATTTGCATAAATATTATCTAGTTGAGGCAGAGAAAGCGCGAGTTTTAGGTCAGTTATTAGAAGCAGAAGAACTCTACGAACAAGCAATTATTGGTGCTAGAGACAATGAGTACATTCAAGAAGAAGCCTTAGCCTACGAATTAGCTGCTAAACATTATCTGGTGCGAGGTCGGCAAAAGATCGCCCAAACCTACATGAAAGAAGCTCACTACTGCTATGAACGGTGGGGAGCAACTGCGAAAGTGAGAGATTTAGAAGCTCGCTATCCGCAGTTATTTCCTCATTTATCCAGCGTGGCTTCTACACCAATCCGCACTACTGCTGGAACCACCTCTAATACCTCACACATCGCTTTTGATTTAACAGCAGTGATGAAGGCAATTCAGGCGATTTCGAGCGAAATTGAACTAGATCAGCTGCTCCGCTCCTTGATGAAGATATTAATCGAAAATGCTGGCGCACAAACAGGTTCTCTGATTTTAGAAAACTCAGGAAAATGGATGATTGAAGCGTCTAGTGAACTTAATGAGGGTGAGAATGTCTATGCTACACAAGTGCTGCAATCTATCCCAACTGCAAATCATCTGCCTGAATCAATTATTAATTATGTTATTCGTACTCATGAATCTGTCATCTTAAATGATGCTACTCGTGAAGGTAATTTTATTAATGAGCCATATATTCAACAGAATCAAACTCAATCAATTTTATGTTTACCTCTGCTCAATCAAGGTAAGCTAGTGGGCGTGTTGTATCTAGAAAATAAATTAGCGGCTGGAGCATTTACACCAGAGCAAGTCTCCTTTGGAGACGCTACGCGATCGCAAGTTTTACATCTGTTATCCACTCAAGCAGCGATCGCGATCGAAAATGCCAAACTCTACTCAAAGCTCCGCGCTAGCGAAAGTCAGATGACTCAATTTTTAGAAGCGATTCCAGTGGGAATTGGCATTATTGACGCGACAGGTCGCCCTTACTATGTCAATCAGCGCGGAATTGAGCTTATGGGTAAAGGCGTTGATCCTGCTGCGACACCAGAGCAACTTTCAGAAATTTATCAATTTTACGTGACGGGAACGGATCAAATCTATCCGTCAGAGAGACTGCCAATTATCCGGGCGTTGAGTGGCGAACGCACCAGGACTGACGATATAGATATTCGCCAAAACAACGCAACTATTCCATCTGAGGCATGGGGAACTCCAGTCTTTGACGAACAGGGCAATGTGATTTATGCGATCGTAGCCTTTGAAGATATTACGGAACGTAAAAAAGCAGAAAATCTTTTAGCGAATTACAACCGCACCTTAGAACAACAGGTAGCCCAACGAACAGCCGCGTTACAGCAAAGCGAAGCAGAACTGCGCGGTCGAGAACAAGAATTACGGCTGATCACCGACGCTCTACCCGCTCTGATCAGCTATGTGGATGCCAATCGATGCTATCAATTTATCAACCGTACCCATGAGGTTTGGTTTAGCCGTAACCGTGATGAGATTCTGGGCAAATCTGTTCATGAACTTTTAGGTGAGACGGGTTATCAACGGTTTGAGCCGTCTATTAATCAGGTGTTTGCAGGGCAAACTGTAACCCTGGAAGCAGAAATTCCTTCTTCCCTTGGTAGACACTGCATCAGTGCGACCTTGATCCCTGATTTTGATCGCAATGCTCAAGTGAGAGGCTTCTACAGTCTCATGACCGATATTAGCGAACGCAAACAAGCAGAAGAAGTGTTACGTCAGTCCGAGGCTCAATTTCGAGAACAGGCAATCCTCTCCGATTTTCGCGCCGATGTGGATAGTGCCTTGGCTCAAAGTGCTAGTTTGCCCTTGATACTGCATCGCTGTGCCCAAGCCGTTGTTAAGCACTTTAATGCGGCATTTGCTCGGATTTGGACGCTAAATAAAGACAATAATGTTTTGGAGTTACAAGCCAGTGCGGGGATGTATACTCGTCTTGACGGTGAATACAGTCGAATTCCTCTAGGTAGCCTCAAAGTTGGACGAATTGCTCAGGAACGCTGTCCTCTATTGACTAACAATGTGTTTGATCAATCATCCATTGATCAAGAATGGGCAAAACGAGAAGGTATGGTGGCATTTGCGGGCTATCCGATACTGCTGGATGAGCAGCTTGTTGGAGTTATAGCGATGTTTACTCGACATCCCATTCCGTCGTCAAACTTTGAGGCGTTGGAGTTTTCAGCCCGCGAGATTGCATTAGGAATTAGACGCAAACAGGCAGAAGAAGCGTTGCAAGCTTCCGAAGCAGAACTTCGGGCGCTCTTTTGTGCAATGCCCGATCCGCTCTTGGTAGTAAATGCACAAGGGCGGATTTTGAGAGCAAGCCTGATCGAGTCAGAGAAATTATCTAACCCGATTGACGAACAGGTGGGTCGAACATTTTCCGAAATTTTTGAGCGATCGCAAGCCGAGACATTTCTTGTCTGTATTCGACAAGCATTAAGCACTCAGCAGCCCCTAACGGTTGAGTATAGCTCGATCGTGGGAGGGTGGAAAACCTGGTTTGCAACTCGCATCTCGCCCATCTCAGAACATTCTGTCATTTGGCTAACAAGAGATATTAGCGATCGCAAACGAGCCGAAGAAGCCTCCATTCTAGAAGAGCGCAATCACATGGCACGGGAAATTCACGACACTTTAGCCCAAGCGTTTACAGGTATTATCATTCATGCTCGCTCTGCCTCCAATAAGGTAACGGCAGACCCAGAAAAAGCGCAAACTCTCCTCACTCAGATCCTCGACTTAGCCCGTTCTGGGCTTGCGGAGGCACGTCGTTCAGTAGAGGCACTACACCGCCCATACCTTTTAGAGAGCAGTAACTTACAGGATGCCTTACGCCGTCTTGCTGCTGAATTAAACTCCTCGATCGCAACCCAAATCGTCTACGAAGTCATGGGTACACCCTATCCCCTATCCTCCGATCTGGAAAATAATCTGTTTCGGATTGGGCAGGAAGCCTTGACAAATGCCATTAAACATGCTGCCGCACATAAAATCCACATTGAACTGATCTATGAACCGACCCAATGCAGCTTGCGAATTAAAGACGATGGGCAGGGATTTAATGTAGAAAACCAGGCGATGCAGAATGGCTTTGGTCTACTGGGGATGGCAGAACGGGCTGAACGCATTAGAGCTGAATTAAAGATTCAAAGTGACTTAGAGCAAGGGACAGAGATCGTGGTATCTATTAATCGGGGGTTAAGTCAGCATGAATCAGCCTAGTAGCATTCGCGTTCTGGTTGTGGACGATCATCCTGTTGTCCGCCAGGGTTTGATCGGAATGTTAGAGGAGGCTCCAGATATTGTCATTGTTGGTCAGGGGCGAAATGGGCATGAGGCGATCGCAGTTTTTCAGCAACAGCAACCTGATGTGACTTTGATGGATTTACGGATGCCTGAGATGGGAGGTGTTCAGGCGATTACGCTTATTTGCAATGAGTTTCTCAATGCCCGAATTATTGTGCTGACCACGTATGACACCGATGAAGAGATTTATCAAGGATTGCGAGCCGGGGCAAAGGGGTATTTACTGAAGGACTCTGAGCCAGAGGAACTATTGACAGCAATTCGGACAGTGAGCAGGGGACAACAGTATATTCCCCCTAACGTGGCTGCCAAGCTAGTCCAACGGCTGACTGCTCCAGAACTGAGCGATCGTGAGTTAGAAGTCCTCCAGTTAGTCGGACAGGGCATGAGCAACCAGGAAATTAGCACTGCTCTCAATATTAGTGAAAGTACAGTGAAGACTCATATCAACCGAATTTTAAGCAAGCTAGATGTCAAAGATCGCACCCAGGCAGCCATTATTGCGTTGAAACGCGGAATTGCTAGCTTGTGAACTACCTACACCGACCTTATGGCTGCCTAACGAACCGACGTTCAGCGGCCGGTTAGCCGCAGCAAGTCATGCCACCCGATAGAACTCTTGCGCCTGTAGGAGGGCGATCCCGACCGAGAAGTCGGCGAAGTCGCAGTCACATAGGGCGATGTACTCCAACGCATCCTGTGCCGGGTCACTGCCGTGGGCGTGGAGGAACTCCTTGGTCTGCTTCAAACCCGCTCCACATAGGAACTGGACATCAATCCCGCAGTGTGTATCGAAGTTGCAGGACTTCGCCTCCCAAACCAACAGGGAGTCTTCGACCACACCCAGCGAGAAAAGCTGGGCGCACAGGAGGCGCATCAGGAACTGGTCGCCGACCTCATTGGCCTCAAGTCGGATCTGCTCACGCAGTGCGGCGACAATCGCCGGGCGGTCGGCGTGCTTCGCCGGGAGCCCAAAGCGCCTCAGCGCCTCGTTGACACCTTTCCAACCGTCATCCATCACGCTGCCTAACTATTTATTATGCGGAAACTTTCTATATAACATTTTAGTCTGTGAGGCAATCAAACCTGAGTTTGATTCGTTTTACTCCCTCAAATTGACTCATCATCAATCATTTTGTTGATTAAAATACAGACCCGGAATTGACGACAAGCCTAAGCAATTATCATACATTAACCTCATATAAACGACTATCAGAGTTTAAGGGAAGAGATTTCAGAATGCACGGGCTGAATCTCTTCTCCTCAAAGATTTAGCATGAGGATTTAAAATGAGCGATGCTATTCCTGGCGACACTTGCGGTAACTGCCAAGCAGAGTGCAATCAATTAATTGTACCTCCTTCTGAGCAAGACCATCGACAAGGATCGTTGAATGCTCGCGTTGTACTTGTTGAGTATGGCGATTATCAGTGTCCCCAATGTAGTGAACTTTATACCTCAATTCAGGCAATTCAACGCCAGCTTGAGGCGACCTTATTCGGGAGAGATTCTCTATGCTTTGTATTCCGACATTTTCCTCAACTTCAAATCCATCCTCAAGCTCAAAAGGCAGCAGCAGCGACAGAAGCAGCAGCAACACAAGGGCAGTTTTGGCAGATGCACGAGATGTTATTGAAGCATCAGCAAAAGCTAGAAGATGGGTATTTAGCAGAATACGCTGACAATTTAGGGCTTGATGTAACTCAGTTTATTCGAGACATTGCCCAAAAAGTGTATGTCGATCGCATCAATCAAGACATTGCTAGCGGAATGGAGAGTGGAGTAGTTAACACTCCAGCTTTATTTATCAATGGTGTGCGTTATAGAGACGCTTTAGAGCTTGAGCCACTACTTGTTGCGATCGTTGCAGCTTCTCATGGCTAGTAATTCGCCAAGTTCACTTGGCGGGGGAAAGGGGAAAGGGAAAAGGGGAAAGGTTTTAAATCCCTTACCCTTTACCCCTTACCCTTTACCCCGCCCTCACCCAGCATTTTTGGGTTGGCAAACCATTAGTATTTTCGTCAATAGACTAATCGTGCGCGAACTGCCCTAAATGAGGAATCTGATTGATGAGCAGTCTTCTCAAGCAAGTTGTAGCTCAAGTTTCCAGAACGGTGCCATTGCAGACGGTTTTGATTGTGCCGTTTGTGCTGCAAACTTTGGTGACAGTCGGCTTAGTGGGGTATTTTTCCTTCCAAAATAGACAGGAAGCCATCAACGATCTCACCAGTCAACTGCGGCGCGAACTGACGAACCGGATCGAAGGCAAACTACAAACCTATACCGAGATACCCCATAACATCAATCGGCTCAATGCCAGCACCTTCGCTCAGGGAAAAATTGACCCTAGCGCAGTCAAAGGTGAGTTTCCACTCTGGCAGCAAATTCAGATTTATCCAATGGTGAGTGATATCTACTGTGGCGATCGCAAAGGTTCTCTTCTAGGGGTGCGACGTAGCCCAGCCGATCGCTCAATTGAACTGCGGTCGAGTAATGTTGCTACAGATCGTAAACTCTACGGCTACAGCCTCGATCGCAATGGTCAGCGAGACCAGTTAATCAGTCAAGGCAACAAAGCCTTCGATGCGCGGGTTCGTCCCTGGTATAAAGCAGCAGTGACGGTAGGCGAACCAAGCTGGAGTGGAATCTATGCCGACTTTGCTAGCCAGTTGCCAACGATCACCGCCAGTACGCCTGTCTATAGCACTGCCGATCGATCGCTGTTGGGAGTCTGTGCCACCGATGTATTTCTGCCTAATGAAATGAGCCGTTTTTTGGCTAGCCTGCAAATAGGCAAGACAGGCATCGCCTTTATTGTAGAGCGATCGGGGCAACTGGTTGCCACCTCCACCGGAGAAGCGATCGTAAGTGGTGGGGCGGCAGCAAATCGATTGTCCGCAGTTGAGAGCCGTAACCCTACCGTGCGAACTACTACTGCCTATTTGCGCGAGCATTTCAGCGATTTGTGGCAGATCCAGACTGCGGAACAGCTTGATTTTAAGTTCGATGGTAGGCGGCAGTTGATTCAGGTGATGCCATTCAAAGATACTCGTGGGCTAGACTGGCTGATTGTCACGGTGTTGCCTGAATCCGATTTCATGGCCAAGATTAATCAAAGCATCCGCACGACGATTCTGCTTTGTATTGCGGTTTTGCTGCTTGGCATTGCGATCTGCATTTTGATTGCCCGATGGATCGCTAAACCGATTGTCAGCGTCAGTCAATCGGCAAAAGCACTAGCAGACGGTGCATGGAATCAGACGGTAGAAATTGAGCGATCGGGCGATTTGGGCGAACTGGCTCGATCGTTCAACCAGATGGCACAGCAACTTCAAATCGCATTTGCCAAAATGCAGTCTTTAAACCAGACCCTCGCCCAAAGTGAAACCCGCCTCCAGAAAATTTTAGAGTCGGTTCCGGTAGGAATTGTAGTTATGGATGCAACAGGTCGCCCTTATTACGCGAATCAGAAGGCAATCCAACTCTTGGGCAAGAGCGTGCTGCCGTCTGTCACCCCAGAGCAAATTGCCGAGGTCTATCAACTCTATGTGGCAGGAACCGATCGCCCCTACCCAACCGAACAACTGATGATTAGGCGAGCGCTAAACGGCGAACAGGGCAGTGTGGATGATATCGAAATTCATCAGGGGAATCGCATCATTCCGATCGAAAGTTGGGGAACTCCAATTTTTGATGAGTCTGGCAACATTCTGTATGCGATCGCAGCCTTTCAAGACATCACCGAACGTAAACAAGCAGAGAAGCTTTTAGCAGAATACAATCGCACCCTAGAGCAACAAGTTGCAGAACGAACGACAGCATTGCAGGCAAATGAAGCAGAGCTACGCGGTGTCTACGAGGAGCTTCGCTTACAAGAGCAGGAATTACGACTGATTGCCGACGCTCTACCCGTTCTGATTAGCTATGTCGATGGCAATCGCTGCTTTCAATTTATCAACCGTACATATCAGGTTTGGTTCAACCGTAGCCGTGAGGAAATTCTGGGCAACCCTGTTCGCCAACTGCTCGGTGAGGCGGTTTATGAACGGATTGAGCCGTATATTAATCAGGTGTTTGCAGGGCAAACTGTCCCTCTAGAAGCAGAAATCCCTTTTCCTGATGATAAACGGTGCATTAGCGCGACCTTTATTCCTGATTTCGATGACAATGCTCAGGTAAGAGGTTTCTACAGTCTCATGACAGACATTAGCGATCGCAAACGAGCTGAACACACTTCTATCTTAGAAGAGCGTAACCGGATGGCGCGAGAAATTCATGATACACTAGCTCAATCTTTCACAGGTATTCTGCTTCAAGTTGGAGCAGTAACACAAGTGCTGGCGGATGACCCAGAAGCAACCCAAGTACATCTGGAAATGATTGAGGAACTAGCACGCGCTGGGCTGGCAGGGACACGGCGATCCGTATCAGCACTCCGTCCGCGGCTACTAGAAGAAGGTAATTTAGAGAGCGCCTTGCATCGTATTGTGGCTCAAATGCGAGCAACGACCGACACGGCTCTGATTTGCGAAACTCAGGGTATAGCTTATTCCTTATCAATCGAAGTAGAGAACAACTTACTCAGAATTGGGCAGGAAGCATTAACCAATGCGATTAAATACGCAAGTGCTGGCGAAATTCGGGTTGAGTTAGTGTACAACGAAACACAGTGTATCTTACGGGTTAAAGACGATGGCAGGGGCTTTGGAGTAGGTAGTACTCCTTTGAGCGGTGGGTTTGGCTTATTAGGAATGAGCGAACGGGCAGAGCAAATTGGCGCACAACTATTGATTCAAAGCCAACCGGGACAGGGAACAGAAATTATTGTCACCATCAATCGAGTGTGAGAATTACAATGAGCCAATCCACTACGATTCGAGTGCTGATTGTTGACGACCATGCCATAGTCAGAAAGGGTCTAGCAACCATCATTAACCGCGATCCAGAAATGACCGTGATTGCTCAAGCTGAAGATGGGCAACAGGCGATCGAGGCGTTTAGAGAATACCAACCTGATGTCACACTAATGGATTTACGAATGCCCAAAATGGGGGGTGTTGAAGCCATTATGGTTATTTGTACTGAATTTAAGCAGGCTCGAATCGTGGTACTCACAACCTACGATGGCGATGAAGATATCTATCGCGGTTTACAGGCAGGCGCTCAAGGCTATCTGCTTAAGGATTCTAAACTTGGCGAGCTTTTGAATGCGATTCGCGCCATTCATAATGGTCAGAAATACATTCCGCCAGAAGTGGGCGCAAAATTATTGCAGCGAATGACCAATCCAGAACTGAGTGAACGAGAGTTGGAAGTGCTGCGTTTAATGGCACAAGGAAGGGGTAATCAAGAAATTGGGACTGCTTTGAGTATTGGTGAAAGTACCGTCAAATCCCATGTAAATCGGATTTTAAGCAAACTGGGAGTGAGCGATCGCACCCAAGCCGTGATTACTGCTGTTAAGCGTGGGATTGTCAGTTTGTAAGCTGTACTCAAGTTTGTATCCAAATTCCAACTTTAGTTGGAGACAACGTTCCACTACGAGATGAACAGGTTCATCCATCACTAGATTGTATAAAAATGTCAACTCAGAGTGGACGACAAGAGAGGGTCAATTGTCTATATTAAATCCATAGCAATGTTAGCGCAGTTGGGTTGTAAGGCTTAAGTTTGCTTAATACAAACCGAAACATGACTTACAACCGTGATAATCGTCCTTTATTCGTTCTGCCTTCAACCCAAGATCATATTCAAGGTGTACTGAATGCTGCTGTAGTATTCGTCATGTATGGAGATTATGAATGCTTTCAAAGTGCCAACGTCTATCGATTGATTAAAGTTGCCGGACAGCAATTGAAGGTTTCGTTTGGAGAAAACAATTTAGGTTTTATCTTCCGTCACTTTCCCCAGAAACAGATTCATCCACATGCTCAACGGGCAGCGGAAGCAGCAGTTGCAGCAGCGGCTCAAGGGCAGTTTTGGCAAATGCATGAAATATTGTTCATTCATCAACAGGAATTGGGAAATGGCTATCTAGTCGAGTATGCCAATCGTTTAGGACTTGATATTTCTCAATTTTTGCAGGATTTATCCAAGGGAGCGTATGTCAATCTTATCAATGCGGATATTGAAGGTGGACTGCGAAGTGGAGTGGAGGCTGCGCCCGCTTTGTTTATTAATGGAATTCGCTATCTCGATCGCTGGACTGTTGAGCAGATAATGGCAGCCATTGTTGCTGCAAATGATTAAGGTTTTTGATGCTTATCCCAACAAGTATTTCATAACTTCTATACGGACGACAAGAATCAGAGATTTCAGCAATTTAGCAAGAATAAAGAGGCGATCGCAATGATGGTTTTTACATGGAAAAAAGTTCAAAAATTGTTGCTGTGGTTATTTGCATTAAGTGTTGTCGTTGGAATATCAATGCATCCAACACCAGCCACCTCCAAGGAATTACCTCAAGCGTCCAGCTCTAAACCTGCGATCGTTCTCGTTCATGGGGCTTATGCTGACGGTACATCATGGCAACACGTTATTCCATTGTTAGAGCAGGATGGCTACAGAGTAACTGCTGTGCAGATTCCGCTCACTTCTCTTGCTGATGATGTGACAACGACGAAGCGGGTGATTGAGAGTCAGAAGGGTTCTGTTGTAGTAGTTGGACATTCCTATGGTGGAAATGTAATCACGGGTGCGGCGGCTGGCAATCCACAGGTGAAAGCTCTGGTTTATGTTAATGCTTTCGCACCAGATATCGGTGAAAAGACGAGTGATTTGAATAAAAGATACGCAGCACCTCCGATTAGTACGGCAATTGTGTCTGATACTGCAAACTTCCTCTATGTCGATCGCGGGAAGTTTCACGAATTTTTTGCCCAAGACGTATCGAAGGCTGAGGCGCGAGTGATGGCAGCAACCCAAAAGCCGATCGCCAGTGCCGCCTTTGAGCAATCAGTGAGTGAAATCGCCTGGAAAACGATTCCCTCCTGGTTTATTGTGACTCAAAGCGATCGCGCC
Source organism: Nostoc sp. C117 (assembly GCF_043099735.1). NCBI lineage: Bacteria > Bacillati > Cyanobacteriota > Cyanophyceae > Nostocales > Nostocaceae > Nostoc > Nostoc sp. C117. The sequence continues at coordinate 3,155,163 of NZ_CP170991.1, forward strand.
ATCAACCCTGAACTTCAACGATTTATGGCTAAACGGATTAATGCTAAGACAACCGAAGTTAACTCCAGTCATGTTCCTTTTATCTCTCATCCCAAAGAAGTTACCAAAGTGATTGAAGCAGCCAGCACTGCTGTGAAGTAATCGTAATTTTAAGAGAAGCAGTTTCTCGGTACATACAAATAGAACAGACCTAATTATTGACTCTAGGAGATGCGATCGTGCCGACTCAAAATACAGACATCACTGAAGTCGATGGCAGTCAACCCTTACTGCATCAACATGGATATGAAATTCAGCAGTATGGTACTCTTCGTAATTTGCCAATTGTTCTCAACCCCAGTGCCCGCAGTGAAAGCTGTGTTTTAGTCAATCAAATTTTGGCAGATACGATTATTCTCTATCACCTTTACAAGAAACATCACTGGTTGATGCGCGGACATACGTTTTATCAACTGCATCTGTTGCTTGACAAACACGCCAGCGAACAGATTGAGTTAATTGATGCACTGGGTGAACGAGTACAAACACTAGGAGGCGTGGCGATCGCTGACCCGCGTCATGTAGCAGAAGTTACTAAGATTAAGCGTCCGCCCAATGGCGTTGAGGAAGTACCCGTGATGTTGTCGCGGTTACTGGAAGCCCACGAGTTAATCATTGGGGAATTGAGAGTAGCGATCGATAAAACAGCAGCGAATCAAGATAGTGGTACTAACGATTTATTAGTGAGCCAAGTCCTGCGAACCAATGAGACGCAAGTTTGGTTTCTGGCAGAGCATTTGGTGGATACACCATTGGTACGCAGTTAAAGTCAGCAGATCGGGTGTTGTAAATGAATAACTAATAGTATTTCAGCGATCGCTCTTTAAATCAGTTCATTCTTGACTCCATTTATCCATTGTAGATAACAGAGGAAGAGAACTTTATGACTAATTATAATTACATTGTAATCGGTGCAGGGTCAGCAGGTTGTGTGGTTGCCAATCGTCTAACCGAAGACTATGACACAACAGTGTTACTCCTAGAAGCGGGCAACCCAGCTACAAAACCAGAAATTCAAATTCCGGCGCAATGCTTTAACCTAATAGGCTCTGAAGTGGATTGGGGTTACGTTTCTGAGCCGGAACCCTTCTTGAATAATCGCAAAATGTTTTGTTCCCGTGGCAAAGTCTTGGGGGGCAGCAGTTCGATTAATTTCATGATGTATGTCCGGGGCAATCCTCAAGATTACAATCGCTGGCAGGAATTAGGAAATCTCGGTTGGTCATACTTTGATGTCTTGCCCTATTTCAAGAAATCGGAGTGCCAGCAGCGAGGCGCGTCAGAATTTCACGGAGTTGATGGGGAGTTGAGCGTTACCGATTTGATTTCCCCTGCTGTGGTTTCCCAAAGCTTTGTAGATGCCTGTGTGTCAATGGGATACAACTACAATCCTGATTTTAATGGTGTACAGCAACAAGGGGTAGGACTCTATCAGTTGACGGTCAAGGATGGTAAACGGCACAGTGCTGCTGCTGCTTTTCTTATACCCATTTTTCATCGTCGCAATTTGACCGTAACGACAGGGGCATTGGTGACGCGATTGATGTTTGAAGGTACTCGCTGTGTGGGAGTGGAATATCTGCATCAAAGTAGGCTTCACCAGGTCAGAGTCAACCAGGAAGTGATTTTAAGTGCAGGCGCATTTGATTCGCCCAAACTACTAATGCTTTCTGGTATTGGGGATGCAGAATATCTGCAAGCGATGGGAATTTCTGTCGTTGCAGATTTACCGGGAGTTGGTCAAAACCTTCAGGATCATATTCTCACTTGTGTCGTTCAAGCAGCTACTCAAGATATACAGCCTGCCATCACCAGTAATGGAGTTGAAGCCGGATTATTTTTGCATAGTAAAGGGAATGTCGAGGCTGCACCCGATTTGCAGTTCTTTTTCGGCCCCATTCAATTCTTGTCACCTGGTTATACTCCTGCTGATTTTGGATTTACGGGTGCAGTCTCTCTTACCCGTCTCCAAAATGTTGGCAGCGTCAGCTTACGTTCATCTAATCTCAACGATCCACCAACCATTCGGATGAACTATCTGCAAAATCAAGCCGATGTGCAGAAGCTGGTTGAGGGAATTAAATTAATCCGCCAATTGTTTCAGAGCAATGCCTTCAATGAGTTTCGTGGCAAAGAAATTGCTCCAGGTTCCCATATTCAAAGTGATGCAGCTCTCGAAGCTTACATCCGAGACACTTGCAGCACAGTGTGGCATCCGGTTGGCACTTGCAAAATGGGTACTGACCCAATGGCGGTTGTCGATCCTGAACTACGAGTACATGGAATTGAAGGATTGCGTGTTGTGGATGCGTCTATCATGCCCACTATCACCACGGGAAATACGAACGCACCGACCATGATGATTGGCGAAAAAGCAGCAGATTTAATTAAAGCGAAGTATACCTCACAAAGCATTGCCAATAAACTTAATGTCCAAGTTCAATCGCATCTCTAGCGAAATTGGTGACGAAATCCTGGGTATACCTGGAGATATCCCTTAGAGCTTGTCACGAAACAATCTTGCCTTTTTTGAGTTAGAAATCCTTTCTCAGTAAGCTTTCTAGATAAAAAATTGTAAAAGTTGTTTCATAACACCCTCTATGCCGCTTAAAAACATATCTATCACTTAAAAGGAAAACTCAAAACTATGACTTCACAAACAGCTCAAACCACCCCTACTGCTGACGAGTCGGCAATCCGTGCTTTCTATCGCCAGATGATTGATGCTTGGAATCGAGGTAGCGGCGAAGGCTTCGCTGCCCCGTTCAGCGAAACTGCTGATTTCATCACGTTCGAGGGCACGCATCTCAAGGGTCGAAAAGAAATCGCTGCATTTCATCAGCAAGCGTTCGATACAGTTGTCAAAGGAACACGCCTGGAGGGTGAGGTGGATTTTGTCCGCTTGGTGAACTCACAACTCGCGCTCATGCTCGTAGTTATCAGGGTAATACTGCCCGGACAAACCGAAAGTTCACCGTCACGAGATTCGCTGCCGCTATACGTCGTAACGAAAGGCGACGAAGGTTGGCAGATCGAAGGGTTACTCAATACCCGGAAGTTAACGCTAGAACGTCAATTCTTCTTAGACGACTTTGACTCACTAAGCGCAGAGGCTCAACGTCAAGTGACCGACCTCGTTTCAAGTCTCAAGCAGCCTCATCAAGCAGATCAATCAAAGGAGATGTAAGGAATGGCACGCTTGTTAAGATACAAAAGGCGATCGCCCTTGCTCCCCAATATCGGCTGACTATTCTTCCTCCTGACTCCGCTCTCTATTAACAACTTACCGCTTTAAACCCAACAATCAAAGGATTAGCATAATGAGAAAACTAGAAGGAAAAATCGCCCTTGTCACGGGTGGCAACAGTGGTATAGGTCTTGCCACAGCCAAACAGTTTGTTGCTGAAGGTGCCTATGTCTACATCACGGGTCGTCGCCAAGTCGAACTGGATGCTGCTGTCGAAGCCATTGGTAAAAATGTTACGGCTGTGCAGAGCGATGTTTCTAATCTGGCAGACCTCGATCGTCTGTTTGCCACCATTAAGCAAGAGCAGGGACACCTCGATATCATCTTCGCTAATGCTGGCGTTGGACAAATTGCCCCACTTGGAGCAATCACTGAGGAACACTTTGACAAAACATTCAACGTAAATGTCAAAGGTTTACTGTTCACTGTACAAAAGGCATTGCCACTGTTGCCAGAAGGCGCTTCTATTATCCTGAATGCTTCGATTACTTCTATAAAAGGTACGCCAGCTTTCAGTGTTTACAGCGCCACCAAAGCCGCAGTGAGATCATTTGCTCGGAATTGGATACTCGACCTCAGAGAACGCAAGATTCGGGTGAATGCCATTAGCCCTGGTGTGGTTCCGACTCCTGGTTACGATCATTTGGGACTGAATGACCAGCAGTTGCAAGAATTCGTGGACAGCCAAGCCAGCACCATCCCACTGGGACGAGTCGGCACACCCGATGAGATTGCCAAAGCGGTTGTTTTTCTGGCTTCAGATGACAGCAGCTTTGTGAACGGCATTGAGTTGTTTGTTGATGGCGGTATGGCACAGATTTGAAGTCCAAAAGGAGTTAAAGATGAAGCTTATCTCTGTTAATGTTGGCCTGCCGCGTGAAGTGACCTGGAAAGGAAAACCCATCCGCACTGGAATTTTCAAAGAGCCAGTTAATTCGAGAGTGATGGTGCGTGAACTCAATTTAGATGGCGATCGCCAAGCGGATCTCACCGTTCATGGCGGAGTTGACAAAGCAGTTTATGTCTATCCCTTTGAGCATTACGACTACTGGCGAAGCGAATTGCCTGACACAGAGTTAACGCCAGGAATCTTTGGTGAAAATTTCACAGTTACAGGATTGAGAGAAGAAGAATTAAACATTGGCGATCGCTTCAAAATCGGCAGTGTGGAACTAATGGTGACTCAACCGCGCTTACCCTGCTACAAACTAGGGATTCGCTTTGGGCGATCGGATATGGTGAAACGATTTCTCGCCAGTCGTCGCACCGGATTTTACTTTCGGGTTTTGCAAGAGGGCGAAGTGGTCGCTGGAGACACTTTAGAGTTGATGAGTCGAGATACCAACAATATTACTGTTGCTGATATCACTCAGCTTTATGTTCGTGAGCGAAACAATCCAGAGTTACTGCATCGTGCAGCTCAACTGAAAGCCTTACCCGAAAGCTGGCGGGACTACTTTCAGGAGCAGATTCGTCGTCAGGATATGAGATAGATCGATCTGTCGTAAAACGCCATCATGTCACTTTTATCACTTACAAGGAGTAATCCTATGACGACATATCGCACAGTTTCCATCGATGGTTTAGATATCTTCTACCGTGAAGCGGGTTCCCGTGATAATCCAACGATTTTGCTATTGCACGGCTTCCCAACGTCATCTCACATGTTCCGTAATCTCATACCAGCACTTGCTGATAAATTCCATCTCGTTGCACCTGATTATCCTGGCTACGGCAACAGTTCGATGCCAACTATAAATGAGTTTGATTACACGTTCGATCGCTTGGCTGAGATTGTGGAAAAATTCATTTCTGCGATCGCTCTCAAAAAGTACAGCCTCTATGTGATGGATTATGGTGCGCCGATTGGCTATCGGATTGCCGCTAAATATACGTGAGTTCGACGGGCTGAATTGACCATAGTTACTGGTTAGGGCTTCAATAAAAGAGGTGGCGATCGTGTAATACTGTTATGGCGTATCTACAATCTCGCTTGGATATCACAAACGTTTTTTGCGACTTAGACGACTTCTGCCAAATTTTTGAATCAGGATGGAAGGAAGCACACCTACCGCAGATGGCAGGAGAGAAATTAAGCAAGTGTCGAATGTGTTTGAGCGAGATCATGACTATCGTCATTGCATTTCATGGATCTGGGTATCGCACATTTAAAGATTTTTATACATTGCAAGTTCTACCTCATTGGAAGAATGCCTTCCCGAATCTAGTCAGCTACAACCGATTTGTTGAAATCATGCCTTGGAGTCTAATGGCATTGTGTTGTTATCTACACAGCCGTCGAGGAAATACTACTGGGATTAGTTTCATTGATTCAACTCCGATTAGTGTTTGCCATAAGTGTCGTGCAACCTCACACAAGGTATTTAAGGAATATGCTCATTGGGGTAAGAATTCTGTTGATTGGTATTTTGGTTTCAAATTACACCTAATTATCAATGAACAGGGGGAATTAATCGCTTTTAAACTGACCTCAGCTAATGTTGACGACCGTGCGCCAGTTCCAGATATGACACAAAATATTGTTGGTAAATTGTTCGGTGATCGAGGTTATATTTCACACAAACTTTTTGAGGAGCTTTACGAGCGAGGTTTACAGCTAATCACAAAGCTCAAAAAAAATATGAAAAATAAGTTGGTTCCCTTGATGGATAAAATCTTGCTCCGTAAGCGGGCTGTAATTGAGTCGGTCAATGACCAACTTAAGAACATTTGCCAAGTCGAACACTCAAGACACCGCAGTGTACTCAATTTTATGGTTAACCTTTTAGCTGGACTGGTCGCTTACACCTACCAAGAGAAAAAACCTTCTTTAGATATTAACCCTAAAGGTTTACCTGCTTTGCCTGCTGCGGCTTTTTAGGTTCGTCGAACTCACGTTAAATATCCAGAGCGTGTGCAATCTCTGATTGTTCAAAATGGTAATGCTTACGAGGAAGGTCTACGCGAATTCTGGGAGCCAATTAAAGCATACTGGCAAGAGCGATCGCCTGAGAATGGTGAAAAGCTCAAATATCTTGTCACCCTGGAAGCGACGAAGTGGCAATATACCAACGGTGTTCGCAATCTAGAAGCAATCAGCCCCGATACCTGGACTATCGATCAACATTTCCTCGATCGCCCAGGAAACGATGAGATTCAACTTGCGCTGCTGTATAGCTATGGTACGAATCCACCGCTCTATCCCCAATGGCAGGAGTATTTCCGCCAGTATCAACCCCCTACCCTGATTGTTTGGGGCAAGAACGACTATATCTTTCCTGCTGACGGTGCTTATCCCTACCAGCGTGACTTGAAAGACGTTGAGTTCCATCTACTCGATACCGGACATTTTGCCCTGGAAGAGGATGGAGATGCGATCGCAAACTATATCGATCAATTTCTCACATCACGGCTGCAATCCGTTCTCGCCTAATCGATGTAGTAAAGATTGGCTGGAATCGTCAAAAAATGACCAAATAAAAAATACCTACTTTTGTAAGGGCTTTTATTGAAAAATTAAGGAGAATTGGTCAACTATTCCGATTTTTTCATCCATCGCAACGATATCTGAGGAGATCGACATGACAACAACGAGCAATTCCGATTTTGCTGCCCGCGAGGCACTACGCCTGCTCGGTCCCGATCCTGAAAACTGGGTACCCGATCGCCCTGGCATCGATCGCAATGTCACTATAATAGGTGGCAGCGGTAGCGGTAGCACCTTTGTATTTGCGCTACGACGTGCTGGGATCGGTCGCGTAACGGAGATCGATGCAGCCGATGACGAGGCTCATGCAGGCGTGTGGTTGACGCGAGCGCGGATGAGAACGCTCCGCACACCGAAACATCTGCCTGGGCCAGAACTAGGCATCCCAGAATTGTCCTTTCAAGCCTGGTACGAAGCGCGGCACGGTGCGGCAGCCTACGCAAAGATCGATCGCATCGAGCGAGTAGCTTGGGCTGAGTACCTCAGTTGGTATCGGCACTTCCTCGGTATCCAGGTTCGTTACCAGACGAAGTTGGTGCGGATTGAACCAGTCGCAGGTTTCTTCCGCCTACACCTTGAGGTAAACGGTGTCCCGCAGATAGAGACTACGCGCAAAATTATCTTTGCCAATGGCGTGGCTGGCACGGGTGGTCCGTACATACCTCCAATACTGGCTGACTTACCCCGCACGTTGTACGCACATACCGCCGATGCCATCGATTTTGAAGCACTGCGCGGTAAGACTGTGGCGGTGCTGGGTGCGGCGGCTTCAGCTTTTGATGCAGCAGCAGTGGCGCTGGAATCGGGAGCTAAGGCAGTACATCTATTTGTACGCCGATCGGCGATCGCATCTCTGTCAGTCCTTCGGGTACGGGATTACCCTGGTGCTTACGACAACTATCCCCAACTACCCGATGCAGCCCGCTGGTTCCAGGCTTGGCAGTTTCGTCAAGCAGGCACTGCGCCACCTCCGAACTCGATTAAGCGAGCGATCGCTTTCCCGAACTTTCACATCCATCTATCTGCACCTTGGAAATCGGCACGGAAACTGGGTGATGCGGAAGCCGCCGCCAAAGGCGAACGCATTGCCATCGAGGTGAACGATGATGTTTTCGAGTTTGATTTTGCGATCGCTGGCACTGGTTACTTCGTTGACCCAACAAAGCGTCCCGAACTAGCCGACTTTGCCCAGCATATTGCCCTCTGGCGCGATCGCTACCAGCCACCAGAAGACCTGCGCGACAACGGTTTGGGGGCACATCCTTACCTCGGTAGCGCCCACGAATACCAAGAAAAAGTACCTGGCACTGCCCCTTATCTGAAAGACATTCACGTATTTAATCCTGCTGGTTTGGTCAGCTTCGGATTGCCGGTTGGTGACATCCATAGCATCCGCCGCGACGTACCTGCAATAGTATCGCGCATCAGTCACGACTTGTTCTTTAAGGACTGGGCGCATCATGAAGCACGTATTACAGGTGATATTGCCCCCGATTTTGAGGACTCGCTCTATGCTGCTGCGGTGTGGAAACAACCGATCGAGGCAGCGACCCGCTAGGCCGACAACCTTTTCACCAGTAACAAATAATTCCGGCTGGGAAACGATGCCAGTAGAAAGCGATCGCCGTTTCACGATCGCTGCCGATCGAGCATCACTGTTAAACCAATTCACTTAACAGTGTCATTTCAACAGATTGTTTACTAATTATCAAACGAGAATGTCATGGTTGCTCAAATAAACTCGCCAGCAGCAAAAATTTTGGAAGTTGCAGACGATCCACGTCTTTCCAGTGGGGTGAAGGAATTTTTGAAAGTGCTGAATTCAGGAGGTGTGCCGCTGGAGACACTCACTGCAATCGAAGCACGTCAAGTACTTGCGGATGCACAGGCTTATGTTCCAGTAGACCTTTCAGGCATTGAAGAGTCTGAGAAGACAATTACTGCTGACGGTTATTCGATTACGCTCAACATCGTGCGACCGGAAGGAGTCAAAGGCACATTGCCTGTTTTCATCTTTATTCATGGTGGTGGTTGGGTGTTGGGTGATTATCCAACACACAAGCGCATGGTTCGCGATCTGGTTGTGCTTTCAGGGTTTGCAGGGGTCTTTGTCAACTACACGCGCACGCCAGATGCTCAGTACCCACAGGCGATCAATGAGATTTATGCTGCGACCAAATGGGTTGCCGAGCATGGTGAGGAGATTGGGGTGGATGGCAAGAATCTGGCAGTGGTCGGCAACAGTGTCGGCGGAAATATGACAGCAGTCACTGCTTTGAAGGCGAAAGAAAACGGAGGACCACACATCAAGTTACATATCATGATGTGGCCGATCGTCGATGCCGATTTTGAAACGAATTCTTATCATCAATTCGGCGACAAACGGTACTTAACCGTACCCACGATGAAGTGGATGTATGACCTGTACATCCCTGACCCAGAAAAGCGCAAAGACATCTACGCATCTCCCTTACAAGCGACGGTTGAACAACTCAAAGGCTTGCCTCCAGCATTAATTGTGGTTGCAGAGAGCGATATTTTGCATGACGAAGGCACAGCCTACGGACGCAAGCTCGATGAAGCTGGGGTAGAGGTGACAACGGTGCAGTACAACGGCATGATTCATGACTTTGGACTGCTCAATGGTTTAGCCGAACTGCCACAAGTCCGCTCTCTGTTTGTTCAAGCTGCTGCCCAATTGAAGAAACATCTGCAATAGGATGCGATCGATGTTTTTGGGGAAAGGAAAAGACGCTCTTCCATCGCTTTGCTGCTTACCGAGTTAGGTAGGGGAAAAAGGGAAAGCGGAATGGCACTAAGTTAAGACACAACCCTTGCTTCCCAGCCTCCAGGCTAAGAACTAATTCTGAGAGCCTCCGCCTCCAAAGGCTTGATCAGAGGCAGAGCCTCTCGAAATACATTCCCAGCCTACAGGCTGGGAACGGGGTGAAACAAGACTTTCGGCTTATCTTAGTGCCATTTCGATCGTAATACAAACTACTCTCAGGTAATTACCTGCTATGAACAGCCACACACCGAGCGCTAGGGACATAATCGGATCATCACCGTTGATTGCGATTGAAAACGAAGCACCACCCAAGCTGATTGTCGATCCACCGCTTCCCGAACCACTGGCACAGGGACGTGTCTTCATCCAGTACCGGACGGAGAATTTGCGCGTGTTGCCAGTGTTCGGCAAAGGTGCCCTCGAAGTATCGCCGCGTATCGGTCATATCCACATCACCGTTGACGACGCGCCGTGGCACTTTGTCGATGCCAGTGGGGAAACGATCATCCTGGTCGGACTGGAACCTGGCGTACACAAGGTGCTGATCGAACTAGCTGACCCCACGCACAAAGTAATCACTAGCGAAACTGTGGAGTTCACGCTGCCCGATCCTAAGAAATCATCATGAAAAAACTAGAGGGAAAAATCGCAGTTGTGACGGGGGCTTCTGCGGAAACGCTGCACATCGCGGGTGGTAGTCATTGATCTGTATTAAACTGCTTTTGAGGTAATTCGGTCGGCACGCACTTACAGCAGAATTCAGAATCCAGAAGTAAAACAGGGTTCATACCTGGCTTTGGGACTTAGTTTGTGTACTTCATCAACTTGAAATCTGCTGTAAATTTAATTCAACCGTGCTGAGACAATCACGATTCTAGCGCTTACATACTATGAACAACCCCGAAAATCCTCGACTACCCCTGCCGCCTTTTGATAATGAATCCGCTATCCAAAAAGTCAGAATTGCAGAGGATGCTTGGAACACACGTAACGCGGAACTAGTATCACTCGCTTACACGTCGGATAGCATTTGGCGCAACCGCTCAGAATTTCTATCTGGTCGTGAGGCGATCGCACAATTCTTGACACGTAAGTGGCTTAAAGAATTGGACTACCGTCTGATCAAAGAGCTTTGGGCTTTTCAAGACAACCGTATTGCTGTCCGATTTGCTTACGAATGGCATGATGATTCCGGCAACTGGTTTCGCTCTTACGGCAATGAAAATTGGGAGTTTGATGAACATGGATTCATGCGATGGCGTATTGCCAGCATCAACGACCTGCCAATTCACCAAAGCGATCGCAAATACCACTGGATACTAGGTCGTCGTCCTGACGATCATCCCGGATTGTCAGACCTCAATCTTTGAAAAGCCCAACGACCATATCACCCAGTTTTTATCTTACAAGAAGTCCACTGCTATGAATGCAAACAACGGCATCATCAGCCAGATCAGCCCGTATGCTGTGACCGAAACTATCGATCGCTTTGCAGCCATCCTTCAAGCAAAAGGCATCACCGTTTTTGCCCGCATCAATCAACAGGCTGAAGCCGAAAAAGTCGGACTTAGCCTACCTCCTACACAGTTGTTGCTGTTTGGCAACCCGAAAGCCGGAACTTCCCTCATGGTGGCAGAACCAACAATCGCCTTGGATTTACCCCTGAAAGTACTGGCATGGGAAGCGACTGACGGCAAGGTGTGGGTAAGCTACAACGATCCTAATTACTTAAAACAGCGATTTTCTCTCTCCGATGAGTTGGTGAAAAATATCGCTATCATTGCACCTTTAATCTATCAAGCACTTAGTTCCGCCGATCGCCAATAAGTCGCAGAATTAACACGCGATCGCACCTTGGCGTTTTTGAAACAGCATTTAGGCAGTGGTGTCAAAGTCTGAAATGGGGTCACTACTGCCAGATAATTCGCCCACCGCGATCGCCCTAGTAACCAAGATATTCTGATTCTGAATCACTGGGAAAACGCTGCATATCGCAGATGGTTTTTAAGAAAGAGAATGGTGAAAATCAACAATCAAGGAAAAAACCATGAACATCAACAAGAATGACACCGCAGTAGTTGTCATCGATCCGCAAAACGATGTCTTGAGCGAAAAAGGGGTTTCCTGGGATTTGGTGGGTGAGAGTGTTAAGGATAACAACACCATCGAAAACATTGAGCGAATCTTCAAAGCCGCGAAGCAGAATGGATTTGAAGTTTTTATCTCCCCTCACTATTACTACCCCACCGACCATAGTTGGAAATTTGCCGGAAACCTAGAGCAAATGATGCTTGAGGTTAAGGAGTTCGATCGCCGTGGTGCGTTGAGCCTAGATGGATTCCTGGGATCGGGTGCTGACTGGCTCGATCGCTATAAGCCCTTCATTGAGGATGGCAAGACGATTGTGGCGAGTCCCCACAAAGTCTATGGGCCGCAAACTAACGACCTCGTTTTGCAACTGCGTAAACGCAACATCAGCAAAGTCATTATACTCGGAATGTTGGCAAATCTTTGTGTTGAAGCTCACCTACGCGAATTGCTTGAGCAGGGATTTGAGGTTCTTGTTGTCAAGGATGCAACAGCAGCCCCTCGACATCCGGAATTGGGCGACGGCTACAAGGCAGCACTGATCAACTTTGGCTATATCGCCAATGCAGTTCTTTCTACAGATGAAGTTGTAGCAGCAATGCAGTAATGTCAAACTTATTAATTTTACAAAACTCATGAAAACATCGGCGTTACTCGTGGCTCTGCCAATCAGTATCTTAGCTAATTTTTCCTTACCTGCTTCTGCTGATTCTACTGCTGGCCTCATCCTGAGTACAAAATGCCAGGGTGGGTACAACATCAATATTTGGCAGAATTATAATTCCGGTGAATTGCTCTATCGCGCGACCAGTCCCAACGGTAATTTAAGTTTGGGCAAAGGAACTAGCCAAGCGACAGAAGGTGTTCGAGTGTATAAGTTTCGGAATAGAAATTATGAATATTCGGTGTGGGATGGCACGTTAGATAATCCGCAGGCTGGAACTTTAGAGGTGTATAAAAACAACCGTATTGTGATGAAGCAAGCTTGTAGAAAAAGTTGAATCTTTTAGCGGGTGTTATGCACTTTTTGTCAACCCAGCTAGGGCAAGCATCTTGAGTTACGCTCGCCAAATACGTTATCGCTAAAACCCTCTTAGTCACAATACCTTAGCCAAAATAAGAGTATGAATTCGGAGGGATGATGTAATAGAGTTATTGTCTTCGCATAAATTTCCAACCTGGGGTGCGATCGCAAAGTTTGAAGAGATAGGGCTGCCGTAGTAGAGTTATTGTCTCTCACAACGACAACTCAAAACCCACAAACAGCCCATGCTCGACATCTTATCACTACTGCAATGCTTGCTACCGCAGATCAACGCTACGACGATGCGCCGAATGAATCAAATAATCCTGGCCATGTTAGCGATGAGCGGACGAGTCACGATGTTAGGAATTTCTCGTTGGACAAGCACTGGTGGTAGTTATCGAACAATGTTGAGATTCTTTCATACAGTAATACCTTGGGCAACATTATTTTGGCTATTTTTCCGCAAGCATTTGTTCCGTGCGAATGAAGTGTATTTGCTTGCAGGAGATGAAGTTGTAATAAGTAAATCAGGGAAACAAACTTATGGGCTGGATAGATTTTTTTCTAGCCTAGTTAGCAAACCTATATTAGGACTATCTTTTTTTACATTGTCATTAGTAAGTGTTGAACAAAGGCACTCGTTTCCGATTCAGATAGAACAGGTAATCAAGAGCGATATAGAAAAAAGTAGCCTGTCACCAACTAAAGAAATAAAACCGAAAGAGAAACGTGGACGTGGACGACCAAAAGGAAGTAAAAACAAGAATAAAACACAGGTAGTTTTAACATCTGAATTACTCCGAATTCAGGAAATGATTAAGTCGTTATTTGAGTTCTTGGCTAAATTTATCCCCCTTACTTACTTAGTCTTGGATGGACATTTTGGTAACAATAATGCTATGCAGATGGTTCACCAAGTTAACTTGCACATAATTTCAAAACTCCGTTATGATTCAGCATTATATGTACCTTATCAACACTCTGACCCTGATAAGCGCTCACGTCGTAAATACGGTGATAAAATCGACTACGATAATATACCTAACAAGTATTTATGTAAAAGTACCATTGATGAGGATATTCAAACTGATATTTATCAAGCGACTTTACTCCATAAAGAATTTGCCCAGGCTCTAAATGTAGTTATTTTGATCAAAATCAATCTTAAAACTAATGTCCGCAGCCATGTAATCCTATTCTCTAGCGACTTGAAATTATCATTTGAGAAAATAATCGACTACTATAAACTCCGTTTCCAAATTGAGTTTAACTTTCGTGATGCTAAACAGTTTTGGGGTCTGGAAGATTTTATGAATTTAAGCCAAACTGCGGTGACTAATGCTGCTAATTTAGCATTTTTTATGGTAAATTTATCCCATCATCTCCTCTGAGATTTTCGTCTCCTTAATCCCGACTCCGGCATTCTCGACCTTAAGACTCACTATCGTGGTTTTCGATATGTCCATGAAATTTTAAAAATGCTTCCCGAAATGCCTGAGCCTATTTTATTAACCCAAATTTTTACCAAACTCACTTCTTTAGGACGTATTCATCCTGTTTGTACAGGCATTGAACCCTCGTAAATTGACTAAGGTATTGAGTCAGCCAGTTTTTTCTGAAATTAATAACACCTTCTAGAAATTGTATTCACCCGATCAAACCCAAAGGATATGGAAGTGGACACTCAACACTATGACGACATTATTATCGGCGGCGGCAAAGCAGGTAAAACACTAGCACCAGCGTTAGTTGCTGACGGACGTAAAACCGCTCTGGTTGAACGCAGTTTAAATATGATTGGTGGCGGGTGCATTAATATCGCCTGCATTCCTACTAAAACTATGGTGACGAGTGCCAATGTAGCAAACACAGTGCGAAACAGTGCCGCTTATGGGGTTAAAACCAATACACCCACTGTTAATTTAGCAGAGGTGATCCAACGAAAACGAGCGGTTGTGCAAGGGATGCGTGAAATGAACTTGCACAATTTAGAAACGGCTTTGGATAAGAACTTGATCATTGGCGAAGCAAGGTTTGTTGCTCCCAAAACGATCGCAGTAACGACGACTGAGGGGAACAATCGCTTACTTACCGCCGAACGCTTATTTATTAATACAGGCACACGACCGTTAATTCCATCTGTACCCGGACTCACTGAAGTTGAGTTTTTAACAAGTGAGTCGATTATGGAGCTAGAATATTTGCCTGAACACCTGATCGTTCTCGGTAGTGGCTATATTGGTTTAGAGTTTGCCCAGATGTTTCGGCGCTTTGGCTCTGGCGTTACTGTCATTGGGCAAAGTGAGCAAATTCTGTCACTGCAAGATCCAGATATAGCGATCGCAGTTCAAACACTGCTAGAACAAGATGGTATTGAATTCTTGCTAAAGGCGAAGGTGTTGAGGGTGGATCGCACTGATAATGAAACCATCCTGCAAATTCAAGTTGGCGATCGTGAAATCACCCTCCAAGGGTCGCATTTGCTCGTCGCCGTTGGTCGTGCGCCCAATATCGATAGCTTAAATTTAGCTGCTGCTGGTGTGGCAACCGATACACGCGGATTTATTCAAGTTAGCGATCGCTTAGAGACGAACGTACCTGGAATTTGGGCGTTAGGCGACATCAACGGCGGCCCGCAATACACCCATATATCGCTTGACGATTATCGCATTATCAAAGCCAATTTAATTGATGGGGGCAACCGGAGTACAAGCGATCGCTTAGTGCCATCCTGTTTGTTCATCGATCCAGAACTGGCTCATGTGGGTTTGACTGAAACTGAAGCACAGCAACAAGGATATGCTATCCGCGTGGCGAAAATCGATGCGTCAATCGTTCCTAGAGCAAGAACGCTCGGTCAAACCGATGGACTTCTGAAGGCGATCGTGGATGCAGATACAGGTCGTATTTTAGGGTGTTCCCTGTTGTGTCATGAAGCAGGTGAAGTGATTTCAACAGTGCAAATGGTGATGCAAGCTCAGATGCCGTACACCGTTCTACGCGATGGTATTTTGACTCATCCCACGATGACCGAAGGATTAAATATATTGTTTTCCAAATTGTGAGGAGACAGCAATTGCAGACCCAAGGATTTACCAAACAAACGACATTTATCTCTTGAAAAAAGTAGATATAGCATCATGAGTAAAACATCTAAAGTCGGTATTATTGGTGCAGGTAATGTAGGTGCAGATGTTGCAAATGCTTTAGTTCTACTCGGTAGATGTGTAAGGGTTGTCCTTTTTGACCGAACCTTATCAAAAGCTGAAGGAGAAGTCTGGGACATTGAAGACAGCATTCCTCTACTTAAAGAAATGGAAATCATACCATCAAATCAGTATGAAGACTTAGCTGATTCAGATATCATTATTGTGACTGCTGGGGTGCAGCCGAAACTTGGACAGACGCGATTAGATACATTGAGTGACAATGCAGAGATTATACGTTTGACAATCAAAGAATTGGATCGAGTTGCACCGAATTCAATCATAATTATCATTAGCAATCCGGTGGATGTACTCACGCGGATTGCGATCGCTACTTCCACTAGAGCAGAAAACCTAATTTTCGGTTCGGGAACCGTTCTTGATACTGCTAGACTGAGATATCAACTTGGAAAGCGACTGAGTGTTGCAAAACAAGACGTTCATGCTTATGTGATTGGAGAGCATGGAGACAGTGAATTTGTCGTTTGGTCTAGTGCATTTATTGGGGGAATTTTGTTAACTGAATTTCCCATACCACAAGGAGCAACGCTAGAACAAATTCAGCAAGAGTATGCACAGTTAACTCGTAAACGAGGCCATAACATTTTTGAACGCAAAGGAAATACAAGCTATGGTATATCAACAGTAGTTTGTCAGTTAGTTGATACAATCCTGCGAGATGAAAAGCAGATATTTCCAGTATCGGCCAGAGCAGATTCTAACTATGGAGTTGGCAGTGAAGTTGTTTTTGGACTTCCATGTATCATTGGCTCAACAGGTATTGAGCGCCAATTGCTGTTATCAAGAAATGCTCATGAACAAAGCTTATTAGAAGAATCAGCCAACAAACTCAATGAAGCCTATAATTTTTTGCATAATTAAAATCAAATTGGAACCCTATTAAACAACATACTCAACATTACATCTAAATTAGTGAGATAACAAGTGATTTATCTAAATCGATTCATGCTTGTAATTTTCCAGTTTTTTTACTGAAGCCTCAAGTATTTATTTTGGCATTTACTCTCCAAAAAGCATTTATTTAATCGGTTGATTCTAATACATTAAAATGATTTAATGCTCTGATCTCAGCTTGACCTAATTTCCGGTCTCCCATAACGCCACCGCTAACTTTTCATGTGCATTTGTTTCAATCAATGGTCACGAAGTATTCAGAATTTTATAACCCAATACGCTTGGGTTAAGAAGAATAGTAGGTTGGGTTGAGCAACAGGGAAACCCAACAAAGCCCTGATAATGTTGGGTTTCGTTCCTCAACCCAACCTACGCCAGTTTTAGTTTTTAGCCTTAACTTAACTGTATTGTTTTATAACCCGCAACTTGGGTTATCTAGTTGCGATCGGATTTCTACAAGAATATCAATTCGAGTTGAGTAAACGAACGATTTAGTGTCATTTTGCTTAGTTGTTGCAGCCATAAGTTCCACTCCCAATATGTTCTGGAAAAATGAACGATCGTTAGCTTAGTAATTTGCCCCGCAGCAAGAGCCGCACTGTCCCTAGAGCAATACTGCCGATCGCAATATTTGCGCCAATGAATAGCAGTATTGCCAATTCTTGCATCACTCCAGTCATGCCGCGTTCAACAAGGCGCAAGGATGCCAGCGATAAGGCAGCAATGCCGAGGGTGAATGCCCAGTAGGAAGCTGTAAAGGGTTGTTGAAACAACCACGGTAGCAGCCGCAGTAAAATCAGCCCTTGAAACAGTCCATAACCGAAGAGAAACTGGGCAAAGGCATCAGGCTGACCACTGGTGATACTCAAATAAGCAACACAGCCAACGACAGGGGGGGCAAGTTGAATGCCCAGCGTTGGACGTAGTGGTTTAGGCAACGCTTCTAACAAGTAGAGGCGCTGCATAATCATCGACTCCAGTGCTAGCCACGAAAACAGCCCTCCTCCAAAAAACAACGGGCCCCATTCTCGATAACCGAGGGTACTAGCAACGATCGCACTGACAAAACTACCCGCGACTGTAGAGAGGTAGAGAATGGGTGTGATTATTTCTGGCTTACGTCCTCCCATCCATAGCTGACCGGAACGATACACGCCAAAGCTTAACTGACCAATTGTACCGACAACAAATAATGTGATGGCGATCGCACGAGAGTAGGGTGCGATCGCTAGCGCTACAAACATCGTAGACACAGGCACTAACCCAATAAAGCAACACAAAACAGGGTGCTCAAATTCAGCTAAGGCATCTGCTCTCGCCCACAACCATTTACCCACATAAAGCAGCAACAACACGAGCCAGATTGCAATTGTCAGCAGCATAATTGCTTCGCCAATCCAGGTAGGCAAGTGCCAAAGTTTAGCAGCTACTCGCCAGCAACTACCTAATCCTGCCAAACCTAGAATCATACCAAAAAAGGAAGCAGGAATGATGGCACGATAATCTTTCAATAGGGTAGGCTTTGGACGTGATTTTCTCACGATCTAGCTTTCCTGGCAGCAGTAGAGGGATGCAAGCGATGAAAAAAGTCAGGCATATTGGGGTGGGGAAGATTGCTTCAAGGTGAGGAGTCGGTTCGTAATAGAGACAACAAACCCAATTTTTAGGCTGTTTTGATCGATTTCGATTGTAAACTCATCAAAACAGTCTTGATAGACAAATTAGGTCAGTGCAGGAGTGCGAATGGTCTGAGACTGTTCACTGTAAATATCCATGATTGTGTTGAGCAATCGCAGTGCATCTGGCTTGGAACGCTGGAAAGAATTGCGTCCGATAATCGAACCAAATCCATGTCCGGCATGAATGGCACGAACTTCATTGAGGAAAGCATCATCACTGTCGATCGGCCCACCCGAAAAAATCACGATCCGCCGTCCGTTAAAGGCACATTGCACCACATGATGCACTCGTTGAGATAATGTTGCGATCGGAATTTGCTCTTGCTCATACACCTTGCGGGCTGCATCCTGTTCAACGTGTTCGTTGGGCAGTTTCACCTTGATGATGTGAGCGCCCAATTGAGCCGCAATCTGAGCCGCATAGCCAATCACATCGATCGCTGTCTCACCCACTTTACTTAAACCCGATCCCCGCGCATAAGACCAAATCATCACGACCAATCCATGCCGCTTTGCTACCTCGGCACAGGCTCGAATCTGTTGATACATCTCAAAGCGATGGGCTGAACCTGGATAGATAGTGAAACCGATCCCCACACATCCTAACCTCAGCGCATCCTCCACGCTGCCAGTGAGTGCTTGCGTTGGGTCTGACTCAGCTAGTAACACATCGCGATCGTTGGCTTTCAGAATTAGGGGAATTTCACCTGCAAATTCTCGCGCTCCCGCTTCCAAAAATCCTAACGGTGCGGCATAGGCATTGCATCCTGCTGCGATCGCTAACTCAAAATGATAGCGAGGATCATAGGCTGGTGGATTGGGCGCAAAACTGCTAGCTGGCCCATGCTCAAAGCCTTGATCCACAGGCAGCATGACGACTTTGCCAGTTCCAGCTAGTTTGCCATGATTCAGCAACCGGGCTAAATTAGTCAACGTTCCGGGATTGTCGCTGCCATACCAACTGAGAATTTCTTTTACTCGATGAGCCATTGTGTTTCTCCTAAAATTATTGTTTGGTAAAACTTCTTTCCTTTGGGCTTACGACATATCTATTAAGACGATCGCAAAAGGTTCAGCTGGATGAACCGAGCTTTCAACTTGAGACTGAGGTGCAGTGGCGATCGTCATGATTTTATTTCCGCCTGTTGTTCTACGTGTCCGCCAAACTGAAAACGCATGGCAGACAACAGCTTATCCGCAAAATCATTTTCGCCGCGTGAGCTAAACCGTTGATACAAGGCTGCGCTGAGTACAGGAACAGGAGTGCCTTCGTCAATGGCGGCTGCGATCGTCCAGCGTCCTTCGCCTGAATCAGACACGCGCCCCCCAAAGCCTGATAAGTCTGGTTGTTCCAGAAGGGCGATCGCAGTTAGATCCAGTAGCCAGGAGGCAATTACACTGCCCCGTCGCCAAACTTCGGCAATATCAGGCAGATTCAAGTCATACTGATAGTGTTCAGGATTGCGGAGGGGGGTCGTTTCAGCATTAGCCACACGGTTCTGCTTACCCACATTGGCGTGATGCAAGATATTCAATCCTTCTGCGTAGGCTGCCATCAAGCCATATTCGATGCCATTATGCACCATCTTGACAAAATGCCCCGCCCCATTCGATCCGCAGTGCAGATAGCCTTCTTCAGCCGTACCGCCTACCTTTTCCCGTCCAACAGTACGCGGAATATCACCCCCTCCGGGAGCTAATGATTTAAAAATGGGATCGAGATACTGAACCACCATCTGAGATCCACCAATCATCATGCAATAACCCCGCTCCAAACCCCACACTCCGCCACTGGTTCCCACATCTAGGTAGTGAATGCCCTTTTCCATCAGATCATTTGCCCGTCGAATATCGTCAATGTAGTAAGAGTTGCCGCCATCAATTAAGATATCGCCGGAATTCAGTTTTGCAGCCAGTTCCTTCACCATCTGCTCGGTTGGTTCTCCGGCTGGCACCATCAACCAAATCGCACGAGGTTTATTGAGCTTCTGGACAAAATCATCCAAGCTGTAAGTGCCGATCGCCCCTTCTGATGCAAGCAGTTTCACTTTGTCAGGCGTGCGATTGAACACGACACATTCATGGTTGTTTTGCAGCAGTCGCCGAACAATGTTCGCACCCATACGTCCCAGACCAATCACTCCCATCTGCATAATTTTTCTCCAATGTAATTCTCGTTTGCATAAAGTCGGTTCTGATTAGAGATAAGATTCTGGTTCATTAACAGAACAGCAATATTTCATCCTTCTTGCTCAAGTACATCACCTGTGCAAAAGGGAGGCGATGGGCTTAAGCCTCGCCAGAGGCGATCGCAACTCCGTTCGATGTATTGTTTTATCGATTATCGATTGATTTCTCAAATGTATATAATTGTGAGTGACCCGTTCTAGTTGGGGCTGAGATTACAAATCGACTCACCCCTTGCTCCCACTTTGCGGTTGCATCAACGGTGTAAGGACTAGCGGTGCCAAACTGGTTAAGGCTGCTAGGTGGAGGGGTGAAAACCAGATGAAACTTACTTCCGCGATGGGAACCGCTAATTTGAGCAAAGTTCTCACCATCATTAGACTTCAAACTTCCGTACAGTTTGCCGGCAGGATCGATAAATACGAGTATCTGCCCCTGAGAACCGACAGTACGGAAGGTTCCCGTCCAACTGCCCCGGTAGGGAAGTACATAATCTTGAGAGGGATTTGGTTGAGCTTGGCTGACTGGAAGCGCGAAGAGAGGCTGCGAGCATAGCAGTCCAATCATGCCAATCGTTAAGATTCCACCAGCCAATTGTTTTGTTGTTCGTGTCTTCATCAGTGGTTCTCTTTAAATAGATGATCGATCAACTGTCAATCTGTCAGATTCCCAGTAACGATATGGTTCTGAGATGATGATGGGAATCTCTTCAAAGTTTTCGCTTGGCGGCAGTGAGGAGGTTGTCCACTCTAACCCTGTTATGTCACTTTTGGAAAACAATAATCGAAGCAAAATTCTCAACCTTAGATTGAATCAAGCTTTGAGACTTTATCCCTCTTGTGTCACTTTAGGCAGAAGAAAAATAGAATTCAGGGTGATCCAGGAAGAGAAAAATTGGGGAAGTGAGCCCATAAACGATTGCTTGAAGCGTAGAAAAACCCAAAGACAGTTGAGGAATAGGAAAAACTGTCAACCAGGGATATATGAGGTTAAATAGTATAAAAGGTTGAATAACTAAACGCAGATTGTTGAGAATATTCTTCCAACCTTTACCATTATCCCACCAGGGGTGAGAAGCAAATGTTGATTGAGGATCTGGGGGAGAAAGATGCAGAGATTCTGAATGAAGGCTAACCATTAAGTAGGCACTTGCATTTAATTTCCCACCACCGCTCAATATCTTCATAGCGAGTAAAACGATAATCTGCCCAACCTAATTCATTTTTACTTTGTTTTAAGCCATATTCAACCCAGGTTCTTAACCCATAAAAATTACCAACCTCTCTAGGTGTAATGTCGGGATATTTGCTCATGACATACCAGGTAGAGTTTCCAGGTAAGTTAAGAGTGTCTGTAGTAATTTGCCAATACCTATGTTCTCCACGTTTTCCGTGAATTATTTCTCGAATAAACCGATTTTCACTGCTTAAGTCAGAGAACACTCTTTTAAACCTTTGCCACTTTAAGTATTGAGTGTACTGCCCTTTAAGTAAGTCTACAGAATGGTTTGAGCGAATCGCTACTAAATAATTTAAATCAAGTTCATCTAGCACTGATATGAAATTCGTCCCACTCTCTCCATATAAACTATCTGCCAGCACCAAGTTGAATTTGAAACCCATTAACTGTAGTTTTCTGATTAGCATTGCCCCGATTTGAGGCTTGGAAGATATTTATCTCCTGGCTTTAATTTTTCCCGTGGCTTGTATACTTCAAATAGTAGGGGAAAAGTCATCCCGCAGAATACACTATACGCGGTGACTGCTACAACTCCATTCTCAACCTTTCCCAAATTTCCGATGTATTGCCGTTTCACATAATCTGTAGTCGTGCCTTTCTTCTTATCTCCTGTTTCATGAATAATTAGAATGATTGGTCTTCCTTTTAGTACCTCTAAAATTAGTTTCAATCGCAAAGCTCTTAACTGTTCTACTGACCATGATGATGTAGTTAAGAAATGGTGTAGTCCTTCATAGTTGTCTAGTCCAACAATTTTCGCTATTTCAGGTAGACTTTTCCGTTTTAAATCAGAAATACATCCTATATGTAGATATTTGAAAGCTTCAAAATTCCTAACATCTGAAAACAGGTTTTTATACCACAAGCAATATTCATCCACAAACTTCACGGTTTTAATGGGTGAACGAGGCTCTACCATGCTCTGTGTCTTCGTTCTAGGTTTTGTACATTATTATACTACCGCGATAGTGACACAAGAAGGTTATTTACTAACAGAAACTAGAATTTATAGCCAAAACCCAGAAATTAAAGCTGCAAAAGGCTTACAGCGATTGGTTTCTACTAAAGTGACACAAGAGGGCTAATCCAGTGGCATACACAGCTGGATGCTCATGGGGGAAACCCCCAAGACCGCGCTGGCTCACCATATAAACCTATCCAGAAATTACTGTGACGCTTCTCATTTCTATTTTTTTCTTGAGTGCGACAAATATAAGAATCAAGTTTTTGAAATTTAGTTCTTTGTCCATGTAACCAAGCACTGGTCATAGCCAAAGTGATTAAGAAAATTAAACGCACAAGTTTATCAAGATTAGCTTTAGAACCTTTGAGATTATAACCACCAGTTTTACAATCACGAAACATAGCTTCAATCCCAAAACGCGCTCCGTAAACTTTGACAGCAGTTTCTAAATCAGGCAAATTGGTTAATAAATACCAAGCTTCTTTATCTTGCTTACCTCTATACTTTCTTTTCCAGTAAACTGCTAAATTAAAACTGGCTGTATTCCGGTTCTATGGCTCGAATTGCAATTGTTTCAGCATGGTTACTGCCATCAGCTTGAACAGGATTTGCGTGTTGAAGCAATTTAGCGACCTCTTGGGCGACAGCAGTGAGTGCATGATTAATAGGAGAATTTCCAAAAAAGTTACTCTGAGTTGGAACTTCGGAATACTCAAAATCATCTCCAACTAGTAATGGCATACGTGTCATAAAATTATCCTCAACAAAATATTGATTGAGATTACTGACTCAATTCGTAGATGATCTAAGCTGTTTCAAATACTGAGAAATTATTCTGTTACCAGAAGGCCATGAATAAGAATCAATAACACAATTCATCTGACGATGACGCAAAGCCGATCATGCTGTTACCAAAACCCGAACAATGTACACTTTTTTACATATATCAGGCAAGAATTGGGAAATATCAGGTCACGGTCAAAGCTCACTGATACTGTATGTTCAGCATCAGCATTGAGCATACAGCCCTTTTCTTACTATCTTTGTGTGAAGTAAACTGAAATATTGCAACTAAATTACTCTCAATATTTGCCTGAATTAAATATATGCAATTAACTCTAAGTTGTCGTCCACTCAAAGTTGGAATTTTTGTACAATACAATGATTGATGAATCAGTCCATATATCAATGTAAAGTTGGCTCCAACTAAGGTTGGAATTTAAATTCATACTAAAGTTCAATACCTTAGCCAGTTTATGAGGGTTCAACGCCTGTGGAAAGGGAATGGATATGTACCAAAGCAGGGGTTTAGTGATGTTTTGTCTGTAGTGGCTCAGGCAATGAATGATTCTGATTCTTGCTTACTAGTACAAATGTACTAAATAAGGGCATTATACATGATCTGGAGAATCAGAATTATCTACCCCTGATGTGTGGTCGAAAAGTAAGATTAATCCGAGTGCTAACAACTTTGTTGGTTTTGGGAACCTGGTGGAGATGTGTGGACTGACAACCAGGGTGCATCACAAGCAGACTCCCGTGTTCCAGCCAAAAGTCAGTGGGTTTACCATTTCTCGGTTTGATTTGGAATTTGCGAACACCACCGAGGCTAAGGGAAGCGATCGCAGGGTTGAATCCCATCGATGCTTCGTTGTCAGCGTGCCAACCAATCGAATCCTGTCCACTGCGGTATTGATTTCCGATGACGATGCGGAATTTGTAACCTGTCAACGCAGTGATTCTGTCCCGCAAGTTAGACAGAGATTTTGTCCAAGTCCATCAGTGAGAGGTTAGAGTGATTGCACTTTTGTCAAGAGGGTGCAGGAAAAGGGGATAAATCGAGCTTGGAGACTGGTTTTCGCAGCGCTTTAACAACTCCTAAATCTTGATTTTCTTTTGCAGCGAAGTACTTAATTGGGAGTATGGGAAAACTATTCCAAAACTACGAATTGATCAGTTCAGCGAACTCATGAAACTGTACGAATGCAGTTTTGATGAACTGATGACGGCAGTAAAGGAATCAGGTAATGCTCTCGAATGAAATAAACCTTTTAAGTGTTACTTTTTTACTTCTCTTGAAGGGATGATCGCTTCTGTCATCTTAAGTATTTATTACGTTGCAATGAACTTCAAGCTACCATTCCTTGCATTTGGCGCTCGGTAAATCCGTTTCCCAGTATGGATTAGCCATAACTGCTGATAGTTGCGGAATATGTATTAAGCAAGATTAGCTCAACTGAGTTGCAACTTAATGTCGATTTACTTCATAGAGTGGAAACGGCGTTAATCAATATGTCAAACGAGGAAGATCCGGTTTCAGCAGACATAACTGTTACCTCTGTCGAAATTCCAGAGTTGACAGAGGAAGAACAGCGCGATCGCCTTCACCTAGAGCGCCGTGTGGAAAGAGCGTTTTTTGAGGCGGGGAAAGCGCTGACAGAATTGAGGGACAGACGACTGTACCGTTCCACGCATAAAACATTTGAGGAATATTGCCGCGATCGCTTTGCTCATAGTCGCCAACAGTCAAATTACTTGATTGCCGCAGCAGGTGTTTACGAAAATTTGACAACCATTGGTTGTCATACCAATTCTGTATGAAGATGCGCCAAACTACGTCAAACTAATAGATGGATGCATTTAGTAATTTTGTGATGAGTCGTCCATTCCAAATCGAGATTTCAGAAAGCCTTGAAGAATTGGAGAAAGCTCTCAAACATGCGACAACGGCAAGCAGCAAAGAAAGATTGCAAATGCTCTATTGGCTCAAGAGTGGTCAAGTCAGCAGCAGGCGAACGCTGGCAAAACGTTTAGGGCGTGATGAAGCAACCATAACTCGTTGGGTGAGAAAGTATAAAGATGAAGCAACGAGGGGCTTGCTTGAAGTCAAACATGCACCCGGAAAGTTTAAATCTCTTACCCTTTTCCCTTTCCCCTTTCCCCAGTCCTCACTTAGCATTTTTGGGTTGGTAGACTACTAAGTACAACATTCTCTTGCCCTAATATACGGTTTAGTAATGTAGTATGAAGACCTCAATGACCATGAAGAACTGCGTCACGATTTGATGTTTGTATTGGCAGTAAAAAAACAATTAGGTTGGAGAATGAAGTAAATGTATTAGCAGGAAAAAGTACATTAAATCGCATCGAACATTGCCCAGAAACAGTTTCACAAAGAGTAGATAGCGGATATCATCGCATCGGACATGACACAGAAGCTATTGAAAAGATTACTGGTAGAAATATTTTTAGAATCCTACTACAAAGCACCAAGACAAATACTATTAGACCTAGATGTAACCAATGATTTAGTGCATGATAATCAAGAGCAAGCATTCTTCAACACTTATTATGGAGGATATTGTTATGCCCCACTCTACATTTTTTGTGGTAAACATTTATTAGCAGCTAAATTGCGACCTTCTTACGAATACTTGCCTGAAGAATGTGAGCAGATACGATTAGTTTTAGATTCGCTTCGACAACACAGACGCAACGCCCCAAGCTCATTTGACATTTGGGCTGATGCTTCAATTCTACATCTGTTCACAAAAATTTCGTATTAAATGTGTTCCAGCAAACATTGCATTGTAAACAATTTAATGATTTATTTATATTTGTCTAAAGTATTGTGTCCGGAGCCAAATCCAGGCATACATATATTCAACGCAAGGAAAATCAAACTACATGGCTACATCTCTTCAATTGGCGGTAGGTCAAGATCAGGCCGCTGTAGATGTTATCGGGGATGTTGCTGCCTCACCTATATTCAACCTTGATATATTGAATGAGGAATTACTTTCGGGCAAGGTAGCTGCTGTTGATTTAGCTAAGTCATTAAGTGATCCAGTTTTTGTTGAACAAAGCAGGTTGGCTTACCCAACTCCTGAAATTGTTACAACCACTAGCGATGCAGCGACTGAGTTTGTTGTCAAGTTAGCTCCTGAGGTAGCAAATGACCCGGCCGCTTTCAAGGCATTCTTGACCGCTGCTAATCAGCTAACGCCATCAAGTGACATCCGTCTCAAGCTGGTTCACATTATTATTGGGACTGCTGGTAATGACTTTTTGGTCGGTAAAGCCACCCATGATTACATTTTTGGTCTGGATGGTAATGATCTGCTACTAGGACAAGGCGGGAATGACTACCTTTTTGGAGGTCATGGCAATGATATCCTCTTCGGTGGAATTGGTAACGATATTCTGTTTGGCGAAAGCGGAGATGACATTCTGTTTAATGACGCAGGTAGTGATGTCCTCATTGGTGGTACTGGTAATGATTATTTTTACGTATTAGATCCCAGTGGCAGCAGCGTGCTGAGTGGTGACAGTGGGATTGACACGGCTGATTACAGTGCTTTAAGTCAGGCAATTACCCTGAAGTCTACTGGAATCGTGACAAAAGGAGTTGGGTTTGGTACAGACCAACTGGTTCAAGTCGAGAGAATTTTTGCAACTTCATCACTCAACGACTGGATTGACGCATCAGATGCAACCAGTCCAACCTCAGTAACCGTTAATTTATCAACCAATTCCCTGATTGTGAATAATGTTCCTGGCCTAGGAACGCTCAACTTCACTGTCAGCGGTTTTGAGAACGTCAGAGGTACAGCTCAAAATGACAGTATTACTGGTAATAATGCTAACAACACTCTCGTTGGTGGTACTGGCGATGATGTGTTCGCTGGTAGCCGGGGCAATGATATCATCAACGGTGATGCAGGCACTGACACAGCAAACTATAGTGTGTTAGGACAAACTATAGTTCTCGGACCTACGGGTACTGTCACTAAAGCAGGTGGATTTGGTACTGACCAGTTGAACGGCATTGAAACTATCACAGCTTCTACCCTGCTGGGCGATACAATCAATAACTCCACTGCAACGGGTAGTACCAGTATTACGGCAAATCTGGCTATCAATAGTTTGATTGTGAATAATGTTCCTTTTCTGGGAACGCTCAACTTCACTGTCAATAACTTTGAGAATGTAACAGGTACGGCTCAAAACGACATCATTACTGGCAATGCTGGCAACAACATTCTCAGTGGTAGTGCTGGCAACGATTTCTTAGCGGGTGATGCTGGTAACGATACTCTCATCGGTGGTAGTGGCGTTGATATCTTAACCGGTGGTGCTGGTAGCGATCGCTTCACCTTCTCAAATCCCCCGGAAGGTTTAGATATCATCACTGATTTTACCTCTGCCCCTGATACGATCGCAGTTTCTGCCGCTGGTTTTGGTGGTGGCCTAACTTTAGGTACTCTTTCAAGTCTTAAGTTCTTTGTGGGTGCTTCTGCAACAAACGCCACTCAACGGTTTATCTATAACAATTTGACTGGTGGATTGTTCTTTGATGTTGATGGTAATGGTGCTGCTGCACAACAGCAAATTGCTAGCCTAACCTCTGCTCCAGTCGTGACATCCAGTGATATCCTGGTGATTGCTTAACGGCTAGTTGTCGTAAAAGGGGTTAAAAACCCTGATATATCCTAGGGTCTGTCATCAGTTGATGTAAAGGAAGTAAAGTAAACAGAGAAAAGAATTTAGCTATTACGCCGTAAGCCTCCCACTGAAACGGTACTCCGTTCAGTGGTGAGATATAAGGCAGTTAAAAATAACGCGACCTCCGACTAATTCAATCCGCAGGATTGATAGGGAGGGGGTCAGCGTTATTTTTAACTCATACTTTGAAAACTATTGCAGCTATTTGTTTAGTGCTTGACGCTTCCCAGAAAGTGTTACTAACTAGTATAAGACCTTGCTATATCTGGATTTCAGTGCTTTTACCCTGCCAGAACCCCTTTGATTGCGGATAGAAATATATGAAATCTTATATTTTGAAACTGTATGTCTGTTAAAATAGGCGGCATTGTGGGAGCGATCGCTATTTTGTTGAGCAGTGGCGCAGCGTTTGCTGAAAGTGTTGGCGCAGCAATGCCCGAAGATGCACAAAGATATATCACCGTAGGGCATGATAAGTCAGGCAACAGCATAGCTCTGGACACAAAAAGTATTAAGGGTACAACATACAAGCTTTACGGTATGTACGGTGATGGCATCTTCGAGACTACATTCGATGCATCGTGTACAGAATCGCGGCTTTTTCTCAATCACATTGCCATTTACAGTTCAGAGGGACAGCTAATTCAAGAGGATAAGGATAAAGGAGAAATACCTTTTGTAGCAGATTCTTCACCAGGCAAAGGAATGCAATTTGTCTGTGAAAAGATTGGCGCTCATGGTTGGTAGGGGGAATGGGGATGGTGGAGTCCCCTCTGGGGATAAGGCTACGGTGTACACACAAGTCCGAAATAGTAGTCTGTTAAGGAATACTTGGTAAGTAGATTATCTGTCTTGACGGCGATTTATCTTGTCTCTCTAACGTCGCAGTTTTTTAGACGCGATAAATCGCTTCTCTACATGAGGGCATTCTGGCTGTTCCCAAGCGTATTGGAATAAAACTGGTAACTTGTGCGTACACCGTAGAGGGATAAGGGGAATGGGGAGTTAGAATTCTTCTCCTAGTCCCTCTCCCTATGGGCAAAACAAAGTGTCACGGGTGTCTCGTCCTGTAACTGGATTAGTCCCTTTGGCAACTTTACACAATTTTTTTTGTTCATCGGAACGCAGCAGCACATCGGTAAAATCTGCTCCGTCAATAATTGCGCCGTCAAATTTGGCGTTAGCAGCAAACGCCCCCTCTAATACAGCATTTGTCAAATTTGTTTTGATTAGGCGAGCTGAGTCCAAAGTGGCATTTGTCAAGTCAGATGCCTCCAAATTCGCAGATTCCAAATTGGCTGCAAAAAAACTCACACCGCTTAAATTAGTGTGACTGAAGTTGCTCTGGCGAAGATTAGCTTTGGTAAAGCTGGAATCTCTTAAATCACGTCCGGAGAAATCAGCCTCGATCAAAATTTCTTTATTATATTCGAGTGCGAAAGCTGTGGGAGCAAAACCCACGCTTACCATGATGCCAACTATTCCCCATAGGAAAAAGCTGAGTATGCTTGCCCAAATCCGGGCGCTTAACTTAGAATTCATGCTATTTTTAGCCAATCGCGAACCCTCCTCCATCTCATTATCCTTGAGTCAGAGATGTTAACGCAAAAATCCTTTAAAAATATTTTTATGAATACTAATTCAAGTTCATACAAGGATTTGAACATTTATTTCCCACTTGTGTGTACACCGTAGCTCCTAAGGGGAGACGCCAAAGGCGATAGCGCAGCTAAAGCCTTCTCTTCTCCCAAGAGAGACGTTAGCGCGAACAAGAGGCTTGTCTGCGACACGCTACGCGAACCTCAACAGCATAGCTTCGGTTAGAGCGACTCTTATTTTTCTGTTTAATTAAGTCATTAAATAACCCAGAATACTAAAGTTTATATGCATTATCCTGAGATTGGTCAATTTGGAGAAGATCTAGTAGCCCAATGGTTGCAATCTACAGGTTGGGTGATTCTCCATCGTCGCTTTTCTTGCCGCTGGGGTGAAATTGATATTATTGCTGAATATGATAGGAAAGTGGGGGAACAGTGGAGCAGAGGAACAGTAGGAGAACTCAGGACTCAGCACTCTACCTTAGCATTTATTGAAGTTAAAACCCGTAGTTCGCGCAATTGGGATGCAGGGGGAAGAAGTGCAATCACCCCACAAAAGCAAGCAAAAATTTGGCGTACAGCTGAAATATTTTTAGCCCAGTATCCTGAAAAAGCAGATTATTCCTGTCGATTTGATGTTGCTATTGTCTCTTGTCAACGGATATCAAAAAATATGACTGGGGTTACAGCAACACCAGAAGCTCTCGCTACTTCATCGGTAGGCGGATACAAGTTTAAGCTGCAAGAATACATTCTGGCAGCTTTTGACTCTTTAATTGATAATGGCATTGGTTAATCGCTAAGGGATAAAATATCTTGATTACCAATGACCAACAATTGTTAGTGACGTTACAAGTAAATTGAATCACGCCAAAGTTTCTGGACAGTAGCCTAAGCCCCGAACAAATTGTTGCCGAAAAGCCTCGATTTCGTCTCTCTCTGGGCTACCATGAGAGACGATCGCTACTTGATAGCGACGCATTACGTCTACAGGGCACTGTCCCGCTTCCAAACTCCAAAGTGCCATTTGCACCCTCATTGGCGGTTCGTAGCTAATTCCTAATTCATTTAGAAAAGCGCGAAAATCGCCATCTTCTTGGGGCGAAACTTGACCTCTAAGTTTGATCCTAACCACCCAGCCATCAATTTGATGAATTACGGTGACGAAGGAAACTGGTGTCTGGGGTCTAGCGTGCAGGTGTTGAACGACCCTCAGGGTTAGACTGGCATTAGCCAGATAATACAGGTATTCCATGTTTGTTGGTGCTTGGGATCAAAGCCAATCCTACATATCTATATTCATAAATTGATGCCTATTCCCGGTAGGGTAAAAGCCCTCCTTTTTAGATGGGGAGGTTTACCCAATTTTGATGTTGATTTTTGCGTGTTACCTAATATTATCAATCTTATGGCCTAGAAATAAAATTGAGCAGCGATGCTTTAGAGTTCCTTATAAGCCTAAGCTCAAACCAGCATTTTTTAAAGCAGTATAAATACTAAATGGAGAAAAAACTAGCACAAGCGAATTTGAACAAGATCTTTACTTCACAAGAAAAAGATATTGAATTAGATTGTTCAATAGCTGGGTATAATTATGAACTACCTCCAGAGATGATTGCCCAAAACCCAGCAGTTCCTAGAGATAGTTCGCGGTTACTGGTGGTTGACTCTCCCACTACAGGCATTGAAACAGCACCGCTACACCACATTTTCCATGATTTACCTACACTACTGCGGCCTGGTGATTTGTTGGTAATGAATAATACAAAAGTTATTCCGGCACGGCTTTATGGTCATAAATCCACTGGTGCTAAGATCCAGGTGTTGCTATTGGAAGAACGGCAGCATAACTGTTGGTTAGCTTTAGTTAAACCAGGAAAAAGCTTCAAACTGGGAGCGAAGATTTTTTTTGAAGCAAGGGGAGATGGGGGAGATGAGGGAGTAGGGGGAGATAAATTAATTTCTTTATCCCCGTCATCGCCTCACCTCCTCACGGCTACAGTTTTGGAGACAGACACAGCAACTGGGGGGCGTTTGTTGCAATTTGATGTACCAGAGGGAAAGTCTTTGGTGCAACTGTTAGAGGTATTTGGAGAAGTACCGCTACCACCTTACATCACTGCTTCTGAAGCTGCTGATGACCAATATCAGACTGTTTATGCCCAATATCCAGGAGCGATCGCAGCTCCGACGGCAGGATTACACTTTACCCCAGAATTATTACAAAAGTTGTGCGATCGCCAAATCAATCAAGCTTTTGTGACGCTACACGTAGGTGTAGGCACATTTCGCCCTGTGGAAGTCGAGGACGTAACTACTCACCAAATGCATAAAGAATGGATTGAAGTCCCTACGGCTACCGTAGAGCAAATCCGCGCCACCAAAGCTGCTGGTGGGCGAATTATTGCTGTGGGGACAACAGCAGTAAGAGCTTTAGAAGGGGCGGCTCAATCTGGAAATTTAGAACCATTTTGTGGTGATACAGACTTATTTATTTACCCCGGCTACCAATGGCGGGTAGTTGATGGCTTAATTACCAATTTTCATTTGCCGCGTTCCAGTTTGCTGATGTTGGTAAGTGCCCTAATTGGTAGACAAAGGTTATTGAATATATACAATGAAGCGATCGCTTCTGGGTATCGTTTCTATTCCTTCGGTGATGCCATGCTAATTTTACCCTCAGCCATCTGACCTGCGGAAGGGTATTATATTTAGAGTTGCTATTCTTGGGCTACTTTTACTTTTTTCAGATAATTACAATATCTAGTGTGAGTAACCTTATGCGTGATTTCATAATTAAGTTTGCCCAAACTATCGGACAAATCGTAACTGCTCCGATGCTCATATTGTTTCTTTTAAGTAAAAATAAACAAGTGATTATTTTAGATGTAAGACGATGGATAAAGATAGTTGATAATATGAATCAACCTAGTGCTGACTGGGTTAATTTGCTCTATTTGCTTTCTACACATCAAGAATTTAGAAACCTTTATTATTATAGAATTAAACAAAGTGACTCGATTGGCTTTGTTCTGGTCCAGGTTTGCCGAATTTTCTATAAACAATGTCCATCCCTTTTTATTGACTGTAATAATATTGGTTCGGGGCTATTTGTTCAACATGGATTCAGTACGATAATTTCAGCAGAGAGTATTGGAGAAAATTGCTGGATTAATCAACAGGTTACAATCGGTTATACCACTAAGGGGCGTCCCATAATTGGTAACAATGTAACCATAAGTGCAGGGGCGAAAGTGGTTGGTAAAATAACTATAAATGATAATGTCCAAGTTGGAGCGAATGCAGTTGTAGTCAAAAATGTTCCTAACAACTGTGTTGTTGTTGGTGTTCCAGCTTATATAGTCAAGAAAGATGGCGTCAAAGTAAAAGAGCAGTTGATTTGAATTTGTTTATTAATGATAAGGATGTTTGTGCTTGCGTTGGGATGCTCGTGAAATGAGAAATTCTTAATTTTTGATTTGTAATTTTTCATGCTGTGGTGGGTACTCTGACTTATAAACATATAAGCATCAGTACAGCTATGTCACTCATGTCTAAAAAATCTCAACCTCAACAGTGGTTACATTGGTTATCTAAGGTGGCATTTCACCGAAGCTTTACTCAGGAAAAGCCGCTGTTCATACTTTTGTTGGCTTCCTCTGCTTTTGTGGTTTTGGTTGCACCAACAATTATTATTAATTACCCAGAAAGCAAGGTGCTAGCAGAAAACGCGATTTCTCAGGATTTGGAAGCAGCTAGTTTTTTCCAGCAGGGAGTCACGCGCTATAACCGCAATGACTTACAGGGTGCGGAATATGCCTTTCGCCAAGCATTGCAGCGAGATCCCAACGTTGAGGAAGCACACAACTATCTAGGTAATATTTTCTTGCAGCAAAATCGTCTGGATGTGGCTGTGCAAGAATATGCAGAGGCGATTAAAACTAATCCCAATTTTAGTGAAGCTTATTACAACTTGGGATTAGCGTTGTACCGACAAGGAGAAAAAGAAGCAGCGATTGTTGCTTATCGCCAAAGCCTGGTAATCAATCCGACAAAAGCAGCAACTCTGTATAATTTGGGTTTAGTACTGTTTGAACAAGGACAGTTACAGGAAGCGATCGCTGCATATCAAAAAGCAATTAATCTCGATAGCAGCAATGCCAATGCTTATTTTAACTTAGCGATCGCCTTGCAACAACAAGGAAAAATAGAGGAGGCGATCGTTACTTATCGTCAAGCCTTACAGTTAGATCCCAAAAATGGCACAGCCTACAACAACATGGCAAGTTTGTTGGCAATTCATGGTCAATCTTCTGAGGCCATTTCGGCTTATCGGCAAGCTATTCGCCAAAATCCTCAAAATGCCTCAGCTTACTATAACTTGGGAGTGACTTTATATAATCAAGGTGACATCAAAAAAGCCAATGCACTACTCAAACGCGCCCATACTGAATATCATCAACAAGGCAACATTGAACAAGCTGAAAAAATTGAGCAGCTAATGCAGCAAATTGCTCAGAAGAGAGAACCACAGCAACCTCAAGCCAATCAACTAGCCACTCCCTCGCAAACTCCAAATCCTACAAGTAATGTAGTCCAAACAACTCAGCCACAGACACCAAATCAGCCAGAAACACCAGCTAATCACAGTGATGCACCTGTTTCAGTGGAACCACAGTCTACTTCAACGAGTACTGGACAATGAAGAAGAATTCATAAGTCAGAAGTCAGAAGTCAGAATAAATTAATGCTGATTCAACTAATCAATTAACAGTTTTTCAGTTGGGAGTTAGAGTCGCCTAGCAATATTAAGTGGTAAGTTTAACTCCTAACTCCTAACTTCTAACTCCTAACTTTTTTAAATCGGTAAACGATTGATATTTTTGTTGCAGCCAATAACTACCATTGCTGAACCACGCTCTAAACGCTTGGTTGAGTCAGGATTAATTTGAAATTTACCATCTTGACTGACCGCTAGCAAATTCAAACCGTAGCGGTTGCGAAGTTGAAGTTCGGCGATCGTTTTGCCGTGAAATTCATCAGGCACGATTATCTCTACAATACTATTATCTGGGTCAAGGTCAAACCGATCTAAGATTGATGGTTTGGTGAGTGTACGCGCTAAGGCACAACCCGCCTCATATTCAGGAAAAACAACATGATCCGCTCCCACTCGCCGCAACAGTTTACAGTGAACTTCACTGGAAGCTTTGGCAACTACATGAGGTACACCAGCTTCTTTCACATTTAGAGTGGTTATGATGCTTTCCTGAACGTAGTTGCCGATCGCTACAATTACAGTATCGAATTCAAAAACTCCAGCTTCTTTGAGTGCAGCTGGTTCGGTAGAATCTAGTTGCAATGCATGACCAACGATTCCCTCAGTCAATGCTTCAGAAACTCGTTTTTCATCAATATCTGTTGCTAGGACTTGATAACCAAAATTGTGCAGTGTAGAACACACAGATCTACCAAAACGACCTAATCCAATTACAGCAAATTGGTGGTTATCTTTATAACTGTCGTGCTGGTGGCAACTTTAAAGTCTAGAGAAAATAATTGACAACTAGTTTTTTTGAGAATGCGATCGCGTATCCAAAGGTACATTTCTAAA
Source organism: Nostoc sp. C117 (assembly GCF_043099735.1). NCBI lineage: Bacteria > Bacillati > Cyanobacteriota > Cyanophyceae > Nostocales > Nostocaceae > Nostoc > Nostoc sp. C117. Next base: position 3,190,746 of record NZ_CP170991.1, read on the forward strand.
ATTACCTGATAGCCAATTCCGCCAAAGATAATCAATCCGGTAATAGTAAAAATTACTAAAAAAGACGATTGATAACCGATTAAATTATCTTTAAATAGACTAAAACCAGCATTATTCCAAGCATTGATACTATGAAAAATTGCCAACCAAAGTCCTTGTTTCCAACCATATTCGGGAACAAAAGCTGGTAAAAGTAAAAATACACCTGTAATTTCAAAAATCAATGTTGTAGCAATAATGGACTTGATAACTTGGGCACTACCACTCATACCAGGTCGGTCTAAAGCTTGTTGAATGGCGATTTTTTGCCGCATATCAAACTTACGTCCTATTAGCAAAATCAGAAATGTGGTGGTTGTCATGTAGCCTAATCCGCCAATTTAAGCTAATAGGGCAATAAACAACTGACCCCAAAAGGAAAAATAAGTACCAGGATCGACTACTGATAAACCTGTGACACAAACTGCAGAAGTAGACGTAAAAAGTGCAACAATTAGGTTATTCCACGTACCATTACTAGTTGAAAAAGGCATCATCAGCAAGATAGTTCCTACAGCGATGACAGCCATAAATCCTAAACAAATTGTCCGAGCAACAGTCATAATTAATTCGTAATGGGCTATGCCCCGCTACGCTAACGTAATTCGTAATTAAGAAAGTTAGATTGAATTTGGGTTTGTACGTCTTCTGTTATGTAAGCTTTTTGGGAGAATTGGTATAAATTCGAGACAGAACAATTGATTAAGGTAAAACCAATCAATTTTTTCAGGGAGGATAAATCTTGGTTTACTTTCCTTAGAACAAAAAATACCCTTATTTAATTAAAAACATACATGGTAGTCTACGAATATGTTTTTTTAAACTATGCTTTGTCTTGAGACTGCTTTTTCATGAGTGCAACACTTTACCAGCAAATTCAACAATTCTACGATGCTTCCTCTGGTCTGTGGGAACAGATTTGGGGGGAACATATGCACCACGGCTACTACGGGGCTGATGGTAATGAGAAAAAAGACCGTCGTCAAGCGCAAATTGATTTAATTGAAGAATTGCTGACTTGGGCAGGTGTACAGGCGGCGTCAAATATTCTAGATGTAGGTTGTGGTATTGGTGGCAGTTCTTTATACCTGGCAGAAAAGTTTAATGCCCAAGCGACAGGAATTACATTGAGTCCTGTGCAAGCCGCCAGAGCAACAGAACGCGCCCTAGAAGCAAATTTGAGTCAAAGAACCCAGTTCCAGGTGGCGAATGCTCAAGAAATGCCCTTTGCTGATAATTCTTTTGACTTGGTTTGGTCGCTGGAAAGCGGCGAACATATGCCAGATAAAACCAAGTTTATGCAGGAGTGCTATCGGGTGTTGAAACCTGGTGGTACTTTTATTATGGTGACTTGGTGTCATCGACCAATTGATGTGTCACCACTGACGGCGGATGAGGAAAAGCACTTGCAGGATATTTATCGGGTGTATTGTTTGCCTTATGTGATTTCTTTACCAGAGTATGAAGCGATCGCCCATCAACTTCCATTAAACAATATCCGCACTGCTGATTGGTCGCCAGCTGTCGCCCCATTTTGGAATGTGGTGATTGATTCTGCTATCACTCCTCAAGCAATTTTTGGTTTGTTTCAAGCCGGTTGGACTACCATTCAAGGAGCATTATCTTTGGGATTGATGCGTCGCGGTTATCAGCGCGGCTTAATTCGCTTTGGCTTGTTGTGCGGAAATAAATAGCTGAACTTAGTCTAAAATGCAGTGGAGATGGCATGTAGCGATGCTGACGTAATTCTCCACTTTACTAACTTACACAAAAACGAGATGGCGATGCCAACGATGGGCTAGGCTAACAGACACCTGTTGCTGAAAAATAACTCAGACAAAAGCAAAACTTACGCAGATATATTTTTTGCTCTGATGACAATAAAAACGTTTTCCGGACTTCCACTTATATATATAATTATTGCTGTAAGTTATAATCTTTTTCTACTCAGATCTTTCTGAGATTTGTCAACTATAGCATTAGGGCTGATTCCTAAATTTGTTAAAGTTGAACAAACAATTTCTACTCAATAAATCCCTAGTCGAGAAACCTGCCTCAACCCTATTTGATGGCTAAATCAATTATTTCAACAAAACGGCTCAGCAAACAGTTTATCCGCTGGTTGCTTGAAGAAGATACAAAAAAACAAAAAAGACCTCACCCCAAGGAAGAATCACATCGCCAGCATTCTTGGTGGGAAGTGATGTGTTTGACTGGTGTAGATTATTTCTCGACTTTGGGGTACCAACCAGGGATTGCAGCCCTGGCAGCAGGGGCTCTTTCTCCTGTGGCCACGATGATTCTCATTTTGTTAACGCTCTTTGGGGCATTGCCAATTTATCGGCGTATTGCTGCCGAAAGTCCTCATGGTGAAGGTTCGATCGCCATGTTAGAGCGTTTGCTTCCCTGGTGGCAAGGCAAATTACTTGTGCTGTGCCTACTTGGCTTTGTGGCAACTGACTTTATCATCACTATTACTTTGTCGGCTGCTGATGCTACAGCCCATATCATCGAAAATCCGCTGGCTCCAAGTCTGCTTCACAATCAGACCATCGCTATTACCCTTGTATTAATTGCATTATTAGGTGCAGTTTTTCTCAAAGGTTTTAAAGAAGCCATTGGAATTGCAGTATTTTTGGTGGGAGTTTATCTGGTATTAAACTTCATCGTTGTTAACGTTGGTCTGCATCAGATCCTAACTCACCCAGAAGCGATCGCTAACTGGCAAACTGCATTGTTTGCACGCCATTCTAATCCTTTAGTGCTAATCGGTCTAGCTCTGCTTGTATTTCCCAAGTTAGCGCTAGGATTATCAGGCTTTGAAACGGGTGTCACAGTTATGCCCCTTGTCAAAGGTAGCAGCGGCGACACTTATCAGTACCCTAAAGGCGTGATTCAGAATACGCGCAAGCTGCTGACTGCTGCTGCTGCGATCATGAGTTTCTTTTTACTCACCACCAGCTTAATAACTACTCTCCTGATTCCCGCATCAGAATTTGCCCAAGGAGGCAAAGCCAACGGACGTGCCCTGGCCTATTTGGCACATTTGCATCTAGGCAATACCTTTGGCACAATTTACGATTTAAGCACTATTTCGATTTTGTGGTTTGCAGGTGCATCGGCAATGGCAGGGTTACTAAGTATTGTGCCTCGTTATTTGCCACGCTATGGCATGGCACCGAATTGGGCACGAGTCACGCGACCCTTAGTCCTAGTCTATACAGCGATCGCTTTTATTGTCACAATCATCTTTCGGGCAAGTGTGGAAGCTCAAGGTGGGGCTTATGCAACTGGTGTCTTGGTGTTGATTACCTCAGCAGCCTTTGCTGTCACCTTATCAGCTAACCGCCACAGAGAGAAACACGCAACACTTGTCTTTGGAATTATTACAGTGTTGTTTGTGTACACAACTATTGTAAATATCATCGAAAGACCAGAAGGCATTAGGATCGCTGCATGTTTTATCGGTGGGATCATTTGCACTTCCTTGATTTCTCGGGTTTGGCGTTCAACTGAACTACGAGTTGAGAGAATTGAAATTGATGATAATGCCCGTCAATTCATTGCCGAGGAAAGCCAGGGGGCAATAAGAATAATTGCCAATCGGTTAAATACAGGCGATGTCCTAGAGTATTTCTTAAAAGAGAAAGAGGTGCGCGAAGACAACCATATTCCAGCCAACGATCCCATCCTTTTTCTCGAAATTATGATATCAGATGCTTCGGAATTTGCGGATGTGATTAAGGTAAACGGTATACAAGTTGGTGATTACCGCATTCTACGTGCCAAAAGTGCAGCAGTACCCAATGCGATCGCGGCTTTACTCCTTCATATTCGCGATCAAACAGGTAAGATTCCCCATGCTTACTTCGGCTGGGTCGAAGGAAACCCAATACAATACTTACTGCGTTTTATTTTGTTTGGTGAAGGCGATATTGCTGTGCTTACCCGTGAAGTACTTCGTCGAGCTGAAAAAAACCCCCAGAGGCGTCCAGGCGTCCATGTTGGGGGTTGAGGTAGAATTCGTAATTCGTCATACTTCGACTTCGCGGTAGTTGAATCTCGACTTCTCCTGACGGAGACGCTACGCGAACGCTCGATTTCCGCGTAGTCGAAACTCAGTACAAGTTCGTAATTCGTAAGGCTAAAAGTTCAAATCCTGTCTAAATCCCTAACAACGAAATCAGACAGGATTCCTATATTGTCTATTTGCTAAAAGCATCCTTGATGGAATCAACAGTGCGTTCAACAGCATTCTTAGTATTGTCTACTGCTTTCTGCGTACGAGCTGCGTCTTTGTTTGCTTTTTCCTGAATTCTAGCTGCATCTCTTTGTGCTTTGCGCCCAATAAAGCTACCATTATCTGTTGCTTCGTCTACTTTATTGGCATTGTTTTTTGCAGTCTGCTTTAGCTTATCTGCCGTATCTTGGATGAAATTCTTAGTTCGTCCAGCATCTTCACTGGCTTTGCCTTTAGCATCATCGATATCGGCGGATGCAATGAAGTTTGTTGCAGGATTAGCCATTGCGGAGGTGTTTGCTAAAAATGCACCTTGCCAAATAAAAGCGATCGCTGATACACATAACAAAGTTGTAGCTATGGAGCGTCCGATAGAGGAAAACCGTTTCATCAAATAATTCAGTTTCATAGAATTCAATGTCCATTTGATTTAGCATTCTATATTTACTTTATTTCGCCGATCAGCTTAATCGTTCTGTAGACAGAGGTTTTTTTATCATAAGTTATTATGTAAACTCGCTCTTTTTATAGATTCAAATATTGCTGATTTAAGTGTATGAGACAAATTCTCCGCAGATTTTCTCACTGAGGCTTTTATTCTTTCTTTTGAATCTTAAATTTACTATAACAACTAGCGATCGCCAAATTCATCAACAACTAATTTTGAACCGATAGCTTTCACAAATTCTGGGGATTCTAAGTTTCATACCAACTAACCATTCAAATCACAAAGACGCGATAAATCGCCGTCTCTACAATAATCAGTCCTTCGTCTTAACGGCGATTTATCGCGTCTCTTGCCTTAACCGAACTAAATCCCCATTACAAAACTTAATTACGTTAGCGTAGCGGTAGCGAGTCCGCGAGCGTCATTACGAATTACGAATTATTTAATAGTAACTCCCAGATTTTCGATGTTCGATTGCAGTTACACCATCATTTTCCAACACTTTTCCTTTGTCTACTACGGCATAAATCAACCATCTATTTCCACATTCAAGTTGATTTTGGACTGTACATTCTAAATAGGCCAATGCTTCATTCAGAATCAAAGAACCATTCTCAGCAGTTTGTGTAGAAAGATTCGCAAAGGGATTATCTCCTAAAGTGCTTTGACGAGAAAAATATCGTCGGATATTTCTCCCTTCTTTGAGAATATTAAGTACAAATTTATCGCCTGGATGACGCATTAAATCTGCATTCTGCTCTTTTGCAATCGCTATCATAATCCCTGGTGGATTAAAAGTTGCTTGAGATACCCAAGAAGTTAAAATTCCTTTGTGGGTTTGTTGATCGCGAGTTGTCACAACACATAAAGAACCAATGATTCGCCCTACTGCTTGCTCAGTACGGTCTATTTTCGCTTCTGTGACAGCTTGACGAGGAGTACGCAATTTTTTAGTTTTCTTCAAGATTTGGGCAAAGGCAATACCCGCCTGTTGACACTGCTGTAAAATGTCAGGAGTAGGACTGAAGCGTACCCGAATTGTTTCAAACCCTAAACGATAATTAGCATCTCTCAACTTACTTTCTATCACATCAATTGCCTCTCCACTCCAACCATAGGAACCAAAGACTCCTGCTAACTTAGTTTTAGCTACCGTTGATAAGACAATTCCTAAAGCTGTTTGAATTTGAGTTGGTGCATGACCCCCTAAGGTCGGTGAGCCAATAATAAAGCCATCACAAGCTTCTACAATCCGAGTAATCTCTGCGGGATCTGTTAATTCACAGTTGATTGACTCTACATTGACTCCACTTTGAATCAAGCCTTGGGCAATATCATTAGCCAAAATTGCTGTATTCCCATAGGCGGAAGCATAGAGCAAAGCCACACTTAGCTCTTGAGATTTTTGTTCTTGACACCATTGACGATAATCATAGGTAAAACGGCTGAGACTGTAACGGACAACTGGGCCATGAGCAGGAGCATAAAATTTTGCTCCCAAAACTGTTAATTTATCTAAGGCAACTTCGACTTGTTTGGCTTGGGGTGCATGGAGACAATCAAAATAATAATGACGTTCTGCATCTAACGCCTTCCAATCTTCATCAAATAAAGTATCTTCGCAAATATGAGCGCCAAAAAATTTATCTGTGTAGAGAATTTTGGTAGCAGGATCGTAGGTACAAAGTCCATCTGGCCAACGGGGAGTTGGTACAGTGATAAATGATAATTCATGTCCTTGTCCTAAATCCAAAATATCCTCAAAGCGCACCGCTTGGATGCGTGATTCCCATTGAGGGAAGGCAGCTTTTAGAGTATTAGTAGCAGCGCGAGAACAAATTAGAGTGACTTGAGGAGCTTGAGAAATTAATACCTCAAGGGTAGCTTTACGATTGGGGTTAACGTGACCAAGAACAACATAATCGAGGGTGGTGAAGTCTAGATGTTCTGCTAGCTGCTGGAGATAAATTTCAGTAAAAGACTCACCAGGAGGATCAATAAGGGCTTTTTTATCAGCTTGGATAAGATAAGAATTTGCGGTGGTTCCCCGTTGACGGGAATATTCAACCTCAAATTTTAGTCTTTCCCAAGTGCGCGATCGCAAGATTAGGGTATTTTTTCCAATCTCTGTAACCTGAACATCTCTGGGACGGTTGGGAGTGATTGTAGTTGCAGACATAATAACCTCTTGATTGGGCATCGTGCAAAAAAGTGCTGTTAGCGATAGCGGGGCGTTTAGCCCGTGCTGAGTTAGGAGTTAGGAGTTTTAGTTTATCTCCTTGTCCCCTTGTCTCCCTTGTCTCCCTCATCTCCGTCTACTTCTTCCTACTCGACGTTCTCAAATTTGGAATGGGTTCGAATTCTATAGCGTTGAGATACTTGTTGTTCTGGGTCGATACCTTCAAAAGTTGGAGGTAACCAAACTCGGAGAGTGAGTAATATTCCTAGAACTAATAAGAAGGCACAAGTTGCTAAAATTTGGCTCCAATTAGTTTCTAAAATACCTTTGACGATGACCTCTCGTAAGGCAGAAACAATGGAAACTTCCACAGCTACGCCAATAGATATTCGTTGTTCTTGTAGGTAAATAATTAACAGTCGAAATAACTCAACTAAGATGAGTAAAAAGAGAATATCCGCAGTAACAACATGAAAATCTAGAGGCGGGAGTAGGGAGAGAAACATGTCTCTCACTTCTAACACCATGAAGCTAAATAAGCCTATACACAGGGAAATTACAATCACGTCTTGGATAAATTCCAAGCTTCTGACAATGCGTCCGCGATTAATTTGATACAGGGAAATTGGGTTATCTTCAACAGGCTCATACATGGTTTTTTGTGATGATGGGGATAAGGAGATAAACAAAACTCATAACTCAGCACTCAGCACGGGCTAAACGCCCTGCTACCGCTAACAGCACTCTTTTGCCCATTTAGTAATGATTGCCAATTTTGCGATGATGGACGGCTGTAAGTGCATTTACTTTGGCGACTCTTCCAGTTTGAACAGTGCTATAAATGACCCAATGATCGCCACAGTCCATACGGCTAGTAACTTCACATTCTGTATAAGCTAGAGCGTCAGCAAGAATAGGAGAGCCATTATTAGCGGAATATGTTTTGACTCCAGCAAAGCGATCGCCACCAGGAGCAAAACGTTTAAGAAAGTGTTTCATTAATCCTTGATAGTTTCCTTCTTCTAAAACATTGAGTACGAAGCGATCGCCAACTTGCATCAAGGATTCAATTGCTCGTTCTTTAGAAACAGCGATCGCCACTCCTAAAGGATTTTGACTTGCTTGTGTCACCCAAGAAGCTAACATAGCACTCTGAATTTCTCCTTTTTTGGCGGTAATAATGTATAATCCGGTGCTAATACGTCCTAAGGATTTTTCCAATTCTGTGTTGATGGATTTAATTTGTTTGATAGTGCGATCGCGGTTTAACCATTGACCCATATCTGTTCCCGCTTCATCACAAAGTTGTTCTGTTGCTTGAGTAGGATTTTCTTTAATTAAAATAGGCGGAAAAACTTCAGTTAAGCCCAATTCTTGAAATTTATTCCGTAAAGGGTAAATGGGTTCATCTTCTCCCCCTCCCGACTCTACTAAACCAATAGATTGTTTCGTGTGAACAGCAGCTAAAATAGTGCTTAAAGCAGCATGAGCAACACTTGAAGATTGCGGCGGCATTCCAATCACTAAACCAGAGGCTTGTGTGGTTAATTCTCTAATTTCTTGAGGCTCGGCAGTATTAATATCTACTAATTCTACTACCACGCCTGTTTTTGCACATCCATGTGCTATTGTACGCACTAAATGTTCACTGTAACCATAATCTTCTGTGTAAAATAGTGCTACTAAACTATCTATTTTTGCTTGTTCTAAGCTCCAGCTTTGATATCGCTCAATCCATTCTGGAATATAGTTTTGTAGTAAAGGTCCATGTCCCGTAGCAACTATTTTTATTTCTAACTTTTCAATTCGCTTTAAAGCTGCCAAGACAGACCGCGCATTCGGTCCCATGAGACAATCATAGTAATATTGAAAATCTTCTTCTACCAAGTCTAAATTTTCATCATAAGTATGATCGTCACAGTAGTGCATTCCAAAGACATCGCAGGTGTAGAGGGTACTAGTTTTGTGGTCATAAGTAAAGATTGTGTCAGGCCAGTGTAAGTTAGGTGCAGAAATAAATTCTAATTCGTGTCCATTACCTAAATCTAAGCGTTCTCCGCTTTTCACCAGCTTTGATTTAAATGGCTGGTGAACCATATTTTCCAGAAATTGAATAGCTACTTTAGCACCAACAATGGTAATAGAAGGAGCTAATTGCAAAATATCTTTGACCAAAGCGCTATGGTCTGGTTCTGTATGACTAATAATTAAGTAGTCAATTCTATTTGGGTCAATTAATCCTAATAGTATCTCAAGATATAACCGCTCGAACTTTCGATGAGAAGTATCAACTAAAGCAACTTTTTCTCCTTGAATCAAAAAAGAGTTATATGTGGTTCCATTCCGTAAACCAAATTCGACATCGAAACGTTCCCTATCCCAATCAAGACAACGAATAGCAGTTGTTTGGGCAGCAATTTCAATAGTTTGAATTGTTAAACGTCCTGAATTAGAAATAACTTGATTAGTTTTAGTGATTGTAACCATTGGTTTTCACCTCAAATATATTGTCTACAGGAAATGTTCTTGTTCCTATATTGACTTGAAATCCTCAATTGGTAAAATGCCAATTTCTAAAGCTAATCATTAGAAAAATTTATTTTGAATTGATCTTGATTTACCATTGAAATTCTCAATGTTTATCATTATTTTTTTCTCAATAATGAGAGACGATCTAAGTCCAAGGATGTATTTCTGATTTTTCAAAATACTCTAGAGTGTCAGCAATAAAATCACTCGTAAATATGGCGTAATATTGCTCTGGCGATCGCGGCTTCAATTCTGTACCAGTTATGAATGCCTATAAAGTCTATGTTTTCCCCAGTCTTAAATTAGTTTCAGCCTCTGGGGCGATCGGCAACTTCCAGTAAAAACAATATCTCAGTAACTATAAGCACAAGCCAATAATAGCCAACCACTGAGAATCAGCAACAGAGCGTCATCGGTTAGGAAACTAGTGAAACAGAAATCACCCGTTCGGGTGACCTAACTGTACGAAGTCGTGGCTGATGAAAAATAAGAATCTATTACTTAAGCCTACTGATTTAACTTTTTGTGTAAAACCGTTTCTTCAGTCTGAATAATATTTAGTGGCTAAAGAGTATTAGATTTTGTGGTTTGAGGATAGAGATATGAGACTAACAACTTTAATAGATTCTGTATTTATTGTTGCCTGTATTGCTTTTTCCAGTGGAATTGTTAGCGCTCAACCAGCCGATAACAGCAACTACATTTCTCCTAATGTAGAGTATGGTGCAACCAATCATAAACAAACAAATATAGCTATCACTACTAACACGTTAAACCAATCTGGGACAATCAACAGTTATGTAGAACCTTTCAATCTTGTTGCTTTTGCTTACCAAGGAGGTCTAAACCAACAAGGTATTCCCAGTGGGGAAACCTTACTCGTTCAAACCCAGAGTCAAAAAATTCTGGCTCTGGATTTGGTGAAGGCTGCTGTTAATGCCAACAGATTGTCAGCCCAAGTTTTGAATGACCAAGATTACTTGAGTGCTGTTAAGTTGCAACTGGATGCATTACCTGATTATGCTGCTGCTGATTGATAGAGCAGTTTTCTTTTGCATGAGGAGGTCAGAGGTAGATATGAAAACTGTTTAGATCTGATTTTCGACGCAAACCCTGAATCTAAGGGGGTGTGGGGCTATAGGGAAAACTAGCTCACTAGCAAAAAAAAGTTATTCAGCTCTGGCGCGGAGTGCAGGTGATGGAAAGAGGGTTTCAAATGCTGCTTGGCGCTCGTTTAGAGATTCTGGTGCATCATTCCAAAGACTTTCATAATAAAAGAAAGTTACACCTAAACCGCGTTCTTGGACAGCCCGCACCTGAGATTTAATTTGTTGCATCGAAACTGGGCTGTTTCGTAAACCTGCCATAATTCCAATTCCAGTGGGAATTATTTGTTGCGCGGCTTGAATTTCTGGACGGGAAATATTTGTGACAAAACTTTGCAGATTCGGACGATAAACTTGCACAATTAACTCGTCTACAATATTCTGCTGTATCCAAGTAAGCCAGTCTTGCAATTGAAACTTGTAAGCAAAGTCATAGTAATTAGGCGAAAGGGAGAAAATCGCCTGGGGTTTTCTCTGCTTCACAGCTTGGTTAAGTTTTAGCATGAATGCGGTAATTTTATCTGCTCGCCACTTTACCCATGCCGGATCTTTGGCATCTGTTGGGGGAGTCTTTTTAGTTTCTTGGCTATACAAGGCAACCGTATATCGATCGTAGCCAAATTCGTGGGGCAAACTCATATGATCGTCAAACTGAATGCCATCGACATCATATTGGGTAACAATTTCTAGCACGAGATTGGTGATGAACTGCTGCACTTTGGGATGGAAGGGATTGAGCCACATAACTTCACCAGCTGCACTGATGGAAGTTTGGCTACCATCCCGCTTTTGTGTGAACCAATCTGGATAGTTCAGCGCCAATTCGGATGTTGGGGGAGCCATAAAACCAAACTCAAACCAGGGAATCGCCAGTAGTCCTTTGCGATGGGCTTGGTTAATTAGATCTGCAAGAATATCATGTCCATCTGCACCTCTGTAGACAAAAGGTTGAATTCCTGCACGTTGTGCGAAGGCACTGGGATACATCACATAGCCAGAATTCCAAACCACAGGATAGATTGTGTTAAAGTTTAGCCGCCTCAACTGACTCATGGCATCCTGCACTTTGACCCGATTTTTGAGGGTGTCAAAATCATTGCTGGTCATCCAAACCCCGCGAATTTCCTGACGGGGTAGCTGCGCGATGGCAGGGGTGAAGCTATCTACCAACAATACCGTGACGAACGATATTAAAATCAAGAGTGGAAATATATATTTGAATTTTCGTCGCCAACCTTGAATAAAAGAACTTGATTTCATAGGTTTGAATGATGCATTAGCTACCCACACACGCCATTGCTTGCTTTGATGATTAGATCTACTAGACATATAGTGTACAAGCATTTATACTTACTAAAAAATTCATTTGTTGGTAGTTGTTCGTTCCGTATCTATGGAACTTTTGCACCAGAAAAACTAAATCAGACTTACGTAAATTAAGATATTTGACGCAGTTATGTAGTTATTAGTGCCTAATATTGGACATTGGGCATTAGTTATTCTCCTTTGCTCTTTGATTGCTGACTCCCCCAGATCCCCACCTGTGTCACAATAAAGAACTGTAATAAGAAAAATATTGTTAGGTAATTTAGTGAGTCCAACTGCTCAATCCACGGCAAGCGCGCGTCGTGTGGTATTTCCTTTTACGGCAATTGTCGGCCAGGAAGAAATGAAACTGGCGCTGCTGTTGAACGTGATTGACCCCAAAATTGGTGGTGTTATGATCATGGGCGATCGCGGTACCGGTAAATCCACAACTATCCGCGCGCTGGCGGATCTGCTGCCAGAAATCTCTGTGGTTGCCAATGACCCGTTTAGTAGCGATCCTAGCGACCCTGACTTGATGAGTGATGAAGTCCGCCAACTGTTAGAACAGGGGGCAGAAATTCCTGTAGCTCAGAAAAAAGTCCAAATGGTAGACCTGCCACTAGGAGCCACAGAAGACCGAGTTTGCGGCACAATTGACATCGAGAAAGCTTTATCTGAAGGTGTCAAAGCTTTTGAACCGGGACTGCTGGCAAAGGCTAACCGAGGCATTCTTTATGTGGATGAAGTCAACTTACTAGACGATCACCTTGTAGACGTGCTACTCGATTCCGCCGCCAGTGGTTGGAACACCGTGGAACGGGAAGGTATTTCTATCCGTCACCCAGCACGTTTCGTTCTTGTGGGTTCTGGAAACCCCGAAGAAGGTGAACTGCGCCCCCAACTACTCGATCGCTTTGGAATGCACGCAGAAATTCACACGGTAAAAGAACCAGCTTTGCGGGTGCAAATCGTCGAACAACGATCGGAATTTGACCAAAATCCCCCAGTTTTTCTCGAAGAGTACAAACCCCAGCAAGAAGCACTCCAAGAGAAAATTGTCAATGCTCAGCAGCTTTTGCCAGAAGTTAAAATTGACTACGATCTACGGGTAAAAATTTCTGAAGTCTGCTCGGAATTGGATGTAGATGGTTTACGGGGTGACATTGTAAGTAACCGCGCTGCTAAAGCCTTAACGGCTTTTGAAGGACGCACTGAAGTTACAGTTGATGATATCCACCGCGTAATTACGCTATGCTTGCGTCACAGACTCCGGAAAGATCCCTTAGAATCGATTGATTCTGGCTACAAAGTCGCCAAAGCTTTTAGCCGCGTCTTTGGCGTCGAACTACCAGAAGGTGACACTGCACAAAAAAATGGTATAGGTCAGAAGTTAGGGGCTAGGAGTTAAAAGTTAGAGTGAGGAGTAAAGAGTGAGGAGTTAAAGGTTTTGAATAAAAAGCTGCTTTATAACTCACAACTTGATTCCTCACCGATAACTCATAACTGACTACATAATTTACAACTCTTAACTCAGCATGGGGTAAACGCCCGGCTAACGCTAACAGCACTCAGCAGTGAAATATGAGATTTTGGTATTTTTGGTTTAACACTTTTATTGTATCTAGCCAATATAACCCGCCGCGGTTTGTAGAATTATTGATGCTATTTTTAGCGATCGCTATGTTGGCAATAGCTAGTATTTTACCCGACAGGCCTTATTTAATCTTAGGTTTGAGTTTAGTAGTTGGGGCATCTATTTCCATTTTAGTACGAGAAGCGATCGCTCCTTCACCCCAGACACGAATTACCCAATTAACAGCATTACTATTGCTAGTCATCAGCCTTTATGGGTTTGCTGATTTAATGTACACTCTTTAATGGTGACTTTTGTATACTTTTTATCGCAGTACTGAACTAGCGTCTCGCTTTTCTCAAATCCAGCTTGAGCGAGATCTTCTGAAAAGATTGACCGGTTTTTCAATTCCGATATTTCTCAGTAGCTTCTGCGAGAAACTACCAAATCAGCAGCATTAAATCATTTAACATTTTGCAAAGCTCATTATTTTTATCTTATCTTTTGCCTGAGACCAAAAAATATTTATGCAAGAGGTTTATTGCAAACGCATCTAAATTACTCTTAATCACAACTAACGTTAAGAACCAACGAAAAAATCAGCATTTCGCGTTTGATTTATTTTGCAAGCTTCAAAGCGATGTCTACGACGGTCACTGAGCGAAGTTGTTCGCGGAGCGTCTCGTAGAGAAGTGCGGGCTACGCCTACGCTAAATCTATGTCAATAAGTAGCTATTAATACGACTTTTTTTCAGCTTATTGACAATAGGCTCTTTCTGTTGACATGATGCCTTTGCCCTGGCTTCTTACCCCCTTCATGAGTTCGCATATACTCAGCTTTTTTCGGACGAAACTGGCTGATAAACTCATGTCTCATAACTCCCGTTATTGCAGGGCTAGGCGCAATCAAACTATCTCCCGTTTCAATTTTATATTTTAAGTTTGGTAGCGGTGGCGGATTATCCCCCTCATAATCTTGACACTAGACGTTTTATGCAGAATAGATTTTTAAAGGTGTTCGCCAAAAAGCTACTCTCTTTCTGCTAAAAGAATACCTAATTTTTTAATAAACCGCAGAGGCGCAGAGAACACAGAGTAGGAGAGAAGATTAGATAATCTTAGCCGGAAGAGGGTAATAATAAAATTGGGTTTAATCGGTGAATACCCTACAAAATTTTGCTATGCTACTCATGCTCAGAGCCTTAGACACCCGAAAAATCTTGTCAGTGGCTATGCTTGTGCTTGTTGTATGCTTTACTCTAGTAAGCGTGCATTCATGTAGGCAAACAGATATGATATCAGCACCTTATCTGCTGACCGATCCATTTTTGCAAGTGCCAACTGAAAATTCAGTGCGAGTAGTTTGGTTTACCGAGTTTGCTGGTGTTAATCACACAGTGTCCTACGGGGAAAATTTCAACCAAACTGCTAAAGCAAATACTATCAAACTCAGTCGGACACGCGAAGACCAAAAGTCAAAGATTGCAAACCAAACCAAAGACAACCAAGTTTATCAAAAACCTGTACAGCGTGACATTTGGCGACATGAGGCTGAGGTAACTGGGTTAGCTGCTGGTGTGCGGGTAAATTATCGCGTCACAAGTGTCCGAGAAGATGGTGAGAGCGTTAGCAGTGATGTTTTTAGCCTCGCAGCTACTCCCAAACCTGATACAGCATTAAAAATTCTACTTACTTCAGATCATCAATTAAAGCCGATGACATCTGCAAATCTGCAAAAGGTGGTGGAAACCGTTGGACGAGTTGATGGGGTGTGGTTTGCTGGTGATTTGGTTAATGTGAGCGATCGCGCCTCAGAATGGTTTGATGATAATAGTGGTGGTGCGTTGTTTCCTGGTTTACAAGGTCGTGCTAAATACGAAATGACCCACGACGGTGTGAAGACAACCTACACTGGTGGGAAAATCATTCAATATGCACCCATGTTTACTTGCATTGGTAATCATGAAGTAATGGGGCGATTTGCTAGGAAAGAAAGTTTAAATGATGAATTTGATGATACCATTCCTCATGCAGTTGCTCAAAAATTTTACCCTGATACATCTGCGATAGATCATTCTTTTAATACTGTTACCTACGAAGAAATTTTCACTCTACCAACAAGTAAAGAGGGTGGAAAAAAATATTACGCAGTTAGTTTTGGTGATGTGCGTCTAGTAGTACTATATATTACCAATATGTGGCGAAGTCCTAAGTTAGATGCACAGGCAAAAGGTAGATATAAAGAAGCAGAAAAGGATTTTAATCATCCAGAAAATTGGGGTTATGGACAGGTAATTTATGAGCCAATTACTAAAGGCAGCAAGCAGTATAATTGGTTAGAAACAGAACTTAATAGCCCTGAGTTTAAACAAGCAAAATACAAAGTTGTGATGTTTCATCATCCCCCACATACTTTGGGTGATAATATAGTTCCTGCTTATACAGATCCAGTACAAATAATTGAACGGGATGATGGCAAAATTAAGGCAGTCCGTTATGAGTACCCTAAAAACGCAGATTATATCATCCGTGATGTTGTCCCTTTACTAGAAACGGCTAATGTGCAATTGGTATTCTATGGACACTCCCATTTATGGAACCGCTTTGTTAGTCCTACTGGAATGCACTTTTTAGAAACATCTAATGTCGGTAACACTTATGGCGCGGCTTGGGGTCAGAGAAAGCGAGAAGTGCCAATTGGATATCAAGAGGATTATGTTCAGGTTGGCGACCCTAATGGTTTAAAACCGATGTTACCAACAATTGCACCTTTGTTAGGTGAAGATGGCCAGCCCATGCCTTATATTGCTAGTAATGATATTACAGTTTTTAGTATCTTTGATACAGGGACAGGTACCATCAGCAGTTATCGTTTTGATACTCGCAAGGGTGATTCAGAAGTAGTGAAGTTTGACGAATTTAAGTTGAAATAGATATAAATATAGTAGTTCATATACAGGTAAGCTACAGAAAAAATAATTAACCACAAGCAAACATATACGGTTATGAGGGCGGGGCGCTAAGGGTCATTGAGAGATTGACGCTTACATCCAACAACTTTGGGTTTTCTCTTCTGAAGTTGACCCTAATGACAGATGTGCTAACTTACTAGCTGGTGTATCTCATTAAAATGAGAATTACTAGAATTAATAATTCTTAATTAACAGGACTTTGACAAAAATAGCTAGATAGCCTATTTCGTACAATCCCCAAGGCGAAGGAGTTTCATTGCAAAGGACGCAAAGAGAAATAAGAAATGGTTATCTGAACAGATATTTACTTATAGCTAATAATTTTCATCTAAATATACAAGACTTTCCCGAAACCTTGGCTGAGAATATCTTGAAGATAAGGATTAAGGGTTACCTGATTTTTCAATCAAGATTTGATGAAATTTTCTTAAGTATTTAGTAAAGATTCTCAATAGAGAACGACTGTTGCAAATTACTCAGAATATTTGCTATATTCTCAACAAAGCCTGTTAGTTGAGAAATATTAGTATGACTGTCTACACAACTACTTCACTTAAGGCAGAACTGAACGAACGAGGCTGGCGTTTAACTCCCCAGCGCGAAACAATTTTACACATTTTTCAGGAACTTCCGCAAGGTGAACACTTGAGTGCGGAAGATCTTTATCATCGGTTAGAAACTGACGGTGAAGGGATTAGTCTGTCAACTATTTATCGCACTTTGAAGTTGATGGCGAGAATGGGAATTTTGCGGGAATTAGAATTGGGTGAGGGACATAAGCATTATGAAATTAACCAGCCTTATCCCCATCACCACCATCACCTAATTTGTGTGCGGTGCAACTCAACCATTGAGTTTAAAAATGACTCAATTTTAAAAATTGGTGGGAAAACTGCTCAAAAAGAAGGTTTTCACCTGCTTGACTGTCAAATGACCATTCATGCAGTGTGTCCCAAGTGCCAACGAGCGCTGATGCCGCTTTAGCACTTGGGGGATTAAAAAACGAAACTACTCAAATTAACCAAATAAGTGGAATTTTGAGCAGTTCGTAATTTGCTATTACTGGAGGTAAGCAATCAGTTGAGGACTGATACTAACAACACCAAAGCGGATGCTAAAAGCGTCCGCTCTTAAGATCCTTGAGACTAATCCCGTAGAATTCCTGGGCTTGTTTAATTGCTTTTTTAGTGTCATCTGCCATCAAACCGTTCAGCTTGCCTTTATAAAAGCCCCGCTCCCGCAATCGTGTTTGGATTTCTAAAACATTAAATTCGCTCTTAGGAGCAGTATCAATTGAGCTATATAATTTAGCTCTGGTAGTTGGTCCAGCAACGCCACTTGCTGTTAAGTAATTAGCTGCTTGAAATCTACGTACAGCATCGGCAGTGTAGGGACCATAGTAGCCATTTGGCTCTCCCTCTAAATATCCTGCCTGAATGAGCTGTTCTTGTAGTAATCTAACTGGTTCACCGCGATCGCCTACGCGGAGTTTATCTCGATTTACTACCTTTTTGGGAGTCTCTTCTCCATCACCAATGCCAATTGCGGGCAATTTACGTAATGTTGCCGGACCAACAACCCCGTCAACGCTTAAGTTGTAAGAATCTTGGAAACGTCTGACAGATTCTTCAGTAATCGGACCAAATATGCCTGTGGCGTTTCCGTAATAAAACCCTGCGATTCGTAATCGTTCTTGCAAAACCCTGACATTTTCACCTTCATCTCCCTTCATCAGGTAGTCGGGACTATGGCGCTGGGTACTTACTGAACTAGTAGTGCTGGTTTTTTTAGCTTGGGCACTGACAACAGTGGTTTTTTTTGCTTGTGTCGTTGTGCTACTGGGTTTTTTAGCTTGCCAGGTGTCTAATTTTTGCAGGGTGGTTGCTCCAACAATCCCGTTCACTTGCAACCCGGCAGCCTTTTGGAAGCGCCGCACAGATTCTTCTGTGGATACGTCATAGATTTGGGTGATGGGAGCTTGGTAAAAACCTGCTGTTTTTAACTTTTGTTGTATATTCCTCACAGAAGGACCTTGATCGCCTTTTTCCAGCGCCATCACGCTGCTGACAGCACTCAGAATAGACAAAGATAGAGCAAGGGGGAGCATATAGTTCCAAGCCCTACCAGAAAGCCGTTTCCAGTCTGGCGCAGTTGCTTTGTTAAACAAAGAACTGAGGGAGACTAATTCATTGGGTGTGCTGTCCTCATAGGCGAAAGCTAGGTGTAAATACGCAAGATTCTCCATAGTTTTTTCCTACACCATTGATTTTTCTTCGATAACTGCTTCAGCTTGATGTACTAGGTTTATCAAAGCTTCTAATGTTCCTATATTTACATCCTGCCATAAATTGCGCTTGTGTGCTTCTAATAATCTTTCGGCAATATCACGCAGTGCATAAGGATTCTTTTCCTGAATAAATTCCGAGACAACTGGATCGAGCAAATAAGCTTCGACAATGCCTTGATACATATGATCTTCGACACATTTAGTTGTAGCATCGTAGGCGAATAAATAATCTACGGTCGCTGACATTTCAAAGACACCTTTGTAACCGTGGCGCATAACTCCGGCAATCCACTTAGGATTGACTACACGAGAACGATACACTCGGGCAATTTCTTCTCTCAGTTGGCGAACGCGTGGTTGGGCGGGTATAGAATTATCCCCAAAATAAGTTTGAGGATTTTTTCCCTGTAGAGAACGCACCGCTGCTGTTAAGCCACCCTGAAATTGATAATAATCATCAGAATCGAGTAGGTCGTGTTCGCGGTTGTCTTGATTATGCAGGACAATTTGCATTTTGGTTAAGCGTTGCTCGAAGGCTTCGGTATTGGGGAGTGGGGATTGGGGACTGGGGACTGGGGACTGGGCATTGGAGATTTTATCCTCCCCTGTTCCCCCTGCGCCGTTTCCTGAGGAGTAGGCGTAACTACTCCAGTTAATGTAGGCGCGGGCTAAATCTTGGTCATCTGTCCAGTTTTGCGATTCGATTAAGCCTTGGAGTCCAGCACCGTAAGCTCCTGGACGAGAACCAAAGATGCGATATTGCGATCGCTCTTTCGCATCTTCTAAAGTTAAACCTTGTTTTGTCCACAAATCAGTCTCTTGGCGCACTGCATCTGCGAGGGGGTTTTGTTCTGGCGGTTCATCCAAGTTTGCCACTGCTGTCACTGCTTGAGCGAATAAATCAATTAAGTTGGGAAATGCATCCCGGAAGAATCCAGAAATTCGCAAGGTGACATCTACGCGGGGACGCCCTAAAATCGTCAGGGGTAAAATTTCAAAATCCACTACTCGCCGCGCTGCACCATCCCACACAGGCTGTACTCCCAGCAAAGCCAAGGCTTCAGCAATATCATCACCGCCAGTCCTCATGGTGGCAGTTCCCCACAATGATAAACCTAGTGTTTTGGGATACTCACCATGTTCTTGAGTGTAATATTCTACGAGGGTTTCAGCGGCTTTTCTCCCAATATCCCAAGCTGTTTCTGTGGGAACGGCACGAATATCCACAGAATAAAAGTTTTTCCCAGTTGGTAGAACTTCCGGGCGTCCGCGTGTGGGTGCGCCAGATGGGGCGCTGGGGACATACCCGCCATCGAGTCCGTGTAATAAGTGGGTAATTTCTTCGTGGGTTCGTTGTAAAGCGGGAAGGAGGCGATCGCTTATCCAGTCAAGGGTAGTGCTGAGTGGGGAGTTAGGAGAGACGCGATGAATCGCGTCTGTACAAGAGTTAGGAGTAGAGACGCGATTCATCGCGTCTGTTCTGAATTCTGAATTCTGGCTAATCAGTTTTTCTACTAAAAGGGCGGCGTGTTCTTCTAGGACTTCAACAATATCACCGATGGTACGACATTCTATGCCATTGACTACTGAATTTTCACCACTAGGCATTGACAAATCGGCTGTGAGGGGATCGAAGTCTAGTCCCCAATCTTGGGCTATGGCGCGGGTAATACCTGAAGAATAGCGATTGGGTATTCGAGCGATCGCTACTATTAAATCCCTTAATTGCCGTCCTTGGGGACATTGCCCAAAAATGTGCAATCCGTCGCGGATTTGGGCTTCTTTCAATTCACAAAGATAGCCGCCTATATTATTCAAAATTGAAAATTCGGAATTTAAAACTTCTTCATTTTGAATTCCTAAATCTAGATGGAGATTTTCTGTGATTATCAGTTCGCGGATGCGATCGCGAATCACTGGTAAACGGGAAGGATCTAGACTTTCTGCTTCATAATACTCATCAATTAAATTTTCTAACTGTTGCAAAGAACCGTAGAGTTCGGCGCGAGTCATGGGCGGTGTGAGGTGATCTATAATCACCGCCTGAGCGCGACGTTTAGCTTGGGAACCCTCACCAGGATCGTTGACAATAAACGGGTACAAGTGAGGAAGTGCGCCGAAAGCGACTTCTGGGTAACAATTACTCGATAAAGCCAAACTTTTACCAGGTAGCCATTCTAAATTTCCGTGTTTGCCCACATGAACTACAGCATCAGCACCAAAACATTCTCTCACCCAATAATAAAAAGCTAAATAAGCATGGGTTGGTTCTAAATCCGGCGCATGATAATTCAAACTGGGGTCATTATCATAACCCCTTGGCGGCTGAATTCCTATAAAGATGTTGCCGAGTTGAATTCCGGGAACGGGCATTGGGGATTGGGGATTAGGGATTGGGTATTGGGGATTGGGTATTGGGTATTGGGTATCCCTCTTGTTTCCCCCGTTTTCCTTTTCTCCAGTCCCCAGTCCCCAGTCCCCAGTCCCCAGTCCCCACCGTTCACTAATACCTTGCTGCACTGCTAGCGGTAATGAAGCGAAATATTTTTGATATTCTTCCCAAGAAACACTTTGGTGTATCGGAAGCCATTCTCTACCTTCTGGATCGTTGGTGACGCCAGATGTTAGCCGTTGAATCAACTCATCTCCTTGAGCAGGTGGATTTTCTACTTGATAACCAGCCAGATGTAAAGCTTGAAGGATTTCTACACAACTAGCTGGGGTATCCAGTCCCACACCATTAGCAAGGCGTCCATTGCGGTTGGGGTAGTTTGCCAGAATTAAGGCAATTCGCCGCTCTTGGGGTGGTTTAGAACGCAGACGCACCCAGTTTGCTGCTAGCTTAGCAACGAACTCAATGCGATCGCTCACTGGTTCATAAATTACCACATCTGTCTCTAAAAGGGGATTACGAGTTTGCACGGCTTTAAAAGACACAGCACGGCTAATAATCCGCCCATCTACTTCTGGTAGCGCCACATTCATCCCAATATCGCGGGGAGAAAGCCCTTGAAACTGTGACTCCCACTGCTCAATTGAGCCACCACTGAGGATTACCTGCAACACAGGTACGTCTAATTTTTGCCACAGTTCCGTTTGGGGTATTTCGCTTTCCAAGCGTGCTAGAGAAAAACTGGTGGTATTTAGCAGCAGTGCAATTGGTTCGGTTTCTTTGGGTTGAAAAAATTCACACAACTCAATTTGAACATCCGGTTCACGCAATGAGGAAACAAACACAGGCACAGGTTGTAAATTTTTCTCTACCAAGGCTTGGCATAGAGCATCAATTACCTTAATATTTCCCGCCAGATAATGGGCGCGGTAGAAAAGGATGCCGACTTTGGGGAGTGGCACTTCGGCTACGAGTTCTGAGGTGGATGAATGAGGTTCTGAGGTGGATGAACGGAGTTCTGAGGTGGATGAATGAGGTTCTGAGGTGGATGAACGAGTATCTGAGGTGGATGAACGGAGTTCTGAGGTGGATGAATGAGGTTCTGAGGTGGATGAACGGAGTTCTGAGGTGGATGAACGAGTATCTGAGGTGGATGAACGAGTATCTGAGGTGGATGAATGAGGTTCTGAGGTGGATGAACGAGTATCTGAGGTGGATGAACGGAGTTCTGAGATGGATGAATCAGTTTCTAACTCTCCTCCGCCCCTCTGCCCCTCGGTCACTGAGCGTAGCCGAAGTGTCGCCCCTCCGCCCCTCTGCCCCTCCGCCCCCCATTCATACAATCCCACACGCGGAATCGGCTGCGGTGCTGGAGGATTGTATGCAGTAGATAAGCAACTATCGCTGATAAATTGCAGAGCATTAACGAAATTTTGAACGCCGCCTTCGCTAAAATACTGCCATATCTGGTTAACAATAGCCAAAGGCACGGTAGACTGAGAGATTAATTCGGGATCAAAAGCGTCGTCTCCCGGCATTACAATGAGGGTTGTACCATTACGTTGGACAATTTCCTGCACGACTTCTAAGCCATAACCCCAGTAGGAACGTCCTCCTAATAGGCGCAAAATTATTACCTGGGCAAGTTCCAAAACTTGCTCTCCATAAGTATCAATAGTTAATTGTTGCTGCAATTGCAACAAGTTGGCGACTCTAAATGCAGGAAATTTTGGAGGTAATTTTGTCACCGCAGCTGCCAACGTTTGAATGTCAGTATCAGCAGCTGTAATCAACACCAAAGTCGCTGGAGTTTGTTCTAAAAAAATTAAACTTTCTGACTGATTCCATCCACCGGGTATGCTACTAGTACGATGCATAATCTTGTATTACCGTCTTAAACTGTTGGTTTGTACACAATAAAACAAACTTTCGTCCCTGCATTCAGCCCCTTTTACCAAAATGATTGAAAATGCTGAGTTCTCCTGATTTGAGCTTTTCTCGAACCTTGCCTATTGTTGTATTCAATCAGCTTGGAGAATTGTTAGAACAGATGGCTCAAACGGTGGAAAGTCCCGTTCTAGTACTGACAGAAGCTACGTTGGCGTCGATTTGTATACCTGTAGAGTGGCAAAGGCAAAGGTTTACAGTCGTGGTTTCTGAGCAGTTTAGTGCGCTCTTGCTGGGGAATTTTGAGGAGGGGAGCAAAGAAGCAGGGGAGCAGGGGAGCAGGGGAGCAGGGGAGCAAGAAATTTCCTCTGTAGTTGGGACTGCTAACTCCCCACTCAGCACTCACTTAGCGCTCAATACTAGGTTGACGTTTAATTTGGAGGCGATCGCTTCTTTTATCTCCCAAGTGAGAGATTTGTTTGAGTGCAATTCTTACACTTACCAAAATATCCAACGCTATCGCCAAATTATTAGACCCAATGATGCTACGCTCCAAAGTCAATTTACGCTGTTGTTATTAGAATATCTCCTAACTAAGCCAAACCAAGAGATAATACCACCTCCAATCCCAAATGGACCGACTGTTTATATCTGTCAGCCAGTAGAAGATGCCCTAAAAAAACAGATTTCCCAAGAACAACTGTTAAACCAGGTAACAACGCAGATCCGTAAAAGCCTAGATTTACCAGTAATTATGGCAACAGCAATTACACAAGTGCGTGAGTTTCTGGAATTAGACAGATTAGTAATTTATAAATTTGAGGGTTCTAAAGTCAAGACTCAACAACACCAGTTTGAGAGTATTGCTCTCAATGGAAGGCCACTAGCGACAACAGAAGGAATTTTCGCTAGTGATATGGAACCAGAAATATCAATTCAAGGAAACCTCTACTCAGATTTTTCACCGCACGAGGGTAGCGGTAAACGCTCACTTTCTTTGTCTGTTAATAGTCAACCTCTGCCAGAACAGTACCAAAAGTCTGGGGGTTATGTTGTTTATGAAGCGCGTGCTACTGATACTATTTTGTCGGTGTTAAATTACACGGAAAAAAATTGCTTTATCCGCACCTCTCAATGTTGGGAAAAGTATCGCCAAGGCTTTACTTTAGCTGTGGATGATGTTGAAAAAACTTATGCTTTAGAAGACTGTTTGTTGAATTTTTTAAGGGAATGCCAAGTTCGGGCAAAGTTAGCTGCACCAATTATCTTTGAAGAAAAACTTTGGGGATTGCTGATTGCCCATCAGTGCGATAATCCACGTCAATGGACTGATAGCGAAAAAAAATTGCTGACTTCCATTGCCGAACAATTAGCGATCGCTATTCATCAAGCTGAGTTAATGCGATCTCTGCAAGATGCTGCTCTCAGGCTCACCCAAGAAAAACAAACCTTGGAAGAACGAGTTATTGAGCGTACAAGAGCGCTACGAGATGCCCTACTCGCCGCCGAAGCTGCTAGCCGCCTCAGAAGTGAATTTCTCGCTACCATCAGTCATGAATTACTCACACCTTTAACTTATGTGATTGGGATGTCTTCGACGTTGTTACGCTGGCCTTTGGGTGAATTGAGTCAACGACAACGGGGTTATCTGCAAACAATCCATGATAGTGGAGAACATTTATTAGCAATGATTAATGACATCCTCGATTTATCACAAATCGAGGCTGGTAAGACAGCTTTAAATATTTCGGAATTTTCTTTGCTAAATGTTGCAGAACGTGCTGTAGAATCGCTACAAAAAAAAGCAAAAAGCGAACAAGTAAATCTTATACTGGATTTACAAATTGATCCCAAACGCGATCGCCTGACCGCCGATGCCGAACGAGTAGAACAAATTCTCTGGAATCTGTTAACGAATGCGATTAAATTCACCCCCGAAAACGGTAGTGTTACCCTCCGTCTTTGGGTAGAGGATGATAGCGCTATTTTTCAAGTAGAAGACACCGGCATAGGCATTCCCGAAGAAAAATTACCATTACTGTTTGAGAAATTTCAGCAACTCGATACACCCTATCGCCGTCGCTACGAAGGCACCGGATTAGGACTAGCTTTAACTAAACAACTTGTAGAACTCCATCGCGGTCGAATTGAAGTAGAATCAACCGTGAGCATTGGCTCAATTTTTACTGTGTGGATACCAACACAGGCAATGAGAGTGCCAAGTTAGTGGTGAGTGCTGAGTGAAGAGTAAAGAGTAAAGAGTTATAGCAGTTTGCAAGTAAATGAGGTACAAAATGCAGGACTTCAAATCAGATGTAAACAGTCTCTGCCTCCTCCAAACCCATAGCTTTGTACTTCATACAAAAGAAACCTGCTTTATTTTTCCTATGCCAATGCCCAAATTTTTATTTTGATTCTAAACTAATTAGCATTTTTTCAAAAACTTTCAACACATGCTGCTTTCCATTGTCTCTAGTGAAAATTGTATAATTCGGGTGAGAATTGATTTCAATCAACCAATATTTATTGTCTCTATCTAATACGATATCTAGACCAGCATAATTAAGGTCTAATTCTTCAAAAACTGGTCTGGCAAAATTACTAATTTCTGACCATATTTCTGGATCGTTAATATACTTTGCTCTTGCGCCATCCCAGTGAAGAGGGCTTAGATTGCCTGTAAATGTTGCATTAGTTACATCTTTTTCATAGAGTAAAACTAATTCTTTATTTAAGAAAACCGCTCTATATTCAGATTTGATAGAAATTAATTCCTGAGCAAGAGCGACGTAATCATATTTTCTCAAGTTGATATTAAAAATCTCTTTTAAAGCATTTTCAATTTCATCTTGATTCTGGCATAAAAATACGTTATGTCCGCTCGAACCAGAATTTCTTTTAACAATTACAGGTGTTTCAAACTGTTCTTTAATTTCTAATATAATATCTTCAATAGTCGGAAATTTTAAGTACATCTTATATTGGATGTCACAAAAAGGGGAAAGAAAACCTATTGTTCGAGGAAGTTTAACTTTCTTATTTAAAATATGGTAAGTATACTCTTTGTCTTTTATTATCTTTGATACTGCTTGATTAATTAACGGAGTACTATAATTACAAAAATAATGATGTTTATTATTCAGTTTTATTCTAATTAAATTTTCAGTAGGATAAATAATTTCATAACTGATGTTTAAGTTATCACAAGCTTGAAGCAATAGCGAAACGTTGTCTAACATAAATAGTTGAAGTTAAACGCCCAAATTAAGTGTTTACATGACTTAAAAAGAAAAAATTTGCTTTAATTGATGAATATCAATTAAGCGCTTTTTCTCATTTTTTGAAATTATCTTTTTTGAAAGCTTTTTAGAAAAGCCATCTTATAAAATACACCTATTTTTTCGATAATGCAACAGTTTTTCGCGAATTTCGCAATGGATATAAAAATGTGATAGAGCAGTTTGCAATTGTTTGGAGTACATACACTGTAGGAACGCATATCTGCACGCTCCTACGATGTATGTCATTCAAATAAAATAGGTATTGAAATCTAAAAAACCTAATTCTAAAAGTATGCAATGCTAATTTTTAACTTGTTGTTGAACTTGTTATTTGCCGTTTAAAAATCACTATCTCAGTACCCACAACTGGGTTACGCGCTATCAGCCTATTTTGAGAGTCGATAATTTCTAAATGAGTAAAATCAAGTTGTTGAGAGCGTTGTAATATCTCCGCAGCTAGTTTATCCTGTTGAGATTCTTTGAGAGTATACCAATCATCACTAATTTTGACGGTGAGATTACTCGTGCGAAAGTTCGCTTGAATTGACTTTATCAGACCAGAGGCAACGCGATCGCTAATTTCCGCTACCTGGTTTTCAATAGCCATAATCAAAGCTTGTTCAGGTGTCAATTCTATGACTGGTGTAGGCGTTGGTGTGGGTGTGGGAATGACTTCTGGTTCTGGTGGTGCTGGCGTAATTTCCGGTTGCGGCTGTTGTACTTCTGGTGTTGGAGTAATTTCCGGTTGTGGCGGTGGTTCTGGTGCGGTTGACTCCGGTGGAGTAGTTATCGTTGGTGTGACTACAGGAACCTCCTCAACTGGGGGAACTGTTGCTACTTCCGTAGGTTTACCAGTAAAGATAGTCACACTTGTCCAAAGGAGAATTACACTAATTCCAGCAACAATTCCCGTCAAAACTGTATCTGATAACTTTGTTGATAAATTTGATGGCAAAAATAACCGGACTGTCCTTAATAGTCCATTCCAGCGCAACAAAAGCTGCTGCAAAAAACTAGGCGTTTCCTCAGTACCCGGTGGGGGTGCTGTCTCCAGTTTCTCCACCGTTACTTCTAAAACCCCAATCGTCCCTCTCAGAAGTTGGACAATTTTAGCCTTCCAAATTGGCTGAACTCTCTGGTAAGGTTTTTGGGGAGGTTGAGTTATCTGCTCATCAGTCGGTTTTGGATTGTCTTGTGACATGGAACTTTCACCAAAAGCAGCGAATCAAAGACAAACAACGTACATTATTACTGGTGCTGCCTCTTTTGCCTTAATGTATCACTTCATTGCACGTTACTTCTGCGGAAACTAACTATTTATTACATTTGGTGAGTTATGAACCTGAAACGCCGTCAATTTTTATTTTCAAGTACCCTGGGTGCGATCGGTACAGGATTTGTGGGCTGGATGTTAAATCATCAAAATCATCAAAGTGCTGAGATTAGCGATTCAACAGCAGCGATCGCCGCGAATCCCCCTAAAAAAGACTTGTTATTACGTTTTGTATCTGTTGCAGATACAGGAACCGGAGCTAAAGGACAGTATGCTGTGGCTAGGGCAATGAATTTTTACCACAAACAAAATCCTTATGATTTAGTCGTTTTAGCTGGAGATAACATTTACAATAACGGCGAAATTGAAAAAATCGGTGAAGTTTTTGAGCGTCCTTATCAAGGTTTGCTCAAACAAGGTGTGAAATTTCAAGCTTGTTTAGGTAATCACGATATTCGTACTGCCAATGGCGATCCACAAGTGAAGTATGTTGGTTTTAATATGAAGGGACGATACTACACATTTCGTCGGGGAATTGTACAATTTTTCGCTTTAGATACTAATAGTAATGCTGATTGGAAAAACCAGCTATCTTGGTTAGAAAAAGAATTAAGCCTTAGTAATGCTTCTGCTAAAGTTGTGTTTGGACATCATCCGATTTATTCATCGGGTCAATATGGGAGTAATTCCGCTTTTATTAAAACTTTCACTCCTCTA
Organism: Nostoc sp. C117; assembly: GCF_043099735.1. NCBI lineage: Bacteria > Bacillati > Cyanobacteriota > Cyanophyceae > Nostocales > Nostocaceae > Nostoc > Nostoc sp. C117. The sequence goes on from NZ_CP170991.1 coordinate 3,218,977, forward strand.
TTTAAAAAATACGGCGTTCAACTTTACATCAATGGTCACGAACATAATTATGAACGCACTCGTGCTATTGATGGTACAACTTATTTAATTTGTGGTGCAGGTGCAGGGAACCGTCCTGTAGGGCGTTCGGAGTGGACAGAGTATTCCACCAGTGATTTAAGTTTTGCGGCGTATGACGTGTATAAAGATAGAATAGAAGTCAGGGCGATCGGTACTAATAATCGCGTCTTTGATAAAGGTATTATTCAGTTGAAATCAGCGTAATCTCATAGTACTGCAAGATGATTTAACAGATGTAGGGTAGGCGATACTTATCCACTAAATTACATTAAGACTAGTTGAAACTATGAAAGTCAAGCGCTTGAAAATACAATCATTCCGGGGAATTAACGATTTGACACTTGAGTTTGATGAAACCCAGCCAACGGTACTTATTGGTATTAATGGCGTGGGCAAATCAAATATTCTTGATTGTCTGGCTATTATTATGTCACAGGTTACGGGAAAAATTCAGGACTCTCCTGATTCTATTCGTTCATTCAGCAAACAAGATACAAGTAGTGGTCGTAACGAAATACGCGCCGAAGTTATTACCGTGCTAGATAATTTAGAGGAAGTGCCTTTGTCTATCAATCTGTTTCAGATAGGTGACAGCAAATCATCTGCGCTACTACAACCAGTAATTGAAGATTTTGCTGTAAATTTAGTCGCAGATATTGCAAAATTTTTAAAAAACTCAGCTAGTAAAGAATTTTCAGATGTTGAATATCAAGAATTACAAGAAATGTTAAATCCTATATTACCAACTATAGTAGATAAAATTTCTGATTCTGTCGCTACTGATCTTGCTAAATCTACTAATATTTCTAGTTTTGAATACTCAAGATTAGGGCTGCAAACTACAATTGATTATCTACGCAAACAATTAGAAACTAATTCTCAATCCAATATTCATTTAGTAGTTTACTACCCTGTTAATCGCGCTGTTATTGATATGCCTTTAGAGATTTCAGAAGGAAGTTCATTTAAACAAGTGGATGCCTATAATCAGGCGCTTACGGGAGGAAGAATTGACTTCAAAATCTTTTTTGAATGGTTTAGAAATCGAGAAGATTTAGAAAATGAGAGGAGAAGAGATAACCCTCATTATAGAGACAAACAATTAGAAGCAGTAAGACAGTCTATCTCTTCCTTAATACCAGAATTTTTAAACTTGCAGGTTGAACGTTCTCCACTGCGAATGACTGTCAGAAAAAAAGGTGAAGAACTTATAGTTAATCAGCTATCTGATGGGGAAAAATGCTTGTTGGCAATGGTGGGAGATTTAGCAAGACGATTAGCGATCGCTAACCCTAGTTTACCAGATCCCCTCCAAGGTAGTGGCGTTGTTTTAATTGATGAAATTGAACTCCACCTACACCCTAAATGGCAACGAGAAATTATTCCAGCGCTGACAAGAACATTCCCCAATTGCCAATTTATTGTCACCACTCATTCGCCTCAAGTAATTAGCCAAGTCAAGCCTGAAGGAATTTACATTCTAGAAAAAACAGACGAAGGTGTTGTTGCAAAAAGACCGGAAAGTTCCTTTGGCAGAGATAGTAATCGTATCTTAGAAGACCTCATGGGTGTTCCAGCACGTCCACAAGAAATTAAAGATCGTTTACATGAGTTATTTAGACTAATTGATGAAGGCAATCTTGATGGTGCTAGGCAGTTATCTCAAGAAATTGCTGATATTATTGGACAAGATGAACCAGAATTAGTAAAAGCAAGTGTATCTATTCGACGCAAAGAGATTTTGAAGCGGTGAAATATATCAAAAAAAGTGAGGAACCAGAAAGTTTTACCGTTTGGAAAAATCTAGCAAATGAGGATTGGCAACCAAGTTGGGACGACTTCAGGAAACCACAAAAAACCGATGTACATGATTCCTTATTGCAAGAGCAAGGCTTTATCTGTTGCTATTGTGGAAGGCGTATTACCAAAGAAATTAGTCATATTGAACATCTAAAACCTAGATATCCTAATACTGAGCTAGCGCTGGAATACACAAATATGCTGGCTTCATGTCAAAGAGAAAGAGAGCGTAAAGAACCTCTGCACTGTGGAAGCAAAAAAGATCATTGGTACGATGAGGATTTGATGGTTTCACCCATAAATGCAAATTGTGAGGAGTTCTTTAAGTACACTGATGACGGTCAGATTTTGGCGACAAATAATTCAAAAAAGCAATTAGCTGCTGAAACAACAATTGATAAACTCGCACTCAATATTGACAAGCTGAAAAATTTACGTGCAAAATCTATTGAGCCAATATTGGAAATTATTAATACGATTACAGACGAAGAGAGACAAGACTTAATTCTAGGCTTCAGTGAAACTGATTCTAAAGGATATTACGAAGAGTTTTGCGCTGCGATTATCTATTTATTAAAAAATTAGTTTTAATGGCGTATACTGTTGTAGAGGTTGCATTGACTTGATACTAATGAGGTGTATAAAGATAGAATAGAAGTAAGGGCAATCGCTACTGATAATCGCATTTTTGATCGAGGTATTATTCAATTAAAATCAGCTTAGTTAGAGCAATGATTCAGCAATAACTTCCTTCCGAAAGACTGTAAAGTGAGTCATCTTATTCCATTAAGATAGATTCAATTTCCCAGAAGCAGTATCTTTTGAACATGGGTTTAGATTTTGGAAAAACCCTTTGTTATTCACATGGGGTTATTAAGTAATATATGTTTTCTGAAGTGAAAAAATGTCTCGTGTTAGCTGTACCTTTGGCAGCAGCACAAGTAGCTCAATCTGCAACTGCTTTTGTGGATACAGTAATGATGGGCTGGTTGGGAAGTCAGACTATTGCATCTGGAGCATTGGGAGTTACTATCTTTAGCTTTTGTCTGTTAATCGTTAGTGGTATCGTTTCTGCTATCAGTCCGTTAGCTGCTCAAGCATACGGAGCCGGAAATAGAGAAAAAGTTGGCACAATTGTCCGGCTTGGACTAGGAATATCTCTGATACTAGGAATACCAATTACATTGTTGCTTTACAATGGAGGTGCTTTACTACTTCTACTAGGGCAAGATCCTAACACAGTAGCACTAGCAGAGATTTTTTTAAGGGCGATCGCACTGGGTTTTATTCCTGCTTTAGGCTTTGCAGTACTTAAAAGCTTTCTTTGTGCTCTGTTGCAACCGCAATTAGTGATGGTAACTGTGGTTTTGGGTACTCTGCTCAACATCACAGCTAACTATGTGCTGATGTTTGGCAAACTGGGATTTCCCGCGCTGGGTTTAGCTGGTATCGGTTGGGGAAGCACATTCTCACTTTGGAGTATGTTTGTTGCTTTAACATTTTATATATGTAATCAGCCTGACTTTGCAGTTTATGGTATTTTTCGACCTTTATCTGATAAAGCTTTTCCTTTAAAGCATCGCCATATTATTGGCGAGATTTTTGAGGTTGGATTGCCCATTGGAGGTCTGATTGCGGTCGAAGCGGGACTGTTCACCATTGTTACCTTCATCATCGGAAAATTAGGAACAAACGCTCTTGCTGCCCATCAAATTGCTTTACAAACAATTTCCATGTCATTCCAGCTTGCACTAGGCATTTCTTTAGCGACAACAGTACGTGTTGGGCAGTTAGTTGGGCAGAGTGACCTGCTTGCTACTCGTCTGGCTGGATATGTAGGGATTGCCATTGCAGCTCTATCTATGGGTGTAGTAGGCATAACATTTTGGTTAGTGCCAAAGTCGATTATTTCTCTTTATATTGACATTAACGATCCAAACAATGCAGATGTGGTTGTCCTCGCAGTGAAATTGCTGGGAGTGGCAGCGATTTTTCAAATAGTTGATGGTGTGCAAGTTACTGCGGGGGGAGCATTACGCGGACTAAAAGACACTCGAATTCCGATGTTGATTGGTATTTTTGCTTATTGGTGTGTTGGTTTATTCACTGGTTATATTTTCGGAATCTCATTGGGGTATGGAGCTATTGGTCTTTGGTGGGGGTTGGCTATTGGTTTAGCGATCGCTGCAATAATCATGACTTGGCGGTTTAGCAACAAAACAACTAACTACTGATAAACAAAAATTATCACCGCAAAACTTTATGATTCTTGAGGCAGTTATGCTTAATGTTAAACCTGGTCTAGAATCAGAATTTGAAGCTGCTTTCAAAAAAGCTTCTAAATTTATTTCCTCAATGGACGGATATTTATCTCATAAATTGCATAGATGTATAGAAGTACAAGAAAAATATTTATTACTTGTCAGATGGGAGACTTTAGAATCTCATACTGTGGGATTTAGAAATTCTCCTGAGTATCAAGAGTGGAAGAAACTTTTGCATCATTTTTATGAGCCATTTCCCACTGTTGAACACTTTGAAGAAATTGAAATATGAAAAATCAGATCCCCGACTTCTTTGAAAAGTCGGGGATCTGCGGATATATTCAGTCTACTCGTTGTAACTGCGCTACTCTTGGGTCAACAATTTTTTGTCCCAAACTGGCAAATTTAATTGCTACAGACATTTTACTACCCGTTCCAAATACATGAGTAATTTCACCAAGACCAAAGGTCTTATGTAATACCCGATCGCCTACTTGCCAATTTTGCCCTGTGTCTGGCTTTCCATTAGCATTAGCGGCACTTTTGGTATAACTTTGACGACTGGCACGTTTGGTCGATAATAACTCTTCTGGTAATTCGTCGAGAAATTGCGATCGCATTGCAGGTTCACGAGAACCATATAAACGCCGTTCCCGCGCATGTGATAAATACAGCCTTTCTTGAGCGCGAGTAATCCCCACATAACACAGGCGGCGTTCTTCTTCCAAAGATGCGGGGTCACTTAGCGATCGGTAACCGGGAAATAATCCCTGTTCTAATCCCACCAAAAAGACTACGGGAAATTCCAAACCTTTGGAAGCGTGCAAAGTCATCAAAGAAACTGCTGTTTGTCCTTCTTTTAAGTTATCCAAATCGGAACTGAGAGCAGCACTACTTAAAAAGTCTTGCAGGGAAACCTCTTCGTTTTCTTCTTGAAATTGCAGCGCAGCGTTATAAAGTTCCTGGACGTTTTGCACTCTATCTGTCGCTTCATCTGTGCCTTGACTCATCAAGTCTTGAACGTAACCAGAGTCTTCTAATATTCCTTGCAAAACCTCAGTCACAGGAAGCGTACCAATTTGTCCTTGCCAACGGCTAATCATTTCGGCAAAGTTATTTACAGCTTTTGTTGCCCGTCCAGCTAATGTATTAACTGATGTTTCATCGCTGAGTATTTCCCACAGTGTTGTGCCTAGTTGCCCAGAGGCGTTTACTAAAGCGTCAATAGTGGTTTTGCCAATTCCTCGGCGGGGAGTATTAATAACTCGCAATAAACTGACTGTATCAGATGGATTGGCGATCGCTCTTAAATAAGCGACGACATCTTTAATTTCTTTGCGATCGTAAAATCTCATTCCCCCCACAACTGTGTAAGGAATTTGCTTTTCTACTAAGAATTGCTCAAAAGGACGAGATTGAGCATTTGTCCGATAAAGTATGGCAAAACTACCCCAGTTCAACTCAGGATTTTGCTGTTCTAAAGTGATAATTTGATTAATCACAAATGCCGCTTCTGCAATTTCTTCATCTGCTTTGTGACAATGAATTTGCTCACCCGTACCCCTCGTAGCTTTGAGGATTTTATCAATCCGTTGGGTATTATTTTCAATTAGCTCATTAGCTGCTTGCAGAATGTTTTCACAAGAACGATAGTTTTCTTCCAGCTTAACCATTGTGCGGGTGTCATCATCTAGCAAACCATCGCCAAAGTCTTCCTGAAATCCCAGCAAGATCGTGAAATCTGCCATCCGAAAACTATAGATGGATTGATCTGCATCGCCGACAACAAAAACTGAGCGATTTTCCCATTCCCATTCGCTCTTTTTGGTTTCGCCATTAGTTACTAATAAATGGATCAGTTCGTATTGGGTACGGTTAGTATCCTGATATTCATCTACGAGGATATGGCGAAACTTGCGATGCCAGTAACCTAATACTTGCTCATTTTGCTGAAATAATCTAGTAGGTACAAGAATTAAATCGTCAAAATCCAGAGCATTATTTTCTGCTAACTTATCTTGATATAAATTATAGACTTGGCCAATCACTCTTCCCCGATAATTCGGTTGTTCTTGCTCAAATTGTTGCGGTGATAAACCTTGGTTTTTAGCATTACTAATAGCATAGCGGACAGAGCGGGCATCAAATTTTTTATCGTCTAAATTTAACTGTTTGGTGACGATTTCTTTGATGAGAGTCATCACATCTGATTCATCAAAGATAGAGAAATTACGATTCCACTTTCGTCCTTTTTCGTCTACATATTTTTCAATATCAAAGCGGAGAATCCGAGAAAATAGACTGTGGAAAGTGCCACACCATAAGTCTTTGATAGTATTTTTATAAACTTGCGATCGCAATTGGTGTTGTTGGTATTCTGTCAACAAATCATATCGCTGGCCATGTTGTTTCATTGCCAGTTCTTCCGCAAACAGCCGTTGAATCCGGTCTTTCATTTCCCGTGCAGCTTTGTTGGTAAAAGTAACCGCTAGGATATTTTCTGGATCGACACGATGTTTTAGAATCAGATTGGCAATGCGATAAGTTAGCGCTCGTGTTTTGCCTGAACCAGCGCCAGCAACTACTAGCAAAGGGCCGCAGTAATGTTCGACAGCTTGACGTTGACTGGGGTTAAGGTGACTGAGAAAGTCGATGGTTGTTGTCATAGATGTGAAAAAGCGATGTCTACGACGGGCTACGCCTACGCTAGGCGTCACATCGATAAGATAGTGGCTATTGCCCAGGTTACAATATCCTAACGAAACTTGGTCAATAAAGATTGTTTGCCAATGTTCTTAACCAGAATGTTACTTTATCACGATTGACGAAATTTTACGCTGCCGAATGTCGCAGCTACAAAAACAAAACCCGCCTACGCTGGTTAATTAAATACTTCTTAGTCCGGGCAGGCGGACTTTGGCTGTGTAGGCGCGGTTTCCAACCGCCAGCTGTAACTACACAATAAAACATCTTTGGAGAGGATCAACCTTCTATCGATAATCCCAGAATTGTGGTAAGTGCGATCGCTAACTCTTCCATATAACTATCATCTAAATGACCAAGTACCTTAACAATTCTGGATTTTTCGTTTACTGAGACGTTCTTCATAATCTTCCAAATTCTGCAAATAGTCAGAAAAATCTGATTCCACTATTTCTGCTTCTTCTGTGAACTCCGTCCATGAGGACTGAACACTGCTGTTGTTTTTCATCATGAGAAAATCTATGAAGTCATTCACTTGTTGAAGCAGTGGCTCAGGTAGTTGACGAATCTTGGCTATAGTTTCTTCATGTACACTCATTTGACCTCTGGATGATAATCATCGTGCGTCTATGTTTCTAGAGTAGCTTCAAGCAGTTATAAATTTGCACATCTATGGCAATACTAAGATAATATTGATTTTTTACACTTTTTGTATGACTACATTCTTTAATTGGTTTGGGCAATTAGTTCAATATCTGCGTACTTTGGCAACAATAAGTCTGTTATGTTTTATTTTCACCTGGTCGCTTCCAGCACAAGCTGCTACCCGCATTGACCCCCAGCTAGAACAGCAAGTATTGCAAATTATCCGCGAACATCCAGAGACAATTATCGAATCTGTTCAAGCTTATCAGCAGAAACAACAAGAAAAAATCAATGAAGCAAGGCAAGGATTTTTACAGGATTTCAAAACCAATCCTCAAACAGTGATTGGTAACTCTCCAACCAAAGGTTCAACTCAAGCAAAAATACTGCTGGTGGAATTTTCAGACTTTCAATGTCCTTACTGTGCTGAAGCAAATAAAACATTGAAACAGTTGTTAGCAAAATATCCAGACAAGATAAGATTAGTTTACAAGAATTTACCTCTCGTTGCAATTCATTCTCAAGCACTTCCCGCTGCCGCAGCAGCTTGGGCAGCACATCAGCAAGGTAAATTTTGGGAATATAATGATGCCCTATTTACTAATCAAAAGAAACTAGGTAATTCCTTGTATTTAGATATTGCTAAAAATCTCAACTTGGATTTGGATAAATTTAAACGCGACCTGACTATTGCCACTCCTGCAATTACAAAAGACATCGAACTAGCTCAAAAATTAGCTGTTTCTGGCACACCATTTTTTGTAATTAATAGTCCAACTGTTTCCGGAGTAGTACAGCTATCAGACATTGAAACCATATTGGCTGATGCTAAGTAAATTGGTGTGTTTGGGAATTAGTCTTTTGTCATTGTTAGTAATCACTAATCACTCTAAAATTCACATTTTTGAGGAGTCTATCTTTAATCTCCCCTTTCCTTACTAAGCAGAGGGTTTGGGGGTGAGGTTTTCAGGTGTAACTTCACGCTTATTAGAAAATGCTATATTTTCTGATATTCCGGTTTAACACATACAAACTTGCCAATCGCTTGCTATTTGTTCTTATTGGCTTTATTTCTACGTAACCTCACTATAGCCCTAACTCGCCCTTTAAATGCTTCAAATTCTTCGCTACTCAATTTGGTTTTTTGCCATGCTGGACGTTGCATTAATAGCTCAGACCATTCATTTATTTTGGGGTAATCACTGAGATTAACACCTAAGTTAGGTAATGAAAGTATACCTATACCAGCAACGATATCTGCTAGAGTTAACTGCTGACTACCGAAAAAACCGCGATCGCCAAGTAATTCTGTAAAAAATTGCAGTATCTTATCTATATGCTGCTTTGCTTGTGCAACTTGTGGTGAATCTTCTCTTTCATAAATTAGTGAAATTATTTGTGGAAATAATTCATTACCAGTAACTAATTGCACCATCCTCACGGTTGCTAATGCCTGAGGCTCAGAAGGTAGCATTGCAGGTGTAGGATATTTACTTTCTAAATAGTCCATAATTGCTAGGGATTCTACAACTCGAAAACCGTCATCCACCACAACCGGAATGTGATGAAAGGGGTTAACTATCGCAAACTCTGATTGGAATTGATCGCCATTCAATTTCATTAAAACTGGTTCAAAGGGAATTTCCTTTTCTAGTAAAGTGAGCCACACACGACGAGCATTTGGCGAAACAGGATTGTAGTAAAATTTCAGCATGTTGAATCCTTGATAAATAAAACCCTTCGGTCTGAAATCAGTTAAAAAAATTATCGCATTCTTAAATTACGAATTACGAATTAGGTTGCCGAGCGTTCGCGTAGCGTCTCGCAGAGAAGCCGAGGTACGAATTACGAATTATTTTTCAGGTGAGTTTCTAAATATTGATTTAGGTGATTAATTACCCTGTGCATATGAATTGAATCTCCATAAAGTTTACTCATCATGATAGCTCCTTCCAGAGTTGCAATGATGATGGTAGCGATTTCATCAGCATTTACCTCAGAACGAATTTCGCCTTTTTCAATTCCTGTTTGAATAATTCGATGAATCAGATTTAGCCAAGAGTTCATGGCTTGTTGAGCGCGATCGCGCAGAGCCGGATGAGTATCATCACTCTCTATAGCAGTATTCAACAATGGACATCCTCCCTTAATGGGTGGATTTTCTGCAAAGCTACTAAATACTGTAATAATTGCTTGCAGACGTTCTACTGCATAGCGCTTGTTTTGCAATGCCGATCTAGTATGCTGTTTGATATGGGCGATCGCAAACTCAAAAGCCTGTAGCGCCAAATCGTCTTTGCTTTGGAAATGATTGTAAATTCCTCCTTTCTGCAATCCAGTGACACGCATGATGTCTGACATCGATGAGCCTGCATACCCCTGCTGGTTAAACAGTTCGGCTGCTTGCTGGAGAATTCTGCTTTTTGTTTCTTTACCTTTAGACATTACAGCTTTTCAGACCGATTGGTTTGATTAGGTGTATCACGACAGTTGCTTAAGAGTCAAGCATAGTTCAGTGTAGAGCATTCCCCACTTCCCTCCTCAGATTATCGAGCCAGATACAAAGCTAATACAGTAGACGTTTAATCATTCTTACGAGTAAAATACGGTAATGTAGTCGGATTACCGGATTTTACGTGTAAAACCGCAAAAAAATTAGTCAGGAGTAGTAATTCACCAATCAATCACAGTGAACAGTTATCAAAGATTTGTTTGGGGATTTAAACCCTAACCTACGCTGCTCACTTATAGAAGTGGAGGACTCAACAGGACTCTGATAATGCCGATACTTGATAACTGATTGTTGAAATTCCCCAAGAGTATGGACTATTTATTACTACCAATCTTAAGCTTCTTCGTTGGCATCATCGTTGGTTTAACAGGAATTGGGGGAGCCTCTCTTATCACTCCAATGTTGATTTTTATCTTTCAGGTTCCACCTTCTATCGCGGTGAGTTCTGATGTTGTAGCTGCCACATTGATGAAGATTGTCGGTAGCGTCAAGCATTGGGAACAGAAAACCATTGACACAGAAGTTGTTAAATGGTTGGCATTCGGAAGTGTTTCTGGCTCATTCTTCGGGGTGGCAATTTTACACTTCATTAGAGGTACGGCTGAGTATAACTTGGATAACATATTGCTGCGTTTGCTTGGGGTAATGATTCTCCTAGTTACAGTCTTGGCATTAATACAATTATTGCTATTGACTTTTTTCCCCAAGTTGAATTTACCAGAACTACCAAAATTAGACTTGGAAACTAACTTTGGTCGTTTCCAAACAATCGTGTTGGGAGCAATTTTAGGTTGTTTGGTTGGTCTAACAAGCGTTTCCTCTGGTTCAATGTTTGCCCTAGTAATGATTGGATTTTTCCGTCTTGATGCACGTAAATTAGTGGGTACAGACATTTCACACGCAGCGATTTTATTACTGTTTACCTCCCTTGGACACCTCAGCTTGGGAACAGTTGATTGGAGTCTGGTAATACCTATATGGTTAGGCTCTGTTCCAGGAGTTTTATTAGGTGCTAAAGTCTGCCAAGTAGCTCCACAAAGACCACTACGGTTTATTATTTACGCAATCTTGATGATGGTAAGTTGGAAATTAGTCCATCAAGTGTAATCAATTTTAGATCTTAGATGGGGATTTTGATGGTTTAATCCAAAATCCAAAATCCAAAATTGATTAGCCTCTCAGCCACGGTAATAGTCTGAATGTACCTCGTTCATAGATAATAAAGAGACCCAAGCCAATTAATACAAAAGGTACTATGGCGTTACCGTAGCGACTTAAAATATTTGCAATGGTAGGTTGACGGCTTAATAAATAAGCGATCGCACACCAGACTCCTACCATAACAAAAAATATACCCAGAATTACTCCCAGGCTACTAAGGTCATGACCAGCGAATAAGGGGATATATATACTAATATTGTCACCACCATTGGCGATCGTTACTGCTGCCACTTTATAAGTTTGCGGGTGCAAAATACTCAAAATAAAAGACAATACAGGGTTAGTAGGTGTAGATTGCTCAAAATCACTGCTTACTGTCTGAACTGTTGTAGCTTCTTCTTTTCTAAATATTAATTGCTGAATACCAATTGCTACTGGTAGCAGTCCCAACAATCCTATCCATTGTCGATTTATAACCAAACCACCAAAAAATCCTGGTAAGCTAGCGATGATAATAGCTGTAAAACCGAGATACTGACCGAGTAAGATATGCCGCCGCCGAAAATTAACATCTATCTGTGAGAAAAATATTAACAGAATAATGATGTCATCAATATTGGTGGCTGTGAAGGCAATTATTCCTTCTGTCAAAGCTGTTGCAAGCTTACTCATGCTGAATGGTCATAACACACGATTTCCTAGAATACCAAATTAATGTCCTGGCACAACTATGTTACTTCAATTAGTACAGGGGCAATTGCATTTATTGCCACTAACATTGATGATATTGTTCTTCTGTTGTTGTTTTTTTCTCAAATAAATCCTACTTTTCGCTCCCGGCATATAGTTGCAGGCCAGTTTTTAGGTTTTACAGTTTTGCTAATCCTGAGTCTTCCTGGTTTATTCGGTGGGTTAGTTTTATCAAAAAGCTGGATTGGATTACTTGGTTTGTTGCCAATTGCCATTGGTATCAGCAGTTTAGTGAATCGAGAAGAAGATTCATTAGACGAAGTTTCACAAGAAACAGAACAATCTGAAGGATCAATAATTACTAATTTACTATCTCCTCAAACTTACAGCGTTGCAGCCGTTACAGTTGCCAACGGTAGCGATAATATTAGTGTCTACGTGCCCTTATTTGCCAGCACTAATTTTGATGATTTTCTGCTAACTATAGGAATATTTTTTATCTTGTTAGCAGTTTGGTGCTACGCAGCATACAAATTAACTAACAACAGAGTCATAGCTGATGTATTAAGTCGCTATGGCAATAATATAGTGCCTTTTGTACTTATAGGATTAGGCGCCTTTATTGTGTTAAAGAGTGAAGCTTTGAGCTTAATAAAGCTAGCTGCAAGTTGTTTTTGTTTAATGATTTTGGTAAAAAATAATGAAAGTACCGATGAAGTTGAGGAAAATTGAACTGGGTGAAAAAGCTATGTAATAGTTTAGATTTTTGGGACTTAAACATTTTCGAGGCAGAAATAAGCCTCAAATTCATACAGGTAAAGGAAATACACCAAATGCTCAAAAATACCTCAAACCCAGATATATTGACAAAGCGAGCAAAATGATGTCAAAGTCTCCCTGTATATAGATTAGAAGCTTTTTTGTCTAAATCCCGCTAAGTAATGAGCACGAACACCCTAACTCTAACTGCTTATACTTTTATTTTTTTGTGAATTTTTCTCATGGAAAATGGGAAAGATAAAGGTAAATATTCAATAAATATTAATCTCAAATTTTGAGTATTTACAGTTCAATTTTAATATTAATTATGTACTGTGTAAAAGCAATGTATGAAATTGATATTCATACAAATAAAGTAAGAATAGTCTGTGCTGATGAAAGATATTTAAATTATTATTCGTACACATTTAAAGGATTGTGCTGCATAGAATGTAAGGGAGAAGTTTTCTTGAGAGATGGCTATGAAAAAAGAAGACATTTTGCTCATTATCCTGCTGTTACTCCTAGTGAACAAAAATGTTCGTTAAGAATAGCAGGTCATGCCAATAAATGGAGTAGCTTAACATCAGAAGGCAAAAGTCAAAGAAGAGCATTATTTCAAGAATACTTTTTAAATATGATTAAAAGTACAGATATAAATTTTGATAATAATATCCAGATGGTTCAAGATAGAGTATCGTCAGATTTTTTAAATCTTTTCATAAGAAATTCCTGCAATTATTTTTATAACAACAAAAATAATTTAATTGAAGAATGTTCTTCTATCGAAGAGCGTGAAGATAGCAAGGACTCCATCTGGAAAAAAATAATTACGGCTGAGGCAATAGATTACTTATCTATTGATTCTAGTAAATTTATACTAGAAACACTGATTAATTACAGCATTTATAAGTATTGCAACACTGTAGCTTGGAACTGGGATTATTGGCTTAATAATAGTAAACCAAATGATATTTTTTACCCCCTTAAAGAAATTCTTATTAATACTAATTGGTCATATACCTTATATTCCGCCCATAAGAATAGTATCCCAAAAAAGCCAAAACTTGAAATACATAATGATCCTCTACAATATTTTGTTAATCAGAAAAGTTCTCACCAGTTTAATTTTAGTTATATACCTGTTACATTAAAATTAACAGGTTCTCTTATCAATTTACAATTAAATAGAAGAGATTCAAAAAGAAGATTAACTACGATTGCAAAAATCACAGGTTGCAGTGTTCAAAATGATGTATTAATTATTATGTATACTCTCTTAGATGACACAGATTTTATTAATAGAAATAACCTTCGTAGTAAATGTTCTGAAATTTGTAAAAATATAGAAGATTTTTTAATATCTGCACTGAAAACAGATTTAAAACCTGTATTTTTTCTGAATTAGTCACAATCCTTTTTAAAATTGGTATTAAATTTTGTGAAAAGTCTAAGGTAAGTAAGTCTTAGCTTAGACTTTGGATATTTTGGATTAGGATAAAATCTCAAATTCAAAATCAATCTTAAATTCAAAATCTAAATAACTGATTTTTAGAAAGATGATTCATCTGCCAGGAGAATCTCAAATCTCAAATCCAAAATCTCAAATTGCTTTACGGAATTAAACTTTACTCAACCACTCATTTTCCTCTGGATCTTTAAACAGTGAGGTACTGAGGTAACGTTCACCGAAGCTAGGCTGTATCATAACGATGAGCCGACCTGCATTTTCTGGACGTTGTGCGACTTGAATAGCCGCATACAAAGCAGCGCCAGTAGAAATGCCAGATAACAATCCTTCTTCTTTTGCTAGGCGTCGGCTGTAGGCGATCGCCTGATCGTCTGCTACCTGAATTACTTCATCTACCAGCTCTGAACGATATATTGCTGGGATAAATCCCGCGCCGATACCTTGAATTTTGTGAGGTCCCGATTTCCCACCTGTTAATACTGGGCTGCTGCTTGGTTCAACGGCGATCGCTTGAAAACTCGGCTTGCGCTCCTTGATGACTTGTGATACTCCCGTAATCGTCCCGCCAGTACCCACTCCAGCGATGAGAATATCCACTTGTCCATCGGTATCATCCCAAATTTCTTCGGCGGTGGTTCGGGCGTGAACTTCGGGGTTAGCAGGGTTGCGAAATTGCTGCAACATATAAGCATTGGGCGTTTGAGCGACAAGTTCCTCTGCATGGGCGATCGCCCCTCGCATCCCTTCCACACCTGGAGTTAACTCTAGTTGAGCGCCATAAGCTTTGAGCATAGATCGTCTTTCGTGGCTCATTGTGTCAGGCATCGTTAGAATAAGATGGTAACCTTTTGCGGCTGCTACCATCGCCAACGCAATTCCTGTATTCCCAGAGGTTGGCTCTACTAAAATCGTTTTTCCAGGGTGAATCAAGCCTGATTTTTCTGCCGCTTCCACCATACTTGCCCCAATCCGGTCTTTCACTGAAGACGCTGGATTCATGCTTTCTAGCTTCACCACAATTTGAGCAACTGCTCCCGAAGCTTGGGGAATCTTGTTTAACTGAACTAAAGGAGTCCGTCCGATTAACTCTGTAATATCTTTTGCTATCCGCATATAAGTACCCCTCCGTGACTAAATGTAATACATCGGACTTTGCTGTGCGCGAGTTTCCCTTTCCTGGCACAAGTCTTGAAGTGTATAGCGACCCAAAACTTCAATTGCAGCAGCATTGGCTTGCTCCCAGATTTCATAAACCAGAGTTCTTTCTAGAGTGGGAGGCTCAGAACTCTCTTTCTCTTTCCGCTCACCTTCGACCAAAGTGACAATTTCCAGCAGGGTTATCTGCCAAGGTTCACGAACTAAAACGAAACCTCCTTTAGAGCCGCGCTGACTTTGCACGACACCAGCACGCCGGAGGTTAGTCAAAATCTGTTCCAGATAGCGCTCAGGTATGGGTTGCTTCGTGACGATCTCACTCATGGTCAAGGGAACTTTTTTCCCGTGGTGGCTTGCCAGTTCTAAAAGTGCCAGCAGCGCGTATTCCACTTTGGAAGACAGATCCAGGAGAGCGTAGTTTTGGCTATTCAAGACTGTACTCAACATACTACGGTGAATTGAAAGATTTATCGCAGTTTATGCGAAATTAATTTTTTCCACGTATTGGATGTGATAGCATCCCATTTACTAACAATAAAGTCTATAAACCTATCGACTTACCGTAGATTATCCTACATAATTCCCAACAATAAGTCATTGTTTGCAGAAATTATCTGCATAGCTGGTTTGGGAGCCTCACCTACTAATAATGTGAACCGAGTATGCTAGTAAATGATTTGCGAACTATTTTTGAGCGTGACCCAGCAGCCCGTAACTGGCTGGAAGTATTGTTTTGTTACCCTGGATTCCAAGCGTTAATTTTTCATCGGTTGGCGCACTGGCTGCATAAATTGGGTATCCCCTTTATACCTCGCTTGATCTCTCATATTAGTAGGTTTTTAACTGGAATTGAAATCCATCCTGGGGCATTAATTGGCGAGGGAGTGTTTATTGACCACGGTATGGGAGTAGTGATTGGGGAGACAGCGATTGTCGGTGACTATGCCCTGATTTATCAAGGTGTTACCCTTGGTGGTACTGGCAAAGAAATCGGTAAGCGCCATCCAACTTTAGGCAGCCATGTAGTTGTGGGAGCCGGTGCCAAGGTATTAGGAAATATTCAAATTGGCGATCGCGTCCGCATTGGAGCCGGTTCAGTAGTGTTGCGAGATGTACCCAGCAACACAACTGTAGTCGGGATTCCAGGGCGTGTGACTCGTCAGAACAACTTATCTACCAATGTTTTGGATCATGATAAAGTGCGGGACGTGGAAGCTGAAGTCATCCGCGCTTTATTTGAACGAGTCAAAGCTCTAGAAAAACATTTAGAGCAGTTACAAGATGAATCAAGTTTGTTCCCAACTGAGCTTGGCGACAAACCAGCCGACAACTCTAAGTGCAATAATTCTGATGGAATGATTGAAGATTTTCTTGATGGTGCCGGAATTTAGGCATTGGGCATGGGGGTGGGGCGTTAGGAGTGCTGAGTTAAGAGTTAAGAGTTTTGTTTATCTCGTTGTTCCATTGTCTCCCTTGTCTCCCTTGTCTCCTTGTCTCCTTGTCTCCTTGTCTCCTTGTCTCCTTGTCTCCCTTGTCTCCCATGTCTCCCTTGTCTCCCATGTCTCCCATGTCTCCTTGTCCCCTCTTTTTATTAATTTCAATATCCATAGGCTTTTATAACCTGGTATATATATACTACGGTTAGTGTATCCAAAAGCAGTACTATAGGTTATGGTTTCTTTATACGCAAATTTGACCAATCTACCAAGTAATAATACTAAGCAAGTTTTTGCACGTCGCTCATTTCTACCAGAGTATCCGAATGGTCTTTGGAAAATTGAAACGGGTTTTGTCAGAACTTTTACTTACCTGGAAGATGGTACAACTGTCGCTCTGGGATTGTGGGGTCCTGGAGATATCGTTGGTAAAGCTTTGTCAAAATTAGAACCTTATCAGATGGAATGCTTAACTAAAGTAGGGGCGACAGTCCTACCTTTAGAGGAGTGGACTCAACTAACAGAAACTCTACTTAGCCATATCCAACAGGCTCAAGAATTGATGGTGATTCGTAGCCATAAAAAAGTTGATACCATGCTCATTAAGCTCTTGGCATGGTTATCTAAAAAGTTTGGTTCGGAAGTGGAGAAAGGGCGTTTAATAGATATGCGTCTGACTCATGAAGACTTGGCGGAAATGCTGGGTTCAACTCGTGTAACCATCACTCGTGTTCTTGGACAGTTTGAGCAAGAGGGTTTGATCGATCGTCTTTCCTTGCATCGAATCGTGGTGCGAGAAGAGGAAATTTGGTACTACGAAATTTAGATTATTTCAGGATTCAGAATTCTGACTCCTGAAATATTCCCTAGCGATCGCCATAAACGCTAGAAAAATCCAACCAAATTGGTAGCCCTAGTTTTTCTAAATAACTGAGGCTAGAGTAAAGTTGCTTTGTTGTACCCCATAAATCCAAATCAAACCAGCCATCATCTTGGGTATCGGGTTGAAGTCTGGCACTGGTGATATTGACTGTTAGTCCATAACGAGAAACTAACTTGGAAATTATTGGTTCCTCATAATAAGATTTTAAGACGCACAGTTGCAAGCGCAATCGATTAGTTTGACCAAGAGAAATCCATTGCTGAAATTGTTCTTGCCATTGATCTGTCAACGATGTAGAGTCTCGATGACTGAGTTTGCTAGCTGATTGTGGGAAAGCTAAAGAGTTTTGGCTGGGTTGAATGTGGTTAGCGATCGCCAATTCCACTAAATTCACTCCCAATCCTTGCAAGTAAGATAGGCTATTTGTCAGTTTTTGGGGATTTCCCGAAAGTTCTAAATCAAACCAGCCATCGCTGTCGCTGTCGGATGTCAAGGATGCAGCTTTGATATTGACGGTTAAACCATAACGAGATACCAGCCGGGAAATTACAGGTTGTCTATGATACCTCTGAGGCACGAGAATTCGACTCTGGACTGAAGCGGGTTTTGCAGATTTACTCTGAGACATCAGATTAATTCCCAATAGCGATACCTACGGTGGGCTGCGCCTACGTAATCCTTAAATTCCCTAGAAAATCTGACTGATGCTACACCCTTAGTTAACTGTGCCTGCTTAGATGTCAGCCTTAGAGAGATTTTCATCTTTTCGGCTCTTATTAAACTACGGTAAATCTATCGTTTTAATGTATTTACTGTTATGTAAAGGAGATTCTCATAAAGTCCACAAAAAAACAATGGGTAAATTCACGTAAAATATGCTCAATTTATGTAAAGTAATTTGACCCGAAATATATTGACAATTTACTATATCTGTGGTCTGGTTTTGAAACTCTGGTCTTGCAGGCAAAGTCTCGTGCGATCGAGACTAAGAGTTGCCTGATACCAAATATGAGCCACTCCCTGAATAACAACAAACACAGGAGAAAATCATGGCTAATTCAACATTTAATCTTTCAGATCTCAATGGCAGTAATGGCTTTACTGTTAATGGAATTACTGTAGCGGATCGTTCTGGCTCCTCTGTCAACAATGCTGGGGATGTCAACGGCGACGGGTTCGACGACCTAATTATTGGGGCGCCCGGTGCCGACCCCAACGGCCAATCTTCTGGGCAAAGCTACGTGGTATTTGGCAGCAGCACAGGCTTTAGCTCTAGCTTCGACCTGTCTACCCTCAACGGCACTAACGGCTTCGCTATCAACGGCATTGCGGCAGATGACAGTTCTGGCTTCTCGAGTGGTGCTGGAGATGTTAACGGTGATGGCTTCGACGATCTAATTATCGGAGCCAGCAGCGCCGACCCCAACGGTTCCCAATCAGGCCAAAGCTACGTGGTATTCGGCAAAAGCATAGGTTTTAGTTCCAGCCTTAACCTCTCCAGCCTCAATGGTACTAACGGCTTCGCCATCAATGGTATCGCGGGAGGTGACTTATCAGGCTTGTCTGTCAGCAGTGCTGGAGATATCAACAACGATGGCTTCGACGATGTGATTATTGGGGCAATTGGTGCCAATGACTTTTCTGGGCAGAGCTATGTAGTGTTTGGCAAAAGCACAGGGTTTAGCCCCAGCCTTAACCTCTCTACCCTTAACGGCACTAACGGCTTTGTTATCAACGGCATCCAACTGGGTGACCTATCGGGCGGCTCTGTCAGCGATGCCGGAGATATCAACGGTGACGGTATCGACGACCTGATTATCGGGGCGACCAATGCTCCTGACGGCTCTTCTGGGCAGAGCTACGTGGTATTTGGCAAAACCACAGGCTTTAGTGCCAGCCTTAACCTCTCTACCCTCAACGGTGCTAACGGCTTTGCGATCGACGGCATTGAAGCGGGTGACTTCTCAGGCTCCCCTGTTAGCAGTGCCGGAGATGTTAACGGTGACGGTATCGACGACCTGATTATTGGGGCAATAAATTTTCAGACTAACAATGGTGGTACAGTCTCGGCTTCTGGGCAAAGCTACGTGGTATTTGGCAAAAGCACAGGCTTTAGTGCCAGCCTTAACCTCTCAGACCTCAACGGTACTAACGGCTTCACCATCAACGGCATCGAAGCGGATGACTTGACAAATTTCTCTGTCAGCGGTGCTGGAGATGTCAATGGTGACGGCTTCGACGACCTGATTATCGGGGTCCCCAGTGCCGACCCCAACGGTATCAGCTCAGGGCAGAGCTACGTGATGTTTGGCAAGGGCACAGGCTTTAGTCCTAGCATCAACCTCTCGGATCTCAACGGCACTAACGGCTTTAGCCCTCTTGTGTCACTATCGCGGTAGTATAATAATGTACAAAACCTAGAACGAAGACACAGAGCATGGTAGAGCCTCGTTCACCCATTAAAACCGTGAAGTTTGTGGATGAATATTGCTTGTGGTATAAAAACCTGTTTTCAGATGTTAGGAATTTTGAAGCTTTCAAATATCTACATATAGGATGTATTTCTGATTTAAAACGGAAAAGTCTACCTGAAATAGCGAAAATTGTTGGACTAGATAACTATCAAGGACTACACCATTTCTTAACTACATCATCATGGTCAGTAGAACAGTTAAGAGCTTTGCGATTGAAATTAATTTTAGAGGTATTAAAAGGTAGACCAATCATTTTAATTATTGATGAAACAGGAGATAAAAAGAAAGGTAACACTACAGACTATGTGAAACGGCAGTATATAGGCAATCTAGGAAAAGTAGAGAATGGAGTTGTGGCAGTCACCGCGTATGGTGTGTTCTGTGGGATGACTTTTCCACTACTGTTTGAAGTATACAAGCCAAGAGAAAAATTAAAGCCAGGAGATAAATATCTGACTAAGCCTCAAATTGGGGCAATGCTAATCAGAAAGCTACAGTTAATGGGGTTCAAATTCAACTTGGTACTGGCTGATAGTTTATATGGAGAGAGTGGGACGAATTTCATATCAGTGCTAGATGAACTTGATTTAAATTATTTAGTGGCGATTCGCTCAAACCATTCTGTAGACTTACTTAAAGGGCAGTACACTCAATACTTAAAGTGGCAAAGGTTTAAAAGGGTGTTCTCTGACTTAAGCAGTGAGAATCGGTTTATTCGAGAAATAATTCACGGCAAACGTGGAGAACATAAGTATTGGCAAATTACTACAGACACGGATAACTTACCTGGAAACTCTACCTGGTATGTGATGAGCAAATATCCCGACATCACACCTAGAGAGGTTGGGAATTTTTATGGGTTAAGAACATGGGTAGAATATGGTTTAAAACAAAGTAAGAATGAATTAGGTTGGGCTGATTATCGTTTTACTCGCTATGAAGATATTGAACGCTGGTGGGAGATTGTTTGTAGTGCCTACCTTATGGTTAGTCTTCATTCAGAATCTCTGCGTCCTTCTCCTCCAGATTCTCAATCAGCATTCGCTTCTCACCCCTGGTGGGATAATGGTAAAGGTTGGAAGAATATTCTCAACAATCTGCGTTTAGTTATTCAACCTTTCGTTTTATTTAACCTCATATATCCCTGGTTAACAGTTTTTCCCATTCCTCAGCTTTCTTTGGGTTTTTCTCAACTTCAATCCATTGTTTATAGGCTAACTTATCCAATTTTCACCTTCCTGGCTCACCCTGAATTCTATTTTTCCTCTGCCTAAAGTGACACAACAGGGTTAGCATCAACGGTATTGTGCCATTTGACAGTTCAGGTAACTCTGTCAGTCGTGCTGGAGATGTCAACAACGACGGCTTCGATGACCTGATTATCGGGGCATTTTCAGCCAGTCCTAACGGTTCCCAATCTGGGCAAAGCTACGTGCTGTTTGGCGGGAAGAATATCGGCATCAGTTCTAACCCCACAGGAACTTCTGGTGCAGATACTCTTGCAGGCACAATTGGCAACAACATCATCGATGGCAAAGCTGGTAATGATATCCTCACAGGCAATGGCGGACAAGATAGATTTATTATCCGCCGAGGCGATGGCAATGACACTATTACCGATTTTGGTGGTGTAGGTAAAGGCACAAACCCATCACAGGCGGTAATTGCCAATGTTGACACACTGCAATTTATTGGGGCTGGTTTGACTGCTCAAAATCTGCTGTTAACTCAAAATGGCAGCAACTTAGAAGTGACCTTTGAAAATGTGTCTAACACCAAAGTCACTTTGAAAAACTTTCAGTTAGAAAAGTTAGATAATCTGAAAGCTTCTGGAGCAAGACCGGCCGTTGGTAATATCCTATTTAATGGGCAAACTAGTATCATCGACAGTTTTAATGTCCTTGATGCCAACTCTACTGATACGACCATAGGCATCAAGAACACGGTAACTTTCCTCAATGACCTCAATAACAACATTACAGGTTTAGACAACTCTGCTGATGTGGTCAATGGTCAGGGGGGTAATGACAAAATCAACGGCAAGAGTGGCAATGATTTACTCCGGGGTGGAACTGGTAATGATACTCTCATTGGTGGTGCAGGCAATGATACTCTGGTTGGTGGTGCGGGTGCTGACAGATTCCTTTACAATACCAATGCTGTCTTTGCCAGTTCTGCTGTTGGTCAAGATACGATCGCTGATTTCAAACACTCCCAAGGTGACAAGATTATCCTAGATAAAACTACCTTTAAGGCGATCGCTTCTACTCCCGGAACAGGTTTCAGTAAAGCCAGTGATTTTAAAGTCACTACTTTAGGCGGAGCCAGCACAGCGAAAATTGTCTACGACGCTGTGAATGGGCAGTTGTTCTACAACCAAAATGGTAGTGCCGCTGGTTTTGGTAGTGGTGGTCTATTTGCTACTCTTAGCGGTGCGCCCACTCTCACAGCTACAGACTTCATCATTCAAGCGTAAGTAGGTCGGCGTAATTAGGGGTTGCTGAAAAAGTATGAAAAAGCAATTCTTTTGGGTTGACTAGTTATTCAAGCAAAATGAAAGATAAGCTTTTGTTGTCTCTAATTCAGAAAATAATAACTTTCAGTTATAGGAAACTGCAAAAAAGGTGCAGTTTTCAAAAATAGACATAAAAAAGCATAAAACACGCGCGACAGGTGAGTAGAAAGATTCATCACTAAAAAAGTAATAGCAATTGCAGTTTCAGAAGTATGGGAAAGTTTCGCCATCACTCGATTGAGGCTAAACCTTCTTTTAGCTTGCCCAAATTTTCCTTCAATACAATTACGAATTTTCTCAGATTCTAAATCTTGTTTCTTTTTTTCTTTACTAAGATTAGCAGGTGGTCTTCCCAAAGGAGGGCCACTGATGATAATACCTCTTTCTTTGCACCAAGCTCTATTCTCTCTTGTGCGATAAATTTTATCTACATGAACCGATTCTGGATAATAGCCAGTATAATTTTTATATGCTTCTACTTGTGCTTTTAAGTCTCCTGATTCATTAAAATTATCCCAACTAATATGGTCTAAAAATACATATCCATCAAAATAACTAGCTGATAATTTTGCCCCAAATTCCACGGCTTTCCCAGCTTTTCCACGGACAATTGGACGGATATGTGGTTGGCTTAAACTAACGATTCGGTCATCAATACTCTGTTTTTTATTTTCATACAACCATAGTTGTTGACGATAAACTTCTACAACTACAAGCAACATTTTATATTGTCTAGTACTTAGTTTTTCTAGAGTTGCTCCTGTTCTGATTAGCTGGTCAATATGAGATAAGTTTCTTTTGATATATTGAAGCTGCTTTTTAATCGCTTTTTTCCTATCTTTTTGGGATACACGACGCTTTTTAGCGACTTCTAAGTAGTCAATTCTTGCTATTTCCCGATAAGTCCTTGGTTTTTTCTCTAATGTACCTTTTATCTGTTCATAAAGAAGGTCTATTATTTGTTCTGTCTGTTTTCTTGCTTGGTTCAATAGCTCGAAATCTGTTGGATAGCTGATGTCTGCTGGCGCACAAGTCGCATCTAATATTAATTCTCCCCGATTTTTTGGCGTGTTATCTTCTTTTTCTAATTCTTCTTTTTTTTTTTGAGTTGATTCAGTTGATTCAATTGATTCAGTTGCTAAAGTCGAAGATGTTGTCTCTAGTATCCTCTTAACAGTTTCTTGATTTACTTTGTTTACTAATTCTGCACTAATTCTTTCACGAAAATGGACTAGCATCGATGCATTAAATGGAGCTTCATTAATATAGGATGACATCCCTATGAAGTACTGTAGATAAGGGTTTTCCTTGATTTGTTCTACTGTCTCTCTATCACTTATTCCTAGTTTTTCTTTGATTATTAATGCCCCTAATGCCATCCGAAATGACTTTGCTGGCGCTCCCATCTCTACAGAGAACCCGGATGAATATTCCTCTTCAAATTCTGCCCAGGGTATTAAATTCGCCAGAATAATCCAACGATTATCTGATGACAACTTGCCTGAAAACGGAAATTCAAAGTTCTCTGGTGAGATTGGATTTTGCCCCTGTTTTCGGTACATGGTTACAAACAGCACACTTGTGTACTGCTGGTCGCGGTTATGCAAGGATTTTGGGCTATTTTACCCTCAAGTCTTGCACCTGAATATACTTCTTTGGTCAGATAATCTATATCCTGTGAGCTTCTCTTTCTTTTTCAGCAACCCCTAATTAAAGCTAACTGGCAAGGGCTGTCCTTGGTCATTGGTAAGGGTTTTAAGCCTGTTTACGTTTCGTAACATAATTTGATTTATTCCCGAAGACTTACTTAGTTGGTTCATTATGGAAAGGATTTGTGAGGGCGTGCAGCTAGTTGTGCGCCTCCACAGTTGCTACAAACCTTACTAAGCTGTTACGCATTTAACTTCTACATTTACCTGATGACGGTTGACCGTTGACTGATGACGGATAACTCTCAACCGTCAACCGTCAACCGTCAACGATTATAAAAAGTGTTTATATAATTTAGACGCATATCAGCTTAATCACTTGCTTTAGTACTGATGACTGAAAACCCGTCAACAGTCAACAGTCAACAGTCAACCTGAAATCTCATCCCTTTTAGGGGTGGGATCAGCTTAACAAGTTGTCATCTGACGAATTGGCAACTCAACCACAAACTCTGTACCTTTGTAAGGTTCAGATTGGCAGTAGATCTTGCCCTTGTGTTTATCTGTGACAATTTGGTAGCTGATAGAAAGCCCTAGTCCTGTACCTTTACCAACAACTTTAGTGGTAAAAAATGGATCGAACAATCGAGAGAGCAATTTTTCATCAATGCCAAGTCCGTTGTCTGCAATGCGAATGGCAATCCACTCTTTATTGAGCAGCGAGGTAGAAATTCGGATGACGGAGGGGTTTGCTGCCATTGCTTCGGGAGTAGATTGGGCATTTCGCTCTTCTAAGGCATCAATGGCATTGGAGAGCAAATTCATAAATACCTGATTCAACTGACCGGGATAACATTCTATTAGAGGTAAGGCATCATAGTCTTTAATTACATGAATGGCGGGGTTATCGGCTGAGGGCTTTAAGCGGTTTTGCAAAATCATTAATGTACTGTCGATGCCTTCGTGAATATTTGCTGGCTTGAAGTCAGCTTCATCTAAACGCGAGAAGTTCCGCAAAGAAGTAACAATTTCCCGAATGCGATCGGTGCCAACTTGCATAGACTGAAATAATTTAGGTAAGTCGTCAAATAAAAATTCTATTTCGGCTTTCTTGAAAAACTCTTGTAGCTCTGGTTCGGCATTGGGATGATAATGCTGATAAAGTTGCACACAGCGAAGCAAATCTTGGGTGTATTGGTGAGCGTGTTCTAAGTTGCCGTGGATGAAATTAATCGGATTATTAATTTCGTGAGCAACCCCCGCCACCAATTGCCCCAAACTCGCCATTTTTTCAGCGTGGATCATTTGCATTTGGGCAGTACGTAGCTCATTGAGTGCCTGGGCGAGTTGATTGGCTTCTTCACGGGTTTGACCGAGCAAACTGGATTGTTGGAACAAGTTGGCTTGACGTAGGGCTACACTGAGTTGAGCTGCTACCTGGGTGACAAATTCCAATTCAGCTTCTTCCCAATGGCGTGGATGGGTGCATTGGTGAATGCACAATAATCCCCACAAATTGTCACCTTCCATCAGCGGCACGACAATTTGTGCTTTGACTTGGAATCGCTCAATCACATCAAGATGAGGTACTTTGGAGCCAATGCTGTTGACATCAGAAATTACTTGGACTTGCCCTTGGCGATATTGCGGTGCATATTGGTCACCGAAGCAATAGTCTTGTACTTTGACGGTTAGGGCAGAACCGAACTTGGGTAGTACATCTTCAGCGATAAATTCACCACTGCAAAAACTGACATCAGGATCAAAGCGGAAGATGCCGACTCGATCTACTTTGAGCGATCGCCGCATTTCATGTACTGTGGTTTTAAAGATCGTCTCCAAATCCAATGATTCCCGAATTTGGACGACCAAATCAAATAAAATCCGGCGCTGTTCTGCGGATTGGTGCAGTTCATCAGCACGAGTTTGGATTTGAGTCATCATTTGAGAACTTTGCATCGCCACTCCTAGTTGGCTAGCAACTTGTCCCAAAAATTCCACTTCCACACTATCCCATTGACGCGGTGCAGAATGTTGATAGGCAGCCAGCAGTCCCCACAGTTGTCGTCCGACAAAAATTGGCGTTAACGCATAGGCGCGAATCTTAAACTGCTCCAAAATATCCAGGTGACAGCGTGAGTGTCCAGCTTTATAGATGTCGTCTACAGCAGAATTTTCGTTGTTGCGGTAGCGTCCACCTTTGGTTTCTTGCAGGTGGGTATCTTCCCAAACGAGATTTTTGCCAAATGGATTGATGCTATTCCACTGTGACTCAACCATGCCGAATTGACTGACAAATTCGCCACTCCAGTCTTCATTGAAGCGATAAACGCCCACCCGCTCAACTCGCAATAGTTTACAGACTTCTTGGCAAGTGGTATTGAGGATTAAATCAATATTTAGAGAGGAGCGAATTTTCCCCACTACTTCAGTTAGTGCCCGTTGTCTGGCAATGGCACCTTGTAAAGCAAATGCCTGTTGTTTAGAATGACCTAAATTCTCGGCCTGCTGAATGGCAACTCCCAATTGTGCGCCCACCTGTCCGAGAAACTCAACTTCATAATTTGCCCATTGGCGGACTCCTGAGTGTTGATATGCGGCTATCAGTCCCCAGAGTTTTGGACCGATGAAAATGGGAGCGATCGCATACGCTCGAATCTTGAATTGCTCTAGAATGTCAATGTGGCAGCGCGAGTGACCGACTTGATGAATGTCATTGACAGCCAAACTTTCATTATGGCGGTAGCGTCCGCCTTTGGTTTCTTGAAGGTGGGTATCTTCCCAAACGAGATTTTTGCCAAATGGATGAATTCTATCCCACTGTGGCTCTACCATGCCGAATTGGCTGACAAATTCGCCGCTCCAGTCTTCATTAAAACGATAAACCGCTGCACGTTCGAGCTTCAGTAGTTTGCAGAGTTCCTGACAGGCGGTGTCGAGAATAATTTCGGTGTTTACAGAAGAGCGAATATTTCCCACCACTTCCGTTAACGCACGTTGTCGCGCAATTGCATCTTGCAATTCTGCTGTGCGTTGTTTGCTTTGTTCTAAAATTTCTGCCTGTTGCATAGCCACGCCGAGATGGCTGGCAGCTTGGGCTAAGAATTCGATTTCGTGAGGATACCATTGCCGAGGCTCTGAGTGTTGATAGCCTGCAAGCATTCCCCAGAGTTTAGCACCAATGAAGATCGGGGCGATCGCATAAGCCCGAATTTGAAACTGTTCTAATACCTCAATATGACAACGAGCGTGTCCGGCATCGTAAATGTCAGCCACACCAAATGGCTCATTTTTCCGATATCGCCCTCCCTGAGTTTCTTGCAAATGGGAATCTTCCCACACCAAGTCCTGTCCAAAAGCGTTGAGTGTATCCCAGCGTGGTTCTGCAAAGCCAAAACGATTGATAAAACTACCACTCCAATCAGCGTTAAAGCGGTAAATTGCAACTCGCTCAATCTTCAATTGCCGACAAATATCTTGAGAAGAAGTCGAACACAGAGATTCTAAGTTTACAGATGCCCGAATTTTCGCTAGAATTCTCGCCAATATTTTTTGGTACTGAACCGATAGCTGTAGCTGTTTGTGACACTCTTCCACGTCTTGAAGGTTTGACGTTTTGTAATCATGTGTTGTCATAGAGTACAGGGAAAATGAAATACCTACTTTCAGTGTTCCCTGTTTATTTTTGCGATTATCAGTGGAAACAAAAACTGAGTTAGGACTTAGCTACCATTCGCTCAACTGCTTGCATCTCTACGCGATTGGGTAGAATGGATGGGGTGAGAAAGTTGGATTTGGAAATGCCTAATCACGAAACTTACTTGCCTAATTTGCTCTTAAGTTTGGCATAATTTTTGCTTGATTGACTGAAAACTTAATTATGCCTCGTTTCGGAAAATCCTTAAGTTTTTGAGTTTACCTATTATTTCTGAGGAAATTTGATGTCAAAAATACAAAACTCAGTGACACTAATGGCACTAAAAAAAGCGTAAATCCTTAATATTCCTGGCTTTGAGGTGTTGGGTCTTACGTGTGGAGAATAAAAAAGATGTTGTTCTGTTCGACGCACTAAAATTCAATTTTCTTAAACAGTACACCCTGCCAAGGGTTCACACGGGTCTTTGTGCCATTCCTCAGTGATACCATTATTGGCGGTAATCAAGATAAGCAATTATTTGGCAATGGCAGCAATGACGGCAATGACATAATTATGTATTAACTACCGCCGCTATTGGCAATCTTATAAATAACTTGAGCAAAATTAAATTAACCATGTTTCATACTTCAGAGCATATCCAAGCTGGAGATAAAGTTTTGATTTTACATCCTGCCTACGTAGTTGGAAAAGTTGGAGTAGTTTGTGGTTGGGAAACACCAAAACAAAACCAATCTAACAAGCGCTGGCTAATTCAAATAACTTCAGACCACGAAAATATTTTGGTATCGCTTGTTGCTAATGAATTTCTGGGGATTAGTCCAGAACTTTATTCTTAGCAGTAATTCTTCAATATCATTCCGATCCACAAGTATAAGCTGTTACGCATTTAATTTGTACATTTACCTGATGACTGATGACTGTTAACCATTAATTGTCAACAGTCAACAACCATTAAGAGTGTTTATATACTTTAGACGCGCATCAGCTTATTCTTTTCTCAATCTCAAGTTTTTACCAAGGTAAAGATTACTTTTTGAGAAAGAAAATTACTTGACCATGAAGAATTTTAGTACTAATCCTCCAGACGATCTTTAGTACAATTTATTGCTAATCTTTTTAGCCAAATCGATAACCAAAACCTCTTACTGTCACAATATATTCTGGACAGCTTGGGTCTAGTTCTAACTTTTCACGCAACCATCGGATGTGAACATCTACTGTTTTACTATCTCCGACAAAATCTTCTCCCCAAATCTTATCTAGTATCTGTTGTCGCGTCCATACCCGCTGTGTATAACTCATAAACATTTCTAGTAGACGGAACTCCTTCGGAGATAGATTCACCTCTTGGCCACGAACTAGCACACGGCACTCTTGAGCATTAAAACTGATATCCTTGTACTCTAATCGTGATGTTTGTGGCGAAACCGCAAACCGTTGGCGACGTAGTAATGCTCGACAACGAGCTATTAGCTCCCGCATCCCAAACGGTTTTGTTAAGTAATCATCTGCTCCTACTTCTAAACCTAATACACAATCAGTTTCACTATCTTTAGCACTCAGCATCAAAATCGGTACTAAAATTCCTTCCTTACGTACTAAACGGCAAATCTCTTGCCCATTTAGCTCCGGCAACATTAAGCCTAGAATCACTAAGTCAAAACCAGATTCTCCTGAGTTGGTTTGAAGTGAAGTCAAATATTCTATAGTAGAGCGCCCATTCATAGATGTGATTACTTCATAGCCTTCTTCCGATAATGCTACATCTAGCATTCTCCGATTTAGCTCTTCATTCTCTGCCACTAAAACACGATACCTTCGACCATTTTTGATTTCAGCAAAATAATTGGTAGATTCTTTGATATACATTGAGTCTCCAAAGTTTAGTATGTGCTTGTATTTAGATGAATATTCAGAAAGCTATCTCTTTGAAGAAAAACAAATGTTTTTTTGACAACCATCATAGACTATCGGCTGTAAACAGCTTTCATCGGCTTGTGAAAAACAGACCCAGACAGATGAAATATATGTCTTTGGATAGTTTCATTCAAGAATCTCTCTAATGTAACTATCTTTAGATACTTGACAAAAACTAAAGTCTTACTTCTTTTTTTGCGATATTAATTTAATTTTTCTTCTTCTAACCTCTAAATGCTGGATACTGACGGTATTTACATCATTTAAGTAGCTAGGCACAATTAAACTAAACTACGCAAACTTATGTAAAGCGCCACAATTCCATCAAATATAGGCTTTTAAGCGATTTACATGTCTTAATTTAGTTGTCTTTTTTAGCGCTCACTTACTTAGATGACAACTGAAGCCTTAAATCTAGATCCCTTCGAGGAAGCCTTAAAAAGGATTTCCAACTAAAAAAATATTCCATCGTTGTGTATGCAGAGGAGGCAGAGGACGCAGAGGAGAAAGAATCTGCCACTATGAAAATATGTGTTTTAGCTTAGTTTACCAATCGCTTGCTTTGGCATCATCCCAGACTTCTAATTCCAAGTCGTGGAGATAAGTTAGTCCACTTTGAATTTGTGCATCTGTTCCTTGTAATTTCAGGTCAAACCAACCATCACCGACAGCATTGGCTCCCAGAATTGCTGCGGTGATATTCACAGTCAGACCGTAATCAGACACCAGACGAGAAATCACAGGTTCCTGGTGATAATCTTTAGGAATTCTGAGTCTAATCCGTTTATTGGTGAGTGTATTGTCACTAGCCATGATTTTCACTAGCCATAGAGGGGAAGGGGCAGAGGGGCGAAGGGGGATAAAGGAGATGAGGGAGAAATAACCAATGCTCAATGCCCAATGTCCCATGCCCCAAATTTAACTATTCAACATCTTTGATGCGGGTTTTGCGTTCTAAAATCTCTTTCAGCACTAAGGTGACTACTGCTAGCAACGCTAACAGTACAGCGGCAGAAAAGGCAGCTTCGGTTTCATACTGTTTGTAAGCATCTTCTACAAACAGTGGTAGGCTCTGGGTTTGGTCAGCAATGTTGCCTGATACCACTGAAACTGCGCCGAATTCACCCATTGCTCTGGCGTTGGTCAAAATTAAACCGTAGAGTAAACCCCAACGAATACTGGGTAAGGTAACGCGCCAAAATATTTGCCAATCTTTTGCACCTAGAGTTCTAGCTGCTTCTTCTTGATCCTTGCCGAATTCCTCTAAAACGGGAATCACTTCCCGCGCCACAAAGGGCATACTCACGAAGGCTGTAGCCAGCACCATACCGGGAAAGGCAAAGACAATCTTGATATCATGTGCTTGGAGCCAAGGGCCAAACCACCCATTGCGTCCGTAAAGTAGGACAATCATTAATCCTGCGACTACGGGTGAGATGGAAAAGGGTAGATCAATAATGCTCAAAACTACGGCGCGTCCGGGAAATTTATGACGAGCGATCGCCCACGCTGCACATAAACCAAATACTGTATTTACAGGTAAAGAAATCACGGCCAATAACAGTGTCAACCAAGCTGCATGGAGAAAGGCTGGTCGCGTTAGGTTGGACAAAAATGGCCCAACTCCCTTGCTGAAAGCTTGGAAAAAAACGTTAATTGCTGGGATATATTGAACTAAGGCTAAATAGGCGATCGCTATACTAATTAAAACTATTGGCACCCAGTTGTTCTGCTCTTTAGGCTTGGTTATATCAGATACAGATGCAGATGAGTGAAAACTTGGTTTATCTAGTGTCATATCGCCTTGCCCATGCTTGTAAGAAATTAATTGCTAATAGCAGTACCAAGGAAATTGATAGTAAAACTATGCCAATTACTGTTGCACCAGAATAGTCATACTGCTCTAATCGTTGGAAAATCAGCACTGGTGCGATTAAATCTTGGAAGGGTGTATTAGAAGAAATAATCACAGTTGAACCATATTCCCCAACTGCACGGGAGAAACCCAAGGCAACACCAGTCAAAATTGTCGGAAATAAAGGCGGTAAAATCACTTTCCAGAAAGTCTGCCATTGAGAAGCACCCAAGCACCAAGAGGCTTCTTCAATTTCATGTTCCATTTCTTGAAGCACAGGTTGCACAGTTCTCACAATAAAAGGTAGTGAGATAAATATCATTGCTACTGCTACTCCCGTGCGGGTAAAAGATACCTTAATTCCTAGTGGTGCTAGTAGCGAACCGATCCAGCCATTATCACTGTAAACTGTTGCCAGGGTTAGCCCTGCTACCGATGTTGGTAGTGCAAAGGGTAAATCCACTGTGGCGTCAATCAAGCGTTTTAAGGGAAAGTCGTAGCGAACCAGAACCCAAGCAATCAAAGTTCCAAATACGCCATTAAGTAAGGCTGCAAATATTGCTGTAAAAAAAGTGACGTTATATGTTGCTAATGCGATGTCACTGGTGGCGATCGCCCAAAATCTTGCAGGAGGTTCGGTACTCGCTTTCAAGAACATGGCAGTTATGGGGATAAATAACATCACCGTCAGGTATGCAATGGTGATTCGCCAAGTCCAAGGAACCCGCCCCAATTTTTTCCAGAATGGCGTTTTCCGTTCAATTTCCCCAGAAGGAGATAGAGTCATGTGGCTTCGCTCCGAATTCAAAAATCAAAGAATCAAAAAACTTTTTTGTCAGCTATGGTTGTTATTTTTCCACTGACTGAAAAGGAGCGTAGGGAATTCCTAGTCTGTCCCATTAATTTTGAGGGTTAAGAGAATGAACCGCAAAGGGCGCAAAGGAAGAAAAATTAAGAATGAGTTCACCCCTGGTAACTAATGGGACAGACCAGTAGTAGTTTGTCAAGTTTAAATTTATGGGTAAGCAAGTTCGTAGTAAGGACTTTAGTCCTTATTTTCTAAGCACTAAAGTGCTTACTACAAACCCTCAAAACTAACTTAACAAAGTAGTAGGCAGACAAGAGGACAAGAAAGCAAGGAGATAAGGAAATAAACAAAACTCCTAACTCAGCACGGACTAAACCTTAGCTATCCGCTAACAGAAATGTTTTGCCCAATTCCCCATAACTAATTACTTTTTCTTGGCTTGAATCTGGTCAAAAATAGCTCCATCTGCGAAGAATTTCTTATTGATTCCATCCCAACCGCCGAAGTCTGCAACTGTACCCAGAGTTTTCACCTTAGGAAATTTGTCTGCAACTTCTTTACTGAGAGTCAAAGTATCATCCACCGGTCGGAATCCTAATTTTGCAAACTCCTGTTGAGCTTCTGGAGTATATAGATATTTGACAAAACCTTCGGCAACTTCACGCGTGCCGTGCTTATCCACATTTTTGTCTACCACTGCGATGGGATTATCGATGGAGATATTAACATCAGGGATAATCGCAGTTAACTTTTCACCCTTTTGTTCTGCCAAGATAATCTCATTTTCATAGTTAATCAAGGCATCACCTTGACCCTGCTTGAAAAAAGCATCAGTAGCTTCACGTGCATCTTTGGTCAACAAAGGTACGTTTTTGTAGACTTTGGTCACAAACTCAGTGGCTTTAGCATCATCTCCACCAGTTTTAATGACTGAATTCCAAAGAGCTAAGAAATTCCAGCGAGCAACTCCTGATGTTTTCGGATCGGCAGTAATTAGTTTTATACCGTCTTTAGATAAATCTTCCCAGTTTTTGATATTTTTCGGATTTCCGGGACGGGTAACTAATGCTGCCACCGATTTGGAGACAATACCATTGTTGGGAACTTCTTTCTCCCATCCTGGCTGGATTAATCCAGCCTTTTCAATCTTTGAGGTGTCTCCAGCTAGTGCCAAGTGAACAACATCTGCTTCCAAACCATCGATAACGGCGCGAGTTTGGGAACCAGAGCCGCCATAGCTTTGCTTGAAGGTGACAGTTTGATTATGATCTTTCTTCCACTGTTCGACAAACTTGGGAATGATTGCTTCGTGAGCCGCTTTCGTAACCGCAAAGGAAACCAGAGTTAGTTCAACGTTATCTTTGCTTGCAGCCACAGTAGTAGCATTAGGGGTTTCAGAGGAAGAACTACTTCCAGTTCCTCCACCAGAACAGGCGGCAAGCGCCACACTCAATACAGTACCTACCAAAAAGAGTGATACAAAGCCTTTGAGCGAATTTAGTCTGAACCGATATGTTGTATGTTCAGCGTAGATGCGAAGCAGCTTGTCGTAAGACATCGCTTGTAATCTTTTCAGTGGGCGTTGCCACAAACTCATTCTCTTTCCTCCGCTAAATCTACACTTACTAGATCGTAATACAGTAATAACTGTATTATGGTACTAGATTTTTGTGGGTATCTGGTTACAAATACACAAAAACCTCATATTCTCTATCGAGAATATGGTGATTTTATCAGTTCTATGGATAATTACAAATACCTGAGTTTGAAATATTAAATTGTGATGAGAATGAGCTAGCTAAATATCAAGCAATTTGCTATTAAATAACTAAAATAATCTGCATTATGTCACTTAGTCGTAGCGACCTCGAAGCCGGAAACGAACAGACGAGACTATTAGAAGCATCACACTCTGGAATCAAGCTAACTACACTGAGTGAAGATGAGTTACAGCGATCGCTTCAGCAAACACTACAACAGCAACCAGCAAATTCTGATATCTGGATATTTGCCTACGGTTCGCTAATTTGGAATCCCTTAATCACATACATTGAGCGCCGTACTGGGATTATTTATGGTTGGCATCGCCGCTTCTGTACATGGATGATCCTTGGTCACGGGACTCCAGAGAATCCGGGATTACTCTTAGGACTCGATCGCGGCGGTAGTTGTCGTGGCGTTATTTATCGAATTGCTGCTGCCGATGTGCCAAAAGAATTACTGCTAATTTGGCGACGGGAGATGATAGCTGGTGTTTACCTTGCTCGTTGGGTAAGGGTTTTTGATGGGACAGAGGAATTCAAAGCGATCGCCTTTGTTGCCAATCGTCAACATCCCAGGTACGCTCATCAAATACCATTAACAACCACCGTTAATAGTATTGCCACGGCATCGGGAAAATTGGGTTCCTGTGCTGATTATCTAATGAGAACTGTCGAGGGATTGATGGCAGAAGGCATTAAAGATAAAAAATTGCTCTTATTACGCAAACAAGTCCTAGCAAAACAACAAGCGCTTTTAGTTAGTAGCGGTTCTTAACTAAGGGGATATTTCCGAGGTAAACCATCCTGAAATACTAGCAATTCGCCTGGTTGGATTTGTGTCCAAACTTCATTGTCAGTCAGGGGGGTAGTAGCAATAACGGCAACGCGATCGCGTTCAGTAGTTACCTCCCGAAAATCTACAGTCATGTCTTGATCGATCAAGTGAGCAGCAGTAAAGGGTGCTTGGCGGACAATGTAGCTTAGTTTGGTTGAGCAATAAGCAAAAAAGTGTTCTCCATCGGATAATAAGTAATTAAATATACCCAGTTTGGCAATTACAGCAGTAATTTCTTGCAGCACTGAGTATAGTTCCTTGATATCAGGCTCACCTTCAGGAAAGTGCGATCGCAATGTTTCTAGGATCGTGCAGAATGCTTTTTCGCTATCGGTGTCACCTACGGCTTGATAAAAGCCCATATTTTCGGGATGAAAATTGGGTAAATTACCGTTGTGGGCAAATACCCAATACTTACCCCACAATTCTCTGCGGAAAGGATGGCAGTTTTCTAGGGCAACTTCACCCTGAGTAGCTTTACGGATATGGGCGATGACATGGGTTGAGTGGATAGGATAACTCCGCACGAACTCGGCTACCGGAGAAGCAACAGAAGGTTGGGCATCTAAAAACATCCGACATCCCTTTCCTTCAAAGAAAGCAATGCCCCAACCATCGCTATGATGATCCGTTTTTCCTCCCCGTGCAGAAAACCCTTCAAAAGAAAAGCAAATATCCGTTGGGACATTGCAGTTCATTCCGAGTAATTGGCACATAGGTCTTGCAGCTTTGAATTTTCGACTAAGGGTTCAGAATCAAGATACTTCAGAATGCTGCATTGATTCTGGAGCGATCGCTTCAATCTCAGAATTTAGCTCCAACAAAAGCTGTAATTATGCCACTATGCCAAAAGATGGTAACGGCGGATATCTGGCGTCGCAGCTAGCAAAGCTTCGAGTTTGGCTGCTCCGGCTTGGAAATGGGGTGAATTCAGGTGAGTATTCAGGGCTTCATCAGAAGTCCACTCTTCTAAAAAAGTAAAGTCTGTTGGGTCCTGCTGATTTTGTAAAAGTTCATACTTGATTGCACCTGGTTCTTGTCTGGTTGGCTCAATGAGTTCCAACAACACAGCTTTTAGTTCCTCTACTTTGTTAGGTAAAGCAATCATCCGAGCAACAACGCGAATAGTGTGGTTTGTCATTTGTCGTTTATCATTTGTGATAATTTGAGAATTGCCATAGCTCACCTGATATTTTTGATGACAGGTTAAGCTGATGCGCGTCTAAAGTATATAAACACTCTTGATGGTCGTTGACTGTTGACTGTTGACGGGTTTTCAGTCATCAGTCATTAGGTAAATGTACAAATTAAATGTGTAACAGCTTATCACAAGTGTAGTCACAGGCGATCGCTATCTTCATCAGTCAGTTACACTAGCCCAGCCATACCTTAGCCAAGATGTCAGATAAAACAAAACATCTTTCCTCACTCCCCACCCTCACCTATCAGAACTAATGGGTTGAAGCTGACACCGGGACAAGGAGAATTTTAAACCGTGCAAAATTAATGCGACAGACCAATAGTTTCCTTCAACAAACAGGGTTTAAAGTACCTGTAATATGGGAGACTTGGCAATATTCCCTATAAATTCAGATTCAAGATGAGTAACGCAATTTCTGATATTGTGGTCAAAACCATCAACGGCCAAGATAAGCAATTCAACGACTACGCAGGAAAAGTACTTTTAATCGTCAATGTCGCTTCCTACTGCGGTTATACTTCCCAATACGATGGACTAGAAAAGTTAAACCAAAAGTACAAAGAAGCAGGGTTACGTATTTTGGGGTTCCCATGTAACGATTTTGGAGCGCAGGAACCAGGAAGCAATGAAGAGATTGTAAAATTTTGTACAAATCAATATCATGTTACTTTTGAACTATTCGATAAAGTTCATGCCAAAGGCTCACAGCAGCATCCACTTTATGAGCGATTGACCAAAGCTCTGGAGCCAACTGAGCCTGTTGCTTGGAACTTTGAAAAATTTTTAGTTAATAAGCAAGGCGAAGTGGTAGCTCGATTTAATAGTAGTGTTCACCCATCTTCACCAGAGCTAATTACTACAATTGAGAATGAATTAGCAAAATAGTCATTTGTATTATTGGCTATTGACAACGCCAATTTGAGATTTTTAATTTGGGGGAAGGCTAGATCTCAGACTTTCTGCTGAATTCCCCTGATTGAATTCTGAATTCTTATTTAATTTATTTGCGTCTACTTTGCCATGAACGTTGCAATCATTGGTTGTGGTTATGTTGGTTATCAAGTTGCTCAATATTGGCAGCAAAATATGAATTTTGTTGTCAGTGCAACCACAACTTCTCCTGAACGTGTTCCTGCACTACAACCAGTAGCCCAAAGAGTTGTAGTTACGAAAGGTAACAACTTCGATAGTCTAAAATCAGTTTTACAAAATCAGGATGTTGTACTTTTGAGTGTTGGTGCAAAAGATGCAGAGGTTTATGAAGAAACTTATCTGCAAACTGCTAATACTTTAGTTTCAGTCTTGCGACATATTCCCAGTGTTAAGCAACTAATATACACAGGAAGTTATGCAGTGTATGGTGACAGAAATGGTGTTTGGGTAGATGAAGAAACACCCGTTGCACCTGCTAATTTAAATGCACAAATTCTCTGCAAAACTGAGGATGTGTTATTATCAGCATCTAGTGAAAATCTCCGTGTTTGTATTTTCCGTTTAGGAGGAATTTATGGGTATGGCAGAGAACTAGTGAAAATATTTGGTAGATATTCTGGTGCTACTCGTCCTGGTAATGGCGAGGATATTACGAATTGGATTCACTCGGATGATATTGTTGGGGCGATCGAATTTGCTCGTAACCGTCGCTTGCAAGGCATTTATAATTTAGTAGATGACGCACATCTCACTAGTCGAGACTTACTCGATGGCTTATTTGCCAAACATAATTTACCTAAAGTTATATGGGATACCTCTACCAGCAGTAACCGCCCATATAATGCCTGGGTATCTAATGAAAAGCTCAAAGAAGCTGGATATGAGTTGATTCATCCACAGATGATTTTTTAGGAAGTATTCAAACTAGGAATTATGCAACCATCTGCTGTAGCTAACACAAACGATTTGACAGCATCTCCTAGCCAGTTTTACACTTGGCATAATTATCGTTGCGCCTATGAAGTCCATGAACCAATTAATACAATATCTGAGGGTATTCCCTTACTATTAATTCATCCGATTGGTGTTGGATTATCGCGGCAATTTTGGCAGCGATTCCAGCGCGAGTGGTATAATTCAGGTCAGCGTAATTTGATTTACAATCCCGATTTACTAGGATGTGGTGAAAGTGATATGCCTCATGTGGCTTATACTCCTAGCGATTGGGCAGAACAGTTGCAATACTTTTTACAAACAGTAGTGCAGAAACCTGTTATTGTAGTTGTACAAGGTGCTTTATTACCTGTTGCGATCGAATTAGTCCAAAAGGAATCAAATTTAATTGCTGGACTAGTTCTTTGTGGACCACCAGCTTGGGCTGTAATTACGAAGAAATCTCCAGAATTGCAGCAAAAAATTCTTTGGAATTTGTTAGATTCGCCTTTTGGGAGTGGTTTTTATCGTTATGCACGCACGCCAAAGTTTTTACGTTCTTTCTCAATTCGTCAACTCTTCGATTCAGAGAATACTGTCGATACAGAGTGGTTAAATACCTTGGTTACAGGTGCAAAAAATCCCGCTAGTCGCCATGCAGTGTTTTCTTTTTTAGCAGGATTTTGGCGACAAGATTATAGTAGCTCAATGGCTTCGATTCAGCAATCGACGCTAGTAGTTGTAGGAGAAACCGCATCAAGTATTAGCCAAGAAGGTAAAAAAGAAACGCCAGATGAACGCTTGGCTGATTACCTCGCTTGTCTACCTCAAGGTAGAGGGATAAAAGTCAATGGGCGCAATGTTTTACCATATGAATCAACCGCTGAATTTGTAGCAGCGATCGCTCCATTTATCAATGAAGTTTCTTAGCTAATTGACAGTTAGATGAAACCACTAATCCGATCGTAGGATATTAGTGGTATTGATTACTAAAGGCAAGCAAAATAATGTTCCCCAATCGCCGAGGACAAAGAGTACCCAATGTCACTTTTCATACTCGTAAAAATGACCAGTGGGTGGATGTAACAACCGATGAGTTATTTGCTAATAAAACAGTAGTTGTTTTCTCCTTACCAGGTGCTTATACTCCTACTTGTTCATCAACTCATCTACCTGGTTACAACGAGTTAGCTAACGTTTTCCAAGAAAATGGTGTCGATGACATTATTTGTATTTCTGTCAATGACGCTTTTGTGATGAATGAATGGGCAAAGGATCAAGAAGCAGAAAATGTTACACTAATTCCCGATGGTAATGGTGAATTTACTGAAGGCATGGGAATGCTGGTAGATAAATCAGACTTGGGATTTGGTAAGCGATCGTGGCGTTATTCTATGCTGGTAAGAGATGGCGTCATTAACCAGATGTTTATTGAACCAGATGAGCCAGGAGATCCCTTTAAAGTGTCTGATGCTGAAACAATGCTCAGATATATCAATCCCCAAGCCATCAAACCCGAATTAGTCTCTTTGTTTGCAAAAGTAGGTTGTCCCTTCTGTGCTGCTGCTAAGGCGATGCTCAAGGAACATGGGATGAACTACGAAGAAATTACCTTAGGAAAAGATATCACCACACGCTCTTTACAAGCAGTTACAGGTGCCTCAACAGTTCCCCAAGTATTTATCAATGGTAAATTAATTGGTGGATCGGAAGCGCTAACAGCGTACTTCGCTTCTGCTAAGTAGGTTTCATTAAGGTAGCACTATGTGCTACCTTAGCACCTAACTTAATATTAATAATGAACTAGTTGCAAAACCACAAAGTACTATTTTTCTAGCCTTTATTAAAAATGAAAATCAATTTAGAGAAATTGACCAAGGATATCAAAAAGCATCATTTTGGTATCCAAGTATCCAGCTTGGTTTTCAGTCTCTCTTTCTTCTACCATTGATTATCATTGCTTTATCAGTTTATAAATTTGCCCAAGGAAGACAATATGGACTGATCTCGCTCATTAGCTGGCATTTCCTAGTTATATTCTTTATCCCACTGTTCGTTAAAATCTTTGAATTTCTGCAAATCGACGCAATATTTCAATTTATATTTGATGTAATTAGTTCTCTTTTTGGTGGGTTGCTTTTCTTAATCAATTATGTTTATATCTTGCTAATTCCGCTTGTTCGTTTTGGAATTATCAAGTTTTTTCAAAAATTTGTTTTTAATGCTAAAGTTCAAGCAGCTAACAGAGTTGAAAAATCACTCTGTCTCAATTCTGCGAAAAAATTCGACGTCACGATCCCTACTGTCCCCACTGCGGTTATTATCAATATTTGGAATCTGAAAACTGTCATAATCTTACCTATAAACATTTGCCGTACTGTAAACAGTGTGGAACTTTTCAAGATTATAGTAAAA
This sequence comes from Nostoc sp. C117, assembly GCF_043099735.1. Classification (NCBI taxonomy): domain Bacteria; kingdom Bacillati; phylum Cyanobacteriota; class Cyanophyceae; order Nostocales; family Nostocaceae; genus Nostoc; species Nostoc sp. C117. The sequence continues at coordinate 3,259,472 of NZ_CP170991.1, forward strand.
GTATTAACTAGTGGCAGATGACATTTAATACTTGATTCAATAAAGTATTTAGGAGTCAGGAGTCGGGAATCAGAATGCAAAGTGTTAAAAAAGTCAATAAAGAAAGTCGATCGCTGTTTTCTTTTTTGAAAGATTTATTGATTGTACGTTGGCGATCGCTCTTACTCCTCTTAATCGGGGTATATTTACCTTTGCAGGTCTTTAAAACCCTAGCAGTGAAGGTATGGGAAAATACAGATGGCTTTCCGTGGGATGTACCGATTCTGTTAGCCGTTCATTCTACAGAAAACCCACAATTGGATGTTTTAGCAGTAATGCTGGCTAGAATTGGTTCGCCTTGGACAGGAGTAGCGATCGCATCTGCCATCATACTAATATTAGTATTTCAAAAGCGCTGGCGATCGCTAGCTTACGTAATCACCATTTCAATTGGAAGTGTCATCATCAGTTGCACAGGTAAGGAATTCATGCATCGAGTGCGTCCTCATCTGTGGGAGTCTATTAGACCTGAATTGAGTTTTTCATTTCCTAGCGGTCATGCTATGGCAAGTGTAACATTGGTAGCAATTGTATTAATTCTAAGTTGGGCTAACCCCTGGCGTTGGTTGGTTTTCATCTTCGGTAGCTTATATATTATGGCTATTGGTTGGTGTCGTCTCTATTTAGGAGTTCACTTTCCCAGCGACATTCTCGCAGGTTGGATGGTTACATTAGCTTGGACAATTGGCGTCAATTTAATTATCAAACCGTATTTAACTACAGCCAAAACTGTAGACGAAGAACCCGCCAAAGATGAAACCACTTTACTTCCCGAAGAAGTAAAGTTGATAACTGAAGATTAAACTACCAAAAAGTCACTAAGCTATTACGCCTTTTAATTGCAGTCTGACTAGTGTTGGCGCATTATCTATGTTCGGAAGAGGCTGTCATTAGTCAATGGTCTTTTGGTGTAGTCACCGTGACACCAAGACCAAAAATACTGCAATATGTTAAGTCCCTTAGCTGAGCAAAAATAGATTTTTGGGTTTTCGACAAAATACTTAACAGTTATTAGTGAAAACTGATAACTACTTCAACTTTATTGATACCTGTCAACAGTAAAAAACTTGTCATTTAAGTTTCAAAGAATACAAAATATATTTTGGCATCTTGGTATACATTTAAAAAAAGAGGTATGAAATTTGTCGATTTTAGAATTTTCTTTACTAGTTTGGCTTGGTTCATTTAGCGCTGGCTTTTTAGGGGCGTTAACTGGTCTAGGGGGTGGAGTCGTAATTGTTCCTTTATTAACTTCTGTATTTGGCGTCGATATTCGATATGCTGTTGGGGCTTCGCTAGTATCTGTAATTGCGACTTCTTTGGGTGCAGCATCTACTTATATAAAAAAAGGCTATACTAATTTACGCTTGGGAATGTTTTTAGAAGTAGCAACAACTATTGGAGCGATCGCAGGAGCAATCATTGCTACTTTTGTGTCTGTGAAAGCCCTAACTGTTGTATTAGCGATCGTCCTGATTTATTCAGCATATCTTTCACAAAAACCGAGAATAGAAAATACTGAAGATGAATCGGCAGATCCCCTAGCAAACTATCTAAAACTAAATAATAGTTATCCAACTCCTGATGGAGTGATGTCTTATCAAGTTCATTCAGTACCAATGGGATTTAGCATGATGATCCTAGCTGGTGTACTTTCTGGATTGCTTGGTATTGGTTCGGGAGGATTTAAGGTGTTGGCAATGGATCAAGCTATGCGTCTACCCTTCAAAGTTTCCACCACCACTAGCAATTTTATGATTGGTGTAACAGCAGCAGCATCAGTCGGAGTTTATTTAGCACGGGGCTACATCGATCCGGGACTATCTATGCCCGTAATGTTGGGAGTATTACCTGGTGCTTTCTTGGGCGCACGAGTCCTTACAGGAAGTAATACGCAAATCTTGAGAATTATTTTCAGTGTTGTGATGGTGGTAATGGCTTTGAAAATGGTCTACAACAGTCTAATAGGGGGGCTGTAAAATGTATAAATTTAATCCTGACTTTCACTGGGGATCGTCGGCAAAGCCAGATAGTGAAGTGGTTACACTAACCTTACCGCAGGAAAATCAAGACTCTAATATCAAACAATTAGAAAAACAGCGCGTTAGCACAGTAGGACAATTTACTAACAGTTCTGAGATTGATGCTAATAATAACCTGACAAAAACATCAAGTGAGCAGCAATTAGAATATTTGCTCAGTAACCTTCTAAAATATGGCGTTTTGATGGCTAGTGCTGTGGTGTTGCTGGGTGGTATACTTTATCTGGTTCATCATGGCGGTGAACCTGCTGAATATAACTATTTTCAGGGAGAACCATCACAATTTTGTTCCCCAGTAGGTGTAGTCAAAGCAGTTTTATCAGGTAGCGATCGCGGTATTATTCAACTGGGACTATTATTCTTAATCGCTACTCCCATTGTGCGCGTGATCGTTTCTCTATTCGCGTTTTTACTACAACGAGAATTTATTTATGTGATTGTTACTTTATTAGTACTAGCTAGTTTGACTTACAGCCTTGTAGGAGCGTATTATTAATTTTATTTTCCCAGATGACAATAATTCATAGTTAATTTGGAAGTCCCTGGTAGCAGTGCTAGATGGATTTATTGGTAAGCTGAGATTGTAGCGATATCTGAGAACAGACATAAGTGGCGATCGCAACTCAGGCAGTTCAACAGGCAGAAAATAGCTTCCGGGCGACAATGCAAAAACTTCTTTTTCATGACAGAGATAGATTTAGAGCCCAGGCTTTATTTCTTGGTGAGGATATTAACTTAAAGACCTTGGAGGATGACGTTTGCTTGGCGACTATGCCATTAATGGTTTCAGTGGGTGAATACGCCTGTGCAGTACTGTTTGACTATGGTGCAGTTGTCCTGTTTAACCTGGAGTCTGTAGAAAAGGTAGCTTTTTTGACTAAACTATCCTCTCGAGTTCGTGGCTCTTTTGCCAACCCAGAAACAGAAGAGGTGGAAGTTCATCTCAACTTTGGGGAGAGTGAACGAGCTAAAGAAGGAAAAATTTTGCTCCATGAATTTAGTGTAGAACGCTTACAGATAGTAGCTGATATTCTTGCCAAGAGTGTTGTGCTATCTCATTATGAAACCAGCCTAGCGACTGTATTCGATCAAATTGAACCGTTTGCAGCTAGTCTCCAGCGTGAAAACAGGGGAAGACGCCAGAGCCGGGAATTACTGCGTCAACTTGGGACTACGCTGTTAGTTCAACATAAGATTGTGGGTCGAGTAGAAATCATCGATAAACCGGAGTTGCTCTGGGAGTCTCCACAGCTAGAAAACTTATATCTGCGCTTGGAAGATGAATACGAAATCCGGGAGCGTCACAATGCCTTGGAACGGAAACTAGAGCTAATTACTCAAACCGCACAAACAGTTCTAGAGTTTATGCAACATAGCAGTAGCCAGCGAGTAGAGTGGTATGTAGTAATTCTGATTGTCGTAGAGATTCTGATCTCACTGTACGACATCATTTTTAAAGGCTAAGGCTAAATTTGGAGATTCTAACAATTACTGCCTGTTTGAATCAATTGCAGGACGAGTGGTATTTCTGCTTATAGGATTTCACCAAATTATTGATACAAATCAATATTCTTGCTCCCCCTGCCTCCCCTGCAAGAATCTGTATTGTATCAATCTTAAAGTTAAACCATATCATAGGGGGAATGTGTTCAAGTCACACCCCCTGTTTTGTTCTTTGAGGTCAGCTAAAATGACCTTGATTACAGTTTTGGACTTTTATATTTGCAGTTTCCAACAATTAGATAGAAACTGCGGCTTTGCATAATTGCGGGATAATTTGAGAATTTAGATCGAGACAGAATCACCCCATCTCCGCATCTTTGCGTCCGCGCATCAGCCCATTATTCAGCAATGCCGAAACTGCCTGATGTTACGGAGATGGAACTGCCACTCGATTACCGGGAACAATCTGTTGCTGATAGGAAAACACCTCTCGGCTACAGGGATTTACGATTACTTTGACCCAATTCACATCGTTGGTACCGTTCGCCGCATTGTCGCCAAATGTCTCGAGACGAGTGAAATTCTCGATGCGTCTGCCTTGAGCATCCAGAAATGGCTTGTCAATGCGCTGGTAGTGCGAGTCGCCATCTACGTAAACAACCGGTTTACGGAAAGCAATCACCTCATCGCGCAAAGCTAATAAAAAGCTCTGGAAACCGTCAGGCTGGCTATCGGTTTCAGCAAGTGTCTTTGGATCGCGCAAAGGCGCTCTGGTTCCGTCGGTGAGATCCCACCCCGGATTACCTTGGGAGATAAACATAACCGCCACTGAATTGCGTGCCTTTGCAGCCTGAAAGGTCTCTCTCATCCATGCAATATCAGCCGCGTTTCGCGCCGCATACTCTTGAGGGTCTGGCGCAGTGTCGCATAGGTTGTTGCACGAACCCTGAATATTGAGTGTTGCATAAGTAACCTTACCGACAGTCCAGCGACGGTTCTCAACACATGGCACTGCGGTGTCGTTTGCACTCAGACACAGGGGTGCTGTCTGCACCTCCTGGACTAGCCGACGCTGCCCCAGGGAAAATTTTGTGCTGAAGAATACCTGACGCTCGTAGTCAAGGCGCTCGCGTGAGTTGAATCCACCGTTTGAAGAGCGATCGCAGTCAGTCCAATCGTTGTCCCCTGGTGTGAAGGCTGCTGGTGATTTCAGGGCGTTGAAGTAGCCGAGTGCCTGGGTGTAGAGAGCATTATTGCAGGTCGTTGGCGTGACTGAGCCGGGCGTAGAGTTACCCGCCTTCAGGTCGCCGTCGTGGACTGTGAATGCCAGGTTTTGCGCGTTCATATCAGCAATGAGGTTTGGCACTCCCGTCGTCGCCTGTAGGTCTGAGTAGGGGAGATCGCCCCAAAGCCCAATAGCGTATGACTCGTTCTCGTCCTCATTCTCTTTCTCGCTGGCAATTACCAAACTCATTACGGAACTGACTAGGAACGGCACAGTCAGCGCCAGTAAACACATTTTACGTAGGAAACGCGCAGTGGTGACGCGTTGAAATAATGAGTAGCCAAGCTTTGTTGTCATCTATCTCTTAATTATTCTTTGAGTGGGTGAGGGCATTTTGGACAATTAGCCCCTGCCCACACCATTTCAGTTAGGTAATTTAGATTATCGGATTGTCGATGACAGAGAGATTATGGATTAGTTAAGAGTTGATTTTTTTACAGATACTTCACGGATACTTTACAGGTTCTATTTTCCGTTGGTAGCGTGGAAAAATATTTTGTTCCGCAAAGAGAGTTTAAGCTCTCAGTCTTCTGCACCGATAAATCAGTAAAAATAGTCATCATGGTACTAAAAAGATAAATACTGTGCAAGTTCAGGTTGTTGACGCCGCAGAATATTAATTGCTTGTACCTGGATTTGACGAACTCGTTCTCTACTAACATTTAAGCGTTGGCCAATTTGAGCCAAACTGAGCTGTTGATCGTCCTCAAGTCCAAAGCGCAAAGTCAAGACATCGCGCTGCATGGGTTTGAGTGATGCCAACAAGTTATTCATGTCTTGACGCAGAAGTTCAACAGCGATCTGTTCATTAGGTGAAATGGCCTCCGAAGCTAAGAGTTCACTAAGTTCGGTGTCTTGATTTTCTCCCACCTTTGAATCTAGAGAAGATGGCTGACGAGATGCACTAAGATATTCCCGAATCTGCTCTGGCTGTAGGTTTAAAGCTTGGGCAATTTCTGTAATAGTGGGAGTGCGACCAAGTGTTTGAAACAGTTCTCGCTGTACTTTCTTAATTTGATTTAGTTTTTCAGTGATATGAATTGGTAAGCGAACAGTGCGCGATTTTTCGGCGATCGCTCTGGTGATTGCTTGACTAATCCACCAGTATGCATAAGTTGATAACTTATAGCCGCGGTTAGGGTCAAACTTCTCCACACCTCGTTGCAAACCTATCGCCCCTTCTTGAATTAAATCCAAGAACTCCACATTGCGGCGCTGATACTTTTTGGCAATGGAAACCACCAGCCGCAGATTTGCTGTGACCATCTTTTGCTTAGCTCGTTTCCCTTGCTGAAGTATGTGAGTCAGTTCAACTTCGCTTTTGCTAAGATGTAGAGCTAATTCGCTCAAAGTTGGTTCGCGGTTCAATTGTTGGCTAAGGGCATCTTTGTCTTGCTCAATGACAATCATTTGCTGTACCTCCCTGCCATAAGCAATTTCTTGGTCTGCTGTTAACAAGGGAAACTGACCAATTTCTTGCAAATAAACACGAACCATGTCGGAACTGAGGCTGGACATACAACTTTAATGCTCTTTGATAATTAGACGAACCTAAAAGTATAAATCAAATATTTGAATAATTTTTCTCACTTTGTGTAAGTTGGCCAAGTTTTTTCCACAAGTGTGATTAGTTTTTTATCTTCCGTAAGCTTGTCAGTTCCTCAGTCGCAGCATTTTTGCAGAATATTTTAGCGATCGCATTAATGTCCCGCTTTATCAACAGATTTTGGGAGCATCTTAATGAGTGTAAAAACACACCTACCCTGATGAATAGAATTCGCGCGGCAGTTACTGATGGGGGAAACTCCCTTCTCTACGAGACGCTCCGCGTTCGCATAGCGTTCCGTTCGCGTAGCGTCTCGTAGAGAAGGAAAGGCGCTAGCCTCTCCCTTTGGGAGAAAACCGCACTGGCTTGGCTATACAGACAAAACCCACGTAGGTGGGTTTCAAATTCTTTGAGTCCACGTAGGCAGACAAGAGTTTGTGTAGCCGCTATTTCTAATCGCCTGGTATATTTGCAAAGGTGAGATGCTCTCCAGATTTTTGACAGCAATTTTATTGATGAAGCGATCGCTGTTTAGTAATCTGTCGCATTTGTTGCTGATGGTTGGGTTTACAGTATTTTTTTCAAACTCATAATTTAAACTGCGATCGCGCTATTCACAACTAAATATTACAGCATACATAAGGTTTTTAGTCTGTCAAATTTTAATTAAAATGTTCTAGTGCTGTGATTTATTAGCGATCGCTCAAGTTCCTCAACGCAACCCATAATATGGCAAAAGATTTGTATCACGAGCAAGTTAAACGCGTTGTTGAAAAAGACGGATGGCAAATAACTCACGATCCATAGGAATTGCGTATAGGTGGAGTTGAAATGTATCTAGTCATTGGGGCGCATCAGCTTATCACTATTTCAATAAACTTCTTGCAGAAGTCGGGAAAAGGGGACCCCACCTTTCCCTTTAACCTTTTCCCTTTTCCCACCTCTTGCAAAAAGCACTTTTGCAAGAGGTCTAATGCTTAATTACCGCAGATAAAGGCTAAAATAATGCGGAAATTTAACCAGATAATTCTGGCATGAAAAAATAAATCTATATGCATAGACGAGCGCCCTTGTATTTGTTTTTAGGAGTATTAACGAGTTCTAGCTGTTTCATCTTTAGCGTAGTAGCCCAAGTCCCATCTAATTCGCAGCAGTCCTCGACTCGGAGTGAAGCTGAAACTGCTAGTTGGTTTGAAGCCCATCGCGCCCAGCCAGCCGCTTTACGAGCATTTGTACAGCGAATGCCGAAGGGAGGAGATATCCACAGTCATCTAAGCGGGGCTGTGTACGCAGAACACTATCTGGAGTGGGCTGCCAGCGATGGGTATTGTGTGAATCCAAAGGCGGAGGTTTTAGTTGAACCTAAGGCTTGCGGTCAGGACAGTAGCTATTTTCCCGCCTCAGAATTGTTCAACCGAACATCTGTTTATGATTCCCTAATAAATCGTTGGTCTACTCGTAACCTCCAATTTGCCGGAAAATCTGGACACGACCAATTTTTTGAGGCTTTTAGTGGTTTTGGGACAATATCAGACTCTATGAGCCGTCGGGATGATATGGTCGCGGAAGTAGCAAATCGGGCAGCTTCGCAGCATATTACCTATCTAGAGTTAATGCTTACCGTTCAGGGCAGCGAGGTTCGACAGCTAGGGCGTGAAGTTGGTTGGAATAAAAATTTTGCTCTGATGCACCGTCAATTGCTCAAACGAGGATTAACCAAGCTAGTGACACTCGGCAGCCAGCAACTTGCACAGTTGGAGGGCGAAGTCTCGAAAACACTCGGTTGCGGTACTCCATCAGCACAGCCTGGATGTGCAGTGAAAGTGAGCTATTTGCAGCAAACGACAAGAACAAAGTCGCCCGTTGAAGTGTTTGCTCAGTTAGCTTATGCCTTTGCACTAGATTCATCAGATTCGCGGGTAGTTGGCATCAATCTTGTCGCCCCAGAAGACAACCCGATTGCACTGCGCGACTACACGTTACAAATGCAAATGCTGCAATTTTTCAAACGCCAATATCCCGATGTCAAGGTCGCCCTCCATGCTGGAGAGTTAACTCTGGGGTTGGTTCCGACAGAGGATTTACGTTTTCATATTCGGCAAGCTGTAGAAGTAGCACAGGCCTCTCGCATTGGACATGGTGTAGATATTCTTTTTGAGGAGCGTCCCTTCGAGTTAATGGAGCAAATGCGGCGACTTGGCGTGTTGGTCGAAATCTGCCTGACCAGTAATGAGGTTATTTTAAATGTTCAGGGAGATCAGCATCCTTTTATGGAGTATTGGAAGGCTGGAGTACCAATGACCCTTGCTTCCGATGATGAAGGCGTTTCCCGCATTGATTTAAGTCATGAGTATCTGTTAGCGGCAACAAGATATAGGCTGGGATATAAAGACCTCAAGCGACTGGCTCGCAACAGCTTAGAATATAGTTTCGCTCCGGGAAATAGTCTCTGGGAGTCCCCTGAGTTTAAGGCAATGGTTTCAGCTTGTGCAAGCGATACCCCTGGTGAAACCTCTGTTTCTCAAGGGTGCAGTGCGTTTTTGCAAAAGAGCGATCGCGCGCGGATTCAATGGCAGCTAGAGTCGGAATTTGCTCGGTTTGAGTCATTGCAGAACTGGCTTTGATTGATGCTCTCTAAGTCTGCAATCCATCGCCCTGGGTAAGGGCTTCGGGCTTGATATGGTCGCGGCAGGAAACAGATAGCGCAGCGGTAGCGAGTCCTTGAGCGTCGCGCAGTTTTCCTCAAGATATGGAATTTTCTTTTGAGCTACTTGAACCAGAGAAATAAGCGATCGCAACTAAAAATGCGATCGCCTAAAATATTCACTCTAAATAAAACTTAGATATTGGGTATTGAGAAAATTATTTCTTAGTTTCCAATATAATAAATCCTAGAGCCATTTTCTAACTAATTAAATGTTGCTCTTATGTGGGAATTTTGATGATAAATTCGGTTCCCATTCCTGGTTGAGAATTCACTTCTAATCCACCTTTGTGTTTCTCTACAACTATATCATAGGCAATGGACAAGCCAAGTCCAGTCCCTTTTCCAACGTTTTTGGTGGTAAATAATGGTTCAAACAAGCGTTTTTTCAGCCGTTCAGGAACACCAATCCCATTATCACTAATGCGAATTACAACTAATTGTTGAGAATCTATTTCTGTGGAAATTTTAATTTGAGGAACTATATTGCTCATTTTGCCTTGGATTATAGCTTCATCAAGGGCATCAATTGCGTTTGCCAGAATGTTCATAAATACTTGATTCATCTGTCCTAGATAGCAGTTGACTTGTGGTAATGCTCCATAACTTTTAATAACTTCAATGGCAGGGCGATCGCTATTAGCTTTGAGACGGTGTTGCAAAATCATTAATGTACTATCTAGTCCTTGGTGCAAATCAGCAGATATTTTAGCATCACTATCCGAGCGACAGAAGTTGCGGAGCGAATTAGAAAGCTTCATAATTCGTTGACTTCCTAGCTCAAGTGAGTTCAAAATTTTTCCCATATCTTCAAGAATAAAATTCAAATCCAAGTCGTCAATAACAGTAGTAATTTTGGCTGTTGGGTTTGGATACTCTTGTTTGTACAGTAGAAGCAACTGAGTTATTGCTGCAATGTATTCTTCTAAGGGTGGAATATTGCTAGAAATAAAGTTGATGGGATTATTGATTTCATGACCAATACCAGCGATTAACTCTCCGAGTGTTGATAGTTTCTCTTGCTGTACCAGTTTGACTTGGGCTTGTTGCAAAGCTTTAGTGCGATCGCTAACTTTTTGTTCCAAAGATTCAGTCAATTGTTTGAGTTGTAAATGCACCCGCACTCTGGCAATAACTTCTTCTTGGGCAAACGGTTTCGGGATATAGTCTACTGCACCAAGAGAAAATCCCTTTGTTTTGCTATCTGTATCTGCTAAAGCAGTGGTGAAAATAATCGGAATGTTTTGCGTAACGGGATTGGCTTTGAGGCGGCGACAAGTTTCAAATCCGTCAATACCCGGCATTTGTACATCCAGCAAAATCAATTCTGGTTGATTGCGTTCAGCTTGAGCGATCGCACTTTCTCCATCCACTGCAACACGAAAACGAAAACCCTCACTATTGAGTGCTTCGTAGAGGACAGATAAATTTGTCGGATTATCATCCACAATCAGAATAAATCCGGTATTGGCAGTTTTGTTCATGATGAATTGAAAACGAAAATTTCTCTGAAATTAATTGATATTTTGTTGAATAAAAATTTCCAACCGTTTGAGTTGGAAATTACTAGCAAGCTGGACAAGTTGCTGAGTAAAAACTCTTAGTTGCTGATTCGATGCAGAAAGTTGTTCGGCCATCTCCAAAATTGTTTGAATATCCCCGTCTTGTACGAGTTCGAGTAATTGTTCTAAAACCTCATTGGCAGGATAAATCATCTCATTTGCTTGTTCAGAATTACCTGCATAATTTTTTTTGATTGTGTCTAACTTACTGTCAAAAATCCATTCGAGATGTAAAAATTGTCGTAGCATTTCTAGTAGTGTTTCAGCTTCTACAGGCTTTGGCAGAAATGCATCTGCACCTAAATCAATACTCTTATACTGGTCGGCTGCAAACACACTGGCCGATGAAGCAATAATAGTAATCTCTTTAAATTGCTCAGATTGACGCAAGCGACCAATAAATTCAAATCCATCCAATATCGGCATCACTAGGTCAGTAATAATCAAGTCTGGTTTGTGTGCTAGAGCCTTTTCCCATCCTTCTTCGCCCTGACTAGCTTCTATAACAGTAAATCCAACTGGCTCTAGTAAATTTACAATTACCGATCGGTTTTCCCATTTGTCATCTGCAGTTAAAATGGTGCGCCTTTGTCCTTGATAACCAATAATGGTTCCTTCCTCAACCACTCTAGAAATTTTTGCCCAATCTTTAGATTCTGGGAATTTTGCCTCAAACCAGAAAGTGCTACCTTTACCTAAGGTACTTTGCACCTGAATTTGACCACCCATCAATAAAACAATTTTTTGGCTGATTGCTAATCCCAACCCTGTACCTTCAGATTGTCGTTTCTGATTTCCTACTTGCTCAAAGGGCTGGAAGATTTTCTCGGCTTGTTCAGGGATTATACCTGTACCTGTATCTATGACTTCAAAGCGAATTTTGTAGTTAGTCTCTTTATTAGTATTTGATTCTTGACCAATGACCTGAACTTTGAAAGTAACACTGCCTTGATTAGTAAACTTAATCGCATTACTAAGTAAGTTAATTAGTACTTGTCGCAAGCGTTTTTCATCAGCATGAATCCCTATTGGCAAATCAGGATCGAGTTGAATATGAAATGCGATCACTTTTTGTTCTGCTCGGATGCGACAAATTTCAGTCACACTATCTATAAAGGCAGGCAAATAGAAATCAACAGGATGCAATTCGAGTTTCCGAGCTTCTATTTTGGAAAGATCGAGAACATCATTAATTAGAGTTAAAAGATGGGAACCACATTGGTAAATAATGCCGACTCCTTTGCGTCCTTTCTCACTCAAAGATTCTGTGCGTTGGAGGATTTGTGTATAGCCGAGAATGCCGTTTAGTGGTGTGCGTAGTTCATGACTCATGTTAGCGAGAAATTCACTCTTGGCTTGGCTGGAGTTTTGAGCGACTTCTTCTGCAAGGCGTAGTTCTGTCTCAATGCGCTTGCGCTGGACGATTTCACTTGAAAGCGCTCGATTAATAGCTCCTAGCTGGGCTGGGCTAGGTAGCATTAAAGCTTGAGGCATGAGATAAATTAATGCAAATGCAGTGTATATCGAAATAATGGCAGTTAGAGCTTTTAAACTACCTGCAATCCAATAGTCTGGATGCCAAAGCGTCCAAATGTCCATTAAGTGTCCACTACCGCATGCAATGATAAAAGCACCAAATAACAAAAATACTCCATTGAAAGGAACATCTTTGCGCTTAGTAATAAAGTAAATCAGTAAGAAGGGAATAGAATAATACGCAAGAGCAATCGTCGCATCCGAAATAATGTGGAGCCAAACTAATCCAGTTTTCCAGAGATAACAATGTCCGTGGGGAATAAAACCGTTAGACTGGAAAGGAGCGTTAAAAAATGTCGGCATGATACTATGGGTTACTAGATTTGAAATATATACTCATTACCCTAGTATTCCCAAAGCATCAACTCTAAAGCGCGATCGCCATTTTTTTACATTCGTCTTTATGATTGCTTAAAGCCCTAGCCTATCAAGAAAAGAGCATGACTCAAGGGCAATCGCACGCAAAACTTACAATATCATTGATAAAAAAATCCCCGATGCCCAATCCCTGTATGATAAAGATTAGAAACCTTTTGTAATTATTTGAAAAGCGGGACTATGGAGATTTTGACACTAGGTTGGGTATCACTGTTAGTTGTGTTCACTTGGTCAATTGCAATGGTAGTGTGGGGACGTAACGGACTGTAGAGGCATTGTGGAAAGTCCATTCTTAAGTATTTTAGCTTTAGTTGCTGTGGTGCTGCTCGTAGTAGTCACTGGTGGTATTGGTTATTTGACCCTAGCAGATTGGCGCGATCGCCGTCGCCGAGATGAAGAAAAACGTACTACCCGCAGCGCCACTCCCAAGCGGCGATGATTCACTGGTGTTTAAAAAATGCTATTATAGGGACATGATATTATCATGTCCCTATAATATTTTAATCGGCGATTCCAAGTAGATAACTGTTACCTTTGCGATCGCTAGGGGAATTATGAGATAGAAACTTTTAATATTTAAAATTCCGTAGGGAATGGAAAACTCTTCTACTAATCAACCCATAGAACCAAATTCCGAACGGCAAGAATCTCATTTAGATGTGATATCCTCCTTAGGTCAGAATGAGCAACAAAAAGCTTTGTCTGGAGTTCTTGCCCGAATTCGCCAATCTCTAGACATAGATGCCATATTCAAAATTACAGTCACTGAAGTACGCCAGCTTTTGAAAAGCGATCGAGTCGGCGTCTTTCGTTTTTATCCTCATTTGGCATGGGAAGGAGAATTTATCTATGAAGATGTAGGAGCAGAATGGGGTTCAGCCTTAGCAGCTAAACTACGGGATCACTGTTTTGCTGAAGAATTTGCCGGATTGTATCAACAAGGTCGGATTAAAGCAATAAATGATATCTATCAAGTTAATGCCAGTGATTGCTACATCCAGATTTTAGAAAGATTTCAGGTACGTGCCAATATAGCTGCTCCCTTGTTGAAAGGTAAAGATTTATGGGGATTGTTGTGTATTCATCAGTGTAATAGTCCCCGACAATGGGAAGCATCAGAAATTGAGTTTGTCCAATTAATTGCCGAACATCTGGCAGTTGCTTTGCAGCAAGCAGATTACTTAGAACAAGTGAAGTTACAATCGGCACAACTAGCACAAGCAAAAGCTAAAGAAAAAGCGGCAGAATGGCAGAGAACTATCGCCATAACTATTGAGAAAATCCGTCAATCCCTAGACTTGGAAAGCATTTTCCGCACAAGCACCGCAGAACTTAGACAGTTGCTAAATGCTGACCGTGTGGCTATCTATCGCTTCAATCCCGATTGGAGTGGTGAATTTGTGTTTGAATCAGTGGGAGAGGGCTGGATCTCGCTGATAGATGAGCAATTGCAGTGGCCAGAATTGAGTGAAAATATCAGTGAATGTAGTGCTAAAGATTTAGCTCAACCTCCAACTCCTGATACTTACTTGCAAGAAACAGAAGGTGGTCGCTTCAGCAGGAGCGAGGTATATCGTATTTGTAATGATATTTACAATGCAGGTTTTAGTGACTGCTACATTCAAATTCTAGAAATCTATCAAGCCAGAGCTTATGCGATCATTGCGATTTACCACGGTCAAAAACTCTGGGGCTTGCTAGCAGTCTACCAGAACACGGGAAGCCGTGATTGGCAAAAAGATGAGGTATACTTACTCACCCAAGTTAGTACCCAACTAGGTGTGGCTTTGCAGCAGGCCGAATTTTTACAACAAATGCAGATTCAAGCAGCACAAATCAGCAAAGCTGCGGAAAGACAAAGGGCGTTGGCGAACACTGTCGAAAAAATTCGTCAGTCACTGGATATTCAAGCTATTTTTAAAACCACTACTCAAGAAGTCAGACGGCTATTAGAAGTAGAAAGAGTGGCGATTTATCGATTTTATCCTGACTGGAGTGGTGAATTTGTCGCTGATTCCATTGTTGATGGGTGGACGCCAGTAGTGAAGCCGCAACCTGTGACGGAACCCGTCTTTGTGCAAGGTACTGAAGCAGGTAAGTATGCACGTCATGAAGTTTTTGTACCAATTTCTCAAGGCGAGAAACTTTGGGGGTTATTGGTAGCTTATCAAAACTCCCGACCACGTTATTGGCAAGATGAGGAAGTCAACTTGTTAGCGCAAGTTGGCGTTCAATTGGGGGTAGCATTACAGCAAGCTGAATCCTTGAGACAGGTACAGGCGCAAGCCCAGAAGCTGGCCAAAGCCACCGAAAGAGAGAAAGCCTTAGCCGCAACGGTGGAGAAAATTCGCCAATCTCTTGATATTGACACTATATTTGCTACCAGTACAGAAGAAGTCCGACAGCTATTAGAAGTCGATAGAGTAACAATCTATCGATTTCGGGCTGATTGGAGTGGTGAATTTGTCGCTGAGTCCTTAGCCGAAGGTTGCATACCAGTCAGTGAACTTGTAGGTGCAATATCTACGACCGGCTACGCCTATGCAGATGATGACTTGCAAAGTAGCCAAGGCGGAGACTTTGCTAATGGTAAAGTTCTTGTCATTAGAGATATTTATAAGGCTAATTATTCTATTTCTCATATTCCCCCCATCGACCTAATTGAGGCTAGAGCATATCTGATTGTGCCACTTTTTCAGGGCGATAAACTATGGGGATTACTAGGAGCGTATCAAAATATTAATCCTCGTGATTGGCAAGAAGATGAAGTAGATTTGCTGATGCAAATTGGTACTCAGTTAGGAGTAGGACTTCAACAAGCGGAATTACTCGAACAAACTCAACGTCAAAAAGAAGAACTCACCCAAACTCTCAAAGAATTACAGCAGACTCAAAGCCAGTTAATTCAAAGTGAGAAAATGGCAGGTTTAGGACAATTAGTTGCTGGTATAGCTCATGAAATTAATAATCCTATTAGTTTCATTTACGGCAATATCACTTATGTGAATGAACATGCTGAAAATTTATTGAAATTACTGCAACTCTATAATAAACAGCATCCAGAACTAACAGAGGAAATTCAAAAGCAAGCAGCAGAACTAGATTTAGATTTTATTGCAGATGACTTACCAAAAATTCTCACTTCAATGACGATGGGGGCAGAACGGATTTCTCAATTAGTCTTGTCGTTACGCAGTTTTTCTCGACTTGACGAAGCAGAAATGAAACCCGTTAACCTCCATGAAGGTATCGATAGTACTTTATTAATTTTACAACATCGACTGCAACCAAATACTAATTCTTTGGGGATTGAGATAATTAAGGAATATAGCGATCTACCGCCAGTAGTCTGCTATGCAGCCCAGATGAATCAGGTATTTATGAATATTCTCAATAATGCGATCGATGCTCTAGATAACTCAGCAAATGCTGAACAAATAATTGACAATCCGAAAATTTGGATTAATACAAAAATCCTTGAACGGAATACTATTCTCATTTGCATTGCTGACAATGGTTGTGGTATTCCAGAAATGACGCGATCGCGCATTTTTGAACCTTTCTTTACTACTAAACAACCTGGTCAAGGTACTGGTTTGGGGCTATCTATTAGCTATCAAATTATTGTCGAAAAACACGGGGGTAGTATTAAATGTGTTTCTGAACCTGGTAAGGGCTGTGAGTTCTGGATAGAAATTCCCACGAAACCCAGAGTTAATTAAGAAAGAGCGTTGACGTTGGCGTAGCCTATTGTGACGATGCCTGGGTTGGGCTTTCCTACGCATTTTTTATCTTACGCAAAGGCGCAGAGGCGCAAAGGAAGAGAAGAGAGCGATGGCATTTTGGTTTCGCGCAAAGTCGTAGAGAAGCGATCGCCTACTCCAAATCTTCTATACTTGTACTATGTAAAGGTAATCAAATTCTCTATGATTACAAGCACTAATACCCAAATGAAAAGCAGTGAATACCCATTTGCTCAAGAATTAATCACAGATACTCAAGGTAACATTCGTAAAGTAATTATAGATTTTGAAGACTATCTACGCTTATTAGAAGCGATTGAAGATGAAGGATTGATATTAGCAATCAAGGAAGTACAACAAGAAAGACCATTAAATATTAATGAGGCATTAGCTGAATTAGAAAGAGAGTGAATACCCAGTATCTACCCAGTTTTATTAAGGATTTAAAAGCACTCAAAAGTACACCTTACTATGAGGCGATTAAAGTACTTGGTTTTGAAGAAATATCACAAATAGCTAACTTGGAAGAAATTACTAATATTAAAAAGCTGCAAGGATATGATGATATTTATCGTATTCGTATAGGTGATTATCGAATCAGGATTATATTTGATGGTGAAACACTAATATTTCAGCGTGTGTTACATCGTAAAGATATTTATCGCTATTTTCCAAAGTTAGTTATTTTGTGGAATTCAGCGATCGCTCTTTGGAGTTTTGGCGATCGCTTTTTTGTTTCGCGCAGAGGCGCAAAGAAAGAGAAAGAGCGATCGCATGGTGTAGATTTGGAGGTGCGATCGCTCTTTTTAGCCCCATTTTTAGTGCAGATGTACTATATTCATAATGTTGCTCTACCCCACCTACAATAAATTTTAACTGGAACAAGATAAACAATGGCTAAACAACCTAAATCCGGAAGATGTGTACATTGTTTACAAAACGTGGAAGATTTGACAAGAGATCATATTTTCCCCTTTGCTTGGTATCCAGATAATACTCCTGAAAATTTGCAAAGATGGACAATTCCATCGTGCAAACAATGCAACGAGGAATATGGCAGATTAGAAGAGGATCTACTATTGAGACTAGGTATTTGTATTGATTCAGAAGATGCAAAGTCAAGCGGAATTACAGATAAGGTATTGCGTTCAATAGATCCAGACTATGCAAATGATAGAAGAGAAAAGCGAATAAGAGAAAGAAAAAGAGAGAAAATAAAAAAAGAAATCGTTAGATGGGAAGCAATCCCAACTATAGGTTTCCATCCAAATTTTCGAGTACAAAGCAATGTTTACTATCGAGAATATCCATCTATTCCAATATCAGTCGATAAGTTAGAACGATTGTGTCATAAGATAGTTCGCGGTATAACTTATTTTGTTGATCAGACTTTTATAGAAAACAATTTTGAGATTCAATTTTTTACTGTAGATGATAAAGCTGCTCAACCCATACTAGAAAAATATCAACAATATTTGGAGACATACGATCGTCCAGGTATTAAAGTAGTACGTGCTATGATAAGTGACAATCCAGATGCTGGTTTTTATGCCATAGAAATATGGGGCAGATTAAAAATGTACGCTGTAGTAAAGCCAAAGAAACTGTCATGCTGAATGCTATGAATAGTTTATGCAGGATAAACAGCAAAATTTCAATTTCCAAAACTCCCTTTATTTGACTAAAAAACTTGCCTCAGAAGCATCACACCCCCAAGGCAAGCCAACTCTCTAAATTCTTTACTCCGCGCTCTCTGCGTCTTGGCGGTTCGTTAAAGTTGCTTCACTTCCGAAACCAACTTCGACACCATATCCTTCGCACTACCAAAAAGCATCGTAGTTTTATCCTTGTAGAACAACTCATTATCTACACCGGCAAAACCCGTACTCATCCCGCGCTTAATCACAATTGTCTGCTTCGCCCGATCTACTTCCAAAATCGGCATACCATAAATCGGGCTATTTGTATCACTCCGCGCCGCCGGATTTACCACATCATTTGCCCCAATTACCAAAGCTACATCAGCTTGATCGAACTGGGGATTAATATCATCCATGTCGTACAACTGCGTATAAGGCACATTTGCCTCAGCCAATAACACATTCATGTGCCCCGGCATTCTTCCGGCAACGGGGTGAATTGCATACTTAACATCAACGCCCATTTTTTCTAACTGATCCGACAATTCACGGACGCTATGTTGTGCTTGGGCAACTGCCATACCATAACCAGGTACAATTACCACAGAACGAGCATAACCCAACATCATCGCTCCTTCTTCGGGATCGATGCTGCGGACAGTTTGATCGATCGCACCACCACTAGCAGCAGCACCACCAGAACTAGATCCTGTACCAAAAGCGCTGAACAGCACACTGAAGAGAGAGCGGTTCATTGCCTTACACATAATCTCGGTGAGAATTAACCCAGATGCTCCCACCAAAGCCCCAGCGATGATTAACATATTGTTCATCACCACGAAACCAGCAGCAGCAGCAGCCACACCTGACAACGAGTTCAACAGCGAAATTACCACTGGCATATCGCCGCCACCAATAGGGATGACAAACATCACACCCAACACTAAGGAAATAGCTACTACTCCTAAGAATATCGGTAAGCTATCCGGTGTAATGATTAAATAGGCACTGCCTACCAAATAACCACCGAGAAGTAAAAGGTTAAATGGTTGTTGGAAAGGAAATGTAATCGGGGAACCACTGATTAACCCTTGCAATTTGGCAAACGCGAGAAAACTACCAGTGAAGGTAACACCACCGATTAACACATCCAACAGCATGGAAATGTTTACATCTAGGGGTACGGGTGCGCCAGTATCCAATAACCGCCAGAATTCGGCAACGGCGACTAATGCCGAAGCCGCACCACCTAAACCGTTGAGTAAACCCACCATTTGGGGCATTTCCGTCATTTGGACTTTGTAGGCAACGATCGCCCCAATTCCCGATCCAATCGCCAAGCCCAACAATATCATCTCGTAGTTCAACACATGCTGATCCAGCATTGTCGCCACGATCGCCAGCAGCATCCCCACCGCTGCAATGACATTACCATTCCGTGCTGTCGCTGGTGAACCCAGCTTTTTCAAACCAAAAATGAATAAAGATGCAGCGACTAAATATGTCAGCTGAATGCCAGTTGGTAAAAAGTCGCTCACGCCTTAATCTCCTTCTTCTTGAACATTTGCAACATTCTGTCTGTAACGAGGAAGCCACCGACAACGTTAACTGTAGCGAATATAACGGCAATTAAGCCGAGAACCACTGATACACTTGTCTCTCTAGCACCGGAAGCCACTATTGCCCCAAGTACCGAAATGCCAGAAATGGCGTTTGAGCCTGACATTAAGGGAGTGTGTAGCGTCGGTGGTATTTTGTTGATGACTTCAAAGCCGATAAAAGACGCCAGAACAAATACAAACAAAGCAGCAAGTAATGCCTCTGTCATGAAATCAAAACTCCTTGTGTAAGTGGGCATTGGGTATGGGGTATTGGGCGTTAGGAGTGCTGAGTGCTGTTAGCGGTAGCGGGGCGTTTAGCCCGTGCTGAGTTAGGAGTTAGTATTATCCCTCTGCCCCTCTGCCCCTCATCTCCCCAGTCCCTAATTAACCGCCGGTTGTTGAGTATTCAAAGCTTGTAGCGCATCCCGCACTCGTTGATTGCGAATTTCACCTGCGTGGGTAACGCAAGCTGCATCAACGATGTCGTCACCAAAGTTTATCTCCAAAGCTTTCTCTTTGTTAATCAGCAGTTGAATCAACGATGTGACGTTCTTGGAATACAATTGGCTGGCGTGGACTGGCATTGAAGATGGTAAATTTATCGGTCCGATAATTGTCACGCCGTTCCACACAATATCTTTGCCGGGTTCAGTACAAGCGCAGTTACCACCTTGATCGGCAGCTAAATCTACAATTACTGAACCAGGTTTCATCTGTGCCACCATTTCTTCGGTAACCAGACGTGGTGCTTGTCTTCCAGGTACTTGGGCGGTGGTAATCACCACGTCAGAATTTTTGACGTGTTCGGCGACAACTTCTTGGGTACGTTGTTTGCTAGCCTCAGAAATTTCCTTGGCGTAACCACCTGCGGCGACGGTTTCTTCTTCTAATTTGACTTCAACGAATTTCGCCCCTAAGCTTTGCACTTCTTCTTTGACGGCGGGACGTATATCAAAGGCTTCTACCACTGCACCCAAACGTCTAGCGGTGGCGATCGCTTGCAATCCTGCGACACCAGCACCCATAATAAATACTTTCGCTGGGGCGATGGTGCCAGCGGCTGTTGTTAACATCGGGAAATATTTCGGTAATGCCGCTGCGGCAATCAATACTGCTTTGTAACCTGCTAGTGAAGCTTGGGAGGACAAAGCATCCATACTTTGCGCCCTGGTGGTACGGGGGATCATTTCCATACTCAAGGCGGTGACTTTGCGATTTGCCAATTGCTGCGCTACCACAGGATTTCCCAAAGGATTCAGAAAGCTGACTAATACAGCTCCTTCCTTTAACAAGTCAACTTCATTCCGTCCATCTTCTCGTTCTTGAGGTGGGCTGACTTTCAGCAGGATATCTGCTTGGCTCCATAATTGGGCAGAATCGCTGATTATCGTTGCTCCTGCTGCTTCATAGGCGGGATCGCTAAAAAAAGATCCCTCTCCTGCACCCGATTCTACCCAAACTTCCAAACCTTGTTTTACCAATCGGGCAACCATGTCAGGAATTAATGCCACACGACGTTCACAAACTTCAATTTCTTTAGCAACTGCTATTCTCATGAAATCTCCTGAAGATAAATACTTAATCTCTGCCAAGTAAGCGATCGCCCCAATCAGGCATATTTCGCACTCTTAGTACTTAGGCAGGAACATCAGCCATGATTTTTACTAGTAGATTGAACCTTGAATCTTTCCTCTCCCACTCTTAGCTTTCCAGGCAAAGCCTGACTTTGCACCTCGCAGATGTCATATTTTCAGATAGTTGCAAACAGGGTTACGTATTGCACATCCTATGTTGATTCCCAAATTTTGCATCTTTATCTTCAGCTTGTTTTCGGGATTGAGAAATTGGGTATTCCTTTCTTATAGAGTAATATTGACCAAATTTTTGAAGCTTGATAATTTCCAAATCAAATTTTAATGATTACGACTTTCATTCCAACTTATTTTAATCAATTTATCTCACCTTAACTGGCGATCGCAGATCGTATGGCTCAATTTTTATAACAAAACTCTCAAATTTAGATACACTTATACATATTCAGAAACACAATCCAATCTCAACTGTATTTTCATCTAGTTCACAATTTGACCAACTTACCAATCAAATCAAGACTCTGTAAGGATAATCAAGTCACTTTACTAAAAGTTAAATTTATTACTAAGCAATTTTACAGTTCCTCAAACCTCAGGAAAAATGGCACTTTTTCTTAAGATTTAACGTCTTATTGTCAGGAAGTGAGTAGTAAAGTTTAGTAACAAATACTAACACACAGTTATTTTAGATAACAGATTTATATTTTTGGTGGAGGAAGCCCAACTATGCGACGTTTAATTTCTGCTTTAGCTGTGACTAGCTGCTTACTGACTGGATTTCCTGCCCTGACTTTGGCAGATAGCTTACCTGGATTTACGCTCTTTAGCGGCGTCAAAGCTGAAAATCAACTGCCGTTTAGGTTAGATTTTGGCGGAGAAGCTAATGGTTGGGATCGATACAGATTAAGGATTCCAGCCCAAAGGATGAAATTGGCAGTTGGTCAATTTGCCATTAGCTACCCTGATTATTACAAAGGAACTTTTAACCCCAAAAAAATTGAGGTACGAGTCAAAGATAAAGCGGTTAAGCTTTCTGAGGTTAAGTGGGACAAAGAAGGTAAGCTGATTAGTATTTTTCCCGAAGAGCCTGTACCAGCAGGTAGCGCCGTTGAGCTAGTCTTCTCTGACGTACACAACCCAGCTTTTGGTGGAATGTATTATTTTCGCTGTCAAGTTCTCTCCCCTGGCGATGTGCCACTACTACGCTATATGGGAACATGGATTTTGACCATAACTTAAGTTTGGGGAGTGGGGAGATGGGGAGACTTGTACTGAGTTTCGACTACGCTCAACGACCGCAAAGCCGAAGTATGGAGAGCGGAGGGGCAGAGGAGATAATCCTAACTCCTAACTCAGCACTCTTTTGTCATATTCCCAATTCACCGTTAGAGTGGTACAATAAGAGATTGTGAGTTTTTATAAAAATCACCTAAGAGGAGAACAGTATGCAAAGAACACTAGGCGGTACTTCCCGTAAGAGAAAAAGAACCTCTGGTTTTCGCGCTCGGATGCGGACACCAAATGGTAGAAATGTGATTAGCGCCAGGAGAAAAAAGGGACGCCACCGTTTGAGCGTTTAGGGCATATCAAAGTAAAAGAGTATCTGTGGCTTTGCCCAAGGCAAATCGGCTAAAATGCCGAAAAGATTTCCAGGCAGTTTTCCGGGAAGGAGTTCGGCGTCATGGCTCTTATTTAACATTAAGAGCCTTAAAGCCTTTATCTTCAATAAGATCTTCTTTGGATACTGACACTAAAAATATACAAGCAACTGACTCAAGACATCTTGCCAGCACGCGAATTGGCATTTCAATTAGCACAAAAGTCAGCAAAAGGGCAGTAGTTCGCAACCGGATAAAACGGCAAATTACTGCTTTTTTGCACAACTTGTTGCCCAAATTATCACCAGGATGGCGGCTAGTGGTAGTTGTAAAACCGACAGCAGCAGATTCTAAGTGCGTAAGCCCACAATTTCTGCAAGAATTAGAGCAGTTGTTGGCACAAGCTGAGGTATTCGATGGGCATTCGTGAAGACGTATATTATGAAGGTGGCCCCCATATTGGGGATCTAATTATTAATCTGCTGATTGGACTAAGTGTTGTTGGAATACCATTGACAGTCGGGGCAATAGTCAGAGCATTGTGGCTGCGCTTCCGCATCACCGATCGGCGAATTACCGTGACAGGAGGTTGGCAGGGGCGCGATCGCACCGACGTAATTTACTCAGAAATTGTCAAAATCGTCAAAGTCCCCCGTGGCATTGGTTTGTGGGGAGATATGGTGCTAACCCTAAAAAATGGCAGTCGTCTCGAATTACGGGCAATTCCCAAATTTCGGGAAGTCTATGACTACATTAATGAAAGAATTGCTGCCAAAAATCCCGAATATACTGGCGCTGGGAACAAGTAATGGGATGAGGGGGATGAGGGGCAGAGGGGCAGAGGGGCAGAGAAGATAATACCAACTCCTAATTCTTCACTCAGCACGGGCTAAACGCCCCGCTACCGCTAACAGCACTCAGCACTCAAAATGTATGGCTATCCGTAGCGAAGGATAGTCGCACATAAGTCATGATTTAGATAAATTAGATTCAGTTATACAGTACCTCAGGTTAAATTCAGAATAATGGATTTTGGTATCGGCTTTCTCTCGAACAACGTGATGCTGCCAATCATAGATTTTTTCTATGGAATTGTGCCTAGCTACGGATTGGCGATCGTTGCTTTGACACTGATAGTCCGCTTTGCGCTCTATCCCCTGAGTGCTGGCTCAATTCGCAATATGCGGAAGATGCGAATTGTACAACCTCTGATGCAAAAGCGGATGGCAGAAATCAAAGAGCGCTATAAGGACGATCCGCAAAAGCAGCAAGAAGAAATGGTCAATGTTCAAAAGGAATTTGGCAATCCTTTGGCCGGCTGTTTTCCATTGCTAGTGCAAATGCCGGTTTTATTGGCGCTGTTTGCCACTTTACGGGGTTCGCCTTTTGCAGGTGTGAACTACAGCGTTAACCTGCAAATCCTTCCCTCAGAACAAATCGAACAGATTCAACCCCAAGCCTTTGCCACTGCTCCTCAAAATATTTATGTTGCTGATGGCGAACACGTTAAAGTAGCTGCAATTCTTCCTAGCGGCAACAAATTAGCCGTGGGCGAACAAACTAAAATACAATATCAGACTATTGAGGGCAAGCCATTTCAGGTTCTCTTAGCAGAACACCCAGAGAATAAGCTGATTCCTGATTGGAAAGTCACCAAAGGCGAAGATAGAATCAAAATTGATGCCCAAGGGAATGTAGAAGCGTTGCAGCCTGGAGATGTTACTATTCAAGGAACAATTCCTGGACTAGCGGCAGAAAAAGGCTTTTTATTTATTGATGCTTTGGGCCGGGTTGGTGCAACCGATCCAGATGGCACAATCCATTGGGATATCGTCGCCATGATTGTCTTCTTTGGAATTAGCCTTTATGTTAGCCAAATGCTCTCCGGGCAAAATTCCAGTGGTGGTAATCCTCAGCAAGATACAGTTAACAAAATCACTCCAGTGATCTTTTCTGGAATGTTTTTGTTCTTCCCTCTGCCAGCCGGGGTGTTGATGTATATGGTGATTGGTAACATTTTCCAAACCGCACAAACTTATCTTCTATCCCGCGAACCCCTACCAGAAGAATTGCAAAAAATTGTAGCAGATCAAGAGAAAGAGGCAGTAGTCACAGAACAAAAAGCATTGCCCTTTGAGCCGAAAAGCTCTAAGAAAAAGGCTACAGGGGGATCATGAGCAAAATTCTTATGGAGCGAGGCCAGGAGTGGTTAAAAACACTGCTGGAAATCAGTGGAATTCCGACTGAGATTCACGGTAATTTAGAAACTGCTCAACCTCAAGACGGGGATTCCCCAGAACCAGATAACTACTGGTTGACAATTGATGAAGCAAATTTGACACCAGAACAAATACAAGTCTTAATTGGTGCTGATGGTTCTGTGCTAGATGCGATTCAGTATTTAGCTAATTCGGTTCTCAATTTGAGCCAATCCGAAGAAGGACAAGCTTCTTACACCATTGAGTTAAATGGCTACCGTGTCAAAAGACAAGCCGAAATTCGCGGATTAGCAGAAGCAGCAGCCGATGAAGTGCGCTTTTCTGGTAAGGAAGTGGAAATCAAATCCCTCAGTTCTGCTGAACGGCGTCAAGTTCATACTTTCTTAAAAGACTTTGGAGATTTGGAAACCTTCAGTCGTGGCAAAGAACCACATCGTCATTTGGTTGTGCGTCCAGCTGGGTTGGAATGAGTTAGGAGTAGAGACGCGATTAATCGCGTCTGTACATTAGCAGTTAATTGAAAAGTCATAACTGTATAATTTCAAAATTTCTATTATCCCTAAGAGATAAAATAAAAATGTACTAAGCTGTTACGCATTTAATTTGTACATTTAGCTGATGACTGATGACTGATGACTGTTAACTATTAACCGTCAACAGTCAACGACCATCAAGAGTGTTTATATATTTTAGACGCGCATCAGCTTATCAGCAATTGGGCTGATAATCACAATAAATGTTAGTGAGGATGTCTCACAAATCCTATGGACGCAATTTATATTCCGCAGCTAACCAGAGCATCGGAGCGGACAGAGGAAGTTCAAGTTAACGAATTTCTACCTGGTCTGGAAACCTTGACACCAGTTCGCGGTCGTGTGCATGTCCAACATCATGGCAATTACCTGGAAGTGTCCGGTCAAGCAGAAACAATTATTACTTGCACCTGCAATCGTTGCTTGCAGCAATACAATCGACGTTTAGGGCTGGATACTAAAGAAATCATCTGGTTAGAGGAAACTGCAAATCAGTTAAAAGACTTGCCTTTAGAAAGGGAAGTAACTATGGAAGATTTGGTAGAAACCTTACCACCTGATGGTTATTTTCATCCTAGCGAATGGCTGTATGAGCAGATGTGTTTAGCAGTGCCTCAGCGCCAACTGTGCGATCGCAATTGTCCAGGTATTCCTGCAAGTAGTACTGTTTATAGTTCTGATACTTCTGATACTTCTGAAACTCCAGTTGATAACCGTTGGGCTTCTCTGGAAGCACTGAAAAAGCAACTTCCGGGACAGTAACATATGTTATTACACATCACTTGTTTGGTTTTAGTCTTACAACTTATGTAGTAGTTTACTAAGCTAATCTATGACATTTCTATAGAAACTCGGCCTCTCTAAGAAGCCGGGTTTCTTCAGTTTTACTTGGCAAAATAAGTTAAATTGTCAATCAAGAAAAAGACATCGATGCAAAAGACACGATCCGTCATTAATCATATTAACGATATTACTTAAGTCATGATTCAGTTAGCAAATTTGATTCACGGTGTGATGAGTTAATATTGACCCTCAAACCAAATGAAAATCCTGTGCGGACGCTAAACAATCTCTTTGCTTGGCGCTCACCAGGCGCGCCCTCTCCAAGTGGCAAAAATAAAACACCTTACATTGATGTGAGAGGACATTTAGGAACTCAGAAAGAATAAATTTTTCAGAAAAATTCCATAAATAATATTGGTAGCAATAATTCTTGAAACTGAATCAGCTACACTCAGAGCCAAATAAGCTGTTACGCATTTAATTTGTACATTTAGCTGATGACTGATGACTGATAACTGTTAACGGTCAACAGTCAACGACCATCAAGAGTGTTTATATACTTTATCCCTCTTTTGTCACTTTGGGAGAATCCAATCGCTCAAACGGTTATGGGTCTTTAATTTCTACTTTTTGTCTAAAAATTTTAGTTTCTGTTAGAAAATAAAGCCTCAAACCTGGATTGAATCAAAGTCTCAGAATTTGGCTGAGATAAAAATCATCTCCCTCAAATCTTAGAGCAATTCTTGTGCCTATATTTTCTTCTCAGATAACAGCGCAAAATAACCAAAAGCCTCAACGGAAGTTTAATTTTTCTCTGAATACAGCAAAAATTCTTTATGCAACAAGAAAAATTCACTCATGAAATTGTAAATTTTTGTAAATTTGATGTCTTCAAGACTAGAAACCTGATATTTAGATAGCTAAACTAAAAAACAGTGCATCTGTACTCTTAATTATTAAAAGTAGATGTGGCGCTATAGTGTGAATGATCCCAGTACAACTTATCCTCAAAAACTTCCTCAGTTACCGTGATGCAACTTTAGATTTTCGCGGTTTGCATACGGCTTGTATTTCTGGTTCCAATGGTGCGGGTAAATCTTCTCTTTTAGAAGCAATCACTTGGGCAATTTGGGGTGAAAGCCGCGCCACTGTTGAAGATGATGTTATCTATTCAGGTGCAAAAGAAGTTCGGGTTGATTTTACTTTCCAAAGTAATCAGCAAAAATATCGGGTGATTCGCACCAGAATTCGGGGAGCTACTAGCGTTCTCGAATTTCAAATAGAAACACCTTCTGGGTTTCGTCCACTCACCGGCAAAGGCGTGAGGGCAACTCAGGATTTGATTGTCGAACATATCAAGCTCGATTATGATACTTTTATTAATTCTGCTTACTTACGTCAAGGTCGTGCAGATGAATTCATGCTCAAACGACCTACAGAACGCAAAGAAATTTTAGCGGAGTTATTAAAACTCAATCAGTATGATGATTTGGAAGAACGCGCCAAGGAATCTTCTCGTCAGTTTAAAGCACGGGCGGAAGAATTAGAGCGTTCTTTGGAGTCGATTAAAATTCAGCTGCAACAACGGGAGACAACGGAAGCGCAAAGGAATCAGTTGGAAGGGGAACTCAATCAACTCCAACAGGTACAAGCTTTTGACAACATTCAATTACAAAGTTTACAAGTTCTCCAACATCAGCGCCAAAATTGGGAACAACAATTGAGCTTTGTGAAGCAGCAATATCAGAATCTTAGCCAAGATTGCGATCGCCTCCAACAAGAACAATCAGCGATCGGCTCTCAGCTAGCAGATTTAGAAAAAATATTACATCAAGAAGCCGAGATTAAAGCCGGATACGCCGAATATCAAAGTCTACAATCTCAAGAAGAAGCCTTTGCCGTCAAATTTGAAGAATATACCCGCGCTGGGCAAACTCGGCAACAAAAGCAACAACAGCTTACCAAACAAATTCACGAAATCGAACGGCAACTGCAACAAGCTCAAGCCCAAATCGAAGCTTTGCAGCAACAAGAGCGAGAAATTCAGCAAACTCTGACTAAATCAGGTGAAGTTGAAGCTGCTTTGTCGCAACTAGGCGCAGCTCGTCACCATCTTGCTCGTTTAGATCAACTGCAAATGCAAGTCACTCCGTTGTTGCAACAACGAGCAGCTTTACAAAGCCAACTAGATCGAACTCATGCTGGTTTAGTAGCGCGGCTCGAACAACTCCAAAGTACTGAAAACCAATTGCAACGCCAGCACCGACGCCAACCGCAGCTGCAACAAGCGGTAATGGATGTCGGAATCCAGATTGAGGAATTGGAGAAAAAACGGGTTTATCTGCAACGAGTCCAAGAAAAAGGACAAGAAAGGCGTCACTTTATTGAACGTCTGCAAGCTCATCAACGGGACTATGAAAAACTGCTGGGAGAATTAGAGCAAAAATTGCAAATGCTCCAAAATCCCGAAGCACTTTGTCCATTATGCGAACGTCCTTTAGATGAACATCATTGGAGTCGGGTGGTGGAAAAAACCCAAACTGAGTTAGAAGATACTCAAGGGCAGTTTTGGGTAGTGCGAGAACAAATGGCTGTCTCAGATCGAGAAATTCAAGTACTTAGGCAAGAATATCGGGACATATCGCAACAATTGGCAGGTTACGATGGTTTACGGGAACAACGAGGACAATTGGCAGCACAGTTAGAAGCGACAACTGATGTCCAGCAACAATTACAACAAATTGCAGCTGAAAAACAGCATTTAGAGCGATCGCTCCAAGTCGGTGATTACGCTCCCGATAAACAAGCCGAACTCCGGCAGCTAGACCAATATCTGCAACAAGCAAATTATAATGAACAAGATCACGCCTTGGCTCGGAGCGAAGTTGAGCGATGGCGGTGGGCAGAAATTAAACTCCAGCAGATTAAAGATGCTACGAAGCGACAAGCGCAACTAGCAGCCCGAAAACCAGAACTGCAAGCTACTATTGCCCAATTACAAGCCAGAATTCCCCAAGAACAAACTGATTCTGAGTGTGCCAAACAAATTGCGGCTCTGGAACGTCACATTGTTGAAATTGGCTACAGTTCTGAGCAGCACAACAACCTCCGCATGGCTGTAAAGAAAGCTCAATCTTGGCATTTGCGCTATCAACAATTTTTCGCCGCCCAGCAGCAGTATCCCCAACTCCAAGGGAGATTTCAAGAGTTGGATGAGTCCAGAAGTGCCAGATTAACTGAGCGGCAAAAACTCGCCGACGAAATCGCAAGCATAATCAAGCAATTAGAAGCAACAGCTAACCCATCTACCCAAATTCAAGCTTTAGAGCAGCAGCTACCAATACGCAGACGCCAACTCGATGAGCAAATAGCCAAGTTGGGGCGTTTGGAACAGTTGGCGCATCAATTGGAAACGCTACAAATTCAGTACGAACAACAGCACAAACAACTACAATCTTGCAAGCAGGAACACCGTGTTTATCAGGAATTAGCGCAAGCTTTTGGTAAAAATGGTATCCAAGCACTGATGATTGAAAATGTGTTGCCTCAACTGGAAGCTGAGACAAATCAACTACTTTCGCGGTTGAGTGGCAATCAATTTCATGTACAATTTATTACCCAGAAAGCTGGGCGGAGTGCTAAATCAAGTAAGAAAAATGCCAAGTTGATAGACACGTTGGATATTTTAATCGCCGATTCTAGAGGAACGCGGGCTTATGAAACTTACTCTGGTGGAGAAGCTTTTAGAATTAACTTTGCCATCCGCTTGGCGTTGGCGAAATTATTAGCTCAACGGGCGGGGGCGGCGTTGCAATTGTTGATTGTGGATGAGGGTTTTGGTACACAGGATGCTGAAGGATGCGATCGCCTCATTGCAGCGATTAATGCGATCGCCTCCGATTTTGCCTGCATCCTCACTGTCACCCATATGCCGCACCTCAAAGAAGCTTTCCAAGCCAGAATTGAAGTGAATAAAACTCAGGAAGGTTCGCAATTGAGTTTGTCAATTTAACCAAATCTTCCCAGTCCCCAATCCCCAGTTCAATTGTATTTTACCCGTGCATCCAGACCATAGGAGCGGAGCATTTTCGTTAGGTTTTCTGCTTGTTTGCGATCGTTAAATGCTCCAGCATTCACATAATCTCCCAGACTAGATTGCTCAGTCACAGCACTAGGTATATATTGTTGCACTTTACTCAGAGTATCATTACTGGAAATTGGCACTATTACTCTGTAGGGATTATCAGCAACTAATGTGTTCCCATTGGTAACAGGTACTACAGAGTCATTATTAGGAGGTAATACATAGCGACTAGCCCCAGCAGAATTGCTGACAGTGGAGCTATTCAATCCTAATGCTTGCCAAGTTTGCCAATCGACATTTCCAGTAGAATTAAGTCGAGAATATTGCTGGAATGCAATCACAGATTGCCTAGTGTAATCGCTGAAATAGCCATCAGGATTAATATTAGAGAAACCTAACTGCGTCAAACGCTCTTGAATTAATCTGATATTATCTCCTCGATCGCCCACAGTGAAATAATTTCTAGTTGCTTGTTGAGTCGGATATCCACCACTGGAGACTCTGCGTAATGCTGCCAAAATTTCTGTATTGGCGACACCATTGGGAGTTAGTCCATTGACTTGTTGAAATTTGGCGATCGCTTGTCTGGTAATTGGACCAGCTTTCCCAGTAGGATTAGGTTTAAAGTAGCCTAGCTGTCGTAAACGCTGTTGCAGTTCTTTTACTTGTTGACTAGAGAGACTTCTAGATCTAGCTACATTCCTACTAGAAGTTCTACTCTGACAGGCTCGTTGCAAAGCTCTTTGAGTACTAGGGCCGATAAACCCAACCGCAGGTATTTTTTTGGCTTGCTGAAATTTGATGACAGCATTCTGAGTCAAGCTAGCAAACTTGCCTGTCACTGGACCGTTAAAGTAGCCTAACTTTTTTAAACATCTTTGGCTATTGGCGACTTCAGAACTATTACTTCCGATTTTCTGAAGTGCTAAAGCTTCTCCAGTAATACTGATAAGTCCCATAGTCAGTGCCACAGATAAAAGACGTATCGCAGCACTGCTAGATAACTTTTTCCAATTCCAAAATTTTAAATTAACTGGTAGAGGAACAACCATGATGCTTTCGGATGCTTCATAGACTGAGACTAGCTCAGTTAAATAGCTTTTCACTTGTTTTTTTCAAGTTATAACCATACAAGATTATACTACTTTCCCAGTGTGATGTTTATTTATTGTATGATTCTTTACAACTCATTTTTTCTTGCTGATTTAAGAAGAAATTTCTAGCTTGTAATGCTGGCAGAGAGTTTTAAGTTTTCCGAGTATAAGCACTTGCACATTTTTGGGCGCTACAATCACACAATCTGGTGCATATTGCATGACTTCCCGAATGAACCAAAATGTACTAGAGACACGCCTGACAACTCGCTTTACCCGTTGCGTGTCTGGTAGCCATTCATTTATCTTGTCTTCTTGTTTAGCTTGATAGGCAAAAGCCAAACCTGCAAATAGATGCATTTCCACTTCTATCTCAGCCAAATTAGATCGCCACTCACCAGAAATTGGCATGACAGCGGCTTCTGTAATCCTGTCTAATCGTAAACTCCAGTTGTGAACCAGTTCTGGGATATCAAAGTTTCCTTCTGTCTCTTCGCACCAGCAATCAAGATATACCCGCTTTTCGTGGGGTGTAACTTTGGCGTAGCGAACGGTAAAATTAAGTACTTGTTGTCTCGCATCTTGATAAGAAAGCTGAAAGGGCTGTTCGCGCAAGATATAGCGGTCTATTTCTAAGCGCCAAGGTGGGGGCAAATTCTCTAAGAAACGTTCGATTTCGCCCCGCAGTGGTAATGATAATTCGCTGCGTTCGAGAAGTAAGTTTGCAATGATTTGGGCTTGTTCAATTTGCCCGATGTCTGTCAAAGCATTGATACATCTGTGTAATGCGCGGATGCGTGGTTCTTTCCAATCGTTATTGTTACCGATGAGTAACTGACGTTGAGCGATCGCTTTAATTAACTTAGAGATGTTAGGGTCTTCTCCCCACATCATACCGAATTCACGAGCGATCGCTTCTAGCTCGGCTTTATCACGTTCTGATATCGACAGTGTAATAGATTGACCTTTTCGACTCATTAAAAATGTCCGTATACTTTGTACATATTTTCTCTTGTCAACTTCTATTTTGCGTGTCAATATAGTTTTTAACAACCAGTTACGGACACAATATAAGGTATTTGAAAAGAATATAAAAAAGCCAGAGCAAGACTCTGGCTAACAAACCCTGATAGGGATTTAGGAGTTCTATTAATGCCTTGATCACATCTTTCCTACAGTTTCAATCCCTGATAGGGATTAGGTTTGAATCTCAAGGCTTCTTTAGTATACATCTTAAAAAAATCTCGTTCAAAATTTTTGTGATTAGATCGTATTTAATCACTTATTTACTACAGACAATGTTCTAGTGCTATATTAAGGAGAACCGAAACAAAGCTGTTTCAGTTCACCTATCCTATGTTGAGTGGTATCTCATAGGCTAGCACTGATATGGCTTCTTCGGCGCAAACCTATCAAGGTAATTTCTAATGAAAGACAACCTTCAAGATCGGATGCTTCAACTGATGTCAGATGCTTGCTGGCATTCTACAGAGGAGCTAGTAGAAAAAATTAGCCATCGATTTTCTGCAACTATGCACACTCTCAAGAAGCGTGGTTATCAGTTTGATAAACGCCGTATTCAAGGTCAACAGCATGAGTATAGACTGCTCATCAAGCTGAAAGCGATCGCATAAATAATATTTCTCACATATTGGGGGTAGTTACAGCTACTCCCATTTTCTGAAAAAGCCGCTAGTAAGGTCAATAACTATGACCGATAAGAATTTGCTGTCCAGAATTTCTATAGACCCAAATATTTGTTTTGGTAAACCTTGCATTCGTGGACATAGGATTTGGGTTTCTTTAATTCTTGACCTTTTATCCGCAGGAGAAACAATTGATACCATTCTTGAAGCTTATCCGAGCATAGAAAAAGAAGACATACTAGCTTGTATTGCCTACAGTGCGGAGATGATAAGGAATATTTTTGCAGATTCTTACTAATTTAGTGTATGTGTAACTATGCCAGATTCTCTCAGATTTTTCAGAATTGAGAGTAATTTATGAAAATCAAACTCTTTTCCACATGGTCAAAATATTCCCAAACTTCAGTTTCTCATATTAAACTTGTTACCCATCAACAAGAAGTTTGGGATGCCATAAAAAATTATCAAGTTGTCTTTGATACTGCTCTAACTGGTGACGGTAAAACTTTAGCTGCTCTTCTGCCAGCATTTTATGAACGTGAATTAGGACAAGGTTTATTTAACTATCCTACAAATGAACTTATTCGCGATCAAGCCAAACAAATAGGAAAATGGAAAAATGAATTTAATATTAATTTACAAATAGGAGAACTCACAGGAGCTAAATTAGCTTCATATATAAGCGCAGAAGGTTTTAATAAGCTGGAAACATTAAGAAATTTTGCTAATGATAATAAGATAGTTGCAACCAACCCTGACATTTTTACTTTAATTCATCGTTTACACTATGATCGCAGAGGAGGTAACAAAGCTCGTTTAGCTGAAACTTGGTTTAATAAATACCGCTATATAGTCTTTGATGAATTCCACATTTTTAATGCACCGCAAATTGCTAATGTTCTGGATGGTATTGCATTTAACAGAGCAAGTTTAGGAGATCGTTTTGCAGCAAAATTTCTTTTTCTTTCTGCTACCCCAGATAATGTTTTATTGAGAGTGCTTGATAAAGCAGGAATTACTCCAAAAATTATTAAGGGTGAGTATGAGCATGATTTAAAAAGAAGTGATACTCATCGAAGAATTTTACATGAAGTGGATTTAAATTTAGTTACTTCTGAGCAAAACAATGGGGGAATTGAAAACTGGGTTTTTGAAAATTTAGAATACATCAAGCAATTCTTTTCTCAATATCCTAAATCTAAAGGGCTTATCATTGCTAACAGTGTATTTGCTGCCAAGCGAATAGTCAGAACTTTAGAGAATGCTAATTTGGGCTTAAGCATAGGAGAAAATACAGGTCTTACTGGTGCAAAAATTAGAGAAGATGCAATGAATAAACAATTGATTATTGCAACTTCCACAGTTGATGTAGGTGTAGACTTTGCCATAAATTTTTTAATTTACGAATCTTTAGATGCTGGAACATTTATTCAGCGTTTAGGCCGACTAGGAAGACATGATGGATTTATCACTTACCAAGCAATAGCTTTAGTTCCAAATTGGGTCAAAGATAAATTTTCTGAGTTTTATAGCAATAAAGCTGAAGTAGAGAGAGAAACTTTCTTTCAAACTGTTAGGGAGAAAGTATATCAAAAACCTCAAGAATTTCAGGGATATTTAAGCCGTTGGGGTTGTGTTCTCTCAACAATTAGATATTGTTTTCTTAGTCAACAAAAGGATCAATATCAAACTCTGATTGAGCGTTATTCTCAAGAAGCCACACGGCTTGTTGGTGCAACTCCCAAATGGTGTAGGCTGAATGAACTCAAAGAACACAAAATTATTATTGAGGATTTGGAAACTTTTAGAGGTGCAGGACAGTTAGATATATGGATTAATGACCCCAACACAAATGCAGTCAGAAGTATTAGTTTATTACGTTTACTTGCAGGAACAGATTTTAAACTTATCACAGAAGATGAAGCCCAAGAAATTAGTCAGAATTTAAATGAACCCTTTTATAAAAATAATTTAGGGTTATATGCACAGATCACACAATATTTAAGTAGCTATGAACTTGTAGAAGTAACTTTTACAGATTATTTGGATAGCTTTAATCTCAACATAGCACAAGAAAGGAAAGGATTTTTTATCCAGAGTCGCCATAGAGAAATTAAAAAAATAAATGAACAAATTGAGTATTTACCCCTTACAACTTGCGTTGCAGACCCTAGTAAATACGATATTAAAGCATTGCGCCGTATTTATAGATTACCTGCGTTATTTGAACTACATAAAGTATTGGATTTGAGTCGTCAACAATATCCTGTAGCTTTTGGTTTAGATGCACTGCTTTTAGATAGTCTTCTGTATTGGCAAAAAACTAATGAAATATTTTTTGCAGGAGAGTAAAAAATGATAGATAATTTTGATTGGTTACAGCCTAATGATTATGGTAAACCAGTTATACCGGAAAAAGAGCCTCCATTAGTAGTTCTAGCATTAGATACTTTGAATAAGGCTGAAGATAAAGTTTTGCGAGATTGGATAGAAAAGGTATTTCCCAATATTCTTGATTACTTCAGCCTCAAGCCAGCTAAGGGAATGAGTTTAGAAGCGGCTGAAAAATTAGCTGTTAATGCCAAACCAGATAAAAAAGACAAGATTCTCACTAAATTGGTTGAACATAAAGACCAAAGTTTAGCTATACACCTTTTAAATGCGGCTGTTGGTGGTTGGACTCTAGTTAAATTAGCAAATTTAGATGAGCTT
Source organism: Nostoc sp. C117 (assembly GCF_043099735.1). Taxonomy (NCBI): domain Bacteria; kingdom Bacillati; phylum Cyanobacteriota; class Cyanophyceae; order Nostocales; family Nostocaceae; genus Nostoc; species Nostoc sp. C117. Next base: position 3,295,252 of record NZ_CP170991.1, read on the forward strand.
GAACAACGGTTATATTTAGCAGCAGTTACTCTGCACGATCTCAATAAAATTGTACTCACGCAATTGGGTAACGTGCGGATGGATGGTAAGGAAGGGGATAAATACCATCATTATTTTGATGTTTGGGCTGATACTTTAGGACTATGGAAATTTATTAGCAATGAATATTGGCAAGACATAGCTTTTCTTGCTCAAAATGCTGAAGATGCAAGAGGAGCAAATCTGACTTTTGCTAACTTTCAAGAAATCAAATTAGCTCCTGAACATTTGATGAATTTAGCTGACTTTGTTCGGTTTGCTGACTTATTAGCTTCTATGGCTCATCGTCCAGATAGTTTATATCAAGAAAATATTCGGGCAATTGTACGACGCAGGTTAAAAGATAAATATGTAATTCGCCATCATCGTACTATAGAAAACCGAGGACTATTAACTCAAACAATCCACAATGCAGTATTAGAGAAAGCAAGAGAAGTTGGATGGATAGCCTTTTTGTTTTTCCCTGATGGCATTACCTACTTTGCACTAAAGGAGAGTGAGAAACCAGATTTATCAAACCTTGCAGGAATAGTGCGATCGCACATCTTAAAAACTGCTACTAAGGGTTTGGGTAGTTTAATTTATCGTCAACCCAAAGGTATTATCAGTTGTAAACCAGATATGAAAGAAGTGGCTGATGTTGAACTTGCAGCAGGAACTCTTATCCGTCAGGTTTTTAATATACTTGGTGAAAAGCGATCTCCTGTAACTGGCGAGAGAAGAGAAAAAATAAAGTTACTTCCTGAATTAGTAAATTTAGATTGGAATTATCCCACTAATTTACAGGTAGATAGGTTAGCAGAAGGAGTCAGAGGATTAGTAGACATTCTCAAAGAATACTATGAAGTAAGTGAAGAAAAGGCTATCCAAGCTTTACTTAATGCTTTGGATATGAACGAATATGTAGAAGCTTTACAGCGCATACCTGCTCTTGGTGGTGTACCTCATGGTTGGTATTTTTTAGCTGGTCATTATATCGGTAAAAATGGCAGCTTAAATGATGCTGAACTTGAAAATTTAATGATAAAAGCTATCCGCCAAGTTATCACAGAATGGGGTAAACCAGAACAATTAACAGCGTTTGCTTTTCTTGATGCTTATATTGCTCAAGTATTAGATATTAGCGATAGTGATAAACAACATGATTTTGAAAAAGAGTTAAATCGTTACCATCGTAATAAAGCCAATCGCAAACGTGAACCAATATGTGCTGTTTGTAATAGTGCCTTTGATGTACGAGAGGAATTTTCTAGTTATACTAACAAGCGAGTGACTAGCCTTTCTAAGGAGTCTTTACGTGGCATTTGTACAGTCTGTCAAGTAGAAAAACTACTTCGCAGTTATTCTTTACACCGGACTTTAGAAGCAGATGATGATATTGTTTACCTGCACCTTTACCCAGATTATTACTTCACACCAGAAACGGCTCTTATAATGAATCGAGCCTATAAAAGCTTTGCTCAAAATGTATTTTCTGATTTAGATAAAGAATTAGCTAAACATAGCTATAACCCTAAATATATACCTCGTGCAGATGTTTTTAGGGTAGGTACTGATTCCAAAGAAAATGAGAAGCGACGACTAGAAAAAGTGGAATATCTAGAAGGACAAATGCACGGCTATTATCTTTTAGGAATTCCAGCATTATTTAAGAAACCAACTGATACAGAGGTATGGCATATACCAGCACTATTAACGCTAATTGCACCTTTAGCCTTTGGGGTTAAAGTAGTTGCTAGTCGTTCAACTCTTCCACCATACGACTCAGGAGCGGATTTTAAAGAAACTGCGGTTTTGGATGGTGTACATACCTATTGGCAACACAGCATCAGAAAATCTAGTTTCCGTCTAGATGAGTTAACAAATGCTATTCCTGCTGCGTTCTCTGTGTATGCTCTAACATCCCAAGCATACCGTGACAGTAAAAATTTTCCTGTTTGGAATGCTTTAAATAATGTTTCTCAATCTTTGGATACTAGCCCTTTGTATGTGTTCCATTATGCAGAGCGGATACTTGAAAATATTAAAAAGGAGGAGCGCAAGAAAAAAACAACTCAACTGAATGATCCATCAATTATTGTTTCTACAAAATTGTTGAATTATTACCAAATTTTGATTGATTATTACCAATGCAATAGCCCTATGAAAATGATTGAAGCATTAGTGAATAAATATGCTCGTTTTTATCGAGCTTCAGGTAAAAATTCCTCGGCTTACACAAGACTTCGACCTTTAAACATAGCAGCAAAAGTTATCTTGGAAAGTCAGCCCAATACTTCTGAAGATGATCTGCAACTAATGATACAAGGTTACTTGTTTTCTCTAGTAGATGGTGTACTAAATAACAATAATGAAGGTTATATCCCATCGGAAGCTGTGAAGGATAAAAGCCAGCGTCAAGCTCTTATTGAAGACTTTGCCCAATACTTTGTCAAAGAAGTATTTAAGAACTATTGCAGGGCAGAGAGATCGCTTCTCAGACAAAATATCAATCTTATTCGTCATGCGGCGGAAGCTTGGTATATAAAACAGTACATCAAAAAACCTGAAGAAAAAGCACAAAAATCAGAAAATAAGGAGTCAAATTAATGTTTGAGCAGTACAAAAAACATTTTCAAGAATCTATTCCTCGCATTCCTGGAGCCAAATATGCTCACTTTGTAATTCTGCGAGAAACTGATTCTTATGCAGTATTTAAAACTGATGGAGAATTAAATGTAGCTAGAGTTAGAGCAGGAATTAATAATTCACAAGTAATTAGTCGTTTAGTCCTTTTTAAACGTAAACAAACTACTCCTGAACGCTTAACAGGGCGTGAACTATTGCGGCGTTATGAAGTTTACAACTACATAAAAACCCAACATAAAAAAGACTGCGCTTACAATGAAAATCCTTGTGGAGTTTGTCCTGATTGTGTTATTTACGGTTATGCTGTGGGTAAAGGTGGTGCAGATAATTCTGGTTCGGAGAAATCCAAAGTTTTTATAGATTCAGCTTACGCTGTTCCTAAATATGAAGAGTCCCACGGAACTTTTACGCTGAATGCACCCTACGAAGATGGAACTATGACGCAAGGAACGGACACTACTAACCGTTTCAGTGAACAAGACCATGTTTTACCAGAAGTTCCTTTTCCCAGCGTAGTTACATTACGCGATCCAACACCAAATACTTTTTTATATCTGTTAAATAATTTGTACCGTACTAAACGTTACGGTGCCCAAACTACACGCACTGGACAGATGCGAAATAAGGTTGTAGCAATAATATTTGCTGATGGCGAAATTTTCAGCAACCTGCGCTTAACTCAAAAAATTTACGACATTATCGGAGATGTCTTACCTCCTTATGGACTTGATTCTCTCAAAGAAGCTACCGAACAAGCTGTGAATGAATTAATTCAAGAAGACGGAGTTTTTTATGAATTAATTGCAAAAGAAGCTCTTGTATCTCTTCAAAATGAAGCTCAATCTATTCTTGCAGATGAGGCTAGTTTCCAACAATGGATGAATTCATTGACAGAAGAGACTTTAAATTATGCAAAAGCAGTGGGTGTTCTTAAAGAAGAAAATCCAGAAAATAGCAACACTAGCAGCAGAAGTAGAAGGAATAAAAATAAGACGGCTGAAGATGAGGAAGCATAATGTATGCACATTTACTGTCTTCTCATTACCTTACAAGACCCATTGTATTTTGCTACTCGTGAATTAGGTAGACTTTATGTAACAGAGCAATACTTACATAACTATGCTCTGACTTACGCTCTTGGTTTAGCAAAAAGCAGCTATTACGATGCAGAACATATACCGCATTACGAAAGAGAGTTAGAACCTCTCAATCAGCAAGGTATTTATATTACACCTGCACGTCCTTTAAATTCTGCTTATGTGACGCACACTTATAAATTTGCTAACCTCTCTTACCATGTCAAAATGGATAAAATCAGCAAAAATATCCCAACATTTGGACGTATCCGTGAATTAGCGCCTGAAAGTAGATTTGAGTTTTTTGTTATATCTCAAAAAGAACTTAAATTACCAAAGTGGATTCGCTTGGGTAAATGGATGAGTAAAGCTGAAGTGACAGTTGAACAATTACCAAAACATAAAATTACTGAAGGTATATTCACTTGTACACATCCATTAAATCCTTTAGATGTGATGTTCATTAATCAAGTGATTAGCTATGATGTTGTGAATATGCCTCCAGTTAGCTTAATTCAGAATGTCCAAATGCGAGGTCAATACTATCAATTTGATGGCATTCAAAACTTAAAAATTCCAGTTCGGCTGGAATATCGTTTTCGGAGTTAATTACTTTCCAAAGCCTTTACTACGGGTTTTATTTTTTCGAGGCTCTATCGTCATTAACTCGGCTTTAAAACCTCTGGAATCTTGCAACATTAACTTACGTATCCGCTGGCGTTGGTAAGTCTGCACTTCAGCCGCTAGAGGATGATTAGAGTCAATTTTTAGATGAGTAATAGAAGAAACATATTTTTCTTCACTTTCGGGATTATTTGGATCTTTTAGTCCGCACATAATCCCGCCTTCATCTCCTGAATAGCCAACGAAATCAATTTCAAATTCTCTGTCTGGATCGGCGTTTACTCCTTTTTGCTTTAATGTCTTGAGAAACTCTTTGCCAGCTTTTACTTTAGCTGGTAGACTCTGTTTTAATTTTTCAGTCAGTGCTTTTGCCGCATTATAATCATCAATTCTCATCTGTCTTTCTCCTTGTGCATTAGCGCAGCTTACCGTAGGTATCGCACCTACTAAAAGTAGAGTAACATTTGCCTAATTCAAGTCTTACTTGAAGCAGCTCTCAGTCTACAAAAAAGCTGAAAAAATATGCCTCACAGTCTCGTCCTTAACCTCATTCCCCAATCTCCCATTTACCCGGAATTCCTGACTGGGAGACACTACCACGCACTATTTCTCACTCTCATCAGTTCTGTTGATTCCAGCTTGGCAGAGTATCTGCACTCCTCTAACGCAGATAAAGCCTTCACTCTCTCACCGTTGCAAATACAACGACAACATAAGCAAAATTACCACACTTTGCAATTTAGTCATCAAAAACCCATCCCGCCTGGTACTCCCTGCTGGTGGCGTATTTCCCTACTTGATGACACTTTGTTTAGTAAATTAACTGGACTTTGGCTAAATTTAAACCCCGATCGCCCTTGGCATTTAGGTTCCGCAAACTTGTATATTACCAGTATTCAAGGTACGCCCCAATCAATCCAACCTTGGGCTAATGCTTGCACCTATTCACAATTGTACGATCAAGCATCAGATAGCGATCGCACCCTAAATTTAACCTTCGCTACACCTGTATCATTTCGTCAAGGTGCATATGATAATGTCCTTCCTATCAAAGAATCTGTATTCAATAGCCTTTTGAGTCGTTGGAATAAATACAGCGGAATTGAAATATCTAGTGTCGCCCTTGAATCAATTTATCCCAGTGCTTTTGATATTAATACGGAAGTTATCAGTAACTATGAAAGTAAGTTTATCGGTTGTGTTGGCAACATTAGCTATCGAATTTTGGGAGATGTTGAAACCCTGGCAATTAAGCAAATTAATACTTTAGCTAATTTTGTATTATATGCAGGATTGGGGCGTAAAACAACGATGGGAATGGGAATGGTACGCCGAGTATAAAATTTTAGATTTTGGATTTTGAAATAGTTACTTAAAGATATGAATGAAAGTGATTACATTCCGATTGCGGCTTTAAATCAATATAGCTACTGTTCGCATCGCTGCTGGCGAATGTTTTGTGCAGGAGAATTTATTGATAATCAATACACAATTGAAGGCACAAGTTTACACGATCGCGTTCATACAACTGGCGAAGGAAATCGCGAGGAAATTTGGCAAATAAGGGCGATTTGGTTGAAATCTGATAAATACAGCCTCATCGGCAAATCAGATTTAATTGAATCAGAAAACGGTGAGTGGTATCCAGTAGAGTATAAACGAGGGCGTAAAGGCGAATGGGATAACGATGAATTGCAAGTCTGCGCTCAAGCATTATGTTTAGAAGATATGACAGGTAAAACTATTAATACTGGCTATATCTACTATGCACACTCCCATAAACGTCAACTAGTCGAGATTTCGCAAGAATTGCGTCAAAGTGCGATCGCCACAATTGAAGCTGTGCAAACACTACTCTTTACAGGTGCAATGCCCAAAGCTATCAAATCAAAACGCTGTGAAGGATGCAGTTTATATTCACACTGTTTACCTCAAGCTGTAGAAAAAGTAGGACGCTATCAAGAAGGCAATTATTAAGAATTCAGAATTCAGAATGGGCTAGGGCGTGTTTTTAAACTACTCGTTTAGTCTCCTAACTTTTTAGATCCCCCTAAATCCCCCTTTTTAAGGGAGACTTTAATAAGTTTTTGCCCCCCTTTTTTAAGGGGGGTTGGGGGGATCTAAGACTTTGAAAACACGCCCTACGCCCCGCTGCGCTAACAGAAGTCAAACAGAATTTATACGTCAATATCATTCATTGAAGCGCAAAATTATTCATTCATTGTAGAGACGCGATTCATCGCGTCTAAAAGACCTAACAATTAATTTAGGATGTAACTATGGGTACAGTATACGTCACTCAAGAAGATGCTTTTATCGGTAAGGTAGATGAACGACTCCACGTCAAATTTGATAAAAAGACGATTTTAGATGTCCCACTAATTAAAGTAGATGGGGTTGTAGTTTTAGGACGCGCTACTGTTTCGCCAGCCGCCATATCTGAACTACTCGATCGGCATATACCTCTGACTTTTCTCACAGAAAATGGTCGTTATTTGGGAAGGATAGAACCAGAAGTTACCAAAAATATCTTTGTGCGTAAAGCCCAATGGCAAGCAGCAGGTGAATCAGCGCAAGCAATTCATGTAGTACAAAGCTTTGTGCGCGGGAAACTGAAAAACTATCGTAATCTCCTTAACCGCCGTCAACGTGAATCCCCAGGTTTAGATTTATCTGTGAATGTAACACGTTTAGAAAACGCCATCGCCCCAATTGATACCACTAACAATATTAATTCACTTCGCGGCTTAGAAGGTGCTGGGAGTGCCGCTTATTTTGGCTGCTTCAACCAACTCATTCGGACTACAGAATTCTCGTTTAACACTCGTGTCCGCCGTCCCCCAACCGATCCGGTTAACTCTTTACTCAGCTTTGGCTATGCATTATTACGGCACGACATTCAAAGCGCAGTCAATATTGCAGGTTTCGATCCATATTTAGGATATTTACACTGCGATCGCTATGGTAGACCATCATTAGCCTTGGATTTAATGGAAGAATTTCGCCCCTTAGTAGTAGATGCAGTGGTTTTGTCTACATTAAATAAACAGTTGTTAACAACAGCAGATTTTCTCACAGAACCCCTGAGTGGAGCCGTTTCTCTGACTCCAGAAGGACGAAAAAGATTTTTGCAGCAATATGGACAAAAGAAACAATCCGAGTTTAAACATCCTGTACTAGGACGCAAATGTACTTATCAAGAAGCCTTTGAAATTCAAGCCCGATTATTGGCGAAATATTTGATGGGCGAAATCGAGAAATATCCGCCACTGGTTTTGAAGTAGGTAATGGAGGTCAAAAATAACGATGAATGTCTTGGTATCCTACGACATCTCCGAAGATAAGCGCCGTACCAAAATCCATAATATTCTCAAATCCTATGGACAATGGGTACAGTATAGTGTGTTTGAATGCCAACTAAGTGATACTCAATATGCAAAACTGCGATCGCGCTTGTACAAGCTGATTAAACCTGACACTGATAGTATCCGCTTTTATTTCCTCTGCGCTTGCTGTTTTGTTAAAGTTGAACGTATAGGCGGGGAACCAGTCCGCGACGATTCAATTTTCTTTGCCGAATAATGCGCGGATGGGTAGGTGTTAAAAACTAGACTTGGGGAAAGAAGCTTCAAATCCTTCTGGAGCAAGACTTGTGGGATAAATATTTTCTAAAGTACCCGCGCACCTTACACAGACTAGGTTTTAGCCATTTCCCTAATACTCAATCTCAATTTTCTATGTTACGATCAGCCCATCCGCGCAACAGAACCTTGAAAACCAAATACAGACTGTGTTTTAGACTACCGCAGTTGAAATTTCATTAACTCCCTATTAGGGATTGAAACATATTACCTCCAGTAATCGGGCTTTGGCTATTCACCCTAACGTTGAAATTTCATTAACTCCCTATTAGGGATTGAAACAACTGGCGGAATAATTAAATCACTCTACTGGATATCAGTTGAAATTTCATTAACTCCCTATTAGGGATTGAAACGTAGCAGTTCAAGTATCTAGTACGATGGCTAAACGTTGAAATTTCATTAACTCCCTATTAGGGATTGAAACTCCCACGCTGAAGTCGTGCTTAGGTGATTTGTCGCGTTGAAATTTCATTAACTCCCTATTAGGGATTGAAACATTTCCCAAAGCTGTAAATGGGAAGATTTTTGGGGTGTTGAAATTTCATTAACTCCCTATTAGGGATTGAAACCTCAGAAAGAATACTATTACCCTCGATTTGAATACTTCCTACGTTGAAATTTCATTAACTCCCTATTAGGGATTGAAACTTATTAGCCCACGAAGACGGTTGAATTTATGTTCAACAAGGTTGAAATTTCATTAACTCCCTATTAGGGATTGAAACATCAACGGCAAAACTAAGCACTTGCCGCATCCTCAAGTTGAAATTTCATTAACTCCCTATTAGGGATTGAAACAGCATTTTTGCCATCACTATTCGCAGTGCTTTGGGATAGTGTTGAAATTTCATTAACTCCCTATTAGGGATTGAAACTGATGATTAATGTTACAATAATCATCATAGGAGGTTGAAATTTCATTAACTCCCTATTAGGGATTGAAACCAAGGAATTGAGCCACCTTGCAGATTACCCAAGTGTTGAAATTTCATTAACTCCCTATTAGGGATTGAAACGGCTCTACTGGCAATGAGTAATCCCAATCCATTGCGTTGAAATTTCATTAACTCCCTATTAGGGATTGAAACTCTTACTGGTGTAAGAACTGGTGAAGCAATCGGTGTTGAAATTTCATTAACTCCCTATTAGGGATTGAAACAAAATCTATCTTGGTGCTGGCAACACGCTGCAATGGTTGAAATTTCATTAACTCCCTATTAGGGATTGAAACGAAACGATTTAAAGCTATGTCACGCTGTATTATTGTTGAAATTTCATTAACTCCCTATTAGGGATTGAAACGTAAATCCAACTTACTGCCTTAACATTACTCAGTTCCGTTGAAATTTCATTAACTCCCTATTAGGGATTGAAACTGCTTCTTTTTTGCCTAACTCAAAAGCTTTGTGATGAGAGTTGAAATTTCATTAACTCCCTATTAGGGATTGAAACCGATTACAGGATTGAGCAATCCCCGAAACAGAGGCATTGTTGAAATTTCATTAACTCCCTATTAGGGATTGAAACATGGAACAAGCCGATAAGGAGGAACTGGAGATCGCGCTGTTGAAATTTCATTAACTCCCTATTAGGGATTGAAACCGATAACGGGAACACTGCCCCCCTATTCAGGAGATGTTGAAATTTCATTAACTCCCTATTAGGGATTGAAACATATAATGCGATCGCTCTCCTGTGAGTTTTCATAGTTGAAATTTCATTAACTCCCTATTAGGGATTGAAACTGAAAGTACCAGACATAAAGGTGATTTACATTGGAGTTGAAATTTCATTAACTCCCTATTAGGGATTGAAACCAACGATTTCAAGAACAACTAAATCTAAATATACAAAGTTGAAATTTCATTAACTCCCTATTAGGGATTGAAACGTAATCCTGTTACCTTCCATCTCATTCCCGCAGGAAGGAGTTGAAATTTCATTAACTCCCTATTAGGGATTGAAACATTCCGCAGTAACAAAAATGGGTCTAACTTTGAGTTGAAATTTCATTAACTCCCTATTAGGGATTGAAACGTTTACCTTGTTCATCTCTTGGTGGAATGTAGTTGTTGAAATTTCATTAACTCCCTATTAGGGATTGAAACGTGCAATTCACTCTGATGGTGCTTTAGTTACCATTGACAAAGCCCAATCTAGGGTCAGGATTTTACCAATAAGACGTGAATAAAACTTCAAGGACAAAGGACAAATGACAGCCCAATCTAATTAACTTTAATTGCACCAACTTACTTATTGTTCATCAACTTTTTCAGTATTACCTGCTTTCACCCAACCTTCTTGTTCGCTATCTTCCAAACGGATCTTTTGCCAAGCTTTATCTTGGCTTTCTTCCAAGATAATAATTTTTTGATTAAAACCAACCCCACCAATTCGCTCAGCATCCTGATTTGGTTCTTTTCGCAAACTCAAGCCTTCAGCCCAACTAACACGCCCTCGGTAAGCTCCTGATGGCAAAGGTTTTGTCGATGGGGTGGGAGTAGGTTTAGGTGATTCAGCGGGGGTAGGAGTGGAGGTTGAATTTGGAGACGATTGAGACTGGGTACTATGTGTCAGGGTAGGTTTATCTCCAGCCTCGGTTCCTTTGGGGGCTTGGGCTTTCACCGAGGGACTATCATTGGAAAAAACGGGTTTAGCTGGGGGTATGCCGGTGCGATTCATGAAATAAAGTCCAACTGCAACACCGCCACCGATTAATACAGCGATCGCTAAGAAAAACCCAAGTAAAAACTTTATTAAGCCAGAGAACATAATTAAAACCTGATTATCAAGAGTCAAAGGTCAAGAGTCAAGGGCTACAAATAGAGAATCAATTTAACCCATCGGTATAAGAATCAATAGTCTATGATAATTCATGATTAACTATTGACAATATACTGTAGAATATTGACCCTAAACTCTTGACTAATCCATTATTCTGCCGTTGAATCCCTTAACGTAACTTACCGAAGCTATCGCTCAAAGGGCTATGTTTCGATGCTAAACGCGCTCTCCCCGCAGCCGCCCATTCTTGGAGTTGCTGAATTTGCTCCACAGCAGTTCGTGCCAAAGGTATGATTTGACTGGCGGCCTCTAAAATATCATCCTTAGTAAAATCACGATTTTGGCTAAATCCAATATGCATCGCTTCAATTAAAGTTTGCTCAATTTCTGCCCCAGAAAAATCGGGTGTCTCGTAGGCTAACCTGTCGATGTCATAACTTTTCAAGTTGTGGGGGCGCAGTCGGGATAAATGAACATTAAAAATTGCTTTTCTCTCTTCTTGGGTAGGTAAACCCACAAAGAAAATTTCATCAAATCGCCCTTTCCTGAGCATTTCCGGCGGTAGAGATTGGATATCGTTAGCGGTGGCGACGACAAACACCGGTGAGGTTTTTTCGGCTAGCCAGTTAATAAATGTGCCAAACACCCGGCTGGTAGTACCCGCATCACCTTTGCTACCCAGCCCGGAAAAGGCTTTATCTATTTCATCAATCCATAAAATACACGGGGCTAAGGCTTCAGCTACCTGAATCATTTGGCGGGTGCGAGATTCTGATTCACCCACCAAACCACCAAATAACCGCCCCACATCCAAACGTAACAGAGGTAAATGCCAGTGATGAGCGATCGCTTTTGCCGTTAACGATTTCCCAGTTCCCTGAATACCCACCAACATTAAACCACGGGGGTGCGGTAATCCGTACTGTCGCGCTTTATCACTAAAGGAGCCTCCCCGGCGAATCAGCCAATCTTTCAGGTTATCCAGTCCGCCGATATCAGAAATTTGCTCAGTGGCGGGGCAGAAGTCCAGGATTTGGGTTTGGCGGATAGTTTGGCGCTTTTCCTCCAAAACCAGATCCACATCTTCTGGCTGTAATTCTCCGTGGGTAGCGATCGCTTTTGCCAAAACCCGGCGAATCCGTTCCATCGAAAGTCCTTGACAAGAGCGCACCAAGTCATCTAAAACTTTTCCAGAAAGGGAATTACCAGTACTTTGTAATAAGCGTTCGATCTCAGTTTTTATTTCTGGGGCGGCGGGTAAAGGAAACTCCACGACTGTGAGAACTTCCGTTAAATCGTCAGGAATGGCGATGCGTGGCGACAGGAGGACAATATTTTTGGGTTGCGACTTCAGGAGTCGGGCGAGATTGCGGAGTTTGCGAGCGATCGCCACATCATCCAAAAAGCGATGATAATCTCGTAAAATCAATACCGCAGGTGCCGAAGCTGGTAATTTTTCGATGAATTCCAAAGCTTGCAACGGGTTACGCCGCCCAAACCCAACATCATTGGGGTTTCCCTGGTAGCCATCGACAAAATCCCAAGTATACACCGGGCGATTACCCTGGTTAGTTGCTTCTTCCCGAATAGCTGCTTCTACCCGCTCCTCTTCGTATGTAGGAATATAAATTAAGGGATAGCGGGCGCGTAGCAGCAGTTTAAACTCATCACGGAAACTCATGAACTCACTCCTATCAATCTGACGGACTCCAGCTTTTTAAAATTTAAAAATTAAATACAAAAATTGTTTCGACTTAAATTACTGTACTAATTCCCACTGTCTCTAGGGTTTAAATTTATCCAATAATTTTTCTACATAAGAAAACCCTCCAAATAAGAGGGTGGCGTTTAGAAGTCTAAGCTGATGCGCGTCTAATCCCTCTCCTAAGAAAACAGAATGGTTTCTTTCATCCATAGTGGGCGATCGCTCCTAAGAAAACAGAATGGTTTCTTTCATCCATAGTGGGCGATCGCTCATGAACAGCTTTTGTCACTCTCGGAAAACAATAATCTCAGCCAAATTCTGAGACTTTGATTCAATCCAGGTTTGAGGCTTTATTTTCTAACAGAAACTAAAATTTTTAGACAAAAAGTAGAAATTAAAGACCCATAACCGTTTGAGCGATTGGATTTTCCCAAAGTGACAAAAGAGGGTTAATTTGAGTTAAGTATTACACTTTAATTGGCAGTGTAATTACAAACTCAGTTTTCTCGTGCGGAATGACATCTACTTCAATTATACCGCCATGAGCTTCCACTACAATTTGACGGGCAATAGCCAATCCTAATCCCGTTCCTTTGCCCACAGCTTTGGTAGTGAACAAATGGTCAAAGATTTTCTGTTTAACTTCCTGAGGCATTCCTACACCATTGTCAGCAATCCGAATCACAACGTGCTGGCCTGATTGGGCTACAGAGGTTTGGATAGTAATACAATTAGGTTTAGCAGCGATCTCTGCCATACTTTTCCCTAAATTAGATTCGTCTAGGGCATCAATTGCATTTGCTAACAAATTCATAAAGACTTGATTGAGTTGTCCAGCGAAGCACTGCACTAAAGGTAGTACACCATAATTTTTTTCCACTTCAATTGCTGGACGCAATTCATTAGCTTTCAAACGGTGTCTGAGAATTAAAATTGTGCTGTCAATGCCTTCATGAATGTTGAAAGGTACTTTGTAATGCTGATCGGTTCTGGAAAAGGTTCGCAAACTGTTGCTGATACTACGAATACGATTAGCACCCAAGTTCATGGAGTCAAGTAACTGGGGTAAATCTTTGCGCAGGTATTCCAGGTCGATCGCTTCAATTTCATCTCCAATTTCTAGGCCAGGATCGGGAAACTTTTCTTGGTAGAGGTTAATTAACCCGAACAAATCCTGAACGTAATCTTTTGCTGGTTCAATATTGCCAGCAATAAAGCCAACGGGATTGTTGATTTCATGTGCAACACCAGCCACGAGATTTCCCAAGGCTGACATTTTTTCACTCTGCACCAATTGCAACTGCATCTGCTGTAAGTCTTGCAACGATCGCTCTAATTGTTGACTATTTTGCAATGATTTTTGATACAAACGGGCATTTTCCAGAGAAATAGCCGCTTGAGTACAAAGAAGGTTCAATATATCAACGCGATCGTCAGTGAATGCGCCAATAGAGTGATTATTTTCCAGATACAAAATGCCCAATAACTTCCCTTGATGCAAAATTGGGCTACACAAAATACTCCTTGGCTGGTGCTGCTGAATATATGGATCGTGCGTAAATCTGGGATGCACCGTTGCATCAACAATCACCAATGGTTGCAAACTCCGTTTCACAATATTGATTAAGCTCAAGGGTACTTCTTGGCTTTCTTCTATTGCTTGTGGATGGAGTAGTGTTACAGAATTATCTATATTGGCGATCGCTTGCACTATCAAACTACCGTTTTCAGATAGTAGTAATGCACACTTATCAGCTCCAGCATTTTCTAGAGTAACGTGTAGTAAGCTAGAAACAAGTTTTTCTAATTTAATTTCACTCGAAAGAGTTTGAGATGCTTTGAGAATTAATGCTAAATCTAAAGCAACAGAGGCACTAATATTATCTGAAGAAGAGGAATTGTGAGAACTTCCCCGACCAGAGACAACGATTGTTTCATTGCTAGAGATAGGGCAAGATCCTTTTTCAAGGATAGGGGATAAAAGTTGAGGATAACGAGTTTCTAAATCAGTAACTTTGGCTTTAGCTCCCCAACGGGTATAGCAGTAATAAGCTTCAATCATATAGTTTTGTGCGAGCTGCTGTTTGCCCCAGTTAAGATAGAATTTGGCGGCGAGTTCATTAGCGATCGCTTCTGGTTGAATGTAGCCCTGCTGTTTAGCATTTTCTATAGCTTGGTCATACAATTCGATCGCACAGGCTTTGTTACCTAGCACCCGGTTTCTTTCTGCTTCCACCAAACACCACAGATGTTGATAGTTCATTGGCGCATGAGTTGCCCAATACTGCATTAGGGCTTGATTTTCAGCTACCTGTTGCAGATATTGCTGCTGTTCGCTGGCTGATACATCTGGGTAATGCGCCAACAGAGACAGAGATGAATACAGGTTGTACTCTACAAAATGAACTGTATTTCTAGTACCATTTTGGTATGGTTGGGCTAGTCGCAGATTTTCTATCGCATCAGTATAAGCTCCAAAGAAATAGGCAAGAATTAATTTGTATAAATATACAAAAAATAAGATGAAGCCTACCTGATATTTAATCCAGATTGGCAACATTTCTGTTTCATTGCAACTCTCACCCACCAAACGCAACTTATCAATTGTACGACCACTTAAATTTAAGAGAAATTGTCTACTGATTTTACTTTGAATTTGCTGATACTCTTGTTTTAAATTTTGAATAATCTCAGTATACAAAGTTTGCTTGCCAAGGACTGTTTCTAGTTCTAACTCAGTATGAAAAGAAAAATCGCAATATGTCGTAGCATTGTAGCAAGCAAATTCTAAATCTCCAGTTTCCAACCCAAGCTGAAATCCTTCCTGTAAAGGTTCCAATGTGGCTTGAAAATGTTCTTTCCAGTGGCGAATGCTGCTATTAAACATCATGTAAACTTTAGATTTTAGCTTCCTGCTATCAAAGCGATCTAACAACTTGATTGCCATCTGACCAAATTTATAACCAGACTCAATATCCCCCCCACTACAGAGTAATAATCCATAGGTGACATAGGCATAAGCAGCAAGGGTAGAATTACCATATCTGATGCACAGATTGACCATTGTAAAGACGATTGATGGGTACATCTGAGGATTAGCTAGAAACACCGCAGGAGCAACGGTCATCAATATTCGCTGTGCAGCTAGTTTATCCAGAACTGTCATTTCTGGCAGGTCGATTAATGCTTCAATATCTAAGGTGGCGATCGCTTCTTGCTCTAAACTGACACCTAACATCTGCAAAACTTCTAATGCTATGTCTACCGCTGACTGCATTTGAGATTGCGAAATTAAAGATTGAATTTTGATTTCGTAAACTCTGGCTTTTTGTAGTGTATCCTTGACATTTTCGAGAAGTGTTTGTATCAACAGATTGGCTTGTTCATAGTTCGTATTTAGGTATTCTGCTTCTGCTGCTGCTGAATATAAAGAGAGCGTTAAATTGTACTGAGTCTGCCATCTCTGCGGTTCTAGGTACATTATGCCTGTATTAAAATATTTCAGTGCAGCTTCGTAGGCTGTTGCGACCTTTGCCTGATGACCCGCTATGAGATTCAGATTCGCTAATTTTTCTCGTTCGCCAAGACAATCGATTAGTTCACCAGCCAGGTTGAGATGGTTCAAAATATTAAAAATCTTTTCATGCTGGTCTGCTGCTGACGTATTGTCTAACAACCGTCGCCCAATTTTGAGGTGAGTTGCTTGCTTCTGGTCTAAAGGAATCAATGAATAAGCTGCTTGCTGGACGCGATCGTGCAGAAATTTATAGTTGGTGGTCATTTTTCCTGGTTGACCATTTACCAATGACTCGCGATCGCTCAAAAATACTTCTTGTTGGAAAAACTTATAAACATCATTCTGCGGTAAGATTAGCCCGTCTTTTAGAGCTAGCCACAAATCTTTGGCGGTTTGAGTTGGGGATTGTTCGTAAACGATCGCCAGTGTTTCTAAATCAAAAGTGTTCCCAATGCAAGCCGCTAACTGCAACACCTCTTGAGTAGCTTGGGGCAACTTCTGAAGTTGAACTGCCATAAACTCTACTACATCATCGGTAAGAGTAAGCGATCGCACCTGTGCAATGTCACATTCCCAGTAACCGCCGTGAAAATTGAATGCAATCAGCCCATCTTCATATAATGCTTTGAGAAACTGAGTTGTGAAGAAGGGATTGCCTTGAGTTTTGCTAAATATCAACTCTGTCAATGGCAAAGCTAACTCTAGGGAACAACTGAGTGTATCAGCTACCAACTGATTCACTGCCGAAATATCTAACGGGGCGAGAGTAATAGTATTAACTGTAGCCTGTGACTTCTCAATTTCTTGCAGCGTCAGCATCAGTGAATGAGTTGTATAGACTTCGTTATCTCGGTAAGCCCCAATTAGCAACAGATATCGGCTATCTATCTCGCTCATTAACAGTTGTATAAACTTGAGAGAAGCAGAATCCGCCCACTGCAAGTCATCGATAAAGATTACCAGAGGATGATCTTTTGTCGCAAACACCTGGATAAATTTTTGAAATAGAATATTGAAGCGGTGTTGAGCAGCACTTCCAGAGAGTTCGGGGACAGCAGGTTGTTTTCCAATAATCTGCTCTAGTTCTGGAATGACTTCAATAATAACTTGAGCGTTTTCTCCTAAAGCAGCGAGAATTTTGTTCTTCCATCGATCTAATTGCGTATCATTTTCACTGAGCAGTTGCCCAATCAAATCACGAAATGATTGTAAAAAAGCAGACAGGGGAATGTTGCGCTGAAACTGGTCAAATTTACCTTTAATAAAATAGCCCCGTTGCCGGACAATTGGTTTGTGGACTTCGTTGACCACAGCAGTTTTACCGATACCAGAGAAACCAGCCACTAGCATGAGTTCGCTACTTGCTTGAGAAATTCGCTCAAAAGCTGCTAGTAAACTTGCTACTTCGTTATAGCGACCATAAAGCTTTTCTGAGATGATAAAGCGATCGCACACATCTCGTTGTCCAATCTCAAATAGCTCGATCGGTCTCGTTGTTTGCAGTTGGTTGAGACACATTTCTAAATCATGTTTCAGCCCTAACGCACTCTGATAGCGGTCTTCAGCATTTTTCGCCATCAGTTTCATCACTATATTTGCAATCACCTGCGGAATTTCTTCCCTTCTGACTTCTAATAAGGGTGGTTGTTTAGCGATATGGCAGTGAACTACTTCCATCGGATCGTGAGATTGAAAAGGTAATTTTCCGGTAAGTAGTTCAAAGAAACTTACCCCTAAAGAGTAGAAATCACTGCGGTAATCAATACCTCGGTTCATCCGTCCGGTTTGTTCTGGGGATACATAGGCAAGTGTACCTTCCAAAATATTCGGACTATAAATTTCTTGCGTTTCTCTAGACAGTAGGGAAGCAAGGCTAAAATCAATCAACTTCACCTGCTGGCTATCTGGATTAATTAATATATTGGCAGGTTTAATGTCTTTGTGAATGATCCGGTGGCGATAAAGTTCATCAAGAATTGCTGCTAGAGCGATCGCAATTTCTAAAAAAGCTTTCAGGCGATGCGGCCAACAGGAGTCACTATTGCTGTTAATTTCTTTATGTATCCACTCTCGTAAAGAAATACCACTAAAATCCTCCATTATCAATGCATAGCTGTTGTGGTAATGTTCCAAGCTGTAAAGACGAACAATACCCCCAAAGTCAAGATTTTTAGCAATGGTGTACTGATTGCGAAATTGCAACAATTCATTAAATGATGGATACTCTTGTTTAAGTATCTTGATGACTACTGGTAGTTGATCCTCTGTGCGAATTGCTCGGTAAACTAGGGTTCTAGAGCCTTCATAAAGTCGCTCACTAATTCGATAACCCAGAATCTTGGTAAGTGGCTCAACTACTGTAGTCATTTTGAGTAATTTGGCAAAGAAACTAATTGATTTACAGTATTTTTCCCAAATCATAGCGATTTCTAACTCACTTGTTAGAAACGTTATAATCCCTCAAAACCTAAGAGACCATTTATAAAGTAAATCTTTAGACGGCTAGACGAAGTAGCATAATACAAATCATAACGGAATATATCGCACACTCATTTCAATCAGACGTTCATAATCCTTACTCAAACTATGGTACTGGTTTAACCAGCAATCATGTTCTTTCTACTACCCTCTTCTCCATGATTATCATTTTTACTTAGTTAAAGCCGCATATTTTTATAAAATTACCAATTGGCGGAGTGAGTATATTTGCTAATGATGCTTTACCAGAGAAGAAAGCGAAGGGATTATCAGTAGTGGTTGTAAATATTAGAATGCCAAACTCGATATAATACCGTACTCACGTTTTTATCAAACCATAGACATACGCATATAAACACAGATGAACCTCATAATTAGTCTGTATTCATCTATGGTTACTAATTTTGTATGAACGAAGAAGTCTCCAAAAAATTAGAGTTAATCAGGCAAACCTTGCGTGAAGCCGAAGTGCAAGGTGTGCGCTTGCGCGGTACAGACTGGTTTGCCTGGGCAACAGCTGGCGCTTCTAACACCGTACTGCTTACTGCTGAAAGTGGCGTAGCAGAAGTATTAGTAACTACTGACGAGGCTTGGGTATTGACGGATGAAATTGAAGCGCAGCGTCTTAAGGATGAAGAACTGCCAGCTAATTTTAAGGTGTATGTGAACCCTTGGGCTGATTATGCTGTCCGTGAGTCTTTTGTTCGCGATGTAACTGGTGGTGGAAAACTAATTAGCGATGTCTGCGACAACGGGAAGCGCGAACGCCCCATCTCCAATTTAGAAAAGCCGTTACCCCCAACTCTGCAAAATCATAAACGGGTAATGATGTCAAGTGAATTAGAGCGATATCGTCAAGTCGGGCAAAAAGCGAGCCTTGCAATGACAGAGGTACTCAAAGCCGCCAAGCCAACTTGGACAGAATATCAATTAGCAGGTGCGGGTGCAGAGGCGTTATGGGCACAAGGGTTACATCCAGCGCTGACACTAGTAGCTGGTGAGAGGCGTTTACCCCTATACCGTCATGCAACAGCCACCGGAGAACAGATTGGACAGCAAGCAATGCTGGTATTTTGCGCCAGAGGTTACGGTTTGTATGCAAATCTAACGCGATTTGTTTGTTTTGGTAAGCTTTCAGACGAACGGGCGGAATTACATTCTCATGTGCGCGAAATAGAAGCAGTAGTTTTGAATCTGTGCCAACCCGGAACCAGTCTGGATGCAGTTTATCACACCTTAGCTCAGGCTTATGAGCAGCATGGATTTCCCAATGCCATCCGCGAACATCACCAAGGAGGAACCACTGGATATCTAGCGCGAGAAATCGTCGCCAATCCAACTACTACTGATGCTTTGACAGAAGGCATTGCTCTGGCTTGGAATCCTAGTTTAGCAGGGGCAAAGATTGAAGATACTTTTGTGATTCTCAAGGATGGAAAGTTAGAAAATCTGACTTTTGATGCAAATTTTCCTCATGTTGAGGTAGAAGGAAGGTTACGCCCTGTACCTTTGTACAATTAAAAATTATGGATTTTCAACAAGTATTCGCTAAACTACCAGAAACTCAAGCCAGTGCGCCAGGAAGAGTAAATTTACTCGGCGAACATACTGACTATAACGATGGTTTCGTTCTGCCAACTGCGATTCCTCAATCGACCACGGTAGAGCTAGGTTTGAGTAGCGATAGCCACCATCACTTTTACTCGGAAAATTTCAACGAGCAAGTGAGCATTTTAGATATCAATCATACCCCGTCTGGATTTGCCAGTTATATTTTTGGCTGTATTGAGGTTTTGCAAAAAGCAGGACATAAAATACCATCGCTTTCTGTGTACGTCAAATCATCGGTTCCGATGGGTTCGGGTTTGTCTAGTAGCGCGGCTTTGGAAGTGGCAACGCTGCGGGCATTACGCCAACTTCTGAACCTTCCCATTGATGATGTTGAAATCGCCCAATTCGCCCAGCAAGCAGAAATTCAGTATGCTGGCGTACAGTGCGGCATCATGGATCAGATGGCTTCTAGCTTGGCTGATACCGAGCATATCTTGTTTTTAGATACTCGGACTTTAGAACGTCGGGTGATGCCTTTGCCAGACAACGCAGAGATTTTAGTGATTGATAGCGGCGTGCCCCGTACCCTCGCAACTAGCGGTTATAACCAGCGTCGGGCTGAGTGTGAAGAGGCGGCGCGATCGCTAGGAGTTAAGGCACTACGAGATATTACTGATGTTGAAGTAACAGAAAAATTACCCGAACCTCTACGCCGTCGTGCCCGTCATGTGGTTACAGAAGATAACCGCGTCTTGGAAGTATTGCAGGGAGTAACATCTAAGCGCTTTGGCGAATTGATGAACGCATCCCACGCCAGTTTGAGAGATGATTACGAAGTGTCTGTACCTGCGCTGGATACATTAGTAGAGATTTTGCAGAAAACAGAAGGAGTGTTTGGTGCAAGGCTGACAGGTGCTGGTTTTGGCGGTGCTTGTGTTGCTTTGGTTAAATCAGCCCAGAGCAAAGATATTGCAACTCATGTTCTTGAGCAATACAAGCAAGCAGGTTACACCGGACAAATTTTGGTTCCTTCCTTGGGGTTAAGTGATGCAGCCTAAAGTTGTTTATGGAAACGTAGGCGTTGAAGGTGTAAATCGTTGGGGATGCAATACTTTTCGGTTAAACCCAATAATGTCTCTTTTGGTCTGGGGAAAGGGAAATTCAAACCCTTTCCCTTTCCCCTTTCCCCCAAAACCCGAAAAGTATTGGTTGGGGATGGTTCATGGGTCACTTTATCACTCCTGAAGACGATCCGCGTTCCACGGAAATGCTAGAAGTAAAATGGGCTGTTCACAAAGCAGGTGAAAGTAGAACTGAATGGGCAGTAAATAACCAAGCTGCGACGCTTTCAATTCTCATTCACGGAGAGTTTCGTCTGCAATTTGAAGATAGAGAAATTTTATTATCTCGTGAAGGTATAAAAGAAGCAATTAAAGTGGAATCATTTTGTCAATAAGGCTCACAAATGAGACAAATATCAACAATATGCCTTATTGAGAACCGATTAAAACAGAGCTTCAGACCGAACAACGAAAAATCAGGGGTTTTGAGGATTTCTTATCCCGAACTCAGGTTAAGTAGATTGGCTTAAATAATTATCGTTGCGATCGGGCAGAAGCAGGAGGGAAGAGGGGTTGAGCCAACCCAGAATCGGTACTATTACAAGAGGTAAAGATTAAGTTGTAACTTTGGGAACTACTGAGACAATATAAAGTATCTCCTAATAATTTAGCAAAGTTATAAATATTGGAGCCAAGCAAATGAACGCTAAATTAATCGTTTTTTCTGCCTTTGTGACAGCATTTGTAGGTGCAGTAATTGGCTTTATTATTGCTAATTTAATTCCTTGCCCGTACACAAGTCAAATGTATAAAGGCTTGGAGCAAAAATATGCGATCGTTGGTGCAGTTGCTGGCTTGCTGATTGGTTCCAGTCAAGAAATGATTCGAGAACTCAAGCAAGAGCGCGATGCAGAAGAAGAATTGCTGCGGGATTTGAACAAAGCTATTCACTCAAGTACAGATCGAGAAAATTTATGACAATTTTTTGACAAAGACTAACAGCTATAGCAAAAATTCCGATCGCCGTTTTGATAAACTGCAAAGCCGCCATACTCACAAGTAGTAACTCTGGAATTAAGCGGGCAGTCGCACTTACTTTCGCCCGTGAAGCGCCGATGTGCTGATGTATGCAAGTGTGTCTATTGGTGGTTTGCTGAGTCCAACTGCATTGTGACTGTTAGATGCCCTTCAAAGCCAGGCGATCGCGTTGCATTGTCTGGATGTCAAAGAATTTAGTTATGTTAACTAATTCGTTATAATTAATTATTACAGAGGATTGGCATAAGCCACCAATTTTAAAAATAGTGCGCTACTATCGACAAGCAATAAAAAATCTCGTAGAGGTCTGATATTAATACGCCTCTAGTTATAAGTTGAAGAGGATAAAAAAGATGGTTCAAAGTATAGGCGGTATAGCGAAATATTCAGCTACCGACCTAGACCGATTTGCTCAAAAACTGAATCAAGACGGAATTTGTGTGATTCCCGGTGTTTTTGAGCAAAAATTGATTGACGAGTGGGCACAAGCTTTTGAAAAATTATTTCACGAGCGTCAAAATCAACCAGGTGGGTTGGCTCCTCGTGAAGTTTCGCGCTACTATTTAACCTTGCCTTGGATTTACCCATTTGCTAATGAATTAGTTTTTGCTAACCCAGTGATTATGGGTATCCTAGAGCGCGTGTTTTTCCAAGAATACGTAATGGTTCAGATGGGAGTTGATGTCCCATTCCAGGGTTCAGATTATCAGGAAATCCATCGGGATTTTCGCCCATTATTTAGCGATCGCATAGTGACCCCACTTTACGCCCTAGCAGTCAACTTTCCCCTCGTGGAAGTAACCGCAGAAAACGGTCCCTTTCAAATGGCACGCGGGACTCATATATTACCGCGTGAAGAAGGATTAAAGAAGGTTGCTAGTGGTGAAATTCCGATGGAATCTTTTTATATGCAGCCAGGTGACGTGATGGTGCGATCGCCTTTAGCGCTGCATCGGGGTTCCCCAAATCGGACAAACCATCCAAGATCTATGGTAGTTCTGGGCTATGCCATGCATTGGTTGTACACACCAAAGGTAGATTTAACTCTCCCACAAGACTATTATGAAAGTCTGCCAGAAAAGCTAAAGCAGATGCTACGCTGTCAGCTAGTAGAAAGCTTACCTCAGAACAAAGTCGAAACTTACGTGAATTTCAAATACTAGTCGTCTATCGCATTAGTTATGAGTGGTAAATGCGTTGCCACTTCTGTTGTCTAATTTGTAGCGTTCGGCTGATGAATTACAATCAAACTCTTCAAAACAGGGTCTTGTTTTCAGTTTTCCCTGAGCAGTAGCTTTTCTAACACAAAAACTTCCAAACCGAATCTTCACGCCAGATTTCCTACCAACACCCCACATCAGCAGGACTTTCGGCAGTAAGAGAGAAAATCGATTAGCTACGCTTTGCTTTAAGAGCGATCGCTACTTCCTTCATCCCCAGATTTGCCTTCTCAGCCCTCCATCACCACCAAGCATACCTGTCAGCTGCAAAGGAAGAAGCTCAAAGTTGCGGATGTCATCTTTTATAATATTGTTTTACCGAAACAAAATTCAGGAGTCAGAATTTAGTTGGGTATTTTGAACTTTATAGTCGATGAATCCAGGGATTAAATACCAATACGGTTCGGATAAACATTTTTTACTTTCCTTGTGGTCTGGGTTAAGGTTAAGGGTTAAAGGGGAAAGGATGTATTCAAAACATGAGTCCCTTTCCCCTTTAACCGAACCCAATAGGGTTTAAAACCACCACTAAATCCTTGATTTAGTGGTGCAACAATTCCGTTGCGGGTCTGAATCTCCCATTGACTCCTGAATTCTGACTCCTGAATTCTGACTTGTGAATTCTTCTTCAATTAATCTCTTAAATCTTAATCTAAATAAATTCTGGCACAAATGAGCGAAATCCTTCTTGTAATAGATATGCAAAACGGGTTTATGTCGGATAAATGCAGACATATTATTCCTACCGTCATTAAAGTAATTGAGCGTTTTTTAGAGGCTGGAAAACTCGTTGAATTCACAAAATTTATCAATACAGCCGACAGTAATTATGTGAAGCTAATTCATTGGTCAAGCTTGATACATGAACCAGAAACAAACATTATTGATGAACTTCAGCCATATATACATAATATTTTTGATAAACCTTATTACTCTGCATTTACAGAGAAGTTTTCGAGTTTTATTTTGATTAATCAAATCAGCAAAATATATCTTTGTGGAGTTGAAACTGATAGCTGCATTTTGAAGACAGCAATTGACTCTTTTGAGCGCGGTATTGAACCAGTAATTATCGAGGATGCTTGCTTTAGTGCTGGTGGTCAGCAAGCGCATGATGCAGGTATTTTTTTACTCAAACGTAATATCGGAAAAAACCAAATTCAGATGAGTAATCAGATTCTTGAGAAGATATCATAAGCTGTTCCACAGAAACTATCCATTGTGAGAAAATGTTCACTTGACTTCAAATAGGCACGGCTTCAAGGAGTAACAGCGATGGAAACGCGATTTTTAGGAAAGTCCGGTCTTAAGATTTCGGTTCTCAGTTTCGGTACAATGACATTCGGTGGTAGCGACTTCTTCCAAGAAATTGGGGCGACTCAGGTAGACGAGGCGCAGCATCTGATTGATATTTGCCTTGATGCAGGTGTCAACATCTTTGACACAGCAGATGTTTACTCGAATGGACTTTCTGAGGAGATTCTTGGTAAAGCTCTCGGAAAGCGTCGTTCTGATGTAATTATTGCAACTAAGGCTTATGGTCGTATGGGAAAAGGAGCAAATGATACTGGATTGTCACGTTATCATCTGATTCGAGCCTGTGAGGACAGCCTACGTCGATTAGACACAGATTACATCGACCTCTATCAAGTTCATGGTTTCGATGCTCTAGCTCCACTAGAAGAAACACTTCGCGCCTTAGATTCACTTGTACGTAGTGGCAAAGTTCGCTACATTGGTTGTTCTAATTATTCAGCTTGGCATTTAATGAAGGCGCTGTCTGTATCAGAGCGTTTGAACTTGGAGCGCTATGTGTCACAACAGGTTTATTACTCACTTGTGGCGCGAGAGTTGGAATTTGAACTAATTCCTCTAGGTTTAGATCAAGGTGTGGGTATCTTGGTGTGGAGTCCGCTTGCTTTTGGTTTCCTCTCAGGTAAGTATCGTCGTGGTCAGCCCCAACCGGAGGGGACGCGACGAGCCAAAATCGGTGATATTGGTACTGTCAGTGACCTGGAAAAGGGATACGATATTGTGGAAGTTCTGCACGAAGTAGCTAATAATCGTGGTGTCAGTGTTGCTCAAGTTGCGCTCAACTGGCTGTTACGTCAGTCTGGTATTACGTCGGTTATTATCGGAGCGCGGAATGAACAACAACTTCGAGACAACCTTGGGGCTGCTCAGTGGGAGCTAACATTAGAGGAAGTAAATCGGCTCAATCAGGTTAGCGCGATCGCGCCAATCTATCCTTACTGGCATCAGCGCAAGTTTGGAGCTGAACGCATTCCACAATAAAAGAGAAAAGGTTAAAGGGCAAAGGGCAAAGGGATGATGATTGTCGCGCCACAAGAGGCGAGGTTTTTACCTGACTCATAAAATTTGGATTATTTCGCGCCACAAGAGGCGAGGTTTTTACCTTTCCCCAAACCCCAGTCCCCCTTCCCCTTCTTGATAAAAATATCCCAGTTGCGATCGCATGAAGGCAGTGAGCTTGGTGCGATCGCTCTCTATCTGCAAGTCCTAGCCCGGTTGAGGAAAATGAGAGGTAGACAGTAGAGAAGCGAATGCTGTCTATGATCAGCTGCCTGATGCGGACTTCTACACTTTGTAATGCCAGCTCAAGATTATTCTTTTTTGCGTAAAGCACGAAACTTGAGGTGAATAGTATTATATGACGGTATCTATTATGGATAAACCGGGGACAACAATAAAAGTCCCCTATATAATTTAACGTGAGTTCGACAGAGCTAAAAAAGGGCAGGAGGTAGAGCAAGTAAGCCTTTTGGGTAAATGTCAATAGAAGGTTTTTTAGGCAAATAAGTATAAGCAGCTAAACCAGCCATTAAATTAACCAAAAAGTTAAATGGACTACGATGGCGAGAATGTTCGATTTGACATATATTTTTTAGATGGTCATTGACGGACTCAATCACAGCGCGTTTGCGTAACAGAATCTTATCAATCAGTTTTACCAAACGGTTTTTCATTTTCTTCTTAGATTTTGTGACTAACTGCAATCCGCGCTCATATAACTCCTCAAATAATTTTTGAGAGATGTATCCTCTGTCACCAAAAAGTTTACCAATTAAGTCACGAGTCATTTCTGGAACTGGTTTTCGGTCATCTACATTCGCCGGAGTTAATGAAAATGCAAGTAATTCTCCGCAATCATTAATAATCAAATGAAGTTTAAATCCAAAGTGCCAACCTACAGAATTTTTACCCCATTCTACTAAGCCTTTAAATACCTTATGAGAATGGGCTCGACAGTTATGACAAACATTAATCGGAGTGGAATCAATAAAGCTAATCCCTGTAATTTCTCCTGTACGTGTATGTAAAAAGCAACATAATAACATTAAGCACCAAGGCATCAATTCCACAAACCGAGTGTAGCTGACCAAATTCGGAAATGCTTGATGCCAACTTTGAAGCACATGCAGAGTGTAGAATTCCTTGAAAGTCTTATATCCACTGCCATGAAACGCAATGACTATTGTCATTACCTCTGATAAACACATCCTCGATTTACTGCGACGCTCTCCAGAAGTAGACGGTAATTGTGGTATTTGCTGCCATAGATTTTCCCATTGGTTACAGAAATCATCTACATCCCAGAATATTTGAGTGATATCGAGCCGAGATACAATGGTAGACATAGCCGAGACCTTGATTTTTCTTAGATATTTTTAGTCTCGGCATTTTTTTGTCACTTTTTCACAGATTCTCAATCAATCGTAGCGATCGCCTGAACAATACCCAATTGTGCAAATCTATATATGGCAAGCTTTTTTGGCTTTTTCTAACCGTCGAACTCACGTTAATTTACTTCTATGAAAAACTGCTCCAGCTTTCGTCTAGGGCAGTTTTATATTGCACGGTAGAAGCCAGATTTACAACTGCACCCAATATCTAAAAGCGACAGTCTAAAGCTTATATAGTAATACTTCAGCCTATTTAGCTCCTAGTGTCAGCGACGCTATATTTACCCCAATCTATGAATCTTCAAGAAGTCAAAAATCAATTTCCAGAAGCAGTAGGTGAGATCGAGACACTTGAAAGACTAGGGTTCGCTTCCCGTAGTGGTAATTGGATTGATACCCTTGACTTTGAAGAAGCACAGACAGCTTGTTGGTTATTCGGAAGAGTCGGTGATGATCAAGACGCTGATGCCCTTATTCGTACTTTGTCTGGTCAACGTCGTGAATTATGGATGCAAGCAGCAACTTCCCTCAGTCTCATCGCTACTGAGAGACACCTAAAATCTTTGTTGTCTATTCTGTCCACTAGTTCTGATCCCATACAGCGAAATAGTGTGGTGTATGCAATTTCTTTTCTGTCGAATTACCAAGGAAATCAGGAAGTGATTAGTACACTGACCGAAGTAGCAGCAAACATTGCTGAGGCTCCTTTTATTAGAGCGCAAGCATTAGAAGGAATTGGTAATAAGCTCTCTCATGAATTACCAGAAAATTTATATCAGCCAGCAGTGAGTGTAATTATCCAAGGGTTGGATGATACTGAAGCTGAAGTTAGGTTTTGGTCATGTTTTGCTGCCGGTGCCTTACAAATCAAGGAGACTTTGCCCAAGCTGCAACTATTGGCGCAGACTGATAAAACAATCGTAGCCGGGTGGTGGTCTGTAGGTGAGGAAGCTGAAGATTCAGTTACTCTTATGAGTGGAGGAGAACCACCACTGCGTAAACCATACAATTTACCTACCAATTAACTATATTTTCTAGAACTCTAGTAGTTCGCTAAGGAAACTTGGCGGGGTAAAGGGTAAGGGGAAAAGGGAAAAGGTTTTAATTCCTTCCCCCAACCCCAGTCCCCTTTTCCCAGTCCAAACCTAGCAATTTTGGGTTGGCAGACTATTAGCTGCTGCTACGCTGATTGCCATTTCCATTGCCGTCGTTGTCACCGATGAAGGTCGCACTAAGATGCTTGATTGGCGTTTCCACAGAGGTTTGAGCTTTTTACAATTGGGTTTACGTGAGATTAAACGACTGTGTTATCAATGTCTGCCAATTCCCACCTTTGTCTCTTGACCTCGAAGAAGTCCTATACCGGGCTGTGCCTCACTTAAAAAACCGGAGCAATTACAGACCAGGATTGAGTTCTCTAAAGTCACTGTTTTCTCTACTTAAAACTCAAAAAAGTTTTCTGCACCACTAAGGGAAACTAGACGATGATGCCAGATACAGTTATGTTATTTACCTTCTTATTCACCATAGTTAAATTTAATTGATCGGTTTTGAAAGTTTATTATAAATTAATATTTATCTTCTAAATAATATGCTCTTTGACTGATTTTAAAGCAGCAATCTCTAACTATATTGTCACTCCAAAAACTCAAAAGCAAGAAAAGCTAGATAGCTGATTTACTCTCTATTTCAGACATTTAAAAAAGTTCATTTTTTAGCTATTTAGTCAATGTTTTAGCTATTTAGAGTATATACAAGATTTGTATATAATATTTTTGCCCAAATGGGATGTTGCCGCTATATTTAACCTATATTTAGTCTATTATTAATTGATTTGAGTAAGGAACTCCTGTAAATTATGTAAATGTAATCAGCAAATTCTTTTTGCCCAAAAATATGAAAAATAGAGAAGAGGAGACAAAAAATATGTTTTTTAAAAGTAGAGTAACCGCAGCTATTTTTTCAACCGTTTTTGCCTTAAGTTTTGTAAATTTAGGGACTTCTCTCAAGGCAGAAGGTTCACCGCGAAGACAATTGTCTTGCACAAATAGAATGATACGAGGCAATTATGCATCTCAATATTCTGGTGTTGGAACTCCTGGAGGACCTCCTACTAATTTACTTTCCCTAAACACATTCGATGGAAATGGGAATTTAGCATCAGTTAGAGCTTTTTTAAGTGTTGGAGGAGAGATTACACCAATTACTAATGAATTTACTGGCACTTACCAGGTAAATAGTGATTGCACTGTTAATCTAATCTTTAGAGGTTCTGGTTTAGAATCAAGATGGTTCGGTATAATTGTTAACGATGGTAACACCATTTTGTATCAACAGATAGACTCTGGTACGAATAATTCTGGCTCTTTGGAAAGAGTTGCTGATGGTTATAGATATAGATTTTGATTCATGATTTTTTAACTTCCGTTTGAAGGAAAGTTGTTAGCTGTGATTTAAAGAGAAGCTCCATTTTTAGATATTACTTTTGTGCCTCTCCTAGACTTCGGTTGATAAATTAATACTAAAAAATACCTAAAACACTTGAGATAACTAGGTTTCGCCAAAATAGAATCAAAGATTTAATAAAATATGATTTCTGATTCTTGAATCCCTTAATATATAAGGACTTAACCTGATATCAAGTATTAATTTTCTCTCACTAGTCTAGGAGAGCCACTTTTGTTTCTTATTCTTGATTAATACTGACCTCTACATATTTGGATTGCCCAATGTCTTTATCTTTACTTTCCAAATCTGCTATACACTTTGTATTCATCTCTGTTGGTATTGCTGTTGTTTCTGGAATCAAACCAGTCCTAGCTGCGTCATTTACTGTCGTTGCTGATGGTCTTGATAATGTACGTGGTCTTAGCTTTAGTTCTGACGGCAGTCTCTATGTTACAGAAGCAGGAGTAGGAGGTGATCAACTATGTACTACATCAGTAACTACGCCAACTGAGCAAGCTTGTGTTGGCAAGACTGGTGCTGTAACAAGAATTAAAGATGGTAAGCAAGAGCGGATTCTCACAAATTTACCATCTTACGCATTATCATCCAATCAAGGTCAAGGAATTGGCACTAACGATATCCAATTTGATAACTTTGGGAATGCTTATATTCTGTTTGGTTCTATTTCTAATGTCAATTATGATAATACCCCGTTAATTTCTCCAAAATGGGGAGCGTTATATAAAGTCGATTTTAACAGTGGTACATTTACAACTATTGCTGATATTTCTAGTTATGAAGTTAAAAATCCTAATGAAGATAACATCTTTAATGGAAATGTAGTTAGCGATCCTTACTCTTTTATTATTGAAGGCAATACTGCTTATATTGCCAATGCAGCCTCAAACGATGTGTTAAGTGTAAAACTTGATGGTAGTAATTTAAAGAGACTTGTTACATTTCCAAAGCAAACTCTAACTACTCCTACGCAAGATATTAAATATGAAGCAGTTCCCACAGCCATTGCCATTGGTCCTGATAAGGGTTTATATATCAGTCAATTGACAGGTATACCTATTCCTGAAGGTAAAGCTAGCATATTTCGTGTTGGAGCAGATGGAAAAACAACAGTATATGCTGATGGTTTTACACAACTAACTGACTTAAGTTTCGACACTAAAGGCAATTTGTATGCTTTACAATTTGCTAACCAACCATTTTATAGAGGCAATCTCGATGCCTCGCTTATTCAAATAGCTCCTGATGGAACTCGGACAACGTTACTTAGTGGTAACGGGTTAGAGTCAGCTACTGCTTTAACTATTGGGCCTGACGGTGCTATTTATGGGTTCTTGGCAACTTTTGGTGATCTTGGTTGGGGCAAGGCAGAAGGCAGAGGGCAGAGGGCAGAAGTCGGAAGGGTAGAAGTAATAAATTCAAGCTTTGAGTTTGTTTAAGCTAGCAACTAATATACTTTGCATTTCCTCGACCTCATTCAATAGGGGAGTGAAAAGGTTTTTGTCAGCTAAATCTACTTCTTTAGCTATGATTAATTGGGTATCAAGTTCTCTCAAAGAGCCTAATGCAATATGTAAAAACTGTATGTATTCTGGCTTTGAGCGCCTTCCATAGCCTTCAGCTATATTGGATGCTACAGATACAGAAGAACGTCGGATTTGGCTGGTTAAACCATACAATTCTGATTGAGGAAATAGGCGGGTAAATTTATAACAATTGATAGCAAGTTGAACCGCCCTTTGCCAGATAAACTGATTTCTATAACTCATATAATCAAGTGTAAATTGTCAAAATTTTCTCCTCAAATAGCCAACAAAAATCGTCGTTCAAGTAAATCTATTTTGGCGCGACCATACATCTGTCGCTTTAACATTTTCAAGCGATTAATATGGCCTTCAACTGGGCCATTACTAACTGACATAGTTACACCTGCTTTCACAGCATTGTAGTCAGACTCTAAACTAACAGCGAAGGAGCGCAACAAAGAAACAGAGCTGTTTTTAGCTTTGTTGAACCAAGCATCGAGCTGCTCAGGTAGGCGTTGACGCACAAGGAATGCAAACTGTTGAGCTAGTTCAATAGCTGACTTCAAATCAGAATGGGCTGTTTGTAGTTGAGCGATGATTTCACGCTCATTAGGCTGTATTAATTCTGGTCGTCGCAAGACTAAAGCTGTGACGCGACTGGGGGTGAGAGGACGATGGGAGGAAGAACTAACCCTAGGGGACGCATTTTTCTTTGAACACTTTGCTGGCCCAAATCCGGGCAAGGTCTTGAGATAACGAGTGAAGCGAGCGACCGTGGCATAACCACCGATATAGCCGCAGGTGCGAATTTCTTCAAACAGTTCTTGGGTGTTGTGGTTCCCGCTATTCCAGCGACTGAGGAGGTAATCATGATAAGGGTTGAGAAGACTCAGACCGTGGTCGCTACGTTCACGACGTTCGGTAAAAGTTGAGCTACGCAAGTAATTGAATACGGTAGTTTTAGAAACTCCCAGCTCTTGAGCGATTGCTAGCCCTGAGAAGCCAACAGACCGCAGTCTCCAAACTTGCTCATGGATTTCCCTCCGTCTATCCCGTGCTTTGGCGGATTGAACTTTTCTTTTTAAAGATGTGTTTTGGGGAAACCTTGGCACAACTGAACTTTTATTAGTCTCAGCAATCATGGAAAGGTTATCGGGGAAAGGCAGAGAGCAGACGGCAGACGGCAGAAGGTTGGTTTGAGGGTTTTCCTGTGCAGCCAATCCGTCTGTATTCTCTGCCAAAAAGGGTTTAAGACCCCCAGCCAAGTTTTGAATTTCAGTGGTCTGCAATTGGGTGGGGTATGTATCCCCATCCAATTCCCCAATGCCTTCTTCAAGTGCTGTTTCCACCTCTAAATGCACTTTAGTATTAGTACTAAATACTTGTTTCTCCACTTCTTTAAGTACTTTGGCGTGAATACCAAAGACTTGATAGAGCGTTTGAGATAAGTTCTGCAATAAGTGAAAACGGTCTGCAACTTGAATGGCTTCTGGCGCGCCTTGACGAATACCACTTTCATAAGTTTTTGACCGATCTCGTGAGACGACTTTGACACCAGGGTGAGCTTTTAACCATTCTGCTAAGGTTTCAGCTTTTGCGTCTTTGAGTAGAGCGATTGGTCGGCTACGTTCCAGGTCAATCAATGCTGTGCCGTAAGTTTTGCATTTGCGAAAACAAAAGTCGTCTACCCCAAGAGTATGTGGCGTTACGATTGATGGCAGTGGGATTGAGCGGACTAAATTTAACAGTGTGTTGCGAGAAACTTTTATCCCCCATTGCTGTGAGAGTCTTACCCCTGCTGCACCACCCACAGATAAACCAATTGCGCTCAGTCGTTGCGCTAAACGCTGAGTCCTTCGCGCCCAAGGTGCGGTTACACTTGTCAGCCTTTCGGTAAAAATACGCCGTTTACATAAAGTGTTAATGCAAAAAAACTTTCGCACCCGTAACTGTAGGGTAATACTGTAATCAGCCCAGGGCAGGTCTGTTAACTTACGTTCGTAGCGGCTATGAATTCGGTGAGTTGGGTGGTTACAAACTGGGCAATTAATGACAGTTTGCATCGCAGAGACAATCAACGTAATCGTCCCTTGTACTTTGTCAAATTGCCATCTCTTCAGTTGAAGGTTTGTTGTATCAGGTAACAGGTGGTATAGCAATTCCATACCAAAAGTTTGACGGAGTAAAGTTTGAAGTTAGTAATTCAATTCTATCCCTTCCTCCTTCTTTTTTTCCCCCCTTCTGCCTTCTGCCCTCTGCCCTCTGCCTTCCCCCAAGCGAGATCACCAAAAGTTGCCAAGAACCTATTTATGTTTCAAACAAAGGCGATCGTGCAAAACAAGGGCAAGTTTTAAGAATTGAAGTTGTGACAAAGGTGAGCGAACCAAGTACGCTACTAGGTACGCTTCTAGCGTTTGGTACATTGGCTGTTCATTCGCTCACCAAGCGTAAGAGCTGATTCGTAAAGAAAATCTAAAGAGAACAGAGCCTCAGTATATTCAGGTTATAGGCTAAATTAATAACATTAATGTTGTTGTCGATGAGCCGTCTACCAGTAATTGAAAATCCGCAGCGCAAACCCTATCCAAGTGATTTAAGTGATAGCGAATGGTTAATTATCAAGCCTCTTCTGCCAAACCCTAAAGGATTTGGGCATCCTATAGAAGTAGATTTGCGAGAAATTCTCAATGCAATTTTCTACGTGCAACGCACTGGCTGTCAGTGGGAGATGTTACCTCATGACCTTCCTCCTTACACAACAGTGTACGGCTACTTTCAAAAATGGCAACGCAAAGGCATCTGGCAGAAAATCCACGATCAAGTACGTCATCAACTGCGACAAGATTTAGGAAAAGATGAAGATTCTACCGTGGCGATCGCAGATTCTCAGTCAGTGAAGACAACGGAAAAAAAGGGGAGGTCTACGGCTTTGACGGTGGTAAGAAGGTTAAAGGGCGTAAGCGGCATATCGTTGTAGATTCCCAAGGATTGTTAATTGGCGTTTTAGTGACTCAAGCCAATGCCTCGGAACGTTTAGGTGCTGTAGTGGTGCTGCATGAAGCAGCTCAGGAATTGTCTAAATTGGAAGTTGTTTGGGTCGATCAGGGCTATTCGGGCGAGAACTTTGCTCAACCTGTCAAGCAAGTTTGTGGAGAGCAGGTTCGAGTTGAGGTGATTCAAAGAAACTCGAAAACATTTGAGCGATTGCCGAAACGATGGATTGTGGAACGGACATTTGGGTGGCTCAATCGATTTCGGCGTTTGAGTAAAGATTATGAGTTGTACAGTGAGTTAAGTGAAGCAATGATTTATGGCTCATTGATTCGTCTGATGATAAGGCGAATGGCTTCTTAAGCTTTTGTTTACGAATCAGCTCTAAGTCTGACCATTTCAAATTCCAAGCAGCTTCAAACAGCAGTGGCGGTAAGAAAATCATCAGAATCAATTCAGGAGAGAGATTAACCAATCGGACATTGACGAATGCTAATCCTAATCCCACTATGACTAGTAAGAGTGTATAAGGAATGCGGCGCAACCAACTAAAAATTTGTGGTAGTGTTGCTACACCCAATGAGACAGATAATACTAGTAGAAATTGCTTGAGTTGTTCTGCAATTACGACTTCACCCGTGGTAGAATCTAAGACCATAAGGGGATTCCAGTTAAATAGAATATTTAGGATCAATTTATATAAAATTGCCCCAAAAGACACAAAATTTACATCCTATAGCTCTTCTCTAATATGTCGTTTATGTTGTTTTTCTGAGTTTGTATTCTATTCTTCCAACACCGTCAACATAAGTGTTTCTATCAAGATAGCCAAAATAATCTTCTTTGTTTCTGACAAAAGCTTCTTCATCCCGACCGAATTGTTCTCGGTTAAAGCCATCATTAAATCCAAATCTCTGAGTAGGTATACCCCCAACCCACTCTAATCTCTTAAATTTTTTATTATCCAATACAATATTAGGTTTATCTTGATCATATATACTCATATAATCGAATTTTATCTCGGAAACTGTGATTAATTCTTCTCCTTCTTTTTCTGTAATATGTGATGAGGGATCATAGCTGAAGAAACCAACAAAAATTTGTCCAAGTTTAGAACCAGATTTTATCCTAACGGTAAAATCATAAGTAATTTTTTGGGCATCACTACGCAGACAAACTTCCTCTCTGATCTTAATCTTCCCAAATTTAACATTAGATTTTGTTAACTCTTCTTCCTTGAAGCCAAAAGAAATGAGGTTAGCTATCGTAAAGTCCCCATGCTCATATAGAGCTCCACGGAAGTCCGTTTCGCTCAGGATAGCTTTACCGAATTTCGCTTCCGTGAGGTTAGCTTCCTTGAAGTCCGCTTTCGTAAGGTCTGCACTAGTGAAATCAGCTTTATTGAGGTTGGCTTTCGTAAGGTCTGCACTAGTGAGGTTTGCACTAGTGAAGATAACTCCCGGCAGGATAATTCCCCTGAGATTGGCTTTCTTTAGATTGGCTCCTGTAAAGTTTAACTCTGATAAGTCTAAATGTGTCAAGTTTTTTAAAAGGCCGCTATCACCAAGGAAGGATAAAACACTTGCTTTACGCTCAATGTCAGATTTAAACAAACGTAATAGGGATAATGTTTTTGCTGTAATGATAGATATTGCTGCTTCAGGATCAATAATATTAGGAAAATCTGCTGCTTTGGGTTCAAGTATTTTCATTAATTTTTTATCGACAGTAAATTCTGACAAAATTTTCAAGTAATCCTGTAAAGTTACTTCATGTTGTTGATCAGTAGCTTTATCATCAGCGTCTTTTTTAGCAGCACCTTGAGCCTTGTCCTGTAAGTCCTTAAAAAACCAACCCAAATAAGCTACCATGACTGGGGGGATTAATAACCCTATCCAGTCCCAAAGCGTTTTTGCAGATTCAAGCTTATCGGTAGTTGTCTTCTTAGTTATCTTCTCAACTCCCTTGTTCTCGGGTTGCTTTTCCGTAATAGTCGATGAATTTATAGTAGTACTTTCCCCAAATCCTGACCAGGAGAAGCGGTAAGATCCTATAATTACTAGAATGATTACAACACCCACAATTACAAGTTTATTGGTATTGGTATTGGTGTTAGTATTATTACTCATTGATGAACCTCTCAAAGTTGTGTAAAGAAACTTGTACCCAACTAATCCGACTTAATGCAGTCGGTGCAAGGACTACGCTTGTGGAGAATCTACCTTACCATTATCATCTCTTTGTGTCTGCATTTGAGCCAGTAACCTGAGTGAATCACCAATATTGCGGGGTTTTGGTACTTTGCCTTTACCAGATGGCCAACCTTCACGCTGACAGGAGCGTAAGATAGCAACATTTATTTCCAGAAATCACGATGAAAGAGGAAGCCGAACTGTAAATGTACTACCTAGCCCAGGTTGACTTTGAACGTGAATATTGCCTTTATGCGCTCTGGCGATCGCGATTGCGATGGCTAATCCCAAACCCGAACCGCCAGAGGTACGAGAGCGTAGGCGCAGCCCGCCGTAGGCATCGCGATCTACTCGGTAGAAGCAATCGAAAATTCGCTGTTGATGTTCAACAGCAATACCAATTCCTGTATCTTGAATTTTAATCATGGCGTAAAGCTCACTTTTTTCCAAAAAAACAGTAACTTTTCCACCGCTAGATGTGGCTTGAATTGCATTGGCAATTAAGTTGGAAATTAAGCGATAAAGCTGTTCTTCATTTCCTATCACATACAGTTTTTCTGAGACTTGCACCTGTTTAGAGAGATTGACTTTAGTTTCTACTGCCAAAAATGCTAATTCCTCAGTTAAATCGCTAATTAAATCATTTAAACAGCAAGACTGATATTCTCCTGTTAGTTGTTTTTGGTCTATCCTAGTTAATAGCAATAAATCTCCTACTAATTGTGATAGTCGCCGATTTTGGCGTTTGAGTACATCTAAAATTCCCCCATTGGATTTTGGTTCTTGCTGTAACTTAATAGCAGCTTCAATAGTAGAGTACATTGCTGCTAAAGGTGTGCGAAACTCATGGGCAGCATCAGCAGTAAATTGTTGCATTTGTTGGTAGGAAAAATATACAGGTTGCATTGCCCTTCCTGCCAACCACCAACTAGACAAACCAACGAAAATCATGGAAATTGGCAATCCCAAGACCAAAGCTAATCTTAAATAAGCCAGATGTTGGTCTAAATCGGTGATACTACGCGCCACTTGTAGATAACCCGAAACCTGGTTTTGAGTATACAAAGGTAAAGTGATTTCGCGGTATCGAGTACTAGAGGAATCTGTTAAGATTTGCCAATGCTGTAATTCTGAGCTAATCGGTAAATTGTCAGATTCCATGCCTACACTAGCAAAAATTTTTCCTGAGCGATCCAATAAGCGGATATAGTAATTAACTGGATTCGCTGCCTCTGTGATTGATTTTTTAATGGCTGTTGTTTTAGGCAAACAACTTGTCTGACCCACACATAATTCTAAAGAAAATTCTTTATTCAGGCGTTGTAATTGTCCGGGTTGTTGCCAAGCTGGTTCAATACTTTTATGGAGTGCGTTTGCGACTGATTGCAATCCCTGATCTATGGTTTGTTGTAATGCTCGCAATCTTGCCAGCAGTTCTGCCATATCAAAGGGTTTAACCAAATAATCATCTGCACCGCTATCTAGACCAATAATCTTTTCCTCCATTCGGTCTTTAGCCGTTAGCATTAATACAGGCAGAGTTAATTGACGCGTTAGCGAAGCTCCTCCTTTGGAGGCTCGCAACCATTTACACAACTCTATCCCTGATATTCCAGGAAGCATCCAATCAAAAATCGCAAGTGTGTACTCAGTCCAGCCAGTTTCTAAATATTGCCATGCCTGAGTACCATCTAGAAACCAGTCAACTATATACGCCTCATGGCTCAGGACTTGTTTGATTGCTGCACCCAAATCTGCTTCATCCTCAACTAATATCAGCCGCATAGTCAACCCAATGCTAAAAGCCTTCTTGAGCTTGCATTTTTTCACCTTGGGGTTTTGATAGTGCTTGTAGTTCTTCCCAACTATAGTGACTAGGTAATTCAATTGGTTTGTGATTTGCTCCTAATCCCAATCCAACTGTTGGTTCGAGTTCTTCAGTAAATTCCTCTACATATTCTGTCAACTTATTGGCTACAAGCCCACCAGTAATTGCCCCTGCAAGCCCACCAATTGCAGCACCCATCTTACCACCAATTGAGCGACCCAGTGCGGCTCCTGCAAAGCCACCTCCCACAACACCTAGACCTGTCGCTAAGGGATCAGAATCTATATGTTCTGACTCGTCCTGTTGAGATTGAATCTGTGGTTGCTCAATTGGTGTAATTTGTCGTTCATCCTTGGTCATAATGTTTCTCCTTTTTGCTATTTACTCTTGACCAATAACCTGTTCATTTCAATCGTTAAGCTATGCGTTAGTGTACCCTTTCCTACGAGATGCCAAGGGCGAACGGGATTTTGCTACGCGGAGCGTGCTGCAAGCAGATCGCCAACACGCAATGCATTCGCCATAATCGTGAGTGTTGGGTTAGCACCGGAATTTGACGGAAAGAAACTACTATCTACCACATAGAGATTCTCGACATCATGGGTACGGCAATTGATGTCAAGGACTGAGGTTTTGGGATCTGTGCCAAATCGACAACTACCGCATTGATGAGCAACTGCTTGTTCAGGTAGGTGAGTGCGGGGATAAAGGCTAAATGGCAGGACGTGTTTAGCAGAGTGAGGAATTGATTTGAGTACAGATGTCCATCGGTGAATTAAGCGATCGCTTGCTTCGGTATTGTTCAGTGTATAGTCAACATGAATCTTGTCGTCCACCACCCGAATCCGATTATTTGGATCTGGTAAATCTTCTGTCTGCAACCACCAGCCAACCGATCGCTCGGCCAGCAAATGGCGCTCAAAATGAGGAATCAGCTTGACAAATGGAGCCATTAGTGCGGGTGCTTCTCCGGGAATCATATCGGCAAGGACATTACCTGTATTCTGCACCATGCCCATCGGATAAGGAAAATCTGGCTCTCCCCAGTAAAAATCGTTGACAGCGATCGTTTTTTGAAAGTTGGCGTGATTCACTTCTAGATGTATGGAAACTATGGCCGTTTCCAGTTGCTTCATGAAATTCCGCCCCACTTGATCGGAACTATTTGCTAATCCGTTGGGATGTTTGTCATTAGCAGAGCGTAAAAGCAAAGCAGCTGAGTTGACAGAACCACAGGCAACAACCACAATATCGCTTGTGAACCAATGTTGCTCTCCTGCAATTTCAGTTTCTACCTTCGTCACTTCTCGCCCCGACTCACTGGTGTGCAGTCGCAAGACTTTGGCATTAGTTAAAAGAGTAACATTGGCATACTTTTCACGAGCCGGACGAATGGCGTTGACATCAGCATCGGCTTTTGCCTGTACGAGACAGGGGTATCCATCAAAAGTATCGCAGCGAATACAGGGACTATTTAGGCGATCGCTTTCATTCAGCTTTAATCCTAATGGCAGGTGAAATGGGTAGTAACCCAGTTCCCGGATGCCATCAGCAAGAGACTGCATATCTGGCTCATGACTGACTGGCGGATAAGGATATGGTTCGCTGCGAGGCGGTTCGGTGGGGTCTTCTCCTTCCTGTCCATGCACGTCATATAGCTTTTCTGCTTGGGTGTAGTATGGCTCAAGGTCTTGATACTTCAAAGGCCATTCTGGAGAAATTCCTCCTTTATGAATTACCCTTTCAAAATCTCGCTCCCGGAATCGAATTAGGGCTGCACCGTAGAGTTTGGTATTGCCACCAACCCAGTAGCCTGTTTGGGGACGAAAGGCTTTGCTTTCCTTGTTATACCATTGCTCATCAGTATGGTAGCGATGTTTTTGATAGACTTCCTCTGGATTCCAGTTAGCTTTCTCTCTGGGTAAAAAGTCGCCTCTTTCTAGTACTAGAATTTTTTTACCTGTGGGTGCAAGGCGGTGAGCTAATGTACCTCCACCGGCTCCTGTGCCGATAATAATGATGTCATAATGTTCTGTGATTTTAGTCATAATTGATAATTGGTAATTTCATATTAATTACGGTTTAACAACAAAGAATTCAGGAGTCAGAAGCCAAAATTCAGAATTGAATTCTGTGCGAGTTGCGGATGAATAAACGGGTTTAATTCCCCCATCAAATTCAAAATTTGGTGGTCTTCAATCAGTGGGTCAGAATCGCCCACTCATAGCGTAGCGTTAGCGAGGAACGAGTGTCGCGTCTTGATTCTGAATTCTTCTTTAATTTATAGGTTTTCTCAAAATTTAAATAGCTCTAAAGACAGATTCTTCTGTTTAGACTAAAGCTTTAATTACAATATTGCTTCTCTCTAATGGATTAATATTTATTTATGCCTAAAGACAGGTTAGTATTTCATTTTAATTTCATTTTTTATTTTTATTGTGTGAAAACGCTTGAAGACTATATCCAAATGACATTCATTTCTCCACACAGCAAGATGGGAGAAGAAAAAAATGGGGGTAAAAATCGTGAATAACAATAATCGGTGGTTTTCGTGGTTGATTTGGGTTCCTGTTGCGGTATTAGCGGTGTTCTGGTTGGCGTGGTGGATATACTTTCGTCCCCTTCCCTACACGAATCCCTGGCGGAGCCTCGGACTGCATGGCGCGATTTTGTTAGGAAACATCTTTGTGTGGATTAGTACTTATTATCGTCGTGGAAATGAACCAGGTCGTTGGTGGTTCTGGGCGTATTCAGTCATTGTTGGCTTTAGCATTCCAGGTGTTATCGAAGATATCCTTCACGTCAATCACGTGAGGACTTTATCACCGTTGGGCGAAAATGCCCTTTTGAGCTTTGGATTCTTGACGACCATCGGGTTGGGCTGGCTTGCCCAAAGAAGAGGATACAGAGTAAGATGAGCCAACTTTCAGAAATGGCAATCGCTTTGGTATTTATTTGGCAGCTTCCTCAATTAAAACACCATCTAAATCCCCGATCGCATTTTACAACTTGCCTTTAATATATTGTTTACGCTTATCTGTATTGATAAAACATCGGAACTTCAAAAAAATATTTATTGAAATTTTCTTGCCAATTTCTATAGGATTCATCTTACCTCTTCTGGTTGTTTTCAGCTACTTTGCCGAGGTTAATAGTTTATCAATTGTATATAAGACATTTTTTGTATATCCTGGTCAAGTGGTTGCTAATGGCAAATTTAATATATCTAAGCTACTTTCTGGAATAGCATGGTTCTTAAAGAACTTTATCACTTTAGTTTTAATAGCTACTGTTACAGTAAATGTCTCCTTGCGTAAGGGTAAAAATTTATTCACTTTGCTGCTTGTTGTTTGGTTTGTTTTAGGGCTGATTGTTATTATTCTACAAACTAGGTCACTGTGGAGTTACCATTATTTACTATTATTTGTACCTACAGGTATTTTAGCAACTAAAGGTTTAGATATATTATGGCAGCCTTTAAAAGAAATGAGTTCACCACTAATTAAGATTTTGGTGTCATTTTTGTTTTTATTACCTTTATTATTAAATTTTAAATTCAAGAGTTTAGCTTTAGTGAAGAATAATTTTGCTTTGACTGAAGATACACGATTGAAATATCAGACTGTATTTCGAGAAGACTATACATCGCTGCGTTCAGAAGTTGATTTTCTTTCTCAACCAGGAAATTTACCTGGTAAGATTTTTGTTGCTGGCGATCCGTCTATTTACTATTTATCTGGTCGTACTCAAGCAACATCCCTAAATGCTTGGTCACTTGAATTGTTTCTATCTGAGCAATGGCCACAAATTCTACAAGAATTAGATTTATCCAAGCCTCCTTATATATTTATTAGTGATAACTATCAGCCTCTCATTAAAAAAGAGTTTCCCCAGATTATAGAATTGATTGAGAAAAGATATCATCTTTTCTGCAAAAGCAATGATGGTATTTGGTATATTCTCAATTGAGAATATACCAAATACCATCATGGATTAGATGTAATGACAGACTGAATGTAAGAGACGGTAGGCAATTACTTCTTGCCTATCGTCCCTTACCTTATACCAATTTAACGTGAAGTTGCACATATCTTTATCCCCCTAAATCCCCCTTAAAAAGGGGGACTTTAATAGATGTTTTTCCGGTTCCCCCTTCTTAAGGGGGGCTAGGGGGGATCGAATTATATGCAGCTTCATAAAAAATTGGTATTAGATATAGGTCATTTGTTCATGCAATCAAATCTGATTACTCTTTGAGTCAAAAATTTTTCGACTCAAAACTTAGTAATAAGCCTTTCTATCTCCATCAAATCCGCGGGTTTTATCTCCTGCTCTATTTTTTGTAGGATCAAAAAACTCTTTTGTAGCTCGAGGATTTTTTTCATCTAAGTTTAGCTTTTCGCGGACATTATCAGCAGCATCTTTTAATTTGTTCTGGGCATTTGTGATTGGGTTATCGTTTTTAACTTCATTTCGGGAATCTGGTGTGCCCTTATAATAAGTACCTTCTGGAGTTATAACATCAGCTTGTGCTACATTAACGTAACTAAAAGCCTGACCCAGTAAAAACATAAATCCTACCACAAAAACCACAACTATCTGGTGTATGCGAATATTTCGTAGTGCAGAAATTAGTCTGTTCATAAAAATCCTCAAATTGCATTATGTTGGGTGTACGACTCAAAACATTGAATGACTCTTTACCATTCAATGTTTAAGAACAACTTTGATCTAGTTGTCTTTCTTTTATACAAGCAGCAAAGCGACTTGTATCTGCATTTCCTTCTTCTCAGAAGGAAATGAGATTTTATAATAAACGCCTGATGTGAAAAACGCCTCTTTCGCCATAAGGATTTCAAAAC
The DNA here is from genome assembly GCF_043099735.1 of Nostoc sp. C117. Lineage (NCBI taxonomy): Bacteria > Bacillati > Cyanobacteriota > Cyanophyceae > Nostocales > Nostocaceae > Nostoc > Nostoc sp. C117. The sequence continues at coordinate 3,338,186 of NZ_CP170991.1, forward strand.
TTGTGAAAAATCGTAGTTTTTGAACTATAGACGAAATTACAACGATTTCGACACTCAATTCACATTAGACGTAAGAAAGCCTGTTTTTCGTAAGGTAGCACACTAGTGCTAACCTACAGTTATTTACATCGATACAGCAGCCCCAGTAGTTGGCTTGGCAGGTTCAATCTGAGCATTTATCCGCGCTCGATATAGTTCTACTAGTTGCTGTTCGTATTTCAATAAATTGTGGTAAATTTCTTTGAAAATAGCAGTAGCTACTGGGTCAGTGTACATTGCACACAAATTGCTAATATCGCCAATACCTGTTTGCACATCTCCTAAAGCGGAACGCAATTGATATATGTTATCACTTCCGGTTAAGGCAGTTTTCACTTTGGCATATTGATTAGCGATATTTGCCCCTAAAGAGGGTTTTTCACCTAATATCTGAAGATATGTTTCCAGATTTTGAATCTGGCGTTGTTTATTGCCAATCATTTCTTGAAAAACAGATTTAACTTCTATATCTGATTCTTTCTCTGCATATTTTTCTAAAGCTTCTAGCGAATAACGTTCACCAGCAAGGGCAGTATTTAAACCCCTACCAATCTCACTTTTTGTTGAACCACCCCAAGCATCAGCCAGCTTCCACCATTCAGCAGTTGTATCTTTTTCATTTGGTAATGCGGCATCTTTGCCAGCATAACCCAAGCGACTCAAAATAGCTGTGGTAAAAATTGCTAAGTCTCCAGGTTCACGAGATGTAATTAAATTCCCATCAACTATTAAGGGTTCATCAGAATAATTTGCACCTGCATTAATCATGTCTTTGGCAATAGCAATAAAACCAGTAGCTTGTTTACCTTTAAGTAATTCACCTTCAATCAAAACTTGTGGTCCGTGACAAACTGCTGCTACCAATTTTCCTTGTTGCATAGCTTCTTGGACAAAGCTGACTGTATTCGGATTTCGTCGCATTTTATCAGGAGCCATACCACCAGGAATCACTACTGCATCAAATTCATCTGCGATCGCTTCTGTTGTAGTGCCATCGGCTTGTATGCTTAGTTTACCGCGTTTTCCTTTATATTTTTCATTCATTCGGGAACCAAGAACAACCACTTCCATTCCCGCTTGTTTTAGTCCATTATAAGGAACTATAAATTCTTGATCTTCTACTCCCTGTTCAATAAGGATGGCAACTTTTTTGTTTCCAAAATGATTGTTGTTGTAAGCCATAGTATGATGTTACCTGTTAATTTCTAGTATTTAACTATTATCGGTAGAGGTAAATTCGTAATTCTGATAGTGCAAGCATCTCATTGGCTTAATATTGAATTCATTTATTTGCCAATAAAAAATAGTTATGAGAGAGAAACTTACTATCGAATCACTTCGGTTAAATAACTCTTAACTCATAACTAATAACTTCAACTACAAATTGCTTGACCATGAATTTATATTTATAATCCTATGACGGAATTACTAGCTTAGCTTCACTCTAACGAGGGATTTTGACAACCCCAATAGAGGGGGTTGTCATTTAATGATTACAGAGTTATGGTTTGTTCGGCGAGCGCTCTCGACAACTCTTGAAACAAAAGATTCCCAACCTTAGACATCAGCTTATTTTGCAAGTGCTTACCATTGAGTGATTGCTTGCTTGCTTGAAGCGTCAACTTTACTTTTGAGCGTTTCTTTGCAATTAGCAATTTCTCTATCTATGGGATTATCAGGTAACTGTCCGGCAATTTCGATTTTGGTTAGTACATACTGCCAACAGTTGATTATCAGCTTAATGATAAGTCTTCAACCGCACATAATATAAGTCCTGCCTATATCAAGCCACGATCGCAAAATCAGCAGCAGTCAAAGTAGGCAAATTCAGCAAATTAGCAAACTCTGCACCAGTCCCCAACCCAGCAGCACTACCATTTTGGTTATAGTAAAGACTGCCACTACCGACACTGTAAACTAGGAATGCTTTACTAGTTGCAACTAAATCATCATCGTCTACGGTAGTAAAATCAGAAACTTGACTCAACCCATTACCGATAACACTACTCAAAGCAGTAAAAGTTTGTTTACTCAACACCAATTTGTCACTAGCAGAGGTAAAATCAGTCAAGAGATCGTTGCCAAAATCAGTACTGCTAAAAGCTCGTCCGCTACTATACAAAAAGCGATCGCTATCACTCCCACCAGAAAGAATATCATTTCCCGCCCCGCCAATCAAAGTATCTGCGCCGCTTCTACCTGTTAACACATCATTGCCACTACCCCCATTCAGCGTATTGTTGAGGGTATTGCCAATCAGGCGATCGTTGCCATTACCACCAACCACATTTTCAATTACATTATTCGCAGATAGGGTCAACTTCAAGTTATTATTAACTGTCTGCGTCGTAGTGATACCTAAATTTACTCGTGCATCTGTACTAGTATTACCAAAGTTGAGAGTATCATTCCCGCCTGTGGTAATTTCTTGAATGCGATCGCTACCTAATGGAGTAGAAGCATTGAATGCGTAAGTATCATTACCGTTACCACCAGCAAGAATATTATTGCCACTATTGCCTGTCAATATATTATTGCTACTATTACCAGTGCCATTAATATTGCCAGTGCCAATGAGAGTTAAATTCTCGACACCATCAGCTAAGGTTGTTGTGGTACTAGCTTGTAAAGTGTCAGTGATAGTGACAGTCCCAGTCGCTTTTTGTAAAGCTGCATTGGTAGGGCTAGAAAGGTTAACACTAAAAGTTTCGTTGGCTTCACTGAGATTATCATTCAGGATGGGAACAGCAATTGTGGCAGTGGTAGTATTGGCAGCAAAAGTTAAAGTACCGTTGCGGCTGGTATAGTCTGCATTGGCAGTAGCAGTACCTGGGGCTGTAGTGTAGTTAACTGTGACTGGTTGGCTAGATGCATTGCTGAGGCTGACAGTTAAGACAGCTTGTGGGGTTTGCCCTTCGACAACAGTGATGTCATTGATGGAGAGAGTTGGAAGATTTGCATCATCATTGAGTATGGTTCCTAGTGCTTGATTATCAGCAATGGTGGCATTAGTGGCGTTGCTAAGATTGACGAAGAAGGTTTCGTTAGGTTCAAATCTTGTATCACCTGCAACAATAACACTAATGGTTTTACTGGTATTTCCTGGGTTAAAGGTTAATGTACCAGTGCTGGCGGTGTAATCGCTACCTGCTGTAGCTGTGCCGTTAGCGGTAGCATAGTTAACTGTGACAGCAGAGGTACTAGCGGCAGAGAGATTGACAGTAAAGGTAGCGTTCGTTGTCCCTGTATTGCCTTCAGTAACGCTAATATTGTTGATGCTGAGAGTCGGTAAGGTGGCTGCTTGTACTTCAAACGCCCCAATATCTACTGTACCGCTAACAACCCGTGCCAAGCCTCGTTCGTCGTAGGGAATAGGTTCTGAAGTGTTGCCATCGCCGTCAAGATCTTGTGTATCAACAGGAATCAAGTTGTTGTTGCCGGCGTTAATGGCTGGGCTACCAGTCAGGAGGGCATGGGTAAGGGTGAGTCCGCCATTGTTTTGTAAGGGGCCAAGTCCGGGGTTAGGGTTAACGATATCTGTGCCCGTGCCTACAGTCCCACTGGCTCCAGCCAAGCTGCCGATTAAATTGTTATTATTGCCATTGAATGTGCCAGAGAGATCTGGGTATAACTGAATCCTGCCATCAAGAGACAAATTTCCAGCTACAATCGTATTCTTGAGATTTACAGTCCCGTTCCTATTACTAACTCCACCGGCATAACCCAGAATGCCGGAAAAAGTGTTATTAGTAACGGTACTGTTCAATAGATTAATTATTCCACTGTCGTTACTTACACCACCAGCACCACCCAAACTCGCACTATTACCACTGACTGTAGTATTGACTAAGGCGGCTGAAGCATTACTAAAATTGTTGTTTATCCCCCCGCCTGTATTAGCAGTATTGCCACTCACAGTCGTATTGATTAAGGTAAGTGTTTGAGTGTTGTATATACCACCACCAAAAGTAGCACCATTATTATTACTAATTGTGGAGTCAATCACAGTCAATGTGCCATCATTCCTTATACCACCACCATCAGGAACCAATCCACTGACGCTATTGTTAGTAACTGTACTGCCGTTACGCAGGTGGGCATCGCCGGCGTTGTAGATACCACCTCCATTTTTCGCACTATTATTACTAACGGTGGTATTATATAAGTCTAAAAAGGCTGCCGAAGCAACTTTAACTCCTCCACCATCTTCACCGGAAATAGCTCCTCCTTTGACTACTAAATTCTGTAAGCTTAATTCTCCTCCAGTTAGTAGATCAAAAACGCGATCGCTATTTAATAAACCGGAAGCATCAATAGTTGCCTTTTGTCCACCAACTGCCACAATATAAAGTACATTATTGCGACTTTTAATATCTAAATCTCCGGTGAGGGCATTATCTTCATTAATCCCGTTCGATGTTAGATTATAAGTTGCTCCTCCTGTTAACTGGATTTCATAGTCAGTATTCGGGTTTGCATTGGCAATTAAAATCGCATCCCGCAGAGATAAACCATTAGCAGCACTGCCATCATTTTGATCGGCTGTGGTATTGACGGTCAAAATCGTAGTAGCCATTTGAGATTTCCTTGTAGCAAAATTAGTATTTGAGTTGTGATGTCATTCCTATTCTGATAATCACAAAAAAGGAATAATTCATATCTTATTTGTGTTTAGTCAATCAACTGATAATTTGAGAATAAATTCACCAATTAGAAAATAAGAGTGAATTAGGTGAAGTTTTTTTCAACAACTTCCTGATTTTTGCAACCAGAATCATTCGTGAGTAAATACGGAATCAATACTTGTCGGTTAAGGGGAAGGGGAAAAGGGGGAAGGGGAAAGGGGAAAGGGGAAAGAAAAAACCTTTACCCTTTACCCTTTACCCTTTACCCTTTACCCTTTACCCCAAACCCAATGCCGAGTTAAAAATGCAAAACCCGAGCAGTATAGATACTAGGTAATATTTATAGCTAAAAGGAGAACTGCGATCGCTGACTCTTACTGAGTTAACAGATTACATAACCATTCGGCTAACATCAGTGTGTAATGGACTACGCCCCACCTTCTTAGGATATCTGCGACGGGCAACTTGAGTTAGGGTTCACCATACTGGTGAACCATACTATTTATGCCATCCGGTATATGTGCCCGAGCAGCACTAGCGATTAAGTTAAGCATTAGGAAAATGCGCGAATTGGCTGGATTTAAGCTAAAGGGAACCAACAAAAACCCTTTGACTTAGTTTTTGATTGCATTTATCTACAGCCTCACTGCCTGTATTTTTCAGTCTTGGGAGTTTTTAACAAGCTTACTAAGCTGTTCTGCTGCCGTCTTCAAGCAAAAACCTCTAGTAGAAATCAACCTGTATTAGGAAGTAAGCGATGCACATTGGATTTCTCAACCCTCAAGGCAATTTTGATTCAGGCAATAGTCACATAACGAAACACCCAGATTTTGGGGGTCAGCTAATTTACGTGAAGCAAGTCGCCATAGCGATAGCTCAAATGGGTCATCAAGTTGATATTCTCACGCGTCAAATTATTGACCCAGAGTGGCCAGAGTTTGCCGAAACATTTGAGACATATCCAGGGGTCGAGAACGTCCGCATTATTCGTTTACCAGCGGGGCCAAAAGAGTTTCTTCCTAAAGAGTTTTTGTGGTCTCATTTGGTTAGTGATTGGGTACCCAACATTCTAAAATTTTATCAACAACAAGGTAGCTTACCTGATGTAATGACTGCTCACTACGGTGATGGGGGATTATGTGGCGTTCTGATTGAAGACCAGACAGGTATACCTTTTACCTTTACTGCTCATTCTCTCGGCGCTCAAAAGATGGATAAACTGGAAATCACTCCAGAAAATCTCCCACAAATAAACGAGCAATTCCATTTTAAATATCGTATCTTAGCCGAGCGCCTAAGCATGAATCGCTCGGCGGTTAATATTACTAGTACGCGACAAGAACGTTTTGAACAGTATTCTCATCGAGTGTATAGTGCTGCGGTGGATGTAAACAACGACAACCGTTTTGCAGTGATTCCACCAGGAGCAGATTTCTCGATTTTCGGTGCAAAGGCGCGTTCCGAAAACGAGGAGGCTACCTACCAACTCATTGAGGAGCGATTGGTACGGGACATTGCAGAGCCGCGTCGAGATTTGCCTGTTATCATCGCATCTAGTCGATTAGAGCCTAAAAAAAACATATTAGGGCTGGTGCAAGCCTTCGCAATCAGTCCAACACTTCAGGAACGAGCAAACTTGGTGCTACTTACAGGAGGATTGGACGATCCCTTGCGAGAGGAGACTAGCGACGAAATGACTGAAGAGGTATTAGTCCCCATTCGGGAGGTAGTTCAAGAAAACGACTTATGGGGCAAGATCAGTGCATTTGGCTTGTTAGATCAATCTCAAGAGTCACTGGCAGCAACCTATCGGTTTATGGTTAAACGCCGCTCGGTATTCGCCCTGACCGCACTTTACGAACCCTTTGGGCTTGCTCCCTTAGAAGCGGCAGTAGCGGGTTTGCCTGTGGTAGCAACACAGAACGGTGGTCCTAGCGAGAGCTTGCGACAGGGAAATAAGGAATATGGCGTACTTGTTGACCCAGAAGATCCTGCTGATATTGTCCGGGGATTAGAGCGGTTGCTATGTGATGCCCAGGAGTGGGAATATTTTGCTCAAGCTGGTCGGCAACGGGTGCTGAAGATGTACACTTGGGAATCCACTGCTGAAAACTACCTAACTTTGCTCGAGCAGATTCTGTCTTCAGCACAAACCCACCCTCGCCCTGAACTTCTACCCATCCATCCCTACTTCCGTCATCCAGAATCGCAGACTGATGTTTCTTTGGAAGAATTTGGCGATCTCTACTTTGAAAGTAATAAAAAGGTACTAAGTACGTAAATCCAGATACTTCTACGCTGATATCAAGTATGTTAGGTTACGCTCTAGCACACCCTACAAGACTACTGAGATTTTTTCAGAAATCAAATGTGATTACTATATGATGATAGTATCTGCGTAGCAAAGATTGACAACCCCTAAAGGTGGAACGCATTCATGAGCGATCGCTATCCATAGGTTTCCTGTGGCTCTCCTTTGGCCTCTCCACGCTTAAAAGCTTTCTGGTTTGACTTTTGTAATATCTTTGAATAGAAGTCTGTATAAATCGCGTCTTGGCGCGAGAGAATAAAAAATAGTGGTTTAAGTAGATAATTATAATGGATACAAAAGCTTTTAAGCGCACGCTCCAACATTCAGAAAATTACAATCGCAAGGGTTTTGGTCATCAAGCAGAAGTTACCACCCAGTTGCAGTCTGAGTATCAAAGTAACTTGATTCAGGAAATTCGCGATCGCAATTACACCTTACAACGGGGTGATGTGACAATTCGACTCGCACAAGCCTTTGGCTTTTGCTGGGGTGTAGAACGGGCTGTGGCTATGGCTTACGAAACCCGTCAGCACTTCCCCACAGAACACATCTGGATTACCAACGAGATTATCCACAACCCTTCTGTAAATCAGCGGATGCAGGAGATGGAGGTAGAATTCATCCCCATTGAAGGAAAGAATAAAGACTTTTCTGTTGTGGGAACTGGTGATGTAGTTATATTACCCGCTTTTGGGGCTAGCGTTCAAGAAATGCAGATACTCCACGAGAAAGGCTGCAAAATTGTTGATACAACTTGTCCTTGGGTATCTAAAGTTTGGAATACAGTAGAAAAGCACAAAAAAATCGATTATACATCAATAATTCACGGTAAATATAAGCATGAAGAAACAGTTGCGACTAGTTCTTTTGCTGGCAAGTATTTAATTGTGTTGAATTTGCCAGAAGCAGAATATGTTGCTAACTATATTATTAATGGTGGCAACCGTGAAGAATTTCTGACAAAATTTGCCAAAGCTTGTTCAGCAGGATTCGATCCCGATCGCGATTTAGAAAGAGTTGGCATTGCTAATCAAACTACCATGCTCAAAGGCGATACTGAGCAAATCGGCAAGCTTTTTGAGCATACTATGTTGCAGAAGTACGGCCCCACCGAGTTAAATCAGCATTTCCAAAGTTTCAATACTATCTGTGACGCCACCCAAGAACGTCAAGATGCAATGTTGGAATTAGTGGAAGATAATTTAGATTTAATGGTAGTAATTGGTGGGTTTAATTCCTCGAATACTACTCAATTGCAACAAATTGCTTTTGACCGGGGAATTCCTTCCTATCATATTGATACTGCTGAACGGATTAAATCAGGAGATTCCATAGAACATCGGCAATTAAATGGGCAGTTAATAACTACAGAAAAGTGGTTACCAGATGGAAAAATTGTTGTGGGAATTACTTCTGGTGCTTCAACGCCTGATAAGGTTGTCGAAGATGTGATTGAAAAGATTTTTACATTGAAAGCAACAGCAGCACTGGTTTAAAAGTTATTAGTTATCAGTTACTAGTGTTCGCTGGTAATTGATAACTGTTGACTTTTCATTGGGTTAAAAATTTGTGAGAAATTAAAACAAATGGCTGTCTGTTTATAAGCAAATATTCAGACAGGGCAGAACGGCGAGATTGTCAAAAAGTATGAAAATAATCAAGGAGATTATTTGTTTGTAATCGCCGATAAACTAGGAACTTGAGCTAAAGGGTGAAGGTTGAAGCTGCAATATTCTTATCCAATCAGCGCCTCGTACTCATCATGTGAACCAATCCAGATCCAGTAATAATTGTCACCTTTCTTAAGTGCTAGTGCCCGATATCCACCACTAATCCTGACTGACCACAAATCATTTCCTACTTTTTTGAAATGTAAAGACGGATGAAACTGATTATTAATCCAAAGACGATATGCCTTTCGTGCTTGCTCTTTAACTTCAGATGATAGTGCAAAATATGAGTGCCAAAAATCAGGGGTTGTTAAGGACTTCATCTAACGGTTTCACACGATTAGCTTCAATATCTGATTTGGCACGCTGGATTAACCGATCCAATCGACCAGATTTTACATCTGCTTCAATTTGCTTGTCCCAAGCATCATTGAGATATTCTTGGAGCCAGTTTGATAGATCGCGTATTTCACCTTCCGACAATTGCATAATAGCAGCTTCGATTTCTGGGAGTGAGTTCATCCAGTTATCCTCAATCCAGCACTATGCACTCTATACTACCAAAATTGACAGAATAATTCAGAATTTGAATTAGCATGACAGAGAAATGGCTTTCTATTGTCGGCATTGGGGAAGATGGGTTACAGGGGTTAAGCGCGATCGCTCTTTCTTTACTCGATCGAGCTAAAGTAATTGTGGGAGGCGATCGCCATTTAGCAATGCTCCCTACACATGACCAACGTGAAAAACTAGTCTGGACATCCCCCATTAGCACTTCAGTTGACGAAATCATCAAGCGTCGGGGTCACTCAATCTGCGTACTAGCAAGCGGCGATCCTATGTGTTACGGCATTGGTGTTACCTTGATGCGGCAAATTCCCGTTTCCGAAATGACGATTATCCCTGCACCTTCAGCCTTCAGCCTCGCCTGTGCCAGGATGGGATGGTCTTTAACTGAGGTGGAAACCTTGAGTTTAAATGGTCGTCCATCCTCCCTACTCCAGTCTTATATTTACCCAAAAGCGCGGCTGTTGATTTTGAGTGAAGGGAAGGACACACCTGCCCTCGTTGCTCAAATTTTGACAAATCGCGGCTATGGTGACAGTAGAATCACCGTCTTGGAGCGTATGGGCGGCGCTCATGAAAGAATTGTGGAAGGTAGAGCTGTATCTTGGAGTGAAACTGAAGTTGCGGCTTTAAATGCGATCGCAGTTGATTGTATTCCCGATGCTGGGATTGTCCCATTACCAAGATTACCAGGATTACCAGATAACGCCTATCACCACGATGGACAGTTAACGAAGCGTGAGGTTAGGGCAATTACTTTGGCAGCTTTGGCTCCCACACCGGGAGAATTATTGTGGGATGTGGGTGCAGGTTGCGGTTCAATTTCTATTGAATGGATGCGGAGTAATGCTCGGTGTCGGGCGATGGCGATCGAACAAAATGCGTCTAGACTACTATATATTGCCGATAATGCTGCCACTCTAGGTACTCCAAATCTGCAAATCATTGAAGGTAAAGCACCTCATGTTCTCAAAGATTTGCCTACACCAGATGCCATTTTTATTGGTGGTGGCGTAACAGTAACGGGACTTTTTGATGTTTGCTGGGAAGCATTGCGATCGGGTGGACGTTTGGTGGTTAATGTCGTGACAGTAGAGGGCGAGCAGACTTTATTTCAATGGCATGAAAGAGTCGGTGGTGATTTAACTCGTATTGCCATCCAACGAGCAGAACCTATTGGTAAATTTTTGGGCTGGCGAGCAATGGCGGGTGTGACGCAATGGGTAGTTGTAAAATAACAAGATTTGTGATGCATCTGAAAACGTGCCAGCTTAAATCTTTAACTGCTTACTTCGTTTTGTAACCTTCTCCTTGCAAAGACGATACGCCAAGGGCAAAAGCAATATGATATCAAACGATAAATCTGATTATTGTTTTACTACACGAACCAATATTTTTGTCAATATTATTTTAGATGTGCTTAAGCTACTTTATCTTTGATTTATAAATATTCCATTATCTTAAAGTTTTGAGAAGTAGATTGAAATTCTAAATTTTTTAGGGAACCATTAGATACACAGAACAAATAATATTCGTTTATGAACTTAAATTTAGAGGCATTAGGCAAAACAAGTCAATCAAACAATAACTGGCATAATTTTGATAATTCATCGATGAATTTTAGCTATCAATCAGCAGTTAATACACTGGGACAAAAAGCACTGTCAGGACTGGAATTATCGTATTTGTTCCAAGATACGGTTGCTTTAGTAGCTCAAATACTCAATGTTAAATACAGTAGAATTTGGCAAGTACTTTCAGATAGTAATGCTTTGCGTCAAGTAGCTAGCATTGGGGAGAAACCTTTAGAAACAAACTCTCCTGAGATTAATGTTACGACTAATCAGCAAATACAAAAATTGTTGGAGAATACTCAGTCAATTATTAACTGCAACACACCCAATTGTCAGATAGATGATTTAACTATTCCCTCTCCTGGTGATAGCGTTACTGGTTTGAGTGTGCTAATTCCAGGTGAGAGTAAGCCTTTAGGTTTGCTAGAAGTATATGCTACTGAGGCGAAGAGTTTTTCTTCAGATGACGTTCATTTTTTACAATCCATAACCCATATTTTGGCAACAGCGATTGAACGCAAGCGCTCAGAAGCATTAGTGTACACCCAAAGCCAAGTTTTAGAACAAGTTGCCTTTGGAGTCAACCTATATGAAATTTTTAACAACCTCTGTGTGTTGTTAGAGCAACAATTACCTGGCGCGTATTGCTCCATTTTAGTTGTAGATGAAGACAAGCGGCGACTGCGGGGAGGAGCAGCACCCACTCTCCCAGAAGAATTTGCTAAGGGTGTTGATGGTTTGATGATTGGTGAATGTTGTGGTTCTTGTGGTACTGCTGCTTATAGAGGAGATTCAGTATTTGTTACTGATATTGCTAATGACCCTTTATGGGCTGATTTCCGAGATTTCGCTTTGAGTTATAACATTAAAGCTTGTTGGTCATCACCTTTTACTTCACAAACTGGTGAAGTTTTAGGAACATTTGCTATATCTCATAAATTTCCTTGCGATCCGACTCAGCATCATCTAGAAATTCTGAAAACTGCCACCCATATTGCCAGTATTGCTACAGAAACCTACAGAGCCGCAGCAGCTTTACAAAAGGCTAACAATGAGTTGGAACGAAAGGTTTTAGAACGAACATCTGAATTAAGAAAGGCTTTGCTGGACTTACAAAAAACACAAGCTCAACTGGTTCATAGTGAAAAAATGTCCAGTCTAGGACAAATGATAGCAGGGATTGCCCATGAGATTAATAATCCTGTGAGTTTTATTGCTGGTAATCTCAGATATGCAAATCAGTATATAAATGATTTACTAGATTTAGTTGCGGTTTTTCAAGAGCAGTATCCCCAAATAAATCCCACCGTAGCAGCCAAAATAAAATCTATCGAACTAGAGTATCTGTGTGACGATTTACCTAAGTTAATGGCATCTATGAGTACAGGTAGTGAGAGAATTACAGACATTGTTCTTGGCTTACGCAACTTCTCACGCCTAGATGAAGCAAAAATTAAATCTGTAGATATTCACGAAGGCATAGATAATACATTGATGATTCTAAATCATCAGTTGACACTACCAAATAAATTACCTGATATTCAGATAGTTAAGGAATATAATCAACTGCCAAATATTAGTTGTTATGCCAACCAATTGAATCAGGTTTTTATGAATATTATCAATAATGCAATTTACGCTTTAAAGGAGAATATTCAATATTGGCAGTCTGCAACTAAGATACCAACTATTCAAATAAAAACTTTAGTTGTAGACAACGAGAGGATTTTAATTAGTATCAAAGATAATGGACCTGGCATGAAATCAGAGATTCAGGAACAGATTTTTAATCCCTTTTTCACTACTAAGCCTGTTGGTCAAGGAACTGGTTTAGGGTTATCAATCAGTTATCAGATTATTGTCGAAAAGCACCAGGGTAAACTAAACTGTATCTCTGCATTAGGTCAGGGAACTGAATTTAAAATTGAAATTCCTATTCAGAATTTTCAGCAGTCAGGAATAACATCGATTGACTCTTTACCTTAAACTTGGGCTGTATCTCTTGTATAACTACCAATGTTCTTCCAGTGCGCTGAAGGTGTTGCAGCAAAGATTTGGCAGATGGCGGTAGGATATGGAAATCACATTAATAAATTTATCACAAAACTTTTTTGTAAGAGGTCTAGTAAATAAAGACAACATTTGCTTGTACTTCTCACACTTACTACTTCCCATCCTCCAATATCAATGTAAACTCAGCAGTACGCCCAAATTCTTCTGGTGCATATTGTAGGTGAACTTCTGCACTAGGCCAAGAGAATGTACCAGGAGTAAGAACGGACTAAGTAATGCAGACTGTAAACTCCTGGTTCTAGGTGGTCAGCGTAGGCGATACAGCACTTGCGGTAGATATTTCTAAAGCCAAGTTCTCAGCTATCGGCTTTTGCTTGTAATGCTTAATATTTGAACAGAACTCTGTTTACTGCACTAGTACTCAATACTTTTCGGTTAAGGGGGAAAGGGAAAGGGTTTGAATTTCCCTTTCCCCATTGCCCTTTAACCTTTCCCCAGACCAAAAAAGAGATTATTGGGTTTAACCGAAAAGTATTGCACTAGTACTATGTTTTATGAGCCTTGGAAAAGCCACTTTTAAAAATACATTTATTAGATTAATTAGGCAATCAGTCTTTAGTAGAATAGTAATTTTTAATAGGTAGTTTTAATAAAATTATAAACTGGTATTTGATGGAGAAATTTCAGGTGACATACCCTCTATTTAATTAATAGTTTTTAACTTTTCCTTAACTTATGGACAACCAAAATAATGTATAAGGTAAACAAGGTAGTTTTTGAATAGCCTAATGTCTTAATCTCACAGCACCATAAAAGCATTTTATATATTAGGCTATTTAAAGATAAAAGTTGTATATTTTCGGTAGGCAAGACGCTCAAGCAAAAAAATTATGCTTATTTTGCTATATTAAGATTCTGAAAAATCTGAAATAAATCAGTAAGTAATAGCAGAAGTAAATACAGTTTTCGCTAATAGCATTTCTAAGGTTGAATCTATCAAAAATATGAATGTTTTGTTTTGGAGACTTATGGAAATAATTAAAGAAAAGTAGGATTTGTCAAGGGGAAGGAAAAAGGCGATAAATCAAAGATTTGAGGCTTTTGCTGTATCGTCTTCACAACAAGCAACTTATGAAACAGGTGTTTAAATAGTTCTGCCCAAAAGCTGAGAAACCTTTGTGACAAAGCTTGTTGGGAAATTTTTAGCATCTTTCCCACAACAATTTTTATTGACCCAATGTTTGAGACAATTCTGTTTAAGATTTCTCGGTTTTTTGGTCGGCATTACTTTCAAGCAGAAGAAAGCCGGCATGAGTGAATTCCTTTATACTGACTCTTGACAAAACCTCAAAAACTTTAACTTATCGTGAATCGTTCACACCAATCAATTGTTCGAGGAGTGCAAACACATCACTGCGGCTGAGTTTTTCTTTACCATTAGCAAGGGCGTCAAGGGTACCATGAGCCAAAGTTAAAGGAATTTGGCAAAAGTCTAAGGCTGGTCCGTTAGGAAGAGCTTTAGTATAAGTTTCTGCCAGTATCAAATTGCGCCGTGCATAATCTTGCATATCTACTGCACTCCAACCCTGTGGGAAGAAGTCTACCCCACGCCTCAAATCTTCAGTGTGATTACGCAGAATGTTAACTGCTTGTAAGCCGCGACCAAACCCAATTGCTTGAGTACGGTTAGTTTGTGTACCATCGTACCAAGTCCATAAGTCCGAGAGCAATAATCCCACTGCACCTGCAACTCCAAATGTATAACGATCTAAATCAGATTCTGTATAGATTTTCCAGTTTCTTTCTGCCCAGTAACCCATCCGGTCAGCCATTGCCGCAGTAGCATCCCAAATTCGAGGTGCAATGGTCTCCGGTGCTAGTAGTGACCATTCTCTAATTCTTAGGGTAACTTCTTCTAAGGAATTTTCATACCCACTAAATCCTGCAAAGAAAGCATCTACTGGGAAACCATCAACCCCTGCCTGTAATGTCAGGCTAATTGTGCGTAACAGTTTCGTCTTAGTAAGGTTATCTAGGTCTGGATGATCTTCAATTTCATCAATGGCACGCATACACAAATATGCTGATGCTACTGCTTCTTGCAATCCTGCTGGTAAAACGCTAATTGGAATATAAAAAGTTCGGCTAGTTTCTTTGAGGATTTGCAATGCATCTGTACGTAAATTCATGTTTTCACTCCCCGCTTGATTGTTGCACCACATGAAGTTTGCAATTTTTTGATGATACTGGATACAGTTTTGAGTAAACCTTAAAAACTATAGACTATAAGATACGCTAGTATTTCATCTAAAAATTAATAGTTTTTGGTGTTGCAATTAACAAAACCTCAAATTTCTAAAAGTTTAGTCTAGTATATAGGTTTTCGGATGCAAAAAAGCGTTAGGTGTAGTTAGATATAGGCTTCATAAAGTTTTGGCGCAAATATTATCAATTATGTTAATATTTAATTGTTTTTAGCCAAATTTATTTCCTAGCGAAGATTGATTCTACGAATTTCAAACTCGTATAAGTCTGCGTTAATAAGACTAATTGACTGGAATTTTTGTATCTATAGAGACAATTCAGTAAAAACTGAGAACAGATAAGACTAACTGTATACACCTGTAGATGTAAACGGCAGATTGCCGAGAATCAAGGTAAGTGAGTTTGGGAAACATACTGGCACGATCGATCGCTAATTGGGAAGAGTCATTAGTGACTATAACTCAGAACAAGAAGTTCCCGTGTATTCACTCGGTTGACAAAAAAAAAGTAGGCAAATAGCCCACTCAACAAAACACTTGTGAATATCTAATGTAACTTTTTAAGCTGTTACGGATTTAAGTTGTACATTTAGCTGATGACTGATGACCCATAACCCGTCAACTGTCAACCGTTGGTGTTAGTCCATTAATGGCAGGGCCGTTGATTACCTTTCCCTGAGTATCAAACCGCGAACCGTGACACGGACAATCCCAAGTATTTTCTAGGGAGTTCCAAGCGACGATACAGTTGAGGTGAGTACAAATTGCCGAATGTTGGTGCAGTGTGCCTTTTTCGTCTCGATAAGCTGCGATTTTTGTTAAACCATTCCGTATAACTGCACCTTTACCGGGAGCGATTTTTTCGACGGAATCAACATCTCCTGGTGTCAGCCAGTCTAAATACTGCGTAGCAACATTGACGTTCTCTGAGATAAAATCACTGACTCCACCAACTCTCACACGCGATGGGTCATAAAGCTCTGCCCAGGTATTTTTTCGCTCCAAAATCAAATCAGTTAAGAGTATGCCAGCGATCGTGCCGTGGGTCATGCCTATGCCTGTATCACCGGTGACAATGTAGACGTTATCCTCATCAAAGGGGTTTTTCCCAATGTAGGCAATACCATCATCAGAATTCATTACCTGACCCGACCAATGAAATAAAAGCTCCTGTGCCATCGGAAAACGTTCTCGCGTCCATGTTTGGAGTCTGGCATATCGTGCATTGGCATCGTCAGCTTGTCCAGTCTTGTGGTCTTCGCCACCAACTATTAATAGATCGTATTCGTCATCAAGTTTCTGTAATCTTACGTAGTGGTAGGGGTCGATGGTATCCCAATAAAGGGCTTTGGCGACGGAACCATGAGGCACTTTAAGAGCAATGACAAAAGTAATGTATGGAGCTTGCTTAAAGTGCATACTAGCCAAGTTACTGATAGGGGAGTTAGTAGCAACTACTACAGCATCAGCTGTGACAACTTGACCAGTGCTTGTCTCAACGCGCGCAAGTAAACCACCTTGGATTTTTTCTACGTGTGCCCTCGTATAAATTCTCCCGCCACGGCGTTGAATGGCTTCTGCAAGTCCGGCTAGATATTTCAAAGGGTCAAATTGCCCTTGTCGGGGAAACCGCAGACAAACTCCGGTATCAAAATCAGTTAATGGCGCTTTCTTGACCATTTCTACGTCAGTGAGTCCGACTCGGTGTGCAGCCTCTAACTCATGCTGAATGTCATCGATGGATTTCAAGTCTGGGGCGAAAAGATAGCCGTCAAGTCGCTCAAAATCGCAGTTAATATTTTCTTGGGTAGCGATCGCCTCTATAGTATTAATAGCTGTTGTATGACTTTGGGCAATAACTTTTGCGCCTTCTTTACCGTGTATTTGCTCTAATTCATAATAACGATAACTTAGCGCATTCGACAGATGTGCTGTCGTCCGTGCAGTTTGACCGCCACCAATAAGTCCATCATCCAGCACGACTACTGACTTTCCTTGGCGGGTTAAAATATAGGCAGTTGACATCCCTGCTATCCCGGCACCAATAATGCATACATCTGCATAAATATTTTCGGTAAGCACAGGTTGTTCTGGCACTTCTGCTGTTGTCATCCAAATAGAAATAGTTTTACCAGAGTCGTTTTGCATATTTTTGTAGTGTTCAAGCTTAATTTACCTGCTCAAAAAAAGTTATGGCGGTTAAGGTGATGGGAAAGTAAGAAGGAATAAAAAAAGGAAAATATCTTTGAAATTTTCCCTTTTTTATATACATACCTTTAACCGTTGCCATAACTTAGTTAATATATGTATTTCAGGTTGTTCTTATGTAAGCTTAAACTATTTTTTCTCGCTCAGGTATCTGCTCGATGATAGACATTAAAATCTACTTTTTTGGGGATGAAATTACCGAAAAAGCATATTTATAAAAAAGTATATTGGTTTGGTTGCTAGATTATTTGAATTGGAATCCTAAGTTATAAAAAATCATCTTAGTTCACAGTAATTAATCTGTAGATTTATTAATCTTTCAGACAATTTATAGCGAAAGAAAGAGTTTAAGGCTGATTATGTTTGTAATCATAAATGCGGACAAGTTTTAACCTGATTAATACGTGATATGCCACAATATTTTGGAAAACTACCCATAAATCATCAACCTTGGACAACCATTGGCAATGTAGATGCTGTAACTTGGAACAATAAAACTATTAATTTCGAGTCTAATAACTCACGCCTCACTATCACTATACTTGCGCCCAACTTAATCCGGGTGCGTTTTGCACCAACTGGGGAATTTATGCCCCGTCGTTCTTGGGCGGTGACACTGGATGATGCAGAATGGACAACAACACCTTTTACGGTGCGAGAAACTCAAGCAACCGTGGAAATTGAAACATCACAGATTCGTGTATCTGTCCAGCAACAAAACTGTCGCATTACCTGCTTCGACAAAGCTAAGCGTCCCTTTGCGGAAGATACAGAAACAGGTATGGGTTGGCGGATGGGCGCAGTTGCAGTATGGAAGCAAATTGCAGCCGATGAACATTTTTATGGCTTTGGTGAACGCACAGGTTTTCTCGACAAACTTAGCGAGGTAAAAACCAACTGGACAATTGACGCTTTAGATTACGATGCACTTACCGATGAAATGTATCAAGCAATTCCGTTTTTTATGGCTTTGCGCCCAGAGGTAGGTTATGGCATCTTTTTCAACACCACTTTTTGGAGTCAGTTTGATATTGGCGCGGAACAACCAGGTGTTTGGAAAATGGAAACTCGCAGCGGTGAATTAGATTATTACATTATTTACGGCCCCGAACCTGCTCAAATTCTGAATACGTATACTCAGCTAACAGGGAGAATGCCATTACCGCCAAAATGGGCGTTAGGCTATCACCAATGTCGCTGGAGTTACGATTCCGAAATTGTGGTGCGGGAATTGGCGCAGGAATTTCGTCAGCGTCGCATTCCTTGTGATGTGATTCACTTGGATATTGATTATATGCAAGGTTTCCGAGTATTTACTTGGAGTTCTCAGCGGTTTCCTAACCCGGCAAAACTCATCAGTGATTTAGCACAGGATGGTTTTAAGACAGTCACAATCATCGATCCTGGTGTGAAGTATGAACCAGAAGCCAATTATCATGTTTTTGACCAAGGTATAGAAAACGATTATTTTGTGCGTAAAGCTGATGGCGAATTGTTCCACGGCTACGTTTGGCCTGATAAAGCTGTTTTTCCAGACTTTTTACGTCCTGATGTGTCTAATTGGTGGGGTGATTTGCACAAAAGCCTGACTGATATTGGTGTAGCCGGCATTTGGAATGATATGAATGAACCGGCCATAAACGATCGCCCTTTCGGCGATGATGGGAATAAGATTTGGTTTCCCCTAGATGCACCGCAGGGGGGAGGGGAGGACAAGGGGAATATCCCTGTGTCTTCTTCTACTCATATAGAAGTGCATAATTTGTATGGGTTAATAATGGCGAAAGCTTGTTATGAAGGGTTGGAACGGCATCGCAATTCAGAGCGATCGTTTGTGTTGACGCGATCGGGTTATGCGGGTGTGCAGCGCTGGTCTTCGGTGTGGATGGGGGATAACCATTCTTTGTGGGAGCATTTAGAAATGTCTCTGCCGATGCTTTGCAATATGGGACTTTCGGGTGTGGGGTTTGTGGGCTGTGATATTGGTGGATTTGCAGGTAACGCCACTGGGGAATTATTTGCTCGGTGGATGCAGGTAGGAATGTTGTACCCATTGATGCGCGGTCACTCGGCCATGTCTACTGCTCGTCATGAACCTTGGGTATTTGGCGATCGCGTTGAAAATATCTGTCGAGAATATATTAATTTACGTTACCAATTGCTTCCCTACATTTACAGCCTTTTTTGGGAAGCAGCAACAACAGGCGCACCAATTTTAAGACCATTATTGTACCATTTCCCCAACGATCCTCAGACTTGCACTCTTTACGATCAAGTATTTTTAGGTGCGTCGCTCATGGCTGCACCAATTTATCGTCCTGGAATTGAGCATCGCTCGGTCTACTTACCCCTTGGCACTTGGTATGATTGGTGGAGTGGGGAGTGTTATGAAGGACCGATTCACATTCTGGCTCATGCACCACTAGAGAGAATGCCACTGTATGTCCGTAGCGGGGCGATCGTTCCCATGCAACCTGTCAAGCAATATGTTGATGAATCTCCACTCGACGAGATCCGTTTACGGATTTGGCCTGGTAATAACGAATATCAGTTGTTTGAAGATGATGGACATACCAGCAAGTATCAAGATAAGAGCTTTGCGCTAACAAACATCAGGGTATTTACACAGACAAGCAAAACAGTAGTGGAAATTGGAGCCAGAGAGGGGAAATGGACACCTCCAACCCGTGAAGCGATCGTGGAACTTGTTGGTTTTGGAGAGCAGCGTTTTCCAGATGATGGTAAACAACATCGCCTGGAATTCTGAAATAGTTGGGGAGTGGAGACTGGGGAGTAGGGGAGATGAGGAGGATGGGGGCGGAGGAGCAGAGGGGCGGAGGGGCGGAGGAGCGGAGGAGCGGAGGGGCGGAGGAGATAATACTAACTCCTAACTCAGCACTCCTAACTCCTAACTCAGCACTCAGCACTCCTAAACTCAGCACTCCTAACGCCCAATTCAACCAAATATTATGTCTTACCCTAAATTCTCGCAGAAAAAATATGCATTGGGGTAGATGATAAATAAATCAAGAGGTAACATAAAATACAAAAGCTCAGAATCATTAAACCGTAAGAAATACGTAAGTTTACTACATTAGATAGATGCGGTTAGAGAACACTAATGTTAAAGGTTAACCGCTTGCGGCTGCAAGATATCTTTAAAGTCCCGGCAAATTCATTTGTGGCACAAATCGCAAGTGCGATTCCCGTTTTAGTTGGTAGCCTGGTACTAGTTGGCTGGTGGCTGGAAATTGAAATTTTCAAGCACGGCTTCCCCGGTAGTCCGGCCACAATGAAAGTCAATACAGCGCTGTGCTTTGTGCTATCTGGTGTGTCGCTGTGGCTATTTTTAAGAACAGAGGGGCAGGGGGGCAGAGGGGCAGGGGGGCAGAGGGGCAGGGGGGAAAGAACAATTCAAAATTATCCGCACTCTCGGACTCTTTTAGTTTCTAGGGTTTGTGCGATCGCGGTGACCACAATTGCTGGGCTGACACTGTGTGAATATCTGTTCGGCTGGAATTTTGGTATTGATGAGTTGATGTTTCGTGACTCAGCTGCCAGTTTGGCGACATCGCATCCGGGGCGAATGGGGGTAAATACCGCACTCAACTTTATCCTGATGAGTGTAGCCTTACAGTTTCTGATTCATCCAAAAACCCACCGCAGTTATTGGTATAGCCAAATTCTCGCTCTGATAGCTATTTTAATTTCCTTACAAGCACTTATGGGCTATGCCTATAAAGTGAAAGTTCTTTATGGACTTGCTCCTTATACAACATCAATGGCGTTACACACAGCAGTGTTGTTCAGCTTACTAAGTCTAAGTCTTTTGTGGGCGCGGGCAGAACAGGGTTTAATGAAGGTAGTTACAAGTGATACTGATGCTGGATTACTTGCACGTCATTTGTTGGTTGCAGCGATCGCCCTACCTTTTGTACTAGGCTGGGTAATTGTTGAAGGTCAACGCGCAGGACAATACGATCCAGCTTTTGCCATATCAGTGTTTGCGATCGTCCTGATTGTAATTTTTACTGTTTTGATTTGGCAAAGTGCGAGGGTTATTGAACGCCTCAGCTACCAGCGCGATATCTCCGATGACTTACGGCTACGCGCCCAAGAAGCACTGAGAACCTACGAAGATAAACTGGCAAGTTTCGTCGATGCTAACGTCATCGGCATTTTGTTTGGTGACGTGTATGGCAGTATCAACCGAGCAAACGACGAATTTCTCAGGATGGTTGGTTACACGCGGGAGGATCTGTTAGCAGGTAACCTCAGTTGGAGCAATATCACACCACCAGAGTATCTATACTTGGATGACCAAGGTATTGCTGAAGCCAAGGGAAATGCTAACGGTGCTTGTACACCCTATGAAAAAGAATACATTTGCAAAGATGGTAGCCGTGTTCCCATTTTAATTGGTTATGTACTACTGGGAGAAAATCGCGAAGAGTCAGTAGCATTTATCCTCGATTTGAGCGAACGCAAGCAAGCAGAAGCAGAGCAACAAAAATTAGTATCACTGGTAGAAAATAGCTCTGACTTTATCAGCATCGCTACCCTTGAAGGCAAATTACTTTATATAAATGATGCAGGTCAAAAATTAGTCGGGCTTGCAAGCCTTGATGAGGTAAAACAAAAGGCAGTATTAGATTACCTCATGTCTGAAGACAAAGGATATTTTCTTGAAAATATCCTGCCAACTGTGCTTAAACTTGGCCGCTGGCAGGGAGAATTCCGTTTTCGGCATCTCCAGACAGGTGAAGCGATACCTGTTGATTACAACATCTTCACTGTTACAGACAACAATACACGTCAGCCAATTGCCTTAGCAACTGTGACTCGCAACATCAGCGAGCAAAAGCAGTCCAAGGAACAAATTCTTCAACTGAATAAGAATCTACAGCGCCGCATCACTGAATTACAAACTTTGCTGGAGGTAATCCCCATTGGCATAGGCATTGCCGAAGATCCACAATGCCAAAATATCAAGGTGAACCCTGCTTTTGCCAAGCAGTTAGGGATATTGCCAGATACAAATGCCTCCCTCAGCACTCCCTTTGAAAAACCCACAAGCTTTAAAATTTACCGCGAGGGAAGGGAACTGTTACCAGAAGAACTCCCCATGCAGTACTCTGCTACTCATGGTGTAGAAGTTTTGGATTTTGAAGTTGATATAATCCATAAAAATGGAAAAATTGTCAAGCTGTTGGAGTATGTTGCACCTTTATTTGACGAAGACGGGAGGACGAGAGGAAGTGTTGGTGCATTTTTGAATATTACAGAGCGCAAACAGGCTGAAGAAGTGCTTTGGAATCAACAAAAATGGCTGGAAGATGTCTTAAATCTGATGCCCAGACCGTTGTTGTTTATTGAGCCAGGCACAGCGCGGGTAATTTTTGCCAATCGCTCTGCTGACGAATTAGCTGGAGGCGAATTTCCCAAAGGTATACCAGCAGCAGAATATCATACAGCTTACCACTACACGGATGCGGCTGGCGATCGCATCCCCAATGAGCAAATGCCAGGAGTCCGGGTTGCCCTTGGCGAACGTCTGAATGGGATCGAGGTGGACTGGCATACTAGCTCTGGTGTGCGTTCTCTACTGATATTTGCCGATACCTTGCCAGCAATGCACGGCCATCCAGCGATCTGTGTTTTGGTATTCCAAGAAATTAGCAACCTCAAACAGGCAGAAAAAGCACTTTCTCTAGGTTACGAGAGGCTAAAGCTATTATTTAACACAGCTAACGATCTCCTATCCAGCCAGCAACCAGTAGTACTAATTGATAGCGTTTTCCAAAAACTCAGAGAGCAAATTGGTTTAGATGTTTACTTTAACTATTTGGTTAAGGATAACTCTCAGGTAATGCGGTTGCAGTCTTACAGTGGTATTTCCCCAGAACTGGCAAAGGAAATTGAGTGGTTGGCATTTGGTCAAGCGGTTTGCGGTACTGTCGCCCAGGAGGGCTGTGCAAGAGCTGTAGAGAATGTGCAACAATCAACTGACCCGAAAACAGAATTGATTCGCTCTTTAGGCATTACTGCTTATTATTGTTACCCGTTGATTGCCCAGGGACGGCTGTTAGGTACTCTTTCTTTTGGTAGCCGGAGTCTGCTAAGTTTCACCGCGAATCAAAAAGCGATGATGCAAGCGGTGTGCGACCAAATTGCGATCGCAATGGAACGAGCTGATTTAATTGCATCTTTGCAGCAGCAAACTGAGGAGTTGCAAGAAGCGAACCGGATGAAGGATGAGTTTTTGGGCATATTATCGCACGAATTGCGATCGCCCCTCAATGCAATTCTCGGTTGGGCGCAACTATTGCAACGAAGCAAGCTCAACGAAACTCTCATGGCGAAGGCGATGGAGACAATTGAGCGCAATGCTAAGGCGCAAACCCAGCTAATTGAAGACCTGCTGGATATATCGCGGATGATTAGAGGTAAGTTACGCCTGAATGTGCGTACTTGTAATTTGGTGCCGATGATTGAGTCTGCGATCGAAAATGTTAGCCTAGCCGCCCAATCTAAGGAAATCGATTTGACATTTTCCCTTATTCCCGCAACAGAAACCGAAAAATCTCCAGAAGCACAATTCCCAACTCATCAACATTCAAACAACAAATTCCTCAGTCAAGATTCGCTCTTCTTAGTTTCCGGTGATTTTGAGCGCTTACAGCAAATCGTCTGGAATCTGTTATCTAATGCTATCAAATTTACACCCAGAGGAGGACGGGTAGAGGTGCAACTGTCAGTAGTTACGAGTCAAGAAAAACCAAGAATAATTGACATCAACACCTCAGCATCTAATTTAGGAGAACACCAAAGGCAAACTGATAAATATGCCCAAATTCAGGTAATTGATACAGGCATTGGCATCAGTACTAATTTTCTTCCTTATGTCTTCGATCGCTTTCGTCAAGCTGATAGTTCTAGCACGAGAACCTATGGCGGATTAGGACTAGGATTAGCGATCGTCCGTCATTTAGTAGAATTACATGGCGGTACTATTCACGCCGATAGTTTGGGTGAACAAAAAGGCGCGACATTTACAGTCAAGCTACCACTTCTCAAAAGTCCACTCTTGCTCCCCTGCGCCCCTGCTCCCCTGCGCCTTTCCGCTTCTCCCTCCCTCCTTGATGTGCGGGTATTGGTTGTAGACGATCAAGCCGATAGCCGTGAATTCATCACCACAGTACTTGAACAGTGCCAAGCTGAAGTTAGAGCAGTGGCGTCAGTTCAAGAAGCATTGCAGGTAATTCAAGAGTGGAAACCACATGTTTTAGTCAGCGACATCGGTATGCCTCAAGAAGATGGTTATTCCTTGATTCGCAAACTGCGATCGCAACCACCAGAATTAGGGGGAAATATTCCCGCCGCCGCACTGACAGCTTATGCTAGGGCTGAGGAGCGGATGCGAGCGATACAAGATGGTTATCAGCTGCATTTGCCTAAACCCATTGAGCCGGCTGAATTAGCGACAGTAGTGGCCAGTTTGGTTGGGCGTACCTGATAAATTCAACACAATTCAAGTTCAAAAGTGCAAGTTTCGTGTTCGGAACTCGGCCGTTCATGTTTGGAACTCGGCCATTCATGTTTGGAACTCGGCCATTCATGTTTGGAACTCGGCCATTCATGTTTTGAACTCCGCCATTCATGTTTGGAACTCGGCCATTCATGTTTAGAACTCGGCCATTCATGTTTAGAACTCGGCCATTCATGTTTTGAACTCGGCCATTCATGTTTAGAACTCGGCCATTCTTGTTTTGAGGTGAAATGGTCAGGGTTTGGAGGGGGGCAATCGCTTTTTTTGCTCGACAATTTGAGTTTTGAGGTGGAATGGTGAGGGTTTGAAAAGGGGCGATCGCTTTTTTTGCTGGACAATTTGAGTTTAGAAGTGGAATGGTGAAGGTTTGCGGGGGAGCGATGTCTACGATGGTACGCCTACGCACTAATGCAATCCTTCATACAGGCTACATTATTAATTAGCTCAATTTCTCTGCTGCGCGTCCAAGCAGAAACTCGTCGTCAGACATCACCTTTGTAAAACCCCAAATGACTAACGAAGAACTGCTGCAAATTATTGAACAATCTGCTAAGGATAAGGTGACAGAATTAGACCTTTCTGGCAAAGGCTTAATAAAACTGCCAGCGGAAATTGGACAGCTTACTGAGCTGCGATCGCTCGACCTCAACTTCAATCAACTCAACAGTCTGCCAGCGGAAATTGGACAGCTTACTGAGCTGCGATCGCTCGACCTCAACTTCAATCAACTCAACAGTCTGCCACCGGAAATTGGACAACTCACCAACCTGCGATCGCTCGACCTCAGCAGTAATCAACTGAGCAGTCTGCCACCGGAAATTGGACAACTCACCAACCTGCAAACCCTCGACCTCAACAACAATCAACTGAGCAGTCTGCCAGAGGAATTTGGACAACTCACCAATCTGGAATCCCTGGACCTCAGCAGTAACCAACTGAGCAGTCTGCCACCGGAAATTGGACAACTCACCAATCTGCAATCCCTTTACCTCAGCAGTAATCAACTGAGCAGTCTGCCACCGGAAATTGGCCAACTCACCAATCTGCAATCCCTTTACCTCAGCAGTAATCAACTGAGCAGTCTGCCACCGGAAATTGGCCAACTCACCAATCTGCAATCCCTTTACCTCAACAACAATCAACTGAGCAGTCTGTCACCGGAAATTGGCCAACTCACCAATCTGGAATCCCTCCACCTCAGCAGTAATCAACTGAGCAGTTTGCCAGGGGAATTTGGACAACTCACCAATCTGGAATCCCTCCACCTCAGCAGTAATCAACTGAGCAGTCTGCCACCGGAAATTGGCCAACTCACCAACCTGGAATCCCTTCATCTTTACAGTAATCAACTAAGCAGTCTGCCACCGGAAATTGTCCAACTCACCAATCTGCAATCCCTTTACCTCTACAGTAGGGGTTGCTGAAAAAGAAAGAGAAGCTCACAGGATATAGATTATCTGACCAAAGAAGTATATTCAGGTGCAAGACTTGAGGGTAAAATAGCCCAAAATCCTTGCATAACCGCGACCAGCAGTACACAAGTGTGCTGTTTGTAACCATGTACCGAAAACAGGGGCAAAATCCAATCTCACCAGAGAACTTTGAATTTCCGTTTTCAGGCAAGTTGTCATCAGATAATCGTTGGATTATTCTGGCGAATTTAATACCCTGGGCAGAATTTGAAGAGGAATATTCATCCGGGTTCTCTGTAGAGATGGGAGCGCCAGCAAAGTCATTTCGGATGGCATTAGGGGCATTAATAATCAAAGAAAAACTAGGAATAAGTGATAGAGAGACAGTAGAACAAATCAAGGAAAACCCTTATCTACAGTACTTCATAGGGATGTCATCCTATATTAATGAAGCTCCATTTAATGCATCGATGCTAGTCCATTTTCGTGAAAGAATTAGTGCAGAATTAGTAAACAAAGTAAATCAAGAAACTGTTAAGAGGATACTAGAGACAACATCTTCGACTTTAGCAACTGAATCAATTGAATCAACTGAATCAACTCAAAAAAAAAAAGAAGAATTAGAAAAAGAAGATAACACGCCAAAAAATCGGGGAGAATTAATATTAGATGCGACTTGTGCGCCAGCAGACATCAGCTATCCAACAGATTTCGAGCTATTGAACCAAGCAAGAAAACAGACAGAACAAATAATAGACCTTCTTTATGAACAGATAAAAGGTACATTAGAGAAAAAACCAAGGACTTATCGGGAAATAGCAAGAATTGACTACTTAGAAGTCGCTAAAAAGCGTCGTGTATCCCAAAAAGATAGGAAAAAAGCGATTAAAAAGCAGCTTCAATATATCAAAAGAAACTTATCTCATATTGACCAGCTAATCAGAACAGGAGCAACTCTAGAAAAACTAAGTACTAGACAATATAAAATGTTGCTTGTAGTTGTAGAAGTTTATCGTCAACAACTATGGTTGTATGAAAATAAAAAACAGAGTATTGATGACCGAATCGTTAGTTTAAGCCAACCACATATCCGTCCAATTGTCCGTGGAAAAGCTGGGAAAGCCGTGGAATTTGGGGCAAAATTATCAGCTAGTTATTTTGATGGATATGTATTTTTAGACCATATTAGTTGGGATAATTTTAATGAATCAGGAGACTTAAAAGCACAAGTAGAAGCATATAAAAATTATACTGGCTATTATCCAGAATCGGTTCATGTAGATAAAATTTATCGCACAAGAGAGAATAGAGCTTGGTGCAAAGAAAGAGGTATTATCATCAGTGGCCCTCCTTTGGGAAGACCACCTGCTAATCTTAGTAAAGAAAAAAAGAAACAAGATTTAGAATCTGAGAAAATTCGTAATTGTATTGAAGGAAAATTTGGGCAAGCTAAAAGAAGGTTTAGCCTCAATCGAGTGATGGCGAAACTTTCCCATACTTCTGAAACTGCAATTGCTATTACTTTTTTAGTGATGAATCTTTCTACTCACCTGTCGCGCGTGTTTTATGCTTTTTTATGTCTATTTTTGAAAACTGCACCTTTTTTGCAGTTTCCTATAACTGAAAGTTATTATTTTCTGAATTAGAGACAACAAAAGCTTATCTTTCATTTTGCTTGAATAACTAGTCAACCCAAAAGAATTGCTTTTTCATACTTTTTCAGCAACCCCTACTTAACTTTTATAGGCAGCAACAAGAAACCGATCGCTTCTATGAAGCTAAATTAATCATTGTGGGAGAAAGTGGTGCAGGTAAAACTACGCTAGCCAAAAAAATTAAAGACGATAAATATAAGTTACAACCAGATGAAAATACCACCCAAGGCATTGATGTTATTCAATGGAAGTTCTTGCTTGAAAATCAGAGAGAATTTCAGGTCAACATTTGGGACTTTGGTGGTCAAGCAATTTACCATGCTACTCACCAATTTTTTCTCACAAAACGCTCTCTGTATGCCTTGGTTGCTGATACTCGCAAAGAAGATACAGATTTTTACTACTGGTTAAATGTGGTTGAATTGCTGAGCGTTAATAGTCCTTTGTTAATTATCAAAAATGAAAAGCAGGAGCGCAAACGAGAAATAAACGAACGGGATTTACGGCGCGAATTCACCAACTTTAAAGAAACACTTGCTACAAACCTGGCTACCGATCGCGGTTTGCCAGAAATCTTAAATAAAATTAAGCATTATATTAGTAACTTACCCCTTGTAGGAATAGAACTCCCTAAAACCTGGGTCAAAGTGCGGGAAGCTTTAGAAGGTGACTCCCGCGAATATATTAGCTTGGAAGAATATCTGAACATCTGTCAGAAACATGGTTTTACGAAACAGGAGGATAAACTCCAACTCAGTGAGTATCTGCATGATTTAGGGGTATGCCTTCACTTTCAAGACGATGATTTTTTAATAAAAACAGTGATTCTCAAGCCTACTTGGGGTACAGATGCCGTTTACAAAGTGTTAGATAATCCACAAGTTATTGAAAAACTAGGTAAATTTGACCGCAATGATTTAAAAAACATCTGGTACGAAAGCAAATATGCCAATATGCGGGCAGAACTCTTGCAGCTAATGATGAAATTTAAACTGTGCTACGAAATTCCTAGTAGCCCCGGCACTTATATTGCACCTCAATTACTCTCTGCAAACCAACCTGATTTCAATTGGGATGAATCCAATAACCTAATCCTGGGCTATAAATATCACTTCATGCCGAAAGGTATTCTCACTCGTTTTATAGTCGAAATGCACTCCAATATTGAACAGCAAACCCTAGTTTGGAAAACAGGCGTTGTTCTTGCTAAAGACGAAACCCGTGCTGAAGTTATTGAAAACTACAATCAACGAGAAATCAAAGTTCGCGTAGCAGGAAAACGCAAGAAAGAACTGCTAGCAGTTATCAACCATGAACTAGAAAAAATCCATAATTCTTACGAACGTCTGCAATATCAAACATTAGTTCCTTGCAACTGTGAAAGCTGTAAGGATAGTCAAGCGCCTCATTTTTATAGCCGAGAAGTGTTGTACAAATCCCTAGATGCGCTTAATTACCAAATCCAGTGCCAAAATAGCTTTCGTATGGTAGATGTCCAAAGACTGATTGACGATGTTTTATTGACTCCACAAAAACCTATGTCTGAATCTATAACCAGAAATCAAGTTTTCATCAGCTATAGTCATCAAAATCAAGAGTGGCTTACAAAACTCCAAAAACACCTCAAACCAATAATTCGCAACCAAAATATGGTGGTGTGGGACGATACCAAAATTCAACCTGGTGCAAAATGGCGTGAAGCAATTGAAAATGCTTTAGCAGCAGCAAAAGTAGCAGTATTGCTGGTTAGCCCTGATTTTTTGGCATCAGATTTTATTGCTGATAATGAGTTACCCCCATTATTAGATGCGGCTGAAGCCGAAGGACTGACGATTATTTGGATACCTTTGAGTTTTAGCAGTTATGAAGAGACAGAAATTGAAAAGTATCAGTCAGCGCATCCTCCCAATCAACCTTTAGATAGCCTGACTTCTGCACAAGAGAATCAAGCTTGGGTGAACATTTGCAAGAAGATTAAAGCAGCAGTTATTCGGTAGAATAAGGCTACAGCCGCAGTAGTATTTTGCGCCGAATTCAATCCGGTGAGTGGGAGGATTGAATGGTCTATGGGGTGGAAAAGCCAGGATTTATGAGTTACCCATCAGAATCATGACATTCAACCGACTGTGGAGCGATCGCGCCAAAATTGCTACATTAAGGCTTGGATACTCTCCGGCAATTGATTTAGCTTGGGCGGTAGCGTTGCTCTGTGCCAAAGCTTGTTTCAACAACGCTCAATGCATACTTTTAGGGTTAGTGACAAATAATTAGTTAATGTACAACACCTGAAGGCGGCACCCGGATTTGAACCGGGGGTGGAGGTTTTGCAGACCTCTGCCTTACCACTTGGCTATGCCGCCACACTCTGGTTTTTCTTAACCTACTCTAGGATACTTCTAAATTTGGTAACCATTTTGTAGTCATTAAGCATTAACCAAATAATAATAGCATATGACCCATGAAGAAGACGTAGTAGGTTAACCGAATATTTTTGGTCATTTTTGAGCGATCGCTCTAGGCGATCTAAAATATGCAAGTGCTGATTCAGCAGAGTTAGGAGTTAGGAGTTAGGAGTTTAAATCCTCACTCCTCACTTGTTACACCTTCACTTCATCAGCAAAACTACCCCAACGGACAAAGTGAAATGGTCCAGCTATAGAACCCCACAGATGTTCATCAGTATCTAAATCTCTTCCTCTATCCAGGCTGAAAAATTCTTTGCCGTCAATCTCAAATTCGTTATCAAGATAAGTATTTTTACCATCACGAACCACAATACAGCCTTTACCAGGTTCAACCCTACCCTTGAAACTGTGACCTGTCCACTCTACAACCATATTGCAACCAGGCATTTTTTCTAGTTGGTCAATGGATAAGACTTGTAGGCGTTCGGGGTCACGAGATGCACCGAAAAATTTTTGTTCTTCTTTAACTGTGTAATGTTCGATGATAATGTGGTTTTCTGCCTCAATCAAGTTCATTACCCGTATCCGGTAAGGTTGATTGAGCATAAAATTATAAGCTTGTTCGAGAAACAAACTGACTCCTGAGAACAATTCCAAGGGTAGGGGACGGATACACACACGAATATGAGCGTAAAAAGGCGGATTTTCAAAAGCTTGTTCTTGATTGCTAAAGTCAGCTGCCATCCAACGGGCTAAGGTGACAATATCAGTAGAATGAGTCATTAGAGATGATCAACCACTTGCTTAAAAATTATCTGGAAGTATTGTAGACCTTGGTAATGGTAATAGGGAATGGGGCATGGGGCATTGGGTATGGGGATAATTTTTAATCTTTTATGCGTCAAACAAGTTGGCAAGGTTGAGAGTAGGGATGAAACATTAATATAAAGACCAATGACCATAGCCAATGTCCATGCCCAATCCCAAAATAAGGTAAAGTATTCATGCTAAAGCGCTTAGTTCTGATTGTTACTGCCACTATATTCTTTAACAGTTCCTTGACCTTGGCAGAGAGTAAAAAACCGAAACCACCCGATAAATTTCCTCCCAGTCCCCTAGAAATTACCACACCCGATCCACTGCTGCCACGATCGCCTAAAGACAAACAGCCCTTAACTCTCGAAGAACGGCAAAAATTAGAACCAGCGCTAGATGCATTAAATGAAGAAGCTGCGGCGAAACTGCAAGCAGGGGATAATGTAGGAGCGTTTGAAATTTGGAACCGGGAATTGCGCTTGCGGCGCTTTTTTGGTTCATTGGCAGAGGTGCAAGCATTATCACGAGTTGGTGCCGTCGCCTGGAATCAAAACGATAGCCAAGAAGTTCAATATATTAACCAGCGATTACAAACAATTCAAAAGCAGTTAGAATCGCAGAAAATATCTGCCCAAACCGATCTGGAATTATGGCGATCGCTAGGTCAAGCTTACCAAAATGTGCGATCGTTTAAATTAGCTATAGAAGCTTACGACCAAGTTTTGTTAGCAGTGCGCCAACAAAAAGATACAGCAGAATTAGTACAAACTCTTCAGACAATTGGAGAAATCCATCTCAGTTGGTTTGATTATCCTAAAGCTGCACCAATCTACGAGGAATTGTTGAGTTTAGCTACTTCCCAGGGGGAGCGTGTAAAAGAAGTAACATATCTACAACGACTGGCTGAGATTTACGCACAGACACAACAACCGCAGGAGTCATTAAATGTACTTAACAAGTTAGTAGAAATTTACGTTCATGAAAATAATCTTACTGAAATACCAGTATTGAAGCTAGCGATCGCTTCAAATTATGAATCTCTAGCAAAAAAAGATCCTAATTTAGTGGTAGAGGCTTTTAAAACCTATCAAGAAGCTTATACTACTGCTTGGCAATTGCAGGAATATGTTCGTGCTGGTGAAGCTTTACAGAAATTAATTGCGCTGTATCGTTCTCAAGGACAAATAGATGAAGCTTTGCAGACTAGCCAAATTATTGTAGATACGCAGGCGCAAGCCGCCAACTTTTACGGGATGATGCAAGCTTACGACCAAATTGGGCAATTATATGTAGAACACAAAGACTATCCTCAAGCACTAACAGCTTTTAAAAAAGGGTTAGAACTGGCGCAACAACTCAAGCATGAAGAAGCATACTTTAATGAGCAAATTGCAAAAGTCTCGAAAGCAAATCTTTAACTAAAGAAGAATAAATGCTGAGATAATCTCTTCTGTCACTTTCCCTAGATAAAAAGATGAAATACTTGCTAAACA
Organism: Nostoc sp. C117; assembly: GCF_043099735.1. Lineage (NCBI taxonomy): Bacteria > Bacillati > Cyanobacteriota > Cyanophyceae > Nostocales > Nostocaceae > Nostoc > Nostoc sp. C117. Next base: position 3,370,787 of record NZ_CP170991.1, read on the forward strand.
ATAGTTTCAGTAGCGAGCGATGATGATTATCGACTAAAAAATAAAGCCAAAAACCCAACCCTAGTCTAAGGTTTAAACATTGCTTTTGATTTTTCTTTTCGGAGAGTGATAAAACAAGGATATGTGGAGATTTCTGGGTAATTCAAAGATATTCAAAAACTTCACTTAGTCTGAAAAATATTTTGCACCATTTTTTTGTCTGTATTAGCTGCTGCTTTATCTAACTCTGCAATTTCACTACTGTCTAATTGCCAACCCAATGCACCAATATTTTGCCTCGCTTGTTCCACAGTCTTTGCCCCAGGGATGGGAATTGTTCCTTTACAGATGCACCAGTTAATTGCTACCTGTGACATGGTTTTGTTTCTGTACTCTGCCACTTCTTGCAAACATACCAACAGCGATCGCACTCCTGGTAATATTTGTCTAAACAATAGACCTCTAATACCTTTGGGGAAAGAACCTTCAACAGAGTATTTTCCTGTCAATAGCCCTAAAGCCAGAGGGCTGTAGGCAATCAATTTAATTCCCAACTCATCACAAATATCTTTGAGCTTCAGTTGGGTGACAGGATATGTAGAAAGCAGAGAGTATTGAACTTGCAGAGTCGTAATCGGAACGCCGCGCTCCGCAAACTTTTTTTGTACTTGCTTGAGCCGTTTCGGACCGTAATTGGATAGTCCCACTCCCTTAACTAACCCTTGCTCATAGACATCGGCTAAACCATCTAACAGCCGCCCCTCTTGCCAAGGAGCATAGTTCGCTGTAGACCAGTGCATTTGTACCAAATCAACATTTTTCCCCAGGCGTTGAGCAGATGACTGGCAAGCCTTTACCATTGATTGGCGCGTCCATCTCCACGGATAAGCAGCAAGCTTAGTAGCAATACAAATATTTTCTTTGCCTGAACCTAAGTATTCTTGGTTGAATCGTCCTAAAAGTAGTTCACTCCGACCATTCAATCTCCCAGTTCCGTAAGAATCACCTGTATCAAATAAAGTCACACCATTGCTTACACAAAGGTTAAAAACAGCTTGCAACTGGTCATCCATGCTTTCGTTATATCCCCAAAGCAGTTGGTTGCCCCAAGCCCAAGTCCCGCAGCCCATGTTTGGGAGAGAAAGTTTTTGGAGAGTCTGCATTGTTTGCTCTCTGGTAGATTGCCTTAATAATTATCAGGCAATTCATTGGAACTAAGCTAAAATACATCCCAATCTCTTGAAAAGCGATCGCATTGGTCTGACAACAAAGAGTTATAATTAGTAGTAGAAGGCTTTCCTGACGTTGCTTTGCTTAGATATCCCTTTGCGCTTTTGCAACGACATTTCAAAGTGATGGCGCTTTCCGCTATCTGGAAAATATCTCTAAGCTTAGACCTACACTTCTTCCTTCAATCCAGCTGAGGCTGATTCTAGCCCTTCTTTTTCGCCTAAGATGATTTGGATGATAGTATATCGCTACTAAAGTTCCTTGATTAATCGTGCTTAGTAGTGAATACTTTGAGGGATAAAAACGCACAAAAAAAGCAGACGCCTTGTCTGCTCTCAATCAAGACCTGAGATTTAAATTGTCGGTTTTAGAGCTTAATAGCGTCGGGAGTATCCTCCACCATCACCACCTCGTCTACCACCACCACCAGGAGGACGGTCAGTCTTAGGCTTGGCTTTATTAACCTTTAAGCTCCGACCCATCCACTCAGCACTATCAAGGGCTTCAATTGCTGCTTCTTCTTGTGCGTCTGATTCCATTTCTACAAAACCAAAACCTCTCACCCGACCTGTTTCGCGGTCTATGGGCAATTGAACATTTTTAACGGTTCCATATTCTGAAAAGACTTGCCTGAGGTCATCTTCTCTAACCTCATAAGATAGATTACCGACGTAAATTGACATAAAATGTCTCCAGAATCAGGGGAGTGTAGAGATTTATATCCGGAGAGGTCTGTAATACAAAAATATATAAAAACAAACTACACAGCCGAATTTAATCTTCCTTTGACACTTTAACATAAATTCAGAGGTAATGTTCCTAAGCAACACTATACTAGGACTTACTCATGGGGCATTGGGCATTGGTTGGGGAAATACTTAACTATCTGTTCTCGCAATCTTCCTGATGTCTCCCTATCGTGTATAAATAAGTCCTTCTGACTCCCTCAGACTTTCCCTTGCAAAGGTATGGTGTACAAAGTCTGAATGCAAGTTGGTATCATTGTGCAAGACTAGGCAAATTAGGTGGCGATCGAGTTACGATCTTGTCATACCCTTTTTTCATTAGACAAGTCCTATTCTAGAATTTTCTGGTTAAAATAGTATATCTGTTCTACTCAGACACGAAAACCAACACTCTTAAAACCATATATATTTAGAGGCATTAGAGGCAGGAATGGCTATCAACACCGATACTTCTGGCAAGCAAAAAGCGTTGAGTATGGTACTCAACCAAATTGAGCGCACCTTCGGTAAAGGAGCAATTATGCGCCTGGGGGATGCTACTCGGATGCGGGTGGAGACGATTTCCAGTGGGGCACTGACCCTAGATTTAGCATTGGGAGGCGGTTTACCTAAGGGGCGAGTGATTGAGATTTATGGGCCGGAAAGTTCTGGTAAAACCACGGTAGCATTACACGCCCTTGCTGAAGTCCAAAGAAATGGCGGGATTGCAGCCTTTGTTGATGCCGAACATGCCCTTGATCCCACCTACGCTGCGGCATTAGGTGTGGATATTGACAATTTGCTGATTTCCCAACCTGACACAGGCGAATCAGCTTTAGAAATTGTCGATCAGCTTGTTCGCTCTGCTGCCGTTGATATTGTAGTAATTGACTCAGTTGCGGCACTAGTTCCCCGTGCTGAAATTGAAGGCGATATGGGTGATGCTCACGTTGGGCTGCAAGCGCGGTTAATGAGCCAAGCCTTACGTAAAATTACTGGCAACATTGGTAAATCCGGTTGTACAGTAATTTTCATCAACCAGTTACGCCAAAAAATCGGTGTTACCTACGGTAGTCCAGAAACCACAACTGGCGGTAATGCATTGAAGTTTTACGCTTCTGTGCGCTTGGATATTCGCCGAATTCAAACCTTGAAGAAAGGCACAGATGAATTTGGTAACCGTGTGAAAGTTAAAGTTGCTAAAAATAAAGTAGCGCCACCTTTTAGAATCGCGGAATTCGATATTATTTTTGGTAAAGGTATTTCTACGTTGGGTTGTCTTGTTGACCTAGCAGAAGAAACTGGCATAATTATCCGCAAAGGAGCTTGGTACAGCTACAATGGCGATAATATCTCCCAAGGTCGAGATAATGCTATTAAGTATCTAGAAGAAAAGCCTGAATTTGCCGAACAAATTAAGCAACTTGTTAGAGAAAAGCTAGATAAAGGTGCAGTTGTTTCTGCTAATTCTGTAGCGAAGACCAGCGAAGATGAAGAGGAAGAAGAAATGGATTTAGAGCCAGAAGAATAGGCGATGTTGATGTACTAATCTTATATGGTGCGTTACAAAGATAGCTAACTAACGCACCTTTTGAATTTGTTAGCTGGGATTTTAGGGTTTTTGTCTGCTAAAAAAGCGGTCTAAAATTTCTGATTTCTGCTCGTAACTGAAGTTCTCATACCAATGTTCAAACTTATCAACTAGTCCAGAATTTCTCAAAATCTCTAAATTGTCATTTGGTTTTTCAATTAAAGATTTTTGTTTCTCACCAGGATAAGTAAGTATTTCTGCGTGAGTATCATTCTTACGATGTACAAGCTGCATCAATAACTCCATTGCTACAGTTGGCAAAACTCGGCAGGTATAATTCACGAAAAAGTCAAAAGTCATACTACCTAGACGGATGCGATCGCCATCTTTGAGCTTGATCGGCTGATTAGTACGTTCGCCATTCACGAACGAACCATTAGTACTGTTGAAATCAATTAAGTAGAAGCCTTGCCGCTCGATATATTGAATAGCAGCGTGGCGACGAGACATATGACTATCTGCAATGCAAATTCCACTGCTGCGATTACGACCTATTGTCCATATCTGTTGTGCTTGTAGCAAACTTTGGCTCTGATTGTCACCTAAGTTAGTCATTAAATAAACAGCATTAGTATCGACTACACCATGTACATAAGATGCCTTCACCCTCTTCAACGAGGGTGGATATAGGTTTTCTAGCTGAAGAATTTCATCTAGCAGACCGCTGTGGTGTTCATACAGCTTGAGGAATACTTGATATAAAGTTAATCGCCGTTCTATTTCGGTTTGTGCAAAGTCAGACATTGTTTATAAACCTTGTATTACCTGATTTCGGTTGTGAATATTTTGCTTCAGCCTACAATCAGGGATAAATTGTTTTTTCACTTTCCCTTGCAATCTGAGAAGTTGATTGGCTTAGGAAGGTTAGATTTCAGAACTTTTAAGTGTGATATTCCCTGTTGTTAGTAGCCATAAAAGTTATGACAATCTTTATAAAAAATTATGTGATAGTTTATTGTTTATTGTAAATAATTTTTTGCTATTTGTAACAGATATAAACCATAAAGATTTGATTAAGATTACCAACTTGTCTACGTATTTTTGCGATTTTTGATTATATAAATAACTGTTATAAATAGGTGAAAAAATATTATTTCTAGGTTTTCTCTAGAAATATCCTCACAGTAGTTCTACCACTAATAAATAAATCCAGTTGAGTTATATAGCAAGCCTAAACTGCATGAATATGGTGTTTTATCATGAATCATTTAGGATTGCTATATTTCCTTAAAGTGGGGAGCATCTCAAATGTGTAAAAACCTTGATAGCCCTCATCCTCTAACCCATTCTCCCAAATATGGGAGAAGGGAAACTAGAGTTATGTCTCCCCTCTCTCAAACATGGGAGAGGGGCTGGGGGTGAGGGAAAAGATTTAAGCAAAATTGGTATGCTCCCCTTAAAGTGAGCTTTAGACTGACAACTAAAGTTTTTAATTTCTACCCTAAGTAAATCAGTGGGAATTAAGTCAAATTATGTGATGCAACGTAAAAAGGCTTAAAATTCTTACTTAATAAATAATGGCACAAGACAAATGACGCAGTTTACCAGTTAGCTTTAATTCCGCCGACCTACTAAGACTTTTTTTGTAACTTTCAAATCACAACAAGCCTCGTTTACCATTAGGGCGCACAGTCATCCAATTTGTTTTTGCTAGTGCTAGCTGTTCGTCAGAAATTTTGGCATTAGTGAGATTGGCACCACATAGATTAGCTCCTCGCAGATTGGCATTGCTGAGATAAGCATTACTGAGGTCTGCACCTCGGAGATCTGCTGCTTCTAAATCAGCATGATTGAAGTATGCTTTGGTTAAATTAGCATCTTTGAGATTTGCTTTATTGAGACTGGCTCTACCAAAGTCACTGTTGTGTAGATTAGCTCCTTGAAGATTAGTTTTTTGTAATTGAGCGGAATGGAAATTTGTCCCTGATAATTCAGCGCCTTGGAGGTTCAGCAAACTTAAATTGTGTAGAGCAAAATCCCGTCTCCCTTTCATATAGGCTGTTAGTAAACTTTGGGTATCTAACTTGCGCTCAATTTTAGAATTTTGAATTTGGGAATTATTACTGTTACTGTTAACCAAAGTCGTTGATTTGGCAATTCCAGAAGGTTGGTGTAATCCACCCGCTTCGGCTGCTTTGGCTCGTCTGGCGCGAATTGCTGCTGCTACCTGTGCTACTCCTGCACTAGTAGCAGAAGGATTGCTAGATAAAACAGCAGAATCTTCTGTGTGGTTGTGTCCTCGTGCTTTCACTCCAGAATCAGTAGATTTAACTAGCAAACTCTGTGCCAAACTTTCTAAATATGGTTCTATTTCTAAGGCTCTGAGAACTTCTGTGGCTGACTGGTAGCGATTACGTACTGATACCTCTAGCATTTTCCGTAATACATTGCTTAAGTGGTCGCTGACCTGGACAAGCTGCTCCCACATTATTTCACCAGTTGTCGGATTGTAATCTAAATCTTTAGGAGTTTTGCTAGTCAGCAAATAAATACATGTTACCCCCAGTGCGTAGATATCACTGGCGTAGACTGGACGCATAGCCATTTGTTCTGGAGGTGCGAAACCAGGAGTACCAATAGCGTATGCAGTTAATGCCGTCTGTCCCGATTGATTTGCTGCTGCTTGGGTGACTTGATTTTTAACGGCGCCAAAGTCGATGAGTACCATTCTGGCATCTTGAGTACGGCGAATTAAGTTAGCTGGCTTAATATCTCGGTGAATTACCTTTTGCTCGTGAATGTATTGCAGCAATGGCAAAATCTCACTCAAGAATTGCTTAACTCCAGTTTCGCTTAAAATACCGTTAATTTTGACCTCCTCCTGCAAAGTATCACCACTAATGTATTCTTGAACTAAGTAAAATTGTTCATGATCTTCAAAATAGTCTAATAATCTTGGTACTTGGGGATGATTGCCAATCTTACCTAGAGTTTTAGCTTCTCGCTCAAAGAGTTCTCTCGCCATTTGTAAAACATGTGGCGAGCTTCCTGAGGGACGTAGTTGCTTGATTACGCAACTCGGTTCTCCTGGTAAGCCTTGATCGTTGGCTAAGAAGGTTGCTCCAAAGCCACCCTGACCTAATGGTTTGACCACCTGATAGCGATCGCGCAACAGTAGTTGCGAGCCACAAGACTGACACCTTTGGCTATATACCAAATTTTCTGGATTAGGACAGATAGGATTTAAGCAGTAGCTCATGCACTATCAACTCGCTGCACGAATAATCATAGGGAGTGTTTATACTCTGTTTCAATTATTTAGATCTAAATCAACTCTTACCAGGTAATTTTTGCTGGAAATCCTTTAAAGAGTTTCTAAAGTTTAACTGAGATTACGTAAACTTATCTGATTTTAAAGATAGCTTATTATACTTTAACTGTTAACTGATGTTTATACTAAGTTCTATGTGACCCTACACATTAATACTCTATCCTGAGGTGAATACTACCCCGACAACGCTAGAAGGTGCTGGAGCAAAAACAAAACCTGCCTAGCCTTTTCATTGGAGAGAGGCTTTGACTCTTATCTACGTATAAATACGGTAGTAGTAAACCTAGTAGTTCGCCAAGTTCACTTGGCGGGGTAAAGGGAAAGGGGGAAGGTGGGGCCCCCACGAAGTGGGGATAAGGGGCAGGGAGAAAGGTTTTAAATCCCTTACCCTTTCCGCTTTCCCCAGACCTCACAAGCGCATTTTTGGGTTGGCAGACTACTAAACGGAGGCTAATTTTTCCTGAAAAGTCTAATTTATTGAAAGTGGGGGGAACTCCACCCACAAGGCGATAGAGTTTTTTATTCTTTTCCTTGACTACTCAAAGTATCTGCTATGCTATAGCCCTAGCACATAGTATGTTTACTTAAGTGTTACTCTAAGTAGTCTGATATTTTTCGTGATTACGAATGACTTTGGCTATGAGTTTTTGCTAACTTTTCAACGTACTCCATTCTTCTACTAGTACAGCAAGCACGGCGGAAATAACCCAAGTATTAGATAGCCAACACTTGACCCTTAGATGTCTGCTTAAAAGGTTTAGCCATTGTTTGATTAAAATAGTCGATAAATTCAAGAATTTGAATTTTGAGGTCATCCTGACTTTTGAAGATGGCACGCTTGAGTAATTATGGTGCGATCGCCTCCCAAAGAATTCATCAGTTGTGCTAAAAAGTTACAATGCAGTTCAAAGACTCGTTCCGAAATACTATTCATCCGAATTTGCTAAATTATAGCTACAAATCATTTTCCCCCAGCCCTTCTGTTCCTATGCCCACATAAAATATTTGCTAGTTATCCATAACAGAGGACGACTAGCTATGATTAGCTAAGTGGTACGCCAGATACAACTTCAGCACTACCATGTAGTCAGCAGTATTTATAAATTGCTGACACCAGCACCCAAACAAATTTGTTTTATCGACTTTTTATTCCTTACTTTCTATTTTGATAATCATTAGCTGAAACTACCCTTAGCAGCTACGGGGTGCAAAAAATACAAAAAATTCTTCAATATTTATTAAGGATAAGGCTATGGCAACCGAACAGTTGACTAGAGACAGCGACAATCTAGATTTAAATCAGCTACTGAGAACACTGGCTGCTGTCAAGCAAGGTGACTTCTCGGCTCGGATGCCCTTAGACCATACTGGTATTGGCGGTAAAATTGCTGATACACTGAATAATATTATCGATCAAAATCAGCGAATGGCGGCGGAGCTACAGCGGATTGGTAATGTTGTCGGCAAAGAAGGAAAGATTGCTGAACGCGCCTCTTTAGGAGATGTTCGCGGTTCGTGGTCAGATTGCGTCACTTCTGTCAATACTTTAATTACAGATTTAGTCCAACCAACAGCCGAAACGACTCGCGTGATCCGATCTGTGGCTAATGGGGACTTATCGCAAACCATCGCTACAGAAATTGACGGCAGACCCCTGCAAGGTGAGTTTCTCCAAACTGCCAATATTGTCAACACAATGGTAGATCGCCTGGGTTCCTTTGCCAGCGAGGTAACAAGGGTCGCCCGTGAAGTGGGAACTGAAGGTAAACTCGGCGTTCAAGCCGAAGTGCAAGGTGTTGCTGGCACTTGGAAAGATTTGACAGACAACGTTAACTTGATGGCAGGTAATCTCACCGGACAAGTTCGTAATATTGCCGAAGTTGCTACTGCGATCGCCAATGGTGACTTATCCAAAAAAATCACTGTCGATGTCAAAGGCGAAATTCTGGAGTTGAAGAACACCGTTAACACAATGGTGGATCAGTTAAATTCATTTGCATCTGAGGTAACCAGAGTTGCCCGTGAGGTGGGAACTGAAGGCAAGTTAGGCGTCCAAGCCGAAGTTAAAGGAGTCGCAGGTACTTGGAAAGATCTCACTGACAACGTGAATTTAATGGCGGGTAATTTAACTGCCCAAGTCCGCAACATTGCCGAAGTCACCACAGCAGTAGCTAACGGCGACCTATCTAAAAAAATCACAGTCGATGTCAGAGGCGAAATTTTGGAGTTGAAAAACACCGTTAACATCATGGTGGATCAACTAAATTCCTTTGCATCAGAGGTGACAAGAGTTGCCCGTGAGGTGGGTGCAGAAGGTAAATTGGGCGGTCAAGCAGAAGTCCGGGGGGTAGCGGGTACCTGGAAGGATCTCACTGACAGCGTGAATTTCATGGCGGGAAGCTTAACGGCACAGGTGCGGAATATTGCCGAAGTCACCACGGCGGTAGCTAACGGCGATCTTTCCAAGAAAATCACTGTGGATGTGAAGGGCGAAATTCTTGAACTGAAGAACACGATCAACACGATGGTGGATCAACTAAATTCCTTTGCATCAGAAGTTACCAGAGTTGCCCGTGAGGTGGGAACCGAGGGTAAGTTGGGCGTCCAAGCCGAAGTTCGGGGAGTGGCGGGGACTTGGAAAGACTTGACGGACAACGTGAATTTAATGGCGGGTAATCTCACCGGACAAGTGCGAAATATTGCCGAAGTTGCTACAGCGATCGCCAATGGTGACCTCTCGAAAAAAATCACCGTGGATGTCAGAGGGGAAATTCTCGAACTGAAGAACACGATCAATATCATGGTGGATCAACTCAGTTCCTTTGCATCAGAAGTAACGCGGGTTGCCCGTGAGGTAGGCAGTGAAGGGAAACTCGGCGTGCAAGCAGATGTAAAAGGTGTAGCTGGCACTTGGAAGGATCTCACTGACAGCGTGAACTTTATGGCGGGAAGTTTAACAGCACAGGTGCGGAATATTGCCGAAGTGACAACAGCTGTAGCAACAGGTGACCTTTCCAAAAAAATCACCGTTGATGTCAAAGGGGAAATTCTCGAACTGAAAAACACGATCAACACGATGGTGGATCAGCTCAATTCCTTTGCAAGTGAAGTAACGCGGGTGGCGCGAGAGGTAGGTAGTGAAGGAAAACTGGGCGTCCAAGCAGAAGTGCGTGGGGTGGCTGGCACTTGGAAAGACTTAACCGACAGCGTGAACTTCATGGCGGGAAGCTTGACGGCACAGGTGCGAAACATTGCTGAAGTGACAACAGCAGTGGCAACAGGCGACCTTTCTAAGAAAATTACCGTCGATGTCAAAGGGGAAATTCTGGAACTGAAGAACACGATCAACACGATGGTGGATCAACTCAGTTCCTTTGCATCGGAAGTAACGCGGGTGGCGCGGGAGGTAGGAACCGAAGGAAAATTAGGTGTCCAAGCAGATGTAAAAGACGTTGCGGGCACTTGGAAAGACTTGACCGATAGCGTGAATTTTATGGCGGGAAGCTTGACAGCGCAGGTGCGGAACATTGCCGAAGTGACAACTGCGATCGCTAACGGCGACCTTTCTAAGAAAATTACTGTTGCTGTCAAAGGCGAAATTCTCGAGTTGAAAAACACGATCAATATCATGGTGGATCAACTCAACTCCTTTGCATCAGAAGTGACAAGGGTGGCGCGAGAGGTGGGAAGTGAAGGTAAACTGGGTGTCCAAGCAGATGTACGCGGTGTCGCTGGCACTTGGAAGGACTTAACTGACAGCGTGAACTTTATGGCGGGAAGTTTAACAGCACAGGTGCGAAACATTGCCGCCGTTACCACCGCTGTAGCTAACGGCGACTTATCTAAAAAAATCTCTGTTGATGTCAAAGGTGAAATTCTCGAACTGAAAAACACCGTCAACACAATGGTGGATCAACTCAATTCCTTTGCATCAGAAGTTACAAGAGTTGCTCGTGAGGTGGGAACCGAAGGAAAATTAGGCGTCCAAGCAGAAGTTAAGGGTGTAGCCGGCACTTGGAAGGACTTAACTGACAGTGTAAACTTCATGGCGGGAAGCTTGACGGCACAAGTCCGCAACATTGCCGAAGTGACCACAGCGGTCGCAAATGGCGACTTATCTAAAAAAATCACCGTCGATGTCAAAGGGGAAATTCAAGAACTCAAGAACACGATCAACACGATGGTGGATCAACTCAATTCCTTTGCATCAGAAGTTACAAGAGTTGCCCGTGAGGTGGGAACCGAAGGAAAATTAGGCGTCCAAGCCTACGTCAGAGGAGTTGCAGGTACCTGGAAAGATTTGACCGACAACGTGAACTCAATGGCGGGGAACCTCACCGGACAAGTCCGCAACATCGCCGAGGTTACCAAGGCGGTAGCGAATGGCGACCTCTCGAAGAAAATCACCGTCGATGCCAGAGGTGAAATTTTGGATTTGAAGAACACGACCAATACAATGGTCGATCAACTCAGTTCCTTTGCATCGGAAGTAACGCGGGTAGCGCGGGAGGTGGGAACCGAAGGGAAATTGGGCGGACAAGCCCAAGTCCAAGGAGTTGCAGGTACCTGGAAAGATTTAACCGACAACGTGAACTCAATGGCGGGGAATCTCACAGCCCAAGTGCGCGGTATTGCCAGAGTTGTAACCGCAGTTGCTAACGGTGACTTGAAACGGAAATTGATGTTAGATGCCAAGGGAGAAATTGAAACCTTGGCAGAGACAATTAATGAGATGATTGATACCCTAGCTACCTTTGCCAATCAGGTAACCACAGTAGCGCGAGAAGTGGGAATTGAAGGAAAGTTAGGCGGACAAGCCAAAGTACCTGGGGCGGCTGGGACTTGGAAAGACTTGACAGATAACGTTAACGAACTCGCTGCTACACTTACCACCCAGTTAAGAGCGATCGCGGAAGTAGCTACAGCCGTAACTAAAGGCGATTTAACCCGTTCCATCGCCGTGGAAGCACTGGGTGAAGTTGCCATCCTCAAAGACAACATCAACCAGATGATTGCCAATCTGCGGGAGACAACCCAGAAAAATACCGAACAAGACTGGTTGAAAACTAACTTAGCCAAGTTTACGCGAATGCTTCAAGGTCAGCGAGACTTGGAAACCGTATCTAAACTAATTCTCTCAGAACTGGCACCCTTGGTAGGAGCGCAACACGGCGTCTTCTTCCTGATGGAGTCTGGAGAAAATACCCCGTATTTGAAATTAATTAGTAGCTATGCTTACCGGGAACGCAGACATCTAGCTAACCGCTTCTTCTTGGGTGAAGGGTTGGTGGGACAATGCGCCCTAGAAAAAGAGCGAATTTTGATCACAGACGTACCAAGTGATTATGTCAGAATCTCTTCTGGACTAGGAGAAGCCACACCCTTAAATGCCGTCGTGCTACCCGTACTCTTTGAAGGACAAGTGACAGCAGTCATTGAATTAGCATCCTTCCGCCGCTTTAGCGAAATTCACTTGACATTCTTCGACCAACTTACCGAAAGTATCGCCATCGTCCTGAATACCATCGCCGCTTCCATGCGAACGGAAGAATTACTCAAGCAGTCGCAATCTTTAGCTGAAGAACTGCAAACCCAGCAAAATGAACTCCGAGAAACCAACAAACGCTTAGAACAACAAGCCCAATCACTCAAAACTTCTGAAGATTTACTCAAAGGACAGCAAGAAGAACTGCAACAAACCAACGCTGAATTAGAAGAAAAAGCAGAGTTGCTAGCTCAACAAAAGAAAGAAGTCGAGCGCAAAAACCGGGAAATCGAACAAGCAAGAAGGTCTTTGGAAGACAAGGCGGAACAACTAGCCCTCTCTTCCAAATACAAGTCAGAATTTCTCGCCAATATGTCCCACGAATTGCGGACACCACTGAACAGCTTACTAATTTTGGCGCAGCTGTTAACAGATAACCTTGAGGGTAACCTCAGCAAGAAACAAGTCGAATACAGCCAGACAATTTACTCAGCAGGTACTGATTTGTTGACGTTGATTAATGACATTCTCGATCTCGCCAAAATTGAATCTGGAACCATGTCAATTGATATGACCCAAATGCCCTTGGTAGATTTAGGCGAGCAGACTGACCGTACCTTCCGGCAAGTAGCTCAAAGCAAAGGACTTACGTTTGCAATTGAATTTATTCCCGAATTGCCCTCCACCATCTACACAGATGTCAAACGCTTACAACAGGTTTTGAAAAATCTCCTCTCCAACGCCTTTAAATTTACAGAGGAAGGAGAAGTCCGGTTGCGGGTTGCGGTAGTAAAACAGGGATGGAGTCCCGACAACGAAACTTTGAATCGCGCCGAGGTTGTCATTGCCTTCTCAGTCAGCGATACAGGCATTGGCATTGCCCCAGAAAAACAGAAAGTCATTTTTGAGGCATTTCAGCAAGCCGATGGCTCTACCAGTCGGAAATACGGCGGCACCGGATTGGGCTTATCAATTAGCCGCGAAATTGCCCGTCTCTTCGGCGGCGAAATTAAACTAATCAGTCAACCTGGTGAAGGTAGCACCTTTACATTCTATTTACCACAATTGAGTTCCGTTAGCGATAGCGGGGCGTTTAGCCCGTTTCGAGTTCCGAGTGCTGAGTCAACATCAAAACCACTCTCCACTTCCTACTCCTCACTCCTCACTCCCCACTCAGCACTCAGCACTCAGCACGGGCTAAACCTTAGCTATCCGCTAACAGCACTCATTAATGACGATCGCACTACAATTACCATTGGCGATCGCGTATTATTAATTGTCGAAGATGACGTTAACTTTGCCCGTATCCTTCTAGATATGGCGCAACAGCATGGATTCAAGGTGATAACTGCCCAAACTGGCACTACAGGCTTGATGCTCGCACAGCAATTTCTGCCTTCAGCTGTTTTGCTGGATATAAGATTACCAGAAATGGATGGGTGGACGGTATTAGATCGTCTCAAACATGACCCGAATACGCGCCACATTCCCATACATATCATGACTGTTGAGGAGGGAAGACAACGCGGTTTGCAATTAGGAGCGATCGCATATCTACAAAAGCCTTTAACTAGTGAGACAATCGCGGAAGCGTTGAACAAAATTAAAGGTTTTGTCGAACGCCAAGTGAAAAATTTACTCGTAGTCGAAGATGATGACACTCAACGTCATAGCATTGTGGAGTTAATTGGCAACAGCGATGTTGCTACCACTGCTGTAGCCACCGGTGCAGAAGCCTTAGAAGCCATCCGCACTCAGCATTTTGATTGTCTCGTCCTGGATTTAGGGTTACCAGACATGACTGGGTTTGAATTAATCGAGCAAATCAAACAAATACCTAACGGCAAAACTCTCCCAATTATTGTTTACACTGGTAGAGAAATTAGCAAAGCTCAAGAAACTGAATTGAGGCGGATTGCAGAGACAATCATCATTAAAGATGTGCGATCGCCCGAACGTCTCCTTGATGAAACAGCGTTATTTTTACACCGAGTCCAAGCAAATTTACCAGCACCGAAGCGACAAATACTTGAACAGCTGCATTCTCGAGACTACTTACTCGCTGGTAAAAAAGCCCTAATTGTAGACGATGATATGCGGAATATCTTTGCTCTAACAAGTATGCTGGAGCGTTATCAAATCCAGGTGTTATATGCTGAAAACGGCAGAGAAGGAATTAGCCTGTTAGAAAATACACCAGATATTGATGTGGTTTTAATGGACGTAATGATGCCAGAAATGGACGGTTACGAAACAACCCGCCAAATCCGCCAAAACAATCAGTTTCAGTCTTTGCCGATTATTGCACTCACTGCTAAAGCCATGCAAGGCGATCGCGAAAAGTGTATTGAAGCAGGTGCATCAGACTATATCACCAAACCCGTAGATACCGAACAATTGCTTTCACTCCTGCGTGTTTGGCTATATCGTTAAAGAATAATTCGATAATGACTGAAAACCCGTCAACAAACAGTCAACGACCATCAAGAGTGTTTATATAATTTAGACGCATATTAGCTTCTGACTGCGATCGATTACTGTACCGTAAGAGAATGTTTCAAAAGCGAATGGATGGGTAAAAAAGCGCTCTTGGCATAACTACAGCTTATGCGCGCTCGTGCTTCTTGGTGTGGCGGTAGCTTGAAGTTTGTCTGATGCTGCTCACGTAAGGGTATAAATAAGCTTTCAAGTGTTTATATATCATTATTTGCTGATATGATGATATAAAAGAGCTTTGTATTGAAACTAAGCATATGATTCTCTCTGCTCAATCCCAGTCCACTCGCTTGAAAGCAAAACTCTTACGTGGGTTTTCTGATTCGTCACGATTGGCAATTTTGGACGTGCTGCGATCGCGTCCAATGACCGTGAGTGAAATTGTTGAAGCAACCGGGCTATCGCAATCTAACACCTCAAACCACTTGGGCTGTCTCCGTGATTGTGGTTTGGTAAACACCCTACAGCAAGGACGGTACACGAGCTATCAACTCGCCGATCCACGAGTTGCTGAGATATTGGAAATGGTCGATGAGTTACTGGCTGATGTAGCAAAAGGAGTTTATGAATGTACCCGCTACAACTGCTCAAAGAACGAATAACAACAAGCTAATCAGGAGGCACAATGTCAGACTGTGGATGTCACATGGAAGCGAAGAACGCAGCGGAGCGTAAAACGCTGCGAATTCTGTTATTTATTAATGGCACAATGTTTGTCGTCGGAATTGTGGCAGGAGTTTTAGCGCATTCAACTGCCCTAGTTGCAGACTCATTAGATATGTTTGCAGATGCTTCGGTTTACGCGATGTCGCTTTATGCAGTTGGCAAATCGGCGCATCACAAGAATCGTGCAGCGACTCTAAGTGGTATTTTTCAGATCGCGTTAGCCGTGATGGTTGTCGTCGATGTGATTCGACGGTTTGTTTGGGGGGAGAGTTCACCGGAATCAGGCTGGATGATGGGAATTGCTCTCTTGGCGCTGATTGCTAACAGTTATGGTTTGTACCTTCTCTCAAAGCATCGTAAGGGTGAGGTACATATGCGGGCAAGTTGGATATTTACGCAGAATGATGTAATTGCAAATTTCAGTGTGATCGTCGCAGGTTTGCTAGTCACTCTATTCAATTCTCGGTTTCCCGATTTAATTGTTGGATTTGGAATCGCAAGCCTAGTTCTTTGGGGTGGAATCAGTATTATTCGAGATGCACAATGCGACAGAACGAAGCAACAACCGCTGTAGCAATATCGCTTAAGAGGTTTTGCAGCAGCGATTTGAACGTTTCTCGCTTCGTTTTAGTTCTCTCATCGCCGAAGTCGAGACATAGAAACAGTACCGAAGATAGCTATGAGTAAAGTGTACTCCAGCAACTTGACCCTGGAACAATGAGAATTGATTGAACCTTTAATTCCACCTGCCAAATTTGGGGGTCGTCCTCGGAAGGTTGAGGTGTGGGATGTCCTGAATGCGATCTTTCTTTTACCTGTTAACCTAAGGCCGTACTTGGCATGACTTACCTGGAGATTTACCACCTAGACCGTGTATCGCTACTTGTGTACGTGGCGTAAAGACGGAAATTTACTGAGGCTACATAACCGACTTAGAGCCTGGGTTAGAGTTAGCCACAACCGAGCGGTGAGTCCGTCTGAAGCTGATTCGGATCGCAATCAGATGTTTGGCATAAAATTTGACCTCTCATCACTTCTGAAATGTCCTCTTAGGATACAGGTATTTAATCAAAATATAAAGTATATTTAAAGACTTAATGAATTAATATATTTAAGGTTTTGACAATTTCATGGATTCATATGCGCCTAGCTCTTATTATCAGTACCAGCTTGTTGCTATCTGTAGGTCTTAACCTACCAGCAATCTCCCAAACTCCCATACAAGTAGCACACTGTCCAGAGACTAATAATTTAAATCTAAGACGATTAAATTTTAATCGCCGTTTGTGGAATCAGCAAAATATTTCTAACTATCGCTATACATTTAGCAATGGTTGTTTTTGTACACCAGAAGCTAGAGGACCAGTAGTAATTGAAGTACGTAATGGTAAAATCAAAATCACTTCTGTAGCTACAGGTAAACCAGTTGAAAATCCACAATTCTTTGAAAACTACAACACAATTCCTAAGCTTTTTAATGTAATTCAAGATGCTATCAACCGTAAAGCCTACAACCTCGATTTAGAGTACAGTCCTAAACTTGGCTATCCAACCAAAATTAATATCGATTACAATAGTCAAATAGCTGACGAAGAAATATATCTCACCATTGAGAATTTTGAGGAAATTAAATAGATACTATCGGAATCCAATTTGATTCCTTAACTTCACGTAACTAAAAAGAAGGGTAACGTACTAAGTCCAGAACCATACATACTCACTAGGTTATCCCAAAAAGGCGATCGCACTGCGATCGCCTTTTTTATCTAGAAAGGCAGTATTTGCTGCAATACTCTTGTCGGTTAAGGGGAAAAGGGGAAAGGGAAAGGGGAAAGAAAAAACCTTTAACCTTTACCCTTTAACCTTTACCCTTTAACCTTTACCCCAAACCCAATTCCGAGTTAAAATGCAAAACCCGAGCAGTATTGGTATTTGCTGGAGAAAAAAAGGTCTCAAAATTTAAAAATCGAACGTTGTGCGAATTACCCCTACATATTGAGTATCATTTTGGCTGTTATTTTCTGGGTTGAGAATCATCCAAAAACCAGGAGTCACTGAAATGCGATCGTTCATTCGCCAGCGGTAGAATGCTTCGAGGTGGTAAGAGTTATCTCTCTCTTGACGGACATCACTGTTAGATACCCGTGGTGGCAAACCAAAGAGAATTCCTGGCAGATTGCCCTTACCCCCCACATCTGGAAACGACAGGCCAATTGCCCCAAACCAGGCATTAGCATTATCACCATTGTTCACAAACAGAGAATCTGTTCCACCCGTACCATTAGAAATATCACTGAAACCAGAGTTCTTGGCATTTGCCCAAATATATCCACCCCAACCGTGAATCTGGAAATTTGGGGAAAATCGATAGTATCCCTGTACGCCAGCAATGCTGTTGCTAGTAGCAATGTTGTTACCAAAGGGAGCATTTGATAGAGCGCTACCTCTTCCGGCTGTGATATTAACAGAACCAGCAGGGGTATAGCCATGAGAGTAGGCGACACCAATTGCTCCTTTTTTGCCGTAATACACTAAATGAGCTAGAGCGTTGTAGCCGCCATCAAATAATCCATTTCTTTGGGTGGGGTTATTAGGACTATCTGCTAAATAGCCCAAGGTAAGAACCAAGTCTTTGCTGATATTCCAATTAGCGGCTGCACCGCCGCCGCCTCGCTCGAAGAGAAAACTATTCTTGCCAAACAATGACGGAATACCGTTACCATCATCCCCAATGGTGGCAGGGGTGACGTTATCTGTGATGTCGTTGTAACCAATGCCTGTGGGACCGACAACAAAGGAGAGGGAATCACTAACTGGGAAATAGTAACGAATGTGGGGAATAAAGAGTGTATTATTACTGTCATTATCGAAGTTCAGGCGGGTCATCCCTGTACCAGTGAGTGCCGCGATTTGGCTTGAGCCACTGGAATTGGCAAAGTTGCCAAATTCTAGTCGGACTCGTAATAAATCTTTGCCTGTGAAACTGCTCTCTAAATTGAGACGGCCGCGAGTTGCGAAGTAAGTCTGGGATTCATCGCGATTTCCTCCTACCTTATTACCAAACGTATCACTAATCGCAGTAATAATTTGAGCATTCAATCTGGTAGTCGTGGAAAACTGTTGTGCTTCTAGTGTTGCTGTACGCGCCTCTAAGCTATCCACCCGCCCGCGCAGAGTTGCCAGTTCTGCTGCAAAGTCTGTCTGCAACTTTTGCAGCACTGCCAAGTCTTGCTTATTAACTAAATCGCCAGTAGCTGTTGCAATTAACTCATTAATTCGATCTAAACAAGCATTTAAACCTGCGGCAAATTCGTAACGGCTTAAGGCACGGTTGCCGCGATAAGTGAAATTGGGATAACCTGCAATACAACCGTAGCGTTCAACCAGCGATTGTAATGCCCCAAATGCCCAATCAGTTGGCTGTACATCAGAAAATTGGGAAACTGAGGTGACTTGTCCTTGCAATGTGCCAGAATTAGCAACTGCGGCATCAGAATTATCCTCCAAAGGTGTTGCCCAAACTGCTGGGCATGTCAACAACAAAAGCGGAAAACTGTATAAAAGATGTTTGAACATTAGGTGTAGTATGGTATCGAATCAGAGATAGGTAAAAATCTGTGTTTTGAGTTGAAAAACTCTTGCTATATCTGTAGCTCGCAAGCATCTGAATAAACGAGTTTAAGACTACCACTAAATCTTTGAATTAGTGGTGATTCTAGGTCATCAATACGCTTAGTTTAAGGGTTATTGGTGTAGATGATTATTCTTTGAAGACGCGATAAATCGCGTCTCTACATGAGGGTTTTGGGTTGAGCTAAACTGTATTGGTTTCTAGACGGGGGTAATTCCGCACCAAGAGTAATTCTGACTCTTGAATTCTGAATTATTCTTCAAACTGCTATTACTTTTTGCTCATTGTGGCTTTGAATAGCCGCTTCTATAATCCGCATCACATTAACTCCGTCTTCAGCGGTTACGGCAATTGGTTGATTATCAACAATTGATTTATACATTGCATCGTAGTAACCTAAATAACTGCCCTGTGAGCTTTTTACTTTTTCTCGAATTACTTTTCCAGCTTTTTCTGTGTGCAGCAAACCATATTCGCTTTCTGGCTCTGTGTACCAATCAGATGTGTTCGGCTTCATACCCGCCCGTAAATTATCTTCTTGTCCGTCGGCCCTGCTTTTAAGAAAAGAACCTTTTGTGCCATGTATAATGTATGACGGCACAGGTTCACGCACCAGAAAACTCGCTTTCAATTTGACGCGCAGTTTGTCGTAATATAGTATTGACTCAAAATAATCATTTATTTGTGATGCTTCTCTGGTGATTCGCATGTCTGCAAAAACAGCGTTAGGCATTCCAAATAAATTCAAAGCCTGATCTATTAAGTGCGGTCCTAAATCTTTGATGATTCCTGCCCCTGGACCTGGAGTTTCGACGTGTTGTTTATAACTGAGTGTTGGTTTGTATCGATCAAAATGAAATTCTGCTTCAATAATATCTCCTAGCACGCCTTCCTGGACAATTTTTTTTACTGTTTTAAAATCACTATCCCACCTGCGGTTTTGATATACAGATAATTTCTTTTCCTTTTTTTGGGCTAATTCCTTCAGTTCTTCTGCTTCTGCCACTGTTGTAGTAAATGCTTTTTCTACTACTACATGTTTTCCTGCAAGTAAAGCTTGTTTAGTATAATCGTAATGGGTATTAGTAGGCGTATTTACCACTACTAAATCAATTCGATCGTCTATTAGCAAAGCTTCTAAGGAAGGATAGCTTTCTGCATCAGGATAATCTTTCTGTATTAGCTTTTTGCTTCTTTCCCAAGAACCTCGTAATTTAAATCCAGGATGCAGATTTATAAATGGTGCATGAAATACCGAACCGGATAATCCATAAGAACACAGTGCCGTATTGATAGTTTTCATCTTTTAACTATTAACTGTCAAAGAATAGATGGATTTTTAAAAATGCAATTTATTAAAATAGAATTCAGGAGTCAGAATTTAGTATGAATTCTGTATAAGTGGTAAATAACACAGCATAAAGCCTTCTCTTCTCCCTTAGTGTTAGCCTCTCACTTGAAGAGAAGCAGAGACATTAGGCGTAACTTGCTTCTCAACAGGAGTACGTTTAGAGCAAGTCCACTAGCATCTTGATTATAAATCCTGAATTCTGAATTCTTTTTTAATGGTGGTTTCTGTTAATAAAAAGCTCTATTCAGAACTGATTGGTAAATACTATTAGCTTGCAGTCACTTACATATCTTCTAACTCCATTCCTTTGGTTTCTTTAATAAAGAAGAGAACGAAAAACAATGAAATAGCCGCCGCAGTTGTATATAGACCATAGGCAGAACCCAGTCCGAAATATTGCAGTATGGGAGGAAATGTTGTAGAAACGATGAAATTTGCCACCCATTGCATTGCCGCCGCGACTGAAAGTGCAGCAGCGCGAATTTTATTATTAAACATTTCTCCCAGCAGCACCCAGGTGACTGGACCCCAAGAGAAACCGAAACAAAATACATAGAGATTGGCTGCGATGAGAGCCACTATACCCGCTGAGCCGGTTAGAGTAAGGTTACCAGAAGCATCTACCGAAGCGGCTCTAAACATAAAAGCCATCGTCCCTAAGGTTGCAGTCATGCCGATTGACCCAAGAACGAGCAAGGGTTTGCGACCAAATTTGTCTACAAAGGCGATCGCAATCAGTGTTGTAATAATATTTACAGCTCCTGTGATCACTGTAACCTTTAGGGAATCTTTTTCTGAAAACCCAACTGCGCGCCACAAAACGCTGCTGTAGTAGAAGATGACATTAATGCCAACAAATTGCTGAAATACAGATAAACCGATTCCAATCCAAACTATGGGGAGGAGTCCGCCACTTCTTTTCAAAAGATCGGAAAACCTTGGCTCGCGTTCTTGCATCACTGTTTGGCGAATTTCCTCGATTTTTGCCAAGACGTTACCACCCAAAATCTTGGTGAGAACGCTAACAGCTTCTGGCTCTCGTCCTTTAGCAACTAAGTAACGGGGAGATTCGGGAATTGTTAAAGCTGCCATTCCATAAATCACTGCTGGAGGCACTGCTGTCCAAAACATCCAGCGCCAGGCAGGTATGCCAAACAAAAACGGTAACTCCGCTGAACCTGCTGATACAGCGATAAAGTAGTCACTCAGTAAAGCAATGAAAATTCCAACCACGATCGCTAGTTGCTGGAGAGATCCTAGCCTTCCTCGCAATTCGGAAGGAGAACATTCTGCAATATAAGCGGGTGCAATGACGCTAGCAGCGCCGACTGCAATTCCACCCAGTAATCGCCAAAAGATAAAATCCCAGATAGTGAAGGCGATTCCAGAGCCGATGGCACTGAGAGTAAACAACCCCGCAGCGACTACCATTGCCTTGACTCGACCATAACGATCTGCAATCTGTCCGGCCAGGAAAGCTCCTACGGCAGATCCCAGCAAGGCTAAGGACACAGCAAAACCAGTTAACCAACTGCTGATGTTAAAAGCTTTTGATAAAGCGACAACCGCACCGTTGATTACCGCAGTATCAAAACCGAATAAAAAACCACCGAGAGCGGCAGCACCTGCAATTAAAATGACATAAAATGTGTTGGATTTACGACGACTAGTAGTGGAAGTCATACATGTTGGGGATTGGGGATTGGGGATTGGGGATTGGGGACTGGGGACTAGGGAGTGGAGATTGGAATGTGGGGTATAGGGGAAAGACATTTTTAGATTGTTCAATCCAAAATCTAAAATGTTTATCGTCTGGAACGTCTGCGGAGGCGATCGATCATTACTGCCATAATAATTACTAGGCCTTTGACGACTAGTTGCCAGAAGTAAGACATGTTTAACAGTGTTAAACCATTGTTGAGAACAGCAATGATTAATGCACCGAGAAGGGTGCCGCCAATTGTGCCAATGCCACCTGTAAAGCTGGTGCCACCAAGAATTACCGCAGCGATCGCATCTAATTCGTAACCTTGTCCCAGCAAACCACTAGCACTATATAGACGGCTGGCACTCATGATTCCTCCCAAACCTGCCAGCAATCCACTGATACCATAGACAAACAGCAATACGTGGTTGACTTTGATACCAGTTAATCTGGCTGCCCGCTCGTTACCACCAACGGCATAGATTTGCACTCCTAAAACAGTCTGTCGCAATACAAACCAACTCACTGCCACGGTCAGCAAGGCAATTACTACCAACCAAGGAAGGGGACCTAAATAGCTATTACCAATCCAAGCAAAATTGATGTCACGGTTAATCACTGTTGTGCCATTGGCAACCAAATAGGCAACACCCCGCAGAGCCGTCAGAGAACCCAGTGTGACGATGAAAGGTGGTACATCTAAAAAGGTAATCAGAGCGCCGTTGAGTAAGCCTAAAAGCAATCCTACTACCAACGCCGCAGGTACGGCCGCCCAACCTAATGCCGGAACTAAGGATACTAAGAGTCCAACTACGGCAGAAACAGCCAATATTGACCCCACAGAAAGGTCGATGCCTCCAGTCAAAATCACAAAGGTCATTCCTGTTGCCAACACAATGTTGATGGATGCCTGTCGTAATATATTGACGAGGTTACCGCCTGTGAGGAAGTTGGAAGAAAGGAAGGTAAATAAGATACAGATAATTACAAGGATTGGGAGAATACCTGCAACTTCTAGGAAACTGGCGATCGCTCTCCGATTACCCTGCTTGGCATTTGTGCCGACTGGATTATTCTTGGTGGGTCTAACTGTCTGGCTCATGATGTTACTACCTCCGATGCTCCTGTTGCATAATGCATAATCTTTTCTTGGGTAATTTCTTTACCAGGACTGCCGTCAAGTTCGCTTACTAGCTGTCCTTCTCGCATCACTAGGATGCGATCGCTCATACCAATCACCTCTGTTAGTTCGCTGGAAACCATTAAAATAGCAATCCCTTGGGCTGCTAGTTCGCTAATAATTCGGTAAATTTCGCTTTTGGCACCGATATCTACGCCGCGTGTCGGCTCATCGAGCATCAAGACTCTCGGCTTAATGGCTAGCCAACGTGCTAACAGTAGCTTTTGCTGATTACCACCAGAAAGATCCACGGCTCTGATTTCCAAATTTGCCAATCGGATATTGAAGTTTTCTACGGCTTCCGTTGCCAACCGATTGACTGAACCCCAGTTAACAACTCCTGCTTTGGCATCTTGCTTGAGTGTGTTCAGGGCAATATTTTTCCGAGAACTCATCTCTAGAAATAAACCTTGGTCTTTGCGGTCTTCTGGGACGTAACCAATACCGGCAGCAATGGCATCAGAGGGGTTATTAATATTCAGTTTCACCCCATTCAGGAAGACTTCGCCGCTGGTTTTGCGATCGGCACCAAAAATTAGTCGGGAAACTTCTGTGCGTCCAGCACCCACTAGCCCTGATAGACCAACGATCTCGCCAGCACGGATTTGAAAACTAGTCGGTTGAATCTTGCGTCCGTCGCTGATATTTTTGACTTCCAGCACCACGGGGCCAGGATTGGTTACTCGTTGATGCTCATAAAAGTCTTGCATCGAGCGACCGACCATCATCTGTACTAGTCGCTGGGCAGAAATTTCCTCTCGTGTGAGACTGCCTACGTATTGACCATCGCGCAGTACGCTAATCCGGTCGGCCAACGCATATATTTCTTCCATGCGGTGACTGATGTAAATAATGGCGATGCCATCATCTCGCAGTCGGCGAATCACCTGAAACAAATGCTGAGTCTCACGGTCAGATAGAGCTGCTGTTGGCTCATCCATCACCAAAACGCGGCTTTTGTCCTTTAGCGCCCTGGCAATTTCTACTTGCTGCTGTTCGGCGATCGCCAAAGTACCAACTATGGTTTGTGGTGTAAAACTTGCTCCGAGGCTTTGGAGTACTTGCTGTGCCTCCAGTTCCATAGCTTTGCGGTCTAAGAACTGACCCTGCCGTAACTCGCTACCCATAAAGATATTTTCGGTGACAGTTAAGTTGGGTGCGACGTTCAGTTCTTGATAAATCAGATTAATCCCCGCCTTTCGTGCTGAAGCTGGATCGGTAATTTTTATCACCTGACCATTGATGCGAATTTCCCCTTCATCAGCAATATAAGCCCCAGCCAGAATCTTCATTAATGTGCTTTTACCTGCTCCGTTCTCGCCCATGAGAGCGTGAACTTCTCCCGGATAAATTGTCAGATTGACATTTTGGAGTGCAGGTACACCATGAAATCGCTTGGCAATCCCCTGCATTTCTAATACAGGGGCGGCGGTTGGTGCTTCCGGAAAGGAGGTTTCAATAGTTGTAGTCATAAGTAACTCCTTAGGAGTGCTGAGTGTGAGTGCTGTACATGGATAGCGGGGCGTTTAGCCCATGCTGAGTTAGGAGTTTTGTTTACCCCCTCATCTCCCCACTCCCACATTTACCAACCTTTTTCAGTGCTGACGTTATCTTTGGTAATCAGCTTGACTGGAATCAAAATGGTAGATGACTGAGGTTTTTTACCATGCAAGATATCGTTGCCAACTTCGACTGCTTTCGCCGCCATACCTCGCGGATTTTGAGTAGCTGTTGCTGCATATATGCCATCTTTGGCAGCGATCGCTTTAATTGCTTCTGGGGCACCATCAACCCCAACAATAAAGAAGTCTTTACGTTGTGCTTGGTTAGCTGCTAGTTCTGCTCCCACTCCACTCGGATCGTTGATGGCAAAAACAGCATCAATTTTCGGAAAGGTTGTGAGCAAATCAGTCATAACTCTAAGTCCTCCATCCCTGCTGCCCTCTCCATTTTGGTCTTTAGAGAGTAGTTTGATATCAGGATATTTGGATAACACATTCTCACAACCACTAACTCGCTGAATCACTGAGTCTACCTGAGGTCCATTGAGAATTACTACATTACCTTTGCCTTTGAGGCGATCGCCAATATATTTACAAGCAACCTCTCCAGCTTGCACATTATTAGTGGTTACAGTGGCATCCACACCTCCTTCTGCACCTGTATCTACTGCAATCACAATTCTGCCTGCAAGTTTGGCTTTTTCTACTGCTGGCTTAATCCCACTTTTATCAGCAGCATTCAAGATAATGATGTCAGTATTGGATGCTGTGAAGTTTTCAATTTGGTTAGATTGTTGGTTGAGATCGTAGGCACTAGAAACTACACTTGTCTTGACATCATTACCGCCGATTTTCTTGGCTGTGGCTTCAATTTCCTGTCCCATCAGGACGAAGAAGGGGTTACTTAAATCGCCAGCGGTGAAAGCTACCGATCGCAATTTGGCATCCGCAGTCCCCGGCTTAGTCTGGGCGCTAGTATTAGTAGCAGTGTTAGTACCAGCGTTGGTATCAGGGTTAGTAGCAGTATTGCTATCTTGAGAGCCATTTGTACAACCAATCAAAGTACTACTGACAAGACCTAATAAACTAGCTGCGATCGCAATTTTTTTCAAAATAATTTACCTCCAAAAAATACAATACGAGTGCTGAGTTAGGAATTCTTCCTCTGCTCCTTTGCTTCCTCCGCCCCCTCACCAACCCTTATAGCTGCTGAGATTTTCACGGGTGACTAAGTTGACTGGAATCAAAACTTCACGGGACTCAGGTTTTTTGCCTTGGATGAGATCGTTACCAATCTCAACCGCTTTTTCAGCCATCCCTGCGGGATTTTGAGCAGCAGTTGCCACAAATACACCATTTTTGTCTTCCATTGCTTTGGTTGCATCAGGTGAACCGTCAACCCCAACAATAAAAAATTCATTCCGTTTTGCTTGCCTCGCTGCTAAATCTGCGCCCACACCGCTTTGATCGTTGGTGGCAAAAACAGCATCGATTTTGGGAAAGGTTGTCAATAAATCAGTCATGACTCTAAGTCCACCATCCCTTGTCCCTTCTGCGTTTTGGTCAGAAATAATTTTTATATCGGGATATTTAGAAAGTGAATTTTTACAGCCGCTAACTCGCTGATTAATGGAGTCCATCGGCGTACCATTAAGAACAACTACGTTACCTTTTCCTTGGAGGCGATCGGCAATATATTGGCAACCAATCTCTCCAGCTTGGGTATTGTTCGAGCTAATCATCGCATCCACGTCTGCATCAACGGCTGAATCTATGGCAATGACAACTTTACCTGCAAGTTTTGCTTGGTCAATTGCTGGTTTTATTCCTTTTTTGTCAACAGCGCTAAGGATAATTAGGTCAGTATTAGCAGCAGTAAAATTTTCGATTTGATTGGTTTGTAGATTCAGATCAAAGGCACTGGAAACTGCATTAACTCTGATATTACCGCCCCCGATTTTCTTGGCTTGTTTCTGTGCCCCATTCTGTACCGCTACATAAAATGGGTTTCCCAAATCATTCAAAACAACACCGATTGTTTGTAACTTTCCATTAGAATTACTAGCCTGATTCTCTAAACTAGTGTTAATAACTCTGTTAGTATTATTGTTAGTCCCAATATTCCCATTTTGAGTGTCATTGCAACCAACAATTGTAGTACCAACTAAACCTAATATGCTAGCTATTAACCAAAGTTTCTTCATACTCATCTATATCCAACAACGCATTGAAATTGGCGGAAAATTAGCAGAATCGAAATCTGCAATATCATAAAATGTTGGTAACTTCAGACTTAATTAATTGGCACTGATAGCTGTGGTATTTTGACTTCTGATTAAAGTTCTTACATTTGGTTGGATGTAATTCCAGCTTTTGCTATTAGTTAGACTAAAGTAATTTGTTTGCTTTTTAAAGCAGAAGTAAACCAATCATTTTTTGAAACTTGTATTTAAAAGCAGTTAGAGCAAAAAGAATTGTTTGCTAAGATTTAAAAAACCTTAGGTTGTTAAAATTTTGACTTTCTATGTTGTTTTATTTTTTTAGTTTATCCTGGATTGTTACAAAAATGAATTTCCTTTATCGAAGTTTACAAAACAAAAAAGTCTTTTTCGTTTCAATGTAATATCATGTTAAATGAACTACTTTTCATGACTTATGATGCACAGATAAGTGCAATGCCCAGTCCCTATACTCCTCAAAGGATCTTTTAAAAGGGTATTTTGCTCTGATAGTTAGTGCAGCAAGACATCTAACTACATAACTAAAACCTGGATTCGACTTTGCACTTAAAAGAGTGCAGAAATGGAAAATTATGCCTTTCGGAACTTTTAAACAATCCTCTCAAGGAGTTATGATATCTGTGAAGTATTTATTGAATATTTACCTTTGCAACTACCAGACATTTAGAATTTTAATGTTGGCGGTAAATATTTAGCGACTAGATCCTCATAATGAGGCCTTAGTTTTTGCCAATCAGGAGGATTGGGGTTTTTGGAATACAAATCGTAGGGATTGAATAACTTCACCCATTTAAACATTTCGCGATCGCGTTTATCCATCAAATGGTCGTATGCGTCTTCACGATGTTGAGGATAAAATGAGTGATAGCGAAGGATGTACAATGCAGGTTCGGGCAAATAAGGTTTCATGATGGTGTAGAAATACTCATCGTGTCCCCATGACATGTGTACATTACTCAATCCACAATTCGGCTCGTAAATACCATATTTAGTGTTGTATTTCGGGTTATTGTAATCAGGATTATCTTTGAAAAACTCTGAGAAAACAATTTTATCAGAAAATTCACAACCTACAGGATAGGTATCGCCTACAGTCGCCCATTGAGGTTCACCAAATAGACAAAGCACTTTCCCCATATCGTGAAAAAAGCCGGTCAGTACCATCCAATCAGGATGACCATCTGCACGAATAGCTTCTGATGTTTGTAACAAGTGCTGTAATTGGTCTAGGTCTGTATCGGGATCAGAATCATCAACTAATTGGTTCAAAAATTCGATCGCATCCCAAACAGTCATTTCCTTATTGTCAAACTTGGAAAACTCTGCTTTTTTTTGTATTACAAAATCATAAGTTTGATGAATATGATTTAAGCGATAAAACTCTTTCACTGTATCTCTAGTAGTAGTTTCATAATTCCTGTATTCTTCAGTTGTTTTACCTTCTTTAACTATGCTTTCTGGGTTGGGATAGCGATTGAGTAGATCTTCTTCCCATTCTTCTAATGAATGCAAAGGATTGTTTTGAACTTGAACAAAGGAATTATTTAAAGTTGGAGACATAGCTTTCTACTTTTCAATACTGAATTTTAGTAGGTTTATGCACAGGTGTGTATAAACATTTAATCTGCTTATTCTTAATTTTTGCACACGTGTGCAAAAAAGTCTGTTAAGTTTCTTATCTAAATGCATACCTGTGCATTTAGCCATTAGCAAACATTCTTTACATTAGTGATTAAATTGCTAAAGCTGTTCTGATATTTTGGAGAATTTCTTCAGGCGTCTGTGCAATATCTATATATATAGTGTTTAATGGCTCTTCCAGAGTATTAAACTGGCTATCGAGGAGTTTTTCAGTCATATAGTGATTGTGACGCTCTTGCAAGCGCTTTTGAATTAACTCATAAGATCCTTTGAGGTAAACTAACTTAATGCGATCGCTTCCGTCTGGGCATAGTCCATCGCTATCTGACACCAAAAATTGGCGATAGCTGTCTTTGAGAGCCGAACACGCCAGTACCATATTTTGATTTTGTTGCAGCCATTGCTGAATGGCTGTTCGCAAATCTTGCAACCAAGGTACTCTGTCAAGATCGCTCAGAGGGATACCATGTTGCATTTTCTCAATATTCTCTGGCGAGTGAAAATCATCTGCGTCGCTAAATTTCCAGTCCAAAGACTCTGCTAGTAGTTTTCCTATGGTAGTTTTGCCCGATCCAGAAACACCCATTAAAAGAATAATCATTTGACAAATGACTCAAGTTTGCTGAATAATCAACATTATATGCACACGTGTGCATAAATTAAGATAAAATATGAGTAAACGAAAAATTTCCATTGAAGATATTGCTCGAAGAGCAGGTGTTTCTCATTCCACGGTTTCGCGTGCTTTGCGAGATAATGCTCTGATTAGCGCTCAGGTGCGAGAGGAAATTAAGAAAATAGCACGAGAAATGAACTATGTGCCTAACGCCATAGCTCAAAGCTTGCAAAATCAACGCACTAATACCATTGGAGTAGTAGTAACTTCCATCGCCGATCCATTTTTTGGCGAGGTAGTAGAGGGAATTGAACAGATAGCTAGAGAAGCTGGCTTGAATGTTCTTTTAAGTGCTTCACACCGGGATTTTCAGCAGGAAATAGCCACGATTGATAATTTTCATCGCCGACGAGTGGATGGAATCTTAGTAGCCGACTCACGAATGAATAAACAGCATACACAGCAACTCACTCAAATTGCTGTACCAACAGTTCTGATTAATAGCCAGACTAAGGATCAACCAGCAATATTGCACTCGGTATCCATAGACGACTGCTTAGGTGGCCGATTAGCGGTAGAGCATCTGATTAGTTTGGGACACACTGCTATTGGTTATTTGGGTGTAGGCGATCGCAGTAAGTCAAACCAAGAGCGTTTAGAAGGATATCGAATGGCTCTTAGCGAGGCTAATTTACCACAAAACAATGATTGGGTAGCAATTAGTGATGAAGACAATATCAGAATCAGCGATGTTGATACGGGAAAAAAGATGCTATATAAACTATTTATCACTGGCGTAACAGCCATCTTTTGTTACAACGACATGGTAGCAGTTGGCGCTCTCTTAGCCTGTCAAGAACTAAGTATTTCAGTACCCCAAGAATTAAGTTTAGTCGGATTTGATGGTATTGCTCTTTCCCGTTACGTCACGCCTTCACTGACAACAGTTTGCCAACCAATGTTAGAAATTGGTCGCTCAGCCATGCAAATATTACTCGATTTATTAGAGGAAAAAAGTGTGGAAAACCGCGTCTTATCTCCTTTTCTAGTAAAGCGGGGTAGTACTGCTGCATTTGGGCAAGGGGGATGAGGGGACACGGAGAAAAACTAATAACAAATAACAAATAACAAAAAATATGTTGACTAAAAAATGGAGTTTATCTGGCGATCGCTGTTTCGCCTCAGAACCAGTCCAAAGACAACTGGCGCGTCAATTTTTTGAAAGCATATCTACTTTACCACTGGTCTGCCCCCACGGACATGTAGACCCAGCTTTATTAGCTAATCCAGCAGCTCGTTTTGGTTCGCCAACTGAATTATTTATTATTCCTGACCATTACATTTTTCGTATGCTCTATAGTCGGGGTATACCTTTGTCAGCTTTAGGCATACCTAGCAGTGATGGTTCGCGTGTAGAAACTAACCACCGGAAAATCTGGCAGCTTTTCGCCGAACATTTTTACTTATTTCGAGGTACTCCGTCTGGGTTGTGGCTAAAAGACGAACTCACTAACGTCTTTGGGGTGGATGAGCCTTTAAATTCTCGCAATGCTGGATACATCTATGATTATCTAGAAAGATTATTACTGTTACCTGAGTTTTCACCTCGGGCTTTATTCAAAAAGTTTAATATTGAAGTGCTTTGTACTACCGATGCAGCCAGCGATCGCCTTGAGTACCATCAATCATTAAAGCAAGAAGGTTTTACGCAGATCAAACCGACTTTTCGACCAGATGGAGTAGTCAACCTGGATATTCCTGGTTGGCGGGAAAACCTAGCGAAGTTGGAAAGCACTGTTGGGCGAGACATTAGCACTTACGCGACTTTTGTGGAAACTCTAGAAGAACGTCGAGCTTTTTTTAAAAAGATGGGCGCGACAGCAACCGACCATAGTGCAGCTACACCTTATACTACACGCCTTACTGAACAGGAAGCAGAAGCTATTTTTGCCAGAGCATTAGCCAACAAACTCAATCCCGGTGATGCAGAGCGTTTTATTGGTCATATGTTTATGGAAATGGCTCGGATGAGTATAGAAGATGGTCTAGTGATGCAAATGCATTGCGGTATTATGCGTAACCATAACTCAGCGGTCTTTGAGCGGTTTGGAGCTGATAAGGGTGCTGATATTCCTTTAAAAATAGAATGGACTGAAAATTTACGTCCGTTGTTGTCAGCTTACGGCAATTACAAAGACTTTCACTTAATCTTGTTTGGATTAGATGAAAGCACTTATAGCCGCGAACTAGCTCCCCTAGCGGGTCATTATCCCGCAGTACTGCTGGGCCCGCCTTGGTGGTTTCACGACAGCATGAATGGTATGGAGCGATACTTCAATCAAGTCATGGAAACAGCCGGACTTTATAACACCGCCGGTTTTAACGATGATACACGCGCTTTCGTTTCTATTCCTGCTCGCCATACTGTTTGGCGACGTGTAGCTTGTAACTGGTTAGCGGGATTAGTAACACGTGGGTTAATCGAGGAAGAAGAAGGGTATGAAATGGCTTTTGCTTTAGCTTACGATCTCGCCAAAGTTGCTTATAAATTGAACTAAGGGAGTTCTAAATAAAAAATACTCAATTATTTGTTGTGGGGTAGGCGTCTTGTCCGCCCACAGCCAAAGGCGGGCAAGATGCCCACCCCACAAGATTGAATAATTTATTTTTTGGAAATCCCTTTGTTGCATCGAACTGCAACTTTGATGCGTCGCCCTGCAACTTGAATGCATCACCCTGCAACTTTGATGCATTGCGGATGAAATTAAAATGGTGCGCGAACGGAGTAAATAAATAGAGGAATTATCAATGCCAGACTTATTAAATAAATCAGATTTGATTTTACATAAACTTTTTAGTTTGAAAGACCAGGTAGCCATAGTCACAGGGGGTTCTGGTGTGCTTGGTGGAGCTATGGCGAGGGGTTTAGCCCTTGCTGGAGCGCGAGTAGTCGTTATCGGCCGCAATGAACCACGGGCGGATGCGGTGGTGGCAGATATTACCGCTAACGGTGGCGAAAGTATGACTATACTGGCAGATGTTAGCGATCGCTCGCAATTAGAAATAGCCAGATACGCTATTTTAAATCATTGGGGACAGATAGATATCCTGGTAAACGCCGCTGGTGGTAATATTCCGGCTGCCACAATTACTGCTGATGCCAGTTTTTTTGATATGCCACATACAGCATTTGAGGAAGTCGTTAGTCTCAACCTAATTGGTACTTTACTGCCCAGCCAGATTTTTGGTCAAGCAATGGTCGAAAAAAATCAACCCCAAGGTTGTATTGTGAATATTTCTTCTATGTCTGCAATCCGAGTAATTAGTCGGGTGGTTGGTTATTCAGCAGCGAAAGCGGCCATAGATAACTTTACTCGTTGGCTAGCTGTAGAACTGGCTCAAAAATATGGAGCGGCGTTGCGAGTCAATGCGATCGCCCCAGGTTTCTTTATTGGCGAACAAAATCGAGATTTATTACTCAATCCAGATGGCAGTTTAAGCGATCGCGGGCAAAAAATCATCGACCATACCCCAGCCGGACGCTTTGGAGAACCAAACGAATTACTCAGTACTTTGATTTGGTTATGCAGTTCTGGTGCTAGTTTTGTTAACGGGGTAGTTGTGCCGGTAGATGGTGGGTTTAGTATCTACAGTGGAGTTTAAAAATGTATTCACTAGCTGTAACTAATGGCACACTTCCAGATGAACAAGTTTCCGATTTAGTTCATCAAGCTTTGGCAGATCCTCAGTTAGATGGACAGCGTATTCTAGTATTAATTCCAGATGGCACCCGCACCGCTCCCATCCCCCAAATGTTTCGATTGCTGCATCAGCAATTGAGTAAGAGGGTTGCTGCATTAGATTTTTTGATTGCTCTGGGTACACATAATCCCATGAGTGAAGAACAAATCAATCGCTTAGTTGGAGTAACAGCACAGGAGCGAGAGACAACTTTTAAAGGAGTTCACATCTTTAATCATCTGTGGAATGTCCCAGATACATTTATTTCCTGTGGAGTAATTTCGGCTGCGGAGATAGCAGATATTAGTAATGGAATGCTCTATCAAGAAGTTGATGTACGTGTTAATAAGCTAGTAACAGAATATGATTTAATAATTATTTGTGGCCCAGTTTTTCCCCATGAAGTTGTCGGGTTTTCTGGTGGAAATAAATATTTTTTTCCCGGCATTAGCGGTCAGGAAGTAATTAATCTATCACACTGGTTAGGAGCCTTAATCACCTGTTATGAAATTATTGGTACATTGGGAATAACCCCAGTTAGACGCTTGATAAATCGAGCCGCCAGTTTAATTTCTACACCGAAACTTTGTTTGGCAATGGTGGTTGCACCAAAAACAAATCATTTAGCTGGGCTTTACATAGATAAACCGGAGTTAGCCTGGGAAGCTGCGGCAAAATTATCAGCCCAACTCCATATTAAATATGTAGATCGGTCTTTTAAACAAGTGCTTTCAGTCATGCCGAAAATGTATGATGATATTTGGACAGCCGCAAAAGGAATGTATAAGCTAGAGCCAGTAGTGACAGATGGAGGAGAAGTAATTATCTATGCACCTCATATTACTGAATTTAGCTATACACACGGCGAAATCTTAGCTCAAATTGGTTATCACGTGCGGGATTACTTTGTTAAACAGTGGGATAAATTTCAAACATATCCTGCGGGAGTGCTGGCTCATAGTACTCATTTAAAAGGTATGGGCAGTTTTGATTCTATAAAAGGAGAAAAAGCGCGGATTCGTGTTACTTTAGCTACTGGGATTTCTCCAGAGCGTTGCGCCGCTCATAACTTGAATTATCGCAATCCGGCTACCATTCAACTAACAGAATGGTCTAATCGGGAGGATGAAGGTGTTTTGCTTGTACCCAAGGCTGGCGAGATACTTTACCGTTTAAAAACAATTCAGGAATAAGAAGCACAGAGAAAATACAACAGTTTGCAGGGAGCATTCCATATGTGCAAAAACCTTGATAGCCCTCATCCCCTAACCCCTTCTCCCATCTTTGGGAGAGGGGCTGGGGGTGAGGGGAAAGATTTAAGCTTGCATTGGGATGCTCCCAGTTTGCAAGTAAATGAGGTACAAAATGCAGGACTTCAAATCAGATGTAAACAGTTTCTACCTCCTGTCTCCAAACCCGTAGCTTTGTACTTCATGCAAAAGAAACCTGCTGTAACTAATAACTCTTGACAAATGACAAATTTTTATGCAACCCCGAAAAAGCATTACTGAAATATTTTCAACTTTTGTGCAATTTGAAGCCGATCGCTTTAGTCGTTGGGCGATAGAATCAAGTTTGCGTCGGAGTATCCAAAGTTGTGTCAATCGCACCCCACAAGAAAGTTCGGAATATTTTTGGGCGCTTTATTGGTATAAATTTTCGCAGCTTCCCGAAACTGAGGTACTGGCTAGGCAACATCTCACGGCTTACTTGCAAGAACCTTGTTATTGGGTATCTCAAAAAACTGTTACTAATTTTGCCAGTACTCAGTATAAACTATCAGACTGTTTTCAGATTGCGATCGCCCAAGTTGATAAAGTCCTTAAAGGTTTCAACCCCAATCAAGGTTTTGGCTTAAAAAACTACGCTAACGCCATCTTTGGTAGTGCAATTCGTGAAACTTTGCGTCAAAAGAGCGAAGTTGATATTTGTACAGATTGGGGACTGTTACGAAAAATCACTAAAAAGCTTTTGCTGGAGTCTTTGCAAAATGCTGGCTTATCCCCAGAGGAGATTAATGCTTACATCCTCGCTTGGGAATGTTTCAAAACTTTGTATGTTCCTACGAAAACTGGGACTTCTCGGCAACTTTCTCGACCAGACGATGTAATTTGGCAAGCGATCGCTAAAGCTTACAATACACAAAGTAATCAACAAGTCAATTCCGCAACTCTGGAAAAATGGCTCTTAAGTTCTGCTAAAGCTGTCCGCAAATATCGTTATCCTACCGCAGAATCTCTCAATATACCCAAAGGTAGTGATGACTCCTGGGAGTGGCTAGACAATCTCACCGCAGATAAACAAGAATCCTTAATTAATGAAATTGTCGCCCAAGAAGAAGAACAAGCTAGAATTTCTCAGCAAACTGAGATTAACAAAGTTTTAGTCTTGGCGATCGCTCAACTTGAACCGCAATTACAAGAAATTGTAAAACTTTACTACGGTGAAGAACTAACTCAAGATAAAATTGCCAAACAATTACAAATGCAGCAATATACTGTCTCTCGAAGATTAAAAAAAGCTCAGGAAGCTTTATTGCGGTCTTTAGCTAATTGGAGTCGAGATAGTTTGCATATTTCCATTACATCAGACCTACTCAAAAGCATAAATACAGTGATGGAGGAATGGTTGAGAAATTATTACTAGTAGTCTGTCAATAAATAAATAATTGATGGATAAATATGCCTGTAGAGACGGCGATTTATCGCGTCTCCCTAACCGTCAAAATGAATTTGACAGACCACTAGCCCCAATCCCCAGTCCCCAGTCCCCAGTCCCCAATCCCCAATCCCCCATGACTACTGTATTTACTTTTGCAAATCCAACAGACTTAATTTTAGAAATTCCCACTGCTACCCAAAATCAAGCAGATATTCAGAGTCAATCTTTTTCTAACCCTACTTCTCGCTATCAAGGTTATATTAACGAACTTTGCCTGGGCGCTGTCTTAGTATGGTTACAAGAGGATTTCACACCGCAAGCAAAGGTCTGGCCAACTACCACTGTTTTATCCAGTTTTTGGGAATTGGTAAATGGAACCCCAATCACGCTAGACGCAACCCGATTTATCTTAATTCCCAGCGAGACAATTGATTTAAGAGAATTGCGAGTACCTCAAGAATGGGTGGATATTCCCAGTTGGGTAGGTGATTATTACTTAGCTGTGCAGGTAGAAGCTGATGAAGGTTATGTGAGAATTTGGGGTTATTGCACCCATGCACAACTCAAAGCTAGGGGAAATTATGATGCAAGCGATCGCACTTATTCTCTTGATGCCGATAATATTATCAATGACATCGGTATTTTAGCTGTGGCGCGGCAACTTTGCCCAGAGGAAGTAACACGTATCCCCATTGAAGAGATAGCCACCGTACCACAAACCCAAGCACAAAACCTAATTACGCGTCTGGGAAATCCAGAAATACTTACACCCAGAGTCGCTATTCCTTTTGAATTATGGGCGGGGTTAATTCAACATGGCGGTTGGCGCAAAAGCTTATATCAACGTCGCTTGGGAATATCAGAACAGTGGTCAGTTCTTGAATGGTTGCAAAGCGGTGTTTCTCAAGTTGCAGAGGCTGTTGGTTGGGGAAGTCTTGGTTTACAACTGAGTAGCGCTGGGGCGCGGAGTGTTGACCAAAGCCAACCAGAGATGATTATATCTCGTCAATTGGCGATCGCAGGTCAAAGCTACGAACTGCTAATTACACCACAAGGTCAACCAGATACAACTGTTTGGCGCTTTGAGTTACGCAACCTGAGTGTGGGTGCAGCCATCCCTGGAGGTTTTAAACTCCGACTCCTCACTGAAGATTTACAACCCTTTCCCAACAACGAAGATATTGCTCTCAATGCCGTAGAACAACTTTATGTAGAAGTTGCTTTGGAACCAGGAGAAGGCATAGTTTGGGAAATAGAACCTCTTCCCGAAAACTATGACCGAGAAATACTCAAATTTTAGGCGTTGCATATTTGCGCGTACCCTCGGGGAACACTTAAACTTCAATTTAATTTGTACATTTACCTGATGACTGTTGACTGAAAACCCGTCAACAGTTAACAGTCAAAGACCATCAAGAGTGTTTATACTTTAGACGCGCATCAGCTTATTCAACCGAACTTAATATTATTGTGTTCTCCAACGCTTAAGCCTTTGTAGCTCTACAGGCAGAGGCGTTGTTAAGAAATTGCAACAGAAAATGTCACAATGCATCTGTATACATCAATGAATTTATCAAACACTAATTTAATATGCATACTATTACTAAAAAGTCAATTAAAAAAGCTTGGGCAGGTGCGATCGCCACACCAGCAACAGAATTTCCCCATAGCAAACTGCCAATTATCTCTGGCAAAATTCCAGATGGCTTGCGTGGCACACTTTACCGTAATGGCCCCGCACGACTAGAACGCGGTGGCATTCACATAGGACACTGGTTTGATGGAGATGGGGCAATTCTGGCTGTAAATTTTACCGATGAAGTCGCAACTGGGGTTTATCGCTACGTGCAAACCTTTGGTTATCAAGATGAAGCCGCAGCAGGTAAACTACTCTACGGCAATTATGGCATGAATGCACCGGGGCCAATTTGGAATCAATGGCAAAAGCCCCTCAAGAATGCTGCCAACACTTCAGTACTAGCACTTCCAGATAAACTTTTGGCACTGTGGGAAGGTGGTAAACCCCACGCCCTCGATTTACAAACTTTAGAAACTTTGGGCGAAGATGATTTAGGAGGGTTAACTAAAGGATTAAACTACTCCGCACATTGTAAGCGCGATCGGCAAACAGGGGAGATTTTTAACTTTGGCATCAGCCCTGGACGAAATGCAACGCTGAATATTTACAAAAGCGATTCGACTGGCCGGATTATCCAACAAGCCGCATACGAACTAGATGGTATACCATTCTTGCATGATTTTGTTTTAGCAGGACAATATATTGTATTTTTCCTTCCGCCAGTGCGGTTGAGTATCTTCGCCCTGCTAATAGGGATAAACAACTATAGTGATTCGCTAGAGTGGAAACCTAAATTAGGAACTCAAATTTTAGTTATTGACCGAGAAACCCTATCTGTGGTCAGTCGTGGAGAAACTGAAGCTTGGTTTCAATGGCATTTTGCCAACGGTTATGTAGATGCTAGCGGTTCAGTGATTGTAGATATTGCCCGTTATGAAGATTTTCAAACTAATCAATATCTCAAGGAAGTAGCTACAGGTGAGACTCACACCCCAGCTAAAAGTACATTAGGGCGAGTTCATCTGCATCCGCAAACGGCCAAAGTTACCTCAATTCAACAACTATTAAACCAACATTGTGAATTTCCGAATGTACCACAGCAAAACGTGGGACAAGCTTCTCGGTACACATACATGTCAACATTTCGTTCAGAAACAGATATTAGCCAAGAACTAGTAAATGCGATCGCCTGCTTCGACCACAAAACCGAAACCCTCACCGAAGCAGACTTTGGAGAAAACCGTTATCCTTCAGAACCTATCCACGCCCAAGACACCCAAAACCCTGAAAAAGGTTGGGTGTTAACGGTTGTTTATGATGGTAATTCTCATAGTAGTGAAGTTTGGATATTTGATAGCGATCGCCTAGATGCAGAACCAGTTTGTAAACTAGGATTACCCAGCGTTATACCCCACGGCTTCCACGGCACTTGGAACCCAGCAAAATAACACCTTTGCCTTCCTACTAGTAGTTCGCCAAGGAAACTTGGCGGAGTAAAGGGTAAGGGGAAAAGGGAAAAGGTTTTAATTCCTTCCCCCAACCCCAGTCCCCTTTTCCCAGTCCAAACCTAGCAATTTTGGGTTGGTAGACTACTAGTTCATTGACAACTTTTATGTTGCTTGAAACCATTGCGACATCTCAAATGTTATGTAATTATGACAAATACGAATAAATACTTATAAAGAATTGATGAAGAAGTAATAAGTTCTCTAAGTAAATTAATAAAACTTCTTTAAAGAGTAATCTCAACTTAATCCAGGCTTGTTTTCGGTAAATACAGTTCTAGTAAACAATCCCACGCTTAGTTAATCACAAACTTTTTCTCTCATATTGCCTTCAATGCATCAAGTTTGTTTAATGACTGCAAGAAAATTATTTAAAGTATAGTTTAGTACTTATAAATAACAGATACATTGTATATTAATTTACTAAAATCTTGATTAAGTTAAGCGTAAGTACTGATATCATTTTTAATTAATTTATTAAAGAATAATTGGAAGAACCGAGTTTTCTACTAGGAAAAAAGTAACTATAAAGACCATAATTACTGCGGATTGATATAACTGTTGCGCTCAATAAAGCGTTGTGCTAGTTAAGGACTTCCAAAAAATCCAAATTTAAAATAGGGGTGCTAAAGATGACTGATGTACTTGAAATAAGCGCAAAAATCAAGCAAGAAGCAGCTAGATTACCGCTAGTTGCAGAAAATTTTGATAGTTTTTGGGATAAAGAAATCAGACCGTTATTCACAGATGAATCTTTATCTTTCAAAGTGAAAACTCTTAGTGGTAAATATCTCAAGTACGTGAATTTGGATAATGGTGCTACAACAACTCCCTTTGCAACTCTCAAGCAGTATGTCAATGAAATGCTTGACACCTATGGTAGTGTACATAGAGGTTCTGGGCAAAAATCCGTTATCACTACACGAGAATATGATGCCAGTCGGAATATTATTCGGGACTTTGTAGGGTCATCTTCAGAAAACTATGTAATTTTTGCCAAAAATACCACAGAAGCAATTAATGGAGCCGCGACACTTTGGGCAAAAAAACCTGGAAAAATCTTGGTTTCTGATATTGAACATTCATCAAATTTGTTGCCTTGGGTAACTAGAGACGAAGTTGTGCAATACAGAACCCAGCCAGACGGAAGTGTCAGTCTCGCTGAAATTGAAGATATCTTCAAGGCACACCAAAATCTACCTAAATCCGAGCAAATTAAGTTAGTAACTATTACAGGTGCTTCAACAATTACAGGTTATAGACCTCCAATTTACGAAATTGCAGCTTTAGCACATCGGTATGGTGCAAAAATATTTGCTGATGTGTGTCAATTAATTCAGCACGAACAAGTAAATATGGGTGCAGATGATGACCCATGTCATTTAGATTTTGTGGCTTTCTCTGGACACAAGATGTATGCACCCTATGGAACCGGGGTTTTGCTGGGACCAAAGGAATTTTTTGATAGCTCCTACCCTTATCAAATCGGGGGTGGAAACCTGCCTTATATCACCAGAAACCTAGAAATCAAGCGTTTTTATACAGAACGTGCCCACGATCCTGGAACACCAAACGCAATGGGTGCGATCGCCATTGGTAAAGCGATTAAAATTATTGAAGGACTGGGACGCTCGCGCATTGCTCAGTATGAACACTCTCTAGTTGAATTCACATATACACGGCTTCAGAGTATTCCTGGCGTCAAAGTACATATCCCAGGAGATAATTTAGCCCACGTTATACCCTTTGATATTGATGGGTTTGATGGACGCTTAGTGGCAGAAATTCTGGCGCAAGAATACGGCATTGGGGTTCGGGCTGGGGCTTTCTGCACATATGAATACATTCGCAAACTCAAGAATGTTTCAAACGAGCAAGACTACGAGATTGCCAAGGAAGTAGACAGAGGAATTACACGTAATATTCCTAGTATTATCCGCGCCAGCTTTGCTGTATATAATACATTAGAAGACTGCGATCGCTTTATAGATGCGATCGAGCAAATAGCTAGAAACGGATTGGCTCACTATTTACCTAACTACACACAAGATCAGATAACCGGTGTTTGGACAGCGATCGAGAGATAGTCTTTTGAGTGTTAACTGTTGACTGTTAAGTGTTAACAAAGGACAGTTGACTGTTAACAAGTGACAAAGGACAAAGGACAAATGACAAATGACCAAGAGGATTATCTCAAAGCACGGGTCGATGAGTGCATCTGGCAAAAAAGTACAGACGCAGGTATGTCGCGCCAGCGGTTTCTGCAAATACTAGCTACTATGGTTGGCGCAACAGCCATCGGGAGTTTAGCTAAACCTGCGTCAGCTCATAGTCAGGCAGGTGTTAAAACTAAAGCCAGTAAAATACTTAAGCCATTGCCACCAGGATATATCTCTCATAGCAAAGGCACATTAGAGATGAACTGGGAAGAGATGTATGGGCGTGGGTATATAGTCCCAAACGATTGGTTTTATGTTCATAACCGCAGTACACCGCCTCCTTTTGACCCGTCTACATGGCGTTTGCAAGTTCACGGAACTGGTATTTCTACTCCCTGTGAGTTCACATACGATGAAATCATCGCAATGCCGTCTATCTCAGTCACTTGTGCCATTGAGTGTGCTGCCAATGGTCGGCGCTTCTTTGAAGAAGCTTACAACACACCACTCTCTGGAATCCGCTGGAGGCTTGGGGCTATTGGTGTGGCTGAGTGGACTGGTGTACCACTTGGTATGTTATTAGAGCGAGCAGGACTGAAATCCACGGCAACAGATGTACTGGTTCAGGGCGCAGATGTAGATTCGCTGGACTCAAAGGAGACCAATAAATCTAAGTTCAGTAGCGTAGTTCCCATTACCAAGGCATTAGCAGATAACTCGCTCGTCGTCTATGCCATGAACGGAGAACCATTACCTCCAGATCACGGTCAGCCATGTCGTGTCTTATTTCCTGGCTGGGGAGGAAACGCCAATGTTAAATGGATTGAGCGGATTGAAGTTTCCGAAACACCGATATATACCCAGTGGGTGACAGAGCAGATGGTGCTGATTGGTGCAGACTATCCAGCGATCGCCCCGTATAAAGGTAAGTTGATTACATACCAAAATGTGAAAAGCGCCTTTGAATTGGCTTGGCCAGCTAAGCTCTCTGCGGGAAACTACTTACTGCGTGGGCGTTCTTGGTCTGGGAAAGGCAAGATTGTACGTGTGGAAATCAGCCTAGATGGTGGCAAAACTTGGCAATTTGCCCGACTGAGAGAACCCAACTTTCCATTTGCATGGACACGCTGGGACATTGAATGGAACCCAGTTCCTGGGGAATATTTTCTGCAAGCTCGTGCTACTGACAATTTAGGTAACACACAACCGAGTATAGTTCCCTGGAATGATTCTGGATTACTCTACGGGGGCATTGTTAGTCATCCGGTAACAGTACGGGGATGATGGGGAGATGGGGAGATGAGGGAGAATAACTCCCCATACTTCGACTTCGCTCAGTACAAGTTCCCCATTGCCCACTATTTGTAAAAAAACAATCGTTTATGAATGATTTTAGTTGGTTGATTTTACTGGCTGGGGGTTTAATATCTGGAGTTATAGCGGGACTTTTAGGCATAGGTGGCGGTATTATCACAATTCCCCTTTTAGTCACACTAGGTTATACTCCCGTTCAGGCGATCGCTACTAGTAGCCTTGCTATTGTGATTACCTCAATTTCTGGAAGTTTACAGAATTGGTGGATGGGCTACTTTGACTTTAAACGAGTATTTTACTTAGGAATTCCAGCTTTTCTAACTACTGGAATAGGTGTATATTTTGCCAATAAAATTCCATCCCATATAGTACTTTTTACATTTGGCATTATACTACTAGCTAATATCTATTTGATTGAACTTCGTAAACAACTATTACTTAGAGAAAAAGAAAACACCACACCAATATTTAACCCATTGGTTTCTAAAATTGGT
Source organism: Nostoc sp. C117 (assembly GCF_043099735.1). Lineage (NCBI taxonomy): Bacteria > Bacillati > Cyanobacteriota > Cyanophyceae > Nostocales > Nostocaceae > Nostoc > Nostoc sp. C117. The sequence goes on from NZ_CP170991.1 coordinate 3,413,549, forward strand.
ACTGGGGGAGCAGCAGGAGTTTTAGCAGGTTTATTCGGCTTAGGTGGCGGTACGATTATGGTGCCACTGCAAATGCTACTACTGGGAGAAGACATAAAAGTAGCAATTCAGACTAGTTTGGGTGTGATTGTCATCACTGGTTTAGCTGCCTGTACAGGACATACATTAGAGGGAAATATTCTGTTTATTCAAGGTATAGTTTTGGGGTTTGGAGGTCTTTTAGGCGTTCAGATAAGTACTCGGACATTGCCAAAATTACCAGATCGTACTGTAAGTTTAGTACTTCGTATTTTCTTAGGAATACTATCAATTTATATTTTTTGGGAAGCTTGGATAAATTATCAACAAATAATTCCTAATTTATAATCAACTAAACCTATGCAATCTCAAATTAGGCTTTCGATATTTGTAATCTATCCATATAGTTTTACTTGATGATATCAAATTAATTGGTTCTTCAGTATGTGTTATGCCAAACTATTAATTAAAACTCAAAATCTATTAATCAATTAGACTTTAAGCCTCTAAACCATATAAAAGCTCTTTAAATTGAGTTAAAAACTGATATTTTTTTTGTCTGGCATAGGTTTTGAGCTTTTTAGAACGTAGATTTAGCATACCAACTACCGAAGAACTAATTAATTTGTAATTTGATTGATTAATCAAAGTATATATTACAGCTTTTTGGTTCTATGCTGTCAGAAATATTATCTAGTGTATTAAGCTAATTTAGTCTGTATAATTTTAGATGTCAAAATTTACTAGTTTTAGACTAACTGCATAGCGTACTAGACCTACAATATCATAAATATTAAGGCGCTTCATCAATTGCAATCGGTGTGCTTCGACTGTCTTAGTACTAATACTTAATAATTCTGCCATCTCTTTTGTAGAATGACCTTCTGCAATTAATTTTAGAATTTCAAGCTGGCGTGATGTTAACGAACAACTAGGCTTTGTGTTTGGAAAAATGCACTCGTCGTTTGTCGGCAATTCTGACTCGGCTTGATGGGGTTTAGTAATTTCTAGTTTTAATTCATCATTAACTAAAGAAAGTTTATTAGTATAGTTTTTAACCTTTAATTTCAATTCTTCATACGCTTTATGTAATAATATCTCAGCTTGTTTCTGTTTAATAATATTGAAGGCTGTTTGAATGCCAACATATAGGTCTTGCAGACTAACAGGTTTTAGAATATAACCAAAAGTAAATGTTAGTGTTGCCCTTTCTACAGTACTTTTATCAGAGTAAGCTGTAAGATAAATAAAAGGTATTTGAAGAGAATTCCAAATTTCTCCTGCTGCTTGAATACCATCTATTTCACCCTGAAGTCTAATATCCATTAAAACTAAATCTGGGCGAAGTTCAGTTGCTTTTTCAATTGCTGTTTCCCCAGAATCTACAATATCTACAACAGTGTATCCGAGGAACTCTAAATTTTCTTTTAAGTTGATTGCAAGAATAAATTCATCTTCGACAATAAGAATCCGATGAATGTTTGTTATAAAAGTGTTCATGAGACTATTGGGTTACTTACTATATATCGAGTATTCGTTTTTTAGAGACTGTTATGCAATATTTATTTTGTAAACAATTAAAAGTTCTACAACTACTACCGCTCTAATCCAAATCATTATCGTGTTTCTTCTGTTATTAAGTTGTGATAGCATAACTCTTGCTGCTGATTGCTAATTAACTATGGTACTATAGACAGATTGTGTATACAAAATACACATAAACTTCATTACTAAGCTGTTGCGCTTATAAGTTGCACTTTTTGGACGCCGTAACCCTTCATATATCGAGAATGCTTTGGAAAAGTAAAGGTCCAACAGCTTATAACCCTGAAACTACACTAGTCAATACGCTACCAGAGGAACTAAAAGACTAGTCTAAATATTTTCCCAGCACTGGTTTGCAGTATGTACTCATCTATTGGGTAACTTTTTTGGGAATTTTATGGCTGTTAAAGTCTAATTTATCATTATTTTCTGATAATCAGGAAAATTCTTAAATAGATTAAGGATTTTCCTGATTGTTTTTTTTTTCTGTTTCAGGTTAATTTATAAAAGATTGCAAAATTAATGTTTTATTACATATATTTTATAATATGAATTCTTTTCAACAAGCTTTTCTAAGACTGGCTCCAAAATTCACTAACTTAAGTCTTGTATAAAATACAATTGCTTCTCAAGTAATCGTTCACGGGATAGAGATAACTTTTTAACTAAAAAAGCCGTGAATTAAAAATTTCACTAACTCTATTTATATAATTTCATACTTGTTCTCTTTTAGAAACGTATTTTATTATGACCTCTTCAATGTATATAGTAGTCATCCTCAATAAGTTTTTAAATTACTTATTGAAGTAGGGGATAGGTATAGAAAATAAGGGTTAAAAATGCACTTGATTTTTTCGTAGATTCAATATGACCGCTATATTAGAAAATTCTCATCTTCATAAACTTCACTCTTTTAGTCCGCAGTCATTAGTAACCTTAGTCGATCAATCATAAAAATTTTCTAGGAGATATATATTATGTATGACTTACAAAATTTTACTTTGAAAAATATGTCAGAATGTGGTTTAGCTCTCCGTAATTTAGGCAAAAAAGCTAACAGTATGGAAGAAGCTAGTAATGATATTGTCCAATATCTTTATAATAATTTAATCGATCTAAACTCTGGTGAAAAATCCTGTGCGCTTGTCCGTTTTTTCAAAACTCATTCCTACGGAAAGCTAACACCAAAATTACAAGAGTATACACATAGTCTATTAGAAAATCATTTACTAGAAGATAATCTAAAGTGTTTAACTTTACTGGCAACTGCTGGACAACTACCAGAATGGAACTCACGGCATAAATCTGAGGGACACAAGGTAATTCCTCTCTTTAGCAAAGAGATGATTGCTCGCATACCGATGATTTTTCAACTTATCCAGCAATTAGGACTAAATCTTGATATTGTAGTACGACCAGACCCAAATTTACTAACTGATTTAGAACAGCGGATGTATAACGTCTTTTATGTTCCTGATGCCTTGGGTAGTCCTTATATTCCTTCACAAACATCATTTGTAATTCCTTATAATATCAAGTCTGTAGTTGGCTTTGGAGGATTATTACCTTCAGGTAACATATTTGTACTTCTTATGTTTTTAAAAGTTGTAGTTCCTCGGATAAGCGTAAATTTATTCCGTCCGATAGCATTAAACGTCAAGACGACAATATTACCTTTTGACAATGAAAAAGTTTTCATTGATTGCGAGCAATCTATTGTAGATCAGACGATTGTAAGGAAAACAGATGATGAAATATTTCAACATCTCAACTCACAAATTGCAACACTAACTCAGTTATTAGATGTCTCTGAGCAATCTAGCATAAGTCAATCAGATCGTCTTGAACAAACAAATATCTACCTTCAGCAAACTTTAAAAGAGCTTCAATCAACTCAAATTCAACTAGTCCAGAATGAAAAAATGTCTAGTTTAGGAAAACTCGTTGCTGGTATTGCTCATGAAATTAACAACCCTGTTAACTTTATTTATGGTAATATCAGCTATGCTAAAGAATGTACTCATTCCATGCTAGAAATAATCCAAAAATATCAAGATTATTATCCCAATCCTCCGCAGGAAATTAAAAAAATAATCCAAGAGAAGGAATTAGACTTCCTGACTCAGGATCTTACAAAAGCTTTCAATTCTATGACAGTGGGAACAAAACGAATTACTGAAATTGTTAACTCATTGCGAAATTTTTCGCGTTTAGATGAGGCAGAAATTAAACAAGTCGATATTCATCAAGGTATCGATAGTACTTTAACTATTTTAAAATACTACTTAGAAGCTGGAGCTAAACATCTAGAAATTAAAGTTATTAAAGAATATAGTGACTTACCTTTAATAGAATGCTATCCTGCGGAACTAAATCAAGTTTTTATGAATCTCCTTACTAATGCTATTGATGCATTACAAGATAGTAGGAAATCATGGTTCATAGGTAATAATCAACTAGAAAAACCCAATTACTTATTACCAACAATTCGTATTCGCACTGAGGTAATTGATGGAGAATGGGTAGTAATAACCTTTGCTGATAATGCTTCTGGAATGAGTGAGAAAGTGCGTACAAGATTATTTGACCCTTTTTTTACTACTAAACCTGTGGGTAAAGGCACTGGTTTAGGTCTATCGATCAGTTATCAGATCATAGTTGAAAAACATAGTGGACAAATTGGCTGTATTTCCGTTCCAGGAGAAGGGACAGAATTTGTAATTAAAATTCCTGTCAAGACTAAAAATAGGTAGAAGCATCAAGCCTGTTATTTGTCGTCGCTGGCACTTAGTTCTTAAAATGTGACAAATATCCTACGGTTATTACTACTCACAATTACAAATTACGTAGCTCGCTTCTGGCCATTTGCGTACTATATTGTAGAGACGGTAGTATTACAAATTATTCTCTCAAGGTAGCCAGCGGGGATGAAATCCAGCTAAGGGGAGTTGTTCTGGTTTAATTTCGACAGTTGTAGCATCAGCTATGGGCAAGAGAGGCATTAACCAAAGGCTGCTGGTAGCGATCGCATCTCCATCATCAGTTTTCAAAGTGTTTTTAGGTAATGATGTCGGAGGGTTTTTCTGCGGTACTACTTGGTCAAATAATAAGCCCAAACCGTCAGCAGATAAACTCATTTGCACATTTCGCTGATCTGGAGGTAGTACTAGCAGTGGTTTTTGTTGTCCGGTTTTCAGGTCAATTGCCACTACATAGGGTTGTTCTATATATTGTTCCTTAGATACTAACTGTGTCAATAAGCAATAGAGGGTGGGTGAGGCGATGTCAAATTGGCAGCTGACAATTGAACCTGTTGTTTTTACTAGTTGTTTCTGTACGCCTTGGTTTGTGACTAAAAACAAATCTCGCGTATAATCTGTATTAAACTTTACCATTGCTGCTTGAGAACCATCTTTGGAGAAAGCCTGTACTAAGCCAAACTGTGGTAGAAAATCTAAGGGTTTACTGGCATCTCCTTGTAGCGGTAAAATTGCTGCTCCCTGTCCTTGGGCAACTGCCACGGCTTTACTATCTGGCGTAATCATAAAGTCCCCTCCTGGCTGGCTTTTCAAGCGTTTAGGGGTAGGTTTTTCTCCCGAACTGTCAGTAGTTGTTGGCATAAACCATAGTCCAAAATCGCCGGGATTGGCTTTGTTTCCCCGTTGGATAACAATGGTTTGCCCATCAGGTGATAGATCAAATTTCAGGTTTTGATAATCTTTGCTATCTAAAATCAGGTCAACTCTACCTGGTGATTCTACTTTTTGTCCAGATTTACTAGAAACGCCTGTTGTAACTGTGTAGAGTTGAGCTGAAAGTAAGTCTTCGTTATTGCTCGCACGAGCGGAAAATAAAATTTTCTCCCCATCTGGAAATGACTCAAAGTCCATTGCTACTAGGTCTTTGGGAGTAAGTACCCTTTTTTGTTCTTGAGTTAAGTTGTAAAGAACTAACCGTCCTTGCTCTTCTTTCTCGGTTCCTATGTAAAGAATGACGCGATCGCGTGTGCGGAAGCTACCCACAAAGGGCTGGATTGTCCGATTTTTGCCTTCTTGCTCAGCAAACTTATCTTTTGCTGCCTGTAACTGCACTTTATAATTTGTGCCATAGGGTGCTGGGGTGAGCAGTGTATAAACCATTCGCCGCCCTGCCCAACTAAATTTACCTGCTAGAGGCGGCTCGATTTTTAAGTTATCCTCTACGCTTTTGGTAACCATTGGGCGACTAAAGGTGAGGCCAAAGGAGTTATCTTCTGCACCAATTTGCTGATTTTGCCAGGTAAAATCTCGAACACGAGCTCTCACCACATCACCTTGCAATATCATCAATCCAATCAACACAGTCAACAGTAGCATCAGTGCGATCGCGATGCGATCCAGTGGTTGAATAAATGCTTTTGATTTAGTCATTGGTTATTGGGCATTGGGCACTTGTACTGAGTTTCGACTACGCTCTACTTCCGCAAGGCGGAAGTAGCCGAAGTATTGGGCATTGGTCGTTAGTCATCAATAAAATGACAAATAACTAATAAGTATAAGGATTCTGGGGTTGAGGAATCTTTTTAAGGGAGGTTGCAGAAATAGTCAGTTGGCGTTTATTTGAGATATTTTCTGTTACCATTTTTCCTTCTACTTCCAGCCAGGTATCAGCCGAATAAGGCTCTTGATTATTTGGGAGTTTAACGGGTAATCCCACAGGATAAGCATCTGCTGCACAGCAAGTTAAGACAAATCGTGCTAAAAACAAATATTCTTTTCCCAAATCTGATGGGTGGATGACAAATCCCTGGACTTTGACTTTTTGTCCTGTATATGAATCTGGTTCTGGATAGACATTTAGAGTTCGTACCCAGTCTACAAGCGATCGCTCTTCTGGATGAACAGTTACCCGAAAGGCTTGGGGTTTAACCCTTGTGGTTCCTAATAAATCAGCTGTCACACCCCTTTGCAGTGCTTTGTCACTAGCAAAAACTTGCGGTGTAAAAATGAAACCCAAAATTGCTGCAATCAATAATAATGTACTGCCCCAACCAGGGGGAAAGAAACTCATATGCTGGGTGTTTGGCATGACATCACGGCGGCGCTGCTGCCAAAGTTCCTGCATTTTGAACAAACCAATAATAATGAAGCTGACACCACACACAATCACCCACGAGAAATAATTTGGATGAATTAATAGGTTCAGCTTGTTAGTTAGCCAATATCTCAACATTAAAATGCCCCAAGCTGTGATTGCTAGGGCATCCAGCCAAGGGAATAAAAGAATTGGGATTTTCGGTTTGGGATTTCTGTTAGCCATTAGTTATTGGGCATTGGGCATTGGGGAAAATAGTTTCGTTAGCGGTAGCGGGGCGTTTAGCCCGTTCTAAGGAAATAAGTGAGATTAGCCACTCAGTAGGGGCTAAACGACTCACAGCACTTGTGAAGGGCATTGGAGATTAGCAAAGGATGAAGGACAAATGACAAATTTTTTAAAAGACATGCAAGTTCAAGAAAAGGGTAAACAAAAATGTTAATTGTGCTGCTAAAGCAAATAAGTAAAAGATAGTTTTTGGCTTAAAAATAGTTAACATCAAACCAACACCTTTGATGTCAATCATTGGCCCAAACACTAGAAATGCTAGTAACGAGCCACTGCTAAAAGTCGAAGCAAAAGACAGGGCAAAGAAAGAATCGACTGTAGAACAAATTGACACTATTACTGCTAATATCAACATGACCACAATTGAGCTAATAGGCCCAGCACCCAAACTGAGGAACATTTCACGAGGAGCTAGGACTTGAATCGCAGCAGCAACCGCACTTCCTAAAACCATTACTCCGCCTAATTCCCGCAATTCTTGAATGCTATTATCTACCACTAAACGCAGTTTATCTGCAAGAGGTTTACTAGTAGTAGAAATGATCGTGGGTGGTACTAAATTAGGATCGATCCGTATAGGTAAACCTGCTTTTGCTCCTAAGATATAAGTCCCGGATTGCAAGATATTTGGTACTGGTGCTTCCTGTTCTACTTGGTAGCGTTTCCCACGGCGTTTGGTTTCAGACCGTGCGGGGGGATTAAACTTCATATACCGAGCGATCGCAGGTTGGACTATGGGATTTAAGTCCTTTTGAAAACTGAAAACATAGCCAATAATTGTGGCGATTAATAGGGAAAATACGACCCGTAATACTACTATTTCTGGCTGATCGCGAAAGGCTGTCCAAGTTGCCCAGATGACAACTGGGTTAATTGTTGGTGCTGCTAGCAAAAAACCAATTGCTACTGGTGTGGGTACTCCTTGAATTAGGAACCGCCTTGCTACAGGTACATTCCCGCACTCACACACTGGAAATAAAAAGCCGATCATACTGCCAACTAAAGCACCCAACAGCGGATTTTTGGGCATTTTTTCTACTAATTTGCTCTCATCAACAAAAAATAGCAGCAAACTGGAGAATAAAACCCCAAGAAGCAAAAAAGGCATCGCCTCGACTAGCAGACTTAGAAATAGCGTAAAACCATTGTTGAGTTGATTCATGGGCGTCGCTGTCAAAAGCGGTTTTGAGTTTTATAGTTCTGCTTAGTCGCTGTGGGGGTAATTCGTAATGACGCTCTGTACGAGACGCTAAAAGCGTAGCTTGCAACTCTTACAGAGTACGCGGACTCGCTAACGTAATTCATAATTACCTGTTCACAAGGGTTTCAGACATTTAGTAATGCGTGGCTTATTTACGCCGTGCTGTACTAGTCATTTTATCGAAATAGGGATCAAAAGCAGTTCCAGAAAATTAAACATCATTATAAATAACAAGTTGTCCTACGGTTGCGAGTGCCGTTTAAGCGCTACAATCCTTTAATTCAGGGGAAACAGTGATATTTACCTGAGTGCATTTACTGACGATGACCATTTCTAAGATTGTCTGAGTTCAGAAATTGTTCCGATACCAGTGGGCAAGTAGCTGCATAGATGATTTTGAATTTCCCTATGTTTATACTTACAGTAATTTTCTGAATAAAATATTAACTACGCCATATTTTCATCAAGGATTTACAGTTATTCAACATTTGGGGATCGCTGTTAGTTGTTACGATAATTGATTATGGCTAGTTTTGGCAAAATTTGATTTGAGCTTTGGTTCACAGCAGGGAGTGGGGAGACAAGGGGACAAGGAGAAAAAGTTGCAACGCCGTTTTTCTCCTTGTCCCCCATTGTCTGAACTTCCCCGCGTCCCTGCGTCGTTTTTTGTCCAATGCTCAACATAGATACTTATACCGAAACTGCATTTAAAGAATGACAGAGGCTAAAATATTAGCTTATTGTTGACCTGTCTTTGTCAAAATCAGGGTGTATAGTGCCAGAAGAATTCAGTTTTCAAATCTCACCGCCATTTTTGTCTCTTGGTAGCGATCGCGATATCAGTTTAGATTCAACCCTCCAAGAACTACCAATGTACAACTTCCCAGTGGAAATTAACTGCACTGCGATGGAAGTGGCTAATTTTTTGGAAAAGTATCCCCTGCTACCGGGAGTAATTTTGGTAGAACAGGGAAAGTTTGTGGGTATGATTTCGCGGCGGCGACTGTTAGAAATTTTAATTCGCCCCTATGGACAAGAGTTGTTTGTTCAGCAACCATTAGGGGTTCTCTACGGCTATGCACGGACACCGATTTTGCTGCTTGCTGAGACGACATTGATTTTAATGGCAATGCAACTTAGTTTAAAGCGATCGCCGGAATTATTATCAGAACCGATTGTAGTGCAAACGGCATCTGGCGATTATAGATTATTGGATGTGCAAGAATTAAATGTTATTTCTTGGCAAATTCGCGGAATCAATAATTTTGTCCGATATGAACGCAGCCAAGCCCAAATGATCCAAAATGATAAAATGGCAAGTTTAGGGCGTTTAGTAGATGGGGTAGTACACGAAATTTTAGATCCTGTGGGTTTTATTTGGGGTAACATAACTTATGTCTCAACCTACAGCCAAGACTTACTTAAGTTAATAGAGGCTTACGATCGAGAGTTACCATCAGCTTCTCAGACAATTAACCAAATCAAAGAAGAGATTGAATTTGATTTTTTAGAACAAGATTTGTTGCGATCGCTTTCTAGTATCCGCAATGGAGCAGAAAGATTAAAAAAACTTGTTACCAGCTTACAAAACTTCTGCCATATCGATGAACTTTATCCCAAGCCTGTAGATTTACACGCGTGTATAGATAACCTTATTTTATTAATTAATAGCCGAATTCAAGGAGAAATTCAAATCGTCAAAAGCTATGGACAATTGCCACCAGTGTATTGCTTTATGGGGCAGTTAAACCAGGTTTTGATGAATATTTTAAGCGAAGCTGTAGATACTTTACTCAATGAAGCAGTGCGACAGCAGTTGCATCTAGAAGATACAAAAACTGTTCAAAAACCCCGGATTGAGATTACCACAGAAGTTATTTCACAGAAACCGACTACCTCAAATATACTAGATTCTCGCTGGATTCTAATTCGGATTGCTGATAATGGTCCGGGAATATCTCCAGAGTTGCAACAGCAAATTATCGAGTCTTTTTGTCTGGAGACAAAAAATAGTAAAGAAACTAGTTTAGGAGTAAGCTATCGAATTATAACCGTGAGACATGGTGGTAAATTCAATTTTCGTTCCCAGATTGGTGTAGGCACTGAATTTGAAATTTTATTACCCTTGGTGTAGCAATATGTATTTATGAAAAACTCTATCTACAAGGGAATGGGGCATGGGAAAGAAGTTACCAATGCCCTCATAGACCTTATAGAGACGTTGCATTGCAATGTCTTCTACGACAGCCACTAGCTAAACTGTTCGATGATTCCACCACCTAATACTTTTTCGCCGTCATACCACACAGCTGCTTGTCCGGGTGTGATACTGAATTGAGGTTCATCAAACATCAAACGTACACGAGAGTTTTCTAAGGGAATCACCGTCACTGGTGTAGGTGTAGAACGATAGCGAATTTGCACTTCGGCATGAATTGGGCTAGATGGTTCAGAGATAGACACCCAATTGACTCGGCCTACAGTACATTCTGGCTCAGTTACCTTGGTGCGATCGCCAACAACTACTCGATTATTTACCGCATCTAATTCAATCACATACAAAGGTTCAGGAGCAGCAATTCCCAAGCCTTTACGCTGTCCAATTGTATAGTGATGAATGCCATCATGCTGTCCCAAAACTTTCCCTGCGGTATCGACAATATCGCCTGTTTTGGGGGCAAGATATTTATCAAGGAATGCGCGCATGGAACCGTTACTTTCCACTAAGCACAAATCTTGACTTTCTGGCTTATCAGCAGTTTTTAAACCGTATTCAGTGGCGATGCGACGGGTGTCAGTTTTTTCCAGTTCGCCCAAAGGAAATATAGTTGCCCCTAGTAAATCTTGAGACAAATCATAGAGAAAATAAGATTGGTCTTTGTTGCGATCGACAGCCCGTAATAACTGATAACGCTCAGTGGCTTCGTCATAGTTAATTCGGGCATAATGACCAGTGGCAATGCGATCGCATCCCAGTTGTTCGCGGGCATACTGCACCATTGGTCCAAACTTCACTGTTTTATTGCACTGAGAACAAGGCAAAGGCGTGATCCCAGCACTGTAACCAGTCACCAAGAAATCGACAATATTTGTTTGAAAGACATCCCGAATATCTACAACTTCATGGGGAATGCCCAGTTGTTCACAGATATCAGCCGCGTCAATCATACCCTCAGAGCAACATTGACCTTTGCCTTTCATTAGCCAAAGAGTCAAACCAATTACTTCATAACCCTGATGGTGCAGGATAGCAGCGGCGGTGGAACTGTCAACACCACCAGAAAGACCAACGACGACTTTTTTCATACAAACACAACATGGTAGCTGCGTGGCTGTCCAATTGTAGCACACACTCTTTCAAAGCCTTGCCAGCAAAGCACTTCAGTTTATCAGTAACTAGATACATCGCTGGACTGCCTTGAAAGAGGATCTAGGTTGGGTTTTGAGTGCATAAGTCCTAGATAATTGTTGCTCATTTACTCATCTAAGATTAGTTACAAATGTATTGTTTAGAACTTAAATGAGGTAACTTAACACTAACGCTATATAGTTCCTACAACAGCGAACTAATTAGTTCCTGACAGAAATTGCCTAAAAATATTTAGATTACTTTCTAACTACTATGTCCAGTGGAATACCAAATCAATTTATTCGATTTCAGATCTTGTCTTTGTTAATGGGAGGATGTTTTCTGCTGATTGCTGACTGTATCCCAGTACAAGCACAAATCTCAAAGAAGAACCTGCTATTGGCTCAACAAGAAGTTGAAACTTTACCGCCAGTTCCCTTTGATCAAGAATCACCGCAGTTACCACCGGCAGAACCAGGACAGACTTTTCAACCCGAGCAAAATTTTCAGCCTACTCAACCAGCACAGACTTTTCAACCTGAGCAGAACTTTCAGCCCACTCAACCATCACAGTATACTCAATATAACCAAAACTTTGAACGCTATTTAGTTTACGTTGATGGCAGTGATTTGCAGACGCTACAAGCAATACGCCGGCTTGAACCTAGTGCTTACATTCGAGAATACCAAGGACGTAATGTAATTCAATCAGGAGTTTTTAGTAGAGTATCTAACGCCCAACAACGGGTGAATGAACTACAATCACGAGGTATTTATAATGCCCGAATCATCAGCTTTGCTAACGGACAGGAAATAACCTCTTTTAATGGAGGTAATAGAAATTTAATCGGCGATCGCAGTAATGGAAATGTTCCCAGACAAGTATCTAGATATTATGTAGCCATTCCCACCACTTCCGAAAAGTTACCAGGAATCGCCCAACAAATCAGAGATAATTTAGCCCGATTCAGCCAAGATTTAGGACGATCTGGCGGAGTCCTCGAAAGGACACAACCACGAGGACCACACGTAGCAGTCGGGCCTTTCGCTGACCGATTACAAGCAGAAGAATGGAATAAATATCTGCGACATCTAGGATACGGTGATGCTAGAGTTTATTACGGAAAGTGAATGAGTGCTGTACATGGATAGCGAGGCGTTTAGCCTGTGCTGAGTGCTGAGTAAAAAATTAAGAGTAAAAAGTTTGGAGTTGCGAGTTTGAAGTAATATAAAACTCACAACTCCTAATTCCTAACTTTTCACTCAGCACTCATAACTCAGCACTCAGCAGTGATGCAAGATAGACAAGAACAAATTTCGCAAGTGGTAGTAACTGCTGAGCAAATGCGCGATATTGAAGCGCGGCTCTTTGCAGCAGGAATGCCTGTAGTCGCTTTGATGGAAAAGGTGGCGGGATTAATTGCCCATCGCATTCAAGATATTTACTCGCACCCTAGACAAGGGAAAGAAAAGGACACGGCGAAAAGACGCGGGGACGCGGAGAGTTCTTTCCCCGCGCCTTTTCCTCGTGTCGGCATTCTTGTCGGTCCCGGTCATAATGGGGGAGATGCTTTAGTCATAGCCCGTGAATTACATTTTCGGGGATATGAAATTTCCATTTATTCTCCTTTCTCTAAGCTCAAAGAATTAACTTCTCAGCACTTGCAGTATGCCCAGAGTTTGGGCATCCCAATTTATCAAGAAATTGAACAATTACTAGATTCTGATTTGTTGATTGATGGGTTGTTTGGATTTGGTTTAGAAAAAAACCTTACCGATCGCATTGCTTCAGCAATTAATCAGCTAAACGATTTGTCTGTGCCGATTTTCAGTATTGATTTACCTTCGGGGTTGCACACTGACACGGGCGAAGTCTTGGGAACTGCGATTCGCGCCACTTATACATTTTGCCTGGGTTTATGGAAGTTAGCTTTCTTGCAAGATCGGGCGCTAGAGTATGTTGGCAAAGCTGAGTTAATCGATTTTGATATTCCTTTGGCTGATGTGCAAGCTGTTCTGGGAAATGCACCCAGGATTAAACGCATTACACCAGCAACGGCACTTTCTACTTTATCTCTACCCCGTCCAGCAGTTACCCACAAGTACAAAGAAGGACATTTACTGCTGATTTGTGGTTCGCGGCGCTATGCTGGTGGAGCAATTTTAACTGGTTTGGGTGCAAGGGCTAGTGGTGTGGGAATGCTTTCTGTTGCTGTACCGGAATCGCTGAAATCTCTTTTGGTGTCACATTTGCCAGAAGCGTTGATTGTTGGTTGTCCAGAGACGGAAAGTGGAGCCATCGCCTACCTCGAACTACCTGCAAAAATCGATCTGAGTTCTTTTAATGCGATCGCTTGTGGTCCCGGTTTAACAACAGACGCCACTCCAATTGTCCAAAAGGTCATTGAAAGCGATCGACCTTTGCTTCTCGATGCCGATGGTTTAAATATACTCGCCCAAATGGGAACCATCCCCACTTTACAAAAACGCCAAGCAGTAACTTTACTCACACCCCACACAGGTGAATTTCAGCGATTGTTTCCCCATATCGCTGATGCCAAAGGCGATCGGATAAAAGCAGTACGAGAAGCAGCAGCCCAAAGTGGGGCAATAATTTTGTTAAAAGGCGCAAGAACTGCCGTAGCCAACCCGCAAAATGAAGTTTGGATTGTTCCAGAAAGTACACCTGCCTTGGCACGTGGCGGTAGCGGTGACGTGTTAACAGGATTGTTGGGTGGATTATTAGCACAAGCCGCTACTAAACAGATTCCTATAGAAGATATTGCTGCAACTGCTGCTTGGTGGCATTCCCAAGCGGGTATTTTAGCAGCCCAAGAGCGTACTGAATTGGGTGTAGATGCATTTACATTGACACAATATTTAATGACAATTTTAAGTATTTATCACTAAGATAAGACAAAAGAAAAAGAATATAGCAATCTTCAATCATTCGTGAACGCCGACTTCTCATTATAAATCGGCGTTCTCATACTTTAGTTATATTTCTATTGATTATCAACAGGCAAAGTTAATTTTTATCTCTGCCTGTCTTCTTGTTTTTTTAATTCAGAAACTATATATAACTTTCGATAATTGACTCTTCAGAAAGTTACTTCGACAGAAAGAGGTAAACAATTAAAGAAATGTCTAAATTATTAATAACGAGATCGAAAAGAAAATTTTTGAGGTTAAATATAATGGTTCTTTACAAATTAGATGATTTTGATCCTAACTACCAAGAGAGTTTTGAAGGTCATGATATTAAGGGACTAGGGGTCTATACACAAGGAACTGACGAAAAGATTGGTACTGTTAGCGATGTTTTAGTTGATGAAGAAGGTCATTTACGATATCTAGTTGTTGACTTAGGCTTCTGGATTTTTGGTAAAAAAGTATTACTACCAATTGGTCGTGGACGTATTGACTATAATACTAGTCGCGTTTACACAGTTGGCTTGACTAGAGAGCAAGCAGAAGATTTACCTGAGTTCAATGAACGTCAATCCCTTGACTACGACTATGAAGAACGAGTTCGTGGTGTTTATCGTGGCTCAGGAGAATATACCCCTCCTGTAGAAGCATCAGCACCATTAGACACAAATTATCCTACTCCTACTTACAATCGTGATAGCTATACATACGAACACGAGCCTTCTTTATACGCCTTAAATGAACAAGATAATTCAACTTTAAAATTGTATGAAGAACGACTAATCGCCACTAAACAACGCCGCAAAACTGGAGAAGTATCAATTGGTAAACGTGTTGAAACTGAGACAGCAACAGTTTCAGTTCCAGTGGAAAAAGAGCGAGTTGTGATTGAGCGTGTAACACCTACCAATGCGGGTACGCCAGTTTCTGCAAGCGAAGCAAACTTCCGTGAAGGTGAAGTTGCTCGCATAGAACTCCATGAAGAAACTCCTGAAATTCGTAAAGAGGCATTTTTGCGGGAAGAAGTAAGAGTTAAAAAAGTGGTAGATCAAGACACTGTTGAAGCTCAAGAAACTCTGCGTCGTGAAGAATTAGAAGTGAATGCTCCTAATCTTCCTGTTGAAGATCTGTAAGTAACTAACTAATTAGTAATACTCGTGTCCAGCGAGAAGCTAGCTACGTAATTCGTAATTCGTAATTTTTGGCTTAATAACATACCAAGCTATAAAATTGGTAGTTTCTAATTCCTTGGGTAAAAATTTCCAAGTAATTATATATACGAATTACGAATTATTTTATATAAATCCGAAATGATTTGTCAGAAAATTCACTCCAATATAGCGCTTCTCGGTTGAGTCCAATACAGACCTAACCCCTTCAAGATTCAAAGCCTCTCTCCTAAAAAGCTACGGTGTACACACAAATCGAATTACCCCCCTTAATCCCTCCTTGTAAAGGGGGGAAACCGGAAAATCTAGTTCCCTCCCCAATACATACGGGGAGGGTTAGGGCGGGGTAAAACCCAGATTCATCAGGTATTTCAGACTTGTGTGTACACCGTAGCCTAAAAGGAGAGAGGTTTGGAGAGAGGTCAGGCGAGAACCGCTATATTTTTGGGGGGGGTTACAGGGGGATAACAACTATCTCAAATTCTGACGAATGATTTATGACTGCAATTTTTAAATAAACATAAATAGAAAGCAGTTGATAAATTTTGCATTATGAATAGCCAACTGATGACAAAAAAGATTGGGCAAGCAAACTTGAATAATCGCACTAACACCTTACTAGCAAATTTGAAAAATAAGGTGAATAATTTTGTTGTGTTTGATAGTCAAGGTGAGCTAGTAGGGAAGGTTGAGGATTTAATTGTCGATCCTAATCATCGGCTAACCTTAGTTATATCTAACCAAGTGCATCAAGAAGTTGTAGAATCTGGTCAGCAGTTAGCCGAGAAACATACTTCTTTATTTCAAGTGCAGAGCCAGAGAATAAAAAAAATCGACAACCCGACTAAATCTGTTTTCATAGACCTGGAACAATCAGAAATAGATTATATGCCTGAATATTTAGAAACAGAAACACCGGGCGAGGACTACGACGGGCTACGCTCACGCAACCTCTCAGAATTATCAGAAAATTCAACTAAAAAACTAGCTGATAGTCAACCCAAAAATAACTCTATTAAGCCAGAAAATTTAGAAGATGTTAGTGAAGAAAAGATTATTCGTTTACTAGAAGAACGATTAGTTATTGAAAATAGCAAGCGAAAAATTGGTGAAGTAATTGTTCGCAAGGAAATTGAAACTCGGATGGTACAAGTGCCTGTCCGTTATGAGAAGTTAATTGTAGAACAAGTTAGCCCAGAATACAAACAACTTGCAGAAATTGATTTAAGTCAAGGTGAAATTTCTGGGCTAGATTTGACTGAAGTAAAAAGAGTTGAACTTCAACATTTCGACAGCGCTTTAACAGTAAGTGGTGAATTTAATTCACCTAAGATTGCTAGTTTATTATTAAATGCGATCGCCCTAGAGCAAAATAACGCCTGTAAGCACGTGCAAGTAACGATTGCTGTTGAGGATGAATCACATCAGAAACAATACCAAGAATGGTTTGACCGTTGTTCTAAAGGTCAGCAACCAAAGTCTGAAAAATAAGTTTCTAGCAGATAAATTTAGTAGGGTGAGCATTGCACACCCTATTTTTTTTGGGGTATGTCTTCAACAATAGGACAGATTTCAATACTTGTCGGTTAAGGGGAAAAGGGCAAAGGGAAAAGAAAAAACCTTTAACCTTTACCCTTTAACCTTTTCCCCAAACCCAATTCCGAGTTAAAAATGCAAAACCCGAGTAGTATTGGGACAGATTTATTCGCTGTCGTGTGTTGTTGTTAAGCATACAGTGAAAGAATAGCTTTTATACCAATTTAATGTGAAGTTGCAGATATCTCTATCCCCCTATAAAGAATTGGTATTACAATTAAAAACATTATGCTATTTTGGGAAAATACGAATTACGAATTAACTTGAGGCATGTATCTTTTGCGAGTAACTATTGCCAAAAACAATACTAAAAAAGTAAATATTCCTGCCAAATATAATGGATAACCATAGGTATTGGGGTTAGATTGATGAATTAGCATTCCGGCAATTACAGGACCAATACCATTGGAGATACTTAAATAAGATGCGTTCAATCCCATTGCAGTTCCTTGATCCTCTGGTTTAGTATTGAGAGAAATTAGCGTACTAATCATAGGTTGAACTAAAGAATTGAAGATTGAAAAGAGTATACTAACTCCCGTAAAGTAAACAATACTAGGAAATACTGGCATTAATACAAATGACAAACTTCGGAAAAATAAACCTAAAAATAATATACTAACTACATTAAATTTTCGACTGAGAATTGAAACTCCCCAAGTTTGCATGATTACGCCTAACACTCCAAAGACTAAAAATAGCAACGTCAAAGACTTGCTATTTTGACCCAAAACATTGATGTAATAGGGCTGAAAGGCATAAGTAAAAATAGTAAAAGTTGTGCCAATAAAAAAGTTGATAATTAGAAGTATATTAACTTTCGGCATAGTCAGACCTTTAATTAAATTTCCTAAACCTAAGTCAAAGATATTTTGTGCTTTTTTAGCTTTGTTTGGCAGAGTTTCTGGTAATAAGAAGATTGTAATTAAGAGAGCTACGAATGCCACTGCTCCGGAAACGATAAATCCAAATCCCAAAGAAATCTGCTGTGCCAACAAGCTGGTAACTGGGCCTAGTACAAAGCCTAACCCTAATGCTGCTCCATAAATTCCAAAGCCCTGGGCACGCTTTTCGGGAATGGTAATATCTGAAATAATTGCCTGAGCTACGGAAGCATTTCCGCCTGTGATTCCATCTAAGAGGCGAGCTAGAAAGAGAATACCTGCTGTTGTTGCTGTTCCAGCGATCGAGTTAGCGATCGCAGTTCCGGCTAAACTAACGATCAATAGAGGTTTGCGTCCAAAGCGATCGGAGAGTTTCCCAATCACTGGAGTCGCAAAAAACTGAGCTATGGAGTAAATCGAAAATAACAAACTCGTCTGAAAATCGCTAAGACCAAATTGTTTGCCATAAAGGTAGATAATGGGAATTAAAACTGTAAAACTCAGGGAATTAATAAAAGCAATTAAAGCCGTAATCCAGAAATTTCGATTCATCACAACCTGGTTGTTACTTTGCAACTGCACTGTAACTGAAAACAGCGACTTTTCAACCCTAGTTATATTAACTACTTGTCGTTCTTTTGGCTACCCCCGATGAGATTTCGACTGAAACGACTTTCACGGAAGCAACAACAGCGTTTGAGCCCACGTATTTACATTCAAGTTCGAGATGGAAAATTTGAGGTGATGGGTATGGGTGCATGGTATTCCTACTGGCGCGATCCCTACCATCTGCTACTGACGATTCCCTGGACTGGCTTTATTCCTCTGATTTGTGTTTTCTATATAACTACTAATGCTCTGTTCGCCCTAGCTTACTCGCTAGGAGGAGATTGTATTGCTAACGCCCGACCTGGCTCTTTTTTAGATCTCTTTTTCTTTAGCGTCCAAACTCTAGCATCCATCGGCTACGGTGCGATGTATCCGAAAACAACTTATGCCAACATTATTGTCACCATTGAAGCGATGATCGGTTTGGTGGGAATTGCGGTGATGACTGGACTAGCATTTGCCCGATTCTCTCGACCAACTGCCCGTGTAATGTTTAGTCGTGTAGCAGTAATTACACCTCATGACGCCAAACCTACTTTGATGTTTCGCACCGCTAATCAGCGCCGCAACACGATTTTAGAAGCGCAGATGCGAGTATATTTGATGCGTGATGAAATAACGGCAGAAGGGCAGTTTATGCGTCGAATCTACGATCTCCAACTGCTGAGGAACCAAACACCTAACTTCTCGTTAAGCTGGTCAGTGGTACATGTGATTGATGAGTTTAGTCCTTTATATGGAATGACACCGGAATCGCTCATCGAGACAAATTCGATGCTGATCATCTCTTTGAGTGGCATTGATGAAACGGTTGCACAGGTAGTCCATGCTCGTCATAGCTATGGTGCCAATGAGATTTTGTGGAACAATCGATTTGTCGATATTTTCCATCACACAGCTGATGGACATCGTTACATCGACTACAATCGTTTCCACGACGTTTTACCTTTAGAGTAAATAGGTTAAATGGCTCAAATTTACTCAGAAGTTTGATTAATTCGTGGTTGTGAGGGTTTCACGACAACGCGACCATTTTCAACCACAGTGGAATTTTCCCCACTATTCTTGCTGTGGTTAACTGGCACATCCTGACACTGATTTTGGTGGGAGAGATTTTGCTCCTGTTGTTGATTGAGGACAACAACACAACAAGAACAGGTAGTTACAGACATATAAAATATTTTGATCTCTATATCTATTATCGCGCTACTGATACTGTTTAGGTGAAAAATTTGCTATTTACAGCAATTTTAACTGGCTAGAATACAAATGACCGTAGGGACATATAACTGACCCTACTTTGTTGGCGATCGCTGGATCAAATCAACCACCTTAAGCAATACAAATGACTATAGGGACATACAACTGACCCTACTAGTACTTTGTCAAGCTAGTTTTGAGGCTTTGTAGTCAGGACTTTAGGGCTTAGAAAATAAAGACTAAAGTCCTGACTACGAACTTGTTTAAGCAGCATTAGACAGTAGGTTTTTCTGATGAAAAAATTTTTGAAATACCTGGGTTTAGGTTTTCTATCTGCGTTTTTGACCGCTACTCCTGGATTAGGGGCTGAGCGCATTAGCTTTTTTTACCCTCCCTTCGGCGAATTCTCTTTGTCTGTGAATTCGCTAGAAACTTTTGCTAAAGAGGGCAAAATCGATGAAGACTTTTCTTTTTATGCTAGTCGCGCCACTCCCGAACAACTCGCCCAACTGCGGGATCTACTCCAGCAGCGGTTCAATGTTAGTCCTACTGTGGTATCTCAGGTTACTTACTCACCTATAGGGGAGCAGGTGGTGCAACGGCTAGGAGATTTACTGCTCACTGAGTCTCGACAAAACGGTTTTTATGCCATACGTGCCTCTTTAATTTTGGCTGCTGCCGATCGCGAAGGTTTAACAGTGATCAATTTGCTGCGGAGATTTCCCAGCCAGACTATCAGGCTAAATTATACAGAGGGGCTCAGGATAGTTGATGACTTGTCACAATTGTTCAAAAAAAAGGATGAAGTTGTGGCTTTTCTGCAACAAGAAGCAACTGCCCAAGCAGCCAATTCCACTTTTGATTTCTCAAAACAACCAGATTTGCGATCGCCAGGAAAATTTCGTTGGCAGAAAAAAAGCCTGGAACTAAATGATACTTCTCGCAATCGCCGTCTCCCAGTAGATATCTATTTACCGGAAGTAGGTTCAGAAAACACAAAAAAACCCCCGTTTCCGCTGATTGTAATTTCTCATGGTCTGGCATCAGATCGGTCTACTTTTGCTTATCTAGCTCACCATCTAGCATCCTATGGTTTTGCTGTTGCAGTGCTGGAACATCCTGGTAGTAATGCCGAACGCTTTCAGTTATACTTTGCAGGATTGGCAAAGCCGCCAGAACCAGCGGAATTTATCAACCGACCTTTGGATATCAAGTTTTTGCTCGATCAACTGGAGCGTTTAGACAAATCCGATCCTTCCCTCCAAGGAAAACTCAATTTTCAGCAAATTGGGGCGATCGGTCAGTCTTTTGGTGGTTACACTGTTTTGACTTTAGCAGGAGCAAATATTAACTTTAAGCAACTCTACCAAGACTGCAATCCCAACAATTCATACTTTAATTTATCGCTGTTGTTGCAATGTCAAGCAACTGAGTTATCGCCAAGAAATTACGAACTCAAAGACGATCGCATTAAGGCCATTATGGCGATTAATCCCATTGACAGCTCAGTTTTAGGGGAGGGTGGCGTGAGTCAAATTAAAATTCCCGTCATGCTGGTAGCTGGTAGTCAAGATATTTTCGCCCCACCCGTATTTGAGCAGATTCGACCCTTTACCTGGCTTTCTAACTCCAATAAGTACCTTGCTTTGATCGAAAATGCTACTCACTTTTCGGCGATCGCCGAACCTACCCCTGAAAATAATGTTTTACCTGTACCATCTGCCTTACTAGGCCCCAATCCTGCTCCTGTTTATTCTTATCTCGATGCCTTAAGCGTAGCTTTTTTGGAAACTCATCTCCTCAATCGCCCTGAATACCAATCTTATTTACAGCCATCCTACGCCCAGTTCATTAGTCAAGAGTCTTTAAAGCTCAGTATTTTACAGTCGTTCACACCAGATCAATTTAATCAAGTCTGGAATGGGGCAATTCCTCAGTCATTCAAACCTTCAAATCCTTTACCAACACCTACTCCACGTTAGTTATACCAAAGAGGTGTAGGGTTGTAGTAAGACAATATCAGTTCTCTACACCCTACACCCAGCCTTTAAGTATTTCTTGTTGAATTTTGAATTGTTAAATGGTGTATCCTTTGGTCTGTTACTCCAAGGAGTCTGGATACCGCTAATGCCATCAGACTCAGAAAACATTTGGCGCTGATCTGGCTGATACGGCAGAGGGGCTGTTTTTGCGACGATGAAACTGGGTTATTTATTACAGGTCGTCTCAAAGATTTGTTAGTGATTATTATTAAGCAAATGTTGAAAGTAGTTTTTATAACAGACACTAACAAAATATAAACTGGGAGCATCTCACTTTTGTAGAAAGCTTTTTCAACCTCACCCCAACCCTCTCCTTACTAAGGAGAGGGAGCAAATATCTTGTTTCCCCCCTTACTAAGGGGGGACTAAGGGGGGTCGATTTAGGGTGCATTTGCAAAACTGAGATGCTCCCATATAAACTTTTGTCTGATTTCTGAATAAATTCCAAATGAAACCGTGATAAAAGATAAAACGGGTTTTGGAATTTATGTATATTTTCTTCCAATCAAATATTAGTCCAATATGTTGAATATGAATCCCAATCTCCAAGAAACTACTGTGCATAAGTCTTCCATAATTTATGGAGTACACTTTGCGACCAGCAATAACCTAAATGTACTTAGTGAAAGTGTAGCTAGTGAAACCGCAATAAATATTTCTCATCCAGTAGCTAGACTATTGCATAGTTCAGAGGTGAAAAATATAACCCACACGACCCCTGAAATATCTCTAGTGTCTTTAGAGATACAAACTGGTAAACAGTTATCGCACTCGACAATCTCCGCTAACATTGTTGAGAATCAAAATACACATACCAAACATGTACCTAAAGCCTTCCATACAAAACCTCACGAGAGGATAACGAGTTTCGCTCCTTTATCCAACGGGATGTTTATTATTGCGTGTACAGCACACATGCAAAATGGCAATTTTACTCGTCTCATATTTATTAATAGTAAAAAGTCTTCTGGAACTCACAAAGCTCTAAAAGTTTCGGGATTTAAACAGGAGAATAGTACTTTAGAAAGTCTGATCGAAATTAAAGATGGCAAGCTTCTGGGTATAGTTAGTCTCAATTCAGGTATTCCACCCTTTGAGTTAGTAACTATTGACTATAAGACGGGTAAAGTAACTTATGATGAACTAGTTTTACCCGATCTGCAACCAGATCGACGCTATAGTAATCTCACTCAATCCCCGGTTAACAGAAAAATTTATGCTACAAGCATGGGTATACCAATGGGTGTGCATTTAGTGCAGTTAGATATGGAGAATAATTCAGGGATCACTGGCAAACCACTAATTATTAAGTTATCAGAGTTGCATTTTGAAAATAAAGCTTTAGCAAGTGATTTGCTCAGTTTAGCTTTTTCTCCATTAGGAAAATTATATGCAGTTGCTAATTTAAATCATCAGCCAATGAATTCTCTATTTACCGTGGATATCAAAACCGGAGAGATGACCCTAGTGAAAAAATTAGCATATGGTAAAATTGCTTTTGCTTATACATAAAACCTATCCTATTTTTAGGACTTATAAACCTGTAAATTGGCAAACTGAGGCTGAGTTGAAAGACAGAGTAGGGTAGATATTTGCAAATCCGTTGGTGGTAATACCAATTGTTTATGAAGTTGCACATTCTTTTCACACTTCTCAACCTCCCCTTACTAAGAGGTTGTTTGAAAAGTGTTTTGCTGTAATTTTGGACACGTTTAGATTCCCCCTAACCCCCCTTAAAAAGGCTACGGTGTATACACAAGTCGAATTACCCCCCTTAATCCCCCCGATGTATTGGGGGAAAAAGAAAAATTTAGTTCCCTCCCCAATACATACGGGGAGGGTTAGGGTGGGGTAATTCAAGGACTGGTAGTGATTCGATAACTTGTGTGTACACCGTAGCTTTAAAAAGGGGGGAACTGCAATCAAAGTCCCCCTTTTCAAGGGGGATTTAGGGGGATCTAGAACGTTTTGTTACAGATAAGAGAACTTTTCAAACATCCTCTAAGGCTACCGTCTACACACAAGTCTTTTAGAGTGGCTCCACAGACTTTTGCTTTTAATCCCCCCAGCCCCTTTTGAAAAGAAAAGCTGTTTCATTCCCTCAAAAGCTCAAAAAAAACTTGCGTTGTGAACGAAAGGACTTGCGTTGTGAACGAAAGGACTTGCGTTGTGAACGAAAGGACTTGTGTTGTGAACGAAAGGACTTGTGTTGTGAACGAAAGGACTTGCGTTGTGAACAAAAGGACTTGCGTTGTGAACGAAAGGACTTGCGTTGTGAACGAAAGGACTTGTGTTGTGAACGAAAGTGCTTGTGTGTACAAATATAAAATTTAAATAAACTAAGCTGCTAAGTCCAGTCATGACTTGACTTCCTAGGAAGCAAGTAGCATTTTTAATAACTCTGATGAGGAAAATACTGTCGGCAAGCCATCACTTCATCATTGCAAACTAGATAAAGTTCGGATTTGGCAAATAAATCTAATCAATTGTAATTTAAAGATTATACATGAATTCTTTTGGCAGAATCCCCTTAGCTTGGTTGCAACTGACTCGCTATAAGCTGCGGCTGTTGGTAGCGATTGTCGGAATTGCTTTTGCAGTAATTTTGATATTTATGCAATTGGCTTTTTTAGACTCCCTCTACGACAGCCAAACAGCCTTACACAGTCGGCTGGTAGGTGATTTGATTTTAATTAATCCGGAAATGAAGACTTTGGCTAACACCAGAGAATTTCCTCGACAATATTTGTATCGCACACTTAATTTCAGCGAAGTTGACTCTGTTAACTATGTGTATCACGGACAGCATTCTTTTAAGTATGGCAATGTCAGTGCAGGTAAAGGAATTATTATCTTAGGCATCAACCCAGATAATTGTCCATTTGAAATTCCCAATTTCGATCGAGTTGCTCATTTATTGAGAACTAGGGGTGTGATTTTATTCGATCGCAACTCTAACTTAAAAGAATATGGCAATATCTTAAACGATTTGGAGTCAGGAAAATCAGTTGCAGCAGAAATTGGCGATCTTAAAGTTTGGATTAGCGGTTTAGTCAATTTTGCTGGTGCTTCCTTTGCCGATGATGGTAATGTGATTACCAGCAGTACAACTTTTACTTATTTGTTACCGATACGTTCTGCAAACAATATTAACATTGGATTGATCAAGCTTAAACCTGGTGTAAATCGCAAGGCGATCGCCAAAAAAATCAGCACTCAACTTCCTGCTAGTGTTCAAGTAATGACACGTCAAGAATTTATTGATTATGAAAAACACTATTGGGCTACTAGCGCTCCCATTGGATTTGTATTTAGTACAGGAGTTCTCGTTGGTTTTTTAGTAGGAGTAATTATTGTTTATCAAATTCTATATGGCGAAGTCTCCGATCATTTACCAGATTACGCAGTTCTCAAAGCCAGAGGCTACAAACATCGTTATTTTTTAAACGT
The DNA here is from genome assembly GCF_043099735.1 of Nostoc sp. C117. Taxonomy (NCBI): domain Bacteria; kingdom Bacillati; phylum Cyanobacteriota; class Cyanophyceae; order Nostocales; family Nostocaceae; genus Nostoc; species Nostoc sp. C117. The sequence goes on from NZ_CP170991.1 coordinate 3,438,904, forward strand.
TTTGTTTCAGGAAGCGCTTATCTTAGCAGTATTAGGTTACATTCCTGGACTGATAGTTTCTCTAGGATTGTACGAAATTGTCAAAGATGCAACCGCTTTGCCTATGCACATGACATTGCCACGAGCATCATTGGTACTTTTATTAACAATTATTATGTGCTTTACATCCGGCACTATTAGTATGAATAAGCTGAAAGATGCTAATCCAGCAGACTTATTTTGAACTGGGAACTTGGGAAAGAAGAATAATTAATAGCTGCTGCCAAATGACAAATGACAAAACGATCGTTTCCATCGAAAATCTCAATTACTTCTTTGGAGAAGGCGAACTCCAAAAGCAAGTTTTATCTGATATTAATCTAGAAGTTAAAGCCAAAGAATTCGTGATTTTGACCGGACCTTCAGGTTCAGGAAAAAGCACATTGCTGAGTTTAATTGGTTGCTTACGTTCTGTTAAAAAAGGAAGTCTCAAGATTTTGGGACAAGAACTCAATGGTTCTAACAGACAGCAATTAGTCCAAATGCGTCGAAATTTTGGTTATATTACCCAATCAAGTAATTTGTTGGATTTCTTAACAGTTCAGCAGAATATTCAGATGTCATTGGAATTGCAACCAAATTTCTCACCTAAAGAAGCCCGTGCAAAAACAGCCGCGATACTAGACGCTGTTGGATTAGCTGATAAGCTCAATGCTTATCCAGGAAATCTTTCTGGGGGACAGAAGCAACGAGTGGCTATAGCGAGTGCTTTGGTAACTCAACCCAAGTTGGTACTCGCCGATGAGCCCACAGCATCTCTAGATAAAACAGCAGGACGCAATGTAGTAGCCTTAATGCATCGTTTAGCCAAAGAACACAATAGTGCTGTTCTTATGGTTACTCATGATAATCGCATACTTGATTTGGCAGATCGGATTGTTAATGTTGAAGATGGCAAATTGGGTTTAGCTTTAAATCAAGAACTTTCGCTGGTTTTACCTGGTTTTGATGAAGCCTTGCTAGAAAAAGTAGCCACTAAACCAATCGTTTTAACTTACCAATCAGAGGAAGTAATTGTTCGCCAAGGTGAGCCAGCCACTAAATTTTATATTCTTCTAGAAGGTGAAGTCGAAATTCTCCAAGAATTTCCTAATGAACCCCCTCGTCTTTTAAATCATCTCAGTCGTGGGGATTATTTTGGCGAAGTCGGTTTGCTTCGGGATGGTAAACGGACAGCAACAGTACGCGTTGCTAGAAATTCAGAAGTTAAAGTGATGGTGATTGAGGAAGAACTTTTCCGACTTTTCCTTGGGAACTCTGAATTAACGAAGGCTGACATTGTGCATCATTTGCATCAACGTGTGATGACAAGTCATCTCTCAAATGCATTACCTAATGTTGATCCATCCGAGATTGTAGCAGTTGCCGCGCAAGCAAAGGTAGTTAGATATGGAGCCAATTCTATCATCGTTCAAAAAGGTGAAGTCGCTGATAAATTCTACCTGATATTAGAAGGAGAAGTTGAAGCATTGGTGGGCGATTGCCATGATGAATTCACGTCGTGTACTCTCCAACCAGGGGAATACTTTGGTAATGCACAATTGCTTAATGGAGAAAATTATCCCTTTACAGTTCAAGCTGGACTTACTGAAGTGGAAGTGATGATAATCGAACGAGAAAGTTTTTGTAGTTTAATTTTCAAATCGAATACAAATGAGGAAACTGTTGCTTCTGTGCTTCGTCAACGATTGATGAATTTGTGAATAGCATTACCTATCTAAAACAAAAAAAGCAAAAAAAGAAGTTTTTGCTTCCATTGATAGTAAATGTCTTTATCGAAAATCAAGTCTATGTACTAATACCAATTTTTTATGAAGCTGCATATAATTCGATCCCCCCTAGCCCCCCTTAAGAAGGGGGGAACCAGAAAAACATCTATTAAAGTCCCCCTTAAAAAGGGGGATTTAGGGGGATCAAGATATGTGCAACTTCACGTTAAATTGGTATAAGACTTTAAGAGCTGATTCGTAAACAAAAGCTTAAGAAGCCATTCGCCTTATCATCAGACGAATCAATGAGCCATAAATCATTGCTTCACTTAACTCACTGTACAACTCATAATCTTTACTCAAACGCCGAAATCGATTGAGCCACCCAAATGTCCGTTCCACAATCCATCGTTTCGGCAATCGCTCAAATGTTTTCGAGTTTCTTTGAATCACCTCAACTCGAACCTGCTCTCCACAAACTTGCTTGACAGGTTGAGCAAAGTTCTCGCCCGAATAGCCCTGATCGACCCAAACAACTTCCAATTTAGACAATTCCTGAGCTGCTTCATGCAGCACCACTACAGCACCTAAACGTTCCGAGGCATTGGCTTGAGTCACTAAAACGCCAATTAACAATCCTTGGGAATCTACAACGATATGCCGCTTACGCCCTTTAACCTTCTTACCACCGTCAAAGCCGTAGACCTCCCCTTTTTTTCCGTTGTCTTCACTGACTGAGAATCTGCGATCGCCACGGTAGAATCTTCATCTTTTCCTAAATCTTGTCGCAGTTGATGACGTACTTGATCGTGGATTTTCTGCCAGATGCCTTTGCGTTGCCATTTTTGAAAGTAGCCGTACACTGTTGTGTAAGGAGGAAGGTCATGAGGTAACATCTCCCACTGACAGCCAGTGCGTTGCACGTAGAAAATTGCATTGAGAATTTCTCGCAAATCTACTTCTATAGGATGCCCAAATCCTTTAGGGTTTGGCAGAAGAGGCTTGATAATTAACCATTCGCTATCACTTAAATCACTTGGATAGGGTTTGCGCTGCGGATTTTCAATTACTGGTAGACGGCTCATCGACAACAACATTAATGTTATTAATTTAGCCTATAACCTGAATATACTGAGGCTCTGTTCTCTTTAGATTTTCTTTACGAATCAGCTCTTAAAGCGGGATTTGTTACCTATTTGTCTGTATGCAGTAGTAGGGGTAATAATTTCTATTGCCGGAGTAGCAATCGGTCTTCATCAATTCGCTGGAATTGAACTTAGCATTGCTCTATTAGTTGGAGCTAGTCTATCAGCAACCGATCCGGTTTCGGTAACGGCTCTATTTCGGGAACTAGGAGCAAGCAAACGTCTAAGAACACTAATGGAAGGAGAAAGTTTATTTAATGATGGTATGGCCGTTGTGGCTTTTGGCTTATTAGTTGCTTTGCCGTTAGGTACTGCCAAACTTGATTTACAGTCTGCTTTATTAGAATTTTTTCAAGTAGTAGGCATTGGTATCAGCGTTGGAGGACTAATTGGGTTTGGTATTTCCTATCTAACCCAACGTTTCGACTTACCATTAGTAGAACAATCCCTTACCCTGGTTTCTGCCTACAGCACTTACCTAATAACAGAATATTTAGGTGGTTCTGGAGTGATTGGAGTCGTTACCACAGCTTTAATTTTAGGCAACTTTGGCTCGCGCATCGGCATGAACCCGCGCACGCGGATTATTGTGACTGAATTTTGGGAATTTCTCGCTTTTTTTGTAAATTCAATTGTTTTTCTCTTAATTGGCGATCAAATTCGCTTTGCTGTTTTAGGAGATAACCTAAAAAGTATTGCAGTCACAATTGTGGCGATGATTGTGGCACGGGCAGTATCTATTTATGCTTTAAGTAGTCTTAGCAACTGGTTATCTAAATCCGAAATTCCTTTATCTGAACAAACTGTATTGACGTGGGGTGGGCTACGCGGCTCTGTCTCCATTGCCCTGGCTTTGAGTGTACCAGCCATACTCCCCCAAAGGGAAGAAATTATTGCCACTGTATTTGGAGTAGTTTTATTTACTCTGTTAGTACAAGGCTTAACTATCCAACCATTATTAGAAAAATTCCAACTTTTAGGTTCGCAACCGCTACGTCAAAAATACACCGAAGCAATTGCCCGTCAAGTTGCTCTCCAACGGGCGCTGGAATATTTAGAAACAGCACAAAACCGTCCGGGAATTGAGCCAGAGTTTTATCGCTACCAGAAGAGGCTGCTTGCAAGTGAAATTACCTGTTTGCAAGAATAAATTGACAAGTTACTTGATGAATACCCAAATTTGCAAGAATTTTCAACCGAAGAACTGCGAGGGGAACTGCTGGCAATTGAAGCTGATACTTATGCTGAGTTTGTCCGCGCAGGTAAGTTAAATAAAGAACTGTCACCTTTTTTGCAAACAAACCATGAGGGAGCGAATGGGAAGGAATAAGTCTATGTTCTATAGTAATACCGTTTCATTTTAAGATTGATACAGATTCTTGCTCGCCCTGCAAGAATAGTGATTTTTATCAATAATTTCGTGAAATGGTATGATGCGATCGCAACTTACACAAGATTGTAAACTCTTTAAATTGTGTCTTCATTCCTCCAGCCGTCAAAAATACCATCCGTTTAAAGGCTCCCAAGAACAACCAGAGGTAATTGAACGCTGACTTTAGTACCTGTCACGGTGTCAGATTCAATAGATAATTCTCCACCATGAGCATTGATGATACGTTTGCTAATGGCAAGCCCCAACCCAGTACCGCTTGGTTTTGTGGAAAAGAACGGCTGCGTTAGCTTTGACAAAACCTCTGAAGGAATTGGCTCACCACCATTGCAGACATTAATGCAGATTTTATCAGGAGACGAACGATCCACTTCCCATTTAATCGCATCTCCGGCTGAGACTGCTTCACAAGCATTGCGAACAATATTAATAAACACTTGTTTTAGCTTATCTTTATCTCCTAAGATTTTGACTGTAGGTAACGCCGGGATAAATTCGATTTGCCGTGAGAGCGCTTCTGGCATCTCACACATTGGCATCAGTAACTCACAAATAAATTCATTCACATCCAATTCACACAGTTGCAATACTTGGGGTTTGGCATAAAGTAAAATTTCACTCAGCAGATTTTCTAGCCGACTAGCCTCACTAAGTGCCAGCGATAATCGCTCAAGACCCGCTTCAGTCAGAACAGTTTTCTTAAAATACTTCAATCCCATAATCATTGTTGTTAGTGGATTGCGAATTTCATGCACAATCATCGCCGCAAATTCACCAATAGCTGCCAGCCGTTCCTGTTCTAAAAGCTTGGCTTGGGCTGCTTGTAGTTCTGCGGTGCGTTTTTCTACCTCAGTTTCCAGGATATGATTAAATTGGCACTGCTGCTGGTAAAGATGGTAATGGTCGATGGCAGTAGCAGCACGTTCGGCGAACAATTCCACAATTTGGATTTCTTCTTTGGTAAATTCCCTCGCTTGCCGATGAAAAGAGCAAACAGTACCGAAGACTTGACCTTCAGTAGTTTGCAAAGGTATCCCTAAATATGCTCGATAACCTGACGCAGGTTTACCATATTCTGGATTAGCCACAGCATCCTCAACAGCTAATGTGCGCCCAATTTGCATAACTGTACCAATCAATCTACCATGCAGTGCATAAACACGAGGTGTATCTTCGGACATTTCCAGACTACTCGCTAGAATAGTTTCAAACCCCTCTTGGCAAAAGGTAACAACCGTCCAATCAACTGCAATCAGTTCGCTGACTCCACAGGCAATATTGTGTAAATAGCTACCTATCTCACCAGTGCGATAGTTCAAAGAGGACAAACGTGCTATTATCTGCCGCTCGCGCTGCCAAGGCTGTTGCAACAACATTTCTTCATCATCGGCTTTGCTCATGGATGCTTGTTGCATGGTTTGGCAAAATAAGTTAAAAAATCAAAATATTAAATATTGGATTTTCCAGGTGTTAACTCTGGATATCCTAATAATTTTGATGGGGAAATTTTACTAGATAAATGTGCTAATTATGCAGAAAAAATATGAAATTTTACTTAAATACATGCAAATTTATACAACAAATAGCAAGCAAACATCAGGCTAGCCATTGACAATTTACCGTATCTTTTTTTACATTTAATCACCCGTAACCTAAAAATTTAAATTTTGCTGAGAAATCTGTAAGAAGTTTCTAAGGGAAATATCAGTTTTTTAGATATCAATCTTTATCTATTCATAATTCTTAGATAAATTATTCAAGCAATAATCAGTTTAAAGTTTAAGTCAAGAGCTATATTGCTGATTAAGGGATTGAGGAATTGAAATTATGAAATTAAAACATTTATTAATAGTGGGCTTATCTTCTCTTGTCATATTTGGCTGCGTCACTGAAGTATCAAAGAACCAGGCTAATAAAAGTCCTATAGCTGTGAATGCGTCTGTTCCCGTGTCTTCAACTCAGGCGAAACCGTTAGCCAACTCAGCGCCATCTCCAAATTCAACTGCTATGAAGTCAGGTACATTTGTTTCTGGAGAACAAAAAACTCAAGGGAAAGTTAGTATTACTATTAAAGACGGCAAATCATTTCTAGAGCTTGATGAGTCATTTAATACTTCTGAATCAGGGCCAGATTTAGTAGTAATTTTGCATCGTTCTGATAACGTGATTAATTCAACTAAGCCACCATCATATCCTTTAAAAAACGGAGATTATTTTATCCTAGCTCCGTTACAAAAATATAGTGGCGCTCAAATATATTCTATTCCTCAAAACATCAATTTAGGAGACTACAAATCCATCGCTATCTGGTGCCGCAAGTTTAATGCTACTTTTGGTGCTGCTAGTTTGAGTTAGTAAATATTAACCAAAAATTTAAAAATCAAATTAAAAAATATTCCGCTTGGTCGCTTGGGTCAACCACAAGATGTTGCTTCTTTAGTCGCATTTCTGGCTTCTAATGATGCTAACTACATTACAGGTAGCACTTTATTTGTGGATGGTGGACTACTTTGGAATTATCAAGAACACTAGGGAGAAAAACTATGTCATATTGATCTTTATTTATTCCAGTTATCCTTGATACTTCTCGTCAAGGTCGCCAGAGTGAACACGTTGCTAAATTTATCGTTGAGCAGGTTGCAGAACGCGATCGCCTAGAACACCAACTCAGTAATAAAAAACGAGACTGAGATATGCAATTTTGACGCCTTTTAAAACCAAATTTTCCTTGTTTCAACCCAAAGAAACTGAGCTTTTTCGTCATAAGTCTGAATACTGAATCGGAGTTCTAGCACCCTGGAAAACCGGGAAAATCATTGAAGAAGAATTCAGGAGTCAGAATCAATACGTTCATAGAAGTGGGTGCAATAATTCTCGGTTAAGGGGAAAAAAACCTTTAACCCTTACCCTTTACCCTTTACCCCAAACCCGATTCCGAATTAAAAATGCTTAACCGAGAAGTATTGGAAGTGGGTGCGCCAGTTTCAGAGAGAATTTCATCACCTACCGTCAGTTTTGCAGACATCGAAAAAGTTTTGGCTGTGGCTCTGAGGTATGGTCTTGAAATTATTCCTCCACCTGCTGAATCATCGCAGATATAGTCCAACATCACTAAAAGTATTAGACAGGAGACAACGATGCTAGAAAGCCTAAAAAGAATTAAGAATCCATTAGTCAGAAGTATAGCCGCAGCAGCTACAGTTGGTTCGATAATTACCTTATCTGCTGCTGTTGTAATTGGAGTAACCAATGCCAAAGCTAAATCTGCCTATCAATTTGGTGTCTATTCCTCACTGTTTGGAGTAGCTAGTGGTGCAGTATTTGGCTTAATTTATACAAACAAAGCAAGTGGAAACAAATCTACTCCAGACCTCAAAGCATCAGATAGTCATGTTTGGCAAGATTGGCGAAATTTTGTTGTTGTTCGTAAGGTGAAGGAGAGCGAAGAAATTACCTCTTTTTATTTACAACCTGAAGATAAAGGGGAAATTCCCAACTTTCAACCAGGTCAATTTTTAACCATCAAACTTGATATTTATGGACAGGATAAGCCTGTAATTCGTACTTACTCGCTTTCAGATTATCCTGAAAACTGTGAATACTATCGCCTCTCAATTAAGCGGGAACCTGCACCTAATGGATTAGATGTTATGCCCGGTATAGCATCTAATTTTATGCACGATCGCATTCAGGAAGGTTCAGTAATTCTAGCAAAACCACCAAACGGTAAATTTGTTTTAGATGTGCCAAAATCTATCCCCGCAGTATTGATTAGCAATGGTGTGGGAATTACACCGATGATTAGTATGGCGAAAGCTTGTAGTTTTCTTAATCCTACTCGTCCTATTTGGTTTCTACATGGTGCTAGAGACGGTAAATTCCATGCTTTTCGGGATGAATTGAGGGAAATTTCTCGACAAAATCATAATCTGAATGTGCATTTTCGCTATAGTCGTCCTACATCTGAAGATAGAGGTAAATACCACAGTGTTGGTTATGTTGATGCTGCTCTTATTCAAGAGTTAGTACGACAAGAAGCTGAGTATTTTTTGTGCGGTTCTCCATCTTTTATGCAGTCCATAATGCAAGGGTTGAGGGAATCGGGAGTACCTGATAGTAGAGTATTCTTTGAATCTTTCGGCAAACCGATGAAAAGTCTGTCTGAGAAACTAATTCAAACGGCAACTGGAGATGAGAGATTTACAGAAATTGTCTTTGCAAAATCTGGCAAAACTTTGACATGGCAACCTAGTGATGGCACTATCCTAGAATTTGCCGAAGCCAATGATATTAATCCACCTTTTAGTTGTCGTGTAGGTGTTTGTGGTACTTGTATGTGTAAAATCAAAGAAGGTGTAGTTGCTTACCAAGAAGAACCAACTGTAAAAATTGATAAGGGTTCGGTATTGATTTGTATTTCTCAACCTGGAAGTGCAAAATTAGTGTTAGATATTTAATAAATTCCTTTGATAATCAAGTCATATCAAGCATGTTATCTATCAGTCTTAATATCGGTACAAAATTTTATTAGAGGAGATATAGCAATCCTACGTGAGTTTCAAACAAATGGTACATTTATACTAAAGTTTATTTACAACATTATGCCCGTGAAAAACTTTTTGTTAGAAGACCAGCTTTATGCAGAAAGAATAATGCTGCTGACAGAGTTTATCGAAATCATCAGGTCGGTCGTTGAGAATAAATGCACCAGATATGATGTAACCGTTGTTAATATAAAAACTGTAATTCTAGTCCTTAAAACGATTAAATCTTCAAAGGATACTTACTTTTTTTGGTCGTATTCTTGAACAGCTTTCCTAATTTATTATTGAAGAACAGTATTGCCTAAAATTTCAATTTTATTCACTGGAAAGGTGCATTTATAGGACAAATTTTCTGACTTGGTGAGGTGTTAAGTATAGGGAGTAATAGGGGAGCAAATAAATTTGACAACTAATGATATTATTGTTTGATATCAGCTAGACGCTTAGTTTTAGGTACAATCCGATGACATTCCAAAGAATCGCAAAAACTGCTACTAGCAAACCTAAAATTCAAACAACATCCCAATTTGAGCCAAGACCCTTTACACCGATTACGCAGCACAAAAAACTAGCTCCTCATCAGCAAGGGCAAGCAACTCAAGCACGAATTCAAACAAAGACCAACTTGCTAGAAATTCTTAATTTCAGGATAGAACCAAAAAAAACAAATCTGCCAAACCAACTAGTTCAGGCAAAGCTGATGATTGGGGAACCGGGGGATAAGTACGAAAAAGAAGCAGACGAGACAGCACGCCAAGTAGTGCAAAGAATTCATCAACCACAAAGCCAAATTCAACAACAATCTTTATCTGCTGACACAACTACTCTTGAACAACACAAGAGGACAAACTTAGTATTGCAAAACAAACGTCTACTACAATGTAGTGTGTCTGGTGGTGGGATAACTACCGCACCAGATTTAGAAGTATCAATACAAAAAGCACGTTCTGGAGGACAGCCGTTAGCAAAAAATATTCGCCAACCAATGGAACAAACGTTTGGGGCAGATTTTAGTAGAGTCAAGGTGCATACAGATACTCAATCAGATTCCTTAAATCGTTCTATTCAGGCCAAAGCTTTTACTACAGGACAAAATGTGTTCTTTCGCCAAGGGGAGTATAACCCTAATAGCCGAGGCGGACAGGAGTTGTTGGCACATGAGTTAACCCATGTGGTGCAACAGAATGGTAGTGGCAGTGCAGTGCAAGCTAACTCTGGTTTAATGCAGAGAACACCAGACGAAGAAGATACTTTTTTTGGCGATCTGAACTTTGATTTGGCTAGTGAAGACCCAAAAGTTGCCGATCCGGATATCTTAGACAAACATAAGGGGAAAAAACTACTCATTCCGGCCAATACTACCTCCTGGGAGTTTCAGAAGGCTCACAGATTTTGTGGTAAAGACATACCACATTCGATTGATAAAGACGAAGACTTTTCGAGTGACATAGACCAAGTAGTTGACATATTACTTGAAGCCGTAATTGAAGGTAAAAAAGGTTATGTTTTCTCACCTGATGAGTTTTATAATTACTGGGTAGCAGAGACGGATACTACTTTACTTGAACCTGGGTTTAAGAAAACAAATGAACCGCTTTTCCCCACTGACCAGAGTGGAAAACCGAGACTGCCATCACCTGATGATGTCAGACAAGGCAATATTGGAGATTGTTATTTGATGGCAGCGATTGCAAGCATAGCAAAAACTGATCCTCAATACATCTTGACAATGTTTCGTGACTATGGGGATACGGTCAGCGTTCGGCTATATGATACGGATAAATCAGACCCCTTAAAAGTGAAATTTACCCCAAGATATATAAAAGTAGATAAATCAGTTGCCAAAGACGTTCAAGGTAAATTGCTATACAATCAGGGTGCTTTGTGGGTGAGTATGCTTGAAAAAGCTTATGCCGCTGGCGGATTCGGAGGAACACATCAAATCACGAAAGATCAAACAATATCACCTTCATATAAAAAAATAGAAGCAGGTAGTAGCGCAGATGCTTTTGAGGTATTGCTGGGTAAAGCAGCTATAGAAATAAGGATTCCGACAACAGGAGGCTTCTTTAAAGCCGATTTCATGCCGTGGAGTCAGCAAGAGCGTGATGCTTACAACATAGCCAAGAGTACAAATAATTATCAACAATTAGCAAGTTATAATATATTCAAAAAAGATGTTCAGAAAATACACCAATGGATGGATTGGCTGACTCAAAAACAAGGATTGCAAGCCATTCAAACATTAGATAATAAACTCAATGGCAGTTATCAAGAAGAAATTCGATTAGAAGATTTTGAATTAATTTTTAAGGCTAAAGGGCTTGACGCAATACTAATCAACGATCTCATGAATCACCTGCAAGGCGGGTTTTCTGGAAAGAAGGGAACCGGGAATTATTCGAAGTTACAGTTAGACTTTTATAACAAAATAAATAGTAATATATTGACAGGCAAATTTATAACTGTGACCACCAACAAAAATATAGGTAGAAAAATAACGGCTAGTGGACATAGTGCAGGCGAGCCAATTTCTAAAGGATTGGTAGGAATGCATGAGTACACAATAACTGGTTGTAAACATGATAAAGGAAGTGGTTTACGCTACATTAAGCTTCGTAACCCTTGGGGAAATTACGGTCGAGACTATGACATGAATGCGAGCAAAGGAAATAAAGCAAAGGAAAATCAACAAGCTCATAGTGAATTCGATTTAGAGTTGAGTGATTTCACTAAGCGCTTCAATTTTTTAAAAGCAGACATCTAAAGTTTTCAATAACTTAGAGGTTGTTTAAAAAGTCAGGTAGGTTATAAAAAAGTTCTCTCGTTATACGCTGTGAGTAAATAGTAATAGGTATATCAATCACTGGTTGATGCTGCATTTTGGGGTAAAACTGGATTTTGAACTGTGGGAGCATGTTGAAATATCACCTCAATCATCCAATGAGCCTTATACACTCGATAATTTCTGGGGTAAGCTCCGTCAACCTAAACCAGATTGTATCCACCAGAGATTTGAATGACTTCTGCATTGGGGTCTCTTGGAGGTAGGAGTATGTTGTCAAGAGACTATTCCAACTGAGTCTGTTGAAGAGAAAATGTAGTAAGCATATTCTGTGTGCCATGATGATTTCGATTGTCTAAATTTCGGTTAAGCGGCGATCGCTTTTTCTTGAACTGCGATCGCTTTTCTCACACTGCTCCACTTTAGGGGCGAACACACTACATCACCCCCACCCCTTAGTTGGCTTTGCCAATCTTTCAGAAAAATAATCGTCAATTTCTGTTTTTATATCCTCCATTAACCTGTATTGCCTAAATGCACCATAGATAGGAAAAATCAGTATCAGGAAAATGGGAAGGGGATAAGCAGCAAAATAACTCCAAAGAAATAGTGAAGAACTAATCAAAAAAGTAGTTAAGAAAACAAATTGTTTGAGCCTAAATTCATTGACATAATCACTTAAGATTACTTCCGTTTTACCTGGCTCAATTGATATTGAAATTCTTAAGCTGGCTGATAATCCAGTTAACATAAGCCACGTATCTGACTTCTGTATCACTAAAGTATCGCGACCTACCTTCTTATTCTCGTATTTATGTCGGTGAGCAAAAGCAACTATTCTTTCAATTAAGCCATTTATATCCGCTACTTCGTTGTAGGATACCAGTGTTTTGTTGAAAGATACTGATAGCTTCATTTGCGTCAAATGTTGAGTATGGGTTTAATGAGTTTAGCCAGTTGGTTGGGCAAGTGCTACACCTTTCAGTTTTGTGGGCGATCGCACATCCACAAGAACTACTCCATCTCCAGGTTCCACTCAACTCAAAAACTCTATACGACAGCAGGATAACTATATTATTATACGGAAACTTTCCGTATAATCTTTTTCTAAATCCTAATATATCAAGCATTACAGCTACCTTCTTTCTCGATATACGGAAAACTTCTTTTTTAAACCCCTATTTTGGATATTGTACAGAATTTTTCCGTATATCCACCTTTTACGGGATGATTATAGCCTGCGGCTGCTTCTTCTTCTTCCTCAGAATGATTATCATTCTTTTAATTGGTGATTTTATTCCTTGGAAGTCCCTCACTCAGAGAAGTGTGAGAGATGTCACTGAGCTTGTTCTCGCCGAGTTTGATAATCTTCAGAAGACTTTGGATCTAACTCCCAGCGATCGCCATCACGATCCTCTAAAATATCGTTGGTATGGAGAAACTCAGAATCAGCCATTTCTAGCCCCACTGCTGTTTCTAGCTCCTCAGTTACATTTTGATCGGGAGTAGAAGTACTACCACCAACAGCTTCATCTCCAACTGCATCTGCATCTTGCCAATAAGCATCAACATCCCCACCGGTGAGTTCAGGACTAGTTTCTGTATACTCGTCCCTTTCCTGCTGTATGGAGCGCCCGCCAATATTATACCCTGGCAAGTCTTTTACACCAGTACCGTAGGACTCGGTAATTTCTTGTGGCAAATCATTAGTTTTAATTTCGTCATGATGATTTTTTTCTGCCATGATACTAGCCCTTTTCTGCCTTCTCACAATAACGTTTTCCTGTCAGCAATTTGTCTAACTAGAGATGTATAGCTGAGAAAATAATCTATCCCCTGGGAACGAAGCTAAACTCGGTACAGATTAGTCAATTGCTGCGATCGCCTTCCAGGACCTTCGCCAGAATCTGATATACGACCACCAAACTCTTCTAAATTGGGGCTTGTTAATAAGGCGATCGCTGTCAACTAAGTTCCATAGATTTTTCGCCTCCTGGTTTTGACCAATAATCTTCTCACCAAATTAAGAGAATTAATCCTACTTATTCTCATTAAGCTATTAAATTTGGAATCAAATTTAGTTCATGTGTACTACTCCGTCCGCTTTTTGTTGATGTGTGACAGTTGGGGTGCGGAAGGCGGGTTTTAACAGGCTGATGCTGGCGCTACAGCTATGTATAGTTTACTTCACTAAAGGAACGTGAGTTCGACGGTTAGAAAAAGCCAAAAAAGCTTGCCATATATAGATTTGCACAATTGGGTATTGTTCAGGCGATCGCTACGATTGATTGAGAATCTGTGAAAAAGTGACAAAAAAATGCCGAGACTAAAAATATCTAAGAAAAATCAAGGTCTCGGCTATGTCTACCATTGTATCTCGGCTCGATATCACTCAAATATTCTGGGATGTAGATGATTTCTGTAACCAATGGGAAAATCTATGGCAGCAAATACCACAATTACCGTCTACTTCTGGAGAGCGTCGCAGTAAATCGAGGATGTGTTTATCAGAGGTAATGACAATAGTCATTGCGTTTCATGGCAGTGGATATAAGACTTTCAAGGAATTCTACACTCTGCATGTGCTTCAAAGTTGGCATCAAGCATTTCCGAATTTGGTCAGCTACACTCGGTTTGTGGAATTGATGCCTTGGTGCTTAATGTTATTATGTTGCTTTTTACATACACGTACAGGAGAAATTACAGGGATTAGCTTTATTGATTCCACTCCGATTAATGTTTGTCATAACTGTCGAGCCCATTCTCATAAGGTATTTAAAGGCTTAGTAGAATGGGGTAAAAATTCTGTAGGTTGGCACTTTGGATTTAAACTTCATTTGATTATTAATGATTGCGGAGAATTACTTGCATTTTCATTAACTCCGGCGAATGTAGATGACCGAAAACCAGTTCCAGAAATGACTCGTGACTTAATTGGTAAACTTTTTGGTGACAGAGGATACATCTCTCAAAAATTATTTGAGGAGTTATATGAGCGCGGATTGCAGTTAGTCACAAAATCTAAGAAGAAAATGAAAAACCGTTTGGTAAAACTGATTGATAAGATTCTGTTACGCAAACGCGCTGTGATTGAGTCCGTCAATGACCATCTAAAAAATATATGTCAAATCGAACATTCTCGCCATCGTAGTCCATTTAACTTTTTGGTTAATTTAATGGCTGGTTTAGCTGCTTATACTTATTTGCCTAAAAAACCTTCTATTGACATTTACCCAAAAGGCTTACTTGCTCTACCTCCTGCCCTTTTTTAGCTCTGTCGAACTCACGTCAGGTTACGGTAACAGTTCGATGCCAACCATGAATGAGTTTGACTACACATTTGATCGCCTAGCCCAGATCGTGGAGAAATTTATTACCGCGATCGATCTCAAGAAATATAGCCTTTACGTGATGGATTATGGCGCTCCCATTGGCTATCGGATTGCGGCTAAATATCCAGAGCAAGTGGAAGCGCTGATTATCCAAAACGGGAATGCGTAGGAAGAAAGAAGATCTGCGTGAATTTTGGGAACCGCTCAAGGCTTACTGGTAAGACCATTCTCCTGAAAATGCGGACAAGCTCATTAAAAAAGAGTGAGGAGGTGAGCAACGCTCACCTCCTCAGGCACGATTATTATTTTTAGATCCCAAATTTTGGGAACCTAAGGGAAAAATTAGGATTTTAGCCCTGGCGAACAAGGAGTTAAATATCACTCCTTTAATAGCGATCGCTCTCAGCCGACCAATAATATCGGCTGAAAAACCTGATTAAGTCCGGAAACGTCTCTTACCCTGCCTGTGTTTGGCAACTTCTTTGCGCTTGCGCTTTTCAATAGGTGTTTCAAAGTGACGATGCTTTCTCATATCTGGAAAAATTCCAGCTTTGGAAACTTCTCGCTTAAATCGGCGTAAGGCTGACTCAATGTGTTCATTTTCGCCTACTATTACTTGGGTCATTATCTCTCCTACTAAATTGACTTAATCAATGGTGCGAGTATACGCTAACAGTGGAAAAAAAGGCAGACGTATAGTCTGACCTATTAGGCTTTAGATGAAATTTTAAATTTCATCACTTAGTAGCGGTTACGCCCACCGCCGCCACCACCACGGTTACCGCCAAATGAGCCTCCTCTATCTTCTTTGGGTTTAGCCTTATTCACTTTTAAGTCACGACCCATCCACTCTGCACCATCAAGACCTTCAATGGCAGCTGTTTCCTCAGCTTCTGTTCCCATTTCCACGAAAGCAAAGCCTCGTGGACGACCCGTTTCCCGGTCTGTAGGTACTTGAACCCGCTTTACAGTTCCATATTCGGCAAAAATACTACTTAAATCATCTTGTGTAACTTCGTAAGAGAGGTTACCTACAAAAATTGACATCTATAATTTCTCCAAAATTCAGGACTTTGTAGAGATTTAAATTTCGGAGAAAAGTCTGTAAATACTAAAAACAAAGATGCTCACCGAATTAACTCTCCTTTTCTAGGATGACACAATTAGTAATTCTCTGCATTTTCTTATGTAAAACGCGGGTGCTTTTCCTTGATTATTCCATATTCTGTTAAGATGGTAAACTACGGCATTTGCTCTGAGTCTTGGCGCTACTGCCCTTCAAACCTTTATCCGTCCGCCTAAGACTGACGCCCCTACAAGCGACAGGCCGATGTTAATTATGGAGTCCTATGTCTTTTTCTAATCTCGGCTTGTCCAATGAAATTATCCGTGCTGTCAATGAGCTGGGATACACAGAACCTACGCCAATTCAAATACAGGCGATTCCTGCGGTGTTATCGGGTTGCGATCTGCTAGCTGGGGCACAAACTGGCACTGGTAAGACCGCAGGGTTTACTCTGCCGCTATTGCATCGATTGTCGTCTGACAAGAATCTGAAAACCACTTCTAATGGATACCCACCAATTCGGGCGCTGATTCTCACTCCAACTCGCGAACTCGCCGCTCAAGTAGAATCAAGCGTGTGCGACTACGGTAAGTACTTGAACCTGAAGACGATGGTGATGTTCGGCGGAGTTAGCATTAATCCCCAAAAACGGCTTTTAAAAGGGCGCGTCGATATTCTGGTTGCTACTCCGGGGCGACTGCTAGACCATGTGGAGCAGGGTACGGTGAACCTGTCGCAAATTGAGATTTTGGTGCTGGATGAAGCAGATCGGATGCTGGATATGGGCTTTATTCGTGATATACGTCGTATTCTCTCACTGCTGCCCAAACAGCGACAGAACTTGCTCTTCTTCGCCACCTTTTCGGAAAAAATCAAAGCACTCGCCGCTGGGTTGCTAAATCGCCCACAGACAATCGAGGTAGCACGCCGCAACATTACTGCTGAGACGGTGGCACAGAAAGTCTACAAAGTAGACCGTGACAAAAAACGTCAATTGCTTGCTCACCTGATTCGCCAAGATAACTGGTATCAAGTGCTAGTATTCACCCGCACTAAGTATGGTGCCGATCGTCTGGTGAAACAGCTGGGAGACGATCGCATTCAAGCACTCGCCATCCACGGTAATAAGAGTCAGCCCGCGCGTACCCACGCTTTAGCGAAGTTCAAGAACGGCAGTTTACAGGTACTAGTGGCAACTGACATTGCAGCACGAGGTCTGGACATTAGCGAACTTCCCCATGTGGTGAATTTCGATCTGCCTAATGTCCCAGAGGATTATGTCCATCGCATTGGTCGCACTGGCCGCGCTGGCGCGTCAGGTGAAGCTGTATCCCTCGTGTCCGTCGATGAATATCATTTGTTGGCAGATATTGAAAAACTGATTCAAAAGCGCTTGCCATTTGAAATAGTGGCTGGCTTTGGAGCCAATTTACCCACGAAGCCCCAAGAAATCCCCAATGGACGCAAAGAAAACCCCAAACCCAAAGGTCGCAAACGTCCGGCTCGTTCTAATGCTACAGGTTCACCAAAGACATCGGCTAAACAATCAGCACGGCGAACCGTAGCTAGTAGTCTACCAACCCAAAAATGCTAAGTGAGGACTGGGGAAAGGGGAAAGGGAAAAGGGTAAGAGATTTAAACCCTTTCCCGCTGCCCCTTATCCCCACTTCGTGGGGGCCCCACCTTCCCCCTTCCCCTTTACCCCGCAAAGTTCACTTGGCGAACTACTAGTGGCAAAAAGAAAGTTTCGGCGAAGAATGTTTAGTGGGTTGGCGTATTTCTTGGGGGAAGTGGTGGGGGCTTTCATTAGTCATTATCTTTAACAATAATTCGTCAGCGTGAGTGTCTAAAGTATATAAACACTCTTGATGGTCGTTGACTGTTGACTGTTGACGGGTTTTCAGTCATCAGTCATCAGTCATCAGTCATCAGGTAAATGTACAAATTAAATGCGTACCAGCTTAATTATTTACACCAAAGAATTGAGGCAATTACGAATTACGTTAATTCCAGCCCACCTTGATAGCCAGTAACAATACGGCCGCCATCTTTGAGGATGTGGATTTCAATCTGATCGCTAGCCCAAGTAATTTGGTCTTGGAAGGCTGGGTTTAATACGCGCACCCGTTGGTTGCTAGAAGAAACTGGAGAATCGGGAGAATGAATTGCCAGAGATTGCACAAAAGGGCCGTCAATGAGGATATCCAGTTGTTCTAACAATTCTTGGGAACCTGGAGGTGCAGATTCAGACTGTAGCTGCTGGAGGGTGAAGCCAGAAAAAGACATAACATTTAACCCAGCAGCTTTGACTTTACGAGCTAAAGATGCTAATGCAGTTGCTTGCCAAAACGGTTCTCCGCCAGAGAAGGTTACACCCGTGTTGCGAGGGTTGCGAAGAATATTCTCGGCCAGGGTATCAACAGCAATCAGTTGGTTAGCCTCAAATGACCAGGAGTTAGGATTAAAGCAGCCAGGACACTCACGCAAACAACCTTGCACCCAGACGACTGCACGACAACCAGGACCATTGACCTCTGAGGTATCGACGTAACCCATGATATTGAGATAGCCAGAGGGAATTTCTGTGAGTGCTAGTGATGGGTCAATTGGCTTAGTTTCCATCTCTTTAACTCCTTTTAAAGCCGTTGCGTGTTAAATATTAACTATAGCGAAATCTAGCAATTGGTAACATGAGTAAAGAACTCAGGCTGTTTGTCGGACTTTGTACTCAATAACTACTTAAAATGGGTGTTGTTGATGTAGAGCTTTGCTACTAGCACCAATTGAAAGAATGATTGTCATAGATGGAATCTTCAAAGCAATGACCAGCACTTTTGTCACAGTAAATTGAAAGTAGCAAATTAACTTGCGTGTGACCAATCACTGAGCAATTCATGCTGCTGTAATATTTTCTGAGATTTACGGAATGGTACTTTCGGAGAACCAATACTCATACCGGGAAAAGACTGTTTTTTGGTGTTACTGGGTCTTTTGTCTTGTTTAGTTGAACTGATTTGGTTGGTTTTCATTGGTAATTAGATGTTTGATTAAAACTTCAGCACTAATCTATAACATCAATTTTAAAATGGCAAATTTCTGAAGAAGGATTAAAAAAGTAAACCCTAATTCATCTTTTTATTATGCAACGCCACTTTTCTCATAAATAGCCAAAATCCTCCAGAGGATATCAACAACAACGGTGTCAACCAATCACCCCAACGCACATATAAAGTTTTTGTCTGTCGGCGATAAATTGTTTCAGCATGAGTTTCGTAGGTATTATATCCAGAGATCCATAAGGTTCTGCCATGAGGATCTACAAAGGCTGAATATCCAGTATTAGTTGCCCGTGCTGACCATCTATCGGTTTCAATTGCGCGCATGATATCCTGTGCATGGTGCTGGAATGGCATGGACGCAGTGTAATGAGCATCGTTAGAAGAACTGAGAATAAATTGGCCACCTACGGCAGCTTGACGGCGAAATTGTTCAGGAAAAGCTGATTCATAACATATACTAGCGATCGCTCTACCAAAAGGAGTGTCAAATACCTGATTGGCTGAACCGGGAACTTGGTGTGCATCCAAAGGCGACAAGCGCTGAACTATTCCACCTAAAATTCCTTCAAAGGGTATATATTCTCCTAGAGGTACTAGCTTTGCTTTATCGTAGCGACTGACAATTTCACCTTTACTATTAAAAGTAAATAAGCTAATTGTATAGCTGCTTCCTCGTTCGCCAAAAGCGCCAATCCAAGCAACTACACCTTTTTCTTTCACAGCTGCGACTAAGGCTGTTTCAATTAAGTTACGCTGGAAAACAGGTAAGGCTCCTTCTGCGGTCAGGACTCCATCTACACCTTGATTTGCTAAAGTTATATATCCCTTGGTGTAGTTTTCTTCGGCGCGACGAAACCCTTCGGAACTCCGCAAAAGTCGGTTAGGAATATTACCTTGAACAATGCCGATTTTTAAGGCTGCTTCTGGTGGTTGGGCGATGGGACGGCTGTATAAGATAAAACCAATTAGGTGTAAAGTAATTAATAGTCCGGTGGCGGTAGCTAAGTATTTATTAACGAACCGCAGAGATCCAGAGAGAAATTCCTCTGTGTCTTGGCGGTTAGTCCATGCTTCAGCAATTAACCCATTAACAGCAACTATTGCAGCTGTCACAGTATTAGGTCCAGACAGTTGACCTAAGTGTACAATTACAAGATTATGCGGACTCTGTGTGTAAGCCAGAGAACTCCACCACAGAGGACCTGCACTCCATAAACTCTCTAAGCCGCACCAGACAGATATGCCAATTAATACACGTAACCACGGTTTTTGTTTGGCTACGCGAACCATTACAGCCGCCCAAATAGTGACAAATATTCCTCCCAAGACGCTGATAAATCCCCAACAAAAAAGGGTAATTAGCAAACTCGGAAACCAGGGAACGCCCAACCAAGTCATCGGATGAATTCCGGTAATCCAGGATAGGGCGATACCATGATAAGCGATACCCCAGAGAAGGCCAGGGAGCAAGGGAGCAGGGGGAGATTGGTTTTTCTCTTTGGCATAACCAACAACTAGTACCCAGAGGGGAACTAGAGCAATCCAAGCTAGAAACCATGCGCCGACAGGGGCGACGGTTAGCCCCATTAAAATGCCGCTGGCTAAGGCAATCAAGTAAGGGAGTGAGGAATTTAACCTCTCTCCCTGCTTTTTACTCAGCTTCTTCTGCATCAACACTATCAGGTGGAACTATTGCTACTCCGGTAATCGCGTCGTCTTCATCTAAGCGCTGTACTCTTACCCCAGTTGCCGATCGCGATTGGATAGAAATCGCATTCACTGCTTGACGGATGATAATACCACGATTTGTCACCATCATAATTTCATCGTCATCGTTGTTCACAATGCGGAGGGTTGCCAACTTATCTTTGGTTTTGCGGTTTTTGAACTTGGTTGCCATTAAACCCTGACCAGCACGGTTTTGTAGCCGGAATTGGGCAACTGGTACACGCTTACCATATCCACCCATTGTAATTACCAACACCCAAGGCCCAACTACGCCACTGCTAGGCACTTCTGCGGACTCTTCAGTAATTTCGGTAATTTCGATATCTTCTGTTTCGATTGTTTCGATATCTTCTGTTTCTGCTTCTGTAACATCCAAAGTTTCCAGAATTGCTGCGGGGAGAATATCCATACCCACCAGCTCATCTTTATTTTTGAGTTTCATAGCTTTGACTCCACGAGTCGCCCTACTTAAAGGACGCAGTTGTTCGTGGTTGCACCGGAAGTTAATCGCCATACCGTTACGAGAACCAATGATTACACTGTCTTCGACTCTGGCGCGTCGCACCCAGCGGAGTTGGTCGCCTTCTTCTAAGGAAATAGCAATCAAACCATTGGCACGAATGTGGCTAAAGGCTGCCAATTCGGTTTTCTTAATATTGCCGCCTTTGGTGAGCATAACCAAGTATTCTTCGTTGCTAAACTCGTCAACCGGCACAATGGAA
This sequence comes from Nostoc sp. C117, assembly GCF_043099735.1. Classification (NCBI taxonomy): domain Bacteria; kingdom Bacillati; phylum Cyanobacteriota; class Cyanophyceae; order Nostocales; family Nostocaceae; genus Nostoc; species Nostoc sp. C117. The sequence goes on from NZ_CP170991.1 coordinate 3,460,423, forward strand.
GTGATTTTTTCCTCTTTGGGAATCGGTAACATCTGGACGATTGGTGTGCCGCGACTGGTACGCGAACTCGCTGGAATTTGATAAGCTCTCAGGCAATAAACAACACCACGCTCGCTAAAGAATAAAATACTGTCATGATCGCAGCAAGTTAAGAAATGCTCAATAGTATCATCATCTTTCACCTTGGCCGCGGCTTTGCCTCTGGTAGCACGGCTTTGGGCTTCAAAAGTGTTAACTGGCATCCTTTTGATGTAGCCTTGCTCTGTCACCAGAATTATCGCTTTTTCATTGGCAATGAGGTCGCGATCGTCTAATTCCCCTTCCCCTGGTAAAATCACCGTGCGGCGGGGTGTGGCAAAGTTAGTTTTGAGTTGCCCGACTTCAGTTTCAATGATTTCTAGCACTCTCTCCCGACGTGCCAAAATATCTTGCAAGTCGGTAATCTTCGCTTGTAATTCTTCGTGTTCCAGACGAATTTTATCTGCTTCTAAAGCAGTCAAGCGGCGCAATTGCATTTGCAAAATGGCATCTGCTTGCACTTCTGAGAGTCCGTAAGTTGTGATTAATTCGCCTTTGGCTGTGGGTGCATCGGGAGCATGACGAATTAAGACAATAATTGGATCTAAATGAGATAGAGCTATTAATAACCCTTGAAGGAGATGGTCGCGTTCCTCAGCTTTCCGCAGTTCGTAGCGGGTGCGTCTGACAATGGATTCGATGCGGAAATCCAGGAAGACAGTTAAGAACTGCTTGAGGGTGAGTACTTGGGGTTCGCTATTTACCAACGCCAGCATATTGGCGCCGAAGTTGGCTTGCAGTGGTGTTTGCTTGTAGAGATTGTTCAGGACAACGCGGGGATAAGCATCACGCTTGAGTTCGATGACAACTCGCATCCCGTCGCGATCGCTTTCATCCCGGATATCTGCGATGCCCTCCAGACGCTTCTCGTTGACCATTTCGGCGATTTTTTCAATTAGCGCCGCTTTGTTGGTTTGATAGGGCAATTCGGTGATGATAATTGCTTCTCTATCTGGGCGTCCCCGTTGTTCAACGGTTTCAATGTTGGCGACACCACGCATGGTGATGGAACCACGCCCGGTAGTATAAGCTTCTCGAATGGCAGATGTTCCTAAAATCTGCGCCCCAGTTGGAAAGTCTGGACCGTGGACATACTGCATTAATTCCAGGTCGGTGATTTCGGGATTGTGGATTACAGCCACCAAAGCATCGATCAATTCGCCCAAGTTGTGAGGCGGAATGTTGGTGGCCATGCCCACGGCAATTCCAGAGGAACCGTTAAGTAGTAACTGCGGAATCCGTGCTGGTAAAACTGTGGGTTCTTGCTGGGAACCGTCGAAGTTATCAGCAAAGTCTACGGTTTCATACTCGATGTCGTGGAGTAAACCAGCACTAGTTAAAGCTTGTAACCGACATTCGGTGTACCGCATGGCGGCTGGGGGATCGTTGTCTACCGAACCGAAGTTACCATGTCCGTTAACTAGGGGCGATCGCATGGAAAAATCCTGCGCCATCCGCACCAAGGCATCATATACAGCCGTGTCACCGTGGGGGTGATATTTACCCAATACTTCACCCACTACACGGGCGCATTTCTTAAAAGGGCGATCGTGAAGCAGACCTAGCTCGTGCATTGCATAGAGAATGCGACGATGCACAGGTTTTAGACCATCCCTGGCATCTGGCAACGCCCGACCCACTATCACGCTCATGGCGTATTCCAGATAAGACTGCGACATTTCGGTTCGCAAGTCTATCGGGATAATCCTATCCTGTGAGGTTGTCATAACCTAAAAATCTCCAAAAATCGTAGATTTTAGCTTGTTTACTCAACAAGGCGCAAAATTATTCTAAATTGCTCTTGAATAATTGCTATAATTTGATACAATTTTAGCATATATTGCCTTGTCTTGCCTGGATAGCAAACTCAATGGCTGTTTTGGCTGTTTAATTCATGAGTTTCGCTGTGGGACTTGAGTTGAGATGCAATCAAGGGAACTTTGGGAGCAAGAAAAAATCCAATTAAACTAGCAAAAAGGATTGGCGTCAAGGGATTTAAGTTAGTTAATTTTGACAATAGCAAAGTTGTACTAATCGGTGTGCGGGTTACTGCTGCATTAAGAGCCGCCATCGTACAAATCATCGCCAGAGCTGGATTCAGTCCTGGGATTAAGATTGCGACTGCTTTACCAATGCAAGCGCCAGTGAAAAACAGGGGAATGATGAATCCACCACGCCACCCACCTGTTACCGTCATGCTAATGGCAGCCATTTTTCCAAGAGCTAGAGTTAAGAGAAAAATAGCACCAAAGCTAGTAGTGAGAACTGAATCTAACTCTTCATGTCCAAAATAACGCGTCAGAGGCAATAAAACTGCTAAAATGCCAAGTCCGAATCCTGCTAGTGTTGTGCGTACATAAATAGGGCTAGGAATTCGAGCAAAGAGGTGTAAACGAGAAACCGCTTGCCAAAAGGCATCACAGCCGCGAAAAATACCCATAAAAATCCATCCCGCCATCGCTCCAATAATTCCAAAGACGATCGCGATCGCAAAATCATCGATATTTTCCAGGTGATACTGGGGAAAATGCCAAGTGGGGGCAATTCCCAAGTGGGTAATTGCAGCAAACACTAGATAACTAGCGCAACTGGAAACAATGGCTGGCATTAAGGCTTCGTAATATTCCACAATATGCTCGTGATGCAAAATCTCCAGGGCGAACATTGCACCCCCAAGAGGTGCGCCAAACAAAGCTGTAAAACCAGCCGCCATCGCTGCTAAACTCATAGTTCTGAGGTCTTCACCTTGAAGTTTTAAGCGATCGCCAACCCACGTACCAAAAGAACCTGTTACCTGTACCAGTGGGGCTTCTGGCCCAGCACTACCGCCCGCTGATATGCTAATTAGAGAAGCAAGAATCATTGAGGGATTTTTGCGAACATCTAGGCGTCCGCCACGAAAATGGATATTATCAACAATCACGGCGATTTCACCGGGATCTCCCAAAAAATGAATCACCAACCCGATAAATAAACCGCAAAGTGGCATTACTATCAGGAGGCTAAAACCTTCAAATCGTTGCAGTCTGTGAGTTAAAAATTCTAGAACATTCCAGTACAACGCTGCAAAAAGACCACCAGCAGTCCCCACAATTACCCAGCGAATCGCCCACCGAGAAATCATCAGAGGGTTACGCTTTACTAGTCCAAAAAGTTGAGCAAATGTCCAACGTTGAGTTTCATTCGTAGCGGAGGGCTTTTTTGGTAACACTGCTTATTTCCTAATTTGTGAAACAAAAAGTACTGAATATTTACGCTTTTTATGGTAGAGCTATTTAGTTTACAAAGAGCAATGTCTCCGACGGACTATTCGGCGTCGCTTTTCTTCCCCAACTCTGCATAAAATTAAGTCCCAAGATAGTGTGTACCTCACTATAGAAGAACTTAAGCTGGGCTTATAAGTTTAAGTTTTAGAGCAATAGTTATGAATAACGAAACAGTTCCTAATCCAGCTGAAAAGACGAATCGCAAAAGCGATGCCTCACAATTAAGTCCAGAGGTACTTGACAAAATTAAACACCCTCCCAACATAGATGATGTTATTCGGGAGCAATCACCACAAGAACATAGAGGTAACCCCGCCTTAGTACCCGAAATGATCGATGAACCAAGCGATGAAATGATCTGATTCACCAAAACAGAGATTCCCTGCTGCACCTAAAAACTCTGCGTTCCTCTGCGTTTAAAAATATGACTTTTTAAATGCAGAGGGACGCAAAATTTTGCCAATGCTACTCACGATTTAGGTAAAATAACTTGGCACAACAGCAAGGGAAAGGTTCGGTATCATGGCTCAAGCTAAAATTGGCATCATTGGTGGGAGTGGCCTGTATAAAATGGATGCACTCAAAGATGTAGAAGAAGTGCAAATTCAGACTCCCTTTGGTTCACCATCTGATGCTTTGATTCTAGGGACATTAGATGGTACACGAGTAGCTTTTTTGGCGCGTCATGGCCGCAATCACACACTTTTACCTTCCGAGTTACCGTTTCGCGCCAATATCTATGCGATGAAGCAATTAGGTGTAGAGTATTTAATTTCTGCAAGTGCTGTTGGTTCCTTGAAAGCAGAGGCGAAACCATTAGATATGGTGGTGCCAGATCAGTTTATTGACAGAACAAAAAATCGGATTTCAACGTTTTTCGGTGAAGGAATTGTTGCTCACATTGCCTTTGCCGATCCGATTTGTCAGAATTTGGCTGGTGTATTGGCAGATGCGATCGCTTCTCTCAATTTACCAGAAGTTACTCTCCATCGCAGCGGTACTTATGTCTGCATGGAAGGGCCAGCTTTTTCCACTAAGGCAGAATCCAATCTTTATCGCAGTTGGGATGCCACAATTATTGGCATGACTAATTTACCAGAGGCAAAGTTGGCCAGGGAAGCGGAAATTGCCTATGCAACTTTAGCACTGGTGACAGATTACGATTGTTGGCATCCAGATCATGACAGTGTGACGGTGGAGATGGTGATTGGTAATTTGCTGCGGAATGCGGTGAATGCTCAAAAGGTGATTCAAGAAACTGTGCGCCGCTTGAGTGAAAATCCGCCATCGAGTGAGGCGCATTCGGCTTTAAAGTATGCAATTTTGACTCAATTGGATAAAGCACCAGCGGCGACGAAGGAAAAGTTAGGGTTATTGTTGCAGAAGTATTTATAGTTTTGCTAGTTATCTCAACGATGGGCTAGGTCTATGCACCATTATTTCAAATCATAGAGGCGATGTGTAACGACGAGCTGCTAGAACACCAATTCAGTAATCCTGGAAGAACCTCTTCCCCAACGCTCGTAGGCAAGGGGGCTGGGGTTTTTGATTACTCAATCGATGCTCTAGTAGTCTGCCAAGGGAATTTTGCGTGGTGGCAAGCAGAGGGGCAGAGGTGCAGAGGGGAAAGAACTTGTACAAATCTCTCCTCTGCTCCCCTGCTCCCCTGCACAAGCGTCCCCGGCCTAACTGCTGTGCCAATATCATCACAAAATGCTTATCCTCCTCATTCACATTGGTTATTGTGCAAATAATCGCCCACCCAAGCACATATATCTAATTTCTTCATTCTCAGGTAGCTTGGGAATGTAGAGTTCAGTTTTTCCAAAATGTCTTTAACTCAAGAGATTCTTTCCCAACTACCAGGCGATGTTTTAAGAGGATTGGGTCAAAGCGATCGCCTTTTAACATCACTGAGAGAAAACACCGCACCTATACCAACGCTAGTTACAGAAAGTCAGCAACCCCTAAAGGTTGCTGACTGGGATGTGCTTATCTGCGGTGGTACCTTGGGGATTTTAATTGGTTGCGCTTTGGCGGTGAAGGGATTGCGGGTGGCGTTGATGGAACGGGGAATTCTCCGGGGGAGAGAACAAGAGTGGAATATTTCTCGTAAAGAATTGGATGTTTTTGTGGAATTGAACTTGTTGACAGAGGAAGAATTAGAAAGTGCGATCGCCACTCAATATAACCCAGCACGAGTAGGCTTTCACAAAGGTACAGAAGTTTGGGTAGAGGATGTTTTGAATATCGGCGTAGATCCGGTTTATTTGCTGGCTAGATTAAAAACTCGATTTCTTGCTGCTGGTGGAAAGTTGTTAGAAAACACACCTTTTACTGAAGCAGTGGTTCATCCTGATGGGGTGATGGTAAATAACCAATTCAAAACTAGGTTGTTAATCGACGCAATGGGACATTTTTCTCCCATCACTCAACAAGCACGTCAAGGAAAAAAACCAGACGCCCTTTGCTTAGTGGTAGGAACTTGCGCCCAAGGTTTTCCGGAAAATACTTCAGGCGATTTGTTGTTATCATTTACATCTTTGCAGAATCAATGCCAGTACTTTTGGGAAGCGTTTCCAGCTAGAGACGGTAGAACCACTTACTTATTCACTTATATGGATGCAGACCCTCAACGATTAAGTTTGGAAGCCTTCTTTGAGGAATATCTGCGTCTTTTACCAGAATATCAGGATGTGGAATTAACTCAGCTGAAATTTCAACGAGCGCTGTTTGGTTTCTTTCCCACCTATCGCCAAAGTCCCCTGAAAACTCCTTGGAATCGCATTCTACCAGTGGGAGATAGTAGCGGTAGTCAATCTCCCTTGAGTTTTGGTGGTTTTGGGGCGATGGTGCGTCACCTGAAGCGTTTAACATTTGGCATTTACGAGGCGCTATCAAGCGAACAATTATCTGCAAAGGCGCTGTCATTGCTGCAACCATATCAGCCAAGTTTGACTGTTACCTGGTTATTTCAACGGGCGATGAGTGTTGGTGTAAATCAGAAAATTTCCCCAGATCAAATTAACCAACTACTCTCAGCGGTATTTGAGGAAATGCAAAAGCTGGGTACACCAGTTCTAAAACCATTTTTACAAGATGTAGTTAAGTTTTCGGCACTGACACAAACACTATTAAAAACTGGATTATCTCATCCCGGAATAGTAATTAAAATAATTCCGCAAGTAGGTTTAGGAAGTTTATTAGATTGGATACTGCATTATGGTAATTTAGGTGTTTATACTGCCTTATTTGGCCTAAGTCCAATGTTAGAAACATGGATAAAGAATCAATCAACAGAACAACAATATTATTGGCATTGTTTGATTGATGCTTGGATGTATGGTTCTGGCAGTGATTATTCAGATGAAATTTAAACAAGGTCCATTACTGCCTATTTATTAGTATATTGGACGTATCTTTCATCCTGTTTACCTGATTCTTTGGACTGGGGGCAAGCTGCTTTTCTTGCACTATCTACTTTTTTACCTCATTTAGTCTTGTCTTGATTGCTACTAGATATTGAACGGCTTCGACCCTTAGCACTTAGTCATGGAATTAACATTACTATTTCCAGGTGCAAGATATGAGTTTCAGACATTTTAAAGGGGGTGGCTTATTTCCGCCGTGCTGTACTAGTTTGAACCAGAATCGGTAAGGTAATGACAAATTCAGTTCCCTTGCCGAGTGTAGAATTCACAAGGAGCGAACCGTTGTGTTTTTCCACTATAATTTGCTGGGCGATCGCTAACCCCAAACCAGTTCCTTTCCCCACAGCTTTTGTAGTAAATAAATGCTCAAATATTTTTGATTTAACTTCTTCACTGATCCCCTTCCCATTATCCATAATGGCAATTTTAACTAGATTAGTTTCTACTGAGGTTGTAATAGTAATGCAGTTAGGATTGGCTTTAATTTCCTCACAACTCCGACCTGTATTTGATTCATCTAATGCATCAACGGCATTCGCCAGGATGTTCATAAATACCTGATTTAATTGACCAGGAAAACATTCTACTTGAGGTAGGTTACCGTAGTTGGCGACAACTTCAATCTCCGGACGTTGTTCATTAGCTTTCAGACGATGTTTGAGAATGAGAATTGTACTGTCAATGCCTTCGTGGATGTTAAATAGCACTTTGTGATCTTTGTCGGCACGGGAGAAAGTTCGTAAACTAGTGCTGATATTTTTCAGGCGCTCGCACGCGATAGTCATGGAATTAATCATCTTGGGCAAGTCTTCTAAGCTATAATTCAAGTCGATTTCTTCAGCATGATTAAGAATTTCATCACTTGCATTGGGCAAGCTTAATTGATAGAGTTTTAAATGTTCAACAATATCAGCAAAAGTCGGTTTAGCTTGTTTGAGGCTGGCAGCAATAAAACCGAGGGGATTATTCATTTCGTGAGCCACACCAGCAACTAAGTTGCCCAGTGCTGACATTTTTTCACTTTGCACAATTTGTAATTGCGCTTGTTGTAAATCTTGTAATGCTTGTTGTAAATCAAGTGATTTTTGTTGCAAGGCAAGTTCAGCTTTTTTGCGATCGCTAATATCAATCACTACCCCATCCCATAGGATTGCGCCATCGGCAAGTCGCTCTGGCCGAGCAGCAGATTGAATCCATTTGACATTTCCTGAAGGGAGAATAATGCGCCATTCTTGCTCAAATGGGGTGAGATTTTGAGCAGAGTAGGCGATCGCTTGGGCAATAGCCGATTGATCGTCAGGATGATTCATGTTGTAAAGGCTATGCGTCCCTGCCATTACCTGCTCTGGCGCTAACTCATATAATTCCAAACAGCCAGAGCTAACATAGGGTGTTGAAGTTGAACCGTCGGGCGCCAGACGGAATTGGTACACCATACCAGGAATATTATTCGCCAAATTTTGGAAGCGGGTTTCACTAGCTTGCAATTTTGTTAGAGATTGGGTTAACTGTTGAGCATAGTTCTGGGAATTTTGATAAAGTCGGGCGTTCTCCAGGGAAATTGCAGCTTGAGCGCAAAGCAAGCTGAGTAATTCAACGCGATCGCTTGTAAAGGCTCCGGTTGCCAAATTATTTTCTAAGTATAATATCCCCAGCAATTTACCCTGATACAAAATTGGGCTACACAAGATACTCTTGGGCTGCTGTTGCTGAATATACGGGTCATTGATTAATTGCGGATGCACTGTGGCATCAGTAATTACTGCTGCTTGTAAGTTGCGTTTGACGTTATTAATTAAGCCAACTGGCACATCTACACAGTCTTCAACAGGTTGCGGGTTGAGCAACATCGGGTAAAAATTGACGTTGGGAGCCTGATTCTGTACACCGTCTAAGGAAAGCTGTGCTAACGCCTGAACTAGTAACCTATCTGACTGCAAAAGTATGAATACACATTTATCGGCTCCAGCATTTTCAATGACTATATGAAGCAAAGCTGAAAGCAGTTTTTCGAGTTCGATTTCCCCAGAAAGGGTTTGAGAAGCTTTGAGAATGGCTGCTAAATCTAAAGCCACAGATACACTGCTACTACTGGAAGTGGCGGAACTTGTGGAGGTGAAACTTTCCAATGTAAAGATAGTTTCGTTAGTTGAGAGGGGAGAACGGGTTTGCTGGAGGATGGGGATGAGGAGTTGGGGATAGCACCGTTCTAAATCGGCGACTTTGGCTTTAGCGCCCCAACGAGCATAGCCGTAGTAGGCTTGGGTCATGTATTCCCCAGCTATGCGCTGTTTACCCCAATCAAGGTAAAATTTAGCAGCTAGTTCGTTGGATAATCCTTCTTCTTGGATGTAATCGTTTTCTTTGGCAAGAGCAATGGCGCGATCGTACAAATCTATTGCCACAGCTTTATTTCCTTGTACTCGCTGTCGTTCCGCCTCGACTAGATAAAACTTGTGCAAGAAATTCATCGGCGCACAATCTGCCCAGTTCTTCATCTTTTCTTGGTTGTTTGTGACTCGATTTAAAATATGTGCTTGTTGTGAATCTGGCACAGATGGGTAGAGTGCTAAGTGCACCAAAGAATCATAGAAGTAAGATACTGGTACGACGAGAAGACCTGGCACTCCATCTAAATACTGTTCTGCTTGCAGAGCATTTTCCCGTGCTTGTGAATAGTCTCCAAACAAGTAGCAAAGAATCAATTTATTGAAATAAAAGTGATGTAGCCCTGTTCTATCATTAGTATCCTTCTGCCGTGGTAAAGCTGTTTCTTCGTTGTAGACTTCACCCTGTAAAATCCAAGGATGTTCTGAGGCATTCAGTAAATTCAAGACTGATTGTTGAAAGATTTGATGATAGCTTAAAGCATTTTCTTGCTTGAGTTGAACTAGGAGATCACTGATGATTGCCATTTCTTGGGCAACTGTTTTTAATTCCTGTCCCATTAAATATGTGTGCTGGTATTTATGTATGGCAGCATGGGAAGCAAATACAAAATTGCCGCCTTTAAGTCCGCTGTGGTAAGCATCCCAAAGAATTGGCAATGTTTCTCTGACATGAACTTTGGCATGAGCTATACAAACTCCCATGACAAAAAATGCCGAGCATTTGATATCCGGAGCATTAAAATTTTCTGCTAAATTTAAAGCTAATTTACCAAATTTATAAGCGGATTCAATATTTTGAAATATTGCATTGAGAAAGATACCGTAAGAAGCATAACCATAACTTGAACAAGGTGAATTACCATATTTAATTGATAAGTTCACCAGTTCACATATCACCAATGGAAATAGTATCGGTGCAGCTTGATAGGTAGCAGGACCAATACTAGTTAACATCATGGCAGCGGCTAGATGTTCGATATCTGTCATCAATGGTAGATTAATCAGCTCTTCGATATTCTTCCCATCCAAATTGCTGGCGATTTGAGTGAGTGCTTGCTGAATATCTGAGGGTTCGGGTGACTCTGGTATGCTTATCCCCAAAAGTTTCAAGGCTTCTAACCCAACTTTGACTGCTTCTAGCTTTTTGAGTTGTGCCATATCAGCTTGGATTTTAACTGCATAGATTTCTACCTTGTCAACAGCAGTTTTTGCTTGTTGTAGGACAATATCTACCCATTGCTCCATCTGCTGAAAATCGCCGTTGAGATATGCAGTTTCTGCTACTAATTTATACAGTGCGAGGGTGAGGTCGTAGTGGGTTTGCCAGCAAGACTGCCCTTGGCTCGGGTTTAGCAAGGCGATGCCTGTAGTGGCATATTCCCATGCTGCTGCATAAGCTGTTGCAGTTTTGGCTTTTTCTCCAGCATTCAAATTGAGTCGAGCCAGTTCTATTTGCGCTTCTGGTTCAATAATCAGAGATTTCCCGATATTGAGTTGATTGACAATCTCAAACAGGCTTTCATTCTGTTCTGTGACTGGCTGATGATTCAGCAGCAGTTGCCCAATTTTTAGGTGAGTTGCCTGTTTTTGCGCTTCTGGAATTAGGGAATAGGCAGCTTGTTGGACGCGATCGTGTAAAAATTTATATGCAACAATCTCTGAATTTTCTTGGGTAACTGGTTGATGTTCTTCCCCAACACAAAACTTATAAACTTCACTTTGGGGTAAAATCAAACCCTCCTGCAAGGCTTTCCATAAACTTGTACCCGCTTCGATTTGGGATTGTTGAGAAACGATCGCCAATGTCGCCAAATTAAACTGATTGCCGATACAGGCTGCCAGTTTTAAAATATTTTGAGTCCTGGGTGGCAATTTCTGAAGCTGTTGGGCCATAAATTCCACCACATCATCAGTGAGAGCCAGCGATCGCACTTGCGTGACATCACATTGCCAAAAACCTGCCTCCCAATCAAAGCTAATCAGCCCATCCTCGTGTAGAGCTTTCAAAAACTGAGTTGTAAAAAAGGGATTGCCTTTGGCTTTTTGATAAACCAATTCTGTCAACGGCAGTGCTTGTTCGCTTGCACAACTGAGTGAGTCGGCAATCAAATAGTTCACATCTGCTTGAGTTAAGGGAGTTAGGGTCAGAGTGTTGATGCAGGAGGATGCCTTTTTAATTTCATTTAGCGTTAACATTAGTGGATGAGCTGCAAACAGCTCGTTATCGCGGTACGCACCAATAATGAAGAGATAACCGCAATCGCTCTCGCTCATCAACAGCTTCAGCAAATCAAGCGATGCCGAATCTGCCCACTGCAAATCATCAAGAAACATCACCAATGGATGCTCTCTTGTGGTGAAGACTTGAATGAATTTTTGGAACAGCAGATTGAAGCGGTTCTGTGCTGCACTACCCGATAGTTCTGCGATCGCAGCCTGTTTGCCGATTACCTGCTCCAGTTCCGGAATCACCTCAATCAAGACTTGCCCGTTCTCGCCAACTGCCGCTAAAATCTTACTCTGCCATTGCTCTAGTTGGGTATCGCTTTCATTGAGCAATTGTCTTATGAGGTCACGAAAGGCTTGGACAAAAGCAGACAGAGGAATATTGCGCTTGAACTGGTCGTACTTGCCCTTGATGAAATAGCCATTGCACCGCACAATCGGCTTATGGACTTCATTAACAACTGCGGTTTTACCGATGCCAGAGAAACCTGCCACCAACATCAGTTGAGAACCACCATTGGCAACATGACCAAATGCCTCTAGTAAGGTCTGTACTTCCGATTCCCGTCCGTAGAGTTTTTCTCTGATGAGAAAGCGATCGCTAATATCTCGCTGTCCCAACTCAAACCAGGTATGTTTGCCTGTTTCTCGCCACTGTTCTAAACAGGTCACTAGGTCATGTTTAAGTCCCAACGCACTCTGATAGCGGTCTTCAGCGTTCTTTGCCATCAGTTTGCGGATAATCTCTCCTAGCATCAAGGGCAAATCCGGGTTGAAATCGCAGACTAAGGGTGGAAGTTTGGCAATGTGGCAATGCACCAACTCCATCGGTTCATAAGACTCAAAGGGCAATTGTCCACTCAGTAGTTCAAAGAAAGTCACACCTAATGAATAGAAGTCGCTGCGGTAGTCAATGCCTCTGTTCATCCGCCCGGTTTGCTCTGGCGACAGATACGCTAGCGTTCCCTCCAGTCCGTTGAGACTTTGGAGCTCCTGAGTTTCTCGTGGTAAGAGCGAGGCAATACTGAAGTCAATCAGCTTGATTTGTCTGCTGTCAGGGTGAATCAGAATGTTGGCTGGTTTAATGTCTTTATGAATGACCCGATGATGATGTAACTGGTGTAAGCTGTCTAGCAGTTGCAAAGCTATGGGTTGAAATTGCTCTAGTGTTAGTGTTTTTCCTTGAGTAAATTGCCGCAAGGAAATGCCACCAAAGTCTTCCATGACTAGGGCATAGCCATTGTAATAAGCTTCCAGGCTGTACGGTTTGATAATGCCGGGAATATCTAGGTTTTTGGCGATGGTATATTGGTTGCGAAACTGTACTAGTTCGCTGAAGGTAGGGTATTCTCGTTTTAAGAGCTTGATGACAACTGGTAGGCGATCGCATTCTCGTACTGCTCGGTATACTTGGGTACGCGAACCTGAATAAAGTTGCTCTATAACTTGGTAGCCAGCAAACCTGACATCCCCATCAACTTTTGCGCTCATAAATTTTTACGAAAAGTACTAAAGTTAGAATTCCCAGCACATAATCTTGTCTAACAAACACCTCAATTTGGGGTTGAGCTGGGATATCTGGTGCGATTCGTTCTGGAGAAACCCATTTTCTGGGGCGATTCCAGGCTTTAGTAGAGTAACCCGAATTTCTTACTCATAGGGTGGGGGGTGTGGGGAGGGTGGGAGGTGTGGCAATACGGTTCGGATAAGCATTTTTCACAATCGAGTGTGGTCTGGGGAAAGGGTAAGGGGTAAAGGGGAAAGGATGTATTCAAAACATGAGTCCCTTTACCCCCCTTACCCTTTAACCGAAACGTATTGCTCTATAACTGGTATGAGTAAGTTTGAATAACACCAATCTAAAATTTTAGAGTCTATCCAATGGCAGAATTTTTATTTGTGCCTAAAGAAAGGCTAAGATTTCATTTCAATTTCATTTATGTTTATATATGATGTAAATCATACATATTTGATATTTATAAAAACTAAATTTGTATTAACTTGAACCTGCCATTTATCGCCAGTAACCAAGTTAAATAACAGGAGATTACTATGGCTGAAGCCATTGAGATTGATGACGATCGCCTCCTTGCTATTGTATGCCCTGATGCTTCACTTCAGCAGCTAGCCAACGGTGCCGTTCATAGTGAGGGGCCTGTTTACTTCCACGAAGATGATAGCGTTGTCTGGAGTGACGCTCACGGCAACCGCCTGTTACGCTGGAGTTCTACCGATGGTGTAAGTGTCTTGCGATCGCCATCTGATTTTCAAAGCGGCAATTACCGCGATTTAGAAGGTCGTTTGGTTGCGTGTTCCTCCGGTCTGCGTGCTATTATCCGACGCGAACATGATGGTGAATGGAACGTTTTAGTTGATCGCTACCAAGGCAAACGTCTGAACAGTCCAAATGACTTGGTAGTCAAAAGTGACGGCACGATTTGGTTCACCGATCCGCCTTATGGGATTACCGAACCAAATCAAGGTTACGGCGGCGAACAGGAACAACCCGGAAGTTACGTCTATCGCTTTGACCCAGCAACAGGTGAGATTTATCCTGTAGTAACAGACATGGTGCGCCCGAATGGATTGGCTTTCAGTCCAGACGAAAGCATGCTGTATGTTTCAGATACAGCTGCGTTTAATATTCCTGGGGGGCCTCATCATATTCGCATTTATGAGGTTGTGGGCGATGGCTATGTAAAAAATGGGCGTGTATTTGCAGTCATTGAGCCAGGACAACCGGATGGACTGCGGGTTGACGAACATGGCAATGTTTTTACTAGTTCTGAAGATAGCGTGCAGATATACGCCTCCGACGGAACTCGCTTGGGAAAGATTTTTGTACCGGAGACATCTGCTAATCTGACTTTCGGCGGTAAAAAAGGAAATTCCCTTTCAGGGACACTTCGCGATCGCTTATTTATCACAGCCGGTCATTCGTTATATGTTATCGACCTTAATACTTGTGGTGTACAGCAATGATTTATCAATTTGGGTTGGGTGTAGCGATCGCTTTTTTCCTAGCTGCATTTAATTTCCCGCAGCTAAGTCCACAGTTGTTAAGTTCACTTTCTCCTGTGTATCCTGACGGATTTCCGGGATTAGCACTTTTACTACTAAGAGTTAGCCTTGGTTGGTTGTTTATATTACACGGATATCCCAAAATAACCCATCTTCAACAGTGGGCTGAGTCTCTAAAAACGCCTGTCTTTCTTTGCTTTTTATCAGCTGCATCGATGTTAGGTGGCGGAATTTTTCTGATTATTGGATTCCTCACATTTTTATCAACTTTGCCCATTCTCTGCTCAATGATTTTTGCAATATATTTGCATATCACTGGAAGTAAGCCTTTTGTAGCCCAAGATCCATACTTAATTCCTCAAGAACAGTATCAAGGTGCTTTAGGACAAGGTGAACCGCCAAGTTGGGAAAAGGCTTTTATGTATTGTGTTATGCTAATTGCGATCGCAGTTTTAGGACCTGGTGCTTATTCGCTCGATGCTACGATTTTTGGACGGTGAATCATCATATTTATGATTCAGTTATTAACAACGCCACATCATAAAATTTAAACTTCTGATCTACAGTAATTATCGTTAGACCTTCTACCAAAGCCTGAGCAATAGCCAATCAACGACCCACCGTTTCCCACATCAAGATTCCGCAATTAGCAAGATTGCGTGTCCATCAGGATCTTTAACTAAACAACGTTTGCGATAAGGACTTACACTATTTGTAAACTGCACAATCCGCGACGATACAAACTGAACGCCGTTATGCCGTAGCTTATCTACTAACTGCTCAAGATTATTTACAACAAGCTCAATTTGGATATGTGCAATATCGCAACTTTTCCAGTCACTCGGCATTGAGCGGCCTTTTCCCGGCACAATATAGTCTAACAGTTCAATTCCCATACCATCTTCAACAGGTCGCAACGCTGTAATTTTGACTTCGGCTTCTGGCAAATTATCCAAGCGAGATTGGGTTGGACGCCAGTTGAGACTGCGGCTATCAATTTGCATTCCCAGAAGGTCGCGGTAAAAGTGTAGACTCTGCTCGGTATTGGAAATCGCGATCGCGCTATGGTCAATTCCCAAAAATAAGCGATTGCTGTTTTGATGCCATTTATCTTTTCCTTTATCAGGCGGAAACCAAATTAACTCTAAATCATGACCATCAGGGTCTTTAAACTTGAAGGCGCGGACACCACCAGATGCTTGATTACCAGGTGGTATTGTCTGGGGAGCAACTGAAATTGGTTCAATGGAAAATGAACGCAAGTGAGCATAAGCACGATCCATATCACTCACTACAATCGCCAGATGTTGAAACCACCGGTCATTACTTTGTGAATCGCTGGGGATGGGTTTACCCTGAATATTAAGATACTCCATCAACTCGATAAGTTCGTCACCTAATCGCAAAGTGATAATGCGAATTTTTGCCTTAGTCACACCTTCTAAGTCGCTGTAATCCTGTCCTTCAACAGTAATATCAGAAACGAGTTCAAAAGCAAGTGCTTGTGTGTAGAAATCAACAGAGCGATTACAGTTTGTCACTGTTAAGCCAATAGCTCTAATTCTTTGTACTTGTACATCGGTTTGACTAGACATATTCAACAGCCTCTGTACTTATAATTAACGTTCTGTTAAAGGAGATTATGTCAAGGGAAAAATCTTTTTAGCACTCCCCAATCCTTATTTACTTTTCTCCTCGTCTCCCAACATTTTTAATAATTTTCTGGCAACTAAAAGACCTACAATTCCTGCACCAACTACTTCCACTGTTTGCACAACTTTTTTACTTACATCGTGGGGGTCAAGGTGGTGATGGAAAATCTCTTCATCCACCCATTCGGTTGTTGCTTTAAAGTCATGAATTGGTGTTGGCAATAGCGTTAAATAAGTGCCTTGACGGATTAAATGCCCAGATTCGCCTGCAACTTCAAAAACATTAAAAAGGTTAGCAGCAGCATCATTTAATCCCAATTTTAAGAGAGTTCCGCGTATATTTACCTTTGCTGGCTTGAGGTCTTCTCCTAAAGCGATCGCTTTTAAATTCTGGGCAATATTGGCTCCTTGCTGATAAGCCACTTGAGCCGTAGGCGGTAGCGAATTATCCTGAACTGCTGCACAATCACCACCGACAAACACCTCTGGGAAATCGAGCAATTGCAACGTGGGAGTAACTAAGGGGCGATCGCTACGATCTCGATGTTCTTTAGAAATTGGCAAATCTTTAATCAGTGGATGGGTAGAAGTGCCAGCAGTCCAGATTGTGGTATATGCTGGTAGTGTGTTAACTTGATTATTGCTCTTATATTCAATTGTATTAGGGTGAATAGCAGTGGCTTCTGCTCCCATGAGAATTTCAACTGGTACAGTGCGTTTTTGTAATTCTTTCTCCGCAATTGGGCGTAGTGGATCGTTAATATCGACATCAAGAATTTTCTGACCATGATTGAGAAGAATCACCCGAATTTCAGTAGAATTACCTCCTAAGGCGCTATACCAATGTGGGAGAAAATCAGCTAAGGTTGCTACCATTTCTACACCAGAAGCACCACCACCAACTACGACTACTGTTAATAGTTTTCGCCGTTGTTCTACATCTTCAGTTTGAATGGCTTTTTGCAAACAGTCACGTAAATGTCGTTCAAGAGCGATCGCATCTGCTTGCGTCCAGAAAGGAAAGGCATTTTCTCTAGCACCTTCAACTTGATGATAGCCAGTAACACTGCCCAAGGCTAATACTAAATTGCTGTAATTGTAAGAGTTTCCCGATACTAATTTGACTTCTCGTTGATGCAAGTCTATGGATTGCACTGTATCTTGCACAAAAATGACACCACTACCTTTAAGTAGTTCCGAAAAACGTGGGACTACCTGAAAGGTATCCATCTCGCCATCGAAATATTCATATAGTAGCGGCTTAAAGCAAAAGCGCTCATTTTTATCAATCAAGATAACAGAACGAGGATAATCTTGGTGAGCTAAATGTAAGGCTGTAAATAGCCCTGCAAAACCACCGCCGACAATCACAGTTTGATAAACTGGGCTGTTCATAAAATCCCTCACAAATGTTGTTAAATCAGAGAATGAAAGCTTTACTATAGGAATAAAAACAAAGCTATCAAAATAGCGCTGAGGAACACAGCAAATGCAATAGCATATTCAACTCTCTGACTAAAAAATCCCACAGCAGCAATCAGAGCGATCGCTAGCCCAATAATGCCAGCATATTGCTCTTTTTGTAATCCGCGTGCAATTAGTGGATCTTGACCTGGTGCTGGAGTTTCTTGAATTGTTTTTGGGGCGCGTTCTGAGGCTGGTATTTCTTGTAAGAATAGATTCATCACATTACTCCTTAAAATATTGGGATTTGTGAATTTTTTTATGCTCGCCAAAGGTAGAGAAGTGAGAAAAGAAAGACCCAAACTACATCAACAAAGTGCCAAAACAAAGTTGTTGCACTTGTACCGAAGTGAGTCTTATTATAATTGCCTGGAATAAATGAGCGAATCAGCATAATTATCTGAAGCACAACACCAGCCAGGACGTGTAGACCGTGGAAGCCTGTTAGCAAGTAAAATGTCGAACCAACTAACCCTGTAGTAATCTTGAAATCGAGATTTTTCCACTCAATTAGGAGACCAACTAAGAAGTAACTCCCCATTGCGATCGTTATTAGCCATAGCCAACGAAATTTATTGAGTTGATTACGTTTGAGGGCATTTTCTGCTGGTTGAATGACAAAGCTACTAGAAAGTAATACTACCGTATTAATAACCACAAGTGTAGACAATTGCGGCCCCAAAATACCGGGCGGTAGCCAATTAGTAGTATTCAGTCGCAGAGCTACATAAGTAAAGATAAAACTCAAAAAGATGATGCTTTCTGACAGCAAGAACACGGTAAATCCGAACATTCCTTTACCATGATGATCTTCATGGCTACCGCCACCACTTGGTAGGAAGCGCTGTAACCAATTGGGTAAGCGTCGCCGCCACAAATCAAAACGGATAGGACTTTCATCTATATGAGTGCGACGTTGCATAATTTATAATTCGTAATACTTTGGCTCCCTTCGGCTTGCTTCGACTACGCGGTAGTTGAATCTCGACTTCTCCTAACGGAGACGCTACGCGAACGCTCGATTTCCGCGTAATCGAAACTCATACCAATTCACGAAATTTTTGATACAAATCACTTTCTCTGCTCCTCTGCTTCTTCTGTTTGCCCATGTATATCATTTTTTAAGAAATGGTATCAGTACAAGTCGCTCAGTACAAGTTCGTAATTCGTAATTAAAATTTGTCTAACTCTTTACTCACTGTTGTGAGAATTTTCGATTACTGAGTACTTTGGATTGCCGTAGTCATAAGGAGGTCTGGTTACAGTTGGAATCTCTTCAAAGTTATCTCGCGGGGGTGGTGAAGAGGTTGTCCATTCTAATCCGGTAGCGTGCCAAGGATTGTCAACTGCCCTCGCCCCGTAAAGCCAAGAGCCTACTATGTTAGCAATAAAAGGCAGTGTGGATGCTCCTAGTAAAAATGATGCCAAGCTAGCGATGACGTTCCATCCTTGATATTGCGGATCGTAGGAAGAAACTCGACGTAGCATCCCTTGTAAACCTAATGGGTGCATGGCGAAGAAGGTAATATTGGCAGGAATAAAGGTCAGCCAAAAATGCAATTTGCCCCAACCCTCAGCGTACATTCTGCCAGTGATTTTGGGAAACCAGTAGTAAATTGCCGCGAAGATTGCCATTGTAATCGTGTTAAAAACGATGTAATGGAAGTGTCCCACAACAAAGTAGGTGTTATTAACGTGGATATCAAAGGGCGTGGCAGCAAGCATTACACCCGTAACACCGCCAAAAATAAACATGGCTGCACCTCCCATCGCAAATAGCATTGGTGTCTCTAGATGTAGCTTGCTTCTCCAAATGGTGGCAGTCCAAGCGAAGGCTTTAATACCAGTGGGTATGGCAACTAACATTGAGGTAGCCATAAAGGTCATCCGCATCCAACCAGGGGTGGCACTGGTGAACATGTGATGTGCCCAAACGAAAATGCTGATCGCAGCAATACCCAAGGTGGCGATCGCCACTGATCGATAACCAAATAGGGGATTGCGAGAAAATGCAGGTAAAACCTCAGCAAAAATACCGAAGGCTGGTAGTGCCATGATATAAACTGCTGGGTGGGAGTAAAACCAAAATAGGTGTTGGTAAATGATGGGGTCGCCATTTCCATCTGGTTTAAAGAATTGTGTGCCAAAGGATAGGTCAAACAAAAGCAGGATTAATGCACCCGTTAAGGCAGGTAAATTAATCAGTTGCAATAACTGGGCACTGAGAACCGACCAAACAAACACGGGCATCCGAAAAAATGTCATCCCTGGGGCGCGCATCCAAAAGATGGTTGTCACAAAGTTGACAGCCCCCATGATGGAAGAGATACCGATTAGTACTAAGCTAACTATCCAAATAAATTCACCGTTAATCAGTTCACCACCTGGAATTTGCAGACTAATTGGCGGATAAGACCACCAGCCAGATTGTGCAGTCCCGTTTGGGAGGAAGAAGCTAGACAGTAGTAAAAGACCTGCGGGTGGTAAAATCCAAAACGAGATGGCATTGAGCAAGGGAAAAGACATATCCCGCGCTCCAATCATTAGCGGTACTAAGTAGTTAGAAAGACCTGCATTGAAGGGAATAATCCACAGGAAAATCATGATTGTCCCGTGCATGGTGAACAAACCGTTATAAAGTGGGCGATCGACCAAATTTGATTCTGGGGTGAGTAATTCAGCCCGGATTAGCATCGCCAACAGTCCGCCAATCAGGAAGAAAATGAAGGTCATCACCATGTACTGAATTCCAATCACCTTATGATCGGTGTTGAAACTGAAATATTCCCGCCAAGTATTACCCTCTTTGTTCTGAGAATTTTTCGATTCTCGATCCCCGGTAATATCTTGACTAAAATCATGTGTCATTATTTAGCTTCCTTTTATTGGCAATACCAGGTTGAGCAGGTGTGACGGTGTACCAGCCGCTATTAAACAATGTTTTTGGTGGTTGGATATTTTCGGCAACCGCCTGATTTACTGGAGTTTGTTCGCTATTAGTAGTTTGCGTGAGCCACTGATTATATTTATCGAGGGATTCAACGTATACATCCGTTTCCATTAAGGCAAAGTAAGTACCGCTAAATTGAGAATCTTTCAGCCGATATTTGCCTGGGCGAATGGGTGTTAGCACAAGATCAATGTCGCGCCCTGGAATAATATCCTGCTTTAAGCGAAACTCTGGGACATAGAAACCGTGGATTACATCCTGCGCTTGCAGATTTAAGCGAGTGCTGCGATTGATCGGTAGATGCAGTTGATTGCTAGTAACGTTATTTGGATAACGAAAAGACCAATCCCACTGTTTAACGAAAACATCAATAGTTTCAGATGCAGGTTTGGGGGCATCGCTAACGGTTTCGGCGTAGGCAGGTGCAGATTCTAGAGGTGTATGCAAATGCACGATTTGGTTTAGACCTAAAATATTTAACTGCTGATAAATATTGAAGCTTTGGAAAGCAATCCACACTACTAATAAAGTTGGGGTTGCTGTCCACAATATTTCTAGCCTGGTATCACCTCTAGAGGGGTGTCCCTCAGTGTAGTCTTCTGGAGGAGCGCGATGGAAGGCGATCGCATACACCATAACGCCAATCAGCCCAAGCAAGATAAATGCTCCAATTGAGACTAAGAAGCTAAACAAATCATCTACCCGTTGTGCTTCTGCTGTAGCTTGGGGAGGCATCCAAGAAAACGCCTGTTGCCCAATCCACCGACTGACGACAAGCAACACTGCTACATAAACCGCTATTAATACATATTCAAAAACACTAAACATAAAATTCAATAAATTCTCGTTTAATTATTTGTTGTAAACATTTTTGCCAATGGTATTAAGTAGCTAAGCGCAAATAAATTAAAGTTTGTAGTCGGGACTTTAGTCCTGATGATAATCCTTGTTTTGAGCGATGAATCGCTTACTACGAACTAGGATTTGATTTTATGTTTAATTATGCCTACCTAACTTAGCAGCAGTAACATGAACCCCAAATTCCTCTCCCAATTGCGCCCCCAATGTTCCGTGAACGAATAATATGCCTAGTATTACAATCCCTGCTAACAAGTAATTCCACTGCACCTGTCTGGAAACATCCTTACGCCAGCGATAGCGTTGCAAACCTCTCCATACAGTCATAGCGACAATGATCCCCAACAGCAAAACGCCACCCAAACCATGTAAAAGCATCGTCCAACCAGCACTCAAGCCCCAAGCACTTTTTTGATCGACTGGTGGATTTGCTAACAGTAGCTCAAAAAAACCAGCCGCAACCGTGAAAAATGTGATACCTGCTGCTGCTATGAGGTTGTACCAGCCGACATCAAAAAAGCTGGAACGGATGGCGGCCAATCCCAAAAATTTGAAAATTGGTTTTTCTAAAGAAAACAACACTCCTGCTATATCAAAAAGAATGGCAATGATAAATAAACCGAGGGTTAGATGTACTAACTGCGGATGTATAGGAATCTCATATGGTAATCCGTTAGCGCCCAACCGTAATCTCAACTGTTCGATCAGTTGCGAATTCATGGTGAAACTCCCTGTTTCATGGCTTGAACTACAGGCTCAACGTGCAACCCATACACCCAAAACAGTTTACTCCCTAAATACACTTGCAAAAACACTAGGCAGACTAAAAATGTTGCAGCCCCCAAGTAAGCAGGTGGTACTTTTCGGGGGCTACGGTTGCGAATCACAAAACGCCAAGCTGCGATCGCCGCAACAATCGCCGCCAGTGACCAACCCAAGACGGTATGATAATTCAGTGTTGACTGGGCTGCTTTCTGGGCTTGTGCTAGTCCGGCTTCAAATTGACCAAAGATCACCGCTAAGAAAATTGCGATCGCAGCAACAAACATATTCCAGAAACTCACCTCGAATAAACGCACGTTGCGGGTGAAATAGCCTAAAATATCGCACACGAAAGAAAAAAGCACCATTGCGATTACGAAGTGGACAATAATAGGGTGCAAAGGATCGGGGTATGGTAGATTCTGGCTATTGAGAGGTAAGGCAGACATCGCTTTTTCCTTGGGGTATCAGGTGCTGTGATTACTTAGATATTTTGTAAAAATAGGATTTAGTATTGACTTTTGGGAGATTTTTAATTTTGCAGATGCTGACAAGATTTAGAATTCCTAACAATCAATATCTAAAAGATAGAGCAAAAGCTACTATCTTAGGGATGACTTATCCAAAAATAAATTATGATTTATTATTAGCTACATATCTCCAATTTCCAATTTTATTCAGAAAGGTAGATGGCAAAAGAAATTCATTAAATTTTATCATCAATAATGATACACACCTGAAAATACGCATCTCTACAAGATTAATAAATAACTTGAGTAAATCCTTATACCAATTCTGTTTGAAGATGCACATAAAAAGACCCCCCTGTAGTCCCCCCCAAGGCATCGGGGGGACTACAGGGGGCTTAAATATATGCAGCTTTACAAAAAAAGGGTATTACTTGTCATTAATCAAACTATTGTAGAAATAAATCTATGTCAAAAAATTGAAATTATTATAAAATCTATTTCCTGCTTAAGAAAGACATGCAACTGACTTCATCCTTTAAAAATTTCATCCAATAATGAAATCGCGATGAAATTTTTATAGTTCTTTTGGTAGATATATTTATTATTCCAATGGCTAGAAGCGTTAATTCTTGCAAACCTCTAAAGTAATGCCAGAATCACAAAAATAGTTGTCAAAAATTAAACACATAAGCAAAATGTATAATTGGTATAAAAATTTCAACGTAGGACAGCTTGCTTTAATTTGGATTCAATCATAAGTTTTCAATATCAGCTATCGTCAAACTTTGCAAATGAAAATACATAGTAAAAATTCTGAAAAAGTATTATGAGTTATTGCCCTCATACCAATTTTTTATGAAGCTGCATATAATTCGATCCCCCCTAGCCCCCCTTAAGAAGGGGGGAACCAGAAAAACCTCTATTAAAGTCCCCCTTAAAAAGGGGGATTTAGGGGGATCAAGATATGTGCAACTTCACATTAAATTGGTATTATCTGCATTAAAGGTTAAAAAGCACTTGTGACAGGTGGTATTTCTAGGATTGGTGAAGCGATCGCTTTATGCAACGCAGCACCTTCCACCCTATGAGTGAGAAATTCGGGTTAATAATTGCACTCAATGGGAAGTTACCCATCTAAATGGTGAATTAGAAATTTCTACATAATTATTATTTACTCTTATGGCAACTGATTCATCTAAAAAAACAATCTTTGCGGCGATGGGGGCTAACTTAGCGATCGCTATTACTAAATTTATCGCTGCCTCTATTACTGGCAGTTCGGCTATGATATCTGAAGGTATTCATTCAGTTGTGGATACTGGCGACCAACTAGTACTTTTGCTAGGAATTAGCAGAAGCCAAAAACCAGCAAACGATAGCCATCCTTTTGGCTATGGTCAAGAACTTTATTTCTGGACTTTTATTGTTGCCATTCTCATCTTTGCTATTGGTGGTGGAATGTCAATTTATGAGGGAATTACTCATTTAATTAGTCCTAGTCCTTTAGAAGACCCAATGTGGAATTATATTGTGTTAGGTGTGGCAATATTATTAGAAGGTTATTCTTGGACTGTAGCTTTAAAAGAATTTTTGCCGATGAAGGGCAAACAAAATTTTTGGCAAGCTATCAAAAATAGTAAAGATCCCACAGTAATTACAATATTATTTGAGGATACTGCTGCAATTTTAGGTTTATTCGTTGCCTTAATAGGAATATTCTTAGGACATTTATTTAATAATGTTTATTGTGACGGTATCGCCTCAATTATTATTGGCATTATCTTAGCTGTTGTAGCAGTGGTGCTAGCAAGAGAAAGTAAAGGATTATTAGTTGGTGAGAGTGCTGATCCTCAAACTATCGCTAACATCCGTTCTTTATCAAAAACAGAACCAGGAGTGAAAGAAGTTATCCGGGTGCTTACAATGCAACTTGCTCCCAAAGAAGTATTACTCAACTTAGAACTTCAATTTTCTCACAATCTTACAGGTGAAGAAATAGCATTAACTGTAGAAAGTTTAGAAGCAAAAATTAGCCAAAAACATCCTGAAATAAAACAAATTTTTATTGAAGCTAAATCCTTAACTGCGTCTCGCAAATATTCTCAAAGTTCTCAATAATTTTTTAATCAAATAAATATCAACTACAGCACTGAACTAGACAAAAAATTATGGTAAAAATTCTTGGTCAAGGACAGGCTTTTGGCTCACCAGGTATCGAACCTCGATGGACTCATGCCAATAAAGATGGAGTCGGAACAGCTTACTCTACCTCTAGTAACATTTGGTTTACTATTTGGAATGGTGTTGTCACTGAAGTCTACCATCCCACAGTAGATAAACCCCAAGTTCGGGATTTACAGTATCTAATTTCTGATGGAAAAAGCTTTTTTCACGAAGAGAAACGCCATCTTAAATCAAAAGTTGAACCGATGTGGACTCATGGTTTAGGATACCGCATTACTAATTCCGATCCACAAGGGCGTTATGCTGTCATCAAAGAAGTAATTGCTGACCCGCATTTATCCTGTATTTTACAACGCACAAAATTAACAGGAAATAGCGATTTTATTTCCCAACTCCACCTATATGCTTTGTGTGCGCCACATCTAGAAGTTGGAGGTAGAGGTAATAATGGTTACGCTGTACAAGTTGCTGGACATCGGATTATCACAGCCGAGAAAGGAGGAACATGGTTAGCGCTGGGTGCAACAATTCCCTTTACCCGGATTTCTTCTGGCTACGTTGGTGAAAGTGACGGTTGGACAGATTTAGCTGATAATTTTCAGATGGATTGGGAGTTTGATAGTGCTGTAGATGGCAACATAGCATTAACTGGAGAACTAAATTTAGATAGCACTAAAGAGTTTACTTTAGGACTGGCATTTGGGACAAATCTGCACAACGCAATTTCTACACTGTTTCAGTCACTCAATATTCCTTTTGAAAAGCAGAAGCAGCAATATAATGAACAGTGGAAGCGATCGCGCCAGGATCTCAAACCATTAGAAAATAGTTCTTATGATGAGGGTAAGTTATATCACAACAGCGTTAGTCTGTTGTTGGCGCATGAAGATAAAAGCTATCCTGGGGCATTAATTGCATCTCTGGCTATCCCTTGGGGTGAAGCCAAAGACGACCAAGATCAAGGAGGATATCACCTTGTCTGGACGCGGGATATGGTTAGCAGTGTATCAGGTTTAGTGGCTGCTGGGGAAACAGAAACAGCAGTGCGATCGCTAATTTATCTCGCCACTAGTCAGCAAGAAGATGGCGGTTTTCCCCAAAATTTCTGGGTTGATGGTAAACCTTATTGGACAGGTATCCAGCTTGACGAGGTGGCATTTCCCATTTTGTTAGCATGGCTATTGCACCAAGAGAAAACTTGTTTAAATTTTGATATTTATCCAATGATTTTGCGGGCGGCTGGTTATTTAATTCGTCACGGCCCAGCTACCCAACAAGAACGCTGGGAAGAAAATAGCGGTTATTCACCATCAACATTAGCATCTAATATTGCCGCCTTAATTTGTGCTGCTCAATTTATTCGTGAACGTGGCGATGAAGCAACAGCAAAGTTTATAGAAGAATACGCTGATTTTTTAGAATCTCATATCGAAGCTTGGACAGTAACTACTGAAGGAACTTTAGTTTCTGGCATCAAACGCCATTATATTCGGATTACTCCTACAGATATAAATAATCCTCACCCCAACGAAAATCCTAACCAAGGAACTCTTTTTATTAGCAGTCAACCTCCTGGTGAACCGTCAGAATTTCCCGCAAAGGAAATTGTTGATGGTGGGTTTTTACAATTAGTACGCTATGGAATTCGCAAACCTGATGACCCGATTATTATTGATTCTGTCAAAGTAATTGATGCAGTTTTAAAAGTTGATACACCTGCTGGACCTTGTTGGCATCGTTACAACCATGACGGTTACGGTCAGCAAGAAGACAGTAGTCCTTATACTGGTTATGGAAAGGGACGCGCTTGGCCTCTCTTAACAGGAGAACGAGGACATTATGAATTAGCTATTGGCGGCGATGTCAAAACATATATCAAAGCGATGGAAGGATTTGCTTCAGATACTTGTTTACTACCCGAACAGGTTTGGGATGAAGCAGATATACCTGAAACCCATCTGTATTTAGGAAAACCAACAGGTTCTGCAATGCCTTTGATGTGGGCGCACGCAGAGTATATCAAGATGTTGCGGTCAAATCATGATGGTCAGGTATTTGATTTGATTCCACAGGTGGCGAATCGCTATCTAGGTGAAAGAAAAGAGTGTAAATCATTGGAAATGTGGAAGTTTAACCGTCAAATAGACAGAGTTAAAAAAGGTTATACATTGCGAATTCACGCTTTAGCATCTTTTAAGTTGCACTGGTCAGATGATAATTGGCAAACCGTCAAAGATACACCTGCTACTTCTACAAAATTAGGAATTCATTTTGTAGATTTTTCTATTTCTGATCGTCAGGAACAGCCAATCAACTTTACCTTTTTCTGGATGGAAAGCAGCAAATGGGAAGGACATAATTATACGGTTAGAATTTCGTAATTCGTAATTTTTAATTCGCTTTTCAATACATTTCGGATCAAAAAGAGCCATTATTATGCAGAATAACTCATCACCCAAACCAACAATTGAATACTGGCACGTCTGGACTGACAACGACGGTATAAGTCACCAATCCCGTTGTCAAATTGAAGACTTCATGGAAAAAGGCATAGCCCCGGATACCTCACCACAGTGGCTTTCTAATTTGAAGCAGTCCGGTGCTACAATCACTTTTACTGTGCTACCCGTGGGATGGGTTGGTAACTGGCATGAGAACCCGAAACCCCAGTGGATCATACCTTTATCGGGACGCTGGTTTGTGGAGACTATGGACGGACAGCGAGTCGAGATGGGTGTTGGCGAAATTTCCTTTGGAGAAGATCAGGGTACGAAAGCAGACGCACAAGGTCATAAAGGTCACTTATCTGGAACAGTAGGCGATGCGCCAGCTGTTCTAATAATGGTGCAATTTGAAGAGACTCCGACTGTAAATCAATCTTGTCGATTTAGGTAAGTGAATTAGTAGCCAATACAGTTCAGAATGAGCAACAAAATATTTGTAGAGAGGGCGATTTATCGCGTCTCGAAAACCCAATGTTGTCAGTAGACCTTAACCCAAGCGTATTGAGTTAGTAGCGATCGCTAGCAGTGCGTTAGTATACTCCTTTAACGTGAGTTCGACAGAGCTAAAAAAGGGCAGGAGGTAGAGCAAGTAAGCCTTTTGGGTAAATGTCAATAGAAGGTTTTTTAGGCAAATAAGTATAAGCAGCTAAACCAGCCATTAAATTAACCAAAAAGTTAAATGGACTACGATGGCGAGAATGTTCGATTTGACATATATTTTTTAGATGGTCATTGACGGACTCAATCACAGCGCGTTTGCGTAACAGAATCTTATCAATCAGTTTTACCAAACGGTTTTTCATTTTCTTCTTAGATTTTGTGACTAACTGCAATCCGCGCTCATATAACTCCTCAAATAATTTTTGAGAGATGTATCCTCTGTCACCAAAAAGTTTACCAATTAAGTCACGAGTCATTTCTGGAACTGGTTTTCGGTCATCTACATTCGCCGGAGTTAATGAAAATGCAAGTAATTCTCCGCAATCATTAATAATCAAATGAAGTTTAAATCCAAAGTGCCAACCTACAGAATTTTTACCCCATTCTACTAAGCCTTTAAATACCTTATGAGAATGGGCTCGACAGTTATGACAAACATTAATCGGAGTGGAATCAATAAAGCTAATCCCTGTAATTTCTCCTGTACGTGTATGTAAAAAGCAACATAATAACATTAAGCACCAAGGCATCAATTCCACAAACCGAGTGTAGCTGACCAAATTCGGAAATGCTTGATGCCAACTTTGAAGCACATGCAGAGTGTAGAATTCCTTGAAAGTCTTATATCCACTGCCATGAAACGCAATGACTATTGTCATTACCTCTGATAAACACATCCTCGATTTACTGCGACGCTCTCCAGAAGTAGACGGTAATTGTGGTATTTGCTGCCATAGATTTTCCCATTGGTTACAGAAATCATCTACATCCCAGAATATTTGAGTGATATCGAGCCGAGATACAATGGTAGACATAGCCGAGACCTTGATTTTTCTTAGATATTTTTAGTCTCGGCATTTTTTTGTCACTTTTTCACAGATTCTCAATCAATCGTAGCGATCGCCTGAACAATACCCAATTGTGCAAATCTATATATGGCAAGCTTTTTTGGCTTTTTCTAACCGTCGAACTCACGTTAACCTGGATAACGGGACTTAAACAAAAATTAAGCCCAAATAAAGCCCAAACTAGCTTTGTCAGCAGCAAAGACATCACGGTTGAGGGTCAACCAATCAAAAAATCGATAAGACATATCCCTCTTCTGTCACTTTCCGGTTATTCTAAATAAAAGAATAAAAAAAGAAAACCCTGAAAGGTAAGTAGGGCAATGGATGTAGAATTACAAATTTTGAAACATTTGGCAAGAGATGCTCACCCAACAGTTGCGACCATAGATGAATATTGTGCAGAGTATAAAGACCTGTTTAAAGAAGTAAGAAATTATGAATGCTTCAAATATTTACATCTGGGAATAATGTCACAAATTAAAAGAAAATCATTACCAGAGATAGCGAAAGTCGTAAGTATAAACTCCGCACAGTCATTACATCATTTTTTAGCCAATTCAGACTGGTCAGTAGATAAATTAAAACAACTAAGATTAAATAAACTTAAAAAAGCACTAAATGGAAATGCGATTACAGTAGTAATAGATGAAACCGGAGATAGAAAAAAAGGTAAAAAGACTGATTATGTAGCCAGGCAATATCTAGGAAGTGTAGGAAAAGTCGATAATGGAATAGTTTCAGTCAATGCCTATGGAGTTTATTCTAATATAACGTTTCCATTAACTGTAAAAGTATTCAAACCCAAAGGAACGTTAAAAGAGGAGGATAAATATAAAACTAAAATAGAGTTAGCGTCAGACATCATTACAGAATTAATTGAATCAGGTTTTAACATTAAACTGGTACTGGCAGATAGTTTATATGGTGAAAGTAGCCAATTTATTAGAAAAGTAGCTGAATATAAATTAGATTATGTCGTAGCAATAAGAAGTAATCATGGAGTCTGGTTGCCAGCAGGACAAAGCGTTAGGGCTAATAAGTGGTGTAAATTTGAAAGAACATTTAGCAATCAAAAATCAGAAACCCGATACATTAGGGAAATAATTTATGGTAAAAAAAGAGCCATAACTTACTGGGAAATAACTACTGACCCAGAAACCATGCCAGAAAATTCTACAACATTTGTGATGACAAATCTTCAAGGAAAACTCAAAAAAACTTTAGGCGATTTATATGGATTAAGAACCTGGGTAGAATATGGATTTCGACAGTGTAAACAGGAACTCGGCTGGACAGATTATCGGTTCACAAATTTTCAACATATAGAAAGGTGGTGGGAAATTATTTTTTGTGTGTACACAATGATTAGTTTAAATTCTCCAGCCTTCTTAAGCTTAAATAAATCTCGTCAAATTGAAGCTGAGGTTCAAAAAAATAGTGATGTTGATTTTTCTAATCATCAACAATGGAACCATGAATGCGGATGGAAAAATACTCTAAATAATCTGCGTCTCATTGCCCAACCACTCTTACTATTTTGGTTAATTTATCCCTGGATACATATTTTCCCAAATTCTAAATTATTGCTGGGATTCAATCAATTAATTAGTGCAATGAATCAATTTAAAACCTGTTATGCTTCTGGATAATTTCACTTTGTTACTACTTGCTTATCTCGGAGAGTGACAGAAGAGGGTTATAGCAATCCGGAATCATACGTGAGAAAACACTTAACCTATAAACGTAGTTTTAAACACTCATTAATGACTTGATTTGGAGGCTAGAATTATATATATTCCATAATATATAGATGAAAACTAAGTTTTAGAAATCACGTTATATATCCCCGTATATTCTCATAAATGATTTAGGATTGCTATAGCCCTTCTAAAAGCTTCTAAAGCATCAACAAAAGTGTTTAAAGGTTTGTTGGCCCATGAGTAAATACATCATCAAATCGTTGACACCATCTTTCAAAGCATGGGGGCATGGCTACGGGGGTAGTTTCTTTTATGAATTTCTTTCAACGTGAAAGCTATGCTGAGATAGCATTATACTCTTTTTTACTTTGCTGTTTTGTTTAAGTCCCGTTATTTAAGCCGGGCAGCTTAATTAGTTTGGTTCTTCAGCACTTGTTATGCTAAATTGTTAGCCAAAAAGCTTAATAAATAAAAATAATCGTATCAGCTATTGAGAAAAAACTTTGACCTAATTGACTTATAAAGCATATTTGTTGTTAGCTGTAATTACAAGAGAAATATTTTTTTGTGTATTTACAGTCATGAATAGGAAACAAAATATTAAAATCCTAACAGCGCTTCTTGATTTAAAAGATGTGAAAGTTATATCTCATCGGATTCATGAGGGGATAGGAATGATTTTACAAACTGAATCAACAAAATCATACAGTAATTGTCCTCGCTGTGGTACAAAAAGCCATAGATTACATCAAAATCATCGATACGTTGTTAAAGACTTACCTTTTGGAGAAAAGCCAGTATTTTTAGAAATAAATAGGAGACAATTCAAATGTGAAAAATGTGAAAAACCGTTTAGTGAAAAGCTAGATTTTGTAAGTAAGAAAAGAACTTATACAAAACGGCTAGCAGACAAGATAATACAAGATGTTGTAGAAAATGATATCCATAGTGTAGCAAATAAAGGGATAGTGACAACAGAAGAAATAGAAAGAATGTTAAAAGATGCCTCAGAAAAATTATCTGATAACAAACCTGATTTTATAAAAAGGCTTGGAATTGATGAAATAGCTCTAGTTAAAGGCAAGGGTAATTACTGTGCAGTATTAATAGATTTAGATACATCTAAATTAATAACTTTGTTAAGTGGGCGCACACAAGAGGTAGTAAAGAAAACCCTTATAGAGTGGGGAACTGAGGTTTTAGCACGAATTGAGGAAGTGAGTATAGATTTGTGGGTAGGTTACAAAAATGTAGTAACAGAATTAATGCCCAATGCTCAAGTAGTAGCAGATAGATTTCATGTGATGACACAAATCAATAAAGAACTAGATACACAAAGAAAACAAGAGAAGCGGAATCTAGAAGAATTAGTTAAAAAAGCGCAATCATTATCAAAAAAATCTAAGTACGAAAAAGTATTGTCGGGACTAAAAAATAGTAAATACGTTTTATTGAAAAATGAGTCAGACTTAAATGAAGAGCAGATAAACAAACTTTATCAAGTGAAAAATTTATCTCCTATTCTCAAAGAAATGCATGAATTAAAAGAAAAAATTAGAAAGATTTTCAATAAGACAGATAACTGGTATCCGGGAGTTTTTAAACTCGGGATGTGGTTAGCAAAAGCTAAAAAATATTTTCCCAAGAGTAACAATACTATTATCCGTTGGTTTGATGAGATTATTGCTTACTTTGATAATGGGACAACTAGTGGTGTTGTGGAAGGCATTAATAACAAACTTAAGCTAATTAAACGTTCCGGCTATGGATTTAGAAACTTTGATAATTTCCGAGTTAGATGCTTGTTAAATTGGCATTTAACCTATTAGTTAAGCATATTATGTACTGAAGAACCTAAGTTTTTTACAATTAGGATTACAGAAAATTGAACGCTTGTGTTATCAACGTCTCCCAATCCCCCCATTAGCTACCTTACCAGAGCTTCATATTAAAGCTTACATTTTGATTTTAGTTCTATATAAAAGCAATCTAAATTCAACATAAAAGCTATCATTTTTTATTTGGCAGTTGTTGTTTATGCCTTTTTTATACAGATAAACTCTTTACATTTATGAAAACGTATGTTTAATTTGATTCAGTAGAGAGCAAAGGCAAATGCCTCGCTAATACTAAAAATCAACAATGAGTTAGGGTCTAAAATCATGGCAGTCGAAAAAACCAATTCTTCTTCAAGCTTGGCAGAAGTTATTGACCGTATCTTAGATAAAAGTACCGTTGTAGATGCTTGGGTACGTGTTTCCCTAGTTGGTATTGAATTACTTGCAATCGAAGCTCGGATCGTTATTGCTTCTGTTGAAACCTACTTGAAATATGCAGAAGCTGTAGGCTTAAGACAGTCAGCTGCTGTACCTGCTTAATTATTAAGTAGATGCAATCAAATTAGAATTACTAAAACCATTTTTTGTGAAGTCATCTGTGGCAAATTTCCTGGATAAAGACCGTTGTAATTACCAATAATACTTACACAACTAGCACTCTAGAACAAGAATGAACGTGGTCAATAGTCCACAGTCAAAAGTTAAATCAAGCTGGACTATTGACTCTTGACAAAATCATCAATAAATCTCTAACACTTGCGTAAGCTCTGATAATTCCCTTTAGTTTGAGTATTTTTTAGCATGATGACATTTGGTCTTTACGTATACGGTATTTTTCTTGAGCCAATTCCAGAAACAGTTCCTCTTAAAGGATTGGATTCTCAACCTGTTTATAGTCAAGTAATTGATGGATTTACTTTTTTATATTCAGAGGCACAACAAGAAAAATATTTAGCTTCACGACGAAATTTAATCAACCATGAAAAGGTTCTAGAACAAGCTATGCAAGCTGGATTTAGAACCTTACTGCCTTTACGTTTTGGATTAGTTGTGAAGAATTGGGAAACAGTAGTTACACAACTGCTTCAACCATATAAAGAGCAATTACAACAGCTATTCCAAAAATTAGCCGGGCGCCGAGAGGTCAGCGTTAAAATTTTTTGGGATAGTAAGTCTGAATTACAAGCCTTGATGGAGTCTCATCAAGACTTGAAACAGAAGCGAGACCAAATGGAAGGAAAAGCATTAAGTATGGAGGAAGTAATTCATATTGGACAATTAATTGAAACTAATTTAGCAAGTCGCAAAGAATCTATAATTCAAGTCTTTTTTGACGAGTTAAAACCATTAGCAGATGAGATTATCGAAAATGACCCAATGACAGAAGACATGATTTATAACGCTGCCTTTTTAATTCCTTGGGAACAAGAGTCTATATTTAGCGAACAAGTCGAAGCGATCGATCAAAAATTTGGTGAACGTTTACGCATTCGCTACAACAACTTTACTGCACCTTATACATTTGCTCAAATTGCTTCATAGGAGTCAATATTATGCTAGGGAAAATCTTACTATTACCAGTCATGGGCCCAATTAGTGGACTTATGTGGATTGGAGAACAAATTCAAGAGCGGACTAATACTGAATATGATGCTCAGGAAAATCTCCATAAACAATTATTAAGTCTGCAATTAAAATTTGATATGGGCGAATTGTCTGAAGAAGAATTTGATACTCAAGAAGAAGAACTCCTCTTGAAAATTCAAGCTTTGGAATTGGAAGAAGAGTCTCGCCTGGCTCTAGAGTCGGAAGATGATGATGATGATGATTATTCAGTGCAATCTCAGTTTATAGATGTATCTGAAGAAAATGAAGTTTATCAAGAGCAAAGTGTATTTGTCAAAGAATATGAAGACAATGAAAATCTAGTTCTATCACCCTAATAAGTAGTTTCCATGAACTACCTATAGTTATAACGGATGAAAAAACTAGAGGAAAAGGTTATAAATTATGAATACTAAGGTTTTAAATCAAAAACTTGATTTATTTACCTCTAGCTAATTAATCTATAAACTTAAACAAGTAATAACCCGCGAAAGCGGGTTATTACTTGTTTAAGTTTTGTTCTTATTTTAGACTAATCTGCTCAACACTTATAATTTAGTATTCAACCTCAAAAGTTTGGTAATTAGTAGCCTCAAAAAATATTTTTGGACGCGCTACTGGAGGAATATCTGACTCGGAATGACGTATTTTCTTAATATTATTTTCTGTTGTATCTATCTGGGTTTGAAGTGTAGTTAAACGTTGTGTAAGAAGCCCTTTTCGCTGTTCGATAAAAGCTAACTCTTGCTTAATTATTTGTTTTTCTGTGATTAGCTTATAAAGTTCTAATTGGTTGGATGCCTCAGATTGATTACGAGGCATGGTGCTAATTTTAGGTCTGATTATTCCTTGATTACGTATTTTTCTCATGTTATTTATCTGAAGATTTGATAGTATTATAACTAAGATTTTAAGAATGTAAATAGGTTAATAACTTTTAGCAGATTTTTTATTTTTATGCCAAAATGATTGCTTAAGTTACTATGGGTTATTGTTAAGTTTTTTATCTAGTTAAAATCATGCGATCGCCGAATTTCTACACTTACGCATTTTTCAACACACCTGATTTCCCTGTGAATTTGCCATCTGGTAATCTGGGTGAATTACTTCTGATTAATGGCAAGAATATCTCAGCCGTTGTAGAACCTGGAATATCTTTAGAAGTAAGTCAAAATAACGATGAGCAAGTCATCAAAATGGTTTTAGCCCATGACCGTGTTATCTCTGAGCTATCTTGTCAGATCACAGTTTTACCTTTGCGTTTTGGCACTTATTTTCTTTCTGAAGATACATTGCTAAATCATATAGAATCCCATGCTCAGGAGTATCAAGAGAAACTAAATAACATTCAAGGAAAAAACGAATATACTTTAAAAGTCATTCCCCAGAAAGTTGAAGAACTTACCAAGTCGTCTGGGATAAATGGCAGAGATTATTTTTTGGCTAAAAAACAATATTATGAACAGCAAAAAAGCTTTTTTCCTGCCCAAAATGAAGAAAAGTCCCATCTAATTAATGTAATTAGCGAAACTTATCAATCATCTGCGATCGTTCAAGAACATGTAGAAGAAATACGGCTTCATCTTTTAGTCGATCGCTATGATCAAGCTTTACTTTTAGAACAAGTATTAAGCTTGCAAGAAAAATGCCCTCATTGGAATTTCACCTTGGGAGAACCTCTTCCTCTTTATCACTTTATTTAATTATTACTCACAATTTTTTCAGGGAATTTTTCATTATGAACTACTATGATTCGTTGCATCTAGTTATGTTTAGCGGCAAGGGTGGAGTTGGTAAAACTACCATTTCTTGCAGTTTTGCACGTTATTGGGCGCGAAAGTTTCCTGAAGAAAAAATTCTGTTAATTTCTACAGATCCGGCACATTCTTTAGGTGATGTATTGCAATCAGAAGTTAAAGATATTGCTTTACCAATAACAGATTTACCTAACTTGAGCGTTCAGGCGCTGGATGCTCAAAAACTATTGTTGGAATTTAAAGCCAAATACAGCTATTTTTTAGAAATGCTGGTGGAACGTGGCAGTTTAGCTGATGGAGGCGATTTAGCACCAGTATGGGATTTAAACTGGCCTGGTTTAAATGAATTAATGGGATTGCTAGAAATTGAGCGTTTGCTGTCTGAAAAAAAGGTAGATCGCGTAGTTATAGATATGGCTCCTTCTGGACATACCTTAAATTTATTGGGCTTAAAAGATTTTTTAGATGTTATTTTAAATTCTTTAGAATTGTTTCAAGAAAAACATCGGGTAATCACCAAAACTTTTTCAGGTAGTTATACGGCTGATGAAGTCGATAATTTTTTAGTAGAAATGAAAACCCAATTAGCAGAAGGTAGACGCTTACTGCAAGATGAAAAATTTACAGGTTGTTTAGTGGTAGGTATTTCTGAACCCATGTGTTTTTTAGAAACTGAGCGGTTTCTAAATAGTTTAGAAACTTTAGAAGTTCCCTACGCTGGATTATTCATCAATCGAATTTTGCTAAATTCGGAGCTAGAGCCAGACCGTTATGCTGAACAGCAAAATTTACTTAAAAAATACTTAGAACTTAGTCCCGCTCACCCTGTTTTTATCTTACCGCAGCAGAGAGTAGAACCCTTGGGCGAAGTAGCTTTAGATTCTCTAGCATGCCAAATTAAACAAATTGCAAGTGTTGAACTTGCTCCACCGCCACTTATTCAATGGCCTGCTAAAGTTTTACCTAGCTTTCATGATTTTCTCAATGAAGGATGCCAATTAATTATTGTTGGCGGTAAAGGAGGTGTAGGTAAAACAACAGTAGGGGCTGCCATAGCTTGGGCTTCTTCCCAACAACATCCAGATAAAAACATTCGGGTTATTTCTATAGACCCAGCGCATTCTTTAAGTGATGCTTTTGGAACAAATCTAGGACATGAACCTATATCTTTAACATCTAATTTGAGTGGACAAGAAATTGATGCTCATCAAGTTTTAGAAAAATTCCGCGTAGATTATCTTTGGGAATTAGCGGATATGATTAGTGGTGAAGGTTCGCAAACAGAGACAACAGTTAATGTTGCTTATGTTCCAGAGGCATGGCGGCAGATTATGTCTCAAGCTTTACCAGGCATTGATGAGATGCTAGCCCTAATTACTGTGATGGATTTATTAGACAGTAAGGAGCAAGATTTAATTATTTTAGATACAGCACCAACTGGCCATCTTCTCCAATTTTTAGAAATGCCATCGGCTTTAGGTGATTGGTTATCTTGGATATTTAAACTGTGGATCAAATATCAAGATGTTTTGGGTAGAGTTGATTTTATTGGCCGCTTACGACATTTACGCCAACAAGTTGTACAAGCACAAAAAAAGTTAAAAAATCCCCAACATACTCAATTTATTGGTGTAATTCAATCGGAAGTAGCAATAATATCTGAACACATCCGCTTAACAGAATCTCTCAAAAATATGGGTATTAATCAGCGTTATGTGGTTCAAAATCGTTACAGTCGAGAGGTAGAAATTGATGGCACTTTATTTCCAGAGCAAACTATGATTCGCCTACCTAGTTTACCCCGTTCCGTGGAGCCGATAGCCCGGATTCAAGGAGCGGCAAATCTTTTATTTGAATTCGAGGAATTGACTAAGAATAAAAGATGAATAGGGCAAAAGTAAAGTAGATTTTTGGAGTTATTGTATGAGTGATTTATTCAAGGGATTTGAACAGTTAATTGAATTAGTTAAGACTTTAGAAGAAAAAGTAGAAAAGGGAGAAATTAAGACGGATTTTCAGATTAACTCCCGTTTTATGAGCAATATTCCTCGGTCTGGGAATATTCCCCGTCCTAATAATATGGCTAACGATATTGGCACAAGCCGTATCCGTACCCAACCGTCTCCTAATTCTGATGCAGCGAATGGAGCTGCACCTGACATTGTTCCACCACCTGATTCTCCTTCTGGTAATGCTTTGAAAGATATCGGGGGGCTTAATGAGATTCTCAAAGAACTCAAAGAACTAATCGCTATTCCCTTAAAACGTCCTGACTTGCTAGCTAAACTGGGGCTAGAACCAACCAGGGGTGTACTTTTGGTTGGTCCTCCTGGTACTGGTAAAACCCTGACTGCGCGTGCTTTAGCTGAAGAACTCGGCGTTAATTACATTGCTATTGTGGGGCCGGAAATCATCGGTAAATACTACGGTGAAGCCGAGCAAAGACTGCGCGGCATCTTTGAGAAAGCTGCTAAGAATGCTCCCTGTATTATCTTCATTGATGAAATCGATAGCCTAGCTCCAGACCGCAATTCTGTAGAAGGTGAAGTGGAAAAACGCGTTGTGGCTCAACTATTGGGTCTGATGGATGGTTTTTCTCACAACCAAGGTGTGATTGTTCTGGCTGCAACGAACCGCCCCGACCATCTTGACCCAGCTTTGCGTCGTCCTGGGCGATTTGACCGCGAAGTGCAGTTTCGGATTCCAGATGGCAAAGGACGCAGAGATATTCTGGAAATTCTGACCCGTGCGATGCCTTTGGATGAGACGGTTAACCTAGATGTCATCGCTGAAGGGGCTGTGGGATTTGTGGGAGCGGACTTGAAAGCTGTTTGTCAAAAAGCTGCTTATACAGCTTTGCGTCGGCAAATTCCTTCGATTGAGGGACAAATCCCTGAAAATATGACGGTTAGCCAAGCTGACTTTTTGCAAGGACTCAAAGAAATTAAACCGGCTGTGTTGCGGAGTGTGGAAGTGGAAGTTCCCCATATCGCCTGGGAAGATATTGGTGGTTTGGATAAGATTAAGGAAACTCTACGGGAATCAGTAGAAGGGGCGCTACTGTATCCAGAACTTTATCTGCAAACGAAAGCACTAGCACCCAAAGGAATCTTATTGTGGGGGCCACCGGGGACAGGTAAAACTTTATTGGCTAAAGCTGTCGCTTCCCAAGCCAAAGCTAATTTTATTAGTGTCAACGGTCCAGAATTACTCACCCGTTGGGTAGGAGCCAGCGAACAAGCTGTGCGCGAGTTATTTGCTAAGGCGCGTCAGGCGGAGCCTTGTGTAGTATTTATTGATGAAATTGATACTTTAGCGCCAGCACGCGGCAGTTACAATGGTGATTCGGGAGTGAGCGATCGCGTAGTCGGTCAATTGCTGACTGAGTTAGATGGTATAGAAGTGGGAAGCACTATCTTGGTGATTGGGGCGACTAATCGACCTGATGCCCTTGACCCAGCTTTGTTACGAGCTGGACGCTTGGATTTACAGATGAAGGTAGATTTACCAGATTTAGCTAGTCGCTTGGCAATTCTGCAAGTCCATAGTCAAGGACGACCCCTACAAGATGTAGATTTAAACTATTGGGCAGAGATGACCAAAGACTGGAATGGTGCAGATTTAACTTTACTGTGCAATCAAGCGGCGGTAGAATCAATTCGGCGTTTCCGCTCCCAAGGGTTGATAGAGCCAACTGATATCAGGATTACTACTGATGATTTCAATTATGCTTATCAGGTTCTAACTCAACAGCGCCCAGATTAGCTTTTTCTGAGATCAAAACATAGGTTTTGAGCGATTGATTAACGTAGGAGCAATTCATAAATTGTTCCTACGTTAATAGTAATGTTTATATTTTATACTTCTGGTTCAATGCCTAAAGCACGCAATTGGGCAGTTAGGCGATCGGCTCTGTGACGTAGATACAATTACTAGCAGCATCAAGGCGGAAAATCGCAACTGGAGCAGCTTCTGTTAAGGTAGCATAACGGTGTTCGCTCTCCCGCAGAGGTAACTCTACTTGTTTGCGATCGGTAATATCATAGTTAATGCCAACCATGCGTTGTGGTTCACCCTGCTCATTTTGTTGAATTAGAGCAGAGGCTTTGATAAAGCGGATACTGCCATCGGCAAGAATAATCCGAAACTCCATATCCAGTTCTTTTACCCGCTCTATAGCATTTTGAAAAGTAGTTTCTGCTACAGTTCGATCGTCTGGATGGAGCCTATTTGCCCAGTCTCGATACCCTAAAATCACGGCGATCGCGATCGTCTGGATGAATACAATGGAGCATTTCGTTGTAGCTTGGTGTCCCAGACTCAGGATTGCGGCCAAATATGCGAAATACCTCTTCTGACCAAATTAATTGTTGCGTGTGTAAATCCATTTCCCAACTACCCAGATTCGCAATCCGTTGTGCAGATTCGAGGTTAGCCGCATTTTTGTAGAGTTGAGCTTCAATTTGTTTTTGCTGGGTGATATCTTTGGCAATCTCCACACCGCCGATAATTTCTCCTTCTAGATTACACAGGGGTTTAACCGATAGAGCAACAGGAAAGCGCGAACCGTCTTTACGAATGAAAGTCCATTCCACCTCGCAATTATCTTGCTGGGTTTTCAGCATAGATAAATCTCCCAAGGCAATTTCCCTGCCCATCTCCCGCGAGAGTACATATGTCCGTTGTTTGAGTTCCTCTGGGTCGTGAAAAGTGTTTAGTGTTAACTTACCAATAACCTCATCGGCTGTATAATCCAGCATTTCCTAAGCAGCCAAGTTAAAAGTTTGAATTATTCCCTCGGAATTGGTAGAAATGATCGCATAATCGATGCTGGCCAGAATAGACTGTTTCAATCTGGTAACGGCTAATAATTTTGCTTCCGTCTGCTTCCGTTTGGTAATATCCGTTGCCGAGCCACTCATACGAATGGCATTGCCGAATTCATCCCACAATGCCTGACCCCGGTCTAATATCCATAATATCCATATATAAGAATCATCTTTGCATTTTAATTGGTATTCTTCTTGGAAAAAGGGTGCTTTATGGGCTAAATGGTCAGCCAGCACCTTAATGATGCGATCGCGATCGTCGAGATGAATGCGGCTTGACCATGCTTCAAAAGTGTGGATAAGCTCATTCTCAGCAATGCCCAGCATTTCTTCCCAACGAGCCGAAAAGAAAACATCATTAGTTTTGATGTTCCAGTCCCAGTTACCCATACACTCAACTTACGAGACATGATTGAGGAAACTTTGATTTTACTGCCAGATACAACTGAGAATTTTATATTGTAACTTTAAGCAATAGATTCACCGATTTTGAAAACTTGAAAAGGAATTACAGCATTTATTACGGTCTATCGTGAAAGACGTTGAAATTACGCTAAGAATCTATTCTTTTTCGGACATGGCAAATTGGCAACTATTATAAAAATAATTGTGTTATTTTCAATACTATACAAGGTGTATTTGCACTTTCAAGCTATTTAGACGGGCTGCAACCCGTCTTTATTTATAGGTAGATCAAAAGTTCAGGACTTACGCATAGGTCAAGGAAAATCAAATCAGCGAGGACGCAGTGAACACAGAGAAATAAGAGTTTCAGAGAGTTCTTGCATAAGTCCTAAAGTTGATTAAATTTCGTTCTTGCTACGCCAAGTTTGTACGGTTTGCTGCAACCCTTCTTTGTAAGTTAAATAACGGGGTTTCCAACCAAGCTGTTGCTCAATGGAGTCGTTTTTGATTGTGGTTGCTAACTTGAGTAACTCTACTTGTTGAGGTGTAATTATTAACAAAAGTGCTAAAGGTGTTAGCCACATAGGAATATGTGCAGGTTGTTTTCTACCTAAGGTGAAAGCAAAGTAATCAATGAAGTCTGCAAAGGATACTGGAGTACCATCAACAACGTTAAAGACCGCACCTACTTTTTGCTGTTCTCCTGCTTTAACTA
Organism: Nostoc sp. C117; assembly: GCF_043099735.1. Taxonomy (NCBI): domain Bacteria; kingdom Bacillati; phylum Cyanobacteriota; class Cyanophyceae; order Nostocales; family Nostocaceae; genus Nostoc; species Nostoc sp. C117. The sequence goes on from NZ_CP170991.1 coordinate 3,502,036, forward strand.
GAGCGATCGCAGCATCTTCAAAGTGTAGCCAGTTACCCAAGTTATTTGCAGGTCCGGCAAAATAAGGGCGTTTGAGTTGGAATGATTTTATATATAGCTTTAGGTCTTTGGATTGGGGACCATACAGATATCCCATTCGTAATAAGGAAGAGGGAATCTTGCTGTTAAGTACTTGGTTTTCTGCGGCGATCGCGGCGGTAAAAATTGGATCGTCGCCTGGCGCAACTAAGGGAGTCGTTTCTGTAGCGTTTGTTGCATTGCCATAGAGAAAAGTGTAACTTGTATGGACAACAAACTGAATCTTTGAATCTGCGATCGCTTCTAATAGTGCAGCAGTTGTAGCTTTTAAAGTTTTGTCAAATCCTTTCCAGTCTTGCCCATCGCTTAAGAGCGTATTAGGCATCTGTGGCGTTAGATTGACGACTACATTAGCATTAGCTGTCTGTAAAACATTCTTAATTTCACTAGCGTTGGTCAGGCTAGCATCAACAGGTAAACCGCCCTGCAAACGTATGACCTCAAGGCCATCTTTACTCAAGGGTATTCCTGTAACCTGATGTCCACCAGCAACTAGCTGCCGCGTGGTTTCTTGTCCAAGTTCGGTATCCGCACCTGTAACAACAAAGTTTAGAGTCATGTTTTCTAAAATAATTCTTTGTGGAAAGAGCTAATGTTTATCATCCACAGAGGAGATTAGCTGGTTTGCTCAACTTTTTTACAACGATTGCGATGCTCAGAGATACCCCCTTAAGATTGACATTTAGCAGTTTGCGATCGTGTAAAGATATAGATTGCTAAATAATCCTATTTTAAAGGAAGCAGATGAGAAGGATGCTGGTAATATCCACCACTAATAATTTTTCTAAATTGGGCAAACGTTGATTATGCTATTTTTTTTAGCATTACTTTATACCACTATTGAGATGTACTGAGTTTTTTGGCAAATCAAATAGGATTCCTATAGTATGACTAATTGTGTAATAAATAAGTCGATAAATCCAATCCATAGTTTAACTTCTCTTCGTTTTTTTTCGGCAATTGCAATTGTATTTTTCCATATAAAATCTACGATGCCAATTTTTTTTAGTGGCTCATATTTGGAGAATTTGAAAGTTGGTGTCGAATTCTTTTTTGTTCTATCGGGATTTATATTAGGTTACAATTATAATCAATCTGCTAAATTATCGCTAAAAGAGTTTTATATTAAAAGATTCGCGCGAATATATCCCTTACATTTATTAACTTTTATAATTTGGTGTTTTTTGTTTTTCTCAAGCTGGGGAAATGAAACACAAGAAAAACTGGTGAGTGGTTTTGCAAATATTACTTTAACTCAAGCTTTTTTTCCCGGTCTATTGTTCAGCTTAGGTTACAATGCAGTCAGTTGGAGTTTATCAAATGAGGTTTTCTTTTATACTTTATTTCCTTTGATTCGTCGGGTAAAGTTTTCCATTATAATCGTTTTTATAGTTATTACTTATCTTTTATTACTACATCTGTTTAATCTACAAGAAATTGTAAATAATTATTTTCCCAATTTTAACCACTTCTCTCCATTCGTTCGCATATCAGATTTTTGTTGTGGTATTATAACTGCACAATTTTATCAACAAAATACTCGATTAAAATATGCAAATTTCTTAGAAGTTTTTATGATTTCCCTAGTGATATTTCAGGTAAATACTGTAGTAATACCAATTTCTCCAGATTTCATGCAAATATATTATTCTTTGATATTTTCGTTATTAATTCTGATTTTTGCACACGAACAAGGTGCTATCTCAAAATATATAGCAAATCAAAAATTTCTGATTTTTCTTGGTGAAGCTTCCTTCTCTTTATATATGTGGCATCATATAGTTCTACACTATTGTGGTGAAAACTTTTCTCCCCAAACACCAAAGCTTTTAGCGATATCTAGTGCAGTTCTGATTTCAATATTAATATCTATGATTTCCTTTAAATATTTTGAATTAGTATCTCGTAAATTTATATTAGAGAAACTTTTAAATAAAAGTTGAAAACGACAATCACTGATGCAATGTCTTTTCTACGATTAAACAAGTTTAAAAGTGGGTACAATCATTTTTGCAGAAAAGAAGAAATTGGTCAAAAACTTTTTTATCCTCTCCATTTTTTGTATTGTCAAGACTGTAGCCCAGTGCAGCTAGACTACACATCGGCTAGCTAAAACCCTCTTTCCTGGTGCCTTATGCCAACAACAAATAATAAAAGCTCAAAATAGTGTATGTGAAGTTCGATTTAGGGTGAACGATAGGCAATGCGGAGACTTTGGACTAAAATCACTCCAGATGCGATCGCCATTAACCCACCCCAAAACCAGTAAGGCAAAAGCAAATACTGCTGCATTTGTGCTGTATCTGAGATTCCAAGGGGACCAGCAGACCTACTAAATAAATAATCGAGTTGATGGTAGGTACTCACACAAGCTTGCACACCCAAAAATTGAATACTAAACCCTTGTACCCAACGAGGTGCTTTCAGGGCGATACCCAAAATTATTAAGCCCAACAAAGGAATTGCGACCAACCCAAACCAAGAACGCACCCAAATTAATGTGGAAAACAGTAAAAAACTGCCTAAAATTTTTAAACAGAGGGTTGCTGCTGTAAAACTGCGCGAAGCCAGAATCAAAGCTGCACCAGCAAGAGGTGGTCCCATTGGTCCTGCGGCTGCGACTAAAGCCGGGCCGATAGGCCCGAATGATAACCGCATAACATAACTTGCAACACCGGAACCGTTGCTAAAAATCGCCAATTTCTGAAACTGTCCTCCTAATAGGAGTGCCATTAAGCCGTGACCCATTTCATGAAACCAAGTTGCTAGGATCGTAAATGGGTATAAAATATAATCTCCTCCTGGAATTTGCCACAATAAAGCAGTAGCGATCGCCGCTATAATTAGCCACGTTAGACCCATGCGTTCAACAACTGGTGGCGCTTCTGTTGATAGCAAGGGTTCAAAATTTTTGTTTGGTTCCCTCATAGGTGACTCAATTTTAGATTTTAGATTTTAGATTTTAGATTTTAGATTTTTCTACGGTTCAATCGGAGTATTTGCTAACTCTACCTAAAATGTATTCTTATTATCTAGTATATATTGCTCAAACTGCATCTGTAGCGTGTTGTTGATTGATGCGTTCGGTGCATAGCCCAATATCTTGCCATTTCTCTCGACATTGCGATATGAATGCACGTTGTTATGGTGTGAGATAGTAGGCGGACATAGCAGGTATGCGATACAGTGGCTATTTTGTATTAAAGCAGATTATTTGGTTTGGTTAATTGCATTTAGAAAATTGCAATTTATCTTGGTAATTAGATATTTCTTTCTTTTGACTTTTTATTTCGCTTACAATTTAGCTAAATTTGATGTTCTTTCCAATATAGTTACTATGACAGCGATCGCCATTAATTTAAACCCTATCATCCAACTCACTGACAACCAATTTTATCAACTCTGTCGGGAAAACCCGGAAATCAAATTTGAACGTAATGCAGAGGGAGAACTACTGATAATGTCACCTACAGGCGGAGAAACTGGAAATCGTAATATTGAAATTTCAGCAGATTTTGTGTTTTGGAATCGCCAAACTCAGTTAGGAGTTTGCTTCGATTCTTCTACTTGCTTTAAATTACCTAATGGTGCTAACCGTTCTCCTGATGTCGCTTGGATTAGAAAAGAGCAATGGGATGCACTCACACCTGAACAAAAAGAAAAGTTCCCCCCCATTGCCCCAGATTTTGTTTTAGAGTTAATGTCACTAAGTGATAGTTTGCGGGAAACGCAAGAGAAAATGCAGGAATATATCAATAACGGAGTCAAATTAGGTTGGTTAATTAATCCGAAAATGCGTCAAGTAGAAATCTATCGTCTTGGTCAACCGATACAAATATTAGAATCTCCAAAAGAATTATCAGGCGAAGATATTTTACCAGGATTTATTTTAAATTTGTCAATCATCTGGAGATAGATATTTAGTTATGACAGCGATCGCCATTAACTTAAACCCCATCATCCAACTCGCCGACAACCAATTTTATCAACTCTGTCGGGAAAACCCTGAAGTCAAATTTGAACGCAATGCAGCGGGAAAACTTCTAATTATCCCACCTACAGGCGGAGAAACTGGAAATTGTAACTCAGAAATTAATGCTGATTTTGTAATTTGGAATCGCCAAACTAAACTAGGTAAAGTTTTCGATTCTTCTACCTGTTTTAAACTTACCAATGGTGCAAACCGTTCTCCTGATGTCGCTTGGATTAGACAAGAGCGATGGGATGCACTTACACCTGAACAAAAAGAAAAGTTCCCCCCCATTGCTCCAGATTTTGTTTTAGAGTTAATGTCCCCTAGCGATACTTTGAGAGAAACACAAGACAAGATGCAGGAATATATCAATAACGGAGTTAAATTAGGTTGGTTAATTAATCCAAAAATGCGTCAAGTAGAAATCTATCGTCTTGGTCAAACAGTAGAAATATTAACATCTCCAGAACAATTATCAGGAGAAGATGTTTTACCAGAATTTATTTTAAATTTGTCAATCATCTGGGGATAAATATTTATTTTATGATAGCGATCGCTATTAATTTAAACCCCATCATCCAACTCACCGACAACCAATTTTATCAACAAGTTAGGTTATGGAGTAAAGGCATCGAGGAGGAGGCTGCAATCGCGGCTCAGGTCGAGTTCTTGGATAACCATGATAGGGTTTAAGTCGAGGATAATTTTATTTTATTTTTACTCTTCAGGGGTTCATATAATTTGACTAGTTTTTATTCGTTCAACCCCACCTATTTGCTAAATATACCATCAATTAGCCCAATACTTTTATTTTTTTGATATTTTGTCACGATTCGAGTACTAGTACAAGTAATTTTAATGCTGCGTTATTCTTAGCTATTTGCTTTGATTTTCCACTTCCATCTGCTGTTAGATATTGTCCTTGAAATTTACAATTAGCTCTGATAGTAAATGTAGGACTATGATCGACACCAGATCGGCCTACCTCAAGATATTCTGGTGGAGAAATACCATATTTTGCTAGCAATTCTTGTAATGTAGAAATAGGATTTTCTACATTAAGAATGCTTGCTTCTAAATTGCGATTTTTATAAATAAATGGAGGAGTTATTTCGTTTAATTTAAATAATCTATAAATAACTTCTCTGCATTTATCCAGTCCTTGATCTAGATAAATTGCTCCTATTAATGCTTCTAAAATATCAGCAACTACTCTATCGGTAATCTGTTCTTTACTGCTGGTATTTGGAATAGTTACTATTGCACCTAGATTAAGTCCGCGAGCTATTAGAGATAAATTCTTATCTTCTACAAGTTTAGATTTAACTTCAGTAAACCATCCCGGTCGGTCTATAGTAAATCTTTGAACTAAATACTCAGATACTACAAAACCAAGTACTGAATCTCCAAAAAACTCTAGAACTTCATACTGTCGGGTAGTAATTGCCATTCTATACTTGCTTAAATCTTTCGGGACGACAGAAAATTTAATCTGAATCCACTGACTTAAGTTTTTGTCATCCATAGGTCTTGCAATGTAGCTTATTATTAAATGCCTGAAATAATAAAGTAAGAGCATCCTCAAAAAGGAGCGCTCTTACATAATAATCAGCCTAAAGCTAATAGCTAACCGTAAATTTACGCGCCTACAGCTTCCTTCGCCGCGTACAACACCTCAGCATTGATTTCTTTGAAACCCCGATCGCGGGCAAATTTTTCAGTATTTCGCTTCACTTTACCCCGGACAAATCCCGGAATTTTATTCAATTCTGCTTGACCATCTTTTGTCCAACTCAGGTCAGAATCAGCAGAAATACCCCTAGTAATTACTTCTTTGGTATCGTGACCTCCGAAGATTTCTAACAGGTGATCTTCCATTCCCAAAGTGAAGGAATTGTAGATTAAATCTGTAATCTGATTTGTCCCTTCGTAACCCATAAATGGTTTGTAACCAATGGGGAAGTTTTGGACGTGGATGGGTGCAGCAATTACGCCGCAAGGAATATCCAAGCGCTTACCAACGTGGCGTTCCATTTGGGTGCCGAAAATAGCAGAGGGTTCGACGCGAGCGATCGCATCCCCAATTGCACCATGATCGTCTGTAATCAGAACTTCATCGCAATATTCGCTCACCTGTTCGCGGAACCAGTCTGCATCATATTTGCAGTAGGTTCCAGCCCAAACTACGTGAATCCCCATTTCCCGTGCCAAAATTTTGGTGATGGCGGCGGCGTGGGTGTTATCACCAAAGACCACTGCTTTTTTGCCGGTCAAGTTCTGACAGTCAATGGAACGGGAGAACCAAGCAGCCTGAGATACATGTAGAGTTTGCTCGTTGATGAAGTCTTCGTAATTAACATCAGCGCCTTGGGCGTTAATGACCTGCTGAATTTTCCGGATACACCGAGCAGTTTCTACTACACCCATTGGGGTAATGTCTATGTAGGGTGTGCCGAATTGTTCTTCTAGGTAACGAGCTGTAGTCAAACCGAGTTCCCGGTAAGGAACCAGGTTAAACCAGGCTTTGGGCATTTTCTTCAAGTCGTTCACTGAAGCGCCTTCGGGAATTAAGGTATTGACTTCAATCCCCAAGTCAGCCATCAACCGTTTTAATTCGGTGCAGTCGTGATTATTGTGGAAACCGAGGGTGGTAGTACCAATAATATTAACTGAAGGCTTTTCGGTTTTGCCCTCTGGTAATTCGCCACGCTTTCGGGCTTTTTCAATGTAGTATTGGACGATTTGATCGAGAGTGCGATCGGCTGCTTGGAGTTCGTTGTAGCGGTAATGGTTCACATCCGCCAACATTACGTCGCCTTTCGCTTCCAGCTGCGCCCGTTCCACAAAGTTGTGCAGGTCTTCTTGCAGAATGCTAGAAGTGCAGGTGGGAGTTAACACAATTAAATCGGGGTGTTCCTCGGCGTCTTTGCGGGTGATGTTATCTACCACCTTTTCTTGAGAACCCCGTGCCAAAACGTTGCGATCGACGACGCTGGTGGTCACCGGAGTGAAATCCCTCTCCCGCGATAGCATGGAGCGCATGACGTTAAAGTAATCATCGCCTAGTGGGGCGTGCATGATCGCATGAACGTTTTTGAAAGAACTAGCAATCCGGAGAGTGCCGATGTGGGCTGGGCCTGCATACATCCAGTAAGCTAATTTCATGTTTGTGTTCTCCCTGTCCAACTTAAATAAAACGAAGTCCGATAACAGTGGACTATAAGTGCATCATTAATGACATCTCCTACACTGACTGCAAGCAGTACAGTCTCAGCTTTTCAGTGACTCCCATTAACTGAAGCTCACTTTTGATTCTACGGGATGCCCCACCGCAGAATTTAACAACTAAAATTAAACCGCTTCTGATTGTCTCAAAACTTGTATCCCTAAAGAAGTGGGTGATTTTGCAGGTTTTGTCTGAAGTGCGATCGCCCAAACCTGCTTCCCAATTGGAATCTAGCTTCTGATTTTAACAACGTTACTGTTGTTTTTGGAAAATAAATCTTAATTTTTCGGCAAATTTGTTTTCAATTTGGGATGGTGTGTTAATCATCACCATTGAAGAAGAATTCAGAATTCAGAATTAAAAGGCTTGGATATCCAAGCTTGATAATTGAAAGAAAATCAAGCAGATATACAACCATTCTGACTCCTGAATTCTTACTAGAGAGGTATTACTTACTGGCGAAAAATTTCTACTTTTTCTAACACTACCTCTTGATTAGGACGATCTCTAGTCGTAGGTACATTGGCAATTTTCTTGACTATATCCATCCCTTGGACAACTTCACCAAAAACACTGTGTTTGCGATCGAGGTGAGGCGTTGGTCCTTCTGTAATGAACCATTGCGAACCATTAGTATTGCGTCCTGCATTTGCCATTGAGAGGATACCCGCATTAGAGTGTTTCAATTCAGGATGAAACTCATCTTCAAATTGATATCCTGGACCACCAGTACCCCAGCGGTTGGCCGTATCAAGATAACGAGTCAGGGGATCGCCACACTGAATCATAAAACCAGGGATAACTCGGTGAAAGCGAATCCCATCGTAGGCAGGAGTACCCTTCAGAGATTCACCACTCTTAGGGTCTTTCCAGTCGATTGTTCCGGTTGCTAGACCGACAAAATTTTTGACGGTGTTGGGGGTTCTCTCTTCTTCCAAACGAACTACAATTTCGCCTAAGGAAGTAATTAAACGAGCGTGCAATGTACCATCACCGGGAATATTAATTTCTGGAAAACTCATAAGATATGCTATGAATGAAAATTGCCAGTGTTTGACCTATATAAGCTTATCAGCATTCAAGTTACAGGTTGACAAATTACAAAAAAATCAACCAATAAAACTTGAGAAAAAAAATATTTTACTCTGGCAAATTAATGGCTGGATTACGACTAAAGAACCCTCTTGGTACTAGCTTAAATCCAACTCGGTGAACGGGCATCACAGGCCAATCTTCCGATCGCGGAATATGAGTTACGCCCATTGTGTACCACAGGACGATATCTTCACCTATCAATGATTCATCGTCGGCAATATATTTAGGTAAACCTTTTCCAGCCTGAGTTTGATTAGGATAATTGCCGCCAGCATAAAGTTCATCGGGTTTATATTTTGTTACCCAAATATGGTGTGTAGCAAATTGTGCCCGTTTACGAATTTTTGAGCCTTCCACAGGGAAAAATATGGAATTTGCTTCTGGCATCAGCATATATCCAGGCGCAGCGCCGAGAGCATTCTTTTTATCTGCACTCACAATCATCCATTCTCGATTGTGTTTCATATCCAGATTCCGTACAGCAGCCGTTTCTTTGGTTAATGGGGTTTCTGTGATGGCGATCGCATTTCCTAAAGGATTTTTTTCATCCATCGGTAAAGCGTTAACATCCATTTCCATCACCGAATTAACTTTACCATCTACATCCAAATCTAGGCGGTAGTTGAAAAAGTGTTGGTGATTGACTCCAAAAATATTCTTACCAATTAGCCGTCCATAGGAATTATCTTCAGATTGTTTTTCAGCAGCCGTTCCCTGTGCTAGTACAATACCTGTTAATTCGTTTTGTACTTCTAAAGTTCCATCCTGGTGAAAGATCCAATTAATGCTGTAATCGTAGTTGTCAACTGCTGCCGTCATCGTCAGCACTAATTCTCGATTGCGACGGACATCATTACGTTGAGTATTATAATCATAATGCTTCCAGAGCATTCCGTTATCGCGCTCGTAGATACCAATAACCCCTGGCATCTTGTAAGGTTCTCCCTGTTCATTAGCAAATATTGCATCTAATAAAAGTCCATTTTCAGGAATTTCCTTACCTAACTCCATACTATTTGCTAATAAACCGAGGTTGTATTCCCCAACATCAAAGGCATTTCTAAATGACCAAGTAGGATCGGGATCGCCATAAGGAACTACCATTTCCGAGAGGCTAGCGCGGTATAAAACTGGTCGGATATTTTCGCCATCTTTATATGTCACTTCGTACAGCATCAATCCACTACGGGGATGCATTAGATAGCGGAAATTCCAACCTTGCCAGCTAATTTTGCGATCGTTAATTTGGAAATTTTTACCATTAGGTTGGGAAATATTTAATGCTTTTAGCGGTGAAAGCAATTTGCCCAAAGACTTCACATCATAATTCCAATTTTCTTGGGAAAAAGGTACTTTTCCCCGATCGACAAAACTGGCAATTTTTCCTGTATTTAAATTGACCGTTGCTACTACTCCTTCAATGGGACTACCGTAATAATTCCAGCCTTCGCCTTTGTAATAAGATAAGCCTCGACAAAGACGATTACCTGCTGCTTCTTCCTGTTTACTGAGGATTCCGGGTGCCCACAAACTGATTTTCACTCGATCCAAATCGGTAATTCCCCGCCTTTGCATTGCTTTTTGCCATCGGGGATCGGCTTTAATTACCTGGATTCCTAGTTGATATTCTGAATTGACAATGGCAGGTTGGACAGAGGGTATTTCTTGCCAGGAACTTAAGGTTTTGCTTTTTAAGTCAACGATACCTTCATAGGTTTTATTTTGGGAACGTTCATAGATTACCAAAAAAGCTTTTCGCCCAAAAGCTTTACCGGGTGTAAAATTTAAGACTTCTTCTTTATCAGGTTCTTGTAAAGCAATAAGTGGAAAAGCTGCCATTTCGCTCAAAGTTTTTTCTTTTTTGATAACCGAAACAGCTGTACTAATTTCTGCCTCTGTTAACGAACTCAGAGGATGGGAAATCGAAGGCTGTTGAGCCGTCAATATTTCCATTAGTCCCAGGGAAATAGAAATCATGACAATGATGGCAATAGCTAGCCACAGAAAACGCTTTAGCCGCTTAATCATCTTTTACATTTTTACAAAAGACTTATACTTATCTATTTCCAACGCTAAGATTGAAACCCGATAAAATATAGAAGCTAAAGCCAAATTAATTTCCCAAGAGTGTCCCTAATTGAGAAACTCAATATATTCCTTTAGCGAGTTGATGTAGCTCATAATTTATGAAGAGAAATTAACTGGCTCAACATCGGTGAGGACAGCAGTATGCACGACGATCATAAATTATCAAAAATTATGGAGGGACGTATTGCAATACGCTCCTCCATAATTTTGCGTCGCTCCATCTAAAATCGAAAATCCAAAATTATTTGACTTCTCAGCAATTAAGCCGAAACCAAACGGCGTAAAGATTCAGCACGACGTTTAGCAATAGGGTTATTTGGAGCTAATTTGAGTGCTTCTTCGTAAGTTTGTAACGCCTGAGTAGTTAATTTTTTCTTCTCATAGGCGTGACCAAGATTATTTAATCCTGTCACGTAATCTGGTTTAGATTTGAGAGCTTCTTTGTACTGGCGAATTGCTAAGTCATATTGCTCTTGGGTAAAATAAACATAGCCCAGCCCGTTGTAAATGGGAGCGATGTTTTCTTCTTCCTCTTCTTCGGCAGCTTTGAGAGCTTTTTGAAATAAGGCGATCGCCTGGGAGTACAGTTTTTTTTCTGAATAAATACTGGCTAACTCATAATATTCTTGAGTTGTGCCCTTTTCTTTCTCTAACTTCTTTCGCAATTTTCCAAAGGAGCTTTCAATCTTACGAGTTTTGAAAATCTGGCGTAGAACACCCACGGCTGCAATTGTGAGTATACCCACCAAAACTGAGAGGTAAACAACGGCTAGACTGTTATCCATTGCCTGCAAATAGAAATATTAAAAGTTGTTTCTGTAATCTATTATCAACGTATTGGAGAGACAAGGGAGACAAGGGGATAAACAAAACTCCTAACTCTTGTACAGAGGCGATTCATCGCGTCTCTACTCCTAACTCAGCACTCAGCACTGACTCAAGGTAAACCCCAAAATTGAGCGCGTTGTTGGAGCCAACCTTCTGCTATGTAACGAGCGATCGCTTCATTCACTCGTCGTCTTAATTCATCGTACTGCAATCCTTTGGGCATCACTACAGACAAGGGTTCTGTTGAGAGCTTGATTGGTAGTAGCCGATATTGGGGATATTGTTGCACCCAACCACCCAGAACGCTAGCATCTGCGGCAAATGCTACAACGGCATTATTTTCTATTTGCTGTCGCGCTTCTTCGTAGGAATTTACTCCTACTAACTCGGCGTTTGATAAATAGTACCGGACTTTAGCAATTGTACTGGAGTTGTTCAGTACGGCAATTTTTTGTTTTGCCAAATCCTTTAACTCCTGTACAGAAGCATCTTTGGTAATTAATACAGTGCTATCTAAGTAGTAGGGAACACTGAAATTAACGATGCGGCTGCGTGAAGAAGTTGCTGTTACCCTGGCGATCGCCAAATCAACTTTTTTGTCTAAGACTACAGACAGGCGATCGCGATTCGCTACGGGTTTAAATTTGACAGCATCTTTTTTACCTAGCAAGTCAACTGCTAAGTGCTGTGCCAAGTCAATTTCTAAACCTTGCAAATTGCCGCTATCATCTTTAAATCCCAAAGGACGCAAGTTATCTTTAACTGCGATCGTTAAATAGCCACGCTGCTGTATTTCTGCCATTTCGGCGGCAGATGCAATTAATCCTGTGCCTAGAAAACAAAAGCACAAAACCAAAATAATAGTAGCGGATAATACCAGATGTAACTGGGTAATTGCTTGCCATCTGTTACATCGGTTATTCATCCGTTACCACCTTTATCCTTTTGCTTGAATTGCCAATTGTGCGACTTTACCAAAGCTGGCTGGATCGAGTACTGCTAGTTGCGCCAACATCTTGCGATTTAGTTGAACATCAGCTTTTTTCAGGTTACCGATCAACTGGCTGTAACTCAAGCCGTGTTGCCTTGAAGCCGCGTTGATGCGAGTGATCCAGAGGCGACGGAAATCGCGCTTTTTCTTTTTGCGATCGCGGTAGGCACTTCGTAGCGCCTTCATCACTTGTTGATTAGCAGTTCTAAACAGAGTTGAATGGGAACCGCGAAAACCTTTAGCTAGTTTGAGAATTTTATTGCGGCGCTTGCGAGCTACATTACCGCGTTTTACCCGTGTCATAACTTAATTCCTGAAGGACTTACAAATATGGGAGCATCAAGCGTACATTATCTTCATCGCGTTCATGTACAAGTCCACTCTTGGACATGTTCCGCTTTTTGTTAGAAGATTTATGCTCTAGAAGGTGGTTTTTGAAAGCTTTGCGACGGACGATTTTGCCTGTGCCGGTGGCACGGAATCGCTTCGCTGCTGCTTTACGAGTCTTAAGTTTAGGCATTGTCTAGCTTTAATTCGACACAATCCCTGATTATATACTAAAAATATAAATTTTTAAGGGAATAGTTTATTTTCTCAGCAATTCTAAATTTTAGAGCAACCTAAGGAACGTGGATTAAATTAAGATGCAAAAAGAAAAGATGCAAAATCTCATCCTGTCTCTAGCTTCCCTCTCCTTTATAAGGAGAGGGATTGAGGGTGAGGTAAACCAGGGACATAAAGTGTATGTTATTTAATTCTTATTCCTAAGTGTGATTGCCGTAGAACTTTTGCAATTAACTTATCTACACGGCACTCAACCTTCAGTCTCTGCCATTGAGATCCTTAACCCGCTTGAACTAACTCAGGATTTTAAGTATACAGGTACTGTGGCGAGGTTGGTTAATGTCCCGTCTTTAGTTGGTAGCTGGTTTGCTTATCAAATATTTTTTTTAAATCTAATAAATGTATTTAAAAATACAGTTAATTAAACAATAGTCTAATTAACTGTATTTTTCACAGCGATCGCAGAAGTTTTCGGTCTATTGATAGATAACATTAACTGGAGTATCATCTAATTTTAAAAATTAGCTCATCTATTTTTAACCTGCAACAAGTACATTAATATCAGGTAATTGTCCAAGTTATTAAGCTTTAAAAAAAAAGTACTAGTTTAAAGTGGTGTATTGCAGCATTTAAGTAAAAAATAAATTGATTACCGAAATATTTTGTTAGCACTTAAACTCATGTGAAAAACCTAGTTTTAGTCTAACAATCAGTTTTCTATCTTAAAAAGGTCATATATAGAGTTAAGTATTAAAAGTAGAACAAATGAAAAGTATTTTTGAAGAAGCCAAAGAGCAAAGTCAAACTAAACCGAGAACAGAAGTCGATAAAAAGGCGATGAATCTTGCCGCTAGCTGGTATGTTGCTATGGACTCCAAAGCTTTAGTCAAAAAGCCAAAAGCTATAGACTTATTTGGTGAACACTTAGTAGCGTGGCGAGATCAAAAGGGACAGCCAGTAATCATGAAGCGTTACTGTTCCCATATGGGGGCTAGTCTGGCAATGGGTAAGGTAATAGACAATTGTATCCAATGTCCTTTTCATCACTGGCGTTTCGATAACGTGGGGCAGTGTATTTCTATACCCGATTTAGACCATATTCCCCCAACATTTCGTCAAACTACTTATGTTACTGAGGAAAGATATGGTTACATCTGGATTTGGTATGGTACTCAGACTCCTCTATTTCCTTTGGTTGAGTATAAGGCTGCTGAAAGCCAGAGGCATAACTATATGACTTTTCGTTTTTCTTACCGTACCAAAACCACTGTGTTGAGAGTGATTGAAAACGTCTTTGACCAATATCATGCAGCCGCCTTACATCAGCTACCAACTACTTCCCTTCAACTTACTGTGCTTGATGAAAATTACTTAGCACAACAGAGCGAACTACCCATAAAAAAAGAAGCTTGGTTTGGAGTTTTTATTGAAGGCCAGATCAAGAGGTATGTTGGGTTAATCGGTGTAGTAGCTCATATTTTAGGTATAAAATTTGAGACAATTACACTTTACATAGACGGTTATTCTGGCGGAACTTTGACAAAATATTTTTTAAATGGTGAAGAGAAGTTTCAGGCACTCCAGAGCAGCACTCCCATTAGTAAAAACCACACAATCTTGAATGGGTTGTTCTCGATCAAGAAAACTGGCAATATTTTCCTGGATTTAGCTTACTATCTCCTGTTCGGTTTGCAAAGCGCATTAACTGTTTATCAGGATGTAGCAGTCTGGAATAACCTAAATCCAGATGAGGGTGGAGCTTATATCAAGTATGACAAGGGAGTACTGAAGTTTAGAGAATTCTATCAAAGTTGGGTTAATAAGGTCGAAGTTGAATAGCACTAGCAAAAGCTAGCTATTAGCAATTCTATTTAATTTACAAACTTACTCGTCAATAGGGTAGTACCTGCACCAGTTTGCAGGGACTATCCAAACTCTAATTGTCAATTAAATAATGTAATGACTAAAGTTTCATTTCTCGATCGTAACACGACCAAAAGTTTGATTTTTCCCCTCATATCTAACGTTAAAAATAGTTCAACTCAACTGTCACACTTTTCAATACATTTTGAACTTAATTTTTAATAATAAATTAAACTGTGTTTTATTTATTTTTAATCGGTAGTATTTATTATCTACTTATTATTTAATGGTTCATCCAAAAGCTTTAAATAAAAGGTATGGTTTGGAATATTCAAATTCCAAGATTAGACTTAATACAACTAAGTAAGCTATTCATGCATGATAAATTACAAATACAAATGCCTTGGTCTACGCATATCCAATATAGAAAATATGAATTACTTAACAACTACTAAAAATGACTAATAATATATCTAGCTTACCTTATCCAAAAGGTAAATTTCTATTAGGAAACTTGCCTGAATTCATTAGAAATCCACTAGAATTTATCACGAAATGTACCTATGAATATAGTGATATAGTTCCGCTACGTATAGGTTTTAAAACAGCATTTATACTGACAAATCCTGAGCATGTTGAACAAGTGTTGAAAAACCAGGAATTGTTTATTAAAGGTCAAGGGTTTCGTATCCTAAAAATGCTGATGGGTGAAGGTTTGGCTACTACTGAAGGAGACACTTGGTTTCATCAGCGGCGTTTGGCTCAACCTATGTTTCATAATAAACAGATCGCAACCTATGCAGACCTCATGGTTGGCTCTACTGTGCAAATGCTCAACAACTGGCAAGAGGGAGAAACTCGTGATATTTATGCAGATTTGGAGCGCATCACCTTAGAAATCTTGGCTAAAGCAATTTTTAGTCTAGATTTATCAGAAGAAGCTGCTAAAGCTTTAGTTTTAACTACACAAGAAGGAGCGCATTGGTTTGAAATTAAGCGTAAACAAAGTTTTTTGATTCCTAATTGGGTTCCTACACCAGAAAATCTTCATATCAGAAATGTTGTTAAGCAAGCTGATAAAGCTATTTATGAAATAATTTCTCAGCGACGTATCAGTAATAGTAGTAAAGAGCGGAAAGATTTGCTGTCGATGTTGATGGAAGTTCGTGATGCGGAAGATGGTAGTCAAATGACAGACAAGCAAATACGAGACCAACTAGCTACTTTTATGTTTGCAGGTCAGGATACCACAAGAATTACATTGTCATGGGCTTGGATGCTTTTATCTGAGTACCCCGAAGTACAAACTAAACTGCTTGCAGAGTTACAAGAAGTACTAGATGGTCGCCTTCCTACCTTTGTTGACTTACCACATCTGCGTTACGCTGAAATGATAATTAAAGAAACAATGCGTTTTTACCCAGCTATACCAATACTCAGTCGTGAATCAATTAAAGACTGTAAAATTGGTGACTATCAAGTTCCTAAAGGAAGCCACGTTATTTTTGCTCAGTGGGCAATGCACCGCAATCCTCGTTATTTTGAAGAACCAGATGTATTTAAGCCAGAACGTTGGGCTAATGACTTAGAAAAGCGACTTCCTCGAGGATCGTATTTTCCTTTTGGAGATGGTGGCCGGATTTGTATTGGTAAAGCATTTGCCATGATGGAGATGGTTTTAATACTAGCAACAATTACGCAAAAAATTCATTTAGAAATTGAACCAAATCATCCTATTGTTGCTCAATTAACATTTACACTCAAGCCAAAACATGGTATCAAAATGATCGTTAAAAAACGCTAATGGGAATTGCTATAACCGTTAGTTTCAGTAGGAAAAAAAGGTGGTCATCCAAGGGAAGTGGATGTATGTTCGGTACTCAACGCCATTTTTTCTGTATTGAGACAAGTATTTACCTGGCGAAACCTACTGAGAGAGTTTCCCAATTTGCAAAAGGTATATACTTACTTTCGCAATTGGCAAAAAGACGGAACATAGATCGGCATCTATGACCGACTTAGAGGTTGGGTGAGAGCTGAAAACGAGCGAGTTGTTACGGCATTAACTTTGTACTACGTCAGAAACACTATTGTAAAGACGTGATTTGGAAAAGCTATATGAATTTTTCGACTTTAGTAGAATTACTACAGTATCGTTTAGAATATCAAACACATCATAATACTTATACCTTTCTCAAAGATGGTGAAACCGAAACTGAGTATTTAAATTATCAACAGCTAGAGCAAAAAGCACGTGCAATTGGTGCGTATCTTCAGTCACTTAATGCCTACGGTACCAGAGTTGTATTGCTCTATCCACCTGGGTTGGAATTCATTGCAGGATTTTTTGGATGTTTGTATGCTGGTGCTATTGCAGTTCCCACTTATCTACCACGACCCGATCAAACGCTAAATAGGCTAGATGCAATCGTAACTGATGCCGAAGCGGAATTGGCTTTTACCACCACAGCTTTAGTTAACTACTTACAAAGTCGGTTTGCAGAAAACCCAAAGTTGGTAGCATTGAAGTTAATTGCCACTGATAATATTACTAATATTATTGATGCTGATTGGCATCAACCTGAAATCAACACAGACACATTAGCGTTTCTTCAGTACACTTCAGGTTCAACAGGTGCGCCCAAAGGTGTAATGATAAGTCACGGTAACATCATGCACAACCTGGCGATGAATGCAGCATGTAACGATTTACATAGCAGCAGTCCCACTATTACTTGGTTACCGTTTAGTCACAATACAGGAATGCTAACTGGAGTGGTACAACCACTTTACAGTGATTTTCCTGTGATTATTTTGTCACCACTCGACTTTCTGCAAAAACCGTTACGATGGCTAATGGCAATTTCGCAATATAAAGGGGTTCTAAGTCTAGCGCCTAATTTTGCGTATGATTTAGTTTGTTTGAGAACAACACCCTCGGAACGAGCCAAACTTGATTTAAGTTGCTGGGAATTAGCTGCTAGTGGAGCCGAACCAATACGTGCAGAGACGATTGAAAGGTTTGTAACAACGTTTTCTCCATATGGGTTTCGTCGTGAAGCATTTACTGTAGCTTACGGTATGGCAGAAAGTGTTGTAAGTATTTCTGGTGGCTCTAAGCATAAACCAGTAGTTATTTTAGACATTGACAAAGCTGCGTTTGAACAAAACCGCGTTCTCGTTATGACGAATGCAGACGAAACGACCAAAAAAATAGTTGGTTGTGGTCGTACTTTGTTAGATCAAAAAATTGTAATTGTGAATCCCGAATCTTTAACCCAATGTCAAACAGGAAAAGTTGGAGAAATTTGGATATCAAGTCCAAGTGTTGCTCAAGGATATTGGAAAAATCAAAGTGCGACTGAAGAAACTTTTGCAGCATATTTAACAGATACAGGCTCTGGTCCATTTCTACGTACCGGCGACTTGGGATTTTTACATGATGGTGAGTTATTTGTTACCGGACGGCTCAAAGATTTAATTATTATTAGAGGTCGCAACTATTATCCTCAAGATATAGAATTTAGCGTGGAAAATTGTCACCCAGCTTTACAGGCAAATTGTAGTGCAGCATTTTCAATTGAGCTAGAAAGTGAAGAAAGACTAGTTATTACTCAAGAATTAAAGCAAACACATTTAGATAATGTAGACTTTAATGAAGTAACAACAGCGATTCGGCAAGCAGTATCCAAGTATCATAATTTACCAATTTACGCAGTCCTTTTGTTGAAGCCTGGGACTATTCCCAAAACATCAAGCAATAAAGTTAAACGTCATGCTTGTCGAGTTGGCTTTTTGAATGAAAGCTTAGAAACGATCGCTAGCGATATCGAAAAAATAGCAAACATTAACTTAAGTATTGGCGATCGCATAACTATCAACCGTAATCTACTGGCAGAGGTATCAACTGAAGAGCAGCAAGCATTACTTACATCATATCTTCAAGATACAATCTCTAGAATTCTTAAAGTTGAAAACAGGAGAATTGACTGTCAACAAACGCTTACTGATATGGGACTGGACTCTCTAATGATAGCTGAGTTGAGTAGTGTATTGGAATCAGAATTGGCATGTACCATTGATTCCACATTGATTTTTGATTATCCAACAGTATCGGCGTTAGCTAATTATTTAGTAAACGAAATTCTCGTCCTCGGTAAACCTACAACTACTTTGTATAATCCTTTAGTGGCAATTCAGACAGGAGATTTAAAAACTCCTTTTTTCTGCGTACCAGGAAGCGTAGGTACTGTATTTTATCTTCACGCATTGGCAACTCACCTTGGGTGTGACCAACCTTTCTACGGTTTGCAAGCACTGGGACTTGATGGCGATAAAGAACCATTATCACGAGTCGAAGATATTGCAGCTAATTATATTAAAGCAATACAAACTATTCAACCAACTGGACCCTATTTTATTGGTGGTCACTCATTCGGGGGTAAAGTCGCATTCGAGATGAGTCAGCAGCTACAAAAACAAGGTTCAACAGTTGCTTTACTGGCAATTATTGATATTCCAGCACCAATTCTTGACTTACAAATAAATATTGACTGGGATGATACAAAATCAATGATTGAACTTAGAAGTTTATTTGCTAGATTGCGAGGAAAAAAATTAGATATAGCCTCTAACGATTTAGCGCAACTCGCACCGGAAAAACAATTAAGTTATGTAATCGAACAGTTACAGGTATTTAGAGTTTTACCTATGAATGTAGGAACAAAGCAAATACAAGGTCTTGTAAAAGTTCTTCAAGCCAACCTACGTGCAATGGCAAACTACTTTCCAAGAGAAATATATCCAACACCGATTGCTTTATTTCGAGCAGAGGAAGTTCATCCTTGGGATGCAGCAACATGGCTTTCAGAAACAATACAAAGAGAAAAAGCATTTGGTTGGAATAAATTTGCAAATACATCACTGGAGATTTTTTCTGTTCCAGGCGACCACGTTACGATGATGGTTGAACCAAACGTTAATATTCTTGCCCAACATCTAAAAACCTGTCTCCGCACCAAATGTACATGTTAAATTACTTGTGATTTTGGTTAAAACTAATATATTAACTAAAACAAAGGATAAAGTGACTGTTTTTAACCTATATTCAGCAGCTTCTTTAAGACCAAAAATAATATTAAAATGCTAGAATTTGGGATAGTCATATTTATTATGTACTGATTTGAAGTTGATGAAGTAGACAATCAAAGTCCAAAAACTAGCTAAAAACCTTGTTTTACTTCTGACCAAAACAGTGCTGAGTAAAAATTAAAACTAATTTCACTCAGTACTATTGAATTCTCAATTTTTTGTATATATGTATGCCTCCTGCCTCCTTAGTTGGTTATCATTGTTGGAGTGCCGACAACATATTCAGGAAATTGGCGCTTTAGTGCCCCAAAAACAGGACATGGGGTTTGTTCTTGTAAATTTTCCGGTTTACTCCAAGTAAAGGGCGCTTTGAGTGCCGCAGACATCCATAACAACAGCTTTGCTCGTGTCATCGCAACGTAGAGTAAACGATATTCTTCAGATATTTTTAATTGCTTGGCTTGTTCCCATGCTTGCGTTACATCCGGTATGGTAGATTCTCCGTGGAGAGCAGCGCGAATTTGGGCACGGGCTACTTCTGATAAGGTAAAATCACCTAAGAACTGGCTTTGGGGAGGAACCCAAAATCTTCCAGGAATCAAGTTTTCGTGTAGAAAGGGAATAAAAACATAATCCCAGTCCAGCCCTTTGGCTTTGTGCATAGTAATAATGGTCAATTGACCGCGACGGGTGTAACGTTCTTCTGAATCTTCGGTTTCTACTGGTTCAAACCGTTCAGAACTGACGATTTCACTTAATGCTGACAGCATTGACCTCATGGAACTATTGCTAGCTATCTGCTGGTTTACCCGTTCTGCTAGTTTATCAGCAGTTGCCAATTCTGCCTGGTCGTAATTTAAGGTCAAGGCGAGGAAAGAAATGAGCTGATACAAAGGCAATTCCAAGCGGGCGCGGAGTAAACTACGGCATAAATGGGCAGCTTTTTGTACTGGTTCTGGCTGGGATACTGCTAAGGGGCTAGGATACAAAAATTCTTCTGGTAGACTTGCAAGGGCGTTGAGGTCTTGGGTAGGAATTAGCTGACGCTGCACCAATGCTTCTAGTGCGGCTTTGAGGTAATCGGGAGAGTGGGGGCGATCGCAAAATTGGAGCAATGCTAAAATTTCTTGGGGAACATGAGAACGGCGATCGCGTTCTCCCACATCGTAAAGTGTAATATTATGTTCTTTGCACACAGATGCCAGAGCCTCTCCTAACCATCGTCCCTGGCGATTTTCTCGCACTAAAATCGCGGCACTATTTTTTGTCGGATCTTCACCAAATAACTGAATTATTCTTTGAGATAACAATTCAACAGTGTGATGAATATCACGGGGAGTATATAATTCTAATCCCCCTCCTATGGCTGTTGGGTTGGCGTTAGCTTGAGGATCGCCAGCGTCAACAGGACGAATTGTCTGTAAGCGAAATGGTACTTGTCGGTTATCAGTAATCTGTTGTTTATTATTAGTGATTGCTGACCACTGACTATTGATCCATTTGAGAGTAAAGTTAGCAGCATCAATAATTATTCTCGTACTGCGACCGGCTTGATCCATCGTCGCCAATCGTTGAATGCGATCGCACTCTTCGCAAAATTGCCGAAAATAAATCGGATCGGCTGGCGTAAAAGTAGAATTAATCGCCTGATTCGGATCGCCAACCCGGACTAGGTTGAGTGCTGAGTGCTGAGTGCTGAGTGAGGAGTGAGGAGTGAGAAGTGAGGAGTGAAGAGTTAGGAGTGAGGAGTTGTCCCCCTTGTCCCCCTTGTCCCCCTTGTCCCCTTGTCCCCTTGTCCCCCTGTCCTCATCTCCCCCATCACTCGCCAAAATTTCCAACAACTGCGTCTGAAGTGGGCTAGAATCCTGGGCTTCGTCTTCAAAGACAGCGAAAACTTGGTTTTGCTCGATGCGACGGGCACTGTCGTTTTCTAAAACTCGCAGTGCAGCTAAAATCATATCGTCGTAGTCGATGAATTCACGCGATCGCATTAACCTTTGATATTGCTCGTACAATCCTGCGGCGACAGTCAAAATTCCATATTCGTCTGTGGTTTGTTGACTCCACTCCTGCAACTGTTCTGGTGATATCCCAGAACTTTTGGCTTCATGAATTACCGTATTAGCTAATTCCGGCAATACTTCTGTTCGCAGCACCGATTGGCGACGTAACCTTTCTGTTTCTTCACCGTCAAATTGATGACCTTCTAATAACCGCAAATAACGTTCTGGATTATTGCCAATCCATTGCTCTACTGCTGTGCGGATAAAACGGTGACTTTGGGTTGGTGTAATTAACGTGACGTATTCTAACTGCAACCCAGATAAATCAGAATGGCGAGTGGCAATGTTTAACGCTAGACCATGCAAAGTATAAACAAAAAAGCCTGTTTGAGGTAAACCCAAATCATCTCGTAAGTATTTGCGAATCTTGGCTTTAATATTGGCAGCAGCCGAGCGAGTAAAGGTGACAACTACTAGCTGACGACGCGAAGATGAGCGCGATTCGGCAGAACGTTCATATTGACGTGCAATGGCGATCGCCGCTGCCGCCGCCATCCCGGTAGATTTTCCTGCACCAGGAACGGCAGAAATCGCCAGAGGACCAGATTGCCAGTCAGCCATATGTTGCTGTCCAGGGCGCAAACCATTGCGAATGCGCGCTATGGCTTCTGCCCGTGGAAATGACAGGGGCGATCGCTGCAATACTTCTGAATGGAGATGTTCTTGAGGCACAGTAATACCAATTTAAAATTCAAAATGACGTTCGCGGACTCGCTCTAAGCGAAGCCATGCCGTTCGCGTTAGCGTCTCTGAAAGAGAAGGCTTTACGCTGCGCTAACAAAATTAAGAAAGCCTGATTTAATTTTGGTTTCAGATTTATATCTCTATCTGTCACATTCTTTTTTCAAATTGATATATACAGTGAGGTTATTGTTCTGAATATAGCGGTTCTTGTAAGAGGATGTTTGAAAAGTCATGATTGATGTATCAAATATTCTTTTACCCCACCCTAACCCTCACGCCACTTGCTCCACTTGGGGAAACCCCAAGACCGCAGTGGCTCCCCTTATAAAGGGGAGGGAACCGGATTTTCTTGTTTCCCCCCTTTATAAGGGGGGATTAAGGGGGGTAATCATTCGATTAATATCACAACATAGAACTTTTCAAAGAACCTCTAAGCTTTGGTGTATCTTTGCGTCCCCAAGGTGATGAGGGGGATAGGAAGTTTGCACCTTTTTACTCGGACGTTGCACCTTTTTACTCGGACGTTGCACCTTTTTACTGGAACATTGCACCTTTTTACTCGAACATTGCACCTTTTTACTGGAACATTGCACCTTTTTGCCGGAACATTGCACCTTTTTGCCGGAACATTGCACCTTTTTACTGGAACATTGCACCTTTTTACTGGAACATTGCACCTTTTTGCCGGAACATTGCACCTTTTTACTGGAACATTGCACCTTTTTACTGGAACATTGAACCTTTTTAGGGACTTCCAGAAAAAAAAGACTCAACTAATTCTTGTGGGGTGGCGTCTCGCCCGCCCGTAGGCAGAGATTTTAAAATAATTCGTAATTAAACCAATATTCATTACCCAGTCGTAGAGAATTCATACTGAATTCTGACTCCTGAATTCTTCTTATAAAACTTTACATTAAATTTGCCTCTGAATACGGAACACATTGGTTTCTGGGTACACTAAAAACAGCACTGGCTATCCATACGGCATAAGACTTAAGGCTGATCGCAGATAAATCGGAGGCGTATAAAAAATGCTCAAGATAAGTTACGACTTTGACCAGGCAATTCTACCCGCAGGATCTTCATTAAAGACTAATATTCTGCTGCGTTTTCGTGCTGACATCGCTGAATCTCCCCGACGTAACCTTAACCTTTCTCTGGTAATCGATCGCTCAGGCTCAATGGCAGGTGGTCCTTTGCATCATGCACTAAAAGCTGCTGAGTCTGTGGTAGATCAACTTGAGCCACAAGACATTCTCTCGGTGGTTGTTTACGACGATGCCGTGGACACCGTTATTCCACCCCAGTCTGTGAGTAACAAAGCGGCGCTGAAAAATTCCATCCAAAAGGTAAGAGCAGGGGGTATTACAAACTTGTCTGGGGGATGGCTCCAAGGCTGCGAACATGTGAAAACGCAACTCGACCCCCAAAAAATCAATCGTGTTCTGCTGCTTACCGATGGTCATGCCAATATGGGGATTCAAGACCCGAAAATATTGACCACGACATCAGCGAAAAAAGCTGAGGAAGGCGTTACCACAACTACTTTAGGTTTCGCTCAGGGTTTCAATGAAGACCTTTTGATTGGGATGGCGAGGGCTGCTAACGGCAACTTCTACTTTATTCAGAGCATCGATGAAGCAACTGAAGTATTTAGCATTGAGTTAGACAGTCTTAGAGCAGTGGTAGGCCAAAATCTCAAGGTAACACTTGAGTTAGCTGATGGTGTCAGCCTTGTAGATACCTTAAGTTTGGCTAAAGTTAGTCATGAAGGTGGTAAAACAGCGATCGCTTTAGGCGAACTTTACGAAGGCGAAGACAAACTTTTGGGATTGAGTTTAGAGATATCCTCTGCTCAAGTTGGCGAATTACCTCTGATGAAGTTGCATTACACCGCCGATGTTGTGCAAAATGACGTAATTCAAAATGTCTCAGGCACAGCAGATGTCGTCGTCAAAGTTGGCACCGTAGAAGAAGCTGCTCTTGCCTCTTCTAGCCATATCATTCTAGAATTAAGCCGCCTCACCATCGCTAAAGCCAAAGAGACAGCCCTCAATTTAGCTGAACATGGCAGACATGAGGAAGCCGAACAAATCCTTCGGGCGCTGGTGAAAGAATTACGCGATAAGGGGCTAAATGAGAATTTTGAAATTGCAGAAGAGATAGACCAGCTAGAGTATTTCGCGGGGAGAATTGCCCAAAAAGCTCTGGGTAATGCCGGACGTAAAGAACTGCGGGATCAGAGTTACCAAACAATGACACGCAACCGCACCGATTTAGCAGGTCGCGGTGTCACGACTGGCGATGAAGTATACGCCATGCCGGTTGTCAATGAAGTGGGTTCTGGCGTTGAATTACACTGTCTGCGTGAAGGCGGTAAACTGCGGATCAAAGTCATGTCCGACGGCTACGATTCAAGTAAAAATGTCCAGTTTCCCCGCGCTATTCGTGCCGAGGGCGCACGCTATGTAGTTGAAGGATTGGAACTTTCCAGCGATAATACTTTCTACCGTGTCCGTGGTAACATCACTCGTCTGACTCGACCAGGTGAAGCAGATAACTTTGTTGCCCATAGGCAATCGAGGTCAACTAACACAGGCAAAGCATCCAAAGGACCTGCTAGTGCCGCCGACCTGCCGACAACTGACAATACAAAGGATGGTATTCTCGTTCAGTGTGTCAAAGATGGGAGCAAGCTCCGTGCTAGAGTCGTTTCCGACGGCTATGAACCAGATTGGAATATGCGTTTTCCGCGATCGGTTCGGGAAGAAGGAATGCTTTACGTCGTCGATGAAATCAAAACAGCACCCGATGGCAAATCTTATATTGCCTGTGGTGAAATTAAGCGATTTGTCCAACCCACCATGACTAATTGAAGATAAAAAAACATCCTAAATTTTCTTGTGGGATGGGTGTTCGCACCCGTCCCATTGTTTTATAAGGCTTTATCCCACTCTAATTGATGAGCTAAACCATACTTAATAAAATCTTCTTCCTTAGCTTTGTCGCTTTTACCAAAAACACCTAAACTATAAGGGTTATCTTGCATACGTTGTGTGACTTGCTCTCTCTCAAAGGCGATCGCTTTTTCTCTAGGCATATCTGGTTTAAAAAAGTCTACAACCAAGACAGTGCGATCGTAATTTGTATAATTATGCGGACAGTGTGGATAGCTGTGATCTAAAACCATGAATTCTCCTTCATGCCAATAAAGCTCTTCATGGCATATTTTCATCGCTATATCCCCCTCTGGCACAATTAACCCTAAATAGCCACGATTCATATGAGGGTTATAGTTTACATGTAGTTTGATATCCAACCCTGGATGGAATGTACCAAAATACACGTTTCTGATAATTTCATCATGATTTAAGTTTACTTTTTCTATCAGATTAGCCAAATTGGGAAAATATTTTTCTCTTAATATAAATGCTTTTTCTGATGCCTCATTTGACCCATACTCAACATATTTTATTTGATGAAATTCAATATATTTATCAATAAATAGCCCTTGAAATAAGATACCAAAAGCACTGTATTTAGAATTACCTTTGGTTTTAATCGTTTTACTTTTAGGTCCTAGAATCTCGTAAGTAAAATTTAACTCTTCCTGAGATGCATTTTTAATAAAGTGTGTAAATTCATCTCTAATCACTTGCCAATTATCTTGAATTTTTTTTAAAAAAGTAAATTCTTTTGGGTCTATATGATATTCATTAAAACTTTCCATTATCTTTTCTCCTGAAGATGATTTCATAAAAAAGCGTTACATGGTGGTGGAATTTAGTCTGTATCCCGGTAGGATGTGGGAATTACTGACTAAGCTCATTTTAGTGTGAGGTTTACTGTGTCTGAAACTCCCGTATTAGATAAAATTATCAAAAATGTGCGGGTAGTTCGTCCCCATGAGGAAGCGATTGAACTACTTGATTTAGGCATTAAGGACGGAAAATTTGCTCAGATTGCCTCTAATATTAGCCCAAACACAGGCAAAGAGGTATTTGATGGCAAAAACTTACTGGGCTTTCCTGGGGTCGTAGATGCTCATATGCACATCGGTATCTATCAACCCCTCGACAAAGATGCTGTCACTGAAAGCAAAGCAGCCGCAATGGGAGGCGTGACTACCAGTCTAAATTACATCCGCACAGGGCAGTATTATCTGAATAAAGGCGGTTCTTATAAAGATTTTTTTCCGGAAGTCTTAGCTTTATCCGCAGGTAATTTTTTTGTTGATTACAGTTATCACATTGCACCTATAGCCAATCAGCATATCGATGAAATACCTTTATTGTTTGAAGAATACGGTGTATCTTCCTTTAAAATATTTATGTTTTATGGCGGATATGGTTTGCATGGTTTGTCAGACCAACAAAACCTCTTTTTAATGATTAACAAAGAGGAAAGATACGATTTCGCCCATTTTGAATTTATCATGCGTGGTCTAACTCGCTTAATGGAAAAACATCCAGAAGCGCGAGATACTATCAGCTTAAGTTTGCATTGCGAAGTAGCAGAAATTCTCAACGCCTATACAAAAATAGTTGAAACCGATTCTAGTCTTAGCGGATTACACGCTTACAGTGCAGCCCGTCCTCCTCATTCTGAAGGTTTAGCAATTTGTATTGCTTCTTATTTGGCACATGAAACTAACTGTGCAAATATAAATTTGTTGCATTTAAGTTCGCGTAAAGCAATGGAAGCAGCTTTGACTATGCAAACTGCTTTTCCTCATATCAATTTTCGGCGAGAAGTTACTGTTGGACATTTGCTATTAGATGTCGATACCCCTAATACAATTTGGGCAAAAGTAAATCCTCCTATCCGTCCCCGTGCTGATGTGGAATACTTATGGCAAGCAGTACTAAACCATCAAGTAGATTGGATAGTTAGCGATCATGCCTGCTGTTCTGCGGAACAAAAAAGAAGTGCAAAAGACCCGAATAATATTTGGTTAGCAAAGTCTGGTTTTGGCGGTACAGAATATTTGCTTTCTGGTGTATTGAGTGAAGGTAGGAAGCGGCGAATGTCCTACAACCACATGGCTAAGTTGCTATCTTGGAACCCATCCCGGCGCTTTGGTTTGTTAGAAAAAGGTGATATTGCGATCGGCTATGATGCTGATTTGGTATTGGTAAACCCCAATGAAACCTTTGTGGTAAGTGCTGCTGAGTCGGAATCACAACAAGGTTATACACCCTTTGAAGGAATGGAGTTAACTGGACGGGTAAAAAGTACCTTTTTACGTGGAAATTTGATTTACAACAATGGACAGGTTTTGGGTTCCCCCACTGGACGTTATTTGAAAAGATGTTAGAGTAATCTCCACATAAATGCGATCGCTTAAAATCCCTATTCTTTAATATGCCCATATGAAGACACTGTTGCAAGTTGGGATATATCCCTATCAACCCTAACAAAAGATAAATATCCATCAATTGTTCTGTGTCTAGGGTAAGTATCATAGCTAGGACAATAGCCTAAGTGATCCTTTGCGAACCGATAATTTCCTATGTCACAATATCCAGCCAAAGCAAATGCCTCTTCATTATATGATTGAATGATTCCATAGTGACCGTCATAATGTGGCAAGATGGCAAGTAACCATGTTCCACCGCCGTTATTATGTTTCCTTAAAAACTTCTTTTTTGCTACTTCAAATTGAACTGTATCTGTCTTATTCCAAGGCAACAATTTGCTATCCAATGCAGGAATAAATTCACTTATTCTTGCATGGGGATGATTAGTTTTTGCATATTGGTACTTGAGTGGGACTGGACCATTTTCCATCCAAAGGATTTCCGCTTGTTCTTTGCCTAAAACTTTCCAAGATTCTATCATTACCCCTGCGGGAATAAAGGAATAAGAATGTTTATCTAGTCGCCATTCACCAACTTGAATTTCACCAGCAAGAATAAAAATTTCCAAATCAGCTGTAAAGATACCAGATGGCGCTTTAAATTGGGGTGGTAGTACTACTCTTGAAGTAGATGCGCCACAATCATGCCAAGTCAACAATCTTCTTCTTCCTACTAATACTTCATCTGGCATTCCACTGATTCGCCATCCTGGTTCTTCAGGCACAGCATTTGTGTTAAAAAATTGATGCTTACGAGGTATGTACTCTTTCGATATTGCCGTGCATCTTCCCGATAAATTCAAGTTTCCTCTACCATCTCCACCCCAATCTTCTTTTACAGAAGCTACATTTAAAAAATCATCAACTTTGTCTTCTGCTACGGAATTAAAATTTATATTCTCTTCACCCACAACTCTAATTTCTCCTGTTCATATCCTTCTTGTTACGAATTTGATATAGGAGTGCGATTTGATTTCTGAAAAAATCTAAACTATCTGTAGGGTGTGTTATGGCGTAGCCTAACGCACCTCAATCGTTAACTGGTGCGTTAGCCTTTGGCTAACGCACCCTGCTGGCGTGGCAAGACTAAAATAGTGCAATAGATTTTTGAGAAAATTGAGATAAATCAATGTTTTCTACTTTTTTCTTAATGCACACATTTAGCCTTGCCACGCCACCACGTATATTTCAGAAATCAAATATGAGTCCTATATTATATTGTTATCAGTTAATTGTCCTCTAAAAACCCCATTACTATCTTTGATATTTTTTCAGGTATTTGGTTCATCATACATATTGTTCCGCCTTCAATATCAATCATCTTTGCATGAGGAATTGCTGTTAAAATAAACTCCCTATTATCTGCATTAGCAAACCCTAGTCTTTCTAATTGTTTTACGTCTTCTGTACCAGATAATATGAGAGTAGGAGACTTAATTAAACTAAATCTTGCTTCCATTCTTTGGCAGTAGTCGATAACAGCCAAAGGTGCATACCAAGGATAGCCAAAACCTTTTAAATCGTCTAAAACCCAACGGTGATTTAACTCCGGAGAACCTATATAGCTTGCTCTGGCTGACCATCTTTGCATCAAATGGGAACCGTCTGCTTGTATCTTGAGATGTTCAAATTTATTGGATAAAGCTGCTTTTCCCTCTTCGCTAAAGTTATCTAAGTTACATAATATAATTTTTTCGACTCGTTCAGAATAAGCTGCTGCTACTTCGGCTGCTACACAAGCACCTGTATGGTTCCCAAGAAGACTTGTGGTTTTTATGCCTAATTCGTCTAGCAGTAAAATAACAGTTTTTGCGTAATCTTCAATTGAATACATTCTTGACAGTTTATCAGAATCTCCTAATCCCAAAAAATCCATAGCCATGACTAGTCTTTTCTGAGCAAAGATTGGTATCAACTCCCGGAATTCGTCACTACTTCGGAAGTTTTGATGAAGTAAAAGCAGAGGTTTTCCCTCGCCACCAATCCGGTAAAGAATCTGCCCGTCTTCGGTGTCTAAAAAAGCTCGCTTGATTGGTTTATTCATAATACCCTGATAAATTTAGGATTTATGTCAGTATTTATTTAATTTTTTCGGCAAGTTATATTTTTTGTGCTGTGTTTTGTAGCCATTCAATCAGGGGTCTTAAAGTTCCTGGCAATGCTGTTTCGCTGACAGTCACCGTATGCTGTTTGTTGTTATCTTCTACTGTTAATTTATATTGAAAGCGATCGCTCTGGGGATTTGCCGAAGTAATTAGTTCCGGTAGCCTAAAGAAATCAGCAACTTCCACTAGTCGGGGAAGTGTCGCAGCTTCATGTGGCGGGAGAGTATCTGTATCAACGGTTGTCTTTTTGCTAATTCCAGCAAAGCCACCTGTGCGTTCAAAGGATACCCGCATTTTTTGCTCTCCATTGTGTTATTTAGTTGGGATAAATACTTAAAGTGGGAGGTGATAGTTCTTATCTCCCACTTTAGCAACAATACACAAGAGATTTATCAATCCTGAGTGTTGAATTAGGGAGTGGAAGGTATTAAACCATTTATTTCTAACTCCTCACTCATAACTCCTAACTCTTAGAGGTTGTTTGAAAAGTGGTTGGCTGTGATTTTAGGTACTTATTGATCCCCCCAACCCCCTTAAAAATGGGGGCAAAACCTTTCAAAGTCCCCCTTTTTAAGGGGGATTTAGGGGGATCTAAAACGTTTTGCTACCAAGAAGAGGACTTTTCAAACATCCTCTTAGATAACTCCTACCTTTTGCCAAGCATTCTGCACAGCTTTTTGCTCATCACTACCATTACCGTAGAGTTCCCCAGCAACTTGAATGGTGACGTTTGCAGCTTTTTTAAAATCTGCTTTGGCATTTAAGCGATCGCGTAAAGTTATGTACCAGATTTTACCAGCTTTTTCCCAGGCATAGCCACCAATTTCAACAGCTGCTAAATAAAAGGCATAGTTAGGAATGCCTGAGTTCATATGCACCCCACCGTTATCATCAGTACCAGTATATTGATCTTTCACATGGGCTGGTTGAGGATCTTTACCCAATACTGGATCGTCATAAGCTGTTCCCGGTGCTTTCATGGAGCGCAGGGCTACACCTTTGACAGTCGGTACTAAAAGACCTTGGCCAATCAACCAATCTGCGTCTTGTGCTGTCTGATTTTTGCTCTTTTGTTTTACTAGGCAACCGAAGACATCAGAAAATGATTCATTTAGTGCCCCTGGTTCACCATAGTACTGTAAACCCGCTTCATATTGGGTTATACCATGAGTTAGCTCATGCCCAATCACATCAATTGATGTGGTGAAGCGTTGAAACAGTTCTCCGTCACCATCACCATAAACCATTTGATCGCCGTTCCAAAAGGCATTGTCATATTTAACGCCATAATGCACGGTGGAATCTAAACGCAGTCCTTTGTCGTCAACAGAATTGCGATCGAATATCTCATGAAACAAGTCATAAGTAGCACCAGCCGCATCATAGGCTTCATTCACGGCTGGGTCATTGCTTGGTGGATCTCCCTCACCTCGCACTAGTGTACCAGGAAGTTGCTGTCCATATTTCGCATCGTAGATGGTGCGGCGCTTCTCACCGGGAGAAGGTGCAAATGAGACATTACCTACGACGTTTCTCCGTCCCAGAAATTGTGCCGAAATATTTAATGTATGAAAAGCCCAAGTACGCTGCTGGGGATTCCCATTCACCACGACATTTTGTAGCATGTGAGGCGGGACAATACAACAAATAGGGCATCTAGAGTAAAGTGGATGCTCATTCTTAAACCCAGCTGATTTCTTTTTATTTCTAGCCATCCAATATATTCTCCTTTTCAAACTAAGTGATGGCAAACAGTGGTTTTAACTCCACTTTTCAAAAAACTAGAAAAACGAATACAAATCATGTGTTCCTGGTTTTTTCAGAAAACTTTCTACTCCTATTTTTAGATAAGTATGGGAAAGATGAATAGTACTCTTATGGTGTACTTTTGATGTAGAAATATTTCATAAAAGCATAAGGTAAGCTTAATTACCGCAAGTTTCAGCCAAAATCTTTGCGTCAGTCAGCAAGACCTCCTTTACAGATCGAATGCGTTTATATATTAGTTCTTATCAAGGATAATAATCTTATTTATTGCTGTTTTGTTACTATAGCAATCCTAAATTATTTATGAATCACAAAATTGCTGACTTTTCAAAGAAGTCAGCAATCTCAGTCTTTTATAAATGGCAAATTCGGGCATCCAAAATCTAAATTTGTTACAGCCAGCCACCAAATACTGCTAAACCATAATATTTCCAAGGTACTGCCACAGTTTTAAATCCAGCTTTTGTTAACATTTGTAAATGGTCATCTAAAGTAGCTAGCTGATCTTGACTGGAGTAACCTTCGGTGCTAATAATGCCACGTTTAGCACCAATCTCTGTCAAACTAATTCCTTCTTGAATTGCCCATTCCTCTCGTGCTGCCTTGTAAACTTCTACTAAGGCTGGTGATTCTGGTAAAGTGGGATCTGCATTCCAAAAACAGCCATCTTGAGTCAGGCTAGCAGCAATTTGCTCAAATAACTTCAATTTCATCTCATCGTGAAGATGGTGGATTGCCAAAGACGAAACACAACCATCAAATTCGCTACCAATATTGAACTTCTCTGGATTATTTGTCCAGTCGCCAAAATCTGCTTGTATACCAGTCCACTGCTGTTGATATCCTGCTGCTGTAATTTTATCTTGGGCAAATTGCAACATTCGAGGTGAGTAATCTACGGCAATTACTTGAGCATTTGGACACCGCTTGAGTATCTTCAGAGTAAGTTCACCTGTACCACAGCCTAATTCTAAAATACGCCGACTTGTGGAAGGTACACAACGGGTAATTACCTCCAGAAACTCATCATATCGTGGTAATAATTGACGAATACCAATATCAAAATCAGCAGTGTTGGCGAATACTTCTCCGGGAAATACATTTTGCATGGGAGTTGGAATAATATAAATACACTAATCAATATTAATCATCCATTATCGCTGAGGTACGCAGTACATCGGTGGAAACAACTTTTAAGCTGTTATGTATTTAGTTTATACATTTACCTGATGACTTTTAACCATTAACCGTCAACAGTTAACGACCCTCAAGAGTGTGTATATACTTTAGACGCACATCAGCTTAGTATATACATATGCAGAATGAAAAGTTTATGAACAAGGTTAATTTTGAACAACCTGATATCAGAGATAACAATATGCTCCAGAATACGATTTTACAGGTGGTTTACGTGAGAAGTATTACCAAGTTTATCGACGTTAACATACTGTTACCATTCATCAAACTGATGAGATAACTATTGTACAGAACTTTATTCCTGAAGATAGGGGAATGATACTTGATCCCGATGTACTTTATCAGCTTGTGAATCTCTAATTTTTCAGCACCGATTGCAAATGAATTGAGAGGTTCCTTTAATTTTTCTTGCTGTATGAATGGCAAATTTTTATCATTTAAATTGGTGCGTTAACGCAGTGTAACGCACCCTATCAATTGAGATACTTACTCGTCAATTTGACCAACGCGGCGGATATTCAAAATGTCGCTCATTTTCTTAATTTGCACAAACACTTGCTCTAATTGAAAGCGATCGCGTATATCTATTCCTAAGTCCATCAATGCAGGTTGACCAGTAGAGGTTTTCACCTGAGCATGGCGGACGTTGATCCCTTGGTCACTCAGCCGTGACAAAATATCCTTTAGCACTCCGACGCGATCGAGGGCTTCAATTTGAACATCTACTGGGTATGTGTGTGGACGACCGCTATTTTCCGCGCCTGGGTTCCATCTGACTGGTACTAAGCGCTCATACTCCACACTCTCCAGATTATGGCAGCCTTGGCGATGAATTGAAATCCCCCTACCTCGCGTCACCACACCAATAATTGGTTCGCCAGGAATCGGGGTACAACACCCAGCTAAATGATACACCAAGCCTTCTACCCCAACAATAGGCGAATCACTGGCGCGGGAAGTAGTTGGAGGCGCATCTCGCAAAGCTTTTGATGTACTTGGTTCTTTGGGGATAAATGGCGCCACTGTGGAAACTGGTTGTTGTCCCTTGGCCACTTCTCGCCAACGATTTAACACTAGGTTCAACGTCACTTCTCCGTAACCCAAACCGGCAAGTAAATCGTCCACGCTGTGATAGTTACACTTTTCGGCCACAGTTTCCATTGCATCCGACTTTAGCAAACTATCAAAGCCAGTTTTACCAAGTTCTTTTTCTAATAATTCTCTTCCACGGGCGACATTTTCTTCGCGGCGCGATCGCTTGTACCATTGTTTAATCCGATATTTCGCCGCCGAAGTCCGAACAAAGTTCAACCAATCTAAACTCGGATGGCAGTTCTTTTGGGTTAAAACTTCTACAATATCGCCATTGCAAAGCCGTGTTGACAGTGGCACCATTCGCCCATTCACCCGCGCCCCTGCACAGTGATTCCCCACTTCTGTATGAATGCGATAAGCAAAATCTATAGTTGTAGCACCAGGACTTAGAGGCACAACATCCCCCTTAGGGGTGAAGACATAGACATCATCTTCAAATAGATTATCTTTGACGCTATCAAGATATTCTTGGGCGTCCTTGAGATCGGTTTGCCATTCTAGCAGTTGCCGCAGCCAAGTAAACTTGTCATCTGTACCTGTCAAATGGCTAATGCTAGAACCACCTGTTTCTTTATACTTCCAATGGGCGGCAATCCCGTACTCGGCGATGTGATGCATTTCGATTGTCCGAATTTGCACCTCCAAAGGACGACCAGTTAACCCAATTACTCCAGTATGCAACGACTGGTAACGGTTAGGCTTTGGCAGTCCAATGTAGTCTTTAAATCTCCCAGGAATTGGGCGAAAAGCATCATGAACCACCGCCAACGCCCGATAGCAATCCTGATTCGTTTGCACAATAATCCGCAACGCAGCCAAATCGTAAATTTCATGAAATTCCTTTTGCTGGCGGTGCATTTTTTGGTAAATGCTATAAAGGTGTTTGGGACGACCACTGATATCCTGAAAGATGATGCCGGCTTGCTGCAAACGTTCCCGCAAAATATCTGTAGCTTTGGCCAATTTCTCTTCTCGCGCCGTCCGTTTTTCGGAAACATGTTCCTGCATTTCGCGGAAAGCTTCTGGTTCCAAATATTTAAAAGCCAAATCTTCCAGTTCCCATTTAATCCGCCAGATTCCCAAGCGATTAGCTAAAGGGGCAAAGATATCTCGCGTTTCTTGAGCGCTGCGGCGGCGGCTGGCCTCTGACATATATTGTAAAGTTCGCATATTATGCAAACGATCTGCCAATTTCACCACAATCACCCGAATATCTTGCGCCATTGCCAAAAACATCCGCCGGAAGTTTTCGGCTTGGCTTTCGGTTTTGCTGGTGAAATTGATTTTAGAAAGCTTGGTGACACCTTCCACCAATTGCCGTACTTCTGGGCCAAAGCGTTCTTCTATTTCTTGGCTAGTAACTTCTGTATCTTCAACGACATCATGGAGAAATCCAGCTGCTATCATAGCAGCACTGCCTCCCAAGTCACGCAGCAAGTCAGCTACAGCGATGGGATGAGCAATGTATGGTTCTCCAGATTTGCGGTATTGACCTTGATGCAGTTGGTAAGCAAATTCAAAGGCGCGACCAATCAACACTGCATCATTATGCCTTCGGTCATCTTCCGCTTCGGCGCTAGTTGTCGATGACTCCTTCAAACATTTTTTTAACCATTCCGGAATGGCTAGATCAACTGATGAATTTATAGCTAGACTGCTCATAGAATTGGGTTTAGACAGGATCGGTAGATTAAGTGAATGATAAATAAAACTAGCAGCATCGCCGTGAGAAGATGCTGTTGCCCAGAGACGGGTGAAAAAAGCAGTGTCGGAATGATTTTCCAATTGCCGATAGGGCAGCGTTGGGTATTCATCCAGTTTGAGTTTTAAGGATCATAAAGAAAGGCAAACAAAGCCTCAAACCATGATTTGAGGCTTCTAGTGCTGATAAGTGTTTAAGAAAGTTTATTGTAGAAGAAAAATTACTTGACATTAATACTATCTTAACTAGCACCGGATGTCTTTAAACTGTGAGAAATATTTGGCACTCGTAACCTTGCTTGAGCAATTACGCTCCGATGCCACAACTACCGAAATCGCTGCACCCGAACTGCGACAAAGTGTAGCCTCGTTGCAGCAATTTTTCGGAGAGCAGATTGTGCCTTTGGCTGATGAAAACTGGCAAGTGCAGTCTTATCAAACGGAGATGAGTAAGCAACTGCGCTTGTTGGAAATAGATGTAATGTTTTTCCAAGGAGCGCGGCAAGCATCGACTGCACAAACGAGACTTCAAACGATTAGCGATCGCTTGACAACTCTTATCAAATATTGCGATGCCATTCTGCAACCAGAAGCGGAGGGAGAAAAATAACAATTGTTCACCTTTTTCTCTAATTTCTCTATCATCTCATTTCTGACCTATGATGGAAAGTTATTTTGGCAACAAGTTGGAAATGAGGACTGGGGATTGGGGAATGGGGAATGGGGAATGGGGAGTGAGAACTTATAAGAAAATTCTTCCCTCATTCCATACTCCCCACTCCTCACATCTTGCACCAATAAAAATTGATGAATTTTCAATACTCAGTATTAAATCAAAACCCTTGATGTAGGGATAAAAGTTTATAAAAGCAAGGTAGCTTTATTGACTATATTTTTATGTTCCCTGGGTTTGTACGTAGAGGGGCAAGATATGAGACTCCCTTTTAACCAGCACTAATACCTTTGAGGAGAAGATTCATTGTACGACGCATGTATGCTTCTACTGGCTCAGTTGTGGGTTTGAAGATGAGTGCATAATATAATGACCCGCTCACAAGGTCGATAATTAAGTCTACGTCTGCATTGTTGTGGATTTCGCCTCTAGACTTGGCGCGCTCAAGTACTTGAGCAAAGGCTTCACGTCGCAGTTTTGTATATTTTGTCCAGTAAACTTCGGCAAACTGAGGATTGCTAGATGCTGTACTAATTATCAGCGCAAGTGTCTGACGACCAAGGGAACTATCTATTTTTTTGGCTGCGTTCTTGATGAGGATATCCATATCTCCCCAAAAGCTGCCAGTATCGGGGATCGCTACATCATCTCTCAGACTTTCTATAGCGTCCGCAACTAATTCCTCTTTGGAAGTATAACGCCGATAGATGGTGGTTTTACCAACTCCAGCACGAGAAGCGATCGCTTCTATACTCATACTTTCATATCCTACCTCTGCAAGCAAATCCAAAGTCGCTTGGAGAATAGCTTGGTCAGCGTGGATGCTGCGTGGGCGTCCAGAAGGGCTGTTGATTTGGTTACTCATAAAAATATCGTCCCCAAGCAATATCTTCTTGGTAATTTGCTTCTAACTTTGGGCATAGAACATAGCCGATAAGAACAAATAAGCTCTATAACCCAATTCTTATGCACGAAAACAGCAGGAGTGACCATCCATCTTTAGCATAAGTATTTTTGCTGCTTTTCATTGAAGTCTCCCTTGACCGTTTTAATATGATACGCTACCGTAGCGTATACATACAAAACTTAATTTTAGCTTTAACGTCCCCCAATCCAGGCATAGCTTTGACATCTCGCAAATATTATTTGTGCTAACAATGGCTACCAATATTAAACGTTCGACTTTTGATGAATTTGGTTATGTGCAGGGGCCTTTGAAGTGGGCGATCGCTTTTACCGCTTCTCTTGGCGCAATTTTAGAAGTAATTGATACTAGTATTGTTAACGTTGCCCTAACTGACATCCAAGCCAGTCTGGGTGCAACTGTGACTGAAGTAGGCTGGGTGGTAACTGGATATGCGATCGCCAATGTTGTTTTAATTCCCTTATCTGCATGGCTGGGAGATTACTTTGGGCGCAAAACCTACTTCATTTTCTCGTTGGTTGGCTTTACGATTGCCTCGGTTTTATGCGGATTGGCATTGAATTTACCGATGCTAGTTATTTCTCGAATCCTTCAAGGTTTATGTGGTGGCGGATTACTGGCTAAAGCACAAGCGATTTTGTTCGAGACTTTTCCACCAGCTGAACAAGGTTTGGCGCAAGCAGTTTTTGGGGTAGGTGTCATTGCTGGACCAGCCATCGGACCAACTTTAGGCGGATTCTTGGTGGATGGTTTGGGCTGGCGGTGGATTTTCTTTGTTAATATTCCCTTCGGGATCGTTGCAGTGGCGATGTCAGTGATGTTTTTGCCCAAAAATAAAGATAAAAGCAAGACACAAAGTCAAGCCGTCGATTGGTTTGGGATTGGATTTTTGGTGATTGCTATTGGTTGTATGCAAACTTTATTAGAGGAAGGAGAGACAGACGACTGGTTTTCCTCTAGTTTTATTACTACGTTAGCGATCGCTAGTTTTATCGGCTTGGGCTTGTTTATTTGGCGAGAACTAAAAACAGATCACCCGGCTGTGGATTTAAGAGTTTTGCGCCACCGTTCTTTAGCTGCGGGAAGCGTTCTTTCAGCAGTGGTGGGTATGGGGCTTTATGGCACACTCTTTGCTGTACCGATATTTGCTCAGAGTGTGCTGCACTTTACGGCAACGCAGACAGGACTGTTGTTAGCGCCTGGTGCTTTAGCGTCGGCGATCGTTATGGTTTTATTAGGCAAACTGTCCAGTAAAATTGATGCCCGATTTTTAATTACAATGGGCGCTGTGGGATCGTCTGGAGTCATGTTTCAACTAGCAGCAATTACCCCACAAACTGGTATAGATGATTTATTTTGGCCATTGGTATGGCGTGGGGGTTTTACTGTGTTGATGTTTCTCCCTTTGAGTTTGGCAGTTTTAGGCCCCTTACCCAAACAAGATATTTCTGCTGCTTCTGGTTTCTACAACCTCACCCGACAACTGGGTGGTAGTATTGGCATTGCTCTACTCACCACTCTGCTTGACCGCCGAGAAGCTTTTCATCGAGCCATCCTGTTAGCAAAACTTAGTCCTTATGACTCAGAAACTAGTCAACGCCTCGATGCGCTCAACGGCGCACTCCAAGGTCAAGGTATAGATGCGACAACAGCTCAACAACAAGCACTAGCTTTATTAAGTCAAACAGTAGATACTCAAGCTGCTGTTTTGTCTTACGCAGATTGCTTTCGAGTGGTAGGGGTAGGGTTCCTTTGCTCCTTACCTCTGTTGCTATTTCTGGGTAAAGGCGGTGCAGGAGCGAAAGCACCAGTGGCTCACTAGGTAGGTAGTACAGTTTTAACCAGTGCGAATAGGCAAGTTTATCTGTAAAAATGTAAAAACCCTACTCAGTTTTGAGCAGGGTTTTGTAAAGTTTTATTACTAAAATTAGAATTTTTATCTTAGAAAGCGTTCATGATTGTGATGATGCTAACACTGGTCAAGGCAATCAAAGCGCCCATAACTATAGATTCACTTAATGGATTACGTAATTTTGAATTCTTCATTTAAGTAAAATCCTTTTTATTAATTGTTTCTTAACCATATCAACATCAGTATAAATATCCATAAAAGCGCTGTAAAACTTAAAAAAGCTTAAAATTTCTTAGTAAAAACTTCAGCATTTTCTTGTGTAATGGTTTTTACTGGGCATTCGCAACAGGCAAAAGGGCGCAGAGCAAAAATAAAGACTTAAGCTGTTACGCATTTAATTTGTACATTTACCTAATGGTTGTTGACTGAAAACCCGTCAACAGTGAATAGTCAACGACTATCAAGAGTGTTTATATACTTTAAGACGCGCATCAGCTTACTAAAACTTCTCTACCCATTCCCCACAATGTAGTAATTTTCGAACCAAATAATTACCTTATCTCCTAGCGGAATATGCGCCTTTATGGAGTAAAATAAATCTTAATCAAGGTAAAAATATTTGAACAGAAAATTATCATGACAGTTTCCACGGCATCTAAAAACCAAGCGATCGCTTTTGACCTAGAAAAATTAAATCAGGAATTTGAAGCTGCTACTCCGAAAGAAATCTTGGCGTGGTCTATAGAGAACATCCCAACTGGACTGGTGCAAACCAGCGCCTTTAATGTGGATGACATGATAATTACCCATATTCTGTACAGTGAACTGAAGCATCCGGTTCCTGTAATATTTCTCGATACCCTGCACCATTTCCCCCAAAGTTTAGAACTAGTAGCTAGAGCCAACGATATATACAATCTGGATCTGAAAACTTACAAAACTCCAGATTTAGACACCCGCGAAGCCTTTGAAGCCAAGTACGGCGACAAACTTTGGGACAAAGATATTGCCAAATTCCACCACATTACAAAAATTGAACCACTGCTACGAGGTCTAGACGAACTCAACAGTGTCGCTTGGATTACCGGACGCCGCCGTGACCAAGCAGTAACCCGTGCGAATATGCCTATATTTGAATTCGACGGTAAGGGTCGGCTGAAAGTAAACCCCATCGCTACCTGGACACGTCAAGATAGCTGGGTTTACGTCGCCGAACATGGAGTCATCTATAATCCTCTACA
Source organism: Nostoc sp. C117 (assembly GCF_043099735.1). NCBI lineage: Bacteria > Bacillati > Cyanobacteriota > Cyanophyceae > Nostocales > Nostocaceae > Nostoc > Nostoc sp. C117. The sequence goes on from NZ_CP170991.1 coordinate 3,542,495, forward strand.
TGACCAAGGCTATCCCAGCATCGGCGACCAGCCAATCACTACCAAAGTAGGCGAAGGTGAAGACGAACGCGCTGGACGTTGGCGGGGAAGTGATAAAACAGAATGTGGAATTCATATTTAGTCGTTAGTCATTGGTCATTAGTTATTGGTCATTAGCTATTCACAAACAGCAAATGACAAAGGACAATTGACAAATGACCAAGGACAAAGGAAAAATATGATTAAAATCCTCCACCTTTCTGATATCCACATGGGAAGCGGCTTTTCCCACGGACGAATTAATCCGGCGACTGGATTAAATACACGATTGGAGGATTTTGTCAATACCTTATCTTTATGTATTGACCGAGCGATCGCCGATGCCGTAGATATGGTGATATTTGGTGGCGATGCTTTCCCGGATGCGACACCACCACCCTATGTACAACAAGCTTTTGCTAGCCAGTTTCGCCGTCTGGTGGATGCCGATATTCCAACAGTGCTGTTGGTGGGGAATCACGACCAACATTCCCAAGGATTAGGAGGCGCGAGTTTATGTATTTACCGCACCTTGGGAGTGCATGGTTTTGTTGTAGGTGATACCGTGACTACTCACTGTATCGAAACGCGCAATGGCAAGGTGCAAGTAATTACTCTCCCTTGGCTGACCCGTTCTACCCTGATGACTCGCCAAGAGACTGAGGGTTTATCTTTGGCAGAAGTCAATCAACTATTGACAGAACGTCTGCGAGTTGTTCTGGAAGGGGAAGTTCGTCGTCTTGACCCCGATGTGCCAACTGTGCTTTTGGCTCACTTGATGGCTGATAATGCTACCTTAGGTGCAGAACGCTTTTTAGCAGTTGGTAAAGGCTTTACTCTACCGCTATCTTTGCTGACGCGACCTTGTTTTGATTACGTAGCGTTAGGACACGTGCATCGTCATCAAAATTTGAATAAATCCAACAACCCGCCGGTGATTTATCCAGGAAGTATTGAACGGGTAGATTTTAGCGAAGAGAAAGAAGACAAAGGCTATGTAATGATCGAACTGGAGCGGGGTAACGCACAATGGGAATTTTGTGAGTTAACAGTCCGGACTTTTTGCACCATTGAGGTGGATGTCTCCAAAGCAGACGATCCCCAAGCGGTGTTAATGAAAGCGATCGCCAAATATGATATTGAAGATGCTGTAGTGCGGCTAATTTACAAACTCCGCTCGGAACAGATGGATTTAATTGACAGTTCCTCTCTACATACTGCTTTAAGTTCAGCTCACACCTATACCATTCAAGCAGAATTAATCAGTCAATTAGCTCGCCCCCGGATTCCCGAATTAACTGCAAGTAGTAGCATCGATCCAATGGAAGCCTTAAAAACCTACTTGAACAATCGTGAAGACCTCAAAGATATCGCCGCATCAATGCTAGAAGCCGCACAAAAACTATTAGCAGATGATGTGGAAATCTGGTTAGAAGCAGCAATTAGTGAGTAGAGCGATGGCATTTGTATTTCTAGTTTAGCTTTCAGGGGCGATCGCTATACTAGAAACATAAATCTCATCTATTAACTGTAATGACGATCAAAGAATTGCTATTACAAGAAATTGACAACACTCCAAACGAACTGCTAGAGGAACTACTTGGGTTTTTGAAATCACTCAAAACATCCCCAAAACAGCACCAAGCCACATACAGAGAACTCTTAGAACGCATTGATTACTTAGAAACAATAGTAGGTATTCGTAAAGGACTAGATGAGTTTGACCAGGGTGAAGGAATTCCTGCACAGGAAGCCTTAGCAACCCTAGAATATAAACTTGGCATTCCGCCTCGCCCATGAGTTACCAGGTTCTCATTCAACCTACTGCTTTTCAAGAAATCGAAACATCTTATCGTTGGATGTGCGACAATCTGAGTGCTGAAGTAGCCAACAACTGGTATTACGAACTTCAAGATGCTATCCATTCGCTTCAAAAATTTCCTAATCGTTGTAGCATAGCACCAGAAACACCAGTGATTGGTCGTGAAATTCGGCAACTATGGGTTGGAAAACGAAGAAAATATCGAGTTTTGTTTCTCGTTGAAGAAGATATTGTAGCAATTCTTCATGTTCGCCACAGTCACCAATCTTATCTAGGTGAAGAATCTGAGTAATTTTTGTCAGTGACCTCTATACTCTAACAACATTTTTTCAGCGTAGTTGAGATTTTTTTGATACTCTATAATTTTTTGCTGGGCGATTGCATAATTTGGGCTAGAAGAAGGCACACTTTTCATAAGTGCGATCGCTGGCGAAAAGATAGTTAGGATTAATATAAAAGATAATCCCATTACGACTGTGCCATAGAAACCTGCCCATAAGCTACTTAAACTAGGTATCCATTTAGATAATTTATTATATGATTTAGGCTTTTGCCAAATAAACCAAAAAATATGGTAAACAAAAGCTAAAAAAATTGTTGGTATTAACAATCCAAATAAAACAGAAAATATTAATAGTATGGTACTCTTGCTCCAAACTGATATAAACATTGCCACAAATCCAAAGACTATTAAACGTGTTCCAGGAAATGCTATGGGAACTAGAATAATCGCCCTGAACCAAGAACTAGGATAAGGAAACCAAATAGGCCAGATTTGACAGAGGGCTTCGTATTTTCCCTTTAGTTTTTCTAAAAAACTAGAATGTTTTTTAGTTTCGTCATTCTCAGGAGTCAAATTTAAATAATCTATCCAAGCTACTGAAGTTTGTCCTGCTTTTTTTCCATAGATTTTTACAGACTTAATACGCGTGGCTTGCAACTTTATTATTAGTTTATGAATAAAAGTGACTGATAATTCTTGCTCCGGTACTTGAAAAGATTCCAGCATTATTTGTAAACAACCATCTTGCAAGCTTACTTTTGCAGTAATTCCTTTGGGTTGCAAAAGATAATTGATTACTGATGCGATCGCCTGTGTATCTCCCTGCTTAGCAAGTTCTAAAAGATTAGGCTGTGTCATAACCAAGAAAGGCGAATAAATAATAAAACATCGTCTATCTTAGGATTCCCCATTTACAGGCAAAAATAATACAACATATTCATTCATAAATTTTCTAATTATTTTATTATGTTTATTGTGATTAATTTTTTGCGTCTTGAACTAACGTTCCTTTGTAATTACAGAATTACCATTAGTAATACTTACTTTTTGAATAAAAATATCATTACAAGAGGATAAAATATCAGTGCTAATTTGATTAGCAATAAATTCAAAATCTTGGTTTGTTAATCCCTGTGCAGTATCGCCACTAAAGTTAATAGAAATAGTTAGAATCTGAGGATTATTGACAAATTGCTCATCATCCTCTAGTTCTTGGTCAGCTTCCGCTAAACCTAAATCAAATTCTTGACTCCAAGCGGGAAACTCTTTACTTATTTGCTGTCCGTAAACCTTCACCCTGGCAATAGATGCAGCCCCTAAGTTAGTTAATCCTCTACGGACAAATACAACCAAGATTTGCTGATTTGGTACTTGGACAGATTCTAGCATTACCTCTAAGCAAGTATCTTGGAAGGCAACTTTTGCAGTGATTCCTTTGGGTTGTAGATGGCGATTCATCAGAGATGCGATCGCCTGTACATCTCCCTGTTTTGCAAGTTGCAGAATATTTGGCTGTGTCATAACCAGTAAAAGAAAAAATCTGAAAGAATAAACTTATATTCTCAGGATTCCCTTTTGACAGACTTAAGTAACATTATGATGTTAGTATTGACGATCCAAAGCTTTAATATTTGAAGAATTCAGGAGTCAAAATTCAGAACTCAGAATAGCTAAAGAGTCATGAGAATATTTGGATTAATTAATCAATTTTAATTCCAATTTTAAATATGAAGATTTATCAATATCATACTTGGCCTTCGACAGTGGAAGAAGCCATAGTTATCCAAGAGCAGATGCGAAATCAAGTAATTACCTCAGATCAACTGCCAGAACCTATTGAGTACGTTGCTGGTGTGGATATGGGTTTTGAAGCCGATGGAACCATTAGCCGTGCAGCTGTGGCAGTACTGAGTTTTCCTGATTTGCAGGTAATTGAAACGAGGCTAGCACACCGTCCTACCATCTTTCCTTATATTCCTGGTTTCCTTTCATTTCGGGAAATTCCAGCTGTCCTTGATGCCTTGGAGAAAATTAAAACAACACCAGATATTATTTTGTGTGATGGTCAGGGAATTGCCCATCCGCGCAGATTCGGTATAGCTTGCCATTTGGGGTTACTTGTGGATATACCGACAATTGGTGTAGCTAAGTCATTGTTCATCGGTAAGCACGAGGAATTACCAGAAACCAGAGGTAACTGGCGATCGCTCATAGATAAAGGTGAAATAATTGGAGCAGTTTTGCGATCGCGTACAGGAGTAAAACCCCTATATGTCTCCAGCGGTCATCGAATCAGCCTACCTACAGCAATTGATTACGTATTACGCTGCACACCGAAATATCGGTTGCCAGAAACTACACGTATTGCTGATAAATTAGCCTCAGCCAGATGAAGAAAAGGACAAGCAGACAAGGAGACAAGGAGAGGAATTCAGATGGAAATTGGGACTTCTAGACAATTACACCAAAGTCGGCTTGTTCTCTTGAAAAAAAAAGTTATTGAAGTTTTTGCTAAATACTTGCTTGCACCTGCTGAATCATGTTAGGAATCGCACAGAAGAAAGTTGAAGTAGCTAAATACCAGTTAGGAAGTTAGAACAATGAACGCACTAACTTTACAGTGGCATGATGCAGGTCAAGATAAAACTCAGAACATTTACGAACAACAGCCAAGTAAAAATCCTGGCAGTGTCCGCATCGGTCGCGATCCACTCCGGTGCGACATTGTTTTGAGTAATCCTACTGTATCTGGTCTGCACATCGAAATATTTTTTCATCCCCAGCAACAGCGCTTTTATCTTAGGAACTTGCGATCGCAAAATCCCCCCCTTGTCGATGGACGGCAACTAGTTCAAGGAGAAATGCCTTTAACTGAAGGGATTAGTATCTCTTTGGGACAAGTACAACTCAAAGTTACTGTTATTTCTTCAGGTAGCATTCCCGCAACAATTTTGATGCCACCGCAGCCACCAATAGGAAATCCTCATTTACCAGTGAATATCGGACATAACCACCATCCAGCACCACCACCAGGAATTTATGGCTTAGAATGTCCCAAATGTCATAAAGTTTCCCCACCAGAAAATCTCCAAATCGGCTGTCACTGGTGTGGAACGTCTTTAGCTGCCGCAGTGAGTGTGTTAGTTGCACCTGGGAGTTAGGGAGTGGGGAGTGCTGAGTGCTGAGTGGGGAGTTAGGAGTTATTATTCTTCCTTTGTCCCAATAACAAATGACAAATGACAAATGACCAATGACAAATGACCTACAAATCCAATTAAGTTGGGAAGATCCTGCAACGGGAGAACGGCGAGAACCGATGTTGAGTATACCGATCGCCTTCGGTCGCGAATTCGGCCGATTACCTGCTGAACTTCGAGGACAGCGGGTTTCGAGGATGCTGCTTAATAGTAATGAAGTTTCTCGCTACCATGCCGTAATTGACTGGGAACAAAATCATCTGGTGGTGATTGACCAAGGCAGTGTTAATGGTGTCTATGTCAACGGTAAACAGCAAACGCGCAGTGTTTTGGTTAATGGCGATACCTTGCAAATTGGTCCCTATGTAATCACACTGATGTTTGCGGCTGCTAGCGTCTCTCAACCAGATACCAGCCCGCCTTCAACGATTCGGTTCAATCCGAATACCAATATCCCAGACCCATCGTTGCCTTTAGTCCAGCCGGCGATCGCTGTTGGAAGTAATTTTCCGCCACCAGCATTTCAGGCACAAAAAGTTTCCGTTCAAGCACTTCATGCCACTGGGTTGTCAGTGGATGAATTTGATTATCTGGCGATCGGGGCAGGAATCGGTAGCTTTGTTTGGGTTGATTTGCTACGAATTAGTGGTGTGCGTCCTGAAAAGATTGCTGCTGTGGGATTGGAAGGTGAACCCTATGCGCGTTACAAGCGCCTATGTATGAATTCGCAAATTCCTTTACATGAAAGACTGCGGTCTAATTCTGATTCTTGCCCTGATAATATTTGGGGTTGGCCTAGTTATGCCTTGCGCGAAGCTTGGAGTGACTTCGCCAAGGGACAAATGAAGTCAGCATTTAAATATTTGTGGCAGGTGTTTGCTGAACCAACATTTGCGGAAACTTATACACCCCGTTCTGGTAACGTCTTTAATTCCATAGACCGGGAAGCCAAGCGCATTGGCTGGAACCAAATTTATCGCTATGGGCGAGTTCGGGCAATTCGCAAAACCGATGATGGCAGATATTGCGTAGCCTATTCTCGCGCCCCAGGAAATTATGCTTTTTTAGTTACTCGTTATTTACATTTAGCTACTGGATATCCCGCAATTCAGTTTCTTCCAGATTTGCAAGCTTATAGAGAAAAATATCAAGACTTTAAATCTGTTGTGAATGCTTATGAAGCACACGATCATGTATATCAGCAACTAGAACAACAGGGTGGTACAGTATTGATTCGAGGACGAGGAATTGTTGCTTCGCGGGTTGTGCAGCGGATTTTTGAAGCCAGAAAGCGAAATCGGAATATCGCAGTTTTGCATTTAATGCGATCGCCAAAACCCCAAGGCAATAAATTTCAACATGCCCAACGCCTAGTCAAAAATCATTACGAATTTCAACCCTTCAACTGGCCTAAAGCTTGTTGGGGCGGCGAACTCCGGGCAATGTTAGAAAAAGCCAGCCCCGATGAACGCAAACGTTTACTAACAGATTGGGGCGGTACTACCACAGCTGACCGTCAGGATTGGCAGCAGATTACTGCCCAAGGAATCAGCGAAGGCTGGTATCAAATTACCTTCGGTGAAGTACAGAATGTAGAACGAGATGCCCAAAACCGGACTATTACCCATATCCGAGAACATAGCTTTGGCGAAATGAAGTTGATAGCTGACTTTATTGTTGATGCTACTGGACTGGATGCTAAAGTAAATGCTAATCCCCTACTAGAAGATTTTGTCAAACACTACAACTTACCACTGAATCACCTGGGGCGATTAACTGTAGCAAACAATTTTGAATTGATAGAGATGCGTAGCGATCGAGGACAGATGTATGCAGCAGGGGCGATTACCCTTGGTGGTCCTTATGCCGCAGTTGATAGTTTTTTGGGCTTGCAATACGCCGCATTAGTCGCTGTTGATGGACTCGCCGCCGCCCGTGCGCCTGGAGTTCAAAGGTTGAATGTTCTAAATTCCTTTGGGCAGTGGTTGAAGTGGGCGTTAAATCAGTCGCCTTAGTACAGCTTTGCCTAGAATCATAGTTTTTTTAAACGTAAGAGTATACACCAAGTCTGTTGACTTGCACCTTTGTTGCATCGCCCTGCAAAAATTAACTTACTCTACGTTACTCTCTTGTTTCCCCCCTTAGAAAGGGGGGATTAAGGGGGGTAATTCGACTTGTGTGTACACCGTAGGCTTGAGCAGGGGAGCAGAGGAGAGTTAAAATACCAAGTTCTTTCCCCTCTGCCCCTTCCCTCAAGCTTGTGAGAAATGGGGGTTGTAGATGCCTAAACAACCACAAAATTATCTTTGGTTAATGACACTCCAGCAGAGAACTGTGCAAATTGTACTTGCTTAAACCCGCTTGCACTGCCATCAAGGTCAAAGTACAGCGCACCTGTAATATCGTTATAGATAAATCTCTGAGTGGTACTTGTTGCAGATATTCCTTGGGTAAACTGACTAGCTGACAGTGAAGGAGTGGATAACCCACCACCAAAACCAACAGCCGATACCTGAATCACTTCATTACTAGCGTTGAAGTCATAAATAGTATCAATGCCTTGATTGTAATTATTGAAAGCAAAGGTATCAGTACCAGACCCTCCATAAAGGTTGTCATTACCTTTGCCACCTATGAGGATATCATTGCCATCTCCACCTTTGAGGGTGTTATTGCCCGAAGCACCAAAGGCTGTGAGAGTATCATTTCCATTGCCACCAAAGAGTAAATTATTGCCTGTTGAATAGTCAACATTCAAGTAATCGTTACCAGCGCCACCATTAAGGGTATTATTGCCAGAAACAGTATAAACTCCGTAGTCAAAGTATAATGAGTCGGAGCCAGAGGCAAAAAGACAATCATTGCCATCGCCACCAGAAAGCAAGTTATTACCACTTGAAAAGCTGGTAACTAAATTATCGTTACCTGCACCACCTTTGAGGGTATTATTGCCAGAGATAGCATCGAGATAGAACTCGCCTCGGTAGTCGTTGTAGCTGCCAGAAGCACTAAGCGAATCATTGCCATTGCCACCAGAGAGCAGGTTATCACCATTTGAATAGTTAGCAGATAAATTATCGTTACCTGCACCACCCTTGAGAGTATCACTGCCACTACCGCCCCCATCGATGGTATCATTACCATTGCTTCCGACAATATTATCATCGTAGGCTGTACCGTGGACATTTAATCGTTCGATATTCTTGTAGCTAACCTGATTGGCATCCGTTGTAATTGAGCCAGTGTTAGTAGCAGCATCAAAAGTCGAAGTAATTCCCGTGCCAGTATTGTAGTTAGAGAAGGACAACAAATCGTCACCTGCACCTCCATCGATGCTATCGTGGCCGCCATCGCCGCCGGAGAGGGAATCGTTGCCTTTACTTCCTACAATCAAGTCATCATAGGTAGTACCATCGATATTTAATCGTTCAATATTCTTGTAGCTAACCCGATCCGTACCCGTTGTAATTGAGCCAGTGTTAGTAGCAGCATCGAAAGTTGAAGTGATTCCCTCTGTTGCAAAGTAGTTAGAGAAGGATAACAAATCGTTACCTTTTCCGCCATCAATGGTATCCTTACCTGCGCCTCCATCGATGGTATCGTTGCCATTAGTGCCGACGATCGAGTCATTGTAGATTGTACCTGCGATCGCTAATCCTTCGATATTCGTGTAGTTAATCAGAATGTTGCCCGAACTAATAGAGCCACTATTAGTAGCAGCATTGAAAGTCGAGGTGATTCCCTCGGTAAAATAGGCATAGGAAACGTTCAATAAATCCTTACCTCTTCCCCCATCTACTGTTTCAGTCGCTAAGTCAGAGGGGGAACTATATAGGACGAAAGAGAAGGAATCATTGCCATCCCCACCATTGAGGATATTATTGCCAAAAGCGCCCTCATATGTGCCTGAGTAGTCGTAGTAGCTAGAGGCAGAGAGATAATCATTGCCATCCCCACCATTGAGGATGTTATTACCTGATGAATTGCCAGCAACCAATGTATCATCACCAGCACCACCATTGAGGGTGTTATTGCCAGAAATGTCAAATCCGTAGTTATCAGAACCTTGGCTAGAGGCAGAGAGATAATCATTGCCATCCCCACCATTGAGGAGGTTATTGCCTGTTGAATAGTCAGCAGCTAACTTATCGTCACCAGCACCACCATTGAGGGTGTTATTGCCAGAGGCGGGATTGGTATATCTCTGGTAGTCGATGTGATTCCCAGAGGCGGAGAGATTATCATTACCATCGCCACCATTGAGAAGGTTATTCCCTGTTGAAGAGTTAGCATCTAATCCATCGTTGCCAACACCACCGTTAAGGATGTTATTGCTTGTTGAATAATCAACATTCAAGTAATCGTTACCTTTACCGCCAAAAATTGTATCATTACCATAACTGGGATCGTTACCACTACTGCCCCCAAAGAGTAAATCGTTGCCATTGGTTCCTACAATCAAATCACTGTAGACTGTCCCTCTAATTTCTAATGCTTCAATATTCTTATAGTTAACCCGATTCGTACCTGCCGTAATGGAGCCACTATTAGTAGCAGCATTGAAAGTAGAAGTGATTCCAGCGGCAGCACTAATATAATTTACAGTCAAGTAATCCTTACCTGTTCCTCCATCTACCGTTTGAGTCTTTAAGTCAGAGGGGGCAGTATTTGGGGCAGACAAATAAAAGAAATCATTGCCATTCCCTCCGCTTAGGGTGTTTTTACCTTGGACTCCATCGGCATAAAAGGAATCATTACCATCTTTGCCTAAGACCGTATTGTTGCCAGTAGAGTAACTAATATCAAGGTAGTCATTCCCTTCATCTCCAGAGAGATTGTTATTTCCAGAAGAATAGGAAGCATCAAGGGTATCATTGCCCGTATCACCCCGTAGCACGTTGTTACCAGTACCACCAATCACGGTGTCATTTCCCTTACCACCAATCACGGTGTCATTTCCCTTACCACCTTTTAAAAAGTCGTTGCCACTGTTGCCATTGATGATATCATCACCTGCTTGACCGTTAATTGTATCTGCCCCGTTGCTACCTAGCAGATTATCATTACTGTTGGTTCCAATGATATTCACCATAACTTTTACCTTCTGAATCGATTTATTGAGTAACTTCGGTGCTTAATTTGATTTATTGTTGATGCTGTTTGAGGACACACAGAACTCGCCGAGAGTTACCACTTTCGACATACTTTGATTTCACCCTTAAGGCTTAGAAGTTTCCCCGAAGATTCACTCTATTGATGAGTTTGTGAGTAGAATTTATCTAACTGACTTTCAAAAGGCAGGATGTAGGAGGCAGGAGGTTGAAAATTAAATTCTTTAATTATTTCCTATTCCCTTTTTCAGCCGTTATTGATGTACGCATTTGATTATGTACTTAAGACTATCTAAGTCTTAAGCTCTGCACAAATTTATGAGAGTGAATTTAGGAAAACACATAGTTTCAGACTTTTTTCTCTCATCCTCGATCGCTAACCAAACCGATTTATCGGTGAAGTTACGCTGAAAAATCAAGCTTGAATGCCTAAAACCGAAACTTCATATTTGTTTTTTGTCAATGCGTAAGTTCTACTGTCGTAAAAATAGAGGAGAATTAACTCTAGCTAGGGAAAGAATTTTTTTAACCTCTATAACCTCGTTATTTGCTATTACGTATGGGTGTGTAGCTTAAAATAAGGAACATCTAAATAACACTATAATAACCATATCTGAATATTTACTGAGATGTCTATCCTTAAAGAGGAACTTTGCATACTCTTCACATTATTTGCCGATGACTGTAAGTAAGTCGGCGTTAAAAAATTAAGCTATGTGACGAAATGTAAAATCAGCAAATAGCTTATAATTTGGTTATTCATAGTTTTTACAAAACTAAACATATATGGGTTTTTTCGTGCCGACTTACTTAAAATTTAAGTTTTTCTCTTTATATGTTCTTCACTTGCAGCTTTTATCTCGTCAGAAATCAACTCAATAGAAGCAACAGCAATATCTTCTTCTAGGTAATTAATAGTAGTTGTGTCGGTGAAAATCAGCTATTTTTCGGTCGCCGCAGTTGTTTGGAATTCATCGGACCGAGAATTTGATTCAGACTACGTAATTGCTCAGCTGTACCCATGCCAATTAGCCGATCTCCCGACATTAAAACTGTATCACCAGTGGGACCACCGATTAAAGTACCATCAATGCGGCGAATTGCCAGAACTAATGCCCCAGATTGCGATCGCAATCTCGCTTTTTGTAAACTTTGACCCACGAAAGGACAAAAAGCCGGGTCGAGTAAAAATTCTTCCATGTATAACTGGCGGTCTGCACCTGTCAAAATCCCGTCTACAAAGTCTAATACTTGAGGTCTAAGTGCCGCAGCAGCCATTCGTTTACCACCAGTAATATAGGGAGAAATCACTTCATCTGCGCCACCGCGTCGTAACTTCTGCAAAGCTTCTTCTGTACTTGCCCGCGCAATTACCCGAATTCCCGAATTCAGGGTTTTTGCTGATAAAACAATATATAAATTTTCGGCATCTGAAGGGAGTGCTGCAACGATACACATCGCCCGTTCAATGCCAACTTTCAGGAGTGTATCATCTAACGTAGCGTCACCTTGGTATGCCGTGTGACCTTCCGTCTGCGCCCTTTGTACAGATTCCATATCCGAATCAATCACCACAAAAGATACACCTTCTGCCTGAAATTCCTTGGCGATTTGACGACCAGTCCGACTAAATCCACAGATGATGTAGTGTTCTGACAGGGATTCCATTAACCGCCTCTGTTGTTGTAGCCGAATTCCTTGTTGAAAGTAGCCTTGAATGATTGCTTCTGTAAATCTGTTGACAATGTAACCGATATTGACTACACCCAACAAAATCAGGGCGATGGTAAATAACCGTCCTCGGTTACCGAGTGGATGCGTCTCCCCATATCCCACAGTCGCCAAGGTGATGACTGTCATATAAGCTGCATCTTCCCAAGACCAGCCCTCTATTATTCGATACCACAAAGTGCCAATTAAGAAAACACCACCGAGAGCGATCGCCCCGGCCATTAACTCCTTTTGGATACGTTGATATTTTTGCTCAAGTGTTGAGTACAAAATTTTTTCACCACTGCCAAGCGTCTGAGGTCATATAAGCGTTAGCCTAAAAAAAGTACCAGTTGTGCTAAATAAAAAGTAATTTTTAGGGATTTCTAGGAAACTAGTAAATAACTATATAATGAAAAACTTTCAGGAGGAGCGGTAGTGAGCCTACAAACTCTCGTTGAACAAGCCACCATCCCCCCAGATTCAGGGTCAGCATCTAGTCCCTTTGATGCAGATAGCTTCAATGAAGCTGTTATGTCTACCTATGGCCGGTTTCCCTTAGCTCTAGAACGGGGTGCTGGATGCCGGGTTTGGGATACACAGGGACGAGAATATCTGGATTTTGTGGCGGGAATTGCTACTTGTACTTTAGGACATGCCCACCCCGCTATGGTAGAAGCGGTGACACGCCAAATCAAAAAGCTGCATCATGTGTCTAATTTGTACTACATTCCTGAGCAGGGTGAATTGGCCAAATGGATAATTGAACATTCCTGTGCCGATCGCGTGTTTTTCTGCAATTCTGGAGCTGAAGCTAACGAAGCTGCAATTAAGCTAGCGCGAAAATACGCCCACACAGTATTAGACATTGAAAAACCAATTATTTTAACCGCCAATGCCAGTTTCCACGGACGGACTTTGGCCACTGTTACCGCCACAGGGCAACCGAAGTATCAAAAGTACTTCGATCCTTTAGTTCCAGGGTTCCACTACGTAAATTACAACGATATTAATGCTATGGAAGTGGCCATTAGCGAGTTGGATGAAGGCGATTATCGGGTAGCGGCGATTTTGATTGAGCCATTGCAAGGAGAAGGTGGCGTGCGTCCTGGAGACATTGCCTATTTCAAAAAGCTACGGCAGATTTGCGACGAAACTGGGATTTTACTGATTTTTGATGAAGTCCAAGTTGGTATGGGGCGCAGTGGTAATTTATGGGGTTACGAACATCTAGGCGTAGAACCAGATATCTTCACCAGTGCTAAAGGCTTAGGTGGCGGTATCCCCATCGCGGCGATGATGAGTAAGAAATTTTGCGATGTTTTTCAACCAGGAGAACACGCCAGTACTTTTGGTGGTAATCCTTTTGTGTGTGGTGTAGCACTAAGTGTCTGCCACACATTAGAGCGAGAAAATATTTTGCAGAATGTCCAAGACAGGGGCGAACAGTTAAGAACTGGATTAAAGGCGATCGCCGCCAAATATCCTCAGCACATTAGCGAAGTTCGCGGTTGGGGTTTAATCAATGGTTTGGAGTTGCGAGCCGACATTGGGCTAACCGCAGCCAATGTTGTTAATGCTGCCATCAACGAGGGTCTATTGCTTGTCCCAGCCGGGCCAAAAGTCATTCGATTTGTGCCGCCGTTGATTGTCACAGAAGCGGAAGTCAATACTGCCTTGCAAGCTCTGGATAAAGCAATAGCGATCGCCACAAAATAGGCGTTCTGCAAAATAAACATAGTGGTTCTTGTTTGGATACAACAGATCGACTGCTGTTGTACTCCTACCACCAGGATTCCACATAATTGAAATCAATTTGAACCACAATCCGATCTAGGGGCGCACAAATGTGCGCCTCAATACTTGTCGGTTAAGGGGAAAAGGGGAAAGGGAAAGGGGAAAGAAAAACCTTTAACCTTTACCCTTTAACCTTTACCCCAAACCCAATTCCGAGTTAAAAATGCAAAACCCGAGCAGTATTGATGTGCGCCTTTGCTTCAGGTGACCAATTTGAAAAAAAGAATGTGACCAATAGACCATCTGTAGAGACGCGATTAATTGATGAAGGATTATGAACCTTGCAAAAGGTCATTAATAGAGTTTATACTCTGTTCAATTAATCCTGCCAGATAAGTTCTTAATAAATCAACAGTTTCCCCTGAAAAATTTAATAATCCCGTAGCATATAAGAGACTCGAAATACCAATAACTAAAGCCAGAAATCTGCCAAAAAAACCAGGATTAATTTCAATAAAACCTAATTTAGATTGCCCAATCACAGCAATCGTGATAAAAATAATTCCTGTTATTAAAAATGTGTTGTTTGGAGTTAAATCTGTCATTTCCCTATTCAGATACTTCAGTAGTTTTATTGTAACTATTTTTAGTTTAAATTTCTGCAATAGCTATTCTGCATAGGCTTTTTCCTATTTTGCTAAAACTATTGATTGCTAAGAATCTGAGGATCAAAAATTAGAAATTATATCACTACTCTACTATTATGACTACCATTTGATTTTGCCAAAATTCGTACAACTAGAACCAGATGGCTATAGACTTTGGTCTGGTTTTTAGTTTAAACTACACTAAACAGATGGGAATAGTGGATTTTATGGAAAGCTTCCAAGAAGTCAGTCAAGAGTTGAGCCTGGAAAACCAGACAATCACCGAGCAGTTAGAGCCGACTGTTTCAGAGGAGTTCAAAAAAGACATTTTCAAAAAACTCAGAGGTGGATTCTTTCTAGTGCTGGGATATTTGTTATCACCACTATGTTGGTGGAATGACTTACTTTTTAATCTGCCAATAGCTTATGGTTTCGGGTATGCGTGTAGTTTACTTTCCCCAAAATTACTTTTACCTTGTTCTATTATAGGGTACTGGCTCTCTAATATTGTGGGAATTCTCTTGATGCAATTTGGTTCTAAGGAGATGTTTCAAAAAGAACCCAAAGAGCATAACCTCAAAAAAGAGTTAATTACGGGTCTAATTTCTTCAACAGCTTATACTTTGTTGATTATGCTATTGATTCAGCTGAAGATTCTCGACTCTCCAGTTTTATTCTCGAACGGTTGAAGCAGAGTAGAAAATTCAGAATTGAGAATCAAAGAGTGGGAGATAGCCTACGGGAACTAAACTACAGACCGCCAGTAATTGGTGTCAACTTTAGATAAAATATACTGAGTGTCTGAGTTTTGCCTTCTTCCCAAAATTTAGACGGTGTACTACTTATTCTAAGATACAAGGACACAAGGTTGGGTTTCGTTCCTGAACCCAACCTACGCCTAAATAAAAATTTTCTGATGGCACAAATTTAAATCTAATTGGCGATCGCATTTATTTTGGCAATATGTAGATATTAGGTAAAGCACAATCACTTCGATATAGGAATTACTGATGAATCGTTCAAAATTAATTGCCATTCTTACAGGTGCGATTTCTGTCATTTTAGCGATCGCCTATCTGATCTTAGTCCAACTCCTAGACTACCGGGACATGAAACCAGCCCCCATTAGTCAAGTTGAAATGCATGCGATTGTTGCCGATTGTTGGCAGATTGACAAAGTTACCGAGGTATAAATTACATTTAGGGAACTCCAAGAAATAAATTATCAATTTTGTAGCATGGGCATTTTACCATTGGTGTCAACTTCTGCTTAGGGACATCCAAAAATTACATTACTCAATCAATTTTTGCATCCAATAGGAGCAGGGGGACAAGGTAGACAAGGTAGACAAGGTAGACAAGGTAGCAATACCTCTCCCTTGTCTCTCCAAAGCGATTGATCATTTTTTTATTTGGAAGTCCCTTATAAGCATATAGTGTTAAGTCTTTGGGGTTCGCTTTATTGTTCAGACGGGGATTCTACCCCGACTGTTGCTTAACGTAAGTTCGATGAACTTCTCCCTCCCAGCCTCCCTCTTGGAAACGGAAAGCAGGGTGGTTTCATACAAACAGAGAAAAACTAAAACTGGGTTTCAAAGCCTCTCCCCCACGGGCTACGGTGTACAAACAAGTCTTAAAATTACACCTCACACTTGGTTTCGTCGTCTATTCCTAAGCTGTTGGATCGCTCCGAAAGGCTCTTTGCAGCGTTCGCGCAGCGTCTCGTAGAGAGGAGGAACGACGAACGCAAGTGCGTTTCGTAGACAAGCAATCACTTTAACTACGGGTAATACTACTAATTCATAGATAAAAATCAATGGCTATTATTCATTACTCAAATAGTTGATTATATAAGTTTTAATTAGAGTAATTATCTTAGATTTATTTAGATAAAGTAATTCCTTTTTGACAAATATAACGGTAAGCTATTTCTAACAAAATTAAACAAAGATAAATTTTCATTATCTGCGATGGGTGGGTTAACAGGGATTAACCCAAATTGATTGAAAACCCTCAGTTTTTTATGAAAATATAGAGGTTAAGTTGATGGCTCAGTTTCTAGTTGAGACTGTTTGGCTAGTTCCTTGCTATGCCTTAATAGGTGGCTTATTAGCTGTGCCTTGGTCACCGGGAGTGATTCGGAGAACAGGACCAAGACCGGCCGGTTATGTGAACTTAGTGATGACATTTTTGGCGTTTGTACATAGTGCGATCGCCTTACAAGCAACTTGGAATCATTCAGCCCAAGAAGTATTCATTCCTTGGTTATCTACGGCTGGTTTAGATCTCACCATTGCTGTGGAAATATCCTCGGTGAGTGTCACTGGTTTAGTTGTGATTACTGGTTTGAATTTGCTGGCGCAGATTTATGCGATCGGCTACATGGAAATGGATTGGGGTTGGGGACGCTTCTATTCTTTATTAGGATTATTTGAAGCAGGACTGTGTGCCCTTGTTCTGTGTAATAACTTGTTCTTCAGTTATGTAATTCTCGAAATCTTGACGCTGGGAACCTATCTTTTAGTCGGCTTATGGTTTAGTCAGCCGTTGGTAGTTACAGGTGCAAGAGACGCTTTCTTAACCAAGCGGGTGGGAGACTTATTCTTGCTGATAGGGGTGTTGGCATTATGGCCTCTGGCTAGAACTTGGAATTATACCGAACTTGCTGAATGGGCAACTACTGCTAACGTGAACCCGACGACGATGGCATTGGTAGGTTTAGCCTTAATTGCAGGGCCGATGGGTAAATGTGCCCAATTTCCTCTACACTTATGGTTGGATGAGGCGATGGAAGGCCCTGTTCCCAGTACGATTTTACGGAATTCAGTGGTAGTCGCTAGTGGTGCATGGGTGTTAATTAAACTGCAACCTGTGTTAAGCCTGTCCCCGATAGTTTCCTCAGCGATGGTTTGGATTGGTGCAGTGACGGCGGTAGGTGCTTCGTTAATAGCGATCGCTCAAATCGATCTTAAACGCTGCCAATCCTATTCTGTCAGTGCATACATGGGTTTAGTGTTCATCGCCGTGGGAACGCAACAAGACGAAGCAGCGCTGTTGTTAGTACTCACCCATGCTATATCCGCAGCGCTGTTAGTAATGAGTACTGGGGGAATTATCTGGAATAGCATCACCCAAGATGTAACCCAATTAGGTGGACTGTGGAAACGTCGCCCGATTTCTGGAATAGCTTTTATCGTTGGGACTTTGGGGTTAATTGGTTTTCCATTCTTGGGTAGCTTTTGGGCGCTGATGAAATTAGCAGATGGGTTGTGGGAAACTCAACCTTGGTTAGTGGGAATAGTTATAGCGGTGAATGCTTTGACAGCCGTTAGTTTAACCAGAGAATTCGGTTTAATTTTTGGCGGTAAAGCTACACAAATGACCGAGCGATCGCCTGAAGCACACTGGCCGATGATTTTACCAATGATAATATTACTTGCTTTCAGTTTACATCTTCCTTTGGTGTTGCAAAACTTATCACTTTTACCAGATTGGGCAAGCCTAAATAAAGATGTTGCACTACTGCTAATTTGGTCGAGTATTTTCGGTTGCACCATCACTGGTGTAATTTATTTAGGCAATATTCCCAAACCGATTCGTTTACCTTGGCAAGGTTTACAAGATTTATTTGCATACGACTTTTACACCCCCAAACTCTATCGGATGACTATTATTTTCAGCGTTGCTCAAATTTCGCAACTTGCCGATATGATTGACCGATTTGTAGTTGATGGCATCGTTAATTTTGTCGGTTTATTTTCGCTTTTGGGTGGCGAAGGTCTGAAATACAGTACCTCTGGTCAAACTCAGTTTTATGCTTTAACCGTTCTTTTAGGAGTAGGCATTTTAGGAATGTGGGTAACTTGGCCATTTTGGGGAATACAGTTTTTAAATTTGGTTTTTCAAATTTCGACAGTTGGGTAGTAGTCTCTCAATAAATAGTTGATGAATACATCCCCTGTAGAGACGGCGATTTATCGCCTCTCTCTAACCCTCAAAATGAATTTGACAGACCAGTAGTTAATACTGTTTTATTACAACCAGACAGTTTAATATTTTGAGGAGAATTCGATGAGCAGACAACATCCCCAAATCAATCTTTCTAGAAGAACTTTATTTAAGTTTAGTGCAGGTGCGATCGGTACAGGTGTATTCACAGCCGGACTTAGCTCAAACTTACTTGCCGCTGAAAAAGCCTCACCACCAAATGATATTACCCCCGATAAAGCATTGCAAGAATTATTAGAGGGTAACGAAAGATTTGTCCAAGCAAAACGTCGCAATCCTCACCAAACTCATTCGCGTTTAGTTGAAGTTGCCAAAGGTCAAAAGCCCTTTGCCTCTGTTCTCGGCTGTGCAGATTCACGAGTGCCTTCAGAGATTATTTTTGATCAAGGACTTGGAGATTTATTTGTCTGCCGTGTAGCTGGTAATATTGCCACAGCAGAAGAAATTGGTAGCTTAGAATTTGGCAGTTTAGTATTAGGTTCTAAAGTCATTGTGGTAGTGGGGCATGAGAGATGTGGTGCCGTAAGTGCCGCGATTAAAGGTGCTGAAGTACCAGGGCAAATTGGAACTTTACTTGAGGCAATTAAACCAAGTGTAGAAAGCTCAAAAGCAGAACCAGGAGATAAGTTAGAAAATGCTTGTAAAGCAAATATTTTGAGACAAGTTGCAAAATTGAAATCATCACCAGTTTTATCTAAATTAATAGAGGAAGAAAAACTGAAAATAGCAGGTGCTTATTACGATTTAGACACTGGCAAAATCAGTATAGTAGCCTAGCTTTTTTTTCATTGGTCATTGCCTAAGGGATTTCCAAGTAAAAAAATATTCCATCTTTGTATATGCAGAGGAGGCAGAGGAGAAAGAATCTGCCACTATGAAAATGGGATAATTTATTTTCTGGAAGTCCCTAAGAGTATTCACCTAAACCCAAAACCCTCATGTAGTGACGTGATACATCGCGTCTTCTTCAAAGACCAATCATCTTTCACCCAAATGTATTGAGTCATAAAGGACAAAAAACAAAAGACGAAGAAAAAGGACAAAATTACCATGTTAAGTGTTTTGATTTGGCTCCCAATTTTAGCTGCCACTCTCATAGCAATATTACCTGCAAATATCCCTAATTATCGAATTCGTTTAACAGCATTAATTTTTTCGGGGATAGTTTTTTTCTGGAACCTTTGTATCCTGCTAAAATTTGATATCAGCAATCCAGGGATGCAATTTAAAGAGTATTTGCCCTGGAATGAAACCCTTGGATTGAGCTATCAATTAGGTGTTGATGGTCTTTCTATCTTGATGTTGGTGTTAAATAGCCTACTCACTTGGATTTCGATTTACAGCAGCAGTAAAGAAACTGAACGTCCCCGGTTATTCTATTCCATGATTTTATTAGTGAGTGGAGGAGTAGCAGGTGCTTTTCTAGCTGAAAATTTACTGCTATTCTTCCTATTCTACGAACTAGAATTAATCCCTTTCTACTTACTAATTTCTATTTGGGGAGGGGAAAAACGGGGTTATGCTGGGATTAAATTCCTGATTTATACTGCTGTTTCAGGAGCATTAATTCTGGCGACATTCTTGGGTATGGTGTGGCTGAGTGGTTCTACCAATTTTGCTTTTGATGCAGTCTCTACAGAAAATCTGTCAACAGCAAAGCAAATCCTTTTATTAGCAGGAATAGTATTAGGTTTTGGCATCAAAATTCCTTTAGTTCCCTTCCATACTTGGTTACCGGATGCTTACGTTGAAGCTTCAGCGCCAATTGCCATTCTTCTCGGTGGCGTGTTGGCCAAGCTGGGAACCTATGGACTGCTGCGATTTGGATTGGGTATGTTTCCCCATGCTTGGAGTATTATTGCACCAACTTTGGGAATTTGGGGAGCAATCAGCGCTATCTATGGGGCAGTAATTGCGATCGCTCAAAAAGACATCAAGCGCATGGTAGCATACAGTTCCGTCGGTCACATGGGCTATATCTTGCTAGCTGGTGCTGCTAGTACTCCCTTAGCACTGGTTGGTGCAGTCGCCCAAATGTTTAGCCACGGTATCATCCTGGCGATTCTCTTCCACTTGGTGGGAGTTGTGGAAGCGAAAGTTGGTACCCGCGAATTAGATAAACTCAATGGTTTAATGAGTCCCATACGTGGTTTACCTCTAATTAGCGCCCTACTAGTTTTAAGTGGGATGGCCAGTGCAGGTATTCCTGGTTTAACTGGATTTATCGCGGAATTCCTCGTCTTTCAAGGTAGTTTCTCTGTCTTTCCCATCTCAACAATTTTGTGTGTAGTGGCTAGTGGCTTAACCGCAGTTTATTTTGTCATCCTCCTCAACCGCACCTGTTTTGGCAGACTCGATAACTTAGCTTACTATCCCAAAGTCCTTTGGTCTGAGAAAATCCCAGCTTTAATTTTGGCAGCTTTTATCATCTTTTTGGGAGTACAACCCACTTGGTTAGTGCGTTGGAGTGAATCCACAACTACAACAATGGTGGCCACAATTACCCCCTTGGAAAAAACCGTCATCTCTGAAGTAGCGTTGAAGTAATCAATTAAGAGAGTTACGCATCGATAAAGGAGGAAGGATGAATCTGACATTAATTCCCAGTGGTTTTGTTCTATTTCGCTTTTTGATATCTCCATTCCTCCTGTTAGATGCTTTGGATGGCAAAACTAGTGTTTGGTTCATCGTCGGTTTTGTTGCAGCTTTCCTCATTTTTCATGCCCTGAATATTCGTCAAGAATTAGTAACACCAATTACCAAATAACATGACAGCAATTAAAACAGCAATTAAATTACCTCCTTCTAAACATGAATTTGCCGAAGTAATTCACCGCCTAGAAGCCGGCGGTGCAATGTTACCCGATACCCCAGAAAATTTGATGCAAATCATCGGTTTATACAAAGCTTATGCTGTACCGATGGATTTTTACTGGCGCGACCTACTTTATATTGCCGAACGCGAATTTTTAAACCCGTTGCCTTTCTTTAAATACTTCTTGCCCAAAGAATATTTAGACCTACATAATCATTACGCTGGCGATGATGCCGATTTACGGATTTGGCGCGGTGAAGCCACTGCACATCCAGAACTTTTGGCATTTATTGAAAAGGGTGAAACTTTCAAAATGCCCAAGTTATTGCATCACTTGTTCCACGATCGCATTAACATGGAATTTGCAGAAGCTTGTATGCGGGCGATGTTGTGGCACAGAGGTATGGGTGGACAATTTGACCCTTACCTAGATTCTGAAGAATACAAAGCCAATGCCGACCGGGCAATTAAAGCTTACTTCCAAGGAAACCCTGTGATGCTGGGACTTTACCAGCTGTTCCCCGATATGTTTTTGGAACAGTGCCGTCAAATGTCATACTACGCTAATCTGGGTTTGTTCTGGGAAGTGATGGCACCGGTATTCTTTGAAATGTCCGACCGCTATGACGAAGGTACTATTACCAGCGTCCCAGAGGCGATGAGCTTCATCGTTAATGGTATATTTGCGATCGCAGGTCGTCCCATTTATCATCACGTTTATATTCGTGGTGAATGCTACGAAATTGTCCCCAAATCCAAGGGTTTCATGTGGCTATATGAAGCCGCATTACCGTATGTCGAAGCAGTTTTCTACCGCACTGCACCCTTCCGGGGTACAAAATCTTATAATGCTCAAGCGCGTCAAGTACCAGATGACCAAAAAGACTTTCACTATGGCATTCTTTACGCTGATGTATTTCCAGTAGGTACTGCTGGTATTCCCCCCACATTATTAATGCAAGATATGTTGCATTTTTTGCCCTCATATCTTGTTGATTATTACAGCCAACATTGCCGGGGTGAAGAAGATATGTTGATTCAGTTGGGAGTTAGTTTTCAACGATCAATGTACTGCGTAACTTCTGCGGTAATTCAAGCCTTGCGGACTGCACATTTATATCCTTTAGATGACCAAAATCCCCAGCATTTGCAAGCCAATCGAGACTTCTTTGAAATGCAGCTAAATCGCTTTACTCGTTCTGAATACAATATTCGTGATGCTGCTCGTTTGGGGAGTATTCAAAGGCAAGATTATCGATAATAGATCCCCCCAACCACCCTTAAAAAGCAGGGTGGTTTCAAACCCTATTACCGATGGAGCTTGCTCGCTTGTTAATAGGGTTTGAGATGCGCTAACCCTTCCTGGGAATGCACATAAGGTGCGAACAAAGAACGTTCCTCTGGGCGTAACCGCCTTGGGCGCATTGTTTGTCTATCCACAAACAATCCTTTTTGCCATCCCTCTGCTGCTAATATTCTCTGTTCGTTATAGAAACAAAACTGCATAATAGCAGAGGCATTCTTCAATTCAGAGATCCACATTTCTATCTGCACACGTTCGCCTAAATAGAGCGGTGATTTGTAGGTGATGTTGGTTTGAACTAAAATCGGAGCAAACCCTTGCTGAAAGATTTTCTGTGTTGGCATCTCAACGGCTTCCAGCAGTTTTGTCCGTCCAATTTCCATCCACTGAATATAAACAGTGTTGTTCATATGACCAATAAAATCAATGTGAAAAGAATAAACCTCTAATTCAAAGGAAATTTTTTGCATCTTTAGTCCTCAAAGCCACCACTCAGTGACAAAGTATCATCAAAACAGAAAATTGGATATAATAAATCCTCAACATTTAAGAAACTGGTTTGCTAATTGTTACTAATGTACCTCATAACAGCCGAAAATGCTGTATGTAACCCGTTTTTACTGAAAGTATTGTGTAGCAAAGATTATTTTTTTCTCTTGAGAGAGTGATAGAAGATCGCTATATAAATCCGACTTTAATTTGGAAATAATACTGACAAG
Organism: Nostoc sp. C117; assembly: GCF_043099735.1. NCBI lineage: Bacteria > Bacillati > Cyanobacteriota > Cyanophyceae > Nostocales > Nostocaceae > Nostoc > Nostoc sp. C117. The sequence goes on from NZ_CP170991.1 coordinate 3,565,865, forward strand.
TAAAATATTTATTCCGGAAGGCTTTTATATTAAAATTTTAGAAAATTTCAAAAATCAAATAGCAGTTTTAAATATACTTTGAGTATATTGAGAATGTTAATTATTATTAAACATCTTTATTGCTTGTTTTAATTCCAGCGGAATCGATTTTGGTTTGCCGGATTTTAAGTCAACACATGCTAGTGTAATTTGACTCCAAAATATTGTCTCAGGCAAGTAAACAAATTTTTCTCCAGCCTTTTCTATTTCCTCATATGTTGTAGGTAAAGTTGAAGTTATAGATTGACAAATTTTAACACTGCTTTTACCTACAAAAATTACCCGGCTTATCACAAATAATTCCTGTTCGATTGTGGCTGGACGTAGATAATTGGCGTGGATTTCTGATACTACTAACGCTAAGCCAGAATATGAAAGTTTTTCCAAACTATAACCGCATTGTTTAATGCCGTAAAAACGCGCCCTTTCCAGGTATTTCAAGTAATTAGGATGATGAACAACTCCATTAGCATCTACATCTTCAAATTGAACAGTTAAAGTAAAGATAGATGATTGCTGAAATATCATTGTAAATACCATTATCTTAAAAAGGCTTGGAAATAGAACGATTGGAATCTTCGCAATTATGCTGGATTCCAGCTATTTGTCAGAAGAAAAACTCCGGTTATCCAGTTATAAAATTCATAGAGAACTATGCAGATTTAGACTTAACTATATCGATTTAAATTTGGTCGAATCTGCTTCAAAAACGAGCTGTTTCAGCCATTCTTCCGCTTGAAACCAAAGCGCCTGGGGAGATCGACGATGAAAAAAACCAAAGTGTCCAATACTCTCCATGCCAAAATCCTGAGGACTAATCAATTTATGGCGTAACTTCGATCCTTTATAAAGATGAGTTAATGCTTCAACAGAGGCCGCAGATGCATAGTAATTGTCATCGGAGATGGTAATAGCAATCAGGGGTCCACTGTACTCAGCAAATAGCGATTCAACATTTACACCATTTATGTCTGTGAGTACACCAGTCTGTCCCCACCTCATCCATTGCAATAAAACCTGGTTTGGGCACTGTTGGGGTAATGTAAACTTTGAAATCGGCAAATGCCCAAAAAGACGTATAAAAATTGGAAAGAACGTATAAGCATAATGGATTCGGAGACGCGCCTTACCCTGAAACAGATTCGGGATGCCTCTCTGTGCAGATATAAACAATGCACCGTCAACAAATTGGCGAACTGGACTTTGCCCGAATAATTGACCTCCGATACTATGTGCAATCACCCCTAAGAATTTGGTGTCGGTTCGTCGTTTGACTTCAGCAACGGCGGATGGGATGTCTAGATTTACCCAATCATCAGCGGTAACTAAATAGTCAAGTTGAGCATCTTTTGATGCTCCTGTCCCTCGATAATCAAACGTCAGTACTCCCCACCCTTGTGCAGCAAGATAAGCCGCAAACCAGCGGAGGTATACCTGAGGCGCGGCAATCGCAGGTAGAAAGACTATACTATATTCAGAAGCCTTTGTCCCTTGCCACCACCGAGCAGATAACGGGCGACCATCTGCTGCCAAAATAGTGATGCTCTCTTCTTGAAATCTCCGAGATTGCATAAACACTTGCTTCCCAGCATTAAATTTAATAGTTTAGGGAATCAGAATCAGTTTTCCAATGTGTTTTCCTTTTTCCATCTCTTCATGAGCTTGACGTACATCTTGAAGTGAAAAAAGCCTAGCGATGGGGAGTTGGTATGTACCGCAGACAAGAGAATCTAGCACATGCTTGTAAGCTGATTGTATATTTTCTGGTTCTGCAATCCCTAACTCATTGAGAACCCAACCGCGAATTGCTGCACGTTTACGGATTAAAGGCGTTACATCTACTACACCTACTGTCCCCAAAAGTCCATAAATCCAGATTGTACCCTCGTTGGCTAAAAGACTGATTTCAGTATTGAGAAACTCGCCAGCGGCAACAGGATCAAAGATAATGTTCGGTCCCTTACCACTGGTGAGTTTTCTGATTTCTTTAGACCATTGTGGATCGCTAGTTACAACAAGATGGTCGTATTGAGCTTCGGGCATACTCCTAAGCTTTTCCAGCTTCTCAGCACTGGTAGTAGTTCCAATAGTAATACCACCATAGTGTTTTACAACCTGCGAAGCGGCGATCGCTATACTACTACTCGCACCTGGCAATAAGACAATCTGGCCAGGTTTAAGGCACTGCTTCCAAATAAGGCAACCCCATGCAGTGAGATATGGTAGCCAAATTGCGCCTAATAATTGATCTGGAATAGTATCAGGAACCGGAATGGTCTTATCTGTAGTTGTGAGGTAGTGCGATTGGTAAGTACCTTCACTACGACGAGTCACTTGAGGGGCATCAGGACTGAGAATGACACGCTGACCTATAAAGCGATCGCTAACAGCATCGCCAATTGCATCAATGTAGCCACCGCCCTCTAGACCAGGCGTAAATGGTGGATTACCTGAAACCAGCTTATATTCACCCCTTCGAGCCATTAGGTCAGCATGATTCATACCAATGCTAGTTAGTCTGATAACGACTTGATTGCTATTAGGAGCAGGAATGGGATCGGGTAATTCAATAATTTGTAACTGCTCTGACCCTCCAAAGGCTTTGACAACTACTTTGTACATCTCATAAACCTTTTAACTGATTGTTTTAATGTCTAATTCTTAAAATTTGATTTTCCCAAATATTATATCTTTAGTCATTATGAAATCGCTCAAGAAGCTCAAAATTGGGTATGTGAATGTTGCTGGCTTATTCTTTTCAAAGAAGAAATGGCCAATCCAGGCGAATCCATACCCAATAAACACTGTACTTGGTAAGTAAATCCAAGAATTAGTTTTTATGATTACTGCTAAGACAATTAAACTAAATATCTGCCCTACTACGTGCAGCAGCTTACAAATGCTATTGGTATGCTGTGACAGATAAAAGAGATAGAAATCAGAAAAGTTATTGAATTTTTGTTTATTCATTAGTTATTTATAAATGAGTTTTTGTGATTTTTTTGAAAGCCTTGCCTTATAGATTTTTTAAAATCTACAAAAAATAGCACTTTTTAATTTGTTAAAGCTGAGTAACTATAACAGTAATCAATAATTAAGAAAATCTTCATCTTTATTAGACAACTATTCATTCGATAATCACTTGTAGATTTTCAAGAGCTTCACCTAGAGAAACCTTTTCCTGAATTTTTTCTGTATCTTCAGCATAAGTACCAAAAATACGATCCAGAATGGAGCTTAGAAGACCAAAGTTAGTATCATACCGCGCATGGTGAAGCGCATGTCCAGTGCCACTCCCACTAAACTTATCCAGTCCAAAAGGTAAATGTTTTTGTATGGAATATGTAAATTCAGTATTGGAGTGGGCAATAGCGCTTGATATATAGTAGTAGGTAAAGTACAAAGCAATACCGTCAGCAGATATAGGGATATACCACGATATCAACGTCGGTAATAAGAACCAGCCACAGGTGTAAAATACAAATTTTTCAATGATAGAAAATGAGGTTGCTGTCAGAGGTTGGTTAACCTGCGATAAATGGTGATACTCGTGGATTTTCCACAAAAAGTCACTTTTGTGCATCCAGCGATGAGTCCAGTAGAACCACACCTCAATCCATAGAAAAAAGGTAACAAAAGTTACGAGGATGTTGGTAGGAGAATCTGATGCCAACCTAATTAGACTAAACCCTACTAGTAAAGTCAGAGCAAAAACATCAGTAAATACAACCCAGATCGCCTTAAGCTCCCTAATAGTCTGCTCTCTAGATATCTTAATGTTAAAGACACGAAGCTTTTGTTTTGAAGGCAAGTCATTGAGAATAGTAAACAGTCCAATAATCAGCAATTTGCCAAAGGCTAACCACAACAACACGCTGATTAACTCCGGAGTAAAGAGGTCTAGTTTCATTTTGAGTATTATGTCAGCAATAATGTTTGTATTATAGGACTTACGCAATTGGCATATTATTTTTAGTTCGTAGTGAGGACAAAAGTCCTCAAAATCAGGGCTGAAGCCCTTACTACAAACTAAAAATTTTAATTTTCTGTGACACTTACGTAAGTCCTATATTAAAAGGTAATAGCAGATTATCAAGAAAAGCAGAGGTCAGAAGCCAGAAGGAATTTATCTCTTCTCCTGAATGCCTAAACCGTCTGCGCGATCGGAGGTAGCAAGGGTTTAAAACCCCACCAATTTTTAAATTTGGCCATGCCATTTTTCACGGGTTTGAATCCCCTTCTAAATGGAAACTTCTGCCCTCTGTCTCCTACATTCTGCCTTCTTCAATCGATTGCTTGTTGAAAAGGATCGAAGCTATTATCAGTTCCTGCTATGTAATCAGCAGCAACCTGACGGTAAGAACCGAAAAAAGAAGGTTCTATGGGTGCATTGACCTGTTCATAGATCCCACGTTCCTTAAGTAATTTGTGAATTTTGTGCAGACGATAACAGGGAATTCCAGGATAAAGATGATGTTCTAAATGATAATTAGAGCCAAAATATAATACTGTCATTAGCGGAGAAGTTCGGCTCCAGGCATTACGGAATAGCTCATCGCTGGTGCCAGCATGATCGATGTATATCTGACACGCATTAATCAACATTGTTAGAATCAGCGGTAGAGCAATAGAAAACAATCCTGTTAATGGATCGTAGAGTGCTATTCCAACATAAAAACTGAACCAAAACAAGGCAAATGCGAAGTTTGTCCAACACAGAATACGTACAGTTGAAAGCTTAAAAGGCATTTTGTAAGGGAACGGCCAAGTATCGCCTAAAGCGATATTTAATGCTGTCTTGAAATAAAGAAAATTGTAAATTGGACGGGAGAACAATATTCTTTGCCACCACGCCTTTAAATGCTTGACTGGCTCGATGTCGGGATCTGAAGCCTGATTCGTAAAACGATGGTGGTTCCAATGGTGAACTGCAAAACCCATCTCAAAATACGTTACTACTGAAGAAGCGAAAAAAAGCCCTAGGAGTACACTTACTATCTTATTACGATGCAAGGATATATGTAGACCTTCATGACCCACAAATCCTAGTAACTGAAAGCCATAGGCAGTAAGAATCGTGAGTGGTACCATCAGCATAATCCGTAGTGGCAGAGAGTCAAATGAGGTCGCTACTACACGGCATAAAAACCCTGGGATGGCACACAAGGCTACAGCATAGACGATAAACGTTATAGTACCCAGAAGTGAGGGACGATACCATTCTGGTGGTATTGAAGGCCTTTTAACTTTCTGCATCAGCATAATTAAGCTTTTGGGTGCAAGACTAACATGAACATCTATTCGCAAGAGTGCTATGAGGTAACTCCAGATGAACATTTTAGGAAGAACATTCACATAGCACCCAATGAAAAATTAACTTGCTACGGCCATAGCTACCTTATTTAAAGAAATATCTTCCTTGGGCATATCCATGACCTTCTTCTTGTGCAATAGCCGCACCAACTCTTGACGACTCGTCCCTACTGCCTTCAGCAATGGGAAAATACCTCGTTGGAGAAATTGCTGGGAGCTAATTCCAACTCCATCAACCCCAAGGCGCCGATCGTACTCCGGAATCAATCCTACTCCTGGCATTTCAAAGTTATAAACCACATGTGCTAGGTCAGCTAGGGTGCCCTCCCGGTCTTCTTCTAGTTCTAATTGCAGAACTTTAATATAGAAACCCATGTGGGCAGCTTCATCCCGACTAACGTAGAAAAATATTTTTTCTAGTACGTCATCTTGTTCCTGCTGTGCTTTTGCCAACTGTGCACGATAGATGAGAAATGTTGCTGACTCTTGCAGAGCACCATAGCAAGTCATCTGTCGCCGAGTATCAAATGGTAGATTCCAAACTTTGGCAAAAATCTGCTGTTCAAACTCCGCATATTGCGCTTCTGTACGCAGACCCGAACGAATTAAGTACTCACGAAAAGCAAGCCCATGCTTAGATTCTTCATAACCCCAATTCGCCTGAAACCAAGCATGTCCAAAAATTGTGCGCGTTAGGTTAAAGCCGTTTGCTGTATAGTCTGGAACATACAACTCGACTCCACAGAATGTTTCAACACAGATTGCTTTTTCTTCTGTATTTTTCGCGGGTTCGAGCTTCTCCCAAGGAATATCATTTAAGGGATGCCAGCGTCGCTTACGCTCTGCGACATCAAAGAATTCCATATAAGCACGGTACATTTTTTCCTGATGTGTCAATGAAGCACCCATTTTGTCCTCCTTTTATACTTTTTATACTTTTTTAGACCAGTACCGAATGGCACTAACAAAAGCCCAAAGGATTGTGTGACCTAGTTCCCAGCCTCCAGGCTGGGAACCAGTCAGGTCAAGGGCTGTATCTGAATGGCACTAAGTTAAGCTGAAGGGTATGCAGCGTAAGGATTGCAGAGGAGCAGGGGGGCAGGGGCGCAGAGGGGAATTTCTAAATATCCGAACGCAATGCTTAAAACTTCTTCTTTCTACCCTGCTCCTCCGCTCCTCTGCACCCCTGCTGCCTCAACGATTTTCCCTTTTCTTAGTGCCATTCGGCTGTATCTTTTCTTAGTGCTATTCAGACCAGTGCCTTTGTATGTTGGCGAATCAAGTTTACGAAGCCTTTAATGGTAACAATCTGAGCCAATTCGTCATCTGCAAGTTGAATTCCTAACTTTTCTTCGATATATCCTGCCATTTCTAAGGCAATAATTGAACTGACACCGAACTCATGAAGCGTGCTATCTATTGTTAAGGCTTCTACTCTCTCTGCAACTTCCGGAGCAGCAAACTTGAAAGCTTCCTTAAGCAGGGTTAAAATTTCATCGTTTGTCATTGTTTTTACTCTTTAACAGACATTTTGGGCAAACCATCGTATCAATCAACCCGACGCAGGGCAATCTGCACCAGAGATTGATAGCCTTTCTCAAAGGACATGATGCAGGCGCTTAAATAGCGATCGTATTCTTCAAATTTCTCGTCTCCCCAGCGCTGCCGAATAAGCGGCTCATGACTCCTGAGACGTTGTAACCACTCTGCCGTTGTTTTGGCGTAGTGTTCTCGCCTAGTTTTTACTTCCATGACTTCCCAGTAAGGGTTTACAGAGGCTACAATTGCTTCTAAACGGGGTGTAATTGCTCCAGGAAAAATTGTGGATGTTACCCAACTAATTTCCCGCACATCATGTCTATTTCGCGGTAGCCGAAAGCCAATGACGCTTTGAAGAGCAAACCAAGAACCAGGGTTAGTCCACTCCCAAGCTCGGCGGAAATAGTCTCGATATATCGAGATATGTTCACCAGTGCGTGCCTGTTCTGGTGTGGCGATATGCTCAAACATCCCAACACTAATCACCCCATCAAACTTTTCTTTAGGCTGATAGTCTGTATATGACACACATTCAACAGATAAACCTGGGATGGATTTAGCGTTAATTTCGGAGTATTGAGCATGGGAAAGGGTAATACCCGTTACATTTTTTACCCCCATTTCTTGTGAGAAGAACTCTATTGTGCCCCCCCAACCACAACCAATATCTAGCAGATGTTTATCTGGAGTGGCTCTCACCGCTTCGTGGAACCATTTGAGCTTGTTGACTTGGGCAGTTTCTAGGTCATCTATGCCTTCAAACAGAGCACATGTATAGATCATGCGCTTATCTAGCCATAAGCGAAAAAAATCATTGGAAACATCATAAGAAACTGCTATTTCTGCTTGTGTAGACAATCTAAAAACCTCCAATTGATTCAATTTATTTAATATTTGACTTTCTATGTTGTGCCTCGTTTTGCAGTTGTTGCAACAAGGTTTCTACTTCTGTATTCAGAGATTGAAACTTGGTTTTGTGTTGATGATTCATACTCCAATCCATCACGACATCTAAGCTTCCATCCACAAATCCAGCCCGACAAGCACTGCGCCGAATTTTACCGCTAGAAGTTTTGGGAATACTTCCAGCCTTGAGCAGCAATACCGCATAAACTTGTATATCATGCTCTTCTGAAACTGCTTGCAGAATAGCTTTAATTACTTCATCAGCATTGAGCTTTCGCACATAGTTCTGCCGCTCTACCTCTTGAGCAATCACTAACTTTTCTTCACCGAATATGTCGAGCGAAAATGCTGCTCCATGACCTAGACGCAAGGCTGAATGACACTGTTCTACTGTTTGTTCAATATCTTGGGGATAATGGTTGCGACCCGATATAATAATCAGATCCTTAAGACGACCGGTGACGAATAGTTCGCCATCTTGCAAAAATCCTAAGTCCCCAGTCCGCAGAAAGGGTCCTTCATTAGTATCTGCCAAATATGCATAGAAAGTCTGTTCTGTCTCTATAGGCCGATTCCAATAGCCTTGAGCTATACTCGAGCCTGATACCCATATCTCTCCTATTTGCCCAGCAGGACGGAGGGTTAAAGATTCAGGATCAACGATCGCGATTTTCTGGTCTAACCAGGTTCTACCACAACCGACGATCGCTCGGTTGCTCTCCTGATTACCAGTAGCAGCTACTACCTGGTTTTGCTCAAGCGCTGTTCCTTTAACTTGGAGAATAATCGGCGGCTCTGTTTTCAAACCTCCAGACACGATTAATGTTGTCTCAGCCATCCCGTAGCAGGGATAAAATGCCTCTTTGCGAAAGCCGCAAGATTCAAAAGTAGCAGTAAAACGCTCCAAGGTTTGTGCGCGGACAGGTTCGGCTCCAGTGAAAGCAATATCCCAGCTACTCAAGTCAAGAGTCGCACGCTGTTCGGGAGTAATTTGGCGAACACAAAGGTCATAAGCGAAATCTGGACCACCACTTGTAGTAGCTTTGTAACGGGAAATCGCCTGTAACCAGCGGAAAGGTTTTTTGACAAAGGTTGTTGGCGACATAAGTGTTACCGGAAAACCACTGTAGAGAGGCTGTAGTATTCCCCCGATCAAACCCATATCGTGGAATGGTGGTAACCAGATTACACCTTGGCTATCATGCTTATGCTCAAAACACTGGCGAATAAGTGCTAAATTGTGTAGCAAATTGCCATGACTTATCATTACCCCTTTTGGTGTTCCTGTAGAGCCAGAAGTGTACTGGAGGAAGGCTAGCGTGCTATCACAAATCTGTGGCTGTTGCCATTTGTTGATGGAATCACTGGTAATAGTGTCTGTAGCTAACCATTGCAAAGTTGCTAAATATGGACTTTGTTCAAACTTCTGTTCTACATTTGTCAAAATAGATGTAGTAGTAAGCGCAATTTTTGCCTGTGCATCTGCCACAATTGCCTGTAGGCGAGGCATAGGCTTATTGAATCGAGGTGGATAAACAGGAACCGCAACAAGTCCTGCATACAGGCACGCGAAAAAGGCAACAATGTATTCTAAACCGGGCTGGTAAATAAGTAATACTCGTTCACCTCTGAAACCCAATAATTGCAGATGTGCGGCTATCTCCCGTGCTCGCTGTTCTAACTTTTGATAAGTTATGCTGACTTCTTCTGTTTCACCGTCCACCAGAAAAGTATAAGCAGGTTTCTGAGGCTCATGAATAGCTCTGTACTGTAGTAGCTCAACTAAAGTTGAAAAGTTAAATATTGAATGTCGCAAATAAGACATATATTTAGCCCTGTGGTATCCCGTATGCTTTACATACTTAATTGTGTTTTTACTTGAGAATCAGGTTAAAAGTTATCTCTTATCCAGTTAATCTACTTCATTCGCTTTCGCTTTCTCGTAAGCGATAGTCACACCTTTTTAAATCTCTGAGAAGATATAAATAATTTAAATCTCTGAGAAGATATAAATAAGATGCTGTACTTGAATCTTTTTCAAATACTCCATTTATTAATTTAGCCAACAATTATTGTTTGGAATAAAGTACAAAAAGCAAGTAATCAACATTATTTACACGCAAAAAAATAAAACAACATTAGTATTTTTTCTTCCAAAGTATTTGAGCATTATTTCAATTAGGTTGTCAAGCCTTATATTTTTAACCAATAATTAATATTCTTAACCAGTAATTAATTTTGGACAAAACTACTAATAATGATATTATCCTTATTTCTAGAGCAGTTTTGCAAGTAAATTAGGTACACAATGTTGGACTTCGAATCACATATAAACACTTTCTACATCTCCCTCCTGCCAATGCTCGTTGACTCCCTCTAAGCTTTGGCACAGCCTCTTGTAGAGAAGGCTTTACGCTGCGCTATCCTGCCTCAAAACTCTAGTTTTGTACTTCATGCAAAAGAAAACTGCTGTATATTTAGAATAGAAGTTAGATAAGTTGGTAATGTTGGTAATGTTGTGATATGTTTACCTATAGGCTTTTAGTCAAGACTTTACTATGAAACAAAAAAAGATATGGCAGCGCGCGCCACAAGTGTTGGTGTAGTAGACGTCAATTGTCTTCAAGGATGTAATTTAATACTTCAATATCCTAGAGTTTAGCTTTTTTTGTTCAACGATGTATGGGTCGTTTGTTTTAAAGATCATCTGTTCCAGATTGGAACTTGCATAAAATAGGAACAAGATAAATCCAGTTTATGAATCATGCCAGTTAAAGGATTTCTCAAGGATGAGCCTATCCGAGAAGACACTCATAGTGATTACAACATTCATCAACTGATTCGGTAGTACTCAATCAAGCCTTATTACTTAAAATTACTGGATACTCGTCAAATCCATAATTTTCTCAAACTGGAAATTATGAGCTAAATCTGTCAGAAAGTTTCGCATTACAACATTTTCAAACGGTATTTTCTCAATCAAATCTAAAATCAGAACATCACTGCATTGAGCTGCGGCATTATACACCTGCTTTACCCATTCAGGTGACATTGTAGATAATAAAGGAACTAAATCTGTAAGCGTCAAGATTGATTCTCTTTCCTGTTGCCCTGGGTTTGCTATTTGATAAGTTTCCTCTTGATAAATATATTGAACTCCTAAATGTTCGCTCAATTTTTCCAGTAGTTCTTCCTCACGAAAGGGCTTGTTAATAAAATCATCACAACCCGCTTCGCTCATTGCCTCTCGTTGTTCCTCAAAGGCATGGGCAGTTAAGGCAATAATGATAGTGTGAGTATGGAGCATTGTGCATGGGACATTGGGTAATTCTTTATCGTGTTCTTCTCTAGCTTTAATAATTCTTGTGGCTTCGTAGCCATCCATAATCGGCATTCGCATATCCATTAATATCAGGTGTGGTTGCCATTGCTGCCAAAGTGCGATCGCTTCTTCACCATTTGCAGCTTCCTGTACTACAAAACCAATGGATGTAAGAATTTTTCTTAGCACTAAACGGCTGTCTGCGGCGTCATCAACTACTAAAATTCGGTATTCTTCTCGATCGGGTACTAAACTAAGAACTTGGCGTCTAGTTTGCTTAATTTGTACTTCAGTAGCCACGGCTAGACCAATTTGAATATCAAAGGCAAATCTACTTCCCTCGCCAACAGTGCTGGTAACGCTAATATCTCCCCCCATTAGTTGCACATATTTGCGGCTAATTGCTAAACCTAGTCCTGTTCCCTGTTGCGATTTTCTGCCGGTTTCAGTTTGCCCAAAAGCTTGAAATAGCAATCCAATTTCTTGGGAAGCAATACCGCAGCCAGTATCTTGTATTTCAAAGAAAAGATGGGTATTGGGCATTGAGAGTGCTGTTAGCGGATAGCTAAGGTTTAGCCCGTGCTGAGTACTGTTAGCGGTAGCGGGGCGTTTAGCCCGTGCTGAGTTAGGAGTTAGGAGTGAGGAGTTTTGTTTGTCTTTTTGTCCCCTTGTGCCCCTGTCCTCTTGTCCCCTTGTCCCCTTGTCTCCCTGCTCATCATGCACCATCCCTACATAAAGCGTCACCCTACCACTATCAGTAAATTTGATGGCATTTCCCAGGAGGTTCAGCAAGACTTGACGTAGTTTACTTTCATCTGCTTCGATGAACTGGGGAAGGTAAGATGTATATTCAAATACCAACTCTAAACCTTTGGAGGTGGCGCGGAAACGCAACATCTCTTCGAGGTTTTCCAAGAGGCGAATTAAGTCAAAACTGCTGAGATTTAATGAGATTCTGCCAGCTTCGATTTTAGACATTTCTAGAATGTCGTTGATTAAGTTAAGTAGATGTTCGCCAGCACGATTGATAATTGCTAGGTTTTCTTGATGTTCGGTTGATATAGTGCGATCGTGGCTCATGAGTTGGGTAAAACCAAGGATGGCGTTCAGCGGGGTACGCAGTTCGTGGCTCATGTTGGCGAGGAATTCGCTTTTGGCGCGGTTGGCAGCATCAGCAACGATCGCCGCTTCTTGCAGTGCTTGTGATTGCCTTTGGGTTTGTGTGAGTAATTGTGCTTGCTGCAAAGCAACTGCCAATTGATTGCTAATTTGAACTACGACGTTGGCTTCTTCTGGTTTCCATTGGCGGAAATCGGAATTTTGATAACTTGCTAATAATCCCCAAAGCTGATTACCAAATAAAATAGGAACAATAATATAAGCTTTTGCCTGAAAACGTTCCAAGAGTTGGATATAACAAGGATGAAACCCAGCGTTGTAGATGTCTGGAATGCAACTGAAACTTATGCCTTGGGTGTAGATATCTTGGAGGTAACTATCTTGCGGTTGATTATCTGACCGATCCAAGAATTTGATTAGGCAACGACCATTTTCTAAAACATCCTCTGTCAATTCAGGGTGATTGTTTTGTTCTTCGATTAAAGAAATCCACCCCTCTGCTACTGACTCGGAGATAAATTGGCCGCTCCAGTTGGGATTGAAACGATAGACAGCAACCCGATCGCAATTGAGTACTTGCCGTAATTCTTGGGTTGTCGCCGCAAATATAGTATCTAAATCGAGGGTTTGGCGCATTCTTTGAATTACTTGGGCGATCGCTCTTTCTCGTTCTGCACTCTCGCGCAAGGCTTCTTCTGCCAATTTTCTCTCGGTAATATCTGTAATCATACCGATGTACCCTTTAATTTCTCCATCATCTCCAAATTCGGGCAAAGCCTGACAAATTACCCAGACGATTGTCCCATCCTCACGCAATAAACGATGTTCGTATTTATATATTTCTCCAGCAGATGTTGCTTGATTCCATCCTAGTAAGATCTGCTCCCGGTCATCTGGATGCATAGCATTTGCCCAACCTGTCCCCAGAGATTCTTCTACACTGTATTCAGTAATTTCACTCCAGCGTCGATTAAAATATAAGACATTACCATTGACATCACTATAAAATATACAAGCTGGTGAAGCTTCTGCTAAAAGTTGATATCGCTGTCTACCTTCCTGCAAAGCCAATTCTGCTAACTTGCGCTCGCTGACGTCTGCCCAATAACCAACGCATTCTATTGGATTACCAGTTTCATCACGGATTAACCTCGTTTTTTCATAAAACCAGTGATAAGTTCCGTCAGCATGTAGCCAGCGATATTCGTAGGAGCTATACTCTTGCTCAACCAGCTCCTGAAATTTTCCGGAAATTAGTTCAATATCTTCTGGGTGGACGTGATTTAACCAGAAATCAGAATTATTGATAAATTCCCGCGCTTCATAGCCAACCATTCCTCTGACATTCTTACTAATAAAAGTAGTGTTAAAATCTCCTGATGTTTTGCTGCTATAAATAACTACAGGACTAGAAGTGAGCAGATATTGGAGGCGTTCGTTTGCTAAACGCAGTTCTTGTTCGACGCGTTTGCGATAGGTAATTTCTACTAAAACTGTGCCAACGCCAGAAGGGCGATCGCCTTCACCAGGAATTGGAAAATAAGAAGCTAGGAAATGGCGCGTAATATTTGGTTCTTTGGATGATACACCGCTGATTTCTTGATTAAGAATGGGTTGACCAGTCAATAGAACTTGCTGATAAATTGGTTCTACTAAGGGAGCGATGTGGGGTAAAATTTTAAAAATGCTTTGGCCAATATGATCTTCCTGGGATGTTCCATTAATCTCTGCCAGCAGTTGGTTAATTTGCACAAACCGCAGCTGGCTATCTATAATCGTCATACCAACGGGAGCGCTGCTAAAAAAAGCATTGAGCCGAGCTTCTCTGAGTGCTAGTTTTTGTTCTAGGGTTTTACGCTCAATTAACCCACCCAACTGAGCAGCAACAGCGCTTACTAATAAAAGCAAACGCCGATCTATTAATACTGAGCTACGTTTAAAAAATACTAAAACAGCTAATACTTGATTATTAGCTAGTATGGGAACGCCAAAACCAGCTTTTAATCCGACATTTGTGGCTTGTGGCGATCGCCAAAAAATCGGCTCTGTAACTTGGCAAACATCTTCTATCCATTCTGGTTCCTGGTTCTGCCAAACTCGCCCAGGTAGTCCCACTCCCATAGGAAATTTGACAGTTTTGCTTTGGTGGTAAAATTCTTCTAAACTATTTTCCTCACCGTACCAACCCAGGCTGTGTTCTAAAATGGTGTCATCTTCATTCGGTATCCAGGCTTCACCAAAATCCCAGCCAATGGTCTGACAAATTAACTGCAAGACCACTGCTAAGGCGTTATTGACATCACTGGCGCGAGTGATGGCTTGGGTTGTCAGCAGCAGCAAACGACTTTCATTTTCTGCTTGCTTACGTTCAGTAATGTCTTTGGCAGTACCCAACACATACCACAGTCCATCAATGTCGATCATTTCTGCACTAAACAAAGTCGTCCTGATTTCCCCAGAACAAATGCGAACATCAACCTCGTGGTTACGGATGGCTTTTGTTTGTTGCAGCATATGGGTGAGAAGATTATATTCTTCTGGATTCACCCAAATATTCAATTCTTCATCGGTGCGATCGATAACTTGAGAACGAGAATAACCAAAAAACTGACAAAAGCTGTCGTTAATTTCGATATAACGTTTGTCAGGAACAGTAATTAAGGCAATTGGATCGGGAGATGACCTAAAAGCTGATGCTAACTTTTTTTCAGAAGCGCGTCGTGCTGCTTCTGCGCTTTGGCGAGAGCGTGCTTCCAGTACCAGAGAGGCTAAATTACCCAGAGAACGAGCAAAATTTTGGTCTTCTAGTGTCCAAGAATGAATACCTCCCACTGCTTCCAGACATAAAACTCCTACTGTCTTTCCCTCCTGCCTGATGGGTATATCGAGTATGGAGGTGATGCTTAATTTCAAGTAAGAGGCAGAAAATTCCTTAGTTCTGGGATCGATGTGGGCATTATCAGCCGCGATTGGTTGGTTTTGCTGCAAAGCTGCAAAATAAGCTGGATAGTCTGCTGCTGATAAGGAAACTCCTTCACTATGTTGATTGCAGCTCGCCTGAAATAAATCAAGACACTTCATTTTCATCGCTGTTTCGTCATACAGCCACACACTGGCTCGTTCCACCCCAATATTTTGAGTAGCTGCTTCTGTGATTTGGCTCAAAGCTACTTTCAAGTCACCCTGATAGAGCGTTTGATTTTGTGCCAATTCTGTTAAGACTAAATTATGATTGCGGAGCTTAGTTGCGCTTTCTTCGAGTACTTTTTCTGCTATTAAGTGTCGATACTTAGTTTCGCTATTCTTCAGGGAGGCTTTGACTAAAAGGCGATCGCCCTTGGCTTTGGCGCAGCGATCGCTTTGCAAGAGATTGTTAATACTAATTTTTGGTAAGGTATCTTCTATTTGTCTGTTGCGAATATTTAACTCAACTGCCAGCCGTTGACGTTCTTCAATCTCTTCTTTTAAGTCTTTTTTTAGCCTTTGCAGAGTCAATTGATTTTGAACACGTAATAAAACTTCTTTAGTTTTAAATGGTTGATTAATATAATCAACATCACTAAAATCGAAAACGTTGACTTTTTCAGATAATTCATCTGTAATACCAAAAAAAATTATCGGAACATCTTGAGTTTTTTGGTTAGCTTTCAAATATTTACAAACTTCATAACCATTATTTTCTCCCATCAAAAGATTTAGTAAAAGTAAATCTGGAGGAGAAGTAAGTACTGTATTAATTGCCAATTTTCTAGAAATAATACTTTGTACTTGATAACCTTGGTCTTGAAGAATATCTGATAAACAATATAAGTTTTCTAAGTTATCATCAACTAATAAAATTTTTATTTTTTGAGCATCCATATCAAAGAATATCAATTTTTATAAAACTTTAATAATTCACTAATATTCAACAATTTAGGGGTCTCATTACTTACAATTAGTGGTAGTTTACCATTCCACTTTTCTATTGCTTGCCTTTGCAGTATTTCTGGAGTTAAACCGTCACGTAATAATCTATGTGCTTCGGCCTCTCCTTTTGCTAAATTAACTTTTGCCTCAGCTTCTTTTGTTGCTTTTAAGGCAATAAACTCTGCTCGCTTTGCTTCTTGCTCAGCAATTTGCTTTGCTTCCACCGCCTCACCAAATTGTTCTGAAAAACGGACATGAACTAGAGAAATATCATCAACTGCAACATGATAAGTGGCGAGTCGTGCAGCCAAGGCATTATCTACTTTATCTTTTACTTCTTGCCGTTTAGTAATAATTTCTTCAGCAGTATACTTTGCCATTACTGCCTTTAACACTTCTTCGATTGCTGGGTTAATAATCCGATCGACTACAACTAATTCATCTCCAATCTCCTGAAAAATGACATTTACTTCCTGGGGAATAATATGCCAATTCAGAGCTATATCCGTGAAAACGTTTTGTAAATCCTTAGAAGAAGCTTCAGTAGCAATTTGCTGCTTTTGTACTCGGACACTCAACTTTTTTACACTATTATAGACAGGAATAATCAAGTGAATTCCTTCTTCTAATACCTGGTTCTGAACTTCCCCAAATTCCATCAAAACGCCACGTTCTCCGGCATTTATAATCACACAAGGAGTCAGGAAAATAGTTATCAGGAACAAAAGAGCAGTCAGTTTCCCAGCACGGTTAAAATTTGTATTTTTTGTCATTTGTCTGAAACATTTATGTGTCTTGCATATAGACACATATTTACTAGTTGTATGCTTCTTTAGGTCATGTTCTTATAACTTTAGCTGTAAGTCAATTTCTTTTTCACTTTAGCCAAGGTCATAAAACAGTATTGTCAAAAAATACCAAATCCCTAAGAGGACATTTGAAAAGTCCTCTTCTGCAAGGTAATCCTATATCTTGTATATAAAAGTACTCAGTATATAAAATTTCTAGATATAAGAATTTAAAAACATTTAATATATATCATAGCTATACCTTACCGCACTTGATTCATGTGGATATTGAATGAAGTCGCAACTGCTCGATCGTATTAATTTTGCTGTGTTAAAAAATTCTGGCTCTCCTAGACTAGTTATAACAAATTAATACTTGATATCAGGTTAAATCCTTACATAGTCAGGGATTCAAGAGGAACAAAGTAAACTTTTATTAAATCTTTGATTCTATTTTAGACAAACCTTCTTCTATCAATCGTTTTAGCCGTTTTTTAGGGTTAATTTATCAACCCAAGTCTGGGAGAGCCAAAATTCTCCACGTCTCTGTATTATTTAAACCCTTCAAATGTGGCTTGACGGACTACTAGTAGTCTGTTGTAAAAGTTTTGAGAGGCTTGTAGTAAGCATTAAAGTGCTTAAAAATCAAGGACTAATTTCCCTAACTTATTTGGTTGTCCACCAAACTCATCAACTGCTGATTTAGCCGAATCAGGTAATCTCGACCGTAAGCTCCATTTTCTAAGCCTGTGACAAGATGCTTGGGGATGTCTTGTGTAATTTCCTCGCTACAAGAACCAGCGGCTAGGGCGATCGCTGCCACTGTATCTACATCCCCGGTAAAAGCGATACAATCCTGTAAAAGTTGGCTCATAGTGTCATTTCGCATCACCGCAGTAATCGCGGCTCTGACACTCATCCAGCCTTTAGATTTTACTTCACCCTGCCACGGTTTAGACCACTCACCAGATACATAACCTTCTAAAAACTCTCCTAATTTGCGTTTTGCTCCGAGTCGATAGATAAAATAATGTGACATCAGAGCAGCAGCAACGGCAGCATTGATTCCATCGGGTGTATTGTGGGTAATTGCCGCTTGAATTGTTGCCGCCTCAATGACTTTTTCGGGTGTGGAATAGATGCCAATGGGTGCTGCACGCATTGCTGCTCCACTTTTATCGCTCTCAGAGCGAATTTTTGTTAAAAACTCTTCTGCATCTTGGATTTCTAAGAGAAAATCGTAGAAGTGTTTAGAATATCCTTGCCTTTGGTCACGTTTGAAGGCTCTAACAAAGCTTTCGGCTAACACTTCCGGAGTCCACGGTGCTTGAGCAACAATTACTTCGGCAATGGCAATACTCATTTGGGTGTCGTCGGTGTAGCTGCCAGGAATGAGTCGAAAACGGGGATGTTGAACGTATCGACTCAAATCATTGTTAACGATCATCTCGTCAGCATATTCAAAACCTGCACCATAAGCATCGGCGATCGCTAACTCTAGCAGCATATTGTGATTACACTAAAAATGGACGCGCCAGAAAAAAGCTAGAAATTGATTTAGCATCTACCAGTTCTCCTTCCAGAATAGCTTTTTCCAATTCTTCAGGAGTCAAAAGCACTGTTTCGAGATCCTCGTCTCCATCTTGTGCTGGTGGTGTCTCCAGCTTTTCTAAATCTTGAGCGAGAAAAGCATAGATAATTTCATCAGAATAACCAGGCGCTAGGAAAAATTCTCCTAGTTTCTCCCATTTTTGGGCGCTATAGCCAGTTTCTTCCTGAATTTCTCGTTGTATCGTCTCTAAAGGTTGTTCTTTTCCTTCCAGTGTCCCGGCCGGAAATTCTAATATCCGTCCCTGAATTGCAAAACGATATTGCCGCACGAGTACAAGTTTACCCTCTGGCGTCACAGGCACAGCTAGGGCACCACCGGGGTGACGAATACACTCCCATTCTCCTTCCGCTTTATTCGGTAAACGCAGGCGATTGACTTCAAAATCAAACTTGCGTCCTTTATGGAACAAGCGTTGTTTCAACAGTTGTGGTAATTCTCTACCTAATGGCATAATAAAATCTGATTATCTGTAAATACAGAGGTGAAATCAGCGTTCTGGTGCGTTTAAAGATGGTTATTTTAATTGCCCATCAATAAATGTACATCAGAACAGTCTACCTCTTTCAGCAGTTCTTTAATAACACACCCAGAAACTGGTTCTACCCAATCTGAGGCAATTTCTGCAAGTGGTACTAACACAAAAGCCCGATGTCGCATTCCTGGATGGGGTATTTGCAGGTTTGGCGTATCCACAATCAAGTCATCATATAATAACAAATCTAAATCCAGGGTTCTCGGTCCCCAGCGTTCTTGACGCACACGCCCAAATTGTTGTTCTATTCTTAATAAATTTTCTAATAGCTCATGGGGTAGCATTTCTACTTGCAATGTGACGCACCCATTTAAGTAATCTGGCTGTGGTGGTCCTACGGCTTTGGTTTTATACCAATTGGATTTGGCTTCTAAGAAAATCCCTGGGGTTTGGGCTAGAACTGCGATCGCCGCTTCTAATATTTCCTGTGAATCCCCCATATTACTACCAAGGGCAAGGGCAATTTTGGCACGTTTTTCTATGGGTAAGCCGTTTTCTGGTTGTCTTTGGTGATACTTAAATTCACCTATTCGAGAAAATATCAATATTTTTATATTGCGAATACTTATGAAACTTGTAGTCTTTTGACAAAATTCTCTTCTTTAAAATCGAAAAAAATTAATTTTTTCCAAAATAATTCTGGATTCTATCTCAATGATGAATCCCAGTCTTTAATATACTAGCCCTTAAGCTGAAATTATATAAATATTGCTATAGTATAAAAAGATACTCATTTTTTTGAGTTCTGAATTCTTTTTTACAGTGAATTGAGTTAATTATTTATAGGATATTATACTAACACTAAAGTTATGCCATAACCCCAAAACTGATTAATGGTGGTTAGGTAGTTACTACCTTGATCGAGGAAGCTTACTTGGGCAAGCTTAACCTCCTGGTTCAAGAAAAAACCAAGTAATTGGAATGACTCTTGCGAGGAGAAACCACAATTGCCGCTTGGTAATCATCATCAACACGAGGATATCGACAACAAATGACAGCTTACCACCAGTATATGTGGCACAGCCAAGGCAGTTACTGAGCAAAATGAAAATTTTACCATCCAGAATGAAGGCTAATCAGGCAACTGGCAAGAAACCACTATATCGTCGTATCTGGTTTTGGGCAGTCTTGACTGTAGGTGGTGGCATAGCTGCCTCGCTCTATGGCATTAGTTTAATAGATCGCACCTTGCCAGATAAAGCCGAGCTAAACGCGGTGGTGAGAGAGCAAACACTGACCATCAAAGCCGCCGATGGTAGTATATTACAACAACAAGGTGAAGCTACCAGAGAACAGCTAAGGCTGGAGCAAATCCCAGATAATTTAAAAAAAGCTTTCATCGCCTCAGAAGATAGAAGATTTAGGCAACACAATGGAGTCGATCCTCAAGGAATTCTCAGAGCAAGTTTGAATAATTTGCGATCGCAAGGTGTGGTAGAAGGTGGTAGTACCATTACCCAGCAACTAGCCCGGATTCTCTTTTTGAAACAAGAACAGACAATCTGGCGCAAACTCAAGGAAGTCCGTTTAGCACAAAAAATCGAGTCAGAATTAACCAAAGATCAGATTCTAGAGCGTTACCTAAATTTGGTTTATTTGGGAGATGGTGCTTACGGTGTAGCAGATGCAGCTTGGGTATACTTTAGTAAATCCCCAGATCAACTTTCCTTGGGGGAAATGGCAACCATTGCGGGATTAGCTCCTGCCCCAAGCTTGTATGCGCCAGACAAGAATCCAGAAGCGGCAAAACGGCGACGGGACTTAGTATTACTACGGATGCAAGAAGATGGAGTTATTACCCCAGAACAAAGGCAAGCTGCTATCCAACAGCCACTAATCCTGAAAAGCAGTTTACCTAAGCGAATGCAGGTAGAGTCACCCTACTTTACTAGCTATATCCAGAAGGAATTGCCCAACTACGTTTCTGCTGATGTGCTTTCTGCTGGGGGTCTAGTAGTAGAAACCACTTTGAATCCGACTTGGCAAAAATCGGCAGAAGAAGCAGTTGCCAAAACGCTGCGAAATCAAGGAAGTTGGGAGAACTTTAAAGAAGCAGCAATGGTTGCCATTGACCCCCGCAATGGTGAAATTAAGGCAATGGTTGGGGGGAAAGACTTTGGCAAAAACCAGTTTAATCGCGTTACCCAAGCACAACGGCAGCCAGGATCGACATTTAAAGGATTTGTCTATGCCACTGCGATCGCTAGCGGTAAAAGCCCCTACGATACCTACGAGGATACACCCTTTGTCGTAGACGGCTACGAACCGAAAAACTATGGTGAAAATTTCCACGGCTCAATGAGCATGAGAGATGCTCTTACCCGCTCGATTAATATTGTTGCGGTGAAGGTGTTGATTGATGTGGGCTTTACACCAACGATTAAACTTGCCCATGATATGGGAATTAAATCTGAACTCAAGCCCACTTATTCCTTAGCTCTTGGTTCAAATGAAGTCAATTTGCTGGAATTAACCAGCGCTTACGGCAGTTTCGCAACCCAAGGTTTGCACACAGAACCTCATGGTATTAGCCGCATCCTCAACCGCCAAGGTAAAGTAATTTGGTCAGCTAATTTCAAATCCAAACGCGCCATTGACGCCGACAGCGCTGCCATTATGACCTGGATGCTACGTAACGTCGTGGAAGCCGGGACTGGCGGTGCCGCCCAATTAGATAATAGACCAGTTGCCGGGAAGACAGGCACCTCCGATAAAGCCCGCGATTTGTGGTTTATTGGTTACATTCCCCAAATGGTGGCAGGGGTTTGGCTAGGTAACGATAATAACCGCCCCACAGATGGCACTAGTAGTAGCGCCGCTTACACTTGGCATGAATTTATGGAAAAAGTGGTACAAGGGATGCCCATAGAACAGTTTCCTAAACGACCCAAATTAGAAGGTCGTAAAGGCAGCATCAAAACACAGTCAATCAAACCCAAAACAGTGCTGAATCGTTCTATTTCTTCCGATGAGGATGAATCAGAACAGGACAATGTAAAAAATTCCCAAGAGAGTGGCTCATCTCAAAGACGTAGAAACCGGAGAAGTTATTCTCAAGAAGAACAGCAATCAAACAACGATACCCCAAGACGGAGAAGACGCGATCGCACCGAAGAATCAAGTTCTAGAAACTCTTCCTCAGAATCATCTACTCCACGGCGGCGATCTAGAAGAGTAGAATCTGATTCTCCCCCACCTCAAAGATCTCGGCGATCGTCCTCCCCAGAAAATAGTTCCGGTTCCTCAGGTTCTTCATCACCACAGCCATCCTGGCGGGATAGACTTAGACCTTCTCAGCAATAAATTGGGAATGGACATTAGGAGTGCTGAGTGCTGAGTGTTGTTAGCGGATATCTAAGGTTTAGCCTGTGCTGAGTTAGGAGTTAGTATTATCTCCTGCGCCCCTCCGCCCCTTATTTCCCTCATCTCCCTCATCTCCCCATTCCCCATCCTCTAGAATATTCAACTTGCTCAAACTACAGAGGGATGTTAAGTGATACGCTCATTTTATAGTGTGTTAAATAGTGTTACCTAACTTTGGAGAATATACATATGAATTTATTGATGCAAACAGCAGCGCCAGCTGTAGATGCCGCTCCTCATTTTCCCTTGGCTTTTACTTTGGTGTATGTCGTTGGTTTTATTGCTGCTGTTACCATTGGTTCAATAGCTTGGTACAACTCAAAACGCCCCGCAGGTTGGGAAAGCAAAGAGCGTCCTGATTTTGTGCCTAAAGTTGATAAAGAAGAAACTCCGGGTCTGGGTGAACCGAAGTCTTAACAATTCAAAATTCAAAATTAAAGAACTCCTGCCTACGGCACGTTCTTTGCCAACATATAAAGATTTAAACCCCGTCTGTAGCTCGCTTACCGCGAAGTAAGTGTAAACTTTGTAATAGAGGGGGCTTAAACCTTTTTATTTACGATAACTCCGATTTAATTTTGAACTTCAACCCAACGGCGGTAAAGTTTTTGAATTTGCTTGAGAAGCTGAGTATGAGCCGGTTGAGTTGACTCATTCGGCTTTGCTATATCCTGCAATTCTGTTAGGAGTCTCGCTTCTTCGATCGCAACTTCACCATCGCTATAAATTAAGCCACTGATAGCTTCAATCAGATTTTCACAGTCTTCCAAGCTGGGGCGATCGCCTAAATACTCCCGCACCCACTCATAGCACTCTTTTGGCTGTACGGGAACTAGTTCGTACAGCCAAGGTTTAATTTCTGGATCGTTAGCTAAACCTTTTGCTTGAGCTATTTCGCGGAGATATTGCCGTTCTTCTGGCTGGATTCTGCCGTCAAGCCAAGCGGCTCCGATCAGGATTTTAACTAAGTTTTTCACATTGGAATGGGTAACCATTGGTGCCTCCTCTGGTAGATTCAGGCTTCCACCAAATGGTACAATCCCAAACAGTATTCATTCGGAATTATTGGTTTTTCTTAAGCGCACCATAAAAAAGCCATCCATATCCTGTCGCCAAGGCCAAACCTTGAACCAGCCTTCAGGTGTAGTATATGCCGAATCAAGTAACTCAACGCCTCTTGGAGACTCAATTTGCCAATCAGGTGACTCAGCTAAAAATGTCCTAATTACTTCTTCATTTTCTGCTGGATGCAATGTACAGGTGGCATAAACTAATACACCGCCAGCCTTGACAAAACTAGATGTATGTGTTATTAATTCTTTTTGGAGTATTGAAAGTTCTCGGACAGATTCTGGTGTCTGTCGCCAACGGGCATCAGCATGACGGTGCATAGTTCCCAAACCAGAACATGGAGCATCAATTAATACGCGGTCTGCGGTATTATAAAATTGACCAAGATGGCGACTATCACCAGTATAAATTTGAATAGATTGTAAATTTAGTCGTTGAGAATTTTCTTGGAGTTTGCGAAGACGAGAAGAAGTGCGATCGCAAGCCCAAATTTTTCCGTTATCTGCCATTAACTCAGCTATGTGGGTTGTTTTACCGCCTGGTGCAGCACAGGCATCAATTATCACCTCACCTGGCTGTGGGTCAAGCAAATGACCTACTAATTGGGCACTGCTATCTTGTACAGTCCACCAACCTTCACTGAAGCCAGGTAGTTTTTGAATTGACCCAGCATTACTAATCAATCGTAGTGCTTGGGGTAAGTGAGCAACCCGCCTCACCAAAACACCAGCAGATTGCAACGCCGCCTCAACCTCTTCAATGGAAGTGCGAAGCGGATTGATCCGCAAGTCAATTGTTGGCGTTTGGTTCATCCATTCACAAAGTTGTTCTGTCTCTGCAAAACCTATTTGTTCTAACCAAACTTGAATAATCCAGTCAGGGAAGCTGTGTAAAATACCCAGGCGTTCCACTGGGTTTTCTGGGAGTTCTAAGGGATCGGTTTGGAGAGATGAAGAAGAGGCGGAAAGTGGAAGACGCACTGAAACGGGTAAAGAGTTCTCCGTGTCCTCTTCGCCTACTTTCCTGAGATACTGGCGCAATAGACCATTAACAAAACCTGTGAGTCCAGAAAAACCGTTTTCTTTGGCTAGCTGGACAGTGGTATTAACAGCCGCTGAAACGGGAATACGCTGTTGATAGCGGAGTTGGTATAAGCCTAAATGTAGGATAGTGCGGAGGTCTTTTGGTTGTTGGTGAGATTTCTTTTGGGCAAGTTGGTCAATGAGAGCATCTAGACTGCGTTGCCTTCTGACACTGCCGTAAACTAATTCTGTCACTAAACGGCGATCGCTATCACCCAAATTAACTTTTTGCAGCACTCTGTCTAGGGCAACATCAGCATAAGCCCCCTTATGAACATCTCGCAGGATAAAAAAAGCTAGTTGACGGGCGTTTGTCATGTAAACCAGGAGTCAGGAGGCTTTTGTATTTTAACTCCTAACTCCTAACTCCTAACTTTGCCAATTTTAGATTTTAGATTGAAAAAAATCTAAAATCTAAAATTATATGGCTCCTACCTTATTTTATCGAGACAGATACGGGTCTACACTGGCAATTTCAAATTCACAGGCTCTCGAAACCACTTCTGCTGGTAATTTTCCGAAGCTAATTAATGGTAAAGAACTGGGGTTGGCTATAAATTCTTTTGCCAATAAGAACCCAGTAATTGTCCAAGTTTGATATTTCCTAGCTTGTTTGCCAATGAGTCGCCCTTTCTTACCATCGTAATACTCTGGCCATTCGTCTTGAGTGATACGGGGTTCGGCAATTTCAATAGCCTTTTGTGCAAGACTTGTTTTGTTGGTTTTTATAGCTGCTGCTGCCAACATCCACATTAAAACTGGCCAACTACCCGCATTATGATAGGACCAAGGTATATTTTTCGGGTCGCATCCAGTTACAATTCTGTATTCCTCATGTTCTAAAGCTGGGAAACAGATTTTCATCGGCATATCTCCCACTAAGTCATCCCATCGTTCCTCAATGAGAGTCATAATTGCCTGAGACTGTTCTTCGGTAGCTAAATCTGAAACGATCGCCATCAAGTTTCCGAGTGAAAAGAAGCGAGTATCTAGCTGCGATGGTCCAACATTACCTGCGAGATAACCACCTTTTTTAGGCAGCCATTTGTCTAATTCATAATAGGGAATGGAGTCTACATATATATTGAATAAATTAACGGCAGCTTTACCATATTCTTCACTTTTGAAGCGATAAATTGCATTCAGACGATTAATATCTATCCAATAATGCTGACGAATGTGAGCGCATAAAAGAGGTAAGCGATTATCAATTGCTACGACAATATCTTGATTGCCTTGACAAATTAGTAATTCACGAGATGCACGCAATGCCGTGTAAAAAAGAACTTGTAATTCTAGAGGGTGACCATAGATACCCATCCGACGGTCAATCATACAAGCACCATCTGGAACCAACAGCGTTGGGTACATATCAAAACGATTCGCCAAGCAGATTTCCATAATTAACCTGATACCATTTTGGAATTCAGGTTGATAGGCTAGAGAAAAATCTTCTGTAGCGACTACATAAGCACGCAATAATATAATCCACCATAGACAAGAATCCACTGGTGTAACTCTGGCGATCGCATGTTCCCCAAAATCGGCTTCTAGATATTCTTGCCCATTTTCTGATAGCACTTTAAAGCTAGCTGGGATTAATCCTCGACCAGGTTTATAAGCATCTAATGCTCTTTCTTTTGGCTGTAACTTTAAGGTTTCCTCTAAGAAATTGCGAACAATTTCTGTTCTGCCTTTAATCAGAAAAATTAAGGCTGAAGAAACAAAATCGCGAACAAAGCACTGGTCATAATTGAGAGCCTCTACAGATAAATCGTAAGCAGCTACAGTACCAACTGGTCGGCCTTGATAGTAGATAATTGTTTTTTCTAATGCTTCCCAGGCTCCTGCTAATTCTTTAGCATTTTCAGTAGCTTCTAATTCGTTTAATTGCATCGCCAGAATAACTCCATTTGGGTTGTGAATTTGTGGTAGATGCGTCTTCATTGATGATATTTGCTATTATCAGCATAACAAAGATCGCTTTTTGAATAGCAAATATCATCTTGGCAAAAATTAATCAAATACTAACTAAGAAAGCTGCTGATATATATGCAACTTTATTGATAGTTAATTTGCTTTTAATCAATTATCATTTTGGTGAATTACAATTGTTGTTCTTCACCGCAAGCAGTAACATTATTCCTAAAACAGTCACATAAGATATATTTCTAGATTACTTCTGGTTCCGTTTTCATATCCGGAATCCTTGCTTTACCAAACAAAAACATATCTTCGTGCTGTTTAAGGTTTGCATGAAGTTAAAAGTAGTTGCAGTATCTTTACTTAATTAGGATTAGTTTTTGACACTAAAAAGTCAGATTATTCCCCTACACTATAATGTATAACGTTTTGTGAAAATATGCAAGATGAATGCTCAAAAAATTTAATAAGTCAATACTTCTGAAGGGCTATATATTCTACTCTACTGACAGATGACATTGGGGACTTATGGGAGTAATGCTAAAAAATAAAGTAAACAGAACTAAGTATTAAGTCTTACTCAGAAGCGCAGAAAAAGAGGGAGAACAGCACGCTGTTAGCTTAATTCAGCCGGTAGCTTATTTATCAAAGTTTATGTAATTGTGAGCATTCAATTGCTTCTGAAATTCTTTATAAGCTTGATTAATTGCTTGCATAGAGGCTTTAGCGATCGCCGAATTGTTAATATCAGGATGATACAATCTTGCTAATTGATGGTACGCAAGTTTGACAACCTTGGGGCGATCGCCCTTATCTATACCCAAGACTTCCCACCATTCGCCAGATAGTACAGTATCGAGTTTAAAGCTTTGCATTTGACTCCAAATCTTGAGACTTCCGCCATTACCGCCACTTACCAGTATCTTGCCATCAGAACTGAAAGCAACAGGACTGCACCCAGAAAGAGTTTGTAGTAGTTTCCCGGTGTGTAAATTCCAAAGTTTGATGATACCGTCTCTGCTGGCACTAGCGAGGGTTTTTCCATCGGGGCTGATGGCAACAGACAAAACTGCATCTGAGTGTCCAATCAGAGTGCTGAGTAATTCTCCAGTATAGAGATTCCACAGTTTAATTGTGGTGTCTGTGCTACTACTAATGAGAGTTTGACTGTCAAGACTGATGACAACTGTATTCACTGCTGCCAAATGTTCAGTGATAACACAGTGCTGTTGCCAAGTTTTGATATCCCAAAGCCTAATGGTTTTATCCGCACTACCACTTGCCAGGATTTTACCATCGGGACTGATGGTGACAGACAAAACTGCATCTGAGTGTCCATTCAAGGTGCGTTTTAACGTTCCCGTGTAACGTCCCCAAATTCTAATGGTTTTATCAGTACTACCACTTGCGAGAATTTTACCATCAGGGCTATAGGCAACTGAATTAACAAAGCCATTATGACTGTAGGGAGAATTTAAATAAAATAATGTCTGGAGAAATTTTCTTGTGTCCATTTGCCAAGTGCTGATTTTGCGGTCAACACTGCCACTTGCAATCTGCTGTCCATCGGGGCTGATAGCAACAGATAAAACTGCCTCAGCTTGTCCAGAGAAAGTGTAAAGCCATTTTCCTGTTTTCAAATTCCACAGATTAACTTGTCTGTCATCACTGCCACTAACTAAGGTAGTACCATCAGGACTGATAGCGATCGCATTAACTCCCGCTAAGTGACCTTTAAGTGTGCGTACACATCTCCAAGTTTCAGGTATCTCAGTTGTCAGAGATTTTATTTCTGGTTCAATATTGCGAGTAGAAGGTTTAGGGGTAACAAATTCTGATTTCTTCTTGAATTTAGCCTTGAGTGCTTGTAACTCATCTTCGACTTCCAAAACAGCAAATTTTTGGTTGAGATCCTCACCAGTTAAAAATGCTTCTAATTCCATCACTGCTGAGGAATAGTAGTCCATCTGCAAGACTTTTTCTTCCATCCGCTCAAAAAGCTGTGTTGGAGTTTCACTAATTCCAGATTCGTCTAAGAGTTTGGCAATACCATAGGCGGCGAGTCCGACCACTGCACCAA
Source organism: Nostoc sp. C117 (assembly GCF_043099735.1). Taxonomy (NCBI): domain Bacteria; kingdom Bacillati; phylum Cyanobacteriota; class Cyanophyceae; order Nostocales; family Nostocaceae; genus Nostoc; species Nostoc sp. C117. The sequence goes on from NZ_CP170991.1 coordinate 3,594,463, forward strand.
GTCCCGCCATTGGTACTGTACCAATCCCAAATGCCAGCCCTACTTTAGGTGCGACTAAACCCATACCACCGACGACGCTATAAACACCAGCACCACCGACTGCACCAATTCCCATTGTAGCGAAAGCAGCTGTATCTCCCTCTGCGATCGCTTTGAAAGCACCATAAGCAGCAGCACCAGTCACAGCGCCAGCACCAACTACAGGCGCAGTACCAATGCCGACTGCACCAAATCCGCCTGCTAGTCCCATCCCGCCTACCGTTGCGGAAACACCAGCACCTGCTATGGTTCCAACTGCAATAAATGCTGCACCTGTTTTAGAGTTTTGTGTCACTGGTTTATTGTTTTTGAAGAGGAACAAATTAGGGAGAAAGAAGGCAGAGTGCGATGCCTACGCCGGGCTGCGCCTACGCATTTCTATAATTCCTCATCTGGGACGATACTTTCTACAGCAATCAGGTTTCGTACAAGTAGATCTAATATTGCTTCCTGGTGCTGGAGCTGAGTTTGAAGAATAAGGACAATTTTATTTTGAACTTTTTTATTCACTACAGCTTGAAGCGCTAAATCATCGTCATTGTTTCTCAAAGCTGTTTGAGCTTTTTCGTTCCAGTATTTAGCTTCTTTCTGCGCTTTTTCAAAATATTTCTGAATATCTTCTTGATTAGCAACAGCCTTTGTTACAGTTTCTTCTATTTCGTGAATAGCCTCTGCTAAAATCACTCTAGTGTCTTTTTTTGATTTAATTTTCTCTTGATATTTCAATGGTAGCAATAATGCTTCTTTAAGTGGCTGTAATTCATCAGCCCATACATCAATCTCTTCATCTTCAAAGCTGATGAATATAGGTGTAACCTCACTGGTCTTAGCCTTCCTACATAATACTTCATTCTGTGCTTCTGAAACCTTTTTCTCCCAAGATACCAAACTATTTTTAATTGCGTCTACTTGTGGTTGTTGCTCCTCTACCAAGGTTTTTAACCTGCTAGCAATTGCTTGGTATCGTTCCTTTTGGAATTTTGCTTGACGAATTAAATCTTGATTATTTCCTTTCAAAGCAAGTTCATATTCTTGTTCCCATTTATCAGCTTCTGCTTGAGCTTTTGCATAGTCTCGTTGAGCAATTTCTTGGGCTGCTCTGGAGTGGCTTGCTCCTTCGCGTAACTTTCGTAGCGCATCCTGTGATGATTGATTTTGGTCGTAAAGTCCCATAAGTACATCTGATTAGCCTTATTACCCAGAGCCTAGACTGATTAACACTATTACGTCTTCGTAAAAATTACTTAAGCCTTGACTTTTGCTTTTAATGTTACGCCAGAAAAGTCTCAGTACAATATTTCATTAATTCATAGCGAAATAAATTAGGCAAAACTCTGCATTACTTTGCATTTAGTTTGCGTCCCTCTGCGTTTCAAAACATTACGATTTTAGCTATCTTAATTTGGCGTTGCTTCCCCATATTCCAGCTTATCTGCCAAAACACGCAGTGCTAATGCTTGAACTCTAGCAACTGCTTCTTCTCGTGTCTCCCCATAAGCCAGCACACCAGGAAAACCAATCACTTCTGCTAGAAAGCGTCCATCCTCTTCTTGTTCAATCTCTATCGTTAAGTTCATAGCTAGTGAAGGTATTGTAATAAAAGTGATTCCTGAAATAAAACAAAAAGTTTATATGACCTCAGTTTCTCCTCACAAAAAAGCCAGAGCTTTAAAATCTACTAGCCGTCGTCCTGCAAAAGAACTCTGTAGCGAGTGCGGATTGTGCGATACATACTATATTCACTATGTCAAGGAAGCTTGCGCTTTTATTAATCAGCAAATAGGCGAACTTGAAGCAGAAACCCACAGGCGATCGCGCCATCTCGATAATCCCGATGAGCTATACTTTGGTGTTCACCAAGACATGATGGCGGCGCGCAAACAGGAACCAATTGAAGGCGCACAATGGACGGGAATTGTTAGCAGCATTGCCATTGAAATGCTCAATCGCGGCTTAGTTGAAGGTGTTGTCTGCGTACAAAACACCAAAGAAGATCGCTTTCAACCCATGCCCATCATCGCCCGTACCCCAGAAGAAATACTAGCAGCCAGAGTAAATAAACCAACACTTTCTCCTAATCTTTCCGTGTTGGAAGAAATAGAAAAATCGGGAATGAAGCGGCTATTAGTAATTGGTGTTGGTTGCCAAATTCAGGCGCTACGAGCTGTAGAAAAACAACTTGGTCTAGAAAAACTGTATGTTTTGGGTACGCCTTGTGTAGATAATGTTACCCGCGCTGGACTGCAAAAATTCTTAGAAACCACCAGCCGCTCGCCTGAGACAGTCGTACATTACGAATTCATGCAAGACTTCCGAGTTCACTTCAAACATGAGGATGGCTCAACAGAAACCGTGCCTTTCTTTGGCTTGAAAACTAATAAACTCAAAGATGTCTTTGCCCCATCTTGTATGAGTTGTTTTGATTACGTCAACTCCCTAGCCGATTTAGTCGTTGGCTACATGGGCGCACCCTTCGGCTGGCAGTGGATTGTAGTTAGAAATGACACAGGTAAGGAAATGCTGGATTTGGTAAAAGACCAGTTAGACACTCAACCGGTGATGTCTAAGGGGAATCGTAAGGAAGCTGTACAGCAAAGCATTCCCGCTTACGATAAAGGCGTTACGCTGCCCATGTGGGCTGCAAAACTGATGGGTGTGGTGATTGAGAAAATCGGCCCTAAGGGTTTAGAATATGCGCGGTTTTCCATTGATTCTCACTTTACTCGGAATTATTTGTATGTGAAGCGGAATCATCCGGAGAAGTTGGAGGAGCATGTTCCGGAGTTTGCTAAGCGGATTGTTGGGCAGTATGAGTTACCGGAGTAGTCTTTGCGCCTTTGCGTGAGACAATCCTAACCCATGTTCTTTATGTCACCACCCCTACTGCATCGATCGCCGCCTCCAATGCGATCGCCACATGAGTCCAATGAGTCCCCCCTTGGCAATAAACCACATATGGTTCACGCAAAGGTCCATCTGCCGATAATTCCAAGGTACTCCCCTCAATAAACGTCCCCCCAGCCATCACCACCTGGCTCTCATACCCCGGCATTTCATCTGGAACGGGGTCAAGATAGGAACCGATAGGAGAATGCTGTTGTATCGCCTTACAGAAGGCAATTAGCTTTTCAGCAGAACCCAGTTTGATTGCCTGAATCACATCTCCACGGGGCGCAAGGGGTGCGGGATTCACGGGATAACCGAGTTTGTCAAATACATAACCAGTAAGATATGTCCCTTTCATCGCCTCCCCCACCATCTGCGGGGCGAGAAATAGTCCCTGGAACAACAGGCGATTTTGGTCAAAGGTAGCACCGCCATAACTACCGATACCGGGAGCAGTCAGGCGACAGGCGGCGGCTTCCACTAAGTCGGCGCGACCGGCAACATATCCACCAGCGCTGACAATGGTGCCACCAGGATTTTTAATCAATGACCCCGCCATTAAATCAGCACCTACGGTTGTGGGTTCCCTGGTTTCGATAAATTCGCCATAGCAGTTATCCACAAAGCAAACGGTGTTGGGGTTTTGCTCTTTTACCAAATGAATAATTTTTTCAATATCGGCAATTGATAAACTAGGACGCCAAGAATAGCCACAAGAACGCTGAATTAACACTAAACGAGTGTTCTCAGCCACGCTAGTACTTAAAGCTTGCCAATCTATGGCTCCTTGGGGGGTTAACTCCAATTGGCGGTATTTTATGCCAAACTCGATAAGGGAACCTTGACCTTTACCCCTTAAACCAATGACTTCTTCAAGCGTATCGTAGGGAGAACCGACCACTGCTAACATTTCATCTCCGGGACGGAGTACACCAAACAAAGCACAGGCGATCGCATGAGTTCCCGAAACAAACTGCACTCGCACTGCTGCTGCTTCTGAACCCATAACTTCGGCAAAAACTTTATCTAAAGTTTCTCGCCCCAAATCATCGTGACCATAGCCACTTACGCCTGCAAAGTGGTGCGCGCCCACACGGTGATTACGAAAGGCATCAAGCACACGTTTTAGATTATGCTTGACCTGGGTGTCAATACCAGAAAAAATTTCTAACAGTGCATGTTCTGCTTGCCGCAGCTGTTCCAAGCTGTTCATTAGTTCCTCGTTCACAAAAAATTATAAGTATGCGGATTATCAAATCGCGCAGATTCGTCCGAACAATTCCAATTCAGGTTACTGCATGACAATTGCTACTTCAACTAAACCTCAAATCAACTGGGTTAATACCCTGTTTTTCATTGGTCTGCACATCGGTGCGCTGTTTGCCTTTGTTCCTGGTAACTTTAGCTGGACGGCAGTTGGCGTAGCTTTATTACTCTACTGGGTGACTGGTGGTTTAGGAATTACCCTGGGATTTCACCGCCTTGTTACCCACCGCAGTTTTCAAACTCCCAAGTGGCTAGAGTATCTCCTGGTTTTTTTTGGGACACTCTCCTGTCAAGGAGGCCCAATTGAGTGGGTAGGGACACATCGCATTCATCATTTAAACTCTGATACTGACACCGATCCCCATGATTCCAATAAAGGCTTCTGGTGGAGCCACATGGGTTGGCTGATTCATTTTTGTCCCTCTCAGGCTGAAGTTCCTCGTTTCACCAAAGATATTGGCGAAGACCCAGTTTATCAGTTTTTAGAAAAATATTTCATTTTGCTCCAGGTTGCTCTGGGTGCATTGCTTTTGTATCTGGGTGGCTGGCCGTTCGTGATTTGGGGAATTTTTGTTCGCATTGTCTGGGTTTACCACTGCACCTGGTTGGTAAACAGTGCTACTCATAAATTTGGTTATCGGAGCCATGATTCTGGCGATCGCTCAACTAATTGCTGGTGGGTCGCCGTACTAGTTTTCGGTGAAGGCTGGCATAATAATCACCATGCGTTTCAATACTCAGCTCGCCACGGACTGGAATGGTGGGAAATCGATTTAACCTGGATGACTGTTCAATTGCTGCAAGCAATTGGTTTGGCTACTAACGTGAAGTTAGCTCCAACAAAGCAGTAAGTTGTTTGTCATTTGTCCTTTGTCCTTTGTCTTTTTTAAATGGCTAATGACTAATGACAAAGGACTTTCTTTGCAACCAAGTATCATATGCCAATTCTGAGATCGCTTTAAAAAGCTATTTACGGGTGCGGTTGTGTAGGTTAGGTTGCTATAATCCGAAGCGCTAATGTGAAGAATATTTGCGGCAAGTTGCTTTTTTGTGACTTGGTGGAGGAGTTTTTTGTTTTTCAGGTGTTCATGACTACATCAATAATTAACAGCCAGAAACTAAGTGACGAGCCTGGTAATTCCGACTTCAGGCTAAAAGATATTGTCAAAACCCTGCCACGGGAATGTTTTCAACAGAACCGTCGCAAAGCTTGGACGCAAGTACTACTCAGTGTTTTGGCAGTTGCCTTGGGCTACTACAGCCTAATTATCACTCCTTGGTTTCTCTTGCCCCTAGCTTGGGCTTTTACAGGTACTGCTTTAACAGGTTTTTTTGTAATTGCCCATGATTGTGGCCACAGGTCATTTGCCAAACGTCGTTGGGTAAATGATTTGGTGGGGCATTTCTTCCTGATGCCCTTAATTTATCCTTTTCACAGTTGGCGCATTAAGCATAATTATCACCATACTCATACCAACAAATTGGATGAGGACAACGCTTGGCATCCAATCAGACCAGAAGTCTTTGAAGGTTGGGATAAAAGCCGACAGTCTGCTTTTGAGTTATTTATTAGCAAACGCCTCTGGTGGGTAGGTTCCATAGGACATTGGGCAGTTGTGCATTTTGATTGGCGGAATTTCAAAACCAAAGACCAATCGAGTATCAAGCTTTCTGTAGCTGTAGTAGTTGTTTTTGCGGCGATCGCTTTCCCACTCCTGATCGCCACTACAGGTATTTGGGGATTTGTCAAGTTTTGGCTAGTACCCTGGATGGTTTACCATTTCTGGATGAGTACTTTTACCATCGTTCACCATACTGCCTCAGATGTTCCTTTTACGACAGCGAACAAATGGAACGAAGCTCTAGCACAGCTATTTGGCACTGTTCATTGCGATTATCCTCGCTGGGTAGAAATCCTCTGCCACGATATCAATGTTCATGTCCCTCATCATATTTCCACTGCTATTCCTTCTTACAATTTGCGCCTAGCTTACAGCAGCATCAAAGAAAATTGGGAGCCTTATCTCCATGATGAGTGTCAGTTTTCTTGGTCTTTAATGAAGCAGATTACAGACCAGTGTCAATTGTATACAACTGATGTAGGCTATAAGACTTTCAACGAATATTACGCCGAACAATAAATAGGGTTGCAAGCTTTCCTAACGCTTCTGAAGCCAACCAGAGCATTAATTGTCCTGTGTTTCAATAGTATCTGGCAATTCTTGACTCACTCAAATTGTTAAGTAAATTGCCAGAAATTTATCTTCTTGGATGTTAATAAGAGTTAGTATCTTGGGCATCATAGAGGGGATACCATTTTGAATTTTCAATTTTAGATTGTGAACGCTAGTGCGTCTCGTAGAGAAAGAGTTACTGAACTAGGTTTTCGGCACTCCATCTGTCACAATCTTTTTTCAAATTGGTATGAGGTATGATTATCTTGCCTCAAATAAAGTTCTGATTTATATTCAACAAAAGAATCCAGTGCAATCAAATACCATTACAGTCAACGATCCTCATAACTATGAATTATCTGAGGATACTACCAAACTTCCTTTTACTCTTCAGGACTTAAAAGCTGCAATCCCTGCTGAATGTTTTCAGCCCAATGTGACAAAATCACTTTTTTACTTCTTTCGTGACATCGTGATTATTGGTCTCCTTTATGCCGTTGCTTCTTACCTGGATTCTTGGCTTTTCTTTCCGATTTTCTGGTTAATGCAAGGAACAATGTTTTGGGCTTTGTTTGTAGTAGGACATGACTGCGGACACCAATCTTTTTCTAAGCATAAATGGCTGAATGATTTGATTGGACATCTTTCTCACACACCCATACTTGTTCCTTATCATGGTTGGCGAATCAGCCATAGAACCCATCACAAAAATACTGGCAATATCGATAATGATGAAAGCTGGTATCCTGTAACCCAATCCCAGTATCAGGAAATGCCGTTAGTACAAAAGATAGGCCGATATTATGCGTTTCTATTAGCTTATCCTGTGTATTTGTTTAAGCGTTCTCCTAATAAAGAAGGCTCTCACTTTTTACCTAGCAGTCCGCTTTTTAAACCTTCAGAAAAATCGGATGTTATCACTAGTACTGTACTGATAATTGGTATGGTAGGTTTGCTGGGTTTCCTTACCTATCTATGGGGTTGGATGTGGTTGCTAAAATATTACGCTGCACCATATATTGTGTTTGTAATTTGGCTAGATTTGGTGACATTCTTACACCATACCGAAGCAGATATTCCTTGGTATCGTGGAGAAGATTGGACTTTCTTAAAAGGTGCTATTTCTAGTATCGATCGCGATTATGGTTTGATTAATCATATCCATCACGATATCGGTACTCATGTAGCTCACCACATATTCCTTAACATCCCTCACTACAATTTGCTGAAGGCCACTGAGGCTATAAAACCAGTTATGGGTGAGTATTTCCACAAATCAGAGGAACCAATTTGGAAATCATTATGGAATTCATCTATTAGCTGCCATTTTGTACCTGATACTGGAAGTAAGGTTTACTACACATCCAACAAGAACTTAGCTAAAAGCTAAGGTTCACATTTGCGACTTATTTAATAAGTCGCAAATCTAGTGTTGTCAGTTGTCAGTGGATTATTACTACTGACCGCTGATTAATCTCTCTTCATATAAATTTTTATAAAAGTTGCATTAAAGATTACGCAAAGACCTTAATCTAAATTGTCTTTTGAAGGCGATTTCACATTAAATTATTTGTAAACTCTATTAAAATTTGAGCGTATTTATTTAAATGATGATAAATTTCATTCAATAAACATTCATAACTAACTTTCTGGCTATAGAAATCCCGTTTGATTTATGAAAGAAATTAGGTATTGTCGGGTGCATCAGCATGAAGTCCGTAACACACCAAAGCCTTAATAAGGATGCGTACTCTCAGGGATAACACACCCTAAGTATATGCTCAAAAATCAAATAGGAATCCTATATAATCGGTAATTAAAATACAGAGGTAAAATGAAAATGGATAGATACCCTTGGCTTAGTCCAAGTCAGCGAAAAATCAAAGGGCTGATTCGCGCATATCTCTTAGCGTAGTGTTAGCTAGTGTTTGCACAGAGTCTCTTAGATGAGGAAGAGAGTCCTTTTTTAAAGCACTATTGCTTATTCAAGGATTGTCGTCTTACAAGAAGATATTTTTCTTTAAACTCTTGCAGTTGAAGCGGGTAAAGACTAGCATATCTGTGGGCAGAGGTAATGTTTGGTAAAATAAACTCTAATAATACTGAAAATCACTTGGTCAACTCACTTTCGATTCTGTTCCGGATGAGTTAAGTTTATTTGCATCTAGTTACTTCAGTCAATTTCCTGCTAGGGTTATAAATCAGCGCAGATTATAGTATAGACAATTTAGCTAAAACTCTTTCCAAATTTAAAATTCAGAGGTATCAATGATTATAACTAATTTTAGTAAACAAAGAAATGAATTTAATGAATCTAAAGTACTCAAAGCTAAACCACATTGGCAAGGGCAAAACTTGAGCGATAATGCTGTCAAAGGTAAAGATACCAAGATGCGAGATACTGCACCTGATAGTTCCATTCTTAATAGCTTGAATCGCGGTCGAGTTGCTATTTTTATTGACGGCTTAAGCTTATTTCATACAGCTTTACAACTCGGCATAGAAATTGACTACGTTAAATTGCTTTGTCATTTAACCAACGGTTCGAGACTGCTACGTGCTTTTTTTTATACTGGAGTTGATATCACCAATGAAAAGCAACAGGGTTTTCTATTGTGGATGCGTCGTAATGGCTATCGTGTCGTAGCAAAAGATCTCGTTCTCTCGGCAGATAATTTTAAGAAATCAAATCTGAACGTAGAAATTGCTGTAGACATGATAACTTTAGCTCCTTACTATGATACTGCGGTATTAGTTAGTGGAGATGGAGATCTAGCTTATGCTGTAAACGCTGTGAGCAGAATGGGAGTTAGGGTAGAAGTTGTCAGTTTACAAACGACGACTAGCGAAGGCTTAATTGATGTTGCTGACTGCTTTATTGACTTAGATAGTATTAAAGCACACATTCAAAAAGATTCTAATCTTGGCTATAGTTACCGGACACCTTCAAATTCAAACCTCTAACTAAGAAAATGCGGGGAATGTGAGACGGGGGAGTAGGAGAGTTGGAGAAGCAGAAAATTTTTCTTGTTTCCCTATATCCCCGCGTCCTCGACTTTTTGTTAAATCTGCATATTTTACTCGACCTAATTTAGATGGATATTTTAATAGTTGAAGATGAACCAGAAATTGCTCATTTAATTCAACTCTCTTTAGAAAAAGAAGGATTTTTCTGCCGTATTAGTCGGGATGGGATGAATGCTTTACGTCTATTTCACGACCAACCACCCGATTTAATCATTCTAGATTTAATGATTCCTGGTTTGGATGGGCTAGAAGTTTGTGCCAGAATTCGCCAAAAACCTGGTGCAAAAGATCCTTATATTTTGATGCTCACAGCTAAGGGTGAGGAAATCGATCGCGTTATTGGCTTATCTACTGGTGCTGATGATTACATGGTTAAACCCTTTAGCCCCAGAGAGTTGGTAGCCAGAGTCCGGGCGCTATTGCGGCGTAGTCTCCGCCAAGGTGGACAACATCAAGTTAATCGTACCCAACACTTTATAGTAGATGTAGACCAACGTACTGCCAGTCGCCAACTTAATTCCCAGCAACCGGAAATTTTGGACTTAACGACCCTAGAATTTAATTTGCTAACGACTTTTGTCAGCAATCCCGGTCGAGTTTGGAACCGCACCCAACTAATTGACAAACTTTGGGGAGATAACTTTTTTGGTGATGAACGCGTGGTTGATACTCATGTAGCTCGGTTGCGAAAAAAAGTTGAACCCGATCCGGCAAATCCCACTTTTATTAAAACTGTTGTTGGGGTTGGCTATAAATTTGAAGACCCCCAAGTGGGGTAAATGTTATGAAGATGGGGCTGAGAGGACGCCTATTTTTTTCTCACTTGGTAGTAATGATTGTGGGGGTAGCTAGTTTAGTTACTATCAGCAAAGTTTCTTCCCCTCGCTTATTTGTTTTGCATTTGGAACGACTAGAAAATCTCGGTTTCGACTTAATTGATGTTCGGACTGAATTGGTTACAGGATTTGAACTTGCTTGGCAGCGAAGCACCATTTGGTCAGTTTTAGTCGGTACCACCGCCGCTGGAGGATTGAGTTACTGGGTATCGAGACGGATTATGCAGCGGTTGACCGAGATGGAACAAATCACCCAAAAATTTGCAGCTGGTCAGATGGATGCGCGATTACCTATGTCTGATATTCCCGAACTCAATGGACTGGGTGCTAGTTTCAACCGGATGGCAGCCAGTTTAGAAGGGGTAGAAGTGCGGCGGCGAGAAGTAATTGGAGATATGACCCATGAATTACGAACACCGTTAACAGTTGTGCGCGGTTATTTGGAAGAACTGGCTGATGGGGAAATTGAAGCGTCTCCGGAAATTTATCGACGTTTAGCGAAAGAAACTAGGCGCTTAGAGCGGTTAGTGAATGATTTACAAGAACTATCGAAGGCGGAAGCTGGTTATTTGCCAATTAACATACAACGAGTAAATCTGCGTCCGTTGTTAGAGTCATTAGTAGAGAAATTTAGCGACCAGCTGTTGGAAGATGGACCTGTTTTGCTCTTGGAATGTCCATCTGTGCTGCCTCCTGTATTGGCGGATATCGATCGCACCGAACAGGTGTTGGTTAATCTGCTTGGTAATGCAGTGCGTTACACCAACGAAGGTTCAATTACTATTCGTACCGAAATTGAAACATCTAAACTCTGGATTGCAGTTAGGGACACAGGTATTGGTATCGCCCCAGAAAATTTGCCCCATGTATTTGAGCGTTTCTGGCGAGCTGACCAATCACGCGATCGCCATTCCGGAGGCACTGGTATTGGCTTGACGATTTCCCGACGTTTAATTGAACTACAAGGCGGTCAGATTCAGGTAGAAAGCGAGTTAGGAATTGGCAGTACGTTTCGTTTTTTTCTACCTTTGGCTTGAGTCACAATACTTGAGATACAAGGGATTGACATCAGGTAGTCACGGGGATGCCATACTCAATTGCTAGTTTGAAAGTATCCCAAATCTTCGTTTGTTGATGGACGACAAGATTTTTAAATTGCATAAATTATAACCTTTATTTGGCATTTTGGTAGAATTGTATGCCTACTTTTTTTCTGGCCGCTATTTTGGTTAGTTTAGTCACCATATCTGGTTACGCTGCGATCGCCTACCTATTTCCTCAAAATCGTTCTCAAGACTAGTACGGTCGTGAATTCAAAGTTCCCTTTTGCGTAGCGTCTTCCAAGGAGAAGGGTAGCCCGCCTATCGCGCTTGCACTGCGCTTCACGCACCACGCGGACTCAAAGAATTTGAAACCCACGCAGGTAGGTTTTGTCTGTATGGCTGCGAATTCCATTCGCCAGGGCAGGTGTGTTTTTACTAGAACTAATTCTTAGTAAATGCGGTATTGTTTAATTGCATTCCTTTTGTAGCTAATCTCGCCTCAGGCGTTCAGGGACAGCGATTATGGTTGCAGAAAAACTAATGCTGTCCTCACTATCTTCATCTCCGAAATTTTCAAACCCTGGTGTAAGTGGTGGCGCGGAAAAAACCTCTAAATAAGCTGGTCTTGACAAAAAACTAGCAAAAAATGGACTAGAATAGCTTCCTGCCGAGGTGGAATACCCAAAACCTTTATCTGTTAACTGCTGCTCATTAAGACTAACTAAATTATCAATATTAAAAGGTTCGTTTCCTGGTACTGGAGTTCCAGTAGGTTGCAAGCCAGTAATTGTTCTCCCATTTCGTGTACCAGTAATTGCAGAAATCAGGTAAAAACCTGAATCATTAGGCGTGTCATTAGTGGTGAAAGTACCGCTCGCTGTTATGTTATTACCAGAATAATTCCAGTTCCAACTTAAAGCAAAAGCCGCTTGCATTGTGCCGAAAAATAATACAAATGTGGCGGCTAAGGCTATGGCAGATAGTAGAGCTAGATTTTTCATGAAAGTTTTTAGTGGGATTGCTTTCTCTACACTAAAAGAAAACATAGATGTTGTACGTTGAGTTAAGCTAAAGGCTCTGAAAACTAAATCTTCATAAGCCTTTAGCCTATTGCGTTCTCCCAAAGTTACACAACAGGGATAAGCTAACGTACTTTTAATTTACATAATTTGGGCAGTCGAGACGTTATTGGTGTCAAGTTAGGGAATTCCAAAAAATAAAAACAACCGCTTGAAGTTGATGACTGTTGACTGTGAACAGTGAGATATTTTTATTTGGAAGTCCCTTAAGAAAATTAGAGTCTTGATAAGGCAATGATGTGTTTGATAATGCTTATCAGTTGTTTGAAGTCTGCAATCACGAGCGCAAATTTGGCTTACTGATTGAAATTTACCGAAGATATTAACTTTAGCGGCAAAAGATCAAGTAAGATTCACATCTGAAGCAGTCTCCCTATAATCCTATAGTTACTGAGAAAAAATACTCTAGTGCGATGATTAATAAATATCACCAGAATCTTACAGTGTCCTGCTTATTACCGCTGAGTGTTTTTGTATCCCTCACCAGCGTACCTTCTATACCGCTAAAGGCTCAGGCTGTGGATACGACAAAACTACCAAGTAATTTCATCTTATCGCAACAACTCCCATCACCACAGGATGTTCAACCACCTATTCCTTCCCCAGTTCCCTCACCGGAACTGCCGCAACCACTTCCGCCACCAGCCGAATTACTTCCACCCTCTACCCCAACTCCTACACCTGAGGAACCTTTCCCTAATAAGTTTCCTCAAACTATTACTGTTGAACGCTTTGAAGTTATTGGTAGCACAGTTTTTAGTGCCGAAGAGTTAGCCAAAGCCACAGCGGAATTTACCAAACGACCGATTTCACTCAATGAAGTGTATCAGGCACGCTCGAAAATTACTGACCTATATGTGAAAAATGGTTATATTACTTCTGGTGCCTATATTCCACCCCAAACAATCCAATCTGGTATCGTCAAAATTCAGGTAGTTGAAGGTAGATTAGAAGACATCCAAGTAACTGGTACTCGGCGATTAAACCCGAATTATATCCGTAACCGACTAGCAATAGCTACATCAGCCCCTCTCAATCGGCAACGTCTCCTAGAGGCGTTGCAACTATTGCAACTCAATCCTTTAATTCAAAACCTGTCTGCTGAACTTTCGGCGGGATCGCGCACCGGTACTAGTCTGTTAGAAGTCAAGGTTAACGAGGCAAAAACCTTTAGTAGCCAAATAGTTCTTGATAATGGGCGATCGCCTAGTGTTGGTAGTTTCCGACGCCGATTACAATTGAATGAAGCTAACTTATTGGGATTGGGAGATTCTTTGGGTGTAGGTTACACCAACACCGATGGTAGCAACTCCTTTGACGCTAGCTACACATTACCTCTCAATCCCCGTAATGGAACCCTTACTTTTAACTATGGCATCTCGTCGAGCAATGTTATTGAACCTCCTTTCGACTTTCTAGATATTGCATCAAATTCTCGCTACTACGAATTGACATTCCGCCAGCCAATAATCCAAACTCCTACACAAGAATTCGCCCTTGGGTTCACAGCATCCCGGCGGGAAAGTGATATCTCGTCTTTATTACAGAGAGAAGGGTTACCCGCATCGGAAATTTCCCCTGGAGCTGACGATCGAGGAAGCACCAGGGTATCTGCGTTGCAATTTTTTCAAGAATGGACTTCTCGTAACAGCCGTGAAGTCATTGCCCTACGTTCTCAATTTAGCTTGGGTATTGATGCCTTGAATGCGACGATTAATGAAAATGCTCCCGATAGTCGTTTTTTTGCGTGGCAAGGACAAGCGCAGTGGGCACGCCTTTTAGCTCCTCAAACCTTGCTTTTACTTCGTTTAAATACGCAACTGGCATCCAGAAGACTTTTGCCCATAGAGCAATTTGGCTTAGGTGGACAGGATAGCATTCGAGGCTACCGCCAAGACTACCTGCTGACGGATAATGGCACTTTTGTTTCTGCTGAAGTTCAAATACCCATTCTGCGCTTATCGCAGATAGATAGTATCTTGCAGGTTGTCCCCTTTGTTGATTTTGGTGTTGGCTGGAACAGTTCTGGTAGAGAGAATCCCGATCCTAATACCCTAGCTGCGGTTGGCTTGGGGTTGCGTTGGTCGCAGGGCGATCGCTTCACTGTTCGTCTTGACTGGGGCATTCCTTTAATATCAGTAGATTCAAATGACAGAACATTACAAGAAAACGGTTTGTATTTTAGTTTACTTTATAACCCTTTTTAAATCTCTGTATTCTTTTTTCCAACTTACACCTTAATAATGAGTCGTATACTCTGTGGTTTACTCGTAATTTACCAAGTATTTGAAAATAAAAATCCGCAAATATACGATGTATTATATTCGGTGTTTCATTCTGTTTTGGGTATCCTAAAACAAGGAAAGGTTGGATTGTATAGATCGAAGCACAAAGTTTACAGCTTATGGACGAATTGAAAAAACAGCTAGGAGTTATATGGTCAAGACTGATTAGACAATTGGGCATTTCATCTCAAAAGGTCAATTCTGAAGACAAGAGTTGGTCTGCACCCTCATCCGAATTTTTAAATTTATAGATAACAATAAATTAAATTGAGCAAATTTCCCAAGAAGCGGAGCTGAAAAGTCTGAACTTATGGGAGCAATATTTTTCAGACTAAAACCTAAAAATATGAGAATTTAAGAAACAGCTATGCTAGGAAATGAGCGGGAAAAAATACGTCATCTGTTGGTCATCCAAGACATAGAAGGTCAACGAACTATCCCCCTGCGAGAGGCTACTTATTCTCTAGGACGGCATCCTGCGAACACGATTGTCCTAGCTTCTCGGTCAGTATCCATGCAACATGCAATTTTATTGCGAGTAACTGTTCCAGAAACTGACCAATATGGTTTTCAAATTATTGATGGAAACTACAAGGGTAAAGGAAGTACTAATGGCTTATTCGTCAATGGCGATAGATGCTTTTCTCACAACCTCAGGCATGGAGATGTTATTGCCTTTGGTAGTAATCATGCCCAAGCTAAATATTATGCTATTTCTAATCTCTCAGAACAAGCATTTTCTCAATCTTCTGATGTTGAAGACTTATCTGGTTTTCTTTCATACCAAGCCAATCCGGCAAATCCTTTTCAAACTCTCGCTATCGATCCCAACTTTGAAGCTGCTAGTGAGACAGCTTTAGCTCGCCTAGCATCCTTCCCGGAACTTATCCCCAATCCAATTATCGAAATGGATTTTGAGGGAACAGTAACTTATCTCAATCCAGCCGCAGCTCTCAAGTTTCCCAAAATTAGGGAAGTTGGAAGGCAACACCCCATTTTGAGAGGACTATTAAGCGAAATTAAAAATCTCGCAAACAATTCTTTTGTGCGGGAGGTGGAAGTAGGTACAGAAGTTTTTGAACAATCAGTTCTCTACTTGCCTGAAAGCGATCTAATTAGAACTTTTATTGTTAGAGATATTACAGAGCAAAAGCAAGCCACAGCCGAACTACACCAACGCGATCGCTTGCTACAGGCAGTTGCAGAAGCAGCAAATTATTTGTTAGGAGAAATGAATTACGAAATAGGACTTGAATTAGCCTTAGCTGTTTTGGGTGAAGCTGCCAGAGCAGATCGTGCTTATCTCTTTCAGAACCATCCCCATACTGCCACAGGAGATATAGCTGTCAGTCTGCGATTTGAATGGACGCGCTCTTCTATCAAACCTACCCAGCACCATTGGCAGAATCAACCTTATGAAACTTCTGGATTAACTCGTTGGTACAATCTTCTCTCCAATGGGCAGTTAATTAGCGGACTCACTCAAAAATTTCCCGTCGCCGAGCAAGAATTTCTGATCAGAGATGGCATTCAATCCCTGCTTCTAGTGCCTCTGAGATTGGAAAATGAGTTTTGGGGTTATCTTGGTTTGGCAGACTGCACCTTTGAGCGTCATTGGTCAAAACACGAAGAATCTACCCTGTTGACGATGGCTGCCAGTATTATTGGTGCGCGGCAACGTCAGCAGGTAGAAGAAAAGATTCGCTATCAAGCCCTTCATGACATGCTGACAGGGTTACCCAATCGCTTACTATTTCACGAGATGCTTGGCAAAACCTTACCCAACGCAACTCGGAATGGAGAAACTTTAGCTGTGATCTTCCTCGACTTGGATCGCTTCAAGGTAATCAATGACACTTTGGGGCACACCCTGGGAGACAAGTTATTACAAAACGTTGCTCAAAGATTAAAAGATTCACTTAGAAGCGGAGACACCGTAGCTCGTTGGGGAGGCGATGAGTTCACTATTTTACTTCCTCGAACGAGTAACCTCGAAGAAGTAACTCAAGTGGCGCAGAGAATCTTACAAACCTTAGAAGAAGCCTTCCATCTCCAAGGGCATGAACTTTATATCAGCGCTAGCCTTGGTATTGCCTTGCTCGATGGCGACAGTGCTGACGCCGAAACACTAATCCAGCACGCTGATGCTGCTTTGTACCATGCCAAAGATAGAGGACGAAATAACTATCAATTTTACACTGCTTCCCTAAACAACCAGAATCCTGAACTCCTAACTTTAGAGAAAAGTTTGCGTTATGCCCTAGAACGCAAAGAATTTTCTGTTTACTATCAACCTCGTGTGAACATTGCCACAGGAGAAATTACTGGTATGGAGGCTTTGTTGCGTTGGCAGCATCCAGAAATGGGGTTGATCGCGCCGAATGTTTTCATTCCCCTTGCCGAACAAAGTGGCTTAATTATCCCTATCGGTGAATGGGTACTCCGGACAGCCTGTAGACAAAATAAAGTCTGGCAAGATGCAGGATTAGCACCTCTGATGATCGCTGTTAATCTTTCTCTCAAACAGTTTCGTCAACCAAAGTTGGTAGAGACTGTAACCCAAATCTTACAACAAACGGGTCTGGAAGCACACTTTTTAGAGTTAGAAATTACTGAAACCACAGCCATTGAGGATTTAGAATTTACCCGAGGCCTATTACAAAATTTACAGCAAATGGGCGTTCACCTCTCCATTGATGACTTTGGCACAGGTCATTCTTCACTCTCGCGCCTACAGCTTTTGCCACTGCACAATTTGAAAATTGATAAGTCTTTTATCGAAGATTTAACACACGATGTCAAAGTAGCTCATATTATCAAAGCTATAGTTACCTTGGGGCGGAGTTTGGGATTGAGGCTAACAGCTGAAGGTGTAGAAAAAGAAGAGGAATTAGAGTTTTTGAGATCTATTAAGTGTGACGATGTACAAGGCTATCTATTTTATCAACCTCTTTCTGCAAAGGTAGCAACAGAAGTCCTCGAAAGTAAACGACCAATGCTTTAGGGTTAGGGATTGGGGAAGGTGGGGTCTCCTCTGGGGATAAGGGGTAATGGGGACTTGTACTGAGTTTCGACTACGCTCAAATCGAGCGACTTGCACTGACCGGTGTCGAAGTGAGTCGAGATTCAACTACCGCAAAGCCTTTGGCGCAGCCTCTCGTAGAGAAGTATTGGGGATTGCGAAGTTACTATAAATTCCTCACTGCTCCCTCATCTTCCCATTTTTCCTCTCAGCGAACTATTGACTTCAGCGGAATATATTGGGAAACTAATAGTTAGTTTTTCTAACTAAATTAGGTGCATCAAAACTTGTGACAATACTGACGGGAAAAATCAATCGATCGCTACCTCCTAGGGAACCAAAATCACTGATTTTGTCAACTCAAGGACTGACGCGCCGTTTTGGGAAGTTAACCGCCGTTAATAACCTGAATATATCTGTAGAACAAGGTGAAGTATTTGGGCTGCTGGGGCCGAATGGGGCAGGGAAAAGTACAGTTATAAAAATGTTGACAACTTTACTGCCTATCAGTGCAGGGAGAGCAACTCTGGCTGGCTATGACGTGACTCGTCAATCTAACGCTGTGAGACGGGCGATCGGCTATGTGCCCCAGGCATTATCTGCTGATGGTAGTCTGACAGGTTATGAAAATCTGTTAATCTTCGCCAAGTTGTATGAAATACCTGCCAAAAGACGCGATCGCTGTATCTATGAAATTCTAGAATATATGGGTTTGCAAGATGCTGCCAAGCGCTTAGTCAGAACCTACTCTGGTGGCATGATCCGCAAGCTGGAAATTGCTCAATCGATTTTGCATCAACCCCAAATTTTATTTCTAGATGAGCCGACTGTGGGACTAGATCCCATTGCCCGGACTCAAGTATGGCAACTTGTGGAACAACTCTGTGCAGATTACGGCACAACGATATTTTTAACAACCCACTTTTTAGAAGAAGCGGATAGTCTATGCGATCGCGTGGTGATTATGCAACGAGGTGAAGTTGTTACCACAGGCGTACCGAGTGAATTAAAAGCCTCTCTGGGTAAACCTAACGCAACTTTAGATGATGTCTTTATTCACTACACAGGCGACCAATTAACATCAGGAGTCAACTACCGTGACACAGCAAGAACCAGACGCACCGCTCAACGGTTGGGTTAAGTTCCAACCGACTCGCCGAACTAATTTTATCTCTGCAATTGGTGAACTAGTTACAAAAACTGTAGCGATCGCCGAATTGGAAGTCCGTAAACTACGCCACGATCCCACTGATTTAGTAGTTCGAGCTGTGCAACCAGCTTTATGGCTGCTCATCTTTGGGCAAGTTTTCTCCCGCACTCGCGCCATTCCCACAGGAAACTTACCTTATTTGGACTTCATCTCTGCTGGTATTCTGGCTCAAAGCGTTCTATTTGTGGCAATCTTCACTGGTGGGATGACGCTGATTTGGGAGCGAGATTTAGGAATTGTACATAAATTTTTAGCTAGTCCTACACCCCGTGTAGCGATGGTGTTGGGCAAAGCACTGGCGTGTGGAGTGCGATGCCTATCACAGGTAGTAGTCATTTACGGATTAGCATTTTTATTAGGCGTCAAACTGAATCTGCATCCCCTAGCGATTTTCCAAGTGCTAGTGTTGGTCATGCTATCGGCGGCTTGCTTTTGTCTTTTTTCCTTAATTATTGGCTGTTTGGTGAAAACGCGAGAACGGATGACTGGTATTGGGCAATTGTTAACCATGCCGTTATTTTTTGCCAGCAATGCCATTTATCCCATCTCACTGATGCCTGATTGGTTAAAATTCATTTCCCATTTAAATCCTTTGACTTATGAAGTTGATGGCTTACGCGGTACCATGCTGCTGAACGGCATTAGCATCTATGGCTTTGGTCTGGATTGTACAATTCTCTTGTTAACATTAATAATCTTAGCCATCATAGGTGGAAAACTTTATCCACGGGTGGCGATGTAATCAGGAGAACAACAATCCCATGACCTTGGATAAACCTAATCAAGGTACAACTTCCGAAGAATGTGCCGCCAGAGTAATGGAAACAGTTCCATTAGTGATGCGGTTTATCCGAGCGGATATGCGCGCCCACAGTGCCGCTTTTTTATCTATACCTCAGTTGCGATCGCTAGCATTTATTAATCGTAACCCTGGTGCTTCCTTATCTGACTTGGCAGAGCATTTAGGCGTCACCTCTGCCACAGCCTCAGCAACCATAGAACGCCTAGTACAACGCGATTTTGTGGAACGCATCGCTCATCCTCAAGAGCGGCGGCGGGTGCTGCTCAATCTCACAGAGGAGGGAAAGCGCCAACTGAAGCAATCCCAAGATCAAACTCGGACTCATATTACCGATTTGCTCAAAGGTCTTACAGAAGAGCAAATTTCCAACATTGAAGAAGGCTTAACTCTACTAAAAAATGTCTTCGAGCAAACAGAATTCAAATCGCCATAATTCTGAGGTTGCACAGCACGATCCCTTTGCAGTTCTGAGAATTCGGGACTATCGGCTATTTACCATTGGACGCCTACTGCTTTTCGTGGGGTCGCAAATGCAAACTGTAGCCATTGGCTGGGAACTCTATGAGCGTACTGGCTCAGCGATGCTTTTAGGTGGCGTGGGGCTGGCGCAAGTCGTGCCAATTATTGCTCTCACCTTAATTACCGGAGATGTCGCCGATCGCCGCGATCGCAAACTTACCATATTACTGTCGGTAATGTTGCTCGCTCTTTGTTCCCTGGCTTTAGCAGTACTTTCCTATACTCAGGGCGCAGTTTTTCTGATTTACGCTTGCTTGGTATTCACAGGAATCGCTAGGGCATTCCTCAAACCTGCCGGTGATGCGCTAATGTGGCAGTTGATACCTGTGAGTGCTTTTACCAATGCAGCCACTTGGAATAGTAGTAGTTTTCAGTTAGCCGCAGTCATCGGCCCAGCCTTGGGAGGATTTGGAATTGCGCTGCTGGGAAGTGCTACAGGAGTTTATGTCGTAGCAGCGATTGCGGCGTTGCTGTGTTTTATTTTAACCCTGGCAATCAAAGAGCAAAAAGTCATCCGCAACACCGAACCAATATCACTGAAAGCGCTATCAGCTGGTGCTAAATTTGTCTGGCAAAATCAATTAATTTTAGCAGCAATTACATTGGATATGTTTGCTGTATTGTTGGGTGGGGCGATCGCTTTATTACCGATTTTTGCCAAAGATATTTTACATGTCGGTCCAGTTGAGTTGGGATATTTACAAGCAGCCCACTCCATAGGTGCTTTGACTATGGCAATTAGCTTGGCTTATTTACCACCTTTACGCAAAGCGGGTCCTGCCTTATTGTGGTCAGTAGTTGGCTTTGGTGTTGTCACAATTATCTTTGGACTTTCTCGTTCATTTTGGCTGTCTATGTTGATGCTGACACTTGGTGGCGCACTAGATAGTATTAGCGTTGTGATTCGCCATACATTAGTTCAAATTAGAACCCCCGATCATTTGCGTGGTCGAGTTGCTGCGATCAATAGCGTATTTATTAGTGCTTCAAATGAATTGGGGGGATTTGAATCAGGCTTGACTGCTGCGTTGTTTGGCCCAGTAATTTCCGTTGTCGGTGGTGGAATTGGTACAATTGCGGTGGTGATTGCTACAGCGATGATTTGGCCAGGAATTCGCAAATTAGGGGCTTTGCAAGAGTATAAATGAAGAGTGCTGAGTTAAAAGTGCTGACTTCTAAGTTAAAAACTCAAGCTACAGCCCAAGCTTGGGAAGAATATCAAGGGAGTTTTGGTCACCTGGCTAACTTGGGCTGGAGTACCATGCAACAAGGACTTGACAGCAGGACAATTACATTAGAATGTTTGCGGCAACAGGTGGTTTTACTACCACAAGAAGCCCATTTTTGGAGCCGTTCTATTCTAGATAATTTTCAAAGCGGCACCAAAAGCAGTTGTCGAGGCGCAAAAGCAAACGATTGAGCGATTAAAACAAAGTGTATATGCAGCGATCGCAAAAAGCAACGTGCGAAAGCCACCTTCAACTAAAGTTCTTTGGCTTTGAGTTAAAGTCTTCTTTTGATGACTAGAGATTTTTGGGGATATTATAGTCATTAAAAGAAGACTTTTGTTATTAGCAAGGAACTTCAGTTCCTTGCTGGACATAACTTTGATGTTAAGTTGATATGTATGCCTCTTACCCTGCCCCTGTGCCCCCTCATCCCCTACTCACTATCACCTACAGACTTGATCAAATTTAAGTCATAGGGACGTTCTATGTCGTCCTCACCCAAATACTCGCCATTTTGAATTTCCAGAATCACTAAGGGAATATGACCGGGATTTTCTACTTTATGGAGTGTTGCGGCGGGAACATAAGTTGACTGGTTGCGATTTAGTAGTATTTCTTCTTCTCCACAAGTGACTTTTGCTACACCTGAGACTACAACCCAGTGTTCATTGCGATGATAATGGATTTGTGGTTTAATGCCGTGCCTGGGTTTGATTTCAACACGACTAATTCTATAGGTTTGTCCTTCCTCAATCACCTCCACATTACCCCAGTATCGTGTACCGGAATGCGAAGACAATTCATTAATATTTGACTGAGTATTATTTTCGTTCAGAGTCATAATTAATTTCTCAACCAGATAACTATCACTATTTTTCAGTAATCTAGCATCAAACCGATTTGTCAGGTTATGCACTAATTTCCAGCAAGCATCACGTCTTCTCTGGGAAATTTCTTTATGCTTGCATACTAGTGGTCTGTCTCATTAATTTTACGTGGCTGCAAGATCCCCGACTTCTTTAAGAAGTCGGGGATCTGACCACTATTACCTATCAGAATGAATTTGACGGTTAGAGAGACGCGATAAATCGCCGTCTCTACAATGAATTTATCCATCAATTATTTATTGACAGACTAAGCTGTTATGCATTTAATTTGTACATTGACCTGATGACTGATGACTGAAAACCTGTCAACAGTCAACACTTAACAGTCAATGACCATCAAGAGTGTTTATATACTTTAGACGCGCATCAGCTTACTAGATTAATCCTTGCTTATTATTTACTTCCCGTATACTGAATCCGATAAATTCGATTATTGGCTTCTTCTGTTACTAGTAGACTGCCATCTGGTAAGACGAGTAAACCCACAGGTCGTCCCCAAGTGCTTGGTACAGAGGGATTGAGCAAAAATCCGGTGAGAAAGTCTTCATAGTAGCCTGGCGATCGCCCTTTAGCATCAAAGGGAACAAATACAATTTTGTAACCAGTGCCGCGATCGCGATTCCAAGAACCACGAAAAGCAGCAAATGCACCGTTATGATATTTTTGGGGAAAGGTTTTACCATCATAAAACTGCAAACCCAATGCCGCTGAGTGCGCCTGAAACAACACATCGGGCGTCCGGGTACGGGCTGCTAAATCGGGGCGTTTGCTTTGATCGTTTATCTTTTGACGCGGATCGAGGTTATTTGGCGTCAGATAAGCATAAGGCCAACCGTAGAATTCTCCTTGCTGGATACGTGTCAAATAATCTGGCACCAAATCATCGCCAATTCCATCCCGTTCGTTAACAGTAGCGTAAAGTTCCTTAGTTACAGGATGAAAGTCCAGACCAACAGGGTTACGCAAACCTGAAGCAAAGGTCTGTTGTTGGGAACCATCCAAATTCATCACCTGTATTGAAGCCCGTGGTAGGGGTTCTTCATCCACATTGGTTCCCGAACCAATTGAAACATATAATTTATGGCCATCGGGTGAGACAACAACATTGCGTGTCCAATGATTGTTATAACCTTGAGCCGGCAAATCAGCAATTTTTTGTCCCTTACCTGTAATTTTGTTTTCACCTTGAGTATAGGGAAAACGCAATACAGCATCTGTGTTCCCCAGAAAGAAGGAATCACCTGCAAAAGCCATTCCGAAAGGTCGATTGAGTCCGTTGTCCCTAGTAGCAAAGGTTTCTCGAACATCAGCGACACCATCCCCGTTGCGATCGCGCAACAGACGAATGCGATTTTGCCCGGTTTCAGTCACCAGTACATCACCACTGGGGGTTAAAGCTAGCCAGCGTGGGGCATTTAAATCTTTAGCAAAGACGTTAACAGTAAAGCCTGGTGGTACGCGCAGTACCGGGTTTTCCGGAATCGGCACAACTTCGGGTCGCTTAGAGGCACTTTCTGTTGCGAAGGGTGCTGGTAAGCTCTTGAGAGTGACTCGGATAGGTTTAGGTGAAAATGCTTCAGTGCGAATGAGATTTTTCGACTCTGTAAGATTCTGTGCTAATTCGGCAGAAGGTAAAGATGTTTGCGGTGGGGGATTATCTGAGGAGGCGCGAGTCTGATTACACGCTGCTACCAAGGTTAGCAAAAAGACTGGCAACAAGAAACGCGCAGAAATTTTCATGGTAGTAGATACTATACACAATTTTTATACTCTAGACTTGAGGCTTAATAATTGTCGCCAGCCTAAAGTCCGATTTTTGTCATTTGTCATTCTCATCTCTGCCCAATGCCCAATTCCCTAAACATATAAACATTTATTAGTCAACAAAAAATTTTCAAATTCGGCTGCTGGCAATGGACGACTAAAGAGAAAACCTTGCATAGAATTACAGTTGTGTTGGCGTAAAAAAGCTAATTCTGCTTCTGTTTCTACCCCTTCAGCAATTACATCTAGGTTTAGATTATGAGCCATTTGAATTAATGCTTTGGTAATCGCTGACTTTTGGAAATCATGAGCAACATTATGAATAAAATAACGGTCTATTTTTAAAGTATTAATTGGTAAATTTTTCAGATAAATTAAAGAAGAGTAGCCTGTACCAAAATCATCGATCGCTATTTTCACACCCAAAGATTGCAATTTGCTCATAGTAGCGATCGCATTATTAACATCTTGCATAATCATACTTTCAGTCAGTTCTAATTCTAGGCAATTTGCTTGTAAATTATTAGTTTCTATAAAATTCAATATTCTCTGAAAAAAATCTGGTTGATTAAATTCAATTACCGATAAATTTACAGCAATAATTAATGAATTAATCCCCACATCGCGCCAGATTTTAATTTGCTGACAGACTTTTTTTAATACCCATTTACCGATAGGAACAATTAAACCTGTAGATTCTGCTAAGGGAATAAATTCTGTTGGGTAAATTATTCCTAATTCTGGACTATGCCAGCGCAATAAACTTTCAGCAGCTACTATTTTACCAGAAGCAATATCGACTATTGGTTGATAATAAATCTCAAACTCCTGAAAATTATGTTGTTTGATTGCCCGATGCAAGCTAATTTCTAACAACTGCATTTTCGGAGAAAAATGATGAATTGTACTCTGGGGAGATAAATGCCTTTTTAAAGTAGCATACTTTTCCAACCTGTTCATGATGGCACTTAATAACTCAGCCCGAGTGAATGGCTTAGTTACGTAGTCATCTGCACCCATATTCATACCTTGACGGAAGTCAGATTTGGTAGATTTAGCTGTTAGAAAAATGAAGGGAATTGTTGCCGTCGTTGGATCTTGGCGTAATGCTGTTAGCACGCCATAACCATCAATTTCTGGCATCATCATATCACACAAAATTAAATCGGGAACTTCGGAAATAGCCAAGTGTACCCCAATTCTGCCATTAGCCGCAGAAATAGTTTCAAAATCTTCAGCTTGTAGTAAATCTAAAAGGTTTTCCCTGACTGATTCTTCATCTTCGATTATTAAAATTTTTGCCATAGTTAATCCCAATTTATATTTTATTATTTAATGATAAAATTACAGTAAAACTCGTGCCTAATCCCACCGTACTTTTGACAAATATTTCTCCTTTATGAATATCTACACACTTTTTGACAATTGACATTCCTAATCCAGTGCCTAGTATATTGCCGACATTACTAGCGCGATGAAAGGATTCAAATAGGTATGGTAAATCTTCCTGTGGAATGCCAATTCCCCAATCTTGAATTTCAAATATTGCTTGTCCATTTTTGCAACTGAGACTAAATTTGATAATGCTATCATCTGGGGAATATTTAATAGCATTTGATAGTAAGTTATTTAGAATATGTCCCAACAATTTTTCATCCATACAGCAGGATACAAATTCGTACTGACTGGTGAAAGAAATCAAGCGCTGATTGTTGAGATTCATCTGTATTTCGTCCAGCAATTGTTCGCAGAATTTGACTAAATCAAAGGATGTTGGTCTATAATTTAATTTACCAGTTCCCGCTTTGCCAATAACTAATACATCATTCAACATTTCAGTCATTCGCTTGACAGCCGTTTGAATACGATGTAAATGAGTTAGTTGTTTTTCTTCTGTCCATTTGTGACGGTAGTGTTCCAGTAACTCACAAGAAGAAAGAATAGTACTCAATGGTGTACGAAATTCATGAGAAGTCATTGAGACAAAGCGAGATTTAAGTTCGCTGAGTTGTTTTTCTTTTTCTAGTGCTACTCTCAGTTCTTGTTCTAAGTGCTTGCGTTCTGTGATGTTTGCCCAGTAACCGACTATTTCTACAGGATTCCCACTTTGATCTCGGACTATCTTACCTTGATCGTATATCCAACGATAGATACCGTCTTGATGTAAAAATCGGTACTCTATTGTATAGTAACCCTGTGTTAATATATTTGAGATTTCGGCAAATACTTGCGTTATATCTTCTGGATGAATATGACTAGCCCAAAAATTAGAATTTTCGATAAATTTTTCGGCTTTATAGCCTGTCATACTAACGACATTTTCGCTAACAAATGTTGTGTTGAAGTCTCCAGAAATATTACAGGTATAGATGATAGCTGGACTAGAAGAAAGTAAATATTGCAGCTTTTGTTGGCTGACAAGTAGTGCCGTTTCTGTCTGTTTACGCCCTGTAATATCCCGATCTATACCGCGATAACCACGGAATTGACCCTTATCATCGAAGATTGGAACTCCGCTTGTTTCGAGAACCACTAGATGACCATCTTGGTGAATATTAATACTTTCAAGACATTTAAATGGTTGTTGTGCAGCAGCGATTGGGGCAAAAATTTTAATTACACGTTTCGCTTCTGCAGCTGACATAAATTCAAAAGGGGTTTTACCCAAAACTTCTGTTGGTTCATAACCCAAAATGTCACGTATTTTCGGACTGACATAGGTATAGACTGTATTTTCATCAACTTCCCATACCCAATCGCTACTGACTTCAACTAAATTGCGGAACCGTGATTCACTATGGTTGGATGCCTCATTTTTTGCTTGGTCAAAACCAGCTATTTTGATAAACTTACGATTACAACCCAATAAGACAGAGTTTCTATCTTTCCAGAAAACGCACTGGGGGATAGTATCCATTATTTGCTGCAATAGCCGCAGTTGTTCCTCTTTTGCCTGTACACAGGAGGTAATATCCACAGAAACTCCAATGAGGCGGGCTGGTTTGCCTGTCGTGTCTTTACGTACTATAGCGCGTGTTAGTAACCATTTGTACTCAGAGCATCGCCCCTCAAGGAAAATTCTATGTTCTATCTCAAAAGAACTACTATTAGCGATCGCCTCAGAATAGGTAGAAGCAAATTTTTCCCGATCGCCTGGATGTACTAACTCCAAAAATTTGCTGTAAGATATTTCTTGAGTTTCTCCTGGCTCACCCAGTATACTCAAGAATAACATCAGGTCTTGATTGAGATTCTGCTCCCAATAGATTGTGTGAGTCGGTACTAAAGTCAATCTTTTTTGAGTACCATTTTCCGGCAATACTTCAAAAGCTTGCTTGGATTCGGTGATATCTAAATAGGAGTCAATATAACCTACAAAATTGCCACGTTTTTCTTCAGTTTCTTCGTAGTTATTTGTAGTTGTCTCTATTTCTTGTGCCAGCGCTTGACAAATACTCTCAGGAGTGATTACACCGATAACTTGACCTTGATTATCTACAACTGGCAGTAAATCCAAATGCTGCTGGCACAATAGTGACAAGTTACAGGTCATTTCCGGAAATTCTGAGACCTTCAATGTCTTGACCGAGGTATGCATAACCTCAGAAATTTTAGCTGTTCTCAAATCAGTCCCTGAAGCTATAAGATCTACAATATCACGCTTTGTAAAGCAGCCGACTAAGTGCGAAGAAGACCCTACCAAGACATCTTTGCTCTGTGTTGCCATCAGAGCGATCGCATCTGATAGTGGTGTTTCCGGCACAACCATCAACGGCGAACAGTCGATTATTGACTCTAAGCTTTCTAGCCCGAGAAACGGAGATAAAGCTTGCATAGATTATTACTATAGCTATTATCAAACGAAAGTTATCGAAAGCTCCTCACTTAAGCATTTTCTAATATTTTGCCGCTAAAAAGTTAGTAATTTTTGAAGTGTAAACACTGTAAAACTAGTGTTAAGAAATACAAAGCGGTTTATAGGCAGTTAGTTGGAAATCGGTATGGGGCATTGGGGAGACTTGTACTGAGTTTCGACTACGCGGAAATCGAGCGTTCGCGTAGCGTCTCCGTTAGGAGAAGTCGAGATTCAACTACCGCAAAGCCTAAGTATGGGAAGAGAATTTCACCCCACCACCCCATCTTTTCACCCCTCCTACACTCCTAATGCCCAACTAACGCAACGGCACCCGCCGTTCACCGTAACGCAATAGCCTTTCTATAGTTGCAAGCCGATTTTCCCAGACTTTGACCTGATAGGAATTTGATTTCAACTCTTGCTTCATCAATACCCGAAATTGAGACTGGAAGCGAGTCAGCGAAGCCTTTGCTACTAGTAACT
This sequence comes from Nostoc sp. C117, assembly GCF_043099735.1. Classification (NCBI taxonomy): domain Bacteria; kingdom Bacillati; phylum Cyanobacteriota; class Cyanophyceae; order Nostocales; family Nostocaceae; genus Nostoc; species Nostoc sp. C117. The sequence continues at coordinate 3,622,870 of NZ_CP170991.1, forward strand.
TACTGCTAGAAGGCGCAGTGGAAAGCTGATTTAAAGCAATGCGTAAAACTTCTGCCTGGTTGTTAAAATCTGAAATTGTTTTAGCAGGCATTGGCATTTGGTCATTTTGCAAAACAAATTTCCATTCCCGTTGCAGTGCGCTGTAACGAATTGCAGCAGTTTGAAAAGGTTGGCGGTGAGGAATAGGTTCGCGTGTTCTGGATTGAACTCTACCTTGGGTACTAATAAAGAGTTTTTCTAACTCGTTGTTAAAGTTCTCTGCCGCAAAGAGTGCATAACCGCTAACTGGCAAATCCCTCACCAACTGGAGTTGGTCAAATGTTCCGATTGTTGGCAAAGAAAGTAAGCGAATTCCTGGCACTAACAAAGTGGCTCCTAATTGTTTAGAAGCAATCCACGGTTGAGCCAGTCGTTGAAACCGCGAAGTATCTAAAGCATAGGTCATGGGAACGATTAAATCTATATCCCCCCGCCTTGCCCAAATTTCCCAGTTTTGTTGAATTTTTTCAATTCGCTCGATTTGCGGCAAAGGAAAGACTGCAACTGACAAAATCAAGTTGGCTCGCTTTTGTCGCAATTCCTTTGATACTTGGGCAACAAAGCTATCAACTTGTTCGGTGCGAAATGCTGTCCATTTTTGCCACAGTTCTGGTTGGCTGGGAGAAATATTTACTGGATCTACACCAGTAAGTTGCTGAAACTGCGCTCTTGCAGCTTTACCATAACCGTAGGTTCGACCTGCAAGTGGGTCTTGGAAAGGGTAACGAATGTAATCTAGTTGTAAACCATCTACATCATACTGAGTGACGATTTCTTTGTACAGCTTCAGCAAATACTGCCGCACTTCCGGGTTAGCTGGGTCGAAGAATGGCTTAGTCTGCCCAACGGGAATCATGTTACCAAGGTTATCGTAGTTTGCCCAATCGGGATGAGCAGCCAGTACTGGCCCTGGGTAATCAGGATTAACGTTGATAATTTCATTGTGACGTTGGTTACCAGCCGCAAAAGTCCAAACCCAAGCGTGTAATTCCATGTCTCGTTCATGGGCTAGTGTAACTGCATCTGCTAGGGGGTCCCAACCGTGAATTAATGGGTTTTGTTCTTTGGCAACTTGGCTCGGATAAATTGTATAGCCAGCATTGACAGTTTCAAAAAAGACGGTGTTAATTCCGGTTTCTGCTAGTCGGTCAAAAACCTTGGCTAGTCCCGCTTTGCTACCGGCACGAACAATCGTCCCTCGGTCTAACCAAACAGCCCGAATTTCTGGCTGGGCTAGCCTTTGATCCACAGGGAATTGCTGCCACAAAATTCTCTTAGCAACTAGCCACTGCTGACGAGCCAGTGCGTAGTTTTTTTGGGCAATCAAATTAGATAAATTTTTGGCAATCACTTTCGCCTGTGCCAAGGCTTGTTCTTTGGTCTTGATTAGTGCCCCTGGTCTGCTTGAGGCCAATTGCGTCTCCTGCTTGACAGATTCTACATCTACAGTCAACGCATATCCAGAGGACTGCTTATTATCAGATATAGCTTCACTAGGATTAACAGCATTGGCTGAGACTGCTAACTGTGCGCTTTCCACCCGACCAATGAGATTTTCTAACTCTTGTTGGAGGGCGATCGCTTCGTTTTCATTTATCGGCTCATTGGAGTTGGGGACAACATCTAGACGCACCGCTTCTTCCAATTGATCGATAGCCTCCTGGGAACTTGGCGGTTTGACTATGGGAAGCGGCCTCGGTTGGGGAACTGTGGCAGTTTTTGGAGGAGTAGGGGATGGGGTAATGCGGGGAGGGGGTGACGCAGTGACGCGGGGAACTTCGCCCCCCCGTGTCCCTAAGTTCCCTACCGTCGTCGCTACAGTCGTAGAGCAACTTGAGGAAGCTCCTTCTATTTTTTTCATCCGATTGGATGGTGCTGGTGCTGTCAAATAGTAATTGACAGCAGCTTTTAACCAAGCGCTATCTAACTCTGCTGTGGAGGCTGTATCTGTTCCCCAACGCCAGCCCAAAAATGTCGAACGTTCGGTTGTGATTACTGCGGCTGGATTATCTTTGGAATTCCAAATGGCAATAGATTGGGCGCCCATATCATTAGGAATCACAACACCGCCACGCACTTTGCCAAAGAGTGCAGTTTCGTTTGCCCATCCTGGGATTTTGGTTTTTGCAGGTTTGATTTCTTGTGTGTCACTAAGGCTGAATCCCCAATAACCTCCTAAGAGCGATCGCAATAACTGGCGAACTCCTGGTGCCGACAAACTACCTACAGGACCACTGGCAATTAAACGCCCTCCCTTACTCATCCATTCTTCTAGGGCGATGACTTGGGTTGGAGTTAATGTCTCAACATTTGGCAAAAATAAGATCCGGCGATCGCCCCAATCTGCCATACTCCTGATATTACTTAGGGAAACTACACAATATTTCCCCCCCATTGTCTGTAGGCGATCGCTTATCCCTGTCCATTGATTAGCATTTTCTTCACTATGGACTACGCTCAATACAGGTTCTTCAGTTGCCGCAGTTACTGGCAAAATACTAAATAAATTTAAAAGTAAAATTTCAAAACCTAAAATAAATATTTTTTTAGTTTCTTTATTTTTTAATCTGACATCTTTTCGTTTTTCTTGATTCTTCACCAGTCACTCCTTATTTACTTAATTATTAATTAATTGAATTATTAGTCATAATTCATTAGTAAGTAATAAACTAGTCGTCAAGGTACTTACTGAATGAACTTAACTAATATAGCGTATCAAAATCGATAAAAAATGCCAAGATCGATACTCAAATTATCAGAGGCGATTTGACATAAATTTTTGGCATTACATTCTGCGTTTAATTCAATTTTTAACAACCAAAATAAATTTGATAATTATATTAGCTAGAGCTTAAAATACTAAAATCAATTCGTCTAATTAATTATTCATCAAACTTACGCACTAGCTTAATTCCATAGGCTGGAATAAACTGTCGGAATAAGTTGTCAAAGACTGAAAAAAATAATCAAAAAGGGAGAAGAGGTAAGCGACGCTCACCTCTTCTCTCTCATATACGATTATCATTTTAAACTTCAAAAAAGAGTACAGCCACCTGCCATTTTTTGATTTTTTACGGGATGAAACCTTATCCGCTCGTCAGCGCCTAAAATTTTACCCTTGCATAGCTCCTTGTATCATGAGCTTTGGCGATCTAAATCGCTAGGTTATGCGCCAGGAGACAACTTCAGATCCCTATCATACTATGGTATTTGGGAGACTTGACCAAATTCGGCTTCCTTCGATCGCCAGAAACCAGAAAATCTCGTCCACTGAATATTTAGAATTTTTCTACAGCGATCGCACCGCAGTCAATCGCCTATTGTCACACAACCTGGCTCATTCGATTTATGGCTTATACGCGTCTAGCGATTATCGAAGCAGTTTCTACAAGACGCGATAAATCGTCATCTCTACAAGTCTTTTGGTCTTATCTGAACTGTATTGAATTATAGGGTTCCTATTTGATTTTTGAAAAGACATACAGGGTGTGTTAGCGACAGCGTAACACAGCCTTTATAAGGATTTGATTCCGTACTCTCAAAGCTACACACCCTAGAATACCAAATTTTTTTATAAATTAAACTTGGAAAACAAGGACTATTTTACCTTTTTTCCTTCCCCGAAACCTTCTTCATCAACTCTAATAATTAACAAAAATTAGTTAACTAATACAGGTGTTAATTAAATCTTCAACTCCTGCCACTGGTAAGATATTTGTTTTTAACTTGCTAGCTAATTCTTGAATACTGATATCATCTAAAAATACTAATTCACTATGTTTCAACATAACATTTGGTAGCAAAATACCATCGCCCAAATCTTCTTCTGCTAAGTTTAAAAGCAAGTCATGACCAGTTAGTAATCCAGTTACACTAATCTCCTGTCCCCAGTAATCACTAGATAAAGCACGCATATTTACTTCTAAACCTTCAACCAAATTTAAGCGTTTCAAAATCGGTTGAAATGCTTTTTCCACAGCATTGCCTACTACCCAAGTAAATTTTCTCTGAGGATAAACTTTTGCTGGTAATAATTCTGCCGCGGCAGTGGAAAATTGTTTGATAAATAATTGAATTGAACCAACACCGTTATCAATTTGGGGATATTCTTCATATTCCGATTCGCTTGGTAATTCTTCACCTGCAATCAAAAACCACTCATCGGCTAACCAAGTAACGCTAGAGGCGAATTTTTGGCGAAATTGCTGCGAAAGTATTTTGACTTGAGAAATTACTTCTTGGGCTTTTTCCCTAGTTACAGGTATGAGTTCATCTTCTTGGGGACGAAACCGTGTCAACCCGACTGGTACAACTGCTACTGACGCCACCGTTGGCACTTCACCAGTATGAAAGGACGCTAAATCTTTGAGGGTTTGTTCTAAATGTTCGCCATCGTTTATGCCAGGACAAACAACCACTTGAGCATGAATTTGCAATCGCCTTTCTTGAAACCACTTCAGTTGTTGCAAAATTTGTCCCGCACGCTGATTTTTTAGCAGTCTAATTCTCACTTCAGCCTCCGTTGCATGAACGGAAACATACAAGGGAGACAGGCGCATTTGTTCAATGCGCCGCCATTCTTTTTCTGATAGATTGGTGAGGGTTAAATAGGAGCCGTACAAAAAGCTCAGACGATAATCATCGTCTTTCAAATACAAGCTAGTGCGCTTACCTGGTGGCTGTTGGTCGATAAAGCAAAACGGACAGCGGTTATTGCACTGAATTAAGCCATCAAATAGAGCAGTTTCAAATTCTAGCCCTAAGTCTTCGTCGTAATCTTTTTCGATTTCCAGGTTATGAGTTTTACCAGCAGCATCTAAAACTTCGAGTTCCAAGACTTCATCAGCACACAAAAACTGATAATCAATTAAATCACGGGGATGTGTACCGTTGATAGCAACGATCGCATCCCCTGCCTCAAAGCCAATCTCTGCGGCTATGGAATCAGGTAATACTCTAGTAATTCGGGCAGGATTAATGGTAGTCATGGGCATTGGGCATTGGGTATAGGGTATAGGGTATTTGGCATGGGGCATTGGACAAATGACCAATGACCAATGACTATTAACTATTGTGCAAAAATCCTTTGGCGATGGCGCCCAAGATTACTGTCCCAAATGCCAAGCGATACCAAACAAATATCCAAGTATTCTTGGTTTGAAGATATCGCAATAACCAGGCGATGGAAATATAAGAAAATACAAATGCTGATAAGGTTCCTACTAATACCACTATTAGGTCAATTTTTCCCAGTGCCTCTTTAAAAAATTCATATAAAGTAGCAATTGTTAAGGTGGGAATTCCTAACAAAAAGGAAAATCTCGCTGCTGTCTGCCTCTCTAGCCCTAGAAATAATGCCGTTGTTAAAGTGGAGCCAGAACGGGATACACCGGGTGCTAAGGCGAGCATTTGCCCCAAACCGATGAGCAATCCATCAACTATTGTGACTGAGTTAAAATCTCGTTTGCGACTACCTAATTTTTCGGCTGCACCCAATAAAAGCGCCATGACGATTGAAGCGATCGCGATGGTAGTCATACTATTAATTGTTGAATTTTCATCGTTGAGGGCTTTTTTCAGGAGAAATCCACCTACTAATGCAGGTAAGGTTCCGATTGCTATCCCCACCAATAATTTCCATTCTTCTCGTTGCCAGTCTTTTTGACGAAAAGCTTTCCAGCCTCCCGTTAATATCAAGTTAATATCTGTCCAGAAATAAATTAAGACTGCAATTACACTGCCAAACTGAATTGTAGCCAGAAAAGCTTTCGATCCCAATTCTTCCCAGTGAAGAGCCTTGGTGAACACTTCTAAATGGGCTGTGCTGCTAATGGGCAGAAATTCTGTGATTCCTTGGACAATGCCGAGAATAAATGCCTGAAATAGTTGCTGTACAAAGTTGACTGGACTTGCAGCCACAGCTAGATGCGATACTCCCATCTCTAGCAGTTGCGGGAATAACCAATTTGTCGCCATTAATTTCAAACTCCTAAAGATACATACTTTTGTGAATTATCCAACTTTACGTTGTTGCGATCGGTTTTTCCGGGCGACATATAACCTACGCAAATTCTAGGTAAAATTAAAATGCCCCAGGGGGGGATTTGAAAGTGTGATATCTTAAATAAGATAAAGTTTAGTAACAAATATTAAAAACTTTGATAAATAATACATTGTCCTCCTACACCACTTCTATTGATACTGGGTTGGATATATCTAATACCAAGGACAGTGATATCAGAGAATTGGAATCTACACTCTCCTCCTCTGCTTCCCTGCCCTTAATCTCTTCTAGACAAACATGGTTAGTGTTTGCGGTGGCGGTATTTTTAGTATCAGTACCAGTATTTGTCGAAGCGCCAATAGTGCGATCGCTACCGAGTCTGAGTTTAGCGCTGACAGCATTTTGGGTGTGGTTAAGTTTTACATTGATGTCACGCCCCGTAACTTATGTTTGGGGAGATTTGCTCTTAGGGTTTAGCTGGAGTTGGTTAGCAGGAGCAATTTACTGGGGTTGGTTACGTTGGGAACCTGTATGGCATTTACCAGTGGAGTGTATCGGCTTACCGTTTGCTTGTTGGTGTTTGGCGAAGAATTGGGGTAAGGTGGGTAGCTGGTTTTATTTAGGTTCTTTGCTCGGTACAGTTTTAACAGATGTATATTTTTATCTTGTAGATTTGATGCCCTATTGGCGGCAAATCATGAGATCGGATGTAGATGGTGCATCACAAATTTTACAAAATGCTTTGATACAGGTACAAACACCTTGGGGTGAAACTTGGGCGATCGTTCTCGCCCTAATGCTGTTAACAGTGGGAATTTTACCTTTAGGTCAAAACCACAGACACTGGTATGCGTTTGGTGGGGCAGTTTTAAGCACAATTTTGGTAGACAGCCTATTTTTACTCGCTGCGATCGCAGCTTAAAAATTGTTTAATCTTAAAAGCAAAACTTTTCTCAACACAATCTACAGCCCATCAATAATGATGCTGTAAATGATTCTTTAATTAAGAAATATTACAATCTTCATCACAATCAAGTCATCTTTGGGAGAGTTGGCGCTATTGTCCATCCCAGAATCTTCTGTTTAGTTGGGAAGTAGAATCAACCAACCTGCAAAGATTTTGTTCATCTGGGAATGTACCGTAGTCTATGAATGCAACGCTGTTACCGCTATGTAGCACTCTTCCCAGTGGAAATAATTCGCAAAACTACAGTCAAACCCAGTAACAGTAAATATTGTGGATATTAATACGCTGTATATTAGTTTCTGATGACTGCTGTGTTGATCGAGCTATTAGGTTTTGTCCTTTGTCCTTTGTCCTCTAACAAATGACCAATGACAGCCGTTAGCTGAAAACTTTTATTTCTGTTTGATGGAAAGAGGTAAAAAAATCGTGAAAGGATTGGTGCGTTTATTAACAGTGTTTAGTTTGTTACTTGGTTGCTGGGGATGGCTGGGAACAACTCAGATAGCCCAAGCTGCTAGTTTCAACAGTTTTGCTTTTCCCCAAGTCCCAATTCTGGCAATTGAGCGGCAGAATCGGGCAGACAAGAAGCTAGCAACGGAATTTGGTAAAAAAATTGATTTGAATAATACCAACGTCCGAGCTTTTCAACAGTTTCCAGGGCTTTATCCCACCCTAGCTAAGAAAATCATCACGAATGCACCCTACAAGAATGTAGAGGATGTATTGGATCTTCCGGGATTGAGCGATAGCCAAAAACAAACTCTGCAAGCCAACTTCGATAATTTCACCGTGACAGAACTAGAGCCTGCCTTCAACGAGGGAGACGATCGTTTTAACAACGGTATCTACAGATAACTGCACGTTGCAGTGAATGTAGCAAAAGCAGCCCACTCCTGATTCTAAGGAGTGGGATATTCTATTACAGATGGGGATGAAAGAGACAAGGGAGACAAAGTAGACTTTACTACCTCATCTCCCCTGCTCCCCCTGCTCCCCCTGCTCCCCCTGCTCCCCCATCTCCCCCCTTACCTTGCCTCAGATAGATATTCCTACCCAATTTGATGTTTTAGTAGTTGGCGCTGGTGCTGCCGGACTTTACACAGCGCTGTGTCTGCCAGAGTCTTTGCGAGTCGGCTTGATTACCAAAGAAACTGTCGCTTTGTCCGCAAGTGATTGGGCACAAGGTGGTATTGCCGCAGCAGTTGCCCCAGAAGATTCTCCAAGGCTACACATTGAAGATACAATCCAGGCAGGTGCCGGTTTATGCGATCGCGCCGCCGTGGAATTTCTCGCCCAACTTGCTCCTAACTGTATTCAGTCTCTAGTTAACTTGGGAGTAGCTTTTGACCGTCATGGTCAAGCTTTGGCTTTAACTTTAGAAGCAGCCCATTCTCGCAACCGTGTTCTCCACGCCGCTGACACCACAGGACGAGAAGTTACCACCACTCTCACCACCCAAGTTCTCCGCCGCCAAAATATTCAAGTCATCCAACAAGCTTTGGCTTTGAGTTTGTGGATTGAACCCCAAACTGGTCGCTGTCAGGGAATTAGCTTGTTTTATCAAGGTGAAATCACATGGATAAGAGCTGGTGCTGTAGTACTAGCAACTGGTGGTGGGGGTCAGGTATTTGCCCAAACCACTAACCCGGCTGTGAGTACGGGTGATGGGGTAGCGATCGCTGCTCGTGCTGGGGCTATCCTCCGCGATTTAGAATTTGTCCAATTTCATCCCACCGCTCTCACCAAACCTGGTGCCGATCGCTTTCTAATTAGCGAAGCTGTACGCGGCGAAGGGGCACACCTAATCGATAATGAAGGGCGGCGTTTTGCCTTTGACTATCACCCAGCTGGTGAGCTTGCACCAAGAGATGTGGTCAGTAGAGCGATTTTTAGCCATTTACAACGTACCGCCGATCCATCCACCGCTCATGTTTGGTTGGATATGCGCCCCATTCCCGACGACAAAATTCGTCACCGCTTTCCTAACATCATCAAAGTTTGTCAGCATTGGGGTATTGATGTCTTTAGTGAACCAATTCCTGTAGCCCCTGCTGCTCATTACTGGATGGGTGGTATTGTCGCAGATTTAATGAATCGTACTAACATTCCTGGTTTATATGCAGTCGGTGAAACTGCTAGTACTGGAGTACATGGAGCAAATCGCCTTGCTAGTAATTCGCTATTAGAATGTATTGTGTTTGGCGCTCAGATGGCTAATATTGAGTTGGCAGATATTGAATTGCCATTAGAAACACCAGGGCTACCATTGCAGAAATTTAATCCTGAGAGTAGCAATTGGCAGACTCAGCAAGCACAGCTAGAGATAATTAGGGAAAAGTTACCGCGTTTAGTGTGGCAAAATGCTGGTATTTGTCGGGAACAGTCAGGACTGTCAAATGCGATCGCCACTGTAGAATCTTGGCAGCAGGATTTAGCCGCCTTACCTTTAACTCAATTCTTGCTAGCTTTACGTCCAACAGAACCAGCTAGTTTTGACCTACCAGATGTTGAAGGGCAATTGCGACTTTGGGCAGAAACTCGCAATTTATTAGATGTAGCTGATTTAATTCTCAAAAGTGCGGCTTTTAGAACCGAAAGCCGAGGCGGACACTATCGTTTAGATTATCCTCAAACAAATTCAAATTGGCAAGTTCACACACTTGTACAAAGACAGCACTGGTCGAAATCTCCAGATATTGTTTGAAATTTCAGGTTCCTGACGAACCATTGACTAAACGCGAAGCCGCTAGTGTAAATCTCAGTTAGAAACTTACAAACTGCTGTATATCAAGTGCAGGTAATCACTTGTTATCAAAACAGAATTGATTCTGACTGTAGGACTGTAGGATGAATAAGCCGGTTTAAGACCCCTAGGGACTCCCAAAAAAATAATCAATCGCTTTGGCAAGCTGTTCTTGAGCAGAGGAAGCAGAGGAAGAATACAATTATGGTCTTCGCTCTGAAAAATGGATAATTTAGTTTTTGGATGTCTCCTACTAAATCTTTAACGTGAGTTCGACGGTTAGAAAAAGCCAAAAAAGCTTGCCATATATAGATTTGCACAATTGGGTATTGTTCAGGCGATCGCTACGATTGATTGAGAATCTGTGAAAAAGTGACAAAAAAATGCCGAGACTAAAAATATCTAAGAAAAATCAAGGTCTCGGCTATGTCTACCATTGTATCTCGGCTCGATATCACTCAAATATTCTGGGATGTAGATGATTTCTGTAACCAATGGGAAAATCTATGGCAGCAAATACCACAATTACCGTCTACTTCTGGAGAGCGTCGCAGTAAATCGAGGATGTGTTTATCAGAGGTAATGACAATAGTCATTGCATTTCATGGCAGTGGATATAAGACTTTCAAGGAATTCTACACTCTGCATGTGCTTCAAAGTTGGCATCAAGCATTTCCGAATTTGGTCAGCTACACTCGGTTTGTGGAATTGATGCCTTGGTGCTTAATGTTATTATGTTGCTTTTTACATACACGTACAGGAGAAATTACAGGGATTAGCTTTATTGATTCCACTCCGATTAATGTTTGTCATAACTGTCGAGCCCATTCTCATAAGGTATTTAAAGGCTTAGTAGAATGGGGTAAAAATTCTGTAGGTTGGCACTTTGGATTTAAACTTCATTTGATTATTAATGATTGCGGAGAATTACTTGCATTTTCATTAACTCCGGCGAATGTAGATGACCGAAAACCAGTTCCAGAAATGACTCGTGACTTAATTGGTAAACTTTTTGGTGACAGAGGATACATCTCTCAAAAATTATTTGAGGAGTTATATGAGCGCGGATTGCAGTTAGTCACAAAATCTAAGAAGAAAATGAAAAACCGTTTGGTAAAACTGATTGATAAGATTCTGTTACGCAAACGCGCTGTGATTGAGTCCGTCAATGACCATCTAAAAAATATATGTCAAATCGAACATTCTCGCCATCGTAGTCCATTTAACTTTTTGGTTAATTTAATGGCTGGTTTAGCTGCTTATACTTATTTGCCTAAAAAACCTTCTATTGACATTTACCCAAAAGGCTTACTTGCTCTACCTCCTGCCCTTTTTTAGCTCTGTCGAACTCACGTTAAATCTTTAGATTTAGTGGTCTTCAATCATTGGTGAGTCTGAATCCCCCACTGATATCTCAGCGTTAGCGAGTCTGCGAGCTTCTTGATTCTCACTGGAGGCAGAGAGGCAAAGCGTCTCCATGTACCCGCGTCAGCCCTAACGATAATTTTTCAACCGGACATGATATTAGCTATATTCTTTTAACGCCCGAAGCGACTGATTTTAGTTGCCACAAAATTCAAAATCATATTAGCGGGTACCACTACCATACGGACTATCAGGACCGCCATAATTTGGTGGGATATATGTGTCTTTTAAATTCTGAGAATTGACTTTGCGTGCGATTAAGGTATTGCTGTCATTAGGGGTAAAACTACTAGCACTTGCGGCACTGAACATACCTATGCAAGGAGCCATTTTCGGTAATATTATGTAAAGAGTTATACATAATACCATAAACTTTATAATTCCCAGGTTAATTTTCATAGTCATCAGTAAAATTACTATTTTTTTCATCTCAAAACGTATAATTTATAAAATTGCGTATTTTTACGTAACTTACATCAACGAATTAAAAAGTTATTATTTTTTGCTGCTCATGGACAAGTAATTGTCCTATTCATTTGCAGATTAACCTTAATTTGCTGGTATTAAATAGTGTTAACACTTAAGAAATATTCTTAAATGTCCTATTTCTGCATCAGTCTAAAGTTAGATATATTGATGGATTACCATAAGCACTTTGCCTAGTTCACTATTTATTAATAATATCTTAATAATTTTAAGTGTAAACACTAAGTTCAATCAAAAATAAACTCAAAAAACTATAAAATAATACTTTGAGTTTTGTATTTTATTTTTTAAGTTAAGTAAAGTTATTTTAACATAGAATTTCATGATTCTTGTATAAAAAGGGTTTCAGAACCTATAGGTCTATAAAAACCCATAATTTATTACCTAAGTACAGTCCTAAATTTTCAAGTAAAAATACTTGCCAAAAAAAAATAAGATTTTTAATTACGTAAATAAAAGAATGACTAAATTTTTTTCCTAGCTTTGTTAGTAGATTTAGTCTTTAACTAAAAAGTATTGCCAGCTAGGGATTTCAGCTATAACGCTACCTCTACGGCTGTATGCAATACTTTGTTAAAATAATGCTTTGCCCGTCTCTGAAGTCAAACTCGCTCGTTTAATGGTAAAAATATTGACCAGAGATAAAATAGTTTAGGAACTGGATTCTTAATTAATTAAGCGAACTCGTAGCGATTTTTACCCAACCGCTTTGCACGATACATTGCTGCATCTGCTTGTTTCATCAAAGTTTCACTATCTTGGCTGTTATATGGGTAGACACTAATACCAATACTCGCAGAGACTCGGATAGCATACCCATCCAAAATAATTGGTCTAGTAATACTACTTAAAATTTTTTCAGCAACTTTAGAAGCTATTTGGACATTGGGAATTGCTCGTAAAATCACAGTAAATTCATCGCCACCCAAGCGAGAAACTGTATCACTAGCGCGCAAAGAGTTGCTGAGTCGATCGGCGATAGTCATCAGTAGGCGATCGCCCATCTCGTGTCCCAGAGTATCATTAACTTGCTTAAAGCCATCTAAATCGATAAATAGCAGTCCTAACAACAAGTTGTTGTGTTGCGCCCAGTGTAATGACTCGTAAAGTTGTTCGGCAAAAAATTTGCGATTAGATAAACCCGTCAGGGGATCGTGATATGCTAAATAACGCAAATGGTCTTCTTTGAGCTTTAATTCATTGTTAGAGCGAAATAACTCAGCAGCAGTACGCTTGAGTTGTTCCTCCATTAACTTGCGTTGAGTAATATCTCGGATCACTCCAACTAAAAACAAATTACCAGCTGCGTCTTTGTGGAGCGATCGCTTAGTGGCAATTTGATGAGTCTGACCATCAGCATTTGTAAATTCTTCTTCGTGTTCCTGGGCTTGGTGAGTCCGAAAAATCAGCTCATCCTGTTGTCGAAATACATCGGCTTCATGTTTAGGGAAAAAGTCATAGTCTGACTTTTCAAGTAAGAACTTATTGGGATAACCGATGAATCGACAATATGCTTCATTTAAAACAATCCACTTATGTTGTTCATTTTTGACAAAAATTGGGTCAGGAATTGTGTTGATTACGTGATGCAAAAACTCTTTAGAGCGTTTCCACTCTTCCTGCATATGGGCAATATGACTCGTCATCCAAATAGCTGAACTGCCAAACGTAAACAGTGCCGGAACAAGTGGTATCACCCAACCATATAAGAAAGCAACATAGGTACTAAAGCTCAAGACAAAGCAACAAACTAGGATGCTCAGGAAGCTCTTAGTTGCATCTTGTATCCGCCATGTAGTAACAGCCCCCAAATAAGACCAGGAAAAAATCCATAAGTATTCCACGAATTTAGACCAGATTTTGAATAATGGTCTTTCGCCAAGGGCGGCCGATATTAATTCACTAATAAAATAAGCTTGGAGTTGAATACCAGGTACAGGCTTTGCTGTACCAATCAGACTGCTGGAATAGGGAATAAAGACAAAATCTTGGAGACTAGGCGCTGTAGAGCCAATAAGTATAATCCGATTTTTAATGAATTTCTCTTGGACTTTATCTGCCAGTACATCGCTCATCGATACCTGGCGAAAATGAGAAAATTTGACAGATGATCCTTGACATTTGGGCTTGGGAAAATTAGACAAAATTTGGTAACCTCTAGCATCAGCTGCCACGTAAAGACCATCATTAGCCTCGAAACGAGTAAATGTTGCCTTATCCAATTGCAAATACTCGGGGTTACTTTTTGCTTTGGTAGGGGTAATATTTTCTGACTTTAAATACAATAAAGCCAACTTTAGGGCAAAACTTTCGTGTACCCGATCGTCAACATGCCAATACAACAAGCTGCGACGTACTTTCCCGTCAGGGTCATACAGCACATTGTTAAAACCCACTTGGTCGCTATTCAGCTCTGGTGGAGCTGAAACACTAGGGTTTTTGCTTTTGTCATTTCCCAATAGTTTAATACCAATCAAGTTTGGCATTGACTTATAAACAGTACGTAGTTCCTTATTACCAGGCTCTACTGGCAAATTTCGGTAGATATCCAAGCCAATAGCACGGGGTTTGTAGACCTTTAATTTTTGTAACAACTCGGCAATCTTCCGATCTGGAATTGGCCAACCTACTTTGCCTAAATAGGCTTCGTCAATCACAACAATAGTGATACGGTCTTCTGGCGGATCGTTTGGACGTAAGAGAAAAAATTGATCTAAAGCTGCTAACTCTAGGGATTGCAACAATCCGATAGAACGCAATAGTAGGACGCAGACTGCAATACCAACAGCAGTAATCAATTCCCTGTGTCCTCGACTAAGCGATTGTTTCAGTCCAAAGATTAACTTCACAAAACGCTTGCCTAGCTGCTGATTCATTAAGCGACTCCTAAAGTTCCAAAACTCGACTTCTGAGCTACCTTCAGGAAATTTGTCGAAGCATCTGGGGACTTTTGTTGGCATCTACACAAACGTTTAGGAAGGTAATTTTGCGGTTCCGATTTGCATTTTTTCACTAATAACAAAAGCATATTGCGGGTAACTTCAACATACACACTTTCAGATTTAGTGCTGACATAATTACACCCGAAGGCGGCTTCCATGTGCTGCAAAAATAAATTAAAGTACACATTGATGATAGTAAGTATACTTAATCAAGTTTCTTTATATTTCAATTTTTGTGCGTGAAAACCACATAAAAATTGATAACTTAGTATTGGAAAACACTTATTACTTTCACCAAATATTACCAAAAACAAAAAAGCTAACCGGAAACGGACTTGCTGTCTCAATCCAGTTAACTATGGGGTCTATAAACCAAATAGCCAGAAAGAGGCTTCTGTAAGCAGTTATTTAAAAAACTTGAAGTTCTGAGCGCCTGTGTAACCAGAAACTTTTGCTAGTTCCTCTAAGTTTTGCACTCCGCTATAGCTTTTACCATTAACGATCCAAGTGGGAAAGCCTTCAATTTTCGCAGCTTTACACAATTCTGGTTTAGCTTTGAGTCCATCCTCAGCGCACTCCACTTTAACATTATCGTTGAGTTCTTGATAAGCTTGTTTGCCAAAGAGCAATTTTTGTTCGTGGCAATGAGGACACCAGTAAGCAGTGTATTCCTTAGCACCTATCTTCACGAGATGGCGTGCTAGGGCTATTTCTGCTTCTCCAGAAGTAGTAGTAATTTCCCATCCGAATGCCGGATTAGGATCTTGTTTGGGAGTAAAGAAAATTTTGACAGGTTGTCCAGGAGTTCCGGATGTAACATCTGATTGATTGACGCCAGCATAGATGCCTAAAGTGCCAATCAGCGTCACCATTCCGACAATAATGGCGGTAAAGAAGATTTGGCCAATATCCTCCCAAGTACGACCGATAATTGTCAGTACCAAAAGGCTCACGGAGAAGAAAGCTGAGCCAATACAGTAAGGACAAACAGCTTTGATTTGGAATGCTAGCAGGTACATTAAGTAACCGCTAAACACAGACATAGCGATCGCTCCTGCCAGTAGTAGCAACCACGTCCAATTTTCTAGCTGCTTGCGACTATTATTGTTGTCCCCTGAGGAAAATACCAAGGGAGACAAAGCGAATATCACCATACTGGTATACGCCAAAAACCCAAACAAGGCTAATGGCTGACCAAGAACAGTTGCCCAAGGACTGGAAAGCACATCATTACAGCCTTTGACACCAGCCTGTGCTACACAAGCTGCACTGCCTCCGGTTAACTTTTCTATGGTGAGATAACCTGTTGTCAGGGCACCAGATCCAGCGATCGCGGCAATCAATGGACGTGACCATTTATGAATCCAAGGAGTAGAACGACGGCGAATCATAAATATTGGGTACTGGGGATTGGGAATTGGGGATTGGGGATTGGGGATTGGGGATTGGGGAAGGTGGGGTCCCCTCTGGGGATAAGGGGTAATGGGGATTGGGGATTGGGGACTTGTACTGAGTTCCGACTTCGCTCAACTACCGCAAAGCCGAAGTAGCCGAAGTAGCCGAGGTAGCGAAGTCGAAAGGAGTCGAAGTATTGGGGATTGGGCATTCAGAAAACTTTTCTCCAGTCCCCAGTCCCTAGTCCTCAGTCCCTAAGAATGTAACTTCACTTGTTCTGCTGATTTGCTTTCAGCTTTGGAGTTCCAATTGCGACGTGCGGCTTCCACAAATTGACTGACGCGAATGGGATCAATTGGTTGCTCTATGCGTCCGTGACGTTTCAATGAACTGGAAACTATTACACCATCTGCGGCCTGCATCAATGTATCAATATTTTCCCAATTTGCTCCACTACCGATAAATACTGGCGTTCCAGCTGCGGCACTACAGGCTAGTTCCAAATCTTCTAGGTTAGGAGGGCTACCAGTTGCCCAACCAGACAAAATCACCCCGTCTGCCAAACCTCTTTCAATGGTGTCTTTTACGGCGACTGTGAGATTTGGAGAACTCAAAGGACGGGCATGTTTGACCAACACATCGGCCAGGATTTTAACATCGCTGCCCAACTCCCGTCGATAGCGAAGTAGTTGATGGGCTTCTCCCTCAATTAATCCCTGATCCGTTGCCATCACTCCTGTGAGGACGTTGACGCGGATAAATTGCGCTTGGACACAGCTGGCGATCGCCATTGCACTTCTACCGTCGTTTCGCAAGACATTTAAGCCTACAGGCAATGTCACCAAGTTCTGTATCCGCTGCACAACCATAGTCATGGCACTGACTACCACTGGATCTACTTGGTTTTTGGTAAACGGCGCGTCGAAAAAATTTTCCACAATCAGTCCGTCAACTCCTCCGCTTGCCAAGGCTGCGGCTTCTTGTTCGGCGCGGTCAATTACCGCTTTCAGGCTACCTCCCCAACGAGGTGAAGTTGGCAGTGGTAGCAGGTGAACCACGCCAATAATCGGTGAGCGAGTTTTAAATAACTGATATAAGTCCACGTCTTTAATTAAATTATTGCCAAGGATTAGGGACTGGGGATTAGGGGTTAAGGACTAGGCATTAGGGAATTTTTAACAGGTTGCGCCCAGGATTCTTCAACTTCGATACAGCCAGAAGGTGAGTAATGGGCGCTCTGCGACTGGGTACTGGGTACTGGGGACTGGACAAGAAATTCCTTGATTGTTTTGGTTGGGGTCTGAATCCCGATACATTTCTTCCCAGTCCTCAATCCCTAGTCCCCAGTCACTAGTTTAATTTCTAGCCCCTAGCTCCTAGTTCCTAGTCTCTATTTCCCATACCCCTCATTAAAATTAAATGTGTTTTATGATGGATAGTTTACAGCTTCCTTCCTTAGATGGAAATTGGCGTGAAACCTCTCATAAGATATGTTAAGATAAAACCTGGCTACAAGAGGAGTTTGCCACTCACAACACGCGAGGCAGCTTTCCGTGGTTGAGGCGTCTTGTCCGCGCATAGTCGTAGGACCAGCCAATAGCCAGGGCACCATTACTGCTTTATAGGCGTAGTCGCTTTCGTCGATTTCCCGGAGGGTAGCGACTTCTCACAACAAGCCCTTTGGGCGGCTTCCCGATGGGTAGGTTAACAACGCACACGCTGCGGTAGTGTAAAATACCAATAGGTGAATTGTTAAAAAACATTACAAGTGTCAAATGTACCCAAAGACACTTCAATTTACCCTGGGGAACAGATTGATAGGAATATCATAACATGACCTCTATTTTTATTATCAATAGGGTCATAATTTAACGGGCATTTACTGAGAGTGGTAATTTACCACTGTTAATGAATGTTTTCATGAGGATGCTGATAGCAAAAAAGCAAAGTTAGCGTTGAAATGATTTTGATTAGAAGAAAAAAACGGAAGATTTTTTCAAAATATGGGTGACAAGCCAACAATTGCCATTTCTCATCTTGGCTGCGAGAAAAATCGAATTGATACAGAACACATGTTAGGAATGCTCGTAGAAGCAGGTTACAGTGTAGATACAAATGAAGAATTAGCAGATTACGTTATTGTTAATACTTGTAGTTTTATTGAAGCAGCGCGGCAAGAATCTGTCAGAACTTTAGTAGAGTTGGCAGAGGCAAATAAAAAAATCGTGATCGCTGGCTGTATGGCGCAACATTTCCAACAACAACTTTTGGATGAGTTGCCTGAAGCTGTAGCGATCGTCGGTACAGGCGATTATCACAAAATTGTAAATGTAATTGAGCGTGTAGAACAAGGCGAAAGAGTCAAACAGGTTAGTATCGAACCAACCTATATTGCCGACGAGACTACACCGCGCTATCGCACTACAACAGAGGGCGTAGCTTACCTGAGAGTTGCGGAAGGATGTGATTATCGTTGTGCGTTTTGTATAATTCCTCACTTGAGAGGAAACCAGCGATCGCGTACTATTGAATCGATTGTCGCCGAAGCCGAGCAGTTAGTTAGTCAAGGGGTACAGGAAATTATTTTAATTTCCCAAATCACGACTAATTACGGTGTGGATATTTACGGCAAGCCCAAGTTAGCCGAATTACTCCAAGCATTGGGGAAAGTAAACGTACCGTGGATTAGAATCCACTATGCTTATCCTACGGGACTAACCCCAGATGTCATAGCTGCCATCAAAGAAACACCCAACGTCTTGCCGTATCTCGATTTGCCATTGCAACATTCTCATCCAGAGATTCTCCGCGCCATGAACCGCCCTTGGCAAGGGCGTGTAAATGATGGGATTATCCCTCTTCTGTCACTTTCCGGTTATTCTAAATAAAAGAATAAAAAAAGAAAACCCTGAAAGGTAAGTAGGGCAATGGATGTAGAATTACAAATTTTGAAACATTTGGCAAGAGATGCTCACCCAACAGTTGCGACCATAGATGAATATTGTGCAGAGTATAAAGACCTGTTTAAAGAAGTAAGAAATTATGAATGCTTCAAATATTTACATCTGGGAATAATGTCACAAATTAAAAGAAAATCATTACCAGAGATAGCGAAAGTCGTAAGTATAAACTCCGCACAGTCATTACATCATTTTTTAGCCAATTCAGACTGGTCAGTAGATAAATTAAAACAACTAAGATTAAATAAACTTAAAAAAGCACTAAATGGAAATGCGATTACAGTAGTAATAGATGAAACCGGAGATAGAAAAAAAGGTAAAAAGACTGATTATGTAGCCAGGCAATATCTAGGAAGTGTAGGAAAAGTCGATAATGGAATAGTTTCAGTCAATGCCTATGGAGTTTATTCTAATATAACGTTTCCATTAACTGTAAAAGTATTCAAACCCAAAGGAACGTTAAAAGAGGAGGATAAATATAAAACTAAAATAGAGTTAGCGTCAGACATCATTACAGAATTAATTGAATCAGGTTTTAACATTAAACTGGTACTGGCAGATAGTTTATATGGTGAAAGTAGCCAATTTATTAGAAAAGTAGCTGAATATAAATTAGATTATGTCGTAGCAATAAGAAGTAATCATGGAGTCTGGTTGCCAGCAGGACAAAGCGTTAGGGCTAATAAGTGGTGTAAATTTGAAAGAACATTTAGCAATCAAAAATCAGAAACCCGATACATTAGGGAAATAATTTATGGTAAAAAAAGAGCCATAACTTACTGGGAAATAACTACTGACCCAGAAACCATGCCAGAAAATTCTACAACATTTGTGATGACAAATCTTCAAGGAAAACTCAAAAAAACTTTAGGCGATTTATATGGATTAAGAACCTGGGTAGAATATGGATTTCGACAGTGTAAACAGGAACTCGGCTGGACAGATTATCGGTTCACAAATTTTCAACATATAGAAAGGTGGTGGGAAATTATTTTTTGTGTGTACACAATGATTAGTTTAAATTCTCCAGCCTTCTTAAGCTTAAATAAATCTCGTCAAATTGAAGCTGAGGTTCAAAAAAATAGTGATGTTGATTTTTCTAATCATCAACAATGGAACCATGAATGCGGATGGAAAAATACTCTAAATAATCTGCGTCTCATTGCCCAACCACTCTTACTATTTTGGTTAATTTATCCCTGGATACATATTTTCCCAAATTCTAAATTATTGCTGGGATTCAATCAATTAATTAGTGCAATGAATCAATTTAAAACCTGTTATGCTTCTGGATAATTTCACTTTGTTACTACTTGCTTATCTCGGAGAGTGACAGAAGAGGGTTATAGATCGCATCAAAACGGCGCTACCAACAGCCGTATTGCGGACAACATTTATTGTTGGTTTCCCAGGAGAAACAAGCGAGCATTTTGAGCATCTACTAGATTTCGTCCAACGGCATGAATTTGACCATGTTGGCGTCTTCACCTTTTCGCCGGAAGAAGAAACCCCTGCTTACAAGCTGCCAAATCAGTTGCCCCAATCGGTGATGGACGAGCGCCGAGACCAACTGATGGAACTTCAACAACCGATTTCCGAAAAGAAAAATCAACAGGAAGTAGGCAAAATCGTTGATGTCCTGATTGAGCAAGAAAATCCTGAAAGTGGTGAATTAATCGGTCGTTCAGGTAGATTTTCCCCAGAGGTTGATGGCCTGGTGTATGTCCAAGGACAGGCGAAGTTAGGAACCATCGTACCAATAGCGATTCACCACGCTGATACTTATGACCTTTATGGTCAAGTTGTCAATAACTAATTTGTTATTTGTCCTTTCTCATTTGTCATTTGTAAATAACAAATGACCAATGACTAATGACCAATGACTAATCCAAAAATCCTTAGATAAAATTTAGGAGTAATTAATGAATCTTTCCTTTCAAGAATTAGGTATTTCCCAACAACGTGTTGAGCAACTAGAAAAAATCGGCTTTACCACACCTACTCATATTCAAGCCCAAGCAATTCCCCAACTGTTGGCGGGTCGTGATGTAGTCGGTCAATCCCAAACTGGAACCGGTAAAACCGCAGCATTTTCACTGCCAATTTTAGAGCGGCTGGACATTAATCAAAGAGCTGTACAAGCCTTGGTTTTAACCCCAACTCGTGAGTTAGCAATGCAAGTTCACGATGCGATCGCTCAATTCATCGGCGATGAAGGATTGCGCGTGTTAGCAATCTACGGCGGTCAATCAATTGAGCGGCAAATGTTACAGCTCAAACGTGGCGTTCACATGGTAGTGGGCACTCCAGGACGCGTCATAGATTTGCTCGATCGCGGCTGTTTAAAGCTCGATCAAGTGAAATGGTTTGTATTAGATGAAGCCGATGAAATGTTGAGCATGGGCTTTATCGACGATGTGGTGAAAATTCTTTCCCAAGCGCCCGTAGATCGGCAAACAGCTTTATTCTCAGCGACAATGCCACCCTCGATTCGCTCCTTGGTAAACAAGTTCTTGCGATCCCCTGCTACAGTCACCGTCGAACAACCAAAAGCTGCACCCAACAAAATCAACCAGGTTGCTTACCTGATCCCCCGCCATTGGACAAAAGCCAAAGCTTTACAGCCGATTCTGGAAATGGAAGATCCAGAAACAGCTTTAATCTTTGTTCGTACCAGACGCACCGCCGCTGAACTCACCAATCAACTGCAAGCCGCTGGTCACAGTGTTGATGAATACCACGGTGACTTGTCCCAACAAGCGCGGGAACGCTTATTGAGCCGATTCCGGAATCGACAAGTTCGCTGGGTGGTAGCAACTGATATTGCTGCACGCGGATTAGATGTCGATCAACTCTCCCATGTGATCAACTACGACTTACCCGATAGCGTAGAAACTTACGTTCACCGTATTGGTCGTACTGGTCGTGCTGGTAAAGAAGGAACCGCAATTTCTTTGGTACAGCCATTTGAGCGCCGCAAGCAGCAGACATTTGAACGTCATAACCGCCAAACTTGGCAAGTGCTGACAATTCCTACACGCGCCCAAATTGAAGCACGACACATCTTGAAATTGCAAGAACAAGTGCGAGAAGCTTTGGCTGGTGAGCGTTTGGCTTCATTCTTGCCCATTGTCAGCGAATTGATTGAAAAATATGATGCTCAGGCGATCGCGGCTGCGGCACTACAAATCGCTTACGATGAAACTCGTCCCGCTTGGTTGAACTCAGACGTAGAAATTCCCCAAGAAGAAAGCCCCACTCCCAAACCCAGACTCGGTGGTAAGCGCCGGGAATCATCCTCTAGCGATCGCCCCCGTTCTGCTTGGAAGTCAGATAGCGTTGGTGGTGAAGAAGAAAGACATAGTTCTCCCAAGCCCAAACTGCGAACAAGTGGTCACGAATCTTCTGTGTCGCCTACGAGTAAAAAGATCGGTTCACCTACAGTTAGAGAATCAGCTTCTTAGTTAGGAGTTAATCAATTTTGGATTTTAGATTGTAGATTTTAAATTTTTCCTTCAATCCAAAATCCAAGTTACCCTCGAAGCGCACAAAGGTGCAACTCAAAATCTAAAATTAGTAAAGTTGAGAGTTAAGAGTTAAGAGTTAAGATTTTGACTTTGGACTCTTGACTTTTTGATTTTTTAGGTAACTTTTTCTATCAGTTTGTCGGAACATAAATTAAACTAATTCGTAATTAGTTAAAGATAGATTTTTGGTGGTTTTATGTTCAGTATCCCAGATTTAGAACAATTACAAGCAGAGCATCCAGAATGGCAAATGGAACTGGTAGACGGAAATATAATTGTTATGGGACCATCAGATTATGAGTCAGAAGAAATAGGTGCGGAGTTAGTTAGATTACTTGGCAACTGGGTACGCCCACGACAATTAGGACGAGTAACTGGTTCTAGCGCCGGTTTTATTTTGCCTACATTAGAAACGGAAAACGGCAAAGAAGCTGATAAAGAAAAACGAAATCTCCGCGCTCCTGATGTATCTTTTGTTCGTGCTGATAGACTCAAAATAAGTAAGCGCGACTTTGTGGAACTTTTGCCTGACTTGATGGTAGAAATAAAATCTAAGTCTGACCGCATTAAACCACTGGTAGAAAAAATTCAACTATTCTTACAATTGGGATCTACAGTTGGTATCCTGATTGATCCTGACAAATTGACGCTCACAGTTTATCGCCTCAACCAAGAGCCAATCGTTTTGCAGGACAACGACAAGTTGACACTACCAGACTTATTACCAGGTTGGGAGCTAGTAGTGTCAGAACTTTGGCCTCCGGTGTTTGATTAGTTGAAAAAGACTACAGCCAAGGACGACTCACTTGTTCTAATTCTCCAATTTCATCCTCGTTCAATCTCCAACCCAAAGCCCCAGCATTTTGACGTACATGTTCGGCTGTTTTCACTCCAGCAATGGGAATAACGTTACCCTGAGCAATTAACCAGTTGAGAGCAACTTGAGATGGGGTGCGATCGTATTTTTCTCCCAAACTGCGTAGCAAAGATATTACTGGGGCAATTTTTTGTAAGCCTTCTTTATTAAATCGCGGGTCTATTTTCCTCGCACCACTGGGAATTTCAGCACTATCAATAGTGTATTTACCTGTGAGTAATCCCTGAGCTAAGGGACTATAAGCCAAGAGAGTCACACCTAATTCCCTAGCAGTTGCCACAATACCCTTACTTTCAACTTGGCGACTGAGTAAAGAATAGCGTACTTGGTTCACAGCCAAAGGCACTCCGCGATCGGCCAATATTTGATGAGCGTCTCGCATTTGCTCTGCTGAGTAATTACTCACCCCGACTGCGGCAATTCTACCCCGCTTCACTTCATCCGCTAAGGCGTTCATGAGACTTTTTTGACTTAAAAAGAAGGCAAAAGGCCAATGCACTTGGTACAGGGCGATTTGCTGTAGTTGTAGCCGTTTGAGGCTCTCTGTTAAAGCATCAGAGACAGATTGCGCTGTAAATCGCCACGGTAGGGGGCCAAATTTTGTGGCGATTTGGACAGGTTGTTGTGTCTGTTGCAGAAATTGCCCCAAAAATTTCTCAGATAATCCCATTCCGTAGACTTCCGCAGTGTCGAAGAAGGTAACACCAGCTTGTAGCGCTGCGGTAAAGGCTTCTTCTAACTGTTCTGGTCCGTAGCCGTTGCCATAATTCCAAAAGAATTTATCACCCCAAGCCCAAGTGCCTATGCACAAAGGTGTAACAATTGGGCCATTTTGCCCCAATGTGATGTTTTCCACGGTTGCAAAATTTATTTTATTTACATTTCTTTACTTTTATAGTGTAGCGTTTCAAAGAAAGAGCTATTGTACTTAATTAGTACTCACTCATACAGTCATTTAGTATCGCCAAATTTCTTATACTCCCTAATATACTTAAAAGGGAAAGGGATTACGGTACTTTGCCCTGTACGAACAAAATCAACATCCATAGTTTCAAGCAGTTGTCTGAATATCAGTTTTGAGCCATTCACTGCATTTGGGTCATTCACCGCAACTATTTTACGGAGATGGCAAGCATCTTTAAAATGCAATTTCACATTATCTCTTCTATCGCCAACAAGGTAATAAGCTTCTTTTTCAGTTTCACCAAAATATTTTATGTTGAGAGAAGCGTCGAATAAATCTTCTTTGCTCTGGTTATCCTGGGGGAACTTCAATCGAATTTCATGTTTGTCGATAAGGTAATCTCTAAAACGAATAGCCTCACTTGTACTACTAACATCAATCTCCTTATCTCCTACCTTCTTTGTTGTCCCCAAATACTGTGCGATTAAACGCTTAAAATCTCGCTTTGATATAGGTTGGTTACCAATTTTTATAAGTTCCGATGAGAATGATTTAAATTTTTCAACATCAAGGTCAGATGCTTCTTGTAAAAATTCTTCAACTATATCAGCTAGCTCATCTCCACTTTGCTTGTCTTCGGGAAGTTCAGTTTCGACTTCCTTGAGAATAGCTTCAATTTTAGAAAGGTCAGGAATACTGATTTCATGAGTTAAAAATATCTGATTTATATCACCAGCATCAGAAATAACAAGACCTTCTAATGTCTCGATTTTATCTCCTGAGCTACCCTCTGTCATGAATTTTCTATATTTTTCAAATTTTTGCCAGTTAAATAATATATCTTGACCATCTATTTCGTAAAATTCAAAATCACCATTGGGTTGAATTTCCATAAAAATTACGTGGTCTGTATCTTCATCCCAAGCAGCAAAAGTCCAAATTCCTTTTAGTTGAAGTTTAGCCCAATCAAACAAGTTCAATGTTCGAGAGCTAATATCACGCTTAATAAGCTGTTCCTTTATAATTGTTTTAACAATAGGCTTAGAGACATTTTTAGTTGATTCAATTGTCAGATGTTGTCGCTGAAATTTATCTGTTGAAGGGAGGTATTCGTCCTTTTGCCCGCTTTTTTCATAAAATTCGGCATCATGTATAATTCTAAAATTTAGAGTGTTTTCTTTATCACGTTTCCCGACGGTGATTAGCTTTTCATCAGTGATATAAGGAAGAAGAAATTCTTTCAGTGTAATTACTAAATTAGTAGAATCTTCATCATTAACTCTATCAACTATATTTATTGCCTGACCATCTAGTTTTGAGTGAAGTTGTTTTGGACTTTTAAGCAAAGTATTTTTGAGTTCAATGCTGCGATCAATTTCAAGAGTGGAAAAATTCACACTCATATATTCAGATAGATATTCTTGAATACTATTGAAAACTTGAAACAAAATACCTGCTCGGCTTTTCTCAAATTTCTCTATACTTTCAAACTCAAGGAAATTAGTATGAAGCTTTTTACCTTGTTTACCACATTGTATGTAAGACTTTGTAGGATCTGTTTCTTTACCATCAGATGGAAGCCACCTTCTCAGAGTTCCTGTGCCACTATGGAACACATACTCAGGTCTTTTAAGAATTTTTTTAATTCTGCTGTGCCTTTATATTCTTTTAATATGGAAACCTTCTTTCGATAAGAGGCTACACTAACTTTCAATAAGAATTCATTTTTTTGACTCTCATCACGACTAAGAGTTATTTCAGCAACGCCAATCGCATCATAAAGCTTATTTGTCAATGGAGGGACTTTAAGTAATGCTCCAGTCAGATTTGAGAAATGCAGATGTTTAAATTTAGATCGTGATGAACCTAAGGAGTTAATTAATAAACGGGCAAGTGTTACTTCACAGATACATTCATCATTTCCAGTATAAACAGCCTGGGGTTTTACCTCAATTGCAGATACACTAGCAAATTTAGGATCGGTTCTAAGTTTTTGAAGTAATGCGTAAGTATCATTCGATTTTTTCTCAAACATAGCATAGGCATATTGAGCATATCCCACAGACATAGCTTTATAATCTTCGCCTATAATGCAATCCAGTTCTTCCGCTCCCCACCATTTGCCATTTTTGTCTCGTTTGAAGCGGATAAAAACAAAGTCTCTATCAATAGCATCAATATGAAAATTTATTTTTAGTCTATTTGTAAGAATGCTCATGTTAAAAATTCATTCACAAGAAATTTAAGTGCTAAACTATCGATTTTATCATTTTTACAGAGATAGGGAACTTCTATAATTTTTCCGCCAAATGATGGAATCGGTTGAAAGGGAGTGTTGGAAGAGCCAAGAATGTTGATAACAAAAACCCTTTCTGCTCGAACAATCGCCATTTTTTCACAGATTTTATCAATTATTTCCTCAGCTTTTACTGCAACTCGATCATTCCATAGCTTGAAGTCTATATAGATATTTTGCTCTGTTTTAAAGTCAAAAAGTTCAAATTCATCTATATTCAGTTCTAGTAAGGGAATATTTAAGAGATTTTGACAAATATGTTTCCCACATACTTCGCCTAATACCCCTTTATAAATATTGTTGAACATGGGAGGTGTCAACATTAGTTGAGATTTAGGAAATGTTGTTGCCCAATTAGAATCACTGAACAATTTATGTAGAGTATCGATTTTCATCAACTCTGTAAGACGGGCAGTTTGTTCGCTCACTTCTTTAACTTCTCTTTTACCGTAGTCATCAGAAAAGAAAACTTCGATATTATCATAGTCATTTTCATGCGAGAAATAATATAAATCGGCAGGTTTTGGCAAATGCAGGTAAATATTATTCCAGTTAATATTGCATTCTGATTCTTTTACAATACTTGGTTGATAAAGAACTTGTTCTCTTAGTTCTTGCCACTTTTTAACACTCTGTTTTGTCCACGGCGTACTCAGTTGGCGACGTATATAAACAGCAGTTTGATTGCTTTTATGGGATGCACGGTTTTGTGCTTCTATTAAATCTTCAGGTTGGTTAGTCGATTCGCCTGCTGATTCAAGGAGAGTAGTATATTCACGAATAGGAATTACATCTTCTGGTAGAGAAAAGCCGATTAAATGTTTTCGGATAGAAGCGTCAGCAAGAATATGAATTGTTGGAGCCTTCATATTGGTACGACATATTCGGCCTAGTGCCTGAATAATGATTTTATTTAAGTAACGTGAATAAGCATTTGTATTGTATGGGCTGATGAAGTCCTCAGCCTTTCGTCTAGGTTTATATCTTCCTATATATTTATGAAAAGCTTCATCTAGCTTGCTCTTAAACTGGTTTAGTGAAAAATCTCCATTCTCGCGAATAAATTCCAATTGAAAAATATATTTTATAAAATCATCATCATTTATATTATTCTTAAATATATTAACAAGAATATTTGTTGGGTTATCTAAATATATCCCGTTAATATCCATGTTTGAATGCTTGGGAAAGCTATTAATATGTATTGGCTCTAGTCCACAAGGAACCGTAAATTGTAAATTTTGTCCAACTCCAATTGTTTGGTATGCAGAAATAATAAATCGGCGTTTATTATCTTTTAGCTCATTTAGCAGTTTTTCTTTATTTTCTTCAAAGTTATTTCCACTAAGTACAAAGAATGTATCAGCCACAGAACCTTCAATAGTATTTTGATGGCTATCCAATAAAAATCCCGCATATTTATGCAATATGTGCAGATCGAACTTTGGGTCGTAAGGCTTTGGTAATTTACTAAAAAGACAAAGGAACGCATGACAATCAGGATTATCCAAAAAATATTTCCATGCTGTTAAAGCTCTTACATAACGGCAAAATGAAAATTCAATACTCTCCTCATCATCATTAGTAATTGTATGGCGAAGAGTATTCCATAAATCCTGGGCTACTTCTTTATCATTAAAAAGCTCTTCAAGTTGTTTGATGGCTTCTTCTGGTAAATTTGTCCCAATAAATTTAGTTTTTATAGAGACTTGATTATATCCTTGAGTCGCTTCGTTATATGCGTTTTTAAGTTTAACAAGAGCATCATCTTTAATACGTATAAATGAATCTCCTAAACGAGATTTCAAATACTCAAGATCATAATTACCAATGTTTGTATAAAGCCCAGCAGTAGCTGAAATACCTACTACCAAAGCTTTTGAGCAAACTCCAGCCAAAAATGATTCTGGTGTACGGCTGAAGTTAAACATATATATTTTTGATAATGTATCATGTTCATCACTATCGACGATATCATAGTAACGAAATCCCCTATCATAAAAAGTCTGATTTTGGATTGTTCCTTGATAGGATTGCAAGCCATACGGCAAATCATCTTCAAGAATTTTACGGGTTAAAAATTCCACATCTTTAAGGTGAAAATTATTAAGAACTGTCTGAATAGCTAATTTAAAAGGAAAAGTTTCCTGTCCGCCTTTATCTTCCTCTTTTAAATGGCGATAGTTATTGGCCAAATATTTAATTCCTGTCTGAAAATATGATAAATAGCCAGTAATTGTACTTAGTAGTTCCTGTATGTCAATGCCCGTTTTTTTATCTTTAATATTAAAAGCATTAATCCAATTTGTACGGCTATTTATATCTCCAATAATCTCTACGCGTTGATTACGATCCAGCACATTATGGAATTTATAATCATAAAAAAGAAAGTTTCTTTCCTTGGTTGAAAAATCATCGTGAGATTTACAAATATGCTGTAGTTGATATTTTTTAAATATATAATTAGCTTTCTCTCGTAATGATTCAATCTGTTCTCGCAGAGATAGCCAGTTTTTACCTGAAGATTGCTGCTTTCGCCATTTTGATTCTTGTAAAAGTACTTCAGGGCACTCGGTTTGCATCAGATGATTATGAATATTTAAGAATAAATCAATAAGATCCACCCTATTTCTTAACCCAGATTGAATGATATTTTTGAGTACAGTTTCTTTGGTAGTATCAAACTCATCAATAAAAATAAGTGATTTATTAATAAACCGCTCAGAGAAGTAATATGATGGTTCAATAAGTGTTGTGTTTTGAGCAACAAACTTATCTATACTAAGAAATAAAATAGTTTTATCATCTGTAAATACTGCGGGATAAAGTTTTCCAATCCATTGGTAATCTTGATTATTTTTTATAGCTGACAGACGGGCTTTTTTCGTTTTAAAATTTTCTGACAATGTTTTTTTAATAATGTCTCGGAATGCTGGCTCAATATTTTTACGAATATCTGTTTTAATGTTTTCCTTAAAATCGCTAGGTAATTGCTCATGTTGGAGCATTTCTATATATTTTTTGAGTTGTAAATATATTTTATTTTTAAATCTGTCAGGAATTTGATTGTCAAGATTTAGCAAGTTCTTAATGACAGGATCTACGTTAGAATCAATAAAAAGAACATATTTTTCAAAATCTTCCTCATTTCCATTGTCGATAAAACGTTTTTTAAGTTCGTCAATAGGTAGATTTTTCTTAAGGTTAGTAATAAATATAATTTTTCTCTTTTGGTTGGCAAATTCCTTGTAATTAGAATGTATAAACTTTAGAACAATGTATGTTTTACCCGAACCAGTTGCCATACTCAGGAGAAGCAGTCCAAGATTATCTTGTTTACAGTATT
Source organism: Nostoc sp. C117 (assembly GCF_043099735.1). Classification (NCBI taxonomy): domain Bacteria; kingdom Bacillati; phylum Cyanobacteriota; class Cyanophyceae; order Nostocales; family Nostocaceae; genus Nostoc; species Nostoc sp. C117. Next base: position 3,652,781 of record NZ_CP170991.1, read on the forward strand.
GGTTTAATATTTCTTCCATATCCCTGATCCCCTTAGTAAAATTGAAAAAAGTTGGAGGTAAATGCTATATCTAAATAGCGATCGCCAACTATGACACTAGTTTTAGCGATCAAAGACAGGGGTAAGCAAGCAACTATCTCAGTTAGCCTCTGTTAATACTCAATCACGTTTAATCTAGTTATGCTTGCACAACAAGCCTTGAATAACCAAAAAGTTTTATGTACGTTATGTTGCGGTGTCTACTGCCAAACCCAAAAATTGATGCCCCGAAATTAGTAGTTTTTTGGAATATTGAACAGTTTATATTTAATTAAAGAGACTATATTCCATAAACTATACAAAAAAGTAGCTATGGCAAGCGGTGAAGTATTTGATACCAAAACTAAATCCTTATCTGTGCCAAGGGTAAACCTGCTGACTATGTTCCGGCTGGGTTTATTTCAGATGGGGTTGAGCATGATGTCCATTTTGACTCTGGGAGTACTCAACAGAGTCATGATTCAAGAAATCGCAATTCCGGCGACGCTGGTATCAGTCGTTCTAGCACTGCCTTTATTTGTTGCTCCTTCTCGTGTCTGGTTCGGCCAGATTTCTGATGCTAGACCGTTATGGGGATATCACCGCACAGCTTATGTTTGGGTGGGGGCGGCAATATTTGCGATCGCTGCATTTTTAGCTGTACAAGTAATCTGGCAGCTCAATCTTGCCGCAAGTAGTGCAAGTGGTTGGGCATGGACAACCCAAACAATCGGCTGGATAGGGCTTTTAGCTTTGATTTTTACTATCTACGGTCTAGGTATTTGTGCCAGTGGTACTGCCTTTGCGGCTTTGTTGGTAGATATATCTGAAGAAGATAACCGTTCTAAAGTGGTTGGTGTAGTCTGGTCAATGCTGATGGTGGGGATTATTGTTGGGGCGATTATCAGTTCTAAGTTGCTAACACCAGATGCAAGCACAGTAACTTTACAGGCTTCTGTTAACAGATTATTTATGATTGTCCCAGCTATTGTATTTGGCTTGGCGATCGCTGCAACATTCGGCGTAGAAAAAAAATACTCCCAATACTTAAGCCGTTCCACAGTGGTAGACCGAGAAGACAGCATTACTCTGGGCAAAGCTTGGGAAATTTTGACAGCTAGTCCGCAAACAGGTTTGTTTTTCACCTTTTTACTGGTGATGACTCTCTGTTTGTTTATGCAAGACCCCATTTTGGAACCCTATGCAGGTCAGGTATTTAAAATGCCTTTGGCTGAAAGTACTAAACTCAACGTTTTTTATGGAACAGGTATACTAGTTGCTTACGGTGTAAGTGGTTTTTTCATAGTGCCGCGTTTAGGTAAGCAGAGAACTGCAAGACTAGGATGCATGTTAGTGGCATTTTGTACAGTATTACTTGCTATCTCAGGTTTCACAGCTAATCCAGCTTTCTTAAAGCTAAGTTTAATTTTGTTTGGTTTAGCCACTGGTGTCTTAACAACAGCAGCAGTTAGTTTAATGTTGGATCTCACAGCAGCAGAAGCAGCAGGTACATTTATTGGTGCATGGGGATTAGCACAGTCTGTCTCTAGAGGAGTGGCAGTGGTTTTAGGTGGTAGTTTATTAGATATAGGTCGCAAAGTGCTACCAAATTTAGTTTTAGCTTATGGGCTGGTATTTGCTCTAGAAGCTGTGGGAATGCTGGTGTCAATTTGGTTTCTCAACCGGGTGAACGTCACAGAATTTCAAACAAGTACAAAGCTGGCGATCGCTTCGGTTTTAGAAAGCGATTTAGACTGAGTTTGGGCATTGGGCATTAGTTATTGGACGACTGCAAATGACCAATGACCAACGACAAATGACCAATAACAAATGACAAATTATCATGAATGATTTTTGGACAACAATTCTTGATTTTGCCCAAACGACCACTACCAGAGTCGGTAAGCAGTTAATGCAAGATTTTGGGCAAGTACAGGCTTCGCAAAAAGCTGATGGTAGTTTGGTGACGCGAGCTGATAAATGGGCAGATCAGGAAATTCGGGATGCGATCGCTTCTAATTTTTCTGGTTATGGCATTTTAAGTGAAGAAAGCGATCAATCATTTCCCGGTACTGAATGGTGCTGGGTAATTGACCCTCTCGACGGCACAACCAACTTTACACGCGGTATTCCCATCTGGACAATATCTTTAGGTTTACTGTATCGAGGTACACCGATTTTTGGTTATGTTTACGCACCAACCTTAAATCAAGCTTTTCATGGTTTTTGGGCAGGTTCATCTGGCTTAACAACCCCAACAGGTGCATTTCTCAATCATCACCCCATCCACACCAGCACTGATAGTCCTAGCAATAATCACTTTTTTAACCTTTGTTCCCGCAGTACGGCAATTATCCGCAACGGTTTTCCCTGCAAAATCCGGATGTTGGGTGTAGCTAGCTATAACTTTTTGACAGTTGCTACTGGGGCCACTCTCGGTGGGATTGAAGCGACACCAAAAGTTTGGGACTTAGCTGGGGCTTGGGTAATTGTCCAGGCTGCTGGAGGCGTCTGGTCATCACTCAATTTGGAACCGTTTCCGTTATCATCGGGAGAAGATTATAGCGATCGCTCTTTTCCTACTCTTGTGGTTAGTCGCTCAGAATTGGTTTCGGTATTTAAACCTTTTCTTGAAGGTGTCAAAATTTAATTTGTCGCTCTCGTAACTATAAACAGTTATTTTGGCAACCAGGATAGTGGACGGCGCTATGCCGATATTAAACTTAACAAAACCCTAGTCAAACAAAGAATTTAGTATAAATAAAGCTGGTAATAATCCTGATTTAACTCTGTGACCAGTGTAGTTATTGATTCAAGTATTCTTGTGACTTTCATTACACTGGTGAATTTAGTATAAATAATTTTATGTTATCTAATTTAGATTTAATTCGAGAGTTTGTCGAAAGCTCTATCCAGAAAAAAGATGTTTTGTTGTCAAATCCGGCTTTGACAGCCCAAACAGTTTATAAAACTAACCAACTGACAGCAAAATCTGAAGGCGTAATTGCGATCGCCCAACTATCTAACACAGTATCTGAATTCTCGATTTCTCCAAAATCAACCCAGTGGGAAGTAATCAATCAGGCATTAGCAGAATATGGTTATCTCCTCAAAGGAGAAGTAGATAGTCGGGGTTTTTATCAGTATCAATACTGCGAAGTTCCCAAAGGCTATCAGATGCACTGTACTAAATCTGTGCTTCTATGGCGAGCTTGGTGGAAATATCGCAAGTATACTTTACGACCAGGAATCCCCTTGGAACTTCTGGTTAGAACGCGAGACTCATGGTATCCAATTCGAGATTTAATTATTAGCGACGGACTTCTTTATATCAAAACTTTAGGAAGTGAGATCGCACTTGATTCAGATGACTTGGTTACTTGGTTAAGCAAAATTGAGGTGAGTTAAGGGAACTCCAAGAAATAAAAATAACCATTTCAAGTGGTTGTTTTGTCTCCTTATTTCTCGCAAGAATGCACCTAGTTAGTAGTCTGTCAAATTCATTTTGACGCTTAGAGAGACGCGATAAATCGTCGTCTCTAGAGTGAATTTATCCATCAATTATTTATTGACAGACTACTAGTGCTTGCCTAGATAGGCGTATTATATTAATAATTACAGACTTCTGGCATAGGATTCATCTGGTCTTCAGACAGGGGAGCTGTGAGCCAACCAAGTTTTACAGGCACATCGTATAACCGTCCAGTCCCAAAGCGAGACCAGAAGTGGCGGAGTCCAGGAACAATTACTTTGACCACAGGTAAACCAATATCAGGACGAGTCTGGTTTAATACCAGCATCTCCAGCCCTGCTCGTCTAACAATGTCCACACAGTTCAAGACATCTTCATAGATATCGTCACTCCACTGCTGGATATAATCAGTCGCTTGTTTAGCAGGAGCTTGAGAGGGAGCTAAATAGGGACGATTGGCAATCGATCCATGAGTAAACCAGTAATTCAATGCTGAATCTGCATTGGTTGGGAGATACTTTTCTGGTGGGTTACAACCAATTTGATTTACCTCCGTCACGGCTCGTAAGACGGCAATTTTGGGATCGAAATGTGCCCCGTATCCAGAGATGATGTATTCTCGTTCTCCACCCGTGTAACGAGAAACGGCTGCAAATGTGGGAATATTCAAGTCTGTAGTTAAGTCTAACACCCACAATTCTCGCTGCTGTTTGTGATACCAAGTTTGCAGATCGAGTAAGTAAGGTTCGTTGAAACTCGCTAAGTCTACACCAGGACGCGGTATTCGGTTATACCACCATATTGCTACACTATCGCGTTCTGCCAGTTCGAGAAATCCTTGCAGGATAGCATCTTCCAGGGTTCCACCAGCAGCATTGCCGTTGGAGTCGGCAGAACAGAAGCGATGCTCTTTAGGCAGTTTGTAATTGTAATAACAGAAGGCGGTGGGGAGATATTTGTGGGTTTGCTCGCTGAGAGACCAAACGGGAGTCCAGTCAATAGTTTGCTTTTCATTAAAGGGTTGGGGAATCCAATCCTGATCGACCAACGCCTGAGCATTCAAAGCTTCTCGGTTTTGATACTGAGTATCGCTAAACATCAAACACTGGGCAGGATGAATGACTCGTGGAGCTTTCCCATCTGGCAGAGAATCCTCAAGTTCTGCAATCGTAGCACTAATGCGGGGTTCATCGCCCTGATAAATGCCGGAATATCGCTCAATTGCCTCACAGAATGCACTGGCTTGGGACTGGCGATCGGTTTTCCCCTTACCGCCACTTTTATGCCTGAGCGATCGCCGCAAATCACCCAAATTAGAAGACGAACCAAAGGCATGAACCGCACTGTAGGTATGTACAAAGGGGTTTTCTGGATCGGACGATCGCCTGAGGCTACTGACAACTCCAGTAATTGGGCTAATCAAATGATCGTAGCGTTGCAAAATTTGGTCTGGTGTAAATGCCCGATGTCCGCCATCCTCGGTAAAGAGCTTTTTGCGGCTGGTGAGAGCGATCGCTTGGTTGACCTGTTGACTAACTAAATCAGGATTTCCACAGGCGGGACATTGAGGGCGATGAGTCAGTAAGTGGGTTTTCAGGGTGAAGTTCGTCTGATCGAGCGTAATGATTTTTCCCGCTAATGTCTGAATGTTCGACTCTGGGATGGACTGTTTAACTAGCCATTTAGCAATTTCAGTCGTTGTCAAGCCCATTGCCGTTTGCAGCGTCGAAGGTAACTCAATAACACCACTCGGTAAACACCCCCTACCTTGTTCCCCTTTTTGCCGCAAGACTGATGTTTCCACCTCCCGATTCCCATCAAGCCGATGCGCTAGGCATTCCCAACAGCCAGTTTCACCAGGATTAAAAATAGAACCAAACCAGAGCATCCCACCGATGGGTTTGATGAGTAGCCAGGGCTGCCGAGTTTGGAGGGCTATTTTATTGATGTAGCTCAGTTCTGGTTGGAGATAGTCATCGGTGAGAACAACCAGCAAGGAACAATCCATCTGTTCCCCCTTAATGGGGGTATTTGCAACAATGTTGAATAAATTTATGTTAGGGTTTGGATCGTCTTGTTGCCATTGCTGAACAGGAATCTGGATTGCCTCCAATGCCTCGATCAAGGGTTGGGTGTCAACGGTTCCGATGGCTGTCACAAAAACTTGGGTATGTCGCAAGCGATCGCTAACTATCTGCGGGTCTACATTCAGCAGACTCCAGAATGCAGCCGCTTTCGGCGTGAGGGTATGAGCGGCATCTGTCAGATAGCCTTTTGCACACAGATGATCGAGGACGTATTCAATATGTTCAGGTGCGATCTGCTCATTTAGTTTCTGAATAATCTCTTCTAGTGTGTGCTGACCATTTAGAAGGGGAAGAATCTGGCAATAGAGTCTACCCGTCAGCGCATGGGTGGCATATTCGCTGATTAAATAGACGTTTTTGGGTTCAACGATCTCCACACGGAAGTGGGGTTTAATCTGGGGAATTTTCATCAATTTCAACTTTTTATAAGTAAAATTAGTATAAAATTATGCCTAGGATTCTTCCTATTTGCAATTCACTTTCTAAATAAGGCTACTACCATTTCTTTTACTCGTAAAACAAATTTTCTCCGCTCTTGATGTCGCAGCACTACTTACACAATCTAACGACAGAAATCTTTTAAAGACAGCAAAAATAGGTGGTTATGATAACCACCATCAAATCAATATCACTAAATTTTAGTTATTGCTTGACGCAAGCTGTTCTTGAACTGGGGGAGACAAGAAAACAAGTGTGTTTAAGGTTATTGTATTAGGAATAAATTACTAATAATTCCTTTTTACTTGTCAGCTTGCCCAGCTTTTAAAGGGTGGTATAATTCAAGCCTACTCTGCGTTATCCCCATCATAAGAACATCTACACCGACACCGACAACAAGCTGTAGGTGGTGGTAGTACAGATGCGCTGTCAGCGTCGCCATGTAATTTCCATAGGGATTCTTCTGAAAGTTCTGCCAGTTCGGGAGGCAGTTGTTTCTCTGAAATCTGCTTTAGGGGCTGTGGGATTGGTTGTGTATTATGCATGAGAGTTTTTGACCTTCTGTAGTTGGTTGATGTCCTGTTGTCGAGCCACTGCTCAGTTGATGGATTTGACCGCTTTAAATTAGTTATGGTCATCAAACTTTTGCATTTTCAAATAAAATAAACATTAAAATTGACCTAGGAAAAGGTTAAATTTACATAAATTCTGATTAAGTTTCGTCTAGGTTGAAACTACTTCACTCGTTGAGCTAATTCATTTTTAGTTTGTTTAAGTCAGTATTTGAGCCAATTTATTACACCATATAAATTTCCTACTTCTTGATACTTAATGCGAGGGAGGTTGGTCATAATAAACCAATTCTAATTTTGAGGCAGAGTTTCTGGGTCAGTCGTAACTTGCCAAATACTATGTCTTGAATATACTGTTTTCTGACTGCTCGCCAGAAAAAATACGGTGTCCATACAACTAAATTCAGGAATCAAATCGGATTGCTATACCTACACCAATAACCCTTAACTCAAGGGTACTGTCCTTAATATTCGTTTAAATTGTTATACTATGTACTTATTAATCTAATGTATATTAATTGTTTTCTTTATTACCCCTGAAATGGCAATGAAAGGACTCTGGCTTGAAAATAATCAATTGGAACTACGCACAGACATCCCCATTCCAGAAGCCCCAGAGGGAGAAGCCTTGGTGCGCGTCTTGCGTGCGGGTATCTGTAACACTGACCTAGAACTACTTAGAGGCTACTATCCTTATACTGGTATTTTAGGTCATGAATTTGTGGGCGTTGTCGAACAAGGACCAGAACATTTAGTTAACAAACGTGTAGTTGGAGAAATCAACGCTGTTTGTGGAGATTGTCGGTTTTGTCGTAGCGAACAACCGACTCACTGTGAAAACCGCACTGTTTTGGGTATTGTCAACCGCCACGGAGCTTTTGCTGACTATCTCTGCTTACCAGTGGAGAACTTACATTTAGTACCTGATAATCTGCCAACAGAAGTAGCAACTTTTACTGAACCTGTAGCAGCAGCTCTAGAAATTCAGCAGCAAGTATCATTGCGTCCAGACCATCGCGTGCTAGTGGTTGGAGATGGCAAACTAGGACAGTTGGTAGCCCAGACACTAGCTCTAACTGGCTGTGAACTCTTGGTTGTAGGGCGTCATCAAGAGAAACTGGCTAACTTAGAGATACGAGGAATCAAAACGAGTCTTGCCAATGCTGTAACAGATAAATATTTTGATATCTCAGTAGAATGTACTGGAAATCCAGAAGGATTTGCGATCGCCCGCCGCGCCCTACGTCCCCGTGGTACACTAGTGCTTAAAAGTACTTATGCTGGCAACCTCAGCCTCGATGCTTCTTCTTTAGTAGTTAACGAAATCACTCTTATCGGCTCCCGTTGCGGTCCCTTTTCGCCAGCACTGCAACTACTAGCCACAGGACAAGTTGATGTACAACCCCTGATTCATGCCACCTATCCCTTAATTGAAGGACTTGCGGCTTTTGAACAAGCTCAGAGTCGGGGTGTTTTAAAAGTTTTGTTAGAAATTAGTCATTAGTTCCTAGTCCCTAGTCCCTAGTCCCTAGTAAAGATAAGGATTAGTCTTCGGTTGATAGTCAGAACAATCGATCGCTTCTTCTGTATTGGCAATAGATGGACGGACAGTGCATTTTAGACGGTAATCATCGGTAAAATATTGGCAACCAGTACAGGGTATTTGATGCATAAGTTTGGCTGTACTCACACTGTCTCGCGCCGCCGCCCAAAGACTCAAAACAACGAGAATAATTAGAGTCCAAGCAGCAACAAAGCAAATCGGCACTAATAAAGGTTGAATTGCATGAATGAGGAAGTAGGTAAGTTCTAACACTGCGTTTACTGATAAAACTTAGGAGTTAGAAGTATATTACCTGCTAGATAAATCCTAGACAAGTCTAGATATTTACTTCTTACTTCAACGGGAGCATGGGAGCGGTTATCCATAAAGATTCTTCCAAATAGCCAAACCCCAGTTATATGTAAACCGCGCAATCCCTGCGTGTTTACTCATTATTGTTTCTTGGGTTCTACTTAGTTTTAACTTTGTCTTGATGGATAAAAGCATTGTTTCGACCTCAACACTCCTAACTCCTAATTTTTAACTTCATAGAAGTATAAGTTAAACGCCAGCATGACCCAGGGCTAAACCAGCAACGAGCATTCCTAAAACCAGGAATGGTTGGGCGCTGGCTTGGTACTTAACGTCATTTTTCACGGGGTCACGCAGAAAATACATATCCTGCAAGATGATTTGCGGGATGATTAACAATACTAGTATTGTTGCGTACAAATTCTCATTGATGCTGACAAGATAAGCTGCAATCAATCCTTGAAACAAATCAATCGTCACGACACAAATCCATGCCGCAGTGGTGATGCCAAACATTACGGGTAGTGAATTCAACCCTAGCTGGCGATCGCCTTCTACACTCTTAAAATCGTTGACAATGGCAATCCCCAATCCAGCCAAGCTGTAGAACATTGTCAAAATCACAATTGTGGAACTTAGATGACCAAACAAAGCATGTCCTGTACACCAAGGTAGGGTGATATAACTTGCACCCAAGGCGTAGCTACCCAGCCAGCCATTTTGTTTGAGTTTCAGGGGAGGTGCAGAATAAATATAGGCGATAAAAGAACCGATGATGGCGAGTGTACCAATGGTCGGAAATTCATGACCAGCCCAGACATCCAGCCCAAAAGCCAAAGCAATCCCAGCAATCAATAATACCCAAATCTGCGTAATTACCTGGGGTAGAGAAATTGCCCCAGAAGGGATGGGACGATAGGGTTCATTAATGGCATCGATTTCGCGATCGTAGTAATCATTGAGGATTTGGGTGTAACCTGTCATCAATGGCCCAGCCAGAAACATACAGGCTGCTACCTTCAAAATATTTTCTAGTGTCCAAGTGTAGCTACCGGAAGAAGCCGCACCACAGACGACTCCCCAAATTAGGGGAATCCAGGTAATCGGCTTCATTAGCTGCAAACGAATTTTCCAAATTGAAGTTTCCCCTGGTGATGCACCTTTCATCCCCAGCAACTGCCTAGTTTTCGCAGTGCGATCGGTAGATGTTGCTTGCTCACTGGGATTATTTACCACTGAGTCTAGTGCCTCAGATGGGTTGGAGTCTGGGGTAATGGGAGTTGATTCTGACATAAGATTTACTTATTAATAAGGCATTAGGCATTGGCAATGGGGCATTGGTGATTAAGTTTTTTCCCTATTTCCCACTTCTAAGAACTATTGCAAAAGTTTTTTGCGATCTGATGGGGTATTTTGTCTTTTGCTTAGTATTCTTTAGTTTAAGAACGAAATATTGTCAAGCCATAAAACTATCTTCAAGAAAATTTAAACCACTTACAGGAGTTACTAGGACAACTTATCAGTTAATTAATTCTATAGGTTTAAGTCCCCCGCAACTAATAAATAATAAGTGCCGAGGTCTAAAATTTCCTTTATTATCAAGGCAATGCCGCTTCCATAAACTAATCCTCATTCATTTTTCCAGACTGATTTGCTTGTAATAAGGGCTTCAGCCTTGGTGTTATGCAACTTAGGTGAATTCTAGTAATAAATTTACCATAGCGTTGGTTTCGACTTCTCTGCGAGACGCTTTGCGAACGCTCAACCAACTGAGTGGTCGAGAGTTGAGCGAAGTCAAAACTCGTCAACACAGGTATTTTTTTTATGAGAAATCACCTTAAATGCTCATTAGCTTGGTGTCTCTTAGAGAAGGCTGGCTAGACCAGAGCCCGATGGTTCATTAGACTTCTTGCAGAAGTCGGGGAAAGGGGGAAAGGTTTGGTATTTTCCTTTCCCCTTTAACATGAGTCCCTTTTCCCACAAGAGTGCAAAAAACACTTTTGCAAGAGGTCTATTCTTGCCGCCTAAAACCAGTATAGAAGTAAAATTAATACCTCCGATTTGCCTAAAAATTGCGTTTAATTACTTATTGAAAAAATATTATTCTAATCTATATACGGATACTAGCCGTGTATGATTTTCTGGGATGATGTTGTCTTGTAACTTCTCCTTGGAAAGAAATCACGATGTCCTTTGATCTTCGCCGGTTAGCAACCTCTTCTACTGATGTGCTGTCTACAACTAGCCTTGCACCTGTCTGGAATAAAGCCAATTTGACCACTTCTTTCACGGAACTAGGACGATCGAGCCAATCTCTCTTGTTTGTTGATGGATCGGTGGCTGATTATCAGCAGTTAGTGGCGGGGGTGATTCCGGGTAACGAGATCCATGTGCTAGATCCAGTGCAGGATGCTGTCACCCAGATTACCAACACCTTGCTAGGGCGGCAAAATATCACCAGTTTGCATATCGTTTCCCACGGGGAAGCCGGAGGGTTGGATTTTGGCAGCAGCGCCCTTAACCTCACCGATTTGCCTCAGTACGTAGCCCAGTTAAAGACCTGGAACACAGCGCTAACCAAAGATGCAGATATTTTGCTCTACGGCTGTAACGTTGGTGAAGGCGAACTTGGTCAGGCCTTTGTCCAAAAGATCGGTCAGGTTATTGGAGCCAATGTTGCTGCCTCCAATAACCTGACAGGAAAAGATGGCGATTGGAACCTGGAAGTAACCACTGGCAAGATTGAGTCGCCCCTCGTTTTTGACCCCAAAGTGACCTCTGCCTATGCCCACGATCTGAACATTCTAGGTGAAAGCTTCAAGGGCAGTGATGTCGCTAACCCTTCCTGGATCTACAATACAACGGGCACGCAGCCATTCCTGACTGCGCGTTCGACAACAGCAGCATCGACAGGCGGCATACCCGGTGGTGGCTCAGATCCAGTGGATTCAGGGGCATTGCGATTAACCTCTGCTGCCCAAAATCAGGCATCCTTTGTACTCTACAACCGCCCCATTAACGCTAGCAACGGTCTATCCATTACATTCAACATTGATGCTTATGGTGGCAATGGTGCCGATGGCATCAGCTTCTTCCTAATTGATGGCAATGCCAACCCGACTCAGGCAGGTGCAAGAGGAGGAGCGCTGGGCTATTCCAGTAACGGGTTCACACCTGGTCTTGTCGGTGGCTACCTTGGCGTTGGCTTTGATGAGTTTGGCAACTTCTCTAACCCCCTATATGGTGCAGATGGTCCAGGTGCTGTAGCTGATTCTATTGCAGTTCATGGCAGTCAAGCTAATAGCTATAAGTATCTGGCGGGAACAGGAACGCTATTACCAGGTATTGACAATACATCGGGCAATAGAGCAACTGCTCAGAAAAAGGTGCAGATTGATTTGACACCTACCGGGCTGTTATCCGTCAAAATTGATTTGAATAATGACGGAGATTTCTCCGACACTAACGAAACTCCAGTAGCGCTCCAAAATTACAATGTAGTTGCCAATAATGGCGCACTGCCATCTACGTTCAAGTTCGGTTTCGCTGCCTCTACTGGACAAAAAACCAACATCCATGAAATCACAGGGCTGGATGTTGATACGTTTGGTGGTGTGCCGTATACACCGTTGGTCAACTTTACCAGCAACAGTGGTTCAGTCAGTGAAGGAGCAGCTAGTTTAAACCTCACTGCCCAGATTGATGTCATAACCTCAAATACCGTTACAGTGCCGGTCACAGTGTCGGGAACGGCAGCGGATGGAACAGACTACACACTCTCTAACAGTTTCATAACGATTTTGCCAGGACAACTTACTGGTAGTATCACCCTAAATCCCATTGATAACTTAGTAGTCGGGTCGAATAAAACTGCTGTGGTGACAATGGGAACACCAATGGGCGCTCAACTGAGTCTTCAGAATAATGTCTTTACAGCAACCATCGTAGATGACGATTCCTCTCTCTCAGTCTCTCCTACCGAGGAAAATACCATTTGGGAGATGAATGGCTTCGCTCTGAAAAAGGACTACTCTTTACCCACGTTGACTGAATCAGGTTGGCAGGTTCTCAGCACCGCGGACTTCAACAGTGACGGTACCCCTGATATTCTTGGGCGCAATAAGGCAACTGGCAAGAATGCTATTTTGCAGATGAACAACGACTTTACCCCGAACACTGTTCACTTCATCACTCAGATCGCGGATCTAAACTGGCAAATTGTCAGCACAGCGGACTTTAACAGAGACGGTACGCCTGATATTCTTTGGCGCAACAAGGCAAACGGCGAAAATACTATTTGGGAAATGAATAACGACTTCACCCTGAAAACAGACCACTCGATCGCTCAGATCCCAGATCCCAACTGGGAGATTGTCAGTACAGGTGACTTCAACGGTGACCGTACGCCTGATATTCTTTGGCGCAACAAGGCAAACGGCGAAAATACTATTTGGGAAATGAATAACGACTTCACCCTGAAAACAGACCACTCGATCGCTCAGATCCCAGATCCCAACTGGGAGATTGTCAGTACAGCCGACTTCAACGGTGACGGTACACCTGATATCCTCTGGCGCAACAAGGTAAGCGGCGAAAATACTATTTGGGAAATGAAAAACGACTTCACCCTAGAAACAGGACACTTCATCACTCAGATCCCAGATCCCAACTGGGAGATTGTCAGTACAGGTGACTTCAACGGTGACGGTACACCTGATATCCTCTGGCGCAACAAGGTAAGCGGCGAAAATACTATTTGGGAAATGAAAGACGACTTCACCCTAACAACAGGACACTTCATTACCCAAATCCCAGATCCAAACTGGCAGATTGTCAGTACAGGTGACTTCAACAGCGACGGTACATCTGACATCCTCTGGCGTAAGATGCCAACGGTAAAGAAAGATAGCTCAATAGCGTTGAGTTAAGCAAAGTTATCAGTGGAGACAAGCTGTTTTTTAGAGGACGAGCAGAAAAAGGAGGGGGAGAAAGAATTATTGCTGAATAAATCTTTTTCTTTCCCTACTTCTTCTGCTTCAACAGTTTGTCCGAACCGTATTGGAAGATATCTGGCCAATAAGTGGCTTCAGTTATGCAGAAAAATAGATTATTAATTAGGAATTATTTTGACCTCCATGATAAGTAAGTCCTCTGGCTTAGAGGTATCTAAATAATTTTTTCTTCCGAGCTTGACTGAATTTTTGTTTCGCGGAGTTATCCTGTTCCCGATGCCCTCTCCCATAACTTAAAACGAAACTATCAAATAATTATTTTGAAACTTTGCTCCAGCAACAGGTCTGCCACTTAGAGCCGGAGGGAGGGGAATATTCCGCCGCTGATCTCCTGCTTCTACTGTGACTTCTGGTCCATATTGGGTGAGTTTGACCTGTTTTTTGTCAAATCCTGGCAAGAATAACCGTACTTGACCATTGTGGATATCGATTTCAATTGGCTTGGGAGCCTGTACTGCTTGGGCTTCAAAGTTGGGAAGGGCGTCTATCAGTGTTTCCCAGTTACCTGCTGAGGAGTCGTCAACGACGCTTACAGGTAGAGGTGTAAATTCTTCTGATAGCTTGATGTTAGTTTCGGAAGATACAAGCAAAACACCACCAACAGTTAGACCAATTTGCTGAGCGCTACCCCACAAATACCGTGCAGTTGCCACCTCAATGGGGTCTTGTGTAGTCACCAAAAAAGCAGCGACACGCTTGGGATCGGCAAGAGCCGCTCTCCCCTTTTCTAAGAAATTATTGACTTGGTTAGTGGGTTGAGCAAAGTTATCTGCTGTCCAATTGATATTGAAAAAGCTGCTAATCAGTGGTTGAATCAAAGGCGATTCAACAATCGTCTTGCCTAAGTCAGAGTTGACAAACAATTGGCGAAAGCGCCGGACATACCAACTGAGAGATTCTGGCAAACCCAACATTCGTAAGGTTAAAGAGTCACCCGTGCCATCGTAGACGATCGCATCATATTTGCCACTGGCATCATATTCGCGGATAGCATTCAAGGCCAGGGCGCTGTCCATGCCTGGTAATACCACTAATTCTTGACCGAAAACGTCTTTGAATATGGGTGTGCGAAGATATTGCGCCTCAAGTTTCTTCACTTCGTCCCAGTTGCGTTCTAGTAGTACAGATGCTTGGAACTGGACTACTTGCAAATTGGGTGCGATTTCCTGGGGGTCGCAAGCAATGGGAGTACCCAGTAAGATTGACAGTGGTGGTTCTGCTAATCCTGCTAAAAGTACACGCTTGCCTTGGCTTGCCAATAATTTGGCGGCGGCGATCGCAATTTTGGTACGAGCGGTGCCGCCTTTGCCCAAAAATGTCAATATTAGAGCCATTACTTGATTCCTATTTTCACCGCCGATCTTTTCAATTCCAACTTAGCACTCAATAAAGACTCTCGACCTGTACTTTCAAACTGAGATTAGGGAACTCCAAGAAATAAAAACAACTGCTTGAAGTTGCTGACTGTGGTCACTGAATCTCGACTTCGCTCGATTTGAGCGTTGGTCATTGAGCGTAGCCGAAATGAGCCGAAATGAGCCGAAGTGTTGACTGTTGGGATATTTTTTATTTGTCAGTCCCTTAAGAGAAAAATCCCGATCTTGAGTTATTTCTCCTATACAGGTTTAATTTCATCTTCAAAAAACCAAGTGGAAGAATTGTCCTCAAACTGCACCACAACACCGATACCGCCGCCATCGGTGACTTTGTAGCCTTGAATAATACCCACTTGTCCTAGTTTTTTCGCAACGGGGGGAGAAACGCGATCGCGCAAACGATAAACCTTAACCTTTTGTCCGATTTCCATGCCTGATTACAATTCAGATAAACCAAGTCTCAGTGTAGCCGAATCCGTGACTCTACTCTCACAAATTCAGGGGGATCTAATTTCTAACTCCTGACCTAAGAGCTTAAAATTAAATCAATAACCAACCAGGTACAACGATGATGTTTGTCACAGCGCAACAGCTAAAACAGCAGATGCCAAATGCAACTCCGTTGTTAAGTGATTTGCGAGCGATCGCTCGCAGTTAATCTAGATAACTTGAGTTAAGCAACAAAGGTAACAGTCATGTATCAAACAGATCCCCCCCGTCCACCAGAAGAAACCATGCCTACGATGTATGATTTACCTAGTGAACTAATAGGGGAATCAGGTTTGCCAGATGAATTTCACTGTATTCAGGCGGATTTGCTGACTGAGACTTGTCAACCTCTTACTTATCCATCTGGGGAAATTTTACTTGCTAGCGATTTGAATCTTTATTACGACCCCCGCCATACTTTGTGGTACAAGCGTCCTGATTGGTATATGGTTTTAGGAGTACCTAGTGCTAGCCAACAGCAAGACCTACGCTTAAGTTACGTTATTTGGCAAGAGGGAGTCGTTCCATTTTTAATAGTTGAATTACTTTCACCTGGTACAGAACAAGAAGACTTAGGAAAAACACTGCGCGAGGTGAACCAGCCCCCAACGAAGTGGGAAGTATATGAAAGCATTTTGCGGGTTCCCTACTACGTTATCTACGATCGCTATGAAAATCATTTGCGTGTCTTTCAACTTATAGGCACTCGCTATCAAGCAATATCTTTACCAGAGAATCGCTTCTGGTTGGAAGAATTAGAACTAGGATTGGGTCTTTGGCAAGGTAGTTATCAGCAAACAGCAGGTTTGTGGTTGCGCTGGTATAATGCAACTGGTTGGGTGCCGACGCGAAGAGAACAAGCAGAACAAGAACGCCAACGGGCAGAACAAGAACGCCAACAGGCAAAACAAGAACGCCAACGGGCTGACCAAGAACGCCAACGGGCTGACCAAGAATATCAACGTGCAGAACGATTGGCAGAGTATTTGCGATCGCAAGGAATTGATCCAAACAACCTACCCTAGTCAAAGGTAGACATAACTACAACCATCAAAATAGTTAATCCCAACAAAAGAATATTCCAGTTTCCACGTGAACCATTGGCAGAATCATATCTACAGATCTACGCAATTCTCACCACCCAGAAGTAATGAAACAATACCTAACAGTTGATGCAAATAATTTGAATTAGGTAATGCAATGCAATAGCGCTTAGATCGTCAAATAATTAGACATCCTGAAAAAGATTGTATTTGACTTGCAAACATTTTTATGATATTCATAGCTAGTTTGTGGCAGAGAGTTCTAGGAACCACTTGATAAATTAACTAGTCTTACTCGGGTAGGATGCGGTTAAGAGTATAAAAATGGTAACCAGTAACTTGTTTGCTTAACAATGCTTTGTAAAATAAAGTTTTGATTGTTAAGGTAATGCGGCAAAGTCAACTCCGATAGTATAGAATTCGCAAATAACTTGCCTGTGGTGTGTAGTAGTTTTTAAAGATGATAATTTCGCTTAAAGGCAATTCAACTTGGTTACAAGTGCGGCGTTATTGGGAATTGCTGCACGTTTTGGTATCACGAAACCTTAAAGTACGTTATCGAGGTTCGTTTCTGGGAGTTTATTGGTCACTCTTGAACCCGTTAATTATGACAGGGTTATACGCTGCGATTTTTGGGAAAGCCTTTGTCGCGTATTATCAAAACTCAATCTTTAACTATGCTTTAGCAGCCTTTACTGGGCTAGTAGTAATCAATTTCTTTTCATCTTCCACCTCTCAGGCATTGAGTAGCGTAGTTGGTAATGGCTCACTTTTAAATAAAATTAGTCTACCAGTCAGCATTTTTCCGGTATCAATGATTGCAGCGAATGTATTTCAGTTCGTCATCGGCGTGTTGCCATTGTTGGGAGTAATTACTTTTATCAATTCGGAAAATTTAGTAAACGTGCTGGCGTTACTGTTTCCATTTCTGGCGCTAGTCTTAGTTTGTACGGGAGTTGGGTTTTTGGTCAGTGCTTTATACGTGTTTTTTAGAGATTTACCTTATTTTTACGAGTTAGTTGTATTTGTACTTTGGCTCAGTAGTCCTGTTTTTTATCCAGCAGCTATTGTTCCCCCTGAGGTAAAGCCGTTTTTAGCCTTAAACCCATTATCCCCAATTATTGAAAGTATACGTCAGATTACATTATCTGGAGCGCCACCAAATTTAAGTTTAATTTGGGGTGCATTACTCAGTGGCATAATTATTTTGTCCTTGGGATGGACTTGTTTTCACTTGTGGCGACATCAATTTATGGATCTGCTGTAGATGGAAGTAATTCGTCTAGATCAAGTTTCGCTGTGGCGACGGACTCAAGAAGAGTTTTCTTACGACCTCAAGAAAACCCTGCTATCTATTGTCGAAGGTAAGTATCGCCAACCGGCCAAAAAATTGGTGATAGATCAAATTAATTTAGTGGTAAATGCAGGTGAAACATTAGGTATTATAGGGGCGAATGGTTCAGGAAAATCAACACTACTCAAGTTAATTTGTGGAATTTTGCAGCCGACACATGGAACAGTAAGAGTAAAGGGTAAAATTGCCCCATTAATTGAACTTGGAGCAGGGTTTGATGCAGAAATTTCCGTCATCGATAATATTATGCTTTATGGTGTACTTCTGGGATATTCTAGAACAGAAATGCTGAATAGAGCGCCTTCAATACTGGAGTTTGCAGAATTACAGGATTATGCCTTAGTTCCAGTTAAAGGTTTGTCGTCTGGTATGGTTGCGCGGCTAGGGTTTGCGATCGCTACCGATGTCCAGCCAGATATTTTGATATTAGATGAAGTTTTATCTGTAGGAGATGAGAGTTTTAAAAATAAGAGTAAGCAAAGAATTGATAGTTTCTGGAATGGCAAGGCAACGATTTTGGTAGTTTCCCATGATTTGAAATTTATCAAACAATCCTGCCAATATGCAATTTGGTTAAACAAAGGACACGTAAAATTTGCAGGTAAATCTGAAGAAACAGTCGATTTTTATCTGAAAGCAGTGGAACTAGGCACTGAATCTTTATCTAGTTCTTAGATGAATAGTATTACTAAGAAGAAAATCTTTAGCCTAAAAAATTAAGTCAGACAATTTGTGGAGTCTCAATGAAGATACTGTTGACAGGAGGAGCTGGTTATATTGGTTCGGTACTAACACCGACTTTATTAGCTCAAGGTTATGAGGTTACTGTATTAGATAACTTCATGTTTCACCAGAACAGTTTAGCTGATTGCTGTCAATATGATGGCTTTCAAGTTGTCAGAGGTGATTGCAGAGATGAAGAGACTATTAAATATCTTCTCAAGGATGCTGATGTAATTATTCCCCTAGCAGCATTAGTAGGTGCGCCTCTGTGCAAGAATGATAAAATTGCCACCCAAACTATTAACTTTGATGCCGTGAATATGCTCTGCCGTCTAGCTAGCAAAGAGCAAAGGATTCTTATGCCAGTGACAAATAGTGGTTATGGCATTGGTGAGTCTGGAAAGTTCTGCACTGAAGATACACCTCTGCGGCCAATTTCCCTCTATGGCGTCACAAAAGTAGAGGCTGAAAAGGCAGTATTAGCCAGAGAAAATAGCATTACCTTCAGGCTAGCAACGGTTTTTGGTATGTCTCCTCGTATGAGGGTTGATTTACTGGTAAATGACTTTGTTTATCGGGCTGTACACGATCGAGCTGTGCTAGTTTTTGAGGGTCATTTTAAAAGAAATTATATTCATATCCGAGACGTCGCCAAGGTTTTTCTGCATGGCATTACCAATTTTGAACAAATGAAGGGCAAGCCCTACAATGTGGGACTAGATGATGCTAATCTATCGAAGTTAGAATTATGCGCTGAAATTAAACAGCACTTACCTAATTTTGTTTATCTTGAAGCCCCCATTGGAGAAGATCCAGATAAACGTGATTATATAGTCTCTAATGCTCGAATTTTGAACACAGGTTTTGAACCTGATTGGTCTCTTAGTCGCGGAATTAGAGAACTGATTAAGGGCTATACAATCTTGCGTAACAGCCTCTACTCTAACGTCTAAAATTGAGGAAGCAAATGTCATCTACCCTGAATGATGTCGTAGCTGTAATTTTAGCTGGTGGCTATGGCACAAGAATTAAACACTTACTCGATGGTGTGCCTAAACCGATGGCATCAGTTGCAGGTAAACCTTTTGTGGAATGGGTTATACGTTATTTAAGAACACAGGGAATCACAAAAGCCATTCTTTCCACAGGTTATCTATCAGAGGTAGTAGAACAACATTTCCAAAATCATCCTGTTGATGGAGTAGAGACTATTTGCTGCCCAGAAAAAACTCCTTTGGGAACAGCCGGGGGTTTCTTGAATGCTGTCCATCAAACTAAAGAATCGCCATTTGCCTGGTTAGTAATAAATGGCGATTCTTTAGTTTTTACCAACTTAGTCTCATTAAAAACTCATTTATTAAACTCTACAGTTAGTGGTGTAATTGTTGGTTTATCAGTTAATGACACCTCACGATATGGTTCTCTAGTTTGTAATCAACTTCAGAACCTAGAGAACTTTGCAGAAAAAAGCCCAGGAGATGGTACTATCAGCGCTGGAGTATACTTATTCCGCAATTCTCTAATAAAAGAATTTTCTTTGAGCTTGCCTTTAAGTTTTGAAAATGAAGTCTTCCCATCTTTACTTGCTAGGGGTATTTGCTTGCGAGTACATACTGTGCAAGCACCTTTTCTAGATATTGGTACTCCTGATTCCTTCGTTCAGGCTGAAGAATTTATCTTGCAAAATTACGCTAAATTGATTGACTAAATTTATGGCGTACTCAAGTTTTAAACTATTATTTCCTCATTCTTTACGTACTATTTTGCGGAATTTAGATAGTGCTTATCAGGAAAGATTGAAGGAAATTGAGATTAAAAATCAGCAAATTGAAGAATTACAACATACATCACAAGAATCACACAATCATCTTTTGAAGGAAATTGAGATTAAAAATCAGCAGATTAAAGAATTACAACATACATCACAAGAATCACACAATCATCTTTTGAAGGAAATTGAGATTAAAAATCAGCAAATTGAAGAATTACAACATACATCACAGCAATCACACAATCATCTTTTGAAGGAAATTGAGATTAAAAATCAGCAAATTAAAGAATTACAACATACATCACAAGAATCACACAATCATCTTTTGAAGGAAATTGAGATTAAAAATCAGCAGCTTATTGAACTAGAAAGCAATTTTCAGAAACTTTCAGAAGCACTGGTGGAGTCAGAAAAGTGCCGCATTCAAGAGTCCAATCTGTCTGAGGAAGATTACGAAAAGCTGAGTAAAGCGGGACTTTTCATTATTGGTAGCGCCAGATCTGGAACATCCATATTATGTGATTGTTTAAATCTTTCCCCAGATGTATTTTTACTAGGGGAAGCAAATTTATATATACATCATAATCAGGAAAATTTTGTCGATTTTTTTAATACTCAACATATACAATTTAAGAACCGTAGGAGCAAAGGAACATTCGCTCCTCCTTCAAGACTTCCAGAGAGAGGGGGAATTAATTTTTTATCAAGGATGAAGAAAAACTATAATTTTGTAGGTGAAAAAATAGCGTTTGGTCCTCATGGAGAAATTGATAATCAATCCTTTCAAGAAGTGTTTTTTAATTTTCATGCAAGATATTTTTATTTTTCAAATTACATACTGATTATGCGTAGACCTGCTGAAGCAGTATTTTCAATGCTAAAAATGTTTCCCGAAAGAGGTTTAGATGCAATTTTTGATTGTTGGTTGAGAACAGTTAAAATTCAAATTGATGTTTTTCAGTCATTCCCTCACTCCTATGTAATTTTTTTTGAAAATCTTAGTAATGAAACAGTTACGAATCTATGTTCAATCATAGGTATTAATATTCATATACCTAAAGGTATATTCAGAGAAGAAAACAAGTATTCTCTTTTAGCTCAAGATGAAATACCAAATGAATTTTCCAAATATCGAAAGATTGGTCTAGCTTGCGAAGAAATTTATCAAAAAGTGAAAAATGAATTTAATCTAGAAACTTTTAAGTTCAAAGATACAACAGCCAATTATGGCAATGCTCGTTACGGTTTTAGTGATAAAATTCAGAAACAAATAGATGAAATTATTCATGAACTAGCTAGTGTTCAAGCTTAAAAGGTGATTGCAGTTAAGTGTGATATTCATTAGATAAGATAGAAGATTTTTGTTTTAATTTCTGTGCAAAAATAGTTTTGATAACTAAATATATAATATGCTAATATCTCGTGCTCCTGTTCGTATTAGTTTCTTTGGCGGTGGAACTGACTATCCTGAATATTTTCTTCAACATGGAGGTGCTGTATTAGCTACAGCGATCGATAAATTTTCTTATGTTACTGTTAGTCCTTTCCTGAGCCATCTTTTTGACTATTCAATCAGAGTATCTTATCGGCAAGTAGAATTAGTTAAAACAGTAGAAGAAATAGAACATAAAGTTTATCGAGAATGCCTGAAGTTTTGTGGAATGGATAAAGATATTGAACTGCATAATGTAGCTGACTTGCCAGCGTTTACAGGCTTAGGCTCTTCTTCAGCATTTACAGTATCTCTCTTACATGCACTCCACTGTTTTAAGGGTGAGTTTCTCAAGCCACTTGAATTGGCTTATGAGGCAATTTATGTAGAACGGCATTTGGTCAAAGATAAGGTAGGATGTCAAGATCAAGTTTTAGCTGCGGTTGGTGGTTTTAATTTGGTGGAGTTTAGAACAGAAGATGATATTATAATCAATCGCTTACCTATTTCTCAACAACGTTTACTGGAGTTTGAGCAGCACCTTTTTATTGTGTTTACAGGTATTAGACGCAAGGCTGCTGATGTAGTTGAAAAGCAGTTGCAGAAGGTTGGTGAAAACACAGATATATTAAAGGATATGCGATACATGGTTGACGATGGCTGGGATATTTTAACTGGAAATAGATCGTTTGCTGAATTCGGAGCATTACTCCATAGTGCATGGTTAGCTAAACAAAGTCTTGACTGCGGAATTTCTAATCCTGAAATTAACAAAATTTATCAGATGGGTATAGAAGCAGGTGCTTGGGGTGGTAAATTGTTAGGTGCTGGCGCAGGAGGATTTATGCTATTTTTTGCTCCCCCAGAATTACATCCAAACTTGCAAACAATTTTTGCTAATCATCAAGTATTAAAGGCAAAAACAAATGCACCTGCTTCCCAGATAATTTTTTCCTAAAATTTAACAAATCTAAGATGAGATTTAAGCAAATGAAAGTCCTAATTGCTGACTTTGACTTATTTACAAAAATGGGTGGTGGACAGACTTTTTACCGAAGTCTAATTGAGAAAAATCCTCATATTGATTTTTACTACTTCATCGCTTCAGAAGATATAGAAACAATTCGTCCTCTCAATTCTCATACCATTACTTATCAGGAAAAATATCGTTTTAGTGATTATGAAATTTTTCACGATCTAACACCACCAAAATGGATCTATAGATCGTTTGTGATGGCTAGTAACATCGCTGCTTCAGTAAGTGGACAATGTTTTGATATAGTAGATTTACCAGATTATGAACAACTGGGTATAATGATGCGGCCTGCATTGAAACATCATAATGTCAATTTTGAGCGCATTGTGTTGTCCATGCATGGAAATATTTCTACATCTATTCAAATGGACTGGTTTAACGCAGGAAAAGTTGACCAAACTTTGGTGTGGAAAGAAAAAATGCAATATAGCGTAGTTGATACACGTTATGGAATAAGCAAGAGTTACTTAGAAGAATGGCGTGAAATTGTAGATTTAACATCTCACTACTTAAATCCTTTGTCAGTCATCTCATTACCTAAGCCTAAACTAGCTGATTCTTCAGCAGAACTACCAAGCATAAATTTTGTGGGGCGAACAGAAAAGCGTAAAGGTCCGGATATTTTTGTAGAATTAGCTTGCTGGCTACCTCGTTCTAAATTCAGTACAGCTAATATTATTGGTCCTGACAGTTTTGATTTTAAAGGAGAAATAGGTTCAGGATTACTTTTATATCAAATGATCAATAATAGGCTTAAGGACAATGTTAAGCTGCTACCCGCTATGAGCCATGATGAACTATACCAAAAATTGTTTTCTAGTAAATCTATTACCATTCTTCCATCTAAATATGACACATTCAATTTAACTGCATTGGAGTCTTTATTTTCTGGATGTCCAACAATTATAGGAACTGGAGCTGGGGTAGTTAGATTTCTTAAGGAAACATATCCTCTCTTACCTTTGATAACCGTAGATATAAACAATATATATGATTGTATTCCCTCTATATGTTTCATTCTAGATAATTATGATGATTACCGTTACAAGCTAGTAGATGCCTTATCTAAGAACCAACCTGAGTTATCTGGTTCAACTCTTGAATCAATATACGAAAGTCAACCAGTTTATAATTCGGTTTTACGTACTGAAATTGAGAACTGGTATTTCCAGTTAATGCGTTTTCAAGACCGAATTAACAACAAAAATGTTGTCCCACGTAGAAATATAAAAAATGAAATCGTACAAATTATTAAGAATAATTATAGCCCGGAATTAAAACAAGTTTTGAAGAACGTAAGGTCTTTGGTAATTAATCCTAAACAGTTAATTAAGAATAAACTTTTATCCATTTTAAAAAAAGATAACTATGAAGATTTAAAAATAATAGATCAAGGATTAAAAGCACTATCACTTTTTGAGAAATATAGATATATATTTAACTTAGGCGAAGGGAGTAATCAAGAATTAAGCGGGAAAATCAAGAATTGTTGGAATTTATCATCCGATCATCGAGTTGATCGTGTACGCATTTGGAGAGAGATAGCTAGATTAGAGCAACTTCGGGGTAATGATATTGTTGCCGCAACTTATCAACTCAGAGGAATGCGATTACTTGGTGAGGATCATTTTGGTGACATTGCATCTGTTGTACATACTCTAAAAAATAATGGCTTTAGTAGAGAAGCGGTTACAGCTGAAGCAATGTATAGCAAATCTCCAGATCGGAATCAACACTGTAAAGCATTACTAGATCAAGCTCTAGCAGACAACAAACTAAATCAAAAGTGGCAATATGAGTTCCTTGACGATCGGCGTAACTCCACTAACTACCGAGTGTCCATCATTGTATCACTTTACAATGCAGCAGCCAAGCTGCCGTTATTTTTACGGACGTTGCAACACCAGACAATGCTTAAAGCTGGTGCTGTTGAGGTAATTCTGATCGATAGCGGTTCTCCTGCTGATGAGTATGGTGCATTTCAGCAGATTATGGAATCTCTCGATATTCCTATTCTCTATGCACGTTGTGCTAAACGAGAAACGATACAGAGCGCCTGGAATCGTGGAATAGACCTTTCTCGCTCCCCGTACTTGACCTTCTTGGGTGTTGATGAAACTATACTGCCTGAGTGCCTGGAAATTCTCTCGGCAGAATTAGATGCCGATCCGACACTAGATTGGGTACAGGCTAACAGTTTAGTCACCAATGTTGACAAAAATGGTTCATGGGTAAACGATATTATGATCTATGACCGAAAAGATTATAAACAAGACTTAGTTTACCTAGAAACTTGTTACTTATCTTGGGTTGGCGCTCTTTATCGTCGTTCTATCCATGACCGATTTGGTTTTTACGATGCTACGTTTATGGCAGCAGGGGATACAGAATTCAAGAGTCGTATTTTACCATTCATTAAAACCAAAGCAATTACTCAAACTTTAGGAATTTTCCGCAACTACCCAGATGAGAGAACTACACAGCATCCTAGAGCGGAAATAGAAGATTTACGAGCTTGGTATTTACATCGGACTTTAGCGGGAGTTGAGTATGCTTTTGCTACCCGCAATCCCGAAGAAGCGGAGGAATTGTTCTATAACTGTTTACGATATCGCAAATCCTATTGTCAGCACTGGAGTACAGATATAGACTATGCCTATAATGTCGGGTGTTTCATCCAACAAAAAATACCAGATTCACCAGCTTTAAGATATCTGCCAGGAACCAAAAACTTGCTGGATGCATACCGATCTTTGGATTGGGTGTCGAATCTTTCCAAACTATCCTCTGCGGCTACGGTTCTGCGGACTAATCAGGCGATCGCACAAGTTGAAGAACAGCATAGAGCTATAGATAGTCAATTTATAGAACCTATGTATAAAATTTTCAACGATAATCGTCATGAGCAACACTCATATCTGTGGTTTACTGATGTCTGAAGACACAAATAATAAAAGTTTGCTCATTTATTAGATAAACCACACTTTTTTGAGTTTAATTAAAACTATGGGAATAAAAAATTGGCTAAAAAACAAAATCCGCAACGCACTAAACTTGCCAGAATTAGAAGAACAGATTCGGGAGATTAGTAATAATACTAAGAGCTTGTTAGAATCTCAAGCTGATATCCATCAGGGTGAGCATGACAATAGTAAGTTTATTATTGAATTAGATTATCCTCCATCCCGTGATTACCAACCTAGATGGGGTTATACTCATCCCCCACATCAGGGATTAATAGACCTTTTTAATAAAAACTATAGTGAGTACTGTGAGACATTTCGTAAATTAGCTAAATTAGAATCTTTTTTAGTAAAAATTAACCCGGAATTTTCTCATGAAAAACCCGGAGAACCAGGATGGACTGGTGGTGCTATCAATGCAATAGATACTGCTCTACTTTACTATTTTATAACGGAATTTAAACCAAAAACTTATCTAGAAATCGGTTCTGGCGTAACAACGCTATTTGCTGTACGAGCAAAACACGATCATAACCTGACAACACGCATAGTTTCCATTGACCCTGAGCCACGTGCTGCTGTTGATGCTGTGTGTGATGAAGTCATTAGAGCCGGACTAGAAACTACAGATTTATCTGTTTTTTTTAACTTAGAACCTGGAGACATTGTGTTTATGGATGGCAGTCATCGCTCATTCATGAACTCAGATGTCACCGTATTTATGCTAGATGTACTTCCAAAACTAAATCCCGGTGTTGTGATTCACTTTCATGATATTGAACTTCCTTATGACTATTCTAATATGTTTAGTGATTGGTATTGGAATGAACAATATATTCTGGCTGCATATTTAATTGCCGCAGGAGATAAAGTGAAAATACTAATGCCGTCTAGATTTATGTCAAATAGTCCCGAACTTAAGGAAACAATAGACCCAATTTTGAAAAATTGGCAAGGTTCTACTGATGTTTGGCTATTTGGTGGCTCACTCTGGTTTACTCATGTTAGGTGAATTTTTGATTCTCATTTGAATGAGTTAAAAGGATAGTATGGGCGCAGAGATGTGCGCCCATAAATGTTTACTTAGCTGGCTTCAAAGAGATTTATGGGTTGGGAGACATGCCTTGCCAGCCGATATTGCTACCACCAGAGTTCATCAGCCAAGCACCATTTTGATTGCTAGAAGCGTTGTGCCAAAGAATGTCTTGGTTAACATCTTTATTGAAATCTCCTGTGCCGTTGATCTCCCAACCAGTGGGGTTCCCTGACATCCCTTGCCAACCGATATTTGCTCCACCAGAGTTCATCAGCCAAGCACCATTTTGATTTGTGGAAGCATTGTGCCAGAGGATGTCTTGATTGCCATCTTTGTTGAAATCTCCTGTGCCATTGATTTCCCAACCAGTGGGGTTCCCTGACATCCCTTGCCAACCGATATTTGCTCCACCAGAGTTCATCAGCCAAGCACCATTTTGATTGCTAGAAGCGTTGTGCCAAAGAATGTCTTGGTTACCATCTTTATTGAAATCTCCTGTGCCGTTGATTTCCCAACCAGTGGGGTTCCCTGACATCCCTTGCCAACCGATATTTGCTCCACCAGAGTTCATTAGCCAAGCACCATTTTGATTTGTCGAAGCATTGTGCCAAAGGATATCTTGATTGCCATCTTTGTTGAAATCTCCTGTGCCGTTGATATTCCAACCAGTGGGGTTCCCTGACATCCCTTGCCAACCGATATTTGCTCCACCAGAGTTCATCAACCAAGCACCATTTTGATTAGTAGAATTATTGTGCCAGAGAATGTCTTGGTTACCATCTTTGTTGAAGTCTCCTGTCCCATTGATATTCCATCCCACAGGTGCTTGATTAAACTCACTTACATCAATGATTTCTAATCCATAACTACCATCAGCCACATAAGCATAACTGCCTACGACTTGTACGCCTCGAGCTTCGCTATTAGTAGCATAATGACCTTTAAGGACAGGTGTAGTGGGATTGTTGATGTTGATGATTTGTACTCCGGAATAACCATCAGCTACATAAGCATAATTGCCTACTACTTGTACATCCCAAGCTTCGCCATTAGTATCATAATTACCTTTAAGGACAGGGGTAGTAGGATTGCTGATATCGATGATTTGTAATCCGGAATTATTATCAGCTACATAAGCATAATTACCTACCACTTGTACGTCACTAGCAAAGCTACTGGTATCATAACTCCCCTTGAGGATAGGGGCAGTGCGATTGCTGATATCGATGATTTCTAATCCTGCACTACCGTCAGCTACATAAGCATAATTGTTTAATACTTGTACCTCAACAGCAGTGCCACTGGTATTATAATTACCCTTGAGCATAGGGGAAGTGGGATTGCTGATATCGATGATTTCTAATCCTGCATACCCATCAGCAACATAAGCATAGTTGTCTACTACTTTCACACCATAACTATTGCCAGTAGCATAATAATAACCCTTGAAGAGACTAGATGCAGTGGGATTGCTGATGTCAAGGATTTCTAATCCTCTATAAATATTTCCTGAACTATCATTAGCTACGTAAGCGTAGTTGCCTACTACTTGTACACTATAAGCATAATCTCCAAGGGTATAATAATTCCTTTTGAGGATAGGTGTATGGGGATTGCTGATGTCGATGATTGCTAATGCATCACCATTAACTACATAAGCATAGTTGCCTACTACTTGTAGATCATAAGCAAAGCCACTAGTATAATAATTTCCGACTAAAGTAGGAGATAACGTTAGCACCATCTGATAAGCCACTAAAGTTGCTGGGCTAAAAGCGAGAGAGTCGGATGAATCAGTCTGAGGAAGATTAACTTCTAATTCCCAATCTCCTCCTAATTTGGGATTTCCTGTCAGTTTGGCAGAAGCAGAAATTTTCGCTCCCGTTATCTCATGTAACTTGCGAATAAATTCTGATCCAGCATCTCCTGCACCGATATTACAACCGTAAAGTAAAATGCTCTTAGTTTGCCAAAGCTGCAAGAATTGAGTATATTTACTGAGGTTATCTAAATTAAGTTGACTATTCCCTAAATACAAACATCCCGGCGCGCCATGAGAAACAATATGTATTGTGGTTATTACCTCATATTGCTCTAAAATTTCGGTGATTTGTTCAATACCGTCTTGACTAGGTGAAAGGGCGATCGCTTCTACCCCATCCACTACACCCGACAGCAGACTTTGGTAGTCAGTTACAGAAGAATCAATAAACAGAATTGTAGTCATTTTATTACTTTGATTTATCTTATTTCTTCGAGTGTCATCATAAAGTTAAAATAATTACAATAACAATCCGTACAAACACTTGAGAATTTATTAAACGTAGTAAAAGCTAAGCAAGAGGCAATAGTATTACAAATTAGGCATTAACGGATAAGCCACATTACTTTTTTCTTGATTGCCAAAATTTGTAAACATCATAATAATTACCCAGCATTACAAACCAATTACTGAGATTGATGCAACCCAGTAAATTGAGTTGTTGCTGAGTAAACTTAAGAATTTATGGATTAGGAGACATACCTTGCCAGCCGATATTGCTACCACCAGAATTCATCAACCAAGCTCCATTCTGATTGGTGGAACTATTATGCCATAGGATGTCAAGGTTACCATCTCTGTTGAAATCCCCTGTTCCCTGAATATCCCAACCTGATGGGTTGCCAGCCATTCCTTGCCAACCAATATTGGCACCATTAGAGTTCATCAACCAAGCTCCATTTTGATTGGTGGAGTAATTATGCCAAAGGATGTCGATATTACCATCCCGATTGAAATCTCCTGTCTGTTGAATTACCCAACCTGTGGGGTTGCTGGCCATACTTTGCCAACCAATATTGGCACCATTGGAGTTCATTAACCAAGCCCCATTCTGATTGGTGGAGGCATTATGCCAAAGGATGTCGATATTACCATCCCGATTGAAGTCTCCTGTCCCATTGATGTCCCAACCTGTGGGGTTGCTGGCCATACTTTGCCAACCAATATTGGCACCGTTGGAGTTCATCAACCAAGCACCGTTTTGGTTCGTGGAAGGATTATGCCAAAGGATGTCGATATTACCATCCCGATTGAAGTCTCCTGTCCCATTGATGTCCCAACCTGTGGGGTTGCTGGCCATACCCTGCCACCCGATATTGGCACCACCAGAGTTCATTAACCAAGCACCATTTTGATTAGTGGAGGTATTGTGCCAAAGGATATCAACATTACCATCCCGATTAAAGTCTCCTGTGCCTTCCATTTGCCAAGAGGAGGCTCCATACGGCTGATCTGGTCCTGTTAACGAGAGAGTATAGTTTGTATTTACCCCTGAGTCTGGAGAAACCTGAATGAAATAAGTGCCTATCCCTAAAGTTTGATTAATGGTTGCGTTGCTGCCAGTGCTGGCATAGTCGGAGTACAGAGTATCACCGTAATCAACAGAATTGTTGCCATTAGCATCGTAAATGACTTTAGCATACACATAACTTTGGGTTATACCATTTAGCGTAAGGCTAAAGCTAGTGTTACTAGGAAGATAAAACTTGTAAAAGTCCAGACTATCAGCTGTGCCAACAAACTCTGTAAAGGTTTTTGTGCCATACAATGTGCCAAGATCCAAGGCATTACTCAGATTGTTGCCAGGATCTCTAGGAGTTGTAGGAGGTGCAGCAGTTGCACCAAGCCGTAGAGTATAGTTTGTATTGACCCCTGAGTCTGGAGAAACTTGAATGAAATAAGTGCCTGTCCCTAAAGTTTGATTAATGGTTGCGTTGCTGCCAGTGCTGGCATAGTTGGAGTATAGAGTCTCACCATAATCAACAGAATTGTTACTATTAGCATCGTAAATGACTTTAGCGTAAACATAGCTTTGAGTGATACCACTTAAGGTAGCACTGAAATAACTAGCAACAGGCAAATAAAATTTGTAGTAATCTAAATTATCAGTACTTCCAATGAAGTCAGTAATTTGAAAAGTACTTAAATTGCCTATTGACTGAGCATTCAGTAGTGTATTGTTTGGTTCTGCCATAAATACATAAAGTCCTAAATTATACCTTATTATAGGTGCATATTTAGAAAATAGGGAAAGAAAACACTATATCTGATTAAATATTCCCCAGAAAGATGAGTGATAAAAGTTACTAATATTTCAGAGGCTTTTATCATGTCTATTCTGATTTATCTTCGTTTAACAGACCACTACACAGAGATAAAAAATTGACGTTGCAGAATTCTTGTGGTGTTACCTATGTCCCGATGGGACATAGATGCACTTTAGTTTCAACAACATCATCTCCACTCCCAGTAGCTCAAACATAAATTTAGCTTCCTCTAATTCACTCGCCAGCAGCTTGTTCTTGGTGTGAGTAAATCTTGATAGAAATTTATGTAGGGAGCATCCACTTTTGGAAGATATACAAGTTCTGGGAGAATAACAATAGATAAAATAGTGTGCATTACCAACAATGAACCAAGATAAACAAGAACGAATCAAGGCAGACCTGTCCGAAAATTAAATTTGCGTAAATATAGAAAGTAAAATTTTATATTTATCAATCTGAATCTTTGCTATATATAGTTTCTGCGGCTTGTACAGCATAATAAATCCTGTTGACGCTCAAAATTTGAAAATACTATTTTTTCTCTATAAACTATCATCAACTATGCCAAACCTCTATTGCTACGTTGAGGTAAGACGTATAGTTGACCTTTAAAACCCTTGTATAGACTGGGTTATAGATTTTCGGACAAGTCTGTTGCTAAATAAGATAGGGTAGTTAAAAGAAAAAACCTCTGGAAAGTCCAGAGGTTTTGGTTCCTGATTTAGTTTCTAATTGTTACTACAATTTGTCCTGACTCATTTCCTGATATCGAAGAAGATTATTTCATTTGGAGGATGCCTAAATCGATGGGGCACATATTTGTGTACCCTTAGCTCGACTTTATCCAATTACGCGGCATAAACGGCAATGTCCCGCAAACGTTCAAACAAAGGGCGAGGTACTTTTACCATCTCAAAGGATTCATGGGACATTGAAAAAGTGCTAGCCCACAAAAATTGCCCCACTAAAGCCAGTGCATCTGAGAAACAAGGCAAATGTTTTGAGTACCAACTTGTTTGTCGCACTTGCCACTGAAAATAATTTTGTAAATGGTGTACCAAAAGGGTAACTAAACTCGGCTTTATTCAATAGACTTCTTGCAGAAGTCGGGAAAAGGGGAAGGTGGGGTCCCAATACTTGTCGGTTAAGGGGAAAAGGGGAAAGGGAAAGGGGAAAGGGGAAAGGGGAAAGGGAAAGAAAAAACCTTTAACCTTTACCCTTTACCCTTTAACCTTTTCCCCAAACCCAATTCCGAGTTAAAAATGCTTTACCCGAGCAGTATTGGGTGGAGTCCCAAGAAGGGAATAAGGGGCGGGGGAAAGGGGGAAAGGTTTTGTATTTTCCCCTTCCCCTTTAACCTTTTCCCTTTTCCCTTTTCCCACCTCTTGCAAAAAGCACTTTTGCAAGAATTTTTGGCAACGCTCAAGTTGACGCTGAAACCTTTATGGAATAGTAGTTTTGCTTTTTCGATTTCACTGATAATTACTATTGACGGTATCAAGAGAACCAAGTTCTGAATTTTGGATAAAGTCGAGCTAAGAGTTCTCCAAAGGAGTAGTTTTGCTTGTATGCAATATTCCTGTTAGGCTAACCAATTTGTGAATATTTATGACTTATTACAGATGCAGAAAAATAAAAGATTTCTAAATTAAGTTATGTGATAATTTTGCTGAAAGTCAAAATAACAGCAAGTTAGCACAAAAATATAAAAAGATTTATGATATGTGATAATGATTATCCATAAGGTGAGATAAGGAATTTAGAGTATGGTGGCTGACGTAATCAACAATTCAGTTCCCGTTACTGTTCTTACAGGCTACTTGGGAGCAGGTAAAACGACTTTACTCAATCACATCCTCACCTACGAACACGGCAAAAAAGTTGCTGTGATTGTTAATGAATTTGGGGAAGTGGGCATTGATAATCAACTAATTATTGATGCAGATGAAGAAATATTTGAAATGAATAATGGCTGTATTTGTTGTACAGTTCGCGGTGATTTAATTCGCATCATTGGAAATTTGATGAAGCGGCGCGATAAATTTGACCATTTAGTAATTGAAACAACTGGATTAGCCGATCCCGCGCCAGTTATTCAGACATTTTTTGTTGATGAAGATTTGCAAAGTCAACTTTCTTTAGATGCAGTGGTGACAGTCGTAGATGCGAAGCATATCTGGCAGCACTGGGATGCAGACGAAGCCCAAGAACAGATTGCCTTTGCCGATGTAATTTTACTTAATAAAACTGATTTAGTCGCGCCAGAAGAGTTAGATGAATTAGAAAAAAGGATTCGGGCGATGAATGCGATCGCTAAAATTTATCGTACTCAAAATTCTGAGCTAGGCATGGATGCTTTACTGGGTGTCAAAGCCTTTGATTTAGATCGTGCATTAGAAATTGACCCAGATTTCTTAGGCGAAGATGCCCACGTACACGATGAAAGTGTCTTTTCTGTGGCTTTAGTAGAAAAAGGTGCGATCGATGGAGAAAAATTAAACGCTTGGCTTTCAGAATTACTCCGTACTCAAGGGCCAGATATCTTTCGGATGAAAGGTATATTAAACATTGCTGGGGAAGAAAATCGATTTGTATTCCAAGGAGTACATATGATTTTTGATGGTAAACCCGATCGCCCCTGGAAACCCAGCGAAACCCCCAAAAACGAACTAGTCTTCATCGGCCGCAACCTTGATGCAGTAAAACTCAAGGAAGATTTTCTCGCTTGTCTAGCATAGATAGGGGATTGGGTATTGGGAAGAATTTAGTCCTTAGTCCCCAGTCCCCAGTCCCTAATCCCCAGTCCCCAATCCCCAGTACCCAATAACTATGAACTCCACAACCAGCAAATCTAAAGAATTTGAACAATACTATTCGGGGATACTTACAGATTATGTAACTGCGATCGCTTGGTCACCACAAGGTAAAACCCTCGCTGCAACTTCTGCTGCTGGGGAAGTTGTACTCTGGAATAATGGCGAACTGATAACCTTACAAACTAATCACGGTAAATCAGTAGACTGTCTTGCCTTTTCTCCAGATGGGAAATTTTTAGCTGTTGGGGGACAAGATGGACAAGTCAAAATTTGGCGGGACACTGAATTAATTGCCACCTTGGAAAATGCCCCTGCATGGGTTGACAAGCTAGCTTGGAATTATACCAGCAACCAACTAGCTTTTAGCTTGGGTCGTTATGTTCAAGTCTGGGATGCGGATACTCATGAAATTGTCGTGACCCTGAATTTTGATAATTCATCAGTCTTGGGGATAGATTGGCGCATTGATGGTGAGTATTTAGCTATTAGTGGTTATAAAGGAGTCAAGATTTGGCATAGTCAAAACTGGGATGATGAGCCATATATCTTACATATGACTACCGTCAGTTTAGCTATGGCTTGGTCACCCGATGGCAAATTCCTGGGTTCTGGCAATATGGATCGTAGCGTCACAGTTTTGGAATGGAACAATCCCGACCCTTGGGTGATGCGCGGCTTCCCTGGTAAAATTCGTCAATTGGCATGGTCAGAAGCTATGACCAAAGTGGGCGCGCCAATACTCGCATCCTCTAGCGTTGAAGGCGTTATAGTCTGGGAAAAGCTAGAAGATGACTCCTTGGGTTGGGAAGCGCGAGTTTTAACTAATCATGTAGGTGTGATCAATGCGATCGCCTTTGCACCCAAAAGCTTCCTTCTCGCTTCTGCTGGCGCTGATGGCTGGTTGTGTTTGTGGAACAAAGCCAAGGAAGTATCCCAAATTATCACAGGTGTCTCAGGAGGCTTTTCTAGCCTAGCTTGGCATCCCCAAGGCAAATTACTAGCCGCAGGTGGTGAGAAAGGCGAATTAGTTATTTGGTCAAAAGTTTCTCGAGGTCAAGGATTTGGGCATAGTTAAGCAATACCCAGTACTTGAAGTTGAAGGTAGACACTTTATTGGCTATGTTGTATCAACAAAGGTATATTTGTGTGAATTATGAAAATAGCCAAATTAATCTTACTTGCCTGTCCTGCCCTTTTGGCATTTATATTGTTGTTAGCCAATCCGGCACATGCATCTAGTCTGAAGTTTGAATATGCTACACAACTAATTACAGTAGCATCTACACAACAAATTTCCGATTTGGCAACACCAATATTGACTCAAAAATCTTATCCGATTATCGATCGACTTGGTTGCAATTGTGCCAACTGTGTTCAAGCTAAATTTCAGTCACTACAAGGTAAACTGCCATCGGTTGGTTTTTAATAAAATTACCAGTTATGAATATTTTCAGGGCGAAGCAATGCTTCGCCCTTATTAATTTTGAGAAAATACTCAGAAAATCATTCTTCTCACTCAGAGGAGTTTTTAATCTAGCAAAAAATAAAAAGCCGTCGTAAAACCGTGGGGCTTTAGACCCGATTTTTCGGTAAAATAAGGGCTAACGGAGAGAGAGAGATTCGAACTCTCGTAGATGTTTCCACCTAACAGACTTTCCAGGTCTGCGCCTTAAACCACTCGGCCATCTCTCCAACTGTCACGAACTATAATCTTACTATAAAATCCCAAAAAATGCAAAGATAAAGAAAGATTTTATAAAACTCAGTTAATGTCCGACGGGATACCGGGAGTCACTGAGAAGCCTACATGCTCACTGCAAGAGTCGAGATATCACGTTAATCTGAAAGTTCAAGTCTTAAAACCCAAATCCAGATGTCCCGTAGATATACAATTCGAGTTCGCGATCGCGCCACTGGCAAAACATACAGCCTAGAAGTACCAGAAGACCGTTACATCCTGCACAGTGGTGAAAAACAAGGGGTGGAACTGCCGTTTTCTTGCCGGAATGGGGCTTGTACTACTTGTGCGGTGAGAGTGTTGTCCGGAGAAATTTACCAACCAGAGGCGATCGGATTGTCGCCGGAGTTACGTCGCCAAGGTTATGCCTTATTGTGTGTCAGTTACCCTCGTTCTGACTTGGAGGTGGAAACACAAGACGAAGATGAAGTCTACGAACTCCAATTTGGTCGCTATTTTGCTAGAGGGAGAGTTAAAGCGGGTTTACCGTTAGATGAAGAATAGGATTTTGTTCACGCAGAGGCGCAGAGGTGGAAATTAGTGCTTTGTCGATGCATTTTGGTGCTTGGGTGAGAAAAATAGCTATTTTGGTTTGTCTATTACTGCTGGTGAGTTGCCAAGGGAAAAATCAGCTGCCAAACAATCAGGCACAGGTGAAAGTCGCGCGGGTAGTTAGTGGTCAAAGTTTGGAAGTATTAGGTATGGCCGAACAACCAAATTTGATTTCCCAGGTGCGGTTAGTGGGAATTGATGCACCAGATTTGCGACAGCGGCCTTGGGGGGAAGAAGCAAAAGAACAGTTAGAAAATCTCATTGGTGGTACGGAACAATCGATAACGCTGGAATTTGATCTAGAAACAAAAGACAAAATTGGGCGAACTCTGGCTTATGTGTGGAAAAATAAGGTTTTGTTGAATGAAGAATTAGTCAAACAAGGAAATGCATTGTTTGTTGGGCGATCGCCTAACCACAAATATGACCAACGTTTAGAACGTGCCCAACAGTGGGCTAGACTCATGGGGCAAGGAATTTGGAACCCAGAAAAGCCCATGCGCCTCACTCCCGCAGAGTTTCGCCGCCAAAATCTTTGAAGAGCGGGGACTGGGGACTAGGGATTAGGGACTGGGGACTGATGAAGAAGTTTCCTAATACCCAGTACCCAGTACCCAGTACCCAATCAAAAATAACAAATGACTAATCTACAAATTTTTCTAGATATTGCTACAGAAGCGGCGCTAGCTGCTGGTACTATATTGCAGAGTTACTTGGGTGAGTTAGAAGGCGCAATTATTGAAAAAGGACGCCCTGGTGATTTAGTCACCGCCGCTGATAAAGCTTCAGAAGAGTTGATTTTAGAAGTTTTGCGCCGTCATTTTCCCCAACATTCGATCCTCGCGGAAGAATCAGGGAAATTAGGCGATCAAGAAAATGAATACCTCTGGGCAATAGATCCTTTAGATGGCACAACCAACTACGCCCATCAATATCCATTCTTTGCGGTTTCCATCGGGCTGTTAATTAATGGCGTTCCCCAAGTTGGTGTAATTTATGACCCCTTTCATAATGAACTATTTCGTGCTGCTGCTGGTTTGGGAGCAACGCGCAACCGTTTCCCTATAAAAGTTTCGGCAACCTTAGAACTGAGTAAAAGCTTACTGGTAACTGGATTTGCTTACGATCGCCGTGAAACCTCTGATAACAACTACGCAGAATTTAGTCATCTCACCCATTTGACTCAAGGAGTTAGACGTAGCGGTTCCGCATCGCTGGATTTAGCATATGTTGCCTGTGGACGTGTCGATGGTTACTGGGAACGGGGACTTTCACCTTGGGATATTGTTGCTGGTATCATTTTGGTGCAAGAAGCTGGGGGTCAAGTTACCGCTTACGATGGTACCCCCTTAAAAATTGACTCAGGTAGAATTCTCGCAACAAATAGTTATATTCACGAGACTCTTAGTCGTGAACTTTTACAAGTTCCACCCCTGTCAGCCTGGAAGTGAAGAAAGGCGGGGATAACAGGGACAAGAGGGACAAGGGGACAAGGAGATAAACAAAACTCATAACTCAGCACGAGCTAAACGCCCTGCTATTCATGTACAGCACTCCTAACGCCCCATGCCCCATGCCCAATAACAAATGACAAATGACAATTTGCTACTGACCAATTACTGATCAACCGAAGTAAACTAGAAAAAATCTAATTGCTCCTTTGGTGCAAACTGCTATATGTCTTTCAAAATAGACCGTGGACTATTTAAATATGATTTCATAGATCATCACGCAGTATTGTGTGTTCCAGTTGATGCGGATGTCAAAGATATTCGTAAACGTTATCTCCAAATTGCCCGTCATTTACACCCAGATAGTAGTATTACTGAAAGTCCTCAACAAAAACAGCTAGGAAACGAATTATTATCAAAGCTTGTTAACCCAGCTTACGAAAAACTTTCTCACGAACGCACTAGGGCAGAATATATTCTGATTTTGTCGCAAATGGGCAAGCGCTTGGTACAGGAACCGACTACGGTGGAACTGAAGACTGACTTGGCTAGACAATTAGCTGGTGCCAACAATATCGATCATTTTTATAGAAGTGCGATCGCCAAACTTGCCCAAACCCAATATGATTCTTTAGAGCAAGTACTGCAAGTTATTGCCCAAGTTAGCGAGTTGAATTTAGTGTACTTAATACGGAGTGTCGCAGGAACCCCAGCACAATCTCAACCCAAAGTTAACTCAGGCACATCTAAGCCCGATACAGCAAAACAGACACCACCAGCACCACCGCCAGCACTACCAAAAGAAGACTCGGTTGTAGAACAGTATGTTCGTCGCGCTCAATCTTTGATTGAAAAAAACCAATTTGCCCAAGCTAAAGTAGAGTTGCAGGAGGCACTGAAGCTAGAACCTAAAAATAGTCGCTGTCATAGCTTGATTGCAATGGTCTATTTGAGGCAAAATCAGCTAAAAATGGCAAAAATCCACTTCGAGAACGCTCTAAAATTAGACCCCAATGACCAAACAGCGTTGCAATGGAAACCAAAAATAGATAAAGCTTTAGGACAACAACCTACCGATCAGAAGGTGACTTCATCCCCCAATAATGGAGATAAGCAACCAGATAAATCTGGTAGTGGTGGTTTGTTTGGTGGTTTGTTTGGTGGTAAGAAAAAATAGTCAGCTACTCACAACTAAGTGCTATTGCATGATAGCGTGAGCTTGCCCTAATAATGGAGGATTAATGGTTTATCAACCAGCAGCGGGAGCCAGGGATTTATTACCCTTGGATGTGGAGAAAAAACGCTGGATTGAAGATCGGTTACAGCAGGTGTTTCACCGTTGGGGATATCACAGGATTATCACCTCGACTTTAGAGCGTATGGATACCCTGATGGCAGGGGAAGCAATCCAGCGTCAGATGGTGATTCAACTACAACAAAATGGCGAAGATGATGAATTAGGGCTACGTCCAGAATTAACAGCATCCATTGCTCGTACAGTTGTAACTCGGATGGCAGGTGTTACTTATCCACAACGGTTGTACTACAGTGCCAATGTATTTCGCCGCACTTGGGAAAGTAGGCATAATCGCCAGCAGGAATTTTATCAAGCTGGGGTCGAGTTGTTAGGTGCTGGCGGATTGTTAGCAAATGCAGAAGTACTGCTATTAGTAGCAGATTGTCTAGCTGCACTGGGTTTGCGGCAATGGCATTTAATTTTAGGTGAAGCGGGAATTACCCGATCGCTCCTAAGTGCCTTTCCTGCTAATTTACAAGATAAAGTTCGCACCGCGATCGCTCATCTTGACCGCATTACTATAGATACCTTACCTCTGAATGACGAACTGCGCGATCGCGCCCGAATCATGCTAGATTTGCGCGGTTCGAGTGCCCATGTCTTGGAAAAAGTCAGTACTTTAGATCTAGATGAACAACAGCGAGAATCAGTAAATAACCTCAAATCCCTAGTAGAACTACTGGAATCTGAGAAAAAATTTCCGTTAATCCTTGACCTCAGCCTGATCCAGACCATAGACTACTACACTGGCATCGTCTTTGAAGTTGTCAACGATACCGAATCCCAAACCCGAATTTTAGGCCAGGGTGGTCGCTACGACCAGCTTTTGGGTCTATATCATCCTCAAGCAGAAAATATCCCCGGAATCGGTTTTGTACTCAACATCGAAGATTTATACCAAATTTTATTATCTACACAGCAATTACCGCAAATAACCCCGGCAAGCAATTGGTTAATAGTACCAGAGACGCCGAGTGCTGATGCTCCTGCCTTTGCCTACGCGCAAAAACTGCGAGATTCCACTCATTTGGTGCGGGTAGAAATGGATTTGCTCAGAAGGGATGCAGAGGCCATCCGCCAATACGCACGCGATCGCGGCATTGCCCAAATTGCTTGGATCAAAGCTGATGGCTCACCAAAAATTGAATCATTGCGTTAGTGGGCATGGGGCATTGGGCATGGAGAAGAGACAAGGTAGACAAGGAAGAGAGGGGAGACAAGGGAGAGACTTGTTCAATAGAGCTTCTTGCAGAAGTCGGGAAAAGGGGAAGGTGGGGTCCCAATACTTGTCGGTTAAGGGGAAAAGGGGAAAGGGAAAGGGAAAGAAAAAACCTTTAACCTTTACCCTTTACCCTTTAACCTTTTCCCTTTTCCCACCTCTTGCAAAAAGCACTTTTGCAAGAGGTCTAATAATTCCCCCTTGTCTCCCCTCTCCCCACTCCCCTGCTAGGCTAGAAATAGCCGATACAGAAGAGAGGGAATCGAGAACATGCCACACACAATTGTTACAGAAGTCTGTGAAGGCGTTGCTGACTGCGTAGGTGCTTGTCCCGTAGCTTGCATTCATGAAGGTCCCGGCAAAAATGTCAAGGGAACTGATTGGTACTGGATTGACTTTGCCACTTGCATCGACTGTGGGATATGTCTCCAAGTTTGCCCAGTCGAAGGGGCAATTCTTGCAGAAGAACGACCCGAGTTGCAAAAAACCCCGGAATAGTCCATAGTCAGTGGTCAGTTGTTTTTTGCCAATGACCACTGACAAATTAACAATGACAAATAACAAATGACAAATGACAAATGACTATTTACTAGAAGTTGAAAACGTCCACGCCGGATATATCAAAGACGTAGATATCCTACAAGGTGTGAATTTTAACGTTGCACCAGGGGAATTGGTAGCAGTAATTGGCCCGAACGGTGCTGGTAAATCTACTTTGGCAAAAACGATTTTTGGGCTTTTAATTCCTCACACCGGTATAATTACCTTCAAAGGTAAAAATATTGTGGGACTAAAGTCGAATGAAATTGTGCAACGAGGAATGTGCTATGTACCGCAAATAGTCAATGTGTTCCCATCACTGAGTGTCGAAGAGAACTTGGAGATGGGTGCTTTTGTCCTCAAAGTTCCTTTAAAACCACTCAAAGATAAAATATTTACGATGTTTCCCAGACTGAGCGATCGCCGTACTCAACGAGCGGGTACTCTATCTGGAGGAGAACGCCAGATGCTAGCAATGGGAAAAGCTTTGATGTTGGAACCTAGTTTGCTCATTTTGGATGAACCTTCTGCTGCTTTATCGCCCATCTTGGTAACACAAGTGTTTGAGCAGATTAAACAAATTAATCAGACGGGTACTGCGATCGTATTGGTAGAACAAAATGCCCGCAAGGCTTTAGAAATGGCTAATAGGGGATATGTGCTAGAGTCTGGACGCGACGCTATTTCGGGCCCAGGTCAAGAATTGTTGAACGATCCTAAAGTGGGTGAACTGTATCTGGGAGCCGGTAAAAAGCATTAAAAGAATTAAGGATTGAGAAATAATAGCTATGATTCATTGAATAAACTGCCAACAAGATAATATTTTCATCTTATTGGCAATTTGAGCTTTTAATAGATACAACAAGCCCAATTTGTTGACAAGCTTACTACCTGCTTAAGATCATCTGTATGAAAAGGCTTAGAGACTAAATCAGGCATATTGCTCTGCATCAACAAGTAGGATAAATTTATAACTATGCATATTGAAGAACTACACTTACAAAACTTTAGAGGCTTTCAAGAACTTAGACTGAAGCTTCCGTCTAATGTGGCTGTGTTCATTGGAGTTAATGGTTCAGGTAAATCATCAATTTTAGATAGTATTGCTATACTTTTATCACAATTCGTCTTTGAGTTACGTCAGACACGTAAACGAGTTTCAGAACTTGATCTAACAGAAGATGATATCAATATAAACTCAGAGACAACTCGCAACTCTATTCGCATTGTCATTGACTCAGATACAAAGCTTTTCTGGGAAATTACGATAGGCACAGATGTATCTGGATTGAGACCATTGAAATCTAAAACAGATAAACGAGAAATTAATAAGTATGCTTCCCAAATACTTAAATCATTAGAGGATAAACCTGATTTAAGTTTACCAATACTACTGTATTATAAAACACAACGAATAGTGATAGACTCTTCATCTGGAAACTCTCCCTCTGTAAAAGATGGGAGTGAAAATGAAGAATCTAGACAATTTCTTCGTAAATCTAATCAACTGGATGGATATAAAACCGCTTTTTCAAACAATGTTAATAATTTTCAAGATTTTTTTGATTGGTTTAAAGAAGAAGAGGAATATGAAAATGAAGTTCGGTTAAGAGAAGACCCTAATTTTAGAAATCCTAGTCTGGAAATAGTTAGAAAAGCATTAAAAACATTTTTAGAAGGTTTTCCAGATACCGAATTTTCCAATCTTCATGTTGTACGCGTAAGCTCTAATAGAGAACTGGGAATTCGTCGTCTAAAAAATCCTTTATTAGTTATAAAAAAAAATGGGAAAGACTTTAAACTAAATCAGCTTTCTGATGGTGAAAAAAATTTATTGATGTTAGTGATTGATATAGCAAGAAGGTTAGCGATTTTAAATCCTAGTATCACTAACCCTTCAGAAATTTTAGAAGAAGGTAAAGGTATAGTTTTAATTGATGAAGTAGATTTACATCTACATCCTCAATGGCAGAGAATTCTGCTTGATAGTTTTATCAGAACATTTCCCAAATGTCAATTTATTGTGACAACTCATTCTCCTCAAGTATTAAGTGGAGTTAAGCGAGAAAATGTATTTATTTTAGAAGATTCAGAAGTTGTAGAAGTCACACCACATACTTTTGGTAGAGATAGTAACTCAATTCTTTTTGAAGTTATGGGTGTAGAAAAAAGGCCTACAAAAGTTCAGAAAAAATTTGATAGGTGTTTTGAACTTATAGATGATGGGAAATTAGAGGAGGCTAAAAGGGAACTACAAAAACTATCTGATTTACTTGGTAAAAATGACTCAGAAATAGTTAGAGCTTATACACTTATAGACTTTTTTAATAGAGTGGAATAAAAAGAATTATCAAAGGAACAGAACCTCCATGTCTTCTCAAATATCGACAAATACCTGGTGCAAATTACGAAGGTTATCATCCAAAAGAACCTTTAAAAAAGACATTGCTGACTGAGCAAGGTTATATTTGTTGCTATTGTATGCAAAGAATCTCAGAAGAGAATATGGAGATTGAGCATAGTAAACCTCGGTCTGATAGTCCAGAGTTACAACTAAATTACAATAATTTACTAGCTTCTTGTTCAGGTAATAGAGGTTATGGAAAGAAGAATCTACATTGCAATGGAAGAAAAGGAGATTACGAAGCAAAAACAAGAAATTATCAAATGACTCTCAATCCAGCCGATTCAAAAAATTGTGAAAATTATATCAAGTACAGTTCATCTGGAAAAATATTATCTGATAATGACATTATAAATGATGAGCTAAATAATATTTTGAATCTTAATTTTCAAACTCTGATAGACAATCGTACAACAGCTTTGGATGCAGTAATTGGTGCATTAAATAAAAAGTTTCCCAAGAAAAATTGGTCAAAAGAAAGTATACAGAAGAAACTTAATGAATATAGTAGCAAAGATGCAGATGGCAAATACAGTGAATACTGTCAATACATTGTTGTTTATTTAAGCAAGCGATTATGAATTACAGATAAACACACTCCGATCAAGCTTATCAGAGGCTAGTGTTAAAAAACATAGATCTGATGGATATACCTAATTAAGCTTAAATAACTCTTAAACCGTGTAACAGGGTACTCTTGAATTCTATTGAAATCTGATATCTTCCTGATGCTAATAAAAATGTTATCAGGTAGATTCATGAGTCGAATTAATGGATTTGTCAGGCGGCGTGATTTTTTGAAATTTGCAAGTGTTATGGGTATTGCAGCTACTGCTTTTGGCGATAGCTTCTGGAGTGCAGACCAAGCTGCTGTTGCTGATGTTCACCCAGTAAACCCTAGTCCCATCAGTGCAAATGAAGCTATCAAAAACTTACTGGATGGTAATCAAAGATTTATTCATCAAAAACGCCAATATCCCGATCAATCACTAGAACGTCTACGATTAGTCGCTCAAGCTCAGTATCCATTTGCAGCTATATTAGGCTGTGCAGATTCGAGAGTACCTGCGGAAATCGTTTTCGATCGAGGACTTGGAGATTTATTTGTTGTACGAGTGGCTGGCAATGTTGCCAGTGATATGGCGATCGGTAGTTTAGAATATTCTACAGCTGTATTAGGTTCGCAGTTAATTGTAGTTTTGGGTCATAAAAGATGCG
Source organism: Nostoc sp. C117 (assembly GCF_043099735.1). Taxonomy (NCBI): domain Bacteria; kingdom Bacillati; phylum Cyanobacteriota; class Cyanophyceae; order Nostocales; family Nostocaceae; genus Nostoc; species Nostoc sp. C117. Next base: position 3,696,782 of record NZ_CP170991.1, read on the forward strand.
GCGCAGTCACAGAAGCAATTAAAAACGAACCACTTCCTGGCAGAATTGGCTTTGTTGTTGAGAGCATCAAACCTGCCTTAGCAAACATAAAATTGACAACTGGGAATTATAGTGATGATGCGGTTATAGCCAACATTCAATATCAGTGTAAAAAATTGCAGGAAAGCTCAATAATTTTAGCCAAATTACTACGTGAAAGCAAACTAAAAATTGTTGGTGCTTTTTATGATATTGACACTGGTAAAGTCAATCTTATTACTTGATATATCTCACAATTATTAGTTATGCATATTAACTAAAAACATTTTTTATTTATAATCTTGAATAACTATAAATTCTAATTCGTTTTTCAACTGAGAAAATAGTCCTGGGTTAGACCATACCAACGCAAACTCAAAAAAATTCACAAAAATTTAAAAGCCAATCATAGCCAAAGCTTAGATAAATAAACCCAGCAGGGGCTACATAACAAGACCGCCTGCCAGGAAGGTATAGTTTATTCTGGCCATGTTTGATTAGGTTAGCGCTTATTTATCAAAAATAATGCGTATCCTTAGTTAGGATAACTAAAACGTTTGGACAACTAAGTTAAGAAACGTTAACAAATAGATTAATTTACAGTTAAGCCGAAATACCTGACTGGAGATTAGGTGCTGGGGACACTTCTCTGCGAGAGGCTACGCCAACGACAAGCTCAGTGCATCGCTGGGGAGACTTGTACTGAGTTTCGACTACGCGGAAATCAAGCGTAGTCGAGATTCAACTACCGCAAAGCTGAAGTATGAGGAGAGAATTTCACCCCATCTCCCCACCATCCCACGTCTCCCATGCCCGATGACCAATGCTCTATGCCCATACACATAACAAATGACTAATAATATAAGAAAGCGCTTCACACTTCTTAAATAATCAGCTTTACAAGAAAAATGGCGAGAGACTTACGGGGATTCATTAAAATTCTAGAAGAAAGAGGACAATTACGGCGAATTTCAGCTTTAGTTGACCCAGATTTAGAAATTGCTGAGATTTCTAACCGGATGCTGCAAAAAGGTGGGCCGGGATTGTTCTTTGAAAACGTCAAAGGTGCTTCATTTCCGGTGGCGGTCAATTTGATGGGCACTGTGGAAAGGATTTGCTGGGCAATGAATATGCAGCATCCAGAGGAGTTGGAAACTCTAGGGAAAAAGTTGAGTATGCTGCAACAACCAAAACCGCCGAAAAAGGTTTCTCAGGCGATAGATTTTGGTAAGGTTCTGTTTGATGTGTTGAAGGCGAAACCCGGACGGGACTTTTTTCCTGCTTGTCAGCAAGTTGTGATTCAAGGCGATGATTTGGATTTAAATCAGTTGCCTTTGATACGTCCTTATTGTGGTGATGCTGGCAAGATTATTACGCTGGGATTGGTAATTACTAGGGATTGTGAGACGGGGACACCAAATGTAGGTGTGTATCGCTTGCAACTACAATCGAAAAATACGATGACGGTTCACTGGTTATCGGTGCGGGGTGGTGCAAGGCATTTGCGAAAAGCAGCCGAACGTGGGAAAAAATTAGAAGTAGCGATCGCCCTTGGTGTCGATCCTCTAATTATCATGGCAGCAGCTACGCCCATTCCTGTAGATTTATCAGAATGGCTGTTTGCTGGACTTTACGGCGGTTCGGGTGTGCAGTTGGCAAAGTGTAAAACTGTCAATTTGGAAGTTCCCGCAGATTCAGAATTTGTCTTGGAAGGGACAATTACACCAGGGGAAGTTCTACCAGATGGGCCTTTTGGTGACCACATGGGTTATTACGGTGGCGTTGAAGATTCGCCATTGATTCGCTTCAACTGCATGACCCACCGCAAAGATCCAATTTACTTAACAACATTTAGCGGTCGTCCACCGAAAGAAGAAGCGATGATGGCGATCGCACTTAATCGCATATATACACCGATTCTGCGGCAACAAGTCTCAGAAATTGTCGATTTCTTCTTACCAATGGAAGCTTTGAGTTACAAAGCAGCGATTATTTCCATTGACAAAGCATATCCAGGACAAGCGCGACGGGCGGCTTTAGCTTTTTGGAGTGCGTTACCACAATTTACCTACACCAAGTTTGTGATTGTTGTAGATAAAGATATAAATATTCGCGATCCGCGTCAAGTTGTGTGGGCGATTAGTTCTAAAGTTGACCCAGTGCGGGATGTGTTTATTTTGCCGAATACGCCCTTTGATAGTTTAGATTTTGCCAGCGAAAAAATTGGTTTAGGTGGACGTATGGGAATTGATGCAACCACCAAGATTCCGCCGGAAACAGACCATGAATGGGGTGCTACTTTGGAATCCGATCCAGATGTGGCGGCGATGGTAGATAGACGATGGGCGGAGTATGGTTTAGCAGGGTTGCAATTAGGAGAAGTTAATCCAAATCTGTTTGGCTACGATATGAAGTAGTATTTTGTCTCGCGGTGCGTTGGGCTAATACCGTTTCACTTTAAGATTGATACAGATTCTTGCAGGGCAGGCAGGGGGAGCAATAATAATGATTTATTTGTATCAATAATTTCGTGAAATAGTATAACAACGCACCCGATAAAATTGCTAAAAAGAAAAAGTTGGGGAACATAACCTAATATAAATATCTCTTTGATCGTCAGCAAATGCTCTTCTACCATGAAGTATTGTTGTATTGTCAATCATTAAAATATCCCCTTGTCTCCACTCAATTTCCGTGGTTATTTTTTCAGCCATTTCATTAAGTTTAGACAGAACCTCATCAGAAATTTCTGAATTATCCTCAAAGTTAATAATTTTTGGACTTACGTTTTGTAGGTAAAATACGGGAAAATTAATTTTTAGAAACAGTGGCACAGGTTAAAGATTGCACCACAGGAGATTGAGCCGCAATTAATTCAACTTTGCCGTCACGATTGCGATGCCAAGTTGTAGCTTCAACAAGAACTTGTGGGGGTGAGGGTATTTGAGCAACTGCCTGAGGATGGGTTTTGCGGTATCCAGAAATATCGCGAATATCAGACCAAAGGCGATCGCTTCTCAGATCCTGACTGGGATTTTGCGGTATCCCACCTCTTCCTGTTGCTACAAATCGACTGCCTTGATTTGCGGAACAACCACTGGCTATTTGCTGGGATGGGTCGGTAACATTTGCTGACAATTCTACTAAGCCAGAATTTGGATCGATACCAATGTGATTAATCTGTACCGTACCACTCACACCAAACTGCGAACTGGCAGTAATATCATTTTCAGCAGTAATTTGAGGACGATATTGTAAGCCGATAATTCCCTGTGTGGAAATTTGAATATTACCTCCACGTCCTTTAACTGCATTAGCAATAATGTCGCTGTTTTCTAACCCAGCAACAATGGGTGCATTAATATTAATATTCCCCCCATCCCCCGAACCGCCAGCCGTTGCAGTTATTTGGCTCCGATCGCGTATCAACAACAACTTTTCAACTTGTAAGCCGATATTGCCACCATTGCCAGATTCTGTTTGTGCCTGAATTAAGCCTTGATTTTTTAATTGGATGCGATCGGCTGTGATGTTAAGATTGCCACCATTACCAGTACCTTGGTTAGTGACGCTCAAAGTACCGCCATCTTGCAATATCAGATTAGGTGTAGTCACACTGACATTACCAGCATTTGCCGTCAGTATATCTGCCAAACCAAATAACTTGCGGATTAATGGTTCTGACTTGAGAACGGATGAGTTGATGCTGCTTTGATTTAATCGACTGCGACCACTGATTTGGATAGATTCTGTGGCATTTACACTAATATCTCCCCCGTTACCGATAGAAAACGAAGTTCCGGCAACCACTCCTCCATCTAACAGTCGTAACCTCGCAGTATCCAGCGTTAAAGTTTTGGCGCTGCCAGTACCGTAGGTGAGGATGCTAATATTGCTGTAAAGTCCGGCGGGGTTGTCTCCTCTAACTGTAGTATCTCTGTTGCGGATGTTTACCTGACCGCTAGAGCCTTGACCAAAGGTAACAGAAGATAATGAGCCACCATCAGACAGTAGTAAGCTATCAGAATTGACAGATATATCACCAGCTGTCCCAGTACCTCGGGCGGTAGTGGCAATGCTGGTTACACCAGATGGATTAAGAGCTGAGGAGCCAGATAATTCTATTGCTGAGGCTTCAATCTGAATTTTACCACTGTTTGCGACTCCAAATGCTGTGCTATTCAACCCTGAACCTTTCTGAAGCGTTAACCGGGGAGTGGTGATATAAATATTTGCACCAGTTCCCAGACCCAAGGCTTCACTACGAATCCAACTCCGAATTTTGGCATCGGATGTTGTGCCAATAATATCGATCGCTTCTGATGCTTGAAGGTGGATGTCACCACTGGGGAGATTACCGAGATTTGTTGTCAGCACTAGCGATCCATCAGTGAATTTAATCTTACGTCCCTGAACCTGAACTGAACCTGCATTTACCCCACTGACATTTAACAGTGACTTTTGTGCTAGTTGAATATCACCAAAGCTTTGCCCCTTTTCATATCCAAGCGTATAGCCTTGAGTGTTTGGAACTAAAGTAACTAATCCTGCACCTCCCAAGCTACCTAATTCTATTTGTCCTGTTTCGGCGTTTAGGGTTGCTCCATTCAGATTCAGATTACCACCCACCAACGCCAGGGTTTTTCCAGGCTGTACTTGCAACTCTGTTGGACTAGGAGTGCGAATTAAAGGAGCCAAAATATTGGTAATAGTTAAAGCATGTCCTGTACCTTGAACTTGTATTGATGAGGGATTATTACCCATTTGCAGTCCAATAGGAACATTGATACTTAATAAAGGGTTGACTTGAGGATTAATGGCGCTAAACTCAACACCATCAGCAAACTTGATGCTATTGGCTGTCGTACCGATAAACGAACCGCCAATATTTAATCTGGCATTTGCTCCAAACACAATCCCAGCAGGATTTATTAAAAACAAACTCACTGGATTAGTACTATTTACTGTCTTAATTAATCCATTAATATCGGAAATATTTCCACCTGTAACCCGACTAAATATAGTAGTAATATTTGATGTGTTGGTTAAATCAAAACTTGCTGAACCACCGTTTGGGACTGAGAAATTACTAAAACTATGAAATAAATTATTACCTTTCTCAATTCCATTAAGAATAGTAAAGTTATTCCCACTTTGGTTGACAATGGTGTTAGTTGTACCATCAGATGTTACCTGAGCGATGGCAGGTAAAACCATTCTTTGAGTTAATAACCCACTTGTTAATATAAATATAAAAGCGTAAACGCTTCGCGGCTTGTCCTTAGACATCGCTCTCATACCAGAAATCTCCCCTTCCTTGCCTTCTGGTATTAGGATTCCCAAAATTGTCTTATGAGGTAGCACTCATTACCTCGATTGAAGGAGACAGAAGGCAGGAGGCAGATAGCACCGTGTTAGCGAGTCAGCGTACTCTTACAGAGAAGCAAGCTACGCTTTTAGTGTCTCGTAGAGAGCATCGGGCAGTTTTCCTCCTGACTTCCTCGATAAAAAAGCTCTACAAAGTACCATTAAAAATCTGATTAGCAGTCAATTTCAAATCTATAAAAGTAGGGGAGATAATTCGTTCTGAATTCCTAAATTGAGAGACTTGATATTCTTCATCAACTAGATGATAAATAGAAATGGTTGGTTGTTTGGGATTACCAATGAATTTTCTTGCCCCCAAAGCTGCATAATCAACGATCCAATATTCAGGAATCTTCATTGCTTCGTAATTCCCTAATTTGGTGTAATAATCATCTTCCCAGTTTGTACTTACAACCTCTATAACCAAAGGAATGGATTCACCTTGAGTCACAGTAGATTCTTTTTCCCATAATTCCTCATTCTGCAAATTAGCATCATTGATTAATATGACATCCGGCGAGTAACCCGATGATTTTCTTGGTGGTTTAACTAACGCTGTTTTGGGAATAAAGTATGGCAGTTTCAAGCGCTTATATTCAACACTAATTTCCCCTGCTAAAAATCCCGTAACTTTTTCATGTTTTCCACTTGGCTGGGGCATTTCAACAATTATTCCGTCGTGTAATTCGTAACACTTTCCGGTGTTTTCCGGCAGCCATTCGATAAATTCTTCAAAGGTAAATAGTTTGGGTAAAGCTTGAGCCATATCAAAACCTCCGGTTGTTTTGAGTTTAGCATTTCAGTTTGGCAATGTAACACAGGTTAATGCTTGTTGTACCTGAGTAAAAGTTTGCCATCAGCTATTAGGAAGTTCCTAAAATGGTGAATAGCTCAGTGAGAAATATATACCGTTTTCTTGGAGCGATCGCTTTTCTCCCTCCACTGAATTAAGCGGTATACCCCAATCTAGACGGACTGACAAACTATCGTCTTGTTTCCAGAGCAGTCCTAATCCTGTACCCACAAGCATACTTGGTGATGGATTATTGCCTTGATGATTCCAGCCTTTGCCAATATCTAGGAAGGGTGTCAGTTGCAGCACTCCGCCAATTTCAGGGGCGCGGACAATGGGCAACCGAAATTCTGCAGATAGTAATATACCATTATCTGTAAGTAATGAATCCTGACGATAACCGCGTACACTTAACTGTCCACCCAAACCAAATTGCTCCAAGGGTACTAGTGAATCTGCTGCTACTTGTAAATCACCTCTGACCAAAAACAAAGTATCAGGTTTCAACTGTCGTACCCATTGCGCTTGTCCTCGCCAAGCAAAAAAACGGCTATCTGGGGCATTATCATTGACATTTGCACCGAACCAATCTACCCCAACACTAAATTGCGATCGCGCCGCAAAAACGGACTGGCTACTACGTTGGGTATACTCTTGGGTAAAGCGTAGAGCGGAAATTTTTGTTTTTCCGTTTGCATCTGCACCAGGTGATAAAGGAAAACCTCCGATGTTATCCAGACCTAATTCGGTTTGGCTTTCTTGGCGCGAAAACGATACTCCCACTGCTAATTCTTCGGTTGGTTTTTGGATCAGTGGTTGTTGGTAACTGAATTCATAAGACTGGCTATTTGATTGAATATCAAGGACACTGAAGGGTTTTTCAATTACATTATTCCATCCCTGGTTATAACCAAAGGATATAGTGCCATTATGGGCATTAACTGGCAAAGTGTAATTGAAATTGACCGTGTTACTACCATCAGTATTTGCATAGCCAACACTGAGGGTATCGCCCAAACCGAGTAAATTAGCTTCTTGTACGTCTATTCCCCGGCGAAAACTACCGACACTTGGCGATCGCCCATTATCTAGAGTTGCTGTAAATTTAAAGGTATTGGCTTCTTTTACCTCGACTTGTAACAAATTCGTTCCCGGACGCGTACCTGTTTGCAATTCGGCCGAGAGATTTTCAATGCGCGGGTCGAGTCGGAGTAATTGTAACTTTTCTAGTAATCGGTGTACATTAAGGGGTGTTCCTGCACCTAATTGAATGCGATCGCGAATATATCGACTACTCAACCTCCTGTTACCAACGATTTTGATTTCTTGCAATGTACCTTCGATAACTTGAATTTTGATGACTCCTGCTTCTAATGTCTGCGGTGGAATCAATGCTCCTGTAGTTGCATAGCCTTTGTCAGTGTAAAGCTTGGTGATGGCATCTTTGACTTGTAATAGCTCTGCAAACGTTAGTTTTCGTCCGACAAAGGGAGATGTTACCCGAGTAAAATCTTCCGGTTTAAAAATTGTACTACCAACAACTTCGATGCGATCGACCTGAAATTTGGCATCTATGTTATCCTGTGCAGGAATTTGCGTTTCTGGTAGTTGTGGAGGAGGAAGTAGTGGCTCTGGCGGTAATGGTTGCGGTAATACATCCGATGGTAAAGGAGTTACAGGAATATCTTCTAAGCGATCGGTTGGTAAAGAATTGGGATTGGGAGTTTGGGCGATCGCTTGCTGATAGTTACACAGCAAAGTTGCGACAACAAAGCCGAACGTGACAGATTTCATATCAGTAATAATACTTATATAAGTATTAAATATTTTCAAAAAAAGACTTAATAATTTTGTCTTGATATTTACAAAGCTAATTCCTGCTACTAGATCTACCGATCCATAACTATAAATATAGTTACTTCAATTTTTACAAACGCCACTAGAGTAAATACTGATTTTTCCGAAAAAGTTAATGTTTAAACAGGGATTGTCATCATAAATTACGTACTTACCCTAATATCCAAGTTCCAGGTAAGCCGATCTAATTTTCTCTAAAATACAAAACGGTTATGTACAAGTTAAATTCGTAACAGCTTATTCATCTTTATTGATGAACTAGATAGGTAAACCTGACTTTTCACGGGAAGCCTTAAAACCCTTGTTGATATGGGGTGTTGGATGTAGCGGAAATCATCAAAGTCTTAATTACACTCCACACCCTGTCCCTTTTTCCAGATAACTTGAAAAGTCAGATAGGTAAACTGATTGTAAAAATACTACCTTCTCCTAATTTAGATTGCACGCTGACATTACCTCCCATACCTTCTACAAGCGTCTTAACAATTGATAAACCTAAACCAGAACCTCCGGTTGCATGAGAGCGAGATTCATCTACGCGGTAAAATCTCTCAAAAATACGCCCTTGGTGTTGCAAGGGAATGCCATAACCGTTATCACAAACTTGTATAATTGCTTTGTCTGAAAGTCGATCTAACTTAAAATTGATTGGTGTATTAACTTCAGAATACTTAACAGCATTATCAATCAAATTCAGTAATACTTGTTTGAGACGACTGTAGTCTAATTTTACCTCAATTGGGTAAATTGTAGACTCAATGGTAATTTGGCGATCGCTATATTTTTCTGCCATCACCACGATTTCTTCAACTAAGTCATTTAGGATGTAAGATTTCATCTGAAAATGCAAGTAACCACTATCTGCTCGTGCTAAATCAAGTAAATCTTGTAGCAATCGAATAGTACGTTCTGCTTCCGATGCAGCAGTTTCTAAAGCTTCTTGTTGAGGCTGGGTTAAATTATTTTGCCGTCGTAAAACACTTTGCAAATAACCATGTACAATAGTTAAAGGTGTACGTAATTCGTGAGATACATTACTAACAAATTGTCGTTCTTGCTCCCATGATTGAGAAAGACGTGATAATAACATCGTTAAAGTTTGAGCTAATTCTTTGACTTCACTGGGTGCATTATCAAGATATAACTGTGCTTTTCCTAAATCTTCTGGGGAAATGACAGCAGCCATCTGATTTAGCTGGCGTAGGGGTTGTAGAGAATGCGTGATAAAAATGGCGATCGCAACTGTTAAAATAATAATTGCCAACACACTAATAATAACTAAACTTTGCACCAGTACCAGAAACATTGTCTGTTCGCGGGTAATATCTTTAACTACAAATAACTTACCCAATAACTTACCTTGTACTTCTACAGAACCACCACATAAAACAAAGTAGCTTTGGTTAATTTTATAAATCTGTGGTTTAATCGGCATCTTACTCAGAGACATTAACTCATCCACCATAGAATTAGATAACAAATCTAAAGTGGTAGATTTTACTAGTATTTTATTATCAGGACTTTTTAGCCATAATAATGTATTACTATTTTCCCAGTTATTAATAGCCTTTTGCAATGCAGTTTCTGGCTGCATCATTTCACTATAAATTTGGACATCTCTGGGCAAACGCTTGGCTATTTGTTCTATATTATATTTCTGACTATCAATTAATATTTGCTGCATTCTCCAGCTAGCCCATGTAGCGAGTCCACCTAAAACCAAAGCGGAAAAGCCAGCAATCCCAATCGTTAGACGTAATTGTAATGAAAATGGATCTATATTTTGCCAATTTTTTTTAATTTGCTTCACTGCTTTAATTAAGTTTTTGTATTATTTAAGGCTTTATTAATAAAATTAGATTATTAAAAGTAGAGTCAGTTTTATACCAATTTAATCTGAAGTTGCAGATATGTCGATCCCCCTAAATCCCCCTTAAAAAGAGGGACTTTGATAGATATTTTTCCGGTTTCTCTCTTAATAAGCTACAGTGTACACACAAGTCGAAAATAGTAGTCTATTAAGGAATAATTGACAAGTAGATTCTCTCTCAGGACGGCGATTTATCGCGTCTCTCTAACGTCGCAGTTTTTCAGACGCGATGAATCGCGTCTCTACATGAGGGCTTTCTGGCTTATACCAAGCATATAGGGATAAAACTGGTGACTTGTGTGCCTTAATAAGGGGAGCTAGCGCGGTATTAGGGTCTCCCCAAGTGGAGCGACTGGCGTGGGCTAGGGGGATCGAAATTCTATACAGCTTGGTAAAGAATTGGTATTAGCCCCTACATTTTTAGTTATAGTTAGCTTAAAAATAGGGGTTAAGAACTAGGAATTAGTAAATACAGATTGTCATCCTTCGTTGTGAGTTTTTGCCGTGATTGACTGATTTAAAATTATCTCTATTTTATCCCTACAGCACAAAGGGTAGCTGTTCCAAAAAAGTTACTATTTTTTATTTCATTTTCCTCGCGACTTGCAAATCCTCTATATTACTAATTTATATGTAATGAATATAAATTAAATTAATTTCATCTGAGAATTTCCTTAAAATTCTTCTCAAGCAAGAACTCCAACTTCTTAAAGAAGTCGGGGTTGTAAGCCTTGCAATTTTAACAAAAAATATTTAACTTTATGAAGAAGTTTTTAGCTGGGAACATTTTGTTTGTTGAACTTTAATTTTTTGTTGTATTGCTGGTGGTAAGCCGGGTTTAATCTTTGTATAAAGACGAGTAAATTCTCTGACATAATGAGCAGCTACTATTGGACTTTGAATTATGATAAGTGTCTCATCATTACCATTATTGGCAGCATCAGACCAATTATGAGAACCTGTAATTACTGTTTGGTTATCAATCACAGCAAATTTATGATGGAGTAAATCTCCTTTGGGTAAAACAGGTACACCTACGGTAGTAATTGGGTTTTGCCAAGGATGATTATCAGCTTCATATTTACATTTATTACTGAGAGTAACTCCCATCATATCTAATGCTTCACTATAAGGACGATAGGCAAATTGTGGTTCAATTAAAGCCCGAATTTGGACATTTTGTTGATGTCGAGTTTCTAAAATATTGGCGAGACGTTGTTCAGAAAAGACAAATAAAGCCATATCAATAGATTGGGTGGCTGAATCTAAAGTTTTACCAATTAAACCATTACTACTATTAATCCATGATTGAGTCACAGAGGTAGGCGAAAACTGTACATTAATTGTAGTTTGATTTAATCTGATTTGTTTTGGTAAACGCAGGGGTTTTTGCAAACCAAATCGACTATCAGGCTTGCCTTCCGGTCCGTCACCCCACATAATGTTAAACTCTTCTGTAAATAAAGATGCTAATTCAGGACTGTCAATTTGTAATAAGTTATTGGCATTGCCTAAACTCCTAGAATTTGTATAATCACCCGAAGTATCACTTAAAGTAAAATTAGCCGAAGTGATAATTACAATGCGATTATCTACAATCACAAACTTATGGTGCATTAAATTACTACCTGCTGACCCATCGGCTCGATCGTCTAACCAAGGAATTTTGGCATTTTGCAAAATTATTAAAGCATCTCTTTGATTGATTTCTGTGGTAGTCAGTTGATTATCTTGGTTAATATCGATAAATTGGCGAAATTCTTGATAGCGTTCCTTTTCTCTTTTATCTAACTTATTTACTTGTTCAGGTGTTAAACTACTCCAAGGTCGGCTATAAGTATTTTCTAAAATCAACCTGACCTTTACTCCGGCTTTTTGTCTATCAACTAGTGCTTGGGCAACTTTAGGTAAACGTAATTCTTGCACCGCTACATCTACTGTAGATTTAGCGTGTGTAATAGCATCAACAATTTGTTTTTCTAGATCGTCCCCCAAGCGAGTTTGCTGACGGTAAGATTCTTTGTATTCTGAAGACTCAGAATGGTTAAAGTAAACTTGAACTAAGGGATCTTGTGGTAAGGGTGCTAAACGCTTATTAGATGACTGCACTTGTTGACAAGCAGCCAGGGGAAAGACCAGTAAAAAGATATATAAAAAATACCTTTGTCGAGATAAAAATTGCACTGTAATCTGTTAAAAGTGGATTAAGGGTGGACATATTTATCATTCCCAAAATTTTATGTTTTGAGATTAAGTAGAAAAATAGCTTTCCAAGGCAAGAAAAAACGACTCATACATACAGAATTACAGAGATTTTGTCCACTGAAACTGTATATGCTCACAAAAGCAGCAGCCCATTACCACCGTGAGTTCTCACCATTATCGGTTTTATGCAAATTTATCTAGATTACAGTGCTACCACTCCCACTCGAAAAGAAGCGATCGCAGTTATGCAAACAATCCTCACTCAACAATGGGGCAATCCCTCCAGCTTACATGAGTGGGGACAACGGGCGGCAACGGTTGTAGAACAAGCCAGAATCCAAGTTGCTGGTTTAATTAACGCCGCCACTGCTGAATCGATCATTTTTACCTCTGGTGGCACTGAGGCGGATAATTTGGCGATTATGGGTGTGGCTCGGTTGTATGCTGTTCCTCAACATCTAATTATCTCCAGCGTTGAGCATTCCGCAATTTCTGAGACAGTACGGTTACTAGAAATGTGGGGTTGGGAAGTTACGCGGTTGTCTGTAGATGTGAAAGGCAGAGTCAACCCCTTGGATTTAAAGGCGGCGTTGCGACATAACACAGTCTTAGTTTCTATAATTTACGGTCAAAGTGAAATTGGGACAGTACAACCGATCGCCGAACTGGGTAGAATAGTGCGATCGCATGGTGCTTTGTTCCATACAGATGCCGTACAAGCTGCGGGACGTTTACCCATAGATGTACAACAACTCCCCGTAGACTTACTTAGCCTTTCTAGTCATAAAATATATGGACCCCAAGGTGCAGGGGCGCTGTATGTGCGTCCTGGTGTGGAATTGATGCCTTTATTGAGTGGTGGTGGGCAAGAAATGGGGCTGCGTTCTGGTACGCAAGCAGTACCGATAATTGCCGGATTTGGTGTAGCAGCAGAATTAGCAGCCGAAGAATTGGCTACAGAAACACCACGTTTAATTGAGTTACGCGATCGCGCCTTTGCCCAATTAGCTGAGATTCCTGGTTTAATTCCTACAGGGGATATTAGCGATCGTTTACCTCACCATGTGAGTATGTGCTTAGAAAACGCTGACGGCGAAAAACTTAGCGGTAAAACCTTAGTACGACAGCTAAACCTTGCTGGCATTGGCATCAGTGCTGGTGCTGCTTGTCACAGTGGTAAACTTAGCCCTAGCCCAATATTGTTAGCGATGGGTTATTCCGAAAAAGCTTCTTTGGGGGGAATTCGCATCACATTGGGGCGTGATACTACTGAAGCTGATATAGATTGGACGGTGATGGTGCTGAAGCAAATTTTGCAAAGGCTGACACCGGATTTATCTTTAGTTAAGCGTTAAATTAAATGTGACAAATCGCATACCTGTGGGAATACTAGCCGTATAAACTAGCTAAACACGGGTGCGCGATGACAGAAATTGGTTTTATTAAAGTGGTTTGGAGTTAAATTTCTGATTCCTGTAGATATTCAATATCAGCAACATAACCTTTTTAAATGCGATACCTGCTTGATACGAACATCTGCATTTACTTGATAAAGCAAAAACCCCAAAAAGTACTGGATAAATTTCAAACCCTTAGCATTTCTGATGTTGGTATCTCCTCTATCACCATTGCCGAACTAGAATATGGAGTTGCCAAAAGTCAACAGCAAGAGAAAAACCGCATCGCCCTGATGCAATTTCTGCTACCTTTAGAAATTGTTGAATTTAATCAAGCATCTGCAACAATTTACGGTACTATTCAGAAACGATCTCGAAAGTAAAGGACTTATTATTGGTGCAATGGATATGCTCATTGCTTCTCACGCGCTGAGTTTAGGAGTTACCCTAGTCACCAATAATGTGCGAGAGTTTTCTCGTATTCCTACACTCCTATTAGAAAACTGGGTTGAGTAGTTGTCAATATGCGAGGTGTGATGGCATTGCATTGCGCAAAGGTTTCCCCGATTGTACTCCTTCCCTACGGGATGCTCCGCGAACGGAGACGCAAGTGCCCGAGGTATTTATCACAATGTTTTTGCGTCTCTACAACAAGATTCATACATCTAATCAGGAACGCCGTCAAAAGGGTTAAATGAGTTTTTTACCAAAAGGTAATATTTTGAGTCATAAAGGAGTTCAAGCATGACTTATTTTTATTACTTTTGATTGAGGCTTTGCTGGAATGAATAAATTAATCATTGGAATTGGGGTGTTTTGTGGCTCTACGATTGGCAGCTACATTCCTGTATTGTGGGGTGGAAGTTTGCTATCCTTTTCCTCGATCTTCTTCAGCGTGATTGGTGGCATTGTGGGGGTTTGGCTGGGGTATCGGGTATCAAAATATCTAGGTTTCATCTAAATTTTGAGTCTGTCTTTTATGCGATCGCACTCGCGCTTCTGAAATTGAGATGGGAAGTACCTTTGTCGCTCAAATCAGAGCTAATACTGAAACAATAGAAGTAATGCTAAAGCGACACAATAAACCATGAGTGAACTTCCCAATAGTCTTGAAGATGCGATCGCCCAATCTTGCACAGCTGCCCAAGCTGCCCTTGCAGATGGCTGTAATCGCCTACAAGTTGAGTTCCTATTCCCAGAAATCAAGCTTATGCCCGTGGCGGAACAATTTCTGCCCGTGTTTACAGAATATGATTCCCGCTTGAAGATTTTCTTTGCTGATGCTGGGGCTGCGGCTTTAGCTCGACGTGATTGGGCTGATGCACCATTTCAAATTCTGGATATTGGGACGGGGAGGGCTGCTTCCTTGCAGACAAAAATCCAGCCAGAGGATGAAATTTTCTTATTCATCTCGCCCACTTCCGTAGAAGTGCCGCAGTTAGAAAAGTTATGTGAAGTAATAGGCGATCGCCCTTTAGTCTTTTTAAATCCCCGTCTTGAAGATTCTGGGGTTGTAGGCATTGGTTATGCAGCTAGAAAAATCCGCGATCGCTTCATCAATACTATTGAATCCGCTTATTACCTACGCCCCATAGACGATCAAAGTGCCTTATATCGCTGCTACCCAGGACAGTGGGAAGTTTGGCTAGAAACCAGCGGCGAATATCAAATAATTGCCGAATTACCCACAAAACCATCAGGCGATGAGTTGGATCTCATCCTGATGAAGGGACAATCGCAAACCACAACAGATGCGGCACCTGCGAGAAAGCCCAATGTGTTTAAGAGTTTACAAAGATTTTTAAAGGCGTTAAGTAGTTAGAAAAAAGCAGAGGTAGCAGAGGTAGATTTTATTCTCTGCTGCCTCATTTTATGCAAAAGCTACAAGATAAAGCGGTATTTCTGCGGATTTATTTACTGGCTAATATTGTATCTAATTCTTTAGGGACTTCCAAATCAAAAAATATCTAATTAACTCTTGTGGGGTGGGCATCCTGCCCCGCCCAGTTGATATGGCTCTCGTGTCGCCCACCCCAAAAGATTGGATAATTTATTTCTTGGAGTTCCCTTAAGCGATATCACTGAAATTTACTGCACACACGTTCATGGGTTCTTTAAAACGTCCTCTCAGGATGCAGCTTCATTCTGCTGAAACTTCGGAAAAAATTTCTTAGATATCCAGTCAGTCAAGATGTGAGATAGTAATCCCAGAGGACCAGCAAAGAAACACAAAGCTAGGGAATGAATTGTCCAAACCTCTGTTTTTTGACCTTCCAAGTATATCCAGCGACCAACAAATAAATCCATTACCAAATAATGAACCCAACCCGTTGCGGCAACTTTTTCATCTGCAAAAAGTCGGGCAATATTAGCTAACTCAAGATTCGAGAAATCTTGAGCATTTTCTGGTGTCACGCTGTTAATAAACAAATACAAATATGCTCCAGCTAACAGCACAAATGGCAGATATGATGACATTATCTGTCGTGTAACTTTCCAATTTGGCAATAAAATCATCAAAGCCCAAAAAGGTAAGACGAAAAGATTGGCAATGTTAAATATTTGAGAGACGATCATTTTGTAAAGTTAGGAGTGCGAAGTGGGGGAATATGAGGGAGATGAATTAATAACCAATCAAAAATGACAAATGACAAACTTATAAAGCTACAAGTTGCGATTCGATTTCTGAGGATTTCAAATTACGACCGATGAAGACTAAGCGGGTTTGTCTGAGTTCTTCCGGGTGCCAGGGGCGATCGTAAAATTTATCAAATCGGGTTCCGACGCCTTGCATGACTAGACGCATGGGTTTATTTGGTACTGCTACAAAGCCTTTAATTCGATAAATTTCTTGTTCTTCTGCCAATGTTTGCAACTGCTGTTCTAGCTTTTCTGGGTCAAAGGCACGATCTAAAATTAAATTAGCTGAAATAATTTCTTCATCGTGGTCGTGGTCTTCTTCAGTGTCGTGATGACTGGGACGAGAATCTAGGTTGTCTTCGACTGCGGCTTGGAATCCTAATAATATAGATGCATCAAGTTGAGATTTATCGCTCTCGACAATCTTCACTACTCTGGGCAACTCTTGTTTAATCAATTCCTCAACTCTGGTTTTTGTCTCAGCATCTACCAAATCAATTTTGTTCAACACCACCAAGTCTGCACAAGCAAGTTGATCTTCAAACAGTTCTTGCAAAGGCGTTTCGTGTTCTAGACTATCATCTGCTTGGCGCGCAAGGGCGATCGCCTCCGGATCGCTGGCAAATGTTCCTGCTGCGACTGCTGCACAATCAACTACGGTAATTACCGCATCCACGGTGGCTGCATTGCGAATTTCCTGCCAGCGAAAAGCTTTTATTAAGGGCTTTGGTAAAGCTAAACCAGAAGTTTCAATCAAAATGCAATCAATGCTATCTCGCCGCTTAATTAACTCTTGCATCGTCGGGTAAAACTCTTCCTGGACGGTGCAGCATAAGCACCCGTTGGTTAATTCAAAAATATTACTGTCGCCTTCACCATCCTCAGGGCAAATTTGACAGGATTTTAACAATTCGCCATCAATACCTAGTTCGCCAAATTCGTTGACCAAAACCGCAATACGGCGTCCTTGGTTATTTTGTAGCAAATGGCGAATCAGGCTAGTTTTTCCACTACCTAAAAAGCCTGTGATTACTGTGACCGGAATTTTTGCAGCCATATTTTGCCTGATATCCTCAGTATATTAAATTTCATTAATGGAAACTTAAATACTGAAATTAACCTGAGTTTCAATATTGACTTAGTTATTCTAAGCTGAAATTCTAGAGCAAAACGCTGAAAGTAAAAAGAGGTAGGGGGCGGAGGGGCAAAGGAGCAGGGAGACAAGGGAGACAAGGGAGACAAGGGAGATAAGGGAGACAAGGGAGACAAGGGAGACAAGGGGACAAGGAGATAAACAAAACTCCTAACTCAGCACGGGCTAAACGCCCCGCTTCCGCTAACAGCATTCAGCACTCAGCACTCCTAACTAATTTCCTTGTTTCAATAATCATTCTCTATTTTGTGGCATAAATTTAGTGAATATGGGCGATATGTACATAGCAGCATTGATCGTTAGGGACTGACTTATGAATAACTCCACCTATCAGCTAGAAGATTTCACTCTAAAATTGCCAATTACCCAAAAAGCTCACATAACTGCTCAGCAATTTGCTAACGAGCAGCCAAATTATGAAAAAGCAGAGCAAGTCCGGCTGAATACTCTAGCTGTATGGGTGGTGAATGATTATTTGGAAATGATGGATATTCCAACCGATTTAAAAGGTAGTGACAGTTGGAACCCCATTACGCGCCTGTGTGGGAATGTTGCTGATTTAGAAGTACCCTCAGTAGGTCGTTTGGAGTGTCGCCCTGTTCAGCAGCACCAGCAGACATGTGCAATTCCTCCAGAAACCTGGGAAGAACGGGTGGGTTATTTAGTGGTTCAATTTGATGAATCACTCCAAGAAGCGAAGCTACTTGGTTTTGTCCCTAGTGTGACCACTGAAACACTACATTTAACACAACTGCAACCATTGGAAGCGTTTATCGACCATATGGCGCAACTTCGCGAATCTGCACTCACCTCATTGGTGAATTTGGGTCAGTGGTTTGCTGGTATATTTGAGACTGGCTGGCAAACTGTTGAATCCCTATGGAATCTGCCAGAACTTAGACCAGCTTATGCCTTTCGTGGTATTGAGACTGCGGAACTGAATGCTCTCCATCGACCAGAATCAATTACTAAACGGGCAAAATTAATTGATTTGGGTATTCAACTTCTCAACTACCCCGTGATGTTAATTGTAGAAATCAGTCCTGAAAAGAATCAAGAAACCAGTATCCATCTTCAATTGCATGCAACTGGCAGTCAAATATACTTACCACCAGGAGTTCATCTCACTGTTCTAGATAGTTCCGGAGCAGTCTTTTTAGATGCTCAATCGAGAAAATCAGATAACTATATTCAGTTGCAGTTTCGCGGTGAACCCACAGAACAATTTAGCGTTAGGGTGGCCTTGAATGGTACTAGTATTACCGAACATTTTCGGATTTAAAAAATTTAGCTATCTTCCCTCTTTGTCGGTAATTTATAAGTGGTAAATTAATTAAAAATTCAAGCCAGCTTTTGGGGATTTGGAAAACAGTCTGTACACGCTGATAAAGCTTGTCATCAGACATCAGAGTTTCTCCTATGGGAGACGCTTCTCTATGAGAGGCTACGCCAAGGCGAATGTGATTTTGCACAGGGAGATAGCGACGGTTATGAGTAAGTTAGTGGTTCTGAAATTCGGAGAGGGTAGTTTTGAGCAGGGGTTTACTGTCACCCTCCAAATTGGTGAAGAACACGAGCGTCCTGCAACAGAAATTACGGGAAAGTTACCTCCATTTCCCCAAATGCCGCTCTATTATAGTCATTGGCAGTCTAGTTATCGGCAGATAGGCAATCGTTATCGCCTCCATGCAGAGCAAGTGCAGGTAACGAATGTATCGATGATCCAAGACTGCGAAAACACTTCTCATATTTTGCGGGTACGCTTTAATACCTGGCTGCGAGCGGAAGAGTTTCGCCCTGTCAGAGAAAAATGGTTAGAAAGATTGTCGTCCTCGGAAGAAGTGCGAGTAATTTTGCAAACAGAAAATAGTCAATTGCAGTTATTACCCTGGCATTTGTGGGACTTGTTAGAACGCTATCCGAAGACGGAAATCGCTCTTGCTTCACCGACCTACGATCGCATTCACAAGCCACGCACTCCAAATCCTTTAGTCAACATTTTGGCAATTGTCGGTAATAGTCAGGGAATTGACACCCAAGCCGATCAAGCTTTATTACAAGAATGTAGCAACGCCGAAGTCAGTTTTCTTGTAGAACCACAGCGCAAAGAATTAACTGAGCATCTCTGGGGAAAAAACTGGGATATTCTCTTTTTTGCTGGACACAGTTCTAGTCACAGAAATGGAGAAAGCGGACGAATTTATCTGAATAAAACTGATAGTCTCACCATTGGCGAATTAAAGTACGCTCTGAAAAAAGCGATTGAAAATGGCTTACAATTGGCTATATTCAACTCCTGTGATGGATTGGGATTGGCGCGAGAATTAGCTGATTTACAAATTCCTCAAATAATTGTGATGCGCGAACCTGTCCCAGACCAGGTTGCTCAGGAGTTTTTAAAGTATTTTCTGCAAGGCTTTGCTGGTGGAGAGTCTTTGTATCAATCAGTGCGTCAAGCACGGGAACGGTTGCAAGGACTAGAGGATCGATTTCCCTGTGCGACTTGGTTACCAGTAATTTGCCAAAATCCAGCTCAGATCCCACCCACTTGGGATGAATTAAGGTTTATAGAAAGTGCAGCTCCACCGAATTTCTGTCCGTCTATCAGACATAGATTTTACACGGCTTTATTATCGAGTGTGGCGATTACGGCTTTGGTTTGTGGGGTAAGATTTACAGGACTGTTGCAAAATCAAGAAATTCCAGCCTTTGACCAGATGATGCGATCGCGTCCTGGGGAAGGAATCGATCCCCGAATGTTGGTAATCACAATTGACGATGATGATTTGGCAACTCAAAGAAAAAATGGTGAGTCCTTAATCGGAGCTTCTATTTCCGAAAAATCTCTCAACAAACTTTTAGCGAAACTGAATCAGTATCAACCCAGAGCGATCGGCTTGGATATCTACCGTGATTTTAAGACCAAAGACCCAGATTTAATTTCTCGTCTAGAAAAAACTCCCAACTTAATTGGCGTATGTAAGGGGAGTGATGGCACAGCCAATATCGGAGGTATTCAGCCACCACCAGAAATCCCGCCAACAAATCTTGGATTTAGTGACTTTATTCATGACAGTGATGGAGTTATCCGTCGTCATCTCCTGTTTATGAACCAAGAGGTGACATCGTTGTGTTCTGCTCCCTACTCATTCAGTCTACAACTGGCCTCTCTCTATCTTCTACAACGTTCAGGAATTAAAGTTAAGTTCACTCCTGAAGGGAATTTGCAGTTGGGTAAAACTGTTTTTCCCAAACTGAATCCCCGTAGTGGTGGCTATCAAAATATTGATGCCAGCGGTCAAATCTTACTCAATTACCGTTCCTCAAAAGAGATAGCCCAACAGGTGAAGCTAACCGAGTTTTTATCCAGTCCGGTTAATCCCAATGCTGTCAAAGACCGGATTGTTTTGATTGGTGTGGTATCAAGAGGCGATTCTCCAGATACCTGGTCTACACCCTACGGAGCTTCCTTAGACGAGCAAATGCCAGGAGTCTTGGTACAAGCACATATGATTAGCCAAATTCTCAGTGCTGTGGAGGATGGGCGTCCATTAGTGCAGGTGTGGTCACTGTGGATAGAAATCGTCTGGATTTGGGGCTGGTCTTTAATAGGAGTAGTCTTGACTTGGCGAAAGCTTTCATTCCTCTGGTTGGCATTGTTAGTCAGTGTAACTTCTAGCGTTCTGTATCTAGTTTGCTTGAGTTTCTTAATTTGGGGTGCTTGGGTGCCCTTTGTGCCCTCAGCTTTATCGCTGCTAGCAACCGTTGGCTTGATGTCAATTTATAATTCAAAAACAAAAATTTCCAGTTCTGAGTGAGTGCTGAGTGAAGAGATGAATTTTCTCCATACCCAATGCCCTATGCCCAAATCTGATGATATGAGGTTTTTATGAAGTCTATTTCACAACCGATAAAACTAAAACTATTTTTAGTACTAACTTTTAGCTGTACGGGTTTGGTAGTAAGTCAAACTTTGACTTTTGGTCATTCATTAGGCGATCGCTTAGCATCCCATAATCCGAAAACGATTGTTGCTCAAACCCCACGCTTTGAGCAACCCCCAATTCCACCTGGTCCCCCTCCTGGCGGACGTGTCCGTGGCGGAGCAACGCGGGGAGGTGCATGTCTCCCAGCTAAAGAACTCACGGCTTTAACGCCCTTTAATGAGGAAGCTGACGGGGTGATCAATGTCTGGGCACAGACAACCCTAGAACGCCCAAGTTGGTTTTTCTATGTGCCATGTACGAAGGATCAGGTCGATCTAGTAGAATTTGTGCTGCAAGATGAGGACTCGAATGAGATATTTAAACAGACCATCGCTCTACCCGATAAGCCAGGAGTTATGCGCGTTTCTCTGCCTAGCACCGCTCCCGCCTTGGCACTAAATAAACGATACCGTTGGTTTTTCAAAATTAACTACGATCCCCAAAAGAATTCTCCCTGGACTTACGTTGAAGGGGTAATACAACGAGTTAATCTCAGTCAAGCAACAGTTAAAGAACTAGAAACGGCAGAACCTCTAAAACGATGTGCAATCTATAGCCAAAATGGAATTTGGTACGAGGCAATAGCAACACTGGCTCAACTCCGTCAGAAAAATCCTCAAGATACCGGACTTCAGGCACAGTGGGAGAATTTGGTAGCAAGTATCCGCTTGGATGATGTTGCCAAAGAACCGCTTTTGTTAGATAAACCTTAGATGTTGGGTATGGGGCATTGTGAGTGCTGGCTGAGTGCTGTTAGCGGAAGCGGGGCGTTTAGCCCGTGCTAAGTTTAAGAGTTAGGAGTTAGGAGTTAGGAGTTTTGTTTATCTCCTTGTCCCCCTTGTCCCCCTTGTCCCCCTTGTCCCCCTTGTCCCCCTTGTCCCCCTTGTCCCCCTTGTCCCTCTGCTCAAAACTTAGCCTTGACTAAACCATTGTGTCTGAGTAAGGCGATCGTACTCGGTTCACGACCCCGGAAAGTTTTAAACACCTCCATTGGATGTTTACCACCACCGAGTGCCAGCACCGTATCTCGATAACGCCGACCTGTAGCTTTTAGACTTTCTTCATTTTCTAACCCCGCTTCTTCAAAAGCAGAAAAAGCATCAGCACTAAGGACTTCAGCCCACTTGTAACTGTAGTAACCTGCTGCATAGCCACCTTCAAAGATATGTCCAAAAGCACATAACATTGAATCTTCTGGGAGTGGTGGCAAAACAGTAGTATTCTTGGCTATGCGATGTCTAACATCCGCTGGAGTTTCATCACTATCGGGACGATAACGGTAGTGTAGTTCTAAATCAAGACTACTAAAGTGAAGTTGCCGCAACATAGCAGTACCACTCATATAATTACGCGCCGCTAGGAGCTTTTGATAATAATGCTCTGGTAAGGCTTCCCCTGTTTCGTAATGCTTAGCCATACCAAACAAAGTAGGTCGCTCATAACACCAGTTTTCCATAAACTGACTAGGTAGTTCTACTGCATCCCACTCAACATTGTTGATACCTGCGGCTCCAGCATAGTCAACCTTGGTAAGCATATGCTGCAATCCATGACCAAACTCGTGAAACAAAGTCTCTACTTCATAGAAAGTCATCAAGCTAGGTTTGCCATCGACTGGAGGAGTTTGGTTACAGATCAAATAAGTCACAGGTAAGCGGATGGTAGTTACGCCGTTTTCTGTGATTTTGGCACGATTGATGCACACATCCATCCAAGCACCACCGCGTTTTTCTGCTGGACGGCTGTATGGATCTAAGTAGAAATAGGCTATGGGAGAACCTGTTTCGTCAGCAATTTGGAAATAACGGACATTTTCATGCCAGACTGGGGCTTGACCATCGGCAGGGGTAACAGTAACACCAAACAAACGTTTGACAAGTCCAAATAAGCCGTCTAAAACTTGTGGAAGAGGAAAGTAAGGACGTAATTCTTCAGCGGTGAAGGCAAATTTGGCTTCTCTTTGGCGTTCTGCCCAAAAGCTGATATCCCAGTGTTTTAAATCCTGATATTCTTCTCCGTGTGATGCCGCGAAAGCTTGGAGTTGTTCTAAGTCTTTGACAGCAGCATGGTAACTGGCCTGGCGTAGTTCTTCTAATAATGCTTCTACTGCTTCAACACTAGGAGCCATTTTACTGG
The DNA here is from genome assembly GCF_043099735.1 of Nostoc sp. C117. NCBI lineage: Bacteria > Bacillati > Cyanobacteriota > Cyanophyceae > Nostocales > Nostocaceae > Nostoc > Nostoc sp. C117. Next base: position 3,720,204 of record NZ_CP170991.1, read on the forward strand.
CAAGGCTCAACTCGGCATAACTCCCGAAGCCAAGTAAATTTGCGAGTTCTTGCCTTAATTGCAAAATACGCTTAATTAACGGGTTGTTATCTAAATCGCCACTAGAAGCGCGGGTGATATAAGCTTTATAGAGTTTTTCACGTAAATCTCGCCGGGTGCTGTGCTGCATGAAAGGGCTGTAGCTGGGGAAGTCCAAAGTAAAACGCCAAGGTCCATTTTCTGGTGTGGCGTTGCTTTCACCAACTTCACGAGCAGCTTGTGCTGCTAAACTCACTAAGCTTGGGGGTAAACCATCAATTTCGGCTTTTGTGGTTAGGGTTAAGCTAAAGGCTTTAGTCGCATCCAGTACATGGTTAGAGAATTTACTAGAAAGTTCTGCTAATTCCATTTGAATGACGTTGAAACGCTCTCTTGCTTCTCCTTCTAAGCCAACACCAGAAAGCTCTGCATCTCGAATGGCGGCTTCTACAATCCGCTGTTGGGCTGATTCTAAAGTTGTCCAATTATCGCTGGCACGGAGTTCTTTAAAAGCACTGTAGATGGGTTGGCTTTGACCAAGCTTGCTGATAAACTGTATTACCTGTGGCTGAATGGTTTCATGAGCTTCCCGCAGTTCCGGGCTATTTTTAACACCCATTAAATGATTCACCACTGCCCAACTCCAGGTAAGCCGTTCAGTTAGCCTTTCTAAAGGTTCTACTAAACCTTTCCAAGTTGGCTCTATATTAGCCTCCAATGCGGCAAGCTGCTGGTCAAGTTCTGCCAGCAATTGGTTGAAGGCTGGTACTACTCGTTCTGGTTTAATCTCTGCAAAGGCAGGTAAGCCAGTGCCTTGAAGTAAAGGGTTGTCGGAAAGAATGGTACTTGCACTCATGTTTTTGTTTGAACTGCGGATTAATAAAAATCATTGTTGATTTTTATATATATATCTTCTACTGTAGCGATCGCTGTGCTATTTAGTCTCGCTATTCTGACAAAATAGCAACAAAAAGATTGGGGATTGGTTATTTATTCTCTCTGCTCCTTTGCCATGAGAGTGTTGACTGTTGACTGATGACTGTTAACTGTTAACCGTCAACTGTCAACCGTAAAATGCCATCCCCTTTTAGGGGTGGGATGAGCTTAAACTACCTGCTTTAGGTGTGATTTTGCTAACTCACTCGGTGCGATCGCTCCATACTCTGTAATGATGGCTGTAATCAATTCGGCTGGGGTGACATCAAATGCTGGGTTGTAAAACTCTACACCCGCAGGTGTAAGAATTGTATCGCCGACTTGATAGATTTCTGTGGGATCGCGTTCTTCAATGGGAATTTTGCTGCCATCAGCTAATTCAAAATCAACGGTGGAAAGGGGTGCAGCGACAAAGAAGGGGATATTATGTGCTTTGGCTGCGATCGCTACACTATAAGTACCAATTTTATTAGCAGCGTCGCCGTTAGCGGCAATGCGATCGGCACCCACAACTACTGCATGAATCAAACCCTGTTTCATACAATGGGCTGCCATGTTATCTGTAATTAAGGTGACTGGAATAGCTTCTTGGACGCATTCCCAAGTGGTAAGTTTGGCGCCTTGTAGACGAGGACGGGTTTCGTCGGCAAACAAACGCTCTAAACGTCCTTCTCTCCAGGCGGAACGCACAACACCTAAAGCTGTACCATAACCAGCAGTAGCTAATGCCCCAGCATTACAGTGTGTCAGCAACCTCAACTTTTCTGGGGTAGAAGGTAAAGCTGCCAAGCCACGATCGCCGATCGCTTGACAGGTTTGTAAATCTTCGGTATTAATTGCTTGGGCTGTTTGCAAAAGTGTTTGCTTGATTTCTTCTACTGTTCCCAGAGTTTCATAGGCAGTTTTCAGCATCCGACTAATTGCCCAAAATAAATTCACTGCTGTGGGACGAGTAGAACGCAACAACTGGGCGACTTTATCTAAGTTTTGCAAAAATTCGTGGCGATCGCTTGTTTCAATTTCCCTCGCCCCCAAATACATTCCATATGCCGCAGCTACACCAATTGCCGGCGCACCCCGAACAATCATTGTTTTAATCGCCCGCGCCATATCTTCACTATGGTGAATTTCCACAAATTCATATTCGTTGGGTAGGCGAGTTTGGTCGATTAGTGACACTGAGTTGTTGTGCCAAATGACGGGATAAATCTGGTTTGTAGATGTCATAGAAAGCGGTATTAATACATGAATAGCAAATACTTAAATGTTACTTGATATGACGTATTTGCCCTAACGGTGGCGATGGCTAATACACTAAGAATTAGTTTTATCTAGCTCGAAATCCTAATAATTTCTTAAATTTAGAGATATCACTTAGTACTAAAAAACATTAAGAATAACCACATCATCACACAAAAAAGCAGTTTAGGGACTTCCAATAAATAAATTATCCATCTTGTGGGGTGGCATCTTGTCCGCCCTAAATCTGATAGTGGTGGGTACACCCATCACACAAGAAAATTTGGGATGTTTTTTATTTGCAAGTCCGTTAATAGATCTTGCTACATCAATTAAAAATACTCCCACTGTCTTATGCGCTTGTATAACATATTCTGGAAAAGAATGAGCAAAAAGTATTATTACTTTCTGCTATCTTTTAGTCTGGCATTTCTGTTGTTGTTTACTTCAGTAGAGTTGGGTCAAGCAGAGGAAATTAATAGCACTAGCCAGCCAAATAACAATAATTCTGGTCAGACAAGCACTACAACATCCAGTCAGCAAAATGCTACTCAAGGGGCAATGATACCCGAAGTTACATCTATAAAAAGCATCAGTCCTAAAGAGTTTTACGTCAGTATTCCTCAGTCGATTATACCAGAAGATAACAGTAGGTATAACAACGAACATATCAATGTAGTGGTGACAGGGCAAAACTTTCCCAAGCAAGACAATTCGCCTCAAAATAAAATTGAGATAAAAATTGGTAAGTTCTCTAATATTGCGATCGCTAGAGCAAAAGTTGCAGAAAATGGGAAAGCGATTTTTGCCAGCTTTAATAACGAGCAGCTAGCGAAATTGAATACTGGAAAAAATCCTGTGATTGTTGAGGTAGGTGGTAATGCAACTGATATAGTCTCTCAAGAGGGTGACGACGAACTTCAGGTCACGGTGGAGCGCCCTGTGAGCGGTTGGACAACGCTAATCGTGTTTATAGTTACAGCAATTTGTGTATTCATACTTGTGGTAATAATCTTTCTGCTGACAAAAGATGCTTATTCGCTGACCACAAATACAAACAAACTAAACTTGCCAACAAGTTCCTCAGACAATAAAAGAGAAAAACTAAATTTTTTAGAGTGGTTCTTGGTGGATGTCAAAACCAACACTTATAGTCTGGCGCGTGCCCAGTTTATCTGGTGGTTGGCTATCATCGTTTTTGGCTATCTATTTCTTTTGATTGGGCGCGGATTGTTCCGACGTACATGGGAATTCATTCCGCTATCAGGATTTGGCTATACCTTCCTAATTAGTTTAGCAACACTGGTAACAGCGCAAGCAACCTCTGAAATTCGTGGCAGCAAGGGATCTGGGGAAGTGAATCCTGGGTGGTCAGATTTGATTGTACATGGTGGCGTAGTAGCCTTGGAGCGCGTACAGCAAATAGTTTGGAACCTAATTATTGGCATTGCTTTTATCCTCATCCTTGCGGTAACTTATCCAACCGCATCTTCTTTCCCAACTATCCCCTCTGAACTGTTAGCACTAATAGGAATTAGTGCTACTGGTTATATCGGGGGCAAAGCAATCCGCAAGCCTGGACCTAATATTAATCAAGTAATACTTTACGGGAAAGATCCTAAGTCTCCCGATTACATTACCATCGCTGGTGCTAACTTCTCACTAGGAGGGAAAATATTAAACTCAGAGGAAAAGGAGGAAGTTAATACACAGATAAAGGATGCTGGCGTGATTGTTCAAATGGTGTACTTAGACAATAAAGAGGAAATTTCAGAAACATTGGTTGAGATAAAAAAAGATGACATCGTTACCATAAAGCCCGATCCTGATGCTCCTATGGAGTTTTGCAGAAGATTTAAAATCCCCCTCAAAGACCTTAAAAGGCTTCCAGAAGATTGGCTATCAAAATTTTCTGAGCATTACGATCAAAGAGAAGTAAAAATAACTATTATCAATGCTGATGGACAGAAGGCTGTTTGGGATGGTTCTATTATCACACCTGAACGGGAAATACCTCCGCCAGCGACAGAACCAGAAGAGTGAAGAAGGCAGTTCTTGCTGGAGGCACTTATGTTGCAATGAGCGTCTCCAAGAGTTGCCTACACTGATTGTATGTAACACAAGTGCCCTCTGACTTCTTCACGGTTGCCAGGCTACTACTATCGACAACCCAAACTATCCCGTGTTGACATACCCGTGACCGGATTTACTCCATCGGCTCTTCTACACAATAGCGACACTTGATAGCGGTCAATTAGAGCATCGCTAAAATCAGCACCAGTGACATCAGCATCAAAAAAACGGCTGCGGGTTAAAGTTGCTTCTGTAAATATGGCATTTTTTAGGTTAGCACCATCGAATGTGACGCGATCGACTAAAGCACCAGTCAGGTTCGCGCCTTCTAAATTTGCTTTTAATAAAATTCCTTTAGTCAGAATTGCGTTGCTGAGATTGGTTCCTTGAAAATTTGTCCCTCGCATTTCTGCTGCTACAAAAGTCACACCTGCTAAATCAGCATGAGAAAAGTCACGATTTTCTAAATTTATATTATTGTAGTTAATTGCATTTAGTTGAGCAAAAGCAGGTTTGGGATTAAGTACGATCCACAAAAATGCTAGTGTCAAAATTACAATCCAACCCAAAAAGCGGAATAAAATCTTTTTCATAACTTTATGATCTGTTCAGTAGTCTTTTGTCATTAGCCCTTTGTCTTTTGTTATTTATCCTTTGTCATTAGTCAGAGGACTAATGACCAATGACCAATGACCAATGACTAATGACTAATGACTCTTGACTATTTCCAATCTTTACCAATCCGAATTGTCAGGTCAGATTCTAAATCACCGATCGCCGACACGTCTATTTGACCTAAGCCTAAGACTTTTTGCAAATCAACTCCAACTTGTCGGTTGCCTTTTTGGACAATAATTTGAGTTTGGCGTTGGGTATCTGGCCAATCGGGCACTTTGTAAATATTAGTAAAGCCTTTCTCTTTGAGATAAGCAATAACTTTTTCAGTTAACTGAGGTTGATTGGAAGCATTTTGAATAGCAATTTTGAGGTTAGGAACCCGGCGCATATCTGGCTTCAGACCAGGTACATTTACCCCAACATAATCATTCAACAGGCTTTGTTGTCCGGTCATGTTCAGCCAATAGCTATCAGGGTCTTTGCTAAAACGGCTAAATGTACCAGGCAACACAGTCATTTGGAAGTTATCTCGATCTAAGTTCAGACCGAAGTTCACCAACGCCATCATTTCTTCCATCTTCAGGTTTGTGTCAAAGTATTTTCGCATTAGGCGAGTTAATTGAGGCAACCTGGGTAAGACGGTGGGACTATTGAGACGTTGCAGCAGGGCTGCTATGAGTGCTTGCTGACGCTGTACTCTCGGCAGATCTCCCAAACCTGGTTCGCGGAATCGGACAAACTGTTCTGCTTGTTCGCCGTTGAGGGTTTGCCAGCCACTGACTAAATTAATCGACAGGCGACTGCTGGAGTCTTTATATTCCATTGATTGGGGAACAAAGACCTCTACTCCGCCTAATTGATCGACTAGCTGGCGTAAGCCACTAGTAGAAATGCGGATATAGCGATCGATTGGGGCGTTGTTTAAAGTACGGCTGACTACCCGTGCTGCCAAGACTGGTCCGCCTTTGGCATTGGCATCAGATACCTTAGTTAACCCCTTTTCTCCCTTTTCTGGGATAGCGATCATTGTATCTCTGGGAATCGAAAGCACGCGTACAGATTTTTCCCCAGGGTTGAGCCGTACTAGCACCATCGAATCACTTTTGCCAGCAAAGCTTTCTGGTGAACCATCAACAGTACCTCTGACTGGTTCAATTCCCATAATTAAGATATTCATGGGTCGTGAAAGCTGGTACTGTGAGAGTTTACTCCATAACTCGCCAGGTAGGGGAATTTTTACGTCGTCTTTAGCAGCAGTTCCGGAATCTTCATCTGTTCGATCTAGATTGCTCCATAAGGGAGTCCAGAGCGCTAAGGTTGACACCAGCAGCCCTGATAAAATGATGCCAATGACAATCGTTGTAATCCACAATAGCCATCGAGGCATGGTCAAACCCAGTCTCTCGTAAAGCTGATTGGGAATTGCACTCACAGATTCGACGACGCTACGGTTCGTATTTGCTGGCTCGTTTAGTTCTACTTCTTCTTCTGTCTCTTCTACTGGTGCAGGTGTTGCTTGATTTTCTGGATATTGAAGTTGCGGCGATCGCCCTTCATTTTCAAACTCTGCTAGTTGTTGAGATGTGACTTGATTTTCCGACCATTCGACTTGTTTTATCACAATTATCTCCCCACTGAACCACTCCCTAAAAGTATGTTAATGCAAGCTACAAATATTGCCAGTGGAAAAGCTCACTGTAAACTTGTAATGTTCTTCAGTAGACGTGTATGACAACATGAATACTTTATTGTTCCCTGTAATCCTTGCTGGTGGTAAAGGTGAACGTTTTTGGCCTCTGAGTCGCAAAAACCGACCAAAGCAATTTTTAAGTCTTGATGGCAGTTCTAGAAGCTTATTACAAGCAACCGCCGATCGCTTGTTAACACTCGCAGGCGGTTGGGATTCCTTGTGGGTCATCACTTCTAGTCAGATAGCTGAAGGTGTAAGACAACAATTACCCGATCTACCATCTCAGAACTTACTAATCGAGTCAGAAGGAAGAGACACTGCCGCAGCCGTTGCTTGGACAAGTTTAGAAATCAAACAGCGTTATGGAGAAGACGCTGTTATTGGCTTTTTCCCTGCTGACCACTGGATTGCTGACCAAGAGGCGTTTGCACACACATTAAGCGCAGCTACGCAACTGGCGGCAAGCACAGCAGCGATCGTCACACTGGGGATCAAGCCTACTTTTCCATCAACCGGCTACGGTTACATTGAACAAGGTGAAAAAATAGGTAGCTTTAATGAGTTGCCAGCTTATCACGTCAACCGCTTTACTGAAAAGCCCAACCGTGAAATAGCAGAAACTTTTTTATCTACGGGACGTTTTAGCTGGAATAGTGGCATGTTCGTTTTTCGGGCAGGAGTTGTTCTTAAGGAACTACATACCCATGCTCCGGAAATTATCGAACCTTTAGAACAACTTGGACCTAATGTCTATCCCCAGTTACCTAAAAAGAGTATAGACTATGCACTAATGGAAAAGACAACTCTAGCATACGTTTTGCCAGTTGACTTTGGTTGGGATGATTTAGGAGATTGGAATGCGATCGAACGCTTACTGAAAACAGAAGATACTCCGAATGTAGAACTTGCTACTCACGTAGGACTAGATACGCAGGGGGCGATTATTTATGCCTCAAATCCAGAAGATGTAGTTGTTACTATTGGTTTAGAGGATGTGGTGATTGTGCGCGATCGCAATGTCACCCTAGTTGTCAAAAAAGAACGTACCCAGGAAATCAAGCAGATTCTGAAAATTCTTCAAAGCGATTCCCGATTTACCGACCTGCTATAAAAGTTAAAACCCTTGGCAGAGGCGAAAAAGTCCATTTTCTCATTATAACTTAAATCTTCAAAAGGGGAGCATTGGATATTGGGCATGGGGCAATAATCAATAGTTCTGCTTCCCCTGCTTCCCCTGCTTCCCCTGCTTCTCCCATTCCCACATTCCCCACTCTCAACAATGTTCCTCACACAAACTGTTCCGCGTCAACGAGAAATTCTTGAAGTCTTCCTTCGCAATGGCTGGGACTACATGCGAAGGTTACTAACTGGTGGTAAAGCTGATGAACCCCAGCTGCCTACACCTGCGGTTTTAAAAAATATCTTGGTAGATTTAGGTCCAGTCTACGTGAAACTCGGCCAGTTACTCTCCACCCGTCCAGATTTACTGAGCGCCGCCTATATAGAAGAACTATCCACCCTGCAAGACGAAGTACCGGCAGTTCCCTGGTCGGAGGTAGAATTAGTCATCCGCAAACAGTTAAAACGGCCACTGGCAGAAACTTTCAGCACGATTAACCCTGTTCCAGTAGCAGCGGGATCAATTGCCCAGACGCATCGAGCTACATTAATAGATGGTCGAGAAGTCGCGCTGAAAGTGCAGCGTCCCGGAATTGATACTACTATTGCCCAAGATATTGCCTTAATTCAAGGTATTGCCGATTTAGTGGCGCGGACTGATTTTGGGCAAACCTATGAAATCAAATCCATCGCCGAAGAATTTACCAAAGCTCTAGAAGCAGAATTAGATTTTACACGAGAGGCAGGTTTTACAGACCAATTACGGCGCAACTTATCCCAGAGCCGTTGGTTTGATCCTACACAAATAGTAGTTGCGGAAATTAACTGGGAATTGACCACAGAAAAATTATTGGTGATGGAATGGTTAGATGGGGTACCATTTCTATCGGCGGATTTAGACAGCAACACCAACGGTAAAGACCCTGCGGTAGAACGTAAAGAAATAACTACTTTGTTATTTCGGGTATTTTTTCAACAACTATATATAGATGGCTTTTTTCATGCCGATCCCCATCCCGGAAACTTGTTTTATCTCAAAGATGGTCGCGTTGCTCTCTTAGATTGTGGGATGGTGGGAAGACTTGATCCCCGCACGCAGCAGATATTAACAGAAATGTTGTTAGCGATCGTTGACTTAGATGCTCAGCGGTGCGCTCAGTTGACCTTGCAGCTATCAGATTCGGCTCAGCCAGTAATTTTGTCGCGGTTAGAAAATGATTACGATCGCATGTTGCGAAAATATCACAACGTTAGCCTGACGCAAATCAACTTCAGTCAGATAATTTATGAAGTTTTACAAGTTGCTCGCAACAACAAAATTAGGTTACCTAGCAATATGGGATTGTATGCCAAAACCCTAGCTAATTTAGAGGGAGTAGCGCGGACATTCAACCCAGAACTTAATTTTTTTGATGAAGTTAAACCATTAATTACAGACTTATTTCGTCGGCAGTTATTAGGGGACAATCCAGTGCGATCGCTCCTGAGGACAGCTTTGGATATTAAAAGTCTCTCTCTGCAATCTCCCCGACAAATTGAACTGTTATTAGACCGAGTTACCTCCGAAACCCTACAGTGGAATTTATCGCTACGGGGCTTAGATGGCGTGCGCCGGACTATGGACGATGCTGCTAACCGACTGTCTTTTAGCATTTTGGTGGGTTCACTGATTATGGGAGCAGCAATTATTTCTACCAGAGCGCAGACAACTGAGCTATCTTTTTTAAGTACAATCCTGTTTGCAGTCGCTAGTTTATTGGGTTTGTGGCTAATTATTAGTACATTGCGATCGGGACGTTTACGGTAAAAATTATACTTTTTGGTTGGATAATTTCCAATATGGGAAATTATGATAACTAAATTTGTGTTTCAGTATTTAGAACCACAGATGAAGAAGAATTCAGAAGTCAGAATTCTGGCTTCTAAATAGAATAACCATGTTCGCGCAGCGTCTCGCAGGGAAGAATATTAAAATTTCATTTTTCTACGCGAGTTGCTCTACTTGGGAAACCCCCAAAACTTGATTTGCTCTAAAATCAGACTTGGTTTTCAAGTACTATTCATTACCCAGTCGGACTGCAATTCATACTGAATTCTGACTTCTAATTTCTGAATTCTTTTTGATAAAAATATGTCAATCATCATTGTTGAAAAGCTGACTAAATCTTATCCTGTAGCGGTAAAAAATCCGGGTATCAAAGGCACAATAACCCACTTTTTCCGTCGCAACTACCGCACAATTAAAGCAGTTCAGGATGTTTCCTTTGAAATTGCTCCAGGTGAAATGGTGGGGTTTTTGGGGCCAAATGGTGCTGGTAAAACCACTACACTCAAAATGCTCACAGGGCTGATTCATCCTTCTAGCGGTACAGTCAGAGTCGCTGGACAAGTTCCCTTTCGTCGCCAAGAAGCATTTTTGCAAAAAATTACCTTGGTGATGGGTCAAAAGCAGCAACTAATTTGGGACTTACCAGCGCTGGATTCTTTAAAAATTAATGCCGCTGTATACAATATCTCTGATAAAGAGTTCCAGCGACGGGTGGGAGAATTAACAGAAATGCTTTCCCTAGAAGGCAAACTTACCCAACCAGTGCGAAAGCTGTCTCTGGGTGAACGAATGAAAGCGGAACTATTGGCAGCACTTTTGCACCGTCCCCATGTATTGTTTCTAGATGAACCGACACTGGGACTAGATGTAAATGCTCAAGCCGCGGTGCGCGAGTTCTTGCGCGAATATAATCAGCGTTATCAAGCTACAGTGCTGTTAACAAGTCATTACATGGCTGATATTACAGCTTTGTGTCAACGAGTACTATTGATTCACCAAGGAAGCTTAATGTATGACGGTAGCTTAGATAGGTTATTGGAACGTTTTGCACCTTACCGAGAAGTCTATATAGAGTTAGCCCAACCTCTAGCAATAGAAAAACTCATGACTTATGGTGATGTAAAACTCTTAGAAGGTAGAACAGTGCGTTTTCTCGTGCAGCGAGATGCGCTCACCCTTACTGTATCTAAAATTTTGGCCGATTTGGAGGTAATTGATTTGACAGTTACGGAACCACCTGTAGAAGAAGTTATTGGACGAGTTTTTCAAGCAGGAGTGGTTGAGTAAGTTCTGAATTCTGAAGGTGAATTACTGTTATTTATAGCTGGGCATCGAGCCAGTGTTGAATTCTGAATTTTGAGTGGGTAATTTTTCTCGCAGGAAGTCAATCAATGAAGCCAATAATTAGAAAAGCCTTAACTTTGCTATCAGTATACTATGCTTATATGCTTGAGTATCGAGCAGAACTAATTTTATGGGTTTTGGCTGGGACTTTACCGATTATTCTCATGGGTGTCTGGATACAAGCGGCGCAAGGTGGACGCTTTGGGCTATCATCTGTGGATTTTGCCCGTTACTTCATCACGGTTTTTGTTGTTAGGCAACTCACCGTTGTTTGGGTAATTTGGGACTTTGAAAGAGAGGTAGTAGAAGGCAAGCTTTCTCCGAAGTTGCTACAACCACTCGATCCAGTATGGCATCATCTTGCTGGGCATATTTCTGAAAGATTTGCCCGTTTAGTCTTCGCTATTTTATTAGTGGGATTATTTTTTATTCTCTATCCCCAAGCTTTTTGGTTACCAAGTTTAAGTCAATTGTTGCTGTTTACATTGGCTGCAATACTAGCTTTTGCTTTGCGGTTTGTGATTCAGTACACTTTTGCCATGTTCGCTTTTTGGACAGAACGGGCTAGCGCCTTAGAAAATTTCTGGTTCTTGTTTTATCTATTTTTATCTGGTTTAATAGCACCTTTAGAAGTCTTTCCAGAACCTATGCAGAAAATAGTGATGTTTACACCTTTTCCTTATTTGATTAATTTTCCTGCAAGTCTTTTAGTAGGGCTACCTATGAATATATGGCAAGGATTTTTCTCAATGGTAGGTTGGATATTAATCTTTTTGGGAGCTAATCGGCTGCTTTGGCGTGCAGGTTTGAAAAGATATTCTGGTATGGGAGCTTAAATAATTTAATATTCAAATAAAATTGGCAATTTCAGAGGTTAGACACGGACACTCACGTAAAGATGTTAAGCTGATATGTGTCTAAATTATAGAAACACTCTTGATAGTCGTTGACTGTTTACTGTTAACAGTCATCAGTCATTAAGTAAATCTACAAGTTAAATGCATAACAGCCGATTAATTAGTTGGTATCGTCTTAAATTTATCGACTGAACCCAAAGAATAATCTTCTAATCTAAAATCAGCAAAAGGCTTTTTTTCTAATCTATTCCGTAGGGCTTCATCTAATATTACACCTGGAGATTCTTTTTTCACACCAATGATTATAATACTTTTCTGATATGTAGTTAAATCCTGATTCGCTTGACAATCACTTCGTTGAAATTGACCCAAGTTTAATAAACGATAACCTTTAATATTTGCTCTATTAATAAATAATTTCTTTATTAAAACTTGTATTTTTAAGGAACGTTCTAAAGCTAGACGTTGTTGAAATTCAATATTACTCTTACAAGAAGCTGTACCTACAGAGATAATTTCACTAGGATCTTCCATAATCTTCTGTATATCTTCTTGTTCGAGGTTTAATTTTAAAAGGTGAAGGCTAATAATTTCATCATTAGATTTAATTTGAAAATTGCTACCTACGAGCCATTTATATTTTAGTGATAAAACAGCTATATTGAATTTGGCGATTCTTCCCTGGCTATCTCTACCTTCTTTATAGGGAAAATAATCAATATTACCTTTTCTTTCGGGAATTTGTCCATAATTTGGTATTGAAGAAATTTTTGATGTCTGCGTCAATAAAGCCACTATACTAACTAATCCTAATGTCACTAGCAGCACTGCAAAAAGTGCTAGTAGTGGCAATTTTTCTGTCTCGTTATGTGGATGTGACGAATTTTGAGTAATTGACTGTGGTAACTCTTCATCTGGCAAATTATTGACAAAATCTACATTTAAAGGATTAGTTGGTATTAGTTTATTTTCAATTTCTTCTAAATACTGCAAAATTTCCTTGGCAGTGGCAGGACGTTTTTCTACATCGACTTCTATTAGCCAATCAATTAAATTTAATAGTAAGGGTGAGATATGGATAGTATGATTTTGCCAGTGCAACAAATTTTGCTGAAGATCGTACATATCTAAGGGATGGTATCCCGTTAGCAAAAACACAAAAGTGCGTCCCAAGGCAAAGAAATCTGATTGCGTTACAGCTTGACCATTCATTTGTTCGGGAGCGCTGTAGCCAGATGACATAAGTGATGTCATTCTGGTGCTGTTGCTGATTTCATTAGCAGTACCAAAATCAATGATTACTAACTGCTCATTGGGTTGGATCATGATATTAGATGGTTTTATATCTCGATGCAGATATTGTTTGCGATGCACTAAATCCAAAATTCCTAGCAACTGTTTTAACCAGGCGATCGCTTTTTCTTGAGAAATAGGCTGATTTCCCTTCTGGAACCACTGGTCTAAGCTAAATCCATCGATTTTTTCCATTGCAATGCAATGCAACACTAAACCATTTCGGGTTTGATATTGGAAGTAACAATCTTCCTTGGGAATACCAGGATGGTTCAGTTGTCCTAAAACAGTTAGCTCTTGCTGAAATAGTTCTACTGCTTTGGAGTCGCTTGATAAATCTTCTTTGAGTATCTTAAGGATTTTGGGCGTATCTTGTTCGTATGCCTCATAAACTTTACTAAAACCTGTTTTGTCACTCAACAGAGACTTCACCCGATAACGCCCTAGCAATTCCAGATGAGAACCACAACTTTGACAAAAACGGTTTTGATGATTATTTGGGTGATTTGGTTTCGGGCAAACGGGATTAATACAAAGGCTCATGACTGGATAAGTGGGCAAAAGAGTGCTGTTAGCGATAGCGGGGCGTTTAGCCCTTGCTGTACATGGATAGCGGGGCGTTTAGCCCGTGCTGAGTTGGGAGTCAGGAGTTGGGAGTTGGGAGTTAGGAGTTGGGAGTTAGGAGTTTTGTTTATCTCCTTGTCCGCTTTTCCCCTTGTCCTCCCCTCCGCCTCTTATGCCCAATCACTCTAAATGTCGCTTCTCTTAATTCTTCTGTTGCTGTCTGATAATCCCGTGTAATAATCATGAGATTTTCTATCTCTGTTCTGCCAAGAAAGCTGCTACGGTCTGGTTAAATGGTTCTGGTTGTGTCAAAAATGGCCAGTGATTGCCACGAACTTGGCAAATACGTAAGTTTTTCAGATGAGTTTTGTAGGGTTGGATTTGCCAATTTTGGCGGTTCAGTCCTTGTTCTGGCTGGATGAAGAGAGCAGGGGTGTGAAGGGGAATTGTAAAACCGGGCACTTGCATTACTGCCTCGAAAATTCCATCGCGGGCGGCTATAGTAAATTTGCTTCCCCAACTACCATCGGGTTTTTGTTCAATTCCGGCTTGAAAGACTTGCTGCTGTAAAGGACTCCATCCTTGATATTGCTTTAATTGCTGTGCTTGTTGTTCGGCTTCTTTGTGACTGGCAAAGGGACCCATACTTTTGAGAAAAGGCAAGAAGCGATACAACGTTGGAAAAGTTACCCGGAGAAGGCTGGGCATTTTCCAGATGAAAATCGGATCGATCAAAATCATACTGCGTAAACGCTTTGGGTTTTGTCTTGCCCAAATGACAGCTAATTTGCCCGTCCAAGAGTGACTGACAATATGGGCAAAAGTCCATCCGAGACGATCCATGAGTGCTTCGAGGTCTGCGATCGCACTTTCAAAGCTATAATCTGTCTCTGGCTTACTACTTTCGCCATGTCCACGCATATCTGGTGCGACTATGTGGTAATCTGCCGCCAAATAATCTCCCAAGTCAGACCACACAAGAGCATGATCGCCTAACCCGTGCAATAACAGTAAAGGTTCTTGACCTTGGTTCCACTCTAAATAAGAAAGTTGGATATCAGGCTTTGATAAAGTGTGACGTACAGGCATCATTACACATCCACCTGTGGAGAGATAGTTTTGCGTTTATATAGTACTGCGAAATAAGGGGGATTGGGGATTGGGGATTAGGATTAGGGGATTGGGCATGGGGAGTGTTAAAACTGAAAGTTTCAAGCTCAAAGGTTCAACGTTAAAGCTCAGAGGTTTAACATTCAAGCTTATCTTCCCAATCCCCCATTCAGTTACCAATTAGCACTTTGTGAGTCTGAGGATTGTACCAATTGACACGAAACAATGAGACTGATGAATGCCAAGATCAAAAATAAGAATGCCTCAAGGATATAGAAAGTACTATGCCAGAATTACACCAATCAATTGCTCAGCATTACCACGAACGGACTAAATATAACCCTGAGACTCTTGCCTCCAAGCATCAAAGGTTAGACTGGGCTAAGCAGCCAGTGCCTTTCAAAGAATACAAAATTGGCTCTACTTTTGATCTCAAACCCTATATTCAAGAAAAACCAGATAAATTTGCTAATAATCCTGATGCTCAGTGGTGGCAAAGACTATCGCGCCTGCTATTTCGCAGCTATGGGCTAACGGCGAGAATGCCTTCTATGGGAAGTGCGGTGTATTTACGTGCTGCTCCCAGTGCAGGGGGGTTGTATCCGGCGGAGGTGTACTTAGTTTCTCGTGGTACATCGTTGTTGCCACCAGGATTGTATAATTACCAATGTCGGACTCATTCCCTGATGCATTATTGGGAAAACAATGTTTGGCAAGCTCTACAAGCCGCTTGTTTCTGGCATCCTTCTCTAGAAAATACCCAGATGGCAATTATTGTCACGGCAGTTTTCTATCGTTCTGCGTGGCGCTATGAAGATCGGGCTTATCGGCGGATTTTTCTGGATACAGGGCATCTTTTGGGTAATATCGAGTTAGCTGGTGCGATTACTGACTATCGCCCCCACTTAATTGGCGGTTTTGTGGATGAATCGATAAATGATTTGCTTTATATCGATCCACAACAAGAAGGTGCGATCGCTGTCTTACCTCTGGCAGACTTATTAGATATCAACCAAAATCTGCCATTGGGATGTACTGCTTTACCTTCCGCCACCGAAACCAGTTATCCGCAAATCCCCGATGGCGAACTGCTGTCATATTTCCACTCACATACCCAGATTCAACCAGGTATAACTGGCAAGTTAAATCTACCAACTATCAAACAAGAAAAATCTTTGGAGGATAAATACAATTTTCCTTTCTGTTTGAAAATTCCCACTACCACTATGCCTATAGATTGGGGAGAAAAGCTTTCAGAATTAGAAATGACGATGTACAAGCGACGTTCTACCCGCGCCTACAATGGTGATGATTTAACTTTAGATGAACTAAAAGCTTTACTCGATTTCACCTATCAACCGCAAAATTACATCGACCAAAGCTTAGATATTTCTCCAGATTACTTTGACCTGAATTTAATCGAAACATTTATTGCTGTTTGTGGCGTCAAAGGACTGGAAGCGGGTTGTTATTATTACGCACCGAAAGCGCAAGAATTACGCCAAATTCGCTTTAAAAATTTCCGGCGAGAGTTACACTTTCTCTGCTTGGGGCAAGAATTAGGACGAGATGCAGCAGCGGTATTGTTTCATACGGCGGATCTGAAAGCTGCGATCGCTCAATATGGCGATCGCGTTTACCGTTACTTACATCTTGATGCAGGTCATTTAGGACAACGCCTTAATTTAGCCGCAATACATCTAAATATAGGCGTTAGCGGTATCGGTGGCTTCTTTGATGACCAAGTAAATGAAGTTTTGGGTATTCCCGCTGATGAAGCTGTTTTATATATTACTACATTGGGACGCCCAAGATAGAACTAACCCCAGAGTGGCAGAGATATTAGAGAATCTCTGTCGCTCTACAATTAGATTTCACTAGTATAAAGCTGTGTCAGTAAATATATTTTGTATATAAGTTTACTTTTGTAAGTTAATAGCCTTAGGATATTTATTTGTATTACAAACAATTATGTAATACGTATATAGTACCGATGAAGATTGTTTGTTTTTTTATAAAACTTGTTTAATTAATCCCAAGTAGTTATTTAAAATCAAGTAAAATTAATATTTATCAATAACATTATCAAGTCAAATTATAATTTTTTATAATTAAGTGATTAATTATAAAATTGATTTTGGTGAATTGAAAACAATAAAATAACTATAGTCATCCTAGTAAAAATTGCTTTTTTAACGAACCACGAAGAACACGAATAAAGAAGAAAGAGAGGATTTTACCAATGATTTAGGAATGGTATAGATCTAGATAATAATTCAATACAGTTCAGATAAGGCCAAAAAGACTTGTAGAGACGGCGATTTATCGCGTCTCGAAAACCCGAAATGTTTGCCAGTGTCCCTTAAATGAACCGTATTGGATACTAATTTAGTAGTTAAATTAGGTTTTTTAGAATCAAAATATATCAAAATTAAGTATAAAAAAAGTTTTTTCATACAAAGTGTGATGCTATTTCCTGAAAATGAAAACCAACGTCTAGAAGTACTTAATCACTATCAAATTTTAGATACACCTCCAGAAGAAGTTTTTGATGAACTAGCTCAACTAGCAGCTAACCTTTGTGAAACACCAATCGCTCTAATTAGTCTAGTAGATGCAGAACGGGAGTGGTTCAAGTCGAAAATTGGAGTAACTACATCGGAAGTTCCTCGAAACATTTCCTTTGGTAGTTATACTATCTTAGAAAATCAAATATTAATTATCCCAGACACTTTGCAGGATGAACGGGTTGCAAAAAATCCCCTTGTGACATCAAATGATTATTTCCGGTTCTATGCAGGAGTTCCCCTAATTACCTCAAATGGCTTTGCATTAGGGAGTCTTAGTGTAATTGATTTTACTGTGCGAAACTTGAGCCATAAGGAGCAAGTAGCTTTACAACAGTTAGCTCGACAAGTCATCAGATATTTAGAGTTACATCGGCAAAAATTTATTGATGATAGCCAAAAAAGTTTCAATCTCTTTTTCTCTAAAAATCCCAACCCTATGTGGGTATTTGATGAAAATAATCTGCGGTTTTTAGATGTGAATCAAGCTGCTGTTGTTCACTACGGCTATTCACGAGAAGAGTTCTTGCAAATGCGAATAACTGATATTCCTCCTCCAGAAGATGTGCCTATGATGGTGGAATTTTTAGCAAAAGCATCTTCTGATTTACACTTTGCAGGACAATGGCAGCATCGTCGAAAAGACGGGCAGATTATTGATGTGGAAATTATATCAAATACAATATATTATGCCAATCATAAAGCTCAGTTAGTTAATATAAAAGATGTTAAAAAACACAAACGACTAGAAAGAAATCTTGAAGAAAGTGAAGCTATATTTCGAGCAATTTCTGAGGTCATTCCTGTTCCATTAGTTATTTCACGTGTGTCTGATGGGTTAATTTTATATGCTAATCCAGAGTTAGTTAAAACATTTGAGTTTTCTATAGTAGATTTAGATAAACACAAAAAAATATTAGATTTTTACCATAACTTAGCGGACTTAACAGCATTGTTAGAAGCTCTCAATGAGCATGGATTTATTCGTAATCATGAACTTCAGTTAAAAAGAGAAAATGGCACTTCTTTTTGGGCAATCGCTTCCCTACAATATTTAAATTTTAATGGTGAAGCAGCAATTCTCACAGTATTTTATGATATAACTCATCGCAAAAACGCGGAAACAAAACTCCAAGAACAAAATGAGTTTTTGCGGTTAATTTTTGAAAATATACCGCTGATGATTGCACTGATTAATCCCAACGGTAAACTCCAGTGGGTAAACCAAGAATGGGAAAGCATTTTAGGTTGGAAATTCCAAGATTTAGAAACTCGTGATGTGCTGGAAGCATTATATCCTAATCCGCAATATCGACAAAATGTAATTAATTTTATTCAGTCTGCACAACGTAATTGGGGTGACTTTATAACTCAGATGGGAGATGGTGATTTACTGAATACCTCTTGGGCTAATGTTAAACTTCCAAATGGTCAAATTATCGGTATTGGGCAAGATATCACAGAACGTAAGCGAACTGAACTTGCTCTCAAAGCTCAAGCCGAGAGAGAGCAATTGATGCGAACTGTTGCTCAAAGGATTCGTCAATCTTTGAATCTCCAAGAAATTCTGAATGCAACAGTTCAAGAAGTGCGAGATTTGCTGAAAGTCGATCGAGTGGTAGTTTATCAGTTTGACCCAGAGATGATTGGCACAATTATGGCAGAATCGGTAGAGCCTGGATGGACTGTTTCTTTAGGCGTAGAGATTCATGATACTTGTTTTCAAATAGGTGCAGGTGTGGAGTATCATCAAGGACGTAAAAGAGCGATCGCTAATATTTATGAAGCAGGACTAGCTGATTGCCATATTCGCTTATTAGAACAGTTTGAAGTCAAAGCAAATTTAGTTGTACCTATTCTACTAGAAGTAAGCTCTCAAAACCCTGGCTCTCACCTTTGGGGTTTACTAATCGCTCACCAATGCTCTCGTTTCCGTGAGTGGGAGGAAAATCAATTAGATTTGCTCGATCAACTTACAGTCCAATTGGCGATCGCCATTCAACAATCCAGTATCTTGGAACAAGCTAAAACTGAACTTGTTCAAAGACAAAAAGCTGAAGTGAAATTAAGAAGTGCATTGGCTGAAAAAGAAGTTCTTTTAAAAGAAGTTCATCATCGAGTTAAAAATAATTTGCAGATTGTCTCCAGCCTATTACAACTCCAGTCTCATACACTCAAAGACCCCGAAGTAATCAAAGTTTTTCGAGAAAGTCAAAACCGCATTGAGTCAATCTCTCTAATTCACAAAAATTTATATACTTCGGCTAATATTGGAGAAATTAATGTTGCTGACTATATCCATAATTTGGCAGCAAGCCTACTAATTTCCTATCAAATAGGGTCGGGTAGAATTGCTTTAGAAACTGATATAGCTCCAGTTAGCTTGAATATTGACCAAGCTATTGCTTGTGGATTAGCGATCAACGAATTAATTTCTAATGCCCTCAAGCACGCTTTTCCTAACGAACAATTAGGCAAAATTAGTATTGCTCTACGCAATATTGATAATAGGATTGAGATGACTATCCGAGACAATGGGATCGGTTTACCAGATAATTTAGATTGGAAAAATACTGATTCTTTGGGTCTCTCGTTAGTATACGACTTGGTTACAGAACAACTCGAAGGCAATATCACTCTAGAACGCAATCATGGAACAGTATTCAAAATTCAATTCACGCAGTTAACTTTGCATTAGTAAATATCAAATGGGTCAAGCTAGGATTTTAGTCGTCGAAGATGAAGTGATTGTGGCTAGAACTATTGCTAGCCAGCTGAGTCAATTAGGCTACATTGTTACAGGTACAGCTTCTTCTGGGAAAGTTGCCATTGCCAAAGCATCAGAAACTCAGCCAGAATTAGTATTAATGGATATTATCCTCAAAGGTGAAATGGACGGTATTGCTGCCGCTACTCAGATTCGCGAACAATTAGATGTTCCGGTAATTTTTTTAACGGCATATGGTGACGAAAATACTTTAGAACGAGCAAAAATTACTCAACCTTTTGGATATATTGTTAAACCTTTTACGACAAAAGATTTAAGAATAGCTATTGAAATCGGTTTGTTAAAACATCAGTTAGAACGTGAACTGCGAGAGAATCGAGATCGCTTAGCAACTCTTTTAAACTCAATGAGTGATGCTGTGATTGCCACTGACGATCGAGGAATGGTGACATTCATGAATCCCGCAGCGGAGGCAATAACTGGATGGCAACAAGAAGATGCTTTAGGCAATGAGGCGTCAGAGGTTTTTCATATTGTTGATGAAGTCACAGAAGCTACATTAGAAAACCCAGTGACAAAAGTACTGCGGGAGCAACAGGTTGTTTATTTAGGGGAATTCACCTCTCTGATTACTAAAGACGGAAAAAGAGTGCCAATTGGCGATAGTGCTTCACCACTGAGGGGAGGATCTGACCAGATAAATGGTGTAGTTGTTGTTTTTTGGGATCTTAGCGAACGGCGTCAGACACAATTGCTAGAACAGGCATTGGAAAAAGAGCAAGAACTCAATCGTCTCAAGTCTTTATTTATCTCTACAGTATCTCATGAATTCCGTAATCCTCTAACAGTTATTCAAACGGCAGTAGAACTTATAGAACTTCAAGGAACACATTTAACAGAGGCAAAAAGACGCACCTATTTAAAGCGCATTCAAGGAGCTGTGCAATCCATGAGCAACCTGATGGAAGAAGTGCTATTTATGGGTCAAGCGGAAGCAGGAAAACTCCTATACAATCCGGCTCCAATTAACTTAGAACACTTCTGTAGAGAGATGATTGAAGATTTTTCTACTGTGACAAATAGTGCCAGTGAAATTATTTTTACTTCTCATAGCGAGAATACTACCGCTGTGATGGATGAACGGCTTTTAAATTATATGTTTGGGAATCTACTCTCCAACGCAGTTAAATATTCTCCCACAGGTGGCAATATTCAGTTCGATTTAATATGCGATCCGACGGAGAAAGTTGCAATT
This sequence comes from Nostoc sp. C117, assembly GCF_043099735.1. Lineage (NCBI taxonomy): Bacteria > Bacillati > Cyanobacteriota > Cyanophyceae > Nostocales > Nostocaceae > Nostoc > Nostoc sp. C117. The sequence goes on from NZ_CP170991.1 coordinate 3,741,443, forward strand.
TTTTATATTCGAGATCGAGGAATTGGTATTCCGGAAGCAGACCAAGCTCAACTTTTTGAATCATTCTACCGAGCCTCAAATGTCCAATCAATTCAGGGTACCGGATTGGGGTTAGTAATTGTTAAAAGGTGCGTTGATGCTCACAGGGGTAAAGTCAGTGTTGCAAGTCAAGTTGGTATTGGTACTACATTCACAATAATTTTGCCCTTAAATCCCGAATTATCGTTGACCGAATAATTCATTAGTAGTAAGCTTCAGAAGTCAGAATTTATCAAGTCAGGCAGGAGGTAGAGGGCAGTTATTGCTTGAAAACCGATCAACGCTCAATAACTCGCTTTAAGCGTTGACGCAGCCTCTCTAAGGTAATTCCAACTAAAAAAATATCCTATCGCTTTGGCAAGCAGGGGAAGCATGGGAGGAAGAATCTAACGATCGTTTTCTCTCCAAAATTAAATGATTTAATTTCTGCAAGTCTCTAAGAGTTGCTATGCTGTTCGCGTAGCGTCTGCTAGAGAGGAGATATTATCAAATTAGAATTTGGAGCAGCAGAGCAGTTTACAGTTGATTCTATTGGGCGTGCATTTTCTCTTCATACATCAGGGATGATATTGCTAGCACAATTAATTCTGATGACTAATAATCTTGTTGTACACCACCTACCACTGGCTTAACATCAGAAAATGGATCGGCGCCGCCATTCCAGTTAAAATCACTAATGCGGATGGTGAAGCCACCTAACTCTAACACCGGATTGTAACGCAAGGTAATACCATAGGTGCGGCGGCTATATTCCAAAATGTAGTCGGTGCTAGATTCTTTACCTGTATCCAAGTTAATTGAGGTTTGAAAGCCTAAGCGAAGAGGCCCATAGATTTGCTGTGTAATGCCAGCGCTCAATACTGTGTTATCAACGGAGCGATCGAATAAAAATGGTGATAATCCGTTATTTAAGCCTTGAGAATAACTGATATTAAAGGCCGTATAGTCGAAAAAGGGTCGAGAAAAATGACCAATTTGCCCTTGTAAGCCAATTGTACCAATTAGGGTGCTTTGGTTATCGCCATTAGTGTAATAACTGGTAGTGCCTGTGACGCCAGCGATCGCTTGCAAATAAGGAACCACAGGGGTAGCTGTGTATCTTAAACCCTCTGTGGCTGTGGGTGGTAATGGTTTTCCCTTCCACAATAATATGCCAGTACTAAGGGCAGCACTGCCTTGTAGACGACCTAATGAGATCCGATCGTTTTTGCGCTGTGGTTGTAATAAGTCTTGGCGATCGGTGTTGGCATCGATATACTGAGCGCTGCCTTGATAGCTGAGGTTGATGCCACTCTTGCCTAAAGGAATTACAGGAGAGGTAATCAGACCACCAAAACTACTTTGCACGGTTTGATAGCCAAGGGTGCCGTTGTAGAGGCGATCGCGGTAATTATATTGCAGATTCAAGATATGGGGAAGGCGATCGCCTAATGTCTGGCGCAATGACAAATTCGCCCGCAAATTGTCTTCCACCTTGTTCAAGTTAAAACTGGTTAACTCGCCAGTACCCTGAACTATAGTTCGTGGACTCAAAACAGAATTTATCTTTGTTTTTACAGCAAACAGTGCGCCTAAGTCACTCGTCCCATCTTGCACAGCTCTTTGTACTAATAACTGGGGGGTGACTGTCCAGCGTGTCTGCTCTGTATCGATCGGTGAAAAAGCACGCTCAACATATAAACCACCCCGATCTTCTCCATCATAGCCGGGAGAGACGATAAAGGGCGAAGTATCCCGCTCGCCACGGTCAATCTTCTGTTCATCCACCGGAATTGGTAAGGAGAGTCCTCGATCGAATACTAAACGTTGTCGCTGTGTCCGAATACGGTCTACTAAGGGTGTCTCCCGCGTCAGAGTCACTTTATCTGCACGTAACTCTAGTTCTGGCGGTGAAAAAGGGTCATTGGTGATGCGGACATCCCTTGCTTGCCAGCCTTGGGGATAAAAGTCAATGTGTTCGGCTTCAAATCTCAGCCGATTAACTGCACCTCCGGCTTTTGGTGCTGGGATGTTGCTAGCATTTGCTTGACCACCAATTGTCAGATCGAATCCTCCAGGGCTACTGACTCCGGAAAGGGGCTGATTGGCTCTAATGCGATCGCTTGGCGGACGTTTTGGTACTCTACCAGCTGTTATATCTGTGGACGAGAAAGCAAAATCTGTTTGAGCTGAGGGTACGTAAATTTCTCCTCTACCATTTAGCATTTCTCCACTATCTTGGACAAAGTTGTAGGTAAAACGTTGTCCTCGGAGGATCTGATCTCCCCGTGTGAGAGTTACATTGCCTTCCCCCGCAGCAATTAAGTTGTCCAAACTGACTTGTAAGCGATCGGCATCCACCACCGCCCCATCAAATCGCACAACGACATTACCAACAGCCGTAATAATTCGCCGTCGCTCGTCATACTCTTGGCGATCTGAGGTGACTTCTACAATTCTTGGGGCGGCTGGTGGGGTGCTAGCTGGTGCAGTTATACCTGATGATTGGCCTTGTGGCGTAGGTGCTGCGGCTTGGATTTGAGAATTGAATTCTACGGTTATGGGCGCAGACAGTTCCTTTGTAGGGTTGCGAGACTTGAATTGGATTAAATTTTGTGTTGATTGAGAACTTGGTGGAGAAAGAACTGGGGGAGATGCAGGAACAGGAGGACGCGGGGATACTCGATCGCTTGAGTTAGGATCGAATAAGGTCAATTTTTCTTTACTAGTAGAGTTGGAATTTGGCGATCGCTCCTGAACTTCTTGAGATGCTTGAGATTCTTGATCTGCAAGTCTCTGTGTCGGCTGAAGTTGCGTTTGCCCTGGGGAGAGCCATTGCCCCAAACTGGCACTTGGAATTTTCTCAGGATTTTCCTTCTCGTCAAAATTCGAGACTTTAACTTCCTGTCGAGGAAAACCAACTTCCAAAGACTGTCCCAAAAGTGCTGCACTTTTTGAGGTGGTGAGGGGAGAAAATTCTGGGGGTAGAGTTTTTGGTGGTTCCGGTGCAGATGAAGTTTCGCCGACTGCCAACTGATGTCCAGTTGATTTGAAGGGAGTTGATAATTGATGATAATTCTTGGTGTCACCTGCGATCGCCAAATGACCCAAATCCTGAGGATGCTTGGATTTATTTGTATTTAAAAGCTGTCCAATTTTGACACCTGAAGCAGACTTTACATCACTAACAGATGAGATGGGATTGGCAGGTTGTAAAGGTTCGAGAATCGGAGGCGGATCGGGTGGCAGAACAGGATGAAGCATATTTGAGCAAAACCGAGCTAACAAACAGCCAAATGACGGACGGAAGGATGAATATATATTTTGCCTTCCGACTGTCGCCTTCTGCTACCTGTAGCAAGCTACCTGAAGCAGGAAACTTACTAACTTTAGCCTAGTAAGTTTCCTTGGCGTTTAGTATCTTCCACCTTCCAAAGTCGCGGATGAGCGATCGGCCTTTTACTCTAAGTCCCGACGACCGGGGTTACGAGCTGGATCGTTCGACAAAAATCCGAAGACGAAGATAGTTACGAAGAAGGCAACAACAATATAAACAACGATTTTTAAAGTCACCATACAAATATCTCCAACGGGTATGCAAAGAGAGCTTTTTTTCAGTATTATCTGCTATGCAGAAAACGTAGCTACTTTATATTACCCACATCTCGTCCCTTTTTGAGACGAGTTTGGTGAGAAGGGATTGGGGACTGGGGATTGGGGACTGGCAGTGCCTAGCCTACGTTTCTTGAAAGTTGTGCAAGATGTTCAGTTTTCTGACTTGATAGATGCCCCGAAACATAACTCAGAGACTGGCTATTATCGTGACGCTGACTGATAGCAAAAGTTTCCCAAAAAAAGCTTAGGGCGAGTAGTTGCCATGCTCAATGCCCTTCAGGAGTGCCCAGTTGTGAGTGCTGAGTGCTGTTAGCGGATAGCTAATGTTTAGCCCGTGCTGAGTTAGGAGTTAAGAGTTAGGAGTTAAGAGTTAAGAGTTAGTATTAATCTCTCCTCTGCCCCTCTGCCCCTCTGCCCTATTTTTTTGCTAGATCCTTGCCAGTTCGATTTTTTACTACTCGTGCAGGTATGCCTACAGCGATGGAGAAAGGAGGAATATCTTTATTGACAACTGCTCCTGCACCAATCACACTACCTTTACCGATGGTAACACCATCTAATACCGTTACTCCATGCCCTAGCCAACAGTCATCCTCAATTACAATTCCCTTGCGAGTGACACCTTGGTATTTCATTGGCTCCATTGGATCGGCAAAATTATGATTATTAGCATATATTCCTGACTGAGCAGCAATCATACAGTGTTTGCCAATTTTAATGTTTCCTGGCCCCTCAATACATACGTTAGGACCAATAAAGGTGTCTTCATCAATATGTATATACGTATTTTCCAAACACCCTATATCAACGTTACGTTCAATAGCGACTCTATCTCCTAGATGAATTCTATTATCTTTATGTCCTCTAGCATTCATCCGTACACCCTTGAAAATATATACTCCAGTGCCAATTTCAATACAAGAAGTACCGTTAAATTCCACGCCATTTTGAATATAAACTGGGCTGCCTATTTTGGCAAAAATACTACGATACCCCAAATTACGCAACTTTGGCCCCAGAATGAGTGTAGGAATATCTCCTAAAATAGTAGTTACGACAAGTTCTTGCGATCGCTGCAATTTTGATAAATATTGCTCGTTAGGCATGGTTACATATCTCTTCAATCAATTGTTGTTGACGGTTTGGCACTTTTTTTGGGCTGTATCCTAATTTTTTTCGCATACCAGTAGTTTTGGTATGTCTTAATACCTGATTCAGATTTGAGGTATTACCTGTATTTCCCAATATTTTTAGATTGTTTTCCTAATTGGGAAAAACCAGAGTCTGACTTTGACTATGCGAGTAATTCTTTAATTTTGCTGTGGTAGAATTACGCAATTGATATACACAATTGTCAAATACCGTTTCTTTGTGAAGCTGCATCAATTTAACCTCTGGCTATGACATCCACCTTGTAAGGGCGACTCTTAGCTGGTCTTATTATTTACATCTTCATACAGAATTGATCTTAGTTACTAGAAGCATTTATACTACTTAAATTAAGTAAAATTTTGCTTCTTTTTTAAGAGACTGAATTAACAAAAGAATATCAGTGCATTACAGAGTCAAATATCAGACTAGATAAATTATCTGATGGGAATATTTGCTGATTTAGATAAGCGACTATTTCGCAAATTTGAAAAGCTTGTGACGCAACTAATAATAGAGTTGTTTACCTGAAGGCTATTTCCTCTCAGGCAGTTTTACTGTTTTGAAACAACTCACTTCCACAAGCGATTTTGCAACAAAAATACATTTAACTAGACTATTTATAAAAGACTAGAGAAAACTTTTGTCTAGCAGAATAATGTAATTATTGTTGGATTTTGATGGGTACTTATGCCCAAATAAAATCCAATTAAGGGGGATTATCTCCCACATCAGCCATCACATTGAAGTTAACCATCGGTGCAAACAAGTAAGCGCTTCCCCGACTGCTATGACGGCTTTCTTGCAACGAATTTCTAGAGTATGCTGCTCCAATCATGTTGCACACAGATGATTTACAGACTAAGCAATTCACACTTTTAATTAGATGAATGGCTTTTAATGACAATTGCTTTTAACGATAACACATTTTATTTTTAATGGAGCAATATTATGAAATTTAAGTTTATTTTCCGGTTATTTACTGATGATAATGATGATAGTTGGCTAATTTTTTTACGAGAGCGATCGTGAAGATAACATTTGTATAATAATCCGATTTGATTCCTGAATTTACTTGCGTGGACAGGCAAGATGGTTGGGGAGATCTAAGACTTTGAAAACATGGTCTTAGCCCCTCATTAAACAGCAATTTACTTTATATACCAGTTTATTGGCTTTTTGTTGATATTTATACCGTTGCTTATCCAAATAAATTTATAATTAGGCGTTAATTTTAGAATGATATCTACTATACTTAATGACACCCTCTTAGTGAAAAAGCTAAAAAACGAAAAATTTCCTTCTTCGTTTATCTAAAAATTTGTAAATCACCCATTTGGGTGAGCCAAGCGGGTGATGCGTTGTTGGTATTGGTTGTTATAAATTTTATTGAAAGCTAAAACGTAGCTTAGTTTCCGGGAGAAGTTCACAAAGCAACATCACAATGCCGAATTTGAGGTATTGGTTTTAACTCACACACTTGATTCAAATTATGGCTTTAATTAAAGAAATAGTACAAGAAGCTCTAGCTAACGGCTATTTGAGTATTGTAGCCGAAGACCAAATGCGATCGCTGATGCAAAGTAATTATGATTCAGAAGACCTAGACGCCTGGATTATATTACAGCGATCTGTTATGGCGGGTGATGTCAAGCAAGAGTCGCGCCGGAAAAAAGTTTCCCCCTCTCCTAAAGCTAAAGACGCTTCATCAAGTATCAAACTTGCTTATCAAATGGCGGCGGAGATTGCTTATGCCGCAGCCATAGCTCTTACAATGTCAAAAAATACTAAAGATCAACCTTCATTAGGTGCATAAAGTAACATTAAAGCAGAGTTCACAAGCGGAGCCGGAGACGCTCCGCTTCCCAAAAGTGTCAGGATTGGAAAGTGAAACAGGTTTTCTACCTAGCTTGAAGACGAATCGTTATGTACTTCATTTTTCTGTAAATATACTATATTAAATAAAGTTATTTTTCTCTTACTAGATCGATTTTTAATACTAATTAGTTGGTGTAGGCGTAGCCCGCGGTAGGCATCGCTTTTTCTGGTTAAGCGCTTGGTAGAGTTTTGTGAAACAATGTCATGCAATTTTATAACCTTCAATCAAGGTTAACCAACGCATGGTTATGCATATAATTGACGATGATTATATTAAAAAATAATTAAATTTTTCCTGATTACCAGAAATCTATAAGAAATTTTCCACCTTAACTAAGACTTGAAAATTGATCCCCGAAATCAATAATAAAATAAATATAAATTATTACTCAAAACTAGATTTTTCTTAAGTCATACATACCAGTAAATGATTAAATTCTAATATACCAAGTACATGGCTTCTAGTAACGCGTAGAATTAAAAACACCTTGGTATCAACCTGAGGAACGAGTTAAAAGAATTCTCAATGCTTAACAAAGTCATCGCTTTTTCACAAACTTACAGTATAAAGAATTGGCAACATTGGTAAAGAGAGTAAACAATAACCATAGCTAAACTTGGAGTTTTGCCAACCTATGCAGCCAATTCGTACATTCAACGTATCTCCTTCACTGCCGCCCCGACTCGAACCACTACGGCGGCTGGCATATAACTTACACTGGGATTGGAACGTTGAGACTAAAGATTTATTTCGTCGCTTAGACTCAGACCTGTGGGAATCTAGCCATCATAACCCCGTGTTGATGCTAGGTACTATTTCTCAGTTGCGGCTTTTGGAAGTTGTCGAAGATGAAGGCTTCCTAGCCCAAATGGATCGAGCTAACCGTCAGTTAGAAGATTATTTGCAAGAGCGCACCTGGTATCAGAAACAACGCGAACACAAACCAAAAGAATGCTACGCCTATTTTTCGGCTGAATTTGGACTTGTAGATTGTTTACCCGTTTATTCTGGAGGCTTGGGCGTTCTGGCGGGGGATCACCTCAAATCTGCTAGTGACTTAGGCTTACCGCTTGTAGGTGTAGGTTTACTCTACCAGCAAGGCTACTTTGCCCAGTATCTCAATGCCGATGGCTGGCAGCAAGAACGCTACCTGCTCAACGATTTCTATAATATGCCCTTGCATTTGGAGCGCAATGCCGATGGTTCAGAACTACGGATTGCGGTAGATTATCCAGGACGCAAGGTATATGCCAGAGTTTGGCGCGTCCAGGTAGGAACAGTGCCCCTGTATCTGCTGGACACCAACATTGAACCCAACAATACTTACGACCACGACATCACAGATCAGCTGTATGGTGGCGACATTGATATGCGTATCCACCAGGAAATTATGCTGGGGATCGGTGGTGTGCAAATGCTTAAAGCATTGGGGCTGAAAGTTACCGCCTACCACATGAATGAAGGCCACGCCGCCTTTTCTGCCTTAGAGCGCATCCGCTTGCTGATTCAGGAAGAGGGACTGAATTATGCCCAAGCTAAACAAGTGGTGGCTTCTAGCAATATCTTTACCACCCACACACCAGTACCAGCAGGAATTGACTTGTTCGCTCCTGACAAAATGTTGTACTATCTGGGGTACTATGCAGAAATATTTGGGTTGCCCAAAGAGCAGTTTTTAGGACTGGGGCGCGAGAACACAGGCGATTTATCTGCACCTTTTAGTATGGCGGTGCTGGCGCTGAAGATGGCAACATTTTCGAACGGTGTAGCACAATTGCATGGCGTGGTATCGCGGCAAATGTTCCAGGGCTTATGGCAGAAAGTGCCAGTAGAAGAAGTACCGATCGCCGCCATTACTAATGGTGTTCATGCTCGGAGTTGTGTTGCTAAATCAACTCAAGAGTTATACGATCGCTACCTGGGTCCAAATTGGTCATCAGCACCAGTAGATAGCCCATTGTGGGAGCGGATGGACGCCATACCCGATGAAGAATTGTGGCGAAATCACGAACGCTGTCGCTTAGACATGGTTTTGTATGTGCGAGAGCATTTGGTGAAGCATTTGCGCGATCGCGGCGCTTCCGCCTCTGAAATTGTCCAAGCACAAGAAGTTTTAGATCCTTACGCTTTTACCATTGGCTTTGCCCGTCGTTTTGCCACCTACAAACGTGCTACCCTTTGGATGCGTGATATAGAACGCATTAAGAAGCTTTTGCTCGCTAACAAAGACCGGAAAGTACAATTCGTAATTGCTGGTAAGGCACATCCTAAAGATATTCCTGGAAAAGAACTGATCCGCGACATTAATCACTTTATCCACGAACAGCACTTAGAAAAACAAGTAGTGTTTGTTCCCAATTACGACATTCATATTTCCCGGTTGATGGTGGCGGGTTGCGATATCTGGTTAAACACACCACGTCGTCCACGAGAAGCTTCTGGTACTAGTGGCATGAAAGCCTCTATGAATGGATTGCCAAATTTAAGTGTACTAGATGGCTGGTGGGATGAAGCTGATTATGTTCGCACAGGCTGGGCAATTGGACACGGAGAAAACTACGACGATCCCAACTACCAAGATGAAGTAGAAGCAAACGCTCTCTATGAGTTGTTAGAAAAGGAAGTTGTACCGCTATTTTATGAACATCGGGATAGTGATGGCTTACCCCGTCCCTGGGTTGCCAAAATGAAGGACGCAATTCGCTTGAATTGTCCCTTCTTTAATACAGCGCGGATGGTGGGGGAGTATGCACAAAGAGCTTATTTCCCAGCTAGCGATCGCTATCATACCCTCACCGTTGATAACTATGGCCCAGCGAAAGAACTAGCTGCTTGGAAAGAAAAACTCGGCGAAAACTGGTTTAATATCAGAATCAAAGATATTGACGTATCCACACCTTCAGACATTGAAGTGAACCAAACCGTTGCTGTCAAAGCCAAAGTTGACTTAGCAACTTTGACCAATGATGATGTGCAAGTGGAGTTGTATCAAGGTGCGATCGATGCCAATGGTGATATTGTCAACGCTATACCAGTAGTGATGGATTACCAAGGCGAAGATGCACAGCAATTGAGTACTTACACAGCAAATATTACCTACACCGCTTCTGGTTTACAAGGTTTGTCTTTGCGGGTATTGCCGAAAAATCCAAACCTAGCTAATCCCTATGAACCAAGGTTAATTGCTTGGGCAGAATAAGACTACTAAATAGTTTTTGAATACAAAATAAAAGGCGTTGCTGATTTAATTTTAGCAACGCCTTTTATAAGACAATTGAAAAAACGATTGCGACACATTGATTCACAGAACCCGTATACACAAAGCGATTTACAATCCAAAATTCAAAATCCAAATGCGTCGAGATTCTATATTTTACAAACTATTTCAACAATCCCCGGCTTTGCTATTTGAACTATTAACAAATCCTCCAACAAATGCAGAAGCTTATCGATTTGATTCAGTCGCTGTCAAAGAACCGAAATTTGAAATCGATGGGGTATTTTTACCACCAGAAAATGCAAGTCCGGGTATTGTGTATTTCTGTGAGGTACAATTCCAGAAGGATGAAAGGCTTTATGAAAGGGTATTTGCAGAATCATCTTTATATTTCTACCGCAATCGTGACAGATTTAGTGATTGGCAAGCAGTGATAATTTACCCATCCCGCAGTATTGAACAAAGTGATATTTATCCTCATCGAAATCAACTCAATGGTAACCAGGTACATCGGGTTTATCTAAATGAATTGGGAAATATTCGCTCCTTACCTGTGTGGGTGGCATTGATGGTATTAACTACGGTAGAAGAAGAACTTGCGCCCTCCGAGGCTAGATATTTAATTGAGCGTTCCTCTGTTGAGGAGTCAGAAACTGCAAGTCGCGCCATAATTGAGTTAGTAACCACAATCTTAGTGTACAAATTTGAACAATTAAGCCGAGCGGAGGTAGAACAGATGTTAGGAATAACGCTTAAAGAAACGAGAGTTTATAGAGAAATTAAGGAAGAGGGACGAGAGGAAGGACGAGAAGAAGGACGAATTGAGGGAGAGCGATCGCTCATTTTCCGATTACTACAAAGACGGGTAGGAGAATTACCTCAAGATATATGTGAATCTATTGAAACTCTCTCGTCAGAACAATTAGAAAATCTGGGTGAAGCATTGCTTGATTTTATCAGCTTGGCTGATTTGCTTTTTTGGTTAGAAGCACTTCAAAGTTAGGATAAGCACCACAGTTGCGATCGCCATCGTCTGGAAGTTGATATATTCGGATGCTCGCTCATTTTAAGCTAAAATTCTTTGGGGAATGACAATGTAGCCTGTGGTGCGATCGCCTAATACCAAATTATGTTGTTCTCCCCAATACCACCAGTATGCACCAACGTAAGCGCAAACTAGGCTATCTAGTTTATCTTCGGTTGCTTTGAGGGCTGCGCCTGTGGTGGGAATTTCCAGAATAAACGAACTGCTAAGGCGCAGAGGAGGAGAGAAAAATGAGAGGACATCGAGGAGATAGTTTTGGAGTTTGATTAGTTCTAAGCGGCGATCGCTAAGGCGGCCTTTTTTGTATTTGAGGATGCGTTCTAAGTTAAATAGGTTAACGATTGCTGGGTGGGGAAAAACTTCTATTTGATATCTGCCGAGTTTTTGTGGTTCGATGGTGGGTGCGTGTAGATAGCCGCGTGATTCTAATTCTAAGCCGAAGTTGACGGTGCGATCGGCAAAGGGTAGGTTTTTGTTAGCTGGGTAACAGCCGGCGTGATATTTACCAAAGTATTTGTGAGTGAGTTTGTCGGGGAGGCGACTTCCATTGTCATTGGGTATGAGGGTGGGTGCATCTACGGCGATGATGGCTGGTTCGTTTGGTTTGACAGTGCGATCGATCCAGTCGAAGATGTCTGCAATGGCTTCTTTACGGTCTAAATCGACTAGTTGCAGTTGTCCATCTATCCATTCTAAGCAGCATAGTCCACTTGGTTGGGATTTCCAGCCTAAATCAATACCAATAAATTTCATGGCGATCGCACTAATTTCCGATTATTTTCGCATTTTGCAGCAACGGTTGACGAAAACACTGCTATTAGAAGTTACGGGGCGAAACGCCCGTAACCAGTTGGAAGCGTTGAGTATTCAAGAACAATTCAGTTTAGCTAAATTTCATTGCCAAAAATTATCGCAAATAATCTTATAATTTAAAAAAGCTTGTCTTAATTTATGAAAAAAATTTAGGAGTTAGGAGTCATAATTGAGTATGATTTATATGCAACTGGCGATGGATTTTGGTTGAAAAATTCACGCACGGCTAATAAGCGAAACTAATGTTCAATATTTTCCCTTGTTAAAATTGTATTCCTTTATGGGTAGAATATTCTGAATTCTGTTTTATTTTATCTCACAATAAGTAAATCCAGATTATTCCTATGCAGATTTTATTTTTACATCCCAATTTTCCCGCCCAATTTCGCAATCTAGCCATGTATTTGGGTAAGGATAATAATTTCAAAGTTGTCTTTGCTACAAATCGTCGTGAAGGAGAAATAGCTGGTGTTAATAAAGCTATCTACACTCCTTCTCGTGAAGCTGCTCCCCAAACCCACCACTACGTTCGCAATCTAGAAAATGCTGTCCTCACTGGTCAAGCCGTCTATCGCATAGCTGAAAATTTAAAAGCTGACGGTTTCGTTCCCGATATAATTTATGGTCATTCTGGTTGGGGACCGACTTTGTTTATGAAAGATGTTTTTCCCAAAGCAGAATTGTTATGTTATTTCGAGTGGTTTTACCATGCTCATGGTTCCGATGCAGATTTTGATCCCAACGAACCACTAAATGCTGATGATGTCTGCCGAATTCGCGTGAAAAATGCGCCGATTTTAACTGATTTATATAGCTGCGATCGCGGTCTTTCTCCTACTAATTGGCAGCGCCAACAGTTTCCTAAAGAATATCATAACAAAATCACTGTATTTCACGATGGCATTGACACCAAATTCTTTGCTCCCAAACCAGGCGCAAAGTTAGTTTTACCAAGAATCAATCTCGACCTTTCTCATGTAGAAGAGTTAGTAACTTATGTCGGACGGGGAATGGAACCTTATAGAGGTTTTCCTCAGTTTATGGAAGCAGTAGCAATAATTCAACAGCGAAGACCTAAGTGCCATGTAGTAGTTGTCGGAGAAGATAGAGTTGCTTATGGTAAAAACCTCCCCGATGGGAAAACTTATAAACAATTAATGCTCGAAAAATTATCTTTAGATTTATCAAGACTGCACTTTACAAATAGCCTACCTTATCATGAATATATTCAGGTATTACAAGCTTCTTCGGCTCATATTTATTTAACGCGTCCTTTTGTTTTATCTTGGTCAATGTTAGAAGCTATGTCAATAGGATGTGTACTAATAGCTTCTAAGACTGCACCAGTTTTAGAGGTCATAAAAGATGGGGTAAATGGACTACTAGTAGATTTCTTTTCTCCTGAGAATATTGCTAATAGGGTTGAGGAGGCACTGAATCATCCTCAGGAAATGAATGCAATTCGTACTAACGCGCGAGCGACAATTCTCAAACATTATGATGTGGCAAAACTACTACCACAGCATTTGCAATGGATGTTAGCTAGTAAAAGTTCTGATAGTTTGAAAAAGCGCCAAAGTTCTAAAATTTATAAAGGATTTAGTGCAAATTAACTATTAAATACTCGGCATTCACAAATGACAAATAACATTGAAAATGCGAATTATTTTTACTATTGCCCATTTTTTCAAACCTAGCAATGATGGTCGTCATGCTTCCCAACGCAAAGATCCCCAACCCCGTTTGGAGGCGTTAGCTAAAAGTGTTACTGCTTTGCATCAGTTATTTGGTAAATCTCAAAGTATCATTAACATTGCTCAACGATTAGCTTTCCCTGCTAATCAACCACAATCTCACGAATTAGATATTGTTATTTGTACAACCCAAAATAATCATCTTTTGCATCAGCTTTCTGTACCATCCCATTTTTATAGGCATCATTCTACCAATGTAGAACCTATGCTTTTAGGATTTGAATGTCAAGCTATTCTGCAAAGTAGTCTCGGTAAATATGATTACTACTGTTTTCTGGAAGATGATTTAATCATCCACGATCCTTGGTTTTTTATAAAATTAAACTGGTTTACCCAACAAACAGGCGACTTAAATTTGCTTCAACCAAATCGTTATGAAATCTCCCCTAATGGGTTGGTTCAAAAAGCTTATATTGATGGAGATTTGGCTTTGCGAGTAACTGCTCCCTTTCAAAATGTGCAGGAACAACAGCAACTCAAAGGTACAATTATGAATACACCAATTACATTTAATCCTGCGCTTAATCCCCACGCAGGCTGCTATTTTTTAAATGCAAATCAGATGGCTCAATGGGCTAATCAACCTTATTTTCTCGACCGAGATACGAGTTTTGTTGGCGCTCTAGAAAGTGCCGCAACTTTAGGAATTATGAAGACATTCCAAATTTATAAAACGTCGTCAGAACAAGCAAGTTTTTTGGAGATTCAGCACTTTGGAACAGGTTTTTTGGGGCTAATTGGAGGACAGGTAGGTTTGGCACAAAGGTAAATCTATGTGTGTGACAATAGTAAATATAACTCTACAAATGACTGCTTTCAACCCAAGCGTGCCAGCCCTCTTTGAAGCCATAGAAAACAATCACGAGTCCGGCAATAGGATCAGCCCACCACCAGCCAAAGAACGTATTTAGAAGTAAGCCAACTAAAACTGAACCAGCTAGATAGGCATCTATGACAGTAACGCGAGCTTCCGCTTTGAGAATTGAATTACCTAGCTTTTCGCCTGTTACCTCCTTCCCCCAAGCGAGCGATAGCATCACAATGAACGTTGCCACCAGCCACGCAATACCTATTATTGATTGGCTCGGATGCACTTGCGCTAACAGCGTCTCTAAAGAGTGAGTCAAAATATATGTTGCCAGCACAAAAAATCCTGTACCAATTGAGCGTAGGGCTTGTTTTTCCCGTCGTTGAGAAACTCCCATTAGTTGCCAAATGACAATCATTGATGCACCAATTTCAATCAAAGAGTCGAAAGCAAATCCAACCAACGCAATGGAATTGGCTTCCATTCCTGACAGAATAACAATTATGGAACCAACAACATTCCAACCTAAAGTTAGGTATTCGAGGAGAAGTCCCCGCCTAAGAAGTTTGTTAGCTGCTCTTAGTTCTCGTTCCGATTTGGGTAGATTGCTGATTTCTTCCATCGTTTTTCATCCTCCTAAAAACAGTTTTGTTAAACGTGTTAAATAGGCAGCCACAAACACACCCAATACTGCTCGGGTTTTGCATTTTTAACTCGGAATTGGGTTTGGGGTAAAGGTTAAAGGGTAAAGGTTAAAGGGTAAAGGTTAAAGGTTAAAGGGTAAAGGGTAAAGGTTAAAGGGTAAAGGTTAAAGGGTAAAGGTTAAAGGTTTTTTCTTTCCTCTTTCCCTTTCCCCTTTTCCCCTTAACCGACAAGTATTGCAAACACACCTACATTCATAGAAATAACTTAGATTTATCGCAATTCTTTACAGTTGCTTAAGAAAGCAAAGTAGCTCTAAATGCAACGTCTGTTACATTAAAATCTTAACTGTAGTCACCACTGAAAGCAACACTTGTTGCAAACAAATTTGATGAATCAAAAATTTTGGAACTTGCTGATATATCGTGTACCGACTCAACCCTCAACAAAACGGGTCTATATATGGCGTAAGCTCAAAGGCTGGGGAGGACTTTATTTGCAACAGTCAGTCTGTGTTCTGCCTCAGAGGGAAGATTTACAGCATCAGATGGAAGAGTTAAAGACAGATATTTTAGAAAGTGGGGGTGAGGCGGACTTACTGACTGTGGCAATTGACCATCCTCAGCAAAACGCTATGTTGATTAAGCGATTTCAGCAGCAAGCAGCACAAGAGTATCAGGAGTTTTTAGGGCGTTGCCAAGATTTTCACAACGAACTAAGTCATGAACGGGAGATACATAATCTTACCTTTGCAGAATTGGATGAAAATGAAGTGGAATTGGCAAAGCTTCGCTCTTGGCTGTCTAAGATTTGGGAACGCGATCTATTTGAGGTTCCAGGGAAATATACACAAGCAATGGAGGCTCTGAAAGCTTGTGAGCAAGATTTCCAGGCCTTCAGCCAGCAAATGTATGAGACACAGCCAGCAAACTTGGATAATTAATACACATCGCAGAACATATTTCTCCTCGTAGGCGTCAGCTTTTGCTACAAGCTGTAATAATTGATGCATAAGGTCGGCGATTGCCGTTTTCTTAGCGAGTGTCTTGAAACTCCAGAGATCGGCGAAATAACAATTGCTGTCTCAAAATCGATTTCAGCGACTTCGTAAACGGCAAATGCGATCGCATTTCAGCACTGGCGACTTCCAGACAATTGGTTTATATTACGAGAAAAGTTTTTCAAAATCTTCTACTTCCGCACAAAATAACTCGATAATGCTGCATAACTAAACAAATATGGATTTTGACTATTTTAGAAATAATGATGGCACTCCTGGGAATAACACTCGTCAAAGCTTACTTGCTAGCGGTTGGCGACCGTTTCAGCGAGAATTGGACTTGGGCTTTTTATGCACATTATTATCTAATGACTCACGGGAATTAACTCAAAAAAGTTTGAATTTAGCAAGTAATATTGCTGATATTTTAGGACGAAATAATTATGCTTGGTGGGCAAATTTATTAAATGTTGTATCTGAGAATACGCGCTACGAAGTTGAAAAATTTTGGAATTACATCACGCCAGATCCTCTATCACCAGATCATCGCTATAAAGATGTTTTGAGTACCGAAACGCCCATAGTTCAATTTGTCAGTCGTAGCAGTATTCCCATTGATTACGTTCTCAACCGACTGCAAGAAATTACTATAATGCGAGTTTTACATTTGTTGGCTCGTCCTGACATTATTACTCAATATTATTCAGAAAGAGACTTTTATTTTCCTGTAGAAAAATTTTTTAGCTGGGAACGCTTAGACGTAATTAATACTGTTTATGCTTACTGGTCTCAATATGATGTTTGGTTGCAAATTGACCCCTACGATCGCGGACGACGACAATATACTTTAATGGCGAGAAATTTAGCACCATTAATTAACAAAGCAACTTATGACTTAGCAGTGATGCTGAGCGGATATCAAAGTCGTGTAGGTAAAGTTCACAGTCAATTTCCCATTCGGACATTTCCAGCAGATTTACAAAACTTTACTGATTCTGTACAGCAAGCAATTCTGAATCAAAATCAGTTAGCGGTTGTTGTGCATGGAAAACCAGGGACAGGTAAAACAGCCTGGACACAAGCAGTAGCAAAAGAAATTCTTGTACCTTTAGGTTTTGTAATTTTCATTTTAGATCATGATGCGAT
The DNA here is from genome assembly GCF_043099735.1 of Nostoc sp. C117. Taxonomy (NCBI): domain Bacteria; kingdom Bacillati; phylum Cyanobacteriota; class Cyanophyceae; order Nostocales; family Nostocaceae; genus Nostoc; species Nostoc sp. C117. The sequence goes on from NZ_CP170991.1 coordinate 3,758,529, forward strand.
CGCTAACTTTGTCCCACCCACTTACTTAGAGCGAATTTGTATCGTGATTAACGAAGCTGATAATTTAGCCCAAAATCGTGCTTCGGAAGTAGCGCAATATAATAACAAAACTGAACACATTTTAAGTTTGTTAGATGGGACTTTGTATCAAAGCGTAATTGATGACTCTGGTATTCAGATGCAGCAACGGTTAGTTGTCTTGATGACTTGCAATACTACTGAAAGATTAGATCCAGCCATGTTACGTAAAGGTAGGGTGGATTTAATGTATGAGTTTACGCAATTGTTTGTATAAAGTGGTTTTTTAGAAATAAAAATACAGAGAAATTATCAGTGAGAATCTCTGTTTATTTTCGTTAGAAAATTTCAAGCCACAGACCCCCGATTTTTCTAATCATTCGGGGATTTTATTATTCGCAAATGATTAACTGTTTATATAGATACATATTTTTATATTTGAGAATAATATAGTCAATTATATATTACTGCACTTCAATTAATTAACTCAAATTCTCGATTTTAATGAATACAACATCAAAAAATCGACACCAAAAAACTGCTCTGATTACTGGAGCAGCAAGTGGAATAGGCTACCAATTTACACAGATTTTTGCTTGCCATAATTACAATCTTGTATTAGTAGACAAGAATGAACAAAAGCTGGCTGAAATAGCAAATGAATTGCCACAAAAATTTAATATTTTTGTCAAAACTTTTGCCAAAGATTTATCTATATCAACATCTCCAGAAGAAATTTTTACAGAACTACAGCAAGCATCCATCAAGATTGATGTGTTGATAAATAATGCTGGCTTTGGTACTTACGGAGCATTTAGTGAAACAGACCTCACTACTGAACTGAAAATGTTACAGGTAAATATGGTGACTCTGACTCATTTAACTAAGTTGTTCCTCAAAGATATGATCGAGCAAGACTATGGAAAAATATTAAATGTTGCTTCAGCTGCTGCTTTTCAACCAGGCCCTTTAATGGCGGTTTATTTCGCTACTAAAGCCTATGTGTTATCATTTTCAGAAGCGATCGCCAATGAATTACAAGATACAGGTGTGAGTGTAACTGTTCTTTGTCCAGGACCCACCGCTTCAGAATTTCAACAAACAGCTGCAATGGAAGACTCCAAAATTGCTAGCGTTAACAGAATGATGGATACAGAAACCGTTGCTAAAATTGGTTATCGTGGCTTAATGGCAAATAAAACTGTTGTCGTTCCTGGTATGAGAAATAAAATTTTGACTGAAAGTGTCAGATTTACACCAAGAAGTTTGGTAACCAAAGTTGTCAGAAGTATGCACGAACTGAAAAAATCTAGAAGCTAAAGAAGGCAGGAGGCAGGAGGCAGGAGGCAGAAGGTTGCAATACAGTGTACGCAACTCTTGGAGATGCTCCGCGAACAGACCTACACTGATTGCAAGAGCAAACCTTCTGCATTCTGCCCTTAGCAAGAACTGCCTTCTTCACGGCGTACCCTCTTGAGAAAATACTACCCGAAAACCACAAATCCTCAACCCACCGTCTGACTCATTCCAGCTACGACTAGCGCTGCGACAAAGTTCCGCGCTGAAACTCCAAGAACCACCGCGCAGTACCCGGCGATGAATATCACCGCCCACTTCCCAAACTGTTCCATCAGCAGGTGCATCATCATAATTGTTATGCCACGGATCGGCGCACCATTCCCAAACTAGCCCGTGCATATCATACAATCCAAAGGCGTTAGCTACTTCAAAACTGCCTACGTTTGTTGTTTCTTTACGGAATTTGCTTTTTGGTTCGTCAGCACAGCAAACTAACTCCGGAGTAATGGTTTCACCAAAGTGAAAGGATGTCGTAGTTCCAGCCCGACAAGCATATTCCCATTCAGCTTCACTCGGTAAACGATAGTCGCGTCCAGTTTTTTCTGATAACCTCAGACAAAATTCTACAGCTTCATCCCAAGATACATTTTCTACTGGTCTATCTAAACCTTTGAATTTTGATGGATTGGGATTTAACGTTTGGTTGACTTTAGGTAAACCTGCTACTACTCTCCACTGTGCTTGAGTTATAGGAAATTTTCCCATAAAAAATGGTTCTGTAGTAACTTTGTGTCGAGGACGTTCGTCAGCATCGCCTTCAAATTCTGGCGAACCCATCATATAAGTACCGCCAGGAATCGATATCATTTCTAGGGCGACAGACTTACCCAATTCTTCAGCAAAAAAATTTGCATTGCGACTGACGCGGCTAACTTCTCTACCTGCTGTATCTACTGTTACTACCTCAAATTCAAAAGTTTCTAAAGGCGGTAATGATACGATTAATTTTTGCGGTAGCTGCGGTAATATCGATTGGGAAATCGAAACCATTTTTAGAGCAACAGGTTCAATGTTCGATCTTCTAAACTCCAAATCTTTGATAACTTCTGCTGCTGTTTGATACCTTTCGCTCGGCAAATGTTTGAGTAATTTATCTAAAATTTCTCCTAAATTGTCACTAATAGCAATACCTTTTTTTTGCAATTTTTCGCGCCATAACCATTTAGCATTCATCGCATCATAAATAGGATCGCTAATCTGTCCAGAAGCATCTTGTGAAGGCAAACATTGAGTTAAAAGACGCACACAAGTTACACCCAAGGCATATAAATCGCTCCCATGACAAGCAAATCCAGCCATTTGTTCGGTTGGCGCATAACCAAGTGTATAAATTACGGTAGCTTGTCTTCCGATACTGGTTTGTGTTACTTGTTTAGCACCGCCAAAATCGATTAATACGGGTTTTTTATCGCTGGAACGGCGGATAATATTTTCTGGTTTGATATCCCGATGAATAACATTACTGGTATGAATGAAGTCCAAAACTGGCAATAAATCAGCTAAAAGTTGCCAAATTTGTTCTTCACCATATGTTTGTTGCTGAACTTCTTGTAAGAGAGTTTTTCCTTGAATAAATTCTTGCACTAGATACAAGCTAGTACCTTGTTCAAAATAAGCAAGTAATCTAGGAATTTGGGTATGATTTTCACCCAAATCATACAAGCGAAAAGCTTCTTCTTTAAAAAATTCGGCTGCTTTGGTGCGTTGTCCTGTTCCTTGGAATTGTGGAAAAAATTGCTTGATGACGCAAGGTGCATTTAGTCTATCTACATCTTCTGTAGCATAAGTTCTGCTAAACCCACCTTCACCTAAGAGTGTTAATACGCGATAACGGTTTCTGAGAAGTTTGCCAAAGTTGCTGTGTCCGCAACTGACGCAAAATCTATTGCTATCAGAGTTAAATGGATTTGAGCAATTGGGATTTTGGCAGATTTGCATAATGAAGGGAAAATAGCATCTTCTCCAAACTTAGCCCCAATATTATGTTATTGAAAACCGTGATGTAGAAAAGCGAACACGGAATTTTTTATATGTGTTTAAAAATATAAAAACGGGAGTCAGAATTCAGTTAAGTAAGATGGCACGTTAGGCTAAGGCTATAACGCTCCTTACTTGTGAACTCTGAATTCCTCTTCAAGATAGTTGTTGTTACCAACTAAAAAAGTTCACTAAGAACTAAATAAGGGATAATTTTTATTTTCAATTCTCAGTCTTAATTTAAGGTTTTATTTTCTCCAGAAGCACGAATTAATTCAGCGACAAAAGCAACAATCCCAGATACGGAAATTAACATTACACTTAGTGCATTAATGTCAGGCTTTACTCCTGTTCTAATACGGCTGAAAATTTCCATTGGTAGGGTGTTAGAACCACTACCGGCAGTAAAACTGGCAATGAGAAAATCATCTAAGCTGAGGACAAAAGCTAACAAACAACCAGCTACAATACCAGGCATTAATTGAGGTAATAATACTTTGAGAAAAGCTTGAGTTGGTGTAGCACCTAAATCTAGTGCTGCTTCTTCTAAATGAGGATCTAAATTGGTAAGCCTTGAAGCAACCACAAGTCCGACGTAGGCTAGACAAAACACCATATGGGCTGCAACTATTGTCCACAAACTCAAGGGTATGGCAAAGGCTGCTAAACATACTAAGGTAGCAACTGCGATCGCAATATCAGGAATAATCAATGGTAGGTAAGCAATACCACGATACAAATTCTTTCCTGGAAATTGATAACGCGCCAAACCTACCGCCATCAAGGTTCCCAGTACTGCGGAAATCCCTACGGCACAACCAGCAACTATCAAACTATTTTGCAAAGCCGATAAAATGCGATCGTCACTAAATAACTTACGATACCAATCGAAGGTGAATCCTTGCCAAGTTGCACTGTAGGGCGACTGATTAAAGCTATAAAAACCAAGTACCAGTATAGGCAGGTACATGAATATAAATATCAGTAGTGAGAAAACCGCTTGCCATGAGACACGCGGTTTTTTGAGGGATGCAGAAATATTCACGTTTATATGTAATTTTTATTGATAGCAATATAAAATATCATATTTTATGTAATAAGTCAACTATTGCCTTATCCAGACTTTCGCTTTTTGGTTGTAGACTGAGTTTTTCTTGACTCTATAGTAAACTGGGGAATTTCCTGGAGTTCAGTTTCACTTAAACTATACTGCTCACAAACCAAGCTGAGGCGATCGCCTGGAGTTTTCACAGCGTTAACAGAATGAGTTAAATCACCCTGAAAGTAAAGTAAAGTATTGATTTGGGGCTTTATCTGCCCAAGTTGACGTTTTGGCGATCGCAATATCAATTCTCCCCCTTGCATATCCCCAGGGACTCGCACGTAAAGAACACTCACAACTGTAGGTGGCTCAATGGTTTTGGAGTAGGAACGTAAGGAGCGATCGATGTGCGGATCGACACGAGAGCCTTCTTTTAGCTGTAAAGGATTGAGATAAAAAGCATTACAATTTGGCTGGAGAGCTAAATCTAAGTAAGGTTTGAAGTAGGGAAACTGCTGTTCTACTGTTGCTAATCCAGAACGCTGAAATACTACGGAAAATCCTTTAGTAGCAACAAAATCACGGTTCAGATTATTGATAGAAAAATAAGGACAAGCTTGAATTTCTCCCCACAAATTATTTAGGTAGTCGCTGGGGAAGGCGTTGGTTTGTTGTTGATAGTATTTCACAATTGATTTCAGAGGCGAAAGGCTAAAGTTTTTTCGGAAGTAGTAAGTTAAAAGTTAATATAAATGACTAGATTGTGAGTCCAAGCAATTTCTGCAATCATTGGTTGCAGTTTTCCATTTTGGTTATATGTAACGTAAAAATTACCCTTGAATTCTCAATCCAAAATCTCGTCAATCATTCGGTTGGCTTGGGAACCATAACCACCCCCAAATAAATTGAAGTGATTTAATATGTGATACAAGTTATAAAGTGTTTTTCTCTGTTCATAGTCAGCATCTAAAGGAAAGACTTCGTTATAACCTTTATAAAACGCTGCGGGGAAACCACCAAACAATTCTGTCATGGCAATATCAACTTCTCTATCTGCAAAATAAGTTGCTGGATCGAATATCACTGGTTCTCCCGACGCAGTACACCCAGCATTTCCACCCCATAAATCGCCATGTACTAAGGAAGGTTGCACTTGATGATTTGCCAATAGTTCAGGAATTAACGCTAGTAACTTATCTTGTTGAGGAAAATTGCCACCTCGTCGCCTTGCTAATTGAAATTGATAACCCAGGCGATGTTTAATATAAAATTCTACCCAGTCTGCTGTCCAAGTATTGATTTGGGGCGTGGAACCAATCGTATTGTTAATTTTCCAGCCAAAGCCTTGACTGCTAATAGTTTTGTGCATCGCGGCCAAATTTCGCCCCATCTCTTCCCACGATTTAGTATTACCGCCAGCAAGTTCCAACCATTCGAGGACAATGTAGCTAGAATTATCAGCTACACCCCAGCAAATAGGTTTGGGAACGCGAATACTAGCTGTTACTAGCATTTCCTCTAAACCCAGCGCCTCAGCCTCAAACATCGCAACTTGAGATGCTTGGTTCAGCTTAACGAAGTACGTTATTTCACTATCCGAGACAGCATAGCCTTGGTTGATGCATCCACCACCAACCGATCGCCTTTTCTGACTTTGAAATTTTTCGCCAGTCACCTGGGTAATATGCGCGTCGATTTGAGTCCACATAGTTTGGGGAGTGGGGGGAGATGAGGGAGTGGGGAGAAAGAATAATATACCTCATTCCCTATTCCCTTCCTAATTTACGGCTTAACTACAACCACACCATAAGCATCGGGAAAAAGATATTCTTTGGCTGCTTGCATTAAGTCAGTTGCGTCTTGGCTTTGAATTTTAGCTGGGTAGTTAAACGCGGGTTCTAAATCTCCTACTAAAGATTGATAGTAACCATATAAGCCAGAGCGATCGCCTGGTGTTTCGTTACCAAATATAAATCTGTTGGCTACTCGCCGCCGCACACGGGCAATTTCGGATTCTGTCACCAACTCTGTCTGTAAGCTGTGGATGTGTTGAGCGATCGCATTTTCTACTTCAGCTAAATTTTCTGCTGCACATTTAGCTGAAATATAAAATGTTCCTTGCAGTTCATGGCTCATGTTACTCACACCAATTGAGGAAACTAATCCCCGTTCTTCTCGTAAATCTCGCACTAACCTTGATGTTCGTCCATGTCCCAAAATTGCTGCTAAAACATCTAGTCCATAAGTGCGTTCTAGCTGATTCATTCCTGGAACTCGCCAAAGCATCACTAGCCTTGCTTGTTGGAGAGTTTCATCAATAAATTCTCGACGAACTATTTCTGTAAATGGTGACTCTGGGATGAGTGCTGAGTGCTGAGTGCTGTTAGCGGTAGCGGGGCGTTTAGCCCGTGCTGAGTGCTGAGTGGGGAGTGTTTTTGTAAATCCTTCTGCAACGGTTGCAATTAATTCTTCAACCGGCAAATTACCTACAGCTACAGCAGTAATTGACTGGGGTTGATACCAACTACCGTGAAAATCCCGCATCTGCTGGGGTTTGAGTTGGGAAATTACTTCTTCTGGCCCTAATACCGCACGGCGATAGGGTAACCGATCAAAGGCTGTTTCCATCGCTCGTCTGTACGTGCGGCGGCGGGGATTATCTTCTGAACGTCTTATTTCTTCGAGAACCACTAATCGTTCGCGTTCAAAGGCCTCATCAGGAATACTAGCATTAGATACTACATCTATTTGTAATGGCGCCAGCTCGGCAAAATCTTTGGGCGCAGTAGTTATATAGTAATGAGTATAGTCTTGGCTAGTAGCGGCATTGGTCACAGCACCCCGCTCTTCAATTCGACGTTCAAATTCGCCGCTAGCCAATTGTTCTGTTCCCTTAAAAATCATATGCTCTAAAAAGTGAGCCATCCCGTTAATCGCATCGGGTTCTACAGCTGAGCCAACTTTAATCCATATGTTGAGGTTTACGGCTTCAACTGGCATCTGCTCGGCGATGATTGTCAAACCATTGGGCAATTTATGCAAGGTTGGAGCATTCAGAGGAGAAATTTTCTGCAGGATTGAGGTCATTGCTACTTGTGTGCGAGAAGCTACGTTACTCTTTTATCTTATCTACGACTTAGTACTCAGTTAAGTTTTGTACTTTTCAATACTAGCACTTTCCAGGTGTCAATCTAGGTACGATGACATTTTTTTAATTATTTTGTGGCAAATAAAAGTGGTACTCCATAATTTATAAATTGAGTATCGGAAGTAATTATAATCATCTTTTCTAGTATCGCTTGTGCTATTAAAAGCCTATCAAAAGGGTCTTTATGATGGTCAGGTAAGGATGCTGCTTTAACCGCATGGTGTTCTGTTATTGATAAAAAACTAAAATCAGTATCAATGATGGCTTGTATTAAATTATCTGGGGTTTTAAGCTGTCCTTTTTTTCTTTTTATTTCTATTTCCCAAACACTAATAGCACTAACAACCACTTTATTTGAAGAATCTGAAATTTGTTGACGAACTTCAGGTAAAAGACAAGAGTTATCTTCAAGTGACCATATTAAAGCACAGGTATCAAGTAACAACTCCATTATTATTCAATACCAAATTCATCAATAATATCACTTGATGTTTTATGAAAATCTTCTGATATTTCTACTTTTCCTTTCCAAATACCTAAAGTTCTAGGAGAATTTTGAGTAGGAGTTAATTGTTTTATCTCATCAATTTCACAACTGATTAGAGGGGAATTAACTACAGTCGATTCAGTCTTGAATGAAGTTTGAGGAATAGTTTTTTCATTCGGACTAATACCAGAACGAAAAAATTGGAAATCGTAGGCACGCCCGCTCATAAAACTTCCTCTAAAATTACCTCGGTAATTTGTAATAATAGAATCAATTTTTTCTCTCAATGATTCTAACTCTGAAAGAGTTAAAGAAGATAGTGTGGATGATATTAAACGTACTTTCTCGTTAATATACATAATACTCTTACTTATCAAATTAACTACAGTCAACAACTAGAAACTAAAATTCTATTCCACCACTATTTTAATCTGTCTAGCCAAGGTTTTTAGACGTGATAGCACTTCCATGCAACAAAGTTGTAGAGGATACACCCCTACTGATGATTGTGGTTTAATCAATCACGCTGTAAAATTATGAATAGTAATGTTAAGAATTATCAAAAATAAGTATCAATGTCCAGCATTTCTGTTGATAAAACTAAATCTCGTGTCGTCGTCATTGGTGCGGGAATCGGTGGACTGACTGCTGGAGCATTACTCGCTCATAGAGGTTACAGCGTTCTCATTTTAGATCAAGCGATCGCACCGGGAGGCTGTGCTTCGACGTTTAAACGTCAGGGATTTACCTTTGATGTTGGTGCAACTCAAGTTGCAGGTTTGGAACCAGGGGGAATTCACCACCGCATTTTCTCAGAATTAGCAATAGATTTACCAGAAGCAACGCCTTGCGACCCTGCTTGTGCGGTATATTTACCAGGGGAAACTACACCCATCAACGTTTGGCGCGACCAAGAAAAATGGCTTGAGGAACGACAAAAACAGTTTCCTGGTAGTGAGCCATTTTGGCAATTGATGACGACTTTATTTAATGCTAGCTGGGAATTTCAAGGACGCGATCCGGTGCTACCACCGCGTAATTTATGGGATTTGTGGCAGCTAACGCAAGCGGTGCGTCCAAGTACATTAATTACAGTGCCTTTCACATTGTTGACGGTGGGAGATGCTTTACGGTTATGTGGAGTCGGAAATGACCGACGACTGAGAACATTTTTAGATTTGCAATTGAAGTTGTATTCCCAAGTCAACGCTGAAGAAACAGCATTACTTTATGCCGCCACAGCGTTGAGTGTATCGCAACTACCCCAAGGATTATTTCATCTTCAAGGGAGTATGCAAGTATTAAGCGATCGCCTGGTAGAATCTTTAGAACGAGATGGCGGCAAATTGTTGATGCGCCACACTGTAGAACAAATCAAAGTAGAAGACGGCAAAGCTAGTGCTGTAGTCATTAGAAATCAGAAAACTGGCGAAGTGTGGACAGAAGCCGCCGACCATATAGTTAGCAATGTCACCGTCCAAAACTTGGTACAGTTGTTGGGAGAAAAAGCCCCATCTGGTTATAAAAACAGAGTGGAAAAATTGCCCCAAGCATCGGGTGCCTTTGTGGTTTATTTGGGTGTAGATGCGAGTGCTATACCACCTGAGTGTCCTCCCCATCTGCAATTTTTGTATGATGCTGATGGTGTCATTGGCGAGAATAATTCTTTATTTGTTTCCGTTAGTCATCCTGGAGATGGTCGCGCCCCAGAGGGGAAAGCAACGATTATCGCTTCATCATTTGTCGATCCTACACCGTGGTGGCAAACTGAAGATTATCCAGGATTAAAACAAAAATATACCTTAGAAGCGATCGCTCGTCTTGCCGAATACTTTTATCTCAAACCAGAAACAATCATCCACGTAGAAGCTGCAACGCCTCGCAGCTTTGCTCATTATACAAACCGCGATCGGGGTATAGTTGGCGGTATAGGTCAAAGAATCCCCACTTTTGGCCCCTTTGGCTTCGCTAATCGTACACCCATCCAACATCTTTGGTTAGTTGGTGACTCGACCCATCCCGGCGAAGGTACTGCTGGGGTAAGTTATTCGGCGCTAACGGTAGTCAGACAAATTGAATCGCAATTGTAGTACTTTGTCAAATTATTTTTGATGGTTTGTAGTAAGCACTTTAGTGCTTAAAAAGCAAATCACAAAGACGCGATAAATCGCGGTCTCTTGCGTTAACCGAACAATATTGCCTCTTTAGGGACTTCTAACAAATAAATTACCCAATCTTGTGTGTGGGGTGGGCGTCTCGCCCGCCCTACAAGAAGTAGTTGAGTATTTTTTTATTTGTCAGTCCCTGAGCCAATACTTTTCGGTTAAACCCAATAATGTCTCTTTTGGTCTGGTGAAAGGTTAAAGGGTAATGGGGAAAGGGAAATTCAAACCCTTTCCCCCTTAACCGAAAAGTATTGGTCCCTGAGCAACATCTTTGTAGCATAAATTTCGTGAAATGCCATAAGTCATACTTGTAACCGATGGCAAGGGAGACACAAAACTGATGAAATAAGATTAGTGTTACGAATCCTGGAGTAATGACAGACAGAGTTTTAATTCTTGGCGGACGGGGGCGAATTGGTAGCAGTGTTGCTCAGGATCTAGCTACCCATACTGAGGCACAAATTACAATTACTGGACGTTCTGCGGAGATTGGGAAGAGCGTTAGCTTGTCTTCGGGAGGGCAAGTACAGTTTTTGGTATTAGACTTAGCAGAAGTTGATAAGCTAAGAGAGGCGATCGCTAATTCTAATTTAGTTATCCATTGTGCTGGGCCATTTCACTATCGAGATACTAATGTTCTTGAAAGTTGCATTGCTCAAGGCGTCAATTATGTAGATGTCAGTGACCATCGTTCTTATACTAGTAAGGCTCTCAATTATCATGAACAAGCTGCGGCTGCGGGGGTGACAGCAATTATTAATACGGGAATTTTTCCCGGTATTTCTAACAGCATGGTACGTCAGGGTGTTGAACAATTTGATGAGCCAGAAAAGATACATTTAAGTTATTTAGTTTCTGGTTCTGGTGGTGCTGGTATTACCGTAATGCGGACAACTTTTCTGGGATTACAATATCCTTTTGAAGCCTGGCTCAATGGAAAATGGGAGATAGTTAAACCTTATAGTCACAGGGAAATAGTTAAGTTTCCACCTCCCTATAAACGTACTGGAGTTTATTGGTTTGATATGCCAGAAACCTTTACACTACCAAAGTCCTTCCCCTCAGTGAAAACTGTAATTACCAAATTTGGTTCTGTACCAGATTTTTATAATCATCTCACTTGGATTGCCGCACACGTTTTTCCTAAGTGGTTAATGCAGCGTCGTTACATGATTGAATTTCTTTCTTATGTCAGCCATACGATGACAGATGTCACCAATAATTTTAGTGGCATTGGAGTAGCAGTTCGTTCCGAAGTTACAGGACAAAAAAATGGGAAAACAGCCATTTATTGTTCAAATTTAGTGCATGAAAATACAGCCGTAGCCTCTGGTTGTGGCACAGGTAGTATTGCCCAATTATTGCTAGAAGGTAAACTCAATAAACCAGGCGTTTTTGCTGTGGAAGAAGCACTACCGACAGATTTATTTGAAGATACAATGCAAAGCCGAGGAATTACAATTCATCAGAATTGGTCATAACTAAAAATTAATATACCCTAAGGTAGAAGGAAAAACTGTACCTAAACAATTAGGATGCCTGTGAGCCTTCGATATGGAATCTATTTATACATAACATAGGCTAAAACTGAAAATCAGGAGAGTTATTTCCATGCAAAAAATTCTATTAACTTTAAAGAAAGCTTTACATTCAAGCTTTTTGGTTGTTGGCTTGACAGTCTTCATCAGCTTGTCAGGTTTGTCTATTTTCGTTCAGCAACCTAGTTATGCAACGACTCTTGAAGAGTTAAAGCTAATACCTCGAGAGTATAAACCAAATTCTGATGAAAAAATTAACCGTGCTAACGAATTTGATCCAGGTGTTGGCGTTCAAGAAGAAGAACGACAAGAGTCTTATGAACAAGCAGTAAAAGATTCTCAAAATCTTGGAACTATAGAAAAGGCTTACGAAAGAAATTTAAAGGCTGAAGGAAAATCTGAGCCTAATTTACTTAATCAAGCTGAAGAGCTAGTTGAAAAGGTGACAGGAAAGTAGAAAATAGTAGGAAAAGTGGGAGACATTAAGAATTTATTTACTCTTTTTTGTCTCCTTCATTACTCCTAAAACATTCATAAAAATGACAATTTTAGTATTTACAAAATACCGAGATTCTAAAACTTTTAATTCTAAATACCCAATTTATTGTTAAATTTAAAGCCTTGCTCATTGTGGGCGAAGTAATCCTTGTATTGCAATGTAGGTTGAAACCGCGCTACTTGTGAGCGGCTTAGTATTCTCTATTCCCTATTACTCAAATTCATCAATTGTGCTAGGATGGCTAGAGTTAGTGTACTTGGCAATCCTGCTCTCATACCACTTCATTAAGGGAGTTGCACTAATTCCATGTACAATCACAGAAGCCACAATAGTAGTGTAAGTTATCCAGGAAATTTGTTCTGCAACTTCGCCTTGTAAGCCTTTACCAAAAGCATAGGCAAGATAATATAAAGAGCCAACACCGCGAATGCCAAACCAACCAAATAACAAGCGTGTTGCGGGGTTTAAGGTGCGTCTGTGAGAATATATAGGACGTTTTCCTATTGTACTAATCCAGACTCCTATAGGTCGGATAATGACAAATAAGAAAAATATCACTAATAAAGATTGACTGGCATAGTTGAACATCGGCTTGACTAATAATATCGATCCCAATATTAAAATTGTCCCGATTTCTAAGAGTTTTTCTATTCTCTCGATAAACTTCAGTTGTTCTAGTGGTTTCTCCGAATTTTTATAACTTCGCTGAACTACTAACCCAGCAACAAATACGGCTAAAAATCCATAGCCATTAACAATTTCTGTCAAAGAATAAGTTACTAAAATTGTAGCGATCGCCAAAAAATCTTCCATCAACTCATCAACCTGACGACGTTTTTGGATTTTTTGATCTAGCCAAACTATTGCTTTAGCTACAACAATTCCCATGACAATACCAGCAGCGATCGCCCAAAGCAAATCAATTGTAATCCAGTCTTTAAACCAGTTAGCCCAGTTATCATCTTTAAGGGCATAAATACCAAAATAAACAAATGGAAAAGCTAAAGCATCATTTAACCCACCTTCAGAAGTTAAACCAAAGCGTAACTCATCTTTATCTTTTACATCAGTCAATTGAACTTCCGAAGCTAATACTGGATCGGTAGGGGCGAGAATTGCTCCTAATAAAATCGCCTCTCCCCAAGTCATACCTAAAAATAATTTACCTACAGTAGCTAAGGCAAAAATTGAAATTGGCATTAAAAATCCAATCAGTCGGGCTGTAATCTCCCAAACTTCTAGCTTGAGAGGACGGAGGATTCTTAACCCACAGCTAAATACAGAAATAATTACTACTAATTCTGTTACCTTCTCTAGCAATTGAGCGTTGAATACTTCATCTCTACGTAATTGAATCAATCCATAACCGTAAGGGCCTAACAAAATGCCAACTACTAGATAAATAATCGCAAAAGAAAGAGGTAAGCGACTAATCCAACCCGATCCTAATGTGACCATCAGTAGAAGTACACCAATCACAAGTAGGTCAATAATATAGATATCTACCATATAGCAAAGTATATAAAATTAGACGTTGCTTTTTTAGCTTAGTGCAATAGCTTATTCTTAGAAGTAACCTATAGATAGATTAATACTTGTCAGGTTTTGGCAAAAAGGAGAATTTAAAAGGGAAAAAAAACCTTTAGCCCTTACCCTTTAAGCTTTTTATCAAACTAAATTCCCGTTCAAAATCAAAAAGCCGAGCAGTATTGATAAGTAGATTTAACTAAAAATAATGTATCTATTCTAATGAAGCATGGAGGTTGAAACCTCTACCTTAATAGGTAGCTTTATTTCATCTAGAATTTAAATCTGCATCTAAAATATACATACGTCATAATTCAGATTTCAGTGAGTAAAGTCAGCTTGAGATATTACTTTTAGATTTAGTTTGTGTAATGCACAAACTAAATCTGCTAAAGTCACGAATTACCTGAGCGTAGCCGATTACGAATTATTAATTCTACCTCTGTTAAGTTAGTGTAAATAGAAGTAATCGGAGTATTTGTCATGAAACTACCAGAGAGTTCACCAAAACCAAGACTTATACAAATGCTTCAGTGGATTTTTAATCCTTTGAAACTGATGAAAACATCTGCAAAAGCGTATGGCGAATGTTTTTCATTACAGTTAACTGGTAACATCCCAATAGTATTATTTAGTAATCCCCAAGCAATTCAGGAAATTTTTACCGCTCCGCTTGAGCAGATAGATGCTAAAGCTTCAGCGAATCTTTTAAAATCTTTATTGGGTGAAAACTCGTTAATATTGTTATCTGGTACATCTCACCAACGCCAACGGCGATTATTAACCCCGCCTTTTCATGGCGATCGCATGAAAGCCTACGGTGAAATTATTACTCACATAACTTATGAAGTCATCAGTAGTTGGAAAATTGGCGAACCTTTTTCCATCCGTGACTCTATGCAAGAAATCTCCCTCAAAGTAATTCTTCAAGCTGTATTTGGTCTCCACGAGGGAGAACGTTTCACAAAATTGCAACGACTATTGCGTTCCGTCGTGGATTTATCTGGTTCCCCCTTGCGTGCTTCCTTCACATTTTTTCGCGCACTACAAGTAGATTGGGGTAACTGGAGTCCTTGGGGAAAATTTTTGCTGCAAAAGCAGCAAATTGACGAACTCCTGTACAGTGAGATTCAAGAACGCAGAGATAGTCCTGATGCTACTCGTAGCGATATCCTCTCGTTAATGATGTCAGCGCGTGACGTAAATGGCGAACAAATGACTGATGTTGAGTTACGCGATGAGTTAATGACTTTGTTAATTGCCGGTCACGAAACCACCGCTTCAGCTTTGACGTGGGCATTATACTGGATTCACCATCTGCCAGAAGTACGAGAAAAGCTCCTAACTGAGTTAGATAATGTGAATGAGAATACTGATTGGAATGAAGTTTCTCGCTTACCTTATTTAACAGGGGTATGCCAAGAGACACTCCGCATTTACCCAATTATCATGCTTACTATCCCTCGCATAGTCAAGACACCAATAGAAATTATGGGCTATGAATTTCAACCAGGGACATTGCTAACAGGTTCTATATATTTAACCCATCACCGCGAAGATTTATATCCAGAACCGCAGCAGTTCAAGCCAGAGAGATTTTTAGAACGTCAGTATTCTCAGTATGAATATTTACCCTTTGGTGGCGGCAATCGTACTTGTATTGGTATGGCGTTTGCGATGTTTGAAATGAAACTGGTATTAGCAACGGTTTTATCACAAATGGATTTAGCATTAGTTGACAATTATCAAGTTAAACCTACCCGTCGTGGCATAACTTTAAGTCCTTCTGGCGGTAAGTGGTTAATTGCAACCGGTCAGCGACAAAAGGTGAAAAGTCCTGTGGGTGTGTAAATACTAATTCATAATTCTAAATTTGGGTCCAAGGGAGAAGAGTCATAGTGCTGTAGCAAATCTTTTGGATCGTCGTAAATTGCGATCGCTCCGGAGAGTTGTTCGTCGCTAAAACCACCGCAGCGCAAAGCAATCACACTTACCCCTGCTTTGCCGGCAGACTTAATATCGTAGGGAGAATCTCCTAGCATCACTACTTTATCAGGTGTCATTTGCCCTTTATTTAAGGCGGCTTGTACAATGTCAGGAGCAGGTTTAGATGCTTCGGCATCATCGGATGTAGTAACTTCCGAGAGCAAATCATCTACTTGAGCAATTTTGAGCATGATCTCAAGTTCTTCAGAACTCGCTGAACTAGCAACAACCAGATGCAATCCCGATTCTTGCATCTTTAATATTAACTCTCTGCTTCCATTGGCAGTAGTAATTTGCGGTATAAATTTGTCAAATAATAGTTCTTTGCGTAGTTCAGCGATCGCTTTACCAATTTCTTCTTCACCATTTAATTCCGGCACTACTTTGGGAATCAGTTGATCTCCCCCCATACCCATCAGTGGTCTAACTGTTTCAAATAATATTTCTAAGCCATGAGCTGCAAATGCTTCTACCCAGGTATTTGCATGAACATCATTACTTAAAACCAGTGTGCCATCAATATCTAATATCACCCCTTGTAATGCCATGAAAAACCTCGCCTGACGTTTTGTTTCATAGCTGATGATGGCATAATAAATATTTTACTTCATCGTCCCAACAGAAGAGAAAGGGGTTATGTAGCGATTCTCACTTCGCTGCCATACAGTCACAACCCCAAAGTGCTGGGATCAAACCCTCCCCTCCCCGCTTGCGACTACGGTGTACACACAAGTTTGAAGCGCTTAAAAACCTGAATTTTACCCCACCCTAACCCTCCCCTTATAAAGGGGAGGGAACTAGATTTTCCAGTTTCAAGATTATTGACCCAGCCTACCAACGGTGTTATACCCACTCATAAAGGGGAGGGAACTAGATTTTCCAGTTTCCCCCCAATATATCGGGGGGATTAAGGGGGGTAATTCGAGTTGTGTATACACGGTAGCCGTCTGTTTATTTGCGCCGTGCTGTACTATGGACTATTATGTTCCCGGACGAGAGCGGATATCATCGGGTATATGATGGCGATCGCCTAATATTTCTAACAAAGGACCATTAACATCAAATTTAACCATACTTACCGACGCGACCAAAATATTCACCCGATAGCGATAGCGTCCCAAATCAATCCCCAGTAAACTGCAAAGCATAATCCTAATCGTGGCTTTATGGGAAACTACTAAAACATTACCTTGGGGATGTTTTTCTTGAATTTCAGCAATCACAGGCATAGAACGGTTAGCAATATCTACCGCAGTTTCTCCACCTAGTGGTGCATTCCAAGCGGGTTCTGTCAACCATTTTAAATAGTTTTCTGCGTAATTCTCTTGGATAAACGATTTACTCTTAGTTTCCCATTCGCCGTAACTACCTTCTCTAAGTCCGTCACGCAACTGCATATCCATACCGATAGCATCACAAAATGGCTTGGCAGTTGCAATTGTGCGCTTCATCGGGCTAACATAAACACCCTCCCAATTCAATTTTTGATAAACATCGGCAAAACTCTCTGCCATCTGCATCCCTTCAGAGGTCAACTCTGCATCAGTTTTACCGCAGAAATTACCACTTTGACTAAAAGTAGTTTCTCCATGTCGCAGTAAATATAAATTCAATGTCATAGCTTGTATCGGGATTGGGATAAAGGAGTTTGTGCAAAAATAAAATACCATCAATCTCGCAATCGAGTATGTGACACCAGAACAAAGTAATCGGCCAAAAAAGTCAATTCCCCCACAAACTTTTGAAAAGAGTTAGAGAAGAGATGGCGATCGCTTATAATTATTTGCAATTGCACTTGCGTTCGAGACGCTTGGGCGATCGCAAAATATTGCTTGAGCTACATCGAATAGATAGAGGCGATCGCCTTTCCTACAATGGAAATCTCTTGTCTGGCGATCGCTAAAATTAAAAACATTACGATGTTGGTCACCAACATCACAATATTAATCACCAACATTACAATGTTTGTAACAAAACATTACGACGTTAGTCACCAATATTACAATATTGGTCATCAACATTACGATGTTAGTCACCAATATTATGATGTTGGTCATCAACATTATGACTATTGAGCGTCAACATTACAATGTTGGTCATCAACATTACGATGTTGATTGCAAATGTTTAAATATAGCCGTAATCGTTTTCATACATGAAATCAGCAATGCGCGATCGCTTACAATAATTAGGGAAAGTGCGTAGACGCATTAGCGAAGCGGTAGCGACGTTCGCGCAGCGTCTCGCAGAGAAGGAGCGTCAGCAGCTTGTCGCAAGACATCGCTTGGCTTTTACTTGATATCGTCGCAGAGATGCTTGTCGCTCTCATTCACATTCGGGTTATTCTGCAAATAATCATGCAGCCAATTGCAACCCCGCACCAGCAATCTGTCTAAACTCTCCACAGGCCACAACCGTGCTGTCTTGTCATCTGATGCCGTAGCGATGGTTTTGCCGTCTGGGCTGAAACTCACACCCCTGACACCCCCTTGATGCCCTTTGAATTCTTGCAGCAGTTGCCCGTTGAGCGTCCACAACCGCGCTGTCTTGTCACCTGATGCCGTGGCGATGGTTTTGCCGTCCGGGCTGAAACTCACGCTATAGACTTCACCTTGATGCCCTTTGAATTCTTGCAGCAGTTGTCCGTTGAGCGTCCACAACCGCGCTGTCTTGTCAGATGATGCCGTAGCGATGGTTTTGCCGTCCGGGCTGAAACTCACACTATTAACCCAGCCTTGATGCCCTTTGAATTCTTGGAGCAGTTGCCCGTTGAGCGTCCACAACTGCGCTGTCCCGCCATCTGATGCCGTGGCGATGGTTTTGCCGTCCGGGCTGAAACTCACACTATAGACATAGCCTTGATGCCCTTTGAATTCTTGTAGCAGTTGCCCGTTGAGCGTCCACAACCGCGCTGTGCTGTCACCTGATGCCGTAGCGATGGTTTTGCCGTCCGGGCTGAAACTCACACTATAGAAGACTGTGCCTTCATACCCTTTGAATTCTTGCAGTAGTTGCCCGTTGAGCGTCCACAACTGCGCTGTCCCGGCATCTGATGCCGTGGCGATGGTTTTGCCGTCCGGGCTGAAACTCACACTTGTGACTACGCGTTGATACCTTTTGAATTCTTGGAGCAGTTGCCCGTTGAGCGTCCACAACTGCGCTGTCCCGTCATCTGATGCCGTGGCGATGGTTTTGCCGTCCGGGCTGAAACTCACACCCCTGACACGATCTTGATGCCCTTTGAATTCTTGCAGCAGTTGTCCGTTGAGCGTCCACAACCGCGCTGTCCTGTCATCTGATGCCGTGGCGATGGTTTTGCCGTCCGGGCTGAAACTCACACTATAGACTAGTGTGCCTTGATGCCCTTTGAATTTTTGTAGCAGTTGCCCGTTGAGCGTCCACAACCGCGCTGTCTTGTCAGATGATGCCGTGGCGATAGTTTTGCCGTCCGGGCTGAAACTCACACTATAGACATCGCCTTGATCCCCTTTGAATTCTTGCAGCAGTTGTCCGTTGAGCATCCACAACCGCGCTGTCTTGTCAGATGATGCCGTGGCGATGGTTTTGCCGTCCGGGCTGAAACTCACACTATAGACATAGCCTTGATGCCCTTTGAATTCTTGCAGCAGTTGCCCGTTGAGCGTCCACAACCGCGCTGTCTTGTCAAATGATGCTGTGGCGATGGTTTTGCCGTCTGGGCTGAAACTCACACCCCTGACACCCCCTTGATGCCCTTTGAATTCTTGCAGCAGTTGCCCGTTGAGCGTCCACAACCGCGCTGTCTTGTCAGATGATGCCGTGGCGATGGTTTTGCCGTCCGGGCTGAAACTCACGCTATAGACTTCACCTTGATGCCCTTTGAATTCTTGCAGCAGTTGCCCGTTGAGCGTCCACAACCGCGCTGTCTTGTCACCTGATGCCGTGGCGATGGTTTTGCCGTACGGGCTGAAACTCACGCTATAGACTTCACCTTGATGCCCTTTGAATTCTTGCAGCAGTTGCCCGTTGAGCGTCCACAACCGCGCTGTGTTGTCAGATGATGCCGTGGCGATGGTTTTGCCGTCCGGGCTAAAACTCACACCTTTGACCCAATATCGATGCCCTTCTAACTGGTTACGTTCTTTAATTTTATTGAGAATACTATCCAAAGCAAAAATAGGGCTGATAGCTGGATATTTTTCTAAAGGGCGACCATCTTTTACCAAAGATTTTAACTCTTTCCCAGTCTGCACTGCTGCCACCAGCGATTCTAACTCGGTATACTCAAACTCTCTTAAGGCGTTAACTCCAGCCCGTTCTAATTCCGTTCCCTTTTGTGCTTCTTTTTGTGCTGTCTCTGCTGCGCGTGTATCTCTGTATGCTTTTGTCAGCGCTGCTTGGGCTTGACTCAAAATAATTTGAGCCTTTTTAGTGTTAGATTTTGCTTCCTCTTGTTGTCCATTTGCCAGTTCTGCTTTCTCCTGAGCAGTTTTAACTTGTTCGTTAGCTGTTTTAATTTTTTCCTCTGCTTGAGAATTTTTATCTTGTAATTCTGCTGCTTGCTGGTTTACTTTCCCTAACTCTGCCTGTGCTACCTTAAATTTCACTTCTGCGGCTTGCTGATTCTTCTGCGCTGCTTGAAACTTCTGCTCTGCATCTTTCTTTTTAGTTTCTAATTCTTGCGCTTTCTTCTCTAATTCTGTCTGTGTTTTTTGCGTAGCTTGCAAGTTAGCTTCAGCCGTTTTAACTGTATTTTCTGCCAGTTGCTTTTTCTCATCAGCATCTTTAGCGACTTGAATTTGATTCAAAGCATATAAAGATAATATACCTGCCAATAATAATAGACATACCGCTAAACCAGAACTCACCGTCAATTGCATCCGCCCTTGGTGAATTTGTCGCTTGGCTTCTAGCTGAGCATCAACTAATATCTGTCTTGCATCTTGTTCAAGCTTCAGTTTCTCTTCTGCTTGCAAGCGTTGTTCTCGCTCTCTAGCTAATTCTGCTAATATTTCATTGCCCTGTTGTTGGCGAATGAACGACACAAGGTAATCATGCACCAGTTGATAACGGTCAGCCGGCGATTCTGGTAACAGTAATACTAACCTTGATGCCACAAAAATCTCTAACACCAAATCTAGTTTATCGGCTTCTACTGCTAAATCTGCGACTAACTCAGCGCGAGTCTTCAGGGGACGAGTCCCATTTTCATCTGTGAGTAAATATAGAACCAGTCGTGCAACCTGTTCATTCTCCGCACCACAATCATGGATGACTTCTTCTAAAAATCGCTCAACCAGTTTTTCTTTAGTGCCAAATTGACGATACTTATCTAAAGTTGTAATTTTCTCAGTTTGCAATTGCGTCCCCACAATTTGTAACTCAATGGGGCGCACCTCACCCAAATCACCCGCTAAATCGCGCACTAATTCATCAATCAAATCAGGTTCAAGATAAAAGTGAGAGCGTTCTGTTAAACTCTGTACTACAGCCTTAGCATGGGCTGGCGAAAAGTTACCCAAATAATAGCGAATATTTTTATCAAGAATATTATTATTAATCGCAGTTAAATTAAACAGACGGTCTAACTCTAATAGATAATGTAAATAATCTTCCCGTAAAGACAGAATTATCTTGACAAAAGGAATATCTAGACAAACTCGCAAAAACTCATAAAATGCTCGTCGTTGACCTTGGTCTGGATAAACAAAGAAAAACTCTTCAAACTGGTCAAACATTAAAACCGTCAACAAATTTCTGTCAGCATTTTTCCGCAATTGTCCTAAAATAGCTGCTGAAGAATCCAGATTAACAGATAACTGTTTACCTCTGACCTCCTCAAAAGCCTTAGCCAAACACCGCCCCAACATCGCCACCCAATCTGTATAAACTCGCAACAAAATAGGTAAAGCATCTCGCTCACCAATTGCTTCCTGTTGCAACGCCGGGATTAACCCACCTTGCAAAATCGAACTTTTCCCCACTCCTGACTGACCATGAATTACAGTTAATTTATGCTCAGTCCCGCTAATTCTTTCTCGCAACAGCTTCACATCTTGTCCCCGACCAGAAGCAGCAATTTCTTGAGCAATTGTTTCCGGATTTTCAGCTTGCAACTGTGCAGAATTAATTGCCTGTCGTTGCGGATTTAGATAAGATGCACCAACAAAGGCGCGGAAACCATACTGCTGTTCTATTTGTAGTTGCTTTTGCTTAATCTGAAAAGCCTTGAGATATTCACCTTGCTCAAAATAAAGTAGGCGTAACCTCTCTAATATAGATATATATAATTGTGGGTTGTATTGATGATTAATTTCATTTTTGGCAGCTTCTAAATTAGTAATTGCTGCTTCAATTTCACCTAAACCCTGTTGTGATTTGGCTAAAATAAACCGATATAAAGCAAATTGATATGATTGTAAATTAGGTATCTCAGCTAATATTTGCAACGCTTGTCCTGCGAGTTGATTAGCCTCATTCCACCGTGACTGCTCTAAAGCTACCTCTGCCACAAAACCATAATCTTGAGCCAATTGCAACGATGTGCCATAATTTTGATGTAGCGGCAGAGATTTATCAATCAATCTTTGTAACTCTGGCCATGCTTCTAAACGTTGGAGTACTTCACCCAATTTGGTAATATGTTTGGCAACTAAATCAGAACGTTGTATTTGCTCAAAAACATCAATAGCTTGCTGTAGATAACCTTTTGATTCTTGCCAATAAGGTTGACTTTTTATCTGATTTTTTTCAGCTTGGCGATTATAAGCTAAAGCAATATTAACGAGTACAATACCTTGTCGTTCTAAATAATTACTTCGCCGCCAAAAATCTAAACTTATTTGATAATCTCGTAAAGCAGTGTCTATTTGGTCATGTAAATAATCATGCAAACCAAGTACAAATTCTAAACTGGCTTGTAGTGCCGGTTCTAATACTTCTTCACGGCTTTGCAAATCCTGACGAGCAGTTTCTAATTCCTGGCATACTTGGGGATTAGGTGTTACATCACCAGCAAAGATTTCATCAGTTTTTTGCTGGAGGAAGTTGACTAACTCATCCGTAGGGTTTTCAAACTCAATAATAGTTGCCCAATTTTCTAAATCAGCGGCTAAACGAATAAATTTTTGCAGAACTGAATCATTAACCCACAACAATATCGGAAACGGAAAGTTTTTTCTAAATTCCTCCCGGACTTGGTTAGCCGAAGTTAAAACTGTATCAATATTTTTAACCGACTCCAAACCAAAAACCATTAATGCTGGTGGCTGTTCATCTTCCAGTTGTTCGCGTATATTCGTGTAAAGCGTTTTAACTGATGGAGGTAAGGTAATTTCGCGTATGCGTACAGGAGAGATTTGGTGCAGCCGTTCTACCATTTGCTGACGTAAATCAGCATAATTGCAACGCAGAAAAATCAGCGAAAATTCTCCCTGAGAAAGGGTAATTGTTCGCACCAGAGTTTGCAATGAACGCTCATTGTCAAAAGGTGAATTTTCTGGCTCTTGCTGATTACTCATAACATAGATAATTTACCTTATATTAGCTGTTTGTATAATTACATCATGCAACTAGGGGACAGTGGGCAGAAGGATGATTTCTATTAGTTAAGCTCCAGTTGTGAAAATTACAATTGATACCGCTCCCGTGAACCCTGGAGCATTACTGTCAACTTAAGCTCAAAGCTTACCGGGTATACGTTTTACCCCCCTTAATCCCCCCTTGGAAAGGGGGGAAACAAGAAATCCAGTTCCCTCCCCTTTCCAAGGGGAGGGTTAGGGTGGGGTAATGCGGATCGTTAGGTACGTGAGTAAATTCAAAATCACTTCTTCATAAGGGTTTCACATTAAGTTGACACCAATGACCCTGGACTGACTCCCCTAAACCCTGAAACAGTTACCGTGACGATTCAATAGGTTGTGTTGATTTATAACCTAAAGTCCTTGGACTCAACCAAAATCGGATTGATATCAAACCAAGAACCATCTTCATTACGGTATTCAAATACAAACATACTGCGAAGCAAAAGTTCGTATCTTTCATGACCTCTTAAGCTTTTCTCTTGCGCTACTTCACGCAATACTTCCCATTCATCGGCAGTAATTGCTAAACTTAGCTCGTTACAGCGTTGTTTAATCACTCTATTTACGCACTCTTGCGATAGAGGTGGGTCTTCTTGCTGAAGACAGCGAAATAATAACATCAGCAAATTTCGCAAATGACCACCACTAACTAAACACAGCCGTTCTAAAGTATTAGGACTATCAAAAACCTCAGTAATTAAATGCTGGCTTTGTTCCCAACTCACACCAGGAAAAGCCCTGGCCATAACCATTTGTTGCAGTAGCGTAATTCCTTGAAAAAATTGCGAACCATTCTGTAGTCGCACAGGAACCATCGGTAAAACCTTGGGGTCTACTCCAAAGCGATTTGTTAATCTGCCTAAAGCATTAGAAAAAATCAAAACTAGGGGAATGGTATAAATAACGTGACAATCTAACTGGTTTAACTGTTCACCGCGTTCCACAAATAAATATTCAGGTTGGTAATAACCGGAAGGCTTTAAAGAATTATCCACTCGGTCAAGATTATCGACAATTACCACCAGTCCTTTTTTACCCTGCTGCTTGAGTTTTTCTCTAGCAGGTTTGAGCAATTCTTTGTTTATTGATTCTAAAATGCCATTGGTGCGCGGTTCTAAATATTGTCGCAACTGGCCGCGAAGTTTGGGACTATCTTTAGTTTTGGCAGTGATTTTGGCAATACCTACAGACAATTCAGCCTCAACGCCAATGTCTAAGGGTGTTTGCAAAAAGTCAGAAATTTCTGTAAACAGATTTTTAAAATATCCTGGTTTGAGGTTAATTTTAATGGCTTCTAGACTTTGACTGACTTCACGAGCGATCGCCAGTAAAATATCTGTAACATCAATATCTGCCATATCCAGGCTTTGGCTAGACTCGAAATAAACCACATGCAATCCCTGCTGTTCTAATTCTGCCTTTAGCCGCAGTAACTCTGTGGATTTGCCACAACCAATATGTCCGGTAAATAATTGACAGGTCGGTTCTTCAGGTGAAAGGCGGGTGATAGTTCGCCCTAGTTCCTCAATAATCCTCGCACCACGCACTTTGGAAAAATCAATATAATACTGTCTATCTTCCGGTTTGCTTATAATCAGAGTCTTGCTAGGGTTGCAAGCCTGAAAAAACCTGACTAAATCTAGTTTCATCACAAATGACCCGAAATCAGCTTGACAGTTTTGCCTATCTCAGTGATTATACAGATGACAAAGCCGCTATTTCGGATAGAGAACTTCCAAATAAAAAAAATATCCAAGTATTTATTGTGGGGTGGGTGTCTCGCTATTGGTGTTAAGTTAAGAAAAATAGAAACTTGTCAAGTGGGTAAAACTTAATTGGGCTTTTATCGGTTTGAGTGGTTTAATACCCTGACTAAGCAAGGAAAATATTATTACGAAACATAAATCGTTCGCACCAAGCCGGGAAAGTCCTCCAACGCAGTGACTCACCAATGAAAAAGGTTACCGAGGAGACTTACCAGCCTTTATTATACAGGGTCTCCCTGCTTACCAATGACAAAGGACAAATGAGAGTCCTACCCAGTTAGTCTTAATTGCGCTGACCTACTTGTATTAGGATTTTTAAATTCTTTTGTTGACGAATTGTTAATGGATAAGACATTCTTCATGATTATCAATTAAGAAGTTATACTTTCCACTACAACTTAGTAACAATAGAAGAGTGTAATTATGTAAACAACCCGACCGTGGGAAAATCAAAATACCGAAACCAGAAATTAGAGAGGAAAACCCTGTAATATGCATCTGAGCGAAATCACCCATCCCAATCAGTTGCACGGTTTATCCGTTCGTCAACTGCAACAGATTGCCCGTCAAATTCGAGATAAGCATCTCCAAACCGTAGCAGTTAATGGTGGACATTTAGGACCAGGGTTGGGTGTTGTAGAATTAACACTAGGGCTTTATCAAACACTGGACTTAGATCGGGATAAAGTTGTTTGGGATGTAGGACACCAAGCTTATCCCCACAAATTACTTACAGGACGTTACGATCGCTTTCACACTCTGCGGCAAAAAGACGGAGTTGCGGGTTATCTCAAGCGCTGTGAAAACAAATTCGATCACTTTGGCGCGGGACATGCTTCCACCAGTATTTCAGCAGCGCTGGGCATGGCTTTAGCACGAGATTTAAAAGGAGAAAAATTTAAAGCGGTAGCTGTAATTGGTGATGGGGCGTTAACTGGGGGTATGGCTTTAGAAGCCATCAATCATGCCGGACACATGCCGAAAACTAACTTGTTGGTTGTTCTCAATGACAACGACATGTCCATATCTCGCAACGTCGGCGCGATTCCCCGCTACCTCAACAAAATGCGCCTCAGTCAGCCTGTGCAGTTTATCAAAGATAATTTAGAGGAACAGTTTAAGCAAATTCCCTTTGTTGGTGAATCTTTATCTCCCGAACTCGGACGCATCAAAGAAGGGATGAAACGCTTGGCTGTTCCTAAAGTAGGTGCAGTTTTTGAAGAACTCGGTTTTACTTACATTGGGCCAGTTGACGGACATAATCTAGAAGAATTGATTGCTACTTTCCAACAGGCACATCAAATACCAGGCCCAGTTTTGGTTCATGTGGCAACAACTAAGGGCAAAGGCTATGAAATTGCCGAACTAGATCAAGTTGGTTACCACGCCCAAAGCCCCTTTAATGTGGCAACTGGTAAAGCCATTCCTTCTAACAAACCAAAACCGCCAGCTTACGCCAAAGTTTTTTCTCACACTTTGGTGAAACTTGCCGAACAAAACCCGAAAATTATCGGTATTACTGCGGCGATGGCAACGGGAACAGGTTTAGATAAACTTCAGGCAAAACTACCCAATCAGTATATTGATGTGGGTATTGCCGAACAACATGCTGTTACCTTAGCAGCAGGACTGGCAACTGAAGGAATGCGCCCCATCGCCGCCATTTATTCTACCTTCCTGCAACGCGCCTACGACCAGATAATTCATGATGTCTGCATTCAAAACTTACCAGTCTTCTTCTGCTTAGATCGAGCAGGAATTGTTGGTTCTGATGGCCCCACCCACCAGGGTATGTATGATATCGCTTATCTGCGTTGCATTCCCAACATCGTAGTCATGGCGCCGAAAGACGAAGCAGAACTCCAACGTATGTTAGTAACTGGTGTTAACCATACCAGTAGCCCGATCGCCATGCGCTATCCTCGTGGCAATGGTTACGGCGTTCCCCTAATGGAAGAAGGCTGGGAACCTTTGGAAATCGGTAAAGGCGAAATTCTGCGTACAGGCGATGATGTGTTAATCGTCGGCTACGGCACAATGGTTTATCCAGGAATGCAAGCTGCGGAAATTCTTAGCGAACACGGCATTGAAGCAACTGTAATTAATGCCCGTTTTGTTAAGCCTTTGGATACCGAGTTGATTTTGCCTTTAGCGAAGAAAATCGGCCGAGTTGTCACCTTAGAGGAAGGCTGTGTTATGGGTGGCTTTGGTAGTGCGATCGCCGAAGCTTTACTAGACGCAGATATTCTCGTTCCTGTCAAGCGTTTTGGTGTACCAGATGTGTTGGTAGATCATGCTGAACCCAATGAATCTAAAACAGAACTAGGTTTAACTAGTCATCAAATAGCAGAAAGAGTCTTGGAAGCTTTCTTTAAACGCCAACTATCTACTGTTGTTTAGCTGATTCTTTGTCGAATAAATCGCCTACATTTGTTATTCAGGTGTGGGCGATTTTTTCTGAAAACGGCTAAGTCTAATAGTCAGTTGACCGAAAAGCAAGTAAGTGATTTTAGTGAATTTTCTAAAATCATGAGGTATTAAATAATTGTTCAAATTAATTTTGATAGCTTGATTATCTGTATACTTAATCTTGTTCAATTAAGATAGGATTCTCATACCATCAATTTAGCAGCAACATCATTGCAGTAGTAGGCGATCGCTTTATATTTTTCATGGGTTCACCAAGTGAAGTTGAACCCGGTATTTTGTCATGATCTTTTTCACAAATCAAGCCGAATTCCGATATTCAGTCAATAAGAATGCTTGTCAAAATTTCACAAAAGGATAAATATGCCAGGAACGACATTCACGACAGCTCAAAACATTGGTATCCTCACATCATTTAACTTCAATGATGCCATAGCAAATGCAAATCCAGTTGATTACTATAAATTTTCCCTGACAGCCACAAATAATATTACTTTCCTTTTGAATGGAGTGACTCAAAACTATCTCTATGCCAAAATTTATTACGATAGTAATAATAACGGATTAATTGATAATGGAGATGAACTTTATTCTGATGTTGCTGGTTCCGGTCGCAATGGTCAAATTACTACAACATTAGGAGCTGGGAATTACTATGTTGGAATTGGTCAAAACTCCAGCAACGTTAACTCCAACTACTCCCTACAATTATCAGCTACATCTGCACCTCCTTCCATTGCTTCTAATCCTGGGAACACACTCAGCACTGCTTACAATATTGGCACTCTGACTAGTACTCAGACTATCAAAGAATTTGTCGGCAGTGTAGATCCAGTTGATTACTATAAATTCTCTCTGACAAGCACAAATGATGTTACTTTCCAATTGAGTGGAGTGACTCAAAACTATCTCGATGTAGCCATCTATTACGACAAGAATAACAATGGATTGATTGAGACTGGAGAACAACTTTACATTGATTATGCTGGTTC
Source organism: Nostoc sp. C117 (assembly GCF_043099735.1). Classification (NCBI taxonomy): domain Bacteria; kingdom Bacillati; phylum Cyanobacteriota; class Cyanophyceae; order Nostocales; family Nostocaceae; genus Nostoc; species Nostoc sp. C117. Next base: position 3,787,022 of record NZ_CP170991.1, read on the forward strand.
TAGTCGCAATGGTCAAATTACTACAACCTTGGGAGCAGGGAGTTACTACATTGGAATTTTCCCAGATGCCAACTACAACAACGTTAACTCTAACTATTCCCTACAATTATCAGCCACATCAGCACCTCCTTCCATTGCTTCTAATCCTGGGAATACACTTGGCAGTGCTTATAATATTGGCACTCTGACTAGTACTCAGACTATCAAAGAATTTGTCGGAAGTGTAGATCCAGTTGATTACTATAAATTCTCTCTGACAAGCACAAATGATGTTACTTTCCAATTGAGTGGAGTGACTCAAAACTATCTCGATGTAGCCATCTATTACGACAAGAATAACAATGGATTGATTGAGACTGGAGAACAACTTTACATTGATTATGCTGGTTCTAGTCGCAATGGTCAAATTACTACAACCTTGGGAGCAGGGAGTTACTACATTGGAATTTTCCCAGATGCCAACTACAGCAACGTTAACTCTAACTATTCTTTACAGTTAGCAGCCACATCAGCACCTCCTTCCATTGCTTCTAATCCTGGGAATACACTTGGCAGTGCTTATAATATTGGCACTCTGACTAGTACTCAGACTATCAAAGAATTTGTCGGAAGTGTAGATCCAGTTGATTACTATAAATTCTCTCTGACAAGCACAAATGATGTTACTTTCCAATTGAGTGGAGTGACTCAAAACTATCTCGATGTAGCCATCTATTACGACAAGAATAACAATGGATTGATTGAGACTGGAGAACAACTTTACATTGATTATGCTGGTTCTAGTCGCAATGGTCAAATTACTACAACCTTGGGAGCAGGGAGTTACTACATTGGAATTTTCCCAGATGCCAACTACAACAACGTTAACTCTAACTATTCCCTACAATTATCAGCCACATCCGCACCTCCTTCTATTGCTTCTAATCCTGGGAATACACTTGGCAGTGCTTATAATATTGGCACTCTGACTAGTACTCAGACTATCAAAGAATTTGTCGGAAGTGTAGATCCAGTTGATTACTATAAATTCTCTCTGACAAGCACAAATGATGTTACTTTCCAATTGAGTGGAGTGACTCAAAACTATCTCGATGTAGCCATCTATTACGACAAGAATAACAATGGATTGATTGAGACTGGAGAACAACTTTACATTGATTATGCTGGTTCTAGTCGCAATGGTCAAATTACTACAACCTTGGGAGCAGGGAGTTACTACATTGGAATTTTCCCAGATGCCAACTACAACAACGTTAACTCTAACTATTCCCTACAATTATCAGCCACATCCGCACCTCCTTCTATTGCTTCTAATCCTGGGAATACACTTGGCAGTGCTTATAATATTGGCACTCTGACTGGTACTCAGACTATCAAAGAATTTGTCGGAAGTGTAGATCCAGTTGATTACTATAAATTCTCTCTGACAAGCACAAATGATGTTACTTTCCAATTGAGTGGAGTGACTCAAAACTATCTCGATGTAGCCATCTATTACGACAAGAATAACAATGGATTGATTGAGACTGGAGAACAACTTTACATTGATTATGCTGGTTCTAGTCGCAATGGTCAAATTACTACAACCTTGGGAGCAGGGAGTTACTACATTGGAATTTTCCCAGATGCCAACTACAACAACGTTAACTCTAACTATTCCCTACAATTATCAGCCACATCAGCACCTCCTTCTATTTCCTCTAATCCGGGAAACACACTCAGCACTGCTTACAATATTGGCCTTTTAACAGGTAGTCAAACTTTCACAGAGTTTCTCGGGAATGTAGACCCAATTGATTACTATAAATTCTCGCTGACAGGTACAAATGATATTACTTTGCTGTTGAGTGGAGTGACTCAAAACTATCTCGATGCCAAAATCTATTACGATAGCAATAATAATGGCTTGATTGATACTGGAGAACAAATTTACTCTGATTATGCTGGTTCCAGTCGTAATAGCCAAGTTACTAGAACCTTGCAGGCAGGAAATTACTATGTTGGAATTTCCCAAGACTCCAACAATATTAACTCCAACTATTCTCTACAGTTAGTCAACATTACGAATCCTAACCCAAACATTACTCTCACCGTAGGTAGTCCTCCTAGTGTCGCTGAAGACGGCACCACCAACTTAGTTTACACCTTCACCCGCACCGGTAGCACCACCAATGCTTTAACCGTGAACTATAACGTTGGTGGCACAGCGACTTTAAACACAGACTACAGCCAAACAGGTGCAGCAACCTTTACAGCTACCACCGGCACAATTACCTTTGCAGCCGGAAGTAGTACCAAAACCTTAACCATTGACCCGACAGCAGACACCACTGTTGAAAGTGATGAAACCGTTGCTATTACTCTAACAGCAAGCACTCGTTACACCATCGGCACTACAACAGCCTTAACCGGAACCATCACTAATGACGATGTTTCGTCTGTTATTATTAATCTCAGTAATAGTCAGACGACAAATGCAACTGGTGGAGCAGGTAATGACCGTCTCACTGGTAATACACTGAATAACACTCTGATTGGTCTTGATGGAAACGATCAACTGCAAGGGTTAGCAGGAAATGACACTCTCCAAGGAGGTAACGGTAATGATATTCTCACAGGTGGAACTGGTGATGACTTTCTCTGGGGAGGACTAGGTGATGATATTCTCACTGGTGGAAGCGGAAAAGATAAATATGTGTTTCAAGGCAATGGTGTATTCAGCACAAGCTTAGGTGTTGATTACATCAGCGAGTTTGAAGCAGGACAAGATCAGATTGTGCTGAGTAAAACTACCTTCAATGCTGTTACTAATACTGTAGGACAAGCTTTAACTGATTTTGCAGTTGTCAGTGACGATCAATTTGTCAACGGTAGTAATGCACATATTGTTTTTAGTCAAAGTAGTGGCAGCCTATTCTATAACCGGGATGGCAACGTTCTGGGTACAGGAACAGTGTTTGAGTTTGCCACTTTAGGCAATCCTGATATTACTCTCAGTACTAGCAATTTTACTCTGATTGCCTAGTACTCTGTCAACTTTGAATTCATGGATAAGTAAGTTCGTAGTAAGCACTTTTGTCATTATTTTTTAGCACTAAAGTGCTTACTATCAAGCTGAAAAACTAGCTTTACAAAATACTATTAAATTTAATTTTTTGTTTTTGCCTTCAATTATCCGTGGGAATTTTAATTAAAAACTCTGTTCCTTCTCCTGGTTTGGACAAACATTTAATTTCACCATGATGTTTTTCAACCACAATTTGATAGCTAATAGACAATCCTAAGCCTGTACCTTTACCTGGTGCTTTGGTGGTGAAGAAGGGGTCAAAAATGTGCGATCGCACTTCCTCTGGAATACCCAGAGCATTATCAGCTATTCTAATGACAACTTGATTATTAACAATTTGTGTACTAATCCAAATATTCAAGGGAATCCTTGGGCATTTTTGTGCTGATTCCACATACTTTTTTCGTATAATTTTAAACTTTTCTTCTAATGCATCAACGCTGTTACTCAGGAGATTCATAAACACCTGATTTAGTTGTGCAGGATAGCATTCAAGCAAGGGTAGGGTGCTATATTCTTTAATTATCTCAATAGCTGGGCGATCGCTATTATTTTTGAGCCGATGTCCTAAAATCAGCAAAGTACCATTTAATCCTTCATGAACGTCTACTGCTCTCAATTCAGCCTCATCTGTACGAGAGAAGTTTCGTAGTGAGAGGACAATCTCATTAATGCGCTCTGCTCCTACTTTCATCGACTCAATGGTTTTGGGTAAATCTTCTATAAGAAAGTCTAAATCAGTTTGGTCAATTTTCTTTTGAATATCTGGCAATAGAGAGGAGTTTTGACGGTACAGTTTCACTACCTTTAGCAGTTCTTGAGTATATTCATTTAAATGAATGAGATTACCAAAAATAAAACTGACAGGATTGTTAATTTCATGAGCAACTCCTGCAAGTAGTTGTCCTAATCCTGCCATTTTTTCACCCTGAATTAATCGGCTTTGAGTTTGTTTTAATTCTTGTAGGGCTTGAGTCAGTTCTGAGGTTTGACGTTTAGTTTGTTCGAGTAATTCGGCTTGCTGAATCGCAATTCCTAATTGCACTCCTACTTGAGCTAGTAAATTGATTTCTTCCTCTTTCCAATAACGCGGTTGTGAATTTTGATAAGCAACTAATAACCCCCATAATTTTTCACCTTCTCGAATCGGAACAAACGTTTCATTACGCGGAAGTTCGTTATCATCGTCTGTATCCTCAAAAGTTTCTATAATTATTGGTTGGGTTTGGACGACAGGTTTCCAACCATCTTTGAAAGAATCTGCTACAAATTTACCACTCCAGTCAGAGTTGAAACGGTAGATTGCAACTCGCTCCACTTCGAGCAACTCTCGTACAGCTTGAGTAGTGGTTTTAAAAATAGTTTTAATATCGAGTGATTGACGGATTTTATCAATAGTTGCAGCTAGCAAATCTTGCCGTTCCATTGCCTTTTCGCGTTCAGTGGCTTCTGCTAACTGGACAATCTGCATTTGAACTTGCTTTAAATAAGAATCCTGTTCTAATGCAACTCCCAATTGCTCGGCTATTTGGCTGGTAAATTCAATTTCTGAGGGTTGCCAGTAGCGAGGAGCCGTACATTGGTGAATACATAACAATCCCCAAAGTTCACCTTTTTTTAATAAAGGTGCAACCATGTTTGCACGTACTTGAAATTTGGCCAGGATTTGGACGTAGCAACTTTGAAAGTTTCCTTGATAAATGTCAGCGATCGCATTTACTCGACCTTGTGCGTAAAGGGCTGCAAAGTTTTCACCGAAGCAATAATCATAAACGTTTTCTGCCATTACCGAGTTACATTCAGGTACAAAATCCTCAGAAATAAATTCTCCTTCCCAATCTTTTTGAGGGTCAAAACGAAAGACTGCTACTCGGTCTGCTTGCAGCATTTGCCGTGCCTCGGTAACAGTAGTCTGGAAGATTGTATCTAAATCTAGAGACTCTCGAATTCGAGTAATCACGCTAGTTAATGTCTTTTGTTGCTCTGCTTGGTACTGAGCATATGCCAGCAATTTATAGTGTCGCAAGGCCACACCAATTTGTGTACCGATTTTCATCAGTGATTCAACTTCATAAGATTGCCACTGTCTGGGTGAGGCATTTTGGTAAGCAGCGATGATTCCCCAGAGTTGATCTCCTTGGAGAATGGGGGCTGTTGCAAAGGATTTTGCCTGGAATTCTTCCAACAGGGTTACATGACAATCTGTTAAGCCAGCTTGATAAATGTCATTGACTATCAATGTCTGGTTGTTAATATAACGTCCGCCTTGGGTTTGTTGTAAATAAGTATCAAAAATGGTCGGCTGAACGCCAACTAAAGGAGTCCACTCTTGAGCAAATGATTCTGCAACAAAGTTACCACTCCAATCTGGATTGAAGCTAAAGATAGCAACTCGATCGGCTTGTAGTAGTTTCCGTATTTCTTCAGTTGTGGTTTTAAAGATAGTTTCAATATCAACGGGTGAGCGAATTTCATCAACAATCTGAGCTATTACTTGGTCGCGTTGAACTGCTTGAGCTAATTTTGTGGCTTGCAACTGGACTTCATGGAGATGCTTTGCTTGTTGAATCGCCACAACTAAATGGTCAGCAATTTGACGAATAAACTCAATTTCCGATTCTTTCCACTCACGAGTCTGACTACACTGATGAATGCAAAGTAATCCCCACAGTTCTTTCTCCCGCGATAGAGGAACAACGAGGTTAGCCTGCACCTGAAATTTACTCAAAATTGCCGCATGACAATCACTCAGTCCCGCTTGGTAAATATCTGCTACTGCTTGGACTCGACCTTGTTGATAACTGGAAGCAAATTGTTCTCCAAAGCAGTGGTCGTAAACTTTTACTCCCATTGCTGAGTTCCAGCCAACTGCAACATCCTCAGAAACGAATTCTCCTTCCCAATCTTTTTCCAGGTCAAACTGGAATACTGCTACACGGTCAGCATTTAGCAACTGACGCACTTGTGTAACGGTAGTTTGAAAAATTGTTTCTAAGTCAAGAGACTCCCGAATTCTCACAATCACACTTGCTAAAGCCTTTTGTTTGTCTAATTCCTCTTGAAGTTGAGCGCTTGACAATAGAAGTTGATTTTCCGTGAAAGTTGAATTGAGTTCCATTGCTATTGATTTTAGAGATTTTTCTACAAAGATTTGTCATCCTAAACTTCATCGGGTTAAACAGTCTCAAATTTGTGAGTCTGGGAAACTTATTTTTGAAGTATCGAATTCTTTCAAAGAAGATGGTTATTTTTATAGTTCCCGTTTCTTGACCTATCTTCACAACTGTTTAACAATGATTAATTAAAGTCCTAGACAATCTACAAGGTGCAGTTATCAACTACTAGTTATGTTGATTGTTCGCTGACTTAACTAGCTCGTTTGACCTATGGTTTAAATCTTAACTCAAACCCCTAGCTCGGACTTCGATCGTTGTTCGCTGATTGAGTTGAATGTCTAAGTATAAGGAAGTCGGCGCAATTAAAACTAACTAGTTAGGAGTGTAATTTTTACTTTGTCATTATTTATTGATAAGGATTTTAAGTGATTTACGTTTCGTAACATAATTGAGTTTATTTCTGCCGACTCATTTACAATTATCTCAAAATATAGTGTTTTTAAACGCATATAAAAATGTTTAGACATGCAGTACCTCCTACCTGTCTGGTGAAAATTGTTGTAATTTTAGGCGATCGCCTTCTCAAAGCTTTCTAGTGTATCTGGTACGAAAAAAGGCGATCGCACTGCACTAATTACCATTACACTAATGACCCATACATTGAGAAATTTGACATTTTGACTTTGATCCCAAACCTAAAATAAAAAGGTTTCAGAGCCATCGGGGTCTAAAATCACTAGAGGACAAGCGTAGAGACGCTATTTGTCCTCCAATCCACACCGTTACACCTTATATACCCTTTCTTTTTTGACTAACTTATCAAAAATTTGCCTGACAAAGCCTAAAATCTAAGTTAAATGTTTTCAGATATGCACTCTGCAAGAGTTGTCGGGTATTATTCGTGACACAACAAAACCAAAAACCCTCTCGTTCTTTCGCTGGAATTGCTGGCATTGTTGCCATTGCTACATTAATTAGTAAAGTATTTGGTTTAGTTCGGCAACAAGCGATCGCTGCTGCTTTTGGCGTCGGTGCGGCTGCCACTGCCTATAGCTATGCTTATATTATCCCCGGCTTTCTACTAATTTTACTAGGTGGTGTCAATGGACCATTACACAGTGCAGTTGTCAGCGTTTTAGCTAAGCGGAAGCAACAAGAAGCGGCTCCCCTGGTGGAAACAGTAACAACGCTAGTGGGTGGATTGCTGTTGCTGGTGACAGTTGCTCAGATTTTCTTAGCAGATGAGATTGTCGATCTAGTCGGTCATGGTTTGGATGGAACAACCAGAGCGATCGCCATTCAACAACTCCAGATTATGGCGCCGATGGCTTTATTTTCCGGATTAATTGGCATTGGTTTTGGCACTCTCAACACAGCCAATCAATATTGGTTACTCTCCATTAGTCCCTTATTATCAAGCATTACTGTTGTTGTTGGTCTTGGTGTCTTGGCTATGCAACTTGGCAAAGACATTATTAAACCGGAATACGCTTTAATTGGGGGAATGGTGTTAGCTTGGGGAACCTTGGCAGGAGCAATTCTTCAGTGGTTAGTGCAGCTAATTGTCCAGTGGCGGTTAGGATTGGGTACGTTACGACTCAGGTTTGATTTTAAATCTCCTGGTGTGCAAGAAGTAATTAAAATCATGACTCCGGCGACAATTTCTTCCGGAATGATGCCAATTAACGTTGCTACTGACCTTTATTTTGCCAGTCCAATCCCTGGTGCTGCCGCAGGATTTAACTATGCCAATCTATTAGTACAAACTCCTTTAGGGATTATTTCTAATATCATTTTACTGCCACTGTTACCTATATTTGCGAAACTGGCTGACCCCGAAAATTGGCAGGAGCTAAAATTACGCATTCGCCAGGGACTCCTGCTAACTGCCTTCACCATGCTACCGTTAGGGGCGCTAATGGTAGCGCTATCTGTACCCATTGTGCAGGTGATATATGAGCGCGGTGCCTTTAAACCGGAAGCTACAAAGTTAGTATCATCCTTACTAGTTGCCTATGGTATTGGGATGTTTGCTTATTTGGGGCGTGATGTTTTGGTGCGGGTGTTTTATGCTTTGGGTGATGGACAGACACCATTCCGCATCAGTATTTTTAATATCTCGCTCAATGCTTTACTAGATTGGTTTTTCGTCGAACCTTTTGGCGCTCCCGGTTTAGTCTTAGCAACGGTGGGAGTAAATTGTAGTTCCTTGTTAATGCTATTGTGGTTACTCGATCGCAAACTCAATGGTTTACCTTGGCGTGAGTGGAGTTTGCCAATTCTTGGTTTGGCTGCGGGTAGTATTGTCGCTGGTGTAGCTAGCTATGGGACATTGGTTGGTTGTCAACAGGTGTTAGGTAAAACAGGTTTACTGATTCTGGTGTTAGAGTTATGTGTATCTGGCTTTGTGGGGATTGCAGTGTTTGCTGCGATCGCTTCATCACTGAAAATACCAGAGGTAAATCTTTTTATATCTCGTCTGCGTCAGCGCTTTTTGAAAAAATAACTATCTGGAAAACTAAACTGGGCGAATTATAATTCACCCAGTTTAGTCTAAATGTATGTAAAAAAATATACAATCGCTAATTGCTACTGCCGGAATGTTATTGTCAGCTGATGCGCGTCTAAAGTATATAAAGACTCTTGATGGTCGTTAACAGTCAACCGTCATCAGTCATCAGTCATCAGTCATCAGGTAAATGTACAAATTAAATGCGTAACAGCTTGTTCATCTGTTTCCAGCTGGTTCCTACATGAGCGACAAATAAATAAAGCCATCGCCTTTTTTCACACAGCGATCAAAAACTGCTTGCTCTGGGGATTGCAGATTCATTTGGGACTAGATTTAGCTGATATGGTAAGTTGAGAAACTTGGTGTTCACAAGTTCTTTGTAAGCCTCCATATCTCTCGCCCAGTTGCTAATTATTTGTGATAGACCAGCTAGAAGCTGACTTTCTTCTTCTTGAACAATTGCGTGATTAAAAGTGGCGGTGAACAGGACGATGGGTTGCACTGCTCGATCTGGCATTTGTACCCCTCCTTCATTGATATCTAAGCTCATCTGTGCCCCTTCGAGAATGTAATTAAATCGTAGTGCAGCTTGCACAGGGGCTTTGCCAAACTCATGCCAAGGACCAGGATTCAGCAGTGTGCCAAGGATATAGTTGCGTGCTGTATTGTTTTGCTCATTGAAAAAGACATATCCTCGAAAGTTAATAGAAACTCCCTGATATTCTACTTGCGGTAATGTCTCTAGATATTTACGAGCTAGAACCGGAATTTCCACCTCTGTAGATTCTTTGTTGGCAATCAGCTCAGTGAAAATAATCCGATTGACTTGTGCAGTTATACTGATGTTGTTTTGAAAGACTACTTGAGCAGCATATTCTGTAATAATTGGTGGTTTAGCCAGTTCCCAGCCACTAGGAACAATGCCACTATATTTCAGAAAATCTGGAGTTAAGATTGTGGGATTATGCTGCTTAGCTGCGATCGCAATGGCAATTTCCTGAATATTTAGAGTTTGATTCATTTGCTTTTTCTCTATACAAATTTAGTTTTCAATTAAATTTTAAATCTGCGAGTTATCAAAACCTGCTTTGCGGATTAATCCGACTATCCCATGCCTAAATCCTACCCAGAGTAGCCGACAGCAGAGGATATGCGGAATTAGCTAAATTCATACGCCGCCGAAACGATAGCCTTTGCCGTAAACTGTGTGAATTAGCGTACTTTCTTTACCCACCTCAATCTTACGGCGTAGCAAGCGAATTAATGCCGCTATCACATTACTGCTGGGTTGTTCTTCCTCTTGCCACAAATTTTGCATAATCTGAGCATGAGTTAGTAGTTGTCCAGTATTTTCCATAAAAAATTGCAATAACTGACTTTCTTTTTGGGAAAGTTCAATTATCCTACCTTGGCGATAGGCTACTTGATTTTCACAATCGAGTTCTAAATCAGCAACGTTCAGGCGTCCAGTGCTGGTTTCATAAACTTGGGAACCGGAACGACGCAACAAAGCACGGACTCTCGCCAGTAACTCTCGCAGTTCAAAAGGTTTCACCAAATAGTCGTCTGCACCAGCATCTAAACCTTCTACTCGGTCATCAAGAGTATCTTTCGCTGTGAGAAACAAAACAGGAGTAGTTTTGCCTTGGCGTCGCAATTCCTGACAAATCTCTAACCCTGTTTTTCCCGGCAGCATCCAATCTAAAATTAGTAGGTCGTAACTACCTGCTTGTGCATGTTCGCTGCCAGATGTCCCATCGTAAGCGGCATCTACACTATAACCCTCACGAGTTAATAAGCGACTCAAGGGTTGAGTTAGTTCAACTTCATCATCAACTAATAAAATTCTCATGCTGCTTGTGGTAAGCATATAGAGATATTCTCAATATTATTGAACTGCTAAGAAAAAGAATGCTGACTGTTGCATTGCCAAAAGGGGAACTTCTTAAAAATAGCATCCGCTTGCTACAAGCTGTCGGATTAGATTTTAGTGCTTTTTTAGATTCAGGAACTCGCCAACTTCAAATTCCTGATGCTAAGGGACTGGCGAAAGGTTTACTGGTACGGGCGCAAGATGTACCTGTTTATGTAGAATACGGTCAGGCACAACTGGGTATTGTTGGTTACGATGTGCTGCGAGAGAAACAGCCGCAAGTTGCCCATTTAGTGGATTTGCAGTTTGGGCATTGTCGCATGTCGGTGGCGGTAAAAGCATCTAGTTCTTACCGATCGCCTTTAGATTTGCCAGCTCATGGTAGAGTTGCTTCAAAATATGTCAATTGCGCTCGTGAATATTTCCACAGTCTCGATTTACCTGTGGAAATAGTGCCGCTATATGGTTCAGTAGAACTAGGGCCAATTACTGGCATGTCAGAAGCGATCGTGGATTTAGTTTCCACCGGGCGGACTTTACGCGAAAATGGTTTGATTGAAATTGCGACTCTCTATGAAAGCACAGGGCGATTAATTGCCCATCCCCTGAGTTACCGTTTGAATACTGGCAATTTGAGTGATGTGATTAGTAAGGTACGGGAGACTGTTTTGTTAGGGGTTTAATAATCATTAGTCATTGGTCATTAGTAAAGAACAAATGATCGATGACAAAATTCAATATTTGTGGTGCGTTAGGACTAACGTCCATAACGCACCCTACTAGCGTGTCAAGGCTAAAAGTGTACATTAGCAAATGGGCTTTAAACTTTTAAATTCGGTCTTTTTAGCACCAATCTATCGCACCATTTTAGTCTTGACGCGCTACTACTTAACATTTACTTTATAAATAAACTCTAAGTCCCTCAACAAATCTATTGCCATCAAAATTTGATAAATACAAACGCACAAGCCGAAAGAGATGAAATCAGGAAACCCCAAGCAAGTCCTGAGTAACGGCGAATAGCATTAGCTTTAAACAAAGTAATCGCCGCAGTTACACAAGCACCCAAAAAGCAAATCAAATAAGTTTTAGACCATACGATAATTGCCATTACCTGAATCTGAGCGAGTACGGTAGGAACGACAATTGGGGTAGGTCCGGGTTTATTGTTTAACAGATCCAAAAAGGTTAAAAATAGAAGGATCGCTGGTATGAAAAGCGAGCCGATAATTGCAATATTTCGGTATCCTCGTACAGTACGACAACGAGTGAATGAAATTACAACCGAACATAAACCTACAAAATTTACGATTGCCCAAACGCTCAAGATAATCAAAAAGATCATTCCCATAAATAATACAAGTAGATAAAGGTACACCTGTTAGTCATCAGATTTCAAGATTATTTGCCAAATATCAGTACGTCAATGCTTGTATTGTTTTTGACTTTTATTTATTGAGTATGATAAGTGTTTATCTCATCCGCAAAATGGGATACCGAAAAACTAAAGACTTCATGCGACAGGATCGCACTGGCTCGACTTTCCGTGACTTGTGCGTAAGTCCTGTTTAAGTGAAAATTAATATAGTTTGCAACAAGTGAATCTTTTTATGCATATAAATGTGTATTTGTAAATAATATCAGCCCAAACTTTGTTTACACTGGGATTATGGCGATCGTTAAAGTTGGCGGCGTAAACAGGATACTTGACCAGAACTAGGGTGTGGCGCAACGGCTGAGTGGGTGTAGGGAAGAGAAAAGGATCGTGTTTTTTAGTACGCTCTACCCCGAAACTAATAGGGGTACAAGCCCCCACCAAAATCTACGATTTGGTGGTCTTAAAAGTTAATCTATTTTTGAGGTAGTCAGACTGCTGACTCGATATCATAAATTGACATTTTTTAAGACAAGTTAATGAAAACTGGAGACAATCTTACAGAACAGGCGAGATTAGAAGCCCTACGCCAGTACCAAATTCTTGACACTAAACCGGAAGAAGCCTACGACAATCTTGCTCAGTTAGCGGCATTCATTTGTGGGACCCCTATATCCTTGGTAAATTTTATTGATGAAAATCGTCAATGGTTTAAGGCAAAAGTAGGTTTAGATGTCTCAGAAATGCCCCGGAGTATTGGGTTATCTTACCTTTGCCAAGAGCAACGTCAGGTTGTGGTAGTTCCAGATACATTAGCCGATGAAAAATTAGCAAATAATGCAGTAGTAACTGGCTATCCCTATGCACGGTTTTATGCAGGTGTACCCCTAATCACTGCCAAAGGATATATGCTGGGAACTCTGTGCGTAATTGACCAAGTTCCTAAAGAATTGAGCCAAAAACAAATCGAAGCGCTGGTAGCTCTAAGTCGTCTAGTAATTGATCAACTAGAACTGAGGCTTAGTGTAACTCAAGTATCTCAAATTACTTACCAGCTAATGGCGCAGGAACAGGCAGCACGCGCCCAATCTGAAGCCGCGAGAACCCGCATCACCAATCTTCTCGAAAGTATCACTGATGCGTTTTTTGCTTTGGATAAAAAATGGCAATTTACCTATGTCAATGGTCAAGCAGAACGGCTGTTGCAAAAAAACCAGAATCAGCTTTTAGGTAAAAACATCTGGGAAGTTTTTCCAGAAATTATTGGCACAGCATTTGAGCGCCAGTATCACACGGCAATCTTACAACACATAAGTGTCAAATTTGAAGAATTTTATCCGCCGCAAAATTGCTGGTTTCAAGTCCACGCTTATCCAGGAAGAGACGGCTTATCCGTTTATTTTCAAGATATTACTGAACGACGGCAAATAGCAGAAGCACTTCAAAAAAGTGAAGAACGTTGGCAATTAGCATTACACGGTAATAATGATGGTATTTGGGACTGGAATCTCAAGACTAATAAAGTGTTCTTCTCAACTCAGTGGAAGGAAATGCTGGGGTATAAAGACCACGAAGTTTCCGGTTGTTGGGATGAATGGACAAAACTAATCCATCCCGATGAGCGAGATTTTGTACTTCAAGCCTTTGAGGATCACTTTGCCAAGAAAACACCGTTTTACGTTTGTGAGTATCGAGTCCAATGCCAAGACGGCAGCTATAAATGGATTCTGGATCGAGGACAGGCACTTTGGGACGCATTAGGTGATGTAGTGCGAATGGTCGGTTCTTATACAGATATCACAGATCGCAAATTAACAGAAGAAGAATTAAAGCGACAGAATTTGCGATCGCAATTATTTGCCGAAATCACGCTGAAAATTCGAGAATCTTTACAAATAGATGAAATTCTCCAAACTACCGTTACTGAAGTACAAAAACTACTACAAGCTGACCGAGTTTTAATCTTTCAAATCTTACCTGACGGTTCGGGAACAGTAGTACAAGAAGCGGTGTTACCCGGTTGGCCAGTAATTCTGGGAAAAAATCTCCTCGATACCTGCTTTAAAGTAGAATACTTAGAAAGATATCGTCAAGGGAGAGTCAGTGCCATTGAAGACATTGAAACTGCTCCTATTCAACCTTGCCATCGAGACTTTTTGAGGGAGTTTGCTGTCAAAGCTAACCTAGTAGTGCCAATTATTGTCAGAGAGGGTATTTGGGGCTTATTGCTAGCTCATCAGTGTGCTGCACCTCGAAAGTGGAATAACTTTGAGACGCAGTTATTACAGCAGCTAGCTAACCAAATTGGCATCGCTTTATCTCAAGCGCAATTGTTAGAACAACAAACCCGCCAAAGTCAAGAACTTGCCCGTTCCAATGCCGAATTAGAACAGTTTGCCTATGTAGCTTCCCATGACTTACAAGAACCTTTGCGGATGGTAACCAGTTATTTACAGCTTCTTGAGCGCAGATACAAACATCAATTAGATAGTAATGCCGATCAATTTATCAACTACGCTATAGATGGAGCGCGACGGATGCAAACCTTAATCAACGATTTGTTGAATTACTCCCGCGTTAGCACCCGTGGACAGCCTTTTGTCAAAGTTGATTGTAATGCAGTTTTAAAACAGGCGATCGCAAATTTGCAACTGGCGATCGCAGATAGTAGAGCAATCGTCACCTATGATAATAATTTACCTGAAGTGATGGCTGATGCTACCCAACTAATACAAGTGTTTCAAAACCTCATCGGTAACGCCATCAAATTTTGCCAAAATCAGCAGCCACGAATTCATATTGGAGTGGAGAATGGAGAGCGGGGAGTAGGGGGAGATGAGGGAGTGGGGGGAGATGAGGAAAAAAATACTTCTTCATCCCCCCCACTCCCCACTCCCAACGAATATTTATTCTCGGTACGTGATAATGGCATTGGATTAGAATCTCAGTATGCTAAACGTATTTTTATAATTTTTCAGCGCTTGCACGGTAGAGATAAGTATCCAGGTACTGGTATTGGTCTGGCAATTTGTAAAAAAATTATAGAACGCCACGATGGCCGGATCTGGGTTGACTCAAAACTGGGTCAAGGCTCGACTTTCTACTTCACAATTCCAAATAGAAGCTTTTAAGCGATCGTGATTAACATAACAGCGATTATGCCTATTGAGGTTTTGTTGGTAGAGGACAATCCTGGTGATGCTCAACTTACACGCATCGCCCTGGAAGATAGCAAAATCTCCATTCACCTGAATGTGGTAGAAGATGGCGTCGAGGCAATGGCATTCTTGCGGAAACAGGAAAAATATGCTAATGTGGCACATCCAGATATTGTCCTGCTCGATTTAAACCTCCCCAGAAAAGATGGGCGGGAGGTATTGGCAGAAATCAAAGCAGATGAACACCTGAAACGAATTCCAGTAGTTGTCTTAACGACTTCCCAAGCCGAAGAAGACATTATCAAAGCCTATAATTTATCTGCAAACTGTTACATCACTAAGCCAGTAGACTTCGATCAATTCGTTAAAATTGTAAAATCAATCGAAAATTTTTGGTTTGCGATCGTAAAACTGCCACCGGAGTAATTGGCAATGGCAGGTGAATATATAAAAGTTTTGTTAGTAGAAGACAACCCTGGTGATGTCTTTTTATTACAGGAGTTTTTAAAGGAAGTAAACACAGTTTTAGTTGAATTGATGCCCGTTGAGCAGCTTTCGCAAGCACTCAAACAGCTAGAAAAAGAAATTTTTGATGTGATTCTGTTAGACCTTTCGCTACCAGATAGTCAGGGGTTGGAAACTTTTATCATCGCTCATCAACAAGCAAAAGCAACTCCAATTATTGTGCTAACAGGTATCAACGATGAAACCCTGGCAACTAGGGCAATGCAAGAAGGAGCGCAAGATTATTTAGTGAAAGGGCAAGTAACTGGTGACTTGCTGGTGCGATCGATGCGTTATGCAATTGAACGTCAACGCGCAGACAACGCACTACGACAGAGTGAAGAACGATTTCGGGTTGCCCTGAAAAACTCTCCCATTTTTGTCTATAACCAAGATCGGGAGTTACGGTACACTTGGGTTTACAATCCTTCCTATGGATTGACAGTTGAGGAAATGTTGGGAAAACAAGATTTGGATCTCATCCCAGCCGAAGATGCTCAACGTCTTACCACTATCAAGCGTCGTGTACTAAATAGTGGTATAGGAATGCGAAAAGAAGTATCAATTACAACTAAAAAAACAACTCGATATTACGATTTAACAATTGAGCCATTGCGGAACGAGTCCCAAGAAATTGTCGGGGTAACTTGTGCCAGTATCGATATTAGCGAACGGCAAGCTGCCTTGCGCGAACACAAATTAGCCCAAGAAAAAATCCGCGAACAAGCAGCATTACTTGATGTCACCACAGATGCTATTTGCGTGCGAGATTTAAACAATGAGATTGTCTTTTGGAATAAAGGTGCAGAGACACTTTATGGCTGGCAAGCTATAGAGGCTTTGGGCAAAAATGCTAGTGAGCTTTTGTATGACGAACCTTCACCAGAAATGGAAGCAGCTCTGTTCCAAGTTATTAGTCAAGGTAAGTGGCAGGGCGAATTAACTCAACTCACTAAAATGAACAAGGAAATCCTCGTTGCTAGTCGCTGGAGCCTGGTGTGCAATCAACAAGGGAAACCCAAATCAATTCTCACAGTTGATACGGATATTACTGAAAAAAAACACTTAGAAGCCCAGTTGTTTCGCGCTCAACGCCTAGAAAGTATTGGTACTTTGGCCAGTGGCATTGCTCACGACCTCAACAATATCCTGACACCAATTTTGGCAGGAGCGCAACTCTTACCGCTCAAATTTCCTGATATAGATGAGCGGACTCGGCATCTACTAGAGATTTTAGAAATTAACGCTAAACGTGGTGCTGATTTAGTCAAACAAGTGCTGTCCTTTGCTCGGGGTGTGGAAGGAAAGCGCATCACTTTGCAACTCAAACATTTAATTGTAGAAGTTGCCAAAATTCTCAAAGAGACATTTCCTAAATCCATAGAAATTAGCACTGATATCTCACAGGATTTGTGGATAGTTTTTGGGGATAGTACCCAGCTTCATCAAGTACTGATGAACCTCTGCGTTAATGCCCGTGATGCAATGCCCAATGGCGGTATTTTAACTATCTCTGCTAAAAATCAGTTGATTGACGAAAATTATGCTCGGATAAACCTAGAAGCCAAACAGGGACCTTACATAGTGATTAGTGTCTGTGATACTGGACAAGGCATTCCTGGAGAAATCTTAGATAGAATTTTTGAGCCATTCTTTACCACAAAAGATGTTGGACAAGGCACAGGATTAGGACTTTCCACCGTGCTAGGAATTATTAAAAGCCACGGAGGTTTTGTAAATGTGTACAGCGAACCGGGAAGTGCTACCAGCTTTAAAGTTTACTTACCAGCCGTTGAGGGAATAGAAACATTCACCCCAGAAGATTTGCCACCACAGAGAGGAAATGGAGAATTAATTCTGGTTGTGGATGATGAAGTAGCCATTCAGGAGATTACGAAAACATCACTGGAGGCTTACAACTACAAAATCCTAGTTGCCAGTGATGGCATTGAAGCGATCGCCCTATATGCTAAAAATATAGACAAAATTAGTGCCGTACTCATGGATGTTATGCTCCCCTCCTTGGATGGTTTAACTGCCATCCGTACCTTGAAAAGAATCAACCCACAAGTCAAAATTATTGCTAGCACTGGATTGATGTCTGACAATAAGCTCACCGCATTAACTAATCTTGGTATCAATACGTTTTTGTCGAAACCATACACTGTCAACGAATTATTGCTCTCTTTGCAGCAAATACTTTCATTATCATAGATAACTCCAAGCTATAAATATCAGGCTTGAAGTTGCTGATTGTTGACTGTTTACCATAACACTACTTCGCCCAAATCTAGGGTAGGTGAACTTATTATTGAAATCGCCTAGATTTACTATCATTGGGCATCTAGTAATACATACCTCTTACAGAGAGTGTGAAGTGGGAGAGCAAAGGGGAACAAGGAAAGAATTTCCCAATATCCTATAAGGTTTTGTCAGGGTCTGTGTGGGAAAAGCTTGAATCATTCGTAAGCTGATGCGCGTCTAAAGTATATAAACACTCTTGATGGTCGTTGACTGTTGACGGGTTTTCAGTCATCAGTCATCAGGTAAATAGACTTCTTGCAGAAGTCGGGAAAAGGGGAAGGGGGAAGGGGAAAAGGTTTTGTATTTTCCTCTTTCCCGTTAACCTTTTCTCTTTTCCCACCTCTTGCAAAAAGCACTTTTGCAAGAGGTCTAATGTACAAATTAAATGTGTAACAGTTTAAACGTTGAGCTTAGTGTTATCTACTGTTTTATTGATATCTACTATGAGCTTTTGAAACTTACAATTGGCAAGGGTTAAAAGCCTCTATTTCCGCATTTACAGGCATCTCGGTTCAATCCCTACTTAGTGTTATTTTTCTCAAACAAGAAAATCTCAATTTTTTGATCGAAACTTTTCTGACTTAGCTGCGTCATTTTTTGGTCAATATCAGATATTGCGAGATTTTGTGGATCTTCAAATTCACGATTCCTAACAACTAACCAAATTCTACTAAATCTTTGAACAATATTGAGTAATTCACTCCTTTTTATTTCGGTTACTTTTGTGCTTGGTAGTCGTGGGATGTTAAAACTCCATCGCCGCAACCCATACTGAGTTACTTCCCGTTTAGGTGAATGGAAGTAATATTGAAATGCTGAGTCTATCGTGCTTGGAAATAGTAGAATCGTATCCTTTGGCTGTACAAGAGATTGGACGTAAAAACCAACTTCATTCCAAGGCTCTTTTTTACTATATTTATAGTATTTGCTTGTAAAGAAAAGCTGAATAATTATTAGAATAGCAATAGATATAGCTATTAATGACCTCTTGCGAAAATACAGTATACCAGCAGCAACTAATACAAAAAAAGGTATAGTTGTCCATAAGAAAATTTTAGTTATAAAAATTGAACGTTTAAAACTGATTAGAAATCCTAATAAGATAGTACCAATACTGAGAGTAACTGTTAATCCTGATTTGGTTGGCTGATGTCGCCAATACAAAATTCCTAATACTGCTAAACCCGAAATAAGTAGCAAATAATATTCAGAACCATAAAGGCTAATGAGGGTTGTAAAAAAAATTTGAATTGTCGGATAAGGAATCCAAAAATCACTCAGAGTAACTGCTGTCTGCTGTATTATTTTTGGAATCCACCAAGACCAGATTAGTATCCAAATGACATTGGCAACACTCCAGTTTAAAAAAAATTTCTTACTAAAACAGCCTTTTGTTGCCCACCAAACAAGAACAACAACATTAGCCAATATAGGTAGGAGTACTGCTGTGTTGTGGCAGTAAAGAGCAATAGAAACACCAATTATATACGCAATCCATGCTAAATCGGATGTCAAATTATTCCAGTAAGCTTGTGTACTAAAAGAATTACGACGCAAGGTATTAATTAACCCTTGACCAATCAGTACAGTAGGTTTATGTGGAAGTGTCAGAAGATATGCTAAGCCCCAGATTGATAATGTTGCAGCCGCAGTCAGGAGCGCATATCCTCGTGCCTCTTGACTGTATTGAATATTAATCCTTGAAGTTGCTAGTAGTGCAGAGGCGACCAATCCAAGCCAATGACCCCCTAATACCCGACCTAGCCCGTATAAAAGTGGGATATTTATTGTACCAACAATAGCGGAGAGAGAGCGTAAAGCTGCCTCAGACTGTCCAAAGACTAGCCAGAGTTTTTGCAGTGTATAGTAAAGCGGTGGGTTTGTTTCCCTTACTGCTTCTTCACCCCAAAGCTGGGAGAGCGGTAACTGTGCAAACCTCCAAGTAGCTGCTTCATCAACCCAAAGGGGTTCTTTTCCAAGCTCGTGGAAGCGAAGCAACGCACCCAAAATGGTTATAGCAATAAGTGGAAGGTAAGAATTAATAGCGTTACTAACTCTTATCAGCCGCCCTGTCGAGAGTCGCAAACGTATTAAGTGATGTATATAATCTACGTATTGCTTCCAAGTTACTTTACTTTCACCTTCTTTTCGTTCGCAGAACACATAACTTGCTTCTGCAATCTGGTTTACCTTACCCCGCCCAATTACTTCCAACAGAATTTTGTATCCTACAGGATTGAAGGTGACGTTTGCGATTGAGTTGCGACGCACCAGAAAAGAACCACTCATCGGATCGGAAACGCGACTCAAAACCTCTGGAAGGATAATTAATCCCAATAATTGTGCGCCACGAGACAAAAAACGCCTGGCAAAACTCCAACTACTCACGCCGCCACCTTCTACATGACGGCTGGCTACTGCTAAATCTGCTCCATTTTGAATTTCACGCAAAAGTTCTTGCAGCATATGAGGTGGATGCTGCAAATCTCCATCAATTACCCCTAAAATACTTCCCCTTGCTACCTGCCATCCTCGAATCACAGCAGTAGACAATCCTCGCTCATGCTGACGGCGCATTACTCGTAATTGCGGATATTCTGCTATCAAAGATAGTGCAACTTCCCAAGTACGATCTGGACTATCATCGTCTACTACAATTAGCTCGTAATTTCCTGGGATAAACTCGTCTAGTGTTTGACTTAATCTAGTGATAACATTCTTGATATTGTCACTTTCTTTATAAGTAGGAATAACCAAAGAAAATTGGATGACTTGACCAATACCACTGACACTAGTAGCCGGCAAATCAGAAATTTGTAAATCACCGAATGGTACTTCTAATAATGAATTATTTTGACTTCTGATCATTGAGTCAAGTTTGGTGAATATAAAGATTCCTTTAAGAAGGTAACTTTTCTACTCACACCTAATTCATTATCTGGTTAATCTTTATAAAGTTTTCATATATTTTTACATCATCTATAAAATAGTTGCAATTAAGTCTAAAAGCCTCTAAAAATAAGCATTTTATAAATTAGTTAAGAATTGTTAAGGAATTAATTACAATAATTTAGGCAATTATTAAGTATATTTTACCTACAAATGTAAATATTAATTTTAAAGTTTCTATATAGTTGAGATATATATACTTTACATTTTCACAATAACGTGCATCTGCCAGTAATTACAGATATGATTGTGTCGTTTCGGTACTAAGTTAGATAACAAGTAAGTGCAATTTGCTTTAGGTGCTTCCAAGGATGCTAAACTGCGATCGCGCAAGCAAGTAGGTTATAAAACTTTTAATATTGATGTAATTTCCATCTCAGCTATGTTGCAGCACTTTGGATTCCTTTGGAACAACGGTAAGCCCAAAAGACTTCTTATACTGTGTGCGTATAATGGGCTAATGCTTGATATAGCCTAAGTTATTTAGGGCGATTATGGCGATCGCAATTCAGTGTAGGTGTAGGTTGACCATTATCCCATCGATAACGGCAACCCATTAGTTACACCCTACACATTAAATCGGAATAACATCACATCCGCTTCTTGCACAATATACTCTTTACCTTCACTGCGAACCAACCCTTTCTCCTTCGCAGCATTCATCGAACCAGTTGTTACCAAGTCTTTATAGGCGACTGTTTCGGCGCGGATAAATCCCCGCTCAAAATCACTGTGGATTACACCAGCGGCTTGAGGTGCAGACATTCCGGCATTAATAGTCCAAGCGCGAGTTTCTTTTGGACCGCAGGTAAAATATGTCCGCAAGCCTAAAAGACTGTAAGTAGCCCGAATCAATGACTTCAAACCGCCTTCCTCCACACCCAAAGATGCGAGAAAATCAGCTTTATCTGACTCTGGTAATTCTACTAATTCAGCTTCAACTTGAGCCGAAACTATGACAACTTGAGCATTTTCTGTTGCCGCAATTTGCCGCACTGTTTCCACAAAATGATTCCCAGTTGCCAACTCATCCTCAGATACATTGGCAGCGTAGATAATCGGTTTATAAGTTAGCAGTTCCAGTCCTTTAATAATCTCTGCTTCTTCTTCATTTAAGCTCACCTGACGCACCGATTTACCTTCATTTAGAGCCGCAGCTAATTTTTCTAAAACTGAGACTTCAAACTGTGCATCTTTGCTGGTACGAGCTTGTTTACGAGTGCGGTCAATTCGCCGCTCAATTTGTGATAAATCTGATAAACCCAACTCTATATTAATGATTTCAATATCTCGCGCTGGGTCAACAGAACCAGCAACGTGGATAATATCGTCATTTTCAAAACAACGTACCACATGGACGATCGCATCAACTTCCCGGATGTGGGACAGGAATTGATTACCTAGTCCCTCACCCTGACTTGCACCTTTAACTAAACCGGCAATATCCACAAATTCAACCCGCGCCGGGATGATTTGCGCTGAACTGGCAATCTTAGCAAGAACATTTAACCGTTCATCCGGTACTGCGACAACGCCGACATTCGGTTCAATCGTGCAAAAAGGGAAGTTAGCTGCTTCTGCTTTGGCATTAGCAACGACAGCATTAAATAAAGTAGATTTTCCGACGTTGGGAAGTCCGACAATTCCGGCTCTTAGCATTTTGGATTTTGGATTTTGGATTATATTACCAAGGTAATTCAAACAGGTTCCGGTATGGTTTGGGGAATTGGTGCTGGAACTGTTTGAGGAATGGGAGCAGGTACTGTTTCTGGTACTGGTCCCGGTAAGGGTTGAGGAATCGCTGGACCCGGTACAGGTTCCGGACTCGGTAGCGGATTACGTTCAGGATTGGGGCTAGGTAGGGGGTTTGGACTAGGAGTAGGAATTTGTGGTTCTGGAATAGAAATTGCAGTGGGATTAATCATGGTAAATCTAAATTAAATTATTTAACCTTCCCAACCTAGATGACAACCTCAACTGTTGACATCTCCCCACAAGACTATGCCGACGAACACTTCTCATAGCTTAGGCATTGGGCATTAGTTATTTCCCCTCTGCTTTTTTGCCTTTGATACTGGCACTGGATCGTAACCACCGGGATGAAACGGATGACAGCGTAAAATCCGCAAAGTTGCCATCCAGCTACCACGCAATACTCCAAATCGTTCAATGGCTTCAATAGCATACATCGAACAAGTTGGTTGAAAACGACAACTTGGGGGAAACAAGGGCGAGATAAACATTCGGTAGCCCTGAATTACCCAAATTAATAATAGTTTCATGAGAGTTACCTAAATCTTATAAATTAGTAATAGAGGTAAAAATTTCCATATTGTTGTATCTTTGTTGATTATATTTTCTGACTTCACCTCAATTCCGGTTTTATGGCTACAAATTGCGTTGGCTGCAATTTGGGTGTTATTCATCCTCCTAATTGCATCGGTGGTAAAACGCTTTGGTAATGACGAGCCAGAAATCATCCGCAAAATAGTTCATATTGGCACTGGTAATGTGATTCTACTCGCTTGGTGGCTAGATATTCCCCCTAGCGTCGGCATTGCGGCCTCAATTTTAGCAAGTATAATCACCTTATTATCCTACCAATTTCCCATTCTTCCTGGTATTAATAGCGTCGGGCGGCAAAGTTTAGGGACGTTTTTTTACTCTCTCAGTTTCGGTATTTTAGTCGCCTGGTTCTGGTACTTAGAACAACCTCAATACGCAGTACTAGGAATTTTGATTATGACTTGGGGAGATGGATTAGCAGCCTTAATTGGGAAGCGCTTTGGTACACATAAGTATAAAGTCTTTGGGACAGAAAAAAGTTGGGAAGGCTCCCTGACTATGATGTTTGTTAGCTATCTCATCAGCAGTTTGATTTTATTTGGCACTCAAGGAAACAGTTGGCAAATTTGGGCAGTATCACTGTTAGTTGCATTGATCGCTACTGCTTTAGAGGCTGTTTCATTTTTGGGTATTGACAATTTGACAGTTCCTTTGAGTAGTGCAGCGCTTGCCTTCTTCTTAAGTCAGTTACTACAGGTTCCCATAAGTTCATAGCAAATTAAATTTGGCAAAACTTTATATCCCTTGGCGTTGAAAAAAGTAATGTTTTAAAACGCAGACAGTTTGATGGAAATTATGTCTCTAATTTTGCCGAGTCTATTACCGCGATCGCTCCAAAATCCAATCGAGTAAAATCGGATTGACTAACTCCGGCGCTTCATCCTGCGGACAATGCCCTACTCCCTCTAAAGGAATAAACTTTTCTACTTGGGGAAAATTAGCTAATTCTCTCCCTAATTTAATTGGTTCCCACGGGTCGTCTGTTCCCCACAAGATAATCGCCGGACAGTCTAGCAGTGGTAAAAGGTCTTCTGGTAGTGGCCCTGTAGAATAAGAAGTAAAGGCTAGAAACACAGCAGCAGCACCCAGATCGCTGGCTGGCGCTGTGAGAATATCTACCAACTCATCTGTCACCATTTCAGGATTTGAGTATGCTTGCAGCAGAATTTTCCTCACTGTTTTTGGTTTGGCGAGTTGATTGAAAAAGAAATCGCCAACTGGTTTGATAGATAACAGGCGTTGCAGCACAGGCGCTCCGAAACGACGAGACCAAGGTAAAGTTACCCGTTTGCGATCGTGCAACAATCGTAAAGAACAATTGAGCAAAGCAACTCCTAAAGCAATATTTGGCTTGCTGACTGCTGCTTGCATGGCTACAATACAGCCAATAGAATTTCCAACTAAAAAAGCTGGCTCACCCACTACTTCGCGGCAAAAATCTGCTAATTGCTCTCCCCAGGTTTCTAGTGTGTAGGTAATTTGTTCGCCAGGTTTAGGTTTGGCTGAACCACCAAAACCAATCAAATCGATCGCATAAACACGGCAATTTTCTGCTAATACAGGAATATTTTTTCGCCAATGCCACCAAGAAGCCCCAAATCCATGCACCAGAACAACAGCTGGCCCAGTGGTTCCTTGACTTTGATAGCAGATAGGGAAACCTTGCCAAATCCAAGTTTTTGTAGAGGTAAGTGCTGTTTTTGAACTTGAGGTTGTCATGGGGAAATTTGATGAACACAATGGTAAAAGACTTTCAGCAGCCACATTGAGCAAAACTGTTTTGATTTTGCGTAAAATTTATCAGATTTTAAAACTAATTGATTTACTCTGGTGATAACTTAGACATACACCACGAAAGCTTCTAAGCATCCAACACTAGCATTATGCCAATAGTCTTATCTCGTACAGGGAGTTTTCATCTTGTTGATAAAAGCGATCGACTCACAAATTAGATTATCTCAGTATTATGAACCACAAATTCCTTGATGTGACTCACATTCTCGCTATATTGGCACAGATTTATAGTATTTTTGCTATTCTTGAGCTTTGATATCTATGCCAACAAGGATACTTTACACAAGTCAATCGGCACAATTCAAGCTCACTGGCTAAGACTGTCATTGTTTATTGGCAAGGGTTTTAAGCCTATTTAGGTTTCGTAACATAATTTGATTTCTTTGCACCGACTTACTTGTAGTAATGTTGCCTATTATTACGAAGAAAATATACAGTCATCAGATATGCAAAAACTTTCCAGATGCCATTATCGAGGTGATGGAGTTAACATCAGTTTTAGATTCAGTAGTTTTACAATTTACGATCGCCAATCCAAGTTTCTAAAATTGTTGAACATGAGGCATCGGCTAAGGGGTGGTTTGCAACTGGAAACTGACGCTGAATTTAACAATATTTTTCTTGTTCCTAGTTCTGCGAGCCAGAAAAGATGAATATATTAGAAGCAATTGATACTCCTATTGGGAGTTACGCACCAGATTTTGAACTGCCAGGAATTGATGGTCAAGTACACCATCTCAGGCGTTATCTTGAGAAGTTCCGTGCAGTCGCCGTCGTTTTTATATGTAACCACTGTCCTTATGTAGAGTGGTATTTAGACAGACTTAAAAACCTTCAAGCCGAATTTGCCCCAGAAAGCTTCACCCTAATTGGTATGAATGGCAGTAATGAGCATCACGAATCAGGCTTAAACTTTGAAAATATGAAAGCTTTTGCCCAGCGTCACCAGTTGAACTTCCCTTACTTGTGGGACCCAACTCAAGATGTGACCCGCAGTTTTGGGGCTACGAAAACACCAATGGCTTTTTTAATAGATAGTACTGGTGTAGTACGCTATAAAGGTCAAATCGACAATCATCCCCAAGACCCATCATCCCTGGGAGAAGATTATTTAAGAACTGCGATCGCCTCTTTGTTTCAAGGGCAAGAAATACAAATACCACAAACAGAACCAATCGGTACTACATTGATTTGGCGTAACTAGACATAGATAGTCCCTGTACCTGTTATCTTAAATTGGAGGCAATTGCAACTTTTTTGATAAAGCGTAACTTCATGGGAACGAATTACCGACGGGTTTTACTCAAACTGAGCGGTGAAGCCTTAATGGGCAACATGGGCTATGGCATTGATCCAGAAGTGGTCAAAGGAATAGGCCAAGAGATAGCAGAGGTAATAGCCACTGGGACTCAAATTGCTATTGTTGTTGGCGGCGGCAATATTTTTCGTGGCGTCAAAGCAGCGTCAGCGGGGATGGACAGGGCAACCGCTGACTACATAGGCATGATTGCCACGGTAATGAATGCCATGACGCTACAAGATTCGCTGGAGCAGATAGGAGTGCAGACGCGGGTGCAAAGTGCCATCGCCATGCAAGAATTAGCGGAACCGTATATCCGTCGTCGTGCCATCCGTCATCTTGAAAAAGGTCGGGTGGTAATTTTTGGTGCTGGTTCTGGAAATCCCTTCTTTACTACAGATACAACTGCGGCATTAAGAGCCGCAGAAATTGATGCCGAAGTGATTTTTAAAGCGACCAAGGTAGATGGAGTGTACGATGCCGATCCCCATATTTATCCTGACGCCAAGCGTTACAACAGCCTCACTTACGCGCATGTTTTGGCTCAAGATTTGCGGGTAATGGATAGTACTGCGATCGCCTTGTGTAAAGAAAACAATATTCCCATTTTAGTATTTGACTTAACGGTAAGAGGTAACATTCACCGAGCAGTCATGGGAGAATCCATAGGCACTCTTGTGGGAGGTTCTTGTGAAATTAGCTGAAGCTGAGAGTACGATGCAAAAAACCGTTGAGTCAACTCAACGAGCTTTTAACACGATTCGCACTGGTCGCGCCAATGCGAGTTTATTAGATAAAGTCTTAGTGGACTATTACGGTTCGCCTACATCCCTAAAATCACTGGCAAATATTAGCACGCCAGATGCCTCGACAATTCTGATTCAACCTTACGACCGCAGCAGTTTAAACATCATCGAGAAAGCAATTTCTCTTTCAGATGTGGGTTTAACCCCCAGCAACGATGGTACCGTAATTCGCCTGAATATTCCGCCCTTAACAAGCGATCGCCGGAAAGAATTCGTCAAAATGGCTGCTAAGTATGCTGAAGAGGGACGTGTTGCTATTCGTAATATTCGTCGTGATGTTATAGACTCGATTCGCAAACAGGAAAAAAACACCGAAATTTCTGAAGATGAAGCACGGGATCTGCAAGACGAACTACAAAAACTGACAAATAAGCATACCGCCAGAATAGACGCACTGTTAGCAGAAAAAGAAAAAGACATCACAACTGTTTAAAGTGTTAACTGTTAACTGTTAACAGTCAACCGTCAACCGTCTTTCGTGTTATCCCATCCCCTTTTAGGGGTGGGATGAGCTTAACAAAATTTAAGTTAGGAAACTTAGGAGAATTGCAACAATTCAGCCATATGTACGACTGCATCATCGTCGGTGCTGGGCCAGCTGGTGGAACAGCTGCATATCATTTAGCCAAACAGGGGCGTTCAGTATTAGTTTTAGAAAAAGAATCGCTACCAAGATATAAACCTTGTGGCGGTGGTGTATCTCCAGCGATCGCTCAATGGTTTGACTTTGACTTTAGCCCAGCGATTTCTTTAAAGGCAAACTCCCTTCGCTTTACCTGGAAATTGGGCGACCCTGTGGAAACGAAAATTGCCACTAAAGAACCAGTCTGGATGGTGCGACGGGATGTTTTTGACCATTTCCTAATCCAGCAAGCCCAAAAACAAGGAGCGCAACTACAAGACAAGACTGAAGTAACTGGTATTGAATTTCAAAGCGACTATTGGCAAGTTAACACAGCCAACGCCCCAGTTACAGGTCGCTACTTAATTGCGGCTGATGGTGCTAAAGGATCGATGGCCAAATGGCTAGGTTTTAAGGAACGTAAACGTCTCCTCACAGGGGCTTTGGAAGCAGAAGTTCCTGGGATTATCGAAAACAACCCCACAATTTATTTTGAGTTTGGCTTGGTCAAAAACGGCTATCTCTGGAATTTTCCCAAAGCTGACGGTTATTCCATAGGTGTCGGGACGTTTATTGGCCGTCAACCCCAGGACTTCAAAAAGATTTTGGATGAGTACGCCAAATCATTAAATTTAGATCTCAAAACCAGTAAGCAATATGGTCATCCCCTATGTATTTGGGATGGGAATCAAAAGCTACACACCCAAAATGCAGTTTTGGCTGGGGAAGCTGCTTGTGTGGTTGATCCTATGACAGCAGAAGGCATTCGCCCTTCAATTTTGAGCGGTTTGCTTGCAGCTGCAACCATTAATGAAGCACTTTCTGGTGACACTAACGCTTTAGAAAAATATAGCGAAGCCATTAATGAACAGTTGGGTACTGAAATGGCTTGGGCGCAAAAATTAGCTGGAGCATTCTATCGATTTTCTAATATTGGCTACAAAGTTGGTGTTAAACACCCCTCTGCTCCTCAACTCATGGGTAAGATTATGTGTGGAGAATTACGCTATGGCGATGTTGTCGATCGCGCCCTCAAGCGTTTAATCCCTGGCTTTGGGAGCTAAATATTTTGGATTGGGTAACTAATCTCCACTACTACCCCACAATAAAAGGGAAAAGGTTAAAGGGGAAAGGGGAAAGGGATGATGATTGTTGCGCCACTTGCAGGCGTTAACGTGTAGCCAGACGAAGTACGGTTTTTACCTTTCCCCCAACCCCAGTCCCCCTTCCCCTTCTTCATAAAAAATCATCTCTTGTGGGGTAGGCATCCTGCCATTGGTGTCAACTTAAGGTTAAAACCCATTTGTCAACGATAGGTTTTGTGAGGAACGAAGTATAAGGGTGAACTTTTTTCTGACTTTTATATGCAAGTTGGGAGTGATGCTAATAAACAAAGCATTAATAGTCCCTGAAAAAGTTCGTTTTTTGTCCCTTTCAAATATTGCACCTGAACGCAAAATTAAAAATATTTAGAGAATAACCAAATAATCGCTCCAGTTCCCACTAGACAAATAATTCCCGCCAAACCAGCTAGAGGTTTTTTGTTCTTACCTGTGAACCAATCAGAGACTTTACCTGTGTAAGTAATTAGTTCTGCTGTGTCTATGGTAGCGATCGCCCATACCCATCCCGCATGAAGTCCCCAAGCTAAACCCAAATTACCACTAGAGACCAAACGTGCTAACACCAACACCATTCCCATCAGCCACAATCCAGGGAGTTGGGGTAAACTTTCGCGTTGCTCCCAAACGAGGTGTAAAAAGGCAAAAATAAAGCTGGAAATTACTGCTGCTAGCCAAACCGGATAATCTTGGGCTAATTCAGTCAACAAAAAACCCCGAAAAATTAACTCTTCTATACCACCAACTAACAACGCTATGAAGAAAATCGGTAGCAAGATGGGTAGTAGTAACTTAATATGCAAGTTTTGAAAAGAACACCAACCTAATCCAAATTGCCCACTAAATACAATAGCTAAGCTCAGCACTCCCAAAGCGAAACCTAGTGCTAAAGATTTTAGAATTGAAAAATTGCTAACGAAGCCGTAATCTAAAAAAGACCTATTGACTAACCAACCAACTCCCCAGAGAATCAGGGGAGCTAACAGGTAAAGTGACACCAATAACGGTGTCTTTTGCTCTGGCTGCAAAGGTTTTGTCGGTTGCCAATTGAGCAATATTGCTAATACTGTTGCCACTGGTAACCAACACCCTACCCAACAAATTAGGAATACCATCACTACAACTAGTGATGGTGCATTTTTCATAAATGCCAGTAAGGCGTTGACCAAAGGTTCAAAAAAGTTTGTCAAACCAAACGAAAAAACACGATAGACTTCTTGCACTATAGATTTCCTGCTGATGAATCAAGACTCTACTAAATTTACTGACTTTTGCAAGGGGTCTGATCGTATTTTTTACTTGGACAAAATCATTGTAAATAGAGCTACTAATTTGCTGTCCGGATAAGGACAAGTTATCAAGCATTTACCCGAAACTTATCCCTACCATCAGCAAATTTACTCTTCGTCTTCCAAATCTTCGTCCGATTCGTCCTCAGAATCTATATCTGGTGAGGTTAGTTTTTTATCACTTTCACCGAGTTGAATCAGATGAATATGCTTGTATCCCAGTCTAATTTCAAACTCATCTCCAGCTTTTAAGCCCATAGCTTTGGTATATGTGGCACCAATCACAATCTGACCATTTTGATGGACACTAACGCGATATGTCGGTTCACGACCACGACCATCTTTTGGTGCTTCTGGACTTAGAGGAATTCCTCTAGCCGATAGCAAAGCATCATAAAAATCGGTGAGATTGACGCGAACCTGGTTATTCTTAGTAACAGTGTAATAGCCGCACTGTTTGGCTCTTTCTCGACGTGGCAAAGTGGAAAGCTCTTTTACTTTAGCAAGTAATGATTTTCCAGTTAATGGCGCGGTTGCAGTTTCACTCATTATGCTCAAATTTTCCTTACTCTCTCCAAACTGATAAACGATGTAGTTTCATGCCAGTATTCCGCTTTTTAGCATTTGCATAAAGCTACTTAGGACTCTAGTGTTACCCGTGAATTGCTGCTGATAGGAGCCAAAAGCACTTCTATTATGGTTGTTCACAACCTATTTAGAGGTTATAGTTGCCAAATAAATTAATTTTAGTGATTTTACGGCACTTTTAACCATTATTCGCCATCAAAAACGAAACCATTTTCTCTTTTGGTGCTACTGTAGCGGTGTAATTTTCAGCCACCTTTACAAATTGGCTAGGTTCTACTACAAATAAGTCGTAGAGCCAATAAATTGCAGATTTTTCACTTTTAGCGCTTGCCTTTCTTGCAAATGAGATAAGTAGAGTTTTCTCTACTCATTCTTTCCAGTTTAGGACAGCATAGTATTTCAATAGAGTCCTATGGGTATACACCCTTTGTCCTGCGAGTAGAGACGCGAATTTTCTTGTCTCTACATTACGAATCAACAAAGCAGTGTTAGCCGCGCTGATACGGCTATTGATTCTGCTTTTGTTACTTCGTAATTTTATATTAAATACTAGCATGGACTAATAATAGCAAAATATTTGTTTAATTTTGAATTAAACTTGCTAGTAAATTTTTATTTAAATTACTGGACTTTAGCAAGGAAAAAGCAGTGAGGATTTTCCTAACCCATGATTGCAAGCGTGAGTATTGCTCTATGACTTTTATAAAAATTTATCTAATTTAGACGAGCAGTTTTGACCAATGAGTGAAATCTCAGATTTTCTTGATTCAGAGGAGGTAAAAAGCAAAAAGTCTCGCATGTAGAGGTTTTCCGGTGCAAGAACTTTTATTGGAAACTGGTGAGGATTTTTCGTTGGTTTATTACCGTCAGGTAAAAAGTGGTCAGAGGATTCTCCACGTCTGTCTATGGGAAGAATAAATCTCTTAATATATGCCTCGCGCTTGATTGTCAGCAGCTATTGAACACCTGCTTTCATACTTCATATATAATCAAAATATTTTACCTTCGGTACTGTTTGATGGATTTTGAGAGCCAGTTGCTCTCACAGAAGCTAACATACATTTAACTTGGATCTTATTGCTAGGTAGGAGATTAACATAAGTCACTCTCTGGGCAAATTACCTTTCCTTGACACTTCCAAAGAGGTAAATTCAATGTAAAGCTGCGATGATAATTTTGGTGTTTTAGCTGAAAGATTGACGTGAATATCGTCTATGACTGTGTTACAACTAAAACTTTAATGGTTAGCCTTAAACTAGAATCAGTAGCTCTTTCATCGTCAGCTTATTAACATCAGGCTTTGAATTAAGGGGAAAAAGAGTATAGCTCACTTTTGGCAACTAGCTGCCTTAACTGATGATTTTCGAGCCAGGTGAAGCAATTTTAAAATTTGGTTAGAAGCAATGGAAGTTATTTTTAAGGTCATTCGACAGCAAAAAAATTCCTCTCCTGTGGCGCAAAGCTATCTTGTGGAGGCTCAAGCAAGTAATACAATTCTAGATTGCCTTAATCATATTAAGTGGGAACAAGATGGAAGTTTGGCATTTCGCAAAAATTGCCGCAATACTATTTGTGGTAGTTGTGCTATGCGAATCAATGGACGTTCGGCTTTAGCTTGTAAGGAAAATGTTGGTAGTGAACTTGCCAGATTACAACAAATAGCATCATCCAAAAGTAAAGTAAATGCCATTCCGGAAATCACGATCGCCCCTCTTGGTAATATGCCTGTGATTAAAGATTTGGTTGTAGATATGAGCAGTTTCTGGAACAATCTAGACTCAGTTGCTCCTTATGTGAGTACCGCAGCAAGACAAATACCAGAAAGAGAGTTTTTGCAAACACCAGAAGAGCGATCGCGCCTCGATCAAACTGGTAACTGTATTATGTGCGGTGCTTGTTACTCGGAATGCAATGCCCGCGAAGTTAATCCAGACTTTGTAGGGCCTCATGCCCTTGCGAAAGCTTATCGTATGTTAGCAGACTCCCGCGATGGCGACACCGAAAATCGTTTAGCAACCTACAACGAAGAGACTAAAGGCGTGTGGGGTTGTACCCGTTGTTTGTACTGCGATTCCGTTTGTCCAATGGAAGTGGCACCACTAGAACAAATCACCAAAATTAAACAAGAAATTCTCACCGAAAAACAAGCTAGTGAGAGTCGCTCAATTCGCCACCGGAAAGTATTGGTTGATTTAGTCAAAGAAGGTGGTTGGATTGATGAACGTCAATTTGGTTTACAAGTAGTCGGTAATTATTTTCGCGATCTCAAAGGATTACTTAGTCTTGCACCTTTAGGGTTACGAATGCTCCTTAGGGGGAAGTTTCCCCTATCATTTGAAGCTTCAGAAGGCACGAAACAGGTGCGATCGCTCATTGAATCTGTGCAACAAGAAGAGGGACTAGGGACTAGGGACTAGGGACTGGGGAAATGAGGGAGTATTGGGGGTGGGGGTTGGGGGTGGGGGTAGTGAGGGGAGTTATAAAAAGCTTCCTATCCTTCCCACACTCCCAATCCACAATCCCCAATCCCATATCTAACGCGGTTCCTGAGGTATATTCAACGGTTGTCCATAACGGTCATATACTAAAACATCCCACTGCCCGTTATTACTGGACTCAAAAGCAATCCTACTACCATCAGCACTAATTGTAGGGTTGCGGACTTCCGCTTGCAGATTAGAAGTAAAATTGCGTGATTGGCGCGTTTCTCGGTCGTAGAGAAAAATAGCCGATCGCCCTTGGCGATTAGCTGCGAATACCACATAACGACCATCTTGGGAAACACTAGGATGATTGGCGATCGTATCAAAGGAATTTAAGCCAGGTAAATCAACCAAATTACTAGTTACCGTATCAAACATATAAACATCTTGGCTACCCCGTCGGTCAGTCACAAAAACGATGTATCTTCCAGATATTTGGGGATCTAATTCTGAAGCAAGACTGTTGAGACTGCGCCCCCCAGGATCAAAAGGATAATTCAAAATCCGAGGGTAGCCAAAACACCCAGTCAATAAACTTAAGCAGATAAATACAGGTATATAAAGAATTCGTTTCATAATAATTGGGCATCCTTTCGACTTACCTCGGCTACTTCGGCTACTTCGGCTTTGTGGTAGTTGAGCGTAGTTGAAACTCAGTACAAGTCCGCTCGGCACGAGTCGCTCAGGGCAAGTGGGCATTGGGCATTGAGAGTGCTGTTACCGGATAGCTAAGGTTTAGCCCATGCTGAGTTAGGAGTTGGTATTATCTCCTCTGCCCCTCTGCTCTCTCATCTCCCCACACTCCCTCATCTTCTCACACTCCCTCATCTCCCCTACGGAGGTGAACCGACAGTTGCACCATTAGGAATATCTAACTCTATATTCGGTCCTCGATCTAGGACTTCAATATCCCACTGACCACGGCTGGCGCTTTCAAAGACAATATAACGTCCATCTGGACTGATATTTGGTTTTCTCACCCAGCCTCGATAGATTGGTGTGAGGATTTGGGATTGTTGCGTAGCGCGATCGTAAAGCGCTACTACCGGTCTACCTTGGTCGCTAGTAATATAAGCAATGTAACGCCCGGTATAACTCAAGCTAGGACTTTCAGCAATAGTTTCCTGACGGTTTATACCTGGTGTAGAAATAAATAGTTGTCTCTCCAAATCGTACACCAGTAGTTGTTGATTACCATTGCGATTAGATACAAACGCTAAAAAGCGCCCATTACCACTCAAAGCAGGTTGCTCTTCGGTGTAGCGACTGTTGAGGGAAGTAGGCCCTATGGGAATATCATTAGAACCACAAGATACAAGCAAACTTGTAAAACCAAAAACCAGGCTCCAATGAATTGGTCTTTGGAGCCAGAATCTAGGCGTAAATTTTTTCACCTCAAATGTTTTCCGTCGCCTCTAAACCTACCTCTACACCAACTGTTTTAAACATCGTCATCAAAATCCGTCGAATTATCTAGCCGCTCATTTGGATTTTCAATTGGATTATATGGTACATATTCAGTTGGGATCGCCTCATCATCTTCACGCGATCTTCGAGGAGCCGAATCAGTGGGTGGACGACGCCTTCTTGGTCTGGGAGCAACATCATCTTCACGGCTTTCTGGTCGCTGGGGTTGGTTATTAGTGCGGCGAGATGGTTTTCTCACTTCCTCACCCGAACTTTCCCAATCATCAACTTCCCTAGATGAAGAACCCCAATTTTCTTCTTCAAAGCTTTCATAAGGACGACTCACAGGACGCCCCGAATTACGCCGCCGCATTCTATCACCGGAACTAGGCCTTTCGTTATTAGTATTACGGCGTTGTGAACTACGGGGAGGTTGATCCTGGTAGTAGTCATCACGAGTTGAAATTTCATCTCTGCTACCGCGAATCCGGGCACGGGGGGGGCGTTCTTCTTCGTCTTCATAAGGCAGGGGCTCTAAATCTGCCTCCATATCAGCTTGATACTTCTTGCGATTGCGGTTCATTGAATAATTTCCGCTGACCTCTCGCTCATCATCCACAATAGGAGTATTGCGCTTAGCTTGCTGAGTAGCTATACTTCGCAGACGAATACTTTCAACTGCAAAAAACACAGTTGTGCCGACTAAAAGCAGTTGACCAAATTGTAAAATCGGGTCTAGCCGCCATCCTTGAAAGACGAGAATAAAGCCGCAGAGCAAACCTACTGCCGCAAAAAAGATATCTTGATCTCGTGACAATTCCGGCCGCACAGTGCGAAGAAAATACAGTGCTGCCCCAGCCACAGCCAGGAAAATTCCTAGAATACTGGCTGAGTTTGCCCCAAAATTTACCTGAGCCAGAACACTGGCTGAGTTCAGCCCAAAATTTATCATTGCTGTTTTCCCAATATCAAATCTATGTTAGCGAGTCACAATTAAAATCACTACTCTAATTAGTCATCATATATTGAAGCTTCAAAGCCTCTGACAAAGAAGCTCTGAAGCTGTTCACCGAAAAATAAGCTCATCCTACCCGTAAAAGGGGACGGGATTTGACGTTAACGTTTCACTGTTGACGGGGAAAATATCAGTCAACAGTCATCAGTTAGACAATCACAACTTATGAGTCTACTTGACTCTCCTAAGCATTATGAACGCTGGATTTTATCTTTTTGGCTAATGAAAATCAGACCAACTGTAGCGGGTACCACAACAATTAAACCACCCCAAAACAGACTCCAAAGAAAATTTGCTAAAGCAGGTGTCATACTTCTCAACCTTTTTTTACAGACTTCATCCTAATTTTAATAGTGTATTACTTTCTTGAGAAGCCTCCAGGGGGAACTGTCAAACTTAGTAATTGCTCTTTCTCAAGTGTGCTGAGTAAATTCAGTGCTGACTTACTCTGTATTGAAATAAAATTGTAATGAGAGTGCTTTACAAAGCTTCAAATTTTTTGGCGATCGCTCAAATGTTTTCTTTATTCACAGATACTTGTTTAAACTGATGAATGGTGTTGACCTGACTGCTTGGATTCTCGGCCCTGTGTTGGGACTAATGACATTTTTATTTATATTTCGCATCATTCTCACTTGGTATCCCCAAGTGAATCTGAATCGTTTGCCCTTTAATTTAATAGCTTGGCCTACTGAGCCATTTTTAATCCCTTTGCGAAAGCTAGTCTCACCAATAGGCGGAGTAGATATTACCCCGATTATTTGGGTTGGTATCTTCAGCCTAGTACGAGAAATTCTTTTAGGCCAGCAAGGATTACTGACTATGCTGGCTCGTGTAAATTAAGGATGGGGCGGGACAAAACAGTTCTGTTAGCGGATAGCTAAGGTTTAGCCCGTGCTGAGTTAAGAGTTTTGTTTATCTCCTTGTCCCCTTGTCTCGCTCATCTCCCTTATCCCCCTCATACTTCGGCTACTTCGGCTTTGCGGTAGTTGAATCTCGACTTCTTCTAACGGAGACGCTACGCGAACGCTCGATTTCCGCGTAGTCGAAACTCAGTACAAGTCTCCCCATCCCCTACCCCTTCATCTCTTGCACAAAACTTGTATAGACATTACCCTCCAAAAACTGTGGAGTTTCCATGATTTTTTGATGAAACCCGATAGTAGTGGGTAATCCCGTAATGGCACATTCCCGTAATGCGCGTTTCATGCGGTTAATAGCAGTGGGTCGGTCTGGTGCCCAAACAATTAATTTGCCAATTAAGGAATCGTAGTAGGGCGGAATTTGGTAATCTGTGTAAACGTGAGAATCAATGCGAACACCAGGACCTCCAGGAGGGAGATAGCCGCTGATCCGTCCAGGAGATGGGCGAAAATCATGATCTGGATCTTCAGCGTTGATGCGGCATTCGATCGCATGACCCCTTAAAATTACTTGGTCTTGGGTAAGCTTGAGTCTTTCGCCTTGAGCAATGCGGATTTGTTCCGCAACCAAGTCTACTCCAGTAATCATCTCTGTTACCGGATGTTCGACTTGAATCCGGGTGTTCATTTCCATAAAGTAAAATTTACCGGATTTATCCAAGAGAAACTCAATAGTACCCGCCCCAGTGTAGTTAATGAATTGGGCAGCTTTCACCGCAGCTTGTCCCATTTTCTCACGGAGTTCTGAATCCAGAGCAGGGCTAGGAGCTTCTTCCAGAAGCTTTTGATTCCGGCGCTGAATTGAGCAATCACGTTCACCTAAGTGGATAACATTGCCGTAGTTATCCGCCAAAATTTGAAATTCAATGTGTCGGGGACGTTCAATAAATTTTTCTATATAAACGCCAGAATTTCCAAAAGCCGCTCCTGCTTCCCCTTGGGCTGCTAGGAAAAGTTTGACAAACTCATCTTCAGAACGGACTAGGCGCATACCCCGTCCACCGCCACCCGCTGTAGCTTTAATCATCACCGGATAGCCGATATCCTTGGCGAATTCTAATCCTTCTTGCTCGGATTCTACCAACCCATTACTACCTGGTACTGTCGGTACTCCAGCTTTGGTCATAGTTTCTTTGGCAGTGGATTTATCCCCCATCAGCCTGATAGCTTCTGGAGTTGGTCCGATAAAGGCAATATCATGGGCGGCACAAATTTCTGCAAATTTAGCATTTTCTGCCAAAAAGCCATAACCTGGATGAATCGCAGTGGCATTGCGCGTCAATGCCGCAGCAATAATATTGGGAATATTCAAATAACTTTTACTGCTAGCAGGTTCGCCAATGCAAACCGCTTCGTCAGCAAGTTGAACGTGGAGAGCGTTACGATCGACAGTAGAGTGAACCGCAACTGTGGCAATTCCCATTTCTTCACAGGCGCGGAGAATGCGAAGGGCGATTTCTCCCCGATTGGCAATTAATATTTTGTCAAACTTCATTTTAGAGTTTCGATATTAGTACCAGTAGATTGACATTTGCTCCCATCTGATTTGCAACAACGCTTTGGCGTTATTTCAAATTATGACAGGAGATTCACAAGCTTTATCTTCAGCACAGTCAAGGATTGGGCTTGCTGCCTCTACGGGTCTTAACTAGACTAGCAACATTGCTGCTGCAAGTCTTGGCCAGTTTCCCGAATTAGTTTTTGGCGATCTCGTATGAGCTTTCTGAGCTTCAAAAGGCATTCTCCTCTCAACGGCATCTTTTATGGCCTAGCGTGTCTCCTACAATAGCTCTACCCTTTTTAATATCACTTATGCATCTGCTACATTTCTGTCAGTCTGATACCGCCTTGAGGAAATTTCTAAAACCCTACACTTAAATTTTTCTAAACTGGAATTCAGAACTCACCTTACTATAATTATTTTCTTATGCTATAGTCTATCTTTAGACAACCTGTGCGGATGTGGCGGAATTGGTATACGCGCACGCTTGAGGTGCGTGTGGGCAATGCCCTTGCGAGTTCGAGTCTCGCCATCCGCATTATTTTAGTCAAGGGTCAATAGTCAAAAGGTCAAAAAACCTGAGACTATTGACCCTAACAATTTTAGATTTTAGAATGTTTTGGTTTATGCCGGACTAACATTCTGCTACGCTAACATCTCTTGTGGGCGACACAAATCCAAAATTTAAAATCTTTGAGCTTCATCCGTTTATTGATGGGGTCAATCCAAAATTTAAAAACCAACATCTGTTGACCCTTAAATCTGAACCTAGCTCTGGTTTTTTATGCTTTTATAGAGATAGGTAAAGTTTTGTAAAAAACATTGACTATTACTTTTACGCCGACTAACAACTTAACACTGCCAGCAGCTTGGCATCGGCTGACTCCGATTTGGCAAGCAGGAGAGGAAGTAATTCAACAAAGTTTGCCTCACACTCAGCTTGCACCAGCTTGGCAACTACTACTTTTAGGCGACGGATCGCCAACACGTCACTTACAATTACTTACAGGTGAACCTACAGAAGTAGATGTCATTGATATGTCATTAATTGGCACAGACTTGGACGGTGCGCCTGATTTAATTCAAGCTGTCCCAGGTCCACGACTAAGGCGACAAGTGTGGCTGCGTACCGCTTCTGGTCAGCGATTAGCCTATGCCACTTCCTGGTGGGAAGCCAGCCATGTAGATGAGTATTTGCAAAATCGCTCATTACCAATCTGGGCGAGTTTAGCTCGTCTCCGCACAGAGTTGTATCGTGATGTGCGAGGAATTTACTATGGTGATTCATCGGCGCTACAGTCGGGTTTTGATGTAACTGGACCTTTTTGGGGTCGCCACTACTTGTTTTGGCATCATGGACAGCCACTAACCTTAATTTATGAAGTTTTTTCGCCTTATTTAACCAAATATTTGGGGTCTATGCAGCTAAGTACCGAGGCCAATTTCTAAAAATTAGAAATTAACAACATATTTGAGTTGCGGTACAGACTGGGAACTAGTATTTTTATTCAGCATGGGCTAAACGCCCCGCTACCAGTAAAGGCACTTTCAAAGCAGTTTAGGTTGTTAATGACTTGCGGCTTTGTCAACTTAGGTATATCCTCAAAATGCTTGAAATGATGCATTTAACTATCGAAGACTTTCCACAGAGTTATTCTTTCAAAGGAAGTGTCCTGCGAAATTCAACAAAGCGTGTTAAAAAAGGTAACTAACCACTAAAACACTGCTTTTAACAATTCGTCATTACCTTACGGATGGGGATTTCAACCACAACCGTAACTGCAAGAACCTACAGGTCTCTGACTCTTAGTTTAATTACGAATTGGTAATTAATTATTGTTGAAGCCTTAGGGAAGGTCGATCGCGGAAATATTATTAATGTCTAGAGTGGAGAAATTTATGCGCTTAGCTGCCCTAGATAACGAGAAACTTTTTGGTTGACTGAACCAATGAAGCAAGTAATGAGTTTGCAAATATGAGGTATAGGTTTCAATGGCACCGCCTCTTGTGTCTGTTTCCATGAAAAAAATTAAGAAACCGTCTCTGGCGCTGAGACTCTCCTCTGTTGGGTTATTGATTGGTGTGGGGAGTGTAGGATACTGGTTGTTAACCCAAAGACAACCATCTGAGAGCGATTTGCTAGTAGGTGCAAATATTATTCCTGGTGATGCTCTGTTTGCGGTTTCCTTAACAACAGATCCGCAGCAGTGGCAGAAATTACGGGGGTTTGGAACAAAAGAAACCCAAGTAGAACTAGATAAAAATTTAGTCCAATTGCGCGATCGCTTTCTGACTAATAATGGTTACGACTTTGAGAAAGATATTGCTCCTTGGGTAGGTAATAACGTTACAATCGCCATTCTTGCCCCAGAAATAGTCAATAAACCTGCACCTAAACCAGTTACCACTGATGAAGATGCTGCTAGGGATCAGCAGTCAATGGTAATGGTATTGCCAATCAAAAACCCCGAAATCGCCAAAAATGTCTTCGCACAACCCAAAACCCTGGAACAAGGCAAATGGGTCGATCGCACTTATGAAGGAATCGCCATCAAACAAAATCAGGGACAAGCAGGGGAAAACTTTTCTGCAACATTGCTAGATGGGCGTTTCCTAGTCATAACTGATAGTCCCAAAGCCACAGAAAGAGCGATCGATGCCTACAAAAGTAAAACATCGCTAGCCACAACAGGAGGCTTTGGAGAAAATTTCCCGAAAATTGCCCAAAACCAACCCTTTGGCCAGTTTTACGTCAATATACCAACAGCAGCGAAAATAGCGGCTGCTTCTCCAAACCGTCCTTTACCTGCTCAAGTTTTAGCTCAACTACAAAATAACCAAGGCTTAGCCGGGACAATGACCTTAGAGTCAGAAGGAATCCGCTTAAAAGGCATTTCTTGGCTCAACCCTAACAGTCAACGTGTGTTGGCGGTGGAAAACAAAGCTGGAAAAATGCAAACTCGCGTACCAGCAGAAACCTTAATGATGCTCTCTGGCGGCAACTTACAGCGGTTGTGGGGAGAATATGTTTTAACATCTCAGGGAAATCCCCTCTCGCCGATCGCACCAGAACAGCTGCGAGGTGGTATAAAGTCTCTTACCGATCTCGATTTAGATAAGGATTTCCTCAGTTGGATGAAAGGTGAGTTTTCCTTATCAGTAATTCCTACTACTGTCAAAGAAGGTTCGCTAGATAATTTTCGGGCGGGTTTGCTGTTCATGGTACAGACAAGCGATGCCTACGGTGGGCAAAGCCTACGCAAATCAGCTGAAGCATCTATTAGTCGGCTGGATGAAGTGATGAAAAATCAATACCAGTTCCAAGTCCAACCGGGGAAAGTCGCAGGTCAACCCGTTGTTAACTGGATATCACCTTATGGCACCTTAACCGCCACCCACGGCTGGTTAGATGGAGATGTGGCTTTTCTGGTAGTGGGCGCTCCTATCACCGATAAAATTGTTCCCAAACCCAACAAAACACTAGCTAGCACTCTTCCTTTCCAACAAACAGTTCCTACAGAACTTAACCCAACAAATGGACAATTTTTCCTGGATGTGGAACAAACGGTGAAAAATTTTCCCTTACCAACTCTGATCCCCAATCAACAAATTTTGCTAGATGCAACCCGCTCAATTGGCATGACATCTGCTGTCAGCGACAGTCGTAGTAATCGTTACGATATTTTCATCACACTGAAAAAAGTTAGTAACTCGACAAGATAGGAAAAGGTGACAGGGACAAGAGGATGGGGAGATGGGGGGCAGAGGGGCAGAGGAGATAATACTAACTCTTAACTCAGCACGGGCTAAACATTAGCTATCCGCTAACAGCACTCGGAACTGTTTTGCCCCATTCCCTATTATCCTCTTAACCAGATAGGATCAGAACAGTCTGAATCGATATTTTAAATCATCCACGGAGAGAACATTTTATGAATCTGGTTGTACTCCAGAACTGGCTGGACAATGCCTCCTTTGGCATATTATTCCTGACAATGCTGGTTTATTGGGGAGGAGCGGCTTTTCCGAATCTGCCTTATCTAGCCGCTTTGGGGACAGCTGGGATGGCGATCGCTAATTTGTGTATAGCTACATTACTAGGGGCACGATGGATCGAAGCTGGTTACTTTCCCTTAAGTAATCTCTATGAGTCTCTATTTTTCTTAACTTGGGGGATTACCACGGTTCATCTAATTGCCGAAAATAGTAGCCGTAGTCGTTTAGTCGGAGTTGCTACTGCTCCGGTGGCAATGGCGATCGCTGCTTTTGCTACTCTGACACTACCATCTCAAATGCAACTGTCAGAACCCCTAGTACCTGCTTTAAAGTCAAATTGGCTGATGATGCATGTCAGCGTTATGATGCTGAGTTATTCTGCTTTGATGGTGGGTGCATTGTTAGCGATCGCTTTTCTGATTGTCACTCGCGGTCAAAACATCCAACTACAAGGCAATTCTATCGGTAGTGGTGGCTATCGCAGCAACGGCTACCGCTTAAATAAAGCAGCTGAACTAATTTCTCAACCATCAGCCCCCTCTGCTGAAAATAACGGTTTTTCTCGTTTTGAAAGTACTAGCAACGGCAACGGTAACGCTAACACCGCTGTGTTGAATTTAGTAACTGTTCCTGAGTCTCAAACTGTAGCATCTGCCGAACCTCTTTCACCCCAGCGCCTTAGCCTTGCCGAAACCCTCGACAACATCAGCTATCGCATCATTGGACTTGGATTTCCCCTATTGACAATTGGCATCATTGCTGGTGGGGTTTGGGCTAACGAAGCCTGGGGTTCCTATTGGAGTTGGGACCCTAAAGAAACTTGGGCATTAATTACCTGGTTAGTTTTTGCAGCGTACCTCCACGCCAGAATTACTCGCGGTTGGCAAGGGCGGCGTCCCGCAATTTTAGCTGCAAGTGGCTTTGTTGTTGTCTGGGTTTGCTATCTCGGTGTAAATCTTTTGGGTAAAGGTTTGCATTCTTATGGTTGGTTTTTCTAAAAACCTCACCAAAATAGTGCTAAGTGTTAAGTAGTTTTTACTCATCACTTAGCACTCGTAACTCATAACTTATTAGAACCACTAAATCTATAAAATCATTATTTTATTTCGGATGAACTGCTAAATCTGTGGAAAGTATAGATTTAGTCACAGGAGATGTTTATGGAAGATGGATTTGAGAGACTAAATCACGATGAAGTTGTGTCTATAGAACCAGACACTTTTAATAAGCTAAATATTGCGAAAACTTTTAAAGTCCGTGATTTGATTACAGCAATTAAGGAATATATTGGCGCAGAAGATACAGATGAAGTAAATTTGTATACCCAAGGATTAAATTGTGAAGTTCTGCAATTTAGTACTCAGGGATGGAAAAAAGGAAAAGTTAGACTTGCTTTAGAATTTTGTCCTGAGGGTTCTGAATCACCACTTGATGAAATTTTTCAAAAGCTCAAACAAGTGGAAAATTAATATCCAATTAGCAAAAGAACCCCGACTTTTTTAAGAAGTCGGGGTTCTGATGCTCTTGATGTTTACAAATAAAATTAGGATGTGGTGAATTGCTATCAAAATTAATTCATAAAATAAAGATGCACTAATAACTGAGGAATGGTAAACCCATCATGCTAAAGTACGATCCATTAGCTTGTTTGCCCTCATCCGAGGAACTGCCAGACTCTGACGATACCCCAGTGGATAACGAATTACAAAATATAATTCCAGGTTTACTCAAAGTTATTTTAGCGATGGTTTGGGCAGAACGCATGGATTGGTTTTTTGGTATAGATATGGGTATTTATTATGACCCAGATTTACCAGCAATAGTCCCAGATGGGTTTTTGAGTTTGGGCGTAGAGCGATTTTATGATGAAAACCTCCGCCCTAGTTACGTTCTTTGGGAAGAGAAGAAACTACCCTTATTAGTGCTGGAGGTGGTATCTCAGACATATCGCGGTGAGTACTCAACCAAGAAAGCAGAATATGCAAGATTGGGGATTTTGTATTATGTAGTTTACAACCCATTTCGTCGCCGTAAGCCACATTTAGAAGTTTATAAATTAGTTAACAATACTTATGAATTACATGATGGGAATCCAGTTTGGTTGCCAGAAATAGGTTTAGGAATTGGCATAGAACGAGGAACTTATCTAGGCATTCCGCGCGAGTGGATGTATTGGTATAACCACCAAGGACAAAAGCTTTTAACACCAGAAGAAGACAAAAAACTTGCTCAACAAAAAGCTCAACTTGCAGAACAAAAAGCTCAACTTGCAGAACAAAAAGCTCAACTTGCAGAACAAAAAGCTCAATTATTACAAGAACGGTTGCGATCGCTCGGTATAGATCCTGATTCTCTCACCTGAATTGCTATCAAAATTTATTAATGAAATAAATCCCATAATCACGAAGACGCGATAAATCGCCGTCTCTACAAAGGAATGATTATTGTAGAGACGGCGATTCATCGCGTCTTTTGCCTTAACCGAACAACATTGCGACGTTCACGAATATTGATTGAAAAGTGCGATCGCTTCATCCACTTCCCCTTTATCGGCGTAGATACGTCCCAGTTCGTACAATGTCACCGCTTTGCCTTGGACATTACCAATGCGCTCATATATTTCCAAAGACTCCTTGTAAAGTGCGATCGCTTCATCCACATCCCCTTTGTTGGCGTAGATACGTCCCAGTTCGTGCAACGTCGCCGCTTTGCCTTGGACATTTTACGAATTACGCATTACCCTATCAAGACTTGCACTCACACTTTCAGCGTGTGGTGACTGCAATCGCTGCAAAATATCTAAAGCTGTTTG
This sequence comes from Nostoc sp. C117, assembly GCF_043099735.1. Lineage (NCBI taxonomy): Bacteria > Bacillati > Cyanobacteriota > Cyanophyceae > Nostocales > Nostocaceae > Nostoc > Nostoc sp. C117. The sequence continues at coordinate 3,831,883 of NZ_CP170991.1, forward strand.
CAAATAGGATATCGCTTTAGTGTATTCACCCTGCTGTTCTGCCAAACCTCCTAGCCACCACAGAGTCATTGCTTTGGTTTGGACATCACCAATGCGTTCTGTTATTTCCAAAGACTGATTGAAAAGTGCGATCGCTTCATCCACTTGCCTTTGTTTAGCGTAGAGAACTCCCAGTTGGTGCAATGTCGCCGCTTTGCCTTGTACATTTCCAATGCGTTCTTTGATTTGCAAAGACTGCTTGTAAAATGCGATCGCTTCATCCACTTCCCCTTTGTTGGCGTAGAGAATTCCCAGTTGGTGCAACGTCCCAGCTTTGCCTTGAGCATCTCCAGTGCGTTGTGTTATTTCCAAAGACTGATTGTAGAGTGCGATCGCTTCATCCACTTCCCCTTTGTTGGCGTAGATATTCCAGACATTGCAACGTCGTCGCTTTGCCTTGGATATCTTCAATGCGTTCAAATATTTCCAAAGACTGATTAAAAAGTGCGATCGCTTAATCCACTTCCCCTTTATTGGCGTAGAGAATTCCCAATTGGTGTAATGTCGTCGCTTTACCTTGGACATCACCAATGCGTTCAAATATTTCCAAAGACTGATTGTAGAGTGAAATCGCTTCATCGACTTCCCCTTTGTCAGCGTAGATATATCCCAGATTGTTCAACGTCGCCGCTTTGCCTTGGACATTACCAATGTGTTCAAATATTTCCAAAGACTGATTGAAAAGTGTGATCGCTTGCTCCACTTCCCCTTTGTTGGCGTAGATATATCCCAGATTGTACAACGTTGCTGCTTTGGTTTGGAAATTACCAATGCGTTCTGTTATTGCCAAAGACTGATTGTAGAATGCGATCGCTTGATCCACATCCCCTTTATTGGCGTAGAGATTTCCTAGACAGTGCAACGTCGCCGCTTTGCCTTGGACATTACCAATGCGTTCATCAAGTGCATCAATTTCCAAAGACTGATTGTAAAATGCGATCGCTTTTTCTACTTCCTCTTTGTTGGCGTAAATAATTCCCATTTGGTGCAACGTCGCCGCTTTGTCTTGGACATTACCAATGCGTTCATCAATTTCCAAAGACTGATTGTAGAGTGCAATCGCTTCTTCTACTTCCCCTTTGTTGGCTTTCAGTATCCCTAAATGATGATAAATTGCTGCTAATTCTCGTTCGTCTTCTGTGGGACAAAGATTTAAGGCTTGTTGGTAATAGTTTAATGCTTGATCAACCCCACCCATTTGATATTCACAAACAGCCATTGGTCTAAGAACAATATGGTTTTTAGTAATTTCTAAGGTTGATTTGCACAGATGTATTGCTTCCCGAAATCGACTTTGATTCCGCAAGTGTCCCGCCAATGAATTACCCATTTTCTCCGCAATATTTTCATCCTTCCCCAACAAAGCCAAGCGATGAATTTCTAACATTTTTGCTTCCGTAGCAGTTTCCGCCTCTTCCCACCACAGGTGATACAAAATTTGTGCAGCTTGTTTATACAACTCTTCACCCTTGGGGTTTTCTGGAAACTCTAGCAACGGTGACAAAATCCGGGGAACACGATACAACCTCTCTGTGTTGTTGGTGAGGGTAACTTCCAACAAACCCAAAATTTCAGCGCGTTGCTTATGACTTTCCCAACTTGAGATATCCTCACAAATCGGGTCAATAGCAGCTTGAGGAACAGGTAACTCATACACCAACAACTTCCCCAGCATAAGACGCAAAGCTGGAGTTTGCTGCTTCAGCAATACCTGTGCCAAAATATCCTCACGAAATTCCTTTTCCTTATCTGCCATCTTTTGCAGAATCATCTCAACTCCCCTCTCCGCTTCTGGCGACTTCGGGGAATTTTGCAAAATCTTATCTAACCATTCCAACAGCCGAGGATTTCCATCTGCTGCTTGTTTGGCACGTTCCGGCAAATCTGGCTGAAATTGCCAACTGCCATTAAACGAATCCAGACGATTATACTTTTTAATTAAATCTGCCCCACCCAAAGCCCCCAGAGGTTCGCGGTACAGACGATGATTCAGTTCCGACAATGTGAAATTGTAGCGACAGGTAATAATTACCTTGTGGGGAAGTTGGGAATTTTGCATCGCCTTCAGCAACGCCAGCAGTACATCCACAACTTGTGGTTGCAAGACGGAAACCCCATTTCGTAAATCCAAATTTGCCTCAAAGTCATCCAGCACAAAAGCAAATCGCTGTTCTTTGGTATTCAGTCCTTCAGTGAAAAACTTAGTGAGGCGCTGCATCAAGGGTAACTTGCCATTGAGAATTTCATGCCCCCGTTCCGAGGTACATTGTTCAGCAAGGGTTTTGAGCAGTTTGTCCTCATCTAGTTGCCGAAAGTTTACCAGCCTGTGATAGCCAACCATCCTTTCCAGAAGTCGCGCAGTCACAGTACTCTTACCCACACCCCCCAATCCGTGAATTAGTACCCCTAATGAAGTGCGAATAGCTTTGAGACAACGTTGCAAAGTCCGCCGTCTCCCAACAAACTCAGAGGGTTTCGCCACCCGCACCAGTTGGGTATCGGGATCTAAAAACTGTTGATAAGCAGGTTCCGGCGCTGAGGGTGGCACATCTCCCAATACATCCACCAACGCACCCGGACATTCTCCCTGGACATATAACCGCAACAAATGCCAGTCACGCACATTCTGTTTAAACAACTGCTGGTAAGTGCTAACGAGTGCTTCAGCTAATTGATATCCGGCTGCCAATTTGCCGTAGAGATGCGCGGCGGCGGCTGTAGCTGTCCGATCTTCCACAGGCCGCCCCCAACTTAAAACCGCCCTAGCGCCTTGGGCAATTAGTGCCTCAGCCATTGAAGGGACAGCCCCTTTATCTGATGCTTGTCCAGTCCGACACCCAGATAAAAACACCAACTTGGGAAAGCGAAACCGGAAGACATCGGCCAGTTCTGCGGCTGTGGTTTCGTGGCGTTCCCCGATTTCCGTCTCAGTGATAAAGTAAGGCGTGTAAGGTGCTTCATCTTTAATTGAGGCGTGTCCTGTGAGGTGAAACACATCAAAGTCATTAAGATAGCGACTCCACACCTTACCCAACTCGCTAACGCAACCGCTTTCTTCCACCCGCAAATCTACAGCAAAATCTTGCGTATCAGCCAGAATTCTCGCCTCTTCCTGTTCAAACTCTAACTTTGGTTGCACATCTTCCGGGTCGGTTGCCATAAACAATACTCGCAATTGTCGTGCTTCCACAGAAAACCCTGCCGTTTCTTTCTCAATCCAGCGCAGAGGTAATACCACTGGATTAACCCGCTTGACTAAAAAATCCTCACCATCATGCAGCACTTCCCAAGGTAGATGTGCCAGTTTTTGATCGGTATCAATAGCAATTACCAACCCCTCACCGCGACAGTTAGCAATTCCCCGACTCAACCACCGTCCATCCCCATCCAACCAAAAAAATAACTGCTGCCCGATTCCTGGTAAATTGGGCAGCAGTTTATAGTAATCTCGTTCACCTTGCTTGAGGAAATCAGCGATTTCTGCTAATTTCAGCCGACGTGATTCATAGTGCTTTATTTGAGGTAGCCAATACCTGAGTTCAACTGTTTCCTGCGTACTTTCCCGAAGTTGAATGCGGATAGTTTGCACTTATTTGCTGATAGATTTGAGGATTTCCGTGATTTCCTCTATAGTAGCTTCTTCAAGTAAAATCCTGTTTCCAGTATCAGGGTCAAGAATTACCACATCAAATTGCTTTCCTGGATGAGATTTATGCCATTCTTGATACCATTTGCGAATTTGTTCAGCTAAAGCTGCAACACCCCCGACAATGCCAATAATAGTAGCAATGGCGGCTAGAGTTCCCTCTCTTTGGGTTGGAACTTCATAGCTTCCCGATATTCCAGGAATTTCTAGCAAAGCCTCGGCTGCTGCTGGTGCGCCTTCACCTTCGATTCCGATTTGAACTTGTGCCATATCTAACCTGCGAATTTATACAACATAATGTATATTCTGCGTTGAATTGGGAACGATGTTCGCGTACAAGAAGACGCGATGAATCGCGTCTCTACAAATGTTCTGTTTGTTGCATTCTTTTTTGAAATTGTTATTACTTTGTGTTATGTCAATTGTCTAAAATAAGGCAACAGACGTAGCGAATTATCTTTAGAAAACCTCCGCGTACCTTTGCGTTGAAAAAAAGTTATGATTTGAAACGGTATTAGCAATGCAGGAGGTTTACGGGTAATGACCGCATTCTCTCTACTACTTTCCTAAACAAGTTGTAGCTGCAAGTCAAATCCAAAAACTATGAGAAGTTCTAAAAATGGTATGGACTCCTCTACATGCAAAAATCCACCGCACAATGCGATCGCGCCACTTATTTGAACGCAATCAGCGTCTATTAATCGCTGTCTCCGGCGGACAAGATTCTTTGTGTTTAATCAAATTACTTTTAGATTTACAATCCAAATGGGGATGGAATTTAGCTATTGCCCACTGCGATCATCGCTGGCGTTCTGACTCCGAAGCTAATGCTCATCACGTCGAAAATTTAGCTAAAAGTTGGGGTGTATCCTTTTATTTAGAAACAGCCAACGAACCTATAAATAGTGAAGCTGCTGCACGCGATTGGCGCTATCAAGCTTTAAGTGCGATCGCCCAAGCAAATAATTATCAATATATAGTTACAGGACATACGGCAAGCGATCGCGCCGAAACTCTCCTCTACAATTTAATTCGCGGTACTGGCGCTGATGGTTTGCAAGCCCTGACTTGGCAACGCCCCCTAACTACAGGCATTATGCTAGTGCGTCCACTTTTAGAAATTACTCGTACACAAACAGAGCAATTTTGTCAAGATTTTCAACTACCAATTTGGGAAGATTCCACAAATCAGGATTTGCAATACGCCCGCAACCGCATCCGCCAAGAGTTAATACCATATTTGCGAGATAATTTCAATCCCAAAGTAGAATCAGCCTTAGCCCAAACAGCAGAACTTCTCCAAGCAGAAGTACAATATCTCGAAAAAGCTGCCCAGGAGTTGCGGGAAGAGGCGTTGGGTATAGGGGATGAAGAAGATTCTCTTATTCCTCTTCTTCCCTTACGGTTAAATCGTCGGGTATTGCAGAAAGCACCATTAGCACTGCAACGTCGCGCGATGCGTCAGGTGTTGCAGCAAATACTGACTGATGCGCCCAGTTTTGAACACATCGAAAAATTAACGGCTTTAATTATAGCGCCAAACCGATCGCAAACCGATCCATTTCCTGGTGGGGCGATCGCTCAAGTAGAAGGCGACTGGATCTGTTTGAAATAGTTAGGAGTTAGGAAAGATGACCCTTACTTTTAATCCAGATAAATATAAGGAATTATTAACAGCTTATCTTCCAAAACTGATAAAAAGTGAAGCTGAAAACGAGGAAGCTTTAGGGATAGTCGAAGATTTGATGCACCGAGAACGCACCCCCGAAGAAGATGAACTGTATCAGTTATTAATTACTTTAATTGAAAAGTTTGAACAAGAATATTATCAGCCAAGCCAGCAAAATAATCCTGTATCTATGTTGTTATTTCTTTTAGAGAAATCTGAGAGAATTAGAGATGACTTAGTAGCGGTTTTAGGGACGGAAGATTTGGTTGATAATATTTTAAATGGACAAGAAAAGATAAATACAGAAAAAGCGCGTAAGCTGGGAGACTTTTTTCATGTAGAATCTAGTTTATTTATGGAATAATAACGAAGTTCGTAGTTGGGCTAAAACCCAAAAAAATAAGTTAGGACTAAAGCCTAACTAAATAGCAGAGAAATACTATAGGACTAATATTTGATTTCAGAAAATCCCCGGAACTTATTAAGAGGCTAACAATTCTGGCTGAGGCAGTAAACTTTGGAGAGTATGACGTAACTGAGCGATCGCTTGGAGTTGAGAATCGCCAGTTTCCTGGAATCGATCCAAAGATTCTCCAATCCCTTGGAGCTTTTGCCGTAAGCCATCTAGAGAATCTTGAATTGGTTGCAGTGCTTCTTCATAGAGATTCACTCGGCCACAGCATTGAGCAGTTGCTGTTCGTAGAGACAGCAAGTTTTCCTCGATCGCTTTGAGTTCTTGATGCTTCTCTTCCAAATCGTGGGTTTGGTTCTCAATCATTCCCTGATTTAGCTCAATACCAGAACGCATCTGCTCAATCTCACGTTCCAGCTTTTGGATTTCATGTGAATATTGTTGTCGCTGGGTTTCAATTTGTAACAAAATCGGTTCTAAATTGATTTTGTCGTTACTCTCTTCTTGATCAGCAACAGTATTTCCTTGGCGCCGCAGCAATACAGCTTGGTGTTGCTTGAGAAACTTTTGATGCTGTAACATATTACGGCGTTGTCCCACCAAACTGGAGTTTAGCATCTGATAAAGATCGTTTTCATCAGTTAGTTCCAGTTGCAAATTAATGTGGTCATTGTCAGATGCTTGATTTAATTTATTTTGCAGTTCTTCTATAGCTTCTTGTTTATATTTCAGTTCTTGTTCTTGGTCGTGAACAAAACTAGCGTCTATTTCCAATTTATGCTGTAAGTCTTGGACTATCTTTTGTAGTTCTTCTAAAGGCATTTTCTGCAAAGCTTCTACATCAACTGCCTGTCCGAAAACCATACCACCAGATGTTGCAGCCAAGCTATGAATTTGTTGATATAAATATTCTTGATTGCTTAATTGCTGTTTAAGTATCTGAATATATTCTTGCTTGCTGGTAAGTTCGGCTGTAGTCACCTGTAATTGGGCTGTTTGCTGGGCTAGAGAATTTTTTCCTTGTTCCCAAGCATTTTGGCGATCGCTCAATATTTTTGACAAGCGCTCAACTTCTTCTTGTTGTTGAGCGATCGCAGTTTTTTGCTGCTGGAGTTGTTCCCAATGTGGAGTCAGAATAGCTTGCTGCTTTTCTACGAATTCAAAGGCAAGATTGAGGGGTTCTGTTAGTGTTTCTGTGGGAACAGCGCGACTTGATAAGCGATCGAGTAACTCACTCATCACTCGACTTTGCTCCTGATCCAAAACTGTCCCTTGTTTTAAATCTTCTTGACGCTCCTCTAGGCGACGCTGTTCACCGCGTAAATGCTCCCAAGCACCTTCTAATTCTTGACGGTTACGCTCAATTTCTCCCTGTAAACGTTCAATTTCTCCACGGGATGTATCAACTTCCTGTTTTTGCTCTTCTAGTTGTTGCAACTCATCCTCTAGTTGTTGCAACTGTTCCAGCCGTGCTTCCATTTCCATTTCCCGGCGATTCAACTCTTGCGCCTGAAATGTTAGCGACTGTTTCCACTGATCGATCTCATCTTCTTTGAGCTTAAATTTCTCCAATTGACGGGAAAAATTCTGCAAAATATTGACTAGCGGCCGACCTGCTTCTTGAATCCGCTGCACTTGACGATTCGGATTTAGTTCAACCAGTACCAAAGCACCATCATTTAATTTGCTTGCGTCCTCAGCAGCAATCACTTCTTCCGACACAGTACTCCAATTCTGGTCAGTTCGCTGACAAGCTAGTAATTTCAGTTCGGTTTTGCCAGCGCCACTGAGTAAACCACCTTTCTGTTTTTGTACTTCTGCTAAATACAGCACACTGTTAGTCCTTATTGATGCACTTAAAGTTAGTATTTTGAGATATACCTGAGATAATTCTGTTAAGTTGTCTCACTACACCGAAGTTTAGGAGAACAAAACAGACAAAATTATTTATAGACGCAAGATGCTACGTCTTGATACTTATAGAAGTAAGTTGGCCGCGCCTTTATATTTTGTACTGATGGCAGTGATGATGACTTCCGTGTTAACACTAGCTTTGTCAAAGTGTATTACGAAATATTAAGGTTTATAGCTTAATTTCTTCCTTGGTGAGAACAAGGAATAGTGTAAAAATCTTTCCAATACTCCATAATCAATACTTAGAAGCAGAATTCCTAATTCCGAATTTAGCAATATTTGAAATAGGGTAAGAGAAATAACTCCTAACTCCTAACTTAACTCCTAAATTAAACTACCTGCTCGAAACATGAAATAAATTGACGGACAGAATTAACAAATAAGATAAACACCATTATGAGGAGTAATTTTTAGCTAAATGCAGGGAAATTTAAATGAAATTGATATTTGCAGTATCCTGCAATTAATTGAGTTGGGACAGCGAACTGGACAACTATGGGTAGAAACTTATATCTCTCACCATAACAGTAAACTTGGTGAAGACGGAGCTAATAAATATTCTCCCAAACAACAGTCTTGGTTTGTTTTTTTCCTCAACGGTCAAATTATCTATTGCCAAGAAGGGGAAAGTAGTTTGTCGAGAATTACCGATTATTTACGTCATTACCGAGTTGAGATGCGAATTGCCGACAAACAAATTGCTTCCTTATTATCAACTGATGCCCCAGAATATGCCTATATTTGGGCATTATTGGAGCAAAATATCATCAACCCAAAGATAGCTGCTAGTATCATCCACGGTTTGGTGCATGAAACCCTGTTCGATTTGCTTAGCTTACACCAAGGTAATTTCATTTTCCGTCAGGCTGCCGCACTTGCCCCGCAATTAAATACTTTCGAGATTGCTCCCTTTGTCACAAAAATTATGAAGCAGGTACAAGAGTGGAAGCAACTCTATCCACACATTCAGTCTCCCGAACAATTGCCAGTTCTATCTGACAAAGTTCAGATGGACTCTTCACTACCAGCAGCAACTGTGAATAAACTACAACATTGGGCTGATGGTAAAACATCCTTGCGTCAATTGGCTCGTTATCTTAACCGAGACATTTTGACAGTAGCTAGGGCAATATATCCATATGTGCAACAAAGCTGGCTAAAACTAGTATATTCAGCGACTGACAAACTGGATGTTCACACCGATGACTGGGAATTGAAGAGAAAACATAGGGGGCGGGTAGTATGTATTGACGATGCGATCGCCATCGGTGAGACTATAAATTCCATCTTACAAGCACAAGGTTATGAAGCGATCGCCCTCACCAATCCCCTAGAGGCACTCAGTTTGGTTTTTCAACTCAAACCGGATTTAATTTTATGTGACATTGCTATGTCGGAATTGGAAGGATACGAAGTTTGCGCCATGCTGCGACAGTCAACAGCATTTCGGCTCACACCGATTATTATGCTTACTGGTAAAGATGGATTTATCGATCGAGTCAAAGCTAGGATGGTCGGGGCAACAGATTATTTAACAAAACCATTTACAGACACTGAATTAATCATGCTTGTAGAAAAATATATCAACAACTAATGAAAATGGGGCATTGGGCATCCCTTATCTGCGAGACGCTATGCGACGACTTACCTCGGCTACTTCGGCTTTGCGGTAGTTGAATCTCGACTTCTCCTAACGGAGACGCTACGCGAACGCTCGATTTCCGCGTAGTCGAAACTCAGTACAAGTTCGCTCGGTACGAGTCGCTCAGGGCAAGTGGGCATTGGGCATTGATTCTTTCTCCCTCATCTCTGAGGCAGATAAAGAGATCTAAATACTTGTGGATCTACGAAAAGATTAGGTAAAAGATGTTATCACAGAATGAGCCAACTCAGTGAAACGTCAATATCCAGGAAATTAGTGAAACAGTAAATTTAATTTATACAGTTAATAATTGCGGGAGAATCAGGGAATGTTCCAAATAGGAACGTTACATCAGGAGGTAGATGGACACTTATGAGTACAGTTCTGATTGTGGAAGACAGTATCGCGCAAAGGGAGATGATTACAGACCTCCTGAAAGCAACTGGACTAATAGTCACCCATGCCAGTGACGGATTAGAAGCATTGGAGGCAATTCAAATAGCACCTCCCGATTTAGTGGTATTGGATATTGTCATGCCCCGAATGAACGGCTACGAAGTTTGTCGGCGGTTAAAATCCGATCCAAAAACCCAAAATGTTCCTGTGGTTATGTGTTCTTCCAAAGGGGAAGAATTCGATCGCTACTGGGGCATGAAACAGGGTGCAGATGCTTACATCGCCAAACCGTTTCAACCAACTGAGTTGGTAGGAACAGTCAAACAACTGCTGCGAGGATAAGGATAAGAGCAATATGGTCAGCAAACCGGACTTTTTAAGTGGCAGTGGTCAAGATCATTTCCGACCAGAATTACAAGTAGAAAGTCCTGAAGGTGAGTTACATTTGAGGTTTTACATTCCCTCGCATCAGGAGTTTGCACTACAAGCAACTGGCATTCGGGAAGTAATTGAACTAAGTCCTGATAGAATCACCCCGATTCCTAATGCTTCTCCTTTACTTTTGGGTACTCTAAATTTACGAGGTCGAGTTATTTGGGTGGCTGATTTGGGTCAATTTCTGGGAGAACCAAGTGTATTAAACACGGATAAAGCTGAAATTCCGGTGATTGCCATTGAAGAACAAGAGACAATAGTGGGTTTAGCAGTAGAAGAAATTGGTGGTATGGACTGGCTGGATGTACAAAATCTTATGCCACCAACTAGTGTTCCAGATACTATGGCTCCCTTTTTACGCGGAGAGTGGGTTTTAGGTGCTAAAAATAATCAGTGTCTACGACTGCTCGATCAAATGGCAATTATACGGAGTGCGCGATGGGCAGGATGAAATTGGAGGAGGAAATGGCAGCAAGTATTGATGGTTACGAGCCAACATATCAAGAGGCGATGACCGCCTATGTTCAAAGAAACTATGAGGTTGCCGCCACTTTAGTTGACCAAGTGGTGCAAAGTCTACCAAATGACCCAAATTCTCATTTGTTAAGGGGTCACATCTACTATGTTTTGCAGCAGTACGATGTCGCCAAACAAGAATATCAAGAGGTATTACACTTGAGTAACGACCCAGAAATTATTGGTTTTGCCAATAATGGAATTGAAAATATAAATCAATATCTAGAGTCGTTTGGTGGTCAAATTGATGCATCAGCAAGTCAAGAGCAAGTCAATGCTCTAGATATGTCCGATCCATTAGCATATAGCGAACAAGAATTAGAAGATTTGCCCGCTAATGAGGAGTTTGACAGTGAAAACCTTGATTTGAACTTTTTTGAAGAGCATCAAGAAACTGTGAATACTGTTGAAGAAGTATCTTCAAATAATCCATTTGACATCGCCACAGAAGACGGTATTGGAACAGAAAAAATATCAGATTCTTCTACAAATTTTGGTGACGATCCTTTTGCCTTAAATGAAGAATTAGATGAACCAGAGTCGAATAATAGCAATTGGGCAGAGAAAACAGAATTAGAGTTACCTGCTTTCTGGCAAGAAGATATCTCACAAGATAGTCTGGAAGAATCATTAGTGAATAGTCATTTTACAAACAATGAAATAAATTCCACTAACGAACATTCAGATATTAAGAATAATAATTCATCTTCTAATTTCCAGACTGGTAATACTAACAATAATTTTGCTGATTTGTTGAATGAGTCACAGCCCGAAGATTTTAGTGTTGGGAATTTAGAATATAAACAACCTCATTTTGAAGATGAAACTTTACTGGTTACTGAAAAAGAACTAAGCAATGGCTTTATAAGCACTAACTTAGAATACAACAGTGAACAAAATTTATCGGCAAACCAGCCCAAGAGTTGGTTACAACAAAAAGAATTGGAATTAGAGGAAGAATTCCAACCGAATTTTGCTGATAATTCTTCATCTTTGAACAAAAATTTCCTCTCAGACGATAAGCAGCCTAAATCGGGCGAATTCTTAGAAAAAAATAGCTTTGAAGAAGATGAAAGCTTCGATTTAGAAGCATTTGAGTCTGCTTTTGGTTCTGAAGATTTAAACTCTCATCAACAGTCAAACAATATACTGAATCGGGAAAATTCTAAGAGCAATATAGAATTTTTAGATGACTTTGAGGAATTTGATGATTTAGGAAATATTCCAGGCTTTGACCTGATGGAAGGAGATTCTGACTTCGGTGATGTAGCAATGCATTCTGCCCCACAAGAAATGAGTGGAAATGCACGCTCTCAAGTCGTCGAGGCTTTTCCAAGTAATACAGCAGATCGTGAAGAGGAACTATTCTCGATCACTGGTTCACACGAACCAGTCCCTGTCTTTACCCAAACAGATGTCTCAAAACTAGAACCCAATGTTAGTGTCGAGCAAGGTTGGTTAGCACCATTAGAAAATGCTCCCATAGAAAGGAAGCAATGGTTAATTGCTGGGACTGTGGGTATTGTCTCAGCACTTGTTGTAGCCACAGTTAGCTTTGTCGCCACCACATTTTCGCCAGCCCAACAACGGGAATCAGTGCGGAATACAGGTTGGGCAATGTCCCTAGCTGCTGGATTGGCGGGTTTTGCTACCGCAGGCTTTATGGGCAATATCACACTCAAGCAAATTCGGCGCACAACCAAGGATTTGGAAACTCAGTTTGAGGCTGTACGCCAAGGAAATCTGAATGCTCAAGCCACGGTGTATTCGGAAGATGAATTAGGGCATTTAGCCAGTGGGTTTAATGAAATGGCACGAGTCATTTTCACAACCACAAGTGAAGCCCAGCGGAAAGCCGATGAACAAGAAGAAGCCAAAGAAAACCTGCAACGCCAGGTGATTCGACTTTTGGACGATGTGGAAGGAGCTGCTAGAGGTGATTTAACAGTCCAAGCTGAAGTAACAGCTGACGTACTAGGAGCCGTAGCCGACGCCTTTAACCTGACAATTCAAAACCTGCGGGATATCGTTCAACAGGTAAAAGTGGCAGCCAAGGATGTAACAAAAGGTGCAACCAACTCCGAAACCTTTGCTAGAGCCTTATCTAGTGATGCTTTGCGGCAAGCAGAAGAATTGGCGGTAACTTTGAATTCTGTACAGGTGATGACAGACTCGATTCAGCGGGTAGCAGAGGCGGCGCGAGAAGCCGAAACCGTCGCCCGCGATGCAAGTACGATCGCTCTCAAAGGTGGCGAAGCAGTAGAAAATACCGTAGCAGGGATTTTGGAAATTCGAGAAACCGTTGCTGAAACAACTCGCAAAGTGAAGCGCCTGGCGGAATCTTCCCAAGAAATTTCTAAAATTGTGGCGTTGATTTCTCAGATTGCTTCCAGAACAAACTTGCTGGCACTCAACGCTAGTATTGAAGCCGCAAGGGCAGGAGAAGCGGGACGCGGGTTTGCGATCGTTGCCGATGAAGTCCGCCAATTAGCAGACAAATCTGCCAAATCCTTAAAAGAAATTGAACAAATTGTGATGCAAATCCAAAGCGAAACAGGCTCCGTAATGACCGCGATGGAAGAAGGCACACAACAAGTAATTAAAGGTACAAAGTTGGCAGAAGAAGCCAAGCGATCGCTCGAAAATATCATTCAAGTAGCAAATCGCATCGATATTCTGGTGCGTTCCATTACTAGCGATACTGTGGAACAAACGGAAACCTCCCGCGCCGTCGCTCATGTAATGCAATCAGTAGAACTCACAGCCCAAGAAACTTCCCAGGAAGCACAGCGAGTTTCAGGTGCCCTACAACACTTAGTAGGTGTATCCCGTGACTTGATCGCCTCCGTTGAACGTTTCCGAGTGGAAACTATGGAAACCAGATAAAAAAGTTAGGAGTTAGGAGTGAGGAGTTAGAAATAAAAATCACAACTTGGAATCAAGTTAGGAGTTAGGAGTGAGGAGTTAGAAATAAAAATTACAACTCATAACTCATAACTCACAACTCATAACTCACAACTCACAACTCATAACTCACAACTCACAACTCACAACTTATAACTTTTGCTATGCTGCCGGAACAACAACAGCGGATTTTAGGTTACTTTATTGAAGAAGCCAGGGATCACGTTAATACTATTGAGCAGGGGTTGCTGAATTTAGAGGGTACCCTGAACGACCCCGAAATGATTAGCGAAGTCTTCCGGGCGGCTCACTCCATTAAAGGAGGAGCGGCGATGCTTGGATTGACTAGCATCCAGCATACCTCCCACCGTCTGGAAGATTGTTTCAAAGTTCTTAAAGATAATCCGGTTCAGGTTGACCAAAAGTTAGAGTCTTTATTTCTCGGTGTATCTGATACCCTGAAAGCGCTGTTAGAGCATTTGAGCGGGCCATTTGGTCTTTCTGAAGATGCAGCTAATACTTTGATGTCAGAAACTGAGCCGGTCTTTCAATGGCTGTATCAGCATTTGGAACAACTTGTAGAACAAGGAAGCAGTGGAGTAGCTAGCAGTTCTTCTGAAACAGAACTTCATGCAGGAACTGTGGAAAATGTCTCTACCCTCACAGAACTTTTTCTGCGCCGAGATATTCCCGATTTGTCAGAAGACACGGGGCAGGAGTCTACAGAAATATCTTTCTCAGCACCCCAGGAGGTGCGAGATGCTCGCAAAGTTGCCAACGCGGCGCTATCGTCAGTCAGCGCCCAAGAAAATAATAATTGGAGCGAGTTTCAAACCCAGGTGCTGCAAACACTGCGGGAAATGTTGCAACTGTTTAAGCAAACAATAACATCTTCAACTCGGCAAAACCTCCAGGAATGCTGTTACCAGTTAGTCAGACTTGGAGAAACTTGGAAGTTGCCCAACTGGTGCGGTTTATGTCAAGGAGCAGCTAGTGCGATCGCCAATCCTGACAACACTTATTTAACTTTAGCTAAAATTGTCATCACCGAAATCAAGCAAGCTCAAGAATTAGTTCTGCAAGGTAGGGAAACCGAAATTACCATTAGTCAACAACTAAAAGCACTTTTGAGTTTTGTAGAAATTGAGTTGTTAGAAACTCCCTCTGACTTGGTTGACGAACAATCTATTCCAGAGCTAATTTTTCCAGAAACTGAAGATTCTGAGCTGTTATTGATCAATAATTTCTCTGAGCCAATTGAGGAAATTAATCTAGAAGATACTAGTGAAAACCTGTCTTTTGAGTTACAAGAGACATCGATATCATTAAATGCTCCAATTGTGACTAGCTTCAGTTTCACACCACATGAGGAAGCGCATCCAATCAGTGGCAATCTTGACCCCAATGGACCAGAGGTAGGAATAGCTGAGTTAAATACCCTTGCCGATTTATTTGAAGGCGAAACTCCTGAACTAGATGAAAGTTGGCATCAAGAAGAAACTTTAGATATTACTACTACTGATGAGTTGGGAATTGATTTGAGCAGTAGTGAAATTGAAGATATTGATGGCGATTTATCAGATTTACTCTCATTTGATGAAGAGACAAACAACGAGCAACAGACGACAAACACAGCGGAAACAGAAGATTTATCTCTATTATTTGGTGACAACTTCCTAGAAAAGGAAAATTCCCAAGCGCAAAATCAATTAGTATTAGATAGTACAACTATAGAGTTGAGTGATATTAATGAACTTAATCTCAATTTAGACGCTGATTCTGAGGCGATTTTACAAGAATTTACAGAAATCTCTAGTGAGAATAACCAACCAATTAGCGAGATTGACCAAAACAGTCTCGATCAAGATTTATTCACACTTACCCTAGATGATGACAATGAATTATTAATTACAGGCGAAGTAACTCAACCAGAAAATGAGGAATTTGCCAGTGTAGAATTATCTAATAATCAACAAAACAGTTTTGATAACTTATTCTTACAAACTGAAAATACAAATTGGGTAGAAGAAATTACCCCTAGTGATTACATAGAATTACCACAGCAGAAAAGTTTGTCTTTAGACAACCTATTTACTGATATTGAGGAACATCCGCCACTGTCTACCAGAGATTCAGAAATAGGTGATTTATTTGACACCATGCCGATAACAGTATCTGAATTTTCTCAATCAGAAGATGATTTGAGCAACTTCTGGAATCAAGAAACTGTAGAGGAACAACAGGACAAATTCGATTCCTTTGTTGAGCAGAATGTAGAAAAGGCGTTAGAAGAAAATTTATTTGCTGGGACTGATGATATTTTTGCCGATAATCAGCAGTCCCTAACTTCTTCCATAGCTAGTTTTGATCTAGAAGATTTTGATCTGAGTTTCCAAGGTGAAGAGCAACTAGATTTGATATTACCATCGGATTCTGGAGATGATTTATTTGAGGATTTAGCACCAAGCAACTCAAATAATCTCCCTGAAATCAGCGAAGTAGTGATGTTAGGAGAGTCATTTGCACAGCATTCTGTAGGAGAGGAAATTCATAGCTTATCGCAACAACCAGAAGCTTTAGATTTTATTCCAGAATTTACCAATCAACTCCCAGAGGTATCTGATGTTGATTCTCCTCAAGCATCTTCTGATGTAAAACTTAATTCCTTCGGCTATTTTGATGAAAATTCCCAACTATTATTTGAAGATCTAGCTATACATGACTCCATCCATATTCAGATGGATATTACAGATGATGTTGTGGATGAACTATCGGTTTCAGAAACTTCACCATTACCCCAACCACAAGTAGGTGATTTGTTCGGATCTTTTGATGAAAACACAGATGAAAATGCACAACTGCTGTTTGAGGATGTAGTCACATATGACTCCACCTATATTCAGATGGATATCACAGATTATGTGGTGGATGAACTATCAGTCACGGAAAATGATCTATACACTTTTAGCGAAGCTTCTACCTTACCTCAGACAAACCCAGAAGTTTTAGATAGTGAAGATAATAGTTTAGAGACTACCTTGGAGTTCTCAGAAAACACAAGCTTTGAAAGTACAGAACAGAGTTTTGCGAATGATTTATTGTTTGCAGAAATTACTTTAGCAGAATTAGAAGAAAATACTTCAACAATTGAATCATCAACTGCAAATGAGTTCGCAGAAACAGTTATTCAAGAAATTGGAGAAACAGATGAAAATCTAGCAGAAGATTTGTGGAATCTAGGAGAGACATCTGAAACTGTACTAGTGTCAGAGGAAGGAAATACTATTGCCCAAACTGAAGAATTGACAGTAAGAGAACCTGTTGAAGTAGTTGTTTCCGAAGATGAATTTGCCAACTTGGAAGCCTTGCTAGGAGAGGAAGTAGCACCTATCATCCCCAAAGCGAAGGAGATACCAGAACTAGATTTTGCGGCCTTAGAAGAATTGCTAAGTACGGATAAAAATGAGGCGACTACTATATCTAGCGATGTCTATGACGGGCTACGCCAACGGGAACTATTAAATACTCAACCAGTCTCAGGCAAAAATGACGTTCCATCACCACGGATAGATGAGTTTGGCGACTTGGAGAAGTTGCTGGCAGAAGCAGATCAAACAATATCACATTCGGCACTAGCAAAATCGAACACAACTAAAACTCCACGTCCTTCTACTCGTCGGGCTGCAAGATTTGAAGAAACCATGAAGGTTCCAGTCAAGCAACTAGACGATATGAGTAATTTAGTTGGGGAGTTGGTGGTAAATCGAAATACCTTAGAGCAAGATCACGAACGTCTGCGGCAGTCATTAGATAACTTGCTGATTCAGGTACAACAGCTTTCGGATGTAGGCGCAAGGATGCAAGAGTTGTACGAGCGATCGCTACTCGAAGCTTCTCTGTTAGCTGGACGCAAAAAGAAAGATTCTAGCTTCCATTCCCAGGACTCTAATTCTGACAGAGGTTTTAGCGAGCTAGAAATGGATCGCTTTACTCCCTTCCATACACTCTCACAGCAGATGATTGAGCGGATTGTGCGAGTACGTGAGTCAGCTAGTGACATTGATTTTGTTACCGAAGAAACCGAACGAGTCGCAAGGCAATTCCGCCAAGTAACCACCCAGCTACAAGAGGGACTAACAAGAGCGCGAATGGTGCCTTTTGCCCAAACTATCGATCGCTGGCGGCGAGGAGTGCGCGACAACGCCATCAAGTGTGGCAAACAAGTGGAGTTAGTAATTGAAGGTGGCGATACCTTAATTGACAAGATGATTTTAGATCATCTCACCGATCCATTAACTCATATGCTGAATAATGCGATCGCTCATGGGATTGAAACGCCAGAAGAAAGGCAAGCTGCTGGTAAGCCACCCGTGGGAATTATTACTATCCGTGCCTTCCACCAAGGTAACCAAACGATCATTTCTGTAGGCGATGATGGCGCAGGTATTGATTCAGCAAAGGTTAAGGCTAAGGCAGTCAAAATTGGTATGATTACTGAAGCTCAGGCAAAAACCATATCTCGCCTAGAAGTCTACGATCTATTATTCCACTCTGGTTTTACCATCAAAGACCAGGCAGATGAAATTTCTGGTCGTGGTGTGGGTATGGATGTAGTCCGCTCGGAGATTAGCGAAATTCGGGGAACAGTCAACACCGATTCGGCAATTGGTAAGGGAACTACTTTCACCATTCGTTTACCACTGACTTTGAGTATTTGTAAAGCTCTATGTTGCGTCTCCGATAGAGCTAGAATTGCCTTCCCGATGGATGGTGTAGAAGATACCCTCGATATACCACTCAAAAATATTCAGCATAACGCCAATGGGCAATCATTTATTTCTTGGCGCGATACCCTGTTGCCATTCCGTCCTTTGAAAGAACTTTTAACCTTCAATCGCCAGATCAGTCGCGGTAATGTTTATGGCGGCACCAGAGATGATGATATGGTTTCTGTAGTTGTGGTGCGATCGGCAAATACCTTGATTGCCCTACAGATTGACCTGGTGTTGAGCGAACAAGAAATTGTAATTAAGCAATTTGAAGGTCCAGCACCGAAACCCATTGGTGTAGCTGGTGCTACAGTTTTGGGTGATGGTCGCATTATGCCCATTGCTGATGTGTTAGAAATCATTGACATCTTCCAGGGACGAATTTCTACACAAATTGGTGGTAGTTCTTGGCAACAGAAAGGGACTCCCGCAGATACATCTCCTGCGAAGATTGACCCGACAGTACTGATTGTCGATGACTCAATTACAGTCCGAGAATTGCTCTCTCTGACTTTCAACAAAGCAGGTTATCGCGTAGAACAGGCACGTGATGGCCAGGAAGCTTGGGATAAACTCCGCTCCGGTTTGCCTTGTGATATAGTATTTTGCGACATCGAAATGCCCCGTTGTGATGGTCTGGAGTTGCTTTCTCGCATCCAAAAAGACTCTAACCTCAACCACCTACCTATTGCTATGCTGACCTCACGGGGTGCAGACAAACACAGACAAATGGCAGTTCAACTCGGTGCAAGTGGCTACTTTACCAAGCCTTATCTTGAAGAAGCTCTACTTGAAGCTGCGGGGCGGATGCTTAAAGGGGAGAAACTTGTTAGCTAAACCAAATAAAAGACTCGGATTTAAGGCAAAACTCTACACAGTCTCAGGTTTTGCTTTTAGTCCAATTTAATAGTACAATTGTTCTATAAAGTGAAAATAGCACGTATTCGCCCCGACTAATGACGGGGCTTTTTTTGAGAAAAACCAATAAAGTTTAGTAGTCCTTTGGCAAAAGTCTTTGCGTTCTCTTCTCTGCACCTCTGCGTGAGACAAAAAAAGAGGTCTAGTTAAGAAAAATTATCGGTTGGGTTAAGCTTTGTGATGCTAACTAAACCGTATTGATTTATAGACGGAACTGAGTATGAGCTTTCGAAAAATGGTATGACAGTGGTAGAAGGCGATCGCTCATTTACTCTGTAGAATAGCAACTAGGTTTTTGTCTTATTTGTAGCTGCGATCGCATCTTTGTTAAGATCAACCTAAAATATGCCAGCAAAAGATGTTTACCACGATGCGGTCAAAAATGCCTTAATCAAAGATGGTTGGAGCATTTTAGCCGATCCTTATAAAATTAAATACAAAGATGCTGAATTATTTGCTGATTTAGCAGCAGACAAACCTATTGCTGCTGAACAAAATGGACGCAAAATTGTTGTTGAGATTAAAAGCTTTTTAAGCGCCTCACCAATGAGAGATTTTGAACTAGCTTTAGGACAATATATTTTATATCGAAACTTAATCAATCTTACTGAACCAGAATATCAAATTTATTTAGCAATTAAAGACAGTATTTACGAAAACTTTTTTAAACGGGAGTCAATTCAAGATATTAATAAAATAAATCAATTACTTTTGATTGTTGTTGAGATGGAAAAGGAGGAAATTGTACAATGGATAAATTAGCAAAATATCGTAATTGTATAAAAAAAATATTAACAGAATATCATGAATGGGTTTCTGGTTCAGCCAATTTAGATCGAGAAAGTTGTCTTGTTTTTGACGAGATACACGATCAATATTTTTGGCTATTTATGGGTTGGGAAGGGAAGAAAAAAATCAGAAATATTCAAGTTCATATTCGCATTAAAAATGAGAAGATTTATATTGAGGAAGATTGGACAGAGGAAGGAATTGCTACTGAGTTATTAAGGGAAAATGTAGCTAAACAGGATATTGTTCTAGCTTTCCATGATCCAGAAACTCGTAAGTTAACTGAGTTTGCTGTTGCTTAAATTACAGTAAAATTTCGTCGTCCCTCATCTTAAAATTTGGCGATCGCATCTTCGTTAACCTCAACCTCAAATATAAGGTGGGTTAGCGATCGCGTAATTCACCATTAATACCTCATTTGGAGGATAATTTAGTTGGTGCGGTACTTTCAGTTAACGCACCCGACAAGATAAGCGATCGCACTATTGGACTTTATTAAGTTACTCAAAAAATGTTATTCAAAACTAGAGCCAGAAAATCATAGTGAAGAAAAAGGTCTTTATCAAAAGTTTGAGTAAACTAGATTCATTGGCTGTTAACTTCCCATATCTTCAAAAATGGATAAAGTAGAGCTTAGATTGGCTAAAGAAAGTTTAATTAACAGAACACCCCCTTCAACGTATTGTCTATTGTTGTTCTCTCCATAATTAACATGATGCAAGAACAATAACACATCATCAGGATAAGCAGAAGGCATTTTTAGCATCATATAACCACAAACTGTGAAATCTCCTGAAGATTTTAACTCAATAATTTCTTCATTTTTAAAGGGAGAGAGAAAGGAAAAGAACTTATTGATAACGTGAGTTCGACGAACCTAAAAAGCCGCAGCAGGCAAAGCAGGTAAACCTTTAGGGTTAATATCTAAAGAAGGTTTTTTCTCTTGGTAGGTGTAAGCGACCAGTCCAGCTAAAAGGTTAACCATAAAATTGAGTACACTGCGGTGTCTTGAGTGTTCGACTTGGCAAATGTTCTTAAGTTGGTCATTGACCGACTCAATTACAGCCCGCTTACGGAGCAAGATTTTATCCATCAAGGGAACCAACTTATTTTTCATATTTTTTTTGAGCTTTGTGATTAGCTGTAAACCTCGCTCGTAAAGCTCCTCAAAAAGTTTGTGTGAAATATAACCTCGATCACCGAACAATTTACCAACAATATTTTGTGTCATATCTGGAACTGGCGCACGGTCGTCAACATTAGCTGAGGTCAGTTTAAAAGCGATTAATTCCCCCTGTTCATTGATAATTAGGTGTAATTTGAAACCAAAATACCAATCAACAGAATTCTTACCCCAATGAGCATATTCCTTAAATACCTTGTGTGAGGTTGCACGACACTTATGGCAAACACTAATCGGAGTTGAATCAATGAAACTAATCCCAGTAGTATTTCCTCGACGGCTGTGTAGATAACAACACAATGCCATTAGACTCCAAGGCATGATTTCAACAAATCGGTTGTAGCTGACTAGATTCGGGAAGGCATTCTTCCAATGAGGTAGAACTTGCAATGTATAAAAATCTTTAAATGTGCGATACCCAGATCCATGAAATGCAATGACGATAGTCATGATCTCGCTCAAACACATTCGACACTTGCTTAATTTCTCTCCTGCCATCTGCGGTAGGTGTGCTTCCTTCCATCCTGATTCAAAAATTTGGCAGAAGTCGTCTAAGTCGCAAAAAACGTTTGTGATATCCAAGCGAGATTGTAGATACGCCATAACAGTATTACACGATCGCCACCTCTTTTATTGAAGCCCTAACCAGTAACTATGGTCAATTCAGCCCGTCGAACTCACGTTATTGATAGAGTTTTTGTCATTGCTTGTAAAGTCAGCAACCTTAATACTAATTTTCAGTAGAAGAAACTGTTTGAACAATCTTTCCACCTGGAACTATCCCTTTTTGTAGCTTGTCGAGGATTTCATAGCCATCCTGGTTACTTAGAAGACCCCCATCCTCAACGTAAAACAAAACTTCACTTCCATAAGGAAGTCGAAAATTTTGTGGGTCATTTGACCATCTACCACCATGAGCTGAAATTATTATATCAGTCATCGATTAACCTCTGAATTGTCTATGACTCAATAATGCGGATTTTCTATTTGCAACACCACCAAAGTTTACAATTTTAAGAAAAAAAGATAAAGATTTAGTATCAATAATTTGCAAAATGCATCTGCTGTATCGGTTTTAGCTATTGAAAACTTAAGTTTTTCGTACCTATTAATTAACTTAGTTATTAACTTTGGATAAAATACAAAGTTAACAAATATACTTCATTTTATTAAATAAATTCCCATACAAAAGCCTTTAAGGATAAGCTTTTCGGGATTTCAGCTGTAAATTTTTACCGATATTGCATAAATTTTTCAAGTACATCAGTCATCTATTTAGTTAGACTTAGTAAGCCGATTACTAAACACATTTTTATACTTTAATTAGAGTAAGAAATGCAATTACAATCGAAAAATCATCTACGGCGGCGGGGTACAATTTTGACTTCTCAAGGTTTCAGAAAACTCAATCAAGCAAAAGCTGAGATAGAAATTCAGCAAAACTTTAAGCGATGCACTCTTGAAGACCTGAGTGAGAAAACGGGCTTAACTCCTAATACCATCAGCAAGGTCTTTACTGGCTTAATAGGAGTTGATAAGCGAACCTTGGAGTGCTGTTTCAATGCCTTTAATCTGACCTTGTTAAAAGACGATTATCTCTATTTGTTACCTGAACAAGACAATCTTGCTGAGATTAGCTCAATGTCTCCTGCTGAAATCTGCTTGACCATCAAACCAATCTGCGATTCTCCGTTAGAGACGCTCCGCTTAGGCGTAGCCAGCCGTAGGCATCGCAACAATACCCTTCAAACTCACAAAATGGAACGACCCCAAGACAATCTGCAACCTCATCCCTTCACCCCACCAGGAGGACAGATGCTTCTGGATTCAGCCTTATATATTGATCGTCCTATCCTCGAATCGCTCTGTTACGAAGCCATCCAGCAATCGGGTGCGTCGATTAACATCCGCGCCCCCAAGCAAATGGGCAAAACCTCTCTAATGACCCGTATTCTGGCTTACTCTAAAAATCTTGGATATAAAACTGTTTCCGTGAGCTTGCAACTTGCCAACGACGAGATTTTACAGAACCTAGAACGCTTCCTGCAATGGTTCTGTGCTAGGCTTAACGAACGCGTTGGCGCAGCCCAATCTAAGCATCGCCAATTTTTGGGATAACTCCTTGGGTAGCAAATCGAACGCTACAGACTACTTTGAGGATGTTATCTTAGCTAACCTTGATTACCCCCTCGTCATTGCGATTGATGAACTTAGCGAGCTTTTTGCCTACCCCGACATTACCCGTGAATTTCTTCTACTTTTGCGAACTTGGTCTGAGCAAGCCAAAGCAAGGGTTGCAGACAGCAATCCTTGGCACAATTTCCGATTGGTGACAGTTTATTCTACGGAAATCTTGATGAACGTTGCGATCAATCAATCCTTCTTGAATACTGGGCTGGTTATTGAGTTACCTGAGTTTACGCCAAATCAGATACAGGAATTAGCAAATCGGTGGGGAGAGGAAATGACCGTACAACAGATGCAGAAAGCGATCGCTCTGTTGGGAGGACATCCCTATCGGTTGCAACTGGCATTTTACTATCTACATCAGCAGACAATAACCCTGGAACAACTCTTAGAAAATTCTGCGATCGCCACCGCCATCTATGCAGACCATTTAGAACAACAATGGTCAAATCTGCAACGTTATCCCAATTTATTGCCATGCTTGACAGAAATTGTTCGGCAATCAAGTCCTGTAGATTGCGAGGCTGTGCAAGCATCCCAGCTACACAAGATGGGGTTGGTGCATGTGCATGGTTTTCAGGCAAGTCTCGCCTGTGAGTTATTTCGTGCGTTTTTGGGCGATCGTCTGCGGTAAATCAACCTACATTCTGCACTTTTACTTTTTACTGTAGCCTTGTTTTACTAGTACATACTCTAGATATTGGGTTTATTTTTGTAGTATGTAAAATAGTAATTTTACCCTGATATTATGCCCTCGCCTGAAAGATCTCTCAGCTACCCACCCAGCAACAAAATTAATCAAGTCGATAATTATCACAGTACTTTAGTTGCAGACCCTTACCGTTGGTTAGAAGATCCTGACTCCGAACAAACAAGGACTTGGATTGAGGCACAAAATCAAGTTACTTTTGGCTACCTGAGTGAAATTCCTTCTAGGGAAAAAATTAAACAACGTCTCACAAAACTTTGGGATTACGAAAAATACAGTATTCCCTTTAAAGAAGGTGAACAGTACTTTTATTTTAAAAATGATGGACTGCAAAATCAAAGCGTCCTTTACACCCTGAAATCCCTCGACGATGAGCCTAGAGTTTTACTCGACCCCAATAAACTCTCAGAAGATGGTACTGTTGCACTTTCGGGATTGTCCATTAGTGAAGATGGTAAACTTTTAGCATATGGTTTATCTGCCTCTGGTTCTGATTGGCAAGAGTGGAAAGTCAGAGATGTTGAAACAGGTGAAGATTTGCAAGACCTCTTGAAGTGGATTAAATTTTCTGGCGCATCTTGGACACACGATCGTCAAGGTTTTTTCTACAGTCGCTACGATGAACCAAATGAAAAAACTCGATTAGAAGATGTTAACTATTATCAAAAACTCTACTATCATCAAGTTGGTAAACCCCAATCAGAAGATATACTAATTTACCATCGTCCCGATCAAAAAGAATGGGGTTTTAGTGGTGACGTTACTGAAGATGGACATTATCTAATAATTTCAGTTTGGTTGGGGACTGATTCCAAAAATTTAGTTTTCTACAAAGACTTGACTAATCCTAATGCTGAAGTTTTAGAACTAATTAACCAGTTTGAAGCAGATTACAGCTTGATAGATAATGATAATAGTGTCTTTTATTTTCGCACCGATTTAAATGCACCACGGGGACGACTTATTGCTATTGATACCAAACAACCTGCAAGAGAAAATTGGCAAGAAATTATTGCTCAGTCAGCAGAAACGTTGGAAAGTGTAGGTATACTCAACAATCAATTTGTAGTTGATTATCTGAAAGACGCTCACAGCCAAATCAAAATTTTTGACCTCAAGGGTGAATTTATCCACGAGGTAGAATTACCCGGACTCGGTTCAGTCGGTGGCTTTGGTGGTAAGCGTTATGATACTGAAACTTTTTATAGTTTTACCAGCTTTACCATACCAGGCACTATTTATCGTTATGACATAGTAACGGGAAAAAGTGAGGTTTTTCGTGAGCCAAAGGTAGATTTTAATCATGATGATTACGAGACAAAACAAGTCTTTTATCACAGCAAAGATGGTACTAGAGTGCCAATGTTTATTACCCATAAAAAGGGCATTAAATTGGATGGAACTAATCCTACTTATCTTTATGCTTATGGTGGTTTTAATGTCTCGATGACACCTGGCTTTTCTGTGAGTCTCTTAGTATGGATGGAAATGGGTGGTGTATATGCAATGCCAAACTTACGTGGTGGTGGCGAATATGGAGAAGAATGGCATCAAGCAGGAATGAAGGATAAAAAACAGAATGTCTTCGATGATTTTATTGCCGCAGGTGAGTGGTTAATTGCTAACAAGTATACTAAAAGTGATAAACTGGCGATCGCAGGTGGTAGTAATGGCGGTTTATTGGTGGGTGCTTGTATGACGCAGCGTCCCGACTTGTTTGGTGCAGCTTTACCAGCAGTCGGTGTTATGGATATGTTGCGATTCCACAAATTTACCATCGGCTGGGCTTGGACTTCTGAATATGGTTCAGCAGATAATCCAGAAGAGTTTCCAGCGCTGTACGCCTATTCACCATTGCATAGCATCAAACCAAATACAGCTTACCCAGCAACCTTAATTACCACAGCCGATCATGACGATCGCGTTGTTCCTGCTCATAGTTTCAAATTTGCCGCAGCTTTGCAAGCAAATCACGCAGGTGATACGCCAGTGCTAATTAGAATTGAGACGAAAGCAGGACATGGTGCAGGTAAACCCACAGCTAAAATTATCGAGGAAGCTGCCGATAAATGGGCTTTTTTAGTGCGTATTTTGAATGTTGAAATTTAGAGATTGATTTATTGGGTGCGTTATGGGAGTGTAACGCACCACATTATTTCTACAAGCTAAATTATTTCAGTTCATCTAAATTCAGAACAATTGACGAAGCATTAGCATTATAATGATTCGCTGTCTTTCCTGAGTTTCCTGGTCTTAGCAAGGAGGTCAAATGGAAAACGGATTGTTAGGGCTTCGCGTTCCGTAGAAATCGATATCACTAAATAATGAGATCATTCATTGTAACTATTTTTTGATTTTTAATTGTATTCTGACCATACTTTCAAGTCTAAGGTTTAGCAAAAATCGTTAGCAAAACAAACCCTAGTAAATAATGGTGACTCAAACACAATAGGCCAGCAGAGGAACCTAGAAGTTGACGTTGATTAGGACTGTAGAGTCGAATTCCACGGGGAGAAATTGGCAATAGTTGAGGTTCTACCTCTTTATTAGAAGTAATATCAACCAAATAAAAGCGTCCGCCAGGAGAAAGTACCCGTGCTATTTCACTAATTACTTGTTGAGGTTCCAAATAGTGCAAAAAGCTGATAGTGCTGAAAACAGCATCAAACTGACCATTAGCAAAGGGAAGAGACTCAGCTTTGCCCTCAATAAAAATTAAACGGGGATGGTGGCGATTGCTGAGTCTTGCCATCCGTAACATATTAGTAGATAAATCCAATCCAGTGCCCCGCAGTTCGGGAAACTGAGTAGCAAGACGCTCAAGTAAGCGTCCAGTACCACAGCCGATATCGAGTACATTCGACGATCGCTCTGGTAAATCGACGTATTCTAGCAACCGTTTTTGAACAGCTTGATAAAACACTGAAGGAAAAAGCCAATCGTAGCTTGATGCCCAGAGATCAAAAAGGAACTTTTTGTTACTAAAAAAGTCATTATCCATTAGTTTTCGCAGTTTCCCTGAAGCAGAATGCTTTTTTGGGTAAGTGGCTGCGCCTCCAAGAAGTTAGTTACGTATACCTTTCCAGTCCAGCAATATCTAGCTTAACCTTTAGCAAAATACTTATGCTCACCTTGGCAAATTATCCGGAATTTTGGTACTTGAATGTGTATTTAAAAGTGTCCTAGAGACTGATGAGATCTCTATAGAAAACCAAAAAACTAACGATCGCTGCATAAAACTATAACAGTAGACCGTATCTATTCTTAGAGGTTCAAATACAACCAACCCAATCTATTTTAAAAATATAAAGGATAGGAATTATGTCAAGCTTTATTCAAGTCCAGTTACACAAAGATCCACTGTACCCAGTCCGCGAGTGGTTGGAGTCAATAGAAATTCATAACTCGAAATTTGCCCATTTCCTCTGCAAAGCTATTCCTGCTCAGTGTCCATTTGAACGGGAAATCACTTTGTTTGGTCGCAAGCTATTTCATATTCCACCAATGTGTAAATTAAATCCTCTGTACGAGGAAGTAGTTGGATTGCGTTTTAGAGCGCTCTGTTATCTTGCCGATGAATGTGGTGAAGATATCACAGCTTATTGCTAATAGTCACTTGAATTGTTATTTAATCGAGCAGTTATCGTGAATTGCAGACTTACGGTTGTTACTTGCTCATATTTATACTAAGCTAGCGTACACTCAATTAGATGTCTGGGTATTTTGTAGTTGACACCTTGCTAAATGGTTTCACTACTGGATTGTTGCTTACCATACCCTGCTAAAATCATTAATATTACTTACGATAGATTAACTACACTTACCACACCAGGGAAGTTTCATCTGGATTTAATTATTTTAGAGTGGATGTTGCTTGGTTTGCTAGGGTTGGAAATTTGCCACCGCCTGCGAAGTATTGGCGATCGAATGCCGATAATCTTATTAACGAACCATCAAAAATAAAGTGAGCGATCGCATTGCAGGTATTAAGCCTGGTGCTGACGATTACGTACTTAAACCCTTCAGCATTGATGAGTTATTAGCCACATTCCGCACTCACCTGCGAAGAAGACATCAAACAGACGGCGCAGATATTTTAGAAAGTCCCTATTTTTTACTCTCCAATGTTAAATAACGCTAAAACTACAAATACATCTACCATAAGAAAATTTGTATTTTTTGGCAATCTCAGCAAAAACTCATGCAGTTCAGAGTTAACTATACTACGATGCACAAAGCTGTGATTATCTAAAATCCAAAATCTCAACTGGTATGACCTATCTAGAAACAGCGGCAGAATTTTACCGGGAAGTTGCCCAAACCCCCCAAGTTGGTCTTTGTTGCGTGCAAAGTACACCCCTGCAATTACCAGGATTAAAAATTCCTTTACCAATGCAGGAAATGAACTATGGCTGTGGCACTACTGTTCACCCTACCGAACTTGGAAACCAACCCACTGTGCTATATGTCGGTGTTGGTGGTGGGTTAGAAGCATTGCAATTCGCTTATTTTTCGCGCCATCTAGCTGCCGTAATTGCCGTTGAACCGGTTACGGCTATGCGAGAAGCCGCTGCACAGAACCTAGAAATTGCTGCTCAAGAAAACCCCTGGTTTGACACCAGTTTTGTAGAAATCAGGGACGGCGATGCTTTTAATTTACCCGTTGCTGATGCTAGCATCGATATTGTGGCCCAGAACTGCCTTTTCAACATCTTTGAACCGGAAGATTTAACTCGTGCTTTAAAAGAAGCATATCGGGTATTAAAACCAGGTGGACGCTTGCAAATGAGCGATCCAATTGCTACTCATCCAATTCCAGCCCATCTTCAACAAGATCATCGACTAAGAGCTATGTGTTTATCCGGCGCACTCATATATCAAGAGTATATTGAACGGATTACAAATGCCGGCTTTGGTCAAGTTGAAATTCGTGCCCGTCGTCCTTATCGTCTACTAGATATCCAGACTTATAATTTGGAAGAAAACCTACTTTTAGAAAGCTTGGATTCTGTTTCTTGTAAGGTTGCTATTCCAGAAGATGGTCCTTGTATTTTTACGGGTAAAACAGCAATTTATGCTGGTTATGAACCTTTATTTGATGATTTAGCCGGTCATCTACTTCAACGAGGAATTCCCGCATCTGTGTGTGATAAAACTGCTGCTAAGCTTGGAGCTATAAAGCCATCAGAAATAATTATTACCGATTCTACTTGGCATTATAGCGGTGGTGGTTGCTGTTAATTTTTTCAGAAAATAATTTAAATTTCATGAGTAAGAATTCAGAATAATTCTGTGCGATTGGCAAAGGAATGCACAATTTCAATATTTTACCAATTGCATTCTGGATTCTGGATTCTTGTTTCTTACTTATTAAAATCCAAAATGTTACTAATTAGTATATTTTTAGTTACTCTTTTTTTAGCATATTCTAATGGTGCAAATGATAACTTTAAAGGTGTAGCAACTCTATTTGGTAGCCGAATAAGTAGTTATCAAACAGCAATTTTGTGGGCAACTTTTACAACTTTTGCTGGTGCAGTAGCCGCAACTTTTTTAACAAGCGGACTAATTAAAAAATTTTCTGGACAAGGACTAGTGTCAAACGCGATCGCCAATGCACCAGAGTTTCATTTAGCAGTGGCGATCGCTGCGGCTTTAACTGTACTCATCGCCACCTTGATGGGATTTCCTATTTCTACAACTCACTGTTTAATAGGTGCTATTCTTGGTGCTGGATTAATAACTAGCGGGCTGAAGGTTAATTTTGCAACTTTGGGAACTTCCTTTATTTTGCCTTTATTACTTAGTCCAATGATTGCTATTTTCTTGGGAGCAGGAATTTACAGTTTATCTAAGTATATTAATTCAAAATTCAACCTACTAATTAACCAGAAAATGATTTATGTCTGTCATTTTATCAGCGCTGGAATTATTAGTTTTACTAGAGGATTCAATTATACTCCGAAGATTACATCACTCATTTTAATTATTGACTATTTTTCAATTCAAGGAGCAATGAGCACCATAGCGATCGCAATGGCACTTGGTGGTTTACTCAACTCCCAAAAAGTTGCAGTAACTATGAGTGAAAAAATTACCTCAATAAATCAGATTCAAGGTTTATCGGCAAATCTAGTAACCGGATTTCTAGTTATTACAGCTAGTCAGTTTGGACTTCCTCTTTCCAATACTTACGTTTCAGTTAGTTCTATTTTTGGAGTTGGATTGATTAATAAAAAATGTAATATGCGTGCTTTTTATCAGATAGTACTATCGTGGATTTTAACTTTACCTATTGCCGCAATTATTAGTGGAATAGTTTACAGATTATTGCAAAAATAAAAATATTAATGTCCATATTCAAGGATTAGTAAATAATGGAAACTCAACCAATAAATATACTAGATACATCTGTCACTAAATTCAAACACAGAGTAAATTCTCCCTTAACGAAAAAAAGAATTACTATTTTACAAATTAATCTTGGCAA